>NZ_MWZD01000009.1 GCF_002982315.1 Leucobacter massiliensis | reverse complement strand
GAATGCGCCCAGCTCACCGGTACCGGAGAACTCGCCTTCCACGGGCACCACGTCGGTCAACGTGACGTTGCCCGTGTTGGTGACCAGGAAGGAGTAGGTGATGACATCACCAGCGGCCGTGACTTCCTCCACGTCGGAGGACTTCACGATCGACAGGCCCGGATCCGCAGGCGTCGGGATCTCGACGTCCGAGGGTGGCGGCTCCACCGGGTCACCCGAGGGCGGGGTACCGGTACCGGTTGCGGAGTTCGTGACCGAACCCGCGTCGATATCGGCCTGCGTCAGCGTGTACTCAGCCGTAAACGTCGCCTGCTCACCCGGAGCCAATGACTCCACCGAAGCCGGAGTGATCGGACCAAGCTCGCCCGTACCCGAGAACTCAGCCTCGACCGGAGCGACATCAGTCAACGTCACGTTACCCGTGTTCGTCATCGTGAAGACATAGGTCACCGTCTCACCGGCAACGAAGTTATCCGGATCAATCAGGTCAGCAGTCTTCACAATCTCAAGCCCCGGATCCGAGGGTGCCGGAATCGACACATCCGAGGGGGGTGGCGGAGGCAGTTCCGCATCACCGGGCGGGGTGCCCGTCGCAGTTGCCGAATTATCAATACCGCCGGCATTGATATCAGACTGCGTTACACGGTACTCCGCGGTGAACACCTGCTCCTCACCCGGTGCGAGGGTGACGGGGTTCGGGCTGAATGCGCCCAGCTCACCGGTACCGGAGAACTCGCCTTCCACGGGCACCACGTCGGTCAACGTGACGTTGCCCGTGTTGGTGACCAGGAAGGAGTAGGTGATGACATCACCAGCGGCCGTGACTTCCTCCACGTCGGAGGACTTCACGATCGACAGGC
>NZ_MWZD01000008.1 GCF_002982315.1 Leucobacter massiliensis | reverse complement strand
TCAAAGTCGTGTAAGGTCTAATGAAGGAGGTTTAAGAACAACAGAACGACCGCACTGCATTTCGTCGGCAGCATCAGTTGTAGATAAGAGACAGGTCATGCCTGGGAACCGCGGCGGAGGCCTCGGGGGGTGGTGCCGAACCAGCGGTGCACGCTGCGGCGCAGCGAGCGCTCGTCCGAGTAGCCGAGGCGCAGGCTGACGTCTGCCAGGGTGAGCTCGTCGCGGGCGAGGAGCCGCTCCGCGAGCGAGCGGCGCACCTCGTCGAGCACCTCGGCGTACCCCGAACCGGCATCCGCGAGGCGCCGGCGCAGCGTACGCTCGCTTGTGGCGAGCGCCTGCGCGTGGCGCGCGAGCGGCAGAACCTCGGGAAGCGCGTCCTCGATGCGCGCAGCCAGCACCGCGACGAGCTCCTGACGGGCGACCACGTGAAGGCTCTGCGCCTCGAGCACCCGGATCGCTTCCGCGCGCGCCCAGCGGTCGGCCGTGGGCAGCGGCTCGCGTGCACGCTGCAGCGGCACCAGCCAGGCATTGCGCCCGGCCCCGAAGCGAGCCGGGGATCCGAAGTGCTCGGTGAACATCCGCGCCTCCGCTGCGGGCGGCGCGGGGCGCGCCAGTTCCACCCGCACCGGCACCCCGGCACCCTCGCGGGCCATGCGGGCGGTGTTCGCGAGTCCCTCTTCCACGAGGAAGCGGTCCACGGGGGAGCGGTCGTCGGAGACGCTGGCCGTGACCACCAGCTGAGCTCCCTCGCGTGCCGCACCCCAGCGCACCATCGATCCCACCAGGCCCTGGAAGCGCATGCCGACCGTCACCGCCTCTTCGAGCGTCGCGCTCGCCATCATCGCGAGGCCGAGCACGCCGGAGGCGGTGATGGGCTGCCGGGCCCCGACGAGCAGGCCGAGGGCGGGCACGCCCAGCTCTCGCAGCGCCGCCCCGATCACCACCCGCCCCTGCCGGTACGACACCCGCAGCGCGGGCGAGTCGAGCGTGGCGCGGCTGAGCGACACGGATCGCAGCGCCCGGTCCAGGGACACGCCCCGCTCCTCGGCGACCAGCACCAGATAGCGGATGATGTGCGGTGCGACGATCGCCGAGGACGGCTCGGTCGGTGGCGGCTCCGGCGTCGCCGGCGGTACCGGGTGCATCTGGCCAGCTTAGGGTGTGTCTGTGAAATCTTCGCCGTTGCGAGCAGGGTCTTGGCGGCCCGAATTGCAAGGCGGAGGAGGAGGCTTTGCTGGCGCGGCCGGCTGGGCGCGGCACGCATCGCGTGCCGCGGTCGGCCGCGGTGGCGCCGCTGCGCCAGGAGCCGACGACGACAACGCGGCAAGACGGGCCGCCAAGGGCCGCGCAGTAGGCGCAGGATTTCACAGACACGCCCTGGCTGGCCGGTGCGGTCCGCACATCGGCTGCCGGCGTCATCCGGCTCCCCACGCGGCACCGCGTAGGGTGATCGCAGCGCGGCCCCCGCGCCCGCCCGCGACGACGACGTCGAGAGGATGCCCATGACCCCGCGCCGCACCGGCCACGCCGAACCTCTTCGTCCCGCGGCAACCGCCGCCGTAGCGGTGCCCCGCCGGGCCGGCGAGCAGGCCCGCCCCCCACGTGCCGAGCGCGCGACCCGCGCGGTCGTCCGCGTGCTCGGGAGGCTCCCCGAAGCCGTCCAGCGCCTCATTGCCGGGCGGCCCGTGGTGATCGACGGGCAGCGCCTGTTCACCGAGGTGCAGATGGTGCTCCGCCTCCTCAACGCCGTGCCGGACAGCGACTTCTCGCGACTGCCGCTCGGCCGGGCGCGTGCCCGGATCGACGCCGAGGCCCGGCTGTTCGGAGGCGACTGGCCGCTCGGCTTCGTCGAGGACATCACGCTTCCGACGCGCGGCGGCACCGTGCCGGCGCGCGTCTACCGTTCCGATCCGACCCGCCCGTCGCGCGGCACCGTCGTCTACTTCCACGGCGGCGGGTGGGTGGTCGGCAGCATCGACTCGGCCGATTCCGCGTGCCGCTTCATCGCGGCACGCAGCGACGTGACGGTCATCTCCGTCGGCTACCGGCTCGCCCCCGAGCATCCCTTCCCTGCGGGGGTCGAGGACGCAGTGGATGCCTACCGCTGGGTGCGGTCACACCCGGAATGGGGCACGTGGGTGGCTGTGGCGGGGGACAGCGCCGGTGGCAACCTCAGCGCCGCGGTGTGCGCCGCGACGCTCTCCGACGAGGCGGGCCCGCCCGACTTCCAGCTGCTCTTCTTCCCCGTCACCGACCTCTCCGCGAAACACCGTTCCTATCGGCTTTTCTCCGAAGGCTTCTTCCTCACCGAGCGGCAGATGGACTGGTACCGGGGACACTACCTGCGCGACGAGGCGGATGCGCGCGACCCGCTCGCCTCGCCACTGCTCGGCGAGCTCACGGGGCACCCGCCGGCGCACGTGGCCGTCTCGGGCTTCGACGTGCTGCGCGACGAGGGCCTGGCCTACGCCGGGAAGCTCGCCGCGGCCGGGGTGCCGGTCACCACCCAGCTCGTCGAGGGTCACATCCACGCCTTCGTCAACGCGAGCGGCGTGGGCCGCGAGAGCAGCCGTGCGTTCGCGGCGTCGGTGCGGGCCCTCGCCGACGCGCTGCCGCCCCCGCGCTGACGCCCGTCCTCGGAGGGGCCGCACCGCGGGCGGGCCCGGGGTCCGGCCGAGCGGCCGTGCTGCGGCCGGCGCCTCGCCGGCCGATCCCGGATCAGGCGCGCTCGAACACCGCGAGCGACTCGAAGTGGTGGGTGTGCGGGAAGATGTCGAAGGCGCGCAGGCCGGTCAGCTCATAGCCGGCCTCGCGCAGGCTCCGCGTGTCGCGGGCGAGCGCCACGGGATCGCACGCCACGTACACGATATTCGCGGGGGCGAGCTCCACGAGCTGAGCCGTCACCGCGCCGCCCGCCCCCGAACGCGGGGGATCCAGCACCACGGTTCCGCGGCGCAGCCGCTCCCGCACCGGCGCGGCCGCGCCGAGCAGTTCCGCGAGGTGCCGGTCCACCCGCGCCGTGAGCGCCAGCGCGCCGACGAGCTCGGAGAGGTTCTCGGCCGCGTCGTCGGTGGCGCTGGGGGCGGCTTCCACGGTCGTCACCTTCAGGCCCGGCCCCGCCGCCTCGGCCATGGCGGCGGCGAGCAGGCCGGCCCCGCCGTAGAGGTCCAGATTGCCAGCGGCCGGGTCGAAGCGGCCGGCCGAGATCAGCCCGTCGATCGCATCGCGCACCGCGGTGAAGAGCACCGCGGGCGCCTCCCGGTGCACCTGCCAGAAGCCGCCGGCGCGCACCTGGAAGCCCCGATCCTCGATGAGCTCGTGCACCGCGTCGTGCTCGCCGGCGCGGCCCCGCTCGCCGGCGAGACCCAGCAGCATGCGCGGGTCGTCGGCGGAGGGGGCGACGAGGTCGACCGTGCTCACGCCGGGCATCGTCTCGTCGAGCGGGGCGATCTGCGCGATGCGCTCGTCGGCGAGCGGCAGCGAGGCGACGGGAACGACCCGGCGGCTCCGCGCGGCGTAGGGCCCCACTGCGCCGGTCTCGGGGTCGACGTGCAGGCGGACCCGGGTGCGGTATCCGAGCCCGTTCGCCTCCTCGTCGCCCGGCGCCGCCTCCACGAGCTCCGCCAGGGTGTCCTCGAGCTCGGCGTCGTTCTCCACGGTGAGCTGCACCCCTCCGAAGCGCTGCATCGCGTCGGCGAGGACCTGGCCCTTCAGGGCCCGCTGCCGGGCCAGGGCGATGTGCCCGAACTCGGCGCCCCCTGCGCGGTGCTCCGGATCGCGCTGGACGGAGGCCTCCGCCCAGACGTGCTCGCGCCGGTCGGGCGAGGCGTCGAGCACCTCGACGGCGGTGGCCCGCGCGAAGGACTTCTTCCGTGCCTCGGTGACGCGGGCGCGGACCCGTTCTCCCGGGATGGCGTCGGCGACGAAGACGACGCGGCCCTCGTGGCGTGCGACGCTCACCCCGCCGTGCGCGATCCCGGTGACCTCCAGTTCGACGGTGGTGCCGGGCTCGAGCTGAGGGGATGAGGCGTGCGCGCGTGATGACATGTCCCCCATTCTCCCATCACGCCCGCACGCCGCTCTGCGCTCCCCGCGCAGAATGCCGGAGGGGGTGTCCGGCTGACGGCGGCCCGCTCCCCAGTCGGGCCGCCGACGTTCGGATCGTGCTCGCTATGCCTCGCGTCGGCCCCGGCCGACGATCAGACCGTAGATGAGGAGCACGACGATGGAGCCGCCGATCGCGAGCAGCCAGGTCTCGATGGAGAAGAAGCCGCCCAGGTCGACGTTGAAGATGAGAGAGCCGAGCCAGCCGCCGAGCAGCGCCCCGACCACGCCGAGCACGAGGGTCGCGATCCAGCCGCCGCCCTGCCGGCCGGGAAGGATCGCCTTTGCGATTGCGCCCGCAATCAGTCCGAGCACGAGAAACGCGAGGATGCCCATGAGAACTCCTTACTGTCGGGGCGGTCCCCGCCGCCCGAGAGGGAGTGGGGGCCCGCCGATCTCATGGCCAGACTATGCGCCGGCCGGCGTGTCCCGGCAGGGCCTTGCGCGGTCGCGCGGCTCGGTGTATGCCCGCGCGGGAATGCCACGCGAATGCCGCGCGGGGGGGCTCCCGGTGCGGTGGGCACCGCGGGAGCCGCCCGGGCGCGCTAGTGCTGCTCGGGCTCCGCGGGCTCGGGGAGCAGGCGAAGCCCGGCGGGGGCGTTCGCCGTCGCCGTGAGCTCTTCGAGCCAGGCGCGGTTGAGTGGCGGGACCTCGCCCTCGTCGAACTCGAACTGCACCGGGATGGTGGGGTGGAGCCAGATGCTGCGCTGCGTGTCCTTCGACGTCCACGTGAACAGCAGGCTCTCCTGATGGCCGAGCTTCGAGACGATCACGGCGCGCAGGTGCGCGAGCGTGCGATCGTCGAACTGGAAGCGGTGCGATGAGTCGTAGTGCAGGGTTCCCATGGTGCCTCCTCGGGCGGGGTCTCGGTGGTCCGGGGCGGGGGTCCTGCCCCGGGATCACGACCGTTGCGCGGCGTGCGCCTCGGCCTCCTTCTCAGACATGAGGACGAGCCCGCGCGGGGTGTGCGAGAGCTCGCCGAGCACGTTGATCCAGGTCTGGTTGAGCTCGGGCGGGCGGCTGCCCGAGAAGCGGAAGACGAGCGGGATCGCCGGTGAGAGCCACAGCGAGACGCGGCCGCTGCCGCGCTCCACGGGGTTCGACCAGCTGAGGAAGAAGCACTCCTTGCGACGCAGCTTGATGCCGACGGCGACCTTGAGGTGGGCGAGTGCGCGATCCTCGACCTGATACTCCGCCGAACCGGCGTAGACGAGATGTCCCATGCTGCACATCATCGCACCCCTGCTGGACCGGCGCCAATCATGACCCGCCCTGACGGCGCGCAGCGGACGATCCGCGACAGCTGCATTCGCGTGCGCGGATTCCGTGCCGGGCGCTGCCTCCGGTCCGATATGATTCGCGACCCGGCAGGAGCCGCAGCGCCGGGGGGCGCCGCGCGAGGCGCGCCCGCACACCCCGCTCGCCGTCCGGCGGCGGACGCGGGCTGCGCCGTAGAATCGCCCCCATGCGCCTGTACCTCGCCTCGACCTCTCCTGCCCGCCTCTCCGTGCTGCGCGGCGCCGGCATCGAACCCCTCTGCTACTCGCCCGAGGTCGACGAGGAGGCGGCGGTGCGGGAGCGCGAGGCGGAGCTGGGGCGCCCGCTCACGGCTCCCGAGCTCACCGAGCACCTCGGGCGGCTGAAGGCGGAGGACGTGGTGCGCCGCCACGGCGCGGAGATCGACGGACTGGTGCTCGGGGGCGACTCGATGTTCCTGCTCGACGGAGAGATCCTCGGCAAGCCGCATCTGCCGGAGGTCGCCCTGGCGCGCGCGAAGCAGCATCGCGGCCGCACCGGGGTGCTGCACTCGGGGCACTGGCTCATCGATCACCGCGGCGGCGAGACGCGGGGCGCCGCAGGATCGGTGGACACGGCGCGGGTGACGCTCTCGGCGGATCTCGCGGACGCCGAGCTGGAGGCGTATGTGGCGAGCGGCGAGCCGCTGGAGCTCGCCGGCGGCTTCGCGATCGACGGATTGGCGGGCGCCTTCATCGAGCGCATCGAGGGCGCGCCGAGCTGCGTGATCGGCCTCTCCCTGCCCGCCCTGCGCCGCCTCGTCGCGGAGCTCGGCCACCCCTATCCCGCTCTCTGGAACCGCTGAGCGCCGGCGGATGGCCGGCGGCGGCCGGTCAGCGGCGAGCGAGGAGGGCGACGGCGAGGGTGGCGATCACGGTGCCGTCGGCGAGGTCCACGTCCAGAAGCTCCTCGATGAGGGCCAGCCGCTGATAGAAGACCGAGCGTGAGAGGCGGGCCCGCTGCGCCGCGAGCGAGCGGTTGGTGGGGTGCGCGAGGTACGCGCGCAGCACCTCGACGAGGTCTCCGCTGTGACCGGGACCGCTCGCGGCGTCGTGCGCGAGCAGCGGGCCCAGCGCGTCGGCCGCGAAGTCCTGCACCTCTGGCGTGCCGGAGAGCCCGCGCACCAGATAGGCGAGCGGCTGCCGCTCCGCCTGCTGCACCGTGACCCTGCCGGTCTCGGCCACCGGGTCGAGGGTGCCGGCCGCGCGCACCTGCTCGAGCGAGGTGATGAGCGCCCGCACCCGCGTCCCCGCCGGCCCGAGGGCGAGGTGGGCACGCCAGGCGGCCGGGGTGGTGGCGGGGAGCAACATGCCCAGCTCCCGGTTCAGCCGCGCCGCGAAGGCCGCCGGATCGGAGGCGCGCGGATCGCCGGCCGGGAAGGAGAGCAGGGCGAGCAGCGTGGGCGGCTCCGCCGCACGATCGGGGGCGAGCAGGACCCGGCCGTCGGGGGAGACCGCGCGCCGGAGCGCCGTCTGCAGCAGCGCCTGCTCCAGCGGGCCCTCGTGGCCACCGCCCGGGGCGAAGTCGCCGATGCCCTGCAGGGTCGCCCCGAGCAGTGCCCGGTCCCGCACCGGCAGACCGCTCGCCGCGAGCTGCACCGCGAGCTCCTCGGCGCGGCGGTAGCGGCCGCCGAGCAGCATGTCGAAAACGCGCTTCGAGCTGAGCTGCAGCCACTGCTCGCCCTCGGGGTCGGCGAGCCTGCCGAGCGCGAGCGCGAAGGCGCCGAGCTCGAGCACCGTGCGGCGGCCGGCCGGGTGCGCGGGGCCGGGCAGGGCGGTGAGCCGCCCCCAGCGGCGGCCCTGCGCCTCCACTGGCACCTGCTCCGATCCGGCGGGCAGGGCGGCGGGCGGCCCTTCGGCCCACTCGGCGAGGGCGTGCGCGGCGGCCGCCTTGCGCGGGACGACGGACTCGGGTGCCGAGCCGCCCGCGCCGTCGCCCGCGATCCGCCCGCGATCCTGCGGGGCCGCGGCTCCCGCCGGTCCTGCCGCGCCGGAATCGGACCAGGCGACCACGCGTCCCGCCGAGTCCTCCAGCACCACGGGCGCCGCGAGCGTGTCCGCGAGCCGCTCGATCACGTAGTCGACGGGGCTGCGGTTGAGCCCCAGCTCGGTGAGCATGGCGTGCACCTCGGCTCGCGCGGCGAGCGCCTCGCTCTGATCGGCGAGGACCCGCTGGTGGATGCGCTGCGTCAGCTGCACGAAGCGCACCTCGCGGCGCAGCACGATCAGCGGGATGCCGCCGGACTCGCAGGCGGAGACGAGCGGCGCGGGGGCCTCGCGGAAGTTGCGGCCGAGCTCGAGCACCACCGCGGCGGGATCCGCGGCGACGAGCGCCCGCGCGAGCGCCGTGAGCGCGGCCGCGTCGCGCGACCAGCCCGTGCCCGTGGTGAGGACCAGCTCGCCCCCGTCGAGCAGCTGCACGCCCTCGACGCCCGCGACCACGTGCGCCCAGCGGGCCTCCCGTCCCAGCCCCTGCGCTCCCGCGACCACCTCCGGCTCGCCCGCCAGCAGCTCGGGCAGTGCGAGCACCTCCGCGATCCCGATGCCTTCCGCCACGTGTTCCTCCTTCGGGCCGCCGCGAGCCGCAGCCATCGTACAGAGTGTACGAGGAATGGCGCAGATCGCGATACTGTGCCGGTGGTGGCTCGCTTGGAGCATTGGAATACTTGCAGAGAGCGGGATCCCATGATCCCGAACATATTGATTGTTTCGAGAGGATTCACGGATGGCACTCATTCCCCACGTCATCGGCGGCGAGCGCGTCACCGACGCCGAGCGCACCCAGCCGGTCTATAACCCGGCCACCGGCGAGCAGCAGCACGAGCTCGCGATCGCCTCGGTCGCCACCGTCGAGCAGGCCATCGCCGCCGCGAAGGCCGCCCTGCCGATGTGGCGGAAGACCAGCCTCACCAAGCGGGCGGACATCTTCTTCAACCTGCGCCAGCTCCTCAAGCAGCGCACCCCCGAGCTCGCCGCGATCGTCACCAGCGAGCACGGCAAGGTCCTCTCGGACGCGGCCGGCGAGATCGCCCGCGGCCTCGAGAACGTCGAGTTCGCCTCCGGCCTGCTGCACCTGCTGAAGGGCGAGCGCGACGAGCAGGTCTCCACCGGCGTGGACGTCCACTCGATCAAGCAGCCGGTCGGCGTCGTCGCGGCGATCACCCCCTTCAACTTCCCCGTGATGGTGCCGCTGTGGATGATCGCGAGCGCGATCGCCTGCGGCAACACGGTGGTGCTCAAGCCCTCCGAGCGCGACCCCTCCGCCTCGATCTTCATCGCCGACCTCTTCCGCGAGGCGGGCCTGCCCGACGGCGTGCTCAACGTCGTCAACGGCGACAAGGTGGCCGTCGACACCCTGCTCGACAGCCGCGACGTGAAGGCGATCAGCTTCGTCGGCTCCACCCCCATCGCGAAGTACATCTACGAGCGCGCGGCCGCGAACGGCAAGCGGGTGCAGGCGCTCGGCGGTGCCAAGAACCACATGATCGTGATGCCGGACGCCGATCTTGACGGTGCGGCGGACGCCGCGGTCTCGGCGGCATACGGCTCGGCCGGCGAGCGCTGCATGGCGGTCTCCGTGGTCGTCGCCGTGGGCGGCGTCGGCGACGAGCTCGTCGCGAAGATCGCCGAGCGCATGGGCAAGCTGACCATCGGCGACGGCACCGACCCCGCCTCCGAGATGGGCCCGCTCATCACGAAGGAGGCGAAGGAGCGCGTCGAGTCCTACGTCGCGGGTGCCGCCGCCGAGGGCGCCACCGTCGTCGTCGACGGCCGCGAGGCGCAGTTCGAGGGCAACGGCTTCTTCACGGGCGTCTCGCTGCTCGACCACGTCAAGACCGACAGCAAGGTCTACCGCGAGGAGATCTTCGGCCCGGTGCTCGCGGTCGTGCGCGTCGACAGCTACGAGGAGGGCGTGCAGCTCATCAACGAGCACCAGTTCGGCAACGGCACCGCGATCTTCACCCGGGACGGCGGCGTCGCCCGCCAGTTCGAGTTCGAGGTCGAGGCGGGCATGGTCGGCATCAACGTCCCGATCCCCGTCCCGGTCGGCTCCTTCTCCTTCGGCGGCTGGAAGGACTCGCTCTTCGGCGACGCCCACATCTACGGTCCCGAGTCGATCCACTTCTACACCCGCTCGAAGGTCGTGACGACGCGCTGGCCCAAGCCGGAGCAGTCGAAGGTCGACCTCGGCTTCCCGAGCAACAGCTGAGGCCGGAGAGGAACGCATCATGGCCGACTACATCGACCTGCACGGCGCCGAGCAGAGCTTCGGCGACACGGAGGCCCAGCGCGAGGTGCGCAAGAACGACCGCGACTACGTCTTCCACTCCTGGTCGGCGCAGGCGAAGATCGACCCGCTGCCGATCGCGAAGGGCGAGGGCGTGCGGTTCTGGGACTACGACGGGAACGAGTTCCTCGACTTCTCCTCGCAGCTCGTCAACCTGAACCTCGGGCATCAGCATCCGGGGCTCGTGAAGGCGATCCAGGATCAGGCGGGGCGCCTCGCCACGATCCAGCCCGCGATGGCGAACGACGTGCGCGGTGAGCTGGCCAAGCGCATCGTGGAGCACTCCTTCGAGGGGGCGCGCTCGGTGTTCTTCACGAACGGCGGCGCCGACGCGAACGAGTACGCGGTGCGCATGGCCCGCCACCACACCGGCCGCCAGAAGGTGCTTGCGCGCTACCGCTCCTACCACGGTTCGACCGCGACGGCGATCACGCTGACGGGCGAGCCTCGCCGCTGGGCGAACGGCACGCTCGACGCGGGCGTGGTGCACTTCCAGGGGCCCTTCCTGTACCGCTCGGCGTTCTACGCCGAGACCCCGGAGCAGGAGACCGAGCGCGCGCTCGCGCACCTGCGTGCGACGATCGAACTGGAGGGCGCGAGCACGATCGCCGCGATCATCCTGGAGAGCGTCACGGGCACGAACGGCATCCTGGTGCCGCCGCCCGGTTATCTCGCCGGCGTGCGGGAGCTGTGCGACGAGTTCGGGATCCTGCTGATCTGCGACGAGGTGATGGCCGGCTTCGGCCGCACCGGCGAGTGGTTCGCGTTCCAGGCCTTCGAGGTGCGCCCCGATCTCGTGACCTTCGCGAAGGGCGTCAACTCGGGGTACGTGCCGCTGGGCGGCGTGGTGATCTCCGAGGCGATCCACGACACCTTTGCCGAGCGCCCCTTCCCCGGCGGGCTGACGTACAGCGGGCACCCCCTGGGCGCCGCCGCCGGCGTCGCCACCTTCGACATCTTCGAGGAGGAGGGCATTCTCCAGCGGGTGAAGGATCTCGGCTCGCGGATCGTGGAGCCGCGCCTGCGCGAGATGGCCGAGAAGCACCCCTCGGTGGGCGAGGTGCGCGGCACCGGCCTGTTCTGGGCGATCGAGCTGGTGCGGGATCGCGCCACGCGCGAACCGCTCATCCCCTTCAACGCGGCGGGCGAGGCTGCGGCCCCGTTCAACGCGGTGGTGGCGGCCTGCAAGCAGGCGGGCCTGTGGCCGTTCGCCGCGGGGAACCGGCTGCAGATCGCGCCCCCGCTGATCATCAGCGAGGAGGATCTCGTGCGCGGCCTCGACATCATCGACGCGGCGCTCGACGTCGCGGACGGCTACGCGGCCGCGTAACCCCGCACCTCGCGCAGGGCCCCGCTCCGGTCTCCGGAGCGGGGCCCTGCCGCGTCCGCTGCCCCGTCGGCTGCCGCGTCCGTTGCGCCGCGGCTCGCTGGCGTGTACCTTTTTCGCCGGCGTGTACCGAAAATACCGTGCGCAAGGTACACGCCGGCGAAAAAGGTACACGCCGGCGGAAAGGTACACGCTGGCGCATGCGGGCCCGCGGCCCGGGCTGGGCCGCGGTGCGGCTCAGGCGGCGAGCAGCGGGAGGAACGAGAGCGCGGCGGCGACCACGCCGACCGCGGTGAGCGTGAGGCCGGCGAGCGTGAGGGCGTGGGCGAGGGGCCGTCGCGGCTCGGGGCGCAGGCGCTCGGGGCGCAGGCGCTCGGGGCGCCGCTCGCTCGCATAGGCGCGCACGGTTTCGCGCCCCCGCCACAGGCGCAGCTCCTCGGGGCGCAGCGTGCGCTCGTGGAAGTCGTCGCCCGCGTACCAGCGGACACGCACCCTGCGCCCGGCTGCCACGGCGCCGTCCTCGACGAGCACCGCCTCGACCGGCAGCCACCGGCCGTCCCCGGCGCGCAGCAGCAGGCCGAGCGCGAGGGCCGGGAGGCCGATCCCGAACCCCAGCCACGACAGCACCTCGCCGATGGCTCCCAGCGCGTCGATCGTGTTCACCCGGATCCTCGTCTCGTGCTCGCGGCGGAAGGCCCCCGGGGGCACTGCCGCGCATCGTCCACAATTGCACGGCGTATAGGCGGATTCCCGGTTTTCGCCGCTAACGTGCTGCGCATGGACGATAGTAGCGGTCATAGTCCCAGGCTCACCCGTTCAGCTGCGGCTGGGGGTGAGCGATGACAGCGGAAGCGTGGGGGATCCTCGCCGGAGTGGTGCTCACCATCGGCACCGGCGTGTTCGTGGCCTCGGAGTTCGCACTGGTGAACCTCGACCGCGCGGAACTGGAGCAGCGGCGCTCCCGCGGTGAACGGCGGCTCGGCCCCACCATCGCCGCGCTGAAGATCACCTCCACGCACCTGTCGGCCGCGCAGCTCGGCATCACGCTGACCACGCTGCTCGCCGGATACACCTTCGAGCCCGCCATCAGTGCACTGCTCCGCGAGCCGCTGCAGGCTCTCGGCGTGCCCGCGGCCGTCGTGCCGGGCGCGGGCGCCGTCGTCGCGATCGTGCTCGCGACCCTGTTCTCGATGATCCTCGGCGAGCTGATCCCCAAGAACTTCGCGCTCGCCGTGCCCCTCGCCACCTCGAAGGTGGTCATTCCGCTGCAGATCGCCTTCAGCTTCGTGTTCCGCCCGGTGGTCGCCGTCCTCAACGGCACCGCGAACCGGCTGATCCGCGCGATGGGCATCGAGCCGAAGGAGGAGCTCTCGGGCGCGCGCACCGCCGAGGAGCTCAGCTTCCTCGTCCGCCGCTCGGCGCTGGAGGGCTCCCTCGATCACGACGACGCCGCGATGCTGCACCGCACGCTCGCCTTCTCCTCGCACACCGCGGAAGAGGTCATGACGCCGCGCGTGCTCGCCGAGATGCTGCCGCGCACCGCCACGGCCGCCGAAGTGGTGGCGCTGGCCGCTGAGACGGGGCTCTCGCGCTTTCCCGTGGTGGGGGACTCGGTCGACGAGGTGCTGGGAGTGGTGCACGTGAAGTCGGCCTTCGCGGTCGATTTCGAGCGCCGCGACTTCACCCCGGTCACGGAATTCATGGCCGAGGCCGTGCGCGTGCCCGAGACGGCCGGCGTCGCGTCCCTCATGGAGGTGCTGCGGCACCGCGGCTTCCAGTTCGCGGTCGTCGTCGACGAGTACGGCGGGACCGCGGGCGTCGTGACGCTCGAAGACCTCGTCGAGGAGCTGCTCGGCGAGGTGAACGACGAGCACGACGTGCCCGAGGAGGAGATCGTGCGCGGCGCCGGGGAAGTGCTCTTCCCCGCCTCCCTGCGTCCGGACGAGGTGTGGGAGCGCATCGGCGTGCGCGTGCCGGAGGGCGAGGAATACGAGACCGTCGCGGGGTACGTCTTCGACCTGCTGGAGCGCATCCCCGACCTCGGGGAGGAGCTCCCGCTGGAGCACGGCACCCTGCGCATCGAGGAGATGGAGGGGTCGCGGATCACGCGGCTGAGGTACACCTCCGCCGATCCGGCATCCGATCCGGCGTTCGGGGAGCCGCGCGAGCGCGTGCTCGAGGCCTTCGAGCGGGGGGCGAAGCGGTGAGCGAGTATCTTCCGGGCCTGATCTGGCTGTTCGTGCTGCTCGCGGTCAATGCCTTCTTCGTCGGCGCCGAGTTCGCCGTGATCTCGGCGCGCCGCTCCCAGATCGAGCCGCGCGCCGCAGCGGGCAGCAGGGCGGCCCAGACCACCCTGTGGGCGATGGAGCACGCGACCCTCATGCTCGCGACGGCGCAGCTCGGCATCACCGTCTGCTCGCTGGTGATCCTGAACGTCTCGGAGCCCGCGATCCACCACCTGCTCGAGATCCCGCTGCTCGCCTGGACCGGGCTCACCGCGGAGGCCGTGTCGATCGCCGCCTTCGTGGTGGCGCTGGTGCTGGTGACCTTCCTGCACGTGGTGTTCGGCGAGATGGTCCCGAAGAACCTCGCCTTCTCGGTGCCGGATCGCGCGGCGCTGATCCTCGCCCCGCCGCTCGTGTTCGTCTCGCGGATCGTGCGGCCGGTCATCGGCTCGCTCAACTGGGTGGCGAATATGACGCTGCGCGCGGTGCGGGTCGAGCCGCGGGACGAGGCGAACACGGCGTTCACCATCGACCAGGTGGCGACGATCGTGGAGCAGTCGACCCGGGAGGGCACGCTGGAGGACACCGGGGGCACGTTGACGGCGGCTTTCGAGTTCACCGAGAAGCGCGTGAGCGACGTCGAGGTGCCGCTCGCGGCGCTGGTGCGGCTACCCGCGGCTGCGACGCCGCGACAGGCGCAGGAGGCGGTCGCCGCGCACGGCTACTCCCGCTACGTGCTGGATTCGGAGGGGGGCGTCCCCGAGCACTACGTGCACATCAAGGACATCCTGGGCCTCGCCGGCCCGGGCGAGGCGGACCGGCCGGTGCCGCCGGAGCTGGTGCGGGAGCTGCCCGAGGTCTGCGCCGACGACGAGCTGGAGCATGCGCTCGACGTGCTCCGCGCGAGCGGCTCGCACATCGCTCGGGTGTGCGAGGCGGGCGGGCGGGCCACCGGCGTCCTGTTCCTGGAGGACATCGTCGAGGAACTGGTCGGCGAGGTGCGGGACACCGCGCACTTCGCCTGATGCTGTGTGCGTCGTGCGGTGCGCTGCGCGCTGCGCCTGATGCTGCGCGCGGCGCACCCCGACGCGAAACGGCGCCCCGGCCCCTCGCTGAGAGGTGCCGGGGCGCCGTCTGGCCGGGGCGGACGGGCCGCAGTGCGCGGCTCTAGGCCTCGAGGGTCTTGCCGGTCGTGACCTCGACCTTGCGCGGCTTCGCCCGCTCGCTGACCGGGATCGTGACGCTCAGCACGCCGTTGTCGTAGCTGGCGGTGATGTTCTCGGTGTCGATGCCCTGGCCGAGGCTGAGCTGGCGCAGGAAGCTGCCGGGGGTGCGCTCGCGGGTGATCCACTTCACGTTCTCCTGCTCGGGGAGGGTGCGCTCGGCGCGGATCGTGAGCAGCTGCCCGTCGACGTCGACGTCGACCGAGCCCGGGTCGATGCCCGGCAGGTCGGCGGTGAGCACGTAGCGGTCGCCGTCGCGGTAGAGATCCATCGGCATCTGCCGGGGGCCGCGGCCGGGGCCTTCGATGAGCGCCTCGGCGAGGCGTTCCATGTCGCGGATGGGGCTGAACTGGGCCATTGCTGCACCTTTCTTCTCGTCGGGACGCAATTCTCAAAGTTGAGTCCATGTCGCTCAACTCTGAGGCTAGATTAGCACTCTCCGTGCGCGAGTGCCAGATGATGTTCGCGGTGAGCGAGCGGGGCGAGGCTCGCTATGATGATCTGCATAATGAGAAGCGTTATCGAACGGGCGCGCGAGCGGCTGCGGACCGGTGCGGGGAGCGCCGTCACCGGGTGGCGAGGCATCCCCACCGCTGCGGGCGAGCCGGGGCGCGCGCCGGAGAGGCGTCACGGGCACGGCCGCGGGCACGGCCGCGGGCCGGCGCCGCAGATCGCCGCGCCGCGCGGGGTGCGCCTGGCGGCGCTCCTCACGCTCATCGGGCTCGCCGGCGCGACGCTGTGGGGCCTGCTCGCCCTCTGGCCCGACGGCGCCGAACTCGCACGATCCGCAGAGCGCTCGAACTACATCGCCGAGGGCGCGAGCTTCGAACGCGGCGAGCTGCTCCGCCTGCAGGAGGGCTGCGCGGTACCCGGCCAGGACGGCGCCGGCGCACCCGGCGCCGGGTCCTCCGAGGCGCCGTCCGGACCGGACGCCGGCGCGGGAACCGCCTCCGAGCCGGGCGCAGCCGGCTCGCCGGAAGCGGAGTGCCTCACGGCGGGCGTCGGCCTGCTCACCGGTCCCGACTCCGGCCGCTACGTGCAGCTGCAGCTGCGCGGTCCGCTCGCCGCGGCGGGCCTGCGCACCGGCGACCACCTCGAGCTCCTGGCCGTGCCGTCGCTCCCGCCGGCAGTGCAGGACGGGCAAGGCAGCGATGCCGGCCCCGGAGGCGCATCCGGATCCGGATCCGAGGCGGGACACGCGGCCGGCAGCTCCGAGCCCGCGCGCAGCTACTCCGCGACCGGGGTCTTCCGGGGCTGGGCCCTGGCGCTCGGCGCCGCGCTGTTCGCGGCCGTGGTCGTCGCCGTCGGCCGCTGGCGCGGCCTGCTCGCACTCGCGGCGCTCGGAGTCGCGGCGTGGGTGCTGCTGGCCTTCGTGTTGCCCGCGCTGCTCACGGGCGGGCCCGGGCTGCTGATCGGCGTCGTCGGATCGAGCGCGATCATGTTCGCCACCCTCTACTTCGTGCACGGCCCCTCGCTGCGCACCACGGCCGCGCTGCTGGGCACCCTCTGCGGGATCCTGCTCATGGCGGCCATCTCCCTCGCCGCCGTCAGCATGACGCGCCTGAGCGGGATCGGCGACGAAGCGGGCAGCGTGCTGGCGGGCGCGGCCGGGCAGATCGACTTCCGCGGCCTGCTGAGCTGCGCGATCATCATCGCCGGGCTCGGCGTGCTCAACGACGTGACGATCACGCAGGCCTCGGCCGTGTGGGAGCTGCACGCGGCCGCGCCCGCCCTGTCACGGCGCGAGGTGTACGCGCGGGCCATGCGGATCGGTCGCGACCACATCGCGTCGACCGTGTACACGGTGTTCTTCGCGTACGCGGGCGCCGCGCTCAGCGTGCTGATCCTGCTCACCCTGTATCAGCGTCCCCTGCTCTCGCTCCTCACCCACGAGGACATCGCGACCGAGATCGTGCGCACCCTCTGCGGCAGCGTCGGCCTCGTGCTCGCCGTCCCCATCACCACGGCGCTCGCCACCCTCTTCCTGCCACGAGCCGAGGAGGCCGCGCCCCGCTGGACGGACCCCGGGCCCGCTGCGACCGGCGCGGAGCCGTCCGATTCGGAGAGGGAATCGCGCGGCCGGCGCGAGCCGGCGATGCGGACGCCGGATCAGGCGGGGAGCGACGGCCGCGCCTCCGAGCCCGGCTGACGCGGCACCAGCAGCGACAGCAGCAGCGCGATCGCGGCGGCGGCGATCGCGATCCAGAAGCACAGCTCGAAGGCCGCGCGGCTCGGCACCGCGTGCCCCTCGAAGTCCGAGCTCATGGCCGCGAGCACGCCGCCCATCACGGCCGAGGCGCTCGAGGTGCCCACCGAGCGGAACAGCGCGTTCAGGCCGTTCGAGGCGCCCGTCTCACTCGCCGGCACCGAGCGCATGATGATCATCGGCATCGCCGCGAAGCTGAAGCCGATCCCGACGCCGATCAGCAGATTCGCCGCGAAGACGTGCCACACCTCGCTCGACCAGAGCAGCATGCAGGCGTAGGCGAGCACGATCGCGGCAGTGCCCGTCGTGAACAGCGGCCGGGGGCCGATGGTGCGTTCGAGCCAGCCCGAGAGCGGCGAGATCACCATCATCACCAGGCCGGCCGGCGCCACCACGAGGGCGGCCTGCATCATGTCGAGCCCGAAGCCCGAGCCGGTCTCCGCCGGTAGTTCAAGCAGCTGCGGGAACGTCACATTCGACGAGAACAGCGCGAAGCCCATGCCGATCGCCGCGACGTTCGTGAGCAGCACCGCGGGGCGCGCGGCCACGCGCAGATCGAGCAGCGGCTCGCCCGTGCGCAGCTGGTACCAGCCCCACAGCAGCAGCACCGCGACCCCGCCGAGTCCGCTGCTGAGCGTCGCGGCCGAACCCCAGCCCCACTCCGCCCCGCGCGAGACGAACAGCAGAATGCCCGTGAGGCCGAGTGCCAGACCCGCCGCCCCCGGCAGGTCGAGGCGCCCCGGCGCGCGCAGCACGTCCTCCGGTACCGCGAGCAGCAGCAGGGGCAGGCCCAGCGTGCCGAGGCCCGCGGCGAGCCAGAACAGCGCGTGCCAGTCCGCGTGGAGCGCCAGCCAGGCTGCGAGCGGCATGCCCGCCGCCCCGCCCACGCCCATCGTCGCGCTCATCAGCGCGACCGCCGTGCTCAATCGCGCGGGTGGCAGCACATCGCGCATGATCGCGATCCCGAGCGGGATCACGCCCGTGACCGCGCCCTGCAGGGCGCGGCCGATGAGCATCCCCACGATCGAGGCCGACAGCGCCGCGATCACCGAGCCGGCGACGAGGAGCCCCAGCAGCACCAGCACCACGCGGCGCTTGCCGTACATGTCGCCCAGCCGCCCCGAGATCGGGGTCGCCACCGCCGCCACCAGCAGCGTGATCGTCACCACCCAGCTCGTATCCTCCCGGGAGGCGTGCAGCAGCCCCGGAAGCTCGGCCTGCAGCGGCACGAGCAGCGTGAACATGAACGAGGCGCAGAGACCGGCGTAGGCGAGCGCCGCGACCGTGACCCAGCGGGGCGGGGTGCGCGAGAGGCGCCTCCTGCCCCTCCCCGCATCACCCACCCGTCAAGCGTACCGTTCCCGGGTAGATCCGCGGCCGCTCGCGGCGCGCCCGGCGGCCACGGCCGTGACGCCGGCAAGGCCGGCCGTGCGCACCGTGCGCGCGGCGAGGACGGCGAGTACGACGCAGGAGAGCGAGAGCACGACCGCGAACACCGACACCGCCACGGGCAGCCCCGTCCGGTCGGCGAGGGCGCCCAGGCCGAGCAGCGGCGCCGAGCTGCCGAGGTAGGTGACCGTGTAGATCAGGGCGACCGTGCCGGCGTGGCGGGAGGGCGGCACCGCGGCCGTGGCCGCGGTGAACGCCGCCTGGAACGCCACGCCCTGGCCGATCCCCGCGGTGGCGCTCGCGAGCACCAGGAACCAGGTGGAGCCCACCGCGTCCGCGGCGGCCAGCCCGAGCAGCGCGACCGCCAGCGCGCCCAGGCCGAGCGGCGCCCGCCACGCGCCCCCGAGCGGCACGAGCTGCACGAGGGCGGAGGCGCCGAGGGTGATCGCGCACAGCAGTCCGATGACCGGGCGCGCATCGGTGCCGGCGATCGCGGCGAAGTGCGACGGGGCGAGCGACAGGCAGAAGCCGAACACCGCGAAGCTGACGAAGCCGATCGCCGCGGCGAGCCGCAGGGCGCGTGCCGCGGCCGGATCACGGGGCGCTCGCGGTCGCGGTGCCCGGGCCGACCGCGGCGAGCCGGGCGCGTGCCGGGCGCGCTCGCGACGGGAGGCGTGCCGGGCGGGGGCGTCGACCAGCGCGATCCGCGGGTCCGGCGGCACGCACTCGCCGTGGGGCGCCACCCCCACGATCAGCGGCATCAGGAGCGCGAGCGCGACCGCCAGCACCACGAAGGGCGTGACGATGGGATCGCCGGTGAGCGAGAGCAGGCTGCCGATGACGGGTCCGGCCGCGACGCCGCCCGAGGTGGCGAGCAGCGTGAGCCTCGCGACCAGCCCGGGCCGCGCCGGCATGAGCGCCCGCAGCGCGCCCGAGCCGGAGCCCGTTGCGCAGGCGATCCCCGCCCCCTGCACCGCGCGGGCGAGGCAGAACCAGCCGAGCGACGGCGCCACGGCGAGGGCCGCGGTGGCGAGGGTCACGGCGAGCAGCGAGGCGAGCATCACGGTGCGCCGGTTGGCCGTATCCCCGAAGCGGCGGAACAGCAGCAGCCCCGTGATCAGGGCGAGCACGTAGCTGGACAGCGCGAGCGTCGTGCCGAGGGCTCCCATCGCGAACTCGGCCTCGAGCAGGGGGAACAGCGGCGTGGCGAGATTCGCGGAGACGAGCAGCGTGAAGAGCGTGGTCGCGGTGAGCGCGACGCGCAGTCGGGGCCGGGTCACCGGCTCGGGGAGCGGCGGCGACGCTGCCGCAGCGGGCGTGGGGGGCGGGGCCGCCGCGAGTCCGCGGGGCGGCGTCGCCGTGAGCTGCCGGGCCGGGATCCGCGCGGGCGGGCGGTGCGGCACTGCATAGCGTCGGCAGCGTCAGATGTGTATAGGAGACGGGTGCGGTGCGGCCTCGAAGCCGAGGCGCTGCTGCGAGGGTGCGTCGTGGTACGGCGACGATGCGGCACGCATGCGTACTCCTTCTGCGACGGCCCTGTGGGGTCGCCGGCGTCTCGCGACCGCGGGGTGCTGCGGTCGTCACTGGTGCGGCGCGTGGATGTTCGCCCCGCACCAGAGAGTTCACCAGTCCGGAGGCCCCCGCGCAAGCCCGTGGTGCGGGTAGGGCGATCACCGGCCCGCGCTCCGCGCTAGATTGTCGATGACGCCGGGAACGGCCCGGCATCGGCCCGAGGGAGGACACCATGGCGGACCGGGAGCAACGGCACGCACAGCTGGCCGAGCGATACCTGCCCGACGAGCTCATCGCGCGCGTGCGCGGACGGGCGGCGGTGTACGACCGCGAGAACCGCTTCTGCGCCGAAGACCTCGCAGAGTTCCGAGAGCGCGGCTACCTCACGGCATTCGTGCCCGAGCGCTTCGGCGGCGGCGGCCTCACCCTGCACGAGGTGTCTCGCCTGCAGCAGCGCCTCGCCGCGGCCGCACCCGCCACCGCCCTCGCCGTCAACATGCACCTGCTCTGCACCGGCGTGGCCCGCGCCATGTGCGAGCGCGGGGACCACTCCCTCACGAGCGTCTTCGAAGAGGCCGTCGCCGGCGAGATCTTCGCCTTCGGGATCAGCGAGCCAGGCAACGACTGGGTGCTGCAGGGCTCCACGACGGTTGCGGAACCGCAGGCGAACGGCGGCTACCTGCTCTCCGGCACCAAGATCTTCACTTCGCTCTCACCCGCGTGGACGCGGCTGATCGTGCACGGACTCGACGCCTCGGAGGCCGAGCGGCCCGAACTCGTCTTCGGCTTCGTCGAGCGCGACGCGCCGGGCATCACCGTATCCGGGCACTGGAACGTGCTCGGCATGCGCGCCTCCGAGAGCCGCGCCACCGCCCTCGACCGCACCCCGTTGCGCGCGGAGCGCGTCGTCCGGCGGATCCCGCCGGGCCCGCAGCCGGACCTCCTCGTGTTCAGCATCGCCGCCAATTTCCAGCTGCTCGTCGGCTCCGTGTACGCGGGCGCGGCGCGGCGCGCGCTGGAACTCGCAGCAGCGGGCCTGCGAGCCCGTTCCTCGTCGCGGCACGGCACCTCGTTCGCCGAAGTCCCCGAGATGCGGGCGAGGCTCGCCGATGCCCACCGCGAGTTCCTGTCCGTCCCCGCCCAGCTCGACGCCTGCACCCGCGACTTCGACGAGCTCGTCGATCACGGAGCCGGCTGGCCCCTCCGGCTCATCGCCGCGCGCATCGCCGCCGGCGACGCCGCCCGCCGCACCGCGGAGACGGCCCTCGCCTGCGCGGGGGGCCGGGGCTTCGACGCCGACAGCGAGGTGAGCCGCCTCCTCCGGGACGTGACCGCCGGACTCTTCCACCCGCCGGGCGCCGACGCAGCCCGGCCGCTCTTCGCCGCCGCCCTCCTCGACGAGGACTGAGCCGTTCGCCTCCCGCCGAGGCGAGGCCCGGTGACGCCTGGGTGCCGAAAGGAGCCCGCCGGACACGCTTCGGCCCCGCGACGCACAGCGCCGCGGGGCCGAAGCACCGGAGAGTTCGGCGCTCAGTCCGCGCGGTCCAGGCTCGACACGAGGCCGAAGGCGATCCAGAACGCGAGGGTCACCGCCGCGAGGCCTCCCACGAAAAGCCAGGTGCCGACCGCCACGCTGAACGCGGAGGCCAGGAGATAGAAGCCGCCGAGCAGGAGCGCCATCACGATCACGTAGATGACGACGCTGCCCGCCGAGACCTGCGGGCGCAGCGCCTGCGCGAACAGCGGCCGCGACTGCTCGGAGGAGTCGCTGTGCTGGGCGTCACTTGACAGCTTCGATTCGGACATATCCATCCTTCGCTCATTCGGCACACGTGAAGTTCCAACACCAATGATAGGCGAAGCGGCGCGGACACGGGGCTCGGCTCATCCGGCCGCTCCGCGAGCCGCCCGATCCGCGCCGCCCCGGCGCTGCCGCCCGGCCTTTCCGCGGGCAGTGCTAGCGTATGCGTGGACCATTCTTGCCCGAGGGGAGTCGCGGAGGATGCGAAAGCGGAGAAGCGGAGCAGTGAAACGCACCATCGGGGTGCTCGGATGCTGCGTCATCGCCGCCGGCCTGCTCGTCGGCGGGCCACTCGCCGCCCAGCCCGCGCACGCCCTCGACCTGCCCACCTGGGAAGACGTGCAGGCCGCCAAGCAGAACCAGGCCGCCGCCGATAAGAAGATCAAGGAGATCGAGGCGCTCATCGCCGACGGCCAGAAGGAGCTTGAGCGGCTGCGCAACCTCCACAGCACCACCATTCAGGAACTGCAGGAAGCCGAAGCCGCGCTGGCCGCGGCGTCCGAGAAGGCGGAGACCCTGCAGCAGCAGGCGGAAGCGGCGAGCAAGGAAGCCGATGAGGCCGCCGACCGGGCGGGCGTGATCGTCGCCCAGATGTACCGCTCCGGCGGAGTCGACCGCAGCATGGAGCTCTTCCTCGACTCCGACGGCAGCACCGCGGACGCCCTCCTCGAGCGCATGGCGTCCATGTCGAAGGCCACCGAGCGCAACACCCAGATCTCCGAGGAAGCCGAGCAGGCGCGCAACACGGCCAACTCCCTCGGCCAGCAGGCCGAGGCGGCGAAGGTGGAACGCGAAGCGCTGCGGCAGGACAAGCAGGAGAAGGAGGCGGCCGCGGCCGTCGCCGTGACCGACCAGGGCGAGCTCGTGCGCGAGCAGGAGGCCCAGCAGCGCGATCTCGAGGTGAAGCTCGAAGCCCTCAAGGACAAGACCGCGAAGACCGTCGACGGATACGAGGAGCGCCTCCGCATCGAGGAGGAACAGCGCCGCGAGCAGGAGCGCCTGCGCCAGGAGGAGGAGCGGCGACGCCAGGAGGAGGCCGCGGCCGGCGGTGGCGGTGGCGGCGGCGGAGGCGGCACCTCCGCCAGGAGGAGGCCGCGGCCGGCGGTGGCGGTGGCGGCGGCGGAGGCGGCCCCGTGGCGCCCCCGCCCGGCGGCGGCGGTGGCGGCGGCGGCGGCGGCGGAGGCGGCACCTCCAACGGCTGGACCATCCCCACCTCCGGCTACTACGTCTCCGAGGGATTCGCGCCCCCCGGGCGCCCCAACCACACCGGCATCGACCTCGCCACCGGCTGCGGCACCCCGATCGTCGCCGCCGCCGAGGGCAGCGTCGCGATGACCTACTGGGACTCCGGCGGGGGCGGGAACATGGTGACCATCAACCACCCCAACGGCTGGCAGACGCGCTACGCCCACATGATCCAGTGGGCGAGTGTCGCCCCCGGCCAGTGGGTCGCCGCCGGCCAGGTCGTCGGCTACGTCGGCAGCACCGGCATGAGCTCGGGCTGCCACCTGCACTTCGAAATGCGGCCCAACCAGGACAACGGCTGGTACGGCTTCGTCAACCCGGCGTTCTACATCAACTTCTAGGCGACCGGGAACGCGGAAGGGGGCGGGGATCGCGAGATCCCCGCCCCCTTCCGCGTTCGCCTCAGTGCTGGTTCGCGAGCCGCTCCTGCGCGGCGGAACCCGGCAGGCCGGGTCCCGCCTATGCCTCAGTGCTGGTCCGCGAGGCGCTCCTGCGCGGCGGAACCCGGCAGGCCGGGTCCCGCCTATGCCTCAGTGCTGGTTCGCGAGGCGCTCCTGCGCCTCGGTGATGAGCCGCTCCGCGTCCGCCGCCGAGCCCCAGGCGTCCACCTTGACCCACTTGCCGGGCTCGAGATCCTTGTAGTGCTCGAAGAAGTGCTCGATCTCCTTGCGGGTGTACTCGGGGATATCGGCGACGTCCTGGATGTGCTGCCAGCGCGGATCCTTGTGCTGCACCGCGATGACCTTGTCGTCGCCGCCGGCCTCGTCGCTCATCTTGAGCACGCCGACGGGCCGCACCTTCACGCCCACGCCGGGGAAGACCGGGTAGTCGAGCAGCACGAGCACGTCGAGGGGATCGCCGTCCTCGCCGAGCGTCTCCTCGAAGAAGCCGTAGTCGGTGGGGTAGACGAAGCCGGTGTACAGCACGCGGTCGAGATACACGCGACCGGTCTCGTGGTCCACCTCGTACTTGTTGCGGCTCCCCTTCGGGATCTCGATGACGGCGTCGAATGCAGCGGCCATGCGCGCTCCTCTTTCTGTCGGTCGGTCGAAGCGGGGCTGTGCCGCCCCGTCCCGGGTGTGCGTTGCCGGTCCCAGGGTACCGGACCCCCTGCGCCTTCCTTTCCTCTCCCTCTGTGCTCCCCTCTTCCCTGCCCGCATACCGCCCGAGAGGGGGAGAATGCGGCTCGCACGAGGTCACCGGGGTGCGTTCCTCCCTGTCCCTTCTACACATCTGACGCCTTTTACACCTCTCCGTTCGGATGACGCGGACGTAGCCGCGTCAGGACGGGGTAGCGTGGGGGCATGGTGCAGGAGGCGGTGCTCGCGACGCGCCTCTCGGTGCGTCGCGCGTGCGCTGCGCTGCGCGAGGAGGCGGGGGCGCAGAGCGCGGAATCCGGCGCCCCTGCTGAGGCTCCGCTCCTGCTCGTGGCGCTCTCGGGCGGCGCGGACTCCCTGGCGCTCGCGGCGGCGGCGGCGTTCGAAGCGCCGCGGAGCGGGCTCCGGGCGGGGGCGGTGATCGTGGATCACGGGCTGCAGCCCGGCTCGGCCGAGGTGGCGGCTGCGGCGGCGGAACGGGCCGCCGCGCTGGGGCTCGCGCCCGTGCTGCTGCGGCGGGTCGTGGTCCGGGAGGAGGGCGGGGGACCAGAGGCCGCCGCCAGGGAGGCGCGGTACGCCGCCCTCGACGACGCCGCCGCCGAGCAGGGGGCCGCGGCCGTGCTGACGGGGCACACCCGCGACGATCAGGCCGAGCAGGTGCTCCTCGGCCTCGCGCGGGGCTCCGGGCTGCGCAGCCTGGCCGGGATCCCGGAACGCCGGGCGCTCCGCGGCGGGGCGCTGATCCTGCGCCCCTTCCTCGCTGCCACGCCGCCCATCACGCGCGGCACCACCGAGGCGGCCTGCGCCGAGCTCGGCCTCGACCCCTGGCGGGATCCGCACAACGAAGACGCAGCCTTCGCGCGCGTGCGGGTGCGGCGGCGCGTGCTGCCGGTCCTGGAGGCCGAGCTCGGGCCGGGCGTCGCGGCGGCGCTGGCGCGCACCGCCGACCTCGCCCGGGAGGACGCCGAGGCGCTCGACGCGCTCGCCGAGGCGCTCGCGGCGGAGTTGCTCGCGCTCGCCGCCGCGCAACGATCCGGGGGACGCGCGCCGGCGTCCGATCCCGGATCGGCGCCTCCCGATCCCGATGCGCTCGCGATCCCGGTCTCCGCGCTCGCCGCCCAGCCGCCCGCGCTGCGAACCCGCGCGATCCGTATCCTCGCCGCGCGCCGCTTCGGGGTGTGGCTGAGCCGTGAGCACGTCGCCGCCGTGCTCGCCCTCGTGAGCGAGTGGCGGGGGCAGGGGCCGGCCTTCGTGCCCGGGCTCGTCGTGAGCCGGGAGCGCGGCGGCCGGGGAACGGGTGCAGTGCTGGTACTGCGCGGTCAGCGCGGCTCGCCGCGGGACCGGGCGATCGCGGGACGCCCGCGGCGGTGACGTTCGTGCGGTGCTGACGGCAGTGGAAGAATGGACCCATGGACGCGAAACAGCTGGGGGATGATCTCTCCGTCGTACTGCACACCGAGGCCGAGCTGCACGCCAGGCTGGCCGAGATGGCACGCCAGATCGAGGCCGACTACGCGGAGGAGCCGCCGCTGCTCGTCGGCGTGCTCAAGGGAGCGGTCATGGTGATGGCGGACCTCGCCCGGGAGCTGCGCTTCCACGCGCAGATGGACTGGATGGCCGTCTCGTCGTACGGTGCGAGCACGAAGTCGAGCGGAGTCGTGAAGATCCTCAAGGATCTCGACGCCGACATCACGGGGCGCGACGTGCTGATCGTGGAGGACATCATCGACTCGGGCCTGACGCTCTCGTGGCTGAAGGAGAACCTGGAGAGCCGCGGCGCGCGCTCGGTGCGCATCTGCACCATGCTGCGCAAGCCGGAGGCGCTGAAGGTCGACGTGGACGTCGCCTACGTCGGCTTCGACATCCCGGTGGAGTTCGTGGTGGGCTACGGCCTCGACTACGCGGAGGACTACCGCAACCTGCGGGACGTCGCAGTGCTGGCGCCGCACGTGTACGGCGGCGAGTAGCGGCGCCCCGGTTTCCCGCCGCTCCGCGCGGGACGCGTGACCGGCCGCCGGCCCTCGCCGCCTGGCCGGCTCCGCGGCGCGCGACTGCGCCGTGAGCGGACAAGCGGCTCCGACCCAGTGCGATGTCAGTGGCATTCGTTACGCTTGCATTCGTCGCACGAACAGCGGCACGCCCATCGTGAAAGGCCCCGACTTGGCAGAGAACGCATCGAAGAGTGCCTCGAAGAGCCGAAAGCTCTTCCGCGGGCCGCTGCTCTACCTGATCCTCGCACCCCTCATCGTGCTGCTCGGGTGGTCCCTGCTCTCGGGTGGCAACACGCGCGAGGTCACCACGGAACGCGGGATGCAGATGCTCGCCGAGGGCAAGGCGACCCAGGCCGAGATCATCGACGGGGATCAGCGCGTCAACCTCAAGCTCGCAGAGGCCGACACGAAGGCCGGCAGCGACGAGGTGTTCTTCTACTACGTGTCCCAGCGCGGCCTCGACGTGGTGAACGCCGTCGACGATGCGAAGCTGAAGGACGGTTACAACGATCAGGTGCCGCAGCCGAGTCCGCTGTGGTCGCTGCTCGGATTCCTGCTGCCGCTGCTGCTCATCGGCTTGCTGCTGTGGTGGATGCTGTCCTCGATGCAGGGCGGCGGGCGCGGCGTCATGCAGTTCGGCAAGAACCGGGCCAAGCTCGTCTCCAAGGACATGCCGCAGGTCACCTTCGCCGATGTGGCGGGCGCCGATGAGGCCGTGGAAGAGCTGCACGAGATCAAGGACTTCCTGCAGGACGCCTCGCGCTTCCAGGCCGTGGGCGCCCGCATCCCGAAGGGCGTGCTGCTCTACGGCCCTCCCGGGACGGGCAAGACGCTGCTGGCGCGCGCGGTCGCGGGCGAGGCCGGCGTCCCGTTCTACTCGATCTCCGGCTCCGACTTCGTCGAGATGTTCGTCGGGGTGGGCGCGAGCCGCGTGCGTGACCTGTTCAAGGAGGCGAAGGCCAACGCCCCGGCGATCATCTTCGTCGACGAGATCGACGCGGTCGGGCAGCGGCGCGGCCAGGGCATGGGCGGCGGTCACGACGAGCGCGAGCAGACCCTCAACCAGCTGCTCGTCGAGATGGACGGCTTCGACCCGAAGACGAACGTGATCCTGATCGCCGCGACGAACCGGCCGGACATGCTCGACCCGGCGCTGCTGCGCCCCGGTCGCTTCGACCGTCAGATCGGCGTCGACGCCCCCGACATGCCGGGCCGCCTCAAGATCCTGCAGGTGCACGCGAAGGGCAAGCCGCTCTCGAAGAACGTCGACCTGGAGGTCGTGGCCCGCAAGACGCCCGGCTTCTCCGGAGCCGATCTGGCGAATGTGCTCAACGAGGCCGCGCTGCTCACGGCGCGCTCCAACGCGCAGCTCATCGACAACCGCGCCCTGGACGAGGCCATCGACCGCGTGATCGCGGGGCCGCAGCGGCGCACGCGGGTGATGAAGGATCAGGAGAAGCTGATCACGGCGTACCACGAGGGCGGGCACGCGCTCGTGGCGGCCGCCCTCAACCACACCGACCCGGTGACGAAGATCACCATCCTCCCGCGCGGTCGCGCGCTCGGCTACACCATGGTCATCCCCCTCGAGGACAAGTACTCGGTCACGCGCAACGAGCTGCAGGATCAGCTCGCCTACGCGCTGGGCGGGCGCGTCGCCGAGGAGCTCGTGTTCCACGACCCCACCACCGGTGCGGGCAACGACATCGAGAAGGCCACGGGTACGGCGCGCAAGATGGTGACGGACTACGGCATGTCCGCGACGGTCGGGCCCGTGAAACTGGGCCAGGCGCAGCCGGGGGCCTTCCTCGGCGAGTTCGGGCAGAGCCGCGACTACTCCGAGGGCGTGGCCGAGACGATCGACGCCGAGGTGCGCGCACTGCTCGAGCAGGCCCACAACGAGGCCTACCGGGCCCTGGTGCAGAACCGCGACATCCTCGACGAGCTGGCGCGCGAGCTCCTCGAGAAGGAGACGCTGGACCACTTGCAGATCGCGGAGATCTTCCGCGGCGTGCAGAAGCTGCCCGAGCGCGAGATCTGGCTCTCGCACGGAGACCGCCCGGTGTCGACCCGGCCCCCGATCGAGGTGCCGGCGGTGGTGCGGACCGACGACGTCACCGTCGCGGGATCCGCGGCCACGCCGGCGGGCGGCGCCGGCGAGCCGGGCGCGGGCGATGCGGACGCGGGCGATGCGGGCGCGGGCGCGAAGGAGACCGCCGGCGAGCCCGGCGCGCCCTCCGTCTCCGGCCCGGAACAGGGCTCCGTCCCCTCGGAGCCGAGGCGTGGCGCGCCGCTCGCGCCTGGCGAGAGCAGCCGGCCCCCGCGCAACCTGGGCGTGCCGGATCCGGACGATCGAGACGCCGGCCGATAGCGGAACGGGGTGAGCGAGATGGGTGAGAGCATCGACCGCGTGCGCATCGCAGCCGCGGTGCGGGAGCTGTTGAGCGCCATCGGGGCCGACCCGGACAGCCCGGAGCTGGCCGCGACGCCGGGGCGGGTCGCCGACTCCTACGCCGAGTTCTTCGCGGGCGTCGGCAAGGACCCGCTCGGGCTCCTGGCCGATTCGGTGCCCGTCGGGGCCGACACCGGCGAGCTCGTGCTCGTGCGCGACATCGCGCTGCGCTCGGTCTGCGAGCATCACCTGCTGCCCTTCCGCGGTCGCGCCCACGTCGCGTACCGCCCCGGCGAGCGCGTCGTCGGCCTCAGCGCGATCCCTCGCGTCGTCGAGATGCTGGCGGCGCGCCCGCAGGTGCAGGAGCGGCTGGGCGAGCAGATCGCCCAGGCCCTCTACGACGGGCTCGCCCCGCGGGGCGTGCTCGTGGTGCTCGAGGCGAGCCACGGCTGCGTCGCCGACCGCGGAGTGCGCCAGGGTGAGGCGCTCGCCGTGACCGTGGCCGCGCGAGGCGTGCTCGGCGACCCCGCAGAGCAGGCCGGGGTGTTCGCGCTGCTGGGGGGCGGCGCCGGCTGGGCGGGCGCGCATGCCTGAGCGCACGCGCCCGCGAGGCGACCACGGCTCAGGATCCGCGCGGGACCCCCGGACGCTCGTCATGGGCGTGCTCAACGTCACGCCCGACTCCTTCAGCGACGGCGGGCGCTACGAGCGGCTCGAAGAGGCCGTCGCACGCGGAGCCGAGCTCGCGGCGCAAGGCGCGCACGTCATCGACGTCGGCGGCGAGTCGACGCGCCCGGGCGCTGAGCCCGTGCCCGTGGACGAGGAGCAGCGACGGGTGCTCGGCGTCATCGAAGCGCTCACCGCCCAGGGGATCGACGTCTCCGTCGACACCATCCACGCGGCGACGGCCGAAGCGGCGGTGGCCGCGGGCGCCCGCTACATCAACGACGTCTCCGGGGGCACCCACGACCCAGCCATGCTGGGGGTCGCCGCCGCTGCCGCGCGCGAGCGCGGAGTCCGCTTCATCGCCGGCCACTGGCGCGGCGTTCCCGATCCGGCGCACGGGCGCTCCGACTACGCCGACGTCGTCGCCGAGGTGCGCGAGGAACTCGCGCAGCGCGCGCGCGCCGCGCTCGCGGCGGGCATCGACCGCTCCCGGCTCGTGCTCGACCCCGGACTCGGCTTCGACAAGACCGGGGCGCAGTGCTGGGAGCTGCTGGCGCGCCTCGACGAGCTCACCGGGCTCGGCTACCCCGTGCTGATCGGGGCCTCGCGCAAGCGGATGATCGCCGACGCCCTGGACGGCCTTCCCGCGGCCTCACGAGCGACGGCCCCTGGGGCGAGCGGGCATCCCAGAGACCTGGCGACATCGGTCACCAGCGCCCTCGCCGCGGGAGCCGGCGCCTGGGGCGTGCGCGTTCACGACGTCGCCGGGACCGTGCAGGCGCTCGCGATCGGCAGGGCCTTCCAGTCGGCGCGCGTCCATGACGGAGGCGGGGAAGACGGCGCGCCCCCGGAAGCCCCAGCCCCCGACCGCATCACGCTCACCGGGCTCGAGGTCTTCGCCCATCACGGCGTCTTCGACTTCGAGCGGGAGCAGGGCCAGCGTTTCCTCGTCGACGCCGAGCTGGCGGTCGAGCTGCGCGCCGCCGCAGCCGGCGACCAGCTCAGCCGGACCGTGCACTACGGGGAGCTCGCCGAGGCCATCGTCGCGGCGGTGCGCCGCGACCCGGTCGACCTCATCGAAACCGTCGCCGAGCGCGTCGCCCAGCTCGCCCTCGGCTTTGCGGGGGTGCGTCGCGCCACGATCACGGTGCACAAGCCGGATGCCCCGATCCCGGCCGCTTTCGGGGACGTCTCGGTGACGGTGGTCCGGGAGGCGCCCGACCCGCGCCCCGCGGGCCGGACGGAGCCACCCCGCCGCGGCGATCGGCGCGAATCGTGATCGCGCAGATCGTGCCCGTGCTCTTCGCCTTCGGGGCCAACCTCGGCGATCGCGGCGAGACGATCCGTGCGGCGCAGCGCGCGCTCGCGGCCGCGCCCGGCATCCGCGACTTCTCGGCCTCCCCGCTGCGCGAGACCATCGCGCTGACCGAACGCGGCCCCGACCCCGAGGCACCCCGCTACCTCAACGGCGTCGCCAGCGCGCAGACGGCGCTCACCCCGCACGAGCTCCTCGACCTCACGCAGCGCCTCGAAGCCGACCACGGGCGGGTGCGCGACGCGCGCTGGGGCGACCGGACGCTCGACATCGATCTCATCCTCTACGGCGGTCGCGTCGTGCGCGACGAACGGCTCACGATCCCGCACCCCCGGGCCCACGAGCGCGACTTCGTGCTCGCCCCCTGGCTCGCGCTCGATCCCGACGCGGTGCTCATGGGGCACGGCCGCGTCGACGCCCTGCTCGCGCGCATCGGCGACACCACCGCCCCATTCGCGGAGCCCGGCGATGCGCAGGCTTGAGCGCAGCAACCCGATCGTCACGCTCGCCGTGGCCGCCGTGGGTGCCGCGCTCGGAATCCTGGTGCAGCTCGCGCTCTCCGGCCGTGGCGCCCCCACGCTCGTGCCGCCCCTCTCGCTGCCCGTCTCGCTCATCTTCATCGGCGCCGTGCTCGCGGCTCTCGGCATCCGCCTGCGCCGCTCCCTGAAACGGGGAACCGGCGCCGTCGACCCCTTCCACGCCGTGCGGCTCCTGGCGGCCTCCCGGGCCGGGCAGCTCGTCGGGGCCGGGCTCGGCGGCTTCGGCGGAGGACTCGCCCTCGCCGTGCTCGGCCGCTCGGTGGCCCCGCCGCCCGCCACCTGGCTGCCGATGGCGCTCACCCTCCTCGGCGGCGCCGTGCTCGTCGGCTGCGCCGTCTTCGCCGAGCGCTGCTGCCGGATCCCGCCGGGCGCCGACGACGAAGAGCCCGCGGAAACCCCGGGCGAGCCGGGACCGGCCGACCAGGCCGCATTCCTGAGATTGGGCCGGCCACCACGAAGCTCCACCCCCTGCTTACCGCCGGCGGCGTCAGAGGTGTATAAGGGCCGGTGCGGGCCGGCCCCCGCCCGCGGCCCGGCACGCATCGCCGCTCCGTGGCCGGGTGACTAGGCTGGACGGCGTGATGGACGAAACCACAGCGCAGCACACCACGGCACCCGCCCACGGCGGCGGGGAACCCGGCTGGCCCAACCGGGGCGTCGCCTGGCACCGCGTCTCGCCCTCCTACGCGTGGGCCGATCTGGGCCTCAACCTGCTCCTCGTGCTCGTCGCCGCCGCGGCGCTCGTCGTCCTCACGCTCGTGGGCGGCCGCGAGGTGCCGCTCGGGCCCTACATCGGCCTGGGCGTCGTCATCGCCGCGCTCCTCGTGAACGCGCTCCTCGCCTTCCGCCGCGTGCGGGCCATCGGCTACATCCTCCGCGAGGACGACCTGCTCTTCCGCCGCGGGATCCTCTTCGAGCGCATCGTCGCCGTACCCTATGGCCGGCTTCAGCTCGTCGACGTGACCCGGGGCCCGCTGCTGCGCGCCCTCGGGCTCGCCACGCTGAAGTTCGTCACCGCCTCCGCCTCCACCGGGGTGCAGCTGCCCGGGCTGCGGCTCGAGGACGCCGAGGCCCTGCGCGACCGCCTCGTCGAACTGGCCGAGACCCGGAGGTCCGGCCTGTGAGCGAGCGCGACGAGGCGCCCGCCCGTCCCGGCACGCCGGACCCCGCACTCCCCGCGCCCTCCGACGCCGCCCTCCCCGGCGCCGCGGACGCGGAGGGCTGGCGCAAGCTGCATCCGCTGTCCCCGCTGCTGCGCGGCGGCCTCGTGCTGCTCGTCATCGGGGGCTTCGTCATCGCGAACTTCCGCGACCGCTTCGTCGAGCTGTTCTTCGTCGGAGGCGTGCTCCACGACGATCCGCGGGTGCGCGCCGAGTACTCGCGCGAGGGCGACCTGGTCGACTTCGTCGACTACCTCGCCCGGGAAGGACTGATCCTCGCCGCGCTCGGCATCGCGGCAGCCGTGATCCTGCTCATCGTGCTGCTCTCGTGGATCGCCTGGCGCTTCTCCACCTACCGCATCACACCCGAGGCGGTGGAGGCTCGGCGGGGCGTGCTCTTCCGCACGCACCGGCGCGCGCCGCTCGAGCGCATCCAGAGCGTCAACCTGCAGCGCTCGCTGCTCGCCCGCGCGCTCGGCCTCACGAAGATCGAGGTGGTGACGGCGGGGCAGGGCGGCAAGGTGGAGCTCGCCTTCCTCGGGCACCGGGACGCGAAGCTCGTCCGGGAGCAGATCATCCGGCGCGCGGCGCGCCGGCGGGAGGAGCGGAGCACCGGCCGCCCGGCCCAGGCCGCGGAGCATCCCGAAGCGTCGGGGACCGCACCCGGGCTGGTCACGGCGCCCGCCGCCACCGACTTCGCGGGCCGCGCCTACGCGGAGGCGAGCGATCCGCTGTCGCGGCGCGCGCAGGACTTCGCCGACATCGACATCGATCCGGAGGCCGCGGCCGCGCAGGCCCTCGTGCGCGTCCCCGTCGGCAGGCTGATCGGGAGCATCGCCCTCGGCTGGGAGACCGTCATCGTCGCACTCATCCTCGTCGGCATCGTCACCTGCGGCGCGATCCTCGAACCCGCGCTCATCTTCGGCGCCATCCCGCTGCTCATCGTCATGGTGAGCGTCGTGTTCAGCCAGTTCAACCGGGGCTTCAACTTCGTGCTCTCCGGCGGACGCGATTCGATCCGCACCGGCTCGGGCCTGACGGCCACCACGACCGAGTCGATTCCCTTCGGCCGCATCCACGCGGTCGAAGCCCGGCAGCCGCTGCTGTGGCGCCCGCTGGGCTGGTGGCGGGTGCGCGTCACCACCGCCGGGCACTCCGTCGCGCAGGCCGGTCAGAACAGCACCCAGAACGTGGTCCTGCCCGTCGGCGTCGAAGCCGATGTGCTCCGCGTCTTCGGAACCCTCCTGCCCGGCTCGGGCGACGAGGCCCACGAGATCGCCGGTCTTCGCGACGGCCTCAGCGGCGCCGGGACGGGCTACCTCGCGGCCGGGCCGCGCGCGGGATGGGTGCTGTGGTGGGGGCGTCATCGCGCGGGGGTGCGCATCGCGGACGCCGAGACCGAGAACGCCTCCCTGCGGGTGCGGCGCGGTGTGCTCACCCGCTCGCTCGCCGTCATGCCCGTCGTACGGGCCCAGTCGGTGCAACTGCGCCGCCCCCTCGCGCACCGCTTCCTCGGTCTCGCATCGATCCAGGCGCACACGGTGCTCGGCCCGGTCGTCATGCAGATGCGCGGGATCGAGCTGTCCGCTGCGCGCCGCTTCTTCGACGAGCTGACGGCGACCGTGCTGCGCGTGCAGGGGGCCGAGGCGCGCGAGACGGTCCAGGATCGCGGCCACGCAGATCCTGCTCCGGCGGCTCCTGCCCTCGCGGCTCCAGCTCCCGCGGCTCCAGCTCCCGCGGCGCCCGGCCCGTCGGAGCCCGGCTCTTCGGCTCCTGCTCCCGCGGTGCCCGGCCCGTCGGCGCCCGCCCACGGCCACCGCGAGCCGTCCCCCGGGGCCGGCCCGTGAACCGGGCCGAGTCGCGCCTCGGCGTCGGCGTGATCGGTGCGGGCCGCGTCGGGCCGGTGCTCGCCCGCGCGCTCGCCGGAGCGGGTCACGCGCTCACCGGCATCACCGCGATCAGCTCCGAGAGCCGGGAACGCGCGGAGAGCATGCTGCCGGGTGTGCCGATCCTCGAACCCGCGGAGGTGGTGCGCCGCTCCGAGCTCGTGCTCTTCGCGATCCCCGGCTCGGAGCTTCCCGGGCTCGTCGGCGGTCTCACCGCGACCGGAGCCTGGCAGCCGGGTCAGCTCGTCATCCACACCTCGCCGGAGCACGGTACGGACGTGTTCGGCTCCGCAGTCGCCGCGGGCGTGATCCCGCTCGCCCTGCACCCGGCGGTCGTGTTCACGGGCACCAGCCTCGACCTGGGGAGGCTCGCGGGGGCGACCGTCGCCGTCACCGCGCCGGCCCCGGTGCTGCCCATCGGGCAGGCGCTCGCCGTCGAGATGGGCGCCGAACCCGTGATCGTGGCGGAGGCGGACCGGCCGGCCTACGCCGAGGCGCTCGCCGCCGCGACGGAGTTCTCGCGCGCGGTCGTGCGGCAGGCCGCCGAGGGACTGCGTGCGCTCGGGATCGAACGTCCCGACCGGGTCGTCGGCGGCGTGGTGCGCGCCGCCGTCGAGGAGGAGCTGAGCGCGGCTGCGGGATCGTCGGCGGGCCCGGAGGGCGACGCGCTCGCCTGAGCTGCGCGACGCGCCCCCGGTGAGCGCGGGCGCGCTCCGCCGGTGCGACCTCGTAGACTGGATCGGTACGCCTGAAACCGTGAGGAACCCCCAGCCATGAGCGAGCAGACCGCAGCCGACGCCCCCGAGACCTCCGCGGAGGAGATCTTCGAGCAGAAGCGCGTGCGCCTGGAGAAGCGCGAGCGGCTGAACGCCGACGCCGACCTCGCCGGGGGCGCCTACCCCGTCGCGGTGCCCGTCACCACCACCATCCCGGAGGTGCGCGCCGCGTGGGGGCACCTGGAGGAGACGCCCGACAGCGCTTCGGGGGAGACGGTGGGCGTCGCGGGGCGCGTGGTGTTCCAGCGCAACACCGGCAAGCTGTGCTTCGCCTCGCTGCAGGCCGGCGACGGCACCCGCATCCAGGCGATGGTGAGCCTCGCCGAGGTCGGCGAGGAGTCGCTCGCGCGCTACAAGGAGCTCGTCGACCTCGGCGACCACCTCTTCGTCAGCGGCGAGGTCGTGTCGAGTCGCCGCGGGGAGCTCTCGATCATGGTGCGGGAGTGGCGGATCGCGGCAAAGGCCCTCGCGCCGCTGCCGAACATGTACGCCGAGCTGGGCGAGGAGACGCGCGTGCGTCAGCGCTACCTCGACCTGATCCAGCGCGAGCAGGCGCGCATCAACGTGGTCACCCGCGCCCGCACCATGGCGAGCCTCCGGCAGACCTTCGCCGAGCGCGGCTTCATCGAGGTCGAGACCCCTATGCTGCAGACCATGCACGGCGGCGCCTCGGCCCGGCCCTTCGTCACCCACTCCAACGCCTTCGACACCGAGCTCTACCTGCGGATCGCGCCCGAGCTGTACCTGAAGCGCGCCGCGGTGGGAGGTCTCGAACGGGTCTTCGAGATCAACCGCAACTTCCGCAACGAGGGTGCGGACTCCACGCACAGCCCCGAGTTCGCCATGCTCGAGGCCTACCAGGCGTACACCGACTACCAGGGCATCGCCGACCTCACCCAGGCGCTCGTGCAGAACGCCGCGCTCGCCGCGAACGCGGGCAGCGAGCGCGAAGGCACTCACGTGGTGCGCTGGGCCGACGGGACCCTCTTCGACCTCGGCGGCGAGTGGGATCGCATCTCCATGTACGGCACGCTCTCCGAGGCCGCGGGCCGCGAGATCACGCCCGAGACGCCCGTCGCCGAGCTGCAGGCCATCGCCGAGGCCGAGGGCGTCGAGGTGAAGCTGCCCAATCACGGCAAGCTGGTCGAGGAGCTGTGGGAGCACTTCGTGAAGGACGGACTCACGCGCCCCACCTTCGTCATGGACTTCCCGGTCGAGACGAGCCCGCTCACCCGTCACCACCGTTCCATTCCCGGGGTCGTGGAGAAGTGGGACCTCTACGTCCGCGGCTTCGAGCTGGCCACCGGCTACTCCGAGCTCGTCGACCCGGTCGTGCAGCGCGAGCGCTTCGTGCAGCAGGCCGCCGAGGCGGCGCGCGGGGACGACGAGGCGATGGGGGTGGACGAGGAGTTCCTGCGGGCCCTGGAGCACGGCATGCCGCCCTCGGGCGGCATGGGCATGGGGATGGACCGGCTGCTCATGGCGCTGACGGGGCTCGGGATCCGCGAGACCATCCTCTTCCCGCTCGTCAAGTAGCCGCCCGCCGCTGGGCGGGGCGGCGCCCGTCGGTGCCTTCCGCACGGGAGCGCCGGCCGGAGCCCGCGTACCGCCCGGCCCTCAGGAAGGGCCGGGGCGCGACGGGTAGACTGGCCTCACTATGGACAGCTGGTGGTTGAACGCGGTGTGGTCGCTGACGCCGACCGTGCTGATCGGGCTCTTCTTCTGGATGGTGCTGCGCCTGATCCTGCGCGCCGACCGGACCGAGCGCCGCGTGTATCAGCGGATCGAGGACGAGGAGCGCGAGCGGGCGGGGCTTCCCGCGCGCGAGGAGCCGTGAGCCCCGGGTCGGGTCCCGCTTCCCGGTAGAGTGAGTGCAGCCGCTGCGCGGCATCGATCGCTCGTGACCGGAAGAGGGGGTGCGCGTGGACCTCGGCTGGCTTCAGGTCAACTGGCCCTACGTCTGGACGCTGTCCTTCCTCATCATCGACAATGTGATCCGCATCGTCGCCCTCTTCGTCGTCCCCCGGAATCGCCGTCCGACGGCCGGGATGGCCTGGCTCATGGCCATCTTCCTGTTCCCGGTCCCCGGCCTGCTGCTCTTCCTGGTCATCGGCAGCAAACGCCTGCCGCGCAAGCGCGAGCAGAAGCAGGAGGCGATCAACCACTTCGTGGCGCAGATCGCGGAGCGCGAGGAGCGCAGCCTCGTGACGCCGGAGGCGCGTCTGAGCCAGGGGGTCGCGAACGCCGTGAAACTGGGCCGCACGCTCGGCGCCCAGCCGATGCTGCGCGGCAATACGGCGACGATCACCATCGACTACGAGCTCTCCTTCGCGCGCATGGCCGAGGCCATCCGGGATGCGAAGGACTACGTCCACGTCGAGTTCTACATCCTCGTGCACGACCGCACCACCGACGAGCTGTTCAGCGCGATGCGCGAGGCGGTGGCGCGCGGGGTGCAGGTGCGCGTGCTGCTCGACCACATCTCCGCGGTGCGCAATCCCGGCACCCGGCGCACCGCGCGCAGCCTCACCGGGATGGGTGCGAGCTGGGCGTACATGCTGCCCGTGCGTCCCTGGCGCGGTGAGTATCAGCGGCCGGATCTGCGCAATCATCGCAAGCTGCTCGTGGTCGACGGGCGCGTGGGATTCATGGGCTCGCAGAACCTCGTCGACTCCAGCTACAACAAGCCGTCGAACCGGCGGCGCGGCCTGCACTGGAAGGACCTCATGGTGCGGGTGGAAGGGCCGATCGTGCTCGGCCTGGAGGCGGTCTTCCAGGGGGACTGGTACCTGGAGACCGGCGAGTACCTGCCGCAGCTCGCGGAGGCGGAGTTCGAGGCGGAGCGGCCGGGTGAGCTCGACTGCCAGATCGTCCCGAGCGGCCCCGGCTACGCGAACGAGAACAATCTGCAGGTCTTCGTCGCGCTGCTCTACGCGGCGCAGCGGCGCATCAGCATCACGAGCCCGTATTTCGTGCCCGACGGCTCGATCATGAACGCGCTCCGCGCGGCGACGGCGCGCGGCGTCGAGGTGGAGCTGTTCGTCTCGGAGATCGGCGATCAGGCCGTGGTCTACCACGCGCAGCGCTCCTACTACGAGGAGCTGCTGCGGGCCGGGGTGCGGATCTGGATGTTCCGGCCGCCGTACATCCTGCACTCCAAGCACTTCACGGTCGATGACGAGGTCGCGGTGGTGGGCTCCTCCAACATGGACCAGCGCTCCTTCGGCCTGAACATGGAGATCTCGATGGTGGTGCACGGCGAGCGCTTCGTGCGCGAGCTCGACGACGTCAACGACTACTACCGGGCGAACTCGCGGGAGCTGACGCTCGAGGAGTGGCTGAAGCAGCCGCTCCCGGCGCAGCTGCTCGACGGTCTCGCCCGCCTCACCTCGGCGCTGCAGTAGCCGCCGCGCCGAGGTGAGGCCGGTCCTAGGCGGCGAAGTGCCAGATCGCCGCCCCGATGAGGCCGAGCGTCAGCGTGGTGAATGAGGCGTAGGAGACCGCCATGAACCAGCGCCGCTGGATGACCGTCTTCGAGAAGATCATCGGCACAAAGGTGAGGGGGTTGACCACGCCGCCGACGGCCACCGCGGCCGTGATCGGCCACGGCAGCCCGGGCACCGCGAGGCCGACGACGATGAGCATGATGCCCATGATGATCCAGTCGAGGTGGGCCTGCCGGATCCGGCGCGGGTCGACCACGTGGAAGCGTCGCAGCGAGTCGGGGAAGTCCACGGCCGCCGTCAGGGCGAAACCCGAGAGCGCGCCGAGGGCGACGGAGATCAGGCCGATGCCGACGAGCCAGGCCGCCGTCACGGCTGCGCTCCCCGGTCGTGGGAGGGCGCCGTCGGCGTGCCATGCGCGGCGACGGCGACCGGGCCGCTCGCCTCTGGGGTGCGGGGGCGGGAGGAGGCGCCCGGCACGGCCGCGGCCCTCGCGGCACCCGGGGATCCGGGTGCGGGCGCCCGGAGCTCCTCGACGCCGGTCGGCCTGCTGCGGTCGATCTGCAGGCGCAGCAGTTCGGGGCGCGCGTAGTGGCCCGCGACGTCGAGGTCGAGGTGCATGCCGGCGCGCCGCTCGGTGTCGAGCTCGGCGTAGAGGATCCGGTCGACGCCGTGCTGCGGCGGGAGCACCCACTCGCCGTCGGGGCCGATCACCGCAGAGCCCCCGCCGAAGTAGCCTCCCTCGGGTGGCGCGGTCAGGCCGTCGCCGATCGCCGCCAGATAGCCTTCGCGCAGGCGCTCGGGGAGGTCGGCCTCACGGAGGAGGAGGCCGGCGGCGATGACGAAGCACCGCCCCTCGAAGGCGTAGCTGCGCGAGGCGGTGAGGTGCTCCTCGGTCATGTCGGGCCAGACGGCCACGTGAATGTCTTCGTACTCGGCGTGCATGGCGGCGCGGGCGAGCGGGTTCCAGTGCTCCCAGCAGATCAGCCCGCCGACGCGGCCGGCCGGCAGCTCGACCGCCCGCAGCCCGGCGGCGTCGCCGGGCGCCCAGACGAGCTTCTCCGCGTGCGTCGGGGTGAGCTTGCGGTGGACGTTCAGGATCTCACCGCTCGGCCCGATCGTCACGAGCGAGTTGTACAGCGTGCCCCCGGCGGGGTGCGCCCGCTCGTTGAGGCCGATGACGACGGACACGCGGTGCTCTGCCGCGGCCCGCGTGAGCTGGCCGATCCCGCCGGGGAGCACGGGGCTCGCGGCGAGCAGCTCGGCGTAGAGCTCGCGCGCCAGGGCGCTGCCCCACTCGGCGTGGGCGAAGGCCCAGCCGGGGTAGCCGGTGAGCCAGGTCTCCGGGAACACGATCAGTTCGGCTCCGGCGCCGGCCGCCTCGGCGATGTGGGCGGCGGCGAGCTCCAGCGAGGCGGGGAGATCGAGCAGCTTCGCCGGGCGCTGCACGATCGCGATTCGGGTGGTCATCGGAGATTCCTCGGTTCCTGCTTGCGGTCGGGGGGACGTGTGTGTAGGTTACTCGAAAAGCCTATCGATCGATAGGTCGACAGCGAACTCGCGCAAAGGAGCGAATCATGACAGCCTCGTCGACGACGACCGAGAGCGCGGATCAGGGACTCGAACGGCTCGGATATCAGCCCGTGCTGCGGCGGGGACTCGGCCTGTGGTCCACCTTCTCCATCGGAGTCGCCACCGTCGCTCCGGTCGTCGGGCTCTACGCCATCGTCCCGCTCGGCACGCGCGCCGTGGGGCCGAGCTGGGTGTGGGTGCTGGGCGCGTGCCTGCTCCTCCAGCTCTGCACCGCCGGTGTCTATGGGGTGCTGGCCGGGCGCTACCCGATCGCCGGCGGGCCGCTGCAGTGGACGAGGCGGCTCGTGGGCCCCCGCTACGCCGTCTTCACCAGCGTCATCTACATCGTCGCGGTCTCCGCGGCGCTCACCACCGTCGCCTACCTCGCGGCGCCGTGGCTCTCGCTGCTGCTGCTCGGCCGGGCCGTCTCCGGCGGCGAGCAGGTGCTCTGGGGAGCCGTGCTGCTGCTGCTCGCGCTGATCGTCAACGCCTTCGGGGTGCGCGTCACCCGCGCGCTCGTCAACCTCGGCATCGTCTGCGAGATCATCGCCTCACTGGGCCTCGGCCTCGTCCTCATCATCGGCTTCCGCAATCAGGAGCTCGGCGCGCTGTTCAGCACCGAGGGCTCGATGGCGACCGGCGGCGCCGCGACCGTCGGCGCGGTCCTCGCAGCCTTCGCCGTGTGCGGCTGGGCCTTCGTCGGCTTCGATGCGGGGGCCTCGGTGGCCGAGGAAACCGTCGACGCCGGGCGCAGCGTGCCGCGCGCCATCGTCTCCGCCACCGCCGTGGTGGGCCTCGTCGTCATGGTCGTCGCGGTCGCCGTGATCCTCAGCCAGCGGGAGCTGAGCGCGGTGACCGCGGGAGAGGTCGCCGATCCGATCCTCGACGCCGTGCTCGGCAACCTCGGGGAGTGGGCGCGCCTCCCGTTCCTGCTGCTCATCTGCGTCACCTTCATCGCCTGCGTGCTGTCGATGCAGACCTACCTCGGGCGCGTCGTCTTCGCCGCCGCCCGTGAGCGGGTGCTGCCACCCCGTCTCGGGCTGGATCGCGTCGCCGAGCGCAGCGCCGTCCCGGTGCGCGCGATGGCCGTGGTCACCGTGCTATCCGGCGCCGGACTGCTGCTCGGGCTCAACCCGAGCGCGATCGGCACCATGATCACCTTCGGCACGGGAGGGCTCTACATCACCTTCCTGCTCGTGGTGGCCGCCACCGCCTTCGCGATGCTCACGCGCCGCTGGCGTCCGCTCGGTTCACCGCGCGCGGAGCGCTGGTTCCGGACGGTGGTGGGGATCGCGCTCGCCTGGCTCCTCTTCGAGGTCGTCAACATCGCGTGGCCGCGTCCCGAGATGGCGTCCCCGAGTGCGACGGTCTTTGAGGTGTGGGCGGTGGTGCTCGTGTTCAGCGTCGTGGCGGCCATCACGCTCGTCGTCATCTTCGCCGCGCGGCCCGAGCGGCGGCTGCGCCCCCTCGCCGAGGAGGGCGCCGTCTCCGGGACGGGCGGCGCAGCCTAGCCGGGTCGTCCGGTGAGCCCGCGCAGCAGGAAGCGAGCGCCCTGCTCCGCGAGCTCCTCGGGCGACGCCGGCGGTCGCCCGGAGGCGGTCATGGTGATGTGACTGATCGTGACTCCCGCGATCATCTCCTGGGCGAGCACCGGGTCGATGGGCAGGAACTCGCCCGCGGCGACGCCCTCGGCCACAAGCCCCTGCAGGATCGCGGCGAGCTCCTCGAGCTTCGCGGCCCACGCCTCGAAGCCGGGCTCGTGCACGACGTCGGAGGCGTGGGCCCCCGCGAGCACGACCTCGCCCCGGTGGATGACGAGCAGATCGTCGAAGACGTAGCGCTGCAGGCGGGCCGCGACCGGCCCGTCTGCAGCGCGCGCGGCGCGAGCGCCCACGAGCGTCTCGTCGAGGCTGAGCGCGAGCAGCTCCTCCATGATGGCGCGCTTCGAGGGGAAGAAGTGGAACAGGCTCGGCTGCTGCACGCCCACGGCGTCCGCGATCTGCCGCGTGCTGGTGCCCCGGTAGCCGTGACGCCAGAAGAGCAGGGACGCCTCGCGCAGGATCCGCTGCCGCGTGCCGGGCGCCTCCTGCGCCGCACGCCCTCCGGTACTCATCCCCTCAGCATAACGATCGCGCTCCGCGCTCCGCGGCCGGGCGCGCTCAGGCGGGATGCTGGAAGGCGGGCGCACCCAGCCGGCTCACCCGGGTCTCGGAGGCGGCGCCGGGCGCGGCTTCCAGGAGCCAGGCCTCGCCGTTCAGGATGCGCGGCGCGGGCTCCCCGCCGAGGACGGTGAGGGCGGCGCGGATCAGGGCACCGTGTGCGACCACGATCGTGTCGGGCTGCTCGCGCAGGTGACGGAGGAGCGCGCGGGAGCCGCGCTCGGCGAGGGTCTCGAGCGACTCCGCGCCGGGCACCCTCAGCCCGGGCCAGCGCTCGTGCGCCTCCGGCACGAGCAGGCCCTCGGCCGGGCCGAAATCTCGCTCCAGCAGCTCCGGGTCGAGCACGGGGCCGGCGAGTCCGAGCTCGGCGGCGATGATCCGCGCCGTCTCGGCCGCGCGCCCGAGCGGCGAGGCGACGATCCCGCGCCACGCGCCCGCCGTCGCGAGCAGCCCCGCCGCCTCGCGCGCCTGCGCCCGGCCCCGCTCGTTGAGCGGCACCTCGGTGCGCCCCTGGATCCGCCGTCCGATGTTCCAGTCCGTCTCGCCGTGGCGCACCACCGCGATCGCCGCGTCGTTCAGCATCGAGGAGGTCATCGCTCCAGCGTATCGACCGCCGCACCGTGCCGCGCGGGCCCGTCGCCGGCCGCGCCGCCGGGCCCGCTGCCGCCGCGCTCCGCGGTTCCGGCGGGATCCGGGTCCGCCGCCTGCGCCCCGTCCGGGAGCGGGCCGGCCCCGGCCCCGGCCTCGCGAGCCGCGGGCGCGGGGAAGACCGTCGCGTGCTCCACGCTCAGCGAGACCCGCGTTCCCTCTGCGCAGCGCACGCCGCTCGCGCGGCTGCGCAGGGCGAGCCCCGCCCACTCGACCACCAGTTCGTCCCCGTCCCGGCCGAAGAGCGAGGAGGTGACGAGCCCCGGGCCCGCCGGATCCGGGCGCGCGAGCAGGTGCTCGGGCCGGATCGCGATCTCCGCCTCGCCGTGCGCCGGAGACGCGCCCGCGGACGAGCGCCGCCCGCCGTGCACGAGCCGCCCGGCGGGCACCCGCAGCGCGTGTCCCGCGGCCCTGAAACCGCTCGCGTCGATGCTGCCCCGCACCAGCGCGGCGTCGGAGACGAAGCGCGCCACGAACGGCGAGGCCGGCGCCTCCAGCAACTCCGCCGGAGTGCCGAACTGCTGGAGGCGCCCGCCGTCGAGCACCGCGACCCGGTCGGCCAGCGCCAGCGCCTCGCCGCGGTCGTGGGTGACGTGCAGCACCGTGAGTCCGAGGCTGCGGGTGAGCGCCCGGAGCTCCAGCCTCAAGCGATCCCGCAGCGGCTCGTCCAGTGCGGAGAGCGCCTCGTCGAGCAGCAGCACGCGCGGCCGCCCGATCACGGCCCGCGCAATCGCCACCCGCTGCCGCTGACCGCCGGAGAGCGTCGCCGGGTTGCGCCGCTCCATGCCGCCGAGGCCCACCAGCTCGAGGGCCTCGGCCACGCGGCGGCGGCGCTCCGCGCGCTCCACGCCCGCGCGGCGCAGCGGGTACTCGACATTGCGGCCGACCGTCCAGTGCGGCCACACGGCGTGCTGCTGGAACACCATCCCCAGCCCCCGCCGTTCCGGCTCCGTGCTGTGCCCCGGCGAGGCCAGCAGCGCGTCGCCGATCCGCACGGTGCCGCTCGTCGGGGTGACGAAGCCGGCGACCGCGCGCAGCAGCGTCGTCTTTCCCGAGCCCGAGGGGCCGACGAGCGCGACGAACTCGCCGTCCCGGATGCTGAGGTCCACATCGGCGAGGCCGAGGTGCCCGCCGGGGTAGGCGAGGCTGAGCGAAGACAGGGTGACCGATGACACGGGGCTCCTAAGGTTGGGCGCGGGCGGTGAGACCGAGGCCGGCGAGCCCCGCCACCGCGACGATGAGCGACAGCGCAGAGGAGGCGTTGTACGCGCCCGCCTGCTGCAGATTGAAGATGACCACGCCGAGGGTCTGGGACCCCGGCGAGAGCAGCAGCACCGAGAGCGTCAGCTCGCGGACCGCGGTGAGCCCCACGAGGACCGCACCGGAGATCGCCGCGGGCACGGCCATGCGGCAGGAGATGTCCCACAGAGCGCGCAGCCGGGACGCGCCCGAGACGCGCGCCGCCTCCTCCGCCGTGGCCGGCGTTCCCGCGAGGGGTGCGTGCACCGACTGCACGACCAGCGCGAGGAAGGAGGTGAGGTAGGCGCAGAGGATCAGCCAGGGCGTGTTCGCGAGTCCCACGCGCGGCGCGATCACGAGCCACGCCACCGCGATCACGAGGCCGGGGATCGCCTGGGGCAGCAGCGCGACGCCCAGCAGCGCACCGTTGCCGCGCGCACGTGTGCGGGCCACGACCGCGCCGATGAGCAGGCCGAGCACGCCGCAGATCACCCCGGCCAGCGTGGCGAGCATCAGCGAGTTGCCGATGCCCGTGAGCGTGCCCGAGGCGGTGAGCGCGCGCTCGAAGCTCTCGAGCGTCACGGTCTCCGGCGTGAACGGCACGCCCGGCGCGGGCAGCAGCGCCTGCATGGCGAGCGTCACGAGGGGCAGCAGCGTCGTGGCGAGCACGGCCGCGGCGGTGAGCGCCGCGACGAGCCCCCGCGCGCGGCCCAGCGGCAGCGGGGCGGGGGCGCCCGCCTGGGCGTCGAGCTCGACGCGGCTGCGGGTGCGCAGCAGGTCGAGGACGACCCCGAGCAGTGCGATGAGCAGCAGCACGAAGCCGATGGCCGAGACGACGGCGAGGGGATCCTCGACCGTGCCCGACTGCAGGAAGCGATACACCAGCGTGGAGAGCGTGGTGTAGCGCTCGGGCAGGCCGATGATCGAGGGGATGCCGAAGTCGGCGAGGTTGGAGACGGCGACGAGGGCGAAGGCGGAGAGCATCGCGGGCCGCAGCAGCGGCGTCGTGACCTCCCACAGCGCGCGCGGGGCGGAGGAGCCCGCGATGCGGGCGGCCTGCTCCAGATCGGCGGGCACGCGGCGCAGCGCCGCGGTGACGATCATCATCGCGACCGGGTAGCTGTGCAGCGTGAGCAGGAAGACGACGCCTTCGCCGCCGTAGAGATTCCACAGCGGGGCGCCGAACCAGCCGGTCCACAGCGTGTTCAGGCCGGAGGACGGCCCGAGCAGGCTGAGCCACGCGATCGCGCCGACGAAGGGCGGCATGAGCATCGGGCTGAGTGCCAGCAGGCGCAGGGCGCGCCGGCCCGGCAGATCCGTCCGCTCCAGGAGCAGCGCGAGGCCCGTGCCCACGAGCACGGCGAGCACGCCGGAGACCCCCGCCGAGACGAGCGAGTTGCCGGTGGCGGCGAGCACCTCGGGCGAGGCGAGCTCCGCCCAGCCGCTGCCGGAGACGGCGAGGGACACGATGGCCCCGAGCGGCACGAGCACGAGCGCCGCGACCGCGCCCCACAGCACGATCCGCGTCGCGGTGAGGCCGTCCCAGCGTGCGGCGGCAGCGCGCCGGGCGGCGGGCGCGCTGCCGCCGCCTGGCGCCCCGCCGGTCCCGCCGGTCCCGCGGGGCAGATCGGGCGTGATCCGCCCCGCGGGTGCGGGCGCCGGCGCGGACGCCGACGACCGCGGCCGCGGCGGCGCGAGCAGGCTACTGGAAGAGGCCATTGAAGGTCTCGACCGCCTCGGCCTGCGAGTCCCGGATCGTCTGGAGATCGGGCTTCAGCAGTGTGATGTCGGCGAGCGCGGGAGCGCCAGCGGGGGAGTCCACGTCGTCCCGGACGGGCAGGTAGGACTGGCTCGCGGCGATCTCCTGTCCCTCCTGGCTGATCAGGAAGTCCACGAACAGCTTCGCCGCCTCGGGCTCGTCCGTGCCGGCGAAGATGCCCACCGGCTGCGAGACGAAGGGCACGCCCTCCTCGGGGTAGACGGCGGCGATCGGCGACCCCGCCGCGGCGAGGTCGCGCACGAGCGAGTCGACCACGATGCCGACGGGACGGCTGCCGTCCGCCACCGCCTGCGAGACGGGCCCGTTGCTCTCGGCGATGAGCGGCTCGTTGGCGGCGAGGGCCTCCAGCCACTCCGGTCCCAGCGCCGGCTCGTACAGCCAGACGGCCGCGTTGTAGGCCGCAGCGCCCGAGACATCGGGGTTCGGCATGGCGATCTTGCCGGAGTAGGCGGGATCGGTGAGATCCTGCCAAGACCCCGGGGCGTCGGAGACGACGTTCGTGTTGATCGCGATCACCGTGGGCAGCAGGCGCGTACCCACGTAGAAGTGCTCGGGGTCGACGAGGTCCTGATCGATGGCCTCGGCCTCCGGCGAGCGGTACTCGAGCAGCAGATCGCGTTCGGCGTAGTTCTCGAAAGTGCCCGCGTCGGCGGCGAGCAGCAGGTCGGCGCCGATCTCGCCGGACTTCTCCTCGGCGGCGATGCGCGCGGTGAGGTCGCCCGTGCCGGCGCGGAACACCTCGACGGTGATCTCGGGCTGCTGCTCGGCGAACGCGGCGACCAGCTCGTCGATCTTCTCCTGCGGCTCCGAGGTGTAGAGCGTGATGGTCGACGGCCCGGTGCCAGCGGTGCCTCCGCCGTCGGCCGAGTCGGTGGCTGCGGCGTCCGGCGAGGCACAGCCGGCGAGTGCGAGCGCGGTGAGCGAGAGCGCGGAGATCGCGCCGAGGGAGCGGTTACGAGACATGGTTCGCTTTCTGTCGGGAATGGAAGAGCGGTGGGTCGAGTGGTCGGGTGAAGAGCGGATCGGGGGCGGCGAGCGGCACGGCCGTCGAGGTGACGCCCTCGCCCGTGAACTGCACGAGCGAGAACATGGGTGCGTCGTGGCCGGCGACGGCGTGCGGCCCGGCGTTCATCACCTGCTGGTAGGCGAGGGAGGGGGCGACGAACACCGGGATCCCCCGGACACTGGCGGTGAGGGGGTGATGGAAGTGCCCGGCGAGGATGGCGCGGGTGTCGGAGCGCTCCAGGATGCCGAGCAGCGCCTCGGGATGGGCGAGACCCTGCCGGCTGAGCGCGGGCAGCGGCGATCCGAGCGGGGCGTGGTGGAGGGCGATGACGGTCCCGTGCTCTGCGGGCGCGGCGAGCTCGGCGGCGAGCCACTCCGTCTGCTCGGCGTCGAGGGCGCCCGTGTGCGAGTCGAGCCGGACGATGCGGAAGCCGTCGATCGTGTTGCTGCCGTAGTGCCGCTCGCCGTGGCCGGGCAGCGCGCGGGCGGCCGCGGGGTCGTCGTGATTGCCGAGCACGGTCAGCACGGGCGCGCCCATCGCTTCGGCGAGTCCGCGGCACGCATCGGCCACGGCGGGGTAGGCGGCGGTGTGACCGCGCTGCACCAGGTCGCCGGTGACGACGACCGCCTCCGGCGTCACTCCGGCGGCGGAGGCGTAGTCGCCGACCCGGGCCATGCGGCCGATGCCGTCGACCGCGTCATAGAGCAGCCCGCTCTCGGTCGCGTGCACATCGCTCAGGTGCAGCACCGTGAAGCGGCCCGACTCGCGGCTCACCGCACCGGCTCCGCGGTCCGGGCCGCCCGTGCTGCGGGCACCGGCCGGTCCGGTGCCGCGTGAGATGCCGCCTCCGCGGCCCGCGCGGCGAGCTCGGCGAGCTGCGCGGGGGTCGCGCCGTGGCGCAGCAGGTACCGCTCGGCGCCGCCGAGCGCGTCCAGCTGTTCGAGCGCGAGGCCCAGTGCGGCGGCGGGGCTGTCGAGGTGCAGCCGCTCGGCCTCGCGCCGGGCCTCGCGGCTCAGCCGCAGCGGCGCGATCTGATCCGCGACGAGCGCCGACCGCGCGGCGCGCACGGCGACGCCCGAGGCCGCGTAGTCGGCGAGGATCTCGGCGCGGGCCTCTCCCGCGGCGAGCCGTGCCAGCGCCACGACCAGGCCGGTGCGATCCTTGCCCGCCGTGCAGTGCACCGCGACCGTGCCCGGATGCTCGGCGATGGCGGCCACGGCCGCGGCGAGCCGCTCCCCGCGATCCCGGATCAGCCGGGCGTAGACGTCTTCGAGGGTTCCGGCTCGCGGTGGCGCCTCGCCGTAGAGGGGCAGCTCGCGCACCGCGAGCCCGTGCGCGCGGGCCCCGTGCTCCTGCGGCTCGCGCAGGTCGATCACGAGGTCGACGCCGAGGCCGCGCAGGGTCCGCTCGCCGCTCGCCGTGAGCCCGTCGAGCGCGGCGCTGCGCACCAGCCACGGCCGCTCGGGCGCGCCGATGCCGCGCGCGTTGTAGCTGCCGTCGAGTCGGATGAGCTGCACTGCGGCGTCCCCCTGTCTGCCCTGCCCGTTACACCGGGCGTGAAATGCGGTTACACACCGAGCATCCCGGCGCCGGATGACGCCCCGGTGAATGGCGCGGGGCCGCCGCGTGACGGCCGGAGGAAGGATTCGCGATCCGCTCACGGGCGGTGGCGGGCCGCCCCGGCGACGGCTCAGCCGGCCGCGTCCGTGAGGGCCCCGGCCACCACCTCGCGCATCTCCCAGGTGTCGGCGGGTTCGACGCGGGCGGCGATCTCGCCGACGAGCGCCTGCAGCAGCACGGCGTGCCCGACCCGGCTGAAGAAGGGGTCGACGGTGTGCGGCGAGCCGAGTGCACCGGTGGCGATCGCGATGTCCGAGAGCTCGGGCAGCGGCGCGCTCGCGTAACTGCAGACGGCGACGATGCGCGCACCGCGCCGCCTCGCCGCGCGCACCGCGGCGAGGGTGTGGGCATTCGCCCCGGAGTGGCTGAGCGCCAGGCAGGCGTCGCCCGGGCCGAGGGTGTGCGCGGCGAACTGCTGGGCGAGGATGTCGACGGGCGCCTCGACGGGGCGGCCGACGGTGGCAAGCCGCATCGCCGCGTCTTGCAGCGGGGGAGCGGAGAAGCCGTTGGCGGTGCAGACGACGCGCCGCGCGCCGGCGAGGGCGTCGGCGGCCCGGCCGAGTGCGTTCCGGTCGACGGCGATCCGCCCGCTCTGCAGCGCGGCGACCGCCGCCTCGAAGACGAGGTCCACGCGGTCTCCGGCCGGCGCCGCGGCGGCGGGGGCGCTCTCGCGGGCGAGTTCGAGGCGCAGGTGCTGGAAGCCTCGGAAGCCGAGCCGCTGGCAGGCGCGGATCACCGTTGCGGTGGAGGTTCCGGCGGCGTTCGCGAGCTGCTGGGTGGACCACTGCGGGATCTCGGCCGGCTGCGCCAGGATCGCCCGAGCCACCGCGCCCTCGCTGGCGCCGAGGGCCGCGGCGTAGGCCCGGATCAGCGCCAGCGCCGACCCCGCGGCGGGCACGCGTCCTGTGGGGGATCCGGCTGTGAGCCCCGCCCCTGTCTCCAATACAAATATGGGGCCGCCGACGTGAATCAGCGTGGATGAGAACGGCGCGGTGGTCGTGCCGCCTGCAGCACGCCCGCGGCGACCGCGACGCCGGGCAGTCCGCTCACGGTGAGCTCCGCCCGCTGCAGGGCGACGGCGAGCTCGGCTCCGTCGGCGCCGATCGGGGCGGGCAGGGTCGTGCCGGTGAACTCGGCGGCGACGGGCACGTCGACGTTGCGCAGGATCTCCACGATGCGCATGACGCCCCGCACCGCCGTGTACGCGGCGATCGCGACTCCGCCGGCGATGAGGATCCAGACCCCCCAGGTGTCGCCGCGGCTGAGCGCCGCTTCGCGCGGGCTGGTGTCACGAGCTGCAGTGTTCACGGATCCTCCGTTCCGCGAGGCGTCCCCCGCCTCGCTTATCGATCATCGTTATTATCGTTCTTCGATAAGTTACCCGCCTCCGCGCCCCCGGTCAAGCCGCCCGGCCCCTCCGCGCCCCTCCTTCCCGTGAGCGGCGGCGCTTCTCGCGAGCGGCGGCCGTTTCCCCCGCGGAAAGCGCCGCCGCCCGTCCGCACCACCGCCGCTCGAGCGAGGCGCCGCGGGCGGGCCGGGGCCCATTACGCCCAGCACGAACAGCGCCCCGCGATCGGGGATCACGCCGTAGCCTGGATGCATCAGCGGTGTCCCCCCGTCTTCGGAGACCGCAAGGAGGTTAGAGATGTTCGAGAGATTCACCGACCGCGCCCGTCGGGTGGTTGTGCTCGCCCAAGAAGAGGCGAAGATGCTCAACCACAACTACATCGGCACCGAGCACATCCTGCTCGGCCTGATCCACGAGGGCGAGGGCGTCGCCGCGAAGGCGCTCGAGCAGCTCGAGATCTCGCTCGACGCGGTGCGCGCGCAGGTGACCGACATCATCGGCACCGGCCAGCAGCCGCCCTCGGGGCACATCCCCTTCACGCCGCGCGCCAAGAAGGTGCTCGAGCTCAGCCTCCGTGAGGCGCTGCAGCTCGGCCACAACTACATCGGCACCGAGCACATCCTGCTCGGCCTGATCCGCGAGGGCGAGGGCGTCGCCGCCCAGGTGCTCGTGAAGCTGGGCGCCGACCTCAACCGGGTGCGCCAGACCGTGATCCAGCTCCTCTCCGGCTACCAGGCCGGCAAGGAGAGCGCGACCGTGGGCGCTCCCGAGCAGCAGAGCGAGTCGAAGGGCTCGCAGGTGCTCGACAACTTCGGCCGCAACCTCACCCAGGCCGCCCGCGAGGGCAAGCTCGACCCGGTGATCGGCCGCGAGAAGGAGGTCGAGCGGGTCATGCAGATCCTCTCGCGCCGCTCCAAGAACAACCCGGTGCTGATCGGCGAACCGGGCGTCGGCAAGACCGCCGTGGTCGAGGGCCTCGCGCAGGCCATCGTGAAGGGCGAGGTGCCCGAGACGCTTAAGGACAAGCAGGTCTACGTGCTCGACCTCGGCTCCATGATCGCGGGCAGCCGCTACCGCGGCGACTTCGAGGAGCGCCTGAAGAAGGTCACGAAGGAGATCCGCAACCGCGGCGACATCATCATCTTCATCGATGAGATCCACACCCTCGTGGGCGCCGGCGCGGCCGAGGGCGCGATCGACGCGGCCAACATCCTGAAGCCCATGCTGGCCCGCGGCGAGCTGCAGACCATCGGCGCGACCACGCTCGACGAGTACCGCAAGCACTTCGAGAAGGACGCCGCCCTCGAGCGCCGCTTCCAGTCGATCCAGGTCGCGGAGCCCTCGCTGCCGCACTCGATCAACATCCTCAAGGGGCTGCGGGATCGCTACGAGGCGCACCACAAGGTGTCCATCACCGACGGCGCCATCGTGGCCGCGGTGAACCTCGCGGATCGCTACGTGCAGGATCGCTTCCTGCCCGACAAGGCCATCGACCTGATCGACGAGGCGGGCGCGCGCCTGCGGCTGTCGATCCTGTCGAGCCCGCCGGAGCTGCGCGAGTTCGACGAGAAGATCGCGGTGGTGCGCGCCGACAAGGAGCAGGCCATCGAGGCGCAGGACTTCGAGGCCGCGGCGAACAAGCGCGACGAGGAGAAGAAGCTGATCGCCGAGCGGCTGCGGCTGGAGAAGCAGTGGCGCGCGGGAGACGTGGCCACGCAGGCCGAGGTGGACGAGGGGCTCATCGCCGAGGTGCTGGCGCAGGCCACGGGCATTCCCGTGTTCAAGCTCACCGAGGAGGAGACCTCGCGCCTGCGCTTCATGGAGGAGGCCCTGCACCAGCGGGTCATCGGCCAGAACGAGGCGATCTCGGCGCTCGCGAAGACGATCCGCCGTCAGCGCGCCGGGCTGAAGGACCCCAAGCGCCCCTCGGGCTCGTTCATCTTCGCCGGCCCCACGGGCGTCGGCAAGACCGAGCTCGCGAAGGCGCTCGCGGAGTTCCTGTTCGACGACGAGGACGCGCTCATCTCGCTCGACATGAGCGAGTACGGCGAGAAGCACACGGTGTCGCGGCTCTTCGGCGCGCCCCCCGGCTTCGTCGGCTTCGAGGAGGGCGGCCAGCTCACCGAGAAGGTGCGCCGCAAGCCGTTCTCCGTGGTGCTCTTCGACGAGATCGAGAAGGCGCACCCCGACATCTTCAACTCGCTGCTGCAGATTCTTGAAGAGGGCCGTCTCACCGACGGCCAGGGGCGCGTGATCGACTTCAAGAACACCGTCATCATCATGACCACCAACCTGGGGTCCTCCGCGATCGCGGGCGGACCGGTCGGCTTCCAGCTGGAGGGCGACACCTCGGTGGGCTACGACATGATGAAGGGCAAGGTCAACGAGGAGCTCAAGAAGCACTTCAAGCCCGAGTTCCTGAACCGCGTCGACGACACGATCGTGTTCCCGCAGCTCACCAAGGCCGAGCTGCTGCAGATCGTGGACCTCTTCGTGAAGCAGCTCAAGGATCGCCTGCTGGACCGCGACATGCACATCGAGATCTCGCCGGCGGCGCGCGAGCGCCTCGCCGAGATCGGCTACGATCCGACGCTGGGCGCGCGGCCGCTGCGCCGCGCCATGCAGCGGGAGATCGAGGATCGCCTCTCGGAGCGGATCCTCGGCGCCGAGTTGCTGGCGGGGGATCTGGTGCGGGTCGACTTCGCGGACGGCGAGTTCACCTTCGTCACGGATCGTCAGTCCGAGCAGGATCGCGGCGACAGCTCGGCGTCCGCCGCGGCGGCGGTCGCGTCGACCGCTTCGACGCCGGGCGTCGGCGAGTAGCACGCAGGTCGTTTCGCGAGGGCCCCGCTGTTCCGGCAGCGGGGCCCTCGCGCGTCCGCGGTCCGCTGCGTCTCCGGCGGGCTCCGCGGTGCGTCGCCGTGCCGTGCGCGCCGCCCCGTGCCCCGGGGCCGCTCGCCGGTGGCGGTGCGGTGGGGCGTGCGAGAGTAGGCTGGGTGGATGAATTCACGCCCCGACATCCGCATCCGTCCCGCGCGCACCGCCGATGTGCCGCGCATGGTCGAGCTGATGGAGCCGCTCGTGGCGCGACGGATCCTGCTCGGCAAGGACCTCGTCGACCTGTACGCCGCGGTGCCGGAGTTCCTGGTCGCGACCGACGGCGAGGATGCGGTGGTCGGCTACGGTGCCGTGCACGTGATGTGGGATCAGCTCGGGGAGGTGCGCACCCTGGGCGTCTCGGAGGAGTGGCTGGGCCGGGGCGTGGGACACCGGCTGCTGGAGTCGCTGGAGGCGCGGGCTCAGGATCTCGGCCTGACGCAGCTCTTCTGCCTCACCTTCGAGACGGAGTTCTTCTCCCGGCACGGCTTCGAGGAGCTGAGCGAGGACACCGAGCTCGTCGCGGCCGATGTCTACGCCGAGCTGCTGCGCTCGAGCGATGAGGGCGTCGCCGAGTTCCTCGACCTCGCGCGGGTGAAGCCGAACACGCTCGGCAACACGCGCATGTTGAAGCGGCTCTGAGCGCGCTTCCGCGTTAGCCTGGCGCCATGTCGACGCTGAGGGATCCCGTAGGTCCGAAGGGACGCAAGGTCTATATGCGGCGCCGGCTGCTCGTCCTGGCGGGGCTGCTCGCGGTGATCGCGGTGATCGTGCTCGTCTTCCTGAAGCCGGGCTCGAACAGCGCCGCGCCGTCGGCCTCGGAGGTGGAGGTGCCGGGCGATCTGCCGAGCAGCGCGCCGGAGGGGGAGCCGGCTGCCGGGGACGGCGAGCAGCCGCCGGAGTGCGCCGCGGGCCAGCTGACGGTGACCCCGATCACCGACAAGTCCGACTATGCGGCGGGCGAGCAGCCGCAGCTCTCCCTGAGCGTGGAGAACACGGGCGATGCGGCGTGCTCCGCCGAGCTGGGCACGGCGGGCATGGAGTTTGCGATCACGAGCGGCGAGGACGAGGTCTGGCGCTCGAAGGACTGTCAGAAGAACCCCGAGAGCCTCCCGGTGATCCTGGAGCCCGGGAAGCCGCTCGTGAGCGAGTCGATCGCGTGGGATCGCACCCGTTCGAGCCCGGAGACCTGCGACATCACCCGCGATCCGGTGAGCGCGGACGGCGCCTCGTACCATCTGCGGGTGTCCGCGGGCGGCGTCTCGGGCTCGGGCACCGCCCAGTTCCTGCTCTTCTGACGGCAGCGGCGCCGCTCCGCGCGGCCGCTGCCGTGCAGTGCGCTCGCGTCGCCGCGCAGTGCGCTACCGGCCGGTGCCGCCATCCCGGTGCCGCGACTGCTCGGTGGCGTCGAGCTCGTCGGTGAACTCCAGGATCATCGAGGCGACCGGCTCGGGGCTCTTGATGATCGCTTCGTGACCGCGTCCCGGGATCTCGAGCATGCGCCCGTGCGGGAGCGCGGCGGCGATCTCGCCCGTCCAGTCTCGGGGACAGACCCGGTCGGTTTCGCCCCGCAGCACGAGGGCGGGGGTGCCGATGCGGGGGCAGATGTCCTCGAGGCGGTGCGCCAGCATGAATCGCAGCTTGTTGAGGAACCACGCGGGGCTCGTCTTCACGTACTCCGCGAGCCCCGTGAGCAGCACTTTGGGCCCTTCGCCTGCGGTGTCCTGGACCATCCGCAGCGCCTGCCGGATCGCGCTGCGCTCACGGCGGTTGACGGTCGGGGCGATGAGCACGAGCCCGCGCACGAGCTCGGGCTGACGGAGCGCCACCTCGGCCGCGATCTGGGTGCCCATCGAGTGTCCCACGAGCACGACGGGCTCGCGCGCCTCCTCGCGGATGAAGCGGGCGATGAAGCGGGCGCTGTCCTCGAGGCTGGTCCGCGTGCCGGGTTCGGGGGAGTCGCCGAATCCGGGCAGGTCGGGGGCGAGCACGCGGCCTCGCCCGGCCAGCCGCTCACCCACGCCGGAGAACACGACGCGGCCCATGCCGATGCCGTGGATCAGCACGAAGGTGCAGCCACCGGGGCCCGGGGTGTCGGTGAAGGCCATGCGCACGCCGTCCCGCTCGTAGCTGCGATCCCGTCCCGCCATGCCCCCACCCTAGCGCGGGGCGGGGGAGCCGCCCGGCGGGATCGCAGGAGGCGCCCGATACGGTGGAGCCATGACGCCTCGCCGCCTGTTCCGCATCTTCGCCTTCGCCGAACTGCTCACCTGGGCGGGGCTGATCGCCGCGCTGATCCTGCGCGCGAGCGGCGTGAGCGAAGCCTGGGTGACGCCCGCCGGTGGGATCCACGGCTTCGTGTTCCTCAGCTACTGCGTGGTGACGGTGCTGGTGTGGGTGGACGCCCGCTGGCGGTTCTCCTGGGGCGTGCTGGGCCTGGCGAGCGCGGTGGTGCCGTTCGCGACGCTGCCGTTCGAGCTGGTCATCGACCGCCGCGGGATGCTCCCGCGGCGCTGGCGGCTGGGCTCGGGCGGCGAGGCGCCGAGGCGCTTCCCGGAGCGGGTGCTGGCGTGGGTGCTGGGGCATCCCTGGCTCGCGCTGCTCCTCCTCGCGGTCGCGGTGACCGCGGTGTTCATCCTGCTGCTGTGGCTCGGGTCGCCCGTGCCGAAGCGCTGAGCGGCGCGGGCCGCCCCCGCTCGCCGGGCTCGGCCCGCCCCCCGCTCGCGGGGCCGTCGCCGTCTCCCGCTCGCCGGGCTCGCCCCTCGCTCGTCCGGCCGTCCGGCCGCGTGCCGCTACCGGCCCAGCTCCTCGAGCCGCAGCGCCAGCCACAGCTCGGAGCGGTCGTCCGCGCTGCCGAGCGAGCGCCCCGTCAGGCGTTCGATGCGCGAGAGGCGGTCGCGCAGCGTGTTGCGGTGGATCCCGAGCCTCGTGGCCGCGGGGCCGCGCTGACCGTCGGCTTCGAACACGGCCCGCAGCGTCTCGCGCAGGGTCTCGCGTTCCGCCGCCGTGAGGGGCGCGGCCGCGGGCTGCTCGGCCTCCCCATCCGGCTCCGGGATACGCCGGGTCTCCCGCAGCGAGAGCGGCCCCAGCACGGCCGAGCTGAGCGTCGCGCCCTCCGGGACGAGCGCCGCCGGATCCGGCGCGGCCCTCCCCGCCCGCTCCACCGCGAGCAGCGCCTCCAGCAGCGGAGCGTCCCGATCCGCCCACACCGTCTCGGGCACGCGCGGAGCGGCGTAGAGCGGGGCGGTCGTCGACAGCTCGCTGACGCGGGAGGCGGCCGAACGGCGGCTCAGGGGCAGCTCCGCGGGCGTGGCCGGCCTGCCGACCACGACGTCGAGGCCGTGGGCGGCAGCGACAGCGAGCAGGCGCTCCAGCGCCTCTGGCTCATCCGCCGCGAGCTGCCAGGCGCGGGCGAGGCCGGGCGCCGGCGGCTCCTCCTCGGCGGCGATCAGCCGGTCGAGGCCGGTGCGCGGCCGCCGCCGCCACTCGCCGACGTCCTCCGCGGTGCCCTGCACGGCGACCGCGCGCAGGCGCTCGGGCAGGCGCAGCTCGGGGTCCAGGATCGCGACCGCACCGGGCGAGACCTCTCCCCCGAGCAGCGCCGCGGTGAGCCGGCCCCAGCGTCCGCGCTCGCGGGCCGTGTCGGCGTGGTCGCTGCGCAGGCCGAGCCCCAGCACCATCGACCCTGCAGCGATCACCGCGCTGCCCTCGGGCGTGGCCGGGGCCCCTCCCGCGACGGCGAGCCGCAGGGCCCCGGCCGGGTCGAGCTCGATGTACTCGGCGCCGTCGGCGCGCTGCGCCGCCGCGAAGCCGCCGGTGCTCGCGAGGGTGCTGCCGTCGGACCCCACCACCGCGAGCTGCTTCCCCGTGGCCTGGGCGATGCTCGCCAGCACCTCCGCCGGGTCCCGGTCGCTGCGCGCCCCGTCGAGCAGCCGTTGCTGCGCCTGCAGCGCCGCCCGCGCAGCTCGCAGCTCGTCGGAGCGCAGCAGGGCCGCGATCGCCTTCGTCACCGCGATGAACGGCACGGGCAGCGGGATCTCGAAGAGCGCCACCCGGTACTCGCTCGCGGCGCGGCTGAGGGGCGGCGGGATGCGCGCGTGATTGACGCCGATCCCGAAGCCGATCGCGGCGACGCGGGCGCGGCTGAGGCTCGCGACGAAGTCCCGCCAGCGCGGGTCGTCCTCGGCGAGCGCGAGGCCAGTGGTGAGGATGATCTCGCCGCCCTCCAGGTAGGCACCGAGGTCGAGCAGCTCCGTGGTCGAGCTCCAGCTGATCTCGGGGTCGCCCGGCCCGGCCTGCACGAGGCGAAGCCCCAGATCGGGCAGGTTGAGCAGCTGGGAGAGCAAGGCCATAAGCAATTTTTGCACAGGTGCAAGCTTTGCCACTATGCAATCCCGCGAGTGGGGGAGGTCCCCGCGAACGTAGACTGGCGGAGCGGGCGAGCGCGCTGCGGATCGCCCCGGGCACGAGACGAGAGGGGCGCCGTGAACGACCGAGCCGCATCGACCGCGAGCGGCGGAGCCCTGCGCGGGATCCGCGTCGCCGACTTCTCACGGGTGCTGGCCGGGCCGCACGCGACCATGATCCTCGCCGATCTCGGCGCCGATGTGATCAAGATCGAGAGCCCCGAGGGCGACGGCACGCGGCAGTGGTCACCGCCGGTGAACGCCGTGGGGCAGAGCACCTACTTCGCGGGGGTGAACCGCGGCAAGCGCTCCGTCGTCTGCGATCTGCGGACGCCCGAGGGCCTCGCCCGCGCCGCCGAACTCGCCCGCACCGCCGACGTCGTGATCGAGAACTTCAAGCCCGGCACGATGGAGCGCTTCGGCCTCGGCTACGAGACGCTCTCCGCCGAGAACCCCGGAGTCGTGTACTGCTCGATCTCGGGCTTCGGCGACGCTGCCGGCCGCGATCTGCCCGGCTACGACCTGCTCGTGCAGGCGGTCGGCGGGCTGATGAGCATCACGGGCCAGAGCGACGCGGCCGGCGGCGAGCCGACGAAGGTGGGCGTCGCGCTCGTGGACATCCTCACCGGGCTGAACGCGGTGATCGGGATCCAGGCCGCGCTGCGTGCGCGCGACGGCGGCGCGGACATGAGCGGCAGCGGCCGCGGCCAGCACGTCAAGGTCACCCTGCTCGGTTCCCTGCTCTCCGCGCTCGCGAATCAGGCCTCCTCGACCCTGGAGACCGGGGTCGCTCCCGGCCGCATGGGCAACGCGCACCCCTCGATCTCCCCCTACGAGACGCTCGACGCCGCCGACCAGCCGGTCGCGCTCGCCGTCGGCACCGACGGGCAGTTCGCGCGGCTCTGCGAGGTGCTCGGCGTCCCCGGGCTCGCCGCGGACGAGCGCTTCGCCACGAATCCGCAGCGCGTCGCCCACCGCTCCGAGCTGCGCGCGGCCCTGGCGGAGCGGCTGCGGACGCGTCCGGCCGCCGAGTGGATCGAGGCCTTCACCGACGCGAACATCCCCGCCGGCCGCGTCAACACCATCGCCCAGGCGATCGAGCTCGCCGAGACGCTGGGGCTGGAGCCCGTCGCCGAGACCGCGGCGCTCGGCCCCGACGGCGAGCGGCACACGCTGCGCTCGGTCGCGAACCCCGTCTTCCTCTCGGCGACCCCGGCCCGCTACGCGGCCCCGCCGCCGGGCGTGGGCGAGCATCAGGACGCGAGCTGGCTGCCGCGCTGAAGCGCGACGAGCAGCCGCAGCAGCGCCCGAGCCCCGGGCGATCCGGAGCTCGCTCGCACCCCATCCCTCACCCCGAACCCCATCCTCGCCTCCGCGAAAGGACCGCCATGACCACCACCATCGACCGGCTCTTCGACGTCGCCGACTTCGTCACCGAGGAGGAGCGCGAGTGGCAGCTGCGGGCGCGGGAGTTCGCGCAGACGCGCATCCGCCCCGTCATCGACCAGGCCTTCGAGGACCGCCGCCTGCCCGTGGAGCTGCTGCCCGAGGTGGGCGAGTTCGGCGCCTTCGGCATGTACATGCACGGCTACGGCCTGAAGGGGGCCTCGTCCGTCGCCTACGGTCTCGTGGCGATGGAGTTCGAGGCGGTCGACTCGGGCTTCCGCACGGCGCTCTCCGTGCAGGGCTCGCTCGCGATGGGCGCCATCTACAAGTTCGGCTCGGAGGAGCAGAAGCAGCGCTGGCTGCCCGCGATGGGCCGCGGCGAGGCGATCGGCTTCTTCGGCCTCACGGAGCCGCAGGGCGGCTCGGACCCGAACACGATGCTCACAACGGCGCGCCGCGAGGGCGACGAGTGGGTGCTGAACGGCACGAAGCGCTGGATCGGCCTCGCGACGATCGCGCAGCTGGGCGTGATCTGGGCGAAGGACGAGGAGGGGATCGTGCGCGGCTTCGTCGTCCCGACGGAGACTCCCGGCTTCACGGCGACGGCGATCGAGAACAAGCTCTCGATGCGCGCCTCGCTGCAGACCGAGATCGAGCTCGTCGATGTGCGGCTGCCGGCCGACGCGATCCTGCCGGGGGCGAAGGGCCTGTCGGCGCCGTTCAAGTGCCTGAACGAGGCCCGCTACGGCATCGCCTGGGGCGTGATGGGCGCGGCGCGCTCCTGCCTCGAGGTGGCGGTGGAGCGGGCGCAGACGCGCGAGGTCTTCGGCACGCCCATCGGCGGCAAGCAGATCATCCAGGCGAAGCTCGCCGATATGTTCCTCGAGTACGAGAAGGGGCTGCTGCTCGCGCTGCACCTCGGGCGGCAGAAGGACGCGGGGACGCTGACGTACGGCCAGATCTCCGTCGGCAAGCTCAACAACGTGCGCGAGGCGATCAAGATCGCGGGCGCCGCTCGCGCGATCCTCGGCGGCGACGGCATCACCTCCGACTTCCCGGTGATGCGCCACATGGCCAATCTGGAGTCGGTGCGCACCTACGAGGGCACCGACGAGGTGCACCAGCTCGTGATCGGCCGCGAGCTCACCGGCATCGCCGCCTTCTGACCCCCTCTCGGCCCCCGGCCGTCCCCAATCCTCCGGCCCGGACCCCGTTCCGCCGAGTCCGTGCACTTCCGCCGAGCCCGCACTGTTCCGTGCTGCCGAGGAGTGCGGACTCGGCGGGAATGGGCGGACTCAGCGTGTGAAGCGCCCGGCGGGGCCCGGGGCTCTGCCCGGGGTGAGGCGGATAGTTCTAGCTCGTGTAGGGTTATTGACATGCTGGTGCGAGTGGACGGGGCGAGCGAGCGGGCGATCTACGCGCAGATCGCCGATTCGGTGCGGGCCGACATCGCGGCCGGCAGCATCGGCCCGGGAACGGCACTGTCGCCCGCTCGCGAGCTCGCGGCGGGCCTCGGAGTCAATGTGCACACCGTGCTTCGTGCCTACCAGCAGCTGCGGGACGAGGGGCTCGTCGAGTTGAAACGCCGCCGCGGCGCCGTCGTCACCGAGCGGGCCGCCGGGTTCACCGAGCTGCGCGAGGAGGTGTCGCGGCTCGTCGAGCGGGCCGCCGGTCTCGGCATCGGCCCGGCCGCGCTCGCCGCGCTCGTGGGCGGCGGCGCTCCGCCCGTCGCACTCGGACCCACACCAGTGCCCGTCCCCGCGTCGAGCGACGGATCCACCCCGCGGCTCGCGGCCGCCGCCCTGGCCGGCGAGCGGGAGCGTGCCGCGTGAGCGGCGAGCGGCGATTCTGCGTGGCCGGCCGCGCCGATCGGCCCGCCGGAGGCGTGCCCTGGCCGGCGGTGGCGCTGTTCGTGGTGCTCGCCTTCGGCCTTGCCTGGCTGGTGGCGCTGCCGCTGTGGACCATGGATCGCGGCACGCAGAGCTTCACGCTCGTCTTCGGCCTGCTGGCGATGGTGATGATGTGCACGCCCGCGATCGCCGCGCTGGCGGTCACCTTCGTGATGCGGGTGCCGCGGCGCGAGCGCCTGCGCTTCCTCGGCATGTGGCCGCTGCGCCCCGCGAAGCGCGTGGTGTGGTTCACGGTTGCGGCGCTCTTCGCTCCGCTGCTGGTGGGGCTCCTCGCCACGGCGCTCGCCGGCCTCTTCGGCTGGGTGCGGCTCGACGTGGCGGGCCTCTCGGGGTTCGCGCAGGCCAACGCCGCCGCGCTGCCACCCGGGGTCGACGCATCCCTGCTGCCGGATCCCTGGGTGCTCGTCGGCGTCCAGCTCGCCCTCTTCCCCGTGCTCGCCCTGATCCCGAACTCGATCCTCGGCCTCGGCGAGGAGCTCGGCTGGCGCGGGTGGCTGCTGCCCGCCCTGCGGCCGCTGGGGGTGTGGCCGGCGCTGCTGCTCAGCGGCGCGATCTGGGGCCTCTGGCACGCCCCGCTCACGCTGCTCGGCCACAACTACGGACTGACGGACTGGCGCGGTGTCGCGCTCATGACCGTGAACTGCGTGTTCCTGGGCATCGTCTTCGGCTGGCTGCGGCTGCGCTCGGCTTCGGTCTGGCCGGCCGTCGTGGGTCACGGTGCGCTCAATGGCACGGGCGGGATGATCGTGTGGTTCGCGGCGGCGGGAGAGACGATCCGGCCCGAGCTGGTCACGGTCGCGGGCGTGGCCGGCTGGATCGTGATCGGGGCGCTGATCCTGGTGCTCGCGCTGACGGGGCAGTTCGGCCGTGAGCCCGAGCTCGGCCGCAAGCCGGATCAGCCGCGGGTGAGCGCGGCGATGCGTTCCGCGGCCTCGGGATAGCGGGCCTGCAGCGCCGCCCGCTCGCCCAGCTCGAAGCCCTCCCACCGGAACGGCGGCGCCATGGTCGTGCCGAGGAGCGTCCACGCGCCCTGCGGGGAGGAGCCCTGCATCACGCCGGCGGGCACCACGAGCTGCGGGAGCTGTCCGGCGTCCGCGTCCGGGCCGAGCACGCGCTCCTCGGCACGGCCGTCGGGGTGCAGCAGGAGCAGGCGGAGGGGGGACCCCGCGTACCAGTGGTAGACCTCGGCCGCGTCGAGCACGTGCAGCGCGGAGAAGTCGGGGTCGGCGAGCAGGTAGACGATCGCGCTCGAGTGCTCGTCGAGGTGCATGCGGCGGAAGAGCCCGCCCTCGTGCTCCAGGGGTTCGAGTCCGAGGCGCTCGGCCCAGCGCGCCGCCTCCGGGGGCAGCGCCGCCCCTGGCCCGGGGCGCTCGGCTCCCGCGTCCGTCACGCCAGCGCCGCCTCGCGCGTCTTGCGGAAGCGGCGGCTCACGAGGATCAGGACGAGCAGCGTGAGCACGTAGGGTCCGGCGTCGGTGAGCTGCTGGGGCAGGCCGAAGGACTGGAGGCGGAAGCCGATGGCGTCGGCGAAGCCGAAGAGCAGCGCCGCCGCGAGCACGCCGACGGGGTGCGCCCGGGCCAGCATCACCGCGACGACTGCGATCCAGCCGCGGCCGGCCGACATGTTCTCGGTGAACTGCACCACGTTGCCGAGCGCCAGCTGCGCGCCGCCGAGCCCGGCGAGCGCGCCGGAGGCGATGACCGCGCCGAGCTGGGTGCGCTGCGGATTGACGCCCATGGTCGCCGCGGCGAGCGGCCGCTCGCCCACGCCGCGCAGCCGCAGCCCGAGCGGGGTGCGGAAGAGCACGACCCACAGCGCCGGCACGAGCAGCAGGGCCAGGTAGCCGAGGGGGGTCAGCGCGAAGAACGCGCCGATCACGGGGATGTCTGCGAGGACGGGGATCCGCCACACCGGGATCCCGTCGATGCCGGGATCCTGGAACACGCCCTGCACGTTGAAGATCGCCACGAGCAGGAAGCTCGTCATGCCCACCGCGAGGATGTTCATCGCGATCGCCAGCACGATCGGATCGCCCCGGCGATACACCGCCCCGTAGCCGAGGATCAGCGAGAACAGCGCCCCGGAGACGGTGGCGACGAGCACGCCGGCCACCCAGTTGTGGGTGAAGAACGAGGCCGCGACGCCGCAGAAGGCGCCGATGAGGATCATGCCCTCGAGGCCGATGTTGAAGATGCCGACGCGCTCCGCGAGCATGCCGCCGAGGGCGGCGAGCAGGATCGGGATCAGCGAGCGCAGCACCGAGGAGAGCAGATCCTGGTCGAACAGGTCGAGGAAGTTCATCGCCCGGACTCCTTCGGCTCGGCGGCGGTCGCGGACGCGGGGTCGGTCACGCCGGCGCCGAGCGGCTCGGGCGCGTGCGCGGCGGTCAGGGGGGAGTGCTCCACGGGGGGTTCGTCGAGCGGCGGTTCCGCCTCGGCGACTCCGGCAGCCCCGCGACCGCGCCGCCTGAATCGCGGCCAGGCGACCCGGAAGGCGAGCAGGATGATGACGAGCGCCTGGATGACGGCCGCGATCTGCGGCGACAGCCCGAGCTCGCGGCCCAGGGCGTCGCTGCCGACCATGATCGCGGCGAAGAACAGCCCGGCGATCACGATCCCGACGGGCCGGTAGAGCGCCAGCAGGGTGACGAGCAGCGCCGTCCAGGCGTAGTTCGTCTGCACGAAGTAGCCCTCGATGAGGCGCGTGTTGGGGGCGCCGACGGTGAGCAGCAGGCCGAAGAGGCCCGCGATGCCCCCGGAGAGGGTCATGGTGCGCAGTACGAGCGGCCCGGGCTTGACGCCGCCGTATCGCACGAACTCGGCGTTCTGGCCGCTCAGTCCCGACTCGAAGCCGTAGCGGGTGCGGCGGTTCATGAAGACGACCGCGACGAGGATCACGACGAGGACCACGAGCGACCAGTTGACGCTCGTGAGCACCGCGGTCAGCGGGTGCGTGGGGCCGAGGGTCCCGCGCAGCGTGTCCGCGAGCGTCGAGTCGCGGCCCACGAGCATGGAGAGCTGCACCTCGGGCCGGATCTGCGCGCTCGCGACGAGGTCCGAAGTGGGCTCGTCGAGGCGGAAGCGGATCAGCCAGGATGAGAAGTAGCGCGCCGGGTAGTTGAGCAGCAGCGTGGAGAGCAGGATCGGCACGCCGAGCAGGTTCTGCAGCACGGCCGCGATCAGCCCCCAGGCGGCGCCCACCGCGATCGCGGTGACGATCGCGAGCAGGAGGATGAGCGCGGCGGGGCCGGGCACGTAGATCGCGACGATCCCGCCGGCGAGGGCGCCCAGACCGGCCTGCCCCTCGGTGCCGAGGTTGAGCACGCCAGCGCGGAAGGCGATCGCGATGGCGATCCCGATCCCGATGATGGGGATCGCGCGCTGCAGGGTGTTCGCGAGGCCCGGGCCGCTGCCGAAGGAGCCGTTGAGCATGGCGGCGTATCCGCTCAGCGGGTCGACCCCCGCGATGAGCATGAAGCACGCACCGATGAGCAGCGCGAGCACGACCGACACGGGGATCGGTCCGGCGAGCCACCGGCCGAATCTCTGCAGAGCGCTCACCGCGCGACCTCCTTCTGCCCGGAAGCTCCGGGGTCCTGCCTGGCGGCCGGGTCGTTCCCCGCCTCCGTCGCGGCCGCCCCGAGCTCCGCACGCAGCGCCGCGGCGAAGGCACCCGGACGGTGACGCTCCTCGGGCTCGTGCCCGGCCATGTAGAGGCCGAGCAGTGCCTCGTCCGCCTCGTCCCGGGGCACCTCGGCGACGATGCGCCCCTCGAACATCACCAGGATGCGGGAGGAGAGCGACAGGATCTCGCTCAGCTCCGCCGAGATCAGCAGCAGCGCGCCGCCGCCGTCCCGGTACTCGCACAGCTCGCGGTGGATGGACTCGATCGCGCCGATGTCGACGCCGCGCGTGGGCTGCTCGGCGATGAGCAGCGGCGAGTTGTAGTCGAGCTCACGGGCGACGACCACCTTCTGCAGATTGCCACCCGAGAGCGTGCCCACCGGGGTGGCGGGGCTCGCGATCTTCACGCCGAAGCGCGCGATGAGACGCTTCGCGTGCTCGAGCATGGCGCCCCGCGAGAGCAGGCCGCGCTGCAGCAGCGGCGCGTGCCGGTGGTGGCCGAGCGCGAGGTTGTCGACGGCGTCGGCGCTGCCCGCGCTGCCGACCGCGTGGCGGTCCTCGGGAATGTAGGCGATGCCGCCGTCGCGGCGCTGCGCGATCGAGGTGCGGCTGAGATCCCGCCCCCGCACCGAGACGCTGCCGGCGCTGCTGCGGCGCATGCCGATCACGGCCTCGGCGAGCTCGACCTGGCCGTTGCCGGCCACGCCCGCGATCCCGACGACCTCGCCGGAGCGCACGAACAGGCTCGCGGCGGACACCGCGTCGCGGTCGTCCGAGCCGGGCACGCTGAGCCCCCGCACCTCGAGCACCACCTCGCCCGGTTCGCGTGCCGGCGGCGGCGTGGTGAGGTCGACATCGCGGCCGGTCATGTGGCGGGTGATCTCTGCGGGGGAGCTCTCGGCGGTGACGAGGCTCGCGACGTTGCGCCCGTCCCGCAGCACGGTGACCCGGTCCGAGATCGACATGACCTCGTTCAGCTTGTGGGTGATGAGGATGATGGTGCGGCCGTCGGCCTTGAGCGCACGCAGCACCTCGAAGAGGCGCTCGGTCTCCTGCGGCGTGAGCACCGCGGTGGGCTCGTCGAGGATGAGCACCCGGGCGTTGCGGTAGAGCGCCTTCACGATCTCGACGCGCTGGAGCACCCCGACGGGGACGGAATCGACGCGGGCCGTGGGGTCGATCGCGAGGCCGTAGCGCTCGGCGATCTCGGCGACACGGCGATTCGCCTCGCGTCGGTCGATGAGGCCGCGACGGGTCGGTTCACTGCGGAACACGACGTTCTCGGCGATGGTGAGGGAGGGGAAGAGCTTGAAGGACTGGAAGACCATGCCGATGCCGGCGTCGATCGCGTCGAGCGGGGAGGTGAACTCGCGCTGCTCGCCGCGGATGCGGATCTCGCCAGCGTCGGGCCGGTAGACGCCGGCGAGGATCGACATCAGGATCGACTTGCCGGCGCCGTTCTCGCCCATGAGGGCGTGGATCTCGCCGCTCGCCACCTCGAAGTCGACGTCGTCGTCGGCGAGCACCCCGGGGAAGCGTTTCGTGATGCCCCGCATCGAGACCTCTGCGACCATCGTGGCTCCTTCTGTTGGGGTGTGCGGCGGGGCTGGGGTGGGTGCGGCGCGCGCCGCGGCGGAAGCAGCGGGTGTGCGTGGGACGGTGCTCTCGCCCGCCCCGCGCACAGCCGCTGCCGCGTGACCTCTTAGGCGGTCGGGTCGGTGACCTCGATCTTGCCGCTGACGATGTCGTCGCGGGTCTGCTCGACCTTCTCCAGCACATCGGGGTGATCCATGACGGTGCACTGCGAGTCGGCCGCGCCCTCGGTGAGGCTGACGATCGTCATGCCCTCCTCCTTGAGGCCGAAGGAGCTCGTGGCCTCGGCAGAGGTCTTGCCCTCCATGATCTCGCCCACGACGGTCTCCACGACCTTGTCGACCGCCTTGATGGTGCCGTCGACCACGGAGCCGGGAGCCATCGGGCACTGGTTCGCGTCGACGCCGTATGCGGAGAAGCCCTTCTCGGCGGCCGCTTCCATGATGCCGCCGTTCGCGGCGGCGCCCACGGCGAAGACCTGGTCGACGCCGGTGCCGGCGAAGGCGATCGCCTGCTCCTTCGCGCGAGCGGTGTCGGCGAAGGGGTTGTCGCCGCCGATGACCTGCGGCGCGACCGTGTCGACCTCGGGGTTGGCGCTCTTGGCGCCCTCGGCGAAGCCGCCCGAGTACTTCTGGAGCAGCGGGATGTCGAGGGAGATGACCGAGCCGACCTTGTTCGCCTCGGTGAGCATGCCCGCCTCGACGCCGAGCAGGTAGGAGGGCTCCTGCTCGCGGAAGGTCGCCTGGTAGAGGTTCTCGGGGGCGTTCTCGCTGGCGGCGTCGATGAGCAGGAACTTCTGCTGCGGGTTCTGCTCGGCGAGCTCGGCGGCGATGTCCTGGAACTGGAAGCCGAGCATCACGATCACCTCGGGCGCCTTGGAGATCGCGGCCTCGACGTTCTGGCGGCGCTGCGCGTCGTCCTTCGACTCGTAGGTCTCCTGGGTGCCGTCGAACTCCTCGGCGACGTTCTCGATGCCGGTCTTGCCCGACTTGAGGAACTCGTTCTGCCCGATCGGGTCGCTCGTGATGTAGATGAAGTGCGGACCCTCGGCGCTGCCGGAGTCGGTGCCGCCGCCGTTGCCGGATCCGCCGTCCGCGCACGAGGTGAGCAGCAGCGCGGCGGAGGCCACGCCGGCGATCATGGCCGCGCGGGCGCGGCGCTGGGTGAAGAACATCGGGTTCCTTTCGGGTGGGACAGGATGCAGGGGAAAGTGCTGAGGGGCGGGGCGCCGCGAACAGGGCTCGCGAGCGTTCCGCTCCCACCGGGCCGGTGGGGTTCGCGCGCGTGCGGCTCCGCCCTTCCTCCCGAGACTCTAGGATACTGCCCCTTTCCGGGCCACCTCGTCACCGCTCGGTCACGAATCGTTCACACGATCGAGCGCGTGTCGGGGTGCGCGCTCGGCGAAGCCGGGCGTACCGTGTGAGTCACCGGGCAGGGTGCCCGGTCGATAGAGGCCCAGCCGCCTCGCAGCCGCAGGCCTCCGTCGCTGAGCCGGGGCGATCAGCCCCGGGCCAGAAGGAGCCGACGTGGCCGAGATCCAGCACCCCGAAACCGTCCAGCCAGCGGCTCCCGCCGTCGATTCCGGCCTCGCAGACGCCGCCGTCGCCGTCCCGCTCGTCGCGGATCACTGCGCCGCCGATCCGCTCGCAGAGCAGCGCCAGCGCACCTTCGTCCTCGACACCTCGGTCCTGCTGAGCGATCCATCCGCGCTGTTCCGCTTCGCCGAGCACTCGGTCGTGCTGCCCGTGGTGGTGGTCGTCGAGCTGGAGAAGAAGCGTCACGATCCCGAGATCGGCTACTTCGCCCGCCGTGCCCTGCGCATCCTCGACGAGCTGCGCCGCACGCACCTCCGCCTCGACTTCCCGGTTCCGGTGGGCGAGGCCGGCGGCACCGTGCGCGTGGAACTCAACCACAGCAACGCCGAGGTGCTGCCGAGCGGGATGCGGCTCGGCGATAACGACACCCGCATTCTCGCCGTCGCGCAGAACCTCGCCTCCGAGGGCCTCGACGTCGTCGTCGTGTCGAAGGACCTCCCCATGCGGCTGAAGGCCGCCGCTCTGGGACTCGGCTCCGAGGAGTACCGGGCGGAGCAGGCCCACGACGACGCCTACACGGGCACCGCCGGCCTCGATCTCGACGAGGAGCAGATGCGGCTCCTGTGGGAGGAGGAGCGACTCGACGGCGTCGACGCCGTATCGGGGCACCCCCGCGGCACGGGACTCGTGCTCACCTCCCCGCGGGGCTCGGCCCTGGGTCGCGTCGACGGACCGGACTCCCTGCACCTGGTGCGCGGGGACCGCGAGGTGTTCGGCCTGACCGGGCGCAGCGCCGAGCAGCGGCTCGCGATCGATCTGCTGCTCGACCCGCAGGTGGGCATCGTCTCGCTCGGGGGCAGCGCGGGCACCGGCAAGTCGGCGCTCGCGCTCGCGGCCGGGCTGGAGGCCGTGCTCGAACGGCGGCAGCACCGCAAGATCATGGTGTTCCGGCCGCTCTACGCGGTGGGCGGGCAGGAACTCGGCTACCTGCCGGGTGATCGCGACGAGAAGATGGGACCGTGGGCGCAGGCCGTCTTCGACACCCTCGGCTCGATCGTCTCGGAGAACGTGCTCGACGAGGTGATCGCGCGGGATCTCATCGAGGTGCTGCCGCTGACGCACATCCGGGGACGCTCGCTGCACGACGCCTTCGTGATCGTCGACGAGGCGCAGTCGCTGGAGCGCGGCGTGCTGCTCACCATGCTCTCGCGCATCGGCCAGAACTCCCGCGTGGTGCTTACGCACGACGTCGCGCAGCGCGACAATCTGCGGGTGGGCCGCTACGACGGCATCGCCGCGGTCATCGAGAAGCTGAAGGGGCACCGCCTCTTCGGGCACGTCACCCTCACCCGCTCCGAGCGCAGCGAGATCGCGGCGCTCGTCACCGAGCTCCTCGACACCCCGTAGCGGGGGCCGGTGCGACCCGGCCGCAGCGGCAGCCGGGCCGTGCACGCGAACGGGGGCCCGGGATCGCACGATCCCGGGCCCCCGTTCCGCGCTGTCCCGCGCCGGAGCCGCCTACTTCGCGACGCCCGGGTGCGTCATCGAGAGCAGGTCGAGTGCCTGGTCCAGATCCGCCTCGGTGACCTCGCCGCGCTCCACGTAGCCGAGGTCGATCACGGCCTCGCGGACGGTGATGCCCTTGGCGACGGAGTGCTTCGCGATCTTCGCCGCGGCCTCGTAGCCGATGAGGCGGTTGAGCGGGGTGACGGTCGAGGGGCTCATGCCCGCGAGCGCCGCCGCCCGGTCCAGATTCGCCTCGAGCCCGGCGACGGTCTTGTCGGCGAGCACGCGCGAGGCGTTCGCGAGGAGGCGGATCGACTCGAGCAGTGCGGTGCCCATCACCGGGATCTGCACGTTGAGCTCGAAGGAGCCCGAGGCGCCCGCCCACGCGATCGTCGCGTCGTTGCCGATGACGCGCGCGCACACCATCAGCACGGCCTCGGGCACGACCGGGTTGACCTTGCCCGGCATGATCGAAGATCCCGGCTGCAGATCGGGGATGTGCAGCTCGGCGAGACCCGTGTTGGGGCCGGAGCCCATCCAGCGGATGTCGTTGTTGATCTTGGTGAGCGACACGGCGATGGTGCGCAGCGCGCCCGAGGCCTCGACGAGGCCGTCGCGGTTCGCCTGCGCCTCGAAGTGGTTGCGCGCCTCCGTGATGGGCAGGCCGCTCGACGCGGCGATCTCGGCGATGACCTTCTCGGGGAAGCCGATCGGGGTGTTGATCCCGGTGCCGACGGCGGTGCCGCCCTGCGGGACCTCCGCGACGCGGGGCAGCGCCGCCTCGATCCGCTCGATGCCGTAGCGGATCTGCGCGGCGAAGCCGCCGAACTCCTGGCCGAGGGTGACGGGGGTGGCGTCCATGAGGTGCGTGCGGCCCGACTTGACGGCGGTCTTCCACAGCTCGGCCTTCGCCTCGAAGGCCTCGGCGAGGTGCTCCAGTGCGGGCTTCAGCTGCTCGATGAGCGCGCCGGTGACGGCGATGTGCACCGAGGTCGGGAAGACGTCGTTCGAGGACTGCGAGGCGTTCACGTGGTCGTTGGGGTGGACCGGCGCGCCGAGGTGCTTCGTGGCGAGCGTCGCCAGCACCTCGTTCATGTTCATGTTCGAGGAGGTGCCCGAGCCGGTCTGGTAGGTGTCCACCGGGAACTGCTCGTGGTGGTCGCCCCCGATGACCTCGTCCGCGGCTGCCACGATGGCGTCCGCGATCGCGGCGTCGAGGATCCCGAGCTCCTTGTTGGCGATGGCGGCGGCGCGCTTGATGCGGGCCAGCGCGACGATCTGGGCGGGCTCCAGGCCCGTGCCCGAGATCGGGAAGTTCTCGACGGCGCGCTGCGTCTGCGCGGCGTAGAGCGCGTTCTTCGGAACGCGCACCTCACCCATGGTGTCGTGCTCGATGCGGTACTCGATGTCGCTCACAGTCTTCCTTCGTGTCGGGGGTGGATCCGCGGTCGCTCGCAGGCGCGCGTTCGCGGCAGGCTGGGGAGGTTCGGGATCGCTCAGTCGAGCGGGGCGAGCTCGAGCTCGACGGGGCCGACGACGGTGTAGGGCACGGCGCGCCCCTCGGTCAGGCGGTACTGGCAGCCCACGATCGCGAGGCGGCCGGCGTCGACCGCGTCGCTGATCGCGCGCGAGCTGCGCAGCAGCTCGTTGACGGTGGCGGCGAGGTGGATGCGGCCGACGGCGTTCGCGTCGATCCGCGCCGGGTCGGCGTAGGGGGTGTCGGTGTGCTCGCGGAGCCAGAGCTGCTGGACCGCGGGCTGGATCGGGGCCAGCGTGTTGCGCACCGAATCGGTGGTCTGCTGCGGATCGCGGCCGGTCTGGTCGATCGCGGCCGCGACGGCGCCGCACGAGTCGTGTGCGAGCACGACGATGAGCGCCGAGCCGAGCGCGGTCACGGCGTACTCCATCGACGCCACGATCGACTCCGCGACCACGTGCCCCATGTTGCGGGCGATGAACAGGTCGCCGAGGCCGCAGTCGAAGATGATCTCGGCGGCGAGGCGCGAGTCGGAGCAGCCGAACAGGGCCACATCGGGGGACTGCGCATTGACCAGCTCGGATCGTCGTTCCACGTCCTGGTTGGGGTGGGCCGAGGCTCCGGTGACGAATCTCTCGTTGCCGGCCGCGAACGCGTCCCAAGCCTGCTGCGGGGTGATCCGGGGTGCGGTCATCACTGCTCCTTCGTGGCGTCGAGCGAGCCGGCGAGGTGCGTCGCCAGCACGCGGAGGGTTGCGGGGCTGTCGGTGCCGTAGACGAGGATCGTGTCGCCCTCCCACTCGCTCTGCATCCCGAAGAGCATGTTGCTCTCGTCGGGGTTGCGGTCGGGATGGTCGTACACGACCCAGTCGAGCCCGCCGAGCCGCTCGGTCCCCGTGGGCGCCTGCTTCTCGAGCTGCTGCGAGACCCAGGCCTCGGGTACGGGCGAGCCGTCGGCGGTGAAGGCCTGCGCGACCGCCGCATAGGCCTGCGCGCCCGTGGCGGGGTCGACCGTGGTGTAGTTGATCTGCCACCAGGTGACACCGTCGCCCTGGCGGAGCCCCGCGGACTTCGCCTTCCACTCGGCCGGCACCTCGGGTGCGGCGAGCTTGCGCCCCGCGCTCGGCGCCGCCTCGGCGGCGAGCTGCTGCACGTCGACGGAGTGCTCCGAGAAGGTGTCGGTGCCGCGGGGCACGACGAGGACCATGATGAGCACCACCGCGAGGCTCACGAGGAGCGAGAACACGAGGTTGTTGACGGTCTTGCGCTGCCGGTACATGCGGCTGTCGTGCGCCTTGCGCGCTGCGGTCTCGGCCGGGGTCTCGGGCCTGCCGAGCTCGGCGACGACGACCGGTCGCTTCTGCTGCTTCGCCATGGGCTACGCTTCGACCTCGCTCGTCGCGCCTGAGGCCTGATCGGCGGATCCCTGCCGCGCGGCCTCCAGCCGCTGACGCGCCCCGATCAGCCACTCCTCGCATCGCGCGGCGAGGGCCTCGCCGCGCTCCCACAGCTGCAGCGACTCCTCGAGCGTGGTGCCGCCCTGTTCGAGGCGGCCCACCACCTGCACCAGCTCGTCCCGCGCCTGCTCGTAGCTCAGCACGGCGGGGTCGTGGCTGTCCGTTTCTGCCATGGCCCCCAGCTTACCCCGCTGCCCCGGTCCGGCGCCGCCCCCGGGGCGGCGGGGCCGCGCGGCCGCTACACTGCTGGACGATGTTGCGTATCGTCTTCTTCGCTGCCCTGGGAATCGTCTGCGGCGGGATCGTCGCCAACCTGGTGGGGCCTCCGGGCGCTGCCGCGTGGGCCTTTCCCGTGGGGCTCACGCTGGCGATCCTCGCGGGCACCCTCGTGCTGATCGGGCGTTCGACGCGCGGAATGGGCGGCGCCGATCCCGAGGCGGTGCGCGCGGCCGTCGCGGCGGGCCGCACGGGACTCGCGCGTGTCGACGTGCTGCGGCAGACGGGCACCCAGATCAACGAGCAGCCCGTGTGCGAGCTCGAGCTCACCGTGCAGCCCGCCGCCGGGGCGGCGTACCGGCTCGCGCTGCGGCAGATCGTGCCGCTGGTGCAGATTCCCCGCTTCCAGGTGGGGGCGGTGCTGCCGGTCGCGCAGCTCGCGGACGGACAGCCGGACATCGCGCTGCTCGACGAGGCGAACGGAGGGGTCGCGGCCGCGAGGGCCGCCGCAGGCGGGATCCCGCCCGCATCGGAGGCGGGGCCCCTGCTGCGGCCGGAGCCGGGGGCGCTGCGGGCGGATGGGACGCGGCGGAAGCCGCTGCTCGGCGTGGGGCGGCGCGGACGCCCGCTGCGCTTCCTGCTCTTCGCGGTCTGCTTCGCGCTCGCCGCCTCGGCCGTCCTGCTGCCCTATCGTGCGGCGCTCGCCCAGACCATCGCGGCGCTCCCCGAGGGGCGGCTGCACGCGGATCTGCGCGAGGGGGAGGCGCTGGACGAGGCGCTGCGCAGTCTCGCCGCCGAGATCGGGCACGACCGCGTGGTGGACGTGTCCGTCTCGGCCGACTTCGTCCGCGTCGACGCGCCCGTGCAGCCGGGGGCGATCGAGACCGACTCCTGGATGTATCGCCGCGGCGTGGTCGAGCGCGAGGGACCGGCCACGATCCAGCCCCGCACCGAGGGCGAGCAGTTCGCGCTCGGAGAGGTGAACTGGTCCGCGATCTGGCCGGCGCTGCGTTCGGCGGCCGAGGAGGCCGGCGCGGAGGGCGTGGACGACGCGCTCTTCTCGCTCGGGCGCTCCTCCGAGGACGACATCGACAGTCCCGAGTTCGGCGAGGCCGTCGGAGAGGTGGAGGTGATCGCCGGCTTCACCGGTGACTACCGGAGCCTGAGCGTGCGCATGCGCGGCGACGGCACCGGGGTCGAGGTGCTGGCGGGATAGCGGCGACGCCGCGCCGGGGACGCGCCGGAGCCCCGGCGCGCTCACGGTGCTCGGTGCGGTGCGGTGCGGCCCGAGCGGGGCGGGCTCCCGGCAGGGCTACCCGGCCGGCGCGGCCTGCCGCTCGGAGGGGTCCTCGGCGACGGCCTTGCGTCCGAGCCGCGCCCACGAGCTGCGGATCATGCGCTGGATCGAGCTGTCGAGGGCCACCGCGACGATGAGCGTCGCGCCGACGAGGATCGTCTGCAGGAACGGCGAGGCCTGCATGAACACGAGCCCCGCCCGGAGCACGCGGAAGAACAGCAGGCCCGCCACGACGCCGCTGATGCGGCCGACGCCGCCCTCGAAGGCGACGCCGCCGAGCAGCACGACGGTGAGCACTTCGAGTTCGAGCCCGGAGCCGATGTTGGGGTTCGCCGACTGCACCTTCGCCGAGAGGAACAGCCCCGCGAGGGCGGCGAAGCCGCCGGTCGCCACGAAGAGCAGGAAGCGGGAGCGCTGCACGTTCACGCCCATGAGCCGCGCGGCTCGCTCGTTGCCGCCGATCGCCTTCACCGACTTGCCGAAGGTCGTGTGGTTGAGCACGTACCAGCCCAGCGCGATGACGATGAGCAGCGCGACGATCTGGATCGGGACCGGGCCGAGCTTCAGCGTGCCGATCGCGCGGAACGCCTCGGGCAGTTCGGCGCGCGGGATCGTGCGTCCGTCGGAGAGCAGCAAGGCCAGGCCGCCCCACACGCTGAGGGCGCCGAGCGTGACGACGAAGGAGTTGAGCCGCAGATACGCGACGAGGAAGCCGTTGAGCGCACCGGCCACGACGCCGGTGCCGATGGCCACCGCGAAGCCGAGCAGGGTCGATCCGGTGCCGCTCATGGTCAGGCCGCCGGTGATGGCCGCCACCGACGCCACGGAGCCGACGGAGAGGTCGATCGTCCCCGACATGATGAGGAAGGCCGCCGGGATCGCGATGAGGCCGAGCTCCGCAGCCTGCAGCAGGATGCTCTGCCCGTTCGCGAAGGAGAAGAAGTTCGGCCGCAGGATCGAGAAGACGGCGATGAGCACGATGAGGGCGAGGAAGATGCCGTTCTTGGCGGCGAAGATCTTGAGGCGTTCGGTGTTCATGGTGGATTCCGTTCAGGAGTGCGCGGGCTCGGCGAGTCCGAGGAGCGAGGAGAGCAGCTGGGCGTTGAAGGATTCCGAGCGGGGGACCGGCACGAGCCGGTCGCCGAGCACGGTGTATGCGCGATCGCACATGCTCGCGATCTCGTCCGACTCGCTGGACGCGACGATCACGGCGGCGCCGTTCGCGGCAGCCGCGCGCGCAGCCTCGACGATGTCGAGCTTCGCGCCGACGTCGACCCCCTGGGTGGGCTGGGCGAGGACGAGCAGCGTCGGCCGGGCGGGATAGAGCCAGCGGGCGAGGAGATGCTTCTGGCGGTTGCCGCCGGAGAACTGCGACACCTCCGCATCGGCGGAGGGCCCGCGGATGTCGAGACCGGCCCGGGCCCGGGCGTAGCTTCCGGCGCCCGAGCGGGAGGACACCCACCAGCCGCGCTAGGGGCCGGAGGAGTACCAGGGGAGCATGACGTTGTCGAGGGCGGTCTCGGAGGCGATCAGGCCTTCCGTGTCGCGATCCGGGGGCACGAAGAAGACGCCGCGGCGGATCGCCCTTCCCGGCGATGCGAAGCGGACCTCGGAACCGCACAGGCGATACGGCCGGGGCTCGGCGGCGGCGCCCGCGAGCTGCGCGGCGATGCCGAACTGCTCGCCCCCGGCCATGCCGAAGAGCCCGACCACCTCTCCGGCGCGGGCGGTGATCTCACCCCCGGGCAGGGAGTAGGCGACGACCTCGGGCCCCGGCTCGACGTGGGTGAAGTCGAGCGACCGCAGATCGGGGACGAGCGCCTCCGCGAGCCGCGCCGGAGTGAAGTCGCTTGCCGGGCCGTCCACCACCAGGGCGCCGCCGCGCAGCACGACGATCCGGGTGCAGACCTCCATGATGTCGGGCAGCCGGTGCGAGACGTACAGCACCGAGACGCCCTGCGCGGCGAAGCGGCGGATGAGGGCGTGCAGGGCGTCCGTCTCCGCCTTGCCGAGGGCCGCGGTGGGCTCGTCGAGCAGCAGCACTTTCATCGTGCCCGAGAGCATGCCGCGGGCGATGTCGACCAGCTGGCGCTCACCGAGGCCCAGCGCCTCCACCGGCATGTCGAGCGGAAGATCCGCGCCGACCTCGGCGAGCGCCTCGCGCGCGCGGCGCTGCCGCTCGGCCGTGCCCGGCGCGGAGCGGGCGAGGAACAGGTTCTCGAGCACCGTCATGTTCGGGGCGAGCGCGGGTTCCTGGTGGATGACGGTGATGCCGCGCTGCGCCGCCTCGCGAGGGGTGAGGCGGCCGTCCACGCGCTCGCCGTCGACGGCGAAACCGCCTGAGGTTGCGCCGATCACCCCGGTGGTGACGTTGAACAGGGTGCTCTTCCCCGCGCCGTTGTGGCCGAGCAGGCCGACGATCTCGCCGGGTTCGACGGCGAAGGTGATGTCGTCGAGCGCGCGGGTGGCGCCGAAGTCGACGGTGACGCCGTCGAAGCGGAGCCGGGGCTCGGGTGCGGTCATGGGGGGATCCTCTCGGCGGTGAGCGGCTCGGGTCTGGCGGCGGGGCGCTCCGCGGCGGAGCGCCCCGCGGGGTCACTGGTTCGCGAGGAGGAACTGCTCGGCGTTCTCGCTCGTCACCTCGGTGACCGGCACCGTGGTGTCCTCGACGGGCTCGCCCTCGGCGGCGGCGACCAGCATGCGGGCGTTGGCCTCGGCCAGCTCCCGGGCGGGGGCGATGTAGGCATAGCGCCAGAAGGATCCGGGCTCCATGATGATCTCGAGCTCGGCGTCGGTGGCGTCGAGGTTGAGCAGCAGCATGCTCTCGTCCGTGGGTGACACCCCCGAGTCGGTCAGCGCCTGGTAGGCGCCGAGGGCGGGATCGTTGGCGATCGCCAGCCACACCTTCGTGTCCGGCACGGCGTTGAGCTGATTCTGCACGGCCGCGTAGCCGTCGTCGAGGCTGAGGGTCTTGTGCTCGGTGATGTCGAGGTTCAGATCCGCGGCCTTCAGCGCGTCGAGCATGCCCTTGCCGCGCAGCCGTCCGAGGTCGGTGTCGGGCCAGCCGAGGAAGGCGACGTCGACCTGCTCGTCGCCGTAGTTCTCCTCGATCCACTCGGCCGCCTTCTCGCCGGCGAGCTTGCCGTCGGCCTCGTGGTCGAGGGCGACGGCCGCCTGCACGCCGTCCCAGCTGCTGCCGTAGCCGAGGACGGGGATCCCCGCGTCGTTCGCCTGCTGGGTGACCGCGACCATGGCGTCCGACTGCACGGGGTAGCCCATGATCGCCTTGATGTCGCCGCGCACGATCCAGGACTCCCAGTCCTGCACCTGCGTCTGCGCGTTCCACTTCGGGTCGTCGGTCACGAACTCGTATCCGGCCTCGGTGACGATGGTCTCCATGAACGGCAGCATGTCGTTCCAGATCTGGATGTCGAGACCCGCGAAGCTCATGGCGACGGCGCCCTTGGGCTCGCCGCCGTCCGAGCCGGATCCCGATCCGCCGTCGGAGCCGCAGGCGCTCAGTGCGAGTGCCGCGGCGGCTGCGACGGCGATGCCGGCGGAGATGCGTCGGGTGCGTTTCATGATGTGACTCCTTCGTCCGTGGCTCCGGCGCTGAGGCGAGAGCGGTGCTGAGCGGCCCCCACTGGCCCTCTGCGTCACCCATAAGACCACGAGGGCGCTCTATAGTCAACAGACTTTTTATTTCATTAATGTTTCGACAATTGATTTCACGTATTTGTTGTTATTCGCGAATTCTCGACGCTATGGTGTTCCGTGCCGGGGACGGTCACGAGACACGGCAGGCGCGATCCCCGCGACACGGAAGGAAACCGCAATGGAGCGCAAGACCGGCTACGTCTGGCACGAGCAGTACGCATGGCACGACACGGGAACGCACGCAGGGATCTATCCCTCCGGCGGCTACGTGCAGCCCTACCACAACTTCGAGAGCCCCGAGTCGAAGGCGCGCTTCGCCGGGCTCGTCGAGGTCTCCGGGCTGCTGGACCGGCTCGTGCGCATCCCCGCCCGGCACGTCGAGGCGGAGGACCTGCTGCGCGTGCACACCGCCGGCCACGTGGAGCGCATTCGTGAGCAGTCGGCGACCGGAGGCGACGCCGGGGACGGTTTCTCCCCCTTCGGCCGCGGCGGCTACGACCTCGCCCGGCTCGCCGCGGGAGGGACGCTGGCCGCCGCGGAAGCGGTCATGGACGGGGTGGTCGACAACGCCTACGCGCTCGTGCGCCCGCCCGGCCACCACGCCGAACCGGACCAGGGGCGCGGCTACTGCCTCTTCGCCAATGTGCCGGTGGCGATCGAGGCGCTCCGCGCGGCGGGCAAGCTCCGGCGCGTCGCGATCTTCGACTACGACGTGCACCACGGCAACGGCGCCCAGAAGATCTACTGGGAGGATCCCGATGTGCTCACCATCTCCGTGCATCAGGACCGGCTCTTCCCCGTCGACCTCGGCATGGCGGACGAGCGCGGCGCCGGCGCCGGTGCCGGCACCAACATCAATGTGCCGCTGCCCGCGGGCTCCGGGGACGGCGCCTACTGCTCTGTGGTCGAGGAGGTCGCGGGACCCGCGATCCGCGCCTTCCAGCCGGAGCTGATCCTCGTCTCGAGCGGCTTCGACCCCTCCGCCTTCGATCCGCTCGGCCGCATGAGCGTGACCTCGGACGGCTTCCGGGGGATCGCCGACCGGCTCCTCGCCATCGCCGACGAGGTGTGCGAGGGCCGGATCGTCTTCTCGCACGAGGGCGGGTACTCCGCCGTGCACGTCCCGTTCTGCGGACTCGCCGTACTGGAGTCCCTGAGCGGCGTGCGCACCGGCGTCGAGGACCCCTTCAACGTCTCGGTGGGCCAGTCGCCGACCCGCGAGCTGAGCCCCTGGCAGCGTGAGACGATCGCGCACTCGGCCGATCTGGCGCACGCACTCGGCAGGCTCATGGACTCGGGCGAGCCGGGGAAGCCCTAGCAGGACGCGCCCGGCGCCCGCTCGCCCCGTCCGCCCGGTGACCCGGCGGGCGGGGTCGCGTGCGCGCGCGTGGCTCCCCGGCGCCGGCCGCTCCGGCCCGTCTCCGGGCGGCGGCGCGCTACCGGCCGGTGCCGAGCGGGAAGATCGGCCGGTGGGTGTGCACCGAGTCGTAGAGGAAGGTCTCGATGCTGGCGACCCCGGGGATCTCCCGGATCTGGCGGTTGATCAGCGAGAACAGTCCGGAGGGGGAGGTCGCGTAGGCCTCCACGAGGATGCTGAAGCGACCGGAGCCGAGCACCACGTAGCGCACGCCGTCGAACGCCGCGATCCGATCCGCCACCGCGTCGATGTCGCCGCTCACCTCGATCTGCAGGCTCGCGATGCTCTGCAGGCCCACCGCCCGCGGGCTCGTCACGCCGATGACGCGCACCACACCGCGCTCCTGCAGCCGCTTCACACGCGCCCGGGCGCCGCCCGGGGTCAGGCCGACCTCGGTCCCGAGATCCGCGTAGCTCATTCGGCCGTCGCGTTCGAGCAGCAGGATCAGCTGCTCGTCGATCTCATCGAGCACCCACGGCTGCTCGGGCGCCTCCGGATGCGGCCGCGCCGAGTCGTCGTCGCCGGGGATGCGTGCTTTCGCCATGACATGCAGTATTGCACGGGCGGTTCCGTCGCCGTCCGGTCAGCGTCGCCGTCGCCGTCGCCGGTGCGGGATCATCCTTCCGCGGCGGCCGCGGAGGTCACCGCGAGGCGGCCTCCCGCGAGCGAGAGCCTGATCGCGGTGCCCGCCGGGGCATCCGCGGGATCGCGCAGCACCGCGCCCGGGGAGCCGTCTGCGGCGCGCAGCTGCGCGATCGCGTAGCCTCGCTCGAGCGTCGCCCGGGGAGAGAGCGCCGCCAGCCGGGCACGGCTCTCGGCAAGCGCCGCCGTGCGCTCCAGCACCGCCCGCTCGGCCAGTTCCGTGCCGCGGGCCACCCAGCGGACCAGCTCCTCCGCGCGCTCGTCGACGATGCGCTCCGGCATGGCGAGCGCCGGCCTCCCGCGCAGCTGCGCGATCCGATCCGTCTCGTGCGCGAGCAATTGTCCCAGCCGGCCGCTCATGCGGGCCCGCGCCTGATCGATGCCCGCGAGCTCCTCGCTCACGTCCGGCACGATCCGCTTCGCCGCGTCCGTCGGCGTGGAGGCACGCAGATCCGCGACCTCGTCGAGCAGCGGCCGGTCCGCCTCGTGCCCGATCGCGCTCACGAGCGGCGTGGTCGCGCTCGCCGCCGCCCGCACCACCCGCTCGTCGCTGAAGGGCAGCAGGTTCTGGAAGTCGCCGCCGCCGCGCGCCACGACGATCACCTCGACCTCGGGGTCCCGGTCGAGCGCCTCGATGCCGGCCGCCACCTCGCCCGCCGCGCGGTCGCCCTGCACCGCCGCGTAGTGCAGCTTGAAGCGCACCCCCGGCCAGCGCAGCGTCGCGTTGCGGATCACGTCCTTCTCCGCGTCGGAGTCGCGCCCCGTGACGAGCCCGATGAGCCCCGGCAGGAAGGGGAGCGGGCGCTTGCGAGAGGGATCGAAGAGGCCCTCCTGCTGCAGCTGGCGCCGCAGCCGTTCGAGGCGTTCGAGCAGCTCCCCGAGGCCCACGTGCGAGAGCTCGAAGACCTGCACGGTGAGCGTGCCGCCCTTCACCCAGAAGTTCGGCTTGACGAGCGCGACCACCCGGTCGCCCTGCGCGAAGTCGCTCGTGAGCCGCTGCGCCACGGAGCGCCACACCGTGAAGCTCACGGTCGCGTCCTGCCCGAGGTCCTTCAGCTTGCCGTAGACGTGCCCGCCGCGCAGCTGCCACTGGGTGATCTCGCCCTCGATCCAGACCTGGCCCAGGCGGTCGATCCACGCGGCGATCTTCTCGCTCATGAGGCCCACGGGCCAGGGGGTCTCGCGCGTCGCCGGGGTGGGGGATCCTGCCGCTGCCATGCCCCCAGCCTAAGAGGTCGCGCGGATAGGTGCGTCGTTGCGAGGATGTGCCGGGCTGGGCTCTGGCAAGGCGGAGGAGGAGGGCTTCACTGGTGGTGAAGACTCCGACGACAACGCAGCCAGAGCCCAGCCCGGGACACCGCAGGAGACGCGACCTATCCGCGCGACCTCTAGGGCGGATCCGGCTCGCAGGCGGCCGCGGGTAGACTGGCGGCCATGGATACAGCGGAGCGGATCCGGGAGCAGCGCTCCGTGGGCGCACCGGTCGTGAGCCTCGCGATGCCGCGCGTGCGACGCGAATCCGGCCGCCTCAAGGACGTGCCGGTGGCGGGCGAGAAGAAGGTGCTGCTCGCCGCGCCCCGCGGATACTGCGCCGGGGTCGACCGCGCCGTCGTCGCCGTGGAGCGCGCGCTGGAGCGCTACGGAGCGCCCGTCTACGTCCGCAAGCAGATCGTCCACAACCTGCACGTGGTCCGCACCCTCGAGAAGATGGGCGCGACCTTCGTCGACGAGGTCGACGAGGTGCCCGAGGGCGCCCACGTGGTGTTCTCGGCGCACGGCGTTTCGCCCGCGGTGGTCGCGGAAGCGGCGGAGCGCGGCCTGCACGCCATCGACGCCACCTGCCCGCTCGTAACCAAGGTCCACCGCGAGGCGGTGCGCTTCGCCCGGCAGGACATGGAGATCCTCCTCATCGGCCATCGCGACCACGAGGAGGTCGAGGGCACCAGCGGCGAGGCGCCCGCGCACATCACCATCGTCGACTCGCCCGAGGAGGCGGACGTGGTGGAGGTGCGGGACCCCGAGCGGCTCGTGTGGCTCTCGCAGACCACGCTCTCCGTCGACGAGACCATGGAGACCGTGCGCCGCCTGCGCGCTCGCTTCCCCCGGCTCCAGGACCCGCCGAGCGACGACATCTGCTACGCGACCCAGAACCGGCAGGTGGCGGTCAAGCAGATCGCGCCTCAGGCGGATCTCGTGCTCGTGGTGGGATCCGCGAACTCTTCGAACTCGGTGCGGCTCGTGGAGGTCGCGCTTGAATACGGGGCGAAGGCCGCCCACCGGGTCGACTTCGCGAGCGAGGTGCGGCAGGAGTGGCTCGACGGGGTGCGCACCGTCGGCGTGACGAGCGGCGCCTCGGTGCCCGAGGTGCTCGTGCAGGAGCTGCTCGACGATCTGGCCGACGCGGGCTACGTCGAGGTGCAGGCCGCGGTCACCGCCGAGGAGGACCTGGTGTTCTCGCTGCCCAAGGAGCTGCGACGCGAGGCGGGCGGGGCGATGGACGCCCGCGCGCGGGGCGGGCGCGTGCGGGCCTGAGCCCGGGACGGCGTCCCGTGAGCCGGGCCCCGCGGCTCGGCGTCCCGGATCCGAGGCCGGGAACTACTCCATTCCGCCGCTCTGCAGGTACTGCATCATGCGGTCGAGCGAGCCGGAGGGGTCGCTCTCGAGCTGCTGCATGATCTCCGGGGTGCCGGCCAGCGCGATCATCGGAATGACGAGCGCGAGCACCACGGCGATGCCGCCCGCCGCGAGCGGCACCCAGAAGGCGAGCTTGCGGGCGCGCATGCGCTGAATCGACCAGAGCAGGGTGATCGCGAAGAGCAGCAGGATCGCGAGGCCGCTCACCACGCCGAGCGTGCCCACCCACGGTGCGACCTCGGGCGAGTCGATGCCGATCATGTTCGCGGTGAGGCGCAGCTGCGCCTCACCGCGAACATGATCGGCATCGACTCGCCCGAGGTCGCACCGTGGGTGGGCACGCTCGGCGTGGTGAGCGGCCTCGCGATCCTGCTGCTCTTCGCGATCACCCTGCTCTGGTCGATTCAGCGCATGCGCGCCCGCAAGCTCGCCTTCTGGGTGCCGCTCGCGGCGGGCGGCATCGCCGTGGTGCTCGCGCTCGTCATTCCGATGATCGCGCTGGCCGGCACCCCGGAGATCATGCAGCAGCTCGAGAGCGACCCCTCCGGCTCGCTCGACCGCATGATGCAGTACCTGCAGAGCGGCGGAATGGAGTAGTTCCCGGCCTCGGATCCGGGACGCCGAGCCGCGGGGCCCGGCTCACGGGACGCCGTCCCGGGCTCAGGCCCGCACGCGCCCGCCCCGCGCGCGGGCGTCCATCGCCCCGCCCGCCTCGCGTCGCAGCTCCTTGGGCAGCGAGAACACCAGGTCCTCCTCGGCGGTGACCGCGGCCTGCACCTCGACGTAGCCCGCGTCGGCCAGATCGTCGAGCAGCTCCTGCACGAGCACCTCGGGCACCGAGGCGCCGCTCGTCACGCCGACGGTGCGCACCCCGTCGAGCCACTCCTGCCGCACCTCGCTCGCGAAGTCGACCCGGTGGGCGGCCTTCGCCCCGTATTCAAGCGCGACCTCCACGAGCCGCACCGAGTTCGAAGAGTTCGCGGATCCCACCACGAGCACGAGATCCGCCTGAGGCGCGATCTGCTTGACCGCCACCTGCCGGTTCTGGGTCGCGTAGCAGATGTCGTCGCTCGGCGGGTCCTGGAGCCGGGGGAAGCGAGCGCGCAGGCGGCGCACGGTCTCCATGGTCTCGTCGACGGAGAGCGTGGTCTGCGAGAGCCACACGAGCCGCTCGGGGTCCCGCACCTCCACCACGTCCGCCTCCTCGGGCGAGTCGACGATGGTGATGTGCGCGGGCGCCTCGCCGCTGGTGCCCTCGACCTCCTCGTGGTCGCGATGGCCGATGAGGAGGATCTCCATGTCCTGCCGGGCGAAGCGCACCGCCTCGCGGTGGACCTTGGTTACGAGCGGGCAGGTGGCGTCGATGGCGTGCAGGCCGCGCTCCGCCGCTTCCGCGACCACCGCGGGCGAAACGCCGTGCGCCGAGAACACCACGTGGGCGCCCTCGGGCACCTCGTCGACCTCGTCGACGAAGGTCGCGCCCATCTTCTCGAGGGTGCGGACCACGTGCAGGTTGTGGACGATCTGCTTGCGGACGTAGACGGGCGCTCCGTAGCGCTCCAGCGCGCGCTCCACGGCGACGACGGCGCGGTCGACCCCGGCGCAGTATCCGCGGGGCGCGGCGAGCAGCACCTTCTTCTCGCCCGCCACCGGCACGTCCTTGAGGCGGCCGGATTCGCGTCGCACGCGCGGCATCGCGAGGCTCACGACCGGTGCGCCCACGGAGCGCTGCTCCCGGATCCGCTCCGCTGTATCCATGGCCGCCAGTCTACCCGCGGCCGCCTGCGAGCCGGATCCGCCCTAGAGGTCGCGCGGATAGGTCGCGTCTCCTGCGGTGTCCCGGGCTGGGCTCTGGCTGCGTTGTCGTCGGAGTCTTCACCACCAGTGAAGCCCTCCTCCTCCGCCTTGCCAGAGCCCAGCCCGGCACATCCTCGCAACGACGCACCTATCCGCGCGACCTCTTAGGCTGGGGGCATGGCAGCGGCAGGATCCCCCACCCCGGCGACGCGCGAGACCCCCTGGCCCGTGGGCCTCATGAGCGAGAAGATCGCCGCGTGGATCGACCGCCTGGGCCAGGTCTGGATCGAGGGCGAGATCACCCAGTGGCAGCTGCGCGGCGGGCACGTCTACGGCAAGCTGAAGGACCTCGGGCAGGACGCGACCGTGAGCTTCACGGTGTGGCGCTCCGTGGCGCAGCGGCTCACGAGCGACTTCGCGCAGGGCGACCGGGTGGTCGCGCTCGTCAAGCCGAACTTCTGGGTGAAGGGCGGCACGCTCACCGTGCAGGTCTTCGAGCTCTCGCACGTGGGCCTCGGGGAGCTGCTCGAACGCCTCGAACGGCTGCGGCGCCAGCTGCAGCAGGAGGGCCTCTTCGATCCCTCTCGCAAGCGCCCGCTCCCCTTCCTGCCGGGGCTCATCGGGCTCGTCACGGGGCGCGACTCCGACGCGGAGAAGGACGTGATCCGCAACGCGACGCTGCGCTGGCCGGGGGTGCGCTTCAAGCTGCACTACGCGGCGGTGCAGGGCGACCGCGCGGCGGGCGAGGTGGCGGCCGGCATCGAGGCGCTCGACCGGGACCCCGAGGTCGAGGTGATCGTCGTGGCGCGCGGCGGCGGCGACTTCCAGAACCTGCTGCCCTTCAGCGACGAGCGGGTGGTGCGGGCGGCGGCGAGCGCGACCACGCCGCTCGTGAGCGCGATCGGGCACGAGGCGGACCGGCCGCTGCTCGACGAGGTCGCGGATCTGCGTGCCTCCACGCCGACGGACGCGGCGAAGCGGATCGTGCCGGACGTGAGCGAGGAGCTCGCGGGCATCGATCAGGCGCGGGCCCGCATGAGCGGCCGGCTGGGACAATTGCTCGCGCACGAGACGGATCGGATCGCGCAGCTGCGCGGGAGGCCGGCGCTCGCCATGCCGGAGCGCATCGTCGACGAGCGCGCGGAGGAGCTGGTCCGCTGGGTGGCCCGCGGCACGGAACTGGCCGAGCGGGCGGTGCTGGAGCGCACGGCGGCGCTTGCCGAGAGCCGTGCCCGGCTGGCGGCGCTCTCTCCCCGGGCGACGCTCGAGCGAGGCTACGCGATCGCGCAGCTGCGCGCCGCAGACGGCTCCCCGGGCGCGGTGCTGCGCGATCCCGCGGATGCCCCGGCGGGCACCGCGATCAGGCTCTCGCTCGCGGGAGGCCGCCTCGCGGTGACCTCCGCGGCCGCCGCGGAAGGATGATCCCGCACCGGCGACGGCGACGGCGACGCTGACCGGACGGCGACGGAACCGCCCGTGCAATACTGCATGTCATGGCGAAAGCACGCATCCCCGGCGACGACGACTCGGCGCGGCCGCATCCGGAGGCGCCCGAGCAGCCGTGGGTGCTCGATGAGATCGACGAGCAGCTGATCCTGCTGCTCGAACGCGACGGCCGAATGAGCTACGCGGATCTCGGGACCGAGGTCGGCCTGACCCCGGGCGGCGCCCGGGCGCGTGTGAAGCGGCTGCAGGAGCGCGGTGTGGTGCGCGTCATCGGCGTGACGAGCCCGCGGGCGGTGGGCCTGCAGAGCATCGCGAGCCTGCAGATCGAGGTGAGCGGCGACATCGACGCGGTGGCGGATCGGATCGCGGCGTTCGACGGCGTGCGCTACGTGGTGCTCGGCTCCGGTCGCTTCAGCATCCTCGTGGAGGCCTACGCGACCTCCCCCTCCGGACTGTTCTCGCTGATCAACCGCCAGATCCGGGAGATCCCCGGGGTCGCCAGCATCGAGACCTTCCTCTACGACTCGGTGCACACCCACCGGCCGATCTTCCCGCTCGGCACCGGCCGGTAGCGCGCCGCCGCCCGGAGACGGGCCGGAGCGGCCGGCGCCGGGGAGCCACGCGCGCGCACGCGACCCCGCCCGCCGGGTCACCGGGCGGACGGGGCGAGCGGGCGCCGGGCGCGTCCTGCTAGGGCTTCCCCGGCTCGCCCGAGTCCATGAGCCTGCCGAGTGCGTGCGCCAGATCGGCCGAGTGCGCGATCGTCTCACGCTGCCAGGGGCTCAGCTCGCGGGTCGGCGACTGGCCCACCGAGACGTTGAAGGGGTCCTCGACGCCGGTGCGCACGCCGCTCAGGGACTCCAGTACGGCGAGTCCGCAGAACGGGACGTGCACGGCGGAGTACCCGCCCTCGTGCGAGAAGACGATCCGGCCCTCGCACACCTCGTCGGCGATGGCGAGGAGCCGGTCGGCGATCCCCCGGAAGCCGTCCGAGGTCACGCTCATGCGGCCGAGCGGATCGAAGGCGGAGGGGTCGAAGCCGCTCGAGACGAGGATCAGCTCCGGCTGGAAGGCGCGGATCGCGGGTCCCGCGACCTCCTCGACCACAGAGCAGTAGGCGCCGTCCCCGGAGCCCGCGGGCAGCGGCACATTGATGTTGGTGCCGGCACCGGCGCCGGCGCCGCGCTCGTCCGCCATGCCGAGGTCGACGGGGAAGAGCCGGTCCTGATGCACGGAGATGGTGAGCACATCGGGATCCTCCCAGTAGATCTTCTGGGCGCCGTTGCCGTGGTGCACGTCGTAGTCGAAGATCGCGACGCGCCGGAGCTTGCCCGCCGCGCGGAGCGCCTCGATCGCCACCGGCACATTGGCGAAGAGGCAGTAGCCGCGCCCCTGGTCCGGTTCGGCGTGGTGGCCGGGCGGGCGCACGAGCGCGTAGGCGTTGTCGACCACCCCGTCCATGACCGCTTCCGCGGCGGCCAGCGTCCCTCCCGCGGCGAGCCGGGCGAGGTCGTAGCCGCCGCGGCCGAAGGGGGAGAAACCGTCCCCGGCGTCGCCTCCGGTCGCCGACTGCTCACGAATGCGCTCCACGTGGCCGGCGGTGTGCACGCGCAGCAGGTCCTCCGCCTCGACGTGCCGGGCGGGGATGCGCACGAGCCGGTCCAGCAGCCCGGAGACCTCGACGAGCCCGGCGAAGCGCGCCTTCGACTCGGGGCTCTCGAAGTTGTGGTAGGGCTGCACGTAGCCGCCGGAGGGATAGATCCCTGCGTGCGTTCCCGTGTCGTGCCATGCGTACTGCTCGTGCCAGACGTAGCCGGTCTTGCGCTCCATTGCGGTTTCCTTCCGTGTCGCGGGGATCGCGCCTGCCGTGTCTCGTGACCGTCCCCGGCACGGAACACCATAGCGTCGAGAATTCGCGAATAACAACAAATACGTGAAATCAATTGTCGAAACATTAATGAAATAAAAAGTCTGTTGACTATAGAGCGCCCTCGTGGTCTTATGGGTGACGCAGAGGGCCAGTGGGGGCCGCTCAGCACCGCTCTCGCCTCAGCGCCGGAGCCACGGACGAAGGAGTCACATCATGAAACGCACCCGACGCATCTCCGCCGGCATCGCCGTCGCAGCCGCCGCGGCACTCGCACTGAGCGCCTGCGGCTCCGACGGCGGATCGGGATCCGGCTCGGACGGCGGCGAGCCCAAGGGCGCCGTCGCCATGAGCTTCGCGGGTCTCGACATCCAGATCTGGAACGACATGCTGCCGTTCATGGAGACCATCGTCACCGAGGCCGGATACGAGTTCGTGACCGACGACCCGAAGTGGAACGCGCAGACGCAGGTGCAGGACTGGGAGTCCTGGATCGTGCGCGGCGACATCAAGGCGATCATGGGCTACCCCGTGCAGTCGGACGCCATGGTCGCGGTCACCCAGCAGGCGAACGACGCGGGGATCCCCGTCCTCGGCTACGGCAGCAGCTGGGACGGCGTGCAGGCGGCCGTCGCCCTCGACCACGAGGCCGACGGCAAGCTCGCCGGCGAGAAGGCGGCCGAGTGGATCGAGGAGAACTACGGCGACGAGCAGGTCGACGTCGCCTTCCTCGGCTGGCCCGACACCGACCTCGGACGGCTGCGCGGCAAGGGCATGCTCGACGCGCTGAAGGCCGCGGATCTGAACCTCGACATCACCGAGCACAAGACCCTCAGCCTCGACGACGGCTACGCGGCCGTGCAGAATCAGCTCAACGCCGTGCCGGACACGAAGGTGTGGCTGGCGATCGCCAACGATCCCGCCCTCGGCGCCTACCAGGCGCTGACCGACTCGGGGGTGTCACCCACGGACGAGAGCATGCTGCTGCTCAACCTCGACGCCACCGACGCCGAGCTCGAGATCATCATGGAGCCCGGATCCTTCTGGCGCTATGCCTACATCGCCCCCGCCCGGGAGCTGGCCGAGGCCAACGCCCGCATGCTGGTCGCCGCCGCCGAGGGCGAGCCCGTCGAGGACACCACGGTGCCGGTCACCGAGGTGACGAGCGAGAACGCCGAGCAGTTCCTCCTCGCGAACCAGTGACCCCGCGGGGCGCTCCGCCGCGGAGCGCCCCGCCGCCAGACCCGAGCCGCTCACCGCCGAGAGGATCCCCCCATGACCGCACCCGAGCCCCGGCTCCGCTTCGACGGCGTCACCGTCGACTTCGGCGCCACCCGCGCGCTCGACGACATCACCTTCGCCGTCGAACCCGGCGAGATCGTCGGCCTGCTCGGCCACAACGGCGCGGGGAAGAGCACCCTGTTCAACGTCACCACCGGGGTGATCGGCGCAACCTCAGGCGGTTTCGCCGTCGACGGCGAGCGCGTGGACGGCCGCCTCACCCCTCGCGAGGCGGCGCAGCGCGGCATCACCGTCATCCACCAGGAACCCGCGCTCGCCCCGAACATGACGGTGCTCGAGAACCTGTTCCTCGCCCGCTCCGCGCCGGGCACGGCCGAGCGGCAGCGCCGCGCGCGCGAGGCGCTCGCCGAGGTCGGCGCGGATCTTCCGCTCGACATGCCGGTGGAGGCGCTGGGCCTCGGTGAGCGCCAGCTGGTCGACATCGCCCGCGGCATGCTCTCGGGCACGATGAAAGTGCTGCTGCTCGACGAGCCCACCGCGGCCCTCGGCAAGGCGGAGACGGACGCCCTGCACGCCCTCATCCGCCGCTTCGCCGCGCAGGGCGTCTCGGTGCTGTACGTCTCGCACCGGCTGCCCGACATCATGGAGGTCTGCACCCGGATCGTCGTGCTGCGCGGCGGCGCCCTGGTGGTGGACGGCCCGGCAAGCGACTTCACTCCGGCGCGGCTCGCGGAGGCGCTCGTCCCCGATCTGCGGTCGCTCGACTTCACCCACGTCGAGCCGGGGCCCGAGGTCGTCGCCTACTCCCTGCCCGGGGGTGAGATCACCGCCCGCGCCGGAGAGGTGGTCGGGCTCTTCGGCATGGCCGGGGGCGAGCAGTTCGGCATCGCCGCGCAGCTCGCGGGCGCCGCCGCCGAGCCCCGGCCGTATCGCCTGTGCGGTTCCGAGGTCCGCTTCGCATCGCCGGGAAGGGCGATCCGCCGCGGCGTCTTCTTCGTGCCCCCGGATCGCGACACGGAAGGCCTGATCGCCTCCGAGACCGCCCTCGACAACGTCATGCTCCCCTGGTACTCCTCCGGCCCCTAGCGCGGCTGGTGGGTGTCCTCCCGCTCGGGCGCCGGAAGCTACGCCCGGGCCCGGGCCGGTCTCGACATCCGCGGGCCCTCCGCCGATGCGGAGGTGTCGCAGTTCTCCGGCGGCAACCGCCAGAAGCATCTCCTCGCCCGCTGGCTCTATCCCGCCCGGCCGACGCTGCTCGTCCTCGCCCAGCCCACCCAGGGGGTCGACGTCGGCGCGAAGCTCGACATCGTCGAGGCTGCGCGCGCGGCTGCCGCGAACGGCGCCGCCGTGATCGTCGCGTCCAGCGAGTCGGACGAGATCGCGAGCATGTGCGATCGCGCATACACCGTGCTCGGCGACCGGCTCGTGCCGGTCCCCCGCTCGGAATCCTTCAACGCCCAGCTGCTCTCCTCGCTCCTCGGACTCGCCGAGCCCGCGCACTCCTGAACGGAATCCACCATGAACACCGAACGCCTCAAGATCTTCGCCGCCAAGAACGGCATCTTCCTCGCCCTCATCGTGCTCATCGCCGTCTTCTCGATCCTGCGGCCGAACTTCTTCTCCTTCGCGAACGGGCAGAGCATCCTGCTGCAGGCTGCGGAGCTCGGCCTCATCGCGATCCCGGCGGCCTTCCTCATCATGTCGGGGACGATCGACCTCTCCGTCGGCTCCGTGGCGTCGGTGGCGGCCATCACCGGCGGCCTGACCATGAGCGGCACCGGATCGACCCTGCTCGGCTTCGCGGTGGCCATCGGCACCGGCGTCGTGGCCGGTGCGCTCAACGGCTTCCTCGTCGCGTATCTGCGGCTCAACTCCTTCGTCGTCACGCTCGGCGCCCTCAGCGTGTGGGGCGGCCTGGCCTTGCTGCTCTCCGACGGACGCACGATCCCGCGCGCCGAACTGCCCGAGGCGTTCCGCGCGATCGGCACGCTGAAGCTCGGCCCGGTCCCGATCCAGATCGTCGCGCTGCTCATCGTCATCGCGCTGGGCTGGTACGTGCTCAACCACACGACCTTCGGCAAGTCGGTGAAGGCGATCGGCGGCAACGAGCGAGCCGCGCGGCTCATGGGCGTGAACGTGCAGCGCTCCCGCTTCCTGCTCTTCGTGGCGACCGGCGGCTTCGCCGCCCTCGCGGGGCTGTTCCTCTCGGCGAAGGTGCAGTCGGCGAACCCCAACATCGGCTCCGGGCTCGAACTCGAAGTGCTCACCGTCGTGCTGCTCGGCGGCGTCGCCTTCGAGGGCGGCGTCGGCCGCATCAGCGGCGTCGTGGCGGGCCTGCTGTTCTTCCGCGTGCTCCGGGCGGGGCTCGTGTTCATGCAGGCCTCGCCGTTCCTGCAGACGATCCTCGTCGGCGCGACGCTCATCGTCGCGGTGGCCCTCGACAGCTCGATCCAGCGCATGATCCGCAGCTCGTGGGCGCGGCTCGGACGCAAGGCCGTCGCCGAGGACCCCTCCGAGCGGCAGGCCGCGCCGGCCGGGTAGCCCTGCCGGGAGCCCGCCCCGCTCGGGCCGCACCGCACCGCACCGAGCACCGTGAGCGCGCCGGGGCTCCGGCGCGTCCCCGGCGCGGCGTCGCCGCTATCCCGCCAGCACCTCGACCCCGGTGCCGTCGCCGCGCATGCGCACGCTCAGGCTCCGGTAGTCACCGGTGAAGCCGGCGATCACCTCCACCTCTCCGACGGCCTCGCCGAACTCGGGACTGTCGATGTCGTCCTCGGAGGAGCGCCCGAGCGAGAAGAGCGCGTCGTCCACGCCCTCCGCGCCGGCCTCCTCGGCCGCCGAACGCAGCGCCGGCCAGATCGCGGACCAGTTCACCTCTCCGAGCGCGAACTGCTCGCCCTCGGTGCGGGGCTGGATCGTGGCCGGTCCCTCGCGCTCGACCACGCCGCGGCGATACATCCAGGAGTCGGTCTCGATCGCCCCCGGCTGCACGGGCGCGTCGACGCGGACGAAGTCGGCCGAGACGGACACGTCCACCACGCGGTCGTGCCCGATCTCGGCGGCGAGACTGCGCAGCGCCTCGTCCAGCGCCTCCCCCTCGCGCAGATCCGCGTGCAGCCGCCCCTCGGGGAGCGCCGCGATGGTCTGGGCGAGCGCCGCACGATAGGGCAGCAGGACGGCCGAGGCGGCGAGCGCGAAGCAGACCGCGAAGAGCAGGAAGCGCAGCGGGCGTCCGCGCCGCCCCACGCCGAGCAGCGGCTTCCGCCGCGTCCCATCCGCCCGCAGCGCCCCCGGCTCCGGCCGCAGCAGGGGCCCCGCCTCCGATGCGGGCGGGATCCCGCCTGCGGCGGCCCTCGCGGCCGCGACCCCTCCGTTCGCCTCGTCGAGCAGCGCGATGTCCGGCTGTCCGTCCGCGAGCTGCGCGACCGGCAGCACCGCCCCCACCTGGAAGCGGGGAATCTGCACCAGCGGCACGATCTGCCGCAGCGCGAGCCGGTACGCCGCCCCGGCGGCGGGCTGCACGGTGAGCTCGAGCTCGCACACGGGCTGCTCGTTGATCTGGGTGCCCGTCTGCCGCAGCACGTCGACACGCGCGAGTCCCGTGCGGCCCGCCGCGACGGCCGCGCGCACCGCCTCGGGATCGGCGCCGCCCATTCCGCGCGTCGAACGCCCGATCAGCACGAGGGTGCCCGCGAGGATCGCCAGCGTGAGCCCCACGGGAAAGGCCCACGCGGCAGCGCCCGGAGGCCCCACCAGGTTGGCGACGATCCCGCCGCAGACGATTCCCAGGGCAGCGAAGAAGACGATACGCAACATCGTCCAGCAGTGTAGCGGCCGCGCGGCCCCGCCGCCCCGGGGGCGGCGCCGGACCGGGGCAGCGGGGTAAGCTGGGGGCCATGGCAGAAACGGACAGCCACGACCCCGCCGTGCTGAGCTACGAGCAGGCGCGGGACGAGCTGGTGCAGGTGGTGGGCCGCCTCGAACAGGGCGGCACCACGCTCGAGGAGTCGCTGCAGCTGTGGGAGCGCGGCGAGGCCCTCGCCGCGCGATGCGAGGAGTGGCTGATCGGGGCGCGTCAGCGGCTGGAGGCCGCGCGGCAGGGATCCGCCGATCAGGCCTCAGGCGCGACGAGCGAGGTCGAAGCGTAGCCCATGGCGAAGCAGCAGAAGCGACCGGTCGTCGTCGCCGAGCTCGGCAGGCCCGAGACCCCGGCCGAGACCGCAGCGCGCAAGGCGCACGACAGCCGCATGTACCGGCAGCGCAAGACCGTCAACAACCTCGTGTTCTCGCTCCTCGTGAGCCTCGCGGTGGTGCTCATCATGGTCCTCGTCGTGCCCCGCGGCACCGACACCTTCTCGGAGCACTCCGTCGACGTGCAGCAGCTCGCCGCCGAGGCGGCGCCGAGCGCGGGGCGCAAGCTCGCCGCACCCGAGGTGCCGGCCGAGTGGAAGGCGAAGTCCGCGGGGCTCCGCCAGGGCGACGGTGTCACCTGGTGGCAGATCAACTACACCACGGTCGACCCCGCCACGGGCGCGCAGGCCTATGCGGCGGTCGCGCAGGCCTTCACCGCCGACGGCTCGCCCGTACCCGAGGCCTGGGTCTCGCAGCAGCTCGAGAAGCAGGCGCCCACGGGGACCGAGCGGCTCGGCGGGCTCGACTGGGTCGTGTACGACCATCCCGACCGCAACCCCGACGAGAGCAACATGCTCTTCGGGATGCAGAGCGAGTGGGAGGGCGACACGATCCTCGTCTACGGCACCGACAGCCCCGCAACCCTCCGCGTGCTGGCGACGCACCTCGCCGGCTCGCTCGACGCCACGAAGGAGCAGTGATGACCGCACCCCGGATCACCCCGCAGCAGGCTTGGGACGCGTTCGCGGCCGGCAACGAGAGATTCGTCACCGGAGCCTCGGCCCACCCCAACCAGGACGTGGAACGACGATCCGAGCTGGTCAATGCGCAGTCCCCCGATGTGGCCCTGTTCGGCTGCTCCGACTCGCGCCTCGCCGCCGAGATCATCTTCGACTGCGGCCTCGGCGACCTGTTCATCGCCCGCAACATGGGGCACGTGGTCGCGGAGTCGATCGTGGCGTCGATGGAGTACGCCGTGACCGCGCTCGGCTCGGCGCTCATCGTCGTGCTCGCACACGACTCGTGCGGCGCCGTCGCGGCCGCGATCGACCAGACCGGCCGCGATCCGCAGCAGACCACCGATTCGGTGCGCAACACGCTGGCCCCGATCCAGCCCGCGGTCCAGCAGCTCTGGCTCCGCGAGCACACCGACACCCCCTACGCCGACCCGGCGCGGATCGACGCGAACGCCGTCGGCCGCATCCACCTCGCCGCCACCGTCAACGAGCTGCTGCGCAGCTCGCGCGCGATCAGCGACGCGGTCGACGCCGGCCGCCTCGCGATCGTGGGCTGCCAGTACCGCCTGACCGAGGGGCGCGCCGTGCCCTACACCGTCGTCGGCCCCGTCGAGCTCGAGCTCGCCCCGCTCGACTGAGCGATCCCGAACCTCCCCAGCCTGCCGCGAACGCGCGCCTGCGAGCGACCGCGGATCCACCCCCGACACGAAGGAAGACTGTGAGCGACATCGAGTACCGCATCGAGCACGACACCATGGGTGAGGTGCGCGTTCCGAAGAACGCGCTCTACGCCGCGCAGACGCAGCGCGCCGTCGAGAACTTCCCGATCTCGGGCACGGGCCTGGAGCCCGCCCAGATCGTCGCGCTGGCCCGCATCAAGCGCGCCGCCGCCATCGCCAACAAGGAGCTCGGGATCCTCGACGCCGCGATCGCGGACGCCATCGTGGCAGCCGCGGACGAGGTCATCGGGGGCGACCACCACGAGCAGTTCCCGGTGGACACCTACCAGACCGGCTCGGGCACCTCCTCGAACATGAACATGAACGAGGTGCTGGCGACGCTCGCCACGAAGCACCTCGGCGCGCCGGTCCACCCCAACGACCACGTGAACGCCTCGCAGTCCTCGAACGACGTCTTCCCGACCTCGGTGCACATCGCCGTCACCGGCGCGCTCATCGAGCAGCTGAAGCCCGCACTGGAGCACCTCGCCGAGGCCTTCGAGGCGAAGGCCGAGCTGTGGAAGACCGCCGTCAAGTCGGGCCGCACGCACCTCATGGACGCCACCCCCGTCACCCTCGGCCAGGAGTTCGGCGGCTTCGCCGCGCAGATCCGCTACGGCATCGAGCGGATCGAGGCGGCGCTGCCCCGCGTCGCGGAGGTCCCGCAGGGCGGCACCGCCGTCGGCACCGGGATCAACACCCCGATCGGCTTCCCCGAGAAGGTCATCGCCGAGATCGCCGCGTCGAGCGGCCTGCCCATCACGGAGGCGCGCAACCACTTCGAGGCGCAGGCGAACCGCGACGGCCTCGTCGAGGCCTCGGGCGCGCTGCGCACCATCGCCGTGTCGCTCACCAAGATCAACAACGACATCCGCTGGATGGGCTCCGGCCCCAACACGGGTCTCGCCGAGCTGCACATCCCCGATCTGCAGCCGGGATCTTCGATCATGCCGGGCAAGGTCAACCCGGTCGTGCCCGAGGCCGTGCTGATGGTGTGCGCGCGCGTCATCGGCAACGACGCGACGATCGCGTGGGCGGGCGCCTCGGGCTCCTTCGAGCTCAACGTGCAGATCCCGGTGATGGGCACCGCACTGCTCGAGTCGATCCGCCTCCTCGCGAACGCCTCGCGCGTGCTCGCCGACAAGACCGTCGCCGGGCTCGAGGCGAATCTGGACCGGGCGGCGGCGCTCGCGGGCATGAGCCCCTCGACCGTCACCCCGCTCAACCGCCTCATCGGCTACGAGGCCGCGGCGAAGATCGCGAAGCACTCCGTCGCCAAGGGCATCACCGTCCGCGAGGCCGTGATCGACCTCGGCTACGTGGAGCGCGGCGAGGTCACCGAGGCGGATCTGGACCAGGCACTCGACCTGCTCTCGATGACGCACCCGGGCGTCGCGAAGTAGGCGGCTCCGGCGCGGGACAGCGCGGAACGGGGGCCCGGGATCGTGCGATCCCGGGCCCCCGTTCGCGTGCACGGCCCGGCTGCCGCTGCGGCCGGGTCGCACCGGCCCCCGCTACGGGGTGTCGAGGAGCTCGGTGACGAGCGCCGCGATCTCGCTGCGCTCGGAGCGGGTGAGGGTGACGTGCCCGAAGAGGCGGTGCCCCTTCAGCTTCTCGATGACCGCGGCGATGCCGTCGTAGCGGCCCACCCGCAGATTGTCGCGCTGCGCGACGTCGTGCGTAAGCACCACGCGGGAGTTCTGGCCGATGCGCGAGAGCATGGTGAGCAGCACGCCGCGCTCCAGCGACTGCGCCTCGTCGACGATCACGAAGGCGTCGTGCAGCGAGCGTCCCCGGATGTGCGTCAGCGGCAGCACCTCGATGAGATCCCGCGCGATCACCTCGTCGAGCACGTTCTCCGAGACGATCGAGCCGAGGGTGTCGAAGACGGCCTGCGCCCACGGTCCCATCTTCTCGTCGCGATCACCCGGCAGGTAGCCGAGTTCCTGCCCGCCCACCGCGTAGAGCGGCCGGAACACCATGATCTTGCGGTGCTGCCGCCGTTCGAGCACGGCCTCCAGCCCGGCCGCGAGCGCGAGCGCCGACTTGCCGGTGCCCGCGCTGCCCCCGAGCGAGACGATGCCCACCTGCGGGTCGAGCAGCAGATCGATCGCGAGCCGCTGCTCGGCGCTGCGCCCGGTCAGGCCGAACACCTCGCGGTCCCCGCGCACCAGGTGCAGGGAGTCCGGTCCGTCGACGCGACCCAGGGCCGAGCCCCGCGGGGAGGTGAGCACGAGTCCCGTGCCGCGGGGGTGCCCCGATACGGCGTCGACGCCGTCGAGTCGCTCCTCCTCCCACAGGAGCCGCATCTGCTCCTCGTCGAGATCGAGGCCGGCGGTGCCCGTGTAGGCGTCGTCGTGGGCCTGCTCCGCCCGGTACTCCTCGGAGCCGAGTCCCAGAGCGGCGGCCTTCAGCCGCATGGGGAGGTCCTTCGACACGACGACGACGTCGAGGCCCTCGGAGGCGAGGTTCTGCGCGACGGCGAGAATGCGGGTGTCGTTATCGCCGAGCCGCATCCCGCTCGGCAGCACCTCGGCGTTGCTGTGGTTGAGTTCCACGCGCACGGTGCCGCCGGCCTCGCCCACCGGAACCGGGAAGTCGAGGCGGAGGTGCGTGCGGCGCAGCTCGTCGAGGATGCGCAGGGCACGGCGGGCGAAGTAGCCGATCTCGGGATCGTGACGCTTCTTCTCCAGCTCGACGACCACCACCACGGGCAGCACGACCGAGTGCTCGGCGAAGCGGAACAGCGCGGATGGATCGCTCAGCAGGACCGAGGTGTCGAGGACGAAGGTGCGCTGGCGCTGCTCTGCGAGCGGATCGGCGGCGCAGTGATCCGCGACGAGCGGGACGGCGACGGCGGCGTCTGCGAGGCCGGAATCGACGGCGGGAGCCGCTGGCTGGACGGTTTCGGGGTGCTGGATCTCGGCCACGTCGGCTCCTTCTGGCCCGGGGCTGATCGCCCCGGCTCAGCGACGGAGGCCTGCGGCTGCGAGGCGGCTGGGCCTCTATCGACCGGGCACCCTGCCCGGTGACTCACACGGTACGCCCGGCTTCGCCGAGCGCGCACCCCGACACGCGCTCGATCGTGTGAACGATTCGTGACCGAGCGGTGACGAGGTGGCCCGGAAAGGGGCAGTATCCTAGAGTCTCGGGAGGAAGGGCGGAGCCGCACGCGCGCGAACCCCACCGGCCCGGTGGGAGCGGAACGCTCGCGAGCCCTGTTCGCGGCGCCCCGCCCCTCAGCACTTTCCCCTGCATCCTGTCCCACCCGAAAGGAACCCGATGTTCTTCACCCAGCGCCGCGCCCGCGCGGCCATGATCGCCGGCGTGGCCTCCGCCGCGCTGCTGCTCACCTCGTGCGCGGACGGCGGATCCGGCAACGGCGGCGGCACCGACTCCGGCAGCGCCGAGGGTCCGCACTTCATCTACATCACGAGCGACCCGATCGGGCAGAACGAGTTCCTCAAGTCGGGCAAGACCGGCATCGAGAACGTCGCCGAGGAGTTCGACGGCACCCAGGAGACCTACGAGTCGAAGGACGACGCGCAGCGCCGCCAGAACGTCGAGGCCGCGATCTCCAAGGCGCCCGAGGTGATCGTGATGCTCGGCTTCCAGTTCCAGGACATCGCCGCCGAGCTCGCCGAGCAGAACCCGCAGCAGAAGTTCCTGCTCATCGACGCCGCCAGCGAGAACGCCCCCGAGAACCTCTACCAGGCGACCTTCCGCGAGCAGGAGCCCTCCTACCTGCTCGGCGTCGAGGCGGGCATGCTCACCGAGGCGAACAAGGTCGGCTCGGTCATCTCCCTCGACATCCCGCTGCTCCAGAAGTACTCGGGCGGCTTCGCCGAGGGCGCCAAGAGCGCCAACCCCGAGGTCGACACGGTCGCGCCGCAGGTCATCGGCGGCGACAACCCCTTCGCCGACACCGCTCGCGCGAAGGAGCAGGCGATCGCCTTCGCCGGCACCGGCGTCGACCAGGTCTTCGCCGTGGGCGCCGCCGCGAACGGCGGCATCATGGAAGCGGCCGCCGAGAAGGGCTTCTCCGCATACGGCGTCGACGCGAACCAGTGCCCGATGGCTCCCGGCTCCGTGGTCGACGGCACCATCAAGGCGGTCGACAAGGTCGTGGAGACCGTCGTGGGCGAGATCATGGAGGGCAAGACCTCTGCCGAGGCCACGAGCTCCTTCGGCCTCAAGGAGGAGGGCATGACGATCGTCAGCCTCACCGAGGGCGCGGCCGACTCGCAGTGCACCGTCATGGATCACCCCGATGTGCTGGAGAAGGTCGAGCAGACCCGCGACGACATCGTCAGCGGCAAGATCGAGGTCACCGACCCGACCGCCTAAGAGGTCACGCGGCAGCGGCTGTGCGCGGGGCGGGCGAGAGCACCGTCCCACGCACACCCGCTGCTTCCGCCGCGGCGCGCGCCGCACCCACCCCAGCCCCGCCGCACACCCCAACAGAAGGAGCCACGATGGTCGCAGAGGTCTCGATGCGGGGCATCACGAAACGCTTCCCCGGGGTGCTCGCCGACGACGACGTCGACTTCGAGGTGGCGAGCGGCGAGATCCACGCCCTCATGGGCGAGAACGGCGCCGGCAAGTCGATCCTGATGTCGATCCTCGCCGGCGTCTACCGGCCCGACGCTGGCGAGATCCGCATCCGCGGCGAGCAGCGCGAGTTCACCTCCCCGCTCGACGCGATCGACGCCGGCATCGGCATGGTCTTCCAGTCCTTCAAGCTCTTCCCCTCCCTCACCATCGCCGAGAACGTCGTGTTCCGCAGTGAACCGACCCGTCGCGGCCTCATCGACCGACGCGAGGCGAATCGCCGTGTCGCCGAGATCGCCGAGCGCTACGGCCTCGCGATCGACCCCACGGCCCGCGTCGATTCCGTCCCCGTCGGGGTGCTCCAGCGCGTCGAGATCGTGAAGGCGCTCTACCGCAACGCCCGGGTGCTCATCCTCGACGAGCCCACCGCGGTGCTCACGCCGCAGGAGACCGAGCGCCTCTTCGAGGTGCTGCGTGCGCTCAAGGCCGACGGCCGCACCATCATCCTCATCACCCACAAGCTGAACGAGGTCATGTCGATCTCGGACCGGGTCACCGTGCTGCGGGACGGGCGCAACGTCGCGAGCCTCGTCACCGCCGAGAGCTCCCCCGCAGAGATCACCCGCCACATGACCGGCCGCGATGTCGACCTCACCACGCCGCCGCCGGCACGCGAACCGGGCGAGGTGGTGCTCGAGGTGCGGGGGCTCAGCGTGCCCGGCTCGGACGACCGCGACGCGGTGTCCGCCGCGAGCCTGTTCGTGCGCTCCGGCGAGGTCGTCGGGATCGCGGGCGTGGCCGGCAACGGCCAGGTCGAGCTCGCCGAGGCCGTGATCGGCATGCGCCGCAGCAGCGCCGGCAGCGTCTCGGTGCGGGGGCGGGATCTCAGCCGCACCTCGATCGCGCAGCGCCGCGACGGCGGCATCGCCTACATTCCCGAGGACCGCCACGCGGTCGGCAGCGCGGGCAGCGCCGACGCCGTCGACAACCTCGCGCTCGGCCACCACCGGCACGCGCCGCTGCTGCAGCGCGGCCTGCTCTCGCGGGGCGCCATGCTCGAGCACGCGAAGCGTCTCATCGCGCGCTTCGGCGTGAAGATCGCGAGCCCCGCCACCCCGGTGGGCACGCTCTCGGGTGGCAATCTGCAGAAGGTGGTCGTCGCCCGTGAGCTCGACTACAACTCGCCGCTGCTCATCGCCGAGCAGCCCACGCGCGGCGTCGACATCGGCGCGATCGAGTCCATCCACCGCGAGCTGTGCGAGTACCGGGACGGCGGCGGCGCGCTGCTGCTGATCTCGGCGGAGCTGAGCGAGATCCTGTCGCTCTCCTCCCGCATCCTGGTGATGTTCGAGGGGCGCATCGTCGCCGAGGTGCCCCGGGACGAGGCGGACGAGGCACTGCTCGGCCTCTACATGGCCGGGCACGAGCCCGAGGAGCGTCACCGTCCGGGTGCCTTCGCCGCGGCGCTGCGTGCGGAGCTCGGGGCGGCCGCGACGGAGGCGGGGAACGACCCGGCCGCCAGGCAGGACCCCGGAGCTTCCGGGCAGAAGGAGGTCGCGCGGTGAGCGCTCTGCAGAGATTCGGCCGGTGGCTCGCCGGACCGATCCCCGTGTCGGTCGTGCTCGCGCTGCTCATCGGTGCGTGCTTCATGCTCATCGCGGGGGTCGACCCGCTGAGCGGATACGCCGCCATGCTCAACGGCTCCTTCGGCAGCGGCCCGGGCCTCGCGAACACCCTGCAGCGCGCGATCCCCATCATCGGGATCGGGATCGCCATCGCGATCGCCTTCCGCGCTGGCGTGCTCAACCTCGGCACCGAGGGGCAGGCCGGTCTGGGCGCCCTCGCCGGCGGGATCGTCGCGATCTACGTGCCCGGCCCCGCCGCGCTCATCCTCCTGCTCGCGATCGTCACCGCGATCGCGGTGGGCGCCGCCTGGGGGCTGATCGCGGCCGTGCTGCAGAACCTGCTCGGCGTGCCGATCCTGCTCTCCACGCTGCTGCTCAACTACCCGGCGCGCTACTTCTCATCCTGGCTGATCCGCTTCCGCCTCGACGAGCCCACTTCGGACCTCGTCGCGAGCGCGCAGATCCGGCCCGAGGTGCAGCTCTCCATGCTCGTGGGCCGCGACTCGACGCTCGCGGACACGCTGCGCGGGACCCTCGGCCCCACGCACCCGCTGACCGCGGTGCTCACGAGCGTCAACTGGTCGCTCGTGGTCCTCGTCGTGATCCTCGTCGCGGTCGTCTTCATGAACCGCCGCACCCGCTACGGCTTCGAGTCGGGACTGAGCGGCCAGAACGCCGAGTTCGTGCGATACGGCGGCGTCAAGCCCGGGCCGCTCGTACTGCGCACCATGACCCTCTCCGGGGGCATCGCGGGCCTCTTCGGCCTGCTGCTCACCGTCGGCGCCCCCAACACGCGCCTCATCGAGGGCTACTTCGTGCAGACGAACTACGCCTGGACGGCGCTGCTCGTCACCCTGCTGGCGCTCTACCGGCCCGTCGGGATCGTGATCGCCGGGCTGTTCTTCGCCGCGATCATGGTCGGCAGCGACGCCCTGGGCCGCGAGCTCGGGCTGTCGCCGCAGATCGCGGCCGTCATCCAGGCGCTCGTCATCATCCTGCTCGCCTTCCGGGTCGCCTGGCCGCGATTCAGGCGGCGCGGTCGCGGGGCTGCCGGAGTCGCCGAGGCGGAACCGCCGCTCGACGAACCCCCCGTGGAGCACTCCCCCCTGACCGCCGCGCACGCGCCCGAGCCGCTCGGCGCCGGCGTGACCGACCCCGCGTCCGCGACCGCCGCCGAGCCGAAGGAGTCCGGGCGATGAACTTCCTCGACCTGTTCGACCAGGATCTGCTCTCCTCGGTGCTGCGCTCGCTGATCCCGATCCTGCTCGCCGCCCTCGGCGGCATGCTCGCGGAGCGCGTCGGCATCTTCAACATCGGCCTCGAGGGCATGATCCTCATCGGCGCCTTCTGCGGCGTCGCGGCCTCGTTCTTCACCCACAACTGGGTGGCCGGCGTGCTCGTCGCCACCGTCTCCGGGGCGCTGTTCTCGCTGATCCTCGGCTACGGGGCGGTGTATCGCCGGGGCGATCCGATCGTGCTGGCGATCGCGATGAACATCCTCGCGGTGGGCATGACGAGCTTCCTGCTCGTGGCGATCTTCAACGTGCAGGGCGTGTTCCAGGATCCCGGCATCGACGGGATCCCGGTGTGGCGGATCCCCGTCCTCGCAGACATCCCCGTGATCGGCGCGTTCTTCGCGCTGACCCCCCTCGGCTACCTGGCCCTGCTGCTCGTGCCGGCGCTGTGGGTCGTGCTCTTCCGCACCCCGCTCGGGCTGCGGCTGCGCGGCGTGGGCGAGCGGCCGCTCGCCGCGGCGACCATGGGCGTCAATCCGCAGCGCACCCAGCTCGGCGCGGTCATCGCCTCCGGCGCGCTCGCCGGGCTCGGCGGCGCGCAGCTGGCGCTCGGCAACGTGGTGCAGTTCACCGAGAACATGTCGGCCGGCCGCGGCTGGATCGCAGTCGTCGCGGTGATGCTGGCCCGGGCGCACCCCGTCGGCGTGCTCGCGGCGGCGCTGCTCTTCGGCTTCGCCGACGCCATCGGCTTCCGCCTCCAGTCCTTCGGCCTGCCCCAGCAGCTCACCGACGCCGGACCCTACGTGCTCACGCTGCTCGTCCTGATCCTCGTGAGCCGCCGCTTCCGCAAGACGCGCGAGGCGGCGCTGGCGTGACGGACGCGGGAGCCGAGCGCCCCGGGCCAGGGGCGGCGCTGCCCCCGGAGGCGGCGCGCTGGGCCGAGCGCCTCGGACTCGAACCCCTGGAGCACGAGGGCGGGCTCTTCCGCCGCATGCACCTCGACGAGCACTCGAGCGCGATCGTCTACCTGCTCGCCGACCCCGACTTCTCCGCGCTGCACGTGCTCGACGCGGCCGAGGTCTACCACTGGTACGCGGGGTCCCCCCTCCGCCTGCTCCTGCTGCACCCCGACGGCCGTGCCGAGGAGCGCGTGCTCGGCCCGGACGCGGACGCCGGACAGCTCCCGCAGCTCGTGGTGCCCGCCGGCGTGATGCAGGGCTCCTCCCCGCAGGGCGCGTGGACGCTCCTCGGCACGACCATGGCGCCGCCGTTCCGGTGGGAGGGCTTCGAGCTGGGCGAGCGGGCGGCGCTGCAGGCCCGCTATCCCGAGGCCGCGGAACGCATCGCCGCGCTCACCCGCGGCTGATCCGGCTTGCGGCCGAGCTCGGGCTCACGGCCGAACTGCCCCGTCAGCGCGAGCACCAGGATCAGCGCCCCGATCACGATCCAGCCGGCCACGCCCGCGACCGTGACCAGCTCGGGCCGGATCGTCTCTCCCGCCGCCGCGAACCACACGATCATCCCGCCCGTGCCATTGAGCGCACCGTGACCCACGACGGCCGGCCAGACCGAAGCCGAGCGCAGCCGCAGCCAGCCGAAGACGATGCCCAGGAACACGCAGTTCACGGTCATGAGCGCGACACCGCGCCAGTCCGTCAGTCCGTAGTTGTGGCCGAGCAGCGTGAGCGGGGCGTGCCAGAGGCCCCAGATCGCGCCGCTGAGCAGCAGCGCCGGCCACACCCCCAGCGGCCGCAGGGCGGGCAGCAGCCACCCGCGCCAGCCGAGCTCCTCGCCGAGGCCGAGGATCGAGTTCGGGATCAGGGCGAGCACGGGGAAGAGGGCGAGCTGGACGCCGACGAGCACCCAGGGATCCGGCAGCAGGGATGCGTCGACCCCGGGTGGCAGCGCGGCGGCGTTGGCCTGCGCGAACCCCGAGAGGCCCGCCACGTCGAGCCGCACCCAGCCGAAGAGGCCGGCGAGCGCCGTGGCGAGGAGCCCCACCAGCAGCGGAGCGAAGAGCGCCGCAACCGTGAACCACACCACGCGCTTCGCGGGGCGCAGCGGCCACATGCCGAGGAAGCGCAGGCGCTCGCGCCGCGGCACCCGCATCACGAAGGTGACCGCCAGCGCGGCGATCGCGGGCGTGCACATCATCACCATCGCCAGCAGGCCGAAGACGAGCGTGAAGCTCTGCGTGCCGCGATCCATGGTCCACAGCGGCAGCGCCACCAGCCAGGCAAGGCCGAAGGCGAGCACCACGAACAGCGCCACCGCCGGCCAGGGCACGCCTCCGGCGGGCCGATCGGCGCGGCCGGCCACGCAGAATCGCCGCTCGCCGCTCACGCGGCACGCTCCCGCTCGCCGGCCAGGGCGGCGGCCGCGAGCCGCGGGGTGGATCCGTCGCTCGACGCGGGGACGGGCACTGGTGTGGGTCCGAGTGCGACGGGCGGAGCGCCGCCGCCCACGAGCGCGGCGAGCGCGGCCGGGCCGATGCCGAGACCGGCGGCCCGCTCGACGAGCCGCGACACCTCCTCGCGCAGCTCGGTGAACCCGGCGGCCCGCTCGGTGACGACGGCGCCGCGGCGGCGTTTCAACTCGACGAGCCCCTCGTCCCGCAGCTGCTGGTAGGCACGAAGCACGGTGTGCACATTGACTCCGAGGCCCGCCGCGAGCTCGCGAGCGGGCGACAGTGCCGTTCCCGGGCCGATGCTGCCGGCCGCGATGTCGGCCCGCACCGAATCGGCGATCTGCGCGTAGATCGCCCGCTCGCTCGCCCCGTCCACTCGCACCAGCATGTCAATAACCCTACACGAGCTAGAACTATCCGCCTCACCCCGGGCAGAGCCCCGGGCCCCGCCGGGCGCTTCACACGCTGAGTCCGCCCATTCCCGCCGAGTCCGCACTCCTCGGCAGCACGGAACAGTGCGGGCTCGGCGGAAGTGCACGGACTCGGCGGAACGGGGTCCGGGCCGGAGGATTGGGGACGGCCGGGGGCCGAGAGGGGGTCAGAAGGCGGCGATGCCGGTGAGCTCGCGGCCGATCACGAGCTGGTGCACCTCGTCGGTGCCCTCGTAGGTGCGCACCGACTCCAGATTGGCCATGTGGCGCATCACCGGGAAGTCGGAGGTGATGCCGTCGCCGCCGAGGATCGCGCGAGCGGCGCCCGCGATCTTGATCGCCTCGCGCACGTTGTTGAGCTTGCCGACGGAGATCTGGCCGTACGTCAGCGTCCCCGCGTCCTTCTGCCGCCCGAGGTGCAGCGCGAGCAGCAGCCCCTTCTCGTACTCGAGGAACATATCGGCGAGCTTCGCCTGGATGATCTGCTTGCCGCCGATGGGCGTGCCGAAGACCTCGCGCGTCTGCGCCCGCTCCACCGCCACCTCGAGGCAGGAGCGCGCCGCGCCCATCACGCCCCAGGCGATGCCGTAGCGGGCCTCGTTCAGGCACTTGAACGGCGCCGACAGGCCCTTCGCCCCCGGCAGGATCGCGTCGGCCGGCAGCCGCACATCGACGAGCTCGATCTCGGTCTGCAGCGAGGCGCGCATCGAGAGCTTGTTCTCGATCGCCGTCGCCGTGAAGCCGGGAGTCTCCGTCGGGACGACGAAGCCGCGCACGATCCCCTCCTCGTCCTTCGCCCAGATCACGCCCAGCTGCGCGATCGTCGCGAGGCCGATCCAGCGCTTCGTGCCGTTCAGCACCCACTCGTCGCCCTCGCGGCGCGCCGTTGTGAGCATCGTGTTCGGGTCCGAGCCGCCCTGCGGCTCCGTGAGGCCGAAGAAGCCGATCGCCTCGCCGCGGCCCATCGCGGGCAGCCAGCGCTGCTTCTGCTCCTCCGAGCCGAACTTGTAGATGGCGCCCATCGCGAGCGAGCCCTGCACGGAGAGCGCCGTGCGGAAGCCCGAGTCGACCGCCTCGAACTCCATCGCCACGAGACCGTAGGCGACGGACGAGGCCCCCTTCAGGCCGTAGCCGTGCATGTACATGCCGAAGGCGCCGAACTCGCCCACCTCGGGCAGCAGCTCCACGGGCAGGCGGCGGTCCTCGAAGGCCTGGTCGATGACGGGGCGGATGCGCGTCTGCGCGAACTCCCGCGCCCGCAGCTGCCACTCGCGCTCCTCCTCGGTGACGAAGTCGGCGACGTCGAAGAGCCGGTCGATGGTGGTGGTCATGGCGGTCCTTTCGCGGAGGCGAGGATGGGGTTCGGGGTGAGGGATGGGGTGCGAGCGAGCTCCGGATCGCCCGGGGCTCGGGCGCTGCTGCGGCTGCTCGTCGCGCTTCAGCGCGGCAGCCAGCTCGCGTCCTGATGCTCGCCCACGCCCGGCGGCGGGGCCGCGTAGCGGGCCGGGGTCGCCGAGAGGAAGACGGGGTTCGCGACCGAGCGCAGCGTGTGCCGCTCGCCGTCGGGGCCGAGCGCCGCGGTCTCGGCGACGGGCTCCAGCCCCAGCGTCTCGGCGAGCTCGATCGCCTGGGCGATGGTGTTGACGCGGCCGGCGGGGATGTTCGCGTCGGTGAAGGCCTCGATCCACTCGGCGGCCGGACGCGTCCGCAGCCGCTCCGCCAGGGCCGCGCGCAGCTCGGAGCGGTGGGCGACGCGCTGCGGATTCGTGGCGAAGCGCTCGTCCGCGGCGAGCCCGGGGACGCCGAGCACCTCGCAGAGCCGCGCGAACTGCCCGTCGGTGCCGACGGCGAGCGCGACCGGCTGGTCGGCGGCGTCGAGCGTCTCGTAGGGGGAGATCGAGGGGTGCGCGTTGCCCATGCGGCCGGGAGCGACCCCGGTCTCCAGGGTCGAGGAGGCCTGATTCGCGAGCGCGGAGAGCAGGGAACCGAGCAGGGTGACCTTGACGTGCTGGCCGCGGCCGCTGCCGCTCATGTCCGCGCCGCCGTCGCGCGCACGCAGCGCGGCCTGGATCCCGATCACCGCGTTCAGCCCGGTGAGGATGTCCACGAGCGCGACGCCCACCTTCGTCGGCTCGCCGCCGGCCGCGTCGCTCTGGCCCGTGATGCTCATCAGCCCGCCGACCGCCTGCACGAGCAGGTCGTAGCCGGGCAGATCGCGGCCGGCAGCGTCGCCGAAGCCCGAGATCGAGCAGTACACGACTCCGGGGTTCTCGGCGGAGAGCGTCTCGTAGCCGAGGCCGAAGCGCTCCATCGTGCCGGGCTTGAAGTTCTCGATCACGACGTCGGCGGTGCGGGCGAGTTCGGCGGCGCGGGCGAGGCCCTCGGGCGTCCGCAGATCGCAGACGACGGAGCGCTTGCCGCGGTTCACCCCCGCGAAGTAGGTGCTCTGCCCCACGGCGTTCACCGGCGGTGACCACTGCCGCGTGCCGTCGCCCTCGGGGCTCTCGATCTTGATCACATCGGCGCCGAGATCGGCGAGGATCATGGTCGCGTGCGGCCCGGCCAGCACCCGTGAGAAGTCGGCGACGCGGATCCCGCGCAGGGCTCCGCCGCTCGCGGTCGATGCGGCTCGGTCGTTCACGGCGCCCCTCTCGTCTCGTGCCCGGGGCGATCCGCAGCGCGCTCGCCCGCTCCGCCAGTCTACGTTCGCGGGGACCTCCCCCACTCGCGGGATTGCATAGTGGCAAAGCTTGCACCTGTGCAAAAATTGCTTATGGCCTTGCTCTCCCAGCTGCTCAACCTGCCCGATCTGGGGCTTCGCCTCGTGCAGGCCGGGCCGGGCGACCCCGAGATCAGCTGGAGCTCGACCACGGAGCTGCTCGACCTCGGTGCCTACCTGGAGGGCGGCGAGATCATCCTCACCACTGGCCTCGCGCTCGCCGAGGACGACCCGCGCTGGCGGGACTTCGTCGCGAGCCTCAGCCGCGCCCGCGTCGCCGCGATCGGCTTCGGGATCGGCGTCAATCACGCGCGCATCCCGCCGCCCCTCAGCCGCGCCGCGAGCGAGTACCGGGTGGCGCTCTTCGAGATCCCGCTGCCCGTGCCGTTCATCGCGGTGACGAAGGCGATCGCGGCCCTGCTGCGCTCCGACGAGCTGCGAGCTGCGCGGGCGGCGCTGCAGGCGCAGCAACGGCTGCTCGACGGGGCGCGCAGCGACCGGGACCCGGCGGAGGTGCTGGCGAGCATCGCCCAGGCCACGGGGAAGCAGCTCGCGGTGGTGGGGTCCGACGGCAGCACCCTCGCGAGCACCGGCGGCTTCGCGGCGGCGCAGCGCGCCGACGGCGCCGAGTACATCGAGCTCGACCCGGCCGGGGCCCTGCGGCTCGCCGTCGCGGGAGGGGCCCCGGCCACGCCCGAGGGCAGCGCGGTGATCGCTGCAGGGTCGATGGTGCTGGGGCTCGGCCTGCGCAGCGACCACGCCGACACGGCCCGCGAGCGCGGACGCTGGGGCCGGCTCACCGCGGCGCTGCTCGGGGGAGAGGTCTCGCCCGGTGCGGTCGCGATCCTGGACCCCGAGCTGCGCCTGCCCGAGCGCCTGCGCGCGGTCGCCGTGCAGGGCACCGCGGAGGACGTCGGCGAGTGGCGGCGGCGGCCGCGCACCGGCCTCGACCGGCTGATCGCCGCCGAGGAGGAGCCGCCGGCGCCCGGCCTCGCCCGCGCCTGGCAGCTCGCGGCGGATGAGCCAGAGGCGCTGGAGCGCCTGCTCGCTGTCGCTGCCGCCCACGGCCTCGACGTCGTGGTCGGCAGGCCGGCCACGCCCGCGGAGCTGCCCCTGAGCCGCCGTTCGGCCGCCTCCCGCGTCAGCGAGCTGTCGACGACCGCCCCGCTCTACGCCGCTCCGCGCGTGCCCGAGACGGTGTGGGCGGATCGGGACGCTCCGCTGCTGGAGGCGCTGCTCGCGGTGGAGCGGGCGGGGAGGGCCGCGCCGGATCCGGCGGCGCTCGTCCCGGAGGGCGCGACGCTCAGCTCGGCCGTGCTGGGGCCGCTCTCGCTGCGGGAGACCCGGCGTATCCCGGAGCCGGATGGGGAGGCCGAGCAGCCCGCGGCCGCGCCCCTCACGGCGGCGGAACGCGAGACCCTGCGCGAGACGCTGCGGGCCGTGTTCGAAGCCGACGGTCAGCGCGGCCCCGCGGCCACGAGGCTCGGGATCCACCGCAACACGCTGCGCGACCGCCTCTCGCGCATCGAACGCCTGACGGGGCGCTCGCTCGGCAGCGCGGACGACCGCTCCGAGCTGTGGCTGGCGCTGCGGCTCGAGGAGCTGGGCCGGTAGCGGCACGCGGCCGGACGGCCGGACGAGCGAGGGGCGAGCCCGGCGAGCGGGAGACGGCGACGGCCCCGCGAGCGGGGGGCGGGCCGAGCCCGGCGAGCGGGGGCGGCCCGCGCCGCTCAGCGCTTCGGCACGGGCGACCCGAGCCACAGCAGCAGGATGAACACCGCGGTCACCGCGACCGCGAGGAGGAGCAGCGCGAGCCAGGGATGCCCCAGCACCCACGCCAGCACCCGCTCCGGGAAGCGCCTCGGCGCCTCGCCGCCCGAGCCCAGCCGCCAGCGCCGCGGGAGCATCCCGCGGCGGTCGATGACCAGCTCGAACGGCAGCGTCGCGAACGGCACCACCGCGCTCGCCAGGCCCAGCACGCCCCAGGAGAACCGCCAGCGGGCGTCCACCCACACCAGCACCGTCACCACGCAGTAGCTGAGGAACACGAAGCCGTGGATCCCACCGGCGGGCGTCACCCAGGCTTCGCTCACGCCGCTCGCGCGCAGGATCAGCGCGGCGATCAGCCCCGCCCAGGTGAGCAGTTCGGCGAAGGCGAAGATGCGGAACAGGCGGCGAGGCGTCATGGCTCCACCGTATCGGGCGCCTCCTGCGATCCCGCCGGGCGGCTCCCCCGCCCCGCGCTAGGGTGGGGGCATGGCGGGACGGGATCGCAGCTACGAGCGGGACGGCGTGCGCATGGCCTTCACCGACACCCCGGGCCCCGGTGGCTGCACCTTCGTGCTGATCCACGGCATCGGCATGGGCCGCGTCGTGTTCTCCGGCGTGGGTGAGCGGCTGGCCGGGCGAGGCCGCGTGCTCGCCCCCGACCTGCCCGGATTCGGCGACTCCCCCGAACCCGGCACGCGGACCAGCCTCGAGGACAGCGCCCGCTTCATCGCCCGCTTCATCCGCGAGGAGGCGCGCGAGCCCGTCGTGCTCGTGGGACACTCGATGGGCACCCAGATCGCGGCCGAGGTGGCGCTCCGTCAGCCCGAGCTCGTGCGCGGGCTCGTGCTCATCGCCCCGACCGTCAACCGCCGTGAGCGCAGCGCGATCCGGCAGGCGCTGCGGATGGTCCAGGACACCGCAGGCGAAGGGCCCAAAGTGCTGCTCACGGGGCTCGCGGAGTACGTGAAGACGAGCCCCGCGTGGTTCCTCAACAAGCTGCGATTCATGCTGGCGCACCGCCTCGAGGACATCTGCCCCCGCATCGGCACCCCCGCCCTCGTGCTGCGGGGCGAAACCGACCGGGTCTGTCCCCGAGACTGGACGGGCGAGATCGCCGCCGCGCTCCCGCACGGGCGCATGCTCGAGATCCCGGGACGCGGTCACGAAGCGATCATCAAGAGCCCCGAGCCGGTCGCCTCGATGATCCTGGAGTTCACCGACGAGCTCGACGCCACCGAGCAGTCGCGGCACCGGGATGGCGGCACCGGCCGGTAGCGCACTGCGCGGCGACGCGAGCGCACTGCACGGCAGCGGCCGCGCGGAGCGGCGCCGCTGCCGTCAGAAGAGCAGGAACTGGGCGGTGCCCGAGCCCGAGACGCCGCCCGCGGACACCCGCAGATGGTACGAGGCGCCGTCCGCGCTCACCGGATCGCGGGTGATGTCGCAGGTCTCCGGGCTCGAACGGGTGCGATCCCACGCGATCGACTCGCTCACGAGCGGCTTCCCGGGCTCCAGGATCACCGGGAGGCTCTCGGGGTTCTTCTGACAGTCCTTCGAGCGCCAGACCTCGTCCTCGCCGCTCGTGATCGCAAACTCCATGCCCGCCGTGCCCAGCTCGGCGGAGCACGCCGCATCGCCCGTGTTCTCCACGCTCAGGGAGAGCTGCGGCTGCTCGCCCGCCGCATAGTCGGACTTGTCGGTGATCGGGGTCACCGTCAGCTGGCCCGCGGCGCACTCCGGCGGCTGCTCGCCGTCCCCGGCAGCCGGCTCCCCCTCCGGCGCGCTGCTCGGCAGATCGCCCGGCACCTCCACCTCCGAGGCCGACGGCGCGGCGCTGTTCGAGCCCGGCTTCAGGAAGACGAGCACGATCACCGCGATCACCGCGAGCAGCCCCGCCAGGACGAGCAGCCGGCGCCGCATATAGACCTTGCGTCCCTTCGGACCTACGGGATCCCTCAGCGTCGACATGGCGCCAGGCTAACGCGGAAGCGCGCTCAGAGCCGCTTCAACATGCGCGTGTTGCCGAGCGTGTTCGGCTTCACCCGCGCGAGGTCGAGGAACTCGGCGACGCCCTCATCGCTCGAGCGCAGCAGCTCGGCGTAGACATCGGCCGCGACGAGCTCGGTGTCCTCGCTCAGCTCCTCGAAGCCGTGCCGGGAGAAGAACTCCGTCTCGAAGGTGAGGCAGAAGAGCTGCGTCAGGCCGAGATCCTGAGCCCGCGCCTCCAGCGACTCCAGCAGCCGGTGTCCCACGCCCCGGCCCAGCCACTCCTCCGAGACGCCCAGGGTGCGCACCTCCCCGAGCTGATCCCACATCACGTGCACGGCACCGTAGCCGACCACCGCATCCTCGCCGTCGGTCGCGACCAGGAACTCCGGCACCGCGGCGTACAGGTCGACGAGGTCCTTGCCGAGCAGGATCCGTCGCGCCACGAGCGGCTCCATCAGCTCGACCATGCGCGGCACATCGGCGGTGCGCGCGGGACGGATGCGGATGTCGGGGCGTGAATTCATCCACCCAGCCTACTCTCGCACGCCCCACCGCACCGCCACCGGCGAGCGGCCCCGGGGCACGGGGCGGCGCGCACGGCACGGCGACGCACCGCGGAGCCCGCCGGAGACGCAGCGGACCGCGGACGCGCGAGGGCCCCGCTGCCGGAACAGCGGGGCCCTCGCGAAACGACCTGCGTGCTACTCGCCGACGCCCGGCGTCGAAGCGGTCGACGCGACCGCCGCCGCGGCGGACGCCGAGCTGTCGCCGCGATCCTGCTCGGACTGACGATCCGTGACGAAGGTGAACTCGCCGTCCGCGAAGTCGACCCGCACCAGATCCCCCGCCAGCAACTCGGCGCCGAGGATCCGCTCCGAGAGGCGATCCTCGATCTCCCGCTGCATGGCGCGGCGCAGCGGCCGCGCGCCCAGCGTCGGATCGTAGCCGATCTCGGCGAGGCGCTCGCGCGCCGCCGGCGAGATCTCGATGTGCATGTCGCGGTCCAGCAGGCGATCCTTGAGCTGCTTCACGAAGAGGTCCACGATCTGCAGCAGCTCGGCCTTGGTGAGCTGCGGGAACACGATCGTGTCGTCGACGCGGTTCAGGAACTCGGGCTTGAAGTGCTTCTTGAGCTCCTCGTTGACCTTGCCCTTCATCATGTCGTAGCCCACCGAGGTGTCGCCCTCCAGCTGGAAGCCGACCGGTCCGCCCGCGATCGCGGAGGACCCCAGGTTGGTGGTCATGATGATGACGGTGTTCTTGAAGTCGATCACGCGCCCCTGGCCGTCGGTGAGACGGCCCTCTTCAAGAATCTGCAGCAGCGAGTTGAAGATGTCGGGGTGCGCCTTCTCGATCTCGTCGAAGAGCACCACGGAGAACGGCTTGCGGCGCACCTTCTCGGTGAGCTGGCCGCCCTCCTCGAAGCCGACGAAGCCGGGGGGCGCGCCGAAGAGCCGCGACACCGTGTGCTTCTCGCCGTACTCGCTCATGTCGAGCGAGATGAGCGCGTCCTCGTCGTCGAACAGGAACTCCGCGAGCGCCTTCGCGAGCTCGGTCTTGCCGACGCCCGTGGGGCCGGCGAAGATGAACGAGCCCGAGGGGCGCTTGGGGTCCTTCAGCCCGGCGCGCTGACGGCGGATCGTCTTCGCGAGCGCCGAGATCGCCTCGTTCTGGCCGATGACCCGCTGGTGCAGGGCCTCCTCCATGAAGCGCAGGCGCGAGGTCTCCTCCTCGGTGAGCTTGAACACGGGAATGCCCGTGGCCTGCGCCAGCACCTCGGCGATGAGCCCCTCGTCCACCTCGGCCTGCGTGGCCACGTCTCCCGCGCGCCACTGCTTCTCCAGCCGCAGCCGCTCGGCGATCAGCTTCTTCTCCTCGTCGCGCTTGTTCGCCGCGGCCTCGAAGTCCTGCGCCTCGATGGCCTGCTCCTTGTCGGCGCGCACCACCGCGATCTTCTCGTCGAACTCGCGCAGCTCCGGCGGGCTCGACAGGATCGACAGCCGCAGGCGCGCGCCCGCCTCGTCGATCAGGTCGATGGCCTTGTCGGGCAGGAAGCGATCCTGCACGTAGCGATCCGCGAGGTTCACCGCGGCCACGATGGCGCCGTCGGTGATGGACACCTTGTGGTGCGCCTCGTAGCGATCCCGCAGCCCCTTGAGGATGTTGATCGAGTGCGGCAGCGAGGGCTCCGCGACCTGGATCGACTGGAAGCGGCGCTCGAGGGCGGCGTCCTTCTCGAAGTGCTTGCGGTACTCGTCGAGCGTGGTCGCGCCGATGGTCTGCAGCTCGCCGCGGGCCAGCATGGGCTTCAGGATGTTGGCCGCGTCGATCGCGCCCTCGGCCGCGCCGGCGCCCACGAGGGTGTGGATCTCATCGATGAAGATGATGATGTCGCCGCGGTTGCGGATCTCCTTCGTGACCTTCTTCAGGCGCTCCTCGAAGTCGCCGCGGTAGCGGCTGCCCGCGATCATGGAGCCGAGGTCGAGCACGTAGACCTGCTTGTCCTTAAGCGTCTCGGGCACCTCGCCCTTCACGATGGCCTGCGCGAGGCCCTCGACCACGGCGGTCTTGCCGACGCCCGGTTCGCCGATCAGCACCGGGTTGTTCTTGGAGCGGCGCGAGAGGATCTGCATGACCCGCTCGACCTCCTTCTCGCGGCCGATCACCGGGTCGAGCTTGCCCTCGCGGGCGGCCTGGGTGAGGTTGCGGCCGAAGTTGTCGAGCACCTGCGAGCCCTTCGACTCGCTCTGCTGCTCGGGAGCGCCCACGGTCGCGCTCTCCTTGCCGGCCTGGTAGCCGGAGAGGAGCTGGATCACGGTCTGGCGCACCCGGTTGAGGTCGGCGCCCAGCTTCACGAGCACCTGGGCGGCGACGCCCTCGCCCTCGCGGATCAGGCCGAGCAGGATGTGCTCGGTGCCGATGTAGTTGTGGCCGAGCTGCAGCGCCTCACGGAGGCTGAGCTCGAGCACCTTCTTGGCGCGCGGCGTGAAGGGGATGTGCCCCGAGGGCGGCTGCTGGCCGGTGCCGATGATGTCGGTCACCTGCGCGCGCACCGCGTCGAGCGAGATCTCGAGCTGCTCGAGCGCCTTCGCGGCGACGCCCTCGCCCTCGTGGATCAGGCCGAGCAGGATGTGCTCGGTGCCGATGTAGTTGTGGTTGAGCATCTTCGCCTCTTCTTGGGCGAGCACAACCACCCGACGGGCGCGGTCGGTGAATCTCTCGAACATCTCTAACCTCCTTGCGGTCTCCGAAGACGGGGGGACACCGCTGATGCATCCAGGCTACGGCGTGATCCCCGATCGCGGGGCGCTGTTCGTGCTGGGCGTAATGGGCCCCGGCCCGCCCGCGGCGCCTCGCTCGAGCGGCGGTGGTGCGGACGGGCGGCGGCGCTTTCCGCGGGGGAAACGGCCGCCGCTCGCGAGAAGCGCCGCCGCTCACGGGAAGGAGGGGCGCGGAGGGGCCGGGCGGCTTGACCGGGGGCGCGGAGGCGGGTAACTTATCGAAGAACGATAATAACGATGATCGATAAGCGAGGCGGGGGACGCCTCGCGGAACGGAGGATCCGTGAACACTGCAGCTCGTGACACCAGCCCGCGCGAAGCGGCGCTCAGCCGCGGCGACACCTGGGGGGTCTGGATCCTCATCGCCGGCGGAGTCGCGATCGCCGCGTACACGGCGGTGCGGGGCGTCATGCGCATCGTGGAGATCCTGCGCAACGTCGACGTGCCCGTCGCCGCCGAGTTCACCGGCACGACCCTGCCCGCCCCGATCGGCGCCGACGGAGCCGAGCTCGCCGTCGCCCTGCAGCGGGCGGAGCTCACCGTGAGCGGACTGCCCGGCGTCGCGGTCGCCGCGGGCGTGCTGCAGGCGGC
>NZ_MWZD01000007.1 GCF_002982315.1 Leucobacter massiliensis | reverse complement strand
AGGACGGGGGCGGGGGAGCCCTGGGGGACGTCCGCCCGATAGGGGGCGGGATCCGTGTCGCGCGCTCCGGGCTGCGCGGATGCACGGCTCGCGGCTGTCCCGGCACCCGGAGCGCTGCCGGGAGAGCCGAGGTTGTGGGGCACGCCCGCGAGCGGTCCGGCGCCCCCGCCCGGCGTGTGCGGCGACGGCACTCCGGCGGTGCTGTCGCGCCGCTCGGACGCTGCGCCGCCCTCGGCGGGCGGCTTCCACTCCCAGCCTTCGGGGGCGTATTCGCCGTACGCGGGGGCCGGGCGGCTCCGCGGGCCCTGCGGCTCGCCCTCGGACGATGGTCGATCCTGATCGCTCATCAGGCGCTCACCGACTTGCCGGCTGAGCCGAGCTGCTCCGCGGCGAGGGCGACCCGCTGGGCCATGCCGTTCTCGGCGATCTTGCCCCAGGCACGGGGATCGTACTGCTTCTTGTTGCCGACCTCGCCGTCGATCTTCAGCACGCCGTCGTAGTTCTTGAGCATGAAGTCGGCGACGGGGCGGGTGAAGGCGTACTGGGTGTCCGTGTCGATGTTCATCTTGATGACGCCGTTGCGGACCGCCTCGGCGATCTCCTCCGGGCTGGAGCCCGAGCCGCCGTGGAAGACGAGGTCGAGGGGCTTCTCGCCGGTGCCGTACTTCGCCTGCAGGCCGGACTGGATCTCGGCGAGCAATTCGGGGCGCAGCTTCACATTGCCGGGCTTGTAGACGCCGTGGACGTTGCCGAAGGTGAGCGCGGTGAGGTAGCGGCCCTGCTCGCCCAGGCCGAGCGCCTCGACGGTGGCGACGGCGTCTTCGAGCGTGGTGTAGAGCTGATCGTTGATCTCGTGGCTGACGCCGTCCTCCTCGCCGCCGACGACGCCGATCTCGACCTCGAGGATCACCCCGATCGCGGCGAGGCGCGGGAGCAGCTGCTTCGCGATGTCGAGGTTCTCCTCGAGCGGCACGGCCGAGCCGTCCCACATGTGCGACTGGAAGTAGGGCAGGCCGCCCTCGCGCACGCGCTCCTCGCTGGCGGCGAGCAGCGGGTAGACGAAGCTCTCCAGGGCGTCCTTCGGGCAGTGGTCGGTGTGCAGCGCGACGGTGACGTCGTAGGACTGGGCGACCTCTTCGGCGTACTTCGCGAAGGCGATGGCGCCGCGGGCGCGGTTCTTGACGGTGTGGCCGGAGAAGTAGTCGGCACCGCCGGTGCTGACCTGGATGATCCCGTCGGAGCCGGCCTCGGCGAAGCCCTGGATGGCCGCGTTGATGGTCTGCGAGCTCGACACGTTCACGGCGGGGAACGCGAAACCGCCGTTCTTGGCGGCGTCGAGCATGGCGGCGTACTGTTCCGGAGTGGCGACGGGCATGGGTGCTGATCTCCTAGCGTGTCGAAGGGTCGGCCTTGGCCGCTGTCCCGTTCCAGTCTAGGGCGTGCTGCTCAGCCCTGTGCGGGGAGCGCGCGCCCCCGGTCCCGCCCCTCTGCGCGGCGCGGTACCGGCAGTTCGCGAACGGGGGCGTCGTCCGGCATCTGCGGCGGCGGCGCGGGCACTAGGCTAGGCCCCATGACTGAACCTGTTTCGCTTGGTGAATGGCAGCCGGATCGCAACCTGGCGATGGAGCTGGTGCGCGCTACGGAGGCGGCGGCGATGCGCGCGACGCCGTGGATCGGTCGCGGTGACAAGAACGCGGCGGACGGCGCCGCGGTGGACGCCATGCGGCGCTTCCTCTCGACGGTGAACATGAACGGCACCGTGGTGATCGGCGAGGGCGAGAAGGATGACGCCCCCTGGCTCTACAACGGTGAGCAGGTCGGCAACGGGCAGGGCGCGGAGTGCGACGTGGCCGTGGACCCGATCGACGGCACGCGGCTGACCGCGGAGGGCCGCCCGGGTGCGCTCTCGGTCATCGCGGTCGCCGACCGGGGCAGCATGTACGATCCCTCCGCCGTGTTCTACATGGACAAGCTGGTGTGCGGACCCGCGGGCGTCGGCGTCGTGGACATCCGCCGTCCGATCGGGGAGAACATTCGCGCGCTCGCCCGCGCGAAGGACGTCGACGTGTCCGAGATCCGGGTGGCGGTGCTCGACCGTCCCCGGCACGAGCAGCTGATCGCAGAGATCCGCGAGGCGGGCGCGGGAACCCGGCTGCTCATGGACGGCGACGTGGCCGGCGGTGTGAACGCCGCCCGCTGGGACTCGCGCATCGACCTGTGCGTGGGGATCGGCGGCACCCCCGAGGGCATCATCACGGCGTGCGCGGTGAAGGCGCTCGGCGGCGTGATCCAGGGCCGCCTCTGGCCGAAGGACGACGAGGAGCGCCAGAAGGCGATCGACGCGGGCCACGACCTCGACCGGGTGCTGGAGGCGAACGATCTGGTCGCCAGCGACAACTGCTATTTCGTGGCGACGGGCATCACCTCCGCCGACTTCGTGGAGGGCGTGCAGCGCAACGGCCCGTTCGTGCGCGCGGAGAGCATCGTGATGCGGTCCCACTCCGGCACGATCCGGCACGTCATCAGCGACATGGATCCGAGCCGCTGGATGTGAGCGCGGCCCGCTGGGAGCCGGTGCTCGTGCGCTGAGGGGCCCCGGGGGAGCGCGACGCGGTGGGATCGGTTACGCTGTCCCCATGTCCGAGCTTCCGGTTCTCGATGTGGCTGAGCAGCGCGTGCTCGGCAGCCTCCTGGAGAAGGAGATCATGGTCCCCGGGTCCTACCCGATGACGGTCAATTCGCTTCGGCTGGCGTGCAATCAGACGTCGAGCCGTGAGCCGGTGGTGGACTACGACGAGGACGTGGTGTACCGGACGCTGCAGTCTCTGCGGGCGCAGGAGCTTGCGGCTCCGAGCTGGCAGGGTTCGGGGAGTCGCACGGTGAAGTACACGCAGACGCTCGCCAAGCGCGTCGAGCTCGCGGAGGACGAGCGGGCGCTCATCACCGTGCTGCTGCTGCGCGGCCCGCAGCCGGCGGGGGCGCTGAAGACGCAGAGCGAGCGCCTGCATCACTTCGAGGATCGCGCTGAGGTCGAGGCGTGCCTGGCGCGCATGGCGGCCGCGGAGCCGCCGCTGGTGCGCGAGCTGCCGCGGCAGAGCGGCCAGCGCGACGCCCGGTGGGTGCATCTGCTGGGCCCTGTCGAGCTGCCGGAGGCGACGCCCGCTGACGTCCCCGAGCCCGCGCTGGCGCTCTCCGTGGAGGTGCGCCCGGGGAGCGCGGGGGAGGTGGTGCTTCCCGCCGAGGTGGTCGAGCTGCTCGGGGACAGCGCCCGGCTCACCGTTTCGCCCCTCGGTGTGGTGTCGCTGACGCCCGGGGAGTGACCGGGCTCCGGTGGGGGCTCCGCCGACGGGGCTCCGCGTAACGAGCCGGCGCCATCTGTCCCGCCAGCTCGGTTGCGGCTGCGAGCGAGGGGTGCGGGAGCGGCGAGGGGTGCGGGAGCGGGGAGCCCGGCCCCGAGCAGCCTAGGCGGATTCGCGCGGTGCGGACCGCCTGCCCGCGTGCTCCTCGTCCTCGGCTCCGTCCTCGGGGAAGAGATCCGCGAAGAGGTCTCGCTGGCCGTCCGGCGTGTCGGGGCTTTCGGGCGTGGCGTCTTCGGAGGTGCCGCCTTCGGGGAACTCGCCCTCCGGGAGCGCGTCTTCGAGGGCGCCGCCGAGCGCGGTTGCCGGCGTGCCCTGGCCCGGCACGGCGTCGAGGGTCTCCACCGAGCGGAGCTGCCGTTCGACGGCGCGGGTGCGCACGCCTGCCTGGTGCACCGTGTTCTGCGCGGTCTGCAGCTGCTTCTCGAGCTTCTCCCATACCTGGCCGTACTTCTTGAACTCGGCCTTCGCCGCGCTGAGCACCTGCCACACCTCGGAGCTGCGCCGTTCGATGGCCAGCGTGCGGAAGCCCATCTGGAGGCTGTTGAGCAGCGACATTAGGGTGGTGGGGCCCGTGACGAGCACGCGCAACTCGTTCTGGAGCCTGCTCGTGAGTCCCGGCATGCGGATCACCTCCGCGAACAGCCCCTCGGTAGGGAGGTACATGATCGCGAAGTCCGTACTGCGCGGCGGAGCGATGTACTTCTCGGAGATGAGCTTCGCCTGCGTGAGGATGACCTTCTCCACGGTCTTGCCCGCCGCGTCGATGGCTTCCTTTTCTCCGCGCTCCTGTGCTTCGAGCAGCCGCTCGTAGTCCTCCTGCGGGAACTTCGAGTCGATGGGCAGGTAGACCGGCTGCTCGTCCTCGCCGCGCCCCGGCAGCTTCACCGCGAACTCCACGCTGTCGCGAGACCCCGGCCGGATGATCACGTTCTCCTCGTACTGCTCCCGGGTGAGCATGTCTTCGAGCTGCCGCGAGAGCTGCACCTCGCCCCAGCTGCCGCGGTTCTTCACATTGGTGAGCACCCGCTTCAGTCCACCGACGTCGGAGGCGAGCGTCTGCATCTCGCCGAGCCCCTTCTGCACCTGCTCGAGCCGGTCGCTGACGAGCTTGAACGACTCACCCAGGCGGCGCTCGAGCGTGCCCTGCAGCTTCTCGTCGACCGTCTCGCGCATCTTCTCGAGCTTCGCCTCGTTCCCCTGCCGCAGCCGCTCCAGCTCCTCGCGCAGGGTCCGCTGCAGCTCCGCCTGCTTCGCCACGTGCGTCTCGGTCAGCGCCTGCACGCGCTGGGCGTTCTCGTCCAGCGAGCCCTTCAGCGTCGCCTGCAGCTTCTCGCCGACCGTGATCCTCACCTGCTCCAGTTTCGAGTCGTTGGCCTCCCGCAGTTCCTCGAAACGGGCCTCGACCGCGCCGCGCAGGTCGTGCTGCGCCTGCAGCGAGGCCCGGGACCCGGAGAGGAGGCGGTCGTGCAGCGCGGCGCTGGACTGGGCGAGCTCGGAGCGCTGGGCGGAGAGGTCCTGCCGCAGCTCGCTCGCCACCGCGCGGATCTCAGAGCGCACCTCGGCGGCGGAGGCGGCTCCCGCGCCCGCTCTCCCGCCGGTGCGCAGCAGCACCACCAGCAGCACCGCCAGCAGCAGGAGCAGGTTGAGTACGAGCAGCACCGGGACGAGTACATCCATGAGCGTGACCTTTCTGGGGAGCGGAGCACCGCGCCGAGCGGCGTTCCGAGGGACGCTTCGAGCCTACGAACACCCACCGACATTCACGCGGCCCCGAGACCGCAGCGATCAGAGCTTGAGCGGGATCGCCTTGAGCTGCTGGATGCGCAGCCCCGTCTTCTTCGCGAGGGCCGAGACGTCGGCGGCCTCGTGACGGCGGGACGCATCGATGACGATCGCCGCGCACGCCTCCGCGTCGGCGAGGGCGTTGTGGTGCGCGAACTCGCGGAATCCCGCCGCCTCGGCGGCGAGTGGCAGCCGATGGGAGGGGATCTCGTAGGTCTTGCGGGAGAGCTGCACGCTGCACAGGTACTTCAACTTGGGGGTGGGCGTGATCGTCTCGGCGCAGGCGGCCCGGATGACGCCCATGTCGAAGCTCGCATTGTGCGCCACCGTGACGTCCGCGCCGATGAAGTCGCGCAACTCCTCCAGCTGCTCCTCCCACAGGCGCGCCTCCGCCGCCATCGCGGCGGTGATCCCGTGGATCTTCACGTTGAAGGGGAGGAACTCCGCGTGCCCCGCCGGCGGCCGGATCAGCCACTCCGCCCGCTCCACCACCGCGCCGTCCCGCACGCGCACGAGCCCCACCGCGCACGCCGATGAGGGGTGGCTGTTCGCGGTCTCGAAATCGATCGCGGTGAAGTCGACTGGCACGCAGACGATCTTGGCACACGCCCCCGACAAGGAGCCCGCGGGCGGCCGCACCCGGGTCGCGTAGACTGGTGGATCGTGGCTCTGACTATCGGCATCGTAGGACTCCCCAACGTGGGCAAGTCCACCCTCTTCAACGCGCTCACCCAGAACGACGCGCTCGCGGCGAACTACCCCTTCGCCACGATCGAGCCCAATGTGGGCGTGGTGAACCTGCCCGATCCGCGGCTCGACAAGCTCGCGGAGATCTTCGGCAGCGAGCGGATCCTGCCCGCCCCGGTCAGCTTCGTCGACATCGCGGGCATCGTCCGCGGCGCGAGCGAGGGCGAGGGCCTCGGCAATCAGTTCCTCGCGAACATCCGCGAGGCCGATGCGATCGCGCAGGTGGTGCGCGGCTTCAGCGACCCCGATGTGGTGCACGTCGACGGCGACGTGAACCCGGCCAGCGACATGGAGACCATCAACACCGAGCTGATCCTCGCCGATCTGCAGACCCTCGAGAAGGCGCTCGTGCGCTACGAGAAGGAGCTGAAGTCGAAGAAGATCGACGCCTCCGTCGTCGAGACGGCGCGGGCGGCCGCGGCCGCGTTGAACGACGGCAAGCTGCTCTCGCTCGCGGGGATCGACCTGGAGCCGATCCGCGAGCTCGGGCTGCTCACGGCAAAGCCGTTCCTCTACGTGTTCAACGTGGACGAGGGGGTGCTGCAGGATCCCGCGAAGCTCGAGGAGCTCGCTGCGCTCGTCGCACCGGCGAAGGCGATCTTCCTCGACGCGAAGCTGGAGAGCGAGCTCGCGGAGCTCGACGCCGAGGACGCCGCGGAGCTGCTCGCCTCGATCGGCCAGGAGGAGAGCGGCCTCGACCAGCTCGCCCGCATCGGCTTCGACACGCTCGGCCTGCAGACCTACCTCACCGCGGGGCCGAAGGAGGCCCGGGCCTGGACCATCAAGAAGGGCGCGACCGCACCGCAGGCCGCCGGAGCGATCCACACCGACTTCGAGAAGGGCTTCATCAAGGGCGAGATCATCTCCTTCGACGATCTCGTCGAGGCGGGATCCGTCGCCGAGGCCCGCGCGAAGGGCAAGGCCCGCATGGAGGGCAAGGACTACGTGATGCAAGACGGCGACGTCTGCGAGTGGAGATTTAACGTATAGATCCGCGTGATTATGTGGATTATTGAGGGTTGTAAAAGCGCTTGTAAGCCGGATTTGATGCCGTTAGTTGTAAAACAAGCTGTAATTCTCCGCCTCTGATATTCACTACTGAGGGGCAGGCACTACCCTCATTCCTTTCGTTCAAACACAAAACCCCTTGGAGCTATCTCTGGCACCAAGGGGTTTTGTTGTTCTATCTGTCAGCTCTCCCGTTCGGGAATGTGTATCTTCTCCACTCCCACCAAAAGCTCAACAACTGAAACACCAAGTTCAGCCGCAATCCTAGGCAAGCGATCAGCAGCCAAAGAAACAGTGCCCTGCTCAATGCGCCTGAGCATCTCACGCGACATCATCGCCTTCTTTGAAAAAGCCAGTTGGCTGTATCCACGCTCTTCACGCAGCGACCGAATACGCTCGCCAAGAACCGCCCTGAACTCGCTCATCATCGTCCTCTCTGGCTCAGGCATGTGATTCTTCGCGATGGACATGGGAATACTGTCCCACATCAAGATCGAAGAATCCTTTTTCAAAACACTACTGCCTAACGCGTTAGGCAGTAGTGTTTTGTCGTCGGTTTCTCCGGGATCACCTCTTGGATCCGCTGTAAGATCCTTGGTGTTGCGCTCGTCAAGATTGGAAGAGAAGCGAAACCACTACTCGTTTAGAAAGGCTGTGGATGCTATTGGCTTTCATTGACGAGCTATTCGGTGGTATTTCTCCGGGATGGATGAACTTCCTCTCACTACTTGGATTAACGGCAACCCTTGCGGGGCTTTTCTTTACTTGGAGGGAAGCGACGAATGCAGCGACTAAGGCGCAAGACGCTGAGGACGCAGCTCGCTCTCTTCGAGAAGCCGTCGAAAACGCGACCCTTCGAATTGCAAGACAAGACCTAATCGGCTCCATGGCGCAAGCGCGACAGCTGATTACTCAGCTCGATACAGCTCAGCAAAGCAAAAGTACTGAGTTTGTAGTGCAGACCCTTGTGCAGCTCGGTGATCATTTCTCGCAGCTTCAAGCGCTAATCACGCAAGATTCCACAAATCTGGTGCCGGATGAATTTGCGGATCAATTGAAGCGCTCCCAAGCCTCGGTTCTCTCTACGAAAGCGAAACTGGCTAGATCTCCGAGTCCTGACATCCCCAAGTTGATGGGGAATACTTTGAAGCACCTTGCGCAGCTTCGCGTCGATTTTTATCAAATTGAAACCAGTTCAAAATACGCAACCGATTCCCAGGAGGGATAGAACCAATGTCTTTTTTTGACGATTACGAGTGGAAGACCATTTTGGAGCTGCTGAGTGGTGCTACCTCTGCCGGGAAGCTCCAATGGGAGAAAGGTCCCAAAACGGACGAAGGTGAATTCACAACAAACTTGGTCGGCGAATCGTCCTACGTCATTAAATCTAGGGATGGCGACGGCGAGTTTCCTTACGTTTTGATGGTGCTGAATAGTAAAGGAACACTTCTCGATTCTTTCGAAGCTGTGCCTTATGACCCAGACCATTTCGAATATCAGGAGGAAGTGAATTCAAAATCGTTGGAGGAGCTCTATACGGGAATCCGGCGTCAGATTTCGGGGGCTGCTGCTGCTTTTGACTCCATCACTACCTCGCTTTCCGCTCTGCAACCCGACCCGAAGCCTTTCTGAGGCGTAGCGGAATTGTTGGCTGCCACCTCGAACCCCTGACTGCTTGACATGAAGCGTCAGGGGTTCGTCTGCTTTCACAGCTTCCACGCTCTCCCATCAAGGCGTTCTAGATCATGCCCCCGTAGTCCTGCAAAGTGAAGATTCGTGAATCCTGCACGCTCTGCGGCTTCTGCAACACGGTTCATAATTGCTTCGCTCTGCACGACATAGACCACAGCGGAGTAGGCGATTTTGTCAGCTGCATATGCTCTAAACACTCCCGCAAGTTCTTCTTTGCTCTTATGGCTGAGTTCTACTTCAACAGCGATGCTGACCGGTTTGGAACTCCTGCGACCCTTCTCGAAGTCGATCACGAAATCAGGGCGGTGGGTTCGTTTCCCGTTTCTCACGATCCACAACGCTGGGAACTCTTCAAACAAGCGACTCCACCCCAGACCGCTCTCTAACGCACTTTTAGCGGCGCTGAGGTATCTGCGTAGGCTAATCTCCTGTTCGGTCGCCTGATGGGCATTGAGTGCTTGTTGCAGTGCTCTCTCTATGAAGGTTTCACTATGAATCTGCGTGAGTGCGATTTCGTCGGGAATCTCTGAGCCGGTGATTTTTGCAAGCTTGCCCCAGGTGAAGGTATCTATACCTCTGACGAGTTGTTGCACCACTTGCCCGATTGCCAAGGTGTGCGCGACATTCACTAGATTGGGTTCGCGTGAGCTTGTGCCTTCAAGATCGTGGATATCAAAGCTTGCCTTTGCTTCTTTCAATCCCTTGCCGGTGAGCATCCACAATGTCTTTCCTGGCACCTCTTTTGTTGCTTTTACATACCCGAATTCTTGAAGCCCTAAGAGCCTCTTACGCGCGCTTTTTACATTGAGTAGTGCAGCGATCTGAGCAGCAGAAGCAAACCTCACGAGTGCGAGATATCCCATGAGTGTGAGATCAATTTCTGTGATCTCTGCTCTTCGGTAGATGGGTCGAGGGTGCTTTTTCAACCCTGGAATCTGCTCACCTGCACGCACTCTCTTGCGTTGCTCAGCGATACGTTTGCGATCTTCTGCACCGCTTTTCCATGCTTCGGTAGGTGTTTCCTCTTCTTCGAAGAAGTCAATTGTTGAGTGTTCGTTTGTCATGGTGTTCCTCCTGTTTCGTGTTTTCGATGACAGAAGGAATATCGACAAGGTGGGAACGGTGAGGGGTTCGCCGGCTCCCACGCTTATGCGGCTGTTCCTAGGGAATGTTCTTAGGATCAGAGCTGGAACTTTAGTGTTGAGCTACGGCTTCGAGAACCCCCGAAAGGGCAACGGCAAAAACTAAGCGAACCTGACAAGCAGAACTCACTAAGAATGCCACCCCAAACCCGCTAACTTTTGCTCACTCAAAAGTATCCGCCAGCCGCATAAAAGAGAGGTCTGCGCCCATCTACATTCCCGCACCCAACCACAGATATGCGCCCACTTCGTCGCCGCACCCACAGCCAGACATGAGCGCGCACTTCATGGTTATGCGCCCACCTTTGCAAAAGGTTTTGGAATTGCGAAAGCTTCACCATGCCACGGGGCAGCAGGTGAAAACGAATGCTCTGTGAGTTTCATTATTTGCAGTGAAGCAAATAACTGCCCTCACTACGAAACAGCAGCACAAAGAAAGTTCATTCGCTCCGCGAAAAGTTGAAGCCCGGTGCCCCAAGGTTTTTCTTTTTTCGTTTGCTTGCTCGCTCGATATTTAGAGAAGCACATAGGAGGGCAGACACATGCAGCAATTCAATTCAGATGTGAGCTTTGATCACGAAAATCACGCGCTCACAATCCTGAGAGATACGCGCCCATCTGACACCCTCACAAGCTTCAAACCAGATGCACGGAGCATCGCAGTTCTCATACTCCCAACGCACTCGCTTGAAGCAGGCAAACGCTACACAATCACGAACTGGCAGAGCTTCCTCGAAAGCAAACCCAGCAAGCAACCACTTAGGCACAGAAGTGAGTGGGAGTTGATATTTAGCGAACTACCACTAACAAGAATCACAGCCGAACTCATGGAGGTATGAAATGGCAATTTTACGAACAGCGGAACGAAACTACTACGCAGGGGAGACAATCGACGACCCAAGCGATCCACACATTTATCTTGTAGATCGCGATGTCATGGAAGGTGAAGTGATCACCTACACACCATGTCCAAATTGCAGCGGGGGCAGAAGCTATAACCGTGGAGACCTTGGAAAAGGGCAAAGTAAAAACACGGGCAGGTGGTAATCGTGGATCGCCTCTACGAGCAGCAATATGGACTGTTTCGCACATTCAGCAAAAAGCGCGGTGAAGAGAAGATCTACCAAGATCCGATCACTGGGGAATGGATACGCGAACCACTTGCAAAACCTCAGCCAGTGGATGCTGACGAATATCGAGGCTCATATCTTGATATTCAAAACGAGCCAAACGAGTAGCGGTTTCGGGGTTGCCTAAGTTAGGGGCTTTCAGCCAGCAACACGCGCAAGTAAATGAATCAAGCGAATGAGAAACAAGCGGCTCACGCAAACACAAGTAGATAGCAGAGAAGCCAACCTGAAATTAGCCAACAGGTTCTAAGGGAGTCGTATCCCGTAGAGGTTGAGCAAATCAGCTATCGAGTTCAACAACTTAACAAAGATTTCGAGTAAGAAACCAGCATACGATGACCGCCCGGCATCTACACATGTAGATGCTTTTGCCAAAGGCTCAAACACTGAAAGTGTTGATTGAGGGAACCGGTGGATGCTTACCCTCTCGACCTACCTGCGGGTATTGGGTTCCGAACCTTTCCCAATGCATACGATTCGCGGTAGAGGCTTTCACAAGAGCGTGAAGGCAAGGGCGGGGCTTGGCTTTGACCAAGGGAGCAACAGGCGGGGGTTGCACAAAAGGTTCCCTCAAACAGCGGTATAGATCTTTGGGGTCAAAGAGCTATTTATGCCCTCTTCCACTCTCAGAGCATGACTTGATTGAATCCTTCACCCTCTCTTGGTGAAGGATTTTCGCATTTGTGAAAGCAAGAACCCCCACACCTCAATGAAGAGATGCAGGGGTTCTATGTGAAGCTAAAAGCTATGCGCTCTTCGTGAAGCGACGCGCAAGAATCAGCCCAGCACCCAGAGCAGCAACACCAGCCGCCGAGAGTCCAAGCACAAGGCTGTTGGATCCGCCTGTAAGTGCAAGCTCATCCTTGGTTGCGTTTGCGTTCGGCGCAGAAGTTCCAACGGTCGCCACGTCAGTTCCGTCATTGGTGTTGGTTCCGGTGTTCGTGTTTCCACCATTGCCGGAATTCTCGTTGCCTCCGGTGTTGCCGTTGCCGTTCTCGCCACCGGTGTTGCCGTTGCCGTTCTCGCCACCGGTGTTGCCCGAGTCAAGGCGGAGCGTGATTGTCTCAGAGCGCGGGGTATCGTTTCCATCCTGCGTAGTGCAGAACATGAAGATTGAGACCTCGTTCGTGCCTGCATCAATCTTGAAAGTGTAAGTTCCAGCATCAACGATTTCGTTGGTTCCCATGCTGCCGTTCGCCCAAGTCGCATCGAAGTAGCAGGACTTGATCGAATCCCATGAAGTGCCAGGAACAGACACCCCAGATACAACAACGCGCGATGGGTCTCCAAGAAGCTCAGCGTTGAACTCAGGTGCGTTGAGTGCAGCAGGTGTTTCCTCGCCGCCCTCCTCCGTTGCCTCTTCTTCATCTGACTCACCCGCAGGCAGGGGAGCCTCTGGGGCTTCTTCTTCGTTATTTGCTTCATCAGCAGGTTCGGTCTCCACAACCGGCTCTACTGCAACAGGCAGATCCTCAGTCAGCTCATCCTCTGCTGGGGCTTCCTCTGCGTCGGCATCAATCGCTGCGAAAGCATCTTCTACATCAGGCATCACAACGGTGAGCGCTACAGGTTCAGCGTCTTCGGTGGCGAATGCTGCACCGCCGCCAAGAACGATCATGGGTGCCGCTGCAACTAACGCAACGCTTGCAAGCGCGAGCTTCTTCTTACTGGGCATGGTGCCTCCTGGGTTGTTTGCAAAGTCGTAGCGCATCAGGGCGCGCCAACTTCAAACTTACTGCCTAACGCGTTAGGCAACAACCCGAATTATGCGATGTCAAGAAGTCTCCACTTGCTGGCACCCGCCAATGGCATCGCGTATCAGTGCCACAAAGTCGCAATTCGACCCATTGTTGATATTAAAAGTGTCAGAAAGAAATTTGACCCATTTCGGATACTTTTGCTTTTCGAATTGGTAGAACACAAATGTAGGAGATTTTCCTATGAAACGAAAGGAAATAGACAATGAGAACACTTAAACAAATTAAGAGAGAAGCAAGAGCAATAGCAACTGGTGCAGCGAGTGGCATCACCTGTAAAGAAAAACAGAGCCTTCAAGGCTTTTGGATTGCTGACCGCTTAAATTCTCATCTTGATGGCTATCAAATCCAATTTAAGTTGCCATATGAAAAGGAAGGTTCTGGATGGTGGTTTGCAAACTGCCCGATTTATCTAACTCGCGAGGAATTCGAACTTTACCAAAACTCAGATACAAGCGATTGGAAATAGGGAGAACACGATGAAGAAGAAAACACTGGTAATAGCAGCACTGACCGCAGCTCTTGCATTAGGTGGAAGCACCGCAGCTTATGCAGCCACATCACAAGGTTGGTTCAATGGCTCACCGATTTGCCATACCGACCAAGTAAGCAAAGCGATTCATCTCACTGGTAAGCAAACTGCTGACGGTGGTAGCGAGGTTCGAATCACTTTCAGAGACGGCTCCTCATGTCTCACCACAAGTAAAGGCACCACGATCACAGCAGCACACAAAGCAGCAGGAGGATAAGAAATGACAATGATTGATGAGCGTCTAGCAAAAGTAGGGCTTTTATATGAAGCAAATGCACTCTTTGAGTTTGAAGAGATCGGGGCAGTTGAGACCGAGTTCGCGCCCATGCCGCTTAACGAGTTCGCTGAAATCGTTATGCAAGAAGAACCGATGAGCATTAGGGAGTGTTTGCAAAAGCACTATCTAGATCACGACACAACCGGAGAGGTCTTTGTGAGACCCGAGATGTGGGGGCTGATCTCTTTCATATGCAACCCAACAGAGAGCATGTATCTGTGCGATCACGAGCTTGTGAATTGGGACTTCCTTGACAGCTTGGAACGCTTTGGGATCTTGCAATCCTTGGGTGAAACTGCCTGGGGGGTCATGGACCAAAGATCTGTATTCTCACCACATGCCATCTTCATGTTCTTTGACCGTGGTGAGGGCGAGGAGGAGCCAGAGATTTTAGTTTGGGAGGTGTTGTAGTTATGAAAATTGGCTACATACGGGTGAGCACGGTGAAGCAGGCGACTCAGGGCACCAGCCTTGAAACACAAGAAGAAGCACTCAAAGCGGCAGGGTGTGAGCGTCTCTACATTGATCGCGGAAAGTCTGGCGCTTCGGTGGATCGTCCTGAACTCACAAGAATGCGTTCTTCACTTCGAGAAGGAGATGAAGTCGTTGTTTCAAAGCTGGATCGCTTTGGTAGAAACCTTCGGGACACTCTCGCGTTGATAGATGAATTCACACAGGCAGGTGTTGGCTTTTCTTCTCTTGCTGAGGGGATCAAAACTGACAACAGCCCAACGGGGAAACTCATGCTGAATGTCTTTGCAAGCTTTGCAGAGTTTGAGAGAGATCGTATTGCGGAGAGAACCGCTGAGGGAATTGAGAAAGCCAAGCAAGCTGGGAAGAAGTTTGGGAGACCGGAGGCTGACCACACTGAACAAATTCAGAAGCTGAGTGAGATTGAATTCAAGTATCCGCGAATGACGGTAAGCGAGAAGGCAAAGCAACTTGATGTGAGCGTTGCAACCTATCATCGCATTAGGAGAGCGAGGGAGGCTCTTGCACTCACTCCATGAGATTCAGCCCACTAACCACAGAACCTCCTGAGAGAAGCGATTACAGCAACTCTCAGGGGGTTCTTTCGTATGCATTCCTAGTGCGCTTTGTCGTAAGCCTCAATGACATCAAACGGCAGACGGCCACGATCAGAAACTTCCATCCCTTGCTCTTGTGCCCACTCTCGGATCGCCGCTACTCGCTCAGCAGCAGCGCGACGGGTTGCAGGGTCATTGGCAGGCTTTGGTGCGCTTACAGGGGCTTTTGCGACTTTTGCGGCTCTTGCGACCCGAATGTAAGGAGCAAGGGCATCAGCAAATTTCTGCCGGTTCTCCTCGCCGAGTTCCATTTCGTAATCTTTGCCTTCAAAGGAGAACGCAATCGTTGTCGCACCTTCTTCGCCGGTGAAATCGTCCCTAAAAATCGTAATATCTTCGCGCGCCATTTCCTGCTCCTAAAAATTTTTTGAAGGGCTTCTGTACATGAGTATTACGACAAATCTACCGCGACACGCCGTAATTTAAAAGATTATATAAAATTCTTTTGAAAATCTATTTTCTAGACCACAAAAGGGATTCAGGGGTAATTTATTTATATAATATACCACAAATGCCCAAAGAATGCACATTTGTGGCTTTACTTTATCTTTCTGAAATGCTAGATTATTAATCGTAGCACAAAGAGCTACTTAATGCGAAAGGTAAAGATTATGAAAGAAATTATTTCCAAAGAAGCGGTTGAGCTTGGTTTAAATAAGGCTATTGAGGGTAATCCTCTGAATTATAGTGTTCTCGGGTTTGAAATGATTTCATTTCTCGAAGGGGAGTATTCAGACCTCACGATACTGGATCAATTCTTGAAGATTGATGAAATGGCGCAATCCTTTGCGGCTCATATCCCGGATATTGCGAACCCAGAATTCCGTAAGATCTGCCGCGGATTTTCTCAGCAGGAAATCGCGTGCGAACTATTCCTAAGGGTCCTCAGTTCAGAAGTTGAGCTAAACGCTAAGCGCTTTGATATGCAAGCAGTGCTCGCAGAGCTATATCAAGTTAGCGGAGTTCTCTTGGCATTCTCGGGTGATGTAATTCTGGCGTATGAAGCCGATGAGCTTGAACAGCTTGATGTTGATCCTGAGTTTCACGAGTTTGGAACATTGGTCGGACCTCACAGCATTGCCCCAGCCTTGCAGCTCTTGCCGACAAAGAGTCTTGGCTTGAAGACGCGTGCCCATGCTCAAATCCTCGCCCATCTCTCGTATGAGCTGCTGATCCTGCTGCACGGAGTCGGTGAAAGGAAACTCTGGGATTGCTTCAACGACTGGGTGCTCTGCATGAAAGAGGGCACAACCTCACCGCTGAACTTCGAAAGCGCTTTGGATATCGACCGTTGGAATCGAGCAGCCCTCATAGAAGTAGCAAACGCAATCTCCGTCAGGGAAGAACACAACCAACTATTCCGGGATGTGCTGATCTTCAAGATGCTATGCGACGGATATGGCATTCGCGCAACGCTTGACGAAGAAGAACTCACGAATCGCTACATGGAGGCTTTCTCCCCAGAGGCAAAGCCTTGCACTTACTGGACTCCCAGCTACTTCCTCCCACTGCTCCGCGCCAACACCACCACTAACTAAGAAAGAAGATAAATAATGAACATCGGATATGAAACAAGAAGAAAAGTAATCGCAAACTCAATTGAAGAGATGCGCCCTCGAATGATCGAATACGTCAATGGGCACTTCATCTCGATGGCAAGCGAGGTTGCAGCCCAAGCGCCAGTGATTTTTGAACAAAAGAACAAGTTTGTCGCGCATCACAAGCGCACCTTCTATGAGAGAAAGCACTATGTGAAATTCAGGATGAATGGTGTCTATCAATTTGCCTCGGACTGTTCTAACACCCAGCTCACAATCTGGGCGCAAGAGATCCTCTCTACCTACCTGACTGATGAGAAATTCTCGGAACTCTCGCACGCTGCACTCGCGCTATTTGACGGAAGCGAAATCACCCCAGAGGTTTTGGAACCCTTCGGGAACCTCAACATCATGATTGACGGTCAGCCAATGGCGATCACCGTTGGCAAACAAGGTTCAACGGGAATCACCACCCGCACCCCAGGGGAAGAGAACGCCCTCAACTGGATTCATTTCAGAATGCTCTGTGATGCGGAAGAGTTGCTAGAAAACCCTGACTTGATCACAAGCCACGAAGCGGACTTCATCAAGGGGCTTGTTGCGAGAATCCGCGAGAGAGAACTTACTGCAAGGAATGTCGATGAAATGACGCTCTCGACAGAGACCCCAGACGGGATCCACTCGATTGAAACAGTGAGTTCGTCAGAATACCTCTTCGTGAGTGAGCAATTCACGGAAGAAACAGTCATAAACTACATTGCCATGGCACGATCCGCACTCACGCAGATCTAACCCCGCAACGCACAGGAGCGATTTTGACAGCTAACCAGCTTCAATCACCACCCACTACACAAAAATAGCCATTTTGGAAGAAACCTTCTGAAATGGCTATTTTTGTGCCCGAAAACGCCCCGTAGCTCCGTCGCTATTCAGGGTGCTCCACAGGATCGAATTTCCGCCTTCTTGGCTGCGCTGAAAATCAGTATTCAAAACCCTCTTTTGCTACCCGTGAATCTTGGAGAGCATGAGCGTAGCGCGAGTAAGTGAAGCTGATGTTTGAGTGCCCTGCTTGCTCCGCAATTTCTGGAAGTGGAATGTTTGCCCTAGAAGCAATCCAACAGCTAATCGCGTAGTGGCGATATGCGTGCATAGTCCAGCCTTTGCGCTGACCCTCAATGTTCATTCTGTGGGCGGGTGCAGAGTCCAAATGTTCTCCCACATAGTCAAGCAACGGGTTAATGAATCGCTTCGCCCAATTGCTAGCACTCTGATAGCTGCCGGAACCCTCAGGAACGGCTAGACGGTGCTTCCAACCTGCCTCAGCTTGAACATTGGGTTCCCCGGTTTTTGTCTTCCTCGCTGGGTTGCGTGTGGGGAACAGTAGAGAGTCTTGAAAAGCCCTGAGCTGAGCTTGTTTGTTTGTTAAGGATTGAACTGGCTCGCTTTGCCAGATCGATCGCATTCGAAGCCACAGCAAATAGTTCAGGGGTGGAAATCCTGCCTCCCAACAGCTCCGTGCCATCTTCGGTGTCATGCTCCAAAGTGAGCCTTTCTCTGCATACTCTGGAAGAACGCGCCGGAGCTGATTCCTCGTTGTATCGCGCGAACCACCGATGGGCGGCAGAAGTGCAGGGAGCCTTACGGTTCGGGGTTTGCGGTTCTTGGGTCTCGTAATCCAAATCTTCCCTTTGCTTGCCTGCGTCGCCTGTTCCTCAACCTGAACAGTGCCGTGGTAGCCAAGCCACATGAGATCGTTCTCATTCGCTCCAAGTGCTCCAACGACCATTTGCAGATCTTCTTTGGTGAAGAAATGGCGTGGTCGTAAGGCAAGCAATTCTCCTTGTCTTAACCCGCCACCAGCGGCAAGTGCGAGGGCAAGAGCTACGCGACTCCACAACTCCGCTCCTTCGAGCCTGTCAGCCTCTCTGCGGCGCTCAATTGCTTCTTCGCTGTATTGCCTCGGTGTGCCTCTGAAATGGCGTTCTACAAGATGCTGGGGGAGTCCATCGCTGAACTTGCCAGGTGTGTCTTTGAACTGTTCATGGCTGCCCTCTTGGTAGTTGGGAGCTTCAAAAGGAGTGGTTGCTTTTCTTGGGTCAGCTTGCAGAGTCGAAGCCGCGCACAAGATTGAAGCATTCACCAGATCGGCAGGGGCGATATCGCCACGATCAACTGCAACATCTCGTTCTGCTGCCTTGGTGCCTTCCAGTTTTACAGCTTTTGCAAGTAGTTCAACATCAACCATGATGAAACCCTGATGAGGTGTGAGAGACCCTCTAATGAGTGAGCGAACCTTTTTGCGACCTTCTCGGTTGAGATGGGAAACACTCACCGATTCGATAAGTTCCGGCGAAAGTTGCGAAACCCTTTTCTCGCCCAGTTGTTTCAAAAAGGTCTGAACCACATAGCTGTAATTGTCGTAAGTTCGAGGTGCCCACCTCTCGCGATTTCCTTCAAGGAACTGCGACACTGCAACATTCCAGGTTGGAGCCTGTGCTCCCTTGCGAAGATGTGGGGGCAAGTAGTCTTCTAAAACTTGTTTTGCTTTGAGTCTTGCGGAGGCTTCTGTCTTGCCTCCGCTTGTGCTTCTCTTCTTGCCGTCGTCATCGACCCAATTAACAACCCAATAGGGGCGCTTTTCGTCTCGGGGAGCGTTGAGCGTTGCTCTGCCGCCTTCTACTGCGATACTCTCGCGATGCGTGCGATTGGTTGCCATGAGGGTTCTCGCTTCAAGCTAAGTTGTAAATCCAAGCTTGTAAAGCCTATCAAGATGATCTAAATTCCGCGTGATTTCAACGATTTACACATGGAGGAAAGTCCTGAAACCGAGTGGCGATTCAACGTCTGATCCGGGAGTAACGAAGTAAATCAAATAGCCCCGGAATTGGTTGCGACGCGCGAAGGCCGGCGTGGCGCTCCGGTTGCGGCTTCGCAAGCATCGCCGACCGAAGGATCGCTACTCAGAAGCCCGCGCGTTCTGCACCGTTCGCAAGCCCCAGGGGCGGTCAGCTGCGGCTGACAGTGGCTCCGAGTGCGCGTTTGATCTGCTCGATGGTCGGGAGCGCGGTGTGCAACGGATCTGGGAGCGCTTCGACAAGTTGGTATTCGGCGACGCCGAGCGGCTGCGTGGTGTCGCGGAGCGCGTACTCGGCGACCGCTTCGTTCTTCGTCTTGCACAGCGGCAGGCCGATGGTCGGTTCGTCGGCCTCGTGCCGCAGCAACTCGTCAACGGTGGTCATGTAGACGAGATGCTCGGGTCCCACGGCAATCGTCCAACAGACTGTTGGACGATTGCGTCCTCGTCCCAGGCCCGGCGAAGGCCCGCATGCACATGAGGTTCGCGCGAAAGAAGCCGCCGAGATCGGGGGAAGGCCTGCCGCAGCCCGCGCGAGAGCCGCTTGACGACTCTCGCGCCCCATCCATCTGCGAACAGGTATTCTTGCGGCATGAGCACGACGGCGCAGCAGGCTTCTGCTCCGCGGCCACCGGGCCGGGGAGAGACGCTCGACGTGGTTGTGGCTCGCGCCGGTGATCTTCGCAGAGCGCTCGCCCCACTGGGGGCGCGGAGCATTTCTGTGTTCGGCAGTGTTGCGCGGCGCTCGGAGCGGCCTGACAGTGACGTCGACCTCCTCGTCGATCTCGAAGCGGATGTCGGGCTGTTCGCTCTGCTTCGCATGCAAGGCATCGCTCAGGAGATCCTCGGGATGTCCGTCGACCTGGTTCCTCGAGCCGATGTGAAGGCCGATATCGCGAAGAGCATCGCCAAGGACGAGATCAGACTATGAGCCGCAATGACCGGGATCGTCTGCAAGATGTTCTGATCGCGTGTTCGGCGATCGAGAACCATCTCGCCCGTGCGGCGGCAGATGAGGACCTGGTGTTCGACGCGATTCGGATCCGATTGGTCGAGATCGGCGAGGCGGTCAAAGGCCTCAGCGCCGAGAATCTTGTGAACGAGGCCGGCGTCCCTTGGAGTGACATCACTCGGATGCGAGACTTCCTGACTCACCGATACTTCGACACCGCGCACTCGATCGTGTTCGCGACCGCACGAAACGACATTCCGATGCTTGCCGCAGCGGCCGAAAGGCTCCTCGCTCGGTTTGAGTGAATTGGTGCAACGATGACGTAGCAGATACAGCTCTCGGTTCCGTGGCGTCGCCTCGTCGTCGCGGGTGATGCGGCCGATCTGCTGCACGATGCGGCCCGTGAACGAAACGGGCACGGCGAGTAAAAGCATGTTCAGGGGCCGGAGCTCGGTGCTCTTGCCGGCGACTGACCGGACTGACGGTGCTCGCGGCCGACAAGGACTTCGGGTTGATCGCCGAGTTCACCGGGCAGCCGGTGGAGACGCTCGCGCTCGCAGGCCACCTCGCGGGCTCAGCCCGGACAGCGGTCGCTCCCGCCGGCACCGCCGCCGGCAGGCCCCGCCGGGCCGTCCGGGTCGTCAGCGGGGCGGGGATGTCAGGCGGGCGGCATGAGGCGGAGCTGGAGCTGGGCGAGGAGGCGGGAATCGGGGTCGTCGAGACGGATCCCGCTGATCTCCTGAATGCGGTTCAGGCGGTACCGCAGGCTGTTCGGGTGGTAGTTCAGGGCGGCGGCCGTCGCCGTGACATTGCCGAAAGCCGCCAGGTATTCGTCGAGTGTGCGCGTCAGATCCGAGCCGTGCTCCGCGTCGTGGGCCCGCAGGCGGTCGACGGGCGTCGCGACCGGCGGCTGCGCCCCGCGCAGCAGCCGGTGGATGTGGTGCAGCGCGGCGCCCTCCGCCACCTCGTCCAGTCGTGCCGCTCCGCTGCGGCCCTCCCAGCGCAGCGCGGCGAAGGCCGCCGCCGCCGACTCCGCGGAAGCGGCGAGCGTGTGCAGCGACGGCGCCGCCTCGCCGACGCCGATGACGAGCGGCATCTCGCGCGAACCCGGGCCGTCGCCCAGCGACTGCGCCATCGACCACAGTCCCGTCCCGGCCGCGTCGATATCCCTGAAGCCCGAGAGCACCGCCGTCACCTCACCGGCATCCGCGATCGTCGACACCCGGCAGCCGTAGTGCCCGGCCAGCGCGCCCAGCCGCTCGGCGAGGCGCGTGCGAGCCCCCGCGAGGCGCGTACCGTCCGCAAGGCCGATGCGCAGCACCCCCGCCGCCGCATCCGCGGTGAGTCCGGCCCGGGAGGCCGCCTCCGCCGGCGGCACCTCCCCGCTCAGCAGCTCGTGCACCGCCGCCGTCGCGTCGTGCAGCCTGCCGGCCCGCAGCGCGGAGGCGTAGAGCAGGTGCGGCACGGCGAGGTTCGCCGAGTCGCGGAGCGCCGCGCTCGCCTCCTCCACGTCCCCGCGCAGATCCGCGACCCAGATCGAGCCGATCATCTCGCCTGCCGCGCGGACCGCGATGACGAGGCGCTCCGGCTCGCCCTCGCCCGCGGGCCGGTGCACCACCTCGGTGGTGGAGGACAGCCACTGCAGGAACCCGGAGCGGAGCAGCTCGCGCACCCGCTCCGGCGGGACGCGCCGCCGGAGGATCGCCTCCCGTCTGCGCGCATCCACGTCGCCGCCGGTCGAGGAGTAGGCGAGCACCTGCGAGTCGAGATCCTCGATCGTCACCGACCCCCGCACCCGGGCCGCGATCAGCTCGGCGACCGCGTCGAGATCGCCCAGCTCGATCCCGGTCTCGGGGGCCTCCAGCTGGGTGCGCGCCCCGCGCAGCGCCATGCGGAACGCCGCCGCCGTGTCGGACCACGACACCCAGGGCGCGCGCAGATAGACGCCGGGACCCCCGTCCGGCGCACCCGCGAGACTGCTTTCCGCCCCCGCGACACCCCTCGGGTCGCCTACGCCGACGACGAGCGCGGCAACGCCCGCCTCGTCCGCCGCGGAGCGCAGCGCGGCGAAGGCGTCCGCGCGCGCATCCACCCCGACCGCGAGCAGGATGTCCCCGGCCGCGAGCTCGGGTTCCAGCGGATCGAGGATCGTCACCCGGCCCACCGGGACGTCCTCCCGGGAGTCCGGGGTGAGCCGCCGCGCGATCCCCCCGCCGACGACGCGGAGCACGTCGAGCAGCAGCGGCGATCCGGGGTCGTCGTGGGACGGTGGCATGGGCCTCCTCAGCTCGGAACGGTCTGCGTGCGGGACTCCCGCTCCGCGTTCTCCGGCGTGCGCCGCCGGGTGAACCACCACGTGAGCCCCCACAGCAAGACTCCCACGCCGAGCAGGACGAGCGCCACGAGATACTGCTCCGCCGCCCTCCCCGAGAAGGGGAGCACGAACCAGGTGCAGAGCACCGCGCCGAGCCCGGCGGCCCAGCTCGGCGCGACGAAGTGCTTGCCCGCAACCCGGTCGCGGCGCAGCACGAGCACCGCGATGTTCACGAGCCCGAAGACGGCGAGCAGCAGCAGCGCCGTCGTGCCGCCCAGCGTGGAGACCGAGTCGGCGTCGAGCGCGCCCACGACGGTCGTCAGGCCGACGCCGAGTGCGGTGGTGAGGATCACCGCGGCGTAGGGGGAGCGGCGGCGTGGTGAGACCCGGCCCAGGAAGCGGGGCAGCACGCCCTGCCGGGACATGCCGTAGACGAGGCGGCTCGCCATGAGCATGTTGATGAGCGCCGAGTTCGCGACGGCGAACATCGAGATCCAGGGGAGGATCTGGGCGAAGGGCAGCCCGGGGGCCGCCGCCTCGACGACCTGCACCAGCGGCGGCACCTCGCCGTTCGCGAGGCTCCCGACCGGCACCAGGGCGACGGCGCAGAACGACACGAGCACGTAGATGCCGCCAGTGATCCCGAGCCCGATGAGCATGATCTTCGGGAAGATGCGCACCGGGTCCTTCGTCTCCTCGGCCATGTTCACCGAGTCCTCGAAGCCGACCATCGCGAAGAACGCGAGCGAGGTCGCCGCCGACACGGCCAGGAAGGCGTTCTTGCCGTCCGCGGTCTCGAACATGACCACCTGCTCCAGGTGGTCGGCCCGCCCGCCGAGGATCGCGTAGAGCCCGAGCACGATGACGAGCAGCAGGCCGGAGACCTCGACCAGGGTGAGGACGACGTTGATGCGGACGCTCTCGCCCACGCCGCGCAGGTTCACCGCCGCGAGCAGCAGCATGAAGGCGACCGCGATGACGGTGATGAGCGCGGTGGCCGAGTCCATGCCGAAGGCCGCCGTGAAGTTCAGGGCGAAGGCGCGCGAGGCCGTCGCGGCCGAGGTGATGCCGGAGCTCATCACCGCGAAGGCCACCATGAAGGTGAGGAAGTGCAGGCCGAAGGCGCGGTGCGTGTAGAGGGCGGCGCCCGCCGCGAGCGGGTACTTCGTGACCAGCTCCAGGTAGGAGAACGCGGTGAGCAGGGCGACCGCGAAGGCGATGAGGAACGGCAGCCAGGCCGCGCCGCCCACCTCCGCGGCGACCGAGCCGGTGAGCGCATAGACGCCGGTGCCGAGGATGTCTCCGACGATGAACAGGAGCAGGAGCTTGGGTCCGAGCACCCGTTTGAGGGGCCGGGCGGGCTCGCCTCCGGCGACGACGGGGAACGAACTGGTCATGGGGACTCTCCTTCGAGTGGGGGGCGGGGGCTCGCGCCTCCCGCGGTCGGGTGCGGTGCCGGGGCCGCCATCGGCCCGCGGCGTTCGGTGTCGAGATGGGGTGGGGGATCAGGGCGCGGTCGCGGCGCTGTGGTGCAGGAGCGCGGGGTGCTCGCTCGGTGCGGGATGCGCGGTGACGGGATGCCCGGTCGGGGCTGGATGCTCGTGGGGTGGGGCATCTGCACGAGGACCGGGATCCGAGAGCTGCGCGGGATCCCCGCCCGTCCGGCGCAGGAGCTCGGCGATCGACTGCGGGGCGCGGATCGTGGAGAACCTCACGCGCCCGTCCTCGTCGATCCGCGCCCCGTACACGCCGGGTTCGAGCAGCGAGTTGTAGGAGAACGGCGTCGAGAAGTAGTAGGCGCCCGTGTCGAGCAGCGTGACGAGGTCCCCGGGGACGAGGGGCGGCAGCTCGCGGTCGGTCGCGATGAGGTCTCCGGCGAAGCAGCAGGGTCCGGCGACGTCCTGCCGGATCGTCTCACCCGCCTTGTGGCGGCCGTCGGGATGGTGCGCGACGACGCGGATCGGCCAGGCCTCGGGCATGAAGACGGTGCGGGTCGCGAGCTGTGCCCCGGCGTGGGTCACGGCGATGGGCCTCCCGCCGGCGCTCTTCGTGTACTCGACGTGCGCGGCGATGAAGCCGTGCTTCGCGGTGACCGCGCGGCCGAACTCCGTGATGACCGTGTAGCGGCCGTCGAACAGCTCGGGCAGTGCGTCGCGCAGCTGTGCGAAGTAGGCGCCCCAGGGCGACATCGCCGCTGCGTCGGAGGAGAAGTCGACGGGGAGGCCGCCCCCGATGTCCACGGCGCGGATCTGGCGCCTGCCCGCCTGCGCGTCGACCTCGGCGGCGAAGTCGAGCACCTCGCGCAGTCCCGCGGCGACGAGCTCCGGGGGGCAGCCCTGCGAGCCGATGTGGGCGTGCACGGCGGTGAGCCAGGGGTGGCTGCGATACCAGGCGAGCAGGCGCTCACGGTTGCCCGGGTCGCGGAGCGGGACGCCGAACTTGGTGGTGGCGCCGGCGGTGCTCATCGCCGCGATGCCGCCGAGGCCCACCTGGGGGTTCAGGCGCACCCCGATCCGGGAGGGGGAGGGATGCTCGGCGAGAATCGCGGCGATCCGCTCCAGCTCCTGGAAGTTGTCGGCGTTGACGGTGGCGCCGAGGCGCAGTGCGTGGCGCAGCTCGCGCATCGTCTTCGCGGGCGAGTCGAAGACGATGCGCTCGGCGGGAAAGCCGGCCGCTTCGGCCTGGGCGAGCTCGCCGAGGCTCGCCACCTCGCATCCCATGCCCTGCTCGCGGAGGAACCCGAGGACGGGGACGAGGCAGTTCGCCTTCGCGGCGAAGGCGTGCAGCGCGTCGGCGTGCGGGGCCTCCCGCGCGAACCCCTGGTGCAGCGCCGCGACGTTCGCGGCGACGGCGCCGAGGTCGAGGAACGCGGCGACGGGTTCCCGGTCCCGGTCGACCAGTCCCTCCGCGATCGCGGCTCGCAGGATCAGCTCGCGGCGTCCGGCGAGGTCCAGCTCGGTCATCGTGTTCCTTTCGTCTCGGCGTCGTCGAGGCTGGCGCGTGCGCCTCGCGCGTTGCGTGCCCGGAGTCGGCGGCCTCGAACCCAGTTCATCGCCGGACGCGCGGTCCCCGCATCGTCGGCGAGGCCCAAGCGGACCCCTGGTCCGGTGGGATCCGCACAGCACGGGGCCGAGCGCAGCCGCGACTGTGCGATCCAACGAGGCCGCCCGCCGAACCCTGTGCACCCCCCCCTTGACGACCCGCCCCGCCCGTTCCCCGCGGGCACGCGGCGGGACGTCCGGGTGCCCGCCGGGCGTCGACACGCCGATCCGGGCGCTGTCGTCCCGCTCCCGGCGGGCGAGCTCGCTCACCCGCCATCGAGCGCCGCGAGCCGGCACTGCGACGAATCGGACGCTCCCCGGGCACTCCCGAGCCCCGGGCCGGCCTGGCCTGGTCCGCCGGGCAGCCCGGCGGGCGCTATGCGGCGTCGTCCTCGGCGGGGGCGGCGCGGACGGCGCGGCGGTCGGCGATGAGGGTGTCGCGCACGCGGCGGCGCAGCACCTTGCCGATGAGCGACTTCGGCAGCTCCTCCCAGACGAGATAGCTGGAGGGGCGCTTGTACTCGGCCAGGTGCTCGCGCGCGATCTCGCGGGCCGCATCCTGGTCGAACTCGGCGCCCTCCTCCAGGATCACGACCGCCGTCACCACCTCGGCCCCGCCGCCGCGCGGCACGCCCACCACGGCGCACTCGGCGACGCCGGGCACCCGGGTGACGACCTGCTCCACCTCGGTGGGCGCCACGTTGAAGCCGCCCGTGATGATGAGCTCCTTCTTACGGTCGACGACGGTGACGAAGCCGTCCTCGTCCTGCACCACCAGGTCTCCGGTGCGCAGCCAGCCCCCGTCCAGAAGCGTCGCCGCGGTCTCCTCGGGCCGGTTCCAGTAGCCCTGGAACACCTGCGGGCCCTTGATGAGCAGCTCGCCCGCCTCGCCGAGCGGCAACTCGCGGCTGGGCTCGTTCGGATCGACGACTCGGATGTCGGTCGAGGGGAACGGCAGGCCGATGGCCCCGATCCTGCGCGCGTCGTTGAAGGGGTTCGCGAGGGCCACCGGGCTCGTCTCGGTGAGGCCGTAACCCTCGTTGAGCATGCTGCCGGCGAGCTCCTCCCAGCGCTGCACCACGGCCGGGGTGAGCGTCATCGCGCCCGAGATCGCGTAGACGACGCCGCTCAGGTCGAGCTTGCCGTCGCGGGCGACGCGTGACAGCCGGTCGAACATGGGCGGAACGGCCGGGACGAAGGTCGGGGGGAACTTCTTCGCCGCCTCGCTGACGAGCTCCGGATCGAAGGTGGGGAAGAGCACGGCGCGGGATCCGGTCTCCACCGAGTAGATCACCGAGAGCAGCAGGCCGAAGGAGTGGAACATCGGGAGCAGGCCGTAGATGCTGCCCTCGCCGCGGGTGAACTCGGGCATCCAGGCCGCGCCCTGCCGCGCGTTCGCCCACAGGTTCGCGTGGGTGATCATCGCGCCCTTCGGGGTGCCGGTCGTGCCGGAGGTGTACTGCAGGCAGGCCAGGTCCCCGGCATCCGGGCGCGGGTGGCCGGCCGGGAGCGGGGCGTGGCGTTCGAGCTGCGCGAAGGGGATCGTGCCGGGCGCGGGCGCCGTGAGCTTTGCGCGGGCTTCGCGGGCCTGCCGGAGCGGCAGCTTCAGTTTCAGGCGCATGGAGAGCGGCATGGCGCGGGTGATGTCGACGGAGACGACGGTGCGGATCCCGAGCTCGGCGGGAAGCGAGCGGATCGTGGGCGCGACCTTGTCCCAGGCGATCACGGTCCGGGCGCCGTGGTCGCGGAACTGCACCTCGAGCTCGTCGCGCGTGTAGAGCGGGTTGTGCTCCACGACGACCGCGCCGAGGCGCAGCACCGCGTAGAAGGCGACGATGTGCTGAGGCGCGTTCGGCATGACGAGGGCGACGCGGTCGCCCGCACCGACCCCGAGCTCACTGAGCGCGGCGGCGACTCGCGAAACGCGATCCCCCAGCTCGCGATAGCTGACGGTGGCGCCGAAGAAGCTGATCGCGTCGCGATCCCGCCACTGGGAGACCCGCTCGTCGAGCAGATCGATGAGCGAACCGGTGACCGGCTCGATGTCGACGGGAGTGCCCGGCGCGTAGAAGCGGTTCCAGGCCCGGCTGCGGTTCATCTCCATGCACCCAGGATAGTGACAGGCGCCGCACGGCCCCTCGCGAGGCTCGTGCGGCGCCCGGGCACCGGCGGCGCGCTCGCCGCCGCCGGTGCCCCTGCGCACCCGGGCCGTTTCTGCGTCGTGCGCGGTCGGGCCTGCGTTCGGGTCTCAGCCGAGCGCGACGGCGATCTCGTTGGGGGCGTGGGCGAGCTCGGCCGTGGCGACGGTCTCGCCGGTGGTGAGGTCGACGGCGTGCACGGCCTTCGCCGCCGGCTCGGTGACGTAGGCGATGTCGCCGTTCACGGTGATCGCGGGGTGCGGATCCTGCCAGTCGGCGGGGCCCTCCCAGGGGGCGATGACCTCGGTGGCGTCGACGAGCTCTCCGGTCTCCGGGTCGAGGGTGTGGATCCTGCCGTCGGTCGAGAGGATGTAGGCGAGGTCGCCGGGCCCGCGCGCGATGTCGCGGAAGGTGTAGCGCACCTCCTCGGGGAGCCGCACCACCTCGAAGCTCTGGGCTTCGGTGTCGATCAGGGTGACGGCGTTCAGCAGGTATCCCTCGGCGTCCGGGTCGTCCTTGTAGTCGCCCACGACGATCGGGCTGCCCTCGCTGACGAAGGCGTTCCCCATGCGGCCGTACGCATCGGGTGCCGTGAGCTTCGTGAACTCGCCGTCGGCGTAGAGCAGCGCGCCGTCCTCGCAGCCGAAGACCACGGTCTCACCGGCTGCGGTGCCCTCGCCGTGGATGCCGGGGCAGTCGGCGTTCACGGCCTCCTCGTGCCAGTGGTCGTCGTGGGCGTGGAGGGCGGCCGCACCGCTGCGCGCGTTCTCGTCGCCCACGGTGGTCAGCAGCGTGCCGTCCTCCAGCACGATCGAGACGCCGTGGTGCGCGGCCTCGGCCGTGTACACCGCGGTCTCGGGCAGGGCGTCGTAGCCGGCGGAGAACGCGTCGGTGTCGGCGATGGTGGTGGTGCCGGTGCCGTCGTCGAAGAGCACGGTCTTGCCGCCGTGGCGCACGACGTGACCGGCGGCGCCCGCCTCGAAGACGAGTCCGGTCAGCTCGGGTGCGGCGGTGTCGAGCAGCTGGAAGCCGGCGGAGGTGGTGACCGCGATGGTGCGGCCGTCTCCCCAGGCGTTGAGCCGGGTGAACTCCTCCGTGGCGACTTCGCCGAGCGGTTCCAGGGTCTTCGGGTCGAGGACGGCGATGCCGCCGGCGTAGGCGACGGCCACGCGCCCCTTGGGGGACGCTGATCCGGTTCCGGATCCGGCTCCTGCCGCCTCACCGCCGCCGGGACTCGCGCAGGCGGTCGCCAGCAGCGAGAAGGAGGCGAGGGCGGCCGCCGCCGCGGCCGCTCGTGCGTGTCGTTTCATGGTTTCCCTTTCTGGTGGCCTCATCGGCTGAGGCCGTCGGTGACGCGCTCGGTGTTGGCGCGCATCATGGTCAGGTAGCTGTCGGCGCCCTCTCCGGGTTCGGTCAGCGATTCGGTGAAGAGCTCGACGACGTCCACGCGCACGCCTGCCTCGCTCGCGAGCACCTGCACGAGCCGATCGGGCTGCGAGGACTCGGCGAAGATGGCGGGCACCCCGGCTTCCTCGATCGCGGCCGCGAGCTCGCTGAGCTCGGCCGCGCTGGGCGAGGCGAGCGTCGTGCCGCCGGGGATGACGGCGCCGATCAGCCTGAAGTCGTAGCGCTCGGCGAGATAGCCGAAGACGTGGTGGTTGGTGACGAGCGCGCGGCGGTCCTCGGGGATCGTGGCGAAGGCCTCGGCCATCTCGCGGTCGAGCGCCGAGAGTTCGCCGCGGTACGCCTCGGCGTTCGCGCGTACGGCGGCGGCGTCGACGCCGGGGACCCGGACCAGCTCCGCCTCGACGGCGTCCACCACGGCGATCATCTGCTGCGGGTCCGTCCAGAAGTGCGGGTCGGGCGCGCCGGCGGCGTCGGCCGAGGAGTAGTCGAGCACCCGCACGTGGTCTCCCGCGACGACCGCGGTCGCGTCTCCGTCGAGTGCGCGATCGAGATGCTGCTGGAGGCCCTCCTCCAGGCCGAGCCCGTTGGAGACGATGAGCTCGGCGTCGTCGAGCAGCGCCGCCTCCTGCGCGGAGATCTCGAAGGAGTGCGGATCGGCGTTCGGCCGCATGAGCGTGGTCACCTCGGCCTCGTCCCCGGCGATCTGCTCGACGACGTCCCCGAGGATGTTGGTGGTGACGACCACCTGCGGTGCGGAGCCGGACCCGCTGCTGCCGTCTGCCGGGCTTCCGGTGGCGCAGGCCGTGAGGCCCGCGGCGAGGAGCGCGGCGCCCGCCGCGAGGAGCGCGCGGTGCCGGGCGTGGCGGCGGGCCTGCGGGTGCCCGCGGCGCGGCGCGGCGGGGCTCGGTGCCTGCGTCATCGGCCGACCTCCGCGACGAAGCGGGGCTCGGTGGGGGTTTCGAGGGTGCGTGCGACGCGCACCTCACCCGCGTAGGCGATCTCGTGGACGACGCCCGCGACGGGGTCGCTGAGGTAGGCCCGCTGTCCGTCGACGGTGAGGGAGACCCCGGCGGGCGGCTCTGATCCCGGATCCTCCGCCTCCTCCGTGCCGCCCGCGCCGGCCGCGCCTGGCGTTCCGCCGAGCAGCGGCTCGGTCGCCCCCGTCTCGGCACCGCTCTCCGCGAGGAAGACGCGCACGCGTCCCTCCGCGTCGAGCGCGACGACGTGGCCTTCGGCGTCGTCGACGGCGGCCACGCGCAGGAGCGGCACGGCACTCGGCACGTGCGTCAAGGCCCTGGCGCGGGTGTCGAGCAGCCAGAAGCCGCCCGCGGGCGTTGATGCTCCGGACGCCGCTCCGGATCCCGAGCCGGCCGGCGAGTCGCCGCCCGCGAGCGCCGCGACCGTGGGCCTTCCCTTGCGTCCCTCGAAGTCGCGGGCGCGCTCCGCAGGTGCCCCGGCGGGGGTGGGGATGAGTTCGAGCACGGGATCCTCGCCGTCCGCGACGGCGAGCACGGCGCCCTCGGCGCAGCTCACGGCCAGGCCGACCCGGGTGACGATGGCGCCGGCGGGATCGGTGCAGGCGATGCGCGCATCGAGGGGCGCGCCGTCGCGGTTCAGGGCGGTGAGCTCGCCGTCGACGCCGAGCAGCGCGCCGTCGCCGAGCGGGGCGAGCAGGCCGTGGTCCGCTCCGGTGCCGAGGCGGAAGCGCTCCTCGACGCGCCCTTCGGAGAGGGCGCGGTTGTCGAGCAGCACCGCCTCGCCGCTTGCGCCGAAGAAGAGTCCCGTGCCGCCGGCGGTCGAGAGCGGGCCCGTGGTCACGGTCGCGACGCCGGAGCCGGGCACCGTGCCGAGCAGGCGCGGTTCTGCGCGGTAGTAGTGGAAGTGGTCGACGTGGTCCCAGGTCCAGCGGCCCGAGTCGGCGATCGCGAGGCCGGTGGCCGTGGAGACGAAGGCGTAACGGCCGTCGCTCACGAGGGCGATCGGCGTGGCGCCGGCGCCGGACGTACCAGGGGCGTCGATGGTGCCGAGCGTGCTCGTGGTGCCGTCGAGCAGGTCGAGCAGGCCGACGCTGCCGGCGGCGTCGACGGACAGCAGCGCGAGCGGCGCCTCGGCGGTCTCGGCGGCGCCTGCGATCGCGCCGTGGCCGTCCGGTGCGCCGGAGTCGGCCGCTCCCGGCGACTCGGAGGACCGCGCCCCGCCGCCGCTCGCCTCGGTCGCGGCGGGTCCTCCGCACCCGGCGAGCCCCAGCACGGCGAGCACCGCCGTGAACCCGAGCAGTCTCCTGCGTGACATCATGCGTTCCTTTCCGTGGCCGCCTGCGCGGCGGCGGTGAGTGGCCGAGGCGGTGTGTCCTCGCTGAGCCCCTCCGCTGCGCCCGCTGCGCCCGCGGCGGTTGCTGCGCCCGCGGCGGTTCCGGACTCGGCGGGCCGGCGCGGGCCGCGCGGAGCGGCGTGGGCGGTGACGGCGCGGGCGACCGCGCGGGCGGCGGCGCGGGCGGCGGCGCGGGCTGCGGAGGAGAGCGCCGCGAACAGGATGGCGGCCGCCGAGATCGAGGCGCCGGCCGCGGTGCCCCAGTGCCAGGACGCGAGCAGGCCGCTGATCACGGCTGCGATGCCGACGAGCACCGCCCCGATCATGGTCGCGGGGATGCGGCTCGTCCACGCCTTGGCGGCGACGGCCGGGGCGAGCAGCAGGCCGACGACGAGCAGCGTGCCCACCGCCTGGAAGGAGGCGACGACCGCGAGGGTCACGAGTCCGGTGAGCACGAGGTGCGCGAGCTGCGGGCGCAGTCCGAGGGTGTGCGCGATGCGCGGGTCGAAGGCCGCCGCGACGAAGCTGCGGTGGAAGACGGCGGCGAGCAGCAGCGTTGCGATGAGGGCGACGGCGAGGGCTGCGAGGTCGGTGGTGCGGATGGCGAGGATGTCGCCGAAGAGCAGCGCGGTCGCGTCGGTGGCGAAGCTGCGCGAGTGGGACACGATGATCACGCCGAGGGAGAGCATGGCGACGAAGAGCAGGCCGATGCTGGTGTCGTAGGAGAGGCGGCCGCGGCGCTGGAGCACGCCGATGGCGGCGCTCATCACGGCTGCGCTGATCGCGGCTCCGGCGAGCACGGGGGCGCCGAGCACGGTGGCGAGCGCGACGCCGGGCAGCATGGCGTGCCCGATGGCCTCGCCGAGGAATGCCATGCCGCGGATCACGACCCAGGTGCCGACGACGCCGCAGATCGCGGCGACGAGGGCGCCGCCAAGGAGGGCGCGCAGCACGAAGTCGGCGGAGAGCGGTGAGAGCAGTGCGGTCACGTCGGACCACTCTAATCAAAAACGATAATGATTATCAACTGCTAGGGTGGCTCGGGTGAAGGACACTCTGCAATCGGGATCGGGATCGGGATCGGGATCGGGATCGGGATCGGGATCGGGATCGGGATCGGGATCGGGATCGGGATCGGGATCGGGATCGGGATCGGGGACTCTGTGTGGGCCGGGGTCCGCGTCCGCGTCGTGGCCGCGGGCCGGACGGGTGCCCGGGCCGAGCCCCGGCCACGGAGGCGCGGAGCCGCTGCTGCTCGCCGAGGGCCTGCGTTTCGCCTACGGGGGGACCGAGGTGCTCGCGGGCGTCGACGTCGAGGCGCGCGCGGGCGAGGTCACCGCGATCGTCGGGCCGAACGGCTCGGGGAAGTCGACGCTGCTGGAGCTCCTCGCGGGCGTGCTCCGTCCGCGCGCGGGGGTCGTCAGCCGGCGGGGGCGGCTCGCGCTCGTCGTGCAGCGGCCCAGTGCGCCCGCGACGCTGCCGCTCACGGCGCGCGAGGTCGTCGCGCTCGGCGTCCGCCGGGGCGAGAGGGAGGCGGGCGGCTCCGGCGGCGCTGGGCGGCTCGCCGTCCTGCGGCGCGGCGAGCGCCGTGCGGCCGCGCGGGCCGCGGTGACCGAGGCGCTCGAACGGGTGGAGCTCGCGGAGCGGGCGGCGGAGCCGCTGGCGGCGCTCTCGGGAGGGCAGCGGCAGCGCGTCTTCCTCGCGCAGGGCATCGTGGGCCGCCCCGGGCTGCTGCTCTGCGACGAGCCGGGGGCCGGGCTCGACGAGCGCAGCGCCGACCGTGCCCGGGCCATCCTCCGGGAGGAGGCGGCGCGCGGCGCCGCCGTGATCTGCGTCACCCACGACGACCGCGCCATCGCGGAGGCCGACCGCGTGCTGCGCCTCGCCCCGCCCGCACCGCATTGAGGCTCCTGCGCGCGACGATCCCGCTTGGCGTCCGCGCCGCCGCGGGCGCCGGCGACCCGGCCCCGCGGCGCTCCCGCTACAGCTCGGTGCGGTAGGGCCAGCCCGTGTAGGCCTCCGCGAGGTAGCGGCGGCCCGCCTCGCTGCCGACGACCATGCTCAGTTCGCCGCGCTGGCGCAGCCGGTCGAAGTCGCTCGCCTCGGGGGAGAGGTGCAGCATGCTGGTCATCCACCAGGAGAAGTGCTGCGACTTCCAGATGCGCTCCGACGCGGCCTCCGCGTAGGCGTCCAGGCCGCGCGAGCTGCCGCGCAGCAGCAGCTCCTGCAGCGCCTGGTTCAGCAGGATCACGTCGCCGAGGGCGAGGTTCATGCCCTTCGCGCCCGTGGGCGGGACGGTGTGCGCGGCGTCACCGACGAGGGCGGCTCGCCCGCGCCGCAGCTCGTGCGAGACGAAGCTGCGGAAGCGCAGCACGTCGCGCTGGAAGATCGGCCCCTCCTTGAGCTCGACGCCGGGGGTGCGCGCCTGCAGCGCGTCCCAGATCTCGGCCTCGCTCATTGCGTTCGGGTCCGCCTCGGGGTCGCACTGGAAGTACATGCGCTGCACGGTCTCCGAGCGCTGGCTGATGAGCGCGAAGCCGTTCGGCGAGTTGCTGTAGATCAGCTCCTGCGAGCTCTTCGGCGCCTCGCACAGGATCCCGAACCAGGCGAAGGGGTACTCGCGGAAGTAGCCGCCCTCGCGGGAGGGGCCGGTGACGGCGGGGCGCACGACGCTGCGCGAGCCGTCAGCGCCGACGAGGAACTCCGCCTCGATCTCGAAGGGCTCGCCCGCCGCGGTGGTGCCGCTCACGCGGGGACGATCCGAGTCGACGCCCTCGACGGCCGTGACGGTGGCGCCGAAGCGCAGATCCTGGCCGGCGGCGAGGCGCGCCGCGATGAGGTCGATGAGCGCCTCGTGCTGCGGGTAGAGCCAGACGCTGCGGCCGGTCAGGCCGGGGAAGTCGATGCGGTGCCGCTCGGGCGCCTCCTCCGAGCCGAAGAGCAGCTCGATGCCGTCGTGGCGTTCGCCCACGGTGTGCACCCGGCTCGTGGCGCCGATCCCGGCGAGCAGGTCGACGGCGCCCTGTTCGAGGATGCCGGCCTTGATGGTGCCCTCGATGTCTTCGCGCGTACGCTGGTCGAGCACGATGCTCTCGATGCCGGCCTGCTCGAGCAGGTGCGAGAGGACGAGTCCGGCGGGTCCGGCGCCGACGATGGCGACGCGGGTGCGTTCGGCGGTCATGGGGGCTCCTTCTTCGTTGAGAGTGTCCACGCACCAGTGTGCGGAGCGGCGGCGCGCAATCGGCAGGATTTCCCATTCAATGGGGGTCGATGGCCCGGACTGCCGTGCGCTCAGACGCGGGTGGCGCGCAGCTCTTCCTCGATCCGCACCGCGGCGTCGCTCAGGGCGCGCACGGCCGCAGCCGGGTCGCTCGCCCGCGGGAGCACCACGGAGAGCGCGGCGATCACGGACCCCGCGTCCCGGATCGGCACGGCGACCCCCGTCGAGACGCCCTCCACGGAGCCGGGCGCGACGACGTGGCCCGAGCGGCGGATGCCGGCGAGCACCCGGCGCAGGAGCTGCGGATCGGTGATGGTGCCGGGGCCGAGCGAGCGCAGCGGCGCTGCCAGCACCCGCTCCCGCAGCCCGGGATCCGCGTGTGCGAGCAGCACGAGGCCCGAGGAGGAGGCGTGCAGCGGCAGGCGCCCCGCCACCCGCGTGATGTTGGCGCCGGCGTCGGGGTGGGAGAGCCGCTCCAGGAACAGTGCCTCCTCCTGTTCGAGCACGGCGAGCTGGGTGTGCTCGCGGATCGCGGACTGCACGCGCTCCATGTGGGGCAGCGCGGCCTGCCGCAGGCGCAGCGCCGTCGAGCCGCGCAGCGCCAGCTCCCAGAGGTGCATGCCGAGGCGCACCCGCTGTTCCTCGTCCCGCTCCAGGATCCCGCTCGCCACGAGCTCCTCGACGAGACGATGTGCGGTCGATGACGGCAGCTGCGCGCGGCGCCCGATCTCGCTGGCCGTCTGCACGGTCCGCTCCGCGGAGAAGGTCTCGAGCACGCGCACCACGCGCTCGATCACCGATTCGCCGCTCCGGGAGTTCGCCATGCACTCAGCATGCCACGGGGCCCGCGCCGGCCGCGGCCGGTGGCCCGGGGCCGCGGGGCGCGCCGGGCCGGGCCTCCTCCCGCGGTCCCGCCGTGCCACGAAGATCACGAATCTGCACCGTGCCGATTTCCTGCTTGACAAGGAATCCGTTGTGGCTCACGATAATTGATAAACCAAATGGTTTGGTTTTAATCCCGAGGGATCACCCGAGTCGACGAGGAATCAGGTGAAGACGATGCACGCACCCGCCGCAGCCCCCGCAGCGCCAGCCCTGGAGCACGCCTGCACCATCGTCGCCGAGGTCGCCCCCGGCCTGCCCGTCGAACGACGGGGCGCGGACATGCTCGAGATCATCCCCATCACGGGCGGCACGGTCACGGGACGCATCTCGGGCCGCGTCGAGCCCGGCGGCGCCGACTGGTGCCGTGAGCGCGCCGACGGGGCGTACGAGGTCGAGGCGAGGTACTGGTTCCGCACCGACAGCGGCTCCGTCGTCGACGTGGTCAACGTCGGCCGCATCGCCCCGGGCGCCCCGGGCGAGCGGCATGGTCTCTTCATGAGCACCCCGCAGTTCCGCACCCTCGACCCCGAACTCCAGTGGCTCACTCAGCGCGTCTTCGTCGGGCGGGCCGAGGCCTTCGGCACCCACACCACGATCGACGTCTTCGAAGTCGTGTCCTGACCCCGAACCCGCCCCCAGCCGGTGCTGGGGGCGGGTTCGGGCTTGTCCCTTATATCCATCTTACTCATCCGACGCTGGCCAGTCTCTTAATCTCTTCGGCCGCCGCCGCCGTCAATAAAAACATAACTCCACTTATTCGTCATGACTGTTCCTGAAGCTACGGCAGGACGATCTATACTGTGGTTGTTACAGCTGCTGTCTCTACCTCGTCATCGTATTTTTTTTTTTTAGCTCACCCGCCACCCCCGGAATCCA
>NZ_MWZD01000006.1 GCF_002982315.1 Leucobacter massiliensis | reverse complement strand
AGATGTGTAAAAGAGACACCCGCCCCCCCCGCCCTCCCCCTGCGATCCGGAACAGCCGTTCCCCGCCCCTGAAAGGACCCAGCCATGAGGAAGCACATCGCACGACCGGCACTCGCCGCGGCACTCGGAGGAGCGCTGCTGCTCACCGCGTGCAGCGGAGCCGCCCCCGACCCGCAGGGGGCGGCGTTCGAGCCCACCGACACCATCCGCGCGACGATCGACATCCCCGCCACCTTCAACCCGGCGGTCGGCATGTCGCTCCCCGACTTCGTGCTCGCGCGCATGAGCTTCGACACGCTCGTGCGCAAGGATGACACGGGCGTCGTTCCCGGTCTCGCGGCCAGCTGGGAGGCGACGCCGAACTCGGCGACCTTCACGCTCCGGGAGGGGGCGAGCTGCTCGGACGGCACCCCCATCACGCCCACGATCGTGAAGAACTCGCTCGACGCCTTCGCCCAGTCCGGCGGCACGATCGTGCCCCAGACCTTCGGCAGCCAGACGCCCACCATCACCGCCGACGACGCCGCGAACACCGTCACGATCGACCTCGAGCAGCCGTGGGCCTACCTGCTGCAGGGACTCACCTCGGCCACCACGGGCATCGTCTGCCCCGCCGGGCTCGCAGACCCCGAGGGCCTCGCCGCTGGCTCCGTCGAGGGGGCCGAGTCGGGTCCCTACGTGCAGACCGCCGCCGAGCCGGGCGTGCGCTACCGCTACGAGCTGCGCGAGGACTATGAGCTGTGGCCCGAGTGGAGCAGCGAGATCGCCGGGGAGCCCGCGAAGAAGCTGGAGTTCGTCGTCTCGCCCGACACCTCCGCGACCTCGAATCTCGTACTCGACGGACAGCTCGACATCGCGAAGATCATGCCCGAGTCGATGGACCGCTTCGAGGGCCAGAGCGGCTACGAGGTGGCCAAGTTCCTCTTCTCCGACTTCACCCTCATCTTCAACGAGCGCGAGGGCAGCCCCTTCACCGACCCCGAGCTGCGCAAGGCGGTGGCGCAGGTGATCGACCGCGACGAGTTCAACACCGTCGCGATGCAGGGCCTCGGCGAGGTCGGCACCACGCTCTCCAATTCCTCCGCGCAGTGCGTGACCGGTGAGGACCTCGGCATCGTGCCGAGCGACCCCGCGGCCGCGGCGAAGGTGCTCGACGGCGTCAAGATCCGCCTCGTGGCGCCCCTCGTCGTGGGGACCAACGGCGCCGGCAACGTCTACCTGCAGGAGGCGCTCCGCGCCGCCGGAGCCGATGTGACGCTCGACAACGTGGACGTCGGCACGTGGATCTCCACGGTGTACACGCAGCCGGGCGACTGGGATCTGACCGTGTTCGCCGATCTCAACACCCTCGGCACCCTCGCCAGCCCGGTCGGGATGTACATCGGGCCCGGGATCCTCGAGGGCGGCGCCAACGTCGGCGGCGGGCAGCCCGAGGGCGTCGAAGCGCTCTACACGGAGGCACGCGCCACGCAGGACGAGGATGCCCGCTGCGCGCTGCTGCAGGAGGCCGCCGAGAAGATCGTGGCCGGATCGCACGGCACGCCCCTGATCACCGACACCTACCTCTACGCGCAGCGCCCCGGATTCCGGGTGAGCATGCTCGGCGGCTCGCTCGACGACCACATCTTCCGCATCACCGGCGAGTGAGCCGGGACGGGCGCGGGCGGACGGCGACGTCTCCCGCCCGCGCCCGCCGACCCCGCACGACCCGGGCCTCGCCGCCACGCCCCGGCAGGCCCATCGACCCCACCCGACCAGAGGACCAGCATGATCACTCCCGCCAGCTCAGCTCTCGACATCTCCGCCGCGATCCGCAGCGGCGACGTCAGCCCCGTCGAGGTCACCCAGATGTACCTCGACGAGATCGACGCCCGCAACGGCGACGTCAACGCCATCGTCTGGCTCGATCGCGAGGACGCGCTGCGGCGCGCCCGCGAGTCGGAGCGCCGCGTGCGCGACGGCGAAGCCCGCAGCGTCTTCGAGGGGGTGCCGATCCCGATCAAGGATCTCAGCAGCGTCGCCGGCCAGCCGAACACGATGTCCTCGCTCGCCGTCTCCGACGCGCCCCGCGCCGAGAGCGACGCGGATGTGCGGCTCATCGAGGACGCCGGCTTCGTGCTGCTCGGCCGCTCGAACAGCCCGGAGTTCGGCCCCCTCACCGCCTCGGAGAACTCCCGCCACGGCAAGACGCGCAACCCCTGGAACCTCGACTTCACCTCCGGCGGCTCCAGCGGGGGAGCCAGCGCCGCAGTGGCCGGCGGCTTCGCGCCGATCGGTCACGCCTCCGACGGCGGCGGGTCGATCCGCGTCCCCTCCAGCGTCACTGGCCTCGTCGGACTGAAGCCGAGCCGCGGCCGCATCCCGGAGGAGGTGCGCGGCTGGGAGCACTCCACGACGGCCGGTGTGATCACGCGCACCGTCGCGGACACGGCCGCCGCGCTCGATGTGCTCGCGCAGGTCGACCCCCTCGCCTGGTACTCGGCCCCCCGGCCGGCCCGTCCCTACACGGAGGAGCTCGGAGCCGAGCCGGGCCGGCTGCGCATCGGCCTGCTGCTCGAAAGCCCCGCCGGCCTCGACGTCGACCAGGCGAACGTCTCCGCGGCCCTCGCCGCGGCCACCGCGCTCGAGGAACTGGGGCACACCGTCGAACCCGTGCAGCCGTTCCTCTTCAGCCCCGAGGCGGGCAAGGGCTTCGTCGACCTCATCATCAGCGCGAGCGTCTACGCCGCGCCCTACGAGCACCTCGAGCTGGCCGACCCCTACATCCGCTACCGCGTGGAGCAGGCGAAGACCTTCCACTCCGGCGAGTACGCCGCGCTCGCCGGGCGGCTGCAGTGGGAGACGCGCCGGGTGAACGCCCAGTTCGGCCGCGACTTCGACCTGCTCCTCACGCCGACCATGGCCGTGTCGACCCCCCGGGTGGGCGTCGTCTACGACGAGGCGAACCAGACGCCCACGGCTCCCCGTCTCACCGAGGCGCGCCAGGTCACCTTCACCGCCTGGGTCAACATGGCCGGCCTGCCCGCCATCTCGCTGCCGGTGCACACCGATGAGCAGGGGCTTCCCGTCGGCGCGCAGCTCGTCGGCGGTCCCTTCGACGAGGCCGCGCTGATCCGCGTCGCCGCGCAGCTGGAGCCGGTCTTCGAGTGGCAGCGGCGCGTCATCCCGGAGCTCCAGGGCTCATGAGCGCGGCGGACATGCTGCCGGTGCCGGGCGACTCCACGCAGCACATCGCGACGGTCGCCCGCTCCGGGCGCCGCCCCGGCGCCGCCGCCTGGCTGCGCTCCGACTGGGCCGTGTTCGCGGTCCGGCGCCTGGGCGGGCTCGTGCTGTCCTTCGCGGTGCTCGTGGTCGGGGTGTTCCTCATCGTCCCCCTGATCCCCGGCGACCCGGCGGTCGCGATGCTCGGCAGCAACGCGACGCCGGAGGCGATCGCGGCGCTGCGCGAGCGGCTCGGCCTCGACCAGCCCCTCTGGCTGCAGTTCCTCGACTTCGTCGGCGGGCTGTTCCGCGGCGAGCTCGGCACCTCCTTCCGCTACGGGGTCCCGGTCACCGAGATCATCGGCACGAAGCTGCCCTACACGGCGCTGCTGGCCCTCGGCTCGATCGCGGTCGTGATCCTGGTCGCGATCCCGCTGGGCATGACCGTGGGCGTGCTCACCCGCGGCGGGCGGCGCGGCGCGCTGTCCACCGTGTTCGGCGCGGTCGCGGGGTTCCTCGCCTCCTTCCCCGCCTACGTGGCCGGCACGCTGCTGGTGATCGTCTTCGCGATCGGCCTGCGCGTGCTGCCGGCGGGCGGCGTGGACAGTCCCGGTTTCTGGGTGCTGCCCATCGCGGCCCTCGCGCTCGGCCCCACCTTCGCCGTGGCGCGCGTGGTGCGGCAGGAGACCTACACGGTGCTGCAGCAGGACTTCATGCGCACCGCCCGCGGCAAGCGCCTGGGGGCGATCCGCCTCTACGTCGTGCACGCGCTGCCGAATCTCATGACGAGCACCCTCACGCTCACCGGTCTCATCCTGGCGGGACTCATCGGCGGCACCGTCATCATCGAGAGCGTCTTCTCCTATCCGGGCCTCGGCCTCGAGGTCGTGCAGTCGATCATCTACAAGGACTACCCGACCATCCAGGGGATCATCCTGGTGATCGGGGCGCTCGCGATCCTCATCAACCTGCTCATCGACGTCGTCCTCGGCGTCATCGATCCGCGCACCCTCGGAGGCGGCCACCATGACTGACGCGAACGCCGTGCCCGCGGCCCCGGGCGGCCCGGGAGCCCTGCCGGCATCCGTCTCGCCCGCCCTTGCCGCGCCGGGCGGGACGCGCGCGCCGGATCCGGCCGCGCCCGCCGTGCGCCGCCGCCGGAAGCCGACGCCATCGCTCGTCGCCGGCCTGGTCCTCGGCGGCGTGCTGGTGCTCATCGCGATCCTGGCGCCCCTCATGCTGGGGGAGACCGCGGAGCAGCTGGGCGGCGGCTCCCGGCAGGGCCCGAGCGCCGAGCACCTGCTGGGCACGGACGCGCTGGGGCGCGACGTCTTCGCCCGCGCGCTCGTGGCGACCCGCCTCACCCTGCTCATGGCCGCCGGCGCGACCGCGATCTCGGTCGTGGGCGGCGTGCTCATCGGCGGCCTCATCTGGCTCGCCCCCCGGCGCCCGCGGGAGATCGTCCTCCGCCTGGTCGACGCGACGGTCGCCTTCCCCGCGCTCGTCCTGGCCCTCGTGATCGCCGCGATCCTGGGGGCCGGCTCGGCCTCCGCGCTCGTCGCCATCGGCGTCGCCGGGATTCCCGCATTCGCGCGGCTCACCGCGAACATGGTGGGCGGCATCGTCCACCGCGATTTCGTGACCACCGCGCGACTGCTCGGGGTGCCCGGCTGGCGGCTCTTCACGCGGCACCTCATGCCGAACGTGTCGGGTCCGCTGCTCGTCGTCATGACCTCGAGCTTCGCCCTCGCGCTGCTCGAGATCGCGAGCCTCTCCTTCGTGGGTCTCGGCGTGCAGAGCCCGCAGTTCGACTACGGCCAGCTGCTCAGCGACGGCCTGACCGCGATCTACTCGCAGCCGTGGCAGGCCATTGCGCCGTCGATCATGCTGATCTACGCGGGCGTGACGGCGATGCTCATCGGCGACGGGCTGGCGCAGACCCTGGATCCGGGGCTGCGGGCGGTGAAGCGACGGGCGAAGCTGGTGCCGAGCCGGCGCGACGACGCGATCGCCCCAGCGCCGGGCGCCCTCGTCGAGGTGCGCGATCTGCACGTGTACGCGCCCACCGGGGCCGAGCTGGTGCGGGGAGTGAGCTTCGCGATCGACCGGGGCCGGGTGCTCGGCCTCGTCGGCGAGTCGGGTTCGGGCAAGTCGATGACCGCGATGGCGGTCGCGGGCCTGCTCGCGGACGGCGTGCGCGCCGAGGCCGGGCAGCTGCGCCTCGACGACCTCGATCTGTCGCGCCGGAACGACCCGAAGCGCCTCGCGCTCGACATCGGGCTCGTCTATCAGGATCCCGGGACCACCTTCAATCCCGCCCTGCGCATGGGGGCCCAGCTCTCGGAGCTGGCGCGGGTGCACCTGGGGCTCGGCCGCCGCGCCGCGGCGGCGCGGGTGGAGGAGTCGCTCGACCGGATCCACGTGCGCGACGCGGCGAGCCGGGTGCGGCAGCACGCCTTCCAGTGGTCGGGCGGAATGCTGCAGCGCGCCACCATCGCCGCGGCCACCCTGCCCGAGCCGAAGCTCATCATCGCCGACGAGCCGACGACGGCGCTCGACGTCACGGTGCAGGCGGAGGTGCTGCGGCAGTTCCGCCGCATCAACCGCGAGCGTGGCACGGCCATGCTGTTCATCTCGCACGACATCGGCGTGGTGCAGGAGCTCTGCGACGAGGTGCTCGTGATGCGTGCGGGGCAGATCGTCGAGCGGCTGAGCGGTGAGCAGCTGCGGTCGGGGCGCGTCTCGCACCCGTACACGCAGCAGCTGCTCGACGCCTCGCCCCGCATGGACGACCCCATCACGGCGCGCCCCTCGGCGGGCGGAGGCGACGGCACCGGCCCGGCGCCCGAAGATCCGACCCCGGAGGCCGCGCCGGTGCCTTCGCAGAGCGCAGGAGGAACCCATGACCGCGCATGAGACACCCCGGCTCCAGCTGAGCGGGCTCGAGGTCGTGCTCGGGCGCGGCGTGCGGGCCAATCGCGTGCTGCACGGCATCTCCTTCGAGATCCCGGCAGGGCGGACGGTCGGGCTCGTCGGCGAGTCGGGTTCCGGCAAGTCGACGATCGCGAAGACGATCGTCGGGATCCACGCGCCCTCGGCCGGGCGGATCCTGTTCGACGGCGTCGACATCGGACGCCTGCGCGGCCGGGAGCGGGCGCGTCTGCGGCGCAGGATCCAGCTCATCCCGCAGGATCCGTACTCCTCGCTCGATCCGCGCCGGACGATCGGCCAGACGCTCGCCGAGGCGCTGGACCCGCGCGGCGCCTCGGTGCGCGCGCACCGGGCGCGCATCTCGGAGCTGCTGCGGCTGGTGGCGCTCGACGAGTCCGCCGCGGACCGCTTCCCGGGGGAGTTCTCGGGCGGGCAGCGGCAGCGCATCGCGATCGCGCGCGCCCTGGCCGTGGAACCGGAGCTCATCATCGCGGACGAGATCACCTCCGCGCTCGATCTGTCGACGCAGGCGGAGATCCTGCAGCTCTTCGAGCGCCTGCGTCGGGAGCTCCGGCTGACGGTGCTGTTCGTGTCGCACAATCTCGCGGTGGTGCGGCAGGTCAGCGACGAGGTGATCGTGCTGCTGCACGGCGACATCGTGGAGGCGGGCAGCGCCGAGCGGGTGCTCAGCGAGCCGCAGCAGCCCTACACGCAGCGGCTGGTGGCCTCGGTGCCGGGCGCCCCGGGCTTCTCACTCGAGCCGCAGCCGGGGGCGTGAGGGCGGGCGGCAGCGCTCAGGCGGCCGGCTCGCCCGGCTCGTCCGGCTCGCCCGGCTCGTCCAGCTCGTCCTCCAAGCCGCGGATGGCGTAGCCGAGGCTGCGCTCGAAGGCCTCGGCCGTGAGGGCGAGCTCGTCGTCCCAGTTCGCGGAGGCGCCGATGAGCGCGCGGCCGCCCTCTTCGGCGTCGCTCCAGGGCGCCGGATCGGAGGAGATGACCATCGCCGAGCCGATCGCCATCGAGTCGACCATGCGGATGGCGAGCGCCGCGGTGCGGGCGCTGTGACCTGCGGCGAGCATGATCTCGGCGAGGCGCGTGTAGACGGCGGTGATCTCCGGGGCGCTGACCGGCACGGTGGCGAGGTAGGGCACGAGGCCGGGATGCGCCGAGAAGGCGGCGTGGATCGTGGTGCCGACGGCGCGCAGGGCCTGCTGCCAGCTGAGGCCGTCGAGAGGCGGCACGGGATACTCGTGCGAGATCCGCAGGCGCAGCTGCTCGATGAGTCCCTCCCGGTCGCCCACGTGGTTGTAGAGCGAGGAGACGTGCACGGAGAGCTCACGGGCGATGCTGCTCATATTGAGCGGCTTGCCCGCGTCTATCTGGCGCAGCGCCGTGTCGACGATCGACTCGGTGGAGAGCAGGGCCTTGCGCGGTCTTCCTCGTGCCACACTGCTCCTTCGGCCGTCGTGAGGTGCTCCCCATCGTAACCCGCTTCGCGACACCGGACGTGGCGGGCCGGGCCCGGCGCGTGGGACCGCCGCGGCGCGCCGGGCCCCGCCCCTATCCGGTGTAGCGGGCGCGCAGCTCGGCCTTGCGCACTTTGCCGGATGCGGTGCGCGGGAGATCGTCGGTCACGATCACGCGCTTCGGGAGCTTGTAGCGGGCGAGCTTGCCGTCGAGTGCGGCGCGGACCGCCTCGGTGCTGAGGTGCTCGGGGTCGGTGCCCTCCTGCACGGTCAGGATCGCCCAGGGCACTTCGCCCCACTGCTCGTCTGGCGCGCCGATCACGGCGGCCCCGCTCACGCCGTCGAGGCCGTAGAGGAGGTCTTCGATCTCGGCGGGGTAGATGTTCTCGCCGCCGGAGATGATCATGTCCTTGAGCCGGTCGGCGATGAACAGGTAGCCGTCCTCGTCGAGGTAGCCGAGATCTCCGGAGCGGAACCAGCCGTCGGGCGTGAAGGCCGCGGCCGTGGCCTCGGGCAGTCCGCGGTAGCCGAGGAAGACGTTGGGACCCCGCACCTGGATCTCACCGATCGTGCCGCGCGGGGCGACGGCGACGGGGACCGGGTTCTCGCCGGAGGCCTCTCCCGGGCTGTCGTCCTCGGACTCGCCCGCCGCGATGGCGGCGATCCGCACCTCGGTGAAGAAGTGCGGCAGCCCCACGCTGCCCTGCTTGCGGCGGGTCATCTCGGGGGCGAGGCTCGTCGCGCCGGGGGAGGTCTCGGTCATGCCGTAGCCCTGGGAGAAGGAGAGGCCGCGGGCCTCGTAGGCTTCGAGGATGCGCGTGGGCACGGCGGAGCCGCCGCAGGTGAGCTTCGCGAGGCTCGAGATGTCGGTCTCCGCCCACTTCGGATGGTCGGCGAGCAGCTGGTAGGTGGTGGGGACGCCGCTGAGCTGCGTCACGCGGTGCCGCTCGATGAGTGCGAGCGCGCGCCCCGCGTCGAAGCGCTGTTCGAGCACCATGGTGCCGCCCTTCAGGATCACGGGCAGCGCACCCATGCCGAGCGCGGCGGCGTGGAACATGGGCGAGATCATGAGCGCCACATCGGTGGAGGCGAGGTCGTAGTCGACGAGCGCGTTGATGCTCACCCAGCTCAGATTGCCGTGGCTGAGCACGGCGCCCTTGGCGCGGCCGGTCGTGCCGGAGGTGTAGAGGATCGCGGCGGGGTCGTCGAGGCCCACGGCCGAGTCGACGTGTCCGCGCGTGCCCTCGGCCAGCAGGGCGTCGAGCCCGGGCCGGCCGTCCGCTCCCTCCTCTCCGGTCTGGATGCGGTGCGGGAGCTGGAGCTGAGCCGCGACCGTGGTGGCCAGCTCGGCGAACTCGGGCCCGTGGATCAGCATCCGCGCGTCGCTGTCGCTCAGCACGTGCGCGATCTCGGGCGGGGCCAGCCGCGTGTTCACGGGGACGAAGATCACGCCGAGCTGTGCGCAGCCGAACAGGGTCATGAGGAACTCGGGGCAGTTCTCGCCGAGGAAGGCGACGCTGTCGCCGCGGCGCAGGCCGCGCTGCCAGAGCAGGCCCGAGAGCGCGTCGGTGCGGTCGGCAAGCTCGCCGTAGCTCATGCGTTGCTCGTCGCCGAAGATCAGGGCGGTCTTGTCGGGGTTCTTCTGCCGCCGGGTGGCGAGCCAGGATCCGAGTCCGTGATTCTGCATGGTGCCTCTTCTTCGAGGAATGGGGGTGGGGTGTGTCGTGGGGTGTGCGCGCCGGGGGCGGCGCGCACACCC
>NZ_MWZD01000005.1 GCF_002982315.1 Leucobacter massiliensis | reverse complement strand
CACACGCTGCCTATCGTCGGCAGCGTCGGATGTTGATAAGAGCCAGGACCACGGGCGCGTGATCCGACCATCGCTCCGCGTAGGAGGGCGCGCGATCCACGGCGTAGCGCTCCACTCGGTCGGCGAGGGCGGGCGTGACCACGTGGTAGTCGATCCGCCAGCCGGTGTCGTTGTCGAAGGCCTGGCCCCGGTTCGACCACCAGGTGTAGGGCCCGTCGACCTCGCCGGCGAAGCGGCGGCCGACATCGACCCAGCCGAGGCCGGGGCCCTCGCTGCCGTCGACGCCGGTCACGGTCTCGCCGAGCGGGCCGAAGTACCGGTCGAAGTAGGCGCGCTCGCGGGGCAGGAAACCGGCGCGCTTGACGTTGCCGCGCCAGTTCTTGATGTCGAGCTCGCGGTGGCCGACGTTGAAGTCGCCGACGATCGCCACGTGCTCGCGCTCCGCGGCGAGCTCGGACATGCGCTCGCCCATCGCGTCGAGGAACGCCCACTTCGCCTCCTGGCGGGGGGTGTCCACCTCGCCCGAGTGGGTGTAGTTGCTGACCACCGTCACCGGGACGTCGCCGAACTCGAAGTCGGCTTCGATCCAGCGGCCGGAGGACAGCGCCTCGGGGGCGGCGAGCCCCACGCGGTGCGCCGTCGCGGGCACCCGGCTCGCGATCGCCACCCCCGCGCGGCCTTTGACGTCGCAGGGGTCGTGCAGCAGATGCCATCCTGCGCTGCCGAGGTACTCCTCCAGGTGCTCGTCCTGGGCGCGCACCTCCTGCAGCGCGAGCACGTCGACGCCCCGCTGATCGAGCCAGGCGCCCATGCCCTTGCGGTAGGCGGCGCGGATGCCGTTGACGTTGACCGAGGCGAGGCGCAGAGTTTCAGCCATGCCCTCGATTCTAGGGCGTGCGGCAGCGGGCGGGCGCCGGAGGAGCCCAGGCGGCACGGGGATCGGGGCCGGCATCCGCGATCCGGATCCGGGATCCCGATCCGCTCAGAACACCATCGGCCGGTCGAACTCGTCCTCGAAGGTGCTGCCGAGCAGGGCGGGGTCGATGTCGCACACGACGGGCACGTGGTCGCTCGGCGCGTCACCCGTGCGCTCCTCGCGCGCGATGGAGGCGCCGGTGACCGCCTCGGCGAAGGCGCGCGAGCCCATGATGAAGTCGATCCGCATGCCCTGGTTCTTGGGAAAGCGCCCCGCCTTGTAGTCCCAGAAGGTGTAGCCCTCGGGCACGATCGGCCGCACCACGTCCTCGACGATGGGGGCGAAGGAGGCGAACATCGAGCGCTCCTCGGGGGAGACGTGCGTCGACTGGCCGACCACGAAGCCCGGGTCGCCCATATCGGCGTCGAGGGGGGCGATGTTCCAGTCGCCCATCAGCGCGAGCGGCAGATCCGGGTCCTCGGCGAGCCACGCCTCGGCGTCGCGCCGCAGCGCCTCCAGCCAGGCCAGCTTGTAGTCGAGGTGGGGGTCGCCGAGCGCGCGCCCGTTGGGCACGTACAGGCTCCACAGGCGCAGATCGCCGACGGTGACGCCGAGCGCGCGGGCCTCGAGCGGCAGGCCGTTCGCGCCCACGCCCTGCATCGCCTCCTGGCCCTTCACGGGCTTCCCGAAGCCCGGCATGCCCGCGAAGGAGCGGCTCACCTCGGTCATCTCGTGGCGGCTCGCGAAGGCCACGCCGTTCCACTGATTGAGCCCGTGGAGCTCGAGCCGGTACCCGGCGCGCTCGAAGGCCTCGGCCGGGAACTGCTCGGGACGGCACTTGATCTCCTGCATGGCCAGCACGTCGACGTCCTCCCGGACGAGCCAGTCGACGACGCGGCCGACTCGGGTGCGGATCGAGTTGACGTTCCAGGTGGCGATGCGCATGGCTCCAGCGTATCGCCAGGGCGCGGGGGCGCGGAGCGCGGGCCGGCGGCGGGCGCGAGCGCGGGCGGATCGGGGGCCGGAGCACCGCTCCAAGGGTGCGCACAGTCGTCTCGGGTAGATTGGGGCGCTATCGTGAGCCCGACCGTCGCGGCTCGTCATGACCCCCCGGGAAGCTGAATGGCCAAGAGACTCGCAGCAGGTGTGGACCGATCCACCTCGGTGCGCCACGGCAGGCTGCGTCGCTCGAACGCCTGGGCCAATGCGCTGCGCGTGCTGCTCACCACCGCGATCGTCGTTGTGCTCAGCGGCATCGCGACCGTGACCTACGCGGTGTGGGGGCTCGCTTCGAGCGCGAAGATCGTCGACCTCGACCCCGGCGCCGACGCGGTGGGCGCCGGCAGCCAGTCGCTCGACGGCCCGCTGACGATCCTGCTCGTCGGCTCCGACTCCCGCCAGGGGCAGAGCTACCAGGACGGCGAGGAGGGTGAGCTCAACGATGTGACGCTGATGCTGCACGTCTCCGCGGATCACAAGAACGCGACGGTGGTGAGCTTCCCCCGCGATCTGATGATCCCGATCCCGAGCTGCCCGGGTCCGGACGGCGAAGCCGACTACTACCCGGCGATGAGCGAGCAGCAGCTCAACAGCACGCTCTCCTACGGCGGGCTGCCCTGCACCGTGAAGACGATCGAGTCGCTCACCGGCATGGACATCCCCTACGCGGGGCTCATCACCTTCGACGGCGTCGTCGGGGTCTCGAACGCGCTCGGCGGCGTCGACGTGTGCCTCACGCAGCCGATCGTCGACCCCGCCACCGACCTCGACCTCCCGGCAGGCAATGTGACGCTGCAGGGCATGGATGCGCTGCAGTTCCTGCGCACCCGCCACGGCGTCGGCGACGGCGGGGACACGAGCCGGATCAGCAACCAGCAGGTCTACATGTCCGCGCTCGTGCGGCAGCTCAAGAGCGCCGAGACCCTCTCGGACCCGGTGAAGGTGTACAGCCTGGCGAAGGCCGGCGTCGACAACATGACGCTGTCGAGCAGCATGGCGAGCGTGCAGTTCATGCAGCAGGTCGCCGGCACGGTCAAGGACATCGACCTGGAACGCATCAACTTCGTGCAGTACCCCTCCTTCACGCACCCGTACCAGGAGGGGCGCCTGACCCCCAACTACACCGACGCCCAGGTGCTCTTCCAGGTGCTCGAGTCGGGCCAGGCCTTCAACGTGACCGGCACGGGCGAGGGCGTGGTGAAGGAGGGCGAGGAGGCGCCGGCCGATCCGAACGCCGAGCCCCCCGCCGATCCCAGCGCCCCGGCGGACCCGAACGCTCAGCCCGTCGACCCGAACACGGGCCAGCCGATCGACCCGAACACGGGCCAGCCGATCGACCCGAACACGGGCCAGCCCGTCGACCCGAACGCCGGCGGTGACGGTACCGCGGCCGTGCCGACGAACCCCGACGGCACGGTGCAGCTGCCCGAGGGCATCACGGGCACGAGCGCCGATCAGGTGACCTGCTCGGCCGGGCGGACGGTGCTCTGATCACCGGGACGCGCGCGCGATTTCCGGAGCGGCGTCTCGTCCCGCTAGAATGGATGACGTTGTTCGCGTATGGAGACGTGCCGGAGCGGCCGAACGGACTTCACTGCTAATGAAGGGTCGGGGTTAAACTCGACCGGGGGTTCAAATCCCCCCGTCTCCGCCAGAAGTAACAACGCGAGAAGCCCCCGACCCCCCTAGAAAACACCGGGGAGTCGGGGGCTTCGTCGTTCCTGCGAACCGGGGGCGCTGGAGCGCTTGCCCACATTTTGCCCACATTCTTCCCCGAGCCAACGCGTGCGAACGGCTCGCTGCCAGCTGTCGGCGGTAGGGCGTAGGGTTCCCGCATGCCGGGTTTCAGTCCTCGAGTCGGGTGGCGTGTAGCCGACGATGTTGCCTGCGCGCTTGCGCGGGCGGTCCTGGGCAGCCCGACCGCGACCGTGCGCTACATCGACGAGGTCTACGGACGAGAGCCGGGCA
>NZ_MWZD01000004.1 GCF_002982315.1 Leucobacter massiliensis | reverse complement strand
CCGGCGCCCCGTCTTGCTGCCCCGGCATCCGGAACCGCGCGGGCACCGCGGCGTTCCCGCCCCGGCATCCGGCACCTCCTACACTCGTCGAGCAGAGGCCGTCCGCCCGGACGCCGCCCCCCGGCCCCGGCCCGGGAACGACGAAGTGTGGGAGAGGACGCGCCGCGCATGACGAGCATCGAGGCCGAACGCAGGAGCAGCGACGACCGGGCGGGAGCACCCGCCACCGCGGCCCCGCCCAGTGGGGCAGCCTCCGGTGCGTCATCCTCCGGCGCACGGGCCGCATCCGCCCTGGAGCGCGATCCGGGCATGCCGGCCAGTACGTGGCGGCTGCGCACCGACGCCTGGGAATACCTGCGCTTCGCGGTGAAGCGGATCGCCCTCGGCAGCGACACCGCGGAGGGGCTGGCCGGTGACGGCGAGATCCTCCGCTCGCTCCGCGCGCTGGAGACCATCGAGCTCTACTGGGGCGGTTTCGGCCAGCGGTATGTGCGCGCGATCCGCGAGCTCCTGATCGGCGGCGAGTACCAGCTCGCCCTCGACCGGATCGGCCGTGTCGTCGGCCGGCTGCGCAGCAGCTCCGTGCCCGAGGAGCCCCGCGACGAGCAGCTCGACGACGCCGAACGGGCCGAACTCCAGGACGACGCCGACCCCCGCCCCCGATTCGAGGTGCTCGTCGTCGACGAGACCACCGAGGCGGACCGGGACGCGCTCGCGGCCGAGGCACTGAAGATGCGCTCCCCCGCCGACGCCTTCATCTACGACTTCGTCGTCGTCCCCTCCGCGGAAGACGCCATCGCCGCGGTGCTCACCAACCCGAAGATCCTCGCCTGCGTGGTGCGGCCCGGCTTCAGCGACCGCACCCGGCAGCCCCTCAGCCGCGACCTGATCGACACCATCGCACTCGCGAAGCAGGCCAGCGGCGGCACGCCCGCCAGCACCCGCAGCCAGCTCGCCTCCGTGCAGCGCGTGCTCGGCCTCGCCGACGCCCTCGCCGAACTGCGCCCCGAGCTCGACCTCTACCTCGTCGCCGGAGCGCACATCGAGGAGCTCGCGGGCGTGCTCACCCGCCGCTTCCGCCGCGTGTTCCGCCGCGAAGACCAGCTCGAGCTCCACCTCACCCTGCTGCGCCGCGTCTCCCACCTCTACGACACCCCGTTCTTCTCCGCGATCCAGGACCACGCGCGCCGCCCCGTCGGGGTGTTCCACGCGCTGCCCATCGCCCGCGGCGGTTCCGTGGTCAACTCGAAGTGGATCCGGGACCTCGCCGACTTCTACGGCCTGAACCTGCTCCTGGCCGAGACGAGCGCCACCTCCGGCGGCCTCGACTCCCTCCTCGCCCCCACCGGAGCGATCAAGAAAGCGCAGGATCTCGCCGCCCGCGCCTTCGGCGCGAAGCACACGTACTTCGTCACCAACGGCACCTCGACCGCGAACAAGATCGTGCACCAGGCGCTCGTCGGCCCGGGCGATGTGGTGCTCGTGGATCGCAACTGCCACAAGTCGCACCACCACGCCATGATGCTCACCGGCGGCAGGCCCGCCTACCTCGACGCCTACCCGCTCAACGACTACGCCTTCTACGGGGCCGTGCCGCTCAGCCGCATCAAGCAGATGCTCCTCGACTACCGGGCGGCCGGCCGCCTCGACGAGGTCCGCATGGTCACCCTCACCAACTGCACCTTCGACGGCATCGTCTACGACCCCGAGCGGGTGATGGCCGAGTGCCTGGCCATCAAGCCCGACCTCGTGTTCCTCTGGGACGAGGCGTGGTTCGCCTTCGCCGCCTTCCACCCCGTCACCCGCCGCCGCACCGCCATGGCCTCCGCCCAGAACCTCGAAGCGCGCCTCAAGACCGCCGCCCACGCGCAGGCCTACCGCGAGCAGCAGCAGCGCCTGTTCACCGCGGACGGCACCCCCGCCCCCGACGAGGCCTGGCTCGCAGAGCGCCTGATCCCGAGCCCCGAGGCGCGCATCCGCGTCTACGCCACGCACTCCACCCACAAGACCCTCACCGCGCTGCGGCAGGGATCCATGATCCACGTCTACGACCAGGACTGGGTGCGCGAGGCCGAGGAGCCCTTCCACGAGGCCTTCATGACGCACACCTCCACCTCACCCAACTACCAGATCCTCGCCTCCCTCGACCTCGGCCGCCGCCAGGTCGAGCTCGAGGGCTTCGAGCTCGTGCAGCGCCAGCTCGACCTCGCCACCAGCCTCGCCCAGGCCATCGCCCGCCACCCGCTGCTGCGCCGCACCTACCGGGTCCTCACCGCGGCCGAGCTCATCCCCGCCCAGCACCGTGCCAGCGCCCGCCCCATGCCCCTGCGCGACGGTGTCGCCACCATGTGGCGGGCCTGGGCCGCCGACGAGTTCGTCATCGACCCCTCCCGCATCACCGTCGAGATCACCCGCACCGGGGTCGACGGCGACACCTTCAAGCACGAGTACCTCATGAACCGCTACGGCATCCAGGTCAACAAGACCAGCCGCAACACCGTGCTGTTCATGACGAACATCGGCACCACGCGCAGCGCGATCGCGTACCTCATCGAGGTGCTCGTGAAACTCGCCGAGCGCTTCGAGGAAGAACAGGCGCAGCTCGATCCCGAGCTCGCCCCCGCACCCGAGCAGGAGATGCCGCCGCTGCCCGACTTCTCCCGCTTCGCCGACGACTACGCCTCGACGGCCGGGCTTCCCGACGGCGACATCCGCGCCGCATTCTTCCTCGGCCAGAAACGGGGCACCATCGAGCACGTCACCTTCTCGGAACTGCGAGAGCGCGTCGCCCGCGGCGAGGAACCCGTGTCGGGCGGCTTCGTCACCCCCTACCCGCCCGGCTTCCCCGTGCTCGTGCCCGGCCAGATCATCACCGCCGAAGTCCTCGACTTCATGGCCGTGCTCGACACCCGCGAGATCCACGGCTACGACCCCAAGCGCGGCTACCGCATCCTGAAGCACAGCTAGCCACCCCCTCCCCCTTGCCCTGCCCTGCCCTTCTCTGAATCGGGACAACCGCATCCCAGTTGCGCGCTGGAACCCGGAGAAACCCGGCCCGATTCGGAGAAGGACGGGGACAGGGCGGGGCGGACGGGGCC
>NZ_MWZD01000003.1 GCF_002982315.1 Leucobacter massiliensis | reverse complement strand
CTCCACCCACTGCATATCGTCGGCGGCGTCAGATGTGTTAAAGAGACAGGCCCCAGACTCCCTCCCCTCACTCCCCGATGAAAGGAAACCGGTAATGACAGACGAGCAGAAGTGCCCCGTCGACCACAGCGGCGTGGGTCCCACCCCGACCCACGGCTCGGCGAAGCCGGCGGCCGGCCGCACCACCAACGATGACTGGTGGCCGAACCGCCTCAACCTGAAGATCCTCGCCAAGAACCCCGACGTGGCGAACCCGCAGGGCGCCGACTTCGACTACCGCGCCGCCTTCGAGGCGCTCGACCTCGCCGAGGTCAAGGCCGACATCGCGCACGTCCTCACCGACTCGCAGCCCTGGTGGCCCGCGGACTTCGGCAACTACGGCCCGCTCATGATCCGCATGGCGTGGCACTCCGCCGGCACCTACCGCGTCTTCGACGGCCGCGGCGGCGGCGGCACCGGGCAGCAGCGCTTCGCGCCGCTGAACAGCTGGCCCGACAACGTCAACCTCGACAAGGCGCGCCGCCTGCTGTGGCCCGTCAAGAAGAAGTACGGCAAGTCCCTCTCGTGGGGCGACCTCATGATCCTCGCCGGGAACGTCGCGCACGAGCAGATGGGCATGCCCACCTTCGGCTTCGCCGGCGGACGACCCGACGTCTGGGAGCCGGACGACGACGTGTACTGGGGCTCGGAGAACACCTGGCTCGGCGACGAGGCGCGCCTCGGCGAGGACGGCAACGAGGAGCTCGCGAAGCCGCTCGGAGCCACCATGATGGGCCTGATCTACGTCAACCCCGAGGGACCGCGCGCCAGCGGCGACCCCGTGGCGGCGGCGCACCAGATCCGCGAGACCTTCGGGCGCATGGCCATGAACGACGAGGAGACCGTCGCGCTCATCGCCGGCGGCCACACCTTCGGCAAGACGCACGGCGCAGCCAACGAGGACGAGCACGTCGGCCGCGAGCCGGAGGCCGCCCCCATGGAGCAGGCCGGCCTCGGCTGGAAGAGCGACTACCGCTCCGGCAAGGGCATCGACACGATCAGCTCCGGCCTCGAGGTCACCTGGACCTACCACCCCACCCGCTGGGACAACGAGTTCTTCCACATCCTCTTCGCCTACGAGTGGGAGCGCGTGGAGGGCCCCGGCGGGCACCAGCACTGGCGGCCGAAGAACGGCGCCGGCTCCGACATGGTGCCCGAGGCCGACTTCAGCGGCCGTCGCGAGCCCCGCATGCTCACCACCGACATCTCTCTGCGCGAGGATCCCGCCTACCGCGAGATCTCACTCCGCTTCCGCGACGACCACGAGGCCTTCACCGAGGCCTACCGGCGCGCCTGGTTCAAGCTCACGCACCGTGACCTGGGCCCGAAGTCGCGCTACCTCGGCCCGGAGGTGCCCGCCGAGGACCTGCTCTGGCAGGATCCGATCCCGGCTCGCGACTACGAGCTGATCGACGCCGCCGACATCGCGGTCCTCGAGCAGCGGATCATCGAGTCGGGCCTCACCGTCAGCGAGCTGGTCTCCACCGGCTGGGCCGCTGCGGCCACCTTCCGCGGCAGCGACAAGCGCGGCGGCGCGAACGGCGGCCGCATCCGCCTGGAGCCCCAGCGCAGCTGGGAGGTCAACCGGCCCGAGCAGCTCGCCCGCGTGCTCGAGGTGCTGGAGGGCATCAAGGCCCAGTTCGACGTGGAGAACGCCGACTCGGGCAAGAAGGTCTCGATCGCGGACCTCACGGTGCTCGCCGGCAACGTCGGCGTGAAGCAGGCGGCCGCCGCCGCGGGACGCACCGTGTCGATCCCCTTCACGCCGGGACGCACGGACGCCTCGCAGGAGGAAACCGACGTCGACTCGTTCGAGTACCTCAACCCGCCCGCCGACGGCTTCCGCAACTACGAGAGCGCCCGGGCGCTCGGCCGCCCCGCCGAGCACCTGCTCGTCGACCGCGCCAATCTGCTCACGCTGTCGGCGCCCGAGATGACCGTGCTCGTCGGTGGTCTGCGCGTGCTCGGCACGAACTGGGACGGCTCGCAGCACGGCGTGCTCACCGACCGTCCCGGCGTGCTCACGAACGACTTCTTCGTGAACCTGCTCGACCTGAACACGACGTGGCGTCCGCTCGACCCGGGCTCGCGCGCCTTCCAGGCCACGGACGAGACGACGGGCGAGGACACCTGGACCGGCACCCGCGCCGACCTCGTGTTCGCCTCGAACAGCGAGCTGCGCGCGGTGGCCGAGGTCTACGCCAGCGACGACGCCGCCGACAAGTTCGTCGACGACTTCGTGGCGGCGTGGGCGAAGGTCGCCGATCTGGATCGCTTCGACGTGCGGTAGTCCGGACGGCGACGAAGCGCCGCGGCCCCTCCTCGGGGGGGGTCGCGGCGCTTCTCGTGTTTCCGGGGCGCATCGGCGCCGGGCGTCGAACGGGGCCGGCGCGGAGAGCACGGCACGCTGGATTCGCAGCGCGGCACACGGGGGTGTGCTCTTCCCGTGACTTTCCCGTGAGGATAGACTGTGAGCCCAGTAGCCGCGGCCCGACGAGGGGGACGGCCGCCCGCCCGAAGGAGTCATCCATGACCGCATCAGGTCCTCAGCCCGCCACGAAACCCGCAGCCCCAAGCGATCCCGCCACATCCTCCCGGCTGATCGCCGAGGTGATCGGGACCTTCCTGCTCGTCTTCGGCGGGGTCGGCACCGCCGTCTTCGCCGCCGGATTCCCCGGCGAGCCGGGCAGCCCGGTGAACGTCGGCTTCCTCGGCGTCGCCCTCGCCTTCGGCCTGACCGTCGTGGTCGGCGCCTACGCCTTCGGCCCGGTGTCGGGCGGGCACTTCAACCCGGCGGTCAGCCTCGGGCTCGCCGCAGCCGGACGCTTCGCCTGGCGCGACGTGCCCGGGTACATCATCGCGCAGATCGTGGGCGGCGCCCTCGCCTCGACGCTGATCTTCGCCGTCGCGAACGGACAGCCCGGCGGTTACGAGGGCACGCTCGGCGCGAACGGCTACGACGAGGCCTCGCCGGGCGGTTACAGCCTGCTCTCCGTGGGCCTCACCGAGGTCGTGCTCACCGCGATCTTCCTGCTGGTGATCATCGGCGCGACCTCCAAGCGCGCGGCCGCAGGCTTCGCGCCGCTCGCGATCGGGCTCACGCTCACGCTGATCCACCTCATCTCGATCCCGATCTCCAACACCTCGGTGAACCCTGCCCGCTCGATCGCCAGCGCGATCTACGGCGGAGGCGAGGCGCTCGCCCAGCTGTGGGCCTTCATCCTCTTCCCGGTCGTGGGCGGGCTGCTGGCCGGCTGGCTCTTCAAGCCGCTCTTCGACCGCGCCCGCTGAGCACGGGAAACCCGGAAGCGTCGCGCGACCGGGGGCGGCGGGGCAGAGCCCCCACCGCCCCCGGTCGCGTCGTCTTCGGAGGCCGTGGCCCGGACGCGCCGTCGAGCGTCCGGCCGGCCGAGCGCTCAGTCGAGCAGCAGCGCCGGCTCCTCCAGCACGGAGGCGACATCGGCGACGAAGCGCGAGATGACGTCGCCGTCGACGATCCGGTGGTCGAAGGAGCCGCCCACGGTCGTCACCATGCGCGGCCGCACCTCGCCGTCGACCACCCAGGGCTTCTGCTTGATGGTGCCCATCGCGAGGATCGCGCACTCGCCCGGGTTGAGGATGGGCGTGCCGAAGTCCATGCCGAAGACCCCGATGTTCGTGATCGTGATCGTGCCGTTCTGCATCTCGGCCGGCTGCGTGCGGCCGTCGCGCGCCGTGATCGTGAGCTGCTCGATCGCCCGCGCGAGGTCCAGCAGGCTGAGATCCTGCGCGTCCTTGATGTTCGGCACGACGAGGCCGCGTGGCGTGGCCGCCGCGATCCCGAGATTCACGAAGTGGTGCCGGATGATCTCGGTGTCGGTGAAGGTCGAGTTGACCTCGGGGCTGCGGCGGATCGCCCACAGCATCGCCTTCGCGAAGATCAGCAGGGGCGAGACCTTCACCCCGGCGAAGTCGGGTGAGCTCTTCAGCCGCTTCACGAACTCCATGGTGCGGGTCGCGTCGACGTCGGTGAAGACGCTGACGTGCGGCGCCTCGGTGGAGCTGGCCACCATCGCCTTCGCGATCTGCTTGCGCATGCCCTTCAGCGGGATCCGCTCCTCACGGGCGGCGGGCGCCTCGGGGGTGGCGATGTTGCGGAAGAGGCTCGCCTGCGTGGCCTGACGCACGACGTCGTCACGGAGGATCTCGCCGGCGATCCCGGAGCCTGCGACCCGTGCGAGATCGACGCCGAGGTCCTTCGCGAGCTTGCGGATCGGGGGCTTCGCGAGGATCGGGGCGGCCTCGGCGACCGGGATGGCGCCGTGCGCGGCGGCGGCGCCGTGCAGCAGCGGCTCCCCGCCGCGGCGGCGGCGCGACTGCACAGCGCCGCCCGTGCCGTAGCCCACGAGCACCGAGCCGCCGGCATCCTCGTGCTCGACGGAGGCGGCGGCGTCGGCGACCGCCTCGCGGGTCTCCTCCGACTCCGCGGCGGCGGCCGGCTCCGCGACGGGCTCAGACGCCGTCCCGCCCGAGACCGACACGCGCAGGATCGCCTCGCCCACCGGCACCGTCTGACCGACCTCGGCGAGCAGCTCCGTCACCGTGCCCGTGAAGGGCGAGGGGAGTTCGACGAGCGACTTCGCGGTCTCGATCTCGCAGATCACCTGGTTCAGGGCCACGTCGTCTCCGGGCGCGACGTGCCAGGTGACGATCTCGGCCTCGGTCAGGCCCTCGCCCACGTCGGGGAGGGGGAACGTCATATCGCTCATGGTCTCGTCTCCTGCGATTCGGTGTGCTTCAGTCTAGGGCCGGTGCCGGGGGCGGACAGCATGTT
>NZ_MWZD01000024.1 GCF_002982315.1 Leucobacter massiliensis | reverse complement strand
CGCCCGCGCCGGCCGGCCGCTCGGCGCGGGCGGCGGTGCGGGAACCCCGGAACGGGCGGGCCGGGACCGGCGGGGCGGGGGGCGGCGAGAGGGACGGCGTGCTCCCGGCTCGAGGAAGCCCCCCCGCCCGGGCCCGCCCCCGTTGGCAGTTCGCCGCCCGGGCGGGCGCGCCCCGGCCGGGCGGGCCGTGGCGTGTCAGACGGGGCGGCGAATTGTCAACGGGGTCGTGCCCGTGCGGGAGGGCTTCCTAGAGTCGGGAGCATGAGGTCTCTCTGGCAGCTCACCGCCCCGCCGATCCCGTCCGACCCGTTCGGGGGTCCCGGCACCGACGCCGGTTCTGAGCGGCCGGCCGACGCGGTCGTCGTGGGTGCCGGGCTCACCGGCCTCGTGACCGCCGTGCTGCTCGCGCGCGCCGGCCAGGCGGTGACCGTCCTGGAGGCGCGCTCGGTCGGTGCCGTGGCGACGGGCAACACGACGGCGAAGCTGAGCCTGTTGCAGGGCACGGTGATGAGCGATATCCGCAGACTGGCCGGCGACGAGGTGCTGCACGCCTACGTGGAGGGCAACCGCGAGGGTCAGGCGTGGCTGCTGCGCGAACTGGAGGGGCACGAGGGCGCCGTCGAGTTCCGGACCGCGTACACCTATGCCTCCGCACCGGAACAGCTCGCGAGCCTGGAATCGGAGCTGGATGCCGCCGCGTCCGCCGGGCTCGCCGCGCGCGAGACCGGGGAGACGGGGCTTCCCTTCGAGGTCCACGGCGCGCTCGCCCTCGACGAGCAGGCGCAACTGCAGCCGATGCGCGTCCTCTCCATCCTCGCCGCGGAGCTGCGTGAGCGCGGGGGCCGCCTGGTCGAGGGCTGCGAGGTGCACGACGTCGAGCAGCGCGAGGGCGGCGTCCGTGTCGTCTCCGGCTTCGGCACGATCGACGCCGTGGCGTGCGTGCTGGCGACCGGAACCCCGATCCTCGACCGCGGTCTGTTCTTCGCGAAGCTGAAGCCGTCGCGGTCGTTCGTCACGGCGTACCACCTGCCCGAGGCGAGCCCGCCGCGCGGCATGTACGTCGCCGCGGGAACGCCGATGCACTCGCTGCGCAGCGCCCCGGACGCGGACGGCGGCGAGGCGCTGGTCGTGGGCGGCGGGGGCCGCACGCCGGGCACCTTCGGCGACACCCGCGAGGAGCTGCGCGAGCTCGACGCGTGGACGGCCGGGCACTTCCCCTCGGCGCGCCGGCTCACGTGGTGGGCCGCGCAGGACTATCAGACGCACGCGCGGGTGCCGTTCGCGGGCGCGATGCCGCGCGGGGGCGGGCGCATCTTCGCCGCCACCGGCTACGACAAGTGGGGCATGACGAACGGCGTCGCCGCGGCCCTCGCGATCACCTCCGAGCTGCTGGGCGGGCGGAAGGACTGGGCGGAGCTGCTCAACGACCACGGTCACAGCCTGGCGGAGGCCGCGCAGGCGGTGGCGGCGAACGCCGAGGTCGCCGGCCGCATGGTCTCAGGCTGGGCGGGCGCCGAGGCCCGATCCGTCGCCGGGGCCGAGGATCTCGCGGACGGAGAGGGCTTCGTCGGCCGCGACGGGGTCGCCCCCGTGGGCGTCTCCCGCGTGGACGGACGACTCTGCAAGGTGTCGGCGGTGTGCCCGCACATGGGCGGCATCCTGGCCTGGAACGCGGCGGAGCGCTCGTGGGACTGCCCGCTGCACGGTTCACGATTCGCGGCCGACGGCGCGCGCCTGGAGGGTCCGGCCCTGCGGGGCCTCGCGCCGGCGGGGGAGTGACCGGCAGCGACGTGCACAGCAACACAGTGGCTGCGGTGAACCGCAGCCGCGATCCGAGGGAGGGACACCATGCCGAAGCGATCATCGTCAAGGATCAAGGACGAGGAGCTCTACGAGAGCCTGCGTGAGGACGGCGCCTCGAAGGAGAAGGCGGCCAGGATCGCGAACGCGGCCGCGCGTGACGGCCGATCGAAGGTGGGCCGCCGCGGCGGCGGCGCGGAGGACTACGAGGAGCGGACGGTGCCGGAGCTGCGCGAGCGCGCGAGGGAGCTGGGCCTCAGCGGCTATTCACGCCTCCGGAAGCCGGAACTGATCCGCAAGCTCCGCGAGCACTGACCGCGGCGGCCCCCGGCCGGTCGCGCGGCGCCTCAGCTCTCCGGCGTGAAGTCCAGCGCGACGGAGTTCATGCAGTAGCGATTGCCGGTGGGCGTGCCGAAGCCATCGGGGAACACGTGCCCGAGGTGGCTGCCGCAGCGGGCGCAGCGCACTTCCGTGCGCTCCATCCCGAGCGAGTGGTCCGGCAGCAGCTCGACCGCTTCGGGCCGTACGGCATCATAGAAGCTCGGCCAGCCGCAGTGCGAGTCGAACTTCGTGCCGCTCCGGAACAGCTCGTTGCCGCAGGCCGCACAGGCGTAGAGGCCTGCGCGGTCCTCATCGAGCAGTTCGCCCGTCCAGGCGCGTTCGGTCGCGGCCTGGCGCAGCACCGCGTACCGCTCCTCGCCGAGCTCTGCGCGCCACTCTTCATCGGACTTCTCGACCTCATACCCCATGCGCCCCAGTGTACGCCGCCCCGCGGCGTGCCCACTGAGCCGTGCCCGCAGCTAGAGCACGGCGAGCAGCTCGGGGTCCGCGGCCTCCCGCACCGCGGCGCGTGCCGTTTCCGGCGAGGCGGCTGCGCGCGCTGCGGCTGCCAGCCGCTCGCAGTGCTCCAGGGTGTGCGTGCGGAGCGCGAGGCGCACCCCTCGCGCCTTGCCCGCAGCCATCGACAGGCTCGACACGCCGAGGCCGACGAGCACGAGGGCGAGCAGCGGATCCCCGGCGGACTCCCCGCACACTCCGAGCGGCTTTCCCGCCGCCCGGGCGCCCGCAGCGGCGGCAGCGATCACGTCGAGCACGGCCGGCTGCCACGGGTCGAGCAGCTCCGAGAGCTCGCCCTCCATGCGGTCGGCCGCCATGGTGTACTGCGCCAGGTCGTTCGTGCCGAGGCTGCCGAAATCCACCTCGGCGAGCACCTGCTCGGCGCGCAGGGCGGCCGCGGGCACCTCGATCATCACACCGGCGCGCTCCAGTCCGCTTGCCCGGACGCGCTCGGCGAACCACCGCGCCTCCTCGGCGGTGGCGACCATCGGCGCCATGACCCGCACATCGGCGCCCGTCTCGTGCGCCGCCGCCGCAAGGGCCTGCAACTGGGCGTCCAGCAGCTCCGGGCGCGCCTGTGAGAGACGCAGCCCGCGCCGTCCGAGCGCCGGATTCTCCTCCGCGCCGAGATCGGCGAAGGCGAGCGGCTTGTCGGCGCCCGCGTCGAGGGTGCGCACCACCACCCGGCGCGAGCCGAAGGGCGCGAGGACGCGGCGGTAGATCTCCGTCTGCTCCTCGACCGTCGGGGCGTGCTGCGCCGAGAGGAAGACGAACTCGGTGCGGAACAGCCCGACGCCCTCCACATCGGCGGCGCCCGCGAGCTCCGCGTCCTCGACCCCGCCGATGTTGGCGAGCAGCGCGACGGCGTGCCCGTCAGCGGTGCGACCGGGGCCGCTGACATCGGCCAGCGCCCGCTCGCGGCGTTCCCGCCGCTCAAGCTGCGCCGCGACCGCGTCCGCATCCGGGTTCAGGACCACCTCGCCGGAATCGCCGTCGAGCGACACGAGCGTGCCGCCGGGGATCTCGGTGGCGCCGTGGGCCTGCACGACGGCCGGGATGCCCATCTGGGCGGCGAGGATCGCGGTGTGGCTGGTGCGCCCTCCCGCGGCGGTGACGATCCCGAGCACCCGCGAGCGGTCGAGGGTCGCGGTCTCGGCGGGGGCGAGATCGTGCGCGACGATCACGCTCGGCTCCGAGAAGTGCGGGACGCCGGGGGCGGGCTCCCCGAGCACCGTCGCGATCGCGCGCGAGCCGACGTCGCGCAGATCGGTGACGCGCTCCGCGAAGTAGCCGCCGAGGGCCTCGAACTGCGCGGCGAACTCGTCGATCGCGCTCGCGATGGCGGTGGCGGGTCCCTGCCCCTCGCCGAGGTGCTTCGTGACGGCGCGGTGCAGCGAGCGGTCGCGCGCGATCATGGCGGTGGCCTTCAGCACGTCCCGGGCCGCGTCGTCGGCGGTCGCGGCGCGGCCATCGAGGGTGTCGGCCACCCCCATGAAGGCCGCGATGGCCTGCTCCGCGGCCGCAGCCGGGTCCGCGGCCGGCGGCTCGTCTGCCGGGGGAGCGACCGGCGCCGCGACCTGCACGACGGGCCCGTGCGCGGAGCCGGAGCTCACGCCGATGCCGCGGAGCACCCGCCCGGGCGATCCAGCCGCCCGGCCCGGCGCGTCGCCGCTCGCGTCGCCGGCCGCGGTCACTGCGCGTCCAGGTCCGTGGCGAGCAGCTCTGCGAGCCGGTCGAGGGCGGCCTCGGCCTCGGGACCCTCCGCCGTCAGCACGACCTCCTCGCCGTGCTTCGCGCCGAGCGCCATGACGCCGAGGATGCTCCCGGCGTCGACCGAGGCCTCGCCGGGGCGCCCGATCTCGACGTCCAGCCCGGTCTCGCCCACGGCCTCGACGAACAGCGAGGCGGGGCGGGCGTGCAGCCCGACGGACGATGCGATGGTGACGGTGCGGGTAGCCATGATGTGCCTCCTAGGGATCCGTGGTTCCAGGCTAACTCGCCGCGACGGCGAGCGCAGGGGTGTTCTCGCGTCGCCGGGCGGCGAGCGACTTGAGGGCGATCACGATGAGCGCCGTGATCACCACGCCGATCGCGAGCGCCAGCACGAAGAGCAGCGGCTGCCCGATGAGGGGCAGCACCCAGATGCCGCCGTGCGGGGCGCGCAGCGTCGCGCCGAAGAGCATCACGAGCCCGCCGGTCACGGCGGAGCCGATCGTGGAGGCGATGATGATGCGGATCGGGTCGGCGGCGGCGAAGGGGATCGCGCCCTCGGAGATGAAGGAGGCGCCGAGCAGCCACGCCGCCTTGCCGTTCTCGCGCTCGGGAGCCGAGAAGAGCTTGGGCCGCACGGCGGTGGCGAGCGCGAGGGCGAGCGGCGCGACCATGCCGGCGGCCATCACCGCCGCCATGATCTTCAGCTGCGGCGCATCCATCGCCGTCCCCGCCGCGGAGAGGCCGGCGGTCGCGAAGCCGTAGGCGACCTTGTTCACGGGGCCGCCCAGGTCGAAGCCCATCATGGCACCGAGGATCAGGCCGAGCACGAGCACGCCGGCGCCGGTGAGTCCGTTCAGCCCGTCGTTCATCGCCTCCATGAGCGCGGCGATGGGGCGGCCGAGCACGGTGATGAAGAGGCCGACGGTGATGAGGGTCGACAGCAGGGGGATGACGACGACGGGCATGACGCCGCGCACGCCACGGTGCACCTTCCAGCTTGCGATCCAGCGTGCGACGAAGCCGGCGAGCAGGCCGGTGACGATGCCGCCGAGGAAGCCGGCGTTCATGGTCGTGGCGATGGCGCCGCCGACGATGCCGGGGACGAGGCCCGGCCGGTCCGCGATCGCGAAGGCGATGTAACCGGAGAGGATCGGGACGAGGAAGCCGAAGGCGGCGGCGCCGATCACATAGGCGAGCGCGGCCCAGGCGGTGAGGCTCGCCGGGTTGAAGTTCTGCGCGATGTTGTAGGCGTCGTCGCCGGTGAGGCTGTACTTCACGATCTCGATGGCGCCCTGCTCGCCGAGTGCGATCTGGGCGAGCATGAAGGAGATCGCGATGAGGATCCCGCCCGCGGCGACGAAGGGGATCATGTAGGAGACGCCGGTCATGAGCCACTGGCGCAGGCGGGTGCCGACGCCGACGCGCTCCTCGGATTCCTCGCTGCGTGCGGCGGCCTCTGCGGGGCCGGCCGCGGCTCCGTCGGCTGCGGCGGACGCGGCGCGGGAGGGATCGGCATCCCATTCCGCGGCGAGCTGCGCGGCCTGCGCGAGGAGCTGGGGGCCGTCCGAGATGGCGCGCTTGACTCCCACGTCGACGGTGGGCTTGCCCGCGAAGCGGGCTCGGTCCTTCACCTCGACGTCGTGGGCGAAGATGACGGCGTCGGCATCGGCGATCTGCGCCGCGGTGAGCGGCGTCGAGCCCGCGGATCCCTGCGTCTCGACGGCGATCTCATGCCCGGCCTCGCGCGCGGCCGTCTCGAGCGCCTCAGCGGCCATGTAGGTGTGGGCGATGCCGGTGGGGCAGGAGGTGACGGCGACGAATCGCAGGCGCCGGGCGGGTGCCTCAGGGGCGGCGTGGGCGGCGTCGGCGGCGGGGGCCACCTCCGCGGCGGGATCGGCGTCCGAGGCGGGCTCGGCGGCGGCTTCGGGCGCGGCGTGCGCCGCTGCCGGCTGGGCGGGCGCCGTCGCCTCCGCCTCGGGGAGCGAGACGTGCTCGTTCACGATTGCGACGACCTCCGCGGGGCTCGTCGCCGCGAGCAGCGCGGAGCGGAAGTCCTCGCGCATGAGCGCCCGTGCGAGCTGGGGCAGCACCTGCATGTGCGCGTCGCCGCCGTCGGCGGGGGCGGCGATCAGGAACACGAGGTGCGCGGGGCCGTCCTTGGCGCCCCAGTCGATCCCCTCGGCGATCCTGCCGAAGACGAGCGAGGGCTCGGTGATGGCGGCGCTGCGCGCGTGCGGGATGCCGATGCCGCCGGGCAGGCCGGTCGCCATCTTCGATTCCCGCTCGCGCACGTCCGCGAGGAACGCGTCGAGGTCGGTGCAGCGGCCGGTCGCCAGCAGGCGCTCGGCCAGGGCGCGGGTGGCGTCGTGGCGGTCCGATCCGGTCAGATCGAGCACCACCTGCTCTTCGCTGATCAGTGGCATGTCGATTCCTTTCAGGGGCGTTTCTGGTGAGACGGTGTCAGTCGGTGAGCGGGAGCTCGCGATCCGGTTCGGGGGAGCGGGTCACCTGGACGGCGGCCACCGCGGCCGGGCCGGGCACCTCGGTGCCGGGCAGCCGCACGGCGGCGACACCCCAGGACACGCCGCGTGAGAGCGCCTCGGCGGGGGCCTCGCCACGGTCGAGTCCGAAGAGCAGGCCGGCGAGCATGCAGTCGCCGGCGCCCACCGTGGACACGGGGTCGCTGATGACGGCGGCCGCGTGCACTTCGCCGGTGCGGCTCGCGAGCAGGGCCCCGTCGCGGCCGAGGCTGACGGCCACGTACCGGATCCCGCTCGCCACCAGCTCGCGGGCACTGTCGATCACGGCGCCCATGGTGCGCAGTGGACGGCCGACGAGCTCTGCCAGCTCTTCGCGGTTGGGCTTGATGAGGTCCGGGGCTGCGGCGACGGCGGCGGCGAAGGCCGGGCCGGAGGAGTCGATGGCGAGCAGCGCGCCGCGGCTGCGTGCCTCGCGGATCAGCGTCGCGTAGAAGGTGTCGGGCACTCCGGGAGGCAGGCTGCCGCAGCCCGCGATCCAGCGGCCCTCGTCCGCTCCGTCGAGCGCGGCGGCGAGCAGCGCCTCGGCCTCCGCTTCGCGGAGCCGCGGCCCGGCCTCGTTGAGCTTGGTGGTGGTGCCGTCGGGTTCGAGCACGCTGACGTTCATGCGCACGCTGCCGGAAATCGGCACGATCCGCGTCGCGACCCCGGTCTGCCGCAGCAGGGCCTCGAAGAGCGCGCCCTCGGGCCCGCCGGAGGGGACCGCCACGACCGGTTCGGCGCCCATGGCGGCGAGGGCCCGCCCCACATTGACGCCCTTGCCGCCCGGGTCGACCCGCGAGGAGTGTGCCCGGAGCACCTGGCCGCGGTCGAGGGCGTCGACGGTGATCGCGCGGTCGACGCTGGGGTTGGGTGTGAGGGTGGTGATCACGCGAACACCACCTCCGGCCCGGCGGCGCGGATCGCCTCCGCCGTGTCGGGATCGAGGCCGCCATCGGTGATGACGCGGTCGATCTGCGCGAGCTCGGCGAAGCGGTGCAGGTGCGCCTCGCCGGCCTTCGCCGAGTCGGCGAGCAGGACCGTGGTGCGGCAGGCGCGCACCATCGCGCGCTTCGTGGCGGCCTCGATCTGGTCGGGGGTGGTGAGGCCGCGCTCCGCGTCGAAGCCGTTCGCGCCGATGAAGCCCAGGTCGATGGTCAGCTCGGCGAGGGCGTCGATCGTCCAGCGCCCGACCGCGGCTCCGGTGAGCGAGCGGACCTGCCCGCCGAGCTGCAGCAGCGTGATCCCCGGTTTCGCGGCCAGCGCCGCGCAGATCGCGGGGCTGTTGGCGACGACCGTCAGCTCGGCGTCGCCGGGGAGGGCCTGCGCGAGGGCGAGGGTGCTGGTGCCCGCGTCGAGCAGCACGGTGCCGCGCTCGGGCAGTTCGGCGAGGGCGCGCTGTGCGATGCGGCGCTTCTCGGCCGCGCGGCGGCCGATGCGCTCGGCGAGGGCGAGCTCGGGGCGTTCGGTCTCGGCGGGGATCGCGCCGCCGTGCACCCGCTTGAGCAGTCCGCGGCGCTCGAGGGCGGTGAGGTCCCGGCGGATCGTCTCGGCGGTGACGTCGAGCTGCTCGGCGAGCCCGCTCACCTCGACGCGGCCGAGGGATCGGGCTGCGTCGAGGATCAGCCGGTGTCGTTCTGCGGCGTACACGGCACTCTCCCGTCGTCGGTCGATGATTGTTCCCCATATTGACACACAAACGGGTAGAAACAAAACAAAACCAACATCCGGATGTAACCGAGTTGCGCTAGGGAGCGGGTGCGCCGATCAGCCGAGGACTTCGGCTTCGAGCCGCGCGAAGCTCGCCTCCATGCCCTCGGCCATGCCGGTGGCGAGTGCCGCCTCCCGCACCTCGGCGCTCGGATAGGTGATGAGATACGCGACGAGGGTGCCGCCCTCGGAAGCGGTCAGGGTGAGCTCGTTCAGCGTCTCCGGCCTCGATGCCCCGTCCGGGTCGCTCGGGGAGACCATGCGCTCCGTGCTGACGAGCCGCTGCGGCGGCGCCGCCGAGACCACGGAGCCCACGAAGCCGAAGCTCTCCCCGCTCTCCAGATTGCGCCACTCGCTGCGCAGCGCCGTGCCGGGTTCCGCGCCCGTCTCGCAGACGGTCATCTCCCAGCCGTCGGGGCCGAGCTGCCAGCGGCGCAGCAGCGCCTCCTCCGTGAAGGCTCGCCACACCTCGGGGAGAGCGCCCCGCACGACGCGGGAGACCCGGGCCTGGGTCTCGCCGATGAGCTGCGTCTCGGTGCCGGCGCCGGCCGCGAAGGAACTGAGGTCTGCGAGCACCGCGTCGATCTGCCCCATCGCGGCGCGCATGCCCTCCATCATGCCCATCGCCTGCAGCTGCTCCAGCTCTTCGAGGGAGCTGAAGTACGTGGTGGTCGTCAGCCGCGAGCCGAGGGCCGTCTCCGCGAAGTCGAAGGTCATGCGCATGCTCGGCAGTTCCGTGTTCGGCTGACCGCCCTCCGCGGCGAAGCCGTCGCGGACCTCGAAGGAGCGGCCCTCCTCGACCGAGACCCACTCCCAGTAGCCGCAGCTGCGCTCGCCCTCCGGGCCGGTCATGCAGTACTGGGAGAGTCCGCCGGGGAAGCCGTCGTGGCGGGTGAAGACGGCCGGGAAGGTCGGCGGGCCCCAGAAGCGCTCGATCTGGCGGGGATCGAGGTAGGCGTCCCAGAGGCGGCGCACCGGGACGGTGAAGTCGGCGACCACGGTGAGCGTGAGCGCCTGCGGGTCGGTGTCTACGGAGGCGATGGGCATGAGCTGGCCTTTCGGTGTGGTCGATCGCCGGTGATCGAGGGCGGTGAAGGGTGGGCGGTGATGGCGGGTGGCTGGGAAGCCGATGGGGTCGGTGAACGGCGGCCGGTGGTTACTCGTCGCGCTCAGCCGCTGGCGAGCGCGGCGAGCTCTGCGGCGAGGTTGGCGCGGGCGCGGGACTCCCAGAGGTTCCGGGCCGCCTCGGTGCGGTAGACGGCGGGGCGATCGAGATAGCCGCGCAGGATCTCGGATCGGCCCCGGGCGAAGTCCGCTGCGGGTACGTGTGCGTACTCGGTGCGCACCGCCTGCGAGTAGCGCTCGTAGCGGGCCTTCGAGGCGGCGAAGATCGCGAGGTCGGCGTCGAGCAGCAGGGCGAGGGGGTGCTCGGGATCCTGGACCGCCCTGGCGGGAGCCGTCTCGGCGACGAAGGCCGCCACGCGCTCAGCCAGCGCCGCGTCGAGTCCCGCCGAGTCGAGCGCCTCGCGGGCGAGCCGCGCCGAGGCTGCTTCGTCGTCGGCGGCGCCGGAGTAGACCGCGTCGTGGAACCAGGCCGCCAAGAGCGTTTCCGGTGGGACGCGCTCGCCGCGGGTCCCGAGCTGGTCGAGGGCGAGCAGCACGTCTTCGAGGTGCTCCTCGCTGTGGTAGCTGCGGTGGGGCTCCGCCCAGCGGGCGAGCAGATCCTCGCCGAGCCGAGCCCACGCGTCCGTGCGGGCCGGCCGCACGCCGCACGCCGGGCCGAGCTCGGCCCACTCCGCGGCGAGATACTGGCGCCGCCGCACCGGGGCCATCACGGGCCGGTCCACCTGGCGCACGCGCTGACCCGAGTCGCGCAGCGCCTGCAGCACCTCGCGCGCGGAGACGGGTCTCGCCCCCAGGGCGATCGCCCGCTCGGTGAGCGAGGCGGGCACGTCGTAGTGGTCGAGGTCGAAGCCTCTGCGAGGGATCCCGAGTCGCTTCGCGAAGGCGTGCAATTCGGCGGCGTCGCGGTCGGAGACGAGGTGGCTCCAGACGGTGCCGTGGGCGGGCCACGTCGGCGGATCGATCAGGATCGTCACGAGCGGGACTCCTCCGCCGCGAGGGGCGGATGCGTCGCCGTGCCGGCCGGCGGGGCCGGCGCCGCGCTCCGCGGCGAGCCGCTGGCCTCGGACGCCTCGGCCTCCTCCGTCATCCCCGTCGCGAGCGCGCGCGCGTGCGCCACGACGGTCGCGCGTCGGGTCTCCCACTCCATGGTCCCGCCGACGACGGCAGATCCGAGGTTCCCGAGCTCGCACCAGCCGACCGCGAGCGCGATCAGGCTGAAGAGCAGATGCTCGGCGCGGCCGCGGTCGAGTGCGGGCAGCGCCGTGAGGATCCCGTCCACCTTGTGCGCGCAGACCGGGCGGCGCTGCTCGATGGCGACGGCGGCGTCCAGCTCGAGGCTCTCCCACAGCAGCAGCCGCGGTAGTTCGGGGTGCCGCTCGCATCGGTCGAGCAGCTGCGCAACGAAATCACCGATCGCCTCGGCTCCGGTGCCGGTGACGTCGAGGCCGTCGAGCAGCCCCGCCAGCTCGTGTCCGAGCACCGCGGCGAAGAAGGCGCGCTTGTCGCCGAAGTAGCGGTAGATGCGCTCCTTGTTCACGCCCGCGTCGGCGCCGATCGCCTCGATCCGGGCGCCCGCGAAGCCTGCCGCGGCGAACTGCCGGGCTCCGGCGAGCAGCAGCTTCCGCTGCGTCGCGTCGGTGTCCCAGGCCATGCAGGGATCCTAGCAAGTCCAACCGGCCGGTTGCCGAACTCCAAACGAACGGTTGCAGATGTTGCGGCGGATCGCTACGCTGCAAAATGCAACCGAATGTTTGGAGATCACATGATGCCTTCCCCGACGCCCGCGGCAGCTCAGACGCCCCGGATGCCCTCGACGCCGCCGATGCCCCCGGCGCCGGTGCGCATGATCGTGACCTGGATCGGGATCTTCCCGCTCGTCCTGCTCGCCCAGTGGCTGCTGCGGCCCCTCACCGCAGCGTGGCCGCTCGTGCTCTCGACCGGACTCACCCTGGCCGTGGTGGTGCCGCTCGCGGTGGGCGTCGTGATCCCGACCCTGTTCCGGGTCCTGGGGATGCTGCGCCGACGCCGCGCGGAGACGACCGCCGCGTGAGAGCCGTGGTGCTCGGCGCCCGTGGTGCCGTCGGGCGCGAGGCCGTCGCCGAGCTCTGCACGCCCGGCGAGGCCGCCGGGCGGCTCGGTGCGCCGCTGCTCAGCCGCTGAGCGCGCCCAACAGGAGCGAGAGCCCGAGCGCCGCGACGAGCACGTTCCCCGCGAGCAGCGTGAGACGCGTCACGCGGCGCGGCAGACGCGCCGACAGCAACGCGCCCGCGCCGACCAGGACGAGCTGCCACAGCAGCGAGCCGAGCAGCACCCCGGCCGTGAAGGCGATCCGGGCGTCGGTCCCCGCCAGCAGCTCGCCGGAGCCCGCGGCGATCGCCGCGAAGTACAGCAGCGTCAGCGGGTTGACGAGCGTGAGGGCCACGAAGGCGAGATACCGGCGCATGCGCCGGGGCGGCGCGACGGGCCCGCGGGCGGAAGCGGTGCCGGGCGCGGGGGCGGGATCGGTGCCGGGATCCGGTGACCCGGGATCCACGGCGGTTCCGGAGCCGGGACCCGGAACCGCAACCCCGGCTCCGGGGTCCCCGTCGGGCGCGGCACGCCGGGCACGCGCGAAGCCGAGCACCGCGATCGCGATCACCGCGACGCCGCCCGCGACGGCGGGCCAGGGCGCCAGGGCGCGGATCGCGGGAGCGGCGAGCGCCCCGAGCGTGACCGCGAGCGCGCAGTAGAGCGCGTCGACGGAGGCGACGCCGGCAGCCGCAGGCCAGCCGTGAGCGAAGCCGTGCCGCAGGCCGGTGGCGAACAGCAGCGCGCCGACCGCGCCGAGCGGGAGCGCCAGGGCGAGCCCGGCCACCAGCCCGGCGGAGAGCGCAGCCGCGAGATTCATGCCTTCAGCATGCGGACCCGGCCCGCCTCACACAGAGAGGTGCGTGGTCAGAGCAGTATGATTCGTGGTGTGGACGCCATTGACGAGCAGATCATCGCTCTCCTGCGAGAGGATGCTCGGCGTGCCTACAGCGCGATCGGACGCCAGGTGGGGCTCGGCACCAACGCCGTCTCGGCGCGCGTGCGGCGGCTGCGCGAGGCAGGCGTCATCACCGGCTTCACCGTGCTGCTCGGCGAGGCGCGCGCCGAGGGGCCGGCGGGCATCGAGGCCTTCGTCGATGTGCGCTTGCAGGCCGATCGCGACTCCGAGGAGTTTCTGCGCTGGGCGCACACGGCACCCGGCGTGCTCGACGCGGTGCACGTCACCGGTCCCTACGACTACCTGCTGCGCGTGCGTCTGCGCGACACCGCCGCGCTCGACCGGCTGCTGCGCCTGCTCAAGCGCGAGGGCGGCGCCGCCCAGACCCAGACCCGCCTCGCTCTGCGCTGAGGCGGAGGCCCTCCTCCGTCACGCGCTCCCTCCCGGTCTCGCGGTCCGTGGCACCCGGGTGCCGCGCGATGCGCGGGGATGCGCCGCGACTCCCTCGCGCGGGGGAGGAAGATCGCACGTCCGGCCGATGCGGCGCGAGTTCAGTGCTGCTTGGCTGGAACCGGGGCGGCGTGAGCGCGCGGCCTAGCGGGGCGAATAGGGAGGCATCGGCATGGGGAGACCACGACCGTTCGGCGCGGTGAGCGCCGAGGTGAGCGCGCTCGCCGGCCGGGCGCGCGCGCCGCTCGCGGTGTCGCTGCGGAGCGGCGAGCGCGGCTGGTGCCGCACGGCACGCCCCGGCGTGGCGGCCGGCGACCGCTTCGAGATCGGCTCCGTCAGCAAGGTGCTCACCGGCACGCTGCTCGGAGTGCTGGCCGAGGCGGGCGAGGTGGACCCCGATGCCCCGGTCGACGAGGTGACGGGGGAGCGCCTGCCCTGGCGGGATCGCGCCCCCTCGCTCGCGGAGCTCGCCACGCATCACTCCGGCTTGCCGAACACGCCGCCGCGCCTCGGGCCGCGAGAGGCCGTCGGGGCGCTCGGGCTGAGCAGGCGCGACCCGTGGCGGGGCGTGAGCCCGGCCGCCTACCGGGTGGATCTGTCGCGCGCGGCAGCGCGGGCGCGCGCCGACGGAGGCTTCCGCTACTCGAGCATGGGCATCGGCCTGCTCGGTGACGCGCTCGCCGCCGCGAGTGGCCGGCCCTTCGCAGAGCTGATCCGCGAGCGCCTGCTGCTCCCGCTCGGCATGACCCGCACCGGCCTCGACCGGCCAGAGGGCGGTGCGGACGCCGTCTCCCGTCCGCACAACCGCCGCGGCATGCCGATGCCCTACCTGCGGGATCACATGCCGGGGGCGGGCATGTTCGCGTCGTCGCTCGCCGATCTGGAGCGCCTGCTCGACGCCGTGCGAGATCCCGGCGCGACGCCCCTCGCGGCGGGAATCCGGAGCGCGACCGCCGTCCAGCGCGCGGCCGGGCCCGGGCTGGGCGTGGGCTACTGCTGGCTGATCCGCGAGGCCACTGCACCCGGCGGCTCCGGCCCGGCACCGACGGGGGAGCCGGTGCTCCTGCACGACGGCGCCACCTGGGGCTCGCAGGCGCACGTCTCCGTCGGCCTCGCCACCGGACGAGCGGTTGCGGCGATGTCGGCCATCTACCGCGACCTCGACGGTTTCGCGACGCGGTTCCTCGGCGAGGGGGCCGCCGGGCGCTGATCCCTCCCGGGGTGCGGCGCACTCCTGCCGGGATCAGTGCGAATCCGCAGGGACCCCGATCCGGATCCCGGTCCCGCCCTCAGACCCGTTCCCGTCCGGCCTCCCGCCGCCCCCGCATCGCGAGCAGCGCCGCCGGGATCCCGAGCGCCGTCAGCGCCGTCACCCCGAGGATCAGCCACTGCGCCGAGGCGAGCGGCGAGTCACCGCCGAAGGCGAGCAGATTGCCGGCAATCGCGCTCGTCAGGGTGAAGGCGACGAGCTGCGTCGTGCTCACCGCGGCGGCCGCCTTCGCACCCTCGGCCGGGTCGTCGCTCGCGCGCATCGCCGCCACCGAGAGGTGCGGGTAGGCCATGCCCACGCCGGCGCCCGCGAGGAACAGCAGCACCGCCCAGATCGCCAGGTCCGCCCAGCCCGCGTCGGCGCGCTGCAGCAGCCCGTAGGCCGCGAAGCCCGCAACCACCACGACCGGCCCCGTCCGCACGCGGGCGCGCGCCATGCGCTCGCCCGCGCTCACGCTGAGCACCTGCGCGGTGGTCCAGCCGACGGAGGGCGCGGCGCCCAGGATCCCCGCCACGATCGGGCTGGCTCCCGCGAGCTGCTGCCCGAAGAGCGGGATGAAGTTCTCGGCGGTGATCCCGGCGCACAGACCCGCCACCGTCAGGTACACCCACTTCAGCGGGTTGCCGCGGACGTAGGCGAGCCGCGGCAGGACCCCGTTGGGGTTGCGTGCGTCGAGCGCGAAGAAGAGGAGCAGCAGGGCGAGCGCGCCCGCGATGGTCAGCGGGATCCACGCGCCGCTGAGCGTGGAGCTCAGGCTCAGCAGCGCGGCGGTGACGGCGAGCGCCACGATCGAGGGGAACGGAATGGGGGTGCGCGCGGGCTGCTCAGGCCGCTCGCGGGGGAGTGCGCGCGCGGTGACGAAGACGAGCAGGATCGCGACGCCCGCGAGCGCCGCGAAAGCCGCCCGCCACGCGCCGAACTGGGCGAAGAGGCCGCCGAGTGCGGGGCCGAAGAGCGTGCCCACGCCGAACATGGCGGAGACCAGGCCGGTCGCGCGCGTCCACAGCTCGGAGGGGAGCACCGCGCGGATGGTCGCGAAGCCGAGGCCGGTGAGGAGCCCCGCGCCGAGCCCCTGCACGGCGCGGCCCGCCACGAGCAGCTGCATGGCCGGGCTGCACGCCGCGAGCGCGGTGCCGGCGGCGAACACGAGGTAGGCGATGACGTAGGAGCCGCCGCTGCCGCGCGCGCCCAGCACGCGCCCGGTGAACATGGTCGCCGTCACCGCGGCGATGAGGTAGGCCGTGGACGCCCAGGCGTAGAACTGCCTGCCGCCGAGCTCGGCCACGACGGAGGGGAGCAGGGATGCGGTGAAGTAGAGGTTCATCGCGTAGAGCGCGACGCCGCCGGCCATGACGATCACCGCCGTGCGGTGGGGCTTCGCGAAGAGGGCGCCCCAGCTGGCGGCGGGCGGGGCAGGTGCGTCCCCGGCGGACCCGGCGCTGGGCTCCGCATCCCCGGTGACGGCCTCCGGGGATGCGGGCGAGGCCTCGACGGTGCCGGTGTCGGTGTGCTTGTCGGAAGAGTGTTCACGCATGTCCGCTACGCTAGAACTTCAAGTCCACTTGAAGTCAAGGAGGCTGGGATGCGCCGTTCGCCCACCGATCTGCTGACCGTGGGGGAGGTGGCGAGCCGCGCCGGCATCGCCCCGAGCGCGGTCCGCTACTACGAGCAGCAGGGGCTCATCGCGGCGACGCGCACCGCCGGCAATCAGCGCCGCTACCCCCGGCACGTGCTCCGCCGCATCGGCATCATCGTCGCGGCGCGCAGGTTCGGGATCCCGCTCTCGGAGCTGCAGGAGGTGTTCGCCGCCCTGCCTCACGACCGTATGCCGGGCAAGGCCGACTGGCGGCGGATCTCGCGCGGCTGGCACGACCGGCTCGAAGCGCGGCGGCGGGAGCTGGAGCGGCTGGAGGAGGAGCTGATCGGCTGCATCGGCTGCGGATGCCTCTCGCTCGGCACCTGCCGGGTGCTCAACCCCGGCGACGTGCTCGCCGAGGAGGGACCCGGCGCGCGGCGGCTGCCCGAGGCGGGCCCGGGCGGGGAAGCGCGCGGACGCGGATCAGCCGCGCCGTCCCTCCCGCGGGGCGTCGACGCTCCACGCCTCGGCGGGGCGGGTGATCGCCTCGGCCCAGGTGCCGCCGCGCCACGCGAAACGGGCGACCGCGCAGGTGGGCATGCGGTCGATGCCGCCGGAGGAGAGCCGGTGGGCGAGGCCTGAGATCCCCGGGTCGTGCGCGACGAGCAGCACCCCGTCGACGTTCGCGGCGGCAGCGGTGGCGAGCAACGTCTCTGCTGGGGCCAGGTAGAGGGCCTCATCGAACTCCACGGGGATCCCGAGCGCAGCGCCGAAGTGCTCGGCCGTGCTGCGCGCCCGCTGCGCGGTGCTGCTGAGGACGCGCGCGATCCCGAACGCGTCGGGGTCCGCGTCCCGTGCCACCGCGAGCCTCGCCGCCAAGACCGGCGCGTCGCGCTCGCCACGGGCGTTCAGCGGGCGGTCGTGGTCGCGCAGGCCCGGCTCGCCCCAGTCGGACTTGGCGTGCCGGACGAGGATGAGCTGCGGCATGACGCTCCTCTGCGTGCTGGGCGTGGGACGGCGGTTCGATCCGCCCCACCCAGCCTAAACGGCTCCGCCCGCCGGCGGCGCCCAGGGCACACGAGCGGGCGTGCACCATCGGGGTTCCGTCAATCGCGGGCGGCATGTTTGCGCTGCCCGCGAACCCAGGGCCGGGAGAGGAGGAGAATCGAGGTGGGCGCGGCGCGAATGCCCGGGCCCTTCGCACTGCCGAGGAAAGAAGGAACGCATGCGCGCTGTTCGACTGACCGACTGGAAGACCTTTCCCGAACTGCAGGAGATCGAGCGGCCGAAGCCGGGGCCCGGGGAGGTGCTGCTGAAGGTTGCGGGCGCGGGTGCGTGCCACAGCGATGTGTCGCTGTTCGCCGAGTTCGACGCCTCGATGGGGCTGCCGGGGTTGCAGCCGCCCTACACGCTCGGCCACGAGAACTCGGGCTGGGTGGAGGAGGTGGGTGAGGGCGTCACCGGCTTCACGAAGGGCGACGCCTACCTCGTCTACGGTCCCACGGGCTGCGGCCGCTGTGCTGCGTGCGCGCGCGGCGAGGAGACCTACTGCGAGAACGCGGCCACGAACCCGGCGCAGGGCGTCGGGCTCGGCCGCGACGGCGGCATGGCCGACTACGTGGTCGTGCCCGCCGGGCACCTGATCCCGCTGGGCGACGCGGATCCCGTCGCCGCGGCCCCGCTCGCCGATGCCGCGCTCACCCCGTATCACGCGATCAAGAAGGCGCTGCCGGTGCTGAACCGGGGCGGGGCGACGGCGCTCGTGGTCGGCCTCGGAGGGCTCGGCCAGATCGCCGTGCAGATCCTGCGGGCGCTCACCGGGGCGACGGTGATCGCGACCGACATGAAGCAGTCCGCGATGGACGCGGCCGCTGCGCGCGGCGCCGTGACGGTGCCGGGCGGCGACGACCAGGCGGCAAGGATCCGCGAGGCCACCGGCGGTCGCGGCGTGGATGCGGTCTTCGACTTCGTCGGCGCTGCTCCCACGCTGAAGCTCGCCATGTCGGTCGTTGCGGTGGGCGGCCGGGTGCAGGTCGTGGGCATCGCGGGCGGCGTGGTCGAGTGGTCGTTCTTCACCGCGCCCTACGAGTCGGTGCTGACCAGCAGCTACTGGGGCTCGGTGTCGGAGCTGCACGAGGTCGTCGCCATGTACCGCGCCGGCCAGATCGAGCCTGACATCCAGCGCTTCCCGATGGATCAGGCGCTCGACGCCTACCGCCTGCTCCACGAGGGCAAGCTCTCCGCCCGCGCCGTGGTCGTCCCCCACGCCGCCTGACCCCGCTCACGTGGGCGGACCTTCCTCGCCGGTGCGGGGAGGGCCGCCCGCCTGGGGCGACCCGCCTGCGTCCGGGAAGCCCCTGAGCGGGCGTTTATATTTCGGCGCTCAATGACGCTGTCGTGCGGGCGGCGTGGGGAGTAGGCTGCACGGCATGGCTGCCCGGCTCTCCGAGATCGTGATCGATGCGCGCGACCCGCAGCGGCTCGCGCAGTTCTGGTGCGAGGTGCTCGGCTTCACGGTGCTCGAAGCGGACGACGACGGCGTCGAGATCGGCCCGGAAGCGGGCTTCGGCGGGGTTCAGCCGACGCTCGTGTTCGTTCCGTCCGTGGCTCCCAAAACCGGGAAGCTCCGCCTGCACTTCGACATCAACCCGACCGACCGCGATCAGAACGCCGAACTCGACCGCCTCCTCGCGCTCGGTGCGCGGCTGGCCGACATCGGCCAGGGCCCCGAAGTGTCCTGGCACGTCCTCCAGGACCCCGAAGGCAACGCGTTCTGCCTCCTCCGCCGCCGACTCGGCTGACATTGCTTGCGCACCAACTGCCGCAAAGCGCTGGCGGGGACTCGGGGTCCGCATGCGCGCGAATTCGAAAGGAGGAGGTGTGCAACGGCATTGGTGGAGGGGTGTTGCGCGGGTGCCGGGCAGGTGCCTTAGGTGCCTGTTCTGGTGGCAAGCGGGGAGATGCTCCGACAGGTTTCATGTGAGTTGCGTTGAGAAGTAGCTGCGGAGATAGTCCCGAAGAGCCGGGTCACAGACATAGATGTACGTGCCGAGTATTCCGCGGGTCAAGAGCACCGTGTAGATGTTCTTGACGTACCGCAGGAGGTCCTCGTCGCTGAAGGTGAGTCCGAGCTTCGGATTGTTCTCACGGCCCTTCTTGTCGTGATAGTTGGCGCGGTTGAAAACGATCCTTTTGGACGCGATGTCATACGTGAGGTCGTTGCCGAAAGTGACGCCAGCGTAGTTGAGGTCGTACCCCTGGACCGTGTGGATCGACCCCATCTCCTCGATCGAACCCGGGCTATTGATCCAGTCCCGTTGCGTGGTGTTCCAGCGAAGGCGCTCGCCGCAGATCTCAATGTCGAACGCCTCCTTGTCTCGCTTGCTCCGCCAAGGCCACGCGTACCCGGCCACCAGCCTTGAGAGGCCGTGTTCTTCCTCACGCAGCAGGATCTGTCGCCGCATCTCTCCGAAGTCCGAGAAGAGTCGGAGATCGTACCCTTCGAATGAAATCCTGCTCTTCGGAGGCTCGTCGCTGAGGACGGATCGAACGTAGCCGACGTAGTCCTGCCCGCCCGAGATCCGCATTTGCGAGTGCAGCGGATAGATGCGGCCAGTCAAGGAGGCTTCGTTCACGAGTGCGCGCGTCGTCTCCGGCGAAAGGTCCGCAGGACGCACGCTCTGGCCTGCGTCGAGCATCAGTATCGTGTGTGTGCTCTGCTTCCTGATCCAGTCCAACTGAGTCAGCTGAAGGTCGTCCTGACCGAAGAGCTTGCGATTGATTTCAGCGAACTTCTGGTTCAGGGGGCCCGAGGCCTGGTTTGCGCGCCGATTCAAACGGTGAGCCTCGTCGACGATGAGCAGGTCAAAAGGCTCCTCGCTCTCACCGACGCCGTAAGGGGTGAGGACGAGGTCTTTGCTGAGACCAGGGGTCAGAGAAAAGACCTTGGCGATGGACTCGCGAAGCGACTGCTGAGGCACGACGATTCCGACCTTCAACGTTTTCAGCAAGTCCGCGTGACCCGGTGTGAAGAAGTCGCTGAATATCGAGTCGCTGTCGATGGGCTCTTTCGGATCGTGTCCCCGGATGTCCTCCAGCAGCTTCAGGAGGTAGATCGCGACCACCGTCTTGCCGGTTCCAGGGTTGCCATGCACGATGACCGTGCTCGAAGTGCCATGCTCGAGGTCTGCGAAGAGCCCCTCGAGAATGTCCTCGACCGCGATTGCCTGGTCGTGATTCAGCGCTTTGAAGGGTGAGAGCTTGAAGAGATCGCTGTTGATGATCTCGGGCAGGGTCCGCTGAAACAGATGTTCTTGGGTGCGGAGATGCTCGAATACACCGTGGAAGGCCTGCTGATAGGTCTCGCGGTTGTAGTAGTCGGAGTCCGTGATCCCCGCGTTGTGGTTAAGAACCTTCAGGTAGCCGTCCCCGGAGAACATCCTGATGAGGAACGACTCAAGGTCAAGGCATGCCGACTTGTTGAAGGTGTCATCGAGGACCACACGGAACCACTCGAGGTCTCTCTTCTCGGGAGAATCGAGATGCTGACGCATCCGTGCTTCGACGTTGAGCGATTCCCCCACGTATACCTCGCGATGGCTGTTGAGAATGTAGACCACGGGCCAGTTCCGGTGCCGGGGATCGACCGCGCCCCAGGCGCGTACACTCTCAGCAGTAAAGGGGAGACGTTCGACCTCAGAGGCGGTCATACTTAGTGCTCCTGCCTCGGGCATCAGCCGCCGGGTATTTCACCCGCGTCTTCTCGAGTTTCTGAAGCACGATCTCGTCGGGGTCGAGACCTAGCCGATCTGCGAGAAGCAGGCAATAGGTCAATACATCGGCCAGTTCGTCCTCAGCTGAGCCAAGGCCCGAGTCGTCCCATTGAAAACACTCGAGAAGTTCACCCGCTTCGATGCTGATGCTCTTTGCCAGATTCTCCGGCGTATGGAACTTCCCCCAGTCGCGCTCGGCAACGAACTCTCGAAGCGCAGTGCGGACAGGCTTCTCATGCATGCTTCTTAAGTTAGCACCGCGGCAAGCACTCGGTGGAGTGGCGTCGGGTGCAGCGCTGCTGAGACCGAGCCCCTGCCGGTCGACGATACTGGGCGGGCGGGAATCTCTGGGTACGGCTTGGCAGTGGGGCTTGCGGTGCTCGCGCTGCAGCTGGTGCCCGAACTCGACCGCCTCCTCGCGCTCGGCGCGCGGCCGACCGACATCGGCCAGGGCCCGAAGGCAACGGAGTACTGCCTCCTCCGCCGCCGACTCTGTTGAGCGGCCCTGCGCACCAACGGCCGCAAGAGCGCTAGCCGGGTTGTGGCACCGGGGAGAGGATTGTGAGGCGGCGCCGAATCCGGTCAATGTCGGTGGTCGGAGGTACGTTGGAGCCATGAGCAGCCTCGAACTCTACACCTCTCACGATGGCACCGTCTCGCTTGAAGTCCGGGCCGACCACGACACCGTTTGGCTCACACGTCAGCAATTGGCAACGCTGTTCGGGCGTGACGTGAAGACCATCGGTAAGCACATCGCAAACGCGAGGCGGGAGGAACTCGAGGGCGTGGCAGTTGTCGCAAAATTTGCGACAACTGCCACCGACGGTAAGACATACCGGGTCGAACACTACAACCTCGACCTCGCCCTTTCCGTCGGCTACCGTGTCAAGTCGCCCGAGGGCGTGTACTTTCGTCGGTGGGCAACGGACGTTCTCCGCCGGTACCTTCTCGAAGGTGTGGCCGTGAACGAATCACGATTGCGAGAGCTCGGTCAGATCGTGCAGATTCTCTCCCGTTCCAGCGATGAGCTGGTTGCAGGGGTTGCCGATGTGTTGGCGGAGTACCTCCCCAGCCTCACCCTGCTGCGCGACTACGACGAGGGCAGCATCGACACCGCGCCCTGTGTCGTTCCCGGATGGACGCTCACTCTCGACGAAGCCCGGTCGGTCATCGCGCACGTTGCTGACGAGTTTCCCGATGACGGCTTGCTCGGCAGAGAGCGTGGCGATGCGCTCGGCGGCGTGGTCGGCGCGATCTATCAGGGTTTCGACGGGCAGGATCTGTACCCGACAGTCGAAGAGAAGGCGGCGAACCTGCTGTACCTGGTGGTCAAAGACCATCCGCTCTCGGACGGCAACAAGCGCAGCGCGGCGGCACTGTTCATCACCTTCCTCGCTCGTAACGGAATGCTGGCGAGCAATAGCGGCGCCCCGTGCATTGCGAATAACACGCTCGCCGCGATTACCCTCATGGTCGCAATGAGCGACCCGAAGGAGAAGGACCTCATGATCGCCCTGCTGATTCGCATGATCACGGGGCGTGCCGCGTGAGCCGTATTCGATGGTCTGACCGCTGAACACTGTGCCGAAAGTGTCAGCTTCGACACGAGCGGGTGACTTGCTGAATGAGCGCCCAGGCGACTCCGCCCCAAGTCCGTTTCGGGATACTGACAGACGGCACCGTTCCTGGGCTGAGTTCGGCGCAGTCAACGAGGAGCGGATGGCACTGGGGTGCCACGGGGTCGGCACCGGGGGGTGACGCGCGGGAGGTGCGGTTCCGGGAGGGTGGAACCATGACCGCCACCCATCCGCTCCACCGTCCCGTGCCCTTCATCGCCGTGTGCCTCTCGCTCGCCGTCGCGCTCGCGCTCGTGGCGACGCTCGCTGTGTGGGCGATCGTGGGCGGCGCGACCGCGTCGGCACTGCAGGGGTCCGAGCGCACCATCAGCAGTGACCCCGTGAGCGCCGTCTCCGCTGCCGCACCCTCTACCACCGCAACCACGTCCGGGAGCGCGCAGACCACCGCGACCACGTCCGGGAGCACCGCGGCCACCGCGTCCACCGGCACGCACGACGGGGCTGCCGCCCACGCTCGCTGAGCGGGATCACGGCCGGTCGCCAGCCGCCGAGCTGTGGCCCTACCGCTTTTACGTGCCATCGCCTAGCCTGTTTGCGGGGGGTGGACGATGCGGTCTCGCAAAAACAAGAAAGAAGTCCAATTTAAACGTGGGCTCGCCATGCTGGCATGCGGTCTCCTGGCGGTCACCGGGCTGGTGGTGACGGAACTGGCCTCCGCGCCGACGCCGGCGCAGGCGGCGGCCTCGGATCTGCTCGACTGCACGCCCTCGTCCCCGTACGTGTACAACCTGCGGAGCCCGGACCAGACCGTGGGCGGTCAGCGCGTGAATCGCGTCGAGCGGGTCAACGTCACGACGGGCGAGGTGGAGGTCATCGCGGACTTCTCGGCGGCCACCGCGCCCGACGACCTCGTCATCGAAGAGCAGGTCAACGGACTCGGCATTCGCAGAGACGAGCTGGGGCGCGGCCGCTGGCTGGTCTTCTCGACCAGCAACATCTCGGATCTGAGCGGAACGCGGAACGTCTATCAGTACGATCTGCTGACCGAGACGCTGGTCTCCACCCGCATCCCCGACGAGATCTGGTCGGCCGACTCGAACCACACGACCCGCCACGGCGCGGTCGACCTGAGCACCGGCATGTACTACACGGCGACGCACCGCAGCAACTCCGACGAGTTCACGCTCATCGCCTACGACCTCGATGCGGAGGAGGTGTGGCTCGCCGGCCACCTGCGCACTCCGGGCGCGACCGGCTCCAGCGGCGACATGGCCTTCGACTCGCTCGGCAACCTCTACTTCATCGTCGGCGGCCAGTCGGCTGCCCGGCAGTTCACCGCCCCGGCGGGGACGCTCCCGACCGAGCCGGGGCAGCAGATCGAGTTCACCCTGACCGACACGGGCGGCGCGGCCACGGACGACGCGGCCCCGCAGCAGCGGCCCCCGCTGTCGCGCACCAACGGCGTCGGCGTCGCCTTCGGGCCCTACGGGTATCTGTACGAGACCTTCGCCTCCGGCTTCCTCTACCGCGTCGACCCCTCGTCCGGCGTGATCGTCCCCGATGCGGCGGTGCGCCCGCAGGACGTCGCCCTCGTCGACCTCGGCCCAGCGCAGCCGGGCTCGACGGCGCGGGGCGGCTCCTCGACCGACCTCGCCACCTGCGCGTCCCCGAGCACCATCGAGGTCCGCAAGTTCGTCAACCACCGCGAGAAGGACAGCGACCAGTTCACCATGTCGGTGACGCGCGAGGACGGCGAGGCCGTCGGCGTCCCTGCCACCACGAGCGGCACGGAGAACGGGCTGCAGCAGGAGCAGGTGGGCCCGGTCGGGATCCTCACCCTGCGCGGGGACGGCAGCACCCCCTGGAGCTACACGATCTCCGAGACGGGCACCGGGGCGACCGACCTCTCCGACTACGACACGAGCTACCACTGCGTCGACCGCAACGACTCGTCGTGGGGCCCGTACTCGGGCAGCTTCGCCGGCTCCGAGGAACGCAGTTTCACGATCGAGACCCCCACGCGCGAGGCGGGGGCGGCGAGCCGCGCGATCGTGTGCACGCTGACGAATGCCGACCCCGGCAACCCCGTGGTCGTGAAGCAGTTCGACGACGAGACGCCGCGGGCGGCCGTCGACGATGTGACCTTCTCCGGGAGCTATCGCTGCGTGCTCGAATCGGCAGAGCCGGCCGTCGTGAACGAGGGCACCTGGACGGTGGAGGGCAGCGGGCCCGCGCTGCTGGTCCCGGAATCGGGTTCGACCACCGACGTGCCGATCGGCTCGGTGTGCGAGGTGAGGGAGGACGCGCTCGACGCAGGCGTCTTCCCCGATGACTCCTGGTCGTGGGGCGCCACCGTCTTCGCACCGGAGACCCCGGGCGATCCCGCGTCGGGAACCGTCACCATCACTGCGGAGGACACGCTCGCGAACACCGTCACCGTCACCAACTCGGCCCGGCAGGCCACGGCGCCGCTGCAGATCACCAAGTCGTTCGCGGACGGTGCGCCCGACTGGGTCGAGGAGGTCGCCTTCTCGGGGGCCTACGACTGCGCCTACGCGGGCCTCGACGGCGTGCGCGGCACGGACGACGACGTCATCAACACCGGCAGCTGGAGCATCACGGGCACGGGGGAGGCGGCCCTCGACCCCGAGGCGAGCGCGCTGCCGGTGAACTCCGTGTGCTGGATCACCGAGGACACGCCGTCCGACGACGAGCTCCCGGCGGGAGCGTGGCACTGGATCGCCCCGAGCTACGAGCCTGCCAGTGACGACGGCAGCTCCGCCATCGTGACGATCCGCGACGCCGCCGAGAATCGGGCGACCGTCACGAACTCCGCGAGCGGTCTCTCCATCGTCAAGGCATTCCCCGACGGCGCCCCCGAGTGGGTGCAGGAGATCACCTACACGGGCAGCTACCGCTGCGAGACCGGCACCGCGCAGATCACGGGCACCTGGTCCGTGACCGGGGCCGGGATCGCGGAGCTCAGCCCCGGCGAGGGGCAGCCCGCCGAGCTTCCGCCTGGCGCGAGCTGCAGCGCGAGCGAGGACACGCTCGACCCCGGGCAGCTGCCGGACGAGAGCTGGTCGTGGGGGACGCCCGCCATCACCCCCGACTCGGTCCTCGCCGGCTCCGATCCGGCGGCCAGCACGATCACCGTGACCAACTCGGTGTCGCAGGAGACGCCCGTCGTGTCGCTGAACATCGACAAGGCGCTGCCGGAGGGATCCCCGGCGTGGCTCGATCAGCTGCGCTACACCGGTGGATACTCGTGCGTCCTCGGCGACGAGGAGTACACGGGCACTTGGGCGGTCACCGGTGCGGGACCCGCGGTCCTCACCCCCGGGGAGGGCTCCTCCGCCGAGCTCCCCGTGGGAGCGCAGTGCACGGTCGAGGAGGACGCGCTTGATCCCGGGCTGCTGCCGGACGCCTCGTGGACGTGGAACGCCCCGGTGATCGATCCTCAGCCGCTGGAGCTGACGGCCGAGGGGGAGAACACCGTGACGGTGACGAACGGTGCCACGCAGGCCACCACCTCCCTGTCCATCGCGAAGGCGTTCCCGGAGGATGCCCCGTCGTGGCTGGGGGAGCTCTCCTACTCCGGCCGCTACTCCTGCGCCATCGGAACCCAGCTCGACACCGGCTCGTGGAGCGTCACCGGCGCGGGTGCCGCGACGCTGCTCCCCGATGAGGGGAGCTCCGCGGAGCTGCCCGTCGGCGCGGCGTGCACCGTCTCGGAGGGCGAGCTCGATCCGGCGCTCCTGCCGAACCCCTCGTGGGCCTGGCAGCCGCCGGTCATCGATCCGACGCCGCTGGTCCTCACCGCCGACGGCGCGAACACGGTGACGGTGACGAACAGCGCGTCGCAGGCGACCACCGGGCTCTCCGTCGTGAAGGCGCTCCCCGAGGGATCTCCCGAGTGGCTGCAGGAGATCACCTACTCGGGTGCCTACGCCTGCAGCACCACGGGAGAGGAGAACACGGGCACCTGGGTCGTCACCGGCGCAGGCGAGGCGCAGCTCGCGGCCGACCCGGGCACCAGCAGTGAGCTGCCCGCGGGTTCCTCCTGCGTGGTGACCGAGGAGCCTCCCGCCGAGGGACTGCTGCCGAACGCCTCGTGGAGCTGGGACCAGCCGCTCATCGATCCGGTGCCGATCGTGCTGTCGGCCGAGGGGCCGAACGTCGTCACCGTGACGAACGGGGCGACGCAGGCGACTGCGGCGCTGACCGTCGCGAAGGCCTTCGCGGACGGTGCGCCGGAGTGGATGGAGGACGTCGCCTACTCGGGGGGCTACGCGTGCGCGATCGGATCTGAGGAGTCGAGCGGCACCTGGTCGGTCACCGGCTCCGGGACTGCGGTGCTCGAGCCGTCGCCCGGCTCCGTCTCGCCCGCGGCGATCCCGGCGGGCTCCGCGTGCACGGTCACCGAGGACGCGCTGAACCCGGAGGATCTTCCGGACGAGCTCTGGTCGTGGGCCGAGCCGGTGGTGGACCCCGTCCCGCTCGTGCTCGCCGCGGACGCGGAGAACGTCGTGACGGTCACGAACAACGCCAGCCGGCTCCCCACCGCGGAGGTGGCGATCCGCAAGGCGTTCGCGGAGGGCTCGCCCGGGTGGATGGACGGGGTCGCCTACACGGGAGGCTTCGAGTGCCGCTTCGAGGGCGCAGTGTTCGCGGGGAGCTGGCGCGTCACCGGGTCCGGTGACGCGGTGCTCGCCCCCAGTGCCGAGGTGCCGCTCGGTGCCGAGTGCTCGGTGAGCGAGGACGCGCCCTCGGCGGAGGATCTCCCCGACGCCTCGTGGGCGTGGGGCGAACCGGAGGTGTCGCCGGATTCGCTCATCGTCGGCGAAGCGGCTTCGAATGTGTTCACCGTCACGAACAGCGCGATGAGGGTGACGGGCAGCCTGCAGATCGAGAAGGCGCTCGCGCCGGGTTCACCGGCCTGGCTCGGGGACATCACCTACACGGGCAGCTGGTCGTGCACCCTCGGTGAAGAGACCCGGGCGGGGAGCTGGTCGGTGACCGGGGCCGGGTCCGCCGAGTTGCGGCCGGCGGCCGAACTCCCCGTCGGTGCCGTGTGCACGGTGGCGGAGGATCCCCTCGACCCGGGCGAGCTCCCGGACGGCACCTGGGAGTGGGAGCAGCCGGTCATCGAGATCACCCGGATCACCATCGCCTCCGGGGCGCCGGAGACCCCGGTGGCCGTCGTGAACGCCGCGCGGCAATCCGATTCGCCGGCACCGGGTCCGGGGCCCGAGCCGCCGCATCCGGGCCCTGAGCCGCCGCATCCGGGTCCCGGCCGGATCGCCGAGACGGGCGGCGGGGACAGCGCGGGGCTGCTGCTGCTCCTGGCCGGGGCCGGGGTGCTCGCCGGAGCCGCGGTGCTCGCGCTCCGTCCGCGGCGGCGGTGACGCCGTGATGGTCGGGCCGGCTCCTGGTTAGCATGGAGCTGAGACAGCAGCGCCGCCACGTCGAAAGGTGACCGAGATGCGATCCAGCGAAACCAGCAGCGCCAGCGAAGCCGGCCGCGCGGCGCGCACCGCACGCCCCACGCTCGTCACCGGCTCCGTCGTGCTCGTCACGGGGGCCGCCGCCGGCATGGGGGAGCTGTACGCGCGGCGCGCCGCGAAGGAGGGGGCGCGGGCGATCGCGCTGTGGGATCTCGACGGGCCGCGGGCGGAGGCGCTCGCCGCCGAGCTGAGCGGCGGCGAGACCACGGCGCGCGCCTATGTCGTCGACGTTTCCGACCGTGAGGCGGTGCGGGAGGCGGCCGGGCGGACCGTCGCGGAGCTCGGCGTCCCCGACGTGCTCATCAACAACGCCGGCATCGTGCGCGGTGCGCTCTTCTGGGAGCACGACCCCGAGCGCGACATCGAGCTCACGATGCGCGTCAACACGCTCGCCCCCATGTGGCTCACGCGCGAGCTGCTCCGGGCGATGCTCGCCGATCGCGGCCGGCCGAAGCGCATCCTCAACATCGCCTCCGCCGCGGGCACGCTCGCCAATCCGCGGATGAGTGTCTACGCCGCCTCGAAGTGGGCGATGATCGGGTGGAGCGAGTCACTGCGCCTCGAACTCGCGCGCGAGGGCCACGGCCACGTCGCCGTCACGACGTTCTGCCCCAGCTACGTCTCCACGGGCATGTTCGCGGGCGCCCGCGGCCCGCTGCTCACCCCGATCATGACGCCGGTGCGGGCAGCCCGCGCCGCGTGGGAGGGCATGCTCGCGGGCACGCCGCTCGTGCTGCGGCCGTGGACGGTGAAGCTCGCGATGGCGTTGCGCGGGATCCTGCCCACGCGCGTGTGGGACGCGATCGCGGATCGCGTGTTCCACGTGTACTCCTCGATGGATCGCTTCACGGGACGCGGCTGAGGCTCCCTGGTGCCCCGGATCAGCTGATCCGGGGCACCAGGGAGCCTCAGCCGCGTCCCGTGAAGCGATCCATCGAGGAGTACACGTGGAACACGCGATCCGCGATCGCGTCCCACACGCGCGTGGGCAGGATCCCGCGCAACGCCATCGCGAGCTTCACCGTCCACGGCCGCAGCACGAGCGGCGTGCCCGCGAGCATGCCCTCCCACGCGGCGCGGGCTGCCCGCACCGGCGTCATGATCGGGGTGAGCAGCGGGCCGCGGGCGCCCGCGAACATGCCCGTGGAGACGTAGCTGGGGCAGAACGTCGTGACGGCGACGTGGCCGTGGCCCTCGCGCGCGAGTTCGAGGCGCAGTGACTCGCTCCACCCGATCATCGCCCACTTCGAGGCGGCGTAGACACTCATCCGCGGATTGGCGAGCGTGCCCGCGGCGGAGGCGATGTTGAGGATGCGCTTCGGCCGGCCGCGATCGGCGAGCATCGCCCGGAGCAGCTCGCGCGTGAGCCACATGGGGGCGAGCGTGTTGACGCGCATCGTGAGCTCGATGTCGCGCTCGGGGTCGTGCTCCCAGAAGAGCGCACCGCGCACGATGCCGGCGTTGTTGATGAGCACGTCGGGGACGCCGAGCTCCGCGACGGTCCGCCCGGCCGCCTCCCGCACCGCCTCACGGTCGGAAACGTCGACGACATAGGCGCGCGCCGTGGTCTCGCCGCCGCTCAGCTCGGCGGCGAGCGCCTCCGCCCGCGGCCCGTCGAGATCCCACAGCGCGATCGCCCGCGCCCCCTCCTTCGCGGCGCGCCGCGCGTACAGCTCCCCCATGCCGGCGGCGGCCCCCGTGACGAGCACGACGGAGCCGGTGACGAGCGTGGGGCGTGCGGTGCGCGCCGCGCGGCCGGCTTCGCTGGCGCTGCTGGTTTCGCTGGATCGCATCTCGGTCACCTTTCGACGTGGCGGCGCTGCTGTCTCAGCTCCATGCTAACCAGGAGCCGGCCCGACCATCACGGCGTCACCGCCGCCGCGGACGGAGCGCGAGCACCGCGGCTCCGGCGAGCACCCCGGCCCCGGCCAGGAGCAGCAGCAGCCCCGCGCTGTCCCCGCCGCCCGTCTCGGCGATCCGGCCGGGACCCGGATGCGGCGGCTCAGGGCCCGGATGCGGCGGCTCGGGCCCCGGACCCGGTGCCGGCGAATCGGATTGCCGCGCGGCGTTCACGACGGCCACCGGGGTCTCCGGCGCCCCGGAGGCGATGGTGATCCGGGTGATCTCGATGACCGGCTGCTCCCACTCCCAGGTGCCGTCCGGGAGCTCGCCCGGGTCGAGGGGATCCTCCGCCACCGTGCACACGGCACCGACGGGGAGTTCGGCCGCCGGCCGCAACTCGGCGGACCCGGCCCCGGTCACCGACCAGCTCCCCGCCCGGGTCTCTTCACCGAGGGTGCACGACCAGCTGCCCGTGTAGGTGATGTCCCCGAGCCAGGCCGGTGAACCCGGCGCGAGCGCCTTCTCGATCTGCAGGCTGCCCGTCACCCTCATCGCGCTGTTCGTGACGGTGAACACATTCGAAGCCGCTTCGCCGACGATGAGCGAATCCGGCGACACCTCCGGTTCGCCCCACGCCCACGAGGCGTCGGGGAGATCCTCCGCCGAGGGCGCGTCCTCGCTCACCGAGCACTCGGCACCGAGCGGCACCTCGGCACTGGGGGCGAGCACCGCGTCACCGGACCCGGTGACGCGCCAGCTCCCCGCGAACACTGCGCCCTCGAAGCGGCACTCGAAGCCTCCCGTGTAGGCGACCCCGTCCATCCACCCGGGCGAGCCCTCCGCGAACGCCTTGCGGATCGCCACCTCCGCGGTGGGGAGCCGGCTGGCGTTGTTCGTGACCGTCACGACGTTCTCCGCGTCCGCGGCGAGCACGAGCGGGACGGGGTCCACCACCGGCTCGGCCCACGACCAGAGCTCGTCCGGAAGATCCTCCGGGTTCAGCGCGTCCTCGGTGACCGTGCACGCGGAGCCCGCCGGGATCGCCGCGGGCGAGACGGAGCCGGGCGACGGCTCGAGCACCGCAGTCCCGGAGCCGGTGACCGACCAGGTGCCGCTCGACTCCTCAGATCCGATCGCGCACGCGTAGCCCCCCGAGTAGGCGACGTCCTCCATCCACTCCGGCGCACCGTCCGCGAAGGCCTTCGCGACGGTCAGCGCCGCAGTCGCCTGCGTCGCCCCGTTCGTCACGGTGACGACGTTCGGCCCCTCGGCCGACAGCACGATCGGCACCGGATCGATGAGCGGCTGGTCCCAGCTCCACGAGGCGTTCGGCAGCAGTCCCTCGGCGGGAGGCTCCTCGGTCACCACGCAGGAGGAACCCGCGGGCAGCTCACTGCTGGTGCCCGGGTCGGCCGCGAGCTGCGCCTCGCCTGCGCCGGTGACGACCCAGGTGCCCGTGTTCTCCTCTCCCGTGGTGCTGCAGGCGTAGGCACCCGAGTAGGTGATCTCCTGCAGCCACTCGGGAGATCCCTCGGGGAGCGCCTTCACGACGGAGAGCCCGGTGGTCGCCTGCGACGCGCTGTTCGTCACCGTCACCGTGTTCGCGCCGTCGGCGGTGAGGACCAGCGGCGTCGGATCGATGACCGGCGGCTGCCAGGCCCACGAGGGGTTCGGCAGGAGCGCCGGATCGAGCTCGCCCTCCGAGACGGTGCACGCCGCGCCGACGGGCAGCTCCGCGGAGCTCCCCTCATCGGGGAGCAGCGTCGCGGCACCCGCGCCGGTGACGCTCCACGAGCCGGTGTCGAGCTGGGTTCCGATGGCGCAGGAGTAGCGGCCGGAGTAGGAGAGCTCCCCCAGCCACGACGGGGCATCCTCCGGGAACGCCTTCGCGATGGACAGGGAGGTGGTGGCCTGCGTGGCACCGTTCGTCACCGTCACGGTGTTCTCCCCCTCGGCCGTCAGCTCCAGCGGCTGAGGATCGATCACCGGGGCGTTCCACGTCCACGAGGCGTCCGGCAGCAGCCCGGGATCAAGCGCGTCCTCCTCGACCGTGCACTGCGCTCCCACGGGGAGCTCGGCGGAGGAGCCCTCCCCGGGGGTGAGGACCGCGGGTCCCGCACCGGTGACCGCCCAAGTGCCCGTGTACTCCTCGTCGCCGAGGACGCACGAGTATCCACCGGTGTAGCGCAGCTGATCGAGCCACGCCGGGGATCCCTCCGGCAGCGCCTTGTCGATGTTCAGCGACACGACGGGCGTCTCCTGCGACACCGAGTTGGTCACGGTGATCGTGCTGGCCGCCGGATCGGAGCCGGCGAGGACCGAGTCGGGGGTGATGGCGGGCGTCCCCCACGACCAGCTCTCGTCCGGCAGCTGCCCGGGGTCGAGCGTGTCCTCGCTCGCGCTGCAGCTCGCGCCAGGCGGAAGCTCGGCGGGCTGCCCCTCGCCGGGGCTGAGCTCCGCGATCCCGGCCCCGGTCACGGACCAGGTGCCCGTGATCTGCGCGGTGCCGGTCTCGCAGCGGTAGCTGCCCGTGTAGGTGATCTCCTGCACCCACTCGGGGGCGCCGTCGGGGAATGCCTTGACGATGGAGAGACCGCTCGCGGAGTTCGTGACGGTCGCCCGATTCTCGGCGGCGTCGCGGATCGTCACGATGGCGGAGCTGCCGTCGTCACTGGCAGGCTCGTAGCTCGGGGCGATCCAGTGCCACGCTCCCGCCGGGAGCTCGTCGTCGGACGGCGTGTCCTCGGTGATCCAGCACACGGAGTTCACCGGCAGCGCGCTCGCCTCGGGGTCGAGGGCCGCCTCCCCCGTGCCCGTGATGCTCCAGCTGCCGGTGTTGATGACGTCGTCGTCCGTGCCGCGCACGCCGTCGAGGCCCGCGTAGGCGCAGTCGTAGGCCCCCGAGAAGGCGACCTCCTCGACCCAGTCGGGCGCACCGTCCGCGAACGACTTGGTGATCTGCAGCGGCGCCGTGGCCTGCCGGGCCGAGTTGGTGACGGTGACGGTGTTCGCGAGCGTGTCCTCCGCAGTGATGGTGACGGTTCCCGACGCGGGATCGCCCGGGGTCTCCGGTGCGAAGACGGTGGCGCCCCACGACCAGGAGTCATCGGGGAAGACGCCTGCGTCGAGCGCGTCCTCCCTCACCTCGCACACCGAGCCGATCGGCACGTCGGTGGTCGAACCCGATTCCGGGACCAGCAGCGCGGGCCCGCTGCCCTCCACCGTCCAGGTGCCCTCGTTCACGACGGCCGGCTCTGCCGATTCGAGCACGCAGCGATAGCTCCCGGAGAAGGTCACATCGTCGACGGCCGCCCGCGGCGTCTCGTCGTCGAACTGCTTCACGACCACGGGGTTGCCGGGGTCGGCATTCGTCAGCGTGCACACGATCGCGCGGCTCGCCGCCCCCGCCTCGCGCGTGGGGGTCTCGATCGTGAAACTGCGTTCCTCGGAGCCGGCGAAGCTGCCCGAGTACGGGCCCCACGACGAGTCGTTGCGGTCGACGCAGTGGTAGCTCGTGTCGTAGTCGGAGAGGTCGGTCGCCCCGGTGCCCGTCTCGGAGATCGTGTAGCTCCAGGGGGTGCTGCCGTCCCCGCGCAGGGTGAGGATCCCGACCGGGCCCACCTGCTCCTGCTGCAGCCCGTTCTCCGTGCCGCTCGTGGTGGCAGGGACGCCGACGGCCTCGCCGTCCTCGCGCGTCACCGACATGGTGAACTGGTCGCTGTCCTTCTCGCGGTGGTTGACGAACTTGCGGACCTCGATGGTGCTCGGGGACGCGCAGGTGGCGAGGTCGGTCGAGGAGCCGCCCCGCGCCGTCGAGCCCGGCTGCGCTGGGCCGAGGTCGACGAGGGCGACGTCCTGCGGGCGCACCGCCGCATCGGGGACGATCACGCCGGACGAGGGGTCGACGCGGTAGAGGAAGCCGGAGGCGAAGGTCTCGTACAGATACCCGTAGGGCCCGAAGGCGACGCCGACGCCGTTGGTGCGCGACAGCGGGGGCCGCTGCTGCGGGGCCGCGTCGTCCGTGGCCGCGCCGCCCGTGTCGGTCAGGGTGAACTCGATCTGCTGCCCCGGCTCGGTCGGGAGCGTCCCCGCCGGGGCGGTGAACTGCCGGGCAGCCGACTGGCCGCCGACGATGAAGTAGAGGTTGCCGAGCGAGTCGAAGGCCATGTCGCCGCTGGAGCCGGTCGCGCCCGGAGTGCGCAGGTGGCCGGCGAGCCACACCTCCTCCGCATCGAGGTCGTAGGCGATGAGCGTGAACTCGTCGGAGTTGCTGCGGTGCGTCGCCGTGTAGTACATGCCGGTGCTCAGGTCGACCGCGCCGTGGCGGGTCGTGTGGTTCGAGTCGGCCGACCAGATCTCGTCGGGGATGCGGGTGGAGACCAGCGTCTCGGTCAGCAGATCGTACTGATAGACGTTCCGCGTTCCGCTCAGATCCGAGATGTTGCTGGTCGAGAAGACCAGCCAGCGGCCGCGCCCCAGCTCGTCTCTGCGAATGCCGAGTCCGTTGACCTGCTCTTCGATGACGAGGTCGTCGGGCGCGGTGGCCGCCGAGAAGTCCGCGATGACCTCCACCTCGCCCGTCGTGACGTTGACCCGCTCGACGCGATTCACGCGCTGACCGCCCACGGTCTGGTCCGGGCTCCGCAGGTTGTACACGTACGGGGACGAGGGCGTGCAGTCGAGCAGATCCGAGGCCGCCGCCTGCGCCGGCGTCGGCGCGGAGGCCAGTTCCGTCACCACCAGCCCGGTGACCGCCAGGAGACCGCATGCCAGCATGGCGAGCCCACGTTTAAATTGGACTTCTTTCTTGTTTTTGCGAGACCGCATCGTCCACCCCCCGCAAACAGGCTAGGCGATGGCACGTAAAAGCGGTAGGGCCACAGCTCGGCGGCTGGCGACCGGCCGTGATCCCGCTCAGCGAGCGTGGGCGGCAGCCCCGTCGTGCGTGCCGGTGGACGCGGTGGCCGCGGTGCTCCCGGACGTGGTCGCGGTGGTCTGCGCGCTCCCGGACGTGGTTGCGGTGGTAGAGGGTGCGGCAGCGGAGACGGCGCTCACGGGGTCACTGCTGATGGTGCGCTCGGACCCCTGCAGTGCCGACGCGGTCGCGCCGCCCACGATCGCCCACACAGCGAGCGTCGCCACGAGCGCGAGCGCGACGGCGAGCGAGAGGCACACGGCGATGAAGGGCACGGGACGGTGGAGCGGATGGGTGGCGGTCATGGTTCCACCCTCCCGGAACCGCACCTCCCGCGCGTCACCCCCCGGTGCCGACCCCGTGGCACCCCAGTGCCATCCGCTCCTCGTTGACTGCGCCGAACTCAGCCCAGGAACGGTGCCGTCTGTCAGTATCCCGAAACGGACTTGGGGCGGAGTCGCCTGGGCGCTCATTCAGCAAGTCACCCGCTCGTGTCGAAGCTGACACTTTCGGCACAGTGTTCAGCGGTCAGACCATCGAATACGGCTCACGCGGCACGCCCCGTGATCATGCGAATCAGCAGGGCGATCATGAGGTCCTTCTCCTTCGGGTCGCTCATTGCGACCATGAGGGTAATCGCGGCGAGCGTGTTATTCGCAATGCACGGGGCGCCGCTATTGCTCGCCAGCATTCCGTTACGAGCGAGGAAGGTGATGAACAGTGCCGCCGCGCTGCGCTTGTTGCCGTCCGAGAGCGGATGGTCTTTGACCACCAGGTACAGCAGGTTCGCCGCCTTCTCTTCGACTGTCGGGTACAGATCCTGCCCGTCGAAACCCTGATAGATCGCGCCGACCACGCCGCCGAGCGCATCGCCACGCTCTCTGCCGAGCAAGCCGTCATCGGGAAACTCGTCAGCAACGTGCGCGATGACCGACCGGGCTTCGTCGAGAGTGAGCGTCCATCCGGGAACGACACAGGGCGCGGTGTCGATGCTGCCCTCGTCGTAGTCGCGCAGCAGGGTGAGGCTGGGGAGGTACTCCGCCAACACATCGGCAACCCCTGCAACCAGCTCATCGCTGGAACGGGAGAGAATCTGCACGATCTGACCGAGCTCTCGCAATCGTGATTCGTTCACGGCCACACCTTCGAGAAGGTACCGGCGGAGAACGTCCGTTGCCCACCGACGAAAGTACACGCCCTCGGGCGACTTGACACGGTAGCCGACGGAAAGGGCGAGGTCGAGGTTGTAGTGTTCGACCCGGTATGTCTTACCGTCGGTGGCAGTTGTCGCAAATTTTGCGACAACTGCCACGCCCTCGAGTTCCTCCCGCCTCGCGTTTGCGATGTGCTTACCGATGGTCTTCACGTCACGCCCGAACAGCGTTGCCAATTGCTGACGTGTGAGCCAAACGGTGTCGTGGTCGGCCCGGACTTCAAGCGAGACGGTGCCATCGTGAGAGGTGTAGAGTTCGAGGCTGCTCATGGCTCCAACGTACCTCCGACCACCGACATTGACCGGATTCGGCGCCGCCTCACAATCCTCTCCCCGGTGCCACAACCCGGCTAGCGCTCTTGCGGCCGTTGGTGCGCAGGGCCGCTCAACAGAGTCGGCGGCGGAGGAGGCAGTACTCCGTTGCCTTCGGGCCCTGGCCGATGTCGGTCGGCCGCGCGCCGAGCGCGAGGAGGCGGTCGAGTTCGGGCACCAGCTGCAGCGCGAGCACCGCAAGCCCCACTGCCAAGCCGTACCCAGAGATTCCCGCCCGCCCAGTATCGTCGACCGGCAGGGGCTCGGTCTCAGCAGCGCTGCACCCGACGCCACTCCACCGAGTGCTTGCCGCGGTGCTAACTTAAGAAGCATGCATGAGAAGCCTGTCCGCACTGCGCTTCGAGAGTTCGTTGCCGAGCGCGACTGGGGGAAGTTCCATACGCCGGAGAATCTGGCAAAGAGCATCAGCATCGAAGCGGGTGAACTTCTCGAGTGTTTTCAATGGGACGACTCGGGCCTTGGCTCAGCTGAGGACGAACTGGCCGATGTATTGACCTATTGCCTGCTTCTCGCAGATCGGCTAGGTCTCGACCCCGACGAGATCGTGCTTCAGAAACTCGAGAAGACGCGGGTGAAATACCCGGCGGCTGATGCCCGAGGCAGGAGCACTAAGTATGACCGCCTCTGAGGTCGAACGTCTCCCCTTTACTGCTGAGAGTGTACGCGCCTGGGGCGCGGTCGATCCCCGGCACCGGAACTGGCCCGTGGTCTACATTCTCAACAGCCATCGCGAGGTATACGTGGGGGAATCGCTCAACGTCGAAGCACGGATGCGTCAGCATCTCGATTCTCCCGAGAAGAGAGACCTCGAGTGGTTCCGTGTGGTCCTCGATGACACCTTCAACAAGTCGGCATGCCTTGACCTTGAGTCGTTCCTCATCAGGATGTTCTCCGGGGACGGCTACCTGAAGGTTCTTAACCACAACGCGGGGATCACGGACTCCGACTACTACAACCGCGAGACCTATCAGCAGGCCTTCCACGGTGTATTCGAGCATCTCCGCACCCAAGAACATCTGTTTCAGCGGACCCTGCCCGAGATCATCAACAGCGATCTCTTCAAGCTCTCACCCTTCAAAGCGCTGAATCACGACCAGGCAATCGCGGTCGAGGACATTCTCGAGGGGCTCTTCGCAGACCTCGAGCATGGCACTTCGAGCACGGTCATCGTGCATGGCAACCCTGGAACCGGCAAGACGGTGGTCGCGATCTACCTCCTGAAGCTGCTGGAGGACATCCGGGGACACGATCCGAAAGAGCCCATCGACAGCGACTCGATATTCAGCGACTTCTTCACACCGGGTCACGCGGACTTGCTGAAAACGTTGAAGGTCGGAATCGTCGTGCCTCAGCAGTCGCTTCGCGAGTCCATCGCCAAGGTCTTTTCTCTGACCCCTGGTCTCAGCAAAGACCTCGTCCTCACCCCTTACGGCGTCGGTGAGAGCGAGGAGCCTTTTGACCTGCTCATCGTCGACGAGGCTCACCGTTTGAATCGGCGCGCAAACCAGGCCTCGGGCCCCCTGAACCAGAAGTTCGCTGAAATCAATCGCAAGCTCTTCGGTCAGGACGACCTTCAGCTGACTCAGTTGGACTGGATCAGGAAGCAGAGCACACACACGATACTGATGCTCGACGCAGGCCAGAGCGTGCGTCCTGCGGACCTTTCGCCGGAGACGACGCGCGCACTCGTGAACGAAGCCTCCTTGACTGGCCGCATCTATCCGCTGCACTCGCAAATGCGGATCTCGGGCGGGCAGGACTACGTCGGCTACGTTCGATCCGTCCTCAGCGACGAGCCTCCGAAGAGCAGGATTTCATTCGAAGGGTACGATCTCCGACTCTTCTCGGACTTCGGAGAGATGCGGCGACAGATCCTGCTGCGTGAGGAAGAACACGGCCTCTCAAGGCTGGTGGCCGGGTACGCGTGGCCTTGGCGGAGCAAGCGAGACAAGGAGGCGTTCGACATTGAGATCTGCGGCGAGCGCCTTCGCTGGAACACCACGCAACGGGACTGGATCAATAGCCCGGGTTCGATCGAGGAGATGGGGTCGATCCACACGGTCCAGGGGTACGACCTCAACTACGCTGGCGTCACTTTCGGCAACGACCTCACGTATGACATCGCGTCCAAAAGGATCGTTTTCAACCGCGCCAACTATCACGACAAGAAGGGCCGTGAGAACAATCCGAAGCTCGGACTCACCTTCAGCGACGAGGACCTCCTGCGGTACGTCAAGAACATCTACACGGTGCTCTTGACCCGCGGAATACTCGGCACGTACATCTATGTCTGTGACCCGGCTCTTCGGGACTATCTCCGCAGCTACTTCTCAACGCAACTCACATGAAACCTGTCGGAGCATCTCCCCGCTTGCCACCAGAACAGGCACCTAAGGCACCTGCCCGGCACCCGCGCAACACCCCTCCACCAATGCCGTTGCACACCTCCTCCTTTCGAATTCGCGCGCATGCGGACCCCGAGTCCCCGCCAGCGCTTTGCGGCAGTTGGTGCGCAAGCAATGTCAGCCGAGTCGGCGGCGGAGGAGGCAGAACGCGTTGCCTTCGGGGTCCTGGAGGACGTGCCAGGACACTTCGGGGCCCTGGCCGATGTCGGCCAGCCGCGCACCGAGCGCGAGGAGGCGGTCGAGTTCGGCGTTCTGATCGCGGTCGGTCGGGTTGATGTCGAAGTGCAGGCGGAGCTTCCCGGTTTTGGGAGCCACGGACGGAACGAACACGAGCGTCGGCTGAACCCCGCCGAAGCCCGCTTCCGGGCCGATCTCGACGCCGTCGTCGTCCGCTTCGAGCACCGTGAAGCCGAGCACCTCGCACCAGAACTGCGCGAGCCGCTGCGGGTCGCGCGCATCGATCACGATCTCGGAGAGCCGGGCAGCCATGCCGTGCAGCCTACTCCCCACGCCGCCCGCACGACAGCGTCATTGAGCGCCGAAATATAAACGCCCGCTCAGGGGCTTCCCGGACGCAGGCGGGTCGCCCCAGGCGGGCGGCCCTCCCCGCACCGGCGAGGAAGGTCCGCCCACGTGAGCGGGGTCAGGCGGCGTGGGGGACGACCACGGCGCGGGCGGAGAGCTTGCCCTCGTGGAGCAGGCGGTAGGCGTCGAGCGCCTGATCCATCGGGAAGCGCTGGATGTCAGGCTCGATCTGGCCGGCGCGGTACATGGCGACGACCTCGTGCAGCTCCGACACCGAGCCCCAGTAGCTGCTGGTCAGCACCGACTCGTAGGGCGCGGTGAAGAACGACCACTCGACCACGCCGCCCGCGATGCCCACGACCTGCACCCGGCCGCCCACCGCAACGACCGACATGGCGAGCTTCAGCGTGGGAGCAGCGCCGACGAAGTCGAAGACCGCATCCACGCCGCGACCGCCGGTGGCCTCGCGGATCCTTGCCGCCTGGTCGTCGCCGCCCGGCACCGTCACGGCGCCGCGCGCAGCGGCCGCGTCCATCGCGGACTGCTTCATGTCGGTCGCGATCACCGTCGCCCCGGTGAGCGCCCGCAGGATCTGCACGGCGATCTGGCCGAGCCCTCCGAGGCCGACCACGAGCGCCGTCGCCCCGCCCCGGTTCAGCACCGGCAGCGCCTTCTTGATCGCGTGATACGGGGTGAGCGCGGCATCGGCGAGCGGGGCCGCGGCGACGGGATCCGCGTCGCCCAGCGGGATCAGGTGCCCGGCGGGCACGACCACGTAGTCGGCCATGCCGCCGTCGCGGCCGAGCCCGACGCCCTGCGCCGGGTTCGTGGCCGCGTTCTCGCAGTAGGTCTCCTCGCCGCGCGCGCACGCAGCACAGCGGCCGCAGCCCGTGGGACCGTAGACGAGGTAGGCGTCGCCCTTCGTGAAGCCGGTGACGCCCTCACCCACCTCCTCCACCCAGCCCGAGTTCTCGTGGCCGAGCGTGTAGGGCGGCTGCAACCCCGGCAGCCCCATCGAGGCGTCGAACTCGGCGAACAGCGACACATCGCTGTGGCACGCACCCGCGCCCGCAACCTTCAGCAGCACCTCCCCGGGCCCCGGCTTCGGCCGCTCGATCTCCTGCAGTTCGGGAAAGGTCTTCCAGTCGGTCAGTCGAACAGCGCGCATGCGTTCCTTCTTTCCTCGGCAGTGCGAAGGGCCCGGGCATTCGCGCCGCGCCCACCTCGATTCTCCTCCTCTCCCGGCCCTGGGTTCGCGGGCAGCGCAAACATGCCGCCCGCGATTGACGGAACCCCGATGGTGCACGCCCGCTCGTGTGCCCTGGGCGCCGCCGGCGGGCGGAGCCGTTTAGGCTGGGTGGGGCGGATCGAACCGCCGTCCCACGCCCAGCACGCAGAGGAGCGTCATGCCGCAGCTCATCCTCGTCCGGCACGCCAAGTCCGACTGGGGCGAGCCGGGCCTGCGCGACCACGACCGCCCGCTGAACGCCCGTGGCGAGCGCGACGCGCCGGTCTTGGCGGCGAGGCTCGCGGTGGCACGGGACGCGGACCCCGACGCGTTCGGGATCGCGCGCGTCCTCAGCAGCACCGCGCAGCGGGCGCGCAGCACGGCCGAGCACTTCGGCGCTGCGCTCGGGATCCCCGTGGAGTTCGATGAGGCCCTCTACCTGGCCCCAGCAGAGACGTTGCTCGCCACCGCTGCCGCCGCGAACGTCGACGGGGTGCTGCTCGTCGCGCACGACCCGGGGATCTCAGGCCTCGCCCACCGGCTCTCCTCCGGCGGCATCGACCGCATGCCCACCTGCGCGGTCGCCCGTTTCGCGTGGCGCGGCGGCACCTGGGCCGAGGCGATCACCCGCCCCGCCGAGGCGTGGAGCGTCGACGCCCCGCGGGAGGGACGGCGCGGCTGATCCGCGTCCGCGCGCTTCCCCGCCCGGGCCCGCCTCGGGCAGCCGCCGCGCGCCGGGTCCCTCCTCGGCGAGCACGTCGCCGGGGTTGAGCACCCGGCAGGTGCCGAGCGAGAGGCATCCGCAGCCGATGCAGCCGATCAGCTCCTCCTCCAGCCGCTCCAGCTCCCGCCGCCGCGCTTCGAGCCGGTCGTGCCAGCCGCGCGAGATCCGCCGCCAGTCGGCCTTGCCCGGCATACGGTCGTGAGGCAGGGCGGCGAACACCTCCTGCAGCTCCGAGAGCGGGATCCCGAACCTGCGCGCCGCGACGATGATGCCGATGCGGCGGAGCACGTGCCGGGGGTAGCGGCGCTGATTGCCGGCGGTGCGCGTCGCCGCGATGAGCCCCTGCTGCTCGTAGTAGCGGACCGCGCTCGGGGCGATGCCGGCGCGGCTCGCCACCTCCCCCACGGTCAGCAGATCGGTGGGCGAACGGCGCATCCCAGCCTCCTTGACTTCAAGTGGACTTGAAGTTCTAGCGTAGCGGACATGCGTGAACACTCTTCCGACAAGCACACCGACACCGGCACCGTCGAGGCCTCGCCCGCATCCCCGGAGGCCGTCACCGGGGATGCGGAGCCCAGCGCCGGGTCCGCCGGGGACGCACCTGCCCCGCCCGCCGCCAGCTGGGGCGCCCTCTTCGCGAAGCCCCACCGCACGGCGGTGATCGTCATGGCCGGCGGCGTCGCGCTCTACGCGATGAACCTCTACTTCACCGCATCCCTGCTCCCCTCCGTCGTGGCCGAGCTCGGCGGCAGGCAGTTCTACGCCTGGGCGTCCACGGCCTACCTCATCGCCGCGGTGACGGCGACCATGTTCACCGGGCGCGTGCTGGGCGCGCGCGGCAGCGGCGGCTCCTACGTCATCGCCTACCTCGTGTTCGCCGCCGGCACCGCGCTCGCGGCGTGCAGCCCGGCCATGCAGCTGCTCGTGGCGGGCCGCGCCGTGCAGGGGCTCGGCGCGGGGCTCCTCACCGGCCTCGGCTTCGCGACCATCCGCGCGGTGCTCCCCTCCGAGCTGTGGACGCGCGCGACCGGCCTGGTCTCCGCCATGTTCGGCGTGGGCACGCTCTTCGGCCCCGCACTCGGCGGCCTCTTCGCCCAGTTCGGCGCGTGGCGGGCGGCTTTCGCGGCGCTCGCGGGCGTCGCGATCCTGCTCGTCTTCGTCACCGCGCGCGCACTCCCCCGCGAGCGGCCTGAGCAGCCCGCGCGCACCCCCATTCCGTTCCCCTCGATCGTGGCGCTCGCCGTCACCGCCGCGCTGCTGAGCCTGAGCTCCACGCTCAGCGGCGCGTGGATCCCGCTGACCATCGCGGGCGCGCTCGCCCTGCTGCTCCTCTTCTTCGCGCTCGACGCACGCAACCCCAACGGGGTCCTGCCGCGGCTCGCCTACGTCCGCGGCAACCCGCTGAAGTGGGTGTACCTGACGGTGGCGGGTCTGTGCGCCGGGATCACCGCCGAGAACTTCATCCCGCTCTTCGGGCAGCAGCTCGCGGGAGCCAGCCCGATCGTGGCGGGGATCCTGGGCGCCGCGCCCTCCGTCGGCTGGACCACCGCGCAGGTGCTCAGCGTGAGCGCGGGCGAGCGCATGGCGCGCGCCCGCGTGCGGACGGGGCCGGTCGTGGTGGTTGCGGGCTTCGCGGCCTACGGGCTGCTGCAGCGCGCCGACGCGGGCTGGGCGGACCTGGCGATCTGGGCGGTGCTGCTGTTCCTCGCGGGCGCCGGCGTGGGCATGGCCTACCCGCACCTCTCGGTGGCGGCGATGCGCGCGAGCGACGACCCGGCCGAGGGTGCGAAGGCGGCCGCCGCGGTGAGCACGACGCAGCTCGTCGCCTTCACCCTGACGAGCGCGATTGCCGGCAATCTGCTCGCCTTCGGCGGTGACTCGCCGCTCGCCTCGGCGCAGTGGCTGATCCTCGGGGTGACGGCGCTGACGGCGCTCGGGATCCCGGCGGCGCTGCTCGCGATGCGGGGGCGGCGGGAGGCCGGACGGGAACGGGTCTGAGGGCGGGACCGGGATCCGGATCGGGGTCCCTGCGGATTCGCACTGATCCCGGCAGGAGTGCGCCGCACCCCGGGAGGGATCAGCGCCCGGCGGCCCCCTCGCCGAGGAACCGCGTCGCGAAACCGTCGAGGTCGCGGTAGATGGCCGACATCGCCGCAACCGCTCGTCCGGTGGCGAGGCCGACGGAGACGTGCGCCTGCGAGCCCCAGGTGGCGCCGTCGTGCAGGAGCACCGGCTCCCCCGTCGGTGCCGGGCCGGAGCCGCCGGGTGCAGTGGCCTCGCGGATCAGCCAGCAGTAGCCCACGCCCAGCCCGGGCCCGGCCGCGCGCTGGACGGCGGTCGCGCTCCGGATTCCCGCCGCGAGGGGCGTCGCGCCGGGATCTCGCACGGCGTCGAGCAGGCGCTCCAGATCGGCGAGCGACGACGCGAACATGCCCGCCCCCGGCATGTGATCCCGCAGGTAGGGCATCGGCATGCCGCGGCGGTTGTGCGGACGGGAGACGGCGTCCGCACCGCCCTCTGGCCGGTCGAGGCCGGTGCGGGTCATGCCGAGCGGGAGCAGCAGGCGCTCGCGGATCAGCTCTGCGAAGGGCCGGCCACTCGCGGCGGCGAGCGCGTCACCGAGCAGGCCGATGCCCATGCTCGAGTAGCGGAAGCCTCCGTCGGCGCGCGCCCGCGCTGCCGCGCGCGACAGATCCACCCGGTAGGCGGCCGGGCTCACGCCCCGCCACGGGTCGCGCCTGCTCAGCCCGAGCGCCCCGACGGCCTCTCGCGGCCCGAGGCGCGGCGGCGTGTTCGGCAAGCCGGAGTGATGCGTGGCGAGCTCCGCGAGCGAGGGGGCGCGATCCCGCCAGGGCAGGCGCTCCCCCGTCACCTCGTCGACCGGGGCATCGGGGTCCACCTCGCCCGCCTCGGCCAGCACTCCGAGCAGCGTGCCGGTGAGCACCTTGCTGACGGAGCCGATCTCGAAGCGGTCGCCGGCCGCCACGCCGGGGCGTGCCGTGCGGCACCAGCCGCGCTCGCCGCTCCGCAGCGACACCGCGAGCGGCGCGCGCGCCCGGCCGGCGAGCGCGCTCACCTCGGCGCTCACCGCGCCGAACGGTCGTGGTCTCCCCATGCCGATGCCTCCCTATTCGCCCCGCTAGGCCGCGCGCTCACGCCGCCCCGGTTCCAGCCAAGCAGCACTGAACTCGCGCCGCATCGGCCGGACGTGCGATCTTCCTCCCCCGCGCGAGGGAGTCGCGGCGCATCCCCGCGCATCGCGCGGCACCCGGGTGCCACGGACCGCGAGACCGGGAGGGAGCGCGTGACGGAGGAGGGCCTCCGCCTCAGCGCAGAGCGAGGCGGGTCTGGGTCTGGGCGGCGCCGCCCTCGCGCTTGAGCAGGCGCAGCAGCCGGTCGAGCGCGGCGGTGTCGCGCAGACGCACGCGCAGCAGGTAGTCGTAGGGACCGGTGACGTGCACCGCGTCGAGCACGCCGGGTGCCGTGTGCGCCCAGCGCAGAAACTCCTCGGAGTCGCGATCGGCCTGCAAGCGCACATCGACGAAGGCCTCGATGCCCGCCGGCCCCTCGGCGCGCGCCTCGCCGAGCAGCACGGTGAAGCCGGTGATGACGCCTGCCTCGCGCAGCCGCCGCACGCGCGCCGAGACGGCGTTGGTGCCGAGCCCCACCTGGCGTCCGATCGCGCTGTAGGCACGCCGAGCATCCTCTCGCAGGAGAGCGATGATCTGCTCGTCAATGGCGTCCACACCACGAATCATACTGCTCTGACCACGCACCTCTCTGTGTGAGGCGGGCCGGGTCCGCATGCTGAAGGCATGAATCTCGCGGCTGCGCTCTCCGCCGGGCTGGTGGCCGGGCTCGCCCTGGCGCTCCCGCTCGGCGCGGTCGGCGCGCTGCTGTTCGCCACCGGCCTGCGGCACGGCTTCGCTCACGGCTGGCCTGCGGCTGCCGGCGTCGCCTCCGTCGACGCGCTCTACTGCGCGCTCGCGGTCACGCTCGGGGCGCTCGCCGCTCCCGCGATCCGCGCCCTGGCGCCCTGGCCCGCCGTCGCGGGCGGCGTCGCGGTGATCGCGATCGCGGTGCTCGGCTTCGCGCGTGCCCGGCGTGCCGCGCCCGACGGGGACCCCGGAGCCGGGGTTGCGGTTCCGGGTCCCGGCTCCGGAACCGCCGTGGATCCCGGGTCACCGGATCCCGGCACCGATCCCGCCCCCGCGCCCGGCACCGCTTCCGCCCGCGGGCCCGTCGCGCCGCCCCGGCGCATGCGCCGGTATCTCGCCTTCGTGGCCCTCACGCTCGTCAACCCGCTGACGCTGCTGTACTTCGCGGCGATCGCCGCGGGCTCCGGCGAGCTGCTGGCGGGGACCGACGCCCGGATCGCCTTCACGGCCGGGGTGCTGCTCGGCTCGCTGCTGTGGCAGCTCGTCCTGGTCGGCGCGGGCGCGTTGCTGTCGGCGCGTCTGCCGCGCCGCGTGACGCGTCTCACGCTGCTCGCGGGGAACGTGCTCGTCGCGGCGCTCGGGCTCTCGCTCCTGTTGGGCGCGCTCAGCGGCTGAGCAGCGGCGCACCGAGCCGCCCGGCGGCCTCGCCGGGCGTGCAGAGCTCGGCGACGGCCTCGCGCCCGACGGCACCACGGGCGCCGAGCACCACGGCTCTCACGCGGCGGTCGTCTCCGCGCGGCGTCGGCGCAGCATCCCCAGGACCCGGAACAGGGTCGGGATCACGACGCCCACCGCGAGCGGCACCACCACGGCCAGGGTGAGTCCGGTCGAGAGCACGAGCGGCCACGCTGCGGTGAGGGGCCGCAGCAGCCACTGGGCGAGCAGGACGAGCGGGAAGATCCCGATCCAGGTCACGATCATGCGCACCGGCGCCGGGGGCATCGGCGGCGTCGAGGGCATCCGGGGCGTCTGAGCTGCCGCGGGCGTCGGGGAAGGCATCATGTGATCTCCAAACATTCGGTTGCATTTTGCAGCGTAGCGATCCGCCGCAACATCTGCAACCGTTCGTTTGGAGTTCGGCAACCGGCCGGTTGGACTTGCTAGGATCCCTGCATGGCCTGGGACACCGACGCGACGCAGCGGAAGCTGCTGCTCGCCGGAGCCCGGCAGTTCGCCGCGGCAGGCTTCGCGGGCGCCCGGATCGAGGCGATCGGCGCCGACGCGGGCGTGAACAAGGAGCGCATCTACCGCTACTTCGGCGACAAGCGCGCCTTCTTCGCCGCGGTGCTCGGACACGAGCTGGCGGGGCTGCTCGACGGCCTCGACGTCACCGGCACCGGAGCCGAGGCGATCGGTGATTTCGTTGCGCAGCTGCTCGACCGATGCGAGCGGCACCCCGAACTACCGCGGCTGCTGCTGTGGGAGAGCCTCGAGCTGGACGCCGCCGTCGCCATCGAGCAGCGCCGCCCGGTCTGCGCGCACAAGGTGGACGGGATCCTCACGGCGCTGCCCGCACTCGACCGCGGCCGCGCCGAGCATCTGCTCTTCAGCCTGATCGCGCTCGCGGTCGGCTGGTGCGAGCTCGGGAACCTCGGATCTGCCGTCGTCGGCGGGACCATGGAGTGGGAGACCCGACGCGCGACCGTCGTGGCGCACGCGCGCGCGCTCGCGACGGGGATGACGGAGGAGGCCGAGGCGTCCGAGGCCAGCGGCTCGCCGCGGAGCGCGGCGCCGGCCCCGCCGGCCGGCACGGCGACGCATCCGCCCCTCGCGGCGGAGGAGTCCCGCTCGTGACGATCCTGATCGATCCGCCGACGTGGCCCGCCCACGGCACCGTCTGGAGCCACCTCGTCTCCGACCGCGACGCCGCCGAATTGCACGCCTTCGCGAAGCGACTCGGGATCCCTCGCAGAGGCTTCGACCTCGACCACTACGACGTGCCCGCCTCGCTCACCGAGCGGGCGATCGCCCTGGGGGCGAGACCCGTCTCCGCGCGCGAGGTGCTGCAGGCGCTGCGCGACTCGGGTCAGCGCGTGCGCCAGGTGGACCGGCCCGTGATGGCCCCGGTGCGGCGGCGCCAGTATCTCGCCGCGGAGTGGGCCGAGCTCGGCCCGGCGTGCGGCGTGCGGCCGGCCCGCACGGACGCGTGGGCTCGGCTCGGCGAGGATCTGCTCGCCCGCTGGGCGGAGCCCCACCGCAGCTACCACAGCGAGGAGCACCTCGAAGACGTGCTGCTCGCCCTCGACCAGCTCGGGACCCGCGGCGAGCGCGTCCCACCGGAAACGCTCTTGGCGGCCTGGTTCCACGACGCGGTCTACTCCGGCGCCGCCGACGACGAAGCAGCCTCGGCGCGGCTCGCCCGCGAGGCGCTCGACTCGGCGGGACTCGACGCGGCGCTGGCTGAGCGCGTGGCGGCCTTCGTCGCCGAGACGGCTCCCGCCAGGGCGGTCCAGGATCCCGAGCACCCCCTCGCCCTGCTGCTCGACGCCGACCTCGCGATCTTCGCCGCCTCGAAGGCCCGCTACGAGCGCTACTCGCAGGCGGTGCGCACCGAGTACGCACACGTACCCGCAGCGGACTTCGCCCGGGGCCGATCCGAGATCCTGCGCGGCTATCTCGATCGCCCCGCCGTCTACCGCACCGAGGCGGCCCGGAACCTCTGGGAGTCCCGCGCCCGCGCCAACCTCGCCGCAGAGCTCGCCGCGCTCGCCAGCGGCTGAGCGCGACGAGTAACCACCGGCCGCCGTTCACCGACCCCATCGGCTTCCCAGCCACCCGCCATCACCGCCCACCCTTCACCGCCCTCGATCACCGGCGATCGACCACACCGAAAGGCCAGCTCATGCCCATCGCCTCCGTAGACACCGACCCGCAGGCGCTCACGCTCACCGTGGTCGCCGACTTCACCGTCCCGGTGCGCCGCCTCTGGGACGCCTACCTCGATCCCCGCCAGATCGAGCGCTTCTGGGGCCCGCCGACCTTCCCGGCCGTCTTCACCCGCCACGACGGCTTCCCCGGCGGACTCTCCCAGTACTGCATGACCGGCCCGGAGGGCGAGCGCAGCTGCGGCTACTGGGAGTGGGTCTCGGTCGAGGAGGGCCGCTCCTTCGAGGTCCGCGACGGCTTCGCCGCGGAGGGCGGTCAGCCGAACACGGAACTGCCGAGCATGCGCATGACCTTCGACTTCGCGGAGACGGCCCTCGGCTCGCGGCTGACGACCACCACGTACTTCAGCTCCCTCGAAGAGCTGGAGCAGCTGCAGGCGATGGGCATGATGGAGGGCATGCGCGCCGCGATGGGGCAGATCGACGCGGTGCTCGCAGACCTCAGTTCCTTCGCGGCCGGCGCCGGCACCGAGACGCAGCTCATCGGCGAGACCCAGGCCCGGGTCTCCCGCGTCGTGCGGGGCGCTCTCCCCGAGGTGTGGCGAGCCTTCACGGAGGAGGCGCTGCTGCGCCGCTGGCAGCTCGGCCCCGACGGCTGGGAGATGACCGTCTGCGAGACGGGCGCGGAACCCGGCACGGCGCTGCGCAGCGAGTGGCGCAATCTGGAGAGCGGGGAGAGCTTCGGCTTCGTGGGCTCCGTGGTCTCGGCGGCGCCGCCGCAGCGGCTCGTCAGCACGGAGCGCATGGTCTCCCCGAGCGACCCGGACGGGGCATCGAGGCCGGAGACGCTGAACGAGCTCACCCTGACCGCTTCCGAGGGCGGCACCCTCGTCGCGTATCTCATCACCTATCCGAGCGCCGAGGTGCGGGAGGCGGCACTCGCCACCGGCATGGCCGAGGGCATGGAGGCGAGCTTCGCGCGGCTCGAAGCCGAAGTCCTCGGCTGATCGGCGCACCCGCTCCCTAGCGCAACTCGGTTACATCCGGATGTTGGTTTTGTTTTGTTTCTACCCGTTTGTGTGTCAATATGGGGAACAATCATCGACCGACGACGGGAGAGTGCCGTGTACGCCGCAGAACGACACCGGCTGATCCTCGACGCAGCCCGATCCCTCGGCCGCGTCGAGGTGAGCGGGCTCGCCGAGCAGCTCGACGTCACCGCCGAGACGATCCGCCGGGACCTCACCGCCCTCGAGCGCCGCGGACTGCTCAAGCGGGTGCACGGCGGCGCGATCCCCGCCGAGACCGAACGCCCCGAGCTCGCCCTCGCCGAGCGCATCGGCCGCCGCGCGGCCGAGAAGCGCCGCATCGCACAGCGCGCCCTCGCCGAACTGCCCGAGCGCGGCACCGTGCTGCTCGACGCGGGCACCAGCACCCTCGCCCTCGCGCAGGCCCTCCCCGGCGACGCCGAGCTGACGGTCGTCGCCAACAGCCCCGCGATCTGCGCGGCGCTGGCCGCGAAACCGGGGATCACGCTGCTGCAGCTCGGCGGGCAGGTCCGCTCGCTCACCGGAGCCGCGGTCGGGCGCTGGACGATCGACGCCCTCGCCGAGCTGACCATCGACCTGGGCTTCATCGGCGCGAACGGCTTCGACGCGGAGCGCGGCCTCACCACCCCCGACCAGATCGAGGCCGCCACGAAGCGCGCGATGGTGCGCGCCTGCCGCACCACGGTCCTGCTCGCCGACTCGGCGAAGGCCGGCGAGGCGCACCTGCACCGCTTCGCCGAGCTCGCGCAGATCGACCGCGTCATCACCGATGGCGGCCTCGATCCCGACACGGCGGAGGCGATCCGCGCCGCCGGGCCGGAGGTGGTGTTCGCGTGATCACCACCCTCACACCCAACCCCAGCGTCGACCGCGCGATCACCGTCGACGCCCTCGACCGCGGCCAGGTGCTCCGGGCACACTCCTCGCGGGTCGACCCGGGCGGCAAGGGCGTCAATGTGGGGCGGGCCCTCGCCGCCATGGGCGCCGAACCGGTCGTGGCGGTCCCCTCCGGCGGGCCCGAGGGCGCGCTCTTCGAGGCCCTGCTGCGGCAGACCGGGGTCGCGACGCGGATCGTGCCGATTTCCGGCAGCGTGCGCATGAACGTCAGCGTGCTCGAACCCGACGGCACCACCACCAAGCTCAACGAGGCCGGGCCGCGGCTCCGCGAAGCGGAGGCCGAGGCGCTGCTCGCCGCCGCGCTCGACGGAGCGGACGAGGGCCGCTGGATCGCGGGCTGCGGCAGCCTGCCTCCCGGAGTGCCCGACACCTTCTACGCGACGCTGATCCGCGAGGCACGCAGCCGCGGCGCGCTGCTCGCCATCGACTCCTCCGGCCCGGCCTTCGCCGCCGCCGTCGCCGCAGCCCCGGACCTCATCAAGCCCAACCGCGAAGAGCTGGCAGAGCTCGTCGGCCGTCCACTGCGCACCATGGGCGCCGTGATCGACAGTGCCCGCGAGCTGGTGGCGAGCGGGATCCGGTACGTGGCCGTCAGCCTCGGCCGCGACGGGGCCCTGCTCGCGAGCCGCACCGGCGAAGTGCACGCGGCCGCCGTCATCAGCGACCCCGTGTCCACGGTGGGCGCCGGCGACTGCATGCTCGCCGGCCTGCTCTTCGGACTCGACCGTGGCGAGGCCCCCGCCGAGGCGCTCTCACGCGGCGTGTCCTGGGGTGTCGCCGCCGTGCGGCTGCCCGGCACCGAGGTGCCCGGCCCGGCCGCGGTGGCCGCCGTCCAGGTGACCCGCTCCCCCGAACCGGATCGCGAGCTCCCGCTCACCGACTGACACCGTCTCACCAGAAACGCCCCTGAAAGGAATCGACATGCCACTGATCAGCGAAGAGCAGGTGGTGCTCGATCTGACCGGATCGGACCGCCACGACGCCACCCGCGCCCTGGCCGAGCGCCTGCTGGCGACCGGCCGCTGCACCGACCTCGACGCGTTCCTCGCGGACGTGCGCGAGCGGGAATCGAAGATGGCGACCGGCCTGCCCGGCGGCATCGGCATCCCGCACGCGCGCAGCGCCGCCATCACCGAGCCCTCGCTCGTCTTCGGCAGGATCGCCGAGGGGATCGACTGGGGCGCCAAGGACGGCCCCGCGCACCTCGTGTTCCTGATCGCCGCCCCCGCCGACGGCGGCGACGCGCACATGCAGGTGCTGCCCCAGCTCGCACGGGCGCTCATGCGCGAGGACTTCCGCTCCGCGCTGCTCGCGGCGACGAGCCCCGCGGAGGTCGTCGCAATCGTGAACGAGCACGTCTCGCTCCCCGAGGCGGAGGCGACGGCGCCCGCCCAGCCGGCAGCGGCGCACGCCGCGCCCGAAGCCGCCGCCGAGCCCGCCTCGGACGCCGATCCCGCCGCGGAGGTGGCCCCCGCCGCCGACGCCGCCCACGCCGCCCCTGAGGCACCCGCCCGGCGCCTGCGATTCGTCGCCGTCACCTCCTGCCCCACCGGCATCGCCCACACCTACATGGCCGCTGAGGCGCTCGAGACGGCCGCGCGCGAGGCCGGGCATGAGATCGCCGTCGAGACGCAGGGATCCGCGGGCTCGACGCCGCTCACCGCGGCGCAGATCGCCGATGCCGACGCCGTCATCTTCGCCCACGACGTCGAGGTGAAGGACCGAGCCCGCTTCGCGGGCAAGCCCACCGTCGACGTGGGAGTCAAGCGCGCCATCTCGGACGGCCCCCAGCTCCTCGCGCAGGCCGCGCAGCTCGCCGCGGAATGGGATGCCGATCCCTCCCGCGCCGCGTCCGCCGCAGCCGACGGAGCCGCGGCCGGCCCCGCAGAGGCCGCCGCACGCAGCGAGGAATCCGAGGAGCGCGTCGGCGTCGGCACCCGCCTGCGCCAGTGGCTCATGACCGGCGTCTCCTACATGATCCCCTTCGTCGCCGCGGGCGGGATCCTCATCGCGATCTCCTTCATGCTCGCCCAGATCGCACTCGGCGAGCAGGGCGCCATCGAGATCGTGAAGTACAGCCTCACCGGCGACGACGCCTACAACATCGCGCAGAACTTCAACCCGGCGAGCCTCACCGCCTGGGCCGCGCTCGCCTATGTGATCGGCGCCGCCGCCTTCGGCTTCCTCGTCCCGATCCTCTCCGGTTACATCGCCTTCGCGATCGCGGACCGGCCGGGCCTCGTCCCCGGCATCGTCGGCGGCGCCATCGCCACGACCATGAACGCCGGCTTCCTCGGCGGCATCGTCACCGGCCTGCTCGCCGGCTTCGTCGCACGCTGGATCGCAAGCTGGAAGGTGCACCGTGGCGTGCGCGGCGTCATGCCCGTCGTCGTCATCCCCCTGCTGTCGACCCTCATCACCGTCGGCCTCTTCATCACCGTGCTCGGCCGCCCCATCGCCGCGCTCATGGAGGCGATGAACGACGGGCTGAACGGACTCACCGGCGCCGGCGTGCTCGTGCTCGGCCTGATCCTCGGTGCCATGATGGGCTTCGACCTGGGCGGCCCCGTGAACAAGGTCGCCTACGGCTTCGCGACCGCCGGCCTCTCCGCGGCGGGGACGGCGATGGATGCGCCGCAGCTGAAGATCATGGCGGCGGTGATGGCCGCCGGCATGGTCGCGCCGCTCGCCCTCGCGCTCGCCACCGCCGTGCGGCCCAAGCTCTTCTCGGCTCCCGAGCGCGAGAACGGCAAGGCGGCGTGGCTGCTCGGCGCCTCCTTCATCTCCGAGGGCGCGATCCCCTTCGCCGCCGCCGACCCGATCCGCATCATCATCGCCTCCACGATCGGCTCCGCCGTGACCGGCGGGCTCGTGATGCTCTTCGGCGCGACGCTGCGCGCCCCGCACGGCGGCATCTGGGTGCTGCCCCTCATCGGGCAGCCGCTGCTCTTCGTGCTGGCGCTCGCGATCGGCGTGGTGATCACGGCGCTCATCGTGATCGCCCTCAAGTCGCTCGCCGCCCGGCGACGCGAGAACACCCCTGCGCTCGCCGTCGCGGCGAGTTAGCCTGGAACCACGGATCCCTAGGAGGCACATCATGGCTACCCGCACCGTCACCATCGCATCGTCCGTCGGGCTGCACGCCCGCCCCGCCTCGCTGTTCGTCGAGGCCGTGGGCGAGACCGGGCTGGACGTCGAGATCGGGCGCCCCGGCGAGGCCTCGGTCGACGCCGGGAGCATCCTCGGCGTCATGGCGCTCGGCGCGAAGCACGGCGAGGAGGTCGTGCTGACGGCGGAGGGTCCCGAGGCCGAGGCCGCCCTCGACCGGCTCGCAGAGCTGCTCGCCACGGACCTGGACGCGCAGTGACCGCGGCCGGCGACGCGAGCGGCGACGCGCCGGGCCGGGCGGCTGGATCGCCCGGGCGGGTGCTCCGCGGCATCGGCGTGAGCTCCGGCTCCGCGCACGGGCCCGTCGTGCAGGTCGCGGCGCCGGTCGCTCCCCCGGCAGACGAGCCGCCGGCCGCGGACCCGGCTGCGGCCGCGGAGCAGGCCATCGCGGCCTTCATGGGGGTGGCCGACACCCTCGATGGCCGCGCCGCGACCGCCGACGACGCGGCCCGGGACGTGCTGAAGGCCACCGCCATGATCGCGCGCGACCGCTCGCTGCACCGCGCCGTCACGAAGCACCTCGGCGAGGGGCAGGGACCCGCCACCGCCATCGCGAGCGCGATCGACGAGTTCGCCGCGCAGTTCGAGGCCCTCGGCGGCTACTTCGCGGAGCGCGTCACCGATCTGCGCGACGTCGGCTCGCGCGCGATCGCGACGGTGCTCGGGGAGCCCGCCCCCGGCGTCCCGCACTTCTCGGAGCCGAGCGTGATCGTCGCGCACGATCTCGCCCCCGCCGAGACCGCGACCCTCGACCGCTCGCGGGTGCTCGGGATCGTCACCGCCGCGGGAGGGCGCACCAGCCACACCGCGATCCTCGCCGCCCAGATGGGCATCCCGGCCGTCGTGCAGGCCCACGGCGCCACCGAGATCCCCGGCGGCACGCTCGTGTCGCTCGACGGCGATTCCGGCGAGGTGGTCCTGAACCCGGATGCGGACGCGGTCGCGGCGCAGCTTGAGCGGCGGGAACGCCGCGAGCGGGCGCTGGCCGATGTCAGCGGCCCCGGTCGCACCGCTGACGGGCACGCCGTCGCGCTGCTCGCCAACATCGGCGGGGTCGAGGACGCGGAGCTCGCGGGCGCCGCCGATGTGGAGGGCGTCGGGCTGTTCCGCACCGAGTTCGTCTTCCTCTCGGCGCAGCACGCCCCGACGGTCGAGGAGCAGACGGAGATCTACCGCCGCGTCCTCGCGCCCTTCGGCTCGCGCCGGGTGGTGGTGCGCACCCTCGACGCGGGCGCCGACAAGCCGCTCGCCTTCGCCGATCTCGGCGCGGAGGAGAATCCGGCGCTCGGACGGCGCGGGCTGCGTCTCTCACAGGCGCGCCCGGAGCTGCTGGACGCCCAGTTGCAGGCCCTTGCGGCGGCGGCGCACGAGACGGGCGCCGATGTGCGGGTCATGGCGCCGATGGTCGCCACCGCCGAGGAGGCGCGGTGGTTCGCCGAGCGCGTCCGGGCAAGCGGACTGGAGCGCGCCGGTGTGATGATCGAGGTGCCCGCGGCCGCCCTGCGCGCCGAGCAGGTGCTCGCCGAGGTGGATTTCGGCAGCCTCGGCACGAACGACCTGGCGCAGTACACCATGGCGGCCGACCGCATGGAGGGCGAGCTCTCGGAGCTGCTCGACCCGTGGCAGCCGGCCGTGCTCGACGTGATCGCTGCCGCCGCTGCGGGCGCCCGGGCGGCGGGAAAGCCGCTCGGAGTGTGCGGGGAGTCCGCCGGGGATCCGCTGCTCGCCCTCGTGCTCGTCGGCCTCGGCGTGTCGAGCCTGTCGATGGCTGCGGGCAAGGCGCGAGGGGTGCGCCTCGCGCTCCGCACGCACACCCTGGAGCACTGCGAGCGGCTGGCAGCCGCAGCGCGCGCAGCCGCCTCGCCGGAAACGGCACGCGCCGCGGTGCGGGAGGCCGCGGACCCCGAGCTGCTCGCCGTGCTCTAGCTGCGGGCACGGCTCAGTGGGCACGCCGCGGGGCGGCGTACACTGGGGCGCATGGGGTATGAGGTCGAGAAGTCCGATGAAGAGTGGCGCGCAGAGCTCGGCGAGGAGCGGTACGCGGTGCTGCGCCAGGCCGCGACCGAACGCGCCTGGACGGGCGAACTGCTCGATGAGGACCGCGCAGGCCTCTACGCCTGTGCGGCCTGCGGCAACGAGCTGTTCCGGAGCGGCACGAAGTTCGACTCGCACTGCGGCTGGCCGAGCTTCTATGATGCCGTACGGCCCGAAGCGGTCGAGCTGCTGCCGGACCACTCGCTCGGGATGGAGCGCACGGAAGTGCGCTGCGCCCGCTGCGGCAGCCACCTCGGGCACGTGTTCCCCGATGGCTTCGGCACGCCCACCGGCAATCGCTACTGCATGAACTCCGTCGCGCTGGACTTCACGCCGGAGAGCTGAGGCGCCGCGCGACCGGCCGGGGGCCGCCGCGGTCAGTGCTCGCGGAGCTTGCGGATCAGTTCCGGCTTCCGGAGGCGTGAATAGCCGCTGAGGCCCAGCTCCCTCGCGCGCTCGCGCAGCTCCGGCACCGTCCGCTCCTCGTAGTCCTCCGCGCCGCCGCCGCGGCGGCCCACCTTCGATCGGCCGTCACGCGCGGCCGCGTTCGCGATCCTGGCCGCCTTCTCCTTCGAGGCGCCGTCCTCACGCAGGCTCTCGTAGAGCTCCTCGTCCTTGATCCTTGACGATGATCGCTTCGGCATGGTGTCCCTCCCTCGGATCGCGGCTGCGGTTCACCGCAGCCACTGTGTTGCTGTGCACGTCGCTGCCGGTCACTCCCCCGCCGGCGCGAGGCCCCGCAGGGCCGGACCCTCCAGGCGCGCGCCGTCGGCCGCGAATCGTGAACCGTGCAGCGGGCAGTCCCACGAGCGCTCCGCCGCGTTCCAGGCCAGGATGCCGCCCATGTGCGGGCACACCGCCGACACCTTGCAGAGTCGTCCGTCCACGCGGGAGACGCCCACGGGGGCGACCCCGTCGCGGCCGACGAAGCCCTCTCCGTCCGCGAGATCCTCGGCCCCGGCGACGGATCGGGCCTCGGCGCCCGCCCAGCCTGAGACCATGCGGCCGGCGACCTCGGCGTTCGCCGCCACCGCCTGCGCGGCCTCCGCCAGGCTGTGACCGTGGTCGTTGAGCAGCTCCGCCCAGTCCTTCCGCCCGCCCAGCAGCTCGGAGGTGATCGCGAGGGCCGCGGCGACGCCGTTCGTCATGCCCCACTTGTCGTAGCCGGTGGCGGCGAAGATGCGCCCGCCCCCGCGCGGCATCGCGCCCGCGAACGGCACCCGCGCGTGCGTCTGATAGTCCTGCGCGGCCCACCACGTGAGCCGGCGCGCCGAGGGGAAGTGCCCGGCCGTCCACGCGTCGAGCTCGCGCAGCTCCTCGCGGGTGTCGCCGAAGGTGCCCGGCGTGCGGCCCCCGCCGCCCACGACCAGCGCCTCGCCGCCGTCCGCGTCCGGGGCGCTGCGCAGCGAGTGCATCGGCGTTCCCGCGGCGACGTACATGCCGCGCGGCGGGCTCGCCTCGGGCAGGTGGTACGCCGTGACGAACGACCGCGACGGCTTCAGCTTCGCGAAGAACAGACCGCGGTCGAGGATCGGGGTTCCGGTCGCCAGCACGCACGCCACGGCGTCGATCGTGCCGAAGCCGGAGACGACACGGACGCCGCCCTCGCGCTGCTCGACGTCGTGCACCTCGCAGCCCTCGACCAGGCGGCCCCCGCGCTCACGCAGCTCCGCGGCGAGGATGGAGAGGACGCGCATCGGCTGCAGTTGCGCCTGCTCGTCGAGGGCGAGCGCGCCGTGGACCTCGAAGGGAAGCCCCGTCTCCCCGGTCTCGCGCGCGGCGAGCCCGGCGGACGCGGCGGCATCCAGCTCCGATTCCAGGCTCGCGAGCTGTTCCGGTGCGGAGGCATAGGTGTACGCGGTCCGGAACTCGACGGCGCCCTCGTGCCCCTCCAGTTCGCGCAGCAGCCACGCCTGACCCTCGCGGTTGCCCTCCACGTAGGCGTGCAGCACCTCGTCGCCGGCCAGTCTGCGGATATCGCTCATCACCGTGCCCTGCAACAGGCTCAGCTTCGCCGTCGTGTTGCCCGTCGCCACGGCACCGACCGAGCGCGCCTCCAGGACGGTCACCGCCTGGCCGGCGCGCGCGAGCAGCACGGCGGTCACGAGGCCGGTGAGCCCGGCACCCACGACGACCGCGTCGGCCGGCCGCTCAGAACCGGCGTCGGTGCCGGGACCCCCGAACGGGTCGGACGGGATCGGCGGGGCGGTGAGCTGCCAGAGAGACCTCATGCTCCCGACTCTAGGAAGCCCTCCCGCACGGGCACGACCCCGTTGACAATTCGCCGCCCCGTCTGACACGCCCCGGCCGCGCGGGCCGTGGCCGGGGCGTCCCGGCGGCGAACTGCCAACGGGGGCGGGCCCGGGCGGGGGGGCTTCCTCGAGCCGGGAGCACGCCGTCCCTCTCGCCGCCCCCCGCCCCGCCGGTCCCGGCCCGCCCGTTCCGGGGTTCCCGCACCGCCGCCCCCCCTCCGGCCGGGCCACGACCCCGTGGCCAACTCCGCGCCCCGTCGGCCCCGCCCCGGCCGCGCGGGCCGTGGCCGGGGCGTCCCGTCCCCGCCCTCCGCGCCGCCGCCACCGCGCCTCCGGCCCTCCACGCCCCCGCCCTCCCGGCCGTCCCCGCGGGGCCGCACCCGCGGACGTAGTGCATGAGCGGAGCGCGGCGCAAGGCCCTGCAGACCGCGCCGCCCGGCGCATAGCGTCGAGCAGGCCGGGCGAAAGCCGCCCGCACGAAAGGAGTCGACCCGTGAGTTTCCTTGCTTTCCTCCTGCTGGGCCTGATCGCCGGAGCCATCGCGAAGGCGATCCTGCCGGGACGCCACGGCGGGGGGTGGATCGCGACGCTCGTGCTCGGCGTGATCGGGGCCCTGCTCGGCGGCTGGCTCGGCGGCATGCTCTTCGGGGCGGACATGAACGAGTTCTGGTCGCTGGAGTCGTGGCTCCTCGCGATCGGCGGATCGATCGTCGTGCTGCTCATCTACGGCCTGATCGTGGGCCGCAAGCGCGAGGCGTGATGACACCCGCCGGCGGCGCAGCGCTCCGCGGGGAGCGGGTCATGGCACCCGCTCCCCGCGGAGCCGTGCGCCCCGGCGGCCCATTGGGAGAGGCAGCCGGGACGGCGGTCGCCGCGCCGCTCGACCCGAAGGCGCCGCTCGACCCCCAGGCGCCGCTCGACCCCCAGGCGCCGCTCGATCCGCACGAGCGGATCGCCGCCCGCGGGGCGGCACGCCGGGGTGCGCCGGATCCCTCGTCCGCGGCGCATCGCCTGCCTTTCCGGCTCGACGCCCCTCGGGACGAGGAGTACGCCGCGCGCAACGAGCGCGCCCGGCGATGGCTCGAGGCCGCCGCGAGCGCCGGAGCGGCAGAGCGGCTCCGGCTCACGCAGTGCGTCGTGCTCGAGTACCTGGAACTCGCGGAGGCCGTCGCGAACCGGTTCCGGCATCTCGCGCCCGATCCCGAGGAGCTGCGTCAGGTCGCCTATCTCGGTCTGATCCAGGCCATCTGGCGTTTCGATCCGCGGCTCGGCGAGGAGATCGCGGCCTTCGCGGTGCCGACCATCGCCGGCGAGATCAAGCGGCACCTGCGCGACCGCTGCTGGGCGATCCGGCCGCCGCGATCCGTGCAGGAACTGGCGTCCCGGCTCCACGAGCAGCGGACGGAGCTGAGCCAGCGGCTGGGCCGGGAGCCGAGCGTGCACGAGCTCGCCCGAGCGTGCGGGACGAGCACCGAGCGCGTGGCAGAGGCGCTGCGCAGCGCCGGGGCGCGCCACCCGGAGTCGTTCGACGTGGCGCCCCGCGATGAGGCGCGGGCCCTGGCGTCGACGATCGCCGACGGGAGCGACGACTTCGCGCGGGTGGAGCGCACGCTGCTCGTCGAGCAGGCGCTCGCCTGCCTGGCACCGGCGGATCGGCACCTGCTCCGTTTGCGCTTCGACGAGGAGCTCACGCAGGCGGAGATCGCGGGCCGGCTCGGGATCAGCCAGATGCAGGTCTCGCGCCGTCTGGGCCGGGCACTGCGCCTGCTGCGTGAGCGGCTGGAGCACGGCGACGATCTCAGCTGACCGGCGGCCGCGGGCCCCCTCCCGGCTGGGCGGATCCCGCTCCGGCGGTCGCGGTGCCCGCGCCGGCGGTGGGAGCCGGATCCCCGCTCAGCAGTGAGCGGGCGGCGTCGAGCAGCTGCGCGGCGGAGACCGCGAGCAGCGCCGGATCGGGATCCGAGGCGAAGGCCTCCCCCCGGCGCAGACTCGCCTCGGTGAGCACCCGGTGCGGTCCGGGCGGCGGGCCCCAGCGCTCGGGCGGGGACGGCCCGAAGACGATCGCGGACGGGACGCGGTACGCGGAGGCCAGGTGGGCGGCGCCCGTGTCGACCGACACGAGCAGTGACGCCCCCGCGATCTGCGCGGCGAAGGCGTCGAGGGAGAGGCACCCGGCGAGCTGCCGGGACTGCGGAAGCCCGGCTGCCCCGGCCACGGCTCGGGCGCGCTCCGCGTCGTCGCGGCCGCCGGTCAGCACCACCTCGTGCCCCGCGTCGCGCAGCCCGCGGACCACCGCCGCGAAGCGCTCGACCGGCCAGTGGCGTGAACCGAACGCCGCGCCGACGTGCACGACGACCGCACCCGCCACGGGGGCCGCGGCATCCGGCCGGTCGATCGTGAGTTCCAGCGGGTCTGCGGCGACGCCGTAGGCGCGCACGAGCCGCACCCAGCGTTCGCGCTCGTGCAGATCCTCGATCCATTCGGGCCCGCGGGGGTCGCCCTCCGCGCGGTGGACGATGCGCAGGCGCGCCCCCAGCTCCGCGATCCGGGCGCGGCTCTGCGGGCCGCTCCCGTGCAGATTCACCGCGACATCGACCTGTCCGGCCGGGATCCCGAGCGGCTGGAACGGATCCGGGGTGGGCCACAGCGCGTCGACGGCGGGGATCAGCCGCGCCACGGGCGCGAGCCAGCTCGGGGCCGCGAGCACCAGGCGGTGCCGGGGGAAGGCGCGCCGGAGGCCCCGCAGCGCGGGGACGGCGACGAGCAGATCGCCGAGCTTCAGCGCGCGCAGCGCGAGGAGCACCGGTCTGCCGTCCCCGATCCCGCGGTCGTCCCGTCTCAGCTCCTCCATGCCTCCAACGCTGCCGTTCCGGCGCCATCGCGTGCCACCCCTTGACACCGCCGCCGCGCGTCGCCCGCCCGCGTCGCGCTGCCGCTCGCGCTGCTGCTGCGGGCCGCCGGGGTGCCGCGCATCACGGGGGTGTCGACGGACTACGCGGGATCACTGCTCGATGTGCGGCTGCGACCGGGCGAGGATCTGCCGGAGGACATCCCGGAAGGCGGAGCGCCCGCGGGACCGCCGCTCACCCGGCCAGGCGGCGAAGACGGAGGCGCGGCCGTGACCCGGCGGGTGCTGGTGGCGCGGCTCGACAGCGCCGGCGATGTGCTGCTCGCGGGCCCGGCGGTGCGCGCGGTCGCCGCCCGTGCCGAGACCGTGCTGCTGTGCGGCCCGCGCGGCGAGGCGGCCGCGCGAATGCTGCCCGGGGTCTCCCGGCTGATCGTGTGGGATGCGCCCTGGATCTCCAACCCGGCGCCCGAGGCCACGCCCGCGCATCAGCGCGAGCTCCTCGCCGCCCTGGGCGCGGCCGGCATCGACGAGGCCGTGATCCTGACCTCCTTCCACCAGTCGCCGCTGCCGCTCGCGCTGCTGCTGCGGGCCGCCGGGGTGCCGCGCATCACGGGGGTGTCGACGGACTACGCGGGATCACTGCTCGATGTGCGGCTGCGACCGGGCGAGGATCTGCCGGAGGACATCCCGGAGGCGGAGCGCGGCCTCGCGATCGCCGGAGCGGCCGGCTACCCCGCAGCCGACGACGGCCGGCTCGCCGTGCGCGGCGTGGCTGAGGCGGCGGAGACGGCGGAGCTGTGCGGCACGGAACCCTACGTGGTGCTGCACCCCGGCGCTGCGGTCCCCGCCCGGCGGTGGCCGGCCGAGGGCTACGCCGAGCTCGCGCGGAAACTCGTCGAGCACGGCCGGCGGGTCGTGGTGACGGGCGGCGGGGAGGAGCGCGAACTCTGCGCCGCCGCCGCCGCTCCCGGCGTGATCGACCTCTCCGGGGCGTGCTCCTTCCCTGAGCTTGCCGGCGTCATCGCCCGGGCGGAGGTGCTCGTGTGCGGGAACACCGGCCCGGCGCACCTCGCAGCGGCGGTCGGCACGCCGGTCGTGAGCCTCTTCGCCCCCGTCGTGCCCGCGGTGCGCTGGCAGCCGTACCGGGTCCCGCTCCGCCTGCTCGGCGATCAGGACGCGCCCTGCCGGGGGACGCGGGCGCGCGAGTGCCCCGTGCCCGGCCATCCCTGCCTCGCCTCGGTCGGCCCCGATGCGGTCCTGGACGCGGTGTTCGAGCTGGAGGCCGCGTCGGGGGCGCGCGTCCCCGCGGCGGCTGCGCCCGTCTCGTGGACGGGTGCGCACGAAGAGTTCCGGGAGGCGCTGCGATGAGGATCATGGTCTGGCACGTGCACGGCGGCTGGATGGACGGCTTCCTGCGAGGCGGCCACGAGTACCTGCTGCCCGCCCCGGCCGCCGGCGCCCGCCCCGCGCTCCCCGCGGGAAGCCGCTGGCTGGAGCCTCGCGAGTTCGCGGAGCAGGAGGTCGACGTCGTCGTGCTGCAGCGCACCGAGGAGCTCGAAGCGGCTGCCGCCCTCCTCGGCCGCCGCCCGGGCATCGACGTCCCCGCCGTGTTCGTCGAGCACAACACGCCGAAGCGGCTGCCCGTCACCGAGCGGCACCCGCTCGCCGGGCAGCACCGCATCCCGGTGGTGCACGTCACCCACTTCAACCGTCTCGTGTGGGACTGCGGCGAGGCTCCCACGGTCGTCATCGAGCACGGCATCCCCGACCCCCGGGCACGCTACTCCGGCGAACTGGAGGCGCTCGGCGTGGTCATCAACGAGCCCGTGCGCCGCGGCCGCGTCGTGGGCACCGACCTGCTCCCCCGCTTCGCGGAGGAGGCCCGGCTCGACTGCTTCGGCATCGACACGGACCGGCTGCCGGGGGCGCTCGGGCTCGGCCCGGACCGGCTGCGCGTCGTCGGGGACCTGCCGACCGTCCGCCTGCACCGGGAACTCGCGCGCCGCCGCGCCTACCTGCACCCGATGCGCTGGACCTCGCTCGGCTTGTCGCTGCTGGAGGCGATGAGCATCGGGATGCCGGTGCTCGTGCTCGCGACCACCGAGGCGGGCCGCGCGGTGCCCGCCGAGGCGGGGGTCGTCTCGGCCGATGTGGAGGAGCTCGCCTCCGCGGCGCGCCGCTGGATGGCCGACCCCGATGAGGCGCGCGAGCGGGGCCGAGCCGCCCGGGCCTTCGTGCGGACGCGCTACGGCCTCGACCGGTTCCTGGCCGACTGGGACGCGCTCCTCGCATAGCGCCGGCAGCGACAGATGTGTAAAAGAGCCCCCACGAGTTCACCGCCGATCGAAGGAGTGGAACGATGAGAATAGCCATGGTCTCCGAGCACGCCAGCCCGCTCGCACCTCCCGGCAGCGTCGACTCGGGAGGGCAGAACGTGCACGTCGCCGCGCTCGCCAGGCACCTGGGCCGGCGCGGCCACACCGTCACCGTCTTCACTCGCCGCGACGATCCGGACACCCCGACGCGCGTCGCGCTCGACGAGGGCGTGGAGGTCGTGCAGCTCAGCGCCGGACCGGAACGCCGGATCCCGAAGGACGCCCTGCTGCCCTATATGGGTCCGCTCGCCGCCGGGCTCGCCTCGGCGTGGTCGGTCGAGCGTCCCGACCTCGTCCACGCGCACTTCTGGATGTCGGGGCTGGCGGCGCTGGGCGGCTCGCGGCAGATGGTGCCGACCCTGCCGCGGCCCCCGATCCTGCAGACCTTCCACGCGCTGGGCTCGGTGAAGCGGCGCTGCCAGGGCGTGGCGGACACGAGCCCGGGCGAACGCGCCCGGCTGGAGCCGCTCGTCGGCAGGCAGGCGGACACGGTGATCGCGACCTGCGCCGACGAGGTGGAGGAGCTGCGAGCGCTGGGCGTCGACCGCGGTCACATCGAGGTCGCTCCGTGCGGGGTCGACCCCGAGCTCTTCACCCCGCGCGGCGAGGCGGAGCGCCGCGGCGCGCGATTCCGGCTGCTGAGCATCGGGCGCCTCGTGCCCCGCAAGGGCGTGGACACGGTGATGCAGGCGCTGGCCCGGCTGCGCGATTTCGGCTTCGGAGACGACGTCGAGCTGGTGATCGCCGGCACGGGCGCCGAGGTCGACGGTCGCGACCGGGAGCGCACGCGGCTCGCCTCGCTCGCGGCCGAGCTGGGGGTCTCCGGCATGGTGCGCTTCCGGGGCGCCGTCGCCCGGGAGGACATGCCCGCGCTGCTGCGCTCGGCGCACGCGACGGTGTGCGCGCCCTGGTACGAGCCCTTCGGGATCGTGCCCCTGGAGAGCATGGCGTGCGGCACCCCGGTGGTCGCGGCCCGCGTCGGCGGCCTGCAGAACAGCGTCGTCGACGGGGTGACCGGGCTGCTGGTGCCCCCGAGGGACCCCGGGGCTGTGGCCTGCGCGGTCGCGCGGCTGCTCACCGACGAGCGGCTGCGCGCGGCGCTGGGCGCTGCCGGGCGCGAGCGCGTGGAGGCGCTCTATGGCTGGGATCGCGTCGCGGAGCGCACGGAGCGCATCTACGAGCGCGCCATCGCGCGGGACGGCGGCCGTCTCGCCCGCCTCGCGGGAGCGGCGCAGTGATGCGCGCGACCGCGCCGCGCCGCGCCGCCGCGCTCCGCGACGCCGCGGCCGAAGACTACGCCCCGCTCGTCACCGGTCACCTGCGCTCGCTCACGCGCGCCCTCGCCGCGGCGGAACGGCACGCGACGCACCTGGAGACCTGGGGTCTCGAACTCGCCGAGCGGCTGCGCGCCGGCGGCCGTCTCCTCGTCGCGGGCAACGGCGGCTCTGCGGCGGAGGCGCAGCACCTCACCGCCGAACTGGTCGGCCGCTACCGGGACGAGCGTCGCGCCTTCTCGGCGATCGCGCTCAACGCGGAGACGTCCAGCGTCACCGCGATCGGCAACGACTACGGCTTCGCGGAGGTCTTCGCGCGGCAGGTGCGGGCGCACGCGCGGGAGAACGACGTCGTGCTGCTGCTGTCCACGAGCGGCGGGAGCCGGAACCTCATCGAGGCCGCCCACGCGGCGCGCTTCGTCGGCGCGAGTTCGTGGGCCATGACGGGCGAGGGCCCGAACCCGCTCACCACTGTCTGCGACGAGGCGATCTGCTTCGACGGCGCCTCGCCGCACGTGCAGGAGTGCCAGCTTGCGGCGGTGCACGCGCTGTGCGAGGTGTTCGATGCGCGCTGCCGCGCACTCGATGCGGAGGAGCGGGCATGAGGGTCACGGTGGTGGGCGATGTGCTGCTCGACGAAGACCTCGGCGGGGTGTCGGAGCGGCTGAGCCCCGACGGGCACGTACCGGTCGTCGACGTCACTTCACGGCGCAGCCGGGCCGGGGGCGCGGGCCTCGTCGCGAGCCTGCTGCGCCGCGACGGCCACGAGGTCGAGCTGGTGACCGCGCTGTCGAGCGACGGTCGCGCGGGGCGGCTGCGGGAACTGCTGGACGGGATCTCGCTCGTCGCGGGCGAGTCCGGTGCGCCGACACCGGTGAAGACCCGCCTGAGCACGGCCGCCGGGCCGCTGTGCCGCATCGACGAGGGCTGCGCGCCGCCGCCGCTGCCGTGCGTGGACGCGGCGATGCTCGCCGCCATCGACCGGGCGGACGCGATCCTCGTCTCCGATTACGGCCGGGGCCTGACCGCGCACCCGGAGCTGCGTTCGGCCCTGCAGCGGCGCGGCGCCGAGGTGCCGCTCGTCTGGGATCCGCACCCGCGCGGCGCCGAGCCGGTGGCGGCTGCGGCGCTCGTCACGCCGAACCTCGCGGAGGCCGCCGCGGCGGCGGGCACGGAGGCGACGCCCGCGCAGGCGCTCCTGGCGGCGCGGCGGCTGCGCGAACGCTACGGCTGCGCCGCCGTGCTCGTGACGCTCGGTGCGGACGGCGCGCTGCTGTGCGGGGAGGGCGGCGTTCCGGAACGCTTCGCCGCACGGCGCGTGGACGCTGCGGACGCCTGCGGGGCGGGGGACCGATTCGCGGCGACCGCGGTCGCGGCGCTCGGGGGCGGTGCGGATGCGCGCGCGGCCGCTCGTGCGGCGGTCAGCGCCGCAGGGGACTTCCTCGCGGCGGGCGGAGTGGCGTCGCTCGGTTGCGAGCCGGAGGAGACCGTCCTCGCAGCCCGGAGCCTCGCAGCCGGGAGCCCCGCCGCCGGAAGCCCCGTCACGGGCGGCCCCGACGCGCTCGCCCTGGCGCGCGCCGTGCGGGACCGCGGCGGCGTGGTCGTCGCCGCGGGCGGCTGCTTCGACCTGCTGCACGCGGGACACGTGCGCACGCTCGCCGCGGCGCGGGAACTCGGCGACTGTCTCGTCGTGTGCCTCAACTCGGACGCCTCCGTCCGCCGGCTCAAGGGGCCGGAGCGTCCGCTCATCCGCGAGGACGACCGCGTCGAGATGCTCCTCGCGCTCGCCTGCGTCGACGCCGTGCTCGTGTTCGAGGAGGACGATCCCGGCCGCGCCCTGGAGGCGCTCCGGCCCCAGCTCTGGGTGAAAGGCGGCGACTACACCGTCGACTCGCTCCCAGAGTCGGCGGCGCTCGCTCAGTGGGGCGGCCGCGCGGTCACCGTCCCGTACCACCTGCACCGCTCGACCACCCGGCTCGCCGAGGCCCTCGCCCGCGTCGGCTGACCCGGCTGCCGGCCGGACGTCACGGTCACCGGCCGGCAGCCGGCATCCCGCTCACAGAAACCGACAGAACATCCAGGAGGCATCATGCAGAACTCTCTCTTCCCCCGGCCGATCGGCCGCGTGCTCATCACGGGCGGCGGCTCGGGCCTGGGGGCCGCGGTCGCCGCAGCGGTCGCGGAGGCGGGCGGCACGCCCGCGGTCATCGACGTGTCGCTCGACGGCGCGCCCGTCGGGGCGGCGGCCCGGCAGGCGGATGTCTCGGACCGGGCGGCGGTCGAGCGCGCGGTGGCGGAGCTCGCGGAGGAACTCGGCGGCATCGACGCGGTGGTGACGGCGGCCGGCATCGACCGCTGCGGCCGCCTGGAGGACGTGGCCGCGGAGGAGTGGGAGCGCGTCATCGGCGTGAACCTGCTCGGCACCGTCTCGACGGTGCGCGCGGCGCTCCCCCACGTCCTGCGCGGCCACGGCCGGATCGTGACCGTCGCCTCCTCGCTCGCGCTGCGCGCCCTGCCGGAGGCGACCGCGTACTGCGCCTCGAAGTTCGGGGTGCTCGGCTTCTCCCGCGCCCTCGCCGCCGAGACCGCGGGCCGCCTCGGGGTGACGACGCTGATCCCGGCCGGCATGCGCACCCGCTTCTTCGACGACCGGCCGGAGGCGTACCGGCCCGCGCCGGACGCCCAGCTCAACGAGCCCTCGGACGTGGCGCGTTCCGTGATCTTCGCCCTGCAGCAGCCCCCGCACTGCGAGGTGCGGGAGCTCGTCATCTGCCCCGAGGAGGAGCCCTCCTGGCCGTGATCAGCCCCGCTCGGCGCTGATCTCCGGGTCCTCGTGCCCGCGCCGCGCCGGGGAGGACGCCACGTCCTCCCCGAGGGCGTCGAGCGCGGCGCGGGGGTCGGGCTCGGCGACCTCCACCGCCTGCTCGTCCTCGGCGGTCACCGCCGGCTCGGCGGCGTCACGGTGCTCGGTGATGGCGAGCTCTTCGTTCTCGTCCTTCTCGTCATTGGGTTCCCAGGGCTGGGCCATGCGTGCCTCCTCGGAGTCTTGGGGTGTCAGCCGGCGCGTCGATCGCCCGGCAGCCGCCTCGCCCGCAGCGGATGAGACGGGCGGGGCGGCTCACGGCGCGGCGGGTGCGCCGCCGGTGCTGTCGGGGCGGTCGACGGATCCGCGCCAGGCGCCCGTGGCGAAGCCGTTCGACTCGAGCAGCCGCGCGAACTCCCGCAGATCCTCGCCGACGCGCGCGTTGTCGATGTGCAGCGCCGCTCCGACGTGCTCGACGAAGCCCTCGGGCTCCCACTCGAGCTGTAGACGCACCCGCGTCTGATCGTCGCTGAGCCGGTGGAAGGTCACGACGCCGGCGTGCTGCGGGCCGCTGAGGCTGCGCCAGGCGATCCGCTCGTCGGGGAGCTGCTCGGTGATCCGCGCCTGGAACTCGCGCTCGACTCCCCCGACCTTGACCTTCCAGTGCGTCGTCGTGTCGTCGAGCTGGCGGACCTCCTCCACGCCGGACATGAATGCCGGGAAGTCCTCGAACTGGGTCCACTGGTCGTAGACGGTGCGGACCGGCGCGTTCACGTCGATGTCGCTGGTGACGGTGTGCATGGGCGATCACTCCTTCATCTCGGGATGTGTGCGACCCACCCTAAGAGCGTGCGGCTCCCGAAACAGCGGGGTTGACGGCCACCGGAGGATGCGAGTATCGCCCGGCTCCGCCTCCGGGCGTCTCGCGCGGCTCAGCCGGCCGCTGCGCCGGCCGCCGCCTCGATCCACGCGCAGCTTGCGACGCCGATCAGGGCCACGACCGCCATGGTGAGCATGCTCGCCGCCATGACCCGCAAGCGGGCCCGGCGCTGCGCGATCGTGAGGCGCGCGAGGAGCAGGGCGAGGTACAGGACGATCAGCACCACCCCGACGGGTATCGCAAGGCCCGCGGATCGCCCGCTGCCGGCGAAGGCGAAGGCGCCCAGCGGCACGAGCGCCGCGAGCAGGAACAGCCCTCCCATGACGATCCACACGGTGCCGCTGGAGCGTTGCAGGGCTGCCTGATTCGTGACCTTCGTCGGATCGGGGCGGGCGCCCATCTCGGGCGCGGGATGCTCGCCGTCATGCTGCATGTGCTCTCTCCTTCCACTCGGCTCCACCCTGCCTCACGCGCCCCCGGCGCCCCTCACAAGGCCCTTGCGCAACGCTCCCGTGGCGGGCGGGGGCGCGGGTGCTAGCGGGCGCCGCCTTCTGCGAGGTAGGCGAGGCGCTTCAGCGACTCGCGATTGCGCCAGCGGATCACCGGATCGGCGATCCACCGCGGGATCAGCGTGCCGGGACCCCGCACGGCCACCTCGTGCATGTGCACGAGGCACTCCTCGCCGTCGGGCTCCACCGTGAAGGTGACCGTCGCCTCACCCAGCGGCCAGCCCCGCGCCCGCAGGATCATGCGGCGGGGCGGATCCCACTCGCGCACGCTCGTGGAGTCGTCGAGCAGCAGCGGCCACACCCCCACGGAGTGCCGCAGCCGCGAGCCCGGCTCGGGCCAGGCCTCGTCCACATCGCGCATCCGGGATGCCCCGACCACCCAGCCGGGGTAGAGCCAGGCATCCCCCAGCACCCGGAACACGGTCTCCGCCGAACACCGGAATCGTCGGCTGTTCCTGGCCACGGTGCCCCCCTCGGCTTCGATCCTGCTCGGCGATCCCGACGTGACGTCACCGCGCACCCCATTGTGACACGACGACGCCACCTCGATACTCCCCCGCACGGGCGGGACCCGCAAGGGCTTGACAGACGGCCCGCCGGGCCGGCCCCGCCGCCCCCGCGACCGCGACCGCGCCTCGCGCCCAGGACCGCGCCCCATCCCAGGGAGAACCGGGTCCCCGCCCGCTGCGCCCGCTCGCGCCGCGACTCCCGCACCCGCTACCGGGCGCCGGTCCGCACGGCAAGCCCCTGCCCGGGCCGCGCCGCCGCTTCTAGGCTCGGAGCGCGCGCCGGATCGACACCGCACGCAGCGGACCCGGAAGCCCGGGCCGCACCCGATCACCACCCGGAGGAGGAACGATCGACATGAACGCCGAACGCGAGCAGGACCGCGGAATCGAGGATCCCACCCAGGATCCGGCCCGCCGTGAGGACGTCCCCGTGACGGAGCCGACCGCGACCGCACCCGACTCGGTCGAGGAGTCCGTCCCCGAGGAGACCGCCCACGTCGGCAAGACCGGACCCGACGCCGCCGACGCCCCGAGCGCGGCGCGCAAAGCCCACGACGCGGCGCCCGGAGCCGCCGATCGGCCGAGCCTCGACGGCGCGCGGTCCAACACCCAGCCCGAGCCGCTGGCGGGCGGCGACGGCCCCGTGCCCGCCTCGGACGGCGCAGATCTGGAGCCCGGGGAGAGCGCCGACGTGATGGAGACCCGGGACGAGGCGCGCCGGATCAAGCAGACCCGGGACGATCAGCGCGATGAGGACATCATCTCCCTCGACCCGGTCGACTGAGCCCGCGGTCGTGAGGGACGCGTGACGCGGGAGCTCCCCGATCTCCGGATGCCTCCCGCGTCACGCCTCCTTCTTGCGGCGACGCGAGCCCGACGCAGCCCGGGATCCCCCGGAGGAGCGCTGTGACGCGCCCGACCGAGACCCGCTCGCGCTCTTCGCGCGTCCGCGCTTCTTCGCGGCCCGCGACTTCTGCACGCTCTGCTTGAGCGCCTCCATGAGGTCGATGACCTCGCCGCCCTCGTCGTCGCCGGGGTCACCGAAGGTCTCCTCGGTGTCGAGCGCGTCCCCCGCCCGTCGCTTCGCCTCGATCAGCTCCCGCAGCTGCTCCTGATATTCGTCATGGAAGCGGTCCGGCTCGAAATCGCCCGAGAAGCTCTTCACGAGCGAGGCGGACAGCTGCAGCTCCTTCTGGCTGATGCGCACCCGCTGATCGAGCGCCGGGAACTCGGCGTCGCGCACCTCGTCAGGCCACAGCAGGGTCTGCAGCAGCAGCACGTCCCCGCGCACGCGCAGCGCGGCGAGCCGCGTCTTCTGGCGCAGTGCGAACTCCACGATCGCAGTGCGGTCCGTCTGCTCCAGGGTGCGGCGCAGCAGCACGTACGCCTTCGTCGTCTTGCCGCTCGGCTCCAGGTAGTAACTGCGCTCGAAGAGCATCGGGTCGATCTGATCGGATGGCACGAACTCCACGACGGAGATCTCACGGTCGCGCTCCTGCGGGATCGAGGCGAGATCCTCCCGGGTCAGCACGATCGTCTCGTCGTCCTCGGCGTAGGCCTTGTCGATGTGCGCGTACTCCACGACCTCGCCGCAGACCTCGCAGCGGCGCTGGTACCGGATCCTGCCGCCGTCGCGGTCGTGCACCTGATGCAGCTCGACATCATGGTCCTCAGTGGCGCTGTACAGCTTGACCGGCACATTGACTAGTCCGAAGGTGATCGCCCCGCTCCAGATCGCACGCATGCGTACAGTAGATCGCTCGGGGCTGTCAAAGGTCTACCGCTTGCGCGGCCGGCCCGGGATCCTGTACGCATGGGCCGCAGTGAGCAGTGGGTGGAGGTGGACGGACGCCGCATCCGGGTCTCGCGGCTCGACAAGGTGCTCTACCCGGCGAGCGGCACCACGAAGGGCGAGGTGATCGGCTACTACGGCGCCATCGCGCCCGTCATGCTCCCCCACTGCCGCGGCCGGCCGGTCACCCGCAAGCGCTGGCCCGACGGGGTCGGCGCCGATGGGCAGGCGCCGTCGTTCTTCCAGAAGGACATCGGCGACGACGCCCCTGCGTGGGTGCCCACCGGCGCGATCCGCCACAGCGACCACGTCAACCGCTACCCGCTCGTGGAGGACGAGGCGACGCTCGCGTGGCTCGCGCAACTGGCGGCGCTCGAACTCCACGTGCCGCAGTGGCGCTTCGACGCCGACGGCGAACCGTCCCCTCCCGACCGCCTGGTGCTCGATCTCGACCCGGGCGAGGGGGTGCCGCTGCGGGAGTGCGCCGCGGTCGCGTTCCTCGTGCGCGACATCCTGCGCGGCATGGGCCTGGATTCGATCCCCGTGACCAGCGGCAGCAAGGGGATCCACCTCTACGCCGCCCTCGACGGCCGGCAGAGCTCGGAGCAGGCCTCGGCCGTGGCGCGGGAGCTCGCCCGCTCGCTCGAGGCCGACCACCCGGACACGATCACGAGCTCGATGCGGCGCTCCCGCCGCCCGGGTCGCGTGTTCATCGACTGGAGCCAGAACAACGCCGCGAAGACCACGGTCGCACCGTACTCCCTGCGCGGCCGCGCCACCCCCACCGTGGCCGCGCCGCGCACCTGGCGGGAGCTCGCCGCGCCCCAGCTGCGGCAGCTGCGCTTCGACGAGGTGCTGGAGCGCGTCGCCCGGCGCGGTGACCCGCTCGCCGCGCTCGCCGACCCCGCGGCCGCCGCCGAGGTCTCCGGCCGGCTCGCCGAGTACCGCGCGAAACGCGACGCGCGGCGCACCCCCGAGCCCGTCCCCCGAGCCGGCGCGAGCGATGTCGACGAAGCTGCCGGCGGGGCGCTGAACGGCGAGAGCGAGCCGGGGGCGGGATCCGGGCCCGTTTTCGTGATCCAGCGCCACGAGGCCCGCCGGCTGCACTACGACTTCCGTCTCGAACGCAACGGCGTGCTGGTCAGCTGGGCGCTGCCGAAGGGGGTGCCCACCGACCCGGCCGTCAACCACCTCGCCGTGCCCACCGAGGATCACCCGATGTCGTACCGCCCCTTCGCGGGGGTCATCCCGCGGGGCGAGTACGGTGCGGGGCGGGTGGAGATCTGGGACGCCGGCAGCTACGAGCTGGAGAAGTGGCGGGACGACGAAGTGATCGTGCGGCTCTCAGGCCGCCCCGGGGGCGGGCTCGGCGGCGAGGTGCGGCGCTACGCGCTGTTCCGCGCCGGGGAGTCGGGCGGTAAGCCGCGCTGGATGATCCACCTGATGCGCGAGGAGACTCCGGGGCCGTCCGCTCGCGAGCCGCTCGCCCCCATGCTCGCCGAGCGCGGCGCACCCCGCGCGCTGCCGCGGCTCGACGGCGCCGAATGGGCCTTCGAGATGAAGTGGGACGGGATCCGGGCGCTCGCGCACATCGACGGCGAGCGCTGCGCGCTGCGCAGCCGCACGGGCGGCGAGCTCACGGCCTCGTACCCCGAGCTGGCGGGGCTGCCGCGGGTGGTGAACGCCGAGCGGGCGGTGCTCGACGGGGAGATCGTGTCGATCGGCGAGGACGGCGCACCCAGCTTCAGCCGCCTGCAGGCGCGCTTCGGCGTGACGGGCGGCGCTGAACTGGAGCGGGCGCGGCGCGCGGCGCCCGCGGCCTACTTCGTGTTCGACGTGCTGAGCCTCGACGGCCGCGACTGCCGCGCGCTGCCCTTCCGGCAGCGACGGGAGCTGCTGGAGGAACTCGTCGAGGCGGAGGCCGGCGTGCCGGTCGCACTGCCGGAGCTCTTCGACGGCAGCGCCGAGGAGGCCGCCGAGGCGTGCCGGGAGCTGCGCCTGGAGGGCATCATGGCGAAGCGCTGGGCGAGCCCCTACCGTTCCGGGGTGCGCTCGCCCGACTGGCGCAAGTTCCCCTTCCTCGACGCACGCGAGTTCACCGTCATCGGGTGGCGGGAGAGCGCCTCCGAGCCGCGCGGGCTCGCCTCGCTGCTCCTCGCCGAACGGCAGGACGGCGCGTGGCGCTACGCGGGGCGGGTGGGGACCGGGTTCTCGGCGGCGCAGCGGCGCGCCATCCGGGAGCGACTCGCGCCGCTCGCGTGCGACGGGCCCGCGGCCGAGGTGCCCGCGGAGGCGCGCCGCGAAGCGCACTGGGTGCGTCCCGAAGTGGTCTGCGAGGTCGAGACGAAGGGGCTCACCGGCTCGGGCAGCGTCCGGCAGGCCGTGTGGCGGGGGGGGCGGCCCGACAAGCGGCCGGGCGAGGCGGGCGCCTGACGGCGGAACAGTGTCGCGGCGCCGAGGCGCGGGCCGCTACCCGCGGCGGAACGGAGGCGCGGCGCTCGCGACGGGATGGGGCGGGGCGCCGCTCCCCCGGCAGCCCCGCCCCGCGCCCGCCGCTGAGGAGGGTTACTCGGCCTGGGCGGCGAGGTTCTTCTCGATGTGTGCGTGGAAGGCCTTGAGCCAGTCGAGCAGGAACTCGGACGTGGACTCCTCGCTCACCTCGCCCTCGTCGCTGAAGAGCCCGGGGGTCGTCTGGATGTAGGCCTCGGGCTGGGACAGCTCCGGGGAGGCGAGGAAGGAGAGCACGCTGCGCAGGTGCTGCTGCGCGACTGCGGTGCCGATGGCGCCGGGCGAGGTGCCGATGACCGCGGAGGGCCGGCCGGCGAAGGAGTTGGTGCCCCACGGGCGGCTCGCCCAGTCGAGCGCGTTCTTGAGGGCGCCGGGGATGGAGCGGTTGTACTCCGGGGTGATGAGCAGCACCGCCTGCGACTCCTCGATCGCCGACTTGAGGGCCTTCCCGGCGGCCGGGTAGTCCTCGTCGTAGTCGTAGTTGTAGAGGGGAAGCTCGCCGATGGGGATCTCCGTCAGGCTGAGGCCCGCCGAGGGCGCGAGGCGCTGCAGGGCGGTGAAGAGCTTGCGGTTGATCGACTGCTTCGACAGGCTGCCGATGAGGACTCCGACGTGGTACGTGGTCATGGTCTTCCTTCTGGGACGGTGTGCGCGGGTGTGCCCCGCCTGGGGTACAGCGCACACCGCGCCCGCCGCTATTCCCGAAAATGCGCCGAGAACGCGCGGGCCCGTTCACGGTGAGGCTCTGTAGAGCCGCCCAGCTCGATCGGCTGCCCGTGCGAGTGCGTCGTCGAAGGTCGCCACTGCCGCGTCCAGATGCTCAGCCGTCGCCAGAACCAGCGCGTCCGGGTGCCTCAGGCCGGTATGTGCACGGGTGCGGGCGACGGTCAGCGGCCACGCCGGGCCAAGCCCGTCGAGCACGGTCACTCCGAGTCGGTCGCGCAGGATCCGGAGGAGCGCCTCCTCCACCCCGCGCTGAGCCGCCCGGAGGAGCACCTCCGCGGCCGTGAGCGCGTGCGATGCCAGTTCCTCATCCGCCTCAGTCACCAGCTCGCGCGCCGCCCGGTGGTGCGCGTCGTTCGCATCGGTGATCGCGATCAGTACGTTCGCGTCGAGGAGGATCACTCCTCCCACTCCTCGCGCAGCCGCTTGAGGTAGTCGGGCGGGTAGCGCAGTTCGAGTTCGGTGAGTTCTTCGAACGCCTCATCGATACGAACGCGTCGTTCCTCGCGTTGCTCCGCGAGATCCACCTCGACCGCACGGGCACCCTCTTCGAGAAGGCGCTGCATGAGCGTGCTCGGCTTTTCGCCGGGCCAGCGGCGCGCCGCGATCTTCAGAGCGCGCTGAACCTCCGGGGTGTGGGTCAGCTGTGTTCGCGGAAGTGTCGTCGGCATAGCTCAGTGTACCTCCGCCTACTCAGGTGCACCACTTGGTGAGTAAGAGTATTCCGTGAGCGTCCGTAGACTGACCAGGGATGAGATCCTTGCGTTCCTCGCATTGAGCATCGCCGCGGGGTGTTGGGGAAGCGTCGCCACGTTCGTCAAGTTCGCGCTCGGTGATTTCGGTTCGATGACGCCGCCCGGTGCGCGCGGACCATCCGCGCGCTGAGCGGTGTCGGTCAGTGGGATCGGCGCGGGAGGATCCGGCACGGTGGCAAGGCCCGGCATGGCAGCGGAGGGAGCTACCCGTTTCGGCGCCTACCCAGGCTCCCGTGCGCGCCTCCGGAATGCACGACGCCCTGATCTTCCGGGGAGGATCAGGGCGTGAATGGCTGGGATACCAGGACTCGAACCTAGAATGACGGTACCAGAAACCGTAGTGTTGCCAATTACACCATATCCCAAGGCGTGATTCCGACCCCCGAGGGGATCAGCACCGAGAGATCACTTTACCCGATCCCGGAGCGGAACTCAAAACGCCGCCGGGCGCCGCTGCCGCCGGGCGCGTCAAGAAAATCCTTCTTTCCATCCCCCATTCACGTTTATACTCAATCCATCCTTCTGTGCGCGTGAGCTCCGACGACGACTGTCGGGGGGAGAGCTCCGCCGGGAAGGCCGGCGGCTCCGAGCCGGCCGCATCTCTGCGACCGCTCGCCCGCGCCATCCATTCATCGACGCCGTCGCAGCTGCCACGGCGCCTTGCACCCGAGGAACTCCCGTGCCCCAAGCCCCATCGCGCGCACCGCACCGCGCCGCCACCCTCTGCACGATCGCCGCGCTCACGGCGAGCGCCCTCGCCTTCGGCGCTCCGGCCGCCGCGCTCGCCCAGCCCGGCGGGCAGATCCGCTCCCTCGAAGACGGGCAGCAGCTCCTCGGCCCGGTGAGCTCGCGACCCGCGTTCGCCGTCGCCGAGCAGACGAGCAACGTCGCGGCCACCACCCCCGTGCGCTTCACGGTGACCGGGCTGGACGAGGTGCCCGGGGACCAGGAGTTCAAGCTGCTCCTCGGCGCGGCAGGTGGCGGCGGCTGGAACCAGCTGGGAATCGTCACCGCCGATCAGATCCGCGAGGACGGCGGAACGATCTCCGTGCCGCGCAGCGCGCTCACCGCGGGCGCCCACTACCTCGAGCTCAGCAACTACGACGTGTCGACCGACCACTACGACGCGAAGTTCCGCATCATCGGCTCGATCTCGGTCGCCGACGCCCCCGCGGTGACCCCGGACACGGTCTCGCTCGACCTGAACGGCGAGAAGCCCGCCCAGCTCACCCTCCGCAGCACCCGGGGACTCCCCGAGGCACAGGGCTTCGAGCTGCGGATGCTCGCGCCGGGTGCCGCGGAGTGGGCGCCGCAGCTGCAGCTCACCGCCGCAGAGCTGGCCTTGAACGACGGGGCCGTCACGATCCCCCGCGACGCCTTCGACACTGAGGGCCGCTACGAGGTCCGCATCACCCCCATGCTCGACGAGGCGAACGTGCTGCCGAGCGACTTCACCCTCACCGCCACGGTCCTCGCGGGCGACTTCTCCGCGCCGACCCTGGCGAAGCCGCTGACCGTCACCTACGCCGACGACACCCGCCCGGTGCCGATCCGGATCGAGGGCACTCAGAGGGTGCCCGGCGATCAGATGCTCAACGTCAACATCCGCCCCGCCGGGATCGGCGCCGGCCCGAGCGAGCAGTGGTCGGTCTCGCTGTACGAGCTCGGCTGGGCCGACGGCCACCTCATGATCCCGCGCGAGCTGCTCTCAGATCCGGGGCTCTACGACGTGGAGATCACCAACTGGGGCATCGAGTCCCAGAACTACTACCCGGAGCTGGTGCCGCTGATCCATCAGATCCGCGTCGCCGAGGAACCCACGATCTCCTTCCTGGACGCCGACGGCGTCCCGGAGTCCTCCCGCACGGTGACCGCCGGCGCCGACGCCACGGTCACGGTCGCCATCGACGGGGCCGTGAGCGCGGGATCCGAGCTGGGGCTCGCGGTCGAGTCCGCGGAGGGGATCGCCACCACCGTCGGCCCGATCTCCGTCCCGGAAGGCGACCACCTCGGGGACGGGAACTCGCGTCACACGGTCAGCCTTCCCGCGAAGCTCTTCACGGCGCAGTTCGGCGAGCCGGACACGCAGCTCACCGTGCGCGCCGCCCTCACCCTCGGCGAGCTCCCGGTGATCGACGTCCCGCAGCCCGCCCTGCTCAGCGCAGACACGGCGGACGCACGCGAGGCGCAGGAGGAGGAGCCCGCCGAGCCGCGGCGCGTCACCGCCGCGCTCCCCGTGACGGTCGTCGCAGCGGCTCCCCCGCTCGCACTGGACCGCGGCGCGTACACGGCCGCCGTGCGGCAGGCGATGCCGTTCTCGGTGCTGGGCCTCGACGGGGTGCCCGACGATCTCCCCGTGACCCTGCGCCTCACCGCGCACAGCGGCGAGGTGGTCTGGCAGTCGACGATCCCCGCCGGAGCGACGCGCGACGGGGCCACGCAGACGGTTCCCGCGAACACCCTCGCGCTCACCGGCGCGGAGAGCTACCGCCTCACCGCCTCCGTCAGCGCCTTCGACGGCGAGGTGACCAGCGCCTCATCCCCGGTCACGGTCACGGCGGCCCCCGTCGCCGGCGGCCCCGGAGGCCCCGGCTCCCAGGGCGGCCTGCCCACCACCGGCGCCGGTGACTCGGCGGGCCTCGCCGCGCTCGGCCTGCCGCTGCTGGCGTTCGGCGCGCTGCTCATGCTGCGCGCGCGGAGCCGCCGCACGAGCTGAGCGGGGGCATCCCGCCCGCTCGCTCAGGCGGCCGGGGCGAGGGAGGGACGGCGCGCAGCCGGTCCCTCCCCCGCCGCGTTCCTCAGCCCGCCTGGAGCGCCCCGAGCGCCTCCGCGCCCACCGGGTCGGCGCCGCGGCCGTCGAGCGCGTCGATGTAGCGCAGCACGATCCCCTCGCGCAGCGCCCACGGCGAGATCGTCAGCGTGTCGACCTCGAACACCTTCATCGCCGTGCGCAGCACGATCGCGCCCGCGAGGATCTGATAGCCGCGCTCCGGGGTGATCCCCGGCAGGTACTCGCGCACGGATCCCGGCATCTCACGCAGCGACGGCTCCCACTCGCGCAGGCCCACGTAGTGCAGCTGCGCCAGGTCGCCCGTCACGGGATCCGAGGGCCCGCCCACGAGCCGCGCCAGCGAGCGGATCGTCTTCGAGGTGCCCACCACCCGCTTCGGCCGCGGCCGGTCCGCGAAGACCTCCTCGCGCACCCGCGTGAACTCGGCGCGGGCGTGCGCGCGCAGCCGCGACACCGCCTCCCGCGCGGGCGGATCCTCCGGCAGGAAGTTGATGGTGGTGCGCCCGGCGCCAAGCGGGAGGGAGACCTGCACATCGGGGTACTCGTCGGCGCCCTGCGCGATCTCGAAGGAGCCGCCGCCGATGTCGAAGAGCAGGATCTCGCCCGCAGACCATCCCAGCCAGCGCCGCACCGCGAGCATCGTGATCCGCGCCTCGTCCTCGCCGGAGAGCACCTGCAGGGAGATGCCGGTCTCGCGGGCGATGCGCGCGAGCACCTCCTCCCCGTTCGCCGCCTCGCGGATCGCGCTCGTCGCCGTGGCGAGGAGGTCGTGCACGCCGATCTCGCGGGCGGTCTTCGCGCACTCACGGATCGAGTCGACGATGCGCGCGACGCCCTCCTCCACGATCGCGCCGTCCGCGTCGAGGTAGCGCATCAGCCGCAGCACGGATCGCTGCGAGTGGAACGGCACCGGGCTCGCCCCCGGATGCGCGTCCACGACGAGCAGGTGGACGGTGTTGGACCCGACGTCGATCACTCCAAGACGCATGGGGAGAGTCTAGTGTCCCGGTGCTGCGGCCGCAGCGGCGGGACAGCGCGGGCTCAGTAGCCCGCGTCCGCCGCTTCCGGTCCGGGACGCGGGCCGGTACCGGCGTCCGTGTCCGCCGCGCCCCAGTCCGCGAGAATCGCCGCGGTCGCCGACACCCCGAAGCGCGTCGCGCCCGCCTCCCACAGTTCGCGGACCGCTGCGGCTGAGCGGATCCCGCCCGAGGCCTTCACCCCGAGCACCTCCCCCACCGTCTCGCGCATCAGCCGCACGGCGCGCACGCTCGCCCCGCCCGCGGGATCGAAGCCGGTGGAGGTCTTCACGAAGTCGGCACCGGCCGCGGCGGCCGCCCGGCAGGCGCCGACGATCTGCTCGTCGTTCAGCGCGGCGCTCTCGATGATGACCTTCAGCACCCGGGCCGGGCAGGCCTCGCGCACCGCTCGGATCTCGTCCTCGCAGGCCTCCCACTCCCCCGCCCGCATCAGCGCCCGGTTCACCACCATGTCGATCTCGGCGGCACCCTCCGACACCGCGATCGCCGCCTCCGCGGCCTTCGCCTCGGCGCGGTGCGCCCCGCTGGGGAACCCCACGACGGTGACGATCTCGAGCCCGGCGAGGATCCCCGGATCCACGGGCAGGGCGGACGGGCTCACGCACACCCGGGCGACGCCGAGCTCCCGGGCGCCCCGCAGGAAGGCTTCGAGCTCGGCGCGGGTGGTGCCCGGCGCGAGCAGGGTGTGATCGGCGACGGAACGGAACAGCGCGGGGGTGAGCGGAGTGAGCGGCATGCGTCCTAGGCTACGGCTCGCGCCGCTCCTTCGCGGCCCGCGACGCGGCTCCGATCCCCGGCTCGGATCCGGCCCCCGGCCGGGATCCGCTCCCGGGCTCCGCCCCGTCCCGCGGCGCGATGACCGCGTCGATCCCACGCTCGTCCCATGCCGAGGCGACCGTCACGGTGCCGGTGGCCGTCACCGGCCCATCGGAGACACGCGGGGCATCTTCCTGGGCCGAACCCCCCGCCTGGACCTCGCTGCGCACGGTGCTCAGCCGGCGCCTGCGGTCGCTCGTGCGCGCCAGGTCGCGGCGCAGGCGGCGGTCGCCGTGGTAGAGGATCGCCTGCCAGTTCACGGCCGCCTCGGGGTCGACGAGGCTGCCCTGCTTCGGCTGGGGCTGCTTCTCGGGCACGTAGAGCCAGCCGACGATCCCGAGCACCGAGTCGACGATCGCGGCCCGCAGGCCGATGTAGGAGAGCGCGGCCCAGCTCGCCATGATCGCGTTGAAGCCCGCAAAGATCGCGTTGCCCCAGTTGCCGAGCTGGGAGTCGCGCACCGCCGTGATCACGGAGAACACGATGATGACGAAGGGCAGGATCACGTAGATCGCGGGCGCCGCGGTGCGCCCCGTGACCTTCGGGGTGCGCGCGAAGGGGATCTTCTCGCCCGTGACGCCCTGCTGCATGGACTTGATGACCCCGGCGAGGTTCACCGGCAGCAGCACCAGATTGAAGCCGTAGATGCGGAAGATGTCACTGCTGCGGTGGCCGCTCGCCCGCAGGTCGAGCGCCTGCGAGATGAAGTAGGGCAGCGCGGCTGCGACGACCAGCGGGCTGAGGAGCCGGGAGTCGAAGGGGAAGAACAGCAGGAAGATGAGCCCGAAGCTCGCCCAGGCCAGCGACGACATGTAGTTCGTGCGCAGCATCTTCTCGGTGAGGCGCACGCGAGCCGGTGTTCCCTTGCGCACGCGGATCATCTCGAGCATCTTCGGCATGATGAGCAGGCCGCCGTTGGCCCAGCGGCGGCGCTGCACGACGAGCGAGCCGAAGTCGGGCGGAGTGGCGCTGTAGCTCAGCCGCTCGGGGTAGTTCTCCAGCGTCCAGCCGTGCACGCCGAGGTCGATGCTCGACTCGGTGTCCTCGATGACGGTGCGATCCTGCACGTAGGTGGTGATCTCGAAGCCGCCCACCGTCTCCGTGACGGCGATGTCGGCGAGCGCGGCCTTGCGGATCACCGCGTTCGCTCCCACCCAGAACGTCGCGTTGAAGTACGTCAGCCCCTGGTGCTGGATGTGCTGCAGATCGGTGGTCGCGCCGGCGATGCGCTCAATGCGCGTCGTCGCCCCGCGGAAGGACGAGTACGGCGTCTGGGTCACCGCGACCCGCTCGTTCTCCGGCTGCTCGAGCAGGTACACGAGCCGCACGCAGTAGTCGCGCAGCAGCTGCGAGTCGGCGTCGAGGGTCAGCAGGTAGGTGCTGTCGGGGATCACGAGATCCGGCTCGGCCTCGTCGTGATCCCGCAGCGGCACGAGCAGGCTGGCGCCCGTCTCCTCGTCGACACGGTAGCGGCCGCCCATCAGCGAGATGTAGGAGTTCAGGTTCATCGCCTTGTTGGGCTCCTGCGAGAGCGAGGCGTAGCGCTTGCGCTCGAAGGACGCGAGCTCGGCGGAGAAAATCCATACGAGGCGGCGGTGGAGCTGCTCGAGCCGCTCGCGATCGGGCGAGCTGCCCTGCTCGGCAGCCGCGGCGAGCGCGAGCCGGGTGAGGCGCAGGTCGTTGGAGAGGCCGAGCAGCACCTGCTCCGCGAAGAACTCCGCCATGTGCTCGTCCACTGGCTCCGCCGCAGCGAACTCGTCGAGCCAGGCGGCCGCCTCGGCGTAGGCGTCCGCGGCGCGCTGCGCGTCCTCCGGCCCGGGCACCCCGGAGGCGCGCTCGCGGAACTCGCGCATCGCGGCTTCGGCGCGCTCGCGCGGGGCTTCGAGCGCTGCAGCGATCTCGCCGAGCAGTCCGCGGGTGCGCTGCAGGCGTTCGAGCGCGGCCCCCTGCAGTCCGGCTTCCTTGTCGTCGATGAGGAGCACCACCCGCACGGAGGGGAACTCCTGCAGCGCCGCCGACCACAGCGTGTAGCGCACCACCTCGGGTTCTTCGTCGTAGCTCGGGATCAGCACGGTCACGTCCGAGTCGGAGTCGGCGAAGTGCGCGTCGATCAGGGCGCGCTCCACGCGCCGGTGCTCGCGGAAGCGGACGAGCGCCCCGTAGCGCGCGGTGAGATACATCAGCGCGGAGAAGGTGAGGGCGGTGACGGTGAGACCGTAGACCCAGGTCTGCACGTGGAAGATGAAGGACTCGCTCGGTCCCTCGATCACCATCCGCACGATCGTGGTGACCATGTAGAGGAACCAGGCGAGCACGGTGATGACGATCGCCGCCCGCGCCCACACGATCGCGGCCGCGCTCGGGCGCGAGTGCATGATCGCGAGCGGCTCCGAACGGCGCTCGGCGCCCCACTGACGGCGCCGAGCCTTCGTGGCCTTGTTCACCGAACCCCCATTCGGCCCGCGCTGGCGGTCGTCGTCTGCGACGACGAGCCTCCGCCCTCGGGATGACGGGGCCGGTTCGGCGGCCTCCACCTGCCGGTCACCGAACGGGCCACCCCTTTTCGTTCGTATAGCATAGCTGACGGGATCTTCCAGCACACGCGGGAGTCCGGGCCCGTCTGCGATGGGGACCGGCGACGGGGCAAGGGGCCGTGACATGGCGAAGTGGTATCCGGGCAGGCGCCTCTCCTGGGTGCGCCTCGGCATCGTCGTGCTCGTCGCGGCGGGTCTCGTCGCGGGAGGCGTCTACGCCGTGGGCCGCGCACAGGACGTGCAGATCGCCGCGGAGCGCACCCCGTGGTTCGACGCCTACGTCGACGTGACCGCGACGCCGTCGTTTCCGTTCGAGTCCCCCGGGGACGACGGCCAGCGCAACGTCGTGCTGTCGTTCATCGTCGCGGACAGCGGTGACCCCTGCGAGCCCTCGTGGGGGACGCACTACTCGCTCGAAGAGGCGGGGAACGCCCTCGACCTGGACCGCCGGATCGCCCGGCTGCGCACGCTCGGCGGCACGGCGATGGTCTCATTCGGGGGGCAGGCCAATCACGATGTCGCCTTCGGGTGCACGGACGAGGACCAGCTCGCGGAGGCGTACCGCACCGTCGTCGAGCGGTACGAGCTGGCGAGCATCGACATGGACATCGAGGGCGAGTTCCTCTCCAGCGAGGAGGGCATCGCCCGGCAGGCGCGCGCGATCCGCTCCGTGCAGGACGCGCGAAAGGGCGGCCTCGACGTGTGGCTGACGCTCCCCGTCGCGCCCGACGGGCTGACGTTCGAGGGATTGCAGGCCATCCGCAGCTACCTCCGGGCCGGGGTCGATCTCGCGGGCGTCAACGTGATGACGATGAACTACGATTCCCGCTCGGAGCGGGACTTCTACCCCTCCGTGGTGAGCAGCCTGGAGGCGACGCAGTCGCAGCTGCGGGCGCTCTATCAGGAGATCGAGCAGCCGATCGGCGAGGCCACCGCCTGGAGCCGGGTCTCGGCGACCCCGATGATCGGACAGAACGACACCCGCAAGGATGTCTTCACCCTGGAGAACGCGCAGGAGCTGTCGCGTTTCGCCGAGGAGCACGGCATGGCTCGCATGTCGATGTGGTCCCTGAACCGGGATCAGCAGTGCAGCGCGAACTGGCCGGACCCGAAGCAGGTCTCAGACTCGTGCAGCGGCGTCACGCAGGAGAAGGGCGAGTTCTCGAAGATCCTGCGCGAGCACCGCACGGGTGCGATCGCTCAGGTGGCCGAGCCGATGGACCCGGTCGGCCCGCTCGAACCGCAGCAGGACGACCCGGAGACCAGCCCGTATCCGATCTGGAACGAGGCCACCGCCTACCCGGCGGAGACGAAGGTGGTCTGGCTGCGCAACGTCTACGAGGCGAAGTGGTGGACCGAGGGCGACCGGCCGGACCAGGCCGGGGAGAACGGCTCGCAGCCGTGGCGGCTCCTCGGGCCGGTGCTCCCAGGCGAGAAGCCGGTCGAGCGGCCGAAGCTGCCCGCCGGGGCGTTCCCGGAGTGGAGCCAGGCGGCGGAGTACCGTCGCGGTGCGCGGGTGCTGTTCGACGGCGCCGGCTTCGAAGCGAAGTGGTGGACGCGGGGCGACAGCCCCGACGCCTCGCTCGTGAAGCCGCAGGATTCGCCGTGGCGACCGCTCACCGATGCGGAGATCGCGGAGGTGATCGGCTCCTCGAACGAGGCAGCCACGGGCGCGGACGGCTCCGGCGCCGGCGCGCCGGACGGGGCGCAGGGAGAGGCGGGCGACGCGGGCTCCTAGCCGGCACGGATGGCCCCGGCTCCGAGGCGGCGCGGGAGAGGAGCCCGAGCGAGCGGCTGGGCGCCGAGCCGCGCGCCCGGCACCCAGCCGCACGGCGCCCGGCACCTATCCGAGCGGGGCGACCCGTTCGATGCGCAGCACCGGCTCCCCCTCGGCCTCGGATTCGGCGAGCTCGACCACGCCCTCGATGCCCCAGTCACGGTCACCCGCGGGGTCGAGCAGCACCTGACGGAAGCGCCACTGCCCGGAGGCGGCGTCCGAGCGGTCGATTTCGAGCAGCCCCGCGTTGCGCGCCTCGGCGTCGATGCGGATCTCGTCGTACTCGGCGTAGTAGCCGGCGAGCGCGTCGCGCCAGCGCTGCTCCCCGAAACCGCGCGGCCCGTCGAGCTCGGCGAGCTCCCCGTAACGCTCGAAGGCGGCAGCCTGCACCCGGCGGAAGAGCGCGTTGCGCAGCATGACGAGGAAGGCGCGCTCGTTGGCCAGCACCGAGCGTGCCGGGGGCGCGATCGCTGCGGCCGCTTCGGCCGCCCCCGCACCGCCCGCGCCGAGTCCCAGCAGCTCCCGGGCGCGGTCGAGCGCCTCGGGATCGGGGCTCGCCAGCTGCTCCCACTCGTCGATGAGGCTGGAGTCGACCTGTCGCACCAGCTCGCCGAGCCAGTCGAGCAGTTCTTCGAGCTCCGGGGTCTTCGACTGCTCGGGCACAGTGCGCTCGATGGCGCGGAAGGCGTCGCTGAGGTAGCGCAGCACGGTGCCCTCGGCCCGGCCGAGCTGGTAGAAGGAGACGAGGTCGCGGAAGCCGAAGGCCCGCTCCACCATGTCGCGCACCACTGACTTCGGCCGCAGCTGGAAATCGCGCGCCCACGGCACCTCGGCGGTGTACGCCTCGAAGGCCTCGTCGAGCAGTTCCTTCAGGGGCTGCGGGTGGGTGACGGCTTCGAGGAGTTCCATCCGCTCCTCGTACTCGATGCCCTCGGCTTTCATGGCGGCGACGGCCTCGCCGCGGGCGCGGTGCTCCTGCGCGCGGAGAATGGCGCGAGGGTCTTCGAGCGTGGCCTCGATCACCGAGATGACGTCGAGCGCGTAGCTCGCCGACTCGGGGTCGAGCAGTTCGATGGCGGCGAGCGCGAAGGGTGAGAGCGGCTGGTTGAGGGCGAAATTGGCCTGCAGCTCGACGGTGAGCCGCAGCAGGCGCTGGCCTGCGGCGTCCTCGTGCACCTCGACGATGCCGCCGCTGCGGAGCGTGCGGAAGATCCCGATGGCAGTGCGGGCGTGCGCGTACTGCGCCGCGCGCGGCTCGTGCGTGTCGAACACGAGCGTGCGCATGGTCGCCAGCGCCTCCCCTTCGCGCTGCTCGCCGCGGCCGATCACGCCGAGCACCATCGCGTGGGTGACGCGCATGCGGCTGACGAGCGGTTCGGGCTGCGCCGCGACGAGCTTCTCGAGCGTCTGCTCGCTCCAGGCGACGAAGCCCTGGGGCGGCGACTTCTTCTTGGCCGGCTTGGCCTTCTTACCGCCCTTCGCGCTTGCGGCCTTCGCCGCCGCTTTCGCGGCGGCGCGCGCGTTCTCGACCTCGTGCTCCGGTGCGAGCGCGATCACATCGCCCTCGGTGTCGTATCCGGCGCGGCCGGCGCGCCCCGCGATCTGGTGGAACTCACGCGCCGAGAGCCGGCGCATGCGCTCCCCGTCGAACTTGGTGAGCGCGGTGATGACGACGGTGCGGATGGGCACGTTGATCCCGACGCCGAGCGTGTCGGTGCCGCAGATCACGCGCAGCAGTCCGCGCTGCGCGAGCTGCTCCACGAGCCTGCGGTAGCGGGGCAGCATGCCGGCGTGGTGCACCCCGATGCCCGACCGCACGAGCCGCGAGAGCGTGGTGCCGAAGCCGGTGGAGAAGCGGAACTCCCCGATCGCCGCCGCGATCTCATCGCGGCCGGCGCGATCGACGATGCGAATGCTCGCGAGCGCCTGCGCCTGCTCGACGGCGTGCGACTGGTTGAAGTGCACGAGGTAGGCGGGGGTCTGCCGATCCTCGATCAGCCGCTCGACGACCTCGTGCACGGGCGCGACCTCGTAGGCGAAGCTGAGGGGCACGGGGCGCTCGACACCGGTGACCTGCGCCGTGTCGCGCCCCGTGCGCCGGCTGAGGTCCGCCGCCAGCTCGGTGACATCGCCCAGGGTGGCGGACATGAGCAGGAACTGCGCCCGCCGCATGAGCAGCAGCGGCACCTGCCACGCCCAGCCGCGCTCGGGTTCCGCGTAGAAGTGGAACTCGTCCATCACCACCTGGGTGATGCCGCCCGCCGCGGGGTTGTCGGCGTCACGGTCGCGGATCGCGAGGTTCGCGAGGATCTCGGCGGTACAGCACAGGATCGGCGCCTCGGGGTTGATGGCGGTGTCACCGGTCACCATGCCCACCTGCTCGGCGCCGAAGACGTCGACCAGCTCGAAGAACTTCTCGCTCACGAGCGCCTTGATGGGGGCGGTGTAGACCGTGCGCCGCCCCTCGGCGAGCGCCGTGAAGTGCGCGCCCATCGCCACGAGCGACTTGCCCGTGCCGGTGGGCGTCGACAGGATCACGTTGCTGCCGAGCGCGATGCCGAGCAGCGCTTCCTCCTGAGCGGGATAGAGCCGCAGTCCCCGCTCCTCCCACGCCCAGGCCTCGAACGCGGCGAAGGCGTCGTCCGCCGACGCGAAGCCCGACTCGGCGAGGATCGTCCCGAGGCTCATGCGCGCCCCGCATCCGGCCCGCCGCCTTCGAGTTCGGCGAACTTCCGCTGCATCGTCGGGTTGCCGCGGGTGAGTCGCTTGATCGTCACGCCCTGTGCCTTGTCGTTGGCGAGTCGCAGATTGTTCTCCGATTTCAGCAGCTGCTCCTTGACCTTCTGCATCTCCGCGATGGAGGTGTCGATGCGCTTGATCGCCTCCTGGAACTGCCGTGCGGCGAGATCGTAGTTGCGTCCGAAGGCGCTCTTGAAGGCGTCGAGCTCGCTCTCGAAGTGCGTGATGTCGATGTTCTGGGCGCGCACCTGCTCGAGCTCGCTCTTGTACTGCAGGGCGTTCAGCGCCGCATTGCGCAGCAGGGTGATGATCGGGATGAAGAACTGCGGACGGATCACGTACATCTTCGGATAGCGGTGGGAGACATCCACGATGCCCGAGTTGTAGAGCTCGCTCTCCGGTTCGAGCAGCGAGACGAGCACCGCGTACTCGCACCCCTTCTCGCGCCGGTCCTTGTCGAGTTCGCGCAGGAAGTCCTCGTTCTTGTGCTTCGTCGCCGTGCCGTCGGCCTCGTTCTTCATCTCGAACATGATCGACACGATCTCGACGCCCTCGGCGTCGCGATCCCGGAAGATGTAGTCGCCCTTGCTGCCGCTGCGGGCGTCGTTGTCCTTCTCGAAGTAGGCGAGCGGAAAAGCGGTGGCCCGGATCTGGTTGAAGGTGGTCTCGCAGTGCTGCTCCAGCGTCTCGCCGACCATCTTCGTCGAGAGGCGCGCCTTCATGTCGCGCAGCCGCTCGATCGCCTCGTCGCGATCCCGCAACTGCACCTCGTAGCGCTCCTTCAGTGCCTGCACCGCGAGCTGGCGTTCGAGCTCCGCGCGATCCAGCCCGCTCCTCAGCTCGTCGCGCTCGCGCTCGACCGCGCCGACCGCCTCGCTCAGCGCCAGCTGCTGCGACATCTCGGCGGCGTCGAGCTGCGCCCGCAGCTCCTGCAACTGCGCCTCGCGTTCGGAGGCGGCCCGCTGCAGCTCCGCCGCGAGCTTCGCCTCCGCGAGCTCCGCAGCCGCCCGGCGCTCCTGCTGCGCCTGCGTGAGCTCGTTCCGCAGCGCGTCCCGCTGCTGCTCCACCTCGGCGAGCGCCTGCGCCACCGCGAGCTGCTGCGCCGTCTCGCCGGCGTCGAGTTCCGCGCGCAGCTGCTGGATCTCGGCGTTCTTCGCGGCCGTCGCCCGCTCCAGTTCCGCCGCAGCCGCGGTCTTCGCGAGCTCGAGCGCGCTGCGCTTGTCTCGCTCCGCGAGTTCGAGCCGCTCGTGCAGCTGGTGCTCGAATGCCTCGTCGCGCACCTGCGCGAGGATGTCCGCGTAGCCCGCCTCGTCGATCGTGAACGCGCTGCCGCAGTGCGGGCACTTGATCTCGTGCATGCGTCCTCCCTCGTGCGTGTCCGTGCGACCCCTCAACCCTGGCACAGACCGCTGACACTCACGCACCGCCGTCGGCGGCAGAGCGCCGGCACTCAGCGGCCGGCTGCGACGCGGACCCCCTACGCCACCACCTCGAAGTCCCGCAGCCGCTTGCGGTCCGCCTTCGCATCGGAGGCCTGCAGCGCCAGCAGCTCCGCGTAGATCCCGCCCGAGACGGCGAGCTCAGCCGGGGTCCCGATCTCGTCGATCCGCCCGTCGCGCAGGGTGACGATCCGGTCCACCTCCGCGATGGTCGAGAGGCGATGCGCGATGATCAGGCTCGTGCGCCCGCGCATGAGCTCCTCGAGACCGGCCTGCACGAGGCGCTCCGATTTGCTGTCGAGCGCAGAGGTCGCCTCGTCGAGGACGAGGATCGGCGCGTCCTTCAGCATGGCGCGCGCGACCGCGATCCGCTGCTTCTGACCGCCCGAGAGCTTCACGCCCCGCTCCCCGATCACGGTGTCGTACCCCTCCGGGAAGCGGCGCACGAAGGAATCCACGGCGGCGCGCCGCGCCACCTCTTCGATCTCCGCGCGGCTCGCCTCCGGCCGGCCGTAGGCGATGTTCTCGGCGATCGTTCCCGAGAACAGATGGGGCTCCTGGAAGACGACGCCGATGCTGCGGCGCAGGGCGTCGAGGTCCGCCCCGGCGCCCGCCACCTCGATCCGCCCCGAGCGCACGCCGTAGAGGCCCATGAGCAGATTCGTGATCGTCGTCTTGCCACCGCCCGACTCTCCCACGAAGGCCACCCGTTCACCGGGCGCCACGTCGAAGGTCACCCCCGCGAGCACCTCTTCGCCGTCCGCGTAGCCGAAGCGCACGTCCTGGAAGGAGATGGCCGGCCGTCCGGCGTCCCCCGCGGCGCGCTCCCCCGCGCCCCGTGCCGGCGGCTTGAGCCGCGCCTGCGGTTCGCTCGGCCGGTCCCCGCCGCCGTCGACCCGGGACGGATCGAGATCCATCACCTCGAAGTACGAGCGCGATCCCGCGATCGCCCGCTGCGCGGAATCGACCACCCAGCTCAGGCTCATCACGGGCTGGCGCGCCATCGCCATCAGCTGGATGAGCATGACCATCTCGCCGGGGGTGAAGTGCCCCGTGATCGTGCGCACGAAGATGATCGCGTAGAGGCCGAAGAAGATGAGGTGCAGCACGCCCTGCCGCACCGCGTCCATCGTGTGCCAGTGCCGCGACTGCTGCGCGGTCAGCTGCTCGGTGCTCGCGAAGCGGCCGCTGAAGGAGGCGAGCTCGCTCCGCTCGCGCACGAAGGACTTCACGACCCGCATCTGGCCGACGACCTCGGCGAAGCGGCCGGAGGCGATGTCGACGTGCTCGTTCTTCTCCCCCTCGAGCCGCTGCCAGCGCCGGCTCGTGAGCGCGGTGAGCCAGAAGTAGACGGGGTAGGCGACGGCCAGCAGCAGCGCAAGCGGCCAGTAGTAGAGGGCGCTGATCACGAGGACCGAGACGGTCGTGAGCAGCAGCGTCACGAACATGTTCGAGAAGGTCTTCATGAAGTTCGTGACCTCGGCGATCGAGCGGTTGAGCCGCGCGACGATCGTTCCGGTGAGCTCGTTGTCGTAGTAGCGCTGGGGCAGCGCGAGCAGCTGCTCGAAGTAGCGGGTGGAGAGGATGGTGCGCATCTTCGCGCTCATCACATCGCCCCAGTAGCCCCCGACGTTGCCGATGCCCGCCTCGACGAGGCTGACGGCGAGGAGCGCGATCGCGAGGAGCACGACGATGCGGATCGCGTCCGTCGCCACCGCGGTGAGGCCCGGCTCGCCGCCCTCGCCGACCGCCGCCCCGACGGCGCTCACGATCACGTCGGTGGCGCGTCCCGTGATGAACGGAACGGCCAGGCCGGCCGCCGTCACCACCGCGGCCGCGAGCATGATGCCGAGGTAGTAGGGCGTGAGGGAGCGGGTGAAGCTCAGAATGCGGAGCAGGGTGCTCACTGCGTGCTGCCTCCAGAAGGAATGGGTGCGGATCAGGGGGGCGGTGCGTGCTGCCGGGGCCGGGACGCGCTCACGGGCGGGGCTCGGATCCCGCGCCACGGCTGCGCTGCCGGCGACGCGCCGTCGCCGCGCGCGGGCAGAGCCCACCCCGAACGTCACCGAGTGCAACGCGCGCGCCCGCGTTTTCTTCCCGGGAATTCGAGGAGTACACTCGCCTGCCATGGCAGACCCGCTTCTCTTCCGTCCCTTCGTCCTCCGCGGCCTGGAGCTGCGCAACCGGCTCTGGGCGGCACCCATGTGCCAGTACTCGGTGCCTGAGGAGGACGGGATCCCCCGCGACTGGCACGTGCAGCACCTCGGGGCGCTCGCCCGGGGCGGCGCCGGCCTCGTGATGGCCGAGGCGACCGCGGTGGTGCCGGAGGGCAGGATCTCCCCCCGCGACCTCGGACTGTGGAACGACGAGCAGGCCGGCGCCTTCGCCCGTCTCGCGGAGATCGTGCACGCGCACGGCGGCCGGATCGGCGTGCAGCTCGCGCACGCCGGCCGGAAGGCATCCACCCAGCCGTGGCTGCCGGGCTTCCCCGAAGGCACCGTGCCGGCGGCGGAGGGAGGCTGGGAGACGGTGGCGCCCTCGGCGATCGCCTTCGGGGACTTCGCCGAGCCCCGCGCGCTCGACGCCGAGGGGATCGCCGCGGTGGTGCGCGCCTTCGCCGAGGCGGCCGATCGCGCCGTCGGGGCGGGGGTCGACGTGGTCGAGGTGCATGCGGCGCACGGATACCTGATCCACGAGTTCCTCTCGCCGCTCTCGAACCACCGCGACGACGAGTGGGGAGGCGATCTCGCGGGTCGCGCGCGGCTGCTGCGCGAGGTGGTGCGGGCGATCCGGGCCCGGCACGCGGCGCTGCCCATCGTGGTCCGCATCTCGGCGACGGACTGGGTCGACGGCGGCTTCGACGTGGAGCAGGCGGCCACCGTCGCCGAGTGGGTGGCGGAGGACGGCGCCGATCTGATCGACGCCTCTTCGGGCGGCAACGTGCCCGCCGCAGCGATCCCCGTCGGCCCGTCCTACCAGGTCCCCCTCGCAGCCCGGCTCCGGCGCGGGCCGCTGCCGGTGAGCGCCGTCGGGCTCATCACCTCCGCCGAGCAGGCCGAGGGCATCCTCGCGACGGGGCAGGCCGATGTGATCACGATCGGCCGCCCGCTCCTCGCCGAGCCGCATCTGCCGCTGCGGTGGGCGCACGAGCTGCGGGCGCCTGCAGCCGAGGAGCTCGTGCCGGCGCAGTACCGCCGCGCGCGCTTCTGAGCAGGCCGCGGACCGCGGCGTGCCGGCCGCGGGGTCGGCGGCGTCGCTGTCCGCGGCCCGCACTACACTGACCGCATGACGGAGACGATCACCGACGACGACGTGCTCCTGCTGCGCATGCGCTCCCTCGGCCTGGCGGGCGCCGCGTCCTCCGGATCCGGCCCCGCCGGGACGGGCACGGACGCCTCGGGCGCGGGACGCATCGCCGCGATTGCGCGCCACCTGCTCGCGCTGCAGGGGCAGGACTGGCGCTCTTCGCGCTGGGCGCTCGGCGTGCGCGCCGAGCGGGTGGCTGGCGCGCCGGCCGAGCTCGCGGACGTCGCGACGGCGCTGAACTCCGGGGCGGTGGTGCGCAGCTGGCCCGTGCGCGGCACCATCCACCTCCTCGCCGCCGAGGATCTCGGCTGGATGCAGGCCGCAGCGGGCGCACGCCCGCTCGCAGGCGCCGCGAAGCGACGCGCGTTCCTCGGCATCGGCGACCGGACGCTCGACCGTCTGGTCGAGGTCTCGCTGGCGGCGCTGCGGGCGGGCGGCGAGCGAGGGCTCGAGCGCGACGATCTGGCCCGCGCCTGGTCCGAGGCGGGCATCGAGTGGCAGAGCAACTGGCGGTATCACCTGATCTGGTGGCTGCACCAGAACGGGCTCGCGGTCTTCGGGCCCACGGATGGCGAGGCGGAGCCGCGCCTCGTCCTCGCCGAGGGCTGGATCCGCGAGCCGCGCACCCCCGCGGATCCGCTGGCGGAGCTCGCCGCGCGCTACACCGCAGCCCGGGGGCCGGTGCGGACGAAGGATCTCGCCTGGTGGGCGGGCATCTCCGCGGGCGAGGCGAAGCGCGGATTCGAGGCGGCGGCCGAGCAGGGCGCGGTGGTGCGCGCCCAGCTCGCGGGGGTGGCCGGGGCCGCGGGGACGCTCTGGGTGTCGCCCGGGACACTGGGGTCGACGGCCATCGTGCCGGAGTGGCTGCTGCTGCCCGCCTTCGACGAGCACCTGCTCGGATACACCGTGCGGGACGCACAGCTCGACCCCGCCCACTTCGAGCGCATCGTGCCCGGCCGCAACGGCATGTTCCTCGCCACGGTGGTGCACCGCGGCCGCGTCGCCGGGACGTGGCGGCGGCGGACGCGGGCGGGCGGCGGCATCGAGGCCACCCCGCTGCCGGGCTCGCGGCTCGACGCCGCGGCGCTCGCGGACGAGCACGCCCGGTGGGCGGCGTTCCACGGCCTCGTGCCCGGCCCGGTCGAGCTCGCAGCGCCGGCGGCATGAGCCCCGGGACCGCCGCAGCCGGCCGGTGCCGGACCAGACGTCGGCCCCGGCTGTGGAATCCGCAGCCGAGGCCGCCCGGCGAGTCCCTAAACTGAGCGCATGGAGATCGAGCTGATTTACGTCGCCGCCGTGGTGCTGCTCGTCGGCGCCTCCATCCTCGGCAGCAAGATCCGGATCGCCGCGCCCCTGCTGCTCGTCGTGGTGGGGATCGGGCTCGGATACCTGCCGTTCGTGCCGCTCATCGACATCGACCCCGAGATCATCCTCGTCGGCGTCCTCCCGCCGCTGCTGTACGCGGCGGCCGTCAACGTGCCCATCAGCGACTTCCGCCGCAATTTCCGGCCCGTCATCGGCCTGTCCGTGGTGCTCGTGATCCTCTCCGCGGTGGTCGTCGGCTACGCGGTGCACTGGCTGATCCCCGCGATCCCGCTGCCCGCGGCGATCGCCCTGGGCGCCGTCATCAGCCCCACCGACGCGGTCGCCGCCACCTCCATCGGCAAGCGCCTCGGGATGCCCGAGCGCGTGGTCTCGATCCTCGAGGGCGAGAGCCTCGTCAACGACGCCACCTCGCTCGTGCTGCTGAAGACCGCCGTCGCGGCCGTGGCCGGCAGCTTCTCGATCGCCACCGCGAGCGGCGCCTTCTTCGCGTCCGTGACGATCGCGGTGGTGGTCGGCCTGGTCATCGGGCTCGCCACCGTGTGGGTGCGCTCCCACCTGACGAACCCCGTGCACGACACGATGATCTCCTTCATCGTGCCCTTCGTCGCCTTCGCCCCCGCGGAGGCGCTGAACGCCTCCGGCGTTCTCGCCGTCGTGGTGACCGGGCTGTACACGGGCCACCACGCCTCGCGCCGCTTCAGCGCCTCGGCGCGCATCAACGAGCGCCTCAACTGGCGCACGGTGCAGTTCATCCTCGAGAACGGCGTCTTCCTGCTCATGGGCCTGCAACTGCACTCGCTCGTAGAGCAGGTCGGCGAGAGCGAACTGAAACTCGAGCACATCGGGCTGCTCGCGCTCGCGCTCGTCGCGATCCTCATCCTCTGCCGCTCGGCGTACATGGCGCCGCTCCTCGCCGGCATGCGCGGCGTCGCGCGGCGCTACGAGCGCCGCCAGGCCGGCTATGAGCAGCTGAACCGCCGCGTGCAGAGGTCCGGTATGGCCGAGAGCGACGACGGGCGGATCCGGAAACGGCTCCGGCAGCTCGACATCCGCACGCGCCGCTCAGCGGCGGACCTCGATCACGAGCGCGAGCAGCAGCTGGGCTGGCGCGACGGCGTGGTCCTCTCGTGGAGCGGCATGCGCGGCGTGGTCACCCTGGCGGCAGCGCAGTCGATTCCGACCGAGGTCCCCTACCGTCCGCAGCTCGTCCTCGCCGCCTTCGCCGTGGCCGTCGCCACGCTGCTGCTGCACGGGCTCACCCTCCCCGCCTTCATCCGCAGGCTGTGGCCCGACGGTGCCGGCCCGGCCACCGGCGCGGGCTTCGGGGGCAGGAAGGCGGAGCTCGCGGCACTCACGCGGGATCTCTTCGAGGCCGCAGACGACGCCATCGCCGACGCCGTCGCCGAGCTCGGGCCGGAGCCGGACGCCGAGGGCGGGGATCCGGAACGTCCCGACACCACGCGGATCGCAGCAGAACGGGCCAGGTCGAGCGCCCGCAACGCGCTGCTCCCGATCATGGTGGAGGCCGCGCCGACCGCGCCCGTCCAGCTGCCCGGGAAGGAGACGCCCGGACAGCAGTACCAGCGGCTCACCCGGCTGGCCCTCGACGCCCAGCGCGAGACCCTGCTGGAGGAGCGGGCGATCGGCCGCTACAGCTCGCGCGCCCTGCGCACCGCCGAGCTGGCGCTCGACGCCTACGAGACGCGGATCACCCCGCAGGACGGGCACTGAGGCAGGAGGCCCGCGGCACCGCCGGAGCGCGTCCGCCGAGGCCCCCGCTCAGCTCACCCGGATCGGGTTCTGGTGGTGGCTGAAGACGATGCTGGTGCGCGTCGAGGACACCGCGGGGTGCGCGGAGAGATGCTCGACGACGAAATCGCGCACGTGGTCGGAGTCGCGCACGGCGAGGTGGATGATGAAGTCCTCGACGCCGCCGAGGAAGAAGAGCTGCAGCACCTCCGGCAGGCCCCGCAGTTCCTCGCTCAGCTCCGTGATGCGCTGCCGGGCGCCGGAGCGGACCGTCACGCTCACGAGCACCTCGAGGCCGAGACCCATCGCCCGCGGGTCGACCGTCGCCGTGAAACCCGTGATGATCCGGCGCGAGACGAGGCTCCGCACCCGGGCGATGCAGGTGGAGGCGGCGACGCCGACGCGCTCCGCCAGTTCGGCGTTGGTGATGCGGCCGTTGGCCTGAAGCTCCTCGACGATCTTGCGATCGACATCGTCGAGGTCACCCTCGGGGCGCAGATTCTTCGACGTTTCCGACACCGCAGACCACCTTTCACTCCACTTTCTTCTATAATAACAACTGATTTCGAAGACAATTCGCGCTTTTTCCGAGGATCGCGAATATGCTGCACAATCGAGTCACCACGACTGCGTTCTGCCGGGCCACGGATCGGCGGACGGGTCGGACACCGCACACACGACCCCCAGGAGCAGACCATGCGCGTCGGTATTCCCACCGAGATCAAGAACAACGAGAACCGCGTCGCCATCACGCAGGCCGGCGTGTTCGAGCTGGCCCGTCGCGGCCACGAGGTGCTCGTCCAGGCTGGCGCCGGCCTCGGCTCGGCCATCACCGACGAGGAGTACATCGCCGCCGGCGCAAAGATCGTCGACGGCGCCGACGAGGTCTGGGCGCAGTCCGACATGATCCTGAAGGTCAAGGAGCCCATCGCGGCCGAGTACGACAAGCTGCGCAAGGGCCAGGTGCTGTTCACCTACCTGCACCTCGCCGCCGACAAGACGCTCACCGAGCAGGTGCTCGCCTCGGGCACCACCGCGATCGCCTACGAGACCGTGCAGCTCGCCAACCGCGCGCTGCCGCTGCTCGCCCCCATGTCCGAGGTGGCTGGCCGCCTCTCGGCGCAGGTCGGCGCGTACTCGCTGATGAAGGCGAACGGCGGCCGCGGCGTGCTGCTCGGCGGCGTCACCGCGACCCGCCGTGGCAAGGTCGTCGTCATCGGCGGCGGCGCGGCCGGCGAGCAGGCCGCGCGCATCGCCTACGGCATGGGCGCCGAGGTCACCGTGATCGACATCGCGATCCCCCGCCTCAAGCAGCTGGAGGACGAGTTCAGCGGCCGCATCCAGACGCGCACCTCGAACGCGCACAACATCACCGAGGCGCTGAAGGACGCCGACCTCGTGATCGGCTCCGTCCTCATCCCCGGTGAGAAGGCCCCCAAGCTCGTCACCGACGAGATGGTCGCGCAGATGAAGCCCGGATCGGTGCTCGTCGACATCGCGATCGACCAGGGCGGCTGCTTCGAGAACTCGCGTCCCACCACGCACGACGACCCCACCTTCCAGGTGCACAACTCGATCTACTACTGCGTGGCGAACATGCCCGGCGCGGTGCCGGAGACCTCGACCGCGGCGCTCACCAACGCGACGCTGCCCTACGTGGTCGCGCTGGCCGACAAGGGCTGGGTCGCGGCGCTCCAGGCGGACGAGGCGCTGGCGAAGGGCCTGAACGCGCACGAGGGCGCGATCACGAACGCGGGCGTCGCGCACGCCTTCCCCGAGCTGGCGTACACGCCGCTCGACGAGGTGCTCTCCTCGAACGCCTGAGCACGGATGAAGCGCGCAGCGCAGAGCGCGTAGGCTGGATCCCATGGATCTGAAGTTCACCTTCGGAGGGGCGTCGCCGGATCGACACGATCACGGCGGCGCCCCTTCGGGCGTTCCGCTGCCGTTCTCGACCGTCGCTCCCGGCGCGGGCCTCTCCACGAGCAGCGTGCTCGAGGTGCGGGCGCGGCGCGCGGGGACGGCCGCGCTGGCGGAAGCGGTGTCCGGCGACGGGGTCGTGTACGCGAGCGCCGAGGTCGCGTTCGCTGACGACGGCCCGGCGTCGCTTGCCCGCGCGGTGCGCTCGGCGCTGTCGCGCGCCGTGGCCGGGCTGGAGGGGCCGCTCGCGGAGTCGGTGAGCGCAGTGGTGCTGGAGCTGGGCGACGCGGGGCAGAAGGTGCTCGCGGAGCTGGGGATCGCGGACGCCGCGAACGCCGCGGTGGACGAGGCGCTGCAGCGGCGGATCGGGGTCGGCGCCGGCACGCCCGTGCGGCTCGCCGGCTGAGACCGCCGAGGCACGGTGCCGCTGGGCACCTCAGCGCTGGAAGCGGATGATGCGGTCGAGCGCCTCCGCGACCGCGGATTCGCCTGCGGCGTAGGAGAGCCGCACGGCGCGCTGCCCGGCGAGGGGGTCGAAGTCCACCCCGGGCACCACCGCGACGTCGGCACCCTCCAGGAGGGCACGCGCGTACTCGATGGAGTCGCCGAAGCGGGCGAGCTGCGGGCCGAGCTCGGAGTAGTAGTAGAAGGCACCGTCGGAGGGGGCGGCCACCCCCCAGTCGAGCTGCGGTGCGGCGTCGAGGATGAGCTGCCGTGCGCGGGCGAATCCCTCGACCACGGCGTCTCGCTGGGCGTAGCTCTCCTCGGTGAACGCGGAGAGGGCGAGCTCCTGCGCGGGGGCGGGGGGCGAGAGCGCGAAGTTGGAGGCGAGGGCTTCGAGCGGGGCGACGAGGGAATGCGGCAGGATCGCCCAGCCGAGCCGCCATCCGGTCATGCCCCAGTACTTCGAGAAGGAGTTGATGACGACCGCCTCGGGGTCGAGCTCGCGCACGGTGACGCCGCGGCGATCCGAGTCGGCGCCCGCACCCGCTCCGCCAGCCGCGTGATCGCCGCCGTCCGCGAAGGTGATGCCGTGATAGATCTCGTCGCTGATGAGCCGCACTCCCCTGACGGAGCACCATTCGGAGAGCGCGGCGAGCTCCGCGCGGCCGAGCATGGTGCCGGTGGGGTTCGCCGGCGAGGCGACGACGAGCCCGGCGAGCGGGCCGTGCGCCTCGGCTGCCGCGTCGAGCAGCGCCGGAGTCGGCTGGTAGCGGGTTTCGGGCCCGACGGGGATCTCGACGACCGACACGCCGAGTGCCGTGAGGATGTTGCGGTAGGCCGGGTAGCCGGGGCTCACGAGGGCGACGCGGTCCCCCGGGTCGAAGGCCGCGAGGAAGACGAGCTGGAAGGCCCCGGAGGATCCGGTGGTGACGGCGACCGTCGCCGGGTCGAGCTCGACGCCGTACCAGTCCCGGTAGTGGCCGGCGATGGCTTCCCGCAGCGGCGCGGTGCCGAGCGGGCCCGTGTAGCCGGCGGGCTTCAGCGTGCCGGGGGCGGGGCGGGCGCTCGGCTCGCCCGCGCAGAGCGAGACCACGTCGTGGCCGTCGGCTCGCCGCTGGGCGACGCGATCGGTGATGCGCATCACCTCGAAGGCGGGGATGCGCGAGCGCTGGGAGATGGGGAGGCCGGGGCGGTCCGCGGGCTGCGGCACCGCTGACTGCCCCGTGCCTCCCGGCAGACGCGGCGGCGGCATCTTGAAGGGTCCACCCGGTTTCATCATGCCTCCACGTTAGCCGCTTGCGTCAGGGGCGGCACGGGCGGCACGGACCCAGCGGCCGCCGCGGGCGCCGATCCCGCGTCGCCCGGCCGCGCGCGTTCGAGCAGGCGGAGGTAGCCGGCGAGCGCGGCGAGCCCCTCGGCCGTGCCGGGCAGCCCGTCCCCGAGCCGCTCGGAGGAGACGAGGTGCGCGGCCCACTGGGCGCGGCTGATCGCCACGTTCAGGCGGTTGCGCATGAGCAGGAACTCGAGTCCGCGCGGCACGTCCTCGGGGCTCGACGCCGCGAGGGTGACGATCGCGATCACCGCCTCCTGCCCCTGAAAGCGGTCGACGGTGCCGACGCGCACCCGCTCATGCCCGGCGGCGGCGAGCGCCTCGGAGACGAGCTCCACCTGCGCGTTGTAGGCGGCGACCACGATCAGGTCGTCCGCGGTGAGCGGGCGCTCCCGCCCGTCGTCCCGCAGCCGCCCCTCCGCCAGGGCGTGCTGCACGATGCGCACCACCGTCGAGGCCTCCTCCGCGGAGGCGGTCGCGTTGCCGGCGTGGGCCACGGGGTGCCGGACGAGACCGGGCGGCCCGAGGCCGCTGACGGTGCGCCCCGCCGCGGCGGGGTGCGCGCGCAGCCGCCCCGCGTAGGCGAGCTCGGAGACGATGTCCGCCAGCTCGGGGCGCATGCGCCGGGTCTCGGCGAGGAAGTAGCCGAGTTCCTCGGGAACGGTCTCGTGGTCTCCGAGCAGCCAGCCGAGGGCGGAGGCGTCGACCGGCTCGGGGTGACTGCCCTGTGAGACCTGCGGCAGCTGCTGCGGGTCGCCGAGCAGGAGCAGCCGTTTCGCGGCCGCGGAGGCGGCGATGGTCGGGGCGAGTGAGAACTGCCCGGCCTCGTCGATGACGAGCAGATCGAGACCGCGCCGCTCGAAGCGCGCTTCGTTGGCGAAGTCCCACGCGGTGCCGCCGATCACGCAGCCGCGCCCCGCCGAGCGGTGCCCGGCCGCGAAGCGCAGTTGCCCGTTCGCTGGCAGCACGGTGTACGGAGGCCCGGGGTCGCCGGGCGCGAGCCGCCCGCCCTGCGGCACTTTGCCCACGAGCGCCGGCTCGAGCCCGGCCGCCACCACCCCGCTCAGCACGTTCTCGACGACGCGGTGCGACTGCGCCACCACGCCGATGTGCCAGCCGTGCCGTTCGGCCAGCCGCCGGATGACGCGGGCCGCGAGAAACGTCTTGCCCGTGCCGGGCGGGCCCTGCACCGCGAGGTACCCGTGGTCGAGGCCTAGCAGGCTCGCGGTGACGGCCCCGATGGCACGGGCCTCGGAGTCACCGTCGGCGGCTGCGAGCGCTGTCCCGGAGCCGACGGCGACGAGCGGCTCACCGTCCGCGAGCCTCGGCGGCACCCGGCGGATCAGCTCGACCACGGGATCGCGCGGGAGCTCGCCGCGGTCGAGCGCTTCGGCGAGCGCCCGGCCCCACTCCTCGATCGCGCCCTGCTGCGCCCCGGCACGCGGCGGCGGACCGGGCACGAGCGCGATGGGCAGCGCCGCGTGCGGACCCGAGGGCGGCGCGTACTCCTCGACGAGCACCCCGTCGTCGCCGCGTTCGAGCACGGTGGCGCGCCGCGCCCCGCGCGCGCCCGGCGCCGCGCCGGGCTGCGGGAAGGGCGGCGGGTGCTCGTAGAGCAGGGTGACCTCGCCGGCGCGCAGGCTGCTGCCCGGTGCGAGCTCGCCCCGCAGCAGCAGGCGGCGGCGCTCCGCTCGCCCGCGCGGCGGCACGAACCAGTCCTCGCGCACCCGGCTGAGCGCCGGGTCCACGATCAGCACGTCCCGGGTGTCGGCCCAGTCCTCGACGGGATCCACGAGGCGCGCGTAGTGCGCCCACCAGAACGCCTTCTGCTCGCGCTGATGGTAGTCGATGGCGCTCGCGGCGAGGGCGGCCGCGATCCGATCGCGCTCGCTTGCCGCCGCCGCCGCGTGTCCGGCAAGGGCCGCCGCGACGGGGCTGACCGTGAAGGCGGGGCCCTCGTCCTCGGCGAGCACCGCGTTCGCCGCATAGGGTGCGACGCCGTGCTCCGCGGCGATGCCGAGCAGCCAGTCGCGCAGCCGCAACGTGGAGACGCAGTCGTAGCGGTTGTAGTCGGCGATCGCGTCGAGGCGACGCTGTCCCTCAGCCCGCTCGGCCTGGTCCTCCGAGGCCAGCTGGGCGCTCGCCTCGGCGTACTCGGTCACGGATTGGGCGCCGCTCGTCACGCCGCCTTCGTCGCGCAGCTCGGCCCCCATGTACAGCGGTTCGAGCTTCTTGATCGAGTAGGAGCGGGAGCCGATGCGCAGCGCCTGCCGCACGATCGGGTAGAGATCGACGAGCACGTGCTCGCGCAGCAGCCGATCGACCTCGGCCTCGCCGACCCCGTGCCGGGCGGCGATGCCGAGCAGGTGGCTGCGCTCGTAGGCGGCGTAGTGGTAGATGTGCATGCCCGGGTGCCGCCTGCGCCGCTCGGCGACGAGTGCGAGGAAGCGCAGCAGCGCCTCCTTCTCGGCCTCGAGGTCGTGCGCCCAGAGCGGCGTGAAGCGCTCCTGCGCGTCGACCATGCCGAAGAGGTAGTCGATCCCCCACCGGGCGGTCTCATCGTCTCCGGGCTCTCGGAACATCGGATCGCCCTCGAAGTCGAAGAACAGGTCGCCCGGGTCGGGCGCGGGAATCGCCGCGAGGGCTCCCGCGTCGACGATGCGGACCGGCGGGGGCTTCCCCGGCACGGCCGCCGCCTGCGCCCGCGCCTGCGCGACGATCCGCGCGAGCGTGGCCTCCCCGATCCCGGGAATCGCCGGCAGGGCGGCAGCGCCGAGCGCCGCCACCTCGTCGATGGTGCCGAGCCCAGCCTCGACGAGCGCGTCGCGCTGGCCGCGACGGATGCCCGCGATGAGCAGCGGGTCGCGCGTGCGCTCCGCCTCCGGCACGCAGACCTCGCAGCGGCCGCAGGCGGCGACTCCCGCGGCGCCCCAGGCGACCGGTGCCGCGCCCTCGCGGCTCCCGTCATCCCCGGTCGCCATGACGCGGTCGATCAGGATCCGGTGCAGCCGCTCGCGGCGGGCGCGGAACACGGGCGCGATGTCGGCGAGCCGGTGCCGTGAGCGCGTCCCGTCGCCGAGGATCAGCACCGCCTCGGCCGCTACCGGCACGCCCAGCCGCTCCAGCTGCTCGGCGTAGGCGGCGAGCTGCATGAGCGCAGTGACCTTGGCGCGGCGTGCGAGCTTCGTGTCCTGCACCTCGAAGGCACCGCCCGGCAGCCGCTGCAGGAAGTCGGCGAAGCCGACGAAGCCGATCTCGGGCTCGTCCGCCGTCGCGGGCCGCTGCGCCGGCTCGAAGAAGGTCGCCTGGAACACCAGCTGGGCACGGCCGCCGAGCACCGTGAGGGTCTGCTCGGCGACGGCCACCAGATCCGCCTCGCCCATCGACGCCGGCCGCGGGACCTCGACCACCCCGCCCTCCTCTGCGGTTCCCGCGCCCCAGCGCGCGCGATACGCCGCGAGCGTGCGCTCCTCGTGCGCGTCCCCCAGGCGCGCGGCCCGCGCCAGCATCGGGTCGTCGTCGGGCGGCACCTCGACCTCGCGGCCCAGTTTCGCGTCCACGCGGCGCAGGAAGGCGAACTCGCAGGCGCTCGCGGCCGTCAGATCGCTGGCGCTCGTCACCAGGCGCTCGCCGCCCACGCTGCGCTGCTGCAGGAACACGCTGCCCTCCTCCGCTGCCGCGGCACGCCCTTCGCGCCGTCACGACGAAGCTACCGCGAACCACCGACACGCACGGGCCGCCGGCCGGATCCGCGCCGGAGCGGCCCCGCCCGAAGGCCCTGCCGCAGCCACGCGGGAGCGGCGCCGCGCAGAGCCCCGGCTACAGCCGCGCGATCTCCTCGATGTCCTCCAGGAACGCCGCCTGCTGCTCCGCGGAGACCGTCGCGCGCGTCACCGAGAGCGCGCCGAGGTAGTCGTCCGTGGTCAGCTCGGCGCGCTCGTGCGGGCGGCTTCCGACCCCCGAGGCGAGCGCGCGGCCGAGCGCCTCCTGGGAGGCGCGCCGGCCCGCGTACTCGATGTCCGCGGGTGTCAGCCCGTCGCTCAGCTCGACCAGGCGGCCGAAGTCGACGTCGGCGGCGATCTCCGCGGGCACGTAGCGACGCCAGATCGCCTCCCGCGCCTCCGCGTCCGGCAGGCCGATCGGCAGCACGTAGTCGAAGCGCCCGTGGCGCAGGAAGGCCGCATCGAGCGCCCGTACGAAATTGGTGGCGCAGATCAGCAGCATTCCCTCCCGGGCCCGGAAGTCGGCCACGATCTTCAGCAGCTCGTTCGTCACGCCCTGTGTCGGCGTGGGCGGGTCGCTGCGCTGCGAGGCGATCTCCTCGACCTCGTCGATGAAGACGACCCCGTGCTCCAGCTCGTCGATCCGCTCGAACACGGCCCGCAGCGAGGAGGCCATGCTGCTGCGCCCGTCGCCGAGCCGCGAGGGGAAGACCTCGACGAAGGGCCAGTCGAGGCGGGAGGCGACCGCCTTCGCGAAGGTCGTCTTGCCGGTGCCGGGCGGCCCGAACAGCATCACCGCCCGCGGAGGCACGACGCCGTAGCGGTCGGCCAGATCGGGCTGCGCGAGGGGCGCCACCAGGCGCTCCTCGAGCAGCTGCTTCTCCCGGCGCATGCCGGCCACCTGCTCCCAGAGGTGGCGCGGCAGGATCCGCCCGCCGAGGTCCTTCAGCAGATCGAGCTCGCGCCGCTGCACCGGCATGTGCCGCTCCAGGTATCGCAGCCCGTAGCGCAGCTCGAAGCCGTTCGAGGTGAGCAGGTCGAGCCGGCTCCCCTCCGGCATCAGCACCGAGAGCGTCGAGAGGCCCAGCGGGGTCATGCGCCGTTCGAGCGCGTCGAGCAGCTGTCCCGAGACGTTCTCGGATCGCGCCTGCTCCGCGATCCCGAAGAACACCACCCAGCCCTGGGCGTGGGCGGCGCGTCCCACCGCCGCGGCGACGATCTCCTCATCCCGCACCGCCACCACGGCGTGATCCTCGCGGCAGGAGGCCGTGACCTCGGCGAGGGAGTAGACCGGCTGCTCCGAGGAGGACCTGGCCTCCCACCAGAGACGCACGACCGCGTCGAGGTCGTCGTCGTGAAAGTCCCGGATGTGTATGCGTCCCATGCACCGATCCTGCCAGAGCACGCGGGCGGCCCAGCGGCGTGTCGCGGGTGCAGAATCGCGGTTCTTCCGCGTTCCGCAGCTTCTGCACGCTACGATGGATGCACGGGACGGCGCGAGCCGCCCCCATCGTCGCTGATTTTCCAGTGCCGGGGTCGGGATCCAGATCGGGATCGGGATCCATGCCGCGCGCGTCCCCGACGCACGCGGCCGGCACGCTCAGACTCTCCGCGGCGAACGGATGCGCGATCCCGCGCACTCGCCGATTCGCAGCGACGCGCGTAGCCGCCCCCGCAGCCGAGGCCCGCCCACGGGCCGCACCGCACGGGGCTGGCCCGCGCCGCCGCCGCACCAGCAGGAAAGGTCCCCGTGACCGCACAGACCCCCGAAACCCCGTCCTTCATCGCGCTCGGCGTGCCCGAGGCGATCGCGCACGCGCTCGAGAAGAACGGCAAGTCCGCCCCCTTCCCCATCCAGCGCGACACGCTGCCCGATACGCTCGCCGGACGCGACGTCCTCGGCCGCGGCCGCACCGGATCCGGCAAGACCATCGCCTTCGGCATTCCGCTCGTCGCGAACCTGGCCGAGAACGCCGCCGCGAAGCGCCGTCCCAGCCGCCCCCGGGGCATCGTGCTCGCGCCCACCCGCGAGCTCGTCACGCAGATCGCCGAGACCGTCAAGATGCTCGCCGATCCCCTCGGCGTCAAGGTCACCACCATCTTCGGCGGGATCCCGCAGCGTCGCCAGGAGGCGGCGCTCGAAGCCGGGGTCGACATCGTCGTCGCCGCACCCGGCCGTCTCGACGACCTGATGCGCCAGGGGCTCGTGAGCCTCGACGGCGTCGAGATCACGGTGCTCGACGAGGCCGATCACATGGCCGACATGGGCTTCCTGCCCGTCGTCACCCGCATCCTCAACAAGACCCCGAAGCAGGGCCAGCGGCTGCTCTTCAGCGCGACCCTCGACAACGGGGTCGACAACATCGTGAAGAAGTACCTCCACGATCCGATCCTGCACTCGGTCGACAGCGCCGAGAGCCCGGTGCCGCAGCTCACCCATCACGTCTTCGAGGTCGCGGGCAAGGAGCAGAAGGACGCGCTCATCGAGGCGCTCGCGAGCGGCACGGCTCGCCGCATCTTCTTCACCCGCATGAAGCACCAGGCGAAGAAGCTCGCCAAGCAGCTCACGGCGCGCGGCATCCCCGCGGTCGAGCTGCAGGGCAATCTGTCGCAGAACGCGCGCGACCGCAACCTCGCCGAGTTCGTCAGCGGCGAGGCGCGGGTGCTGGTGGCGACCGACGTCGCAGCCCGCGGCGTGCACGTCGACGGCGTCGACCTCGTGGTGCACGTCGACCCGCCCGTGGAGCACAAGGCCTATCTGCACCGCTCCGGCCGCACGGCCCGCGCGGGCAACGAGGGCGATGTGGTGACGCTCGTGCTGCCGGAGCAGCGCGGCGAGATGCGCCAGATCATGCGCGCGGCGAAGATCCGCGTCACGCCGCGGCCGGTCGACCCCTCGGCCGCGAGCGCGGACCCGGAGGTGCTGGCGCTCATCGGCGAGGTGGCGCCCCGCGTCGACCCGCGCGAGATCGAGCGCCGGAGGGCGGCCGCGCAGGCCGAGCAGCAGCGGGCCGCCGGGCACGCCCCGGCCGGACAGGGCTCCTCGCAGGGCGCGAACGCGAAGCGCAAGCGCTCGCGCGGCGGCCGCGGCCGCGGCGCGGGGGCGGCGGCCGGCACGCAGCAGGCGGGACGGGATCGTGGCGGCGAGGCCGGGGGCCAGCGCTCGGGCCGGACCGCTGGGTCTCAGGGCGGCCACGGCGGGCGCGGCTCGCAGGCCTCCCAGGGCCAGCCTCGCGGGCAGCGTCAGGGCCAGGGCGGAGAGTCGCAGGGCGGCGGACGCCGGCGCTCCGGCCGCCGCGCGTAGGGCGGCGGAACGGTGTACTCCACCAGCACCCCCGGCGCCTGAGCGCCGCCGTCGTGCCCCGCGCCGTGCCCGGCAGTGCCGAGCGGTGCGGGGCACGAACGCATATGCGTGGAATCGCGGGCCGATCGCCGCGGAATCCGTCTATGAACGCTGTTCATTATGACCATTTCGACCGTATACTGCTCTGATGGGCATCTATCGTGATCTGAGCAGGAATCCGGGTGTCTTCCGCGTCCTCTTCTCGCAGCTCATGGCCCGCTTCCCCTTCGGGATGCTCTCGATCATCGTGCTGCTGCACATCCAGCTCACCTTCGGCGACTTCACCTCGGCGGGCCTCGTGCTGGCGACGCAGAGCGTCGGCCAGGCCGTGTCCGGCCCGCTCAGCAGCCGCCTGATGGGGCGGTGGGGCATGCGACGGGTGCTCAGCGTCACCTCCGTGCTGTGCGCCGCCCTGCTCGTGACGATCGGGCTGACCCGCTTGCCGCTCCCCGTCGTGGTGCTGCTCGCCCTGCTCGTCGGCCTCTCCACGCCGCCGGTCACGCCCGCCGTCCGCACCCTGTACCCGAAGCTCGTGCCCGGCCGGCAGCTCTCGGCCCTCTTCTCGCTCGACGCCTCGGCGCAGGAGATCATCTGGGTGCTCGGCCCGGTCGTCGCGGTCTTCGTGTCCTCGCAGTTCGGCACGGCCGCCGGCCTGTGCGTCGCCGCCGCCTTCCTGCTCGGGGGCGGCGCCTGGTTCATCATGAGCCCGGCGCTCGGAGAGGTGCAGCTGCCGCCGTCCCGCCGCGGTCTCGGCGCGGTGCTGCGCTACCCGACGGTCGTCATCTCGACGGTGATCGGCTTCTTCTTCGTCGCCTCCTTCGCCGCGATCGAGGCGGCGATCGTCGCGGCCTTCAGCGTCGACGACGGCCACGGAGGCGGCCACGGCAGCATGGAGTCGGGCATCGTGCTCGCGATCTTCGCGGGGGGATCGCTCGTCGGCGGCCTGATCATCGGGCACCGCGCCATGCGGCCCTGGTCGCCGCTGCTGCGGATCTCCCTCGTGCTCGCGGGCACCGCCGCCTGCCTCGTCAGCCTGAACATGTGGTGGCTCAGCGTCGTGCTCTTCATCGGAGGCCTCGGCACCGCCCCCGTCTTCGCGGCGATCTCGAACATCGTGAGCTCGACGGTGCGCTTCTCGGAGACGGCCGAGGCCTACGGGTGGATCGGCACGGGCCAGCTCGTGGGCGTCGCCTCGGGATCGGCGCTCGCGGGCATCGCGATCGACGCCGGAGGCGCCCCCGGAGCCATCCTGGTCTCGGCGGCGCTGCTCGCGGTGGCCGCCGTGGTCGCAGCCGCCACCATGCGCTGGATACCGGATCTCCGGGGACGGAGCATCGAGCCGCCGGCCGACACCGGGACCCTGTCGCTACCGCTGCCCTGAGGCCGGGCGCCGGGTCTCCGGATTCCCGGCGCGGGCCCCGGATCCCGGTCCGTGCCAGCGCCCGGGGCCGGCCCCGGCCCCGGAGCCGCACCCGCACCCGCACCCGCACCCGCACCCGGGGGTAACGATCCGGTCACTCACGGCGGCGGCGCAGACCACTCGGAGCAGGATGCCGGGGGTCGAACGTAGGGTGTGAGCATGAGATCCCGATCCCGCATCCCGCTGCTCCTCGCGGCCGCGCTGCTGCTCGTGCCGCTCTCCGCCTGCGCCGCGCTCCCGGGCGGAGGCGGCGACTCCGCGGGCTCCGGCGCGCTCCCCTCCCGTGAGTTGCCCGGCGGGGAGATGGCTGCGGAGGATTCCGCGGCGTCGGGGATCGCCGAAGGCCTCGCGCCGACGGCCGAGGGCCGGGCGGAGCGCTCGGTGATCCGCACCGCGCAGCTGTCCATCGAGGTCGCCGACCCGGAAGCGGCCGCAGAGGACGTGGCCGGGATCGCCGAGGCGAGCGGCGGGACGGTCGAATCGCAGAACGTCTCGCGCGCCGGGGAGCAGGGCGGCACGAGCGCCGAGCTCACCCTGCGCGTGCCGGCTGACCGCCTCGACGAGGTCTTCGACGCGGTCAAGGAGGTCGGCCAGGTGATCGACCAGAGCCGCTCGGCGAGCGACGTCACCGAGCAGCACGTCGACCTGCAGGCCCGGGTCGCGGCGCTCGAGGAGTCCGTCGAGCGCCTGCAGCAGCTGATGGCCGGCGCCGACACCACGAGCGAGCTGATCGAGGCGGAGACCGCGCTGGCGCAGCGGCAGCAGGAGCTCGACGGCCTCCGAGCGCAGCTGCAGTCGCTTGAGGGGCAGGTCGACGAGGCGACCGTGTGGGTGTCTCTGAGCACCCGGAGCGCGCTGCCGGGCGGCGGCCCCGCAAACTTCTGGGAGGGACTGCTGGCGGGCTTCGACTCGCTGGGCGTTGCGGGCGCCGGGGCGCTCGTGCTGCTCGGCGTGCTTCTGCCGTGGCTGGTGCTCGCCGGCCTCGTCGCCGCCGCGGTCGTGTTCATCGTGCGGGCGAGCAAGCGGCGGCGAGCACGGGCCGCCCAGGCGGTGGTGCCGACGGCGTCGGGCTCCGCCCCGGCGGTTCCCGCCCCGGAGAGCCCGGAGCACCCGGTCAGCCCGGAACCGGGGGCAAGCCCGGAGAACCCGGGGGGCCCGGAGAGCCCAGGGCGGTCATAGCCGGCATCCACGAGGGCAGGCTCGTACCGGCGCACGCGGAACGTGTCCCAGGCGTCCCATCGAAGCCACGCCGGAACGCGGGCACCGCGCCGGAACGCGGGCACCGCGCCGTCGCCCGCCTCAGCCGGAGCGGGGCCCGGCCGCGCGCGAGTCGAGTGCGGCGAGCAGCGAGCGCTCCGTCCTGATCACGCGGGCGTCGCGCCGCAGCCACGGGCGGAGCACGCGCGTCACCGCCGGCATCATCACGAAGGTCATGAGCGGGGCGAGCACCGAGACGAGCATCGCCGAGCGGACGGGGATGGCGAGGCCGCCCCACCAGGGCAGCTGCGCGATGAGCCAGGAGCTCAGCACGTTCACCGGGTACATGCCGATCCAGATCGCGGTCGCCTGCTTCCAGCGCCGCGGCGCCGAGCGCACCGCGATCATGCGGCCGAGCCCGGTGCGCGGATTCACGCTCCGGCGCAGCTGCGGCGCGTCGAACCAGCCCTCGATGCCGGTGCGACGCTGCACCCGGGCATCGAGGACGAACGGGGAGCCCGCGTCGAGCCAGCGTCGTCGCTGCTCGGACTGCTCCCAGGCGGTGAGCGTGCGCTCATCGGCGAAGCGGTAGATCGTGTGGAGCACACCGGCGTCGCCAGCGTCGCGCAGCACCCCGCCGCCGAGGCACCCCTCGAACTCGCGGGCGAGCCGCAGCCCCTCCTCGATCCACGCGGCCGCCTCGCCGCCGCGTGCGGCGGGCGTCTGCCGAGTGACTTCGACGGTGACCGGGGTGCTCATGCCGTCCATTGCAGCGCACCCGCGTGACGCCGGAGTTACGGCCCGTCACAGGAGCGTGAAGGGACCGTGACGATGCGGTCTCGTGCGGCGGGAACGCCGGCGGGTCACTCGTCGGGCACGAGGACCGGGGTGTCCCGGTTCAGGCTCTCGCCGCGGAAGAACGGCCGGGAGCCCGGACGGAGCCACCAGAGGCCCATGAGCACGAAGCCGAGCAGGATCGCTCCCACGCCGATGACGAAGGCGCCGCCGACGCCCAGCAGCACCGTCTCGCTGTAGTCGGTGCTCCACATGTCGATCGCGGACTGCACGAAGGCGTAGCCCAGCAGCAGTCCGCCGAGCAGCGGCAGGATCCCCCGCATCCAGAGATTGCGCGCGCTGTCCCTGAGCGTCCCGCGGAAGTACCAGACGCAGGCGAAGGAGGTGATGGCGTAGTAGAGCGCGACGGCGAGGCCCATCGAGGTGAGCGAGTCCGCGAGCATGTCCTCGGACAGGATCGACATGCCGACGTAGTAGATGATCGCGGTGACGCCCATCAGGGTGGTCGAGAACCAGGGCGTCTTGAAGCTGGGGTGCAGTTCTGCGAACTTCGCCGGCAGCGCGCGGTAGACCGCCATCGAGAGCGTGCCGCGAGCGGTCGGCAGGATCGTGGTCTGAGTCGAGGACGCCGCCGAGAGCATCACGCCGAGCAGCAGGAACCAGCCCCACGGGCCGAAGAGCGCCTCGCCCAGCACCGAGAAGACGTCGTCGAGGTTCTCGGCGTTGGTCAGCCCGTAGCCGGTGTCCCCGAAGCCCGCGAACATCATGACGGCGATCGACACGCCGACGTAGAGCACGATGAGGACGACGATGCTCGACAGGGCCGCGCGGCCCGGCGTCTTCCTGGGGTTCTTCGTCTCCTCGTTGAGCGCGAGGCAGGTGTCCCAGCCCCAGTAGATGAAGAGCGCGAGCAGCACCCCCTCCATGAAGCCCGACCAGGATCCGAGCTCCGCCGGGTTGAACCACTGCCAGTCGAAGGCGATCGAGCCGGCGTTGCCGCCGCCGAGCGCGTGCACGAGCGCGAGGACGCCGAAGAGCACCATCGCGACGATCTGCACCGTCATGAGCACCATCTGCAGGCGCTCCCCCATCTGCACGCCGATGGTGCTCACGAAGGTCATGATCGCCATGAACACGACGGAGGTCGCGACGACGATCACCCGGTTGCCGGCGAACTCCTGGTTGCCCAGCAGCAGCCAGAAGTACTTGCCGGTGATCTCGCCCACATTGGCGAGCACCATGATCGCCGACACCGCGACGGCCCAGCCCCCGAGCCAGCCGATCACGGGCCCGAACGCCTTGGTGCCCCACACGAAGGTGGTGCCGCAGTCGGGCATCTCACGGTTGAGCTCCTGGTAGGCGAAGGCCGCGAAGATCATCGGGATGCACGCGACGATGAACACGAGCGGCGCCTGGGCCCCGACGGCCAGGATCACATAGCCGAGCGTCGCCGCGAGCGAGTAGAGCGGCGCGGTCGATGCGAGGCCGATGACGGTGGAGCCGACCACGCCGAGGGCCCCCTGGTTGAGGCCCTTGCCGACGTGGATGTGCCCGGTGTCGGTGGCATTGTCGAGTGTGTGTTTCCCCATGCGGACATTCTGCTGCATGCGGCGCCTCCGCGAGACCGGACCGGTGGCCGGATTCCACTGATTCCGCAGCGAAGGCGCCGGAAGGCATGCGATTTCGCGCGCGCGATGCCGTGGAGCGGAGGTGATTCCTGCGCGTTCACCGGTAGTGCTGGCGGGGAGGGTGTGGGAGACTGGGGCAACCCCCAACACCGACGAAGTCACTAAGGAGTGAGTCATCTATGGGCACCTTCGCCGTCATCAATCCGGCAACGGGCGAGACCCTCGCCGAGTACCCCGACGCGACCGCTGAGGAGATCGAGGCCAGCCTGGCGTCGGCGCACCAGGCCTACAAGGACTGGGCCCGCAAGACCACGGTGGCTGAGCGCGCGGCCCTCGCCCAGCGGGCGGCCGAGCTCTTTGAGGAGCGCAAGGAAGAGCTGGGCGCGATCATCAATCGCGAGATGGGCAAGCCGCTGGACCAGTCCGTCGGCGAGGCCGAGTTCTCCGGGGCCATCACCGCGGCGTTCGCGAAGAATGCCGAGAAGTGGCTCGCGGATGAGCAGCTCGAGGTCGAGGACGGGCTGCGCTCGTTCTTCCGATTCCAGGGCACCGGCGTGATCCTCGGCATCATGCCCTGGAACTACCCGTACTACCAGGTCGCCCGTTTCGCCGTGCCGAACCTGATCCTCGGCAACACGATCATCCTGAAGCACGCCGCGCAGTGCCCGGAGTCGGCGCTCGCGCTCGAGCAGCTGTTCCGCGACGCGGGCTTCCCCGAGGGCGCCTACGTCAACGTCTTCGCCACCCACGAGCAGATCGAGGGCATCATCGCCGACGACCGGATCCAGGGCGTCTCGCTCACCGGCTCCGAGCGCGCCGGTGCGATCGTGGCCGAGCAGGCCGGTCGCGCGCTGAAGAAGTGCGTGCTCGAGCTGGGCGGCTCCGACGTGTTCCTCGTGCTCGACACCGACGACCTCGACCACGCGGTCGAGCACGCCGTGGGCGGCCGAATGGAGAACACCGGCCAGGCCTGCAACGGTTCCAAGCGCATCGTCGTCATCGACACCCTGTTCGACGCCTTCAAGGAGAAGTTCGTGGCGGCGATCGGCGGCCAGAGCTACGGCGACGACTTCGGCCCGCTGTCCTCCGCCGCGGCCACGAAGACCCTCTCGGGCCAGGTGCAGGGCGCGATCGAGCAGGGCGCCGAGGTGCTCGTGGGCAACGGCTCCCCCGAGGGCAATGTGTTCACGCCGACGGTGCTCACCAACATCACGCCGTCGATGGACGTCTACAGCCAGGAGCTGTTCGGCCCCGTCGCCCAGCTCTACAAGGTGTCGAGCGACGAGGAGGCCATCGAGCTGGCCAACTCCTCGCCCTACGGCCTCGGCTCGGTCATCATCTGCGACGACCTGGAGCGCGCGGAGCGGGTGGGCAACCAGCTCGACGTGGGCATGGTGTTCATCGGCGCCGCCGGCCTGGAGGGCGCCGATGTGCCCTTCGGCGGCGTGAAGAAGTCGGGCTACGGCCGTGAGCTCGGCAAGGTCGGCATGCTCGAGTTCGCCAACAAGAAGCTCTTCCGCTTCGCCGAGAAGTAAGCGGTCGCGCGCGCACGCAGCCGGCCCCGGGATCCGCCATTCGGATCCCGGGGCCGGCTGCGTTGCTTACCGCGCGGCGTCAGCGCGGGAGGAACACGCCCGCGAAGAAGGCGCCGAGCGCCTCGGGGTCGTCGAGCGGCAGGATCGCCGAGACGTAGTGGTCGGGGCGCACCACGACCACGGCGCCCTCGCGCGAGATCCCGCGCAGCTCGAAGATGTCCTCCCCGGGCAGCGCCGCGTAGACCTTCTCGTAGTCGGTGAGGCCGAAGGGCCCGGAGGCCGGCAGGAAGAGCCGCGGCACGCGCGCGAGATCGACATCGTGGTGGTGCTGCTGATAGACCGCCTTCACGTCGAAGTAGGCGTCGAGGTCGGCGCCCGCCGGGGTGAATCTCCGCACGGGCGAGCCGTCCGCGTGGTGCACCCAGTCGGCCCACCGCTCCAGCCGCTCCCCCGAAGCGTCCGCGAAGGCGTAGACGCGGAACCGCCCGTCAGCGCGGTGGTGGTGACCGAGGTGCACCTCGACGGCGTCGGCGACGCGCGTCGTCCGCACCGACTTGAAGCGCTTGCCGATCGGGAAGCCGCTCGCGAGCTCCTGGTGCGCCCCGTCGCTCGTGAGCATCGACTCGGTGTACTCGGTCATGAAGCCCGCGGGGAACTCGGCGGTGCGCACGTAGAACTCCTCGACCTCGCCGGGGGAATCGAACTCCTCGGGCTTCTTCGCCATGAGCGTCGACCACTCCAGGTCGAAGTCGATGAGGTTCTTGGCGGTGACCTGCCGCTCGTCGGAGTAGGTGGCGAGCAGCGACTCGGGGCTGCGGCCCTCCAGCACGTAGCCGAGTTTCCAGCCCAGGTTCCAGCCGTCCTGCATGGAGACGTTCATGCCCTGCCCGGCCTTCGCGCTGTGCGTGTGGCAGGCGTCGCCCATCAGGAACACGCGCCCCTTGCCGTCGGGCGAGGTGGCCGCGTCGTCGAAGCGGTCGGTGAGGCGGTGCGCGACCTCGTAGACGCTGTGCCAGGGCACGTCGCGCACGTCGAGGGTGTAGGGGTGCAGGATCGCGTTCGCCCGCGCGACGATCTCCTCCAGCGGGGTGTCGCGGACCTTGCCGCCGTCGTGCTCGTCGGTCTCGCCGAGGTCGACGTAGATGCGGGCCAGATGGTTGCCCTCGCGGGGAATGTGCAGGATGCTCCCGGCCTCGGAGTGGATGATGCACTTCTTGCGGTAGTCGGGGAAGTCGGTGACGGCGAGCACATCCATCACGCCCCAGGCGTGCAGGGAGGCGGAGCCCGCGAGCGAGCCGCCGATGGAGCGGCGCACCTCGGAGCGGGCGCCGTCGGCGCCGACGACGTACTTGGCGCGCACGGTGAGGGTCTCGCCCTCGCCCTCGCCGCCCCCGGCCTTCACCGCGTTGATGCCGGCACCGGCGTAGCCGCTGACCCGGCGCAGGGTGACCTCGACGGGGTAGTCGCCCTCGCCCGTGACGCGCAGGCCCACGAACTCGTAGCCGTAGTCGACGTCGCCGCGGGCCGGCCCGCGGCGGGCGTACTCGGCGAAGTAGTCGATGACGCGCGCCTGGTTGACGATGAGGTGTGGGAACTCGCTGATCCCGTTCGGATCGTCGGGCGTGATGGAGCTGCGCACGATGTCCTCGGGCCGCTCGGGGTCGGGGCTCCAGAACGCGGTCTCGGTGATCCGGTACGCCTCTTCGATGATCTGGCCGGCGAAGCCGAAGGCCTGGAAGGTCTCGACGCTGCGGGCCTGGATGCCGTCGGCCTGGCCGAGCACGAGTCGTCCGTCCCGGCGCTCGACGATGCGGGTGACGACGCCGGGGAAGTGCGCGAGCTGCGCGGCCGCGGTGATGCCCGCGGGGCCCGAGCCGACGATGAGCACGTCGACCTCCGAGGGCAGTTCGGCGGGGCGATCGAGCCCGACGCCGGCGGCCGGGAGGACGCGGGGATCGGTTGAGACGTATCCGTGGTGGTGGAACTGCACTGTTTCTCCTCGTGGCGGCGCGGAAACCCGCGATTGCTTATTCGCTATTTGAACACTAGGTTTGAATAACGCACAGTTAGCATAGGCGCCGGGACGGGCGGGCACAACACTCGATTCGCACCTCGGCCAGAATGGAAGTCATGACGTCGCCGAGTGAGCCAGCGAGCACCGCCACCGGGCGGCAGCCGTCCGAGACCCGCGCGGCCGGATCGCAGACCCTCGACCGGGGCCTGCGCGCCCTCGAGCTCCTCGCCGAGGCCGAGCACCCGATCTCCATCGCGGATCTCGCCGAGCGCCTCGGCGTCCACCGCTCCAACGCCTACCGGGTGCTGCGCACGCTCGAACAGCGACGCTTCGTCACCCGCGACCAAGCCGGGAGGATCCGCCTCGGCCCCAAGCTCACCGTCCTCGCACGCGGCGTCGCCCCGGCCCTGCACACCGCGGCCATGCCCGCCGTCACGGAGCTCGCCTACGCCCTCGGCATGACGGCGTTCGTCACGGTGCTGGACGCCGACGAGGTCGTCACGCTCGTCACCTCAGAGCCCTCGAACGTCGCCGCCACGATCTCCCGCAACCCCGGCGTCCGGCACCCGGTCGACCGCGGGGCTCCCGGCCACGCCATCGAATCGACGCTGTCCCCTGCCGAACGCACCGCCCACCTCGGCTCACCCGAGCTCAGCGCCGCCGCCGCCCAGGCGCGGAGGGACGGCTACGCCATCAGCCGCGCCGAGGTGATCGACGGGGTCACGGGGATCGCGGTGCCGCTGCGCGTCGCCGACGAACCGCCGGCCGCCGTCGCCGTCGTGCACTTCAACGTCCCCGAGGACGTCGACGACGTCGTCTCCGCCATGCAGCGGGCCGCCGAGCGCATCGCCCAGAACTACCGCTGAGCCGCTCCGGCACTCCCCGGGCGATGCGGCCGCATCCGGCTCGGGCACCGCTTGCGGGCACCGCTTGCGGGCATGCGCCGGAGGGGCGCTACACTGATCCTCGTCCAGCCCGGCCGGTGCGCACCGGCCCGGCCGGCGAAGACGCCCGAAAAAGGGGCGTTGCTGTCGCGGCGCAGGCGCCCGGCGAGACATACACGGTTTCTCTGTCGCTCGACTTCTCCCAAGGATCTGTGATGTCCACTGCCGCGCCCACGCTCGCCCATGCCCTCGCCGCCGCCCTCGCCCGCCACGCCCACCACGCCTTCGGCCTCATGGGCAACGGCAACGCGCACCTGATCCAGAGCCTGGGCGACCTCGGAGTGCCCTACACGGCGGTGCGCCACGAGGCGGCGACCGTCGCGGCAGCCGACGCCTACACGCGCGTCAGCGGGCGCCTCGCGATCGCCACCACCACCTATGGCGCGGGCTTCACCAACGCGCTCACCGCCCTCGCCGAGGCGGCCCAGGCGCGCACCCCCATGCTCGTGGCCGTCGGCGACGCCCCGAGCGGGGGCCCGCGCCCCTGGGACGTGGATCAGGAGATGCTCGCGGCCGCCCTCGGCGTCCGCACGCACACGCTCTCGGTCACGGGGATCGAGCGCACCGTGGACCGCGCGGTCGCCTACGCGCAGCGGGTGCGCCGCCCGGTGGTGCTCGCCATCCCCTACGACCTGGCCGCGGCGGCGACGGTCGAGCCCGCGTCCTCGCTCGCCCCGGCAACCCCACCACCCGGCATCGACCTCGCCGACCCGGCGGTGCTCGCATCCCTCAGCGCCTCCGTGGCGGGAACCCTTCCCGCGACGGAGGCCGCGGGGCCCGGCGCCACCTCCGCGGACGGCTCCTCGGTCGCGGAGCCCGGTCCAGGGACCGCGGGGCCGGGAGGCGGCGGGCCGGCAGCCCACCAGATCGACGCCGCGGTGCAGGCCCTGCTCCACGCGGAGCGGCCGGTGATCATCGCGGGACGCGGGGCCCACCTCGCCGGTGCCGCCTCCGAGCTCGGCGAGCTCGCGGACGCGCTGGGGGCGCTCACGGGCACCACCGCGCTCGCCCGCGGCATCTTCCCCGAGCAGCGCTTCGACCTCGGCGTGGTAGGCGGATTCGGCCAGCACGATGCGATGGCGACGATCCAGTCGGCCGACGCCGCCGTCGTGGTCGGGGCGAGTCTCAACCAGTTCACGATGCGCTTCGGGGATCTCTTCGGCCCGGGCACCGCGGTGATCCGCATCGACGAGGAGCCGCTCGCGCCGCCGGCGTCGAATCACCCCATCACCCACATGCTGCTGCAGGGCGATGCCCGCTCCTCGCTGCGCTCCCTGCTCGCGGCCTTCACGGATGCCGGGGGGTCCCCGAGCGGGTGGCGCGAGGCGACGCCCGGCCTCGAAGCCGGCGGGACGCTGCGCGTGCGCGACACCGGGCGCACGGCCCACCCCGAGGGACTCTGCGGCGACGGCCGCCTCGACCCCCGCGCGGTCGCCGCGCGGATCGGCGAGCTCCTGCCCGCCGAGCGGCACGTCGCCAGCGACGGCGGGCACTTCATCGGCTGGGCGAACATGTTCTGGCCGGTAGCCGCACCCGAGCGCATGATCATGGTGGGCACCGCCTACCAGACGATCGGCCTCGGCCTCCCCTCGGTGGCGGGCGTCGCCGCGGCGGCGCCGCACAGCACGACCGTGCTGAGCACTGGCGACGGCGGCGCGCTGATGGCCCTCGCCGACCTCGAGACCGCGATCCGCTGCTCCGCCAGCGGCGTCATCGTCGTCTGGAACGACGGCGCCTACGGCGCGGAGGTCCACCTCTACGGCACGATGGGGCTCGACCAGGAGCCCATGCTCATTCCCGAGGTGGACTTCGCGGCTCTCGCGACGGCGCTGGGCGCGCAGGGGGTGCGGGTGGAACGGCTCGCGGACCTCGACGCCCTCGGCGACTGGACCGCGGCCGGGGCACGGGGCACGATCCTGCTCGACTGCCGGGTGTCCCGCAGCGTGGTCGCCGAGTACCAGCGCGAGATCCAGCGCGCCAACGGCCTCGACGTCCCCGCACGCTGAGCCGCTGCGCCGGGTCGCGCGCCGCACCCGCCCCGGAGGGAGCCGGGCACCCGCCGTGTACCATTCTCGCCGACGTATACCTTCTCCACCGCGATCAAGGTACCCCTTGGCGAAATAGGTGTTCCCATCGGCCCCGAGCACCTCCGCCTGCGGCTCGGCTTCGATCCCGAGCTGCAGGAATCTCAGACGGCTCACGGTCTCGATTGGAGAATCCGCTCGAGGATCGGCGAACCGTGCGAGCATGCGCAGCGCCCGCGCCCCGGGTCTGCCCGCGTGCGCCGAAGCGCGTGCTTCCAGCCGGGCGCGCCAGGCCGACCACGCTCTCCGGTCTACGGAGTGCCCGACCCGCGCTTCCCGCCGGAGGAGCTCGTCCGCGCAGGCCAGGGCGATCGGGAACGGCTCCGAACGGGCGAGATCGAAGATCGTGCGTTCGGGTGAGGTACAGCTGAGCTGCGCGAGAGTCATCACGTCCGCAGGGATCACGGCGCACCTGTGCCGGATCCGACGGCCGTTGTGCGTCCCACGTGAGGTCGCGCACTCGGTCGTCTCCACCCGCAGCTCCTCGGCGAGCGCCCGTGCCGGCGCCGTGTTCCGCTCGCCCGCGATCCAGCGGGACCAGACGGGGAGCCCGTGGAGCGTTGCAGCGGAACGATGGGAGAAGAGCGGCCGTTCGGCCCGGCCCTCGTTCGCTGCGATCATCGCCGCGAGGTGCCTCTGCTCCGCTCGTGCCATCCCCCAGAACTCGGCAGTTGCGAACCACCCTCGGCAGAGCCTCACGAGGCGTCCCGAGCTCACCGCATCGGCGATATCACGGTGGCTCATGCCATCGCGGCGAAGCCGAGCGGTGTCTCTGAGCTCTGCCCGTGCTCGCGCGAGGTCACGTTCGAGTTCCATGCTGCGATCTTCGCCCGCCGAGAACCGCTGCGGCAGCGTAGTCCGCAATCTGTGGAGAGCTCCACCCAGGACCCAGGATGTGAGCGAAGTTCCGCGACGCCGCACACCCGCATCGCATGGAGTGTCGGCGTGTACCTTTCTCGCCGACGTGCACCTCAATCACGGTGTTTTGGGTACACGCGGGCGAGAAAGGTATACACCTGCGGCGACTCGGGCGCGGCGGAGCGGGCAGAGCGGGCGCGGCGGGGCGGGGGGGGGCCTTTTATACAATTGGAGCCGCGCGGCGAACAGAGGGTGGGTGGGTGTGGGGGTGTGCTGTCTCGTAAAAAGGAGCCCGGCACGGGGCGGGGAGGATGCGGGAAAAGCGTGTATCCTCGGGGCACCGGGCATCGGCGCCACAGCGCGCGCCGCAGGCCCCTGGGGGACACGGCACGAGCGGAGGAAGCAGCATGGCACACGCAGCGTCGCGAACCGGATCCGCGCCCCGCGCCCGCCTTTCCTCCGGTGATCCGCGCCTCGCCGGCCCGGCTGCTGAGGCCCCCGCGCCGGCGCGCGCCGCCGACATCGAGGGCTTCCGCAGCATCGTCTCCGCCTCCTTCGTGCCGCTGCGGGTCTCGGCGGAGCACACCGAGCCGTTCGAGGCCAGGCTGGTGTCGGCCGACGCCGACGAGGTGGTGTTCACCGAGGTCACCGCCCGGCCGCACCTGGTCGAGCGCACGCCGGAGACGATCGCCAGCGGCGGCAGCGGTTACTACAAGGTCAGCCTGCTGCTGGCGGGCAGCAGCATCATCGTGCAGGACGGGCGCGAGACCGTCATGCAGCCCGGTGACCTCACCGTGTACGACACCTCGCGTCCCTACTCGCTGCTCTTCGACGAGGCGTTCCGCAACCTCATCATGATGTTCCCCAAGAACCGCCTGGAACTGCCCGACGCCTTCACGGAGCAGCTCACCGCGGTGTCCCTGAACCGGGAGGACGCCGGCCTCGCGCAGGTCATCTCGGGATTCCTCGCCCAGTTCCCCGGGCAGCTCACCAGCATCGACGAACGCGTCCGGGCCAAGCTCGCGCACACGAGCCTCGATCTCGTCTCCACGCTGTTCGCGCACATCCTCGACGCCGATCCGCAGCAGCGCGACCCGCGCCAGCTCCTCCTGCAGAAGATCTACGCGCACATCGACGCGCATCTCGGCTCACCGGATCTCTCACCGCGGAGCATCGCCGCAGCGCACTACATCTCCACGCGCCACCTGCACGCGCTCTTCCGGGAGGCCGGCTCCACGGTCTCCACGCGCATCCGCGACCGACGGCTCGAACGCTGCCGCGCCGAGCTGCTCGACCCGGTGCTCAGCGACCGCACGGTCTCCGCGATCGCCGCGCGGTGGGGCTTCACCGACGCGGCGCACTTCAGCCGCACCTTCAAGGCCGCCTACGGCGTCTCGCCGAGCGAGCTGCGGCGGGGCTGAGGCCGCGACGCGGCGGCCTCCGCGCCCGCCGCAGTGACCACCGCGCCCCGGCTTCAGCGCTCGCCGGCGAGCACGAACTGCGCGCCGAGTTCGCCGATCAGCACGGACGGCGCGTTCGTGTTGCCCGTGGTGACGCGCGGCATGATCGAGGCGTCGATGACGCGCAGCCCGTCCACGCCGTGCACGGCCAGGCGCGGCGACACCACGGCCAGCTCGTCCACCCCCATCTTGCAGGTGCCGACCTGGTGGTGGTACGTCGCGAGCGTGTGACGCAGGTAGTCGACGAGATCCTCGCCGTCGCCCACCTCGGGACCGGGATACACCTCGGTGGCGCCCCAGCCGCCGTCCTCGGGAGCTGCGGCGAGCGCCGCCCGACGCCCGATCCTGCGGCACTGTCGCACCGAGGCGAGCAGCGACTCGACATCGCTCTCGGCGCTGAGCGCCCGGGGGTCGAGCAGCAGCGGATCCTCGGGCCTCGGCCCCGACAGCCGGATCTCCCCGCGCGACTCCGGGGTGACGAGGCCCGCCATGAGCGAGAAGCCGTTGTCGCCCCGCGGTTCGAGGAAGTCGCCGTACATGGGAACGGAGAAGTGGATGGGCTGGGTGTCCGGACGGTCGAGCTCGGGGCGGCTCTTCCAGAACAGGTGCGACTGGGTGACGGAGACCCCCTCGCGCGGCGGGTCGATGGGCTTCTCGGTGCCGAAGATCACCGGCACGAGGAAGTGGTCGTGGAGGTTCTTGCCGACCCCGGGCAGCTCGACCCGCGGTTCGACGCCGGCCTCGCGCAGTTCCTCCCCCGGCCCGATGCCGCTGCGCAGCAGCACCCGCGGCGAGTCGATCGCCCCTGCGGCGAGGATCACCTCCTCGGCGAACAGCTCGCGCAGCTCCCCGCCCTGGGCGAAGCGCACCCCGATCACGCGCGGCCGCTCCCCCGCCGCGGCGGGCTCCGCGAAGATCAGCTCGTGGACGTGGCACCCCAGCTCCACGGCGATGCGATCTCGGGCCGGCTTGACGTAGGCCAGGTAGGTGTTCAGCCGGGTGCCGCCTCGCACCGTGATCTGCTGCTGCGAGACCCCCTCGATCGTGGCGCCGTTGTAGTCGGGATTGCGTTCCAGCCCTTCCTCCACCGCGGCGTCGATGATCGACTGCTGGATCGGGGAGAGCTCGTAGTCGTCGGTGACGTCGAGCAGGCCCTCCGCGCCGTGCAGGGCGGGCTCGCCGCCGCCGCGGTAGTTCTCGATGGCGCGGTAGACCGGCAGCACCCGCTCCCACTCCCAGCCGTCGTTGCCGAGCGAGGCCCAGTGATCGAAATCCTGCGGGGTGCCGCGCACCCAGATCATCGCATTGAGCGCGTGGGATCCGCCGAGCACCTTCCCGCGGGGACAGTGCAGGCGGTGCCCGTTGGCCCCGGGCTGCGGCACGGTGAAGTAATCCCAGTCGTCGGGGCTGTGCCAGAGCTCGCCCATGCGGCTGAGATCGTGGATGGCGGGGTTCGTGTCCTCCCCGCCCGCTTCCAGCAGGGTCACGCGCACTCCCGCGTCGGCGAGCCGCCTCGCGACCACCGACCCCGCCGAACCCGCACCGACCACGATGACGCTCTCCGGCGCCGCGGCCGATCCCGACTGACTCGACATCAGAACTCCTCTCGCGCGCGGCCTCGTCACCGCGCGGCTCCCCCAGGGTGCCAGCGGCGCAGCACCGCGGTCGACCGGCGCATCGGCGGTGTTCGCCCAGAGACAAGCGGCGTACCCCGCCAGTCAAGCGGGGTCGCGGACCGCGTCATAGCCTGAGAGCACTATCGGACTCGAAGCGGAGGTTCACTTCATGAAGACGTACGCAGAGCTGCTCGACGCGGTCACCGCGAAGGGCGGCGAGACGGTCGACGCGGTCGATCCCGCGACCGGCGAGGTCATCGGCAAGGCGGCCGTCGAGTCCGTCGCCGAGCTGGAGGCGGCGATCGACCGGGCCGAGGCGGCGCAGCCCGGCTGGGCGGCGCTCGGCGACGAGGAGCGCCAGGCGTATCTGCACCGGGCGGCCGACGCGATCAAGGAGTCGGCGGAAGCACTCGCCGAGCTGCTCTCGCGCGAGCAGGGCAAGCCGCTGAACGGGCCGAACGCCCGTTTCGAGGTGGGCGGCTGCGAAGTGTGGACGCGCACCGCAGCCGACACCCCGCTCCCCGTCGAGGTGATCGTCGACGACGAGTCGGGCTACGCGGAGATGCACTACCGGCCGCTCGGCGTGGTCGGCGCCATCTCCCCGTGGAACTGGCCCATGATGATCTCGATCTGGCAGATCGCGCCGTCGCTGCGCATGGGCAACACCGTGGTGATCAAGCCGGCCGAGACCACCTCGCTGTCGGTGCGCGCCCTCGTCGCCGTCATGAACCAGGTGCTGCCCGAGGGCGTGCTGAACGTCGTCACCGGGCCCGGCAAGGTGGTGGGCGACGCGCTCACGAAGAGCCCGCGGATCAGCAAGATCATGTTCACGGGCTCGACCCCGGTCGGCAAGCAGATCATCGAGGCCTCGGCGCAGAACGTGACCCGCCTCACACTCGAACTCGGCGGCAACGACGCCGGGATCGTGCTGCCCGACGTCGATCCGGCGGCGATCGCGGAGGGACTCTTCTGGGGAGCCTTCATCAACACCGGCCAGACCTGCGCGGCGCTCAAGCGGCTCTACGTCCACGACTCCGTCTACGACGCCGTCGTCGAGGAGCTGGCGAAGTTCGCGGCGCAGGTGCCGATGGGCGTGGGGCTCAGCGAGGAGAACGTGCTCGGACCGCTGCAGAACCGGAAGCAGTTCGACACGGTGGACCGGCTGGTGGAGGCCGCGAAGGCCTCGGGTGCGCGCGTGGTGCTCGGCGGCGATCCGGATCGCGAGGCGCCCGGCAACTTCTACCCCACCACGCTCGTCGCCGACATCGACCCGCACAACGATCTCGTCGTCGAGGAGCAGTTCGGGCCGGCGCTCCCGATCATCCGCTACACCGAGCTCGACGAGGCGATCCGGCTCGCCAACGAGCTGGAATACGGCCTGGGTTCCTCGGTGTGGACGCAGGACCGCGCGCAGGCGATGGCGGTTGCGGCGCGGCTGCAGGCCGGCACCACCTGGATCAACTCGCACGGCGGACTGCACCCGATGGTGCCCTTCGGCGGGGCGAAGCACTCCGGCTACGGCCGCGAGTTCGGCGTGGAGGGGCTGAAGGCGGTCGCCGAACCGCACGTCATCAGCGGCCGCTGAGAGGTCGCGCGGACAGGTGCGTCGTTGCGAGGATGTGCCGGGTTGGGTTCTGGCAAGGCGGAGGAGGAGGGCTTCACTGGCACGGCCCGAAAGAAAACGCGTCGCGTTTTCTCGGGTCGTGGTGCGGCACACGGCGGCAGCCTACGGAGCGGAGCGAGAGGTGGTGAAGACTCCGACGACAACGCAGCCAGAGCCCAATCCGGTGAACCGCAGGTGACGCGAGCTCTCTGCGCGACCTCTGAGGCGCGCGGCAGGCACGCGAAAGGGGCGCCCTCACCTCGGTGGGGGCGCCCCTTTCGCGTGCTCGCGAGCGCGGGGCGGATCAGGCCGCTCGCGCGAAGATCACCAGCGGGGCTTCCGCTTGCCGTCGGAACGGTCGCGGCCGCCGTCGCGGTTGCGGTCGTCGCGCTGGGGCCGACCCTGCCAGCCGCCGCGATCACCGCGCTCGCCCCGGGATCCGCGACGATCGTCGCCGTCCCAGCGCGGCTTGCGCGAGTCGCGGTCGAAACCGCGCTCACCCCGGTCCGAGCCGCCGCGATCCCCGCGGTCGTAGCCGCCGCGATCCCCGCGGTCGTAGCCGTCGCGGCCCCCGCGGCCCTGGCGGTCGCCGCGGTCGTAACCGTCGCGTCCGCCGCGGTCCTCGCGGCCGTAGCCGCCCCGATCCTGACCGCCGCGCCCGCCGCGGTCGTACCCGCCGCGGTCGCCGCGCCCGCCGCGGTCGTATCCGCCGCGCTTCCCGTCGCGCGCCGGCCCCGTGTCCGGCCGCAACTCGATGAGCTTGCCGCTGATGCGCGTCTGCGCGAGCGCATCGAGCGCCTCCCGCGACAGCTTCGCCGGCAGCTCCACCAGGGAGAAGTCATCGCGCATCTGGATCCGGCCGAAGTCGTCGCGGCCGAGGCCGCCCTCGTTCGCGATCGCACCCACGATCTGGCCCGGCTTCACCCGCTGCCGGTGGCCGACCTCGATGCGGTACATGCGCAGGTCGTCGCGCTTCGGACCGCGCTCCGGCCGCTCCCCGCGCTCGGCACGCGCTCCCCGCTCCCCGCGCTCGCCGCGCGAGCGATCCCGGTCCGTGTCCTCCAGGAAGCGCGCCGCCTGCTTGCGATCGCGCTCGAACTTGCGGTCCTCGTCCTCCGAGAGCAGCAGCGGCGTGTCGCCCTGCGCCACGACGGCGAGCGCGGCGGCCACGTCGGCCTCGGGCACGTCGTGGTGACGCACGTAGTGGTCGATGATGTCTCGGAAGGCCTCGATGCGCTGCGTCTCGTCGAGCGCCGCGGTGATCGCGTCGTCGAAGCGGCTGAGGCGCGTCGCGTTGACCTCGGCGACACGGGGCAGCGGCATCTGCGTGAGCGGCTGCTTCGTCGCCTTCTCGATCGCCTTGAGCAGGCGCTGCTCGCGCGGCGTGACGAAGCTGATCGCGTCGCCCGAGCGGCCCGCGCGGCCCGTGCGGCCGATGCGGTGGACGTAGCTCTCGGTGTCGATCGGCAGGTCGTAGTTGATGACGTGGCTGATGCGCTCGACGTCGAGGCCGCGCGCGGCGACGTCGGTGGCGACGAGGATGTCGAGCTTGCCGTCCTTGAGCGCCTGCACCGTGCGCTCGCGCTGGGCCTGCTGGATGTCGCCGTTGATCGCGGCGGCCGAATAGCCGCGGGCGCGCAGCTTCTCGGCGACCTGCTCGGAGTCGCCGCGGGTGCGCGTGAAGACGATGAGCCCGTCGAACTGCTCGACCTCGAGGATGCGCGTGAGCGCGTCGAGCTTCTGGGTGTACGACACGACGGCGTAGCGCTGCGTGATGTTCGCGCTCGTCTGCGTCTTGCCGGCGATCTTGATCTCGCGCGGATCGTTGAGGTGCTGCTGCGAGATGCGGCGGATCTGGGCGGGCATGGTCGCCGAGAAGAGCGCGACCTGCTTGGTGTCGGGGGTGTCCGCGAGAATGGTCTCGACGTCCTCCGCGAAGCCCATCTTCAGCATCTCGTCGGCCTCGTCGAGGACCAGGTACTTGATCTGGCTGAGGTCGAGCGAACCGCGGTTCAGGTGGTCCATGATGCGGCCGGGCGTGCCCACGACGATGTCGACGCCGCGTCGCAGTGCGCTCAGCTGCTGACCGTAGGCCTGGCCGCCGTAGACGGGAAGCAGGTGCACCTCGGGCAGCCGGGAGGCGTAGCTCTCGAATGCCTCGCACACCTGCAGGGCGAGCTCGCGGGTGGGCGCGAGAACGAGTGCCTGCGGCACGCCCTGTCCGGGCTCGATGCGGCTCAGGATCGGGAGCGCGAAGGCGGCGGTCTTGCCGGTGCCGGTCTGCGCGAGGCCGACCACGTCGCGCCCCTCGAGGAGCACCGGGATCGTGGCCTCCTGGATCGCGGAGGGCGTTTCGTAGCCGACCGCGGTCACGGCGCTCAGCACCTCGGGCCGGAGGCCGAGATCGGCGAAGGTGACGCGCTCGGGCGCATCCGGCTCCGCGGGGGTCTCGGCGGCTGCCGAGCCGGCGACGGCCCCGGTCTCGGAGACACCCGCGGGCGCTGCGCTCTCGAGGAGCGCGTCGGTTTCGGTTTCGGTATCGGCACCGGCCGATGCGGCTGCCTCTGCGGAGGCGACGTCGCTCGCGGCCGTCTCGCTGGGCTCTGCGTTGTCGACGTGTTCAGAATTGCTCATCATACAAGCTTAGCGCGGACGGGTGTCAATTCCCGGTGCCCGGGGATGAACGGCCGGCGCGGCCCCGGGTCCGCGGCCGCAGGGCCCGCTCCGCCCTGGCACATGCGCCGCGGATCGTATACGATCTGAGCACGCCTAGGAATCGGAGGACCCGTGCTCGACCAGACGCAGATCGAATCCATTGCCGAGGAGCTGGTGCAGGCCGACCGCGATCGTGCCGTGCTGCCGAGGCTCACCTCGCGCTTCCCCGGGATGGAGGTCGAGGATTCCTACGCCATCCAGAAGGTCTGGTCGGATCGCCGCATCGCGGCGGGCGCGCGCCTCGTGGGCCACAAGATCGGCCTCACCTCGAAGGTGATGCAGCTGGCCACCGGCATCAGCGAGCCCGACTACGGCGTGATCCACGACGACATGGTCTACGAGTCGGGGGCGGTGCTCGAATTCGACCGCTACTCGAATGTGCGCATCGAGGTCGAGCTCGCCTTCGTGCTCGCCAAGCCGCTGAGCGGCCCGAAGGTGAGCCTCTTCGACGTGCTCGACGCCACCGCCTACGCGGTGCCCGCGCTGGAGGTGCTGAACTCGCACCTGGAGCTGGAGGGCCGCACCATCGTCGACACGATCAGCGACAACGCCGCGATGGGCGCGATGGTCGTCGGCGGCAGGCCGGTGCGGGTCGACGAGATCGACCTCAGCTGGGCGAAGGCGCTGCTCTACCGCAACGAGACCATCGAGGACTCGGGCGTGGCGGGCGCCGTGCTCGGGCACCCCGCGCTCGGTGTCGCCTGGCTCGCGAACAAGCTCGCGCAGCACGGGCAGTCGCTCGACGCGGGCGAGATCATCCTCGCGGGCTCCTTCACGAAGCCCATGTGGGTGGAGCGCGGCGACACCGTGCACGCCGACTACGCCGAGCTGGGGTCGGTGACATGCCGCTTCGTCTGAGTCTCCCCGCGACCCTGCGCGAGCGGCTCGACGCCGCAGACCGTCCGCTCATCGGCCTGTGGGCCTGCGCCGGGAGCCCGGTCACCGCCGAGATCGTGGCGGGCAGCGGCTGCGACTGGGTGCTGCTCGACGCCGAGCACTCCCCCAATGGCCTGGAGTCAATCCTGGCCCAGCTCTACGCCATGTCCGCCTACCCCGCGGCCCCGCTCGTGCGACCGCCCTTCGGCGACACGGTGACGATCAAGCAGTATCTCGACCTGGGCGCGCAGAACCTGCTCGTCCCCATGGTCGACTCCGCCGAGCAGGCAGCCGAGATCGTGCGCGCCGTGCGCTACCCCGACGGCAGCGCGGGCGGGGGCGTGCGCGGGGTCGGATCCGCGCTCGCCCGGTCCGCGCGCTGGAACCGGGTGGAGGGCTACCTCGGCCGCGCCTCCGAGACGATCAGCCTGACCGTGCAGATCGAGTCGCGTGCCGCGGTCGAGGACGTGGAGCGGATCGTCGCCACCGATGGAGTCGACGCGATCTTCGTGGGGCCCTCCGACCTCGCCGCCTCGATGGGGCTGCTCGGGCAGCAGAGCCACCCCGATGTGGTGGCGGCGGTGCTGCGGGCAATAGCGGCGGCGCGTGCGGCGGGGAAGCCCGCGGGCGTCAATGCATTCGTGCCTGCAGACGCCGAACGCTACATCGAGGCCGGGGCCGCCTTCGTCGCGGTGGGCGCGGACGTCGCGATCCTCGCCCGTCAGACCGAGGCTCTCGTAGACCGCTTCACCGCCTCCGGCTCCGCCGCCGTGCCCCGCGCCAGCTACTGAGCCCGGCGGCGCCCGAGGGTCGCACTTGCCCGGCCGCATGGGCGGGCGGGCGCTCCCTTCCGGAGGCACTTCCCGAAGCACGCCAAATCGTATACGATAAGAAATATGAAGTGACGGGGTCGCCGCGGGCGGTCCCCGCGCGCAGAGTGAGCGAGGTCGCCATGACATACGGACACCACCAGCTGGGCATCGAGACACCGGGCAAGATCATCGCCGTGCATCTCAACTACCCCTCGCGGATCGCGCAGCGCGGCCGCGCCCCGGAGTTCCCGTCCTACTTCCTGAAGCCGGCCTCCTCGCTCGCCCCTTCGGGCAGCATCATCGAGCGACCCGCCGGCACCGAGCTGCTCGCCTTCGAAGGCGAGATCGCGCTCATCATCGGCGAGCCCGCCCGCTGGGTCGCGCCCGAGGACGGCTGGAAGCACGTCGCGGCCGTCACCGCCGCCAACGATTTCGGCCTCTATGACCTGCGCGCAGCCGACAAGGGCTCGAATCTGCGCAACAAGGGCGGCGACGGCTACACCCCCGTCGGCCCCGCCGCCATCCCCGCCGCCGGTATCGGCCAGGACGCCTGGCGCGTGCGGACCTGGGTGAACGGCGAACTCGTGCAGGAGGACTCGAGCGACACGCTCGAGTTCCCCTTCGGCCAGCTCGTCGCCGACCTCTCCCAGCACATGACGCTCGAGACCGGCGACGTGATCCTGACCGGGACGCCGGCCGGCTCCTCCGTCGTGGTGCCCGGCGACACCGTCGAGGTCGAGGTCGACGCACCGGGAGCACCCGGCGCCCCGCGCACCGGCCGCCTGGTCACCACCGTCACACAGGGTCAGCGCACCTTCGGCGACTTCGGCAACCGCCCCTCGGTGACCGATCAGCAGCGCATCGAGGCGTGGGGCGACGCGGCCGCGCACGCCGCGGCCGTCGCCGCCGGCAAGGCGAGCCCGCTCGACGCGCCCGCTCACGCCACGGACGAGTCGGGGTCCGCCTCCCCCCTCACCGCGGAGATCCGCGAGCTGCTCGACGGCGTCGCCGTCGCCACCGTCTCGGCAGCGCTGCGGAAGCGCGGCTACGTCGACATCTTCATCGACGGCGTGCACCCGAACCACGAGGGCGACACGATCCTCGGCACCGCGAAGACCCTGCGCTTCATCCCCTTCCGCCCCGACCTCTTCAGGGCCCACGGCGGCGGCTTCAACGCGCAGAAGCGCGCCTTCGACACGGTGAACGAGGGCGAGGTGCTCGTGGTCGAGGCCCGCGGCATCCCCTCCACCGGCACCGTCGGCGACGTACTCGCGCTGCGCGCCCAGGTGCGCGGGGCTGCCGGGATCGTCACCGACGGCGGCGTGCGCGACTTCGCCGCAGTGCAGCAGTTCGACATCCCCGTCTTCTCGCAGGGCGCCCACCCGAGCGTGCTCGGGCGGCGGCACGTCCCCTGGGAGGTCGACGTCACCATCGCCTGCGGCGGTGCGGCCGTGCAGCCGGGCGACATCATCATGGGCGACCGCGACGGCGTGATCGTGATCCCGCCCTTCCTGCTCGAAGAGGTCGCCCGCGAGGCCGCGGAGCAGGAGCGGGCCGACGCCTGGGTCGCCGAGCAGGTCGCGCAGGGTGCCGCGGTCGACGGGCTCTTTCCCATGAACGCCGAGTGGCGGGCGCGCTACGAGGCCGAGCGCGGGACGGAGGCCTGACGATGGCCGCCGAATCGAAGTCCGAGCGGGCCTACCGCCTGATCCGGGAGCGCATCGACAGCGCCCAGTACGTGCCCGGCTACCGGCTCGTGCTCGCGCCGATCGCCGCCGAGCTCGACATGTCGGTGGTGCCCGTGCGCGAGGCGATCCGCCGCCTCGAAGCCGAGGGGCTCGTCACCTTCGAGCGCAACGTCGGAGCCCAGGTCGCGCTCATCAAGGAGACCGAGTACCTGCACACCATGCAGACGCTCGCCCTCGTCGAGGGCGCGGCGACCGCGCTCGTCGCCCCGCAGATCACCGAGGAGCAGCTCGCGCGCGCCGCCGAGATCAACGAGCGCATGCGCCGGACCCTTGACCACTTCGACCCGCAGCGCTTCACCGAGCTGAACCTCGAGTTCCACAGCGTGCTCTTCGAGGACTGCCCCAACCCGCACATCCTCGACCTCGTGCACCGCGGCTGGAACCGCATGAGGGTGCTGCGCGACTCCTCCTTCAGCTTCGTGCCCGGCCGCGCCCACGAGTCCGTCGAGGAGCACGACCGGCTCCTGGCGCTGCTCGCGGCTCGCGCCCCCGAGCTCGACATCGAGCTCGCCGCCCGTGAGCACCGGCTCGCCACGCTGCGCGCCGTCATGGCGCACCAGGAGCAGACGAAGCACCGGGCTGAGCCCCCCGCGGCGTAGCGGCGCGCCGGGGCAGTATCCCCGGCCCCGGTCCCCGGCACCGCACCGGCGCCGGCCGCCCGCCGCAGGCACCCCGCCCCAGCAGACACCGACATCAGCAGACACCGACCGACCACCTCCGCAGGAAGGAACACCATGACGCACCAGAAGCCCGAGGGCCTCCCCGACAAGATCCGCCACTTCATCGACGGCGAGTTCGTCGAGTCGATCGGCGGCGAGGAGTTCGACGTCATCGAGCCCGTCACCAACGAGGTCTACATCACCTCGGCCTCGGCCCAGCCCGCCGACGTCGAGCTCGCCGTCGCCGCCGCGAAGCGCGCCTTCAAGGAGGGCCCCTGGCCCACCATGCTCCCGCGCGAGCGCTCGCGCATCCTGCACAAGATCGCCGACATCGTCGAGTCGCGCGACGAGCAGCTCGCGCTCATCGAGAGCTGGGACTCGGGCCTCCCCATCACCCAGGCCAAGGGCCAGGCGCGCCGGGCCGCCGAGAACTTCCGCTTCTTCGCGGACCTCATCGTCGCCCAGCACGACAACGTGACCAAGGTCCCCGGCCGCCAGATCAACTACGTCAACCGCAAGCCGATCGGCGTCGCCGGCCTCATCACGCCCTGGAACGTGCCGTTCATGCAGGAGTCGTGGAAGCTCGCCCCCGCCATCGCCACCGGCAACACGGTGGTGCTCAAGCCCGCCAGCTACACGCCGCTCTCGGCAGCGCTGTGGCCCGAGATCTTCCGCGAGGCCGGCCTGCCCGACGGCGTCTTCAACCTCATCCTCGGATCCGGCGGCGTCGCGGGCGACGCACTCGTGAAGCACCCCGACGTCCCCCTGATCTCCTTCACCGGCGACAGCTCGACCGGCGCGATGCTCTCGACCAATGCCGCGCCGTTCCTCAAGGGCCTGTCGCTCGAACTCGGCGGCAAGAGCCCCTCCGTGGTCTTCGCCGACGCCGACCTCGAAGAGGCGCTCGACGCCACCGTGTTCAGCGTCTTCAGCCTGAACGGCGAGCGCTGCACCGCGGGCAGCCGCGTGCTCGTGCAGCGCGAGATCTACGACGACTTCGTCGCCCGCTACGCCGAGCGCGCGAAGAACATCGTCGTCGGCCTCCCCTCCGATCCGAAGACCGAGGTCGGCGCGCTCGTGCACCCGAGTCACTTCGAGAAGGTCATGAGCTACGTCGAGATCGGCAAGACGGAGGGCCGGCTCGTCGCCGGCGGCGGCCGCCCCGAGGGCTTCCCCGAGGGCAACTACGTGGCCCCCACCGTGTTCGCGGATGTGCAGCCGGACGCGCGCATCTTCCAGGAGGAGATCTTCGGCCCGGTCGTGGCGATCACGCCCTTCGACACCGATGAGGAGGCGCTGGAGCTCGCCAACAACACCAAGTACGGCCTCGCCGCCTACGTGTGGACCTCGAATCTGAAGCGCGCGCACAACTTCGCCAACGGCATCGAGTCGGGCATGGTGTGGCTCAACTCGAACAACGTGCGCGATCTGCGCACCCCCTTCGGCGGGGTGAAGGCCTCGGGCCTCGGCCGCGAGGGCGGCTACCGCTCCATCGACTTCTACACCACGCAGCAGTCGATCCAGATCACCCTCAACGAGGCCCACAGCCCGCGCTTCGGCGCCGGCGCGAAGTAGCCGCTCGCGCTCCCCGATCCGGCCCGCACCCGCCGCGGCCCGGATCCCGGCCGGGCCGCGGCGGGGGCGGGCCGGGGCGGGGGGGGGGGGGGGGGACCCGTCTCTTTTACACATCCCGTCTCTTTTACACATCTCCCAGCCC
>NZ_MWZD01000023.1 GCF_002982315.1 Leucobacter massiliensis | reverse complement strand
TAAGCGCCCTCCCCGCACTCCCCGCCCCCACACACTGCAAGGAAGCACGATCATGGCAAAACTCAACGACAGCGACAAGACCTCCTCCGGCTTCTGGGTCACCCAGGAGGCCCCCATCGAGGCCGCCAACCCCGTCGCGACCCCGCAGGCGGAAGCCCCCGACATCCTCCGCTGCGCCTACATGGAGCTCGTCGTCACCGACCTCGCCGCCTCGCGCGAGTTCTACGTCGACGTGCTCGGCCTCTACGTCACCGAGGAGGACGAGGAGGCGATCTACCTGCGCTCCACCGAGGAGTTCATCCACCACAACCTCGTGCTGCGCAAGGGCCCCGTGGCGGCGGTCGCGGCGTTCTCGTACCGCGTGCGCACGCCCGAGGATCTCGACAGGGCGGTCGCCTTCTACACCGAGCTCGGCTGCGAGGTGCGCCGCAGCGAGCAGGGCTTCGTGAAGGGCATCGGCGACTCCGTGCGCGTGGTCGACCCGCTGGGCTTCCCCTACGAGTTCTTCTACCAGACCGATCACGTGGAGCGCCTGGCGTGGCGCTACGATCTGCAGAAGCCGGGCGAGCTGGTTCGCCTCGACCACTTCAACCAGGTCACCCCCGACGTCCCGCGCGCGGTGCGCCACTACCAGGATCTCGGCTTCCGCGTGACCGAGGACATCCAGGACAACGAGGGCACCGTCTACGCGGCCTGGCTGCGCCGCAAGCCGACGGTGCACGACACGGCGGCGACGGGCGGCGACGGCCCCCGCATGCACCACGTCGCCTTCGCCACCCACGAGAAGCACAACATCCTCGCGATCTGCGACAAGCTGGGAGCGCTGCGCCTCTCCGACCACATCGAGCGCGGCCCCGGCCGCCACGGCGTCTCGAACGCCTTCTACCTCTACCTGCGCGACCCCGACGGCCACCGCGTCGAGATCTACACCCAGGACTACTACACGGGCGACCCCGACAACCCGGTCGTGACCTGGGACGTGCACGACAACCAGCGTCGTGACTGGTGGGGCAACCCGGTCGTGCCCTCCTGGTACACGGACGCCTCGCTCGTGCTCGATCTCGACGGGAAGCCGCAGCCGGTCGTGGCGCGCACCGACAGCAGCGAGATGGCGGTGACCATCGGCGCCGACGGCTTCTCGTACACCCGCGAGGGCGACGAGACGAAGGGCTTCAAGCTCGGCGAGACGCTGTAGCCGCCGCGGGCCGGGGTGCCGGCGCGGGATCGGGGCCGGGGTGCACACGCACCCCGGCCCCGCTTCGTGTCCCGGCGCAGCGGCCCGGCACAGCGGCCCGGCGCAGCGACCCGGCACAGCGGCCCGGCACGGCGCTGTCCACTTGGATAGTTTTGCGCGGATCCTCATGTCCCGTGCGCGCTCGGAACAGCCGGAAACGGCGCCGCTTCCTAGACTCGGATCACACCGCGGACCACTCGGATCCGCACCGGGGACACATCACTTCAGCGCGGAAGCACGTGCGCAGCGCAGCCACGAGAGGAACCTCCACCATGAGTGCACCAGCGACGCCGGACACGGCGCACCACGATCCCGGGCTGAGCCGCCGCACCCTCGGCGTGCCCGCCATCACCTTCATGATCATCGCGGCATCGGCCCCGCTCACCGTGGTGGCCGGCGGCGTCACCACCTCCTTCGCGGTCACCGAGTCCCAGGGCGTGCCGCTCGGCTTCCTGCTGATCGCCGTGATCCTCACCGTCTTCGCCGTCGGCTACACCGCCATGAGCCGGCACATCACCAATGCCGGGGCCTTCTACGCCTACATCGCGCAGGGCCTCGGGCGCCCGCTCGGCGTCGGCGCCTCCCTCGTCGCGCTGGTCGCCTACAACGCGATGCAGGTCGGCATCTACGGCCTGTTCGGATTCCAGCTCTCCGTCTTCCTCGAGGCGAAGTTCGGCTTCGCCTCGCCCTGGTGGGTGTGGATCCTGCTGTGCATCGTCGTCGTCGGCGTGCTGGGCGTCAACCGCGTCGACCTCTCCGCGAAGGTGCTCGGCGTGCTCGTCGCCCTCGAGTTCGTCGTGGTGATCGTCTTCGACATCGTCGCGATCGGCACCGCCCCCGAGGGCGTGAGCACCGCGGCCGTCAACCCGGCAGCGCTCTTCGGACCCTCGCTCGGGATCATCCTGGTCTTCGGCGTCGCCGCCTTCATGGGCTTCGAGGGAGCCGCGATCTACGGCGAGGAGGCGAAGGATCCCAAGCGCACGGTGCCCCGGGCGACCTACGCCGCGGTCGCGATCATCGGCGTCTTCTACGCCTTCAGCGCCTGGGCGTTCTCCGTCGGCATCGGCCCCTCGCAGATCGTCGAGCAGTCGCAGGCCAGCGGTCCCGACCTCATGTTCATCTTCATGACGGATCGCGTGGGCGTGATCTTCGCGGACGTCATGACGCTGCTGTTCATCACGAGCCTCTTCGCGGCCCTGCAGGCCTTCCACAACGCCGTCGCCCGCTACTTCTACTCCCTCGGACGCGAGGGCGTGCTGCCGGCGTGGTTCAGCCGCACCAGTGCCTCGGGCGCGCCGTGGGCGGGCTCGGTGGCGCAGACGGTCATCGCGCTCGTGGTCGTGTCGGGCTTCGCGATCGTGGGCGACGGTCTCGGCGCGGCCGAGCGCATGCTCGGCGAGACGGCCTTCCTCTACCCGGTGCTCACCATGTTCACCTGGCTGACCAACACCGGCGCCGCGGCGCTCGTGCTGCTCATGGCGGTGATCGCCGCCGCGGTGATCGGCTTCTTCCGCCGCGACCGGCGCGGGCTCGGCGTCTGGACCACGGTGATCGCCCCGGCGGCCTCCGGCCTCGCCCTGCTCTGGGTGTTCGTGATGATCCTCGCGAACTTCCAGCTCATGCTGAGCCAGGCGGAGCCCGATGCGACCACCTTCATCCTCCCCGGCCTGATCTTCCTCGCCGCGATCGTCGGCATCGTCTGGGCCCTGATCCTGCGCGCGGCGAAGCAGGACATCTACCGCCAGATCGGCCACGGCACGGAGCCGGGAGCCTACGGCACCGAACTCATCTCCGTGCCGGAACCGCGCTGAGCGGCGGCGCCTCCCGCGAGCGGCGGCAGATTTCACCGCGCAGGACACCGCCGCTCGCGGAAAGCACCGCCGCTCGCGGAAAGGTGAGGCCCCGGAGGCAGGGCGCGGGCGCGTGAGGCCGAACGCCGGAGCACGGGGCACCGGGGCGCCGGTCGCCGGTCGCCGGGCGCCGGGCGCCGGGCGCCGGGCGCCGGAGCGCAGGGTGAAGCCCCCGGCCTGTCCGGGATCCCGGACAGGCCGGGCGAGCGGCGCATTGCCGCGGGAAGGCCGAAACGGTGGGATGGAGGCAGCACGGCCTCGCGGGCCGTTCCTGGCGAAAGGACCCCACCATGACGCTTCCCGGCGCACGCCCCGTCCGCGCCCCGCGCGGCACCGAGATCACCGCGAAGAGCTGGCAGACCGAGGCACCGCTGCGCATGCTCATGAACAACCTCGACCCCGAGGTCGCCGAGCGCCCCGACGACCTCGTCGTCTACGGCGGCACCGGCCGGGCCGCACGCAGCTGGGAGGCCTACGACGCGATCGTCGCCACGCTGCGGGATCTCGAAGACGACGAGACCCTGCTCGTGCAGTCCGGCAAGCCCGTCGGCGTCTTCCGCACGAGCACCTGGGCGCCGCGCGTGCTCCTCGCCAATTCCAACCTCGTCGGCGACTGGGCCACCTGGCCCGAGTTCCGCCGCCTGGAGGCCGCAGGCCTGATGATGTACGGGCAGATGACCGCCGGATCCTGGATCTACATCGGCACGCAGGGCATCCTGCAGGGCACCTACGAGACCTTCGCCGCCGCCGGACGCAAGCTGCAGGGCCAGGGGCGCATCGCCGCCATCGCGGGAAAGGGCCCGCTCGCGGGCACCATCACCCTCACCGGCGGCTGCGGCGGCATGGGCGGCGCGCAGCCGCTCGCCGTCACCCTCAACGACGGCGCCTGCCTCATCGTCGACGTCGACCGCAGCCGCCTGGAGCGGCGCGCCGGGAAGCGCTATCTCGACGAGGTCGTGGACGACCTCGAGCTCGCGCTCGCGAAGGTCCAGCAGGCCAAGCAGGAGGGACGCGGCTGGTCCGTCGGGCTCGTGGGCAACGCCGCCGAGGTCTTCCCCGAGGTGCTGCGCCGCCACCGCGCGGGCGAGGTGACCATCGACCTCGTCACCGACCAGACCTCGGCGCACGACCCCCTCTCCTACCTCCCCATCGGCTACGCCGTCGAGGAACGACTGCAGCGCGCCGAGGCGGACCCCGAGCAGTTCACCCGGGACGCGCAGACCTCGATGGCCCGGCAGGTCCGGGCCATGGTCGAGTTCCAGGACGCGGGCGCCGAGGTCTTCGACTACGGCAACTCCATCCGCGACGAGGCGCGCACGGGCGGCTACGACCGCGCCTTCGCGTTCCCCGGCTTCGTGCCCGCATACATCCGCCCGCTGTTCTGCGAGGGGCTCGGCCCCTTCCGATGGGCGGCGCTCTCCGGCGATCCCGAGGACATCCGCGTCACCGACGAGGCGCTCAAGGAGCTCTTCCCCGAGAACGCGCATCTGCGCACCTGGCTCGACGCCGCCCGGGATCGCGTCGAATACGAGGGGCTGCCGGCCCGCATCTGCTGGCTCGGCTACGGCGAGCGCCACCAGGCGGGCCTCCTCTTCAACCGTCTCGTCGCCGAGGGCAGGGTCTCGGCCCCGATCGTCATCGGACGCGACCACCTCGACGCGGGATCCGTGGCCTCCCCCTACCGCGAGACCGAGGCGATGGCCGACGGCTCCGACGCGATCGCCGACTGGCCGCTGCTCAACGCACTCACCGCCGCGTCCTCGGGCGCGACGTGGGTGTCGATCCACCACGGCGGCGGCGTCGGCATCGGCCGGTCCATCCACACCGGGCAGGTCTCGGTCGCCGACGGCACCGAGCTCGCCGCCGAGAAGCTCACCCGGCTGCTCACCAACGATCCGGGGATGGGCGTCATCCGTCACGTCGACGCCGGCTACGAGCGCGCCGCCGAGGTGGCGGCTGAGCGCGGGGTGCGGGTGCCGATCCCTCCGACGATCCGGAACACCGACCGGGCCTGGTAGCCCGCCCCGCGGGGCCCGCACGAGTCCGGTGCAGAGAGCCTCGCAGCCCCGCCGCCACGCGGCGTCTCCGCCCCCTCAGCCCCCGCACGCGAAAGCAGAGCCATGACCGCACTCCTCATCGACCGCATCGGAGAGCTCACGACGAACGCGCCCGAGATCGGCGAGGGCGTCGGCGGGCGGCTGCGCGACGCCGCCGTGGTGGTGGAGGACGGCAGGATCGCGTGGGTGGGGGCCGCGGCCCGCGCCCCGCAGGCCGACGAGCGCTGCGATGCCGAGGGCCGCGCCGTGCTGCCGGGCTGGGTCGACTCGCACACGCACCTCGTGTTCGCGGGCGATCGCACCGCGGAGTTTGAGGCGCGCATGGCGGGCGAGGCCTACGCGGCGGGCGGGATCAACGTCACCGTGGAGGCCACTCGGGCCGCCAGCGACGCGCAGTTGCAGGCGACGCTCGCGCGTCTCGTCGCCGAGGCCCGGAGGGGCGGCACCACGACGCTGGAGACCAAGACCGGCTACGGGCTCACCGTCGCGGACGAGCTGCGCTCGGCGGTCATCGCGGGGCGCGTGGTCGACGCGGTCACCTTCCTCGGCGCGCACCTCGTGCCGGCGGGGGCCGATCCCGCAGACTATCTCGAGCTCGTCACCGGCCCCATGCTCGACGCGGTCGCCCCGCACGTCAGCGCCGTCGACGTGTTCTGCGAGAGCGGCGCCTTCGACGGCGAGGCCTCCGCCCGGGTGCTGGCCGCCGCCGCCGAACGCGGGCTCGCGAGCCACGTGCACGGCAATCAGCTCGGGCACGGGCCGGGCGCCCGGCTCGCCGTCGCACACGGAGCGCTGAGCGTCGACCACCTCGGCTTCCTCGACGACGGCGACGTCGAGGCGCTCGCGGGCTCGTGGGCGCGCTGGCAGGAAGGCGCGGGATCGCGCGGCACCGTCGCCACCGTGCTGCCCGCCTGCGACCTCTCGACCCGCATGCCGCTCGCGCCGGCGAGGCGGCTGCTCGACGCCGGGGCCGTCGTCGCCATCGCCTCCAACTGCAACCCCGGCACCTCGTACACGAGCTCGATGGGCTTCTGCGTCGCGACCGCGGTGCTGCAGATGGGACTGAGCGTCCAGGAGGCGGTGCGGGCGGCGACGCTCGGCGGCGCGATCGCGCTCGGCATGCACGAGGACGGCTGGCGGGATCCCCGCGGGGAGACCCAGCCGGCCGTCGGCGCGATCCGGCCGGGCGCCCGCGCCGATCTGCAGCTGCTCGACGCGCCCTCGGCCACGCACCTCGCCTACCGCCCCGGCATGCCCCTCACCGCGTCCGTCTGGCGCGCCGGCGAGCGCGTCGCGTGAGCCCCGCCTCTGGGCAGCCCGTTCTCAGCCCCTGTACCGATCCAAGCGCAGCTGGGCGGTCGCCTGGTGCGCGGCCATGCCCTCCGACTCCGAGATCGTCGCCGTGGCAGGTGCGAGAAGCGGAGTGGCCTCCCGCTCGATGCGCTGGAAGGTGAGCGGCTTCAGAAAACGCGATACCGACAGCCCGGCACTATGCTTGGCTCCGCCCGCGGTCGGGAGGGTGTGGTTGGTGCCCGCCATGCCCTTGTCGGAGTAGGCCACCGTGCTCCACTCGCCGAGGAAGATCGAGCCGTAGTTGCTCAGACGCTCGTGATACCACGTATCATCGCCGGTGATCACCTCGAGATGCTCGGGCGCAAGGTCGTCCATCAGCGCGACCGCGACCTCGCGATCCTCGGCAACCGTCACCGAGCCGTGGTCCCGCCATGCGGGGCCGCAGATCGCCGATGTTGCGAGCGTTTCGAGCTGGCGCTCGACAGCCGCGATCACCGCACGCCCGTGCTCCTCGCTGGTGGTCACCAGGGCGGCGGGAGAGTTGGGGCCGTGCTCTGCCTGGCCAAGCAAATCTGCGGCGACGAGCTCCGGGTCCGCCGAGTCGTCGGAGATCACCGCGACTTCCGAGGGACCGGCCGGAAGATCGATCGCGACGCGTCCGAAGAGCTGACGCTTCGCTTCGGCGACGAAGGCGTTGCCCGCACCGACGAGCATATCGGCCGGCAGCTCGTCCACGAGACCGAATGTCATGGCCGCGAGCGCCTGGACCCCGCCGAGCAAGAAGACGCGATCGACGCCGGAGACATGTGCGGTATACAGCACGGCGTCGTTTGGGCCACCGTTGGGCTGCGGAGGGGTACATGCGACCACGTGCGGCACGCCCGCGGCCTTCGCCACGCCGACCGTCATAAACGCGCTCGCCGTGAGCGGGAAGCGCCCCGCCGGCAGATATGCTCCGACGCGTCCGAGCGGGATGTAGCGGACACCGGTGTGCAGCCCCGGTGCGAGCTCGACCTCGAAGTCGACGTGCCCCTCGCGCTGCCGGTGCGCGAACGCCTGGGTGCGCTCCGCGCCGAGGTCGATGGCGGACCGCAGCTCAGGATCGATTCGATCTCCGCTGGAGGCGATCGTGGCAGCGGGGATCTCGAAGTCATCGCCGTCCCAGTGGTCCAGTTGTTTGGCGTAATCGCGGACCGCGTCGAGACCTCGCTTCTCGATGTCGAGCAACATCGCGGAAACCGTTTCGATGACCTGCGGGTCTCGCTGCGCCGCGGGGGCATCGAGAGGACTCTTCAGGCGCGTGTAACGGCCTGCGTACTTGTTGAGGACTGGGGTGGTGAACTTCATGTTGTCGATGCTAGAAATGAGCGATACTGCCCACAACTGGGCGGTCACCTCTATATGCCATAGTGTTGAGCTATGACCATCACGCAGCTTCGAGCCTTCGTCTACGCGGCGGACAGCGGCTCCTTCACCTCAGCTGCGAACCGGCTCGGGGTGTCACAGCCGACAATCTCGGCACTGATCCGCAAACTCGAGGAACACCACAATCTCGTCCTGTTCATTCGCACCGGTCGACGCCTGAGCCTCACCGCTGCCGGGCAGGAGCTGCTCGGGTGGGCCCGGCAGATCGTCGAGACCTCGGATCGCGCAGACGAGGCGCTCTTCGAACTGCGCGGTATCCAGCGCGGTTCCGTCTCGCTCGGGGTACTCCGCAATGCGAGCTTCTACTTCCTGGCCGAACTGGTTGAACAGTTCCATCGCGCCCGGCCCAATGTACGGCTCAAACTCTACGGGCAGAACTCTTTCGAGGTCGTCGAGGGGGTGAGGGATGGCGTGCTGGAGGCGGGGATCGTCGTGCTCCCAGTGCCGGACGAACAGCTCGAGGTCTTCCCCCTGCTGCAGGACGAGGTGCTGTGGACATCGAGTCATCCCGAACGGGTCGCGCAGCCGGTAACGATGGAGCAGATCGTCCAGAATCCCATCGTGCTCTACGACGCGAGCTACAGCTGGAACGACCCCACGCGCCGGCAGCTGAACGAGCGGGCCCAGAGACGCGGTCTCCAGATCGAGCCTCTCGTCGAGGTGGAGTACATGGAGGCTGCGCTAGAGCTGGCCTCGCGTGGGATCGCCGACACCATGATTTCTCAGGCGGCGACGCGAAGCGCCGGTTTCCCGAAGAACCTGCACTGCGCACCGTTCGAGACGCCGCTCTACGACACGATCGCGGTGATCCGGCGACGCAATAGCGTCTACTCGCCGGCGATCATCGAGCTGATCGACCTCGTGAGCACGATCCTCAAGCGGGCCGCGCAGCCGGCGTAGCTCAGTCCCCGATCTCCCCCGGCTTGACCTGGATCGCCTCGGTCTGCGGAGTGTCGAGAACTCCGGATCTGCGCAGCAAGGCACGGGTCTTGCTGTGCTTGGGCGCCCCGAATACTTCTGCGGGGGCACCCTGCTCCACGATCCTGCCGCCGTCCATCACCACGACTCGATCAGCGATCTCGCGGGCGAACTGCATCTCGTGCGTCACGATCATCATCGTCGTCCCGCTCGCCGCGATCTGCTTGATCACCGCGAGCACCTCGCCGACGAGTTCCGGGTCCAGGGCGGAGGTTGGCTCATCGAACAGCATCACCCCGGGCTCCATTGCAAGCGCCCGTGCAATCGCGACCCGCTGCTTCTGACCGCCGGACAGGCGTGACGGGTAATTGTCCATGCGATCCGCGAGACCTACGAGTCTCAGCGCCGGCTCCGCCTTCGCGCGAGCCGCGACCTTCGAAAGCCTCCGGACATCCCTGAGCGGTGCCATCACATTGCCGAGGGCGGTCTTGTTCATGAACAGGTTGAAGTGCTGGAACACCATGCCGATCTCGGTGCGCTTGCGCGCGGTCTCCCTCGGGGACTCCGCGACGAGGGTATCCCCCCGCTCGCGGTAGCCGACGAGGTGACCGTCAACCAGTATGCGCCCGGAATCGATGACCTCGAGCTTGTTGATGCAGCGGAGCAGCGTCGACTTACCCGAGCCGCTGGAACCGATGAGGACGACCACCTCCCCGGGCGCAACATCCAGGTCCACGCCCTTGAGCACCTCGAGGGTGCGGCGCTGATCCGGCTTGCCCGCCAGCCGCTGCCACACAGTGCGCTTCTCGCCGACGCGGAAGCTCTTGTACACGTCCTGGATGCTGATGATGGGACTAGGCACGAGCACGCACCTTCCTTTCGAGGACGATGACCAGACGAGACAGCGGCAGGGAAAGCGCCAGGTAGAGCAACGCCGCGGCGGTGTAGATCTCCACGGTCTGGAAGGTCTGCGAGTTGAGCGTATTGGCGGTCTTGAGGATCTCGGATACGGCGATCACCGAGGTCAGCGCCGTGTCTTTGACCATGGCGATGAAGTAATTGCCGATGGGGCCGAGCGCCACTTTGAAGGACTGCGGGATCACCACGAGCCAGAGCGCCTTGGCAGGGGTGTATCCGAGCGAGAGCGCCGCCTCGGTCTGACCGGAGTCGATAGCGAGGATGGACGTCCGGTATACCTCCGAGAGGTACGCGGCGTAGTTGAGACCGAGCGCGAGGATGCCCGCGCTCACCGGCTCGAGCTGGATTCCCACGACCGGGAGCACGAAGTAGACATAGACCAGTTGCACGAGCAGCGGCGTTCCGCGGAAGATCTCGACGTAGGTGATCGCGATGCCACGCACGATTCGGCTACGGGAGAGGCGGGCAAGGGCCAAGAGCAGGCCGAGCGTGAGCGCGATGACCATCGCTCCGACCGCCAGCTGAGCGACGACCGGCACCGCCCTGATCAGGCTCGGCATCACGCCGAACACGTTTTCGATGAACTCCACGGCTCTCCTTTTCCTCCCGGGGAGATGAGGGTCGGGGCACCGCCGGGTGCCCCGACCCTCGTCTGCGGCTTACTCGGCGACGTTGTCCTCGCCGAGGCCGTACTTCTTCAGGATCTCCAGGTATTGCGGGGAGGCCTTAAGGTCAGCGAGGGCGCCGTTGAGCGCCTCACGCAGTTCATCGCTCTCCTCGTCCTGGCGGAACGCGGCCGCGATGGTACCGGGAAAGTACGGATCGTACGGGGAGACGAGCTTCACCTTGTCGTTCGGGTTCTGCACGAGGCTCCACGCGACGACAGCCTGATCGGTGAACGCGGCATCGACCTGGCCGTTCGCGACGGCCTGGATCAGATTGGCTTGCGAGTCGAACTGCTTGATGTTCGATTCCGAGGTGAGCTCCTGCGCGATCTCGAGGTGGGTTGTCCCGGTCATCACACCGATGACCTTGCCCTTGGCGTCCTCGCGAGAGGTCAGCGTCGAATCAGAAGGCACCAGCATGCCCTCGCCTTGGTAGTACCACGTGTCCGAGAAGGCGAGGGTCTTCTTCCGCTCGTCCGTCACGTAGAGCCCGTCGGCAATCAGGTCTGCCTTCTTCGAGAGGACGGTCTGGGGCATCGTGGCGAAATCGGTCACCACGACCTCGATGTTCCAGCCCAGCTGATCGGCCATGACGTTCAACATGTCGCCATCAATCCCGGTCAGCTCGCCGGTGTCTTCGTCGATGTAGGAGAACGGGGCATCGTTCGAGGTCACGACGGTGACCGTGCGCGAGCCCTCGTTCGCGTCTGCGGGGGCGCCTCCTCCGGAAGAGCAAGCGGTAAGGGCGAGCGCACCTGCGGCAATCGCGGTGAGGAGGGCTGTAGTCTTCTTCGTCAACATGGGCTCGTGAATCTTCCTTGGTTCTCAAGATGGGACGGGGGCGTCACACTCATCTCGAACAAGTCTCGGCGGGCCAATTGCAAAGCACAATAAGGCAGTCTTCTATTAAGTCGATAGATATGAGCTATAGCTCCATCACCTTTGGGAGATGCCGCGCCAGCCAGACCCGCTCGGGCGGAGCGATTCTCACACAGGCGTCCGCCACATGGGCGTCGAACCCGAAGGCGGAGGTGGCGCCCTCCCGAGCGCGATGCGGCGGACTCACCGCTCTCCGAAGCCCCGCCGAGCGCAGTACGTGCGGAGCCGCTACGCGGCGCCCTCGAACATGCTCGTGACGGAGCCGTCCTCGAAGACCTCGTGGATGGCCTTGGCGAGCAGCGGCGCGATCGGCAGCACGGTCAGCTTGTCGAAGCGCTTCTCCGGCCCCACCGGGAGGGTGTCGGTGACCACGACCTGATCGATGAAGTCCTGCGACAGGTGCTCCGTGGCCTGCCCCGAGAAGATCGCGTGCGTGCACGCGATCGTCACGCCCTTCGCTCCGTTCGCCTTCAGCGCGGCGGCCGCCTTCGCGATCGTGCCGCCCGTGTCGATCATGTCGTCGACGACCACGCACCAGCGGTCCTTCACCTCGCCCACGATCTCGTGCACCGAGACCTGGTTCGGCACGAGCGGGTCGCGGCGCTTGTGGATGATCGCGAGCGGTGCGTCGAGGCGGTCGCTCCACACATCCGCCACGCGCACGCGGCCCATGTCGGGCGACACCACCGTGAGGTCGTCGCGGTCGATGGTCTTCTTGAAGTGGTCGAGCAGCACCGGCATCGCGAAGAGGTGATCAACCGGGCCGTCGAAGAAGCCCTGGATCTGCGGGGCGTGCAGGTCGACCGACATGATCCGGTCTGCGCCGGCGGCCTTGAAGAGGTCCGCGACGAGGCGGGCCGAGATCGGCTCGCGCCCGCGGCCCTTCTTGTCCTGGCGCGAGTAGGGGTAGAAGGGGGCGACCACGGTGATCCGCTTCGCGGAGGCGCGCTTCAGGGCGTCCACCATGATGAGCTGCTCCATGAGCCACTCGTTGATGGGGTTCGTGTGCGACTGGATCACGAAGGCGTCCGAGCCGCGCACGCTCTCATCGAAGCGGGCATACAGCTCCCCGTTGGCGAAGGTGCGCGCATCGGTGGGGACGAGTTCGGCACCGAGTTCCGCGGCCACCTGCTCGGCCAGCTCGGGGTAGGCCCGGCCGGTGATGAGGACGAGCTTCTTCTGCCCGGCCATCTCGATCTTGCTCATCTACTGCTTCCCGCCGTCCTTCGCGCTCTTCGATCGTTCCGCCGCTTCCGCGGTGCTGGTGCCGGGCCGATGCTCCGCCACCCACCCCTCGATGGTGCGCTGCGGCGCTACGTTGAGCGCCAGCGAACCCGAGGGGACATCCTTCCGCACCACCGTTCCGGCGGCCGTGTAGGTGCCGTCTTCAATGGTAACCGGCGCGATGAGCACATTCTTCGAGCCGATGCGCACCGCGTCTCCGACCACGGTCCGGTGCTTCTGCACGCCGTCGTAGTTGGCGACGATCGTGCCGGCGCCCACATTGGTGCCGCGCCCGATCTCCGTGTCCCCGACGTAGCTGAGGTGCGGGATCTTGCTGCCCTCGCCGATGCGCGAGTTCTTCACCTCGACGAAGGCGCCGATCTTGCCCGCCTCGCCCAGCTCCGTGCCCGGGCGCACATACGCGAAGGGCCCCACCTCGGCGCCCGCGGCGAACACCGCCAGGGTCGCCTCGCTGCGGCGGATCCGCGCGCCCTCGCCCACCTCGCAGTCCACGAGCGTCGTGTCCGGGCCGATCACGGCGCCGGCCGCGATCGACGTCGCCCCCTGCAGGTACGTGCCGGGGAGGATCTCGGCGTCGGGCTCGATCGAGACATCGGCGTCGATCCACGTCGTCGCCGGGTCCTGGACGGTGACGCCCGCCCGCTGGTGCGCGCGCACGATGCGCGCATTCATCTCACGTCCGGCTTCGGCAAGCTGCACCCGGTCGTTGACGCCCGCGATGATCCACGGGTCGTCGGTCGCGACGGCCTCCACCGCGCCGCCCTCCGCGAGGATCCGGGCCGCCGCGTCCGTCAGGTACTTCTCACCCTGCGCGTTGTCCGTGTCGATCCCGGCGAGCGCCGCCTCGACGGCCCGGCGCGCGAAGACGTACACGCCCCCGTTGATCTCGGTGATGCGCCGCTGGGCCTCGTCCGCGTCCTTCTCCTCGACGATCCCCACCACGGCACCGGAGGGGTCGCGCAGGATGCGGCCGAGGCCGGTCGGGTTGTCGGAGATCGCGGAGAGCATCGTCATCGCCCGCCCGCCCTCGAGGTGGCCGCGCACCAGCCGCTCGAGCGTGGCGGAGTCGATGAGCGGCACGTCGCCCGACAGCACCACCACCGAGCCCTCGAAGCCGTCCGGCAGCGCGGCGAGCGCCTGCTCGACGGCGCGTCCCGTCCCGGGCACCGCGTCCTGATCCACGATCACCGTGTCGGGGGCGTGCTCCAGGATCGCCGCCGAGACGCGATCGCGTTCGTGCCGCACGACCGCGAGCACCTGCTCCGGCCCCAGCGCCGCCGCCGCGTCGAGCACGTGCGCGATGAGCGTGCGCCCCCCGATGCGGTGCAGCACCTTCGGCAGCGCCGAGCGCATGCGGGTCCCCTGACCCGCCGCGAGGATGACGACCGCGAGTGAGCGATGTGACATGTGGATCCTTCCGTTCGGCTCGCCGCCCGGTCCGCGGGCGCCGTTCTCGGGGCGACGCACCGCAGCGCTCGGCTGGGCGGACGTTCCCGACACCAGGAGAGGCTACGCCTCCCCCGTGTCCGGCGCCTGGAGGCGCGCGAGGCGGTGGCCTCGCCACCCGCCGCGAGGAAACGCGATGCGTTTCCTCCTGAGCGACGTGTGCGGAGCGGCTTTTCACAGCGTTGCTTCGAAAAGCCGCTCCGCCCCTAGGACTCGAACCTAGACCTCACAGCTCCAAAGGCTGTCGTGCTGCCATTACACCAAGGCGGACCGTGCCGTTCCGGCACCGTACAAGTCTGCCAGATGCGCGCCCGCGCGCACGCCACGCTGGACCGGGTCGCCCCCGCACCGCACAACACTCGATAATGGAGGGATGAAGCACGAGGACGAGGTGGACCGGATCATCGCCGACTGGGGTCGCGCCCGCCCGGACCTCGACCTGGCACCGCTGTCGATCTTCTCCCGCCTGTGGCGCATCACGAAGCACCTCGACCGCGCCCGCTCGCACGCCTTCGAGCGCTCCGGGCTCGCCTCCTGGGAGTTCGACGTGCTCGCCGTGCTGCGCCGGGCCGGCGAGCCGTTCACGCAGAGCCCGAAGGTGCTCGTGCAGCAGACGATGGTGTCCAGCGGCACGATGACGAACCGCATCGACCGGATGGTGGCGCGGGGCCTGGTGCGCCGGCTCACCGATCCGAACGACGGCCGCGGGGTGCTCGTCGAGATGACCCCCCTCGGCCTCACGCTCGTGGACGCCGCGATGACGCGACTCAGCGACGCCGAGGAGCGCCTGCTCGGCGGCCTGCCCCGCTCGGAGCGGGAGCGCCTCGCCGTGCTGCTGCGCCGCCTCGCCATCAGCGTGGACCGCTTCGAGCCGGTCACCGAGCCGATCGATCTCCCGCCCGCCGAGTAGCCGGGGCGACCCGGCTCAGCGCGCGGGCTGCGACGGCGGCACGTCCCCGGGGAGCGCGGGCGCGGAGGCCGGGGGGCGGCGCAGGCTGCCCTCCTCGCCCGCCTCGAAGGCGGCGGCGTAGCCGAGCAGCCGCGGGTCCGAGTAGGCCGGGCCGGCGAAGGTCAGGCCCACCGGCATGCCGATGTCCTCCATGATCCCCATCGCCACGGTCGTGGTCGGGATCCCGAGATGCCGCAGCGCGTAGTTGCCGTTCGAGAAGAACACCCCGTTCGACCAGGCGTGGTCGGCGGCCGCGGGATCCCGCTCCGCGTCCTCGCGCCCCACATCGGCGTTCGCGGGGAACACGACGCCGTCGAAACCCTCCGCGGCGAGCCAGCGCTCGAACAGCTCCTCGCGCAGCTGCACGAGCGCCCGCAGGCCCGCGGCGAAGTCGGGGCGCTCGCGCGGATCCGGGATCCCGCGCTTCGCGTAGGCCACCGTCGCGCGGTAGCGGTTGGCGTAGTCCTCGATCTCCTCGTAGCGGTCGGGCAGGGTACCGGGCGGTTGCGGGAAGATGCGGTCGGGGTCGACGGCGGCGAGCTCGGGGATCGCGGGGTCGCCGTTCGCTCTCAGGAAGTCGTCCCAGCCGAAGGCGAGGAAGTCGGTGAACTCCGTGTCCATCCACCCCGCGGGCAGCACGCCGAGCGCGGCGACGTTCTCCTGCCCGGGACGGTCCCCTTCGTAGCGCTCGATGAGCGGGAAGTCGGTGACCACGAGCTCGGCGCCCAGCGCTTCGAGCCGCGATCGCGCACGCTCCCAGAGCGCGCGGACGGAGGGGCGCACGGCGATCGGGAAGGCGGGATCCTCGCCGAGGTACATGCGCGGAACCGCGAGGCGGGTGCCGCGCAGCGCGTCGGGGTCCGCCAGCTCGAGGTAGGAGGCGGGACGGTGCTCGCTGGGCTTCGGCAGCTCGACCGCCTGCTGGTTCCGCCAGAAGTCTCCGCGGGTGATCGGGTCGTCCTGGACGAGCACATCGAGCAGGCGCAGCATGTCGGGAATGGAGCGCGTGTGCGGCACGACCACGTCGCGGGCGGGGAACAGCGGCCAGTTGCCGCGGATCGAGAGGATCCCCCAGCTGGGCGTGTAGGCGCAGAGCGCGTTGTTGGAGGCGGGGCTGCGACCCGAGGAGACGGTCTCCTCCCCCATGCCGAACACGGCGAGGTTCGCCGCGGTGGAGACGCCTGAGCCGTTCGACGAACCGGACGCGTAGGCGGCTGCCAGGTAGTCGCGGTTGTAGGGGCTCTCGGCGCGGCCGTAGATGCCGCGTTGCATGCCCCCGTCCGCCATCGGCGGCATATTGGTCTTGCCGAGGAGCACCGCGCCGGCCTCGCGCAGCTTCGCCACGGAGAAGGCGTCCCACTGCGCGACGAGGTGCTCGAAGGCGGGGGATCCCGAGGCGACGGTGAGTCCCTCGACCATGTAGGAGTCCTTGACGGTGAAGGGCACGCCCTCCAGGGGACGCGGCGTGCCCGCCCGCCATCGGCGATCGGACTCGGCCGCCTCCTCGAGCGCGGCGGGGTTCGGCACCACCACGGCGTTGAGCCCGTCCGGCCCGCGGTCGTAGGCCTCGATGCGCGCGAGGTAGCGGCCGGTGAGCCAGCTGCTCGTGATCTCGCCTCTGCGGAACGCGTCGAGCACCTCCTCGATGCTTGCGTCGATCAGCTCGAATGTTCCGCGGGGCTCGCCCATGTGCTCCTCGTCTCTGCGTGCGTCGCGGGCCCGAGCGGCGATGCTCGGCAGGCGGGTTGCCGGTGTGCCGGGAGCGACGTATCCTGAAAATAGTTTCAGTTCTCCCGGGGTCCCGTGTCAAGCGGGACGCGCGGACGGGGATCCGGATCCGGCAGGATCCCGCCCGTCCCGCTCCCGGCGGCTGCGCAGCGGGCGGCGGGATCACCCCGCCGCGGAAGGAGGGCCGATGGCCGCGGAAACGAAGGAGCGGATCCTCGAGGCCTGCGAACGGGTCATCGCCCGCTCGGGACTGCGCGGCTTCCGCCTGAGCGAGGTCGCACGCGAGGCCGGCGTCTCGATCGGGCTGCTGCCCTACCACTTCGGCGACCGCGACGGGCTGCTCCAGGCCGCGCTCGACCACGTCAACGAGAGCGCGGCCCGCCGCGCCGTGCAGGATCGGCCCGTCGCGGACGCCCGGGCACGCCTCACCGCGCTGCTCTGCTCGGAGTTCGGCGACGAGGCGCAGCTGCGGGCGGGCTCCATCACCTGGAACGAACTGCGCGCGGCCGCCGTCTTCGACCGCGCGCAGGCCACCGCGCTCGCCCGCTCCACGAGCGCCTGGCAGGGCGAGGTCCGCGCCCTCGTGCAGGCGGCCTCACCCGGCGCCGACGCCGCGCCGATCGCCCTCGCACTCACCGCGCTCGTCGAGGGACTCTCGGGACGCTGGCTGACCGGGCAGCTCACCGCCGCCGAGGCGCAGGCACTGCTCGCGCGCCTGGTCGACGAGCTGCTCGGACCGGCCTGAGCCGGGGCGCTGACGCGGCGCACTAGACTCGGGCGGGGGAATCCTGAGAGGAACATACACACACCATGAGTGACGCATCACTGTCGCCTGCGCGGGAGGATCTCCAGCGCGGGCTGTCCAATCGCCACCTGCAGCTGATCGCGATCGGGGGCGCGATCGGAACGGGGCTGTTCCTGGGCTCCGGGAAGGTCATCAGCCTCACCGGGCCCTCGGTGCTGTTCATCTACGCCGTCATCGGCTGCATGATGTTCCTGCTCATGCGCTCACTCGGCGAGCTGCTGCTGTCGAACCTCAACTACAAGACCTTCGGGGACATCGCGAAGGATCTCATCGGCCCCTGGGCGGGCTACTTCGTGTCCTGGACGTACTGGATCACCTGGATCGTGATCTGCGTCGCCGACATCATCGCTATCACCAGCTACGTCTCCTATATCAACGCCTCGATCCCGAACTGGGTGCCCGCGGCGATCACCGCGGCCGTGCTCGCGATCCTCAACCTCCAGCCCGTGCGCTTCTTCGGCGAGTTCGAGTTCTGGTTCTCGATCATCAAGATCGTCGCGATCCTCGCCCTCATCGCCACCGGGCTGGTGCTGCTGCTCTCCGGCTTCGAGAACCCCGACACGGGCACGCGCTCCTCGATCGCGCACCTGTGGGACCACGGCGGCATGTTCCCCTACGGCGCGAGCGGCTTCCTGCTCGGCTTCCAGCTCGGCATCTTCTCCTTCATCGGCGTGGAGCTCGTGGGCACCGCCGCGGCCGAGACGAAGGACCCGCGGCACAATCTGCCCCGGGCGATCAACTCGATCGTGCTCCGTGTGCTGATCTTCTACATCGGCGCGCTCACCGTCATCATGTCGATCACCCCCTGGGACAAGCTGGACCCGGACGAGAGCCCCTTCGTCACGACCTTCGCCTACGCCGGGTTCTCGGCAGCGGCCTTCGCGATCAATCTGGTGGTCCTCACCTCGGCGGCCTCGAGCGCGAACTCCGGCTTCTACTCGGGCACCCGCATGATGCACGCGCTCGCGCACGACGGCCACGCCCCCGCCCGCTTCGCCCTCGTCGACGCGCGCGGCGTGCCGCGCCGCGCCGTCTTCTTCTCGGCGGTGTTCGTCTTCTCCGCGGTGCCCATCCTGCTGCTCGGCGACAGCGTCATCGAGGCCTTCACCTTCGTCACCTCGGTCGCGTCGACGTTCATCGTCTTCGTGTGGAGCATGATCGCGATCAGCTTCATCGCCTATCTGCGCAAGCACCCGGAGCGGCACCGAGATTCGTCGTTCAAGACGCCGTTCCCCCGGATCGTGCCGTGGCTCGTGCTCGCCTTCTTCGCCTTCATCCTCGTGACGCTGCTCCTCGCCGACGACACCCGGCTGCCGCTGCTGTGCACGCCCGTCTGGTTCGTCATCCTCGCGGGCATGTGGCAGCTCACGAAGCGGCGCCTCGCACGCGAGGGCAGGCCGCTCACCGCTGCGGTCGAGCTGCCGGATCGCGGCGAGGGCGCCCGGCTCGGCGAGTAGGGCAGCGTCCGCACCCGCCGCCGGCCCGGCGCCCGCGCCGGGCCGGGTCAGGCGAAGGCCGAGACGCCCGTGATCTCGCGGCCGATGATGAGGGCCTGCACGGTCTCGGTGCCCTCGTAGGTGTGCAGCGCCTCGATGTCCGCGAAGTGCCGAGCGACGCGGTTGTCGAGCAGGATGCCGTTGCCGCCGAGCAGGTCGCGCGCGTTCGCCGCCATCGCCCGCGCGGTGCGCGTCGCGGTGTACTTGCCGAGTGAGGCGCCCGGGCCCGTCAGCTCGCCGGCCTCCTCCGCACGGGTGAGCTGCATGAGCAGCGTCTGCAGGCCGGTCAGCTGGCTCAGCATCTCGGCGAGGCGCGCCTGCACGATCTGCGAGGCGGCGAGCGGGCGGCCGAACTGCACGCGCTGCTTCGCGTAGTGCACCGCCGTCTCGTAGACGGCGAGCGCGTGACCGAGCGCGGACCAGCCGACGCCGAGGCGGGTCGCCTGCAGCACGCGCGAGGTGTCCGCGAAGCTGCGCGCGCCCGGCATCCGCGCCGAGGCGGGCACCCGGACCTCGTCGAGCTCGATCTCGGCCTGCCAGATGCCGCGCAGCGAGACCTTCCCGGTGATCGTGGTGGCGCGGTAGCCCGGCGCGTCCTGCGGCACGAGGAAGCCCTGCACCTGACCGTCGTCGCCGCGGGCCCACACCACCGCCAGCTGGCCGACGCTGCCGGAGCCGATCCACTTCTTGTGGCCGGAGATCACGAAGCCGTCCCCCTCGGCCCGCGCGCGCGTCTCAAGGCTCACGGAGTCGGAGCCGTGCGTCGGCTCGGTGAGCGCGAAGGCGCCGAGCTCGGAGCCACGGGCCAGCGGGGCGAGCCAGCGTTCGCGCTGCTCCTCGGAGCCGCAGAGCGCGACGGAGCGCAGTGCGAGCCCGCCCTGCACGCCAACGATGGTCGCGACCGAGCCGTCGCCGCGGGCGAGCTCCATCGCCGTGAGACTCGCGGCGAGCAGGCTCTGCCGGGGGAAGCCGGGCACATCCACGCCGTCGCGGAGCAGGTCGAGTTCGCCGAGGCGGCGGGCGAGTTCCAGCGGATACTCCGCGCGGTCCCAGACGCCCGCGATGACCGGGCGTACCTCCTCCTGCACGAAGGCCCGCGCGCGGTCGCGGTAGGCGAGGTCTTCGGCCGGGACGCCCCGGAACACCCCGGCGACATCGGGGTCGAGCGGCTCCCAGAGCTCGTAGCCGGGCTCCTCGGTGCCCACGGAGACGGGTGCTGGCCTGCGGTTCGTCATGGCATTCCTCTCCGCGCCGCCGCCGGCGACGCCTCGGTGCGGGGACCGCATGCGGCGACGTCCCCCGCTTCGAGCATGCCTGAGACGGGGTCTCAGGTCAAGGCTCGTGCCTCGGCGTGCGCAGCAACGGACCCTGACAGCGCATACCCTGGGGCGGTTGACACCTCGTGTCAGTGCTGGGCCCTGTGCTAGCGTCTCCGTATGGTTTCCGCTGCCGCCCGTCGCCCGAGCGCCCCCGACAGCTCATCCGCCGCCATCCGCCACCTCGCGGAGCGCGGTTACGATGCGACGACCGCCGAGGACCTCGCCGAGGCCCTCGGACTGAGCCGCAGCACCTTCTTCCGGCGCTTCGGGAGCAAGGACGACGTCGTCTTCGCGGATCACGACCACGCGCTCGCCCAGCTCGACGGCTTCCTCGGCTCGACGAGCCTCGCCGCTCCGGAGGCGCTCGTCGAGGGCACCGCCGACGTGCTCCGGCTCCTGGTGCGCGACCCCGCCGCCGCACGCCAGCGCTTCGAGCTCATGCGGCACACGCCCGCGCTGCGGGATCGCGAGCTGGTCATCACGCACCGCTACGAGCGCGTGTTCGATCGGTACCTGCGCGAGGCACAGCTGCCGGGTACGCCGGAGTGGGTGGCCCCCGCGCTCGCGGCCTCCCTCGTCTCGGTGCACAACGCGACGCTCCGCGACTGGCTGCGCGGGCGCGAAGCCGACGCGCCGCGCGCCGTCACGCGCCGGCTGCGGCAGCTCGTCGCGCTCTACGAGCGGTGGCTCTCGCCTTCCGCGGCGGAGGGTCGGCGACGCGTGCTCGTGGCCGTGTACGACGCCGAGGGATCGCCCGAGGCGGTCCTCGGCGCCGTCGCCGCCCAGCTGGAGAGCTAGGACGGGTCGCGTGTCCTAGAGCACAACCCGCTTGCCATCGGCCCGGAGCAGTTCGAGGCGGTACCCCGAACGGGAGGCCGGCACGGTCTCGGCTGCGCCGTCGCCCAGGTCCAGGGCCGCCAGCGCCGCGGCGACCCGCCCCGGATCGGCCTCCTCTCGTACGAAGGCCAGGAGCTCGATCGCGGGCAGTGAGCCGAGGCCGGGCTGCGGGGTCGCGCCCCAGTCGATCAGGAAGGGCACGTCGAGGCGCTCGGCGCTCGTGCCCGTGAGACGCCACTCCAGCAGCTCACCGGAGGGGGTGCGCCGCGAGAGCTCCCACACCTCGCCGGGATCGAAACCGCGGGCGCGAGCGCCGGCGACCGTCTCGTCGATATCAGCCGGATGGACGGCGTATGCCTGCACCCGGGGCGCGTCGAGGCGGTCGATGCCGAAGGTCGAGGGCAGCTCCGCCTGCACGCGGCCGGGGTCCGGCCCGATCAGCTCGAGGTACTGCGGCCCGCGCCGATCGTTCACGGTGAGCGCGACGAGCGCATTCGCGGTGCCCGTGGGGTGCGCTCCGCCAGGGGCGGCGACCACGCCGGTGCGTTCGGCGAACCAGTCGACGAGCTCCGCCAGGTCCGGGCCGGCGATGACGACGTGATCGAGAAGCGCAGGAATGCTCATGGGGCGAGTCCATCACAGTCGGAACCCCGCGGTGAAGCGGGGTGTCACACTGGGTAACAGCGCAGGAAGCCGCGGGCCCGAGCGGGACGCGGTTCCGGACGGGACTCGGAGCCGAGCCGGACGGGGAGCCGAGCGGGCCGGGGCCGGAAGCAGCCGGCCCCGCCGCATCAGTGCCCGCGGGCGATCCACTCCTCCAGGTGCGGCTTCTCCGCGCCGATGGTGGTGGTGTCACCGTGCCCGGTGTGCACGACGGTCTCCTCGGGGAGCGTGAGGAGCCGCTCCCGGATCGAGTCGATGATGGTCGGGAAGTCGCTGTAGGAGCGGCCGGTCGCGCCCGGCCCGCCCTGGAAGAGCGTGTCCCCGGTGAACACGGCCCCGAGGGCCGGGGCGACGAAGCTCGTCGACCCGGGCGAGTGGCCGGGCGTGTGCCGGGCGGTGAGCGCGACGCCGGCGACCTCGAAGACGTCGCCCTCCGAGATCTCTCCGTCGGGCGCGGTGTCGTAGACGGCGTCCCACAGCATCCGGTCGGCCGGGTGGAGCCGCAGCGGCGCGCGCAGCCGCTCGGCCGTCTCGCGCGCGGCCCGGATGTGGTCGTCGTGACCGTGGGTGAGCAGGATCGCCGTGACCCGCCGCCCGCCGACGGCTTCGGCGACCGCCGCGGCATCGTGCGCGGGGTCGATGACGATCACCTCTTCGTCGTTGCCGACGATCCAGACGTTGTTGTCGACGTCCCAGGTGCCGCCGTCGAGCGAGAAGGTGCCGCTCGTGACGAGGCGTTCGATGCGGGCGGCCATCAGAGCACCACCACCGAGCGCAGGATGTTGCCGCCCGCCATCTTGCCGAAGGCCTCCTCGACGTCCCCGAGCCCGATGCGCTCCGTCACGAAGCCCTCGAGGTCGAGGCGGCCGAGCCGGTACTGGTCGATGAGCATCTGGAAGTCGCGGCTGGGCAGGCAGTCGCCGTACCACGACGACTTCAGGGAGCCGCCCCGGCCGAAGACGTCGAGCAGCGGCAGTTCGAGCTGCATCTCGGGCGTGGGCACGCCCACGAGCACGACGCGGCCGGCGAGGTCCCGGGCGTAGAACGCCTGGCGGTAGGTCTCGGGACGGCCCACGGCATCGATGACGACATCGGCTCCGAAGCCGCCGGTGAGCGCCCGGATCGCCTCCACCGCGTCCTCGCTGCGCGAATTCACCGTGTGGGTGGCGCCGAAGCGCTTCGCCTGCTCCAGCTTCGCGTCGTCGATGTCGACGGCGACGATCGTGGTGGCGCCCGCGAGCTGCGCGCCCGCGATCGCGGCGGTGCCGACGCCGCCGCAGCCGATCACGGCGACGGACTCGCCGCGCCGCACCTCGCCCGTGTTGATCGCGGCGCCGATCCCGGCCATGATCCCGCAGCCGAGCAGGCCGACGGCCGCCGCGTCCGACTCCTCATCGATCTTGGTGCACTGCCCGGCCGCCACGAGCGTCTTCTCGGCGAAGGATCCGATGCCGAGCGCGGCCGACAGCGGCGTGCCGTCCTCGAGGGTCATCTTCTGCGTCGCGTTGTGGGTCGCGAAGCAGTACTGCGGCTGCCCCTTGCGGCAGGCGCGGCACTGTCCGCAGACCGCGCGCCAGTTGAGGATCACCCGGTCGCCCACCGCGACCTCGGTGACGCCCTCCCCCACCACCGCGACGCGCGCGGTGGACTCGTGGCCGAGCAGGTAGGGGAACTCGTCGCCGATGCCGCCCTGCTGGTAGTGGTAGTCCGTGTGGCACACGCCGCACGTCAGCACGTCGACCACCACCTCGCCCGGTCCCGGCTCCGGCACGAGGATCGTTGCGATCTCGGCCGGCGCGTTCTTCTCGCGCACCACCACGCCCTGCACTCGGTAGACCATGTGGGAGTCCTTTCGACAGCGTCTCGTCTTCGAGTCCGAACGGATGCCCCGCCCGCACCTCTTCAGGCTATCGGGGATCGGCCGCGCGGGTCACGCAGAGGTGCTCGCCCCCGCGCCGAGCGGCTCCGAGCGTGCGCTCTCAGGCCCCGGCGAGCTCGCGGCGACGCGCGTGCAGCTGGTCGAAGGTGGCGAAGCGCTCGGCGATCGGGTTCCCGGTGAAGTGCCCCACCCAGCCGTCCTCCTCGTGGAAGAAGCGGATGGAGGTGAACTCGGGTTCGGTGCCCATGTCGAACCAGTGCGTGGTGTTGGCGGGCACCGACACGAGGTCGCCGGGCTCGCAGTAGAGCGCGTACACCCGCCCGTCGACGTGCAGGTAGAAGACCCCGGCGCCCTTCGCGAAGAAGCGGTCCTCGTCGTCGTCGTGCCGGTGCTCCGAGAGGAACTTCTCGCGCGCCGGGCCCTTCGCCTCCGCGTAGCCGTCCTGGCCGGGGGTGAGTCCCATGATGTCGACGAGGGTGTAGCCCTCCTGCTGCTTCACCGCCTCGATCTCCTCGGTGTAGAGCGCGAAGATCTCCTCGAGCGTGGCGTCGTCGCCGAACTCCTTCACCTCCCAGCGCGAGAAGCGGGCGCCGAGCTTCGTCAGCTCGGCGAGGATCTCGGCCTGATCCGTGGTCTCGATGACGGGGATCTCGGGCTCGGTTTCGTTCCAGACGGTGAGCAGCGTCACGGGTGTCTCCTTGAGGGGTGTCGAAGGTGCGGGATGGGAGGGAGCGTCAGCGCTCGACGGCGACGAGGTAGCGCAGCAGCCACTCGGTGATCTCCAGGTGGCGGCGGGCGGCCATGACGCTGTCGCCCCAGGCGTACATGCCGTGCCCGGCGACGATCAGCGCGGGCACCTCGGGCACGCCGGGGACCGGATCGCGGTACACCTCGTCGAAGCGGGCGGCCTCGACGGCCATGTCCTGGTGGTTCGGGATCACGGGTACGCGCACTGTGACGTCGTGCGCCGGGTGCCCGATGCCCTTGAGCATCTCGAGGTCGCGGATGTCGACGCCCTGCGGCCAGCGGTGCCCGGCGATGACCGAGTCGATGGCGTGCACGTGGAAGACGGCCCGGGCCCCGGTGCGGGCGGCGATGTGGGCGTGCAGTCCGGCCTCCGCGGAGGGCGGGCGCGGATCCGAGGGGTCGGCCGGGCGTCCTGCGGCGTCGACGAGCACCACGTCGCGCTCGCTCAGCTCCGACTTGTCGAGTCCCGAGGCGGTCACGGCGAGCAGCAGCGGATCGCGCTGCACCACGACCGACAGATTGCCTCCGGTGCCGCGCATCCAGCCGAAGCCGGCGAAGCGGGCAGACTCGGCGGCGAGCGCGCGGCCGGCCTCGGTCATCGTCTCCGGCGAGACGGGCGCGGTCAGCAGCGCGGTCATCGGCTCACCTCGATCTCCGCGAAGCTCGCGACGGCGGGCGCACCGGCCGCCGCGAAGTCGGCTCCCGCCCACGGCTCCCCGGCCCGGTCGAGCGCGAGGACCCGCCAGCCGGCGGCGTGCGCGGCCGAGACCTCCTCGGGGTGGTCGGTGAGGAAGAGCGTGCGGGCGGGATCGGTGCCGAGGGCCGCTGCGATCCGCTCGTACGATGCGGGATGCTTCTTCGGCCCCGCGTTGACCGTGTCGAACCAGGCCTCGATCAGCGGCGAGAGGTCGCCCTGCGGTGCGTGGGCGAACCAGGGCCGCTGGGAGGCGACGGAGCCGGAGGAGTAGACGGCGAGGCGCACGCCCCGCTCGTGCCACTCGCGCAGCCTGGGCGGGACCTCGTCGAAGAAGTGCGAGGTGATCTCCCCGGCGGCGAAGCCCTCGGCCCAGATGATGCCCTGCAGGGTCTTCAGCGGGGTCGATTTCACGTCGGCGTCCATGAGCCGGCGCAGCGCCTCGGCCACCTCGGCGTCGCTCGCCCCGGCGTCGAGGCCGGTCTCCGCGATGGCCTGCGCCCGGGCCTCCCGCACGGTGGCGTCGTCACGCCCCAGCACCGCTTCGAGCCGCGGGCGGGCGTAGTCGTAGAGGTCGCCGAGGATGAAGCCCGCGGCGCTGGTGGTCCCCTCCAGGTCGACCACCACCGCGTCGGCGGTCACGGACTGGGTGACGGGCATGGTTCCTCCGGGACTGTCGGGATGTGGTGTTCGGGATCGGCTCGGCCAGGCGGCCGGATCCGGCTCGGCCCCCCGATCCGCGATCATCCGCGCCGCCGGGTCCCCACCTCACCCGATCCGTCAAGCTACCACCGGCACGCGGCTCGCGTCCGGCGTGTTACGTCGCATTGCGGCGTCCCGCTCGGCGGCGATCCGCGCCGCAGCAGCGAGCATCGCGCGAGCGCAGCGGTCGTGGGTCCGGAAGGGCAGTGCGTCGATGCCGGGACGGGTGAAGGCTCCGGCGGTCGGCAGCGAGGTGAACGGGCCGAGCGCGAACTGCCGGGGATCCCGCGGCAGCGAACCGTCGGGGCCGACCACGAGCCGGCCGGTGCTGCCGGAATACTCCTCGTCCGCGACCCGCAGTTCCTCGGCCAGGCCGTCTGCGACGAGCTGCCGCAGCAGCGGGTTGTCGCTCGCGGCCGCCTGCGCCTCGGGCAGCCAGGCGTCGATCAGGGTGCGCGCGGCGACCCGGGCACGCGCGACGCCCTCCGGGGTGCGCGCCGATCCGGCGGCGACGAAGCGGCCGCGTGCCCCGTCGAGCCGCAACTCGACGTCACCGCCGAGAAAACGCACCACGCCGGCATCGGCCAGTGCGAGCAGTTCCTCCAGCCGCTCGCCGGGCGGCCCGCTCGCGAGGTAACTGAAGAAGGTGTGCCAGCGCTTCGGCAACTCCCTGACCCGGCTGCGCGCGTTCCACCGCTCGGCCGGGATCTCGGCGACCGAGATGTAGGCGAAGAGCATGGTGAGGAAGAGCGCCTGCGCGGCGCTGCCCTCCTGGCGGGTGCGCTGGCGCAGATCGGTCGCGAGGTGCGTCCTCACCCGCCGCTGCACGGCCTCCGCTCCGGGCACCCCGCGCGCGGCGAGCTCCGGGCCCGGCTCCGCGCCGGGGTCCGCGAAATCGAGCGGGCGGTCGAAGGCGGCGATCTCGAAGCGATCCAAGGGATCGGGCACCCGCTCCCGGATCAGAGCGCTCAGCGCCTCGGAGGCGTGCCCGCCCGGCTCGGCGAGCACCGCGCGCAGCCGGGGGGCGAACGCCGCCCAGTCGCCGGCGACCCGCTCGGGGTGGCCCGTGAACAGCTCCCGGTAGTAGCCCGTGAGCAGTTCGGCACACACGAGCGGCCAGACGTCGCGTTCGAAGTCGAGCGGTTCGGCGCGGGCCGCGACGCGCTCGCGGAACTCGGCGCCGAGGTATTCGAGCCGCACCGGGTCTCCCGCGGTCTCGCTCGTGACCTTCGAGCGGTAGGGTACGCCGCGGCGCGATCCGAAGTGCAGCACGGGCTCCCGGCCGCTCGGCAGATACCGCAGCGCCCCCGTGGCGTCGCGCTCGAACCGTCCGCCGCGCCCCTCGCCGAGCAGCACCGCCAGGTCCACGGCGGCGAGCCCCATGCCGCGCACGATCACGTCCGCACCGGCAGGCACCCAGTCGAGGTCGACGTCCGCGGTGAATGCGGGTGCCACGTACCCGAGGCCGTGGCGAGCTGCGAATCGCGCGATCCGCTCCGCCTCGGGGGCGGGTTCCGATCCGCTGTGTCCCAGCGCGTGCAGCACCAGATCGGCCGGCAGTTCCGCCCCCGAGCGCAGCCGCACCGTGCGCGGCTCCGCGTCCGCGCCGCTCACCGCGACGACGACGTCCTCGTGCCAGCTCACCGTCACGCGGACGGAGGCGCGGCGCAGGACCTCCTCGTACGCCCAGCTCAGGTAGGCGTTGTTGAGGCGGCGGGTGGGAAAGTCGCGATCCCGGATCGTCGCGAGCTCGCGATCCAGTCGCGCGTCGCCCCATTCCGGGCGCGGGATCTCGCCCGCGCGCACCAGCCGCACCCACTCGGCGAAGGTCGGACCCGGCTCGATGGGCCCCTCGATCGTGCAGGAGGCATCGGTGAAGACCGCGGCATCGGCCAGCGTGGTGTTGAGTTTGAGCAGCGGCGACTGCTCGCGGCGCCAGATGCGCCCGCCGCCCGGCGGGTAGGGATCGACCAGCCGGATGTCGAGCCGCAGCTGCGGGTGGTCGCGGCGGTGCGAGGCGAGCAGCCGCTCCAGCACCATCACCGCGGCCGGTCCCGCCCCGACGAAGACGATCCGCACGGGAGGGTCGCCCGGTCCCGTGCCCGCTGCGCCGCTCACGGCCGCGGCAGCCCGGGCGGGTTGATGAGGGATTCGCTCACCGCCTCGTCCTCCTGCCCCCAGCGGGCCAGCACCTCCGCGTAGACGCCGCTGTCGATGAGCTCGCGGAAGACGATGGCGACCGGTTCCACGAGCCCGTTGCCGCGCGCCGTCGCCGCGCCGACCTGGCCGGTGACCGGGTATGCGCTGTTGAAGGAGCCGACCACGCGGGTCTCGCCCAGCGTCGTCTCCTGGAACTTCGCCAGCGAGTAGGGGATGATGCTCGCGTCGGCGCGGCCCGAGGTCAGTGCGAGCAGGCCGGCCGCGGTGTCGTCGTAGTAGACGGCCTCGCCCGGCGGCAACCCCGCCGCCTCGTTCTGCGCGAACCAGTCGAGCAGGAAGCGCTCCTGGTTCGTTCCGCTGCCGACCACGACCTTGAGGCCCGACACATCGGCGGGTTCCTCGATGCGCTCCACCTCGCTGTCGGCGGCCACGATGAAGCCCATGACGGCGTCGCGGTAGGTGGCGAAGTCGAAGAGATCCTTGCGCTCCTCCGTGACCCCGATGTTCGTGAGGGCGAGATCGTACTTGCCCGACTCGATGCCGAGCGGCCAGTCGGCCCAGGCGACGTTCTCGGGTGCGTACTCGAGGCCCAGGCCCTCGGCGATGAGCGAGGCGAAGTCGGGGTCGCTGCCGATGATCGTCTGCGAGTCGTCCTCCGCGAAGAACGAGGTGGGCGGTGTGCCCGCACCGCCGAGGGCCACCGTGAGCGTGCCGGACTCGACCGGCTCGAAACCGCTCGCCTCCAGCGCGGCGACGGCCTCCGGGATCGGGTCGATGTGGGGCCGTCCGTCCAGGCTGCCGGTGGTGAGGTCGTAGGGCGACTCGCCTCCGGCCGGGCCGGAGCCTGCGGCGCCGGGGCCGGAAGCGCCTGTGCGCTCGGTGACCACGGCCGAGCAGGCGAGGAGCGTTACCGAGGCGAGTGCGAGTGCGGCGGTGAGGGCGGTGCGGCGGGCGGTGGTGCGGCGGGCTGCGAAGCGGTGGGTCATGGGTGCGGATTCCTGCTCGGTGGTGTCGGATGTCGGGATCGGCGCGAGGGCCGGGTGCGCGGCGCTGCGGGAGCGCTGACGCTGCGGTGGCGCAGCCCGGGTCCGCGGCGGCGGCGGACCCGGGCCGTCGCCCTACGGCCGCGGCAGGCCGGGCGGGTTGACGAGGGATTCGGTGACGGCCTCGTCCTGCAGCGCCCAGCGGTCGAGCACGTCCTGGTACTGGCCGTTCTCGATGATGGAGTCGAGGACGATCGACACGGCTTCGGCGAGGCCGTTGCCCTTCGCCGTGGCGACGCCGATCTGGGCGTTCTCGGGGTAGCCGCCGTTGAGGGTGCCGACGATCTTGGTCTCGCCGTTCACGGCCGCGTTGTAGGCGTTCGTGGAGTTGGGCTGGAAGATCGCGTCGACCCGGCCTGAGGCGAGGGCGAGTGCGGCGGCTGCGGTGTCGTCGTAGTAGACCGCTTCTCCGGGCGGCAGCCCGTTCTTCTCGTTCTCGTCGAACCAGCTCAGCAGGATCTTCTCCTGGTTGGTGCCGCTGCCGACCACGACCTTCAGCCCGGACACGTCGTTCGCCTCGGTGATCGAGTCGATGTCGCTGTCCGCCTGCACCGCGAAGGAGAGGACATCGTCGCGGTAGGTGGCGAAGTCGAAGAGGTCCTTGCGCTCCTCGGTGACGGTGACGTTCGCGATCACGGCGTCGTACTTGCCCGACTGCACGCCGAGCGGCCAGTCGGCCCAGGCCACGTTCTGCGGCGTGAATTCGAGCCCCAGGCCCTCGGCGACGAGCTGCCCGATGTCGGGGTCGGCACCGAGCAGGGTCTGGTTGTCGTCCTCCGCGAGGAAGCTGATGGGCGGGGTGAAGGCGCCCTGCGCGACCGTCAGCTTGCCCGCCTCGACGGGGGTGAAGCCGCTCGCCTTGAGCGCGGCGACCGCCTCGGGCACGGGGTCGATATGAGGGCGGCCGTCGACGTTGGCGGAGGTGAGGTCGAAGGGCGAGCCGGTGGCGGCCGATCCCGAGCCGCTGGAGCCGGTGCCCGCGGTGTCGGCGCCCGCGGGGCTGCTGCAGGCCACGAGGCCCGTCAGCGCGAGGGCGGCGGCGCCGGTGAGGGCGAGCCGTCCCAGGCGGCCCGCACGGCCGCGGTGCCGGAGTGGGGTGAAGTGAGTCATCGGGGCGTGGTCCTGTTCGGTCGGTGGATGGCGGGGGTGTGCAAGAGCGAGGTGGATCGGGGATGGCGGCGGGATCCGGGCGCGCGCGGCGCGCGTCCGCCCGGCGCCGCCTGGCCGGTGCGCGGATCGGATCGGGTGCGTGCGGATCGGATCGGGCGGGCGGGCTCAGATGACCCAGTCGAGGAACTCCTGGGTTCTGGCGTGCTCGGGATCGCGCAGCACCCGCTCGGGCGGGCCCTGCTCCACGATCCGCCCCCCGTCCAGGAAGACGACGTGATCGGCGACCTCGGCGGCGAAGCCGATCTCGTGGGTGACGATGATCAGCGTCGTGCCGCCCCGCGCGAGATCGCGGATCACCTGCAGCACCTCGCCGACCAGTTCGGGGTCGAGCGCGCTCGTCGGCTCGTCGAAGAGCAGCACATCGGGGTCGAGGGCGAGTGCCCGGGCGATGGCGACCCGCTGCTGCTGACCGCCGGAGAGCTGCCGGGGGTAGTGGCCGCCGCGATCCGCGAGCCCGACGCGGGCGAGCAGCTCGCGCGCCCGGGCCGTCGCCTGCGCCTTGCCCGCCCGCTTCAGAGCGATGGGGGCCTCGGCGATATTCTCCAGCGCCGTCAGGTGCGGGAAGAGGTTGAAGTTCTGGAACACCATGCCCACGCGGGTGCGGCGCTCCAGCACCCGCTTCTCAGGCAGCTCGATGAGGCGATCGCCCCGCTGCTCGTAGCCGATGAACTCGCCGTCGATGGTGATCTCGCCGCGGTCGATGGTCTCCAGGTGGTTGATCGCGCGCAGCAGCGTCGATTTGCCCGAGCCGGAGGGGCCGAGCAGGGCGACCACCTGCCCCGGCTGCACGGTGAGGGTGATGCCGTGCAGCACCTCGTGCTCGCCGTAGGACTTGTGCACCCCGGTGATCTGCACGAGCCCGGCGGGCGGGCGGGCGGCGGGCGTTCCGGCAGCGGAATCCGCGGCAGCGGGACTCGCGGCGGAATCCGCGGCGGGCCGGGTGACGGTTCGAGTGCTCATGAGGCGTCTCCTAGCGCTGGCTTGCGGTGATGGCGGCGACGGACGATGCGGGAAGCGGCGCGGATGCGAGGTCGCGGCGGGCTCGCCCCCCGCCTCCGGCCAGGCGCCGCAGCGCACGTCGGGCGCGCTGCAGGGGCGTGGGAGGCAGCTCCCGCGCGGAACCGCGGGCGAAGTGGCGTTCGATGGTGAACTGGATCACGCTCAGCACCGAGGTGAAGATCGTGTACCAGACCGTCGCGACCAGCAGCAGCGGCACCACCTGCTGGTTGCGGTTGTAGATCACCTGCACCGTGTAGAACAGCTCGGGCAGGGCGACGATGAACACCACCGAGGTTCCCTTGAGCAGTCCGATCACCTCGTTGAAGGCGCTGGGCAGGATCGCGCGGGCCGCCTGCGGCAGCACGATGCGGAAGAACCGCCTGCGGCGCGGGATCCCGAGCGCCTTCGCCGCCTCGATCTGGCCCTGATCCACCGACAGCAGGCCGCCGCGGATGATCTCCGCCGAGTAGGCGGCCTGGTGCAGCGACAGGCCCAGGATCGCCGCGGCCGAGGCCGAGATGAGCTGCACGGTGTTGAACTCGACCACCCAGAAGTCGTAAGTGAAGGGCCAGCCGATCCCGAGCGTCGGGAAGAGGTACCCGAGGTTGTACCAGAGCACCAGTTGCACGACGAGCGGCACCGAGCGGAAGAACCAGATGTACCCCCAGGCGAAGGAGTTCAGCAGCGCGGAGCCCGAGAGCCGTGCCAGGGCGAGCACCGCGCCGAGCGCGAAGCCGATCACTGCCGACACCGCCGTGAGCCACAGGGTGAGCCACACCCCGCGGAGCACCGCGTCATTGAAGAAGTACTCGGCGAAGACGTTCCACCGCCACTGCGGATTCGTGAAGAAGGTCCACACGAGCTGCGCGAGCAGGAAGGCCGCGAGCGCGCTGAGCACCCAGCGGAGGCGGTGCTTGAGTGGCACCACCCGGCGGTCGCTGTGACTGTTTTTTTTTTTTTAGTGGCCCCGCCACCCCCGGACCCTACCCCCCTGCATATGGTCGGCGGGCGTCAGATGTGTATAGGAGCCAGTCCCCGCAGGCGCGTCACCCACTCGCCTCGTCGCGGGCGCGGTGGCCGCGGGAGCCGTCTCAGCGGTCTCAGGCGCCGCGGTCTCAGGCGCCGCGGTCTCAGCCGTCGCGGGAACGGTCGCCGCCTTCGCCGCCACTTCGACGGTGCGGCGGCGCGACTGCACGGGGATCTCCGCGAGCGACTTCTCGAAGGGGTGCACGCCGATCTCAGCGGCGGGCAGGGCCACGTCGAAGAGCGGCGTGTAGCCGTGCCCGCGGTAGAGCGCGACCGCCTCCGGCTGGCGCGGGCCGGTGGTGAGATAGATCCGCTCGTAGCCGAGGCGCTTCGCCTCGTGCTCCAGTTCGGTGAGCACGAGGCGCGCGAGACCCCGGCCGCGGCGGTCCGCGCGAGTCCACACCCGCTTCACCTCCGCGGTGCGCTCGTCGAGGCGGAAGAACGCGCCTCCCGACACGGGCTCGCCGTCCTCCAGCAGCAGCAGGAACGCGCCGTCCGGTTCGGCGAAGGCCGCCGCGGGATAGCGGTTGATCTCCGCCGCGGCGGGCTCGCCGAAGACCTCGACGCCGTAGCGGCTGTCGTACTCGCGCTCCAGATCGCGCAGCAGGGGCGCGCCGAGGGGATCGTCGTAGCGCACATAGGCGAAGGCGTAGACGGGGGCGGGCGGGAGCCCGGCTCGGGGCTCGGCGGTGATGGTCACGCGGCCGCTCCTTCCTGTCGCTGGTGCTGGGGGAGCTGGGCGTGCTGGGGGTACTGAGCGTGCCGGGACTGCTGTTCGGGATCCTGCCGCCCGGCTCGCCCCCCGTTCCGGGGCGTCTCCTCCCCGCGGGACCGGGGCGCCGCGGGCCGCGACGGCTCCGGCAGCCCGAGCGTGGTGCGCAGCGTCGTCGTGCCCGTGGCGGGGTCGACGGGGTACTCGCTGCGGTAGACGCCGCGCTCCTGGAGCAGCGGCACGACGCGGTCCACGAATTCGTCGAGTCCGCTCGGCGTGAGGTGCGGCACGAGCACGAAGCCGTCGGAGGCGCGCTGCTGCACGTGGCGGTCGATCTCGGCGGCCACGTGCGCAGGGGTGCCGACGAAGGTGTGCTGGGCGGTCTCGGCGATGACCAGTTCGCGCAGCGTGAGCCCCTCGGCCTCAGCGCGCTGCCGCAGCTCGCGGGCGCGGGCGATGCGATCCGCCACCTGCGTGCTCACCTGGCCCTGACGCTGCTCGCCGTCGCCGGGATCCTCCGCGGGGAGCGGCCCGTCGGGGTCCAGACCCGGGATCGCGCGGCCCCAGATCGCCTCGACCCAGGCGATCGCCGTCTGCGGACTGATCTGCTGCCGGGCGATCTCGCGGGATCGTTCGGCCGCCTCGGCCGCCGTATCGCCGAGCACGAAGGTCGCCCCCGGCAGGATCAGCAGCGACTCCTCGCTGCGGCCCGCCGCTCCCAGTCGCCCCTTCACATCGGCGTAGAAGCGGCGCCCGTCCTCGAAGCCGGTGTGCCGTGAGAAGATGACCTCCGCGTTCGCCGCCGCGAAGTCGCGGCCCGCGGGCGAGTCGCCGGCCTGCACGATCACCGGGTACCCCTGGGGGCTGCGCGGCACCGTGCTGGTGGCGGCGATGTCGAACTGCGGGCCGTGATGGACGACCGGGTGTACGCGATCCGGATCGGCGAACACGCCGTGCTCCGCGTCGGCCACGACCGCGCCGGGCTCCCACGAGTCCCACAGCTCCTTGGCGATCCGCACGAACTCCTCGGCGCGCAGGTAGCGATCGCCGTAGTCGAGGAAGCCGCCGCGGCGGAAGTTCGCGCCGTGGAAGGCGTCGGGCGAGGTGACGACGTTCCAGCCGACGCGGCCGCCGGAGAGGTGGTCGATCGTGGCGAGCCGGCGGGCAAGCTCCACGGGTTCGTTGAAGGTGCTCGACAGGGTGCCTACGAGCCCGATGCGCTCGGTGACGGAGGCGAGGGCGGCGAGGATGGTGAGGGTGGCGGGTCGGCCGGCGACGTCGAGCTCGTGAAACCGGCCGCCGTGCTCACGCACCCGCAGCCCCTCCGCGAAGAAGATGTAGTCGAAGAGCCCGCGCTCCGCGGTCCGCGCGAAGTGCCGGAACGACGCGAAGTCGATCTGGCTTCCCGCTTCGGGGTCGCGCCACACGGTGGTGCTGTTGACGCCGGGGAAGTGCGCGACGAGGCGCGCCTGGCGCTTCGGCTCGGGGGTGGTGCTCATGCGGCTCGCTCCTTCGTGCTCGGGATGGTGTCTCGGCGCTCGCTTGCGTAACGGTTCTGGGCGGCGGGGAGGCCGAAGCGCTCGCGCAGCGTGGTCCCGGCCCCCCGCCCGCCACCGGGTGTCGCCCCGCCGAGGCCGCGGCGGCGCAGCTCGGGCAGCAGCCTCTGGGCGATGGCGGGCAGGTCGAGATGGTTCGAGGCGGGGCGCAGGCGCACGCCCTCGATGCCCTGCTCGCGCCAGTGTTCGATGAGCTCGGTGATGTCGCTCGCGGATCCCGCGGCGAGATGCGCGTCGCTCGCGAGCGGGATCCCGAGCGCGTCGAGCCGGGCGATGCGCTCGGGGCCCGTCTCCGGGGCGGCAGCCGCGGGACGCTCCCCCGCCGGCCCGGCTTCGCCGTCGAGCGCCACGAGCAGATCGGCGAAGATCCGCAGCGGGGCGAGTCCCCGACCCGCGCGGGCGGCGCCGCCCTCGATCTCGCGGATCTCGGCGACGATCTGCGCCGCGGTGCGCGCGCCGGGGCTGGCGTTCGTCGCGGGATCGGGATGCGGGGTGACGAAGACGACGTCGGCGGCGCGCGCCGCGAGCCGGTACACGGGGGCCGAGTGGGCGAGCAGGGTGACCGGGAGCTGCCCCTGGGGCGAGCGCGGCACGATCGAGGGGCCGATCACGGAGAAGTGTTCGCCCGTGAAGCGGATGTGGTGCAGCCGCTCCGCGTCGAGGAAGCGGCCGGTCTCCGCGTCGCGGATGATCGCGTCGTCCTCCCAGCTGTCCCAGAGGCGGCGGGCGACCTCCGCAGCATCGGCCGCCTCGTCGAGCAGCGCGTCGAGGGCGGGATCGGGCTCTCCGGCCGCGACGCGGGCGGGATCGATGCCGGGCGCCGGGCGACGGCCGAGCGCGGCGGCCTCGGCGGCCCCCGGGGAGATGCGGAGCTGCCAGCCCGCCCGGCCGAGCGAGACGTGGTCAAGGGTCTGCAGCGCGGTGGCGACGTGGAAGGGCTCGGTGTGCGTGGTGGTGACGGCCGGAATGAGCCCGATCCGCTCGGTGCGCGGCGCGATCCAGCTCGCGATGAGTTCGGCGTCGAGGCGGCCGCTGGGAATGCCGGGCACGGGGTGCGGCGGCACGGCCCGCTCGGCGCCGAAGCCCGCCCGCGGGTCCTCCTGCAGAGCGAGTGCGTCGGTGATCGTGAGGTAGTCGAGCCCGGCGCGCTCGGCGAGCTCGGCGATCGCGCCCCAGTAGGCCGCGGTGAACACCCGCTCGGGGTGCGCGCCCCCATCCCGCCACGCCGAGGGGTGCCACCCCGCGCCGTCGAGCGCGATCCCGACCGGGAACACCGCATCCGAAGTTCTGCTTATGTCTGCCATGCCAGCAGGTTATGCAGAGAGCGCGGGCTCGCTCCACCACCCCCGAAACAAAACGAAACATTATGCGTAACATAACCAAACGCCCAATAGACCCCACCTCCCCGCCCGACCCAGCCCTCCCCACCCGGCCCGCATCCGCCGAGTCCGCACGCTTCCGCTGAGTCCGCGCATGTCCGCCGCGCAGAACCGTGCGGACTCAGCGGGGAAGCGCGGACTCAGCGGAACTCCGCGGGCGCGGGCGCGGAATGCGCGGCGCCGAGCTCGATCCGCACCGAGGGGCGCCAGCTGCGCTCGGCGTCCCGGTGCGTGACGAGGATCGTGGTGCACGGCAGATCGCGGATCGTCGCCGCGACCCGCTCCTCCGTCCGCGCATCGAGGGCGGAGCTCGCCTCGTCGAGGATCAGGATCGGCGCGCGCTTCAGGATCGCCCGGGCGATGGCGACCCGCTGGCGCTCCCCTCCGGAGAGCGTGCTCCCCCGGTGGCCGACGGGCTGGCCGATCCCGAGCGGCGATCGGTCGATGACGGCGCCGAGGGCGGCCCCCCGCGCTGCGGCGGCCACCTCCTCATCGGTGGCGGCCGGGTTCCCGAGGCGGATGTTCTCGGCAAGGGTCCCCTCGAACACGACGGGGTCCTGGGGGACGTAGCCGATCATCGCGGCGAGATCCTCGGAGCGCAGCTCGGTGAGCCCGGCTCCGCCGATCCGGATCCCTCCGGCGTCGGGGTCGTCGAAGCGCATGAGCAGCGACAGCAGGGTGCTCTTGCCGCTCCCCGTGGGTCCGGTGACGAGAACGGTGGAGTTCTCGGGGAGCTCCGCGGAGACGCCTTCGAGCACCGAGCCGTACGACACATCGCTCACGACGATCCGGTGCCCGCTCCGCGGTGCCGAGACCCGGGGCTCCGGCAAGGTAGGGGCTGTGACGACGGCGCGGTAGCGCTCGACCGTGGTGCGGAGCTCGTTCACCGTGACGCCCGCGAGCGCCAGCGTGTCCAGCGGCGCAGAGGCCCGTACGGTGAGGACGATGAGCGCCAGCGCCCCGGCGGGGTCGCCGTCGCCGGTGGCCACGATCAGGATCAGCACGCCGGCGAGTGGCAGGACGCCGGCCAGGCCGGAGACGAGCGTGGCGAGCGCCGAGGCCCGGTTGGTGCGGGCGAGGGCCGCCTCCTGGGCTTCCCACCGGGCGGTGAGGCGCTCGACGGCGCGCTCCGGGCCGGCGGCGGTGCGCAGGAGTTCGAGGTGATCGACGAACTCCAGGGAGGCTTCCGCGGCGTCCTGCTCGGCGGCGCCCCGCCCCGAGTCCGCAGCGCGGAGGGCGCGCTGCGCGGCGAACTGCGCGAGGAACGCGACTCCGAGGAGCCCGGCGAGCAGCAGCATCGCGGCCGGCCCCGCGACGACGCCGGCCCCGCCGAGGAGGAGCAGCGGGAGGAGCGGTGAGAGGATGAACGTCTGCAACTGGTGCGCCGGAAGACTCATCAGGGCGGGGATGGCCCTCCCTGCGACGGTTCCCACCAGTGCGCGATGCTGCTCGGTGAACCAGGCGAGCTTCGCACGCGAGAACGCCGCGCCGACGCCCCGGAAGAGATCGCCGGTCAGGCGCGCTCCGGCGAGGTACCCGCTCCGCGAGACGAGCACGGTGACGATGACGGCGACGACGGCGCTCGCCAGCACCGCGCCGGGTGGCCGGCGATCGGCGATGGCGAGCGCGAGCACCGTGTAGGCGCCCGCCTCCGTCACGGCGACGAGCGCCCACCCCAGCGAGATGAGCACGAGTCGGCGGCGGGCCGCCGTCGGGAAGGTCCGTGTCCGCTCGGCCATCATCGTCCCTCCCCCGCGACCGCCAGCGCCGCGCCGGCGAGCACCAGCCGCGTCCTCGCCCGCTCGGCGAGTTCTTCGTCATGGGTGACGACCACGAGCGTCTTCGAGCGGTCTGCGGCGAGCGCGCACAGCTCCGTGAAGACCCGCGCGCCGGTCTGCTGGTCGAGCGCACTGGTGGGCTCGTCGAGGAGCACCACGGGGGCGTCGGTGAGGAAGACCCGCGCGAGCCCGAGACGCTGCCGCTCTCCGCCGGAGAGCCTGCTCGCCAGTGTGCCGAGGGGCAGGACGAGCTGCGCGCGCCGGAGGGCGGCGATCAGCTCCTCGTCGGTGGCGTCCGGAGCCGAGAGGACGAGGTTCTCGCGAACCGTGCCGGCGAGCACATCACCCCCCTGCGGGACGAGCAGCACGGGCCTCGGCGGCCGGCCGCGGCCGGCGCTCATCCCGCCCGGATAGCGGACGACGCCGCCTGCAGGGATCTCCAGTCCGGCGATGGCGCGCAGGAGGCTCGTCTTGCCGCTGCCGCTCGGACCGGTGATCGCGGTGATGGAGGACGCGGAGAAGACGTGCGAGAAGTCGCGGATCAGCGGGCGGCCGTCCCGCTCGATGGTCAAGCTCGCGAGTTCGAGCGCCGCGGTGTCCGCGTCGCCCGCCGGATCGGCGATGACCGGCTCGCGCAGGACGGCCGTGAGGCGCTCGGCAGCCGCACGGCCCGCCCGGACATAGTCGAGACCGTGCCCGAGACGCAGCGCGGGCGTGACCACGGCGAGCCCGAACAGCAGCATGGCGGCGAGCACCTCGGGACGCTGGCCGTAGCCGACGGCGTACGCGATCGCGTAGCTGGCGGCCGCTTGCAGCAGCGCCGTTGCGCAGGCGGCGGGAGTGGCCACCCTGCGCACCCAGGCGACCATGTTCTCGGTGAAGCGCCGGGTCGCGGCAGCGTAGTCGGCCGCCGCCCCGGCCTCCGCGCCGAAGATGCGGCATACCCGAATGCCGTGGGCGTAGTCGTCCACGGCGGTCGCGATCTCGCTCATGACACGAACGGTCTCGGTGCCGTGCTTCGCCGTGCTCCGCGGCACGAGGAGCAGGAAGTAGGCGGCGGCGAGCGCACCCGGAATGAGCGCGAGCAGTGCGGTCGGTCCGGCTGTCGTCACCAACAGCACCGTCGTGGCGAGCGGGACGACGACGAGGGTGGCGATCTCCGCGGGCAGATGCGCGACGGTGTGGTGCAGGGCGGCGATGTCGTCGGACACGAGCCGCCGCAGCGCGTCTCCGCCGTAGCTGGCGACCGTTCCCACCGGCATGCGAGCGAGCCTGCGGGCGGTGTCCCGTCGCAGTCGCGCGGAGAACCTCGCCTCACCGGAGTGGGCGAGCCACGACGAGAGCGCGAGCAGCAGCGCGCCGGAGATCCAGCCGGCGCACGCCCAGGCGGCGTGCGCCGGCGTCGCCCCGGCGACGATCCGAACGGTGGCCCACAGGGCCCCGAGCCCTGCCAGCCCGCCGAGCGCGGCGGTGAACACCGATGCCGCGAGGGCGGGGAGGGCGGGTGCGAGGGCGGCCGCGAGCGGCGAAGCCGAGGCGGGAATGCGCGAGCTTGCATGGTCGAGCTTCGCGAGGGGTTTCCTTTCCGGGTGGCCGAGCGGGCGCGCCCGAGGGGCACGACCTGGGGTGTGCCGGCGACAGGGTCGGGAACGACGCGGCAGGGCAGGTCGAACACCTGCTCGATCAGCCCTTCGCTCACGATCTCCGCCGGGGGTCCCGCTGCGACGACGACGCCGTCCCGCATCGCGATGAGGTGCGTCGCGTAGCGCGCCGCCTGGTTGAGGTCGTGCAGCACCGCGACGAGCGTGCGCCCGGCGCGGTGGAGATCGGTGAACAGCTCGAGCAGCTCGATCTGGTGGGTGAGGTCGAGAAAGGTGGTGGGCTCGTCGAGCAGCAGGATCCGGGTCTGCTGCGCGAGCGCCATCGCCACCCACACCCGCTGGCGCTGCCCGCCCGAGAGCTCGTCGACCAGCCTTCCGGAGAGCTCCCGCACGCCCGTCGCGCGCATGGCTTCGGCGACGGCGACCTCATCCGCGTCCGTCCACTGCCGGATCAGGCTCTGGTGGGGATACCGGCCTCGCGCGACGAGGTCGGCGACGCGGATGCCGTCGGGGGCGATCGACGACTGCGGGAGCAGCCCCAGCTGCCTCGCGAGCTCCTTGACCGGATACTCCTGGATGCTCCGCCCGTCGAGGACGACGCGCCCCGACTCGGGTTTCAGCAGCCGCGACAAGCCGCGGAGCAGGGTCGATTTTCCGCAGGCGTTCGGGCCGATGATGGCGGTGAAGGACTCATCCGGAATCGCCGCGGAGAACTCCCCGACGATCGTCCGCTTGTCGTAGCTCAGGCTCAGCGCTTCGGCACGGAACCGCGGCGGCCTGCCCTCCTCGGCGCCACTGCCCCGGGCGGAGAGCGTTTCGGTCAGCGTCATATGCTTCGTCTCGTTTCTCTGATGAGGAGCCAGATCAGGTAGAGACCACCGAGGCAGACGGTGATCACTCCGACGGGCACCGGGCGGAACGCTTCGGAGATGAGCAGCGAGAGCGCGTGGGCGCAGCTGAGCAGCGCCGCACCCATGCAGGCTGCCGAGACCACGGAGACACCCGGCGCGCGGCTCAGGCGCCGCGCGAGCTGAGGGGCGGAAAGCGCCACGAATCCGATCGGCCCCGCGGCCGCCGTCACCAGGGCGGTGGCCGCGACACCGGCGACGAGCAGCAGCGGGCGGCTTCGCTGCGCGCCGACCCCCTGCGCGAGGGCCGCGTCGTCGCCCAGCTCCAGCTGGCGCAGGGCGGGCGCGAGCAGGACCACCGCGGCGACGATGACGGCCCCGCCGACGGAGACGGGCACGAGGCCCTCCCAGCTGACCCGGCTCAGCGAGCCGGCCGCCCAGAAGCCGACGCTCATCGCATCGGTGATCTCGGCCCGGGTGACGAGGTACACATTGACGGATCCGAGCATCGCCGAGACCGCAATGCCGACGATGATGAGCCGGAACCCCTGGACCCCTCTGCGGTACGCCAGGAGATAGACGACAAGCGCGGTGGCGAGGCCGCCGATGAGCGCGGCGGTCGCGACCCCCCAGTAGTGCTTCGTGCCGAGGACGAGCACCGTGACCACGACGGCCGTATAGGCCCCGGCGTCGAATCCGATGACGTCGGGCGATCCGATGGGGTTGCGGGTCAGCGACTGGAAGATCGCGCCGCCGATGCCGAGCAGCGCCCCGAGCATCACCGCGGCGATGGCGACCGGAAGCCGCCACTCGGTGACGATCATGCGCTCGAACTCCTCGCCCTGTCCGAACAGCGCCGCGACCACCTGAGCCGGGCTGAGGGGGAAGTCGCCGATCCCGAGCGCGAGCACGGCGAGGACCACGGCGATGAGGACGAGCAGCGCATTGACGGTCGCGCTCCGCGCGCTCCAGCGCAGCGCCGCGAGCGCAGCGATCCGGAGCCGGTGCGAGCGGTAGCCGAAGTCGATCCCTGTTTCCTGTGTCAGCCGGGTATTCATAGACCGGACGCCTTCCTGCGCCGAACGAGCGCGATGAGCACGGGTGCGCCGATCACGGCGGCCACGACTCCGGCTTCGATCTCGCCGGGCCGCGCGATCACCCGCCCCAGGACGTCCGCCCCGATCACGAGCACGGGCGATGCGAGCGCGGTGCACGCGATGATCCATCGCTGCTCGGGGCCGGTGAACCAGCGCACCAGATGCGGCACCGCCAGCCCGACGAAGGCGATTCCGCCGGTCAGTGCGGTGGCTCCTCCGGCGAGCAGCGTGACCGCGATCAAGCCGATCGTCCGCGTGCGGATCACGTTCGCGCCGAGCGACGCCGCCTGCTCGTCACCCAGGGAGACCGCGTTGAGGGCGCCTGCGCTGAGCAGCGCCAGCAGGAGGCCCGCGGCGATCAGCGGCAGCACGGTCAGCGTGTCAGGCACGGACACCCGGGCCAGCGATCCGAGGCTCCAGTTCCTGAAGGAGCGGAAGGTCTCCTCGTCGATGAGCTGCAGGAACGTCGAGCACGCGGTGAGCACCGCGGCGAGCGCGATGCCAGCGAGCACGAGCGTGACCGGAGAGACCGCACCTCGTCCGGCGGCGCCGATGAGGTAGACGAGCACCGTAGCGGCGACCGCCCCGGTGAACGAGAACCAGACGTACCCCGCGATCCCCGTGACGCCGAAGAGCGCAACGCCCACCGTGATCGCGAAGCCCGCGCCGGCGTTGACGCCGAGGATGCCGGGATCGGCCAGCGGGTTGCGGGTGATCGCCTGGATGAGCGCCCCGGCCACCCCGAACGCGGCCCCGGAGACGACGCCGGCCAGGGTCCGCGGCAGGCGCAGGGACCACACGATGGAGGACGCCTCGCTGCCGTCGGGCGCCGCGAGCACTCGCCACACCTCGCCGAGCGGCAGCGGGTTCGCACCGGAGACGATGCTGAGGACGAGGACGACGGCGAGCGCGGAGACGAGCACGAGCAGCCCGAACAGTCTGCGACGAGCTGTGAGCGCCCCCGCCACGGCGGAGTCGCTGCGCTGCAGCGGTGCGGTGAGAGAGGCCATCTCGCTCCTGATCTCGCGGTGAGGAGGGGGCGCCGCAGGTGCCGGCCGCGCCCCCTTGGAGGGTGTGCGTCAGAGCGCTTCGGCGATGACCGGGACGAGCCGCTCTGCCGCCCACGCATTCCCGATGGGACCGCCGCTCGTGATCGCCCACAGCAGGTCTCCGCCGTCGTCCGTCTTCGGCGGGAGCTGGATGTACTTCCCCGCGCGCACGGCTTCGAGGTTCCGGAAGAGCTCGGTGCCGGTGACCTGCCGTTCCATCTCCTCCGCGCTCGTCGCCTCGCTCCGGCCCAGGAGCAGGACGTCGGCGTCGATCTTCGAGAGGAGCTCATCGCTGACCGTGGTGTCGCGCGCGAACTCGGCGGCGTTCGGATTGGGGGCGAAGCCCAGGTCGGAGAGGAAGAGCTCCGGTGCCGAATCGTGCTGCGAGAAGTACTGGAGACCGTTCGACGGCCCGTAGTAGATCGCCCAGGTGGCGGTCTGCCCGCCGAACTCCGGATGCTCGGATCGGATGCCGGCAAACAGTTCATCGTGTTCGGCGATCACGGCTTCGGCTGCGTCGCCGAGGTCGAGGGTCTCGCCCAGGATGCGGATCGAGTCCTGCCACGGGATCATCCGCTGATCGGAGGCGGGGCTCGTGACCACGGGCGCGATCCTGGCGAGCCGGTCGTAGATGTCCTTCACCTCACCGAAACCGGGGGTCCAGCCGACGGTGACGATGAGATCGGGATCGGCGGCGGCGACCGCCTCCATCGGAACGTCCTCGCCGCGAACGAACTCGTAGGTGTCGAGCTCGGCCGCGCCGTGCGCTGCGAGGTAGCCGCCCTCGTCGATCATGCTCGAACTCAGCACAGGGGTGACGCCGAGGGAGAGGAGCAGCTCGGTGTCGATCCCGTTCGGGACGATGGCGGCGATGCGCTCGGGTCGCTTCTCCAGCACCGTCTCGCCGTACTCGGATTCCAGCGTGAGCGGGTACTGCGTCTTGCCCTCGGCAGCGGGCAGCAGGCTCTGGCGGCTCGCGCCGGCATCGCCGGATCCTTCGCCGGATCCCGCGCCGGAGCCGCCCGGCCCGGAGCACCCGGCGAGGAGCAGGAGCGCTGCGAGAACCGCTCCGATACCGGGGACGGCACGGGAGCCTCTGGTGATGTTCATGTGTGTCCTTCTCTGTCGTCTGAGATGGGTCGATGTGATGATGCGAACCGGGCAGGGGGACGCGACCCGGCGACGGGAGGACCCGTGGCCGGGCGCGCGAGCCGGGGCGCCCGGGGCTAGTCGCCTGAAAGCCCCTCCGAGCCCCGTTTCCAGTACCCGGTGAAGTCGATCGCGGACGCCGGAACCCCGCGTTCGCTTGTCAGGTGGCGGCGGATCCGCTGCACCTCCGACTGCTCCCCCGCGAGCCAGACGAAGGGTGTCTCGTCCGGCCAGCTCAGGCTGCGAACGGCGTCGAGGAGCGGCTGCTCCGCCTCGGGCTCGCGCGGAAGCCAGCTCAGCTGCACTCCGGGCGGCGCCGGCAGCTCCTGGCGATGCTCGTCCCGCGCGACGGCGATGAGCACCCGGCCGCGAGCGTGCCAGGGCAGCTCCTCGAGGAGCCGGGCGATGGCCGGGATCGCGGTGTCGTCCCCGGCGGCGAGGAGCCAGCGCTTGCCGGGAGGCCGGCTCGATGTCTTGCCGGGGCCGGCGATGTGCATCGGATCTCCCGGCGCGGCGCGCCTGGCCCAGTCGCTCGCCACGCCGTGCCCGTGCAGCACGAAGTCGATGTCCAGCTCGCGGGCCTCGGGGTCGTAGCGACGCACGGAGTAGGCGCGCGCGAGCGGACGCCGGCCCGCCGCGAAGGACACGCGCCCGTTCTCGATCAGCGGGAGCACGGCTTCGGACTCACCCGGATACGGGAACAGCAGCCGGATGTCGTCGTCGAAGCCGGGCGAGGCGAAGGCGGGGTGCGCTGCGCCGTCCTCAGAGACGAACGCGGCCAGCTGGCTTCCGGCCAGGGTGATCCGCTTCATGCCCGGGGTGACGTCCACGACGCGATCGACGGTGAGCTTCCGCAGGACCACCGGGATCAGGCGGAGCTCGCGCAGGGCACTCAACAGGCACTCTCCTCACAAATCGGCAAGCGACCCGCCGGCGGCGGGACACGGCCCCCGGCGCACACGGCGCGGGGACACCAAGTAAGGCTATCCTTATCACCATCCGATGATTTATCCGCACGCGCAGACTTCACACACTGTCGCGGTGCCCGCACGAGGGGACGACGATGTCAGAGCTGTTCAGCGCGGACGCGATCCCGCCGATCCCCCCATCGCGCCTGGTCTCGGCACGCAACGCCACAGAGCCCGCGCTCCTCTGGGTACGCACGGGCAGCGCCCGCGTCCGGGTCGCGGCGCAGGACTACCCGCTCAGTGCGGGGCAGAGCATCTGGATGCCTGCGGGCGTTTCCTTCGCCGTGCACAGCGACGCCGCATCACTCGTCTTCCCGATCTTCCCGGCGCTGGGGAGCCGCACCCCGAGTCTCACCCGCCCCCAGCGCCTCGACCTCCCCGCCGAGTGGTCGGACTGGCTGATCTATCAGTTCGCGCGCAGCGTCGGCTACCTGCGCGGGGCGAGCTCGGACACGAGCCTGCTCGACCTCATCGCCGGCCCGCATCCCGCCCTCCCACGCTCCCTCACCCTGGGCCACCCGGTGGGACTCCCCCCGATGCCGAGCTCGCCCGAGGCTGCCGCGATTGCACGCGCACTGCTCCAGAACCCGTGCAATCCGGCAGACACCGCGGAGCACGCCCGGTCCGTCGGTCTCAGCCCGCGCACCGTGCAGCAGCGCTTCGTCGACGAGACGGGGCTTCCTCTCATCCGGTGGCGCACCGCCGTCCGCGTCGCCGCCGCGGCCGAGCTCATGGATGCGGGCCACGACATCGGCTGGGCGGGCCGGCAGCTCGGTTTCTCGACCCCGGCCGGCTTCACCAGGGCGTTCCGGGCGAGAACCGGGATGACGCCGAGCGAGTACCAGCGGAGGCGGTCCGCCCAAAGCCACCCGGGGGACGCCCGCGCGGCGGACTTCGGGGAGCGGATCGAACCGCAGCTGCGGCAGGCCGGCGAACGACACGCGCCGCCACCGCCGATCCCGGCGACGCAGAGCTGGTCGCGGATCAACGATTTTCACGTCCTGGTCTGGGTGTACCGCGGTTCCGCGCGGGTGACCGCGGGCGGGCGCACACGGCGGTTACGGCGCGGCGACGTCATCTGGCTCCCCGCCGGTCTCCGCAACCGGATCGCGCTCTCGCCCGGTTCGCTGCTGCTCCCGCTCGGATCGCGCCGCGGCACCCCGCCGATCCGGCTCCCCGACGACCTCGTCCATGCCTTTCCCGAGGAGGCCGAAGACTACCTGCTGCACACGCTGCTCGCGAACTACAGCCTCCTGCGCCCGGAGGTCCACGACCCGAACCGCATCACCCGCCTGTTCCTCGACCGGATCTCGCAACGCCACGCCGAGACGGGCACCGTCTCGGAGGAGGCCGCCCCGGTGCACCAGCTCATCCGCGCCGTGCGCAGCAACCCGGCCGAGGGGCGGACGCTCGCGCACTGGGCTCGGGAGCTCGACCTGGAGACGAACGCCCTGAGCCGCGACTTCCTCTCGGTCACCGGACAGCGCTTTCCGGCCTGGAGATCGGGAGTCCGCATGACCGAGGCGCGCCACTGCCTCGAATCGGGGATGGGCGTCGCGCAGACGGCCAGGAGGCTCGGCTACGCGCACCCCTCAGCGTTCACGACGGTCTTCACCCGGGCCCACGGCATGTCCCCGCGCGACTATCAGCGTCACGGCTGGCAGCACGCCACTGAGTCGCTGATCGTCCGCTGACCGCCTCGCGGATCCCTCAGCCGAGCTGCTCGGAGAGCTCCAGCCAGCGGTCTTCGAGGGCGGCGACCTCGTCTTCGAGGGCCGTGATCTTCACCATCTCGGCGTTGAGCAGGGCGTAGTCGCTCTGGTCGAGGGCGGCGAGACCGTCGCGGGCCTTCGCGGCGTCCGACTGCAGGCGCTCCATCTTGCGCTCCACCGCCGACAGCTCCTTCTCCGCGGCACGGCGCTCCGCACCCGAGAGGCCCGGCGCCGCGGCGGGCCCGGCGGCACCGGCAGACCCGGCTTCCCGCGCGGCGGAGCCGCCGGCCCCCGCCGCGCCCCCGGCCGCACCGGCCTGCTCGCGGGCGCGATCCTCCGCCGCCCGCAGCCTCAGATACTCGTCGACCCCGCCGGGCAGGTGCCGCAGGCGGCGATCCAGGATCGCATACTGCTGGTCGGTGACGCGCTCCAGGAAGTACCGGTCGTGCGACACGACGATGAGCGTGCCCGGCCACGAGTCGAGCAGGTCCTCCATGGCCGCGAGCATGTCGGTGTCGAGGTCGTTCGTCGGCTCGTCGAGGATGAGCACGTTCGGCTGCTCCAGCAGGATCAGCAGCAGCTGCAGACGGCGCTTCTGCCCGCCGGAGAGGTCCTTCACCGGGGTGGAGAGCTGCGCGCTCGTGAATCCCATGCGCTCCAGCATCTGCCCGGGGGTCAGCTCCTGCGCCTTCGATCCCGAGCCGACGGTGAAGCTCGTGCGCAGGCGCCCGATGACCACCCGCACCGGCTCGTTCAGATGTTCTTCCAGCTCGTCGAGGCGCTGCGTCAGGGTGGCCACCTGCACGGTCTTGCCACGCTTCACGCTGCCGCTCGTCGGCTGCACCTCGCCCGAGATGAGCCCCAGCAGGGTCGACTTGCCCGCCCCGTTGACGCCGAGGATGCCGGTGCGCTCCCCGGGGGCGAGCCGCCACTCCACGTCTTCGAGGATCGTGCGGCCGTCGTAGGCGACGCCCGCGTCGAGCAGATTGACGACCTCCTTGCCGAGGCGCTGCACCGCCATCGACTGCAAGGACACCCGGTCGCGGATCTCGGGCACATCGGCGATCAGCTCGTTGGCGGCGTCGATGCGGAACTTCGGCTTCGAGGTGCGCGCGGGCGCCCCGCGCCGCAGCCAGGCGAGCTCCTTGCGGGCGAGGTTCTGGCGCTTCTGCTCGATCGCGGCGGCCTGCCGGTCGCGCTCCACGCGCTGCAGGATGTAGGCGGCGTAGCCGCCCTCGAAGGGCTCGACGATCCGGTCGTGCACCTCCCACGTGGTCTCGCAGACCTCGTCGAGGAACCACCGGTCGTGGGTGACGACGAGCAGCGCGCCCTGTCCCTTCGGCCAGCGACGCTTCAGGTGAGCGGCCAGCCAGGAGATGCCCTCGACATCGAGGTGGTTGGTCGGCTCGTCGAGGAAGAGCACGTCGTAGTCGCCGACGAGCAGGCGCGCGAGCGCGACCCGCCGCCGCTGACCCCCCGAGAGGCCGTCGAGCGGGGCATCCCAGTCGAGGTCGCCCACGAGGCCGGCGATGACCTCGCGGATGCGCGGGTCCCCCGCCCACTCGTGCTCGGGGAGGTCGCCCACGATCGCGCTTCCCACCGTCTCGCCGTCCGCGAAGACGTCGGCCTGGTCGAGCACCCCGACGGTGGTGCCGCCGCGCACCGTCACCTGACCGCCGTCGGGCTCGCGTCGGCCCGCCAGCATCATCAGCAGCGAGGACTTGCCGTCGCCATTGCGTCCGACGATGCCGATCCGGTCCCCCTCCGCGACCCCGAGGGTCACCGAGTCGAAGACGGTCTTGGTCGGAACCTCGAGGTGCAGGGCCTCGGCCCCCAGAAGATGCGCCATAACCCTCTCAGTCTACGGGGCGGGCTCCGGCGCGCGCCCCGGCAGCGCAGCTCGCCCCGGTGCCCGGGACTGCGAGCGGCCTCGGACGCTCAGGCGCTGCAGCAGGAGCCGCCGCAGCACGACCCGGCGCCGCCGCCGTCGCCGAGGAGGTTCAGGATCTCGGCGCTCTCGGCCGAGGCGGCCGCGGCGATGCCCGCGTCGAGGTCGAAGCCGGCGGCCTCGGGCGCACTCGGCGCGGCAGGCGCGGCGCCCTCCGCGCTCGCGGTGGTGGTCTTCGTCTGCTCGCTCATGCGCGCGCCTCCTCGGTCTCGATGGTTTCAGTGGCCTCGCCGGCCTCGCTCGAATCCGCGTTCTCCGCAGGCGCGGATCCGGAAGGCGCGGATCCGGCCTCGGCGCGCAGGCCGAGCACCTGCTCGAACGCCCCGGCGAAGGCCTCGGCCGACTGGGCGCCGGACACGCCGTACTTCTGATCGATCAGGAAGAACGGCACGCCGGAGACCCCCATCATCCGCGCACGGGTGATGTCGCGCTCGACCGCCGCGCCGTACTCCTCGCTGTCGAGGGCGGCGAGCACCGCCTCCGGGTCGAGCCCAGCCTCCGCGCCGACGCGCGCCAGCACCGTGGGGTCCGCAAGATTCTCGCCCTCCGCGAAATAGGCACGGAACAGCCGCTCCTGCACGGCCGCCTGCACGCCCTCGTCCTTCGCGAGATGGAGAATGCGGTGCGCACGGTGCGTGTTCGTGTGCCGCACCCGGTCGAAGGCGAAGCCGAGCCCCTCCGCCGCCCCGAGCTCGGTCATCTGGCCGAGCATCTGCTCGACCTGCGCCGCGGGCATGCCCTTGTGGGCGACGAGGAAGTCGACCTCGCTGCCGGTGAAGTCGAGCGGGGTGTCGGGGGCGAGCTCGAAGCTGTGGCTCTCCACCTCCACCTCCACATCGGGGTGCCGTTCGCGGAGGGCCGCGACGCCCGCCTCGAAACGGTGCTTGCCGATGTAGCACCACGGGCAGGCGATGTCGGACCAGATGTCGACGCGGATCTTCTCGCTCATGCCGGGTACAGCGCCGCGGCGGCCGCGACTATTCCTCAGCCGTCGATCACGCGCGCGCCGGGCACCGGGCCGGTCGCCGTCAGGGCGCGCACGCCAGCACGGGTGAGGACGCCCCGCAGCTCGGCCGCCGACTGGGCGCTGTCGGCGAGGAACGCCACGGTGGGGCCCGATCCGGAGACGATGCCGGCGAGCGCGCCCCGCGACTCCCCCAGCTCCAGCAGCTCGGAGAGCTCCGGGGCGAGCCGCAGGGCGGCCACCTGCAGGTCGTTGTGCATCGATTCCGCGAGGGAGCTCGGGTCACCCACCCGCACCGCCTGCAGCACCGCGGTGTCGACCTTCACGAGCTCGGGCTGCGGGCCCAGGTCCACGATGTGCTCGTCGCGATGCTGGTCGAGGGTGCGATACACCACCGGCGTGCTGAGGCCGGCCTCCGAGAGCGCGAGCACCCAGTGGAAGCCGCCCTTCGCGAGCGCCGGGCTCAGCTCGTCGCCGCGCCCCGTCCCCACGGCCGTGCCGCCCTCCAGGGCGAAGGGCACATCGGCGCCGAGCTCCGCGGCGAGCCGGTGCAGGGCCGCGCGCCCCACGCCGGTTCCCCACAGTTCGTCGCAGGCGACGAGCGTCGCGGCGGCGTCGGCCGAGCCCCCGCCCATGCCCCCGGCGATGGGCACGCGCTTGAACACGGTGAGGGCGACGCCGCCGCGGTAGCCGGTGCGCCGCGCGAGCAGGCGCGCGGCGGCGAGCGCCAGATTGCGGTCGTCGGTGGGCAGGCCGCTCGCGTCGATGGGGCCGCTGAAGCGGATCGAGAAGTCGTCCGCGGGCTCCGCGGTCACCTCCTCGAAGAGCGAGACGGCCTGGTAGAGGGAGGCGACATCGTGGTATCCGTCATCCTGGATCGCACCCACGCGGAAGAACACGTTGATCTTTCCCGGCGCCCTCACCGTGACCGATCGCATCCCCCGCACGCTCATGGTCTCAACGGTAGCGCACCGGCGCGTCGCTCTCGGACAGGGACGTGCGGCCATCCGGCGAACTGCGCGCGATCGCCAGGTAGTCGTCGATGGCGAGCTGCTCGGCCCGGGCCGTCGGATCGATGCCCGCGGCCTCGATCGCGGCCGTCGTCTCACCCAGTGGCCCCAGCACCGGCTGCAGCGCCTGCCGCAGCATCTTGCGGCGCTGGGCGAAGGCGGCGCTCACGAGCGCGAAGGTGCGTCGTCGCTCGGCCTCGTCGCCGCGGGGCTCGGCGCGACGCTCATAGCCCACGAGCACGGAGTCCACGCCGGGCACGGGCCAGAAGATCCGGCGGCTCACGGTGCCGGCGATCCCCCACTCCCCGTACCACGCCGCCTTCGCGCTGGGCGCGCCGTACTCTCGGCTGCCCGGTGCGGCGGCGATGCGGTGCCCCACCTCGGCCTGGACCATGACGAGACCGCGTCGCAGCTGCGGGATGAGTTCCAGGAGGTGCATGAGGATCGGCACCGACACGTTGTAGGGGAGGTTCGCGACGAGCACCTCGGGCGGTGCGGGCAGGCCGTCCAGCTCCTCCCGGCCCAGTTCGAGGGCGTCGCAGCGGATCACCCGCAGGCGGGGGCTCCCCTCCTCCGCGAACACCTCGGGCTGCAGGGCGCGGACGGTGTGCGGCAGCTCGGCGGCGAGTCGGTGGTCGATCTCCACGGCCGTCACCTGGGCGCCGGCCTCCGTGATGCCGAGGGTGAGGGAGCCCAGGCCGGGGCCCACCTCGATCACGCGGTCCCCGCTCTCCACGCGCGCGAGCCGCACGATCTTGCGGACCGTGTTCGGATCGATGACGAAGTTCTGCCCGAGCTTCTTCGTCGGCGAGACGCCGAGCCGCTCCGCGAGCTCCCGCACCTCGGCGGGGCCCAGGAGCGCGGCGCGGGCGGGCGCCGGAACGGACGGCCGGGCGTCGGCCCCGCCGGGGACCGCCTCCGCTCCCGGTCCCTCCGGGCGCTCGCTCACGCGGCCTCCGCGGACGCGTGAGCGGCGGCATCGCCGGCGGCACCCGGATCGGCTTCCCACGTCCCGTAGACGCGCTCGGTGTTCGCGGCGATCCGGGCGCAGACCTCTTCGAGCGGCTCCTCCAGCGTCTCCGCCATGCGGCGCACGGTGTGCGGGAGGAGGTAGGGGGCGTTGGGGCGGCCCCGGTATGGCTCGGGTGTGAGGAACGGGGCGTCGGTCTCCGCGAGGACCAGCTCCGGTTTCGCGACCACGAGGGCCTCGCGCAGGCGCGGGGCGTTCTTGAAGGTCGTGGTGCCCGCGAACGACATGTACCAGCCGTGCTCGTTGCAGATGCGGGCGAGGCGCACATCGCCCGAGAAGCAGTGGAAGACGGTCCGCTCGGGGGCGCCGACGCGCAGCAGCGTCGCGACGACCTCGTCGTGGGCGTCGCGGTCGTGGATCTGCAGCGCGATCCCGTTCGCCTTCGCGATCTCGATGTGCGTCTCGAAGGACTCGATCTGCGCCTCCCGGCCGTCCTCCCCCGTGCGGAAGAAGTCGAGTCCGGTCTCGCCGACGGCCCGCACGCGCGGCAGCGCGGCGAGCCGCGAGATCTCGGAGAGCTGCGCGCTGAGGCAGCCCTGCGCGAAGAGCTTGGGCGCTTCGTTCGGGTGGAGGGCGACCGCGGCCAGCACGCGCGGATCGCTCTCGGCGAGCTGCGCGCTCCAGCGGCTCGTCTCCAGGTCGGTGCCGACCTGCACGATACCGCGCACGCCCGCGGCCTGCGCGCGGTCGAGCGAGTCGAGCGGATCGAGCTGTTCGATGCCGTCCTCGAACTCGAGGTGCGCGTGATTGTCGTAGAGCGGGACCGGCAGCGGCTCCGGCAGCGGGGGCCGGGCGAGGTCGCGCTCGCGTCCGCTGCTGGACCGCTTGCGCAGTCCGCCCGCGGGCGGCGCGGGCGGCGCGGGCGTGCCCGGGCCCGCTGCGGCGAGCGGCCCCCGCGGAGCGGCTCCCTCCGGCCCCGCCTCGGGGGTGGCCATCACTTGCCCCCGTCGCTCTCGATGCGGGGGAAGAGGACGTCGAGCGCGTGCTGCGCCGTGCCCGCGGGGAGCCGCCCCCACTGTCCGGCCGCGCGGATCGGCTGCGCTTCGAGCGCGCCCAGCGTCTCCTCGGCGCCGAGTGCCGCCCACAGCTTGCGCGCGGCGCGCGGAATCACGGGGTGCAGCAGCTCGGCGAGGACCCGCAGGCCCTCGGTGGCGGTGTTGAGCACGGTGGCGAGGCGGTCGCGCTGCGCCTCGTCCTTCGCGAGCGCCCACGGCTGCTGCTCCTGCACGTAGCCGTTCAGCGCGTCGACCAGCTCCCAGATCGCCGCGATCGCCTCGTGGATCGCGAAGCGCTCGATGTGCGCGTCGGCGGCAGCGGTCGCGGTGGCCGCGAGCTCGCGGATCGCGCGATCCGCCTCGGCCAGCTCGCCCTCCGCGGCAGCGGGCACCGTCCCGTCGAAGTACTTCGCATTCATCGCGAGCACCCGGCTGGCGAGGTTGCCGAAGCCGTTCGCCAGCTCGGCGTGATACCGCGCGTGCAGGTCCTCCCAGCTGAAGGAGCCGTCGTGCCCGAAGCTGATGGCGCGCATGAAGTAGTAGCGGAACGCGTCCGAGCCGAAGGTGTCGGTGATCTCGTTCGGGGCGATGCCCGTGAGCTTCGACTTCGACATCTTCTCGCCGCCGACCAGCAGCCAGCCGTGGGCGAAGACGTGCCGCGGCACCTCGATCCCGGCCGCCATGAGCATCGCCGGCCAGATGACGGCGTGGAAGCGCAGGATGTCCTTGCCGACGAGGTGGTTCGCGGGCCAGCGCCGCGAGAACTCCGCCTCGTCGCGGCCGTAGCCGGTCGCGGTGACGTAGTTGAGCAGCGCGTCGAACCAGACATAGGTGACGTGGGTGTCGTCCCACGGGATCGGGATGCCCCAGTCGAAGGAGGTGCGCGAGATCGAGAGGTCTTCGAGCCCCTGCTGCACGAAGGCGATCACCTCGTTGCGGGCGCTCGCGGGCTGCACGAAGTCGGGACGCTCCTCGTAGAGGGCGAGGAGGCGATCCTGGAAGGCGCTCATCTTGAAGAAGTAGTTCTTCTCCTGCAGCAGCTCCAGCGGCTTGGAGTGGATCGCGCAGACCTTCTGCCCCTCGAAGGCGCCCTCGCCGTCGACGATCTCGCTCTTCGGCTTGAACTCCTCGCAGCCCACGCAGTAGAGCGCCTCGAACTCACCGGCGTAGACGTGCCCGTCGTCGTAGAGCTTCTGCAGGAACTTCGCGACGCCCTCCTCGTGGCGCGCGTCGGTCGTGCGGATGAAGTCGTCGTTCGAGATGTCGATCGTGTCGAGCAGCGGCTTCCAGGCGCTCTCGACGAGGCGGTCGGCCCACTCCTTCGGCGCGACGCCGTTCGCGGTCGCGGTGCGCAGGATCTTCTGGCCGTGCTCGTCCGTTCCCGTCAGGAACCACGTATCGTCGCCCGCCTGCCGGTGCCAGCGGGCCAGCACGTCCGCCGCGACCTCGGTGTAGGCGTGCCCGATGTGGGGCGCATCGTTCACGTAGAAGATGGGCGTGGTGAGGAAGAACGACTGGGGTTCGGGCATGGCTGCCATTCTATTCGCTCCCGCCGCCCCGGAATCCGCGCCCGCCATGGCTGGGCCCGGCCCCGGCCACGGCACAGGGGAAGCGGCACGGCCTGCGGAGGCGGGCGGTCCCCCGAGGCGCCGGGATCAGGCGAGCAGGATCTCGGGTTCGTGGCGCACGGGGAAGTTGACGGAGTTGGCGATGAAGCAGGCCTCGCGGGCCTCCGCGTGCGCGGCGCGCGCGGCCTCCGCCATCGAGGCCTCCGCGACCGTCACCCTCGGCCGCAGCACCACCTCGGTGAAGGCACCGCCGAGCCCGTCCTGCCGCATCGTGCCGCTCGCCTCATCGGTGTAGGCGGTCACCACCACCCCGGCGCGCACCGCCATGTGCAGGTAGGACAGCATGTGGCACTGCGCGAGCGCGGCCACGAGCAGTTCCTCGGGGTTCCACCGCTCCGCGTCGCCGTGGAAGGTGCGATCGGCGGAGGCCGCGAGCTCGTGGAGCTTGCCGGGAGCGCGCACCACGAGCTGCCGCCCGTACTCGCGGTAGCCGCTGGTCCCGGTGCCCCGGTTCCCCGCCCACTCGATCCCGACCCGGTACTCGTGCACGCCGCTCATGCGGTCAGCCTAGTGGTGCGGTACGCCCCCGCGCATCGCTTTCCCCGCCGGACGACGGCGGCCGCGGCCGGAGCCGCGCCGGGGCGCTCCCACTCGGGGCCCGGCGAGGCGGGAGTAGGATCGAGTGCATGAGTGAAGCGACCCTCACCGAAACCAGCATCCCGCAGCAGCGCCTCGTCGTGACCGAGATCCCCGGTCCCCGCTCCCGCGAGATCCACGAGCGGCGACGCGCGGTCGTTCCGCCGGGGGTGCACAGCGTGCTCCCCGTCTACGTCGAGCGCGCCCACGACTCCATCGTCGTCGACGTCGACGGCAACCACCTCATCGACGTCTGCGGCGGCATCGGCGTGACCACCATCGGCCACACCGACGAGGCGGTGGTCGCCGCCGCGGCCGAGCAGCTCGGCAAGGTGACCCACACGCTCTTCACGATGACCCCCTACGAGCCCTATGTGCGCGTGGCCGAGTACCTCGCGCAGCACGTGCCCGGCTCCACCCCGGAGCAGCCCTACAAGACCCTGCTCATGAACTCGGGTGCCGAGGCCGTCGAGAACGGCGTCAAGATCGCCCGCAAGCACACCGGACGGCCCGGCGTGGCCGTCCTCGAGCACGCCTACCACGGCCGCACCATGCTCACCAGCAGCATGAACCACAAGGCGGCGCCCTACGCGCTCGGCTACGGCCCCCGGGCGGGCAACATCTACAAGGCTCCCAACTCCTACCCCCTGCACGACGGCCTCAGCGGCGCAGAGGCGGCCGCACGCACCATCGCCTACCTTGAGAAGGTCGCGGGCGCCGAGGATCTCGCCTGCCTGGTGGTCGAGCCGATCCAGGGCGAGGGCGGCTTCATCGTGCCGGCCGACGGCTACCTGCCCGCGCTCGCGGACTGGTGCCGCGAGAACGGCATCGTGTTCATCGCCGACGAGGTGCAGGCCGGCATGGCCCGCACCGGGACCGTGTTCTCCATCGAGCAGTTCGGCGTCGAGCCCGACATCGTGCTCTCGGCGAAGGGCATCGCGGGCGGCCTCCCCCTCGCGGGCATCACCGGCCGCGCCGAGATCATGGACAAGTCGCAGCCCGGCGGCCTGGGCGGCACCTTCGGCGGCAACCCCGTGTCCTGCGCCGCCGCCGTCGCGGTGTTCGAGCGGATCGACAGCGAAGGCCTGCTGGCAGAGGCGAAGCGCATCGAGACGGTGTTCGGCGGTGGCCTGCGCGAGCTGCAGGGCAAGCACCCGGCCATCGGCGAGGTGCGCGGCAAGGGCGCGATGCTCGCGATCGAGCTGGTGCAGCCCGGCACCGTCGAGCCGAACGCGGAGCTGGTGTCTCAGGTCATCGCCTATGCCGCCGAGCGCGGGGTGATCCTGCTCAGCAGCGGTGTCTCGAACCAGGCGATCCGCTTCCTGCCCTCGCTGAAGATGACCGACGAGCTGATCGCGGACGTGCTCTCGGTGCTGGACGAGGCGCTCACCGCGCACGCCTGAGCGGGTCCGGCGGCGGCCTAGCGTCCGCCGCCGGATGCCGGATCGGCCGTCGCCCTCCCCCTCCCGCGCAGCCGGGAGCGACGGGGAGGGCGTCGTCACATGGTGATCTCTTCGGTGCGGTCGTCGCCGACCGCGTGGACGTCGATGACGATCACGGTGACGTTGTCGCGCCCCGCGTTGTCGAGTGCCTGCTGCACCAGGGTGCGTGCGGCGCCCTCCGCGGTGGCCTGGGTGGCGAGGAAGTGCTGGATCCCGATGTCGGTGAGCTCCTTGGTGAGCCCGTCGGAGCAGATCAGCAGCCGCTGGCCCGGGATGAGGGCGAGCGCGGTGTAGTCGGGGATCGGCGCCTCGTTGAAGCCCACCGCGCGGGTGATGACGTTGGCGTGGGGGTGGATCTCCGCTTCCTCCTCGGTGATGGCGCCGGTGTCGATGAGGTGCTGGACGACGGAGTGATCGACGGTGATCTGGCTCAGTGCACCCTTGAAGTACTGGTAGACCCGGGAGTCGCCGATGTTGAAGACCTTCCAGGTGGGCTGGTCCTCGTCGCTCAGGCAGACGCCCGTCACGGTGGTGCCGGCCCCCAGCTCGGTCTCGCCCGCGTCGAGCTCGATGTCGTCGACGGCGTCACCGAGCACCTCGTCGATGTCCGCCTCCCCCACCCCGGCGTTGCCGCCGAGCTCGGCGAGACGGCGCACCACCGCGGCGGACGCGATCTCACCGGCGGAGTGCCCGCCCATGCCGTCGGCGACGGCGAAGATCGGCGGCATGACGACGTAGCTGTCCTGATTGGTCTCGCGGCGATTCCCGGTCTCGCTGATCGCGAACCAGGAGAGCTCGATCTCGAGATCCCCGCGCGAGCGGAGGCGCAGTCGGCGGTGTGACGCGTTCTCGCCGCGCACCGTCACTGCTTTCGCTCCTGAGACATCCTCATCATCCTATCGGTCTCACGCTGCCCGCGAAGACGCGGCGGGTGCGCCGAGCTCGGTGACGAGCGTGGCCTCCCCCGCGGCACCGTCGGCGTGCAGCTCCAGGCCCTCGTCACGTGCCCAGCTCACCAGTTGCTCAGGACTCCGGAGCAGCGCACCGGATCGCGCGAGGCGCCGCACCAGCTCGCCTTTGGCGGCCTTGTTGAAGTGGTTCAGGGCGCGCACCTGACCATCCGCGCCGCGCTGCACCACGTGGAGGAACAGCGCCTCCGGCACCGGGGCGAGCGCCCGGTAGTCCTGCGAGCGCAGATCGAGGATCAGCTCGCCCGCTGGCCACTCGAGGCCGGCGTGCGCCGCTCCCCAGACGCGCTTCAGCGGGGAGCCGAGCGCGGGGAGCCGGGATGAGGCCGACAGCCGGTACGCGGGGATCCTGTCGCCCGCGCGAACGAGGCCGAAGAGCGCAGACTGCACGAGAACCCGCGCCTCGATCCAGTCGCGCTCCGCCCCGCGCAGCGATTCCGCGTCGAGCGCGTCGTACAGCACGCCCGTGTAGCGATCGATCGCGGGGAGCACCCCGCTCGTGCCGAGCCGCAGATTGTGCTCGAGCTCCCCGCGGTTCTTGGTGCCCAGCTTGAGGGCCTTCGCCGCCGTGTCCGCATCGCTGCTCAGCTGCACGAGCGCCTCGCGCACCCGGGCACGCGTCTCGCCGAGCTCCGCGTCGGCGTGGAGCACGGTGGGGTCGAGCGCGCCGTCCCCTCCGGCGCGTTTCGTCTCCGAGGGCGGCAGCAGCACGAGCATGGGCGGGCTTCCTTCCGGGTGGCGCGGGCGGACGACGATCGGGAACAGGGGCTCCGGCCAGGTGCCGGGATGGAAGCGGGCTGGGACCGGGGGGCCCGCCCGCAGGCCCCGGACCCGGATACGGCAGAGGCCGGCCGGGAACCCGTGACGGGCACCCGGCCGGCCTCGCCGAGCACGGGGGCTACGCGATCGACGCGCGCCCCGCGACGATGGTCACCGTGTCGTGGTCGACCGAGAGGAAACCCCCCTCGGCGTCGACCGCGACCTTCTCGCCACCGGCGGTGGTCACGCGGACCTCGCCGTGGGCGAGCGTGGCGAGCAGCGGCTGGTGGCCGCTGAGGATGCCGATCTCACCCTCGACCGTCCTCGCGACGACCTGGGCGGCGGTGCCGCTCCAGACCTCGCGGTCGGCCGAGACGACGCTGACGTTGAGCGCCATGCTCAGGCCAGGTCCTTCTGCATCTTCGCCCAGTTCTCCTCGACGTCAGAGATGGCGCCGACGTTGAAGAAGGCCTGCTCGGCGACGTGGTCGAACTCGCCCTTGCAGATCGCGTCGAAGGACTCGATGGTGTCCTTCAGCGGGACCGTGGAGCCCTCCACGCCGGTGAACTTCTTCGCCATGTAGGTGTTCTGCGAGAGGAACTGCTGGATGCGGCGCGCGCGCGCCACGGTGATCTTGTCCTCTTCGGAGAGCTCGTCCACGCCGAGGATCGCGATGATCTCCTGCAGCTCCTTGTTCTTCTGGAGGATCTGCTTGACCGTGGTCGCCACGCGGTAGTGATCCTCGCCCAGGTAGCGGGGATCGAGGATGCGCGAGGTGGAGGTCAGCGGATCGACGGCCGGGTAGAGGCCCTTCGAGGCGATCTCACGCGAGAGCTCGGTGGTCGCGTCGAGGTGCGCGAAGGTCGTCGCGGGAGCCGGGTCGGTGTAGTCGTCGGCGGGCACGTAGATCGCCTGCAGCGAGGTGATCGAGTGGCCGCGCGTCGAGGTGATGCGCTCCTGCAGGAGGCCCATCTCGTCGGCGAGGTTCGGCTGGTAGCCCACCGCGGACGGCATGCGGCCGAGCAGCGTCGACACCTCGGAGCCGGCCTGCGTGAAGCGGAAGATGTTGTCGATGAAGAGCAGCACGTCCTGCTTCTGCACATCGCGGAAGTACTCCGCCATGGTCAGCGCCGAGAGGGCGACGCGGAGGCGCGTCCCCGGGGGCTCGTCCATCTGGCCGAACACGAGCGCGGTCTTGTCGAACACGCCGGCCTCGTCCATCTCGTGGATGAGGTCGTTGCCCTCACGGGTGCGCTCGCCGACGCCGGCGAACACCGACACGCCGCCGTGATCCTGGGCCACGCGCTGGATCATCTCCTGGATGAGGACCGTCTTGCCCACGCCCGCGCCGCCGAAGAGGCCGATCTTGCCGCCCTGCACGTAGGGGGTGAGGAGGTCGATGACCTTGATGCCGGTCTCGAAGAGCTGCGTCTTCGACTCGAGCTGGTCGAAGGCCGGGGGCTCGCGGTGGATGCTCCAGCGCTCGCTGACCTCGATCGTCTCGCCCTCGGGGAGGTTGAGCACATCGCCGGTCACGTTGAAGACCTTGCCCTTGGTGACGTCGCCGACGGGAACCGTGATGGAGTCGCCGGTGTCGGTGACCTCCTGGCCGCGGACGAGGCCGTCGGTGGGCTTCAGGGCGATGGCGCGCACGAGGTTGTCGCCGAGGTGCTGGGCGACTTCGAGCACGAGCTTGCCGGGCTCCGAGCCGTCACCGAAGTCGACGGTGGTCTCGAGAGCGTTGTAGACGGCGGGGATCGCGTCGTGCGGGAACTCGATGTCGACGACGGGGCCGGTCACTCGAGCGATCCGCCCGACAACCTTCGTTGCGGCCTCAGTCGCCACTGCGGCGGTTTCGGTCATGTTTCTCTCTCTTCGTGCTTTCTAGCTCGACAGCGCGTCGGCGCCGCCTACGATCTCGGAAATCTGCTGGGTAATCTCGGCCTGGCGAGCGTTGTTCGCGAGGCGCGTGTAGTCGCGGATCAGCGCGTCGGCGTTGTCGCTGGCCGACTTCATCGCCTTCTGCGTCGCCGCGTGCTTCGCGGCCGCCGACTCGAGCATCGCGTTGAAGATGCGCGACTCGATGTACGCCGGCAGCAGCTCGTCGAGCACGGTGTCGGCGTCGGGCTCGAACTCGTACAGCGCCTCCGGGCCGTCCTCGGCCTCGGCGACGCCCTCGACCACCTGCAGCGGGAGCAGCCGGTGCACCTCGGGGACCTGGCTCACCATGCTGATGAGGCGGTTGTAGACGAGGTGGATCTCCTGCGCGCCGCCCTCTGCGGCCGGGCGGGCGAAGATCTCCAGCACCGCGTCGGCGATCTCCTTCGCCGTCTCGAAGCCGGGGTTCTCCGTGTCACCCGTCCAGACGCGCTCGGAGGCACGACGACGGAAGGAGAAGTACCCCTGCGCCTTGCGGCCGATCAGGTAGTAGACGACCTCCTTGCCCTCCTCCTCCAGCAGCTCGGTGAGCTCCTCGGCTTCCCGCAGCACCTGCGAGTTGAAGGCGCCCGCGAGTCCGCGGTCGGAGGTGAAGATCACCACTGCCGCCCGCTCGACCTTCTCGGCCTCGGTGAGCAGCGGGTGGTCGGTGTTCGAGTGCGTCGCGACGGCCGAGACCGCGCGGGTGATCGCGGTGGCGTAGGGCGTCGACGCCTCGACGCGGGCCTTCGCCTTCTGAATGCGAGAGGCTGCGATCAGCTCCATCGCACGGGTGATCTTCTTGGTCGTCTGGGCAGAACGAATCTTCTGCCGGTAGACCCGAAGTTGCGCTCCCATGTCTCTCCTGTACTGGTCGGGGCTGGCTGGTCTGAGGTGCGGGATCGGCGGGGGCTCGCGCCCCCGCCGGATCCGTCGCTACTTCTTGACGACCAGCTGCTCCTGCTTGATCTCTGCCTCGTCGAGCGCCTCGAACTGCTCGTTCAGCGCCTTGCCGGCGGAGGTGCGGAACTCGCTCTTGAACTTCTCGATCTGCGCGGTGATCTCGGCGACGGTGTCGTCGTCGAGCACGTTGGTCGAGCGGAGCGTGTTCAGCGCCTCCGAGTTGCGGCCGAGGTAGTCGAGGAACTCGCGCTCGAAGCGCAGGATGTCCTCAACGGGCACCTCGTCGAGGAAGCCGTTGGTGCCCGCCCAGATGGAGACGGTCTGCTCCTCGACCGGGTACGGCGTGTACTGCGGCTGCTTGAGGAGCTCGGTGAGACGCGCGCCGCGCTCCAGCTGCTTGCGGCTGGCCGCGTCGAGGTCCGAGGCGAACATCGCGAAGGCCTCGAGCGCGCGGTACTGGGCGAGCTCGAGCTTCAGCGTGCCCGACACCTTCTTGATGGACTTCACCTGCGCGTCGCCGCCGACTCGCGACACCGAGATGCCGACGTCCACGGCGGGACGCTGGTTCGCGTTGAAGAGGTCGGACTGCAGGAAGATCTGGCCGTCGGTGATCGAGATCACGTTGGTCGGGATGTACGCCGACACGTCGTTCGCCTTGGTCTCGATGATCGGGAGGCCCGTCATCGAGCCCGCGCCGAGATCGTCGGAGAGCTTCGCGCAGCGCTCCAGCAGGCGGGAGTGCAGGTAGAACACGTCGCCGGGGTAGGCCTCGCGCCCCGGCGGGCGGCGGAGGAGCAGCGACACGGCGCGGTAGGCCTCGGCCTGCTTCGACAGGTCGTCGAAGATGATGAGGACGTGCTTGCCGTCGTACATCCAGTGCTGGCCGATGGCCGAGCCCGTGTAGGGCGCCAGGTACTTGAAGCCCGCCGGGTCGGAGGCCGGCGAGGCGACGATGGTGGTGTACTCCATCGCGCCGGCGTCCTCGAGCGCGCCCTTCACCGAGGCGATGGTCGAGCCCTTCTGGCCGATCGCCACGTAGATGCAGCGGACCTGCTTGGTCTTGTCGCCCGACTCCCAGTTGGCCTTCTGGTTGATGATCGTGTCGATCGCGATCGCGGTCTTGCCGGTCTGACGGTCGCCGATGATGAGCTGACGCTGGCCGCGGCCGACGGGGATCATCGCGTCGATCGCCTTGATGCCGGTCTGCAGCGGCTCGTGCACCGACTTGCGCTGCATCACGCCGGGCGCCTGGAGCTCGAGGGCGCGACGGCCCTCGATGCCGGTGATCTCGCCGAGGCCGTCGATCGGGTTGCCGAGCGGGTCGATGACGCGGCCGAGGTAGCCCTCGCCCACGGGCACCGACAGCACCTCGCCGGTGCGGGTAACCGGCTGGCCCTCTGCGATGTGGGTGAACTCGCCGAGGACGACGACGCCGATCTCGTCTTCCTCGAGGTTCTGCGCGAGGCCGAGCGTGCCGTCCTCGAAGCGCACGAGCTCGTTCGCCATCACGCCGGGGAGGCCCGCGACGTGGGCGATGCCGTCGGCGGCGTCGATCACCGATCCGACCTCGGTCTTCTCCGCCTGGGTCGGCTCGTACGACGCTGCGAAGTCTTTCAGCGCGTCGCGGATCTCGTCCGGGCTGATTGAGAGTTCTGCCATTTCGTTTCCTCTGTCTGGTCCGGAAGCGCCGCCCCCGGTGGTGAAAAGTTGAGCCTTAAGCGGCGAGCTGCTGTCGGAGATCCTCGAGGCGTGCGCGCACGCTGCCGTCGATCACGTCGTCGGCGAGCTGGATGTGCACTCCCCCGATGACCTCGGGATCGACGACGGTCGTGATCTTGACGGGACGACCGGCGGACTGCTCGAGCGCGCGGGCCAGACGATCCTGCTGCGCAGCGCTGAGCGGCGCCGCGACCGTGACGGTCGCGAGCTCGTTGCCCGCCTGGTCGGCGACGGTGCGGGCCGCTGCGCGCAGCGCGGCGTCGATGCGGCGGCCGCGGGGGTTCGCCGCGAGGTGGCTCACCACCGATACCGCCGACGCGGAGGTCTTGCCGCTCAGCAGTCGCTCCACGAGCGCCACCTTGCCGGCGGGCTCGGCGAGCTTGCTGCCGAGGCTGAGCTGCAGCTCGTGGCTGCGATCGACGAGATCGGCGACGGCGAGCAGCTCGTCCGCGAGCGCGGGATTGACGAGGCCCTCGGCGCGCAGCCCGAGCTCCTCGACGCCCGCGACGAACTCGGACGTGTTCGACCACCGCGCCTGCACGGCGACGGCGAGCACGGAGCGCGCGTCAGCGGAGAACCCGCCGAACAGCCGCTCGACCACCTGGGTCTTCGACTCGGCCGGCGCGGAGGCGTCGCCGAGGGCAGCGGCGAGCGCGGGGCTCGCCGCCAGCTGGCCCGCCGCCCGCAGCAGTTCGCCGCCGACGGCCCGGTCGAGCCCCTCCCGCAGCGCGGAGCGCGCCTGGATGAGGGCTTCGCGTGACGCGCTTCCCATTACTTGGCCGCCTTCTCAGATGCTTCGAGCTCGGCGAGGAAGCGGTCGACGAGTGCCGACGCCTTCTGGTCCTCGCTGAGGCTCTCGCCGACCACGCTCGAGGCGAGGTCGATGGCGAGCGATCCGACGTCCTTGCGGAGCGAGACGACGGCGCTCTGGCGCTCGGCCTCGATCTGCTGCTGGGCGGCGTGGGTGACGCGGCCGGCCTCGACCACCGCGTCCTCCTTGGCCTTGGCGACGATCTTGGCGGCGTCTGCGCGAGCCGCCTCACGGATCTCTCCGGCCTCCTGACGGGCGCTGGCGAGCTGCGCGGTGTACTCCTGCAGCGCCGCCTCGGCCTTCGCCTGGGCCTCGTCGGCCTTCGCGATGTTGCCCTCGATGGCCTCCGCACGCGCATCGAGCATCGCCTGCATCTTGGGAAGGAAGACCTTCCAGAAGGCGACGAGGATGATGACGAATGCGACGGACGACCAGAGGATGTCGTACCACGCCGGAATAAGCGGATTCTTGGCCGCTCCTTCCTCAGCAGCGGCAAAGATCACTGCGTTGAGCATCAGTGCCTCCCTTTCGAGGTGTGAGGAAGATGATTAGCCGACGAAGATGAAGTACGTGGCGATACCGATCAGCGCGAGCATCTCGGTGAAGGCGATACCGATCCACATCAGCACCTGGAGGCGGCCGGCGAGCTCGGGCTGACGGGCGACACCCTCGATCGTCTTGCCGACGACGATGCCCACGCCGATGGCGGGGCCGATGGCGGCGAGACCGTAACCGACGGTAGCGATGTTGCCCGAGATTTCAGCGAGAACAGACACAGTATGTGTTTCCTTCCGTGTGTTGAGCGCGGCGGGAGCCGAACCCGGTTGGTTTAGTGCTCTTCGGCCAGCGCGAGCTGGACGTAGACAGCGGTGAGAAGCGTGAAGACGTAGGCTTGCAGGACCGCGACGAGGATCTCGAAGAGCGTGAACGCGAAGCCGAAGGCGAAGGTGCCGATGCCGAAGAGCTTGAAGGCCCCGTCAGCCGAGAAGAGGAAGAACTGGGTCGCGGCGAAGAACAGCACGAGCAGCAGGTGGCCGACGAGCATGTTCATGAGGAGTCGCAGCGCGAGCGTCACCGGACGCATGATGAAGGTCGAGAGGAACTCGATCGGCGTGACGATGATGTACATCGGCCACGGCACGCCCGCCGGGAAGAGCGAGTTCTTGAAGAACTTGCCCGGGCTCTTCTTGACGCCCGCGTAGATGAACACCACGTAGGAGACGACCGCGAGCACCAGCGGGTACCCCACCAGCGAGGAGGCCGCGATGTTGAGGAACGGGATGACGCCGGTGATGTTGAAGGCGAGCGTCAGGAAGAAGATCGTCGTCAGGATCGGCAGGAAGCGCCGGCCGTCGACCTTGCCCAGCAGGTTCTCGGCGATCTGCACGCGCACGAAGTCGAGCGCCATCTCCGTCAGCGACTGACCGCGCGAGGGGATGACGCGCATGCGGCGGGTGCCGAGCCAGAAGAGGAACAGCAGCACGACCAGCATGAGGATGCGGATCAGCATGATGCGGTTGATCTCGAAGGGGGTGCCCTCGAAGAAGATCGCCGGAGGATAGAACTCATCCAGCGACGGCGGGTGGAATTCTCCCCCCTCGGCGGCATGAAGCAGACCTGGGGCCACGAGTTGCACAGCGTTAGCGAACAGCGCCATTCTCCTGATTCGGGGTGCAGACACAGCTGCACAGCGTCGAACGATGGTCGTGCCCCCGGCGCTCAGGGCAGACACGCATGGCGCGACCCGGCAGGGAACTTCTCAATCGTATCAAGGATTCCGCCGCGGGCGAAACCGAGCGGCGGCGCGAATACGCGGATCGCGGGGGCCTGGGTGCGCCCATGCGGGCACCCCGGATTCACCCAGCGTTTTCCTCTCCGCCACCAGTGAGCAGCGCTCAGGGAGCGCCCGTCACCACGGGAATCCGCGACTTCGCCACGACGGCGACATCGATGCCGACCGAGACGAGGACACCGGTGATGATGCCGAAGAACAGCACCGTCGGATCGAGCAACGGCTGATCCCGCAGCAGCACGGCGGCGACGATGAAGGCGATGAACTTCACGAGCCAGCTCCCCAGCACGATGGCGAAGAAGACGATCACGTAGGAGGGGCTCTCGATGAAACGGTTGGCGAAGGCGATGCTCGCGACCGTGATGCCGAGCAGCACGCCGCCGATCCCGGCGCCGATGATCCCCCCGAGCAGCCCGCGCTCCTGCGACACCAGCCACCCGATCCCCGCGAAGACCACGATCAGCGCCGCCGTCGCGATGGCTCCCCAGCGGAGCGCGCGCAGCAGGATCGGCTGCGAGCTGGGCATCGGCCTGGGCCCCGAATCGGGCGATCCGGGGTTCGCCTCGGCTCCGTGGGTGACGGGGTTGCTCACTCGGGGGTCCTTTCGTCTGCCGGCTCCGCGGTCTGCCGCGTCCGCTCGCGGGAGTCGTCGGCGGGATCGCCCCGCCCACCCCACCGTAGCAAGCGCCGCTGCTCGAAGGCTGCGCGCACCCGGCCCGCGGGGAAGAGCAGCACCACCGCACAGGCGATCCCGCCCAGCACGAGGACGATCACGGGAAGCATCAGGCTCTGCAGCGTGAACACGAGGAGCAGTGCCACGGAGAGCACCGCGGTCCCCAGGTAGAAGATGAACACCGCCTGCAGCGGCGAATGACCCATGTCGAGCAGCCGGTGATGCAGGTGCAGCCGGTCGGCCGAGAAGGGGCTCTTACCCGCCCGCAGCCGCCGGAACACTGCGAGCGAGAAGTCCGCGAGCGGGAGGGCGAGCACCGCGACCGGGAGGATGATGGGGATGTAGGCGGCGAGGACCAGCTTCTGATCGAGCGCCGCAGGGTTGATCTCCCCGGTGACCGAGATCGTCGAGGTGGCCATGAGCAATCCCACCAGCAGCGCACCCGTGTCCCCCATGAACATGCGGGCACGGTGCCAGTTGTAGGGCAGGAAGCCGATGCAGACCCCGACGATGGTGACCGCGATGAGCGCGGCGAAGGCGACCGACTCGAACTGCCCCATCCGGGCCAGCAGCAGCAGCGTGTAGATGAAGAACACCGAGTTCGCGATGATCGCGACCCCGGCCACCAGCCCGTCGAGTCCGTCGACGAAGTTGACGGCGTTCATCACCAGTGTCACGAGGAACACGGTGATGATGAAGTTGCCGATCGGGGATGCGACGATGAGGGTGTCGCCGAGCGGAAGCGAGACGATCTGCACCCCGTTCCAGGCGAGCAGGCCCGCTGCGGCCAGCTGCGCGGCCAGCTTGATCATCCAGTCGAGGTCGAGGACATCGTCGAGCACCCCGATCACCGCGATGATCGCGCACGCCCCGAGCAGTCCCCACATCTTCGAACCCTCGTCGTAGAGAGGCGCGAAGCGCTCCTGCGTGCTGCCGATCGCGAAGGCGGCCAGGATCCCCGCGAACATCGCGATTCCCCCGAGCCGCGGCGTCGGCGTGCGGTGCACGTCCCGGGCGCGCACCTCGGGGGCCAGGCGGAAACGCCGGCTGATCCGCAGCACCCCGTACGACGCGGCCGCGGTGACGAGCGCAGCGACCGCGGCGACGAGCAGGAACGACAGCATCTCAGTCGCCGAAGGTGACGTTCGGCAGCACCTCCGCGATCTGCTCGCGGCTCACCCCGCCCGCCCTGAGCAGGCGCAGTTCACCGCCCTCGGCACCGAGCCCGGTGGCGTCGATGATCGTCGACGCGGTGCCCCCGGCCGCGCCGGCCTCCAGGTAGACGGCGACCGAGTCTCCGAGCATGGCCTGCGCTTCGGCAGCCGTGCGCGCCGCTGGCTCACCGCTCAGGTTCGCCGAGGACACGGCGAGCGGCCCGGTCTCCTCCAGCAGTTCGAGCGCGAGGGGGTGGTTCGGGATGCGGAGCGCGACCGTTCCTCCGGTCTCCCCGAGATCCCAGCTCAGCAGGGGGTTCGCGCGCGTGATGATCGTGAGCGCACCCGGCCAGAACGCCTCGGCGAGTGCGGTGAGCGGCGCAGTGACCTCGGCCGCGAGCGCCGTGAGGGTCGCGGTGTTCGGGATCAGCACCGGCGGCGGCGACTGGCGGCCACGGCCCTTCGCGTCGAGCAGCCGCTGGACGGCCTCGGGCGTGAAGGCATCGGCCGCGACGCCGTAGACGGTGTCCGTGGGCATGACGACGAGCTGTCCGCTGCCGAGCGCGCGGCGCGCGGTGCGCGTGCCGGCGAGCAGCTGGGAGCTGTCGGAGCAATCGAAGACGTCGGCCATAAGCGACCACTTTACTCCCGCGGGCTGTCCGCCGGCGGAGCGCGCCGCGTGCCGTGACGTGTGCGCGGACTTCAGCGCACCGCCGTCGTGACGCGGTCCCGGCCCGTCAGATCGGGATGCGTGGCCGCGGCGCGCCAGCCGTCCGCGGTGAGGAGGCGCCGGATCGCCGCCCCCTGCGTCTCCGCGTGCTCGAGCACCAGGCTGCCTCCCGGACGCACGAGCGGGAGTCCGGCCCGGCTGATGTGGCGGATCAGCTCGAGGCCGTCCTCGCCGCTGTAGAGCGCGAGCGCCGGATCGTGGTCGCGCACCTCGGGGTCTCGCGGCACCATGCCGGCGGGCACATACGGGGGGTTCGAGACGAGCACGTCGACGGTGCCGCGCAGCGGCGCGAGCGGCTCCGGGTCCCGGGCGTCGCCGAGCAGCAGGGTGACCCGCCCTCCGCCCCACTCCGCCACATTCCGCTCCGCCCAGGCGTGCGCCTCCCGGCTGCGCTCCACCGCCCACACCCGCGCCGTGGGCACCTCGTGCGCGAGTGCGAGCGCGATGGCCCCGCTGCCGGTGCAGAGGTCGACCGCGAGCGGAGCCGGGTGCGCGACGGCCTGCAGCGCGTCGATCGCGAACTGCGCGACGATCTCCGTCTCGGGCCGAGGCACGAACACGCCGGGGCCGACGGAGAGCTCGAGCGAGCGGAACGCCGCGCGCCCCGTGAGATGCTGCAGGGGGATGCGCTGCGCGCGTGACTCCGCGAGCCCGACGGCCTGCTGCCGCGCCTCCTCGGCGAGCCCCTCGCCGAGGACCGCGAGCGCCTGCACGCGCCCCCGGGATACGCCGAGCACGTGGCCCAGGATCAACTGGGCCTCGGTCTGCGGATCCTCGATGCCGCCGTCGCGCAGCACGGCCTCCAGCTGTGCCAGCACATCCGGGACCGTCGCCCGCCCCTGCTCTTCGACTCCGCTCACTCCCCCACTCTGCCACAGCCGGGAGCGGCGGCCCGGGGCGCCGTCACGGGCCGCAATATGCCATTGCTTTCCCGCATCTCTCGGATAACTTCACGCTATAGTTCTTGGTGGCTTGCCCGCGAAGCTCAGGAGGTCCCCCACATGGCACGCATCCACGACAACATCACCCAGGCCTTCGGCAATACGCCGCTCGTACGGCTCAACCGCGTCACCGACGGCGCAGGCGCCGAGGTGTACGCCAAGCTGGAGTTCTACAACCCGGCCGGCTCGGTGAAGGATCGCATCGGCATCGCCATCATCGACGCCGCCGAGCGCTCGGGCGAGCTGCAGCCCGGCGGCACCATCGTCGAGGGGACCAGCGGCAACACGGGCATCGCGCTCGCCTTCGTGGGCGCGGCGCGCGGCTATCGCGTGATCCTCACCATGCCCGAGACCATGAGCATCGAGCGCCGCAAGCTGCTCGCCGCCTACGGGGCGGAGATCGTGCTCACCGAGGGCCCCCTCGGCATGAAGGGCGCGGTCGCGAAGGCCGAGGAGATCGCGGCGAACACTCCGGGCGCCGTGCTCGCGAAGCAGTTCGCCAACCCCGCGAACCCGGCGATCCACCGCGCCACCACGGGCCCCGAGGTGTGGAACGACACCGACGGCGAGGTCGACATCTTCATCGCCGGCATCGGCACCGGAGGCACCATCACCGGCGCAGGCGGCTACCTCAAGGAGCAGAAGCCCGGCCTCCAGGTGATCGCGGTCGAGCCCGTCGACTCGCCGCTGCTCACCGAGGGCAAGGCCGGCCCCCACAAGATCCAGGGCCTCGGCGCGAACTTCGTGCCGGACATCCTCGACCGCGAGGTGTACGACGAGGTCATCGACGTGAGCCTCGCCGACTCCATCGCCAAGGCGCGCGCCCTCGGCACCGAGGAGGGGATCCTCGCGGGAATCTCGGGCGGCGCGGCCGTGTGGGCGGCCACCCAGGTGGCCCAGCGCCCCGAGAACGCCGGCAAGAAGATCGTCGTGGTCGTGCCCGACTTCGGCGAGCGCTACTTCTCGACCGTGCTGTTCGAGGACCTGGAGGTCTGACCCGGCCTCCGGGCCGCACCGGCCCGGAAGCACCCGGCGGGCTCGCGCGGAGACGATTCGCGCGGGCCCGCCGTCGCACCCGCCGACTGATTCCGAGAGGCACGAGTGAGCATCTTCTCCCGCATCCGCGAAGACATCCGCGCCGCGAAGGCCGGGGATCCCGCCGCGCGCAGCGGCGCCTCCGTGTTCCTCATCTACTCGGGGCTGCACGCGGTCTGGTGGCATCGCCTCTCCCACGCACTGTGGCGGCGCGGGCAGCGCTTCCTGCCGCGCGCCCTCTCGCAGTTCGCGCGTTTCCTCACCGGCATCGAGATCCACCCCGGCGCCACGATCGGCCGCCGCCTCTTCATCGACCACGGCATGGGCGTCGTGATCGGCGAGACCGCGGTGATCGGCGACGACGTGCTCATCTACCACGGCGTCACCCTCGGCGGCACCGGTCACAGCACCGGCAAGCGCCACCCCACCATCGGCGACCGCGTCGTGATCGGCGCGGGCGCGAAGGTGCTCGGCGATATCGAACTCGGCCACGACAGCGCCGTCGGCTCGAACGCCGTCGTCGTGCACTCGGCGCCCCCGTGGACGACGCTCACGGGCATCCCCGCGCAGGGCCGCCCGCGCCGCGGAGCGCCCCGCGCCGAGACCCCCGACCTCGCGGACTTCTACGTGATCTGAGCGTCGGCGGCGACTCCCGCGCCGCACGGTCTCAGCGGAGGCTGCGGCCGTGCTCCTGCATCCACCCCTTCGTCCGTCGCGACTCGATGAGGATCATGGTCAGCCCGAAGAGCCAGAACGGGATCTGCACCGCGAAGGCCACCTTGAAGGCCCCCATCGAGTAGCTCTCGGGCGAGCCCGCCCCCTGCAGATCGAGCACCAGGCCGATGAGCAGGATCACCACGAGCGACGCGGTGAAGCCGCCCGTGTTCACCAGTCCCGTGCCGAAGCCGGCGAAACTGCGCGGGGTGTGCGAGCGCGCCACCTCGAAGGAGATCATCGAGGCCGGCCCGCCGATCGGCGTGACCACGAGCAGCATCACGAGCAGCCACAGGGGCGGCGTCCCCGGCCACAGCAGCACCGCGATCCAGACCGCCATGATGGCCACGACGATCCCGAACGCGATCCACACGCGACGCTCCACGAAGCGCGAGCTCAGCGGCCCGAGCAGCAGGCCGGCCGTCATCGACGAGAGCACCGTGAGACTCAGGAGCCCGCCGGCCGTCGGCAGCGACAGCCCCACGCCCCCGGTCAGGAACGGCGTGCCCCACAGCAGCAGGAAGACGTTCACCGCGAACGGTGAGGTGAAGTGCAGCCAGTACGCGAGCCGCACGCCCGGGAGGGCCAGCAGACGCTGCGCCCGCGACCAGAAGCCGAGCACGCGCACCCGCGGCTCACGCACCACCGGGATCATCTCGGTGGACGGCGGCGAGACCTCCGCGACCCCGGTGGGCGGCGGGGTCGCGAGCGAGCGCGCCTCGCGGCTGAGCCTCCCCTTCCGCCCGAGGACGCGCTCCAGGGCGGTGCCGTCGCCGGGCCGGTCGCGCAGCACCAGCGCGGAGAGCAGCACCACGAGCAGCCCGCACGCGGCGAGCCCGAGGAACCCTCCGGTCCAGCCGATGGCACCCACGAGCGCGGCGAGCGGCGCGACCGACACCAGCTGGCCGGCCTGGCCGATGAGCCCGGTGAGCTGGCTGACAGTCGCGAGCTGGCGCAGGGCGAACCACTCGGGCAGCATCCGCATCACGCTGATGAAGGTGCAGGCGTCGCCGGCGCCCACGAGCACGCGCGCGAGGATCGCGAGGCTCACCTCGGGGGCGGTCGCCATCACCGCCTGGCCCGCGACCATGAGCAGCCCGCCCCCGAGGATCATCGACGTCGCACCGAAGCGGTCCAGCAGCACCCCGACCGGGATCTGCAGCGCCGCGTAGACGATCAGCTGGATCATGGCGAACATCGATAGCAGGGTCGCGTCGATGCCGAAGTGATCCTGCGCCGCGGGGCCCAGCGCCGAGAGGGAGGAACGGTTGATCACGGCGACCGCGTAGGCGAGCGCCGCGATCCCCCAGACGACCCAGGGCAGCAGAGGCCGTGCGGTTCGCATGAGACCATGCTATCTGGGCGCGGGCTCCGCACCCGCACACGAGCGCCTTCAGCTGGCGCAGTGGCGCCACCGCGCCTTGCCTGTGAACGCGGGCGCGTTCACATCGATGCGAGCCGCGCCGCCGCTACTGGCCGAGCGCCTTCAGCCGCTCCGTTTCGTCCATGCTGATGCACGACTCGATCACGGGATCGAGCGCGCCGTTCATGACCTGGTCGAGGTTGTAGGCCTTGTAGCCGGTGCGGTGATCGGCGATGCGGTTCTCCGGGAAGTTGTAGGTGCGGATCCGCTCCGAGCGATCCATGGTGCGGATCTGGCTGGAGCGGTGCGCGCTCGCCTCGGCCGCGGCCTCCTCCTGCTGCCGCGCCAGCAGCCGGGCGCGGAGCACGCGCATCGCCGCCTCCCGGTTCTGCAGCTGCGACTTCTCGTTCTGCATGGCGACCACGATGCCGGTGGGCAGGTGGGTGATGCGCACGGCCGAGTCCGTGGTGTTCACGGACTGGCCGCCCGGGCCGCTGGAGCGGTAGACGTCGATCTTGAGGTCGTTCTGGTTGATCTCGACCTCCTCCGGCTCGTCCACCTCCGGGTAGACGAGCACCCCGGTGGTGGAGGTGTGGATGCGCCCCTGCGACTCGGTGACGGGCACCCGCTGCACGCGGTGCACGCCCCCCTCGTACTTCAGGTGCGCCCACACGCCCTGCGAGGGATCGCTCGCGTTCGACTTGATCGCCACCTGCACGTTCTTGTAGCCGCCCAGATCGCTCTCGTCCTTCTCGAGGATCTCGGTCTTCCACCCCTTCGACTCGGCGAAGTGCAGGTACATGCGCAGCAGATCCGCTCCGAAGAGCGCCGACTCGGCACCGCCCTCGCCGCCCTTGATCTCGAGGATCACGTCGCGCGCGTCGTCGGGGTCGCGCGGGATCAGCAGGCGGCGCACCTTCTCCTGCGCCTCGGCGAGCCCGGCTTCGAGCGCCGGGATCTCCTCAGCGAAGGCCTCGTCCTCGCGGGCGAGCTCGCGAGCCGCCTCGAGATCGTCGCCCGCCTGCTGCCACTGCTCGTAGGCCGCCTTGATCTTGCTCAGCTCGGCATATCGTCGGTTCACCTTCTTGGCGCGGCCCGCGTCGGCGTGCAGCGCCGGATCGGCGAGCTCGTCCTGCAGTTGCGCGTGCTCGACGAGCAGCTGCTCGACCTGCTCGAACATCAGAACTTGCCGGTGCGCTGTGCCTCGGCGAGCAGCGCCGCGTTCGAATCGGTCGAGCGCAGGCGCGCCAGCACCTTCTCGGCCCCGTCGTCCTCGTGCAGCGCCGCGCGCACGGTTGCGACGGCCGCGGCCTCAGCCGCGCCCAGCTGCGCCTCGGCTCCGCGCGTGTACGAGGCCGCGAGGTCCACCACCGGCGCGGCTCCCGGCCGGGTCTTCTCGAAGCGCAGCTGCTGGTTCGCAACGGCGAGCACCTCGCGCAGCAGCATCTTGTCGGCGTCCACGCCGGTCTTCGCGTGGACCGTCGCCATCACGGTCAGCGAGCCGGCGTTCTCCACCTTGCGGGCGGCCGCGAGCAGGCGCTTGACCTGCCCGATCGCGAACTCGTCGAGCTCGCCCAGCGCGGGCCGGGCGGAGGCGTGCTGCGCCTGAGCATAGGCGTGCGCCAGGCCGTTGAGCGAGTCGAGCAGCACGACCACATCGTGCCCGAGCTCCACGAGCCGCTTCGCGCGCTCGATCGCAAGCTCCGCGACGGTCGCCTGGTCCTCGGCCGGACGGTCGAAGGACGCCGCGACCACCTCGCCGGAGACGGTGCGCTGGAGCTGCGTGGCCTCCTCGGGCTGGGCGTTCGTGAGCACGAGCATGAGGTGCGCCTCCGGCGCATTCGCGGTGACCGCCTGCGCGAGCTCCCCGAGGAGGGGCGCACCCGGCTGTCGCGCGGGCAGCACGAGCAGGCTGCGCTGTCCGAGGCCGACGGGGGCGACCAGGTCGATGGCACGGCCGAGCAGGGCGTCCTTGCCGGTTTCCAGGCGCAGGCGCTCCTGCGGGAAGACGGGGGTCAGCTCCGCCACCTCGGGGCGCTTCTCGCTCTCGTCGACGGGCCGGCCGTTGATGCTGTCGACCTTCACGATCGCGTTGTACTTCTGGCGGCCGCCGCCCTCGCCCTCGCGGGGCTGGCGGATCGCGCCGACGACGGCGTCACCGCGGCGGAGGCTGTACTTCTTCACCTGACCGAGCGAGACGTAGACGTCGCTCGTGCCCGGCAGGTAGCCGCTCGTGCGCACGAATGCGTAGTTGTCGAGGACGTCGAGGATGCCCGCGATGGGCAGCAGGACGTCGTCCTCGGTGATCTCCGGCTCGAGGTCGTCCCCCTGGCCGCGGCGCTTGCGATCGCGCTGCCGCGTGCGGCTCGAACGCGCAGATCCCTCGCCGTTCTTGTCGCCGCGCTCGCCGTTCTTCTCGCCGCGCTCGCCGTTCTGGGCCTGGCCGCGGCCCTTGCCCTCCTCGCCGGCGGCGGACTGCTCGCCCGCCTCGCCGCTCTCCGCGGCGTCGCTCTTCTGCCCGCGACCGCGACCACGGCGGTTGCGGCCCGGCTTGTCGCTCTCGCCGGAGCCCTGATCCGAGTCGCCCTTCGCGGCCGCCGGCTTCGCCTCCTCGGCGCGTGCCTCCTCGGCGCGGGCGGCCTCGGCGGGGGCGCTCTCGGACTGCGCGGCGTCGGCCTGCGCGTCCTCGGCCTGCGCCCGCGCAGGGGCGTCCTGAGCCGCCGTCTCGCCGCTCTGGGCACGTCGTCCCCGGCCGCGCTTGGCCGGCGCCTGCTCGGCGGCCGGGGCCTCCGGAGACTGCTCCGCTGCGGTGGCGGGCTCGCCGGCGGCCTCGGCGGCCTCGGCCGCAGGCTCCTCCGCGGCCTTCTTGCGGCTGCGGCTCGCACGCTTCTTCGGCGCCTCCGCGGCCTCGGGCGCGTCGGCCTCCGTGCTCGCGGGGGCCTCGGTGCTCGCGGCGTCGGTGCTCGCGGCCTCGGTGCTCGCGGCCTCGGTGCTCGCCGCGGCGGGGGCGGCCTCGGCGGCCGGCTCCTCTGCGGCCTTCTTGCGGCTGCGGCTCGCACGCTTCTTCGGCGCCTCCGCGGCGGGCGTCTCCGCGGCGGGCGCGGACGCGGTGTCCGCCGCCGCGGAGGCGGCCTCGGTGACCACCGTCTCGCCTGCCGCTCCGGCGGCCGCGCTCACGCGACGCGAAGCACGACGCCGCACCGGCGCGGTCTCCTCTGCGGGCGTGCTGGTGTTCTCTTCGTTGCTTTCCACGTTCTTCCTTTCGGAGCGGCGCCGGAACAGCGTGCGCATGGGGCCTCGCCTTCCCGCGCCGGTGCACAGATGTGCTTCGGGATCACCGGACGGAACGTCACGGTGAGGAAATCGATCCACATCGCGTTCGGCGGAGGCACGCAGCAGAGACACGCGGCGATTGCCACCCCAAGCCTCTTCCGGCGCCTCGCGGAAGACCCGCACCGGAATCAGCCGCACGGTATCCCGCGATTACGAAGGGATCGGCTCCACTGTAGCACCCTTGGTGTCGACGGCCAGGATCAGCGAGCGCCAGTCCGGGTAGCGCTCGGCGACGAGGTCGGCAGCGGCCAGGCGCTCCGCCGGACCGTTCGCCAGCACGAGCACGGAGGGCCCCGCTCCGGAGACGACGGCGGGGTGCCCGGCCGCGCGCAGCGCAGCCACCAGTTCGCTCGTGCGCGGCATGGCCGCGGCCCGGTAGTTCTGGTGCAGGCGGTCCTCGGTGGCCTCCAGCAGCAGCTCCGGGCTCTGCGTGAGGGCGGCGATGAGCAGCGCGGACCGCGAGACGTTGAAGACGGCGTCCTCGTGGGGCACCTGCTTCGGCTGCAGGCTGCGCGCCAGCTCGGTCGACATGGTGAAGCTGGGCACGAGCACGAGGGGCGCCACGCCGCGGTGCACCATGAGCCGCTTGAAACGCGGTCCCTGCTCGGTGCTCCAGGCGATCGTGAGACCGCCGAACAGCGCGGGCGCGACATTGTCGGGATGCCCTTCGAGCTCGGTCGCGAAGGCGAGCAGCTGGTCTTCGCTGAGCACGAGCGGATCGAGCGGATCGCTCTCGAGCAGTCCGGCGGCGATCATCACGCCCGCGACGATGGCCGATCCTGAGGATCCCATGCCCCGGCCGTGTGGAATGCGGTTGCGGGCTTCGAGCCGCAGGCCGGGGGTTTCACGTCCGAGCCGCTGGAACACGTGGGCCGCGGAGCGCACCACGAGGTTCGTCTCGTCGGTGGGCACCTCGCCCTCGCCCACCCCGCTCACCTGCACCTCGGCACCGGGCTCGCCGCGCGTGCTCGCAAGGACCTCGTCGCTGTATGCGAGCGCGATGCCGAGCGTGTCGAAGCCGGGGCCGAGGTTCGCGCTCGTCGCGGGCACGCGCACGTGCACCGCCCGCGATTCGTGGCCCGCGGATCCCGCGCTCACTCTCCGCCCTCCAGCCGCAGCACGCTCGTGACGCTCAGCACCATGTCGGCGACGCGCAGCGCCTCGACCGTCGCGGCGAGCTTCGCCTCGCGCGAGATGTGGGTGCCGATGACCAGCGCGGCCTCGCCCTCGCTGCCCTGCGCCACCGACTGCTCCACGCTCGCCGCGGACACGCCGTGGTCGGCGAGGATCCCCGCGATGGCGGCCAGCACGCCCGGCTCGTCGCGCACCTGCAGCATGATCTGGTAGGCGGTGTTGACCTCGCCGACCGGCAGGATCGGCAGTTCGGCGTGCAGCGATCCCGCGATGCCGGGCCCGCCGACGACGTGGCGGCGCGCCGCCGAGACGAGGTCGCCGAGCACCGCAGAGGCGGTCTCCTTGCCGCCCGCGCCAGCGCCGTAGAACATCAGCTCGCCGGCCGCCTCCGCCTCGACGAACACGGCGTTTTTGCCCTCGTACACCGCGGCGAGCGGATGATCGCGGCGGATCAGCGCCGGGTACACCCGGGCCGACACCCCGTCGACCCCGTCGGAGGAGGTGATGCGCTCGGCGATGGCGAGCAGCTTGATCACATAGCCGGCGTTCTTCGCCGTGGCGATCTGCTCCGCGGTGATCCCGGTGATCCCCTCCCGGTGCACCGCGTCGACGGGCACCTCGGTGTGGAAGGCGATGCTGGCGAGGATCGTGGCCTTCTGCGCGGCATCGTAGCCCTCGACGTCGAGGGTCGGATCGGCCTCGAGGAAGCCGAGCTCGCTCGCCACCCGCGCCGCATCCTCCGCGCTGTCACCGAAGCGGTCCATGCGGTCGAGGATGTAGTTCGTGGAGCCGTTGACGATGCCCATCACCCGGGTGATCTGATCCCCGGCGAGGCTCTCGCGCAGCGGGCGCAGGATCGGGATCGCCGCGGCGACCGCGGCCTCGTAGGAGAGCTGCGCGCCCACCTGCTCGGCGGCGGCCTCGAGCTCCGGTCCGTGCGCGGCGAGCAGGGCCTTGTTGGCGGTCACCACATCGGCGCCGCCCTGCAGCGCCTGCAGGATCAGCGTCCGGGCCGGCTCGATCCCGCCCATCAGCTCGATCACGATGTCGACGCCCTGCACGAGCCGCTCGGCGTCCGTGGTGAAGAGCTCGCGGGGCAGCTCCACGTCCCGGGGCGCGTCGATGTCGCGCACGGCGATGCCGGCGAGCACCAGGCCCGCCCCGGCGCGCGCGGCGAGCTCCTCGCCGTGCTCGAGGATCAGCCTGGCCACCTGCGCCCCGACAGAGCCGCAGCCCAGCAGCGCCACACGCAGATCACGGTACCCGTTCACTTGGTTTCTCCGTTCGTCGGTTCTTCTTGCACCGGCGTCACGCCGATCACGCTCTTCGCGAGCAGTTCGTCCTCGGTCTCGCCGCGGACGATCAGCCGCGACCGCCCCTCGCGCACCGCGACCACCGGCGGCCTCGGCACGTAGTTGTAGTTGCTGGCGAGGGACCAGCAGTAAGCTCCGGTCGCGGCCACGGCGAGCACATCGCCGGGCCGCACGTCGCCCGGAAGCAGATCGCGCCGCACCACGATGTCGCCGGCCTCGCAGTGCTTGCCGACCACGCGCACCAGCGCGGCTGCGGCCTCGCTGCGGCGGCTGGCGAGCCGCACGTGGTAGTCGGAGCCGTAGAGCGCGGGGCGGGCGTTGTCGCTCATGCCGCCGTCGACGCTCACGTAGAGGCGCTCGGCGAAGCCCTGATCGGCCGGATCGGCGTCGGCGTCGCTGCCGCTGAGCTGAACGGGCTTCGCGGTGCCCACGGTGTAGAGCGTCACCCCGGCCTGGCCCACGATGCTGCGGCCGGGCTCGAAGGCGAGCTTCGGCACGGCGATCCCGAACTCCGCGGCGGTCGAGGCGACGATGTCGGCCAGCTCACGGGCGATGTCCCCGATCGCCGGGAGCTCGTCGGCCTCCGCGCTCGTGTACGCGATGCCGAAGCCGCCGCCGAGATTCAGCTCGGGAATCGGCCGCCCGGCGAGACGTTCGAGCTCGGGGTAGGCGCCCATGAGGCGGCGCGCCGACTCGCGGAACCCGTCGCTCGCGAAGATCTGGGAGCCGATGTGGCAGTGCAGGCCGACGAAGTCGAGGCTCTCGCGGGCGAGGATCGCGGCCACCAGGCGCGGAGCGTCCGCGAGGGGCTGCCCGAACTTCTGATCCTCGTGCGAGGTCGCGAGGAAGGCGTGGGTGGAGGCGTGCACACCGCTGTTCACGCGCAGGCGCACGCGCTGCCGCACCCCGGCCGCCGCTGCGGCGGCGGCAACGCGCTCGGTCTCGATCTCGCTGTCGATGACGATGGTGCCGACGCCCGCGGCGACGGCGCGCTCGATCTCGGCCGTCGACTTGTTGTTGCCGTGGAAGCCGATCCGGGCCGGGTCGACGCCCGCGGCGAGCGCCACCGCGAGCTCCCCCCCGCTGGCGACGTCGATCGCGAGGCCTTCCTCGGCCGCCCAGCGCGCCACCTCGACGCACAGGAACGCCTTGCCCGCGTAGTAGACGGTGGCGGTGGAGCCGATCCGCGCGGCTTCGCGCTCGAGCGCCTCGCGCACCTCGCGGGCGCGATCCCGGACCGCCTGCTCGTCGATCACGTAGAGCGGGGAGCCGTGGCGTTCGACGAGCTCGGTGGCGCGGATCCCGGCGAGCTTCAGCTGACCGCAGTCGCGGCCGCGCCGGGCGGTCGGGGGGAAGACACGCGGATCGATGCGGTCGAGTTCGGCAGCGGTCTGGGTCGGCGTCTGCGTCATCGTTCGCTCCTGGGGGTCTGCGGGCGCCCGATACCGGGCCCCGGGTGGCTCTGTTCGCCCGCGCCCGCGGGACCGTCCGGCGACGAGTGGCGAGCGGACCCGGAGTGGCCCCTGAAGCCAGGCGCACGGAGGCGCGGCCTCTCAGAACGAACCCGATCAGTCTAGCGTGCCGAGCATGCCGCGCAGGGCGACGCAGCGCGTCCGCGGGAACGCAGCAGGGTCCCGCGCCGGCTGCGCGGCGCGGGACCCTGCTGGACGGCGTGCGATCAGCCGACGCCCTCGAGCATGTCGGTCTCGGTGTTGCCGATCGCGCGCATCACCTCGGGTCGGTTCTTGCGCAGGTAGCCGAACCAGGCGATCGCCCCGAGCATCGTCGCGAGGAAGAGGTAGGGGATGACGTTCAGCGGGAACGCCGGCACCGGCCACACATTGGCGAAGAACACGTACGCCATCGCCGCGACCGCGACCACGGCGCAGAAGGTGACGAGCCCGGTGCGCAGCCGCTCCCGGCGCACGTAGACGACGCAGGCGATCGCCACGAGCGCGTAGGCGACCATGTAGCCGTAGGTGCCGTAGGTGTCCACCCACACGACGATGTCCATGGGGTGCACGCCGCCGACCAGGAGGATGACGTCGAGGACGATGGCGGCGGGCCCGGCGATGAGGAGCACGCGGTGCGGGGTGAGGTGGGTCTCGTGGGTGCGGCCGAAGCGCTCGGGCACCACGCCCTCCTTGCCCATCACGTAGACGATGCGGCCGACGACGTTGAGCGGGGCGACGACCACCGCGAAGAACGAGGCGGCGACGCCGAAGACGAGCAGCGGGGTGAACCAGACGGGCATGTCGACCTTGTCGGCGATCGCCTGCAGCGGGCTCGCCACCTCGCCGAGCTCCTCCTGGAGGACGGCGATCTGGGTGTATGCGGCGAAGACGTAGAGCACGCCGACGACCACGGCGCTCCACATGATGGCCCGCGGGATCGCCGTGTAGGGGTTCTTGGCCTCGCGCCCCAGGGCATCCGCCGAGGAGAAGCCGACGAAGCCGAGGATGCCGAGGACCATGCCCGCCGCGACACCCTGGAAGGGGGCGCCTTCGAGCCGGAACTGGGAGGGATCCCAGGCCGCCGGGCCGACGGCGACGAGCGCGGTGATGAGCAGGACGAGGATGATGGCGACGGAGACGAGCTCCAGCACGAGCGAGACGCGCGCCGAGATGCGGATGCCGCGGATGGTGAAGAAGGTGGCGACTCCCCCGATCACGACGGCGAGCGCCACGAGCCAGGCGACGCCCGAGGCGGGGACGCCGAAGAACTGCAGCAGGTCTGAGGCGTAGGACACGGCCCCGCCGAGCGAGCCGGCGGCGATGCCCCAGCAGCCGACGATGAGTGCCACGCCCGCGATGTAGGCGCCGGTGGGGCCGAGGCCCTTGGCCACGTAGGTGTAGAGCGAGCCGGCGGAGGCGTTCTTCTTGGCGAAGACCGCCACGCACCAGCCGACGCAGAGGATCACGATCGTGGCGAGGACGAACGAGAGGATGGTGCCGTTGCCGGCGCCGAGGAAGATGCTCGCCGCCGTGAAGGCGATGACGGCGCTGGGAGCGATGTTCGCGATGGCCTGGGCCGCGAGTTCCGGCCCCGACATCACTCCGCGGCGCAGGCCCGCGTCGACGGGGGCCTGCTGCTGGGTGGTGGACATGGTGTGGGTCTCTCCTTCGAGGGGTGGTGTCAGTTCGCGTCGGGGATGAGGAGGGTGCGCAGCACGCCGCCGCCCTCGAGATCGTCGAGTGCCTCCGCGGCGGCGTCGAGCGGGCGACGGCCGGAGATCAGCGGGTCGAGCTTGAGCTGTCCGTCCATGTAGCGGTCGACGAGGGCGGGGATGTCGATCGAGGGCCGCACGGATCCGTAGTTGGAGCCGAGGATGCGCTGATCCGCCTCGGCGAGCACGAGCGGCTCGAAGGAGGCCCGCGCCCCGGTGGGAGGGAGGCCGACGATGACTGCGGCACCGCCGAGGCCGAGCATGCGGATGGCCTGCTCGGTGGTCGAGGTGCGGCCGATCGCGTCGAAGGCATAGTCGACGCCGTCGGGGATGAGCTCGAAGAGGGCCTCGACGGCGTCGCGGCCCTCGGTCACGTCGATGCGGTCGGTCGCGCCGAACTGCAGCGCCATGCGCGTCTTCTCGGGAACGACGTCGACCGCGATGATGCGTTCGGCGCCGGCGAGGCGTGCGCCCTGCACCACGTTGAGGCCGACGCCGCCGCAGCCGATCACGGCGACCGTGGCTCCGGGCTCGACGGCGGCGGTGTTGAGCACCGCCCCGACGCCCGTGGCGACGGCGCAGCCGACGACGGCGATGACGTCGAGCGGAGCGTCGTCCCGCACCTTGATGGCGCCGGAGGCGGGCACCACCACCTCCTCGGCGAAGGAGGAGACGCCGAGGTAGTGGTGGATGGGCTCCTCGCCGAGGCTCAGGCGGGAGGTGCCGTCGAAGAGCACGCCCTGCGGCGCGACGACGGTGGCGACCTTCTGGCAGCGCGCCTCGTGCCCCTGCAGGCAGTAGCGGCACTCGCCGCAGGGCGGCACCCAGCTGAGCACGACGTGGTCACCGACCGCGAGAGAGGTGACGCCCTCGCCGAGCTCGGTGACGACGCCGGAGCCCTCGTGGCCCATGACCATCGGCGCCGGCGCGGTCCACTCGCCGCGCTTGACGTGCAGATCGGAGTGGCAGACTCCTGCGGCGGCGATCTTCACGCGCACCTCGCCGGCTTTCGGGCCGGCGAGCTCGACGTCTGCGATCTCGACCCGGCTCTCGGGGTTGCGAAACACCACGGCTTTCATGGTTCACTCCTGTGTCGTTCGGAAGCGGTTGGTCCCCCGCCACCTCCGCGATGCGGCTCGGTGGCGACTGAAGCGATGCTACGGAGCAGCGCGGCCCGCTGTCACTGTGCCGGGTGACGGGTTCCCTGCCCGGGTCCCGACACTTGGTACACTTCCGGCATGGCCCTCGATCTCGCGGCAGTGGTGCGCGCCGTGGGCGGGCACCTCCTCCCGCACGGGCTGCCCGAACGCACCCCCGTCGACGATCTCACCGCCCTCCGGGACTTCACCGTCGTCGGCAACGCCAGCTACGCGACCCTGGTCACCGGAGCGGCGGATGCCCTGCTGGAGACCATCGCACCGCGCGGAGCCGGTCACGGACCCGGTGCCGCCGGCACCCGGCCGGGTGCCGGCGAGCTCACGGGCGCGGTCTACGTGAGCGGCGAGGACACCCCGCAGCTGCGCGACGCGCTCGCGGCGAGCGGGGTGACCGCGATCCTCGGGACGGAGCTCGGCGGCGGCGCCTTGCACGCCACGCTCGCCGCCCTCATCGCCGACGACCGCGCGGCGGGCGACCGGCTCGTCACTGCCGGGATGAACGTGCTCACCCAGGTGGCCCGCAGGGGCGGTGTCCGCGCGGTGATCCCCGAGCTCGCGCGCAGGATCGACGGCTGGGCGGTGCTGCTCGACGCCCAGGGCCAGCTGGTCGCGAGCGCCGGCGCCGGCCGCCTGCACATCTCGGATGCGGCCGCCCTCGCCCTCGGCCGCCCCGTGCGCGTGCGCCACGACGGCCTCCAGCTGCATCAGGTCGGTTCCGACCGCGACCTCGCCGGATACCTCGTCATCGCGACCCGGTCGAGTCGCACCAGCCACTCGCGCGACCTCGCCGCGCTCGCGGCCGCGCTCTGCGACCTGCTCCTGCGTTCCCACGACCCGGGCCTCACCGAGCAGCTCGGGCGCGAGGCGCTCCTCGCCACGCTGCTCGCCGGTGGGGCCGGAGCCGGTGAGCTGCTCCGGCGCTGGGGGGTGCACGAGTCCAGCCTCACCGGCTTCGAGCTGGGCGCGAAGACGCGCACCATCGACCTCGAACGGCTGCTCGTGCGCTGGTTCGACGAGCTGGGCGCCGAGCACGTCTTCGCCGCCGAGCAGGAGCGCGTGCGCGGCTTCGTGCGCGACGACCTCGCCTCTGAGCTCGCGTCCCGGGTGGAGGCCTTCGGCGCCGTGCCCGCGCACAGCGTCTACCTCGGGCTCGGGGCTCCCGCCCCGGCCGAGGCCCTGTCGCGCACTGCGGTGCAGGCCGGGCAGGCGCTCGAGACGGCGCTCTCCGACGGCGTGCGCGTGGTCTCCTTCGCGAGCCTGCCCACGGTCGACCTCGTGCTCGCCACCCTCGACGAGGCGTCGGGCAGAGGCCTGGCCACGGTCCTGGACCCGCTGCGCGACGCATCCGGCGCCCACGGCGAACTCACTCGCACCCTGCAGGAGTTCCTGGCCTCGCACGGCGCCCACCGGGCCAGCGCCGCGCGGCTCGGCATCCACCGTCAGACCCTGGTGGCCCGGATCCGCCGCGTCGAGCAGCTCACCGGCCTCCTCATGGACCGCGCCGACGACCGGGCGGCCGCCTGGCTGGCGCTGCGCGCCGCCGGTCTCTGAAGCGGCCGGAGCCGGCGGTGCCGGCCGCCGCCCTCAGCCGCAGCTGCCGGGCTGCAGTTCGGCGGGGTCTGAGAGGATCCGCGGATCCAGCACGGCCTCGATGCTCGCCGATCCGGTGCTCGACAGCCGCACCCCGCTGAGGGTCACTCCTGCGGGGAGGCGGTCCCGCACGCACACGGTCTGCGGCTGCAGGATCGGGTCGAGCAGCGATCCGGTCGCCTGGGAGATCTGCTCGGCGCTGAGGTCGAGCCCTGCCGCGTTGACACCGCGCGGCACGATCTCCACGTCGCCGTCGTGCACCTCCAGCGCGATCCGCGCGGTGAGCGTGATCTTCTGGCCGAAGACCTCGATGTCGCGGCCCACGACGAGCTCCCCGTCCCGCACCTCACCGCTCTGCGCGACCCCCGAGGTGAGCATCGAGATCACCGCTCCCAGCTGCTCCCGCGGCACCGTCAGAGAGGCGGTGCCGCCCTCGATCTCGCCCTCGGCGGGGTTGAAGGGCGAGAAGCCGGCGTGCACGCGGGCGTCGACCGGCACCCCCTCGATCAGGGGCGCGTCCGGGATCTCGACGGTCACGTCCCCGATCCCGCCGCGCAGCGCGAAGGCGAGGGCGGAGCCGCCGAGCGACACCTCCACCGGGTGATCGTCGCTCAGGCTCAGCTGCTCGCGCACGATCCCCCCGATCACTCCCGGCACGATCAGCCGCAGCGCGAGCTCCGCCGCGCCCGCGAGCACTCCGACGCCCACGAGCACGGCGAGGAGGCGCACCCACCAGCGCGGTCTGCGCCGCGCCCCGGGGCTCACCACCCGCTACAGCCTCTCGGGGGCGGAGACCCCCAGCAGATCGAGGCCGTTGCGCAGCACCTGGCCGGCGGCATCGTTGAGCCACAGCCGGGTGCGGTGCAGATCACCGATCTCCTCACCGGCGAGCGGCAGCACACGGCAGTTGTCGTACCAGCGGTGGTAGGCCGCGGCGAGTTCTTCCAGGAAGCGCGCGATGCGATGCGGTTCACGCAGTTCGGCTGCCCCCGCGACGACACCCGGGTACTGCTGCAGCTTGCCCAGCAGCTCGGTCTCGGTCTCGTGCGTGAGGAGCTCGGGCGCGAAGGAGCTGCGGTCCACGCCCGCCTGTGCGGCATTGCGGTCGACCGCGCAGGTGCGGGCGTGCGCGTACTGCACGTAGAAGACCGGGTTGTCGTTGGAGCGGCTGCGCAGCTTCTCGCCGTCGAGGGACAGCGGCGAGTCCGCCGGGTAGCGCGCGAGCCAGTAGCGCAGCGCGTCGCTGCCGAGCCACTCCAGCAGATCGTCGAGCTCGACGATGTTGCCGGCGCGCTTCGACAGCCGTGCGCCGTTGAGGTTGACGAGCTGGCCGATGAGGACCGTGATGTCCGTCTCGGTGTCGTCGCCCGCGGCGCCCGCGATGGCGGTGAGCCGGCCGATGTAGCCGTGGTGGTCGGCGCCGAGCAGGTAGATCTTCTCGCCGAAGCCGCGATCCTTCTTCGACAGGTAGTAGGCGGCGTCGGCGGCGAAGTAGGTGTACACGCCGTTGCCGCGGGTGAAGACGCGGTCCTTGTCGTCGCCGAAGTCGGTGGTGCGCACCCAGATGGCGTCGTCGGCTTCGAAGACGTGCCCCTGCTCGCGCAGCCGGTCGACGGCGGCGGCGATGGGGCTCGGCTCGCCCTGCTCGCCCGGGGTGTGCAGGGTGCGCTCCGAGAAGAACACGTCGAAGTGCACGTTGAAGCGCTCCAGCGAGTCCTTGATCTCGGCGAGCTGCAGCTGGTAGGCGAGCTCCTGGGCCTGCGCGAGCGCGGCGTCCCGGTCGCTCGCCGCGAGCTCCGCGAGCTCCGGGATCTGCTCGCGCACCCGCTCCCCGAGGGTCTGGATGTACGCTCCGGGGTAGGCGTCCTCGGGGGCGTCCTCGCCGAGCGCTGCCGCCAGCACCGAGCGGCCGAACTTGTTCATCTGCGAGCCGGCGTCGTTGATGTAGTACTCGCTCGTCACCTCCGCGCCCGCCGCGCGCAGCACCCGGGCCGTCGAGTCGCCGAGCGCCGCCCAGCGGGTGTGGCCGAGGTGCAGCGGCCCCGTCGGGTTGGCGCTCACGAATTCGAGGTTGATCTTCTGCCCGCGCAGGGCGTCGCCGCGGCCGTACGACTCGCCGGCCTCGACCACGCGGCGCGCGGTCTCGCCCGCACTGGCCGCGTCGAGCGTGACGTTGATGAATCCGGGCCCGGCGACCTCGGCGCGCGCCACCCCGTCGATGCGCTCGGCACGCTCGGCGATCTGCTGCGCGAGCTCGCGGGGGTTCACGCCCAGGCGCTTGGCGAACTTCATCGCCGCGTTCGAGGCCCAGTCCCCGTGCTCGCGGTTCTTCGGCCGCTCCACCGCGGTGTCCTGCTCCGTGACGATCAGCTCGGCGCCGCGTTCGGCGACGAGTTCGGAGAGGATGCGGGCGAGGGCGGCAGCGAGTTCTTGAGGCGTCACGAGCATCCAGTCTAGTGCGCAGGATCTGGCACGCTCCCGGTCGGCGACGAGCGGCCCGCGGAGAGATGAGCAGAGGGCCTGACCGGATGTCGCCACCCCGTCAGACCCTCGTGTCGCCAGTGCCCCCGGAGGGATTCGAACCCCCGACCTACGGTACCGGAAACCGGCGCTCTATCCCCTGAGCTACGGAGGCGAGCAGTCGGCGACCTCGACAAGCCTAGCGCACATCCGGCCCCCGCCGTGCACGCCGAGGCCGCGAGGGCGCGCTCGCCCGCGCCGAGCGCGTCAGCGGCGTCCCCTAAGCTCGGAAGCACCCAGCCCGATCAGACACCGGAGAGCGAAGATGCCCCTGAACCCGCTGCCCGCCACCGAGGCGCCCGAGTTGCTCGCCGCGCCCGTGCGCGACGCGATCGCGCGACTCGATCCCGCCCTCGCCGCGCGCATCCGCGTCGCTGAGATCGACGCGGAACTCGCGGACACCGCTGCCTTCTGCGAGGCCTACGGCGTCGCGCTCGACGCCTCCGCGAACTGCATCGTGGTCGCCGGGCGGCGTGGCGACGACGTCACCCTCGCGGCCTGCGTGGTGCTCGCCACCACGCGCGCCGACGTCAACAAGACCGTGCGCAAGCTGCTCGACGCCCGGAAAGCGAGCTTCGCGCCCGTCGAGGAGACGGTGGCGGTCACCGGCATGGAGTACGGCGGCATCACCCCCCTCGGGCTGCCCGCCGGGTGGCGCGTCCTCGTGGATGCGCGCGTGCCGCTGGTGCCCGAGGCGATCATCGGTGCCGGGATCCGCGGCGCGAAGATCCTGCTGCCCGGGGAGGTGCTGGCATCGCTGCCCGGCGTCGAGGTGGTCGAGGGACTCGCGAGCGAGATCTGAGCGCGGTCCGGGAGCGCGGATCGCGGACCATGTCGCCGCGGCCCTGCGACCGCCGCCTCCGCTTCCCCGGCGCGCGAGCGGGGACGGGTCAGCGGTCGTCGAGCGCCCTGCCGCGACGATCCACCAGCCCCCATGTCGCCGCAGCCGCGACGACGAAGAACACCGAGAACACGGCGAAGGCGAGCCCAGAACCGCCAGCCACGAGCAGCACCGGCACGAGCAGGGGCGCCACGATGGAGGCGATCCGCCCCACGCCCGCCGCCCAGCCGGCGCCGGTGGCGCGCAGCGAGGTCGGGTAGATCTCCGGCGTGACCGCGTAGAGCGCGCCCCAGGCCCCGAGATTGAAGAACGACAGCGCCATGCCCGCGCCGATGATCGCGGCCTCCGCGTGGACCGTGCCGAACACGACCGCCGACACGGCGGATCCGGCGAGGAAGACCGAGAGCGTGAGCCGCCGCCCCCACACCTCGATCAGCCACGCCGCCGCTGCGTAGCCGGGCAGCTGCGCGAGGGTGATGATCAGGGTGAAGCCGAAGGAGCGCACCAGGCCGAAGCCCGCGTCGACGAGGATGCTGGGGATCCAGATGAACGCCCCGTAGTAGGCGAAGTTCACGCAGAACCACACGAGCCAGATCGCGACCGTGCGGCTACGGAACTCAGCCGACCAGAGGCCGGCGAGGCGTGATCGGGCCGAGACGGCCAGGCCGGGCCGCGGTGGCGCGGATCGCTCGGCGGCGGGGGCCGCTGCGGCCACCGCGCCGACGGCTGGCCCGCCCGCGGGAGCGGCGGCGCGCTCGAAATCGGCGACGATCCGCTCCGCCTCGGTCAGGCGCCCGCGACCGGCCAGCCACCGCGGCGACTCCGGCAGCCCCCACCGCACCACGAGGGCGTAGGCCGCGGGCACCGCCCCCAGGGCGAAGGCCCAGCGCCAGCCGTTCTCGTCCGCGGGCACCACGAAGTACCCGATCAGGGCCGCCGCCGTCCAGCCGACGGCCCAGAACGCCTCCAGGATCACGATCAGCCGGCCGCGGATGCGGGCGGGGGCGAACTCGCTGACATACGTCGAGGCGACCGGCAGCTCGGCGCCGAGTCCGAGGCCGACGAAGAAGCGCAGCACGAGCAGCAGCGCGACACCGCCCGCGAGCGCGCTCGCCCCGGTGGCGATCCCGTAGACGAGCAGCGTCAGGGCGAAGACCTGCCGCCGGCCGAAGCGGTCCGCGAGCAGTCCGCCGAGGCTGGCGCCGACGGCCATGCCCGCGAAACCGAGCGAGGCGATCAGCCCGCTCTCGGCCTTCGTGATGCCCCAGTGCTGGGTGAGGGCGGCGATCACGAAGGAGATGAGCCCGACGTCCATGGCGTCGAGCGCCCAGCCGATGCCGGAGCCGCCGAGCACGCGACCGTGCCTGCGGGTGAACGGCAGCGCGTCGAGGCGCTGAGCGAGCGTGGGGCCGGGCCCTGCGGGTGACTCTTGCACGGGGACCATCGTAGTTCGGAGCGGGGTCGCCCGGCAGCGGGCGTCCCCGAAAGGGGGAAAACGCACGAATCCTCGCGGGCTCTGCGTGCGTTTTCGCCCTTTCGCCGTGTTTCCGGAGGGGGAAGGAGGGTGGGGGAAGAACCCGGGCCCCTGAGCGGGCGAAGGCCTACAGTTCGGCGCCGTTGTCCGCCGCGTACTGCTCGGCGCTCAGCAGCGGCCCCTCCTCCGTGACGGCCACCCGGAACAGCCAGCCCGCGCCGTAGGGCTCGGAGTTGACGAGCGCGGGATCCGCGACGACGTCCTCGTTCACCTCGACGACCTCGCCCGCGACGGGCGAGAAGATCTCGGAGACCGACTTCGTGGATTCGATCTCCCCCACCACCTGCCCGGCGGTGATGTTCGCGCCGAGCTCGGGCAGCTCCACGTAGACGATCTCACCGAGCGCATCGGCGGCGACCTCGCTGATGCCGATCGTGGCGGGCGCGGCGTCGTCGATCCACTCGTGCTCGGCGGAGTAGCGGAGTCCGGTCTGTACCTTGCTCATGGGTGCTTCTTTCTCTGGGTGTGGGTGCGGTCGGAGTTCGGGGGCGACGGGGCCCGGGATCGGAGTCCCGGCCCGGCCCGGCGGATCACGCCGAGGCGGGAGCCGGGCGGCGCGTGAAGGGCGTGGCGACGACCTCGAAGGGCTCGGCCTTGCCACGCAGATCGACTTCGACGCGCGTTCCCGGCTCGGCGAGCGCGGGCTCCACGTAGGCGAACGCGATCGGGTGACCGAGCGTGGGGCTGGGCAGCCCGCTGGTGACGCGTCCGACGGTCCGGCCCTCGGCGAGCACCGCGTAGCCCGCGCGTGCGGCGCGGCGCCCGCTGCCGCTCAGGCCGACGAGCACGGAATCCGGGCCGGCATCGCGCCGGGCCTCCAGTGCTTCGCGGCCGGCGAAGCATTCCTCCTTCCCGAAGGAGACGACCCGGCCGAGCCCCGCCTCGAAGGGGGTGACCTCCCGGCTCAGCTCGTTGCCGTAGAGCGGCATGCCGGCCTCCAGGCGCAGCGAGTCGCGGGCCGCGAGGCCGGCGGGGATCATGCCGTGCGGTGCGCCCGCGGCGCGCAGCAGTCCCCACAGCGGCACGGCGTGCTCGTTCGGCACGAACAGCTCGAAGCCGTCCTCGCCCGTGTAGCCGGTGCGCGCGAGGCGCACCTCGATGGCGTCGCCAGCCGGATCCGCGAGCGTCACGGTCGCCCAGGCGTAGGAGCGCAGGCCGCTCACGGTCTCCCGCTGTCTGGGGACGACGACATCGAGCAGGATCCGTTCCGCGGCGGGGCCCTGCACCGCGACGAGGCTGGTCTCCGCCGAGACGTCGCGCACCTCGGCGTCGAGTCCCGCGACCCGCTCCGCGAGCAGCGCAGCGACGGTCCCGGCGTTCCCCGCGTTCGGCACGACGAGGAAGCGCGTCTCGGTCTCCCGGTAGACGATGAGGTCGTCGACGATGCCGCCGTCCTCCTCGCAGATCAGCGAGTACTTCGCTCGGCCCGCGGCCAGGCCGCTGAACTCCCCCACGAGTGCCGTGTTGAGCGCGGTGCCCGCCTCCGGGCCCTCCACCCAGACCTCGCCCATGTGCGAGAGGTCGAACAGCCCCGCGGCCTCTCGGACCGCGCGGTGCTCGCTGAGCTCGGAGCCGTATCTCAGCGGCATGTCCCAGCCGCCGAAGTCGGTGAAGGTGGCTCCGAGGGCGGCGTGCTCCCCGGAGAGGGCGGTGCGCCGGGGCGCGGTCGCGGTCTCGGATGCGGTCGGCTCGGTCATGACGATCCTCAGTTCTCGAAGGCCTCGGGGGCGGGGCAGGAGCAGATCAGATTGCGGTCGCCGTGGGCGCCGTCGATGCGGCCGACCGGCGGGAAGTACTTGTCCACCCGCAGCGAGGCCACCGGGAAGGCGGCCTGCTCGACGGGGTAGGGCCGGTCCCAGGCGCTCGTCACCACCGCGGCGGCCGTATGCGGGGCGCGGCGCAGCGGCGAGTCGGCGAGCGCGAACTCGCCGGCGGCCACCTGCGCGATCTCCTCACGGATCGCGATCATCGCCTCGATGAAGCGCTCCAGTTCTGCGAGGTCCTCCGATTCGGTGGGCTCCACCATCAGCGTGCCCGCGACGGGGAAGGCGAGGGTGGGCGCGTGGAAGCCGAAGTCGATGAGCCGCTTCGCCACATCCTCCGCGGTGACCCCCGTCTCGGCGGTGAGCGCGCGCAGATCGAGGATGCACTCGTGGGCGACGAGTCCGCCCGGTCCGGTGAACAGGATCGGGTAGTGCTCCCGCAGCCGCGCGGCGAGGTAGTTGGCGCCGAGGAGGGCGTGGCGGGTCGAGCGGGTGAGCCCCTCGGCGCCGAGCATGGCGATGTACGCCCACGAGATGGGGAGCACCCCGGCCGAGCCGAAGAGGGTCGAGACGACCGGGATCCCGTCGCTCGTGGCGACGCCGTCGCGCTGCCCGTCCGGGCCCCCGCCGGCCCGCACCGGGTCGCCCGGCAGATACGGCAGCAGATGCTCGGCGACGGCCACGGGGCCGACGCCGGGTCCGCCGCCGCCGTGCGGGATCGCGAAGGTCTTGTGCAGATTCAGGTGCGACACGTCGCCGCCGAACTCGCCCGGCTTGGCGAGCCCCACCAGCGCGTTCATGTTGGCGCCGTCGATGTACACCTGGCCGCCGGCAGCATGGACGCGGTCGCACACCTCGCGCACATCGGCGTCGTAGAGGCCGTAGGTGGAGGGGTAGGTGATCATGATCGCGGCGAGCGCGTCGCGATGCTCGGCGATCTTCGCGTCGAGGTCGTCGAGGTCGATCGTCCCGGCGTCCGTGTTCTTCACCACGACGACGTGCATGCCCGCGAGCACCGCCGAGGCCGCATTGGTGCCGTGCGCGGAGGCGGGGATCAGGCAGACGTCGCGGCCCTCGTCACCGCCGGCCCGGTGGTAGCCGCGGATCGCGAGCAGCCCCGCATACTCCCCCTGCGAGCCCGCGTTGGGCTGGATCGAGACACCCGCGTAGCCGGTGATCTCGACGAGGCGCTCCTCCAGATCCCGGATCAGCTCGCGCCAGCCAGCGGTCTGGTGCGCGGGAGCATAGGGGTGGATGCTCGCGAACTCGGGCCAGGAGATCGATTCCATCTCGGCGGCGGAGTTGAGCTTCATCGTGCAGGAGCCGAGGGGGATCATGGTGCGGTCGAGGGCGAGGTCCCGGTCGGCGAGGCGGCGCAGGTAGCGCAGCATCTGGGTCTCGGAGCGGATCGTGTTGAAGATGGGGTGCGTCAGGTATCCGCTCTCGCGCACGAGCCCCTGCGGGATGCCGAGCTCGCCGGGCGAGAAGACGCGCGAGACGGTGGCGCCGAAGGCCGCGGCGACCGCTTCGACGTGCGCTTCGCTCGTGGTCTCGTCGGCGGAGACGCCCACCGTGTCGGCGTCGATCCGGCGCAGGTTGATGCCTGCCGCCTCGGCCGCCGCGAGGACCGCGTCGGCGCGGCCGGGCACGCGGGCGACCACGGTGTCGAAGAACGCGCCGCGCAGCAGCTCCACGCCGGCGTCCGCGAGCGCGGCAGCGAGGGTGCGCGCGTGGGCGTGCGCGCGCTCGGCGATGGCGCGGATCCCGGCGGGCCCGTGGTACACGGCGTACATCGAGGCGGTGACGGCGAGCAGCGCCTGGGCGGTGCAGATGTTGCTCGTGGCCTTCTCGCGGCGGATGTGCTGCTCGCGGGTCTGCAGGGCGAGCCGGTAGGCGGGCGCGCCCGAGTCATCCCGCGAGACGCCGACGAGGCGGCCGGGAAGTGAGCGTTCGAGTCCGGTGCGGATCGCCATGTATGCGGCGTGCGGACCGCCGAAGAAGAGGGGGACGCCGAAACGCTGGGTGCTGCCGACGGCGATGTCGGCGCCCTGCTCCCCCGGAGGCACGATGAGCGCGAGGGAGAGCAGGTCCGCGATCACGGTGACGAGCGCCCCGCGTTCCCGCGCGGCCGCGATGATCGCGGCGTGGTCCGTCACGGCGCCGTCGTCGCCCGGCTGCTGCAGCACGATGCCCGAGATCTCGCCCTCGGGCAGCCCGGCGGCGAGGTCGGCCACCTCGACCGGGAAGCCCAGCGCCTCGGCGCGACCGCGGATGACGGCGATGGTCTGGGGGAAGAGGTTCCGGTCGAGCACGGTCGTGCGGGATCCGTGGCTGCGGTTGGCCCGGCGCATGAGCAGCACCGCCTCGGCCGCCGCCGAGGACTCGTCGAGCAGCGAGGCGTTGGCGACGGGCAGGGCCGTGAGCTCCGACACCATGGTCTGGAAGTTGAGCAGCGCCTCGAGACGGCCCTGGGAGATCTCGGGCTGGTACGGCGTGTAGGCGGTGTACCAGGCCGGGTTCTCGAGGACCTGGCGGCGGATGATGGGCGGCGTGTGCGTTCCGTAGAAGCCCTGTCCGATCATCTGGGTCTTCACCTCGTTGCGGCCGGCGAAGGCGCGCAGGCGCGCGAGGGCCTCCTCTTCGCTGAGCGGCTCGGGCAGCTGGAGCGAGTCCCGGAGGCGGATGCCGGCGGGCACGGCGGCATCGACGAGCGCGTCGATCGAGGGAAGGCCGAGCGGGGCGAGCATGCGCGAGATGCCGGCTTCGGCGGTGGTGCCGATGTGCCGCTCGGCGAACGAGGATGCGTGCGGTGCTGTGGTCACGGGGGTCTCCGTCTGGGTTCACGCGGGAGCGCGGGATGCGGTGGGAACCTCCCCGCTCTGTTGTGAGACCTGAGAGTTTCGGACGACCGCTCGGAGGCGGGCGCCCTTGCACCGTCGGTGAGCAAGCGGATCCGGGGATCCGCGCACTGCTTTCCAGAGTTGCCTCGCTGTGACGGTACGGGTGCCTGAGAGATTCCCGGGGAGGGTTTGCTCCTACGGCGCCGGGATCCCGATCCCGGACTCTCCCGCCACAGCTTGTCAGCCGATATTCACGAGTCCGCCCAGCGTATCAGGCTGGGCGCTGCGGGCGATGGTGCCCCGGTCCGCGCGACCGCAGCGGCGGCGCGGGCCGGGTCACCGCGCTAGGGTCGCCGGGTCACGGTGCCGCCTCCGTCCTCGCCGTCGACCCCGTCGGCGGCGAGCAGCTCGCGCTCCACCTCGCCGCCGTAGCCCTCGGCCTGCGGATCGCCGTGCAGTCCGCCCGAGACGGCGTACTCCTCCTCCGGCGAGAGGATGAGGTGGTGCCGGCCGTAGAAGCCGAAGACGAGCAGCGCGACGACGTAGACGATGACGATCGCGATGATCGCGGGGCGGAAGGTCTCGTTGAGCAGGAAGCCGAGGAAGATGAGCGCGGAGATCACCGCCGCAGCGACGGCTCCGAAGCGCCCCCACGGGCTGAGGTACGGGCGTTTCGCGTTCGGGTACTTCCTGCGCAGGATCAGGTACGAGATCATCTGCATGAAGTAGGCGAGGACCGCGCCCCAGACCGCGATGTTGAGCACCACGGCGCCCGCGACGCCCCCGTCGCCACCCGTCGCGTCGACCACGACGAGCGCGACGAAGCCGATGAGCGCGCCCGCCAGGAGCGCGACCCACGGCGTCTGGCGCTTGCCGGTGAGCGAGAGGAACTTCGGGTAGTAACCGGCGCGCGACAGCGAGTACATGTTGCGCCCGTAGGCGAACATGATGCCCTGCAGCGAGGCCAGCAGCCCGAAGAGCGCGAACAGCGCGAGCAGCCCGGCGACCCAGGCCAGGTCCTCACCGACGATCGCCCGGAAGCCGTCGAGCAGCGGCTCGCCGGCCACGCCCGTCGCGCTCGCGCCGAGCACTGCGGTGTTCAGGAAGAGCACGATGAGGCCGGTGACGATCAGGGTGCCGCGCGCCCAGATCCCGGCGCGGGGGATGTCCCGGACGGGATCGTGGGACTCCTCTGCCGCGAGCGGCAGTTCCTCGATGCCGAGGAAGAGCCACATGGCGAAGGGCAGCGCGAAGAGGATCGGGAGCACCCCGTGCGGCAGGAACGCGGTCTGGCCGGGATCCGGTGCGATGTCGAAGAGGCTGCCCCAGTCGGCGGCGCCGCTCACGAGGGCCATGATCCCGAACAGCACGAGGACGCCGATCGAGATCACCGAGACGACGATCGCGAACTTCAGCGAGATCGCGGCGCCGGCGGTGTTCAGCCCGACGAAGATCGCGTAGAGGATGACCCACCAGAGCCACGAGGGCAGGGTGAAGCCCATCAGCGCCTCGGTGACGCCGTTCGCGTAGGCGGCGGAGAAGTAGACGATCACCGCCGTGGTGGCGACGTACTCGATGCTCTCGGCGAGGCCGGTGATGAAGCCGCCCCACGGGCCCATCGCCGCGCGGCCGAAGGAGTAGGCCCCGCCGGTGTGCGGCATCGCGGCAGCCATCTCGCCGATCGAGAAGACCAGGCCGTAGTACATCACCACGAGGATCGCGAAGGCGATCATCATGCCGCCGAAGCCGGCGGCGTCGATCCCGAAGTTCCAGCCCGAGAAGTTGCCCGAGATCACCGCGCCGACCGCGAGACCCCACAGGCCCCAGACCCCCGCGGAGCGCTTGAGCCTGCGTTTCTCGAAGTAGTCGGAGTCGGCGGTCGTGTACGTGACCCCCGAGACTTTCAACGTGTCCTTGGCCATTCCGGCCTCCTTCTTCACCTCGTCGTGAATTGCAGTGAACCGCCGGGGCCGGGCCCGACGCCGCGGATCCCCCTTCGACACCCGACTATAGTGTCTGCAATGGTCGAGTCAACCACCTTTGTGTAACGGTCCGGGGAAATCCAGCGCGGGCTGCGCCACGGGCACTGCTGGGTTTCGGGATGCGGGGATCGGCGCTATGGTCGTCTTGCAGACCTTTTGAGTGCCCGCTGCCGGCGGGCGTCACACCCTCAGAGCCGAGGAGGAACCCGATGATCCCAGCGAGCGGAAACCTGAGCCCCGAGCAGTTGCGCGAGGCGGTGGCCGCCGGCGAGATCGACACCGTCATCGTCGCCTTCACCGATGTGCAGGGACGCCTCGTGGGCAAGCGGGTCTCGGCGCGGCTGTTCCTGGAAGACGTGATGGATCACGGCGCCGAGTGCTGCAACTACCTCCTCGCCGTCGACGTCGAGCTCAACACCGTCGACGGCTACGCCCTCACCAGCTGGGAGCGGGGCTACGGGGACATGGCAATGATCCCCGACCTCTCGACGCTGCGGCGCACCCCCTGGCTGCCGGGCACCGCGCTCGTCATCGCCGATCTCACCACCGCCGCAGACCACACGCCGATCCCCGTCTCCCCCCGCGCGATCCTGCGCCGGCAGGTCGACCGCCTCGCCGAGCAGGGGCTCGTCCCCTACATCGGCACCGAACTCGAGTTCCTCGTCTTCGACGACGACTACCGCTCGGCCTGGCGCAGCGGCTACCGCGAGCTCACGCCCGCGAGCGACTACAACACCGACTACGCGCTGCACGCCTCCACCCGCCTCGAACCGCTGCTGCGCGACATCCGCAACTCCATGGACGGGGCCGGCATGTACTGCGAGGGCGTCAAGGGCGAGTGCAACCTCGGCCAGCAGGAGATCGCCTTCCGCTACGCCCACGCGATCCCCACCTGCGACAACCACTCGATCTACAAGAGCGGCTCGAAGGAGATCGCCGACGCGCACGGCAAGAGCCTCACCTTCATGGCGAAGTTCAACGAGCGGGAGGGCAACAGCTGCCACGTCCACGCGAGCCTGCGCAGCACGAGCGGCGAGCCCGTCTTCGCCGACCCCGATGCCGCCGACGGGATGTCGCCCATGTTCCGGCACTTCATCGCCGGGCAGCTCGCCGCCATGCGCGAGTTCACGCTGCTCTACGCGCCCAACATCAACTCCTACAAGCGCTTCGTCGACGGCAGCTTCGCCCCCACCGCGGTCGCCTGGGGGCACGACAACCGCACCTGCGCGCTGCGCGTCGTCGGACGCGGCCACGCGATGCGCGTCGAGAACCGCGTGCCCGGCGGCGACGTCAACCAGTACCTCGCGGTCGCCGGCATGCTCGCGGCCGGACTCGCCGGCATCGAGCAGCGGCTCGAACTGGGCGAGCCGCTCGCGGGCAACGCCTACACGAGCGGCATCGACCGCGTCCCCACCACGCTGCGCGACGCCGCAGACCTCTTCGAGAACTCCGCGCTGGCGCGCGAGGCATTCGGCGAGGAAGTCGTGGAGCACTACGTGCACGCGGCGCGCACCGAGGTGCGCGCCTTCGACGCCGCGATCACGGACTGGGAGCGGGTGCGTGGCTTTGAACGTCTCTGAAACCGGCGGGCAGCGACCCGTCATCGGCATCACCAGCTACCTGGAGCAGGCCCGGACCGGGGTGTGGGACGTGCGCGCCGCATTCCTGCCGCAGGTCTACCTCGACGCTGTGACGGACGCGGGCGGGATCGCGCTCGTGCTCCCGCCCCAGCCCGTCGACGCCGGGATCGCGAGCCGCATCGTCGAGGGCCTCGACGGCCTCGTCCTCTCCGGCGGCGCCGACATCGACCCCGCGCGCTACGGCCAGGAGCCCCACGCACGCACCGGAGCTCCCCGCAGCGACCGCGACGACTTCGAGTTCGCGCTGCTCGACGCGGCGATCGGTGCCGAGCTGCCGTTCCTGGCGATCTGCCGCGGGGCGCAGCTGCTCAACGTCGCCCAGGGCGGCAGCCTCATCCAGCACCTGCCCGACGTCGTCGGAGACGAGCGCTACCAGCTCGGCGACGGCATCTTCAACCCGATCCGCGTCGAAGTGGCGGAGGGGACGCGCATCGCCCAGCTCTACGGCGATGATCTGAGCGCCACGGCCCACCTCTACCACCACCAGGCCATCGACGCGCTCGGCGAGGATCTCGTCGTGACGAGCCGCACCGAGGACGGGATCATCGAGGCGCTGGAGCTGCCGACGGTGCCCTTCGGGGTCGCCGTGCAGTGGCATCCGGAGGAGCACCGGGAAGACCGGCGCCTCTTCGCCGGCCTCATCGCCGCGGCCCGCGCACACCACCACGACCGCACCCGCCCGAGCACCGCGAAGGAGCAGGCATGAGCACCACCGTCATCAACCCCGCAGACGGAAGCACCATCACCGAGGTCGCGCAGCTCGACACCGAGCAGAGCGACGCCGCCATCGCGCGCGCGGTGGAAGCGCAGCGCGAGTGGGCGCGCGTCGCCCCCGCGGACCGGGCCCGCGCACTGCGCCGCTTCGCCGACGCCGTCGACGGCGACATCGAGGGCCTCGCCCGGCTCGAGACGGCGAACTCCGGGCACCCCATCACGCAGTCCCGCTGGGAGGCGGGGCACGTGCGAGACGTCCTTGAATACTATGCGGCCTCGCCGGAGCGGCTGATCGGCAAGCAGATCCCCGTCGCGGGAGGCATGGACGTCACCTTCCACGAGCCGCTCGGCGTCGTCGGCGTCATCACGCCCTGGAACTTCCCCATGACGATCGCCGCCTGGGGTTTCGCGCCGGCGCTCGCGGCCGGAAACGCGGTCGTGCTGAAGCCCGCCGAGTGGACGCCGCTGACCAGCCTGCGGCTCGGCGAGCTCGCGCTCGAATCGGGGCTGCCCGAGGGGCTGTTCCAGGTGCTCACCGGCCGCGGTGCCGTCGTCGGCGAACGCTTCGTCACCCACCCGGCCGTGCGGAAGGTGGTGTTCACCGGTTCGACCGAGGTGGGCAAGCGGATCATGGCCGGCTGCGCGGAGCAGGTGAAGCGCGTCACCCTCGAACTCGGCGGCAAGAGCGCGAACATCGTCTTCGAGGACGCCGACATCGAGCAGGCCGCGGCCACCGCGCCCTACGCCGTGTTCGACAACGCCGGGCAGGACTGCTGCGCGCGCAGCCGCCTGCTCGTGCAGCGCAGCGTCTACGAGCGCTTCATGGAGCACTTCGAGCGCGCCGTGCAGAGCGTGCGGGTCGGCGATCCCACGCTCGAAGCGACCGAGGTGGGCCCGCTCGTCACGCACGCGCACCGCGACAGCGTCGCTTCCTTCCTCACCGACGAGGTCCCGGTCGCCTTCCGCGGCTCCTGCCCGGACGGTCCGGGCGCCTGGTTCGCCCCCACCGTCGTCACTCCCGAACGGGACGCGCGGATCGTGCGCGAAGAGGTCTTCGGCCCGGTGGTGGCCGTGCTGCCCTTCGAGGACGAGGCCGACGCGCTCCGCCTCGCCAACGACACCGAATACGGCCTCAGCGGCTCGATCTGGACGCGCGATCTCGCCCGCGGCATCCGCGCGGCCCGCGGCGTCGAGGGCGGCAACCTCTCCGTCAACTCGCACTCCTCGGTGCGCTACTCGACCCCCTTCGGCGGCTTCAAGCAGTCCGGGCTCGGCCGCGAGCTCGGACCCGACGCCGCCGAGCACTTCACCGAGACGAAGAACGTGTTCTTCGCCACGGAGTAGCCCCGCGCACGCCGCGGCACCGGCGCCGGGCGCCGACCCCGCGGCCGCGGCGGTGCCGCACCGATCCCGAACCCTCACACACCGTTCAGCCTCACGAAGGAAGCCATCATGAGCGACATCACCCCCATCGACCTCACCCAGCGCCTCGCCGGCAAGGTCGCGGTCATCACCGGCGGCGGCAGCGGCATCGGCCTCGCCACCGCCAGGCGCATGCGAGCGGAGGGCGCCCGCATCGTCATCGGCGACATGGATCCCGCCGGCGGGCAGGCGGCCGCAGACGAGGTCGAGGGCCTGTTCGTGCAGGTCAACGTCACCGACGAGGATCAGGTGAACGCCCTCTTCGACACCGCCGCCCGCGAGTACGGCTCCGTCGACATCGCCTTCAACAACGCGGGCATCTCCCCCGACGACGACGACTCGATCGAGATCACCGAGCTGCCCGCCTGGCAGAAGGTGCAGGACGTCAACTTGAAGAGCGTGTACCTCTGCTCGCGGGCCGCGCTGCGGCACATGACGCGGCAGGGCTCCGGCTCGATCATCAACACCGCCTCCTTCGTGGCGGTGATGGGCTCGGCCACCTCGCAGATCTCGTACACGGCTTCGAAGGGCGGCGTGCTCGCGATGACCCGCGAGCTGGGCGTGCAATTCGCGCGGCAGGGCATCCGCGTCAACGCGCTCTGCCCGGGGCCGGTGAACACGCCGCTGCTGCAGGAGCTCTTCGCGAAGGATCCGGAGCGGGCCGCCCGGCGGCTCGTGCACATCCCCGTGGGCCGTTTCGCGCGCCCCGAGGAGCTGGCGGCCTCGGTCGCGTTCCTCGCGAGCGACGACGCGTCCTTCATCACGGCGTCGACGTTCCTCGTCGACGGCGGCCTGACGAGCGCCTACACGACTCCGCTCTGAGCGTGAGCGCCGGGCAGCATCCCGGCTCAGCGGCGCTGGTTACAATCGGACGCAGCGCCGACCGACAGGAGGACCCCGTGCACGTACCGTCGGAGGGCGTCGAGCTGCTCATCGGCGCGGTGCGCCCCAGCAACGCCTACGAGGAGACGATCCGGCGCCTGCTGCAGTCGATCCGGCTCGGCTTCATCCCGCCCGGCGAGCGGCTGCCCGCCGAGCGGGACCTCGCGGCGATGCTGAAGGTCAGCCGCGACACCGTGCGGGAGGCCATCGCCACGCTCGCGGAGGCCGGATACGTGGTGTCGCGCCGCGGACGCTACGGCGGCACCTTCGTCGTGGCGGAGCTCCCGAGCGGCTCCGCGCTCGGCGCAGAGCGCACCGACTTCGGCGAGGACGAGGTGGAGGACACGGCCGTGCTGCGGCGCGTGCTCGAAGTGGGCGCCGCGCGCGAGGCCGCCGCGCGCGAGCTCAGCTCGGAGGAGCGGACCGCGCTCGCGCTCGCCTTGGAGGAGTGCTCGGCCGCCGAGGAGTCCGACCACCGCCGCCTCGACTCCCGGTTGCACCTGCTCATCGCCGAGTTGTCCGGCTCCCCGAGCCTCGTGCCGCTCGTGGCCAATCTGCGCATGCGCGTCAACGCCCTGCTCGATGCGATCCCGGTGCTCGCACCCAACCTCACCCACTCGCATCAGCAGCACGAGGCGATCGTCGCCGCGATCCTCGCGGGCCGCGCCGAGTCCGCGGCCGAAGCCATGCTCGAGCACATCGAGGGCTCCACCGCGCTGCTGCGCGGCTTCCTCTCCTCCCGCTGAGGCGTCCGCGCGGCGGAGCCGCTCGGACCGTGCCGCCGTCCGCCGTCCGCCCCGGGGCGCTCAGTCGACGACGGTGACGATCGGGTCATCCCATCTCGGAAACTCGATGTAGTCGCCGGGCCGTGAGGCTTCGACCATCAGCCGCTCCTCCGGGATGCGGCCGATGACCTCCTCGGCGAGCTCAGCCGGATCACCCCAAAACACCCTGCTGATCACCCGCAGCGAGTACTGGCCGTTCCGTCTCACCTGGTATTCCAGGCCGTAGCCGTCATCGGTGCTCGCGCGCACCGTGAGGTCGCCGGCCACGCCGTCCTCCACGCTCGTCTCCCAGCCTTGCGACGCGAAGTACTCGCGCATTTGCTCGGCATCCGCCCGCTCGCCCGTGGCCCCCGCGGGCCGGATGTTGCGAGAGGTGGTGAGCAGGTAGCTGTTCCGGGCGGTCGATCCCGGCATCGCCCAGCGCTGGCCGGGCCCGCCGCGATTCGGCGTCAGGCCCTTGTCTCCCCAGACCCACTCCTCGTCGCTGATCTTCCTCTGAGCTTCCGCCAGGAGCTCCTGCATGCGGCTGTAACGCTCTCCGAGCGCCACGAACCGCTCCTCCTGGGTGAGGCGCTGCACCTCTTCCCGTGTCATGCCTGCAGCGTCCACTGCTTCGCCTTTCATTCCAGAACATCCCGACATGCACAGTGCGAGCATCGTCACCGCCATAACCACCGCGACACCTATCCGGGTCAGCCATCCTCTCACGGGACATCACCTGCCAGGACCTTGCCCATATAGTCCAGTGAACTCGTGCCGACGGTGAGGGAGCCGACTTTTCCACCCCAGTTCCAGCTCGACCGCACCGGTTGCCGGGTCTGCGATCCGCAGGTCCCCGCGTCCGCATACCCAGGCCAGAACCCCTCGGGCACGTACCGGCCGCCGTGAATCGCGTACAGCGTGGAACCATAGTCTGGGACGTTGTATTCCCAGATGGGGACTTGCTTGAGCGGCAGCAGCCCGGCCACCGCACGATCCAGCTCGCCGTACACTGACAGCGCCATCGAGGTCGTGATCACACGATAGTTATCCTGGACCTTGTGAATCCGGAAGTTCTTCGGCAGTGAGAGCAGCCGCTCCTGCTGCTTCGACAGGCCCGACAAGCCCGCCACATCGAAGCCAGCGACCATCTCCGGACTGATCCGCCCGCTCAGCTCACGCCACTCCCTCGCAGGAATCGACGGACGATCACTCATCAGCCACCCCAATCGATATCGACACGATACCGCGTGCCGGGATCATGCCCCCACGGGACGATGCCGCCCAACAGCTCACCCGCGGAATCCGCGGGCCCCGGAACGCCAGAGCGCGAGCTGTTCGTCGGCGGAGACGAGTTCATCTCGCGGAGCGGGAGCGAAGGTGTCGACGAGCGGTGGCAACGACCCATCGCCGCAAGGCTCCGGACGGTACATGCGCATCCCCTCACCGGCCTCGCCCAGCATGCCGCTGATCCGGGTCACCCGAGAGCAGCCCTGCACGCCCAGCAACCACCCGAGCGGCTCGAATTGCTCGCGCGCGGCATACAGCGCCCAGAACGCATCCACCCCGGCACCCTCGAACTCCTCATCCCGGATCCGGACACGGACCCGGTACGCGTCACTCGCGGGCGGCGACGCAGCCCGAACCACCCGCACCGACGCGGGAACCGCCCCCGCCGGCCCATACGCGCAGATCATCCGGCGGACAACGGCAAGATTCATATGACTCGAAAGCTCATCTCTCGCACAAGCGGAACGATGGTCACAGCGGGACGGGGCGCCCGGTTTCGTTGTCGTAGAACACGAGTCGCCCATCGGCTTCCCTCACGAGCTGCAGATCGGAGCCGACCGGGAAGAGGGAGATGCCGATGATCGCCGGCTCGACCGCGGCCACCGTGTTGAAGTCCACCACCTCCAGATTGCCCGGCGTGTTGATGAACGCGTCATCGTCGCCCTCGGCGAAAAACCGCCAGCCGTTGTCCGCAGGATTCGTGGGCGTCTCCCGGAACGCCCACTTCAACGGGCTCTCCCCCGACATGATCCGGCGCGACACGATCACCCCGCCGGCATCCGTCACGAACTCGGTGCGCTTACCGTCCAAGGGCCGCCTCGATCCTCGTAGCCAACTCCGTCCGCTCCCGGTTCCGGGCGCGATCCAGGGGGCGCACTCCCGCCCGATTCGGGGTGTCCAGCCCCGTCAGCCCCTGCGCGAACACCAGATCGTACAGCTCCCGCCAACTGCCCTCGTCACCGCCCAGCACCACCAGACTGTCGAGCACCCCGTCACCGCGCGCCGAACGCGCGTTCACATCGGCACCCGCCTCGATCAGACGACGGACCAGCGCCGTCGTCTTCGCGGGCTCGTGCCGCACTGCCCCCAGCAGGATCCGCAACGCGGGCTCCCGCTCCTCCCCGGACGCGAAATCTGCCCGCGCCCCGTGATCCAGCAGCAGATTCGCGATCTCGTACCGATCCCGGGGAGACGTGTTCGCCAGCGCGTGCGCCAGAACCGGCGTCCCGATACTGTCAAGACTGTTCGCCTGCTCCGGGGAGAACACCGCACGAAACTCCTCAGCAGAGGCTACGCGCGCCGTCAACTCGAAACTCGCCACGCTGCTGCGCTCACATGCTGATGCGGATCGGGGTGCCCGGAGGGAGATCCCGGACCTGATCGAGCAGCTGCTCGGTGAAGTCCCACAGCACCTCGAGATCAGCGAACTCCAGCTGCTCCACCCCCGGCTGACCGCCCGCATACAGCGGCACCGTGTACGCGACCGCCCCGTCCCACGGCAGCTGCCCGCCCGGCCGCCCCACGTGCTCCCGCCACGCATCGAAGAGGGCCCCGTCGAGCGCCGCATGGCCGGCATCCAGGCGCAACGCAGTGCTGAACTCCTCGACCGTGGTGAACTGCACGACCTCACCGGTGCCCGGGTCGGCGAGCAGCAGACGATCCGAACCGCCCTGCGTCGCGATCTGCCGCCCGTGCCAGTCGAACGCCAGCACGTCCGTGCCGGCGGCCAGCTGCGGGAACGCCCCGAGCAGGAATCTGCGATACATCGGCCCCGTGACATCGTCGTGGAAGCGGATCAGACCCCCGTTGAACGATGCCCCGCAATACCCCGCGTCCGCATACCCCGGCCAGAACCCCTCGGGCACGTACCGGCCGCCCGAACCCCGGGCCGACTGATCGACGATCAACGCTGACATACCAGACTCCATTCACACGGCTCGGATCGGTGGCTGAGCGCACCCCGGAGCGATGCCCGCAGGACGGCCCGAAGGACAGGCCATACGCCGTCCGCACAGCGCACAGGCGCTCCAGGAACGGCGCGCCCTCACCCTTCAGGAAGCGTCGTCGTCGGGGATTCCGGCGTCCGGTGTCACCGTGTCCGGGGTCACGATCCGGAAGCTGATCGTCTGCGCTCGCGGCGGCGGCTCGGTGAACACCTCCACCGCAAGGGAGTAGCCGCCCCGCCGGTAGTCGCGCGTGAAGCTCTCCTTGCCCGCAGGAAGCTCCCCCGCCGTCGCCCGCTGCCAGCCCTGCTGCTCCAGCCACGGCTGCAGCTCGTCCGCGAGCTGCTCGGGCGTGCGCGCACCCTCGGGCTTGAGCCGAACCCGCTGCTCCCAGTAGTAATACTGAGGCCAGTCCTCGTAGAGAGCGCTCGACTGACGAGTGCCGCCCGAATTGGGGCTCAGCTCCTCGACGTCCGCCTCGGGGAGCTGCGCGACGATCTCCTCCCCCCACGCGTTCGCCTGATCGATGTACCCCCGCAACTGGGCCTCCTGAGTCGCCACCTGCTCCGCCTCTCTCTGTTCCGTCGCGCACCCGCTGAGCACACCCGAGAGCAGCCCCGCGGCCAGGATGCCTGCCAAGAGCACGCCAGCCCGACTCGTCACGGCACGCGCTCCAGGTCGATGGGCGAGATCAGTTCCTCCGGCTTGGCCGCACCGCTGTCCTGGACCTCCACCACGATGCTCCGTGGCACGCGGCCTCCGGTGCGCACCCTCTCGGTGTCGTTCTCATGGTAGATCGACACCGGATCGCCCGTGACCACGTTCGTGATGTTACGCATCGAGGTGCTGTCGGGGCGGAACGGCGTCGAGTGAGTCTCCATCCCGCCAGGGCTCTCGATGGTCCCGCTGCCGGGGTCGCCGTGCTTGAGGAACCCGGTCTCCAGGCGCACTACGCCGTCGGCCTCCAGCGGATTGGTCGGGCCGTGACCGAGCCCGAAGCCCGCCTTGCCCTGGTTCCAGCCCACCACCAGGTCGTTGCGGGCTTGCAGCACGAAGTGCGGCACGTCCTTGGTGTTCGGGAACTCGTCGATACCGCTGACGTTGTGGCCAAGACCGGCGGGCGCGACGTACACGACGCGGTCCGCCCGCAGCCCGAGATACTCCGCTCCGCCGAGCACCGCTGCCCCGTAGCTGTGCGCAATGGGCACGACATCGACGTTGGCGGGCAGGGAAAGACTGTTCACGAAGGAGGCGAGGCGAGGAGCGGCGGTGTCCGCGAAGCCGCGCTGGGCGGCGTCGGTAATGTGGCCGGGCGGATCGAATCGCGGCATCGGTGCCCCGTGCCAGGTGAAGTACCCGGACCGGGTTCCGGAGGACTTGTAGAGATCCTGACCGCGGTCGAGGTCGGCGGTGAAGCCCGCGAGACGCGAGTTGGTGCCCGGCACGACCACTCCGACCTGTTCCATCCATGCCGGCACGTCCCCGGTCTGCGGATCGAGGGCGCCTTGGAAGGTGATGTAGCTGTCCCGCCAGGGGTTGAAGCCCACAAGGACCAGGCCGTTCTGGTCCGTGTCGACGCCGTTCTCGTCGAAAATCTTGTAGGTGCCGAAGGGCTGCCCGTCAGCGCCGTTCTCGCCCCGGTACTTCCAGTTGCGATCACCGAGCATCGCGTCGATGCTCTTCACCTCACTCTGCAGATCGGTGATCTTATCCGCGAACACGTCCGACATGCCCTGCTGCTTTTGCAGCAGCTTGAGCATCTTGATCTGCTGTTCGAGCTCATCACGGTAGCTCTGCGCTGTGATCACGTTCGCGGTGTTGCGATCCCGCAAAGGGATGCCCTCAAGGTTTCCGAGCAGCAGTGGCGCGTCGCCGATCAGCTGCGCGCGCTGCTCCGCACTGAGTGCGTCCCACACGGCGCGGATCTGCGCTGGATCACCGAGCTTCGCGAGTTCCAGCGCCGTGACCGAGCGCACCGAGCCATCCGGCATCGTCGCAGAGACGCGCACGTTCGCCGAGACACGCGGCGGTTCGGGCATCGCATTGCGCGCCGAAACGTACACGGAGCGCTGCGCGGAGATGGAGGAGGAAGCAGAGGAGTCGGCGCCCCGGCGCTCTTCGTCGAGCTCCTGCAGCCGCAGCTTGGCCGCGCTCACCCGCTCCTGCGCTCCCGTGACCGAGCTCACGAGCAATCTCCGGTGCCAGGCGTCGTCCTCATCCGTGTCGGCGCGGTCGAAGTCCCGGAGATTGCGCTGCGCGGCGGTGACGGCCCCCTCGGCGCTGGCGAGGTCCTGCTGTGCGCGGCGAGCACGTTCGGCGATTCCGTGCATCTGGCCGCCGTAGGAGGCGATCTCGCCGCCCAGGGCGCCGTCCGCGCTCTGCATGAGATTCGCAGGCGCGGAGGTTGCCTGGATCATGGTGAGCACCCGCTCGACCGCGATCGCATTGCCCGACTGACCGCCGAGACCACCCGCGGCGGCATTGAGCTGGGTGTACACACCGGTTCCGACGGTGCGCCACTGCAACTGCGACCCCGCCTGCCGCACGGCATCGGGATCCCCGGCAAGTGCTGCCTGGCCCGCGGTCACGACCCCCGCCTCTCTGTCACGTGTTCAGCTGCGACGCGATTTGCGCGTCGAGCACCTGGAAGAGCGTCACCATTTCGGTGCAGGAGGCACTCTGTGCGTCCATGAGCTCGGCGAGTCGTTGCTTCGTCGAACCACGATCCGCGACCGCGGTGCCGTACGCGCCATCCGGTGCGGCGGCCCCGGACCCGAGCTCGCCGGGGAGCGCCGCATCCGAGCGGAGCTGCGAGGCCGCCGCCTTCAACGACGAAGCCGCGCTCTCGAGCGAACCGTAATCGACTTGCACTGTGTCCTCACCGAAGCTGTGATGTGCCGTGAGCCCGAGGCCGGGGATGCGCGCCGGCGCTCACTCCCCCAGCCGTCCCCGACCCGGGCTCACGCGTGACCCTGAGGCCCTCAGTTGATCTTGGAGGCGATCTGCGAGTCGAGATCGCGCATCGCGTTCGCGGTGCTCGTGAGGAACGCCTGGATCTCATTGAGCTGCGCGATCAGCGTGTTCGCGCTCGTGGTGTACTTCGTGTACGCGTCATTGAACTTGCCCGAAGCCTGATCCGTCACGAACCCCGAAGACACCAGGTTCTGGATCTGCGTCTGCATGCTCTGCAGCTTCGTCGTGATCTCCTCGCGACCCGCACCCAGCTGGGTCGCAGCGGTCTCGATCTCGCCGTAGCTCACCTTGATATTCGACATCGGTACTCTCCTCGTACACTCGCGTGGCAGGTCCAGTCGGCTCCGACGAGAAGAACTCCAGAAACTGGATCATGCGGCCCGCACGAACGGTCCCCCCACCGAACGACATACAAGAACCTATTCCAGGTCGGCCGGAAAGCGCAATTGTCTTTCGGCTTCCTCCAAGCGCTCGCACCCATTCAGGACTACGGTTGTCCTCAGGCACAGGGACGATAGGTCCGCTCGGGGGAACGGAACGGTGGCAGGGTGAAGCTTCGCGTCAGCACGGTGAAATACACGAACGACGTGGACCGTGAGCTGCACGACATCACGCTCACCGTCGACGTCACGGCGACCGTGGGCGAGGTGGCACGCAGTCTCGTGCGCGCCGGTGCCGGGCATCCCCGTCTGCACGCCTTTGCCGTGCACCGGCGCGCCCCGATCACCCTGCTCGTGACCTACCCGGACGGCTCGCGACTGCTCCTGGATGCGGGCGATGCGATCGGGGACTCGGGCCTGCAGTCGGGCAGCAGCACCGAGCCGGTGCTGGAGGCCTCCGTGGTCGACGGAGCACCGCGGGCACGAGCCCCGATCGGCTACCTCACGGTGCTGGGAGGAGAGCAGGAGGGGGTCCCGTTTCTGCTCGTGGCTGGCGAGACGACCGTCGGGCGTGATCGCGGGAATCGTGTCGAGCTCCACGACCCGGGGGTCTCCCGACGGCACGCGGTGATCCGGACCAGCGGTGACGGCTTGGAGATCGAGGACCTCGGCTCCGCGAACGGCATCGCGGTCATCGACGAACGCGGCAACCGCCGAGAGACACGGGACGGCGTGATCCGCCTCGAGAGGCCGGGCGTGGTCGAGTTCGGCACGGTCTCAGCCCGAATAGAATTCGGAGCTCCCGCGCAGGGCGACCCGCCGCGTCGGAGCACGATCCCGCATCTGCAGGCGCCGCAGGTCGACCCGGTGTACCGTCCTGAGCCGATCGAGCTTCCCGCACCGCCCGACTCCGGTGAGCCGACCCGCTTCCCCTTGGTCGCGATGGCCGCCCCCCTGCTGATGGGGACCGTACTGTATCTCGTCACCCAGTCGGTGCTCAGCCTGGTCTTCATCGGTCTCTCTCCGATCATCATGATCGGGTCCTGGCTCGACAACCGGCTCACTCGACGAAAGACCAAGCGCACCAAGCAGCGAGAGTTCGAGGCCGGCATGGATCTCGCCGTCGCCGAACTGGAAGAGAACCGCGAGCAGGAACAGAAGGCTCGCGCCACGGAGACGCCTGCCAGCCACGAGCTCGCCGCACTGCCTGAGCAGCGCTCCATCCGCCTCTGGTCGCGACGTCCGGAGCATCGCGCCTTCCTCGAGCTCCGGCTCGGCAGTGCCGAGCTCCCCAGCCGGAAAGAGGTCTCGCTTCCCCCGCGCGGGCAGATCCCCGCGGAGGAGTGGGACCGGCTCAGCGAGGTGTTCGAGCGCTACCGCACGATTCCCGAAGTCCCCCTGCTCGAACGGCTCGATCGCAGTGGCTCGATCGGAGTCGCGGGCGATCTATTCTGGGCAGAGGAAATCGCCCGCGCGATGATCGTGCAGCTGCTCGCGCAGCACTCCCCCGCGGGGCTCGTGTTCACCGCCTTCGCGGAGCCGCATCAGGCCGAGCAGGACTGGTCCTGGCTGAAGTGGGTGCCGCACGCCGATTCGCCCTACAGCCCGCTCGGTGCACCGCACCTCGCGGCGGACGAGCGGAGCGCCAGCGTGCTGCTCACCGCGCTCGAAGGACTCATCCAGCGTCGTCAGGAGGCGGCTCGCCGCGCCGTCGTGCGCTCGCGGATCGAGGGCAGCGCGGCGGATGCGAAGGAGCGTCTCGCCCCCGCCTCGGACGCACCGATCACGCCTGCGGTCGTCGTGTTCGTGCTCTCAGATCGCATCGTGGATCGCACTCGGCTCGTCGGCCTCGCGGAGGATGGGCCGGACGTCGGAGTACACGTCGTGTGGGTCGCCCGCGAACTCGGAGAGGTGCCCGCGGCGTGCCGCACGGTCGTAGAGGCGCTCGCCGACGGCTGGCGCGCTCACTTCGTGCGCGAGGGGGAGATCGTCGCGATGAGCGGCATCGAATCGCTGCCTCGACCCGTCGCGGAACGCTTCGGCCGCGCGATGGCGCCCATCGTCGACGCGGGCGCACGGGTGCTCGACGAAAGCGATCTGCCGCGCAGCGTGGCGCTCGCTCAGATCGTGCCCGGCGACATCCTCGGCGGGGCCGAGTCGATCCTGCGCAACTGGCACGGGACCGACAGCCTGGTGGCGGGCTGGCGTCCGGGCGTCGAACGCGATGCGGGCCGCCTCGCCGCGATCGTGGGCCAGGGCAGTGCCGGACCGGTCGAGATCGACCTCCGCACCCACGGGCCCCACGCGCTCGTCGGCGGCACCACCGGATCGGGCAAGTCGGAGTTCTTGCAGGCGTGGATCTTCTCGCTCGCCGCGAACTATGCGCCCGACCGGCTCACCTTCCTGCTCGTCGACTACAAGGGCGGGGCGGCCTTCGCGGACTGCGTCGAGCTGCCGCACACGGTCGGGCTCGTCACCGACCTCAACACGCACCTCGTGCGCCGGGCCCTGACCTCTCTGCGGGCCGAACTTCGGTACCGCGAGGAACTGCTGGCCGAGAAGGGTGCGAAAGATCTGATCGCGCTCGAACGACGCGGTGACCCAGACACACCGCCGGCGCTCGTCATCGTGATCGACGAGTTCGCCGCGCTCGTGAACGAGATTCCCGATTTCGTCGACGGCGTCATCGACGTGGCCCAGCGCGGCCGCTCCCTCGGCCTGCATCTCGTGATGGCCACCCAGCGACCCGCTGGAGTCATCAAGGACAATCTGCGCGCGAATACGAATCTGAGAGTCGCACTGCGCATGGCTGACCATGCCGACAGCAGCGACGTCATCGGCGTTGCCGACGCTGCGGAGTTCTCACCGGAGGTTCCCGGCCGCGCGGCACTGAAGGTGGGTGCCGGGCGCTTGAGCCATCTGCAGTCGGGCTATCTCGGCGGGCGCTCGGAGTCGGATCACCGGGAGCCGGTGGAGATCCGGGATCTGGGCTTCGGAGAGCACACGCCCTGGGCGATGACGCCGGAGGTGCAGCGCGGCTCGCGCCGGGCCCGCAAGGGACCGCGCGACATCGAGGTGCTGGCCGCGAACATCCGCTCCGCTGCGGAAGCCGCGTCCACGCGGCCTCCGCGCAAGCCGTGGGTCGATCAGCTTCCGGAGGTGCTCCCGCTCGATGCCGTCGCGAGCGCCGCGGCGCGCTCGAGCGCGGCCGAGAAGGATTTCGCACTCACCGTCGGCCTTCGCGACGAACCGCAGCTGCAGCGCCAGTCCCCCTACCTGCTTCCTCTGGCGGAAGCGGGAAACCTGGCGATCTTCGGGGGCGCCGGATCCGGGAAGACGACTGCCCTCATCACTGCGGCGTGCGCCGCCGTCAGGGACTTCCCCGAGGTGCAGCTGTACGGTCTCGACTGCGCGGGAGGTCGGCTGACGGCCCTCGCCGAGCTGCCGAACACCGGTGACGTCGTGCTGCTCGACGAGCGGGACCGGATGCTGCGGCTCCTCGGCCTGCTGAAGTCGGTAGTGGCGGAACGCACGGCCGGCGGTTCCTCGGAGCCCCCGCTGCTGCTGCTGCTCGACGGCTTCTCGGCCTTCCGCGACAGTTACGAGCACGCCGGCGGCGGGGTCGACCCCTTCGCGGACCTGGTCGAGATCGCGCAGCGCGGGCGCACCGCAGGCGTGCATGTCCTGCTCACATCGGAACGCTCGGCCGGTATGCCGATGTCGCTCGCATCCACGATCTCAGAGCGGCTCGTGCTCCGCCTTCCCTCTGAGAACGACTACAATCTCCTCGGCGTTCCACGTGACGTCCTCGACGAGGCGGCACCGGGCCGAGCGCTCCGCATCGGCAGTGACGAGGAGATCCAGCTCGCCGTGCCCGGCGCAGGAGCCGAGCCCACCGACACCGACAGCGCGATCGCGGATCTCGCCGAGGCGCAGCGACGGGCCGGAACCGTCAGGCCAACCGGGGTGCCCCCCGTACCCGAGACCTTGAGCCGCGACGAGCTCTCTCGGTCGTCGGGGACCGCGGCACCCTTCGCGATCGACACGATACACCTGGCAGCGATTCCGGCTCCGGAACAGGGGTTCCTGCTCGTCACCGGTCCGGCTGGCTCGGGCCGTTCCACCGCGATTCGCTCGCTGCTCGCCGCGTTCGAGGAGCAGGCCGATCAGCGCGACGGACTCGACGCGGTGCTCATCTCCCCGCGTCGCTCGACGCTGCGCGAGCTACCGATATGGAGCGAGGTCGCAGACAGCCCGGCATCGCGCGAAAGCGCCATCGGCCGGCTTACGGTCGCCCTCGGCGGACAACCGGCCAAAGCTGCGGGGCTCCCGCTGCTCCCCCTCATCGGCACCGATCCGGTTGCGGTTCAGGAGGAGCCCGCGGCCACTCCGGCGGAGCCGTTCCCGATTCCCGGCCGTCGCGGCGTCGTGGTGATCGAGGACATCGGCGGCTTCGACGGCACCGGTGATGAACAGCGTCTCGCCGCACTGCTCAAACTCCTGCGCCGGAGCGAGCTGACCACCGTGATCGAGGGAGAGAACGCCACCATCAATTCCGTGTGGGAGCTCGCGAGCCCGCTGCGCGGAGCGCGATGGGCACTCGCCCTCCAGCCGGACTCGAACGATCAGCCGAGCGTGTTCACCACCCCCTTTGCGCACGCCAAGCGGGCGGACTTCCCACCCGGCCGCGGTCTGCTGGTGCGCAGCACCGGCCAGATCGGCATCCATGTCGCCCTCCCCTGAGAACCGTATGCCGAGGGGCTGGGGGGACCCGACTGCCCTTCCTCCTCCTCCGACGTGACACCGGCCACACCCTGCCGCGGGGGCGGATCAGCGGGGGCCGGCGAGCTCCGCGACCACCTCCGCCGCTGTTCGCACCGCGGTGAGGGCGCCAACGCCCTGCCCCGCGTCGAGGGGCACGGTCGCGTAGTCGGCGGCCGCGACGGCGGCCCGGAACTCGGCGCGGGCCTCGGCGTCGGCGGCCAGCTCCGCTTCCCGGCCGTGCCAGCATTCCACGAAGGGGGTGCGCAGCAGCCGCTCGGGGAAGCGACTCGGCCAGGGCCGTTCGAGGGCGACGTCGAGCACGCGGGAGACGAGCGTCTGCGTCCCGTCGGCGGCGAGCAGCGCGTCGCGGGCGGCGTCGGCGGTGAGCGCCTCCGTGCAGGCGGCGAATGCGGTCCCCACCCAGGCGGCAGCCGCTCCGGCGTCGAGCACGCGGCGCAGCTCCTCCGGGCCGCTCACCGCCCCGGCGGCCAGTACGGGCACCTCGACGGCGGAGAGCACCTCCGCGAGCAGCGCGTCCCGAGGCTCCCGGTGGTCTCCGTGGCCGCCGCCCTCCAGGCCGCGCGCCACGACCGCGTCCACGCCGGCGTCCGCGGCACGGCGGGCCTCCTCGGCGGTGGCCACCTGGGTCACGGCAAGCGCACCGCTCGCGCGCACCGCCTCGATCCAGGACGGGGGCGGATCCGCGCCCTCCCAGTCGCCGAAGCTCACCGAGACCAGCGCCGCGCCCGCAGCGAGCGCGCGCTCGAACATGTCCGGGTCGCGCGCGATCCCCCAGTCGACGAGCCCGATCCCGAACGGCGCCCCGCCGGTGTCGAGCCGCGCGAGCTCGCGCTCCAGCGCCGCAGCCGATCCCGCGCTGCCCATTCCGATCATGCCCAGGGCCCCGGCCCGCGACACGGCGCTCGCGAGCACCCCGCCCGCGACGCCGCCCATCGGGGCGCACACCAGCGGGGCGGTGAGCCCCAGATCTCGCGCCCAGTCCGTCTGCGCCGTCTCGCTCATGACCCCACCGTACTCCGCGCTGCGGGCCGCGCCCGGAAGCCTCACGGGCGGGCCCGGGCTGCGGGGCTGCTCAGGCGCGGCGGTAGGCGAGGTCGCGGATCGCTCGGCCCTTGTCGGCGCCCTTCTTCTCGAAGGCGGTGAGGACGCGGCCCGCGAAGCGCGGCGCCCACTCGCCGTCGAAGTCGCGGGCGAATCCGGGGGCGGCGTCGAGGACCTCGCGCATGTGCTCGGCGTAGTCCTCCCAGTCGGTGGCGAGCCGCAGCACGCCGCCGGGGCGCAGCGCTGTCGCGACGATGCGCGCGAAGTCGGCGCTGACGAGCCGTCGCTTGTGGTGCCGGGCCTTCGCCCAGGGGTCGGGGAAGAACACCCAGACCTCGTCGACGGACCCCGCGGGGAGGTAGTTCTCGAGCAGTTCCGGCGCGTTCACCTCGGCGAGCCGCAGATTGCGGAGGCCCGCGAGCTCGGCGCGGATGATGGTACGCGCCAGGCCCGCGCGGAACACCTCGACTCCCAGGAAGTTCGTGTCGGGTTGCTGCTCGGCGGCGTGCAGGATCGCGTGCCCCTGGCCGGTGCCGACCTCCACTACGAGCGGCGCCGTGCGCCCGAAGATGCGCTCGGGATCTCCGCTCGCCCCGTCCGCGACGCTCGTCGCGGCCCGGCCGTGCGGGATGTCGAGCACGTACTTCGCGTGATGCTGCTCCCATGCCCGCTCCTGCGAGGGGGTCATGCGTCCGCTGCGGCGCACGAAGGAGACGGGCTTGTCGCGGAAGGTGCCTGGGTCGAAGCTCTTGTGCGGCAGGGGCTGCTGGTGACTCACCCGTCTACGGTAGCCCACCCGTGGCGCGGGAGAGGGCTCGCATGCCGCCTGCGCGTCCGGCTCGGGCCTGCCCGCGCGCGGCACCTCCCGGCTCGGTAGCATGGGAGCACGGCATTCAAGGCGGAGGGAACGCACCATGACCAGACGGATCCTGCTGGTGAACGGCCCGAACCTCAATCTGCTGGGCACCCGCGAGCCCGAGATCTACGGCCCGGAGACGCTCGCGGACGTCGAGGCGCTGGTGGAGCGCGTGGCGGGCGACTACGGGCTGGAGGTGCGCGCGGTGCAGAGCAACCACGAGGGGGCGCTGATCGACGCGATCCACGCCGCACGCGAGGACTGCCTCGGGATCGTGATCAACCCGGGCGCCTTCACGCACACCTCGGTCGCCCTGCGGGATGCCCTGACGGGTGTGGCGCTGCCCGTGGCCGAGGTGCACATCTCGAATGTGCACGCCCGCGAGGAGTTCCGCCACCACTCCTACATCTCCGGCATCGCGTCCTGCGTGATCGTCGGCTGCGGCGTGCAGGGCTACGACTTCGCCGTGCGCCGCCTCGCCGCCGTCCTCGCCGGCTGAGCGGGCGGGCGAGGCCGCCTACGCCCGCGATCCGCTACGGGACCGTCACGAAGACGTCGAAGAGGTGCGGATTGTGGGCGTGGACCAACACCGCGAACACCACCGCGTCGAACAGCAGGTGCACGGTCACCACGTAGGCGAGCGAGTGGGTGCGCAGGTAGATGGTGCCCTGCATGAGCGCGAAGGGGATGGTGAGCAGGGGCCCCCAGGAGCGGTAGCCGAGTTCCCAGAGGAAAGACACGAAGACGATCGCCTGGAGCAGGTTCGCGAGCCACGGCGGGAAGTGCCGCAGCAGCACCGTGAACACGGTGCAGATGAAGAAGAGCTCGTCCCAGATGCCGACGGCCCCGACGCCGACGAAGAGCCGCGCGATGAGGTTCGCATCGTCGACGGCGGGCCAGTTCTGGTAGACGCCCGAGCTGATGAAATACCAGGGCAGGATGAGCCAGCCGAGCACGAGCACGCTGAGGAGCCAGCCCCAGTGCAGGCGGCCCCAGCGGCCCGAGCCGAACCAGGGGAACGCGGTGGCGCGGTCTCGGTACAGGTAGCGCGACACGAGGTAGGGCACCGCGACCGCTCCGCCGAGGGCGAGGGTGAAGGCGAGCATGGACCGGTTGTCGAGCTCGGCGGCGAGCGGGATGGAGCGGACGATGGCGAGGCCGATGGCGATGAGCGAGAGGTCGCGCAGCAGGGAGGGGGTGCGGCGGGCGGCGCGGGCGGGATCTTGCTCGACGCCCCAGGCGACGGCGAGCCCCGCGAGGAGCAGGGCGAAGCCGAGCACGGGCTGCTCGGCGACGAAGAAGGCGGGGGCGGCCAGGCAGACGAGCAGCGCGGCCACCAGGTGTGTGGGCCGCACGCGGCTCGGCTGCTCGCTCATGCGTCCAGCGTAGCGAGCAGCGCACTCACCGCCGCCCGTGTGCCGCGATCCCGCCCGCGCCCTGCGAGCGGCTGATCCCCGCGGAAAGAGCTCGGGTGATCCCGCGCTGCCGGACGCGGGATCACCCGAGGGTCGGTGGCGGCTCAGCGGCCGGCCGGCACGGCCTCCCGCTCGCGCTTCGCCCGGCGCCGCTCGACGAGCTTGCCGCGCAGCGAGATGCCGATGACGATGAGCAGCAGCGCGTAGAGCACGATCGGGATCGGTCCCTGGACGAGCACGGCGAAGTCGCCGTTGGCGCTGAGCGCGGCGTCGCGCAGGCTGGTCTCGGCGAGCGGGCCGAGCACCATGCCGATGATGAGCGGCGCGAGCGGGTAGTCGAAGGCGCGCATCACGAAGCCGACGAGACCGACGCCGAGGAGCAGGAGCAGGTCGAAGGTCTTGCCCGAGGTCGCGTAGATGCCGAGCGCGCACACCATCGTGATGCCGGCGTAGAGCTGCGGCCTCGGGATGAGCAGCAGCTTCGCCCACAGCATCGCGAAGGGCAGGTTGAGGATCAGCAGCACGACCATGGCGATGAAGAAGCTCGCCAGCAGCGCCCAGACCAGCTCGGAGGAGCGTTCGAAGAGCAGCGGCCCGGGCTGCAGCCCGTACTGACGGAAGGCGGCGAGCATGATCGCGGCGGTCGCCGAGACGGGCAGGCCGAGCGCGAGCAGCGCCCCCATCGCCATGCCGGTGGTCGAGTTGCCGGCCGCCTCAGGGGCGGCCAGACCGCGGATCGCACCCTTGCCGAACTGCGGGTTCCTGCGGCGTGCGTCGAGCTTCTTCTCCAGCCCGTAGGCGAGGAAGGTGGGGATCTCGGATCCGCCCGCGGGCACGACGCCGAAGGGCATGCCGATGGCGGTGCCGCGCAGCCAGGCGGGCAGCGCCTCACGGAACTCGCGCCCGGAGAGCCACGGACGGCCCTTGGGGCGGATCAGCTTGCCGCCGCTGATGTGGCGGTCGAGGCAGGCCACGTAGATCACCTCGCCGAGCGCGAGGATCGCGACAGTGACGGTGACGAGCGAGACGCCATCGAAGAGGTTGGGCGAGTCGAGCGTGAAGCGCGGGGCGCCCGAGATGCCGTCGACGCCGATGACCGCGATCCCGAGCCCGATGAAGAGCGAGGCGAGCCCCTTCGTGGGGTGGTCCGTGACGACCGATGAGGTGGCCACGAAGGCGAAGAGCGCGAGCGCGAAGAACTCGGCGGGGCCGAACTGGGTGGAGAACTCGGCGAGGGCGGGCGCCATGAAGACGACCACGATGGAGGCGATGAAGCCGCCGGTGAAGGCACCGATCGCTGCGGTGGCGAGCGCCTGCGCGGCTCGCCCGTCGAGCGCCATCTTGTGCCCCTCGAAGGTGGAGGCGATGGCGGAGGCCTGGCCCGGCATGTTCATGAGGATGCTCATGGTCGAGTCGCCGAAGAGGCCGCCGAAGTAGACGCCGGAGAACATGATGAACGCGGCGGTGGGTTCGAGCGCGAAGGTGACGGGCAGCAGGAGCGCCACCGCCATGGAGGAGCCGAGGCCGGGCATCACGCCGACGGCGGTGCCGAGCAGGCAGCCGACGACCACCCAGAGCAGGTTCTGCCAGGTCAGCGCTCCGGCGAAGCCCTCGGCAAGCAGTTGCAGCGTATCCATCTCAGAACCCCCAGCCCAGGATGCCCGAGGGCAGCGGGAGCCCCAGCAGCATGTTGAACACGATGTAGGCGATCGAGCTCGCGGTGAGCCCGACCAGCAGGTTGAACAGGGGTCGCCCGGCGCCGAAGGCGCGAGCGACGCACCAGAAGAGCAGCGCGGCGGCGATGATCCAGCCGAGCCAGGGCAGGGTCAGCGCGAAGCCGATGAAGGCGCCGACGATCCAGGCCATCGACCTCCAGTCGATGCCGGGCTGCGGTGCCGCGCCATCGGCGGGATCGTCATCGGATGCGTCGGCAGTGTGCGGAGCCGCCGCCGCCTCGCCCTCGTCGGCGACGAGCGCGATCCGATCCGCGCTTCCCGGCCCGTTCGAGGCTCCTGCGTCGCCCGCGGTGCCCTCGAGCGCGGCGCGGGCCGAGCTGCGGTCACGGAACGCCTGGATCGCGAGCAGCACCGCGAAGAGGTACAGCCCGCCCATGATGATGAGGGGGAAGAAGCGCGGACCGGGGAATGCGACGCCCTCGGGCACCCGCATGGTGACGATGCCGAAGAGCAGGTAGCTCGCGAAGGCCGCGAGGATCGCGGGCATGACGAGCTGCTTGAGCATGGTCGAGGTGGGGTGGCTCGCCCGCTCCTCGGCGATCTCCTCACCCACCACGGAGGCGAGCGAGGTGGGGTTGTTCGGGGGTGTCATCAGCCCATCTCCTCGTACAGTCGTGTGATGCGCGTGTGCTCCTCGGCGAGGAAGCGGTCGAGCTCCTTGCCGGTGATCACCTTCTCGGTCCAGTGGTAGCGCCCGATGGCGTCCTGCCACTCGGGGGTGTCGAGCGTTTCGAGCACGAGTTCGACGAGGCCGTCGCGCTGCTCGCCGGTCAGCCCGGCCGGCGCCGAGAGCGAGCGCCAGTTCGTGAGCGTGATGTCGTAGCCCTGCTCACGCGCGGTGGGGATGTCGATGCCGTCGACGCGCTCGGGCGCGACGAGCGCGAGGGCGCGCAGGCGGCCCGACTCGATCTGGTCGATGTTGTCGGGGTAGCCGCCGGCAGCCGCGGCGACGGTGCCGTTGAGCATCGCCTGGATGGCCTCGCCGCCGCCGTCGGAGGGGATGTAGGTGGTGTCGACGGGGTCGATGCCCGCTGCGAGCGCGAGGTCGGTGACGACGAGCTGGTCGAAGGAGCCGCCGCCGGACCAGGGCATCGCCCGCGGGTCCGCCTTCCACGCGGCCATCAGCTCTTCCAGCGTCTGGTACGGGGAGTCGGCGGGGACGACGATGACGTTGTACTCCTCGACGATCACGGCGAGCGGGGTGACGTCGTCGAGGGTCGCCGCCGAGTCGAACTGGATGGTGGCCGCGAGCAGGCCCGTGCCGCCGACGAGGATGTTGTTCGGCTGGCCCGAGAGCACCGAGACGTTGCCGAGCGCGATGGTGCCTCCCGCGCCGGGCATGTTGACGACCTGCACGTTGTTGATGAGGCCGTTCGCCTTCTGCGCCTGCTGCATCTCACGGGCCACGCCGTCCCAGCCGCCTCCGGCAGCAGCGGGGGCGATGATCGTCATGGACGAGCGGATGTCGTCCCCCTGCGCGGCCGAGCTGATCGATCCGAAGGACGCCGTGGCGATCGCAGCCACCATGACCGCGCCGCCGATGATGCGGGCCGCCGCGCGCCTGGTCCTGCTCCGGGCGGGTGGACGCGCGCCGGCTTCAGCTCCTGATGAGGTCATGATCACTCCTTTGTGTCGACTCCGTGTCCATCGGGTCGCGACTCATAGAATGGCAACTGATGGGAAGGGACGAGCCCCCGCGCGCATTTGTGCTCTTAGATGCTCACGGCTCGGGGCCGCGCCGGGCGCGTGCCCGAGCCGGGTGGCCGGGCGGCAGGATCGCGAGGGGGTGGGGATGCGCACGAGGCCGTTCGCCGTGCGACTGGCGGTCCTGCTGCTGCCGAGCCTGATCGTGCTGCTCTCGGTGGGGGTGACGGCGTGGATCGCGATCACCGTGCAGGAGCGCAGCGTGCGCAGCGCGACGGCCGAGCGGGTGCAGGAGGTCGCGAGCACCTTCGCCGAGCTGAGCCAGGTGCGCGAGGCGCTGCGGCGGGTGGACGCGGCCGAGGGCGCGGCGGCGGGCCTAGGCGGAACTGCGGCGCTCGATGCGGCCCGGGCTCGGGCGACGGCGGAGCTGCAGCCGCTTGCGACGGTGGTGGAGGGTGCGGCGGGCGTCGACTTCCTCGTGATCACCGACGCCGCGGGGGTCCGGGTCACCCACCCGACCCCGGGCGAGCGTGGACAGCGCGTGTCGACGGACCCGGGCGAGGTGCTGGCGGGCGAGGAGTTCCTGGGCACCGAGACGGGCACGCTCGGTCCGACGCTGCGCGCGAAGGTGCCGGTGCGGGACGGCGGGCGCGTGATCGGCACGCTGTCGGTGGGCATCCTGGAGTCGCAGATCGCCTCGGACTACGACGAGGCGCTCGCGCAGCTGCTGCCCTGGGCGGCGGGGGCGCTGCTCTTCGGCACGCTCAGTTCCTCGGTGCTCGCGGCCGCGATCGAGCGGCGCCTCCGCCGGCTCGACGAGGCCGCGCGCGAGCATGAGCAGCTGCGCCGCACGGCGACGGCGCTGCGCGAGCAGTCGCACGAGTTCAGCACGCGCCTGCACGTGATCCGCGGTCTGGTCGCGCACGGTGACACCCGCGAGGCGCTCGGCTACATCGACGGCGTCGCTCCGGTGCTCACCGGCGGCGGCGACGCCGAGCTGCCGGCGCAGCCGCTGCTGCGGGCCACCGTGGAGGCGCTGCGTGCCGAGCTGGGCGCGCTGGGCGCGCGGCTCGAGGCCGAAATCGAGGTGGACGACGAGGTGGACGAGGAGACGCTGCTGGTGCTGGCGAATCTGTGCCGCAACGCGGGCGAGGCGGGCGCGACGCGGGTGCGCTGCACGCTGCGGCAGCACGGCGAGCGGCTGCGGGGCGCCGTGGAGGACGACGGGCCGGGCGTCGACCCGCGCGCGGCGGAGCGGATCTTCACGCGCGGTTTCAGCTCGAAGCCGGATCCGGCCGGCACGGGGCGGGGCGTGGGCCTGGACCTGGCTGGCTCCCTTACACATCTGACGCCGCCGACGATATGCGGGGGATCCCGGGGGGCGGCGGCGCTCGTGAAACAAAAAACCTCCGAGCTGGGCGGGGCACGATTCTCCTTCGAGATGGGGGTGGCGGGGTGAGCGGGGAACACATCAGGGTGCTCGTGGTCGATGACGACGCGGGGGCGCGTGCGCTGCACGGCCGCTTCGTCTCGGGGACGCCGGGTTTCGCACTGGTGGGCACGGCGGCCACGGGCGAGGCGGCTGTGCTGCGCGGGCAGCGCGGCGGGGTGGATCTGATCCTGCTCGACATGCGGCTGCCCGATATCAGCGGCATCGAGGTGCTGCACCGCTTGCGCACACTCGGCGCCCGCTCCCCCGATGTGCTCGTGATCAGTTCCTCCCGCGATCAGGTGACGGTGCGGCAGGCGCTGGCGGCGCACATCGTGGGCTACCTGGTGAAGCCGTTCACGCAGGAGGCGCTGCGGGAGCGGCTGGGCGTGTACCGCGCGGAGCGGCGTGCGCGCGAGCAGAATGCGCGGGATCGGCCGCTCGCGCAGGGTGAGATCGACCGGCTGCTGTCGACGGGGAGGATCCGGCTGCCCGGCGGGAGCGCGGCGTCCGCCGTCTCGGCGCCGGGGGCGCGGAGGCCGGGGACCGCACCGCCGCCGGCCGCCGCGGCGAGCGCCCCGACGCTCCCCAAAGGGCTCTCGGCGGTCACGCTGGCGCGCGTCCTCGCCACGCTGGATCCGGTCGCCGCGCGCTCGGCCGTCGAACTCGCCGGGGCCTGCGAGATCCCCCGGGCGCCGGCCCGCCGCTACCTGGACTATCTCGTGGGCGAGGGCGCCATCGACCTCGCCCACCGCTACGGCCGCCGCGGGCGGCCCGAGGTGCTCTACCGGCTGGCACCCTCGCACCTCGGCGGCGAGGCCGGGTAGCGGGGCTCCGCGCCGCGATCCTACATGCTCACTATGCCATAACTACGGATTTGATTTTCGTGTTCTCCCACTGACGTCCCCTCTCTCTACCTTATTTTTTTTTTTTTTAAAAGGCCCCGCCCCC
>NZ_MWZD01000022.1 GCF_002982315.1 Leucobacter massiliensis | reverse complement strand
AGATGTTTATAAGAGACGGGGTGTACCCGCCCCAGATGTGATGCACGTACCGTTTGTCCGCGGTGCGCGCTAGCCTGTCCCCCATGAGCGACGCAGCCACCGTGCACCCCGCAGACCGGCACGACCGCATCCGGGTGCAGGGCGCCCGCGAGCACAACCTCAAGAATGTGAGTGTCGAGCTGCCGAAACGGCGTCTCACCGTGTTCACCGGCGTCTCCGGCTCCGGCAAGAGCTCGCTCGTGTTCAGCACCATCGCCGCGGAGTCGCAGCGCCTCATCAATGAGACCTACAGCGCCTTCGTGCAGGGCTTCATGCCTGCGCAGCCACGGCCGGACGTCGACGTGCTGGAGGGGCTGACCACCGCGATCATCGTCGATCAGGAGCGCATGGGGGCCAACCCGCGATCCACGGTGGGCACCGCGACGGACGTGAACGCGATGCTGCGCATCATCTTCTCGCGTCTTGGGCAGCCGCACATCGGTTCACCCAACGCCTTCTCCTTCAATGTGGCCTCGATCAGAGGCGCCGGAGCCGTGACCCTCGAAAAAGGCGGCAAGCAGGTGAAGGAGCGCCGCAGCTTCGAGATCCTGGGCGGCATGTGCCCCGGCTGCGAGGGCCGCGGCACGGTCAGCGACTTCGCCCTCGACGAGCTGTACGACGAGACGCGGACGCTCGCCGAGGGGGCGCTGAAGGTCCCCGGGTTCAGCATGGACGGCTGGTACGGCCGCGTCTTCGCCGCGGTGCTGCCGATGGACGTGCCGATCCGCGACTTCAGCGCGGAGCAGCTGCGCGTGCTACTGCACGAGGAGCCGCGCAAGGTGAAGGCCGATGGCGTCAACGTCACCTACGAGGGTCTGATCCCGCGCATCCGGAAGTCGATGCTCTCGAAGGACCGCGAGGCCATGCAGCCGCACATCCGCGCCTTCGTCGACCGGGCCATCGTGTTCCGTCCCTGCCCCGACTGCGAGGGCACCCGCCTCAACGCGAGCGCGCGCTCCTCGAAGATCCGGGGGCTCTCCATCGCCGAGGTGTGCGCCATGCAGATCACGGACCTCGCCGAGTGGGTGCGCGGCCTCGACGACCCCGGCATCGCGCCGCTCGTCGCGAAGCTCAGCGGCACCCTCGACGCCTTCGTGCAGATCGGCCTCGGCTATCTCAGCCTCGACCGGCCCACGGGCACCCTCTCCGGCGGCGAGTCGCAGCGCACCAAGATGATCCGGCACCTGGGCTCCGCGATCACCGACGCCAGCTACGTCTTCGACGAGCCCTCGATCGGGTTGCACCCGCACGACATGCAGCGCATGAACCAGCTGCTGCTGCAGCTGCGCGACACGGGCAACACGGTGCTCGTCGTGGAACACAAGCCGGAGATGATCGCGATCGCGGATCACGTGGTCGAGCTGGGCCCGGGAGCGGGCGCCGCGGGCGGCGAGATCTGCTTCGAGGGCACAGTGGAGGGGCTGCGCGCCTCGGGCACGCTCACGGGGCGCCGCCTGGACGACCGGGCGCGGCTGAAGGAGACGGTGCGCCCGGCGAGCGGTGCGATCGAGGTGCGCGGCGCGGATCTGCACAATCTCCGCGGTGTCGACGTCGACGTGCCGCTCGGCGTGCTCTGCGCGGTGACGGGAGTCGCCGGCTCGGGGAAGAGCTCGCTCATCCACGGCTACGTCTCGACGCAGGAGGGCGTGGTGGCGGTCGACCAGGGCGCGATCAAGGGCTCGCGGCGTTCCAATCCCGCCACCTACACGGGCCTGCTCGATCCTGTGCGTGCGGCCTTCGCGAAGGCGAACGGGGTGAAGCCGGCGCTCTTCAGCGCGAACTCGGAGGGGGCGTGCCCCGAGTGCAAGGGCGCGGGCGTCGTCACCACCGATCTCGGCATGATGGCGACGATGGAGAGCGTGTGCCAGGTCTGCGAGGGGCGGCGCTTCGACGCCGCGGTGCTCGAGTACACGCTCGGCGGCAAGAACATCTCCGAGGTGCTGGAGCTGTCGGTGAGCGAGGCACTGGCGTTCTTCTCGGCGCCGGAGTCGAAGGTGCCGAAGGCGGCGAAGATCCTGGAGGGGCTGGCCGAGGTGGGGATCGGCTACCTGAAGCTCGGCCAGGCGCTGTCGACGCTCTCCGGCGGCGAGCGCCAGCGGCTGAAGCTCGCGATCCGCATGCTCGAGGACGCCGAGGTGTACGTGCTCGACGAGCCGAGCTCGGGTCTGCACCTCGCCGATGTGGAGCAGCTGCTGGGCGTGCTCGACCGGCTGGTCGACTCCGGCAAGAGCGTGATCGTGATCGAGCATCACCAGGCGGTCATGGCGCACGCAGACTGGATCATCGACCTCGGCCCCGGCGCCGGCCATGAGGGCGGAACCGTCGTGTTCGCGGGCTCCCCGCGCGAGCTCGTCGCCGACGGCTCCACCCTCACCGCCCGGCACCTCGCCGAGTACGTATCGGGGTGACCTCGCACTCGCGCCCGCAAGCGCGCGGGGCGCGGGGCGCGGGGCGCGAGGCGCGAGGCGCGAGGCGCGGGGACATGGTGCACTCCCGCGACCCGCAGGTCAACCCCGTCGCGGCGGCCGGACCGCCGCGGGAGCCTGGAGGCGGATCGGCGGGCGCGACCGGCGTCGGGCGCCGGCTCCGAGATCGGGGGGATCGAGATGAGCGAACAGCACCGCATGGGCGAGGAACGCGCGGCCGCGGCCGTCGCAGCGGAACGCGGGATGACGCACCGGGAGGAGGTGCTCGACCGCGAGAGGGAACGCTTCGGCGGCTTCAAGTGGGGATCCGCGTTCTTCGGCTGGCTCGCCGCGATGGGAACCGCCGTGCTGCTGACGGCGCTGCTCAGTGCGATCGGGGCTGGGATCGGCCTCGGCGCGGCCGACGGCGACGTGCAGGAGGCAGCGGACGAACTCGCCGCGAACGCCGACACTGTGAGCATCGTCAGCGCCATCGCGCTCGCGGTCGTGCTCTTCATCGCCTACTTCTGCGGCGGCTACGTGGCGGGCCGCATGGCGCGGTTCTCCGGAGCGAAGCAGGGTGTGGCGGTGTGGATCTGGGCGGTCGTGATCGCGATCGTCGTTGCGGTCGTCACGGCACTGGCCGGCTCCCAGTTCAACGTGCTCGGCGCCGTCAACGGCTTCCCGCGCATCCCCGTCGACGAGGGCGCCCTGACCGCGACCGGCATCGTCACGGCGATCGTTGTTGCGCTCGTCAGCCTCGGCGGGGCGATCGTCGGCGGCCTCGCGGGCATGCGCTACCACCGGCGCGTCGATCACGCCGGCCTCGGCCGGTGACCACGGCTGGATCCGGATCCGGATCCGCGCCTCCATCGGGCCGAGGTCGCCAGGATCTGCGCCAGGCCCGTGCTCAGTGAAGCCCCACCCACGGAAGGACGCATGATGATCGACACCACCGCCATCAACAGCCTGTTCGACGCGAGGGTCACCGGCCCGGACGGCGAGCGGATCGGCACCGTGAAGCAGGTCTACCTCGACCACGACAGCGGCGAGCCCCTGTTCGTCACCGTCGCCACCGGCCTCTTCGGCACCTCGGAGTCGTTCGTGCCGGTGAGCGGCGCGGCGTTCGACGGCCACGTGCTGCACGTGTCCTACGACAAGGCGACCATCAAGGATGCGCCCCGGATCGATGCCGACGGCGAGCTGACGGAGGCCGAGGAGGACCGCATCCTCGACTACTACGCGCGGGCCGGCGCGGGGTCGGCCGTCGAGGGCACGGGCTCGGGGCGCGTCGCAGGGGACGCGGGATCCGCCGCAGGCACGGACACGAACGCCCGGGCGAGCCACGCGGAACCGGCGAACGGCCCGGAGGCCGCAGCCGGGGAAGCCGTCGGCCGGCCCCGCCTCCGCCGCTACGTCATCGTCGAGGAGCGCATCGTCACGGTGCCCGACCCGGCCGCGGATCCGGGAACCGGGCGGGACGCGCCCGGGCACGCCTAGGGGCGCACAGCCGCGGGTGCACCCGGCCCCTGCGCCCTGACCGCTACGGGGCGCTCGGCAGGAGGGCGAGGGCGCGGATGAGGCGGTGGAGCTCGCCGATGGCGCGCTGACGCGGGATCAGCGCGAGCCGGGGCAGCTCGGGGCGGTCGCGCTCGGCGAGCTCAGCGGGGCGCGGCTCGGCGCGCTCGATCCTGCCGCGCAGGCACATGCCCGAGAAGCGCTCGTTCAGCTCCGCCAGCTCCGCCTCGGTGGGCGCCGCGCGCAAACGCAGCACGAGCTCCTCGTCGAACCAGCGCAGCGAGTCGTAGTTGCGCCAGAAGCCGGTGACCTCCGCGACGGCGGCCTCCGCCGAGTCGGTGACGAGCACGCGGTCGAGATCGTCGACGGCGATCAACCCGGATCCCGCCAGCTCCTCCGTGACGAAGCGCGCGAAGCCGCTCCAGTAGCTGCCGCCTGGCCGGTCCAGCAGCACGATGGGCACCGGCTCCATCTTGCCGGTCTGCTGCAGGGTGAGCAGCTCGAAGGTCTCGTCCATGGTGCCGAATCCGCCCGGCAGGCAGATGAAGCCGCTCGACTCCTTCACCAGCATCAGCTTGCGGGTGAAGAAGTACTTCATGGCGACGCGCCGATCGTCGTCTTCCACGATGGCGTTGGGGCGCTCTTCGAAGGGCAGCCGGATCGACACGCCCAGCGAGCGCTCGCGCCCCGCGCCCGTCGCCGCGGCCTCCATGATGCCGGGTCCGGCGCCCGTCACGACCGTCCACCCCCGCTCGGCCAGCCCGCGGGCCGCGGCCTCGGCCGCGTGCCACAGCGGGTCCCCCACCTCGGTGCGCGCCGATCCGAAGATCGTCGCCTTGGGGATACCCGAGTAGGGGGCGAAGAGCCGGAACGCGGCACGCATCTCCTCCACCGCGGCCGCCGTGATCTTCAGATTGAGCCGGCTCGCGCCGTCCTGGCCCAGGCCGATGCCGCTCGCGATGATCCGCCTGATCAGGCCTCGCTGCGCGGTGATGCCGGCTTCGGCGACGAGCGAGGAGATCGCCTCGTCGAGCGCCGCGTCCCGGAGTCCCCCCGTCATGTCTCCCCGCATTCCCCGTGCGCCGTCCGCACCGCTACGCGGTCACGACCTGCGGCGTCCCGGTGCCCTCGGAGGCGGGCATCTCGGCGGCGATCCGGTTGGCCTCGGCGATCAGCGTCGCCACGATCTCGCTCTCGGGCACGGTCTTGATGACCTCCCCCTTCACGAAGATCTGCCCCTTGCCGTTGCCGCTCGCGACGCCCAGGTCCGCCTCGCGCGCCTCACCCGGCCCGTTCACCACGCAGCCCATCACGGCGACCCGCAGCGGCACGCTCATGCCCTCGAGCCCCGCGGTCACCTGGTCGGCGAGCGTGTAGACGTCCACCTGCGCCCGGCCGCACGAGGGGCACGACACGATCTCCAGCTTGCGCTCCCGCAGGTTCAGCGACTGCAGGATCTGCAGGCCGACCTTCACCTCCTCGACCGGGGGCGCGGAGAGCGAGACGCGGATCGTGTCGCCGATGCCCTCGGACAGCAGGATCCCGAACGCCGTCGCGCTCTTGATGGTGCCCTGGAAGGCGGGTCCCGCCTCCGTGACGCCGAGGTGCAGCGGCCAGTCGCCGCGCTCGGCGAGCAGCCGGTACGCCTGCACCATCACGACGGGGTCGTTGTGCTTCACCGAGATCTTGAAGTCGTGGAAGTCGTGCTCCTCGAACAGCGAGGCCTCCCACACGGCGCTCTCCACGAGCGCCTCCGGCGTCGCCTTGCCGTACTTCTGCAGCAGCCGCGGGTCGAGCGATCCCGCGTTCACCCCGATGCGCAGGGACACGCCGGCCGCCTTCGCGCGCCGGGCGATCTCGCCCACCTGATCGTCGAACTTCCGGATGTTGCCGGGGTTGACGCGCACCGCGGCGCAGCCGGCATCGATCGCCGCGAAGACGTAGTTCGGCTGGAAGTGGATATCGGCGATCACCGGGATCTGGCTCTTCTTCGCGATGATCGGCAGCGCCTCGGCATCGTCCCGGGAGGGGCAGGCGACGCGCACGATGTCGCATCCCGCCGCCGTCAGCTCGGCGATCTGCTGCAGCGTCGCGTTGATGTCGGTGGTCGGGGTCGTCGTCATCGACTGCACCGAGACGGGCGCGTCGCCCCCGACCCGCACGGAGCCGACGGCGATCTCGCGGCTCTTGCGCCGCGGGGCGAGCACCTGGGGAACAGCGGGCATTCCGAGATTGACTGCTGGCACGCCCCGAGTCTACCCGCGCCCGGACCCCGCCTCCTGGGTGTGTACCTTTCTCGCCGGCGTACACCTTGATCACCGCCATCGAGGTACACGCCCGCGAGAAAGGTACACACCGGCTCGCCGCATACCGCCCGGCGGCGGCCGTCAGCCGAAGAACTGCACCGGCTTCACGATGTCGGCATACATGAGCAGCACGCTCATGCCGCCCAGGATCACCACGACCGCGAAGGTGACGGGCACCATTCGCGCGGTGTCGATCGGCCCGGGATCCGGCTTGCGCCGCAGGCGTGCGATCCCGCGTTTCGCCCCCTCGTAGAGCGCGCCGGCCACGTGCCCGCCGTCCAGCGGCATGAGCGGGACGAGGTTGAACACGAACAGCGCCACGTTCAGCGAGCCGAGCAGGCCGACCATCACCTGGGCACGAGCGGCGACCGGGGCATCGAGGCTCGCGACCTCCCCGGCGAGGCGGCCGACGCCCACGACGCTCATCGGGCCATCCGGGTCGCGGGCCTCGCTGCCGAAGGCCGCGTTCCACACGTCGACCATGCGCTCGGGCAGCCTGACGATCACGCCGGCGACCCGCTCGATGTTCTCGCCGACGAAGGCCGGCACCTCGGTGAGGGGCCTTGGCGCCGTCTCCTGCGCCGGCGAGGCGCCGATCATGCCGACGGTCTCGGTGCGCGGCCTGCCCTCGGCGTCGGTCGCGGCCGTGCCGTCCGGGTTCACGACCGCGCGCTCGTTCGCGACGGGAGTGAGCCGCAGCGACTGCGCCGTCCCGTCGCGCTCGATCCCGAGCTCGAGGCTCACACCGGCCGAGTCGCCCACGATCTCGCGGAACTGCTCCCAGCTCTCGATCTTGATGCCATCGACCGACACGATCCGGTCGCCGGGTCGCAGCCCCGCGGCTGCGGCGGGCGCGGCGGGATCCGAGGCCGAGCAGGAACTCGCGCTGCTGGACGCCGGCAGCAGGCACTCGTTGACGCTGCCGAGCGTCGTGCTGTTCTGCGGGAGTCCGAAGCCGACGAGGAAGATCGCGAAGAAGACGAACGCCAGCACCAGGTTCATGACGGGGCCGCCGAGCATGATGACGATCTTCTTCCACATCGGCAGGCGGTAGAAGGTGCGGTGGTCCTCGCCCTCGGCGATGGTCTCCGCGCTCGCGAGTCGCGCCTCGTCGGCCAGGCCGGCGAGGCCGCGGCGGCTCTCCTCCTCGGCCACCGCGGCGGGCGGGTCGCCGATGCGTTCGAGCTCGGCGAGGGCGTCCGCCGCCGATCCCGCCTCGCGCTCCTGCCGGCTCCCGGCGGCTCCGGCCCTCACCGAGCCGGCGCTCTCCTCCACGACCGAGTTGAGAAAGCCGGTGGTCGACGCGCGCGGTGCCTCCCCGGGCTTCTTCGGCGGGTACATGCCGATCATCGCCACGTAGCCGCCGAAGGGAAGCAGCTTGACGCCGTACTCGGTCTCGCCCTTCTTCCGCGACCACAGCGTGCGGCCGAAGCCGATCATGTACTGCGTCACCTTCACGCCAAAGAGCTTCGCCGGCACCAGGTGGCCGATCTCGTGCAGGGCGATGGACAGCGCGAGACCCGCGAGGACGATCAGGATCCCCAGCACGTAGAGCAGCACTTCAGTCACGGCATCAGGCTAGACCCCGGCGCTGTGGAGTTTCGGGGAGGGGCGCCCCGGAGCCGCGCACCCGAACGCGCCGCGATCCGCAGCTCGGGGCCGTCCGGAGCGGCGATCCCGAGCGCGATCCCAGACCGCGATCCGTACCGCTGCCGGCTCAGCGCGCCGCGATGAGCCGCTGGGCCCGCTCGCGCGCCCAGCGCTCGGCCTCGGCCAGGCCCTCCAGGGTCAGCGTCTCGGGCGCCGAGTGCGCCTCGAGCACCTCGCGCACCAGCTCGACGATGTCGAGGAAGCCGATGCGCCCGTCGTGGAAGGCGTGCACCGCCTCCTCGTTCGCCGCATTGAAGACCGCGGGATAGCTGCGCCGCGCCCGCCCCACCTCCTTCGCGAGCGCCACGGCCGGGAACGCGGTCTCGTCGAGCGGCTCGAAGTCCCACGTGCCGGCCGCGCCCCAGTCGAGCGGCTCACCGACGTGCGCGAGCCGGTTCGGCCAGCTCAGTCCGAGCGCGATCGGCAGCCGCATGTCCGGCGGGGAGGCCTGCAGGATCGTGGAGCCGTCGATGAACTCGACCATCGAGTGCACGATCGACTGCGGATGCACCACGACGTCGATGTCGCTGTAGGAGACGCCGAAGAGCAGGTGCGCCTCGATCACTTCGAGGCCCTTGTTCATCAGCGTTGCGGAGTTCGTGGTGACCATGCGGCCCATGTTCCAGGTCGGATGGGCCAGCGCTTCGGCGGGGGTCACATCGCGCAGCGAGGCGCGGCTGCGCCCGCGGAAGGGGCCTCCCGAGGCCGTGAGCACCAGGCGCCGCACCTCGTCGGCGCGCCCCGCCCGCAGCGCCTGCGCGATCGCGGAGTGCTCGGAGTCGACCGGGACGATCTGATCGGGCCCCGCCAGCCCCGTGACGAGGTCGCCGCCGACGATCAGCGACTCCTTGTTGGCGAGCGCGAGCGTGCGGCCCGCTTCGAGCGCCGCGATCGTCGGCGCGAGGCCGACCGAGCCGGTGATGCCGTTGAGCACCACGTCGGCGGGCACCTCACGGATCAGCTTCACCGCCTCGTCGATCCCGAGCGCCGTGTGCTCGACGCTGAACTCCTCGGCCTGCGACCGCACCCGTTCGCCGTTCGATCCGGCCACGAGGCCGACGATCTGGAACTTCGAGGGGTTCTTGCGGACGACGTCGAGCGCCTGCTCGCCGATCGAGCCGGTGGATCCGAGGATGACGACGCGCTTCATGCACACCATTCTGGCGGCTCACCGCCCGGAACGGCGCAGCACCGCCCGGAACGGCGCAGCCCCGCCGCTCCGGGGAGCGACGGGGCCATCAGCGGATCCGGGCCGCGGGCCGGCCGGATCGGCGCCGCTGCTACTTCCCGGAGTCGGCGTGCACCGTTCCGAGGATGTCGAGCACGAACACCATCACGTCGTCGGCCTGGTGCCCCATCTGCTCGAGCTGGGCGCCGCCGTAGCCCCCGTCCTCGGCGGGAACGACCGCGATCACCTGGGAGCCGACCTTCTGCCCCTCGAGCGCCTTCTGGAAGCCGCCGATCACCTGGGTCGTGACGAAGTTGGCGGGCTCGCCCCGGCTCCAGCTCGAGTCGAACTCCTCGCCCGTGCGCCAGATCACGCCGCGGTAGTTGACGTAGACGCGATCCCCCGGTTCGACGGTCTCGCCGTCGCCCTCGATGAGGGTCGCGACCTCCAGCTTGCTCGGCGGCTCCACGCCCTTGGGCATGGTGATCGTGGGCGAGCCGTCGTCGGCGAGCTTCACGGTCGGGAAGCCCTCGGGCGCCGGCACGGCCTTGCCTTCGGCCTTCTTCAGCAGCTCGTCCTCGCCGAGGGTGCCCGGCTCGCCGCTGGCGCCTGCGTCGTCGGCCGCGTCGGAGACCTTGCCGATCGACATGACCACCACGACCGTGTCGTCCTTCGCCACACCCGAGAGGCCGACCTGCTCGGGTTCCAGATCGGGGTATGCCTCGGTGAACGGCATTGCGAGCGCGACCTCCTGGCCGGGCACCCCGCAGCGCAGCCCGTCGTAGGCCCAGTCGAAGAGCGTGCCCTTCGCGAAGGGCGTCGGCGCCGCGGGCGCCTCCTGCAGCACGCTGCCGTCCTTGCCGTTGAACATGGTCATGGCGACCTCGACCTGCTGACCGTCCTTCGGCGCGTCGCCCTCGCCGTCCTTGAGGACCGTGCGCTGCAGCGTGTCGGCCTCGACGGGGGTCTTCGAGGTGAGCTCGAGGCCCGAGCCGACGTCGCCCTTCACCTCGATGGAGTCGCTGGCGGAGCCCGCCGGCACGCAGTCGGCCCCGGAAGCGTCCTTCGACGGCGAACCGCCCGCGCTGCACGCGGACATCAGCAGGGCGCCCGCGAGCGCGGCGGGCAAAAGGGCACGGGTGAGGTTCACGGTGATCTGGATCCTTCGCTTGGGGGGAGACACGGAGAGCGAATAGCCTTCCCCGAGTATCCCCCAGTCGTCTCATGTTCTCCTGGGAGGCTCCGCCCGCTCAGGCTCGCGCGGCGAGCGCCGCCGCATACAGCTCCCGCGAGGGGATCCCCGTCGCCTCGGCGACCGACCGCGCAGCGTCTTTCAGACGTTCGCCCTCCGCAACGCGCTGCTGGACCTCCGCGAGTGCCGTCTCGGGCGAGGTCTCGGCCTGCGGCGCACCGCCGACGACGATCACGATCTCGCCGCGCACGCCCTCCGCCGCCCAGGCCGCGAGCTCGCCGAGGGTGCCGCGGCGCACCTCCTCGTGCAGCTTGGTGAGCTCACGGCAGACGGCGGCGGGACGCCCCTCCCCGAAGACGCGTGCGAGCTCGGCGAGCGCGGAGGCGAGCCGGGACGGAGCCTCGAAGAAGACGAGCGTGCGGCGCTCGGCGGCGAGGTGTTCGAGAGCCCGGGACCGCTCCCCCGCCTTTCGCGGCAGGAAGCCCTCGAATGCGAAGCGGTCCGTCGGCAGGCCGGAGACGGCGAGCGCCGTGATCACCGCGCTCGGCCCCGGGATCGCGCTCACCTCGACGCCCTGCGCGGCGGCGAGCTGCACCACCCGGAAGCCCGGATCCGAGACCGTCGGCATGCCGGCGTCGCTCACCAGCACCACGTCCTCGCCCGCGGCGCGCTCCACGAGCGCGGCCGCGCGGTCGTGCTCGTTGTGCTCGTGCAGGGCGAGCAGCTCGGGCCGGTTCTCGATGCCGAGCAGCCGGAGCAGCTGCGCCGTGTGGCGGGTGTCCTCAGCGGCGATCACGGTGGCCGTCTCGAAGGTCTCGCGCAGCCTGAGCGAGGCGTCCCCGAGGTTGCCGATCGGGGTGGCGGCGAGCAGGAGCATGCCTCCATGCTATGCCCGCGCGGCGGAGGCGCGGGGGTAGCAAGGGGGGTGTCTCTTTTACACATCTCCCCGATTCGGGCGGGGCGGGTGTCTGAGAGGATGGACCCCATGAGCGCTCCGCAGCACCCGTTCTCGCCGCCACCCCACCCCTACGCGAACGGTTCGGCGCGCCCCGGCCGGGGCCTCGCGATCACCGCGATGGCGCTCGGCCTCCTCGCACTGCTGACGGCGCTGGTCGGCGTGTTCTACGCGCCGCCCGTCACCGCCGTCGGCGCAGCCCTGGGCCTCGTGGCGGTCGTGCTCGGGATCGTGGCGCTCGTGCTGCGGCAGCGGCGCGCCCCGAGCGTCACGGGTCTCGCGGGCGGCGGCGCGGCGATGCTCGTGGCCGCCGTTGCCGGTGCGATGGCCTTCGCCTCGCTCGCGACGCCGTTCTCGGAGCTCGCGCCGACGGCGGCGCCCCCGGGCCAGGACGCCGAGGACGGCGGCTCTGGGGGCGAGGGCGCCCCTGCCGTCGCGTGGCCCGCGAACATGTCCACCGGCGGGCTCGTGTTCACCGGCGACGGCGACGGCGGGATCGAGCTCCTGCGCTCGGACGCCCCGCACGACAACGCCCTGCCCGAACCGCGCGAGGCGTCCGAGCTCGGGCAGGGCGCGCTGGTGCGCGTCTACCTCGACTACCGCTGCCCCTTCTGCGGGGAGTTCGAGCGGGAGAATGCGCAGACGCTCGCCGACGCGGTCGCCTCGGGTGCCGCTGCGGTGGAGCTGACGCCGCTCACCTTCCTCGACCGGGTGTCGCCCGATGCGTACTCCTCGCGGGCGGCCGGCGCAATGGCCTGCGTGGCGGATCAGCAGCCGGACGCCGCCTGGGACGCGCACGCCGCGCTGCTCGATCCGGCGTTCCAGCCCGCGGAGAGCCAGGCGGGGCACGACGACGACGCCCTGCTCGCGGAGCTGGACCGCGCGACGGGCGGCCTCGGCGAGGGGGTCCGGAGCTGCGTGGAGGAGCGCCGCTTCACCGGCTTCGCGACCGCGCTGAACGACTGGGTGTTCGCGAATCCCGTTCCCCACGCCGCCGATCCCTCGCTCACGGTGACGGGGACGCCGCTCGTCCTCGTGGACGGCGTACCGTACACGGGCGCGCCCGGCGACGGCGCGGCGTTCCGCGCGTTCCTCGACGCGCAGGGCGTGCAGCTCCCGGCGGGCTCCTGAACGGAGCGCCGGCGCACCGCTGAACAGGCGAACGCGGTCGCGGGCGCTAGAGTAGGTCGGCTATGCACTCACCGCACCCGGAACCGGACCGCCGAGACACGCTGATCGCGCGCACCGGAATCGCTTACTTCCCTCTTGCGCTCGTCGCGCGACTGCCGTTCGCGATGTCGGTGGTGGGGGTGCTCACCCTGCTCGTGTCGGTGCGCGGCTCGGTGGAACTCGCCGGCCTCGGCTCCGCGGTGGTGGGGATCGCCTCGGCGGTCTTCGGCCCGTTGATCGGCGCCGCCGCGGACCGCTTCGGACAGCGGCCGACGCTGCTGGCCACGGCCGGGGTGAACAGCGTGGCGCTCGGCCTGCTCGCCTGGACGGCGATGAGCCCGCTCCCCCCGCTCGCGGTATTCGCGGCGGCGTTCCTCGTGGGCGCCTCGGTGCCGCAGACCTCGCCCATGTCCCGGTCCCGCCTCGTCACGATCATCCGGACGGAGCTGCCCGCGGAGCGCCGGCCCCGCACCATCTCCACCGTGCTGGCCTACGAGTCCGCGGCGGACGAGCTGGTGTTCGTCTTCGGCCCCGTGATCGTGGGCCTGCTGGCCACGACGCTCGGAGCCTGGGCCCCGATCGCGGGGGCCGCGGCGCTCACGCTGCTCTTCGTCACCGCCTTCGCCCTGCATCGCACGAGCGTCTCCGCCACCTCGCCTGCGGAGCGCGCCGCGACGCTGGCCCCCGCCGCCGAGCTGCTGCGCCCCGCGCTGCTGGTCGTGGTGCTCGGCATCTTCGCGGTCGGCACGGTGTTCGGCTCGACCCTCACCTCGCTGACGGCGTTCATGCAGGCGCGGGGCTCCGCGGAGTCGGCGGGCCTCTTCTACGGGGTGATGGGCGTGGGATCGGCGATCCTCGCGATCTGCGCCGCGCTCTTCTCGCCGCGCTTCACGCTGCGTATGCGCTGGCTCGTCTTCGCCAGCTGCATCGTCATCGGGGAGGCGATCCTCGCCTCGGCCTCGGCTCCCGGCCGCGGTGTGGGCACGGTCGCGCTGGGCCTCGCGATCACCGGGATCGGCATCGGCCCGCTGCTGGTCACCCTCTACGGCTTCGGCGCAGGGCGCAGCCCCGAGGGACGCTCGGCCACGGTGATGACGATGCTCGGATCAGGGATCATGCTCGGCCAGTCGCTGTCTGCGGCGGCGACCGGAATCGTCGCCGAGTCGCAGGGCCTGGCGGCGGCCCTGCTGCTGCCGCTGTGCGCCGGGGCGGCGACGGTGCTCACCGGTGCCGCCAACTGGCTCTTGACGCCGCGGACGGCTCGCTGAGCGCCGGGGCCTGCTCGCTGAGCGCCGGGGCCTGCTCGCTGAGCGCCGGGGCCGGAATACCGGGCCGTCCGGCGGCGTTGTTCCCGGTACTCGGGAAATACCGGCTCCGCCGCGCCGTGTCGGCAGTCGGTGGAAGAATGGAGACCATGCCCGCTCCCGCACTCGCCCCCGCAGAGCTCGCGCAGCTGCGCGCGGCCTTCCCCTACTTCGCCGCGGCCGACGGCCTCGCCGACCGCGCAGCCGCGCCGGCGTACCTCGACTCGGCAGCCACCTCGCAGCGCCCGGCCGTCGTCCTCGACGCCGAGCGGCGCTTCCTCGAGACCGCGAACGCCGCGGTGCACCGCGGCACGAGCGGTGCCGTAGGCGCCGCCACCGAGGCCTTCGAGGGGGCGCGCGCCGCGGTGGCCCGCTTCGTGGGTGCCGCGGCTCCCGAGCAGATCGTGTGGGCCGAGAACGCCACCGACGCGTTGAACATCGTCGCGCTCGGAATCGGCGAGGCGAACGCGGGACTGGGGGTCGCGGGCAGCGAGCGCTTCGCGCTCGGCTCGGGCGACGAGATCCTCGTCACGGAGGCGGAGCACCACGCGAATCTGATCCCGTGGCAGCGGCTCGCCGCGAAGACTGGCGCGAAGCTGCGCTTCGTCCCGGTGCGGGAGGACGGCACCTGGACCCTTGACGACGCGCGCGCCGCGCTGAACGAGCGCACCCGCATCTTCGCCTTCGCGCACATCTCGAACGTGACCGGCCTCGTCGCGCCCGTCGCCGAGCTGGCGGAGCTGGCGCGCGCGGCCGGGGCAGTCACCGTGCTCGACGCCTGCCAGTCCGTGCCGCACGTGCCGGTCGACTTCGCGGCGCTGGGGGTGGACTTCGCGGCGTTCTCGGGCCACAAGATGCTCGGGCCCAACGGCATCGGCGTGCTCTACGGCCGACCGGAGCTGCTCGCGGCGCTGCCGCCCGCGCGTACGGGCGGCTCGGCGATTACGAGGGTCACCATGGAGGGCGCCGAGTTCATGCCGCCGCCGATGCGCTTCGAGGCCGGCACGCAGCCGGTGTCCCAGGCCGTGGGCCTGGGTGCCGCGGTCGGGTTTCTCGAGGAATTCGGCATGGCGCGTGCCGCAGCGCGCGAGCACGAGCTCGTGGAGCGGCTGGTGGCGGGCATTGCGGCGACGCCAGGGGTGCGCTTGCTCGGGCCGGCGGATCCGGCCAAGCGGGTCGCGCTCGCGGCGGTCTCGGTCGAGGGCCTGCACGCTCATGACGTGGGCCAGTTCCTCGACGAGCAGGGGGTGCTCGTGCGCGTGGGTCACCACTGCGCGCAGCCGCTGCATCGCGCGCTCGGCATCGCCTCGAGTACCCGGGCGAGCGTGCACGTGACGACCACGGAGGACGAGGTGGACCGGTTCATCGACGCGCTGCGCGGTGCGCTGCGCTATTTCGGAGTGGAGGCGGCCGCGTGAGCGCTCTTGACGGGCTCTATCAGGAGCTGATCCTCGATCATTCGAAGCGTCCCGTGGGTAAGGGGCCGCTCGAAGCGCCCCCGGACGCGCTCACGGCCTCCCATCACGAGTTCAATCCGAGCTGCGGCGACGAGATCGACCTGTCGATCTCGGTCGACCCCGTCTCGGGCCGCATCGAGCGGCTCGCCTGGGAGGGACAGGGCTGCTCCATCTCGATGGCTTCGGCGTCGATCCTGTCTCAGCTCGTGCGGGACGATCGGCTGACCGTGGACGAGGCACGCAGCCGTATCGATGCGTTCCGCGAGATGATCCAGGCGCGCGGCGAAGGCGAGCCGGACGAGGAGCTGCTGGGCGACGCGGTCGCCCTCCAGGGCGTCTCGAAGTTCGTGATGCGCGTGAAGTGCGCCATGCTGGGCTGGGTGGCGCTCGAGGCGGATCTCGCGCAGGTGGAGGCTCAGCGCGGCTGAGCCGGCGGGCAGGGCTGCGCCGCACCGGCGAACCGCATCGGCGGCGCCGGAGAGGGGTGCCCGGGATCCCTCGGTTCACCGGTTCCGCAGGCCGAACTCCGCTGCTCCCGGAACTGGGCTCTCAGTCTCAGAATGAGACCTCCGGCGATCCCGTGACTGTTGTGCAACTGATATACCCGTGGCATACTCAGCGGAGACGTCGATGCGCCCGAATCGGGCGCGCGCACAGGGAGGGACGGCGAAGATGCCTACGAACAGAGCTGTTGTCTACAAGGGTCCGGGCGAGGTCGAGGTCGTCGACACCCCCTATCCCGAGTTCGAGCTGAAGGACGGCCCGGGGGTCAATCCCGCGAACGTGGGCCGCAAGGTGCCGCACGGAGCGATCCTGCGCACGGTCAGCACCAACATCTGCGGCTCTGACCAGCACATGGTGCGCGGGCGCACCACCGCTCCCGCCGGCCTGGTGCTCGGCCACGAGATCACCGGCGAGGTGATCGAGGTCGGCCCCGATGTCGAGTTCATCAAGGTGGGTGACATCGTCTCGGTGCCGTTCAACATCGCCTGCGGCCGCTGCCGCAACTGCAAGGAAGGGAAGACGGGGATCTGCCTCAACGTCAACCCGGACCGCCCGGGCTCGGCGTACGGCTACGTCGACATGGGCGGCTGGGTCGGCGGCCAGGCCGAGTACGTGCTCGTGCCCTACGCCGACTGGAATCTGCTGAAGTTCCCGGACCGCGATCAGGCCATCGAGAAGATCCTCGATCTGACGATGCTCTCGGACATCTTCCCGACCGGCTTCCACGGCGCGGTCACGGCGGGCGTCGGGCCCGGCTCGACCGTGTACATCGCCGGGGCCGGCCCGGTGGGCATCGCGGCCGCCGTCGGCGCGCAGCTGCTCGGCGCGGCCGCCGTGATCGTCGGCGACCTCAACGAGGACCGGCTGGCGCAGGCCCGCTCGATCGGCTGTGAGACGGTCGACGTCTCGAAGGGCGATCCGCGCGATCAGATCGAGCAGATCCTCGGCGTGCCCGAGGTCGACGCCGGCGTCGACGCGGTGGGCTTCGAGGCCCGCGGGCACGGCGCCGACGCCGCGCACGAGGCGCCGGCGACCGTGCTGAACTCGCTGATGGACCTCACCGCGGCCGGCGGCGCGCTCGGCATCCCCGGCCTCTACGTGACCGGCGATCCCGGCGGCGTCGACGAGGCCGCCCAGCACGGCTCGCTCTCGCTGCGCCTGGGACTCGGCTGGGCGAAGTCCCTGTCCTTCACCACTGGCCAGTGCCCCGTGATGAAGTACAACCGGCAGCTCATGCAGGCGATCCTGCACGACAAGGTCCAGATCGCGAAGGCCGTCAACGCGACGCCGATCTCGCTCGAGGACGCCCCGCGCGGCTACGCCGAGTTCGACGGCGGCGCGGCGCGCAAGTACGTGCTGAACCCGAACGGCTACATCAAGTAGAACCGTTCGAGCCGCCGGCGACGCCGGCCGCCACCGAGGCCCGCCCGGCCGTGCGCATCTTCCGCGTACGACCGGGCGGGCCTCGTCACGCGCGCTCGACGAGGTGCGCGACCGGGCTTCCGGATGCGGCGAGGCGGTCGGCGGTCTCGCGGATGAGCGCCTGTAAGGCGGCGCTCGCGTGCGTGGGGCTCATATCGGCGCGGCGGGCCAGGCTGATCGTGCGGCGCAGCCCGTCGGCGATCGGCCTCGCGCGCAGCAGCGGCCGCTCCGCGGCGACCATCGCCGGCACGACGGCCACGCCGATGCCGCGCTCCGCGAAGCTCAGGGCGGCATCCATCTCGGCGCCCTCGACCGCGACGCTGGGCGTGAGGCCGGCGGCCGCGAAGGCCGCGTCGACCGCGACGCGCAGATCGTAGTTCTCGGGGAACCGCACCTGCGGCACCCCGGCGAGCTCGCGCAGGCCGACCGCCCCGGGAAGCGCCCGCGCCCCGACCTCAGCCCGCACGACGGCTCCCGCTCGCGGCCCGCCCAGGGCTGGCGCTGGCGCTTCGGGCGCTCCAGGCGGCACCTCGCCGTCCCCACCGCTCCCGAAGGGGTCCGGGGCCGCGACCGACGACACCACGACGAGCCGCTCCCCGAGGATCGCCTCGCTCTCGAGCGCCGCCCGCGCGGCACCGGAGGACACGCTGGTCACGATGAGCGCGAGGTCGAGCGCGCCCTCCGTCAGCGCCGAGATGAGGCTGCGCGATCCCCGCTCCAGGATCTCGATCTCGATGCCCGGGTGGCGCGCACGGTACTCCGCGAGCACCTCGGAGACCAGGCTGGTACACAGGGTGGGCGTCGCCCCCAGCCGCACCCGGCCGCGCCGCAGGCCGGCGAGCTCGGCCATCTCCTCCCGTGCGGCCTCGGCGTCGGCGAGCATGCGCCGCGCGATGGGCAGCAGCCGCTCGCCGGCCCGGGTCAGGGTGACGTTGCCGCGCAGGCGATGGAACAGTTCGACCCCCAGTTCGCGCTCCAGGCCTGCGATCTGCCTGCTGAGCGAGGGCTGGGCCAGGTGGAGGCGCTCGGCCGCACGCGTGAAGTGCCCGCTCTGCGCCACCTCGGCGAAGCCACGGAGCTGTTCGAGGTTCATGTTCATAGCCTAAACGCATCGTCGCGATCCGATCTATTCATTGGAGTAATCGTCCGCGGGACCCTAGCGTGGTCCGCATGCACACCCTCGCATCGACCACTGACACACTGCCCCAGGAGCGCCGGCTCGCCACCTCCGTGCTCGTCATCGGCACCGGCGGAGCGGGACTGCGGGCCGCCATCGAACTCGCCGAGCGCGGCGTCCCGGTGCTCGCCGTCGGCAAGCGCCGTCAGCACGACGCGCACACGACGCTCGCAGCGGGCGGGATCAACGCCGCGCTCGGCACCATGGACCCCGAGGACAGCTGGCAGCAGCACGCAGCGGACACCCTGCGCGAGTCCTACTTCCTCGCCGATCCGGCCATCGTGGAGGTCGTCGCCCGGAACGCCGCGCGCGGTATCGCGGAGCTCGAGCGCTGGGGCATGCCCTTCGCCCGGGAGACGGACGGCAGGATCAGCCAGCGCTTCTTCGGCGCGCACCGGTACCGCCGCACCTGCTACGCCGGCGACTACACGGGACTGGAGATCCAGCGCACCCTGCTGCGACGCGCCCGCGAACTCGACGTCCCCGTCGTCGACACCGTCTACATCACGCGGCTGCTCGCGAGCGACGGCCGCGTCTTCGGCGCCTACGGCTTCGACGTCGTCGACGGCACACCGGTGCTCATCCACGCCGACGCCGTGATCCTCGCCGCAGGAGGCCACACCCGGATCTGGCGCAACACCTCCTCCCGCCGAGACGAGAACACCGGTGACGCCTTCCGGCTCGCCGCCCTCGCGGGGGCCCGGATCCGCGACGCCGAGCTCGTCCAGTTCCACCCCTCCGGCATCCTCGAACCCGCCGACGCCGCGGGCACCCTCGTCTCCGAGGCCGCGCGCGGCGAGGGAGGGATCCTCCGCAACGCGCTCGGCGAGCGCTACATGGCGAAGTACGATCCCGAGCGCATGGAGCTCTCCACGCGCGACCGGGTCGCCCTCGCCGGCTACACCGAGATCGTCGAGGGGCGCGGCACCACGAACGGCGGCGTGTACCTCGACGTCTCGCATCTGCCCCGCGAGGTGATCTTCGAGAAGCTGCCGCGCGTGTACCGCACGCTCATCGATCTGCAGATGCTCGACATCACCGAGCAGCCCATCGAGATCGCGCCGACGGCGCACTACTCGATGGGCGGCGTCTGGGTCGACGCCGAACGGCACGGCACCGGTGTCGATGGGCTCTACGCCATCGGCGAGGCTTCGAGCGGGCTGCACGGCGCGAATCGCCTGGGCGGCAACTCGCTCATCGAGCTGCTGGTGTACGGGCGGATCGCCGGCGGCGATGCGGCCGACTACGTGTCCGGGCTCACCGCGGTGAGGCGCGCCCCCGAGGCGGTGGCCGAGGCGCGCTGGGAGATGCGGGATCTCCTCAGCGGAGGCGGCAGCGAGACCCCGCGCCTGCTGCAGCGGGAACTGCGGGACCTGATGACCGCGCACGCGGGGGTCGTGCGCAGCGAGGACGGTCTGTGTGCCGGCCTCGCCGGCCTGGAGGCGATCGAGGAGCGGGCCGGGCATCTGGGCGTCCACCCGGACATCGCGGGATTCGACGACCTCGCCCACGCCTTCGACCTCTCCGCCTCCCTGCTGGCCGCCCGCGCCACGCTCGAGTGCGCGCTCGAGCGCCGGGAGACCCGTGGCTGCCACAACCGCTCCGACTATCCGGAACAGGACGAGCGGCTGCGCGGCAGCTTCGTCTGGACCCCGAGCGGGGGCGTCTCCTTCGAGCCCGCGCCGGCAGCACCGGAGTCGTTCCGCGCGCTCGCCGAGGATCCGATCGACGTCTCGGTCGCGGGCACACTCGTGGAGTGAGCCCGCGCGCGGGCAACGCCCCGCGAGCACTCCTTCGCACACACCTCGCCGATTCTGGCGCGCCGCGCTCAGATCGCCCTCGGCCTGTGGATAGCCCGCCGTCGACCGCTGCGGACCCGCATGATCGAGGCATGAGCAACGCGCATCCTCCCGAACTCCGGCACCGCAGCCGACCCTCCGTCACCCCCGCACCGCACCCCGCGGCCCGGCTCCCCGCCGTGCGGCGCACGGAGCCGGGCACGGAGGCCGGCAGCGGGCGGCGCACGGAGCCTCCGCCGACCATTCGCTGCGAGAGCAGCGCCGACTTCCTCGCCGCCCTTCCCCGGCTCGTCGGCTTCACCTCGCCCGACAGCATCTTCGTGGTGTTCTTCTCGGGCCGGCGGGCCGAGCACGCCATGCGCCTCGACCTGCCCGCCACCGAGGATCCCCGCGACTCGGCCGAGCTGCTCGACTTCATCTGCGACGCCCTGCATGACCTCGGCCCGCGCTGGGGCGCGGACTCCGCTCCCGCCGTCGTGATCACGAGCAGCCTCCGCTTCGCCGACCACGACGGTGCGCCGTGGCGTCGTTTCGCCGGCCGCCTCCTGCGCTGCCTGCGCCGCGAGGGCTTCTCGCCACGCGAGCTGTGCTGCGTCGCGGCCGACGGCTGGATCAGCTTCCTCGACCCGCACGCGCCCGCCGGCGGGCGCCCGCTCTCCGAGATCGAGCAGAGCCCGGTCGCCGCAGAGATCCGGGCGTTCGGCGACGCCCCTCCGCCGCTCGCGGAACTCGGCGCACTGCCCGTGGCGGACCCGGCTCGGCGAACCGCGGTGGCGCGGGCCCTCGCCACGGTGAAGCCGCTCCCCCGCCCCTCGGGGGCGTCACCGGCCTGGGTGAGCGAGACGGCCGAAGTGGCCCGCGAGCTCCGCGACCCGGAGCGGCCCCTGAGCGCGGAGGCGACCGCCCGGCTCATCCGGTCGGCGCAGCAGCCAGAGCGCTGGCTGCTGCTCGCGCTCGCGGTGCTCACGCGGCCCGAGTTCCCGATCGAACTCGCGCGCGAGATCGGTGCGGCCCGCTTCGCCCGAGTCCCGCTCGACCTCGACGCCGAGCCCGGCCCCGCCGAGGAGATCGACCGCGATCCCGCACGCGACGGCCCGCAGGCCGGCGAGGGCGGCGGTCAGCGGCAGCCCGGCACCCGGGCGCGGGACGGCTGGTCCATCCGGCGCATTCTCGAGAGCGCCAGCCCCGGCTTCACGCAGTTCGAGCGGCTTGCGCTGGTCAAGCGCCGGCTCCTCCTCGCGGTCTCCGAGTGCCCCGAGGAGCTGCGCCCGGCGCTGCTCGCGCTGAGCGCCTGGGCGTGGTGGCTCGGCGGCACGCAGTCGGTGGCGCAGCGGCAGGCCGCCGCCGCGATCGCCCCCGACCCGGGCGGCCCGCTTCCCCGCATGGTCGGGCGGCTGGTGGACGCCCCGCTCCATTCCCCGCGCAGACGCCGTGCTGCCCGTGCCGCCTGATCCGCCGCGCCCTCCCGGCGGCTCCGCTCGCGACTACGGCACGGCCGCCTCATCCCCTCGCCCGCGGGAGCTCGTCCACCACACGCCACAGGGACCGTTACACCGCGCGAGCCGCCCCCGTCTCAGCCCGCAGCACCGCAACGATGCGGTCGAGCTCGGAGACGCCGAGCGGGGCCGGCAGGGTGAAACGGATCGCGGTCTGGGCGAGGGACGGATCGAGGCCGAGCGCCAGCAGCACCGGCGAGGGCTCGTCCTTGCCCGCTGCGCACGCCGAGCCCGAGGAGACGGCATACCCGGCGGCGTCGAGCGCGACGAGCAGCGACTCTCCGCTGACCCCCTCGATCGTGAAGGAGGCGTGCCCCGGCAGGCGCTCGTCCGGGTGCCCCGTCAGCCGCGCCCCGGGCACCTCGGCGAGCACGCGCTCGATCAGCGCGTCCCGGCTCCGCATCAGCTCGATCGCGCGGGTCCCGACCCCGGTCGCGCACGCGCGGGCCGCGGCGCCGAAGCCCGCAATCGCCGCCACATTCTCGGTGCCGGATCGCGCGCCGCCCTCCTGGCCGCCGCCGTGCAGCAGGGGCTCGAGCGGAACCCCCTGCCGCAGCAGCAGCGCTCCCGCCCCCTGCGGCCCGCCGAACTTGTGCGATGCGACCGTCATCGCGTCGACCTCGGGGCCGGGCCAGCCCCCCGCCCCGAACGACAGCGGCAGGGACGCCGCCGCCTGCACGGCGTCGCAGTGCACGAGCGCCCCGGCTCGCCGTGCCATCGCCGCGAGCTCGGGCACGGGCTGCACCGTGCCGACCTCGCCGTTCGCGAGCCCTACGGAGACGAGCGTCGTATCGGCGCGCAGCACCGCGGCGAGCGCAGCCGGGTCCACGCGCCCGCTCCGGTCGACGGGCAGCAGGCCCAGCTCGAATCCGAAGACGCGCTCCAGGAAGCGGCAGCTCTCGAGCACCGAGGGGTGCTCGATCGCGGTGGTGACGAGGTGCCGGCCGCGCGGATTCGCGAGCGCGAGCCCGATGATCGCGAGATTGTTGGCCTCCGTGCCGCCCGAGGTGAAGATCACCTCCGCGGGGCGGGCGCCGAGCGCCGCCGCGACCCGCCCGCGTGCCTCCTCCACGGTCACCCGCGCGCGATGCCCGGCCGCGTGCACGCTCGACGGGTTCGCCGCCTCCGCGTCGAGCACCGCGAGCAGTGCGGCGCGCGCCTCCGGGCGCAGCGGAGCCGTTGCCGCGGCGTCGAGGTAGCCGCGCGCCGCCCGCCCGCCCGTCCCCGAAGCGGCCGCGCCGGCCGCGCCCCCGCTCACGCCGCGTCGAGCCCGAGGTCGAGCGCCCGGGCCCCGTGCGTGAGCTGCCCCACCGAGATCACGTCCACCCCGGTCGCGGCGACCGCGGCGACCGTGTCGAGACTCACGCCGCCGCTCGCCTCCGCCACCGCGCGTCCGCCGATGCGGCGCACCCCCTCCGCGAGATCCGGCAGCGAGAAGTTGTCGAGCAGCACCCCCGTCACCCCGGCTTCCAGCACGGCGTCGAGCTGGTCGAGGCGGTCCACCTCGACGATGATCGACACCGTGTGCCCGGCGCGCTCGCGCAGCCCGCGCAGCGCGGCCGTCGTGGTCGCCGCGTCGACGGCACCGAGCGCCGCGAGGTGGTTGTCCTTCACCATGATCGCGTCCGAGAGCCCGAAGCGGTGGTTCGCGCCGCCGCCCGCCCGCACCGCGTGCTTCTCCAGCGCGCGCAGCCCCGGCGTGGTCTTGCGCGTGTCCGCGACCCGCGCGCGCGTGCCTGCAACGGCGGCGACGTAGCGCGCGGTGAGCGTGGCGATCCCGCTCATGCGCTGGGCGAAGTTGAGCGCGACGCGCTCCCCCGTGAGCACGCCGCGTGCGGGGCCGGCGATCCGGGCGAGCACCTCACCGGCCGCGAAGGCCGCCCCCTCGGGGACGAGCGCGCTCACCTCGATGCGCGGGTCGCTCCGGCGGAAGGCCTCGGCGATCAGCGGCCCGCCCGCGAACACCCCCGGCTCGCGGGCCACGAGGCGGGTGTCGAGCCGGGCGTCGGCGGGGATCGCGAGCTCCGCGGTGAGGTCGCCCCAGGGCGCGTCCTCGTCGAGCGCGCAGCGCACGGCGGTCTCGATGATGCTGTTGGTCAGCACGGTGACAGGCTCCTTCGTTCGGAGGCGGGCGGGGCGGGCTGCTCCGCGCTCGCGGGCAGCAGGAAGCGGACGGCGCGGCGCGCGGCCTGCGCGGGATCCGCGTGCGGATGGTCGGGGCGCTGATGCGCGCCCCGCGACTCGGTGCGGTCGAGGGCCGCGTCGCGGATCATGCCGATGAGCAGGGCTTCCTCGCCGTTTCGCGGGAGCAGCCCCGTGAGCGCGGGGATGCCGGCGCTGCGGTCGGCGAGCGGGCCGCCGGGCTCCGCGTCCGGCAGCGGGGGATCCGGGATCGCCGCCACCCGCGAGCGGCGCTCCAGCGACAGGAACCCCGCCCCGCGCGGCCGCCAGGCCCCCGCGGATCCCCGGCCGTCGCGAGCGGCCGCGGGCGCCCCTCCGCCGCTCGCGACGCCGGCGACCGCCGCCGCCGCGATCCCCGCCCGCTCCCCGAACACGAGGCCCTCGAGCAGCGAGTTCGAGGCGAGCCGGTTCGCGCCGTGCACCCCCGTGCTCGCGACCTCACCCGCGACGAAGAGCCCGGGCACGCTCGTGCGCCCGTCGAGGTCGCTCGCCACCCCGCCCATGCAGTAGTGCGCGGCGGGCGAGACGGGGATCGGCTCGCGTCTCCAGTCGAGACCGCGCGCCCTCGTGGCCGCGGTGATGCCCGGGAAGCGCGCGGCGAGCGTACCCGGTCCGCCCTCTCGCTCGATCCCGGTCGCGTCGAGCAGCACGTGGTCCTCGCCGCGCTCGGCCAGCAGCCGCGTGGTCTCGCGAGACACCACATCGCGCGGGGCGAGCTCGGCGAGCGGGTGGCGCGGCACCAGGTAGCGCGTTCCCGAACCGTCGAGCAGCACCGCCCCCGCACCGCGCACCGCCTCCGAGATCAGCGTCCCCGTGCCGTGCAGCACCGTGGGGTGGAACTGCACGAACTCCAGATCGGCGAGGAGGGCCCCGGCCCGGCCCGCGAGCAGCACCCCCGCACCGCGTGAGCCGAGGGGGTTCGAGCTGCGCGCGTACAGCCCCGCGTAGCCGCCGCTTGCGAGCACGGTCGCCCCGGCGCGGCACGCCTCGATCCCGGCCGGGCCGCGCAGTTCGGCCCCGGCCACCGCACCGGCTTCCCGGATCAGCGCGATCGCGGTGCAGCGCTCGCGCAGCACGATCCGCCCCGCCGCGACGGCCGCGCGCAGCCGCGACACCAGGTGCGCGTGCAGCACCGCCCCTGTGCGGTCGCCTCCCGCATGCACGATCCGCTTGCGCACGTGCGCGGCTTCGAGGCCCAGCGCCACCGAGCCGCCGGGAGCCCGGTCCGCTTCGAAGCCCTCCGCGAGCAGCTCGCGCACGGCCCGCGCGCCCTCGCGCACCAGCAGCCCGGCGGCCTCGGAGTCGACGATGCCGGCGCCGGCGGCCAGCGTGTCGGCGAGGTGCAGCCCGGGGGTGTCGTCATCGGCGAGCGCCGCGGCGATCCCGCCCTGCGCGAGGGCGGTGCTGCCGCCGGCGAGCGCTCTGAGCCCCTCGCTGCCGCACTGCGCTGCGGGATCCGAGACTCCGCGATCCGCGGCCCCGCCCGTCTCCGCGCCGCCGCCGAGCAGCACCCCCGGCGTCACCAGCGTGACCTCGGCCCCGGACCCCGCCGCGGCGAGCGCCGCGCGGATCCCCGCGACCCCCGAGCCGATGACGAGGATCACGGCCGTGCCGCGAGCATGCGTTCGAGCGCCACGCGCGAGTCGGCCGCCACCGTCCCGTCGACGACGATGCGGTTGGGGGTCTCACCGGCGAGCAGCGATTCGAGCGTCCAGGCGAGGTAGGCGGGGTGGATGCGGTACATGGTCGAGCAGGGGCAGACCACGGGATCGAGGCAGAAGACCGTGAGGTCCGGGCGCTGCTGCTGCAGGCGGTTGACGAGGTTGATCTCGGTGCCGACGGCGATCACCGTGCCGGGGGCCGCCGCCTCGATCTCCTTCCGGATGTACTCGGTGGATCCTGCTCCGTCTGCCGCCTCGACGACCGCGGCCGGGCACTCCGGGTGCACGATCACCCGCACGCCGGGGTGTTCGGCGCGCGCCTGCTCGATCTGCGCGACGGTGAAGCGCTTGTGCACCGAGCAGAAGCCGTTCCACAGGATCACCCGGGCCTCGCGCAGCTGTTCGGCGGTGTTGCCCCCGAGGGGCAGGTGCGGACGCCAGAGCGGCATCTGCTCCTCGCCGATCCCCATCGCCTTCGCGGTGTTGCGCCCGAGGTGCTGATCCGGGAAGAACACGACCCGCTGACCGCGTGCGAAGGCCCATTCGAGCACCGTGCGCGCGTTCGAGGAGGTGCAGACGATGCCGCCGTTGCGGCCGCAGAAGGCCTTGATCGCTGCGGAGGAGTTCATGTAGGTGACGGGGATCACGGGCTGCAGCCCGCTCCCGCCGTTCTCCTCACCGAGCGCCGCGGTCAGTTCGCGCCAGCACTGCTCCACCTGGTCGATCGTTGCCATGTCGGCCATCGAGCAGCCGGCGGCGAGGTTGGGCAGGATCACCGCCTGCTCGGGCCCGGAGAGGATGTCGGCGGTCTCCGCCATGAAGTGCACGCCGCAGAAGACGAAGGCCTCGGCCTCGGGATGCTGCTTCGCGGCCTGGGCGAGCATGAAGGAGTCGCCCACGAAGTCGGCGTGCTGCACGATCTCGTCCCGCTGGTAGAAGTGCCCGAGGATCTGCACGCGCGATCCGAGGGCCTCCTTGGCGGCGGCGATCCAGTCGTGGAGCTGCTCCTCGGTGGCGCTCGTGTAGCGCTCGGGCAGCGGACCCTGACGCGGAGCGTCGCCCGGGATCGCGTCGGCGGCCGAGGCGCCCGGTCCGTAGCCGGGGCCGCGGTCGATCGCCCAGGGGTCGCTGGAGAGGCCGGCGTCGCAGCTGGACGCTCCCGTCGCGCGCAGCGCGATGGGCCTGCGGTGCGGGGCGCCTGCGGGGCGTCCCCTGGGCGCGCGGGCGGCGGCGGCGCGCCCGGCGGCCTCGCGCTCGGCGGCTTCGCGGATGAGTTCGTGGACGCTCGTCATGGTGCGCTCCTCGGGGCGGTCTGCTGGGCGGTCTGCGGGGGTGTTCTGACGGGTCGAGGGCGCGTGCTCGGCGCGGGACCGTGCGGCGCACGGGGCTCACCGGGCGCCGCGCCGCGGCTGCCCGGTGCGGCGGGACGGCGGGCGTGGGCGCCTGGCTCCGGCGGTTCCGGCCGGGCACCGTCCGGCGGCTCTTCTCGGAAGCGATAGAGCCGGGCGGGACGGTGCGGCGCACCCGTCTCGAGCTCCCCCGTGTCGATGAGCCGGCCCTGCGCGAGCACCTGACGCCGGAAGTTCGCGGGGTCGACGGCCGCGCCGAGCACCGCCTCGGTGACGGTGCGCAGCCTCGCGAGCGTGAACACGGGCCCGAGGAAGCGGTGCGCGACAGAGGCGTACTCCGTCTGGGAGCGCAGTCGGGCGAGCGCGTAGGCCACGATCTCACGGTGGTCGAAGGCGAGCTCGGGCAGGCTGTCGGCGGAGAACCAGGCCACATTCGGGTCCGCTTCGCCCGCGTCGGCCGGTCCCGTCACCGGGCACTCGCCGCTCGGGTGGGGATCGGCGGGGTGCTCGGGATCGTCCCAGCGTCGCGGGGACGGCGTGCCCGGCTCCGCGGCGGGCGACGCAGACGACGCACCCTCCGTACGGGATCGGCGAATCGGGGGCGCAGCGAGCTCGTGTTCGCCGTAGAGCGCCCAGTAGGCGATGGTGACCAGCCGCTGGGCCTGTGCGGAGCGTTCGACGCCGCCGAAGGAGTAGAGCTGCTCGAGGGTGCCCGGATCGCGGCGCACGGCGGCGCGCAGCGTGCGCAGCGCGGTGTCGCTCAGCGTCTCATCCCAGCGGGTGGGACCGCCCGGCAGCGCCCACATGCCCAGGAATGGCGCCCGGGTGCGACGGACGAGCGGGATCCAGAGGCGGATCTCCCCGGGAGGCACCTCCGGGGCGCCGAGGATCGCATCCTCGGGCGGCTTCAGCGCGAATGCCACGACGGACACGGCGACGGCGGGCGGGAGGGTGCGGCGCTCGCTGGCGCTCATGCGCTCGAACTGCACGGCCCACCGCCCCTCTTCCCCGCGCGGGGCTACTTATAGTCACTTTGACCATAAGTAACCCTACGCCCGGAATGCGAAGTGTCAAGTCGCCCAGGGGCCCGAAAGACACAGGAAGGTCACGATCTCAGGTTCCACAGCTCAGAGTGGGCTACGCTGGAACCCAAGACCAGTAATGCCGAACGTAGGAACAATCCAGCACGTTTTACGCCGAGACCCTCGGGTCGAGGCACGCTACCAGTCTCCACGTCGGCGCCGTCGCCGTGGTACCCCGGCCGAGTCTTCGGCCAGCAACACGAAGGAAAACAGCATGACCACTGGCACCGTGAAATGGTTCAACTCCGAAAAGGGCTTCGGCTTCATCACTCCCGATGACGGAGCCTCCGACGTCTTCGCGCACTTCAGCGCGATCCAGGGCAGCGGCCGCCGCGATCTCTTCGAGAACCAGCGCGTCGAGTTCGACGTCGAGCAGGGCCCCAAGGGCCTGCAGGCGAGCAACATCCGCGCGCTCTAAGACGCACGCGGTGAGGGGGTGCGGGGCTTCGGCCCCGCACCCCCTTCGTCGTCTCCGCTGTCCTCGGCCCGCCCGCGCCCGGCCGATTGTGGAGCGCGCACAGCGCACTCGACAGGCGGCGCGGGCGACGCTACATTCGGGGCACCCGAGCGAATGAACGGCGGAGGCATGGCAGCGCAGTACTACCCGCATCTCTTCGAGCCCCTCGACCTGGGCTTCGTCACCCTCCCCAACCGGATCGTGATGGGCTCCATGCATCTCGGACTCGAAGAGGTGCCCGGCGGCTTCGAACGGCTCGCCGCGTTCTACGCCGAGCGCACCGAGGCCGCGCTGATCGTCACCGGCGGCATCGCACCCAACGCCGAGGGCCGGCTGAAACCCGGCGCCGCGACGCTCACGAGCGCCGCCGAGGCCGCGCAGCACCGCGTCGTGACCGAGGCGGTGCACGCCGCCGGCGGGCGGATCGCGTTGCAGATCCTGCACGCCGGCCGCTACGGCGCGCACCCGGACATCGTCGCCCCGAGCGCGCTGCAGGCGCCGATCTCGCCGTTCACCCCGCGCGAGCTCACCGACGCCGGCATCGAGCGCACCATCGACGACTACGTGCGCACCGCCCGGCTCGCACAGTCGGCCGGCTACGACGGCGTCGAGATCATGGGCTCCGAAGGCTACCTCATCAACGAGTTCACCGCGCCGCGCACGAACCACCGCCGCGACCGCTGGGGCGGCCCCTTCGAGCACCGGGCCCGCTTCCCGCTCGAGATCGTGCGCCGAGTGCGCGAGGCCGTCGGCGAGCGCTTCATCATCGTGTATCGCCTGTCGATGCTCGACCTCGTGCCCGACGGCGCCACTCGCGAGGAGGTGATCGCCCTCGCGCGGCTGATCGCCGGGGCCGGGGCGACGCTGCTCAACACCGGGATCGGCTGGCACGAGGCCCGCATCCCGACCATCGCGAGCTCCGTGCCGCGCGGCGCATTCGCGTGGGTCACCCGGCAGCTCCGGGGTGAGGTGCCGATCCCGCTCGTCACGACGAACCGGATCAACGCGCCCGAGACGGCCGAGCGCCTTCTCGCCGCGGGCGACGCCGATCTCGTCTCGCTCGCGCGCCCCTTCCTCGCCGATCCCGGCTTCGTCGGCAAGGCCGCCCGCGGCGAGCCGGCGCGCATCAACACCTGCATCGGCTGCAACCAGGCCTGCCTCGACCACACCTTCGCCGGCAAGCTCACCTCCTGCCTGGTCAATCCGCGCGCCGGACACGAAACCGAGCTGATCCTCACGCCCGCCGTCGCGCGCAAGCGCATCGCGGTCGTCGGCTCCGGCCCTGCCGGGCTCGCCTGTGCGACCACGGCCGCCTCCCGCGGCCACGCGGTCACGCTCTTCGAGGCCGCGGACCGGGTGGGCGGGCAGCTCAATGTCGCGATGCGGGTGCCGGGCAAGGCGGAGTTCGGGGAGACGCTCCGCTACTTCGAGGGCCGTCTCGCGGAGACCGGCGTCGATCTGCGGCTGGGCCACCGGGTGACCGCTGCCGAACTGAGCGGCGGGCGCTACGACGAGATCGTCCTCGCCACGGGGGTGCACCCGCGGCTGCCGGACATCGAGGGGCTCGATCACCCCAGCGTGCTCGGCTATCTCGACGTGCTGCGCGGCGGGGCGCCGGTGGGCGAGCGCGTCGCGATCCTGGGCGCGGGCGGCATCGGCTTCGACGTCGCGGAGTTCCTCACCGCGGACGCCGAAGCCGCGGACGCCGAAGCCGGCGCCACCGCCGCGCCCGATCCGGAGCAGGGGCCCGCTGCCGAGCGCGAGCATCGCCCCGCTCCCCCGGAGGGGCACGCGGCGGTCGCCGCCTTCCTGGCGCACTGGGGCGTGGATCCCGCCTACGCCCGGCCGGGCGGGCTGACCGAGCCCGCCGAGCTGCGCCCGCGCCGCTCCGTCGCCCTGCTGCAGCGCAAGACGAGCAAGGTGGGGGCAGGACTCGGCAAGACGACCGGCTGGATCCACCGCACGGAGCTGAGCCGGCGCGGGGTGCGCATGGTCCCGGGGGTCGAGTACCGGCGGGTCGACGACGCCGGCCTGCACCTGCTGCTCGAGGGCGAGGAACTCGCGCTCCCGGTCGACACGATCGTGCTGTGCACCGGGCAGGATCCCGCGCGCGAGCTGCACGAGGAGCTCTCGGGGCTCGGGATCGCGGCCCACCTCATCGGCGGCGCCGACGTCGCCGCCGAGCTCGACGCGAAGCGCGCCATCGACCAGGGCACCCGCCTCGCGGCGGTGCTCTGAGCGCATTCGCGAGCCATCCGTTTCTCGCTTCTCCCGCTCACCGGGCGCGGCCGGTCCGCGACGCATCCCTCCCCTCTGCGCGCCCCGGGACGGGAGGCGCTCGCCGCAGGAACCCGGTAGCGTGAGGGCATGCGGGAGACCAGGGGCGAGCGCACCGCCGCGCGCGGTGCGACGGCGGACGGTCGGGAGACGGCAGCGGGGACGGATCGGGAGGCGAGCGGCGCGGCCGAGCGGCTGTCGCGGATGATCCAGCTGCCCACCGTCTCGGCGGAGATCGAGGAGCGCGGACACGAGCCCTTCGAGCGCTTCATCGCGCTGCTCGCCGAGCTCTACCCGCTCACGCATGCGCGCCTGCACCGCGAGCGGATCACCGACCTCGGTCTACTCCTCCGCTGGCCGGGAGCCGACCCCGGCCTCGACCCCGCCGTCCTGATGGCGCACTTCGACGTGGTTCCCGTCGACGAGCGGGACGACTGGAGCTACCCGCCCTTCGCGGGCAGGATCGCGCCGGGCGGTGACGGCACGTACGCCTCCCGCCCACGGCGCCGCGCAAAGGACGACGGCGCATCCGGCAGCCGCGACGATCGCTTCGTGTACGGCCGGGGCGCCCTCGACGACAAGGGACCGCTGCTGGTCATCATGGAGGCCGTGGAGGGGCTGCTGGCCGAGGGCTTCACCCCGGCCCGCGACGTCTATCTCTCCTTCGGCGGCAACGAGGAGACCTTCGGCGGCGCGGCGCGCGCCATCGCCGCGACCTTCCGCGAGCGCGGCATCCGGCCCTGGCTGGTGCTCGACGAGGGCGGCGCCGTCGTCGACGCGCCGCTGCCGCTGGTCCGCGGACGCGCCGCGATGGTGGGCGTGGGCGAGAAGGGCACCCTCACGCTGCGGCTGAGCGCCAGCGGCGAGGGCGGCCACGCCTCCGCACCCCCGCGGCTGACCGCGGCGGGGCGGGTGAGCCGGGCGGTGGCGCGCCTCACTCCGAACGCCTTCCCGGCCCGCACGCCGGCCGCGGTCACCCGCATGATCGAGCTGCTCGCAGGGCGCTCCCGGGGCGCGGGCCGGCTCCTCTACCGGGTGCTCGCCGCCTCGCCGTGGCTCACGGCACGCCTCTTCGTCCGCCTCGGCGGCGAGCCGGCAGCGCTCGTGCGCACCACGGTCGCGCCGACCATGCTCGCGGGGGGAACGGCCGCGAACGTGCTGCCCTCGCAGGCGAGCGCCACCGTGAACCTCCGGATCGCGCTGGGCGGCACGGTCACCGGCACCGTGCGGCGGGTGCGCCGGAGGATCGCGGACCGGCGCGTCTCGGTCGAGGTGCTCTCGGGCGATGAGCCCTCACCCGAGTCGCCGACCGACACGGCGCAGTTCGCCCTCATCGCCGACGCGGTCGCGCGCTCCCACCCCGACGCGCTCACGGTCCCCTACGTGATGATGGCCGCGACCGATGCCCGCCACTTCCACCCCTTCACCACCGCCTGCTACCGCTTCGCCCCGCTCGCCATGTCGGCCGAGCTGCGGGCCACCATCCACGGCGTCGACGAGCGGGTCGCCGTCTCGGAGCTGGCCCGCGGCGAGGCCTTCCACCGCGCACTGCTCCAGGCCCTGTGACGGCACCCGATATGCTCGCCTCAGGAGACTCCGGGATCCGCCGGGGGCCGCACGCACAGGGGGAACGGATGGCACGACGACTCCTCGGCCCGCTCGCGGGCGTGGTCGCGTTCCTGGCGTTCGTGGAGTTCACCAGCGGCTTCATCCAGGGCTACTACACGCCGATGCTCACCGATATCGCGCGGCATCTCGGCATCGGTGACGCCGACGTCAACTGGTTCGAGGGCTCGCAGCTGATGCTGTCGGCGCTCGTGGTGCCCGCCTTCGCGAAGCTGGGCGACATGGTGGGGCACCGCCGCATGCTGCTCTGGGCGACGGCGATCACGGCCGTGGCGACGCTCGCGCTTCCCTTCGCGCACAGTTTCGGATTCTTCCTCGCCGCCTGGACGCTGCAGGGTTTCTACGTGGCGTGGCTGCCGCTCGAGATCGCCCTCATCTGGTCGCGGACGCTCGGCCGCGAGAACCGGGCCGCGATCACCGCGAAGGCCGCCGGGCTGCTCGTGGCCGCACTGGAGACCGGAGCGATCAGCGGCGCGCTCCTCGGGGGTGCGCTGGTTGACCGCCTGCCGCTGCTGCCCGTGCTGCTGGTGCCCGGCCTGCTCGTCGCGGCCTGCTTCGCGGTGGTCTTCTTCGGGGTCGCCGAGTCCCCCACCCGGCTGGGAGGCCGGCTCGACCTCGTGGGCCTGACACTCGTGTCCTTCGCGCTGATCGCCTTCACGGGAGGCCTCAGCCTGCTCCGCCTGCACGGGGTGGGCGACCCGCTCGCCTGGGGCGTGGTGCTGCTGGGGGTGCTCCTGGTGGTCCCCTTCGCACTGTGGGAACTGCGGCACCGGGATCCGCTCATCGATGTGCGTCTCTTCCGCTCCCCCGCGCTGGCGCCCGTCTTCCTCACCGCATCGCTCTTCGGCGTGAGCGTGCTCGGCGCGCAGGCCCCGCTGTCGACCTTCATGCGCACGGATCCGGAGGTGTACGGCTATGGGATCGGCGCAGGGGGCTTCGTCGCCTCGCTCGCCATCGGCATCTACCTGCTCGGCATGGTCACGGGAGCGCTGCTGTTCCCGCTCGCGGCTCGCGGCATCACCCCACGGCTCGCGCTCGCCGGCGCTGCAGGCTGCATCGGCGCCGGCTACCTCATGTTCCTGCCGTTCCACCACAGTTTCGCGCAGGTGGTGACCAATATGGTGATCGTCGGACTCGGATCGGGCGCCCTCGTGGCGGCATTGCCCACCGCGGCCGCCGCTGCGGCGCCCGAGAACCGCACCGGCGTCGCGACGGGGCTCACGAACTCGACGAAGACCGTGGGCGGTGCCATCGCCTCCGCGGTGTTCGGCATCGCGCTGATGCAGGGCACGACGGGCGCCGCCTCCGGCGGCACCGCGGGCAGCTTCGAGGGCTACGTGACCGTGTGGCTGGTGTGCGGCGGCGCGTCACTGCTCGCTGCGGCGATGCTGCTCTTCGTGGTGCCGGCGCATGCCTTCGAGGACCGTCCGGCGAGCGCCAGGCCGAGCCCGGTCGGGTGAACGATCAGCTGAGCGTCGCATGTGCGACGCGGATCGCCTCCGCGAGCACGGCGTCCAGCCGGTGACGTCCCGCGCCCATCTGCGCCCAGCGCCACACGGCTGAGAGCAGCGCGGCCGCGTAGCCCGCGGCACGGATCTCGGCGGTGACCGGATCCGTGCCCCCGCGTTCGAGGCGCGCGGCGATCGCCGCGGCGATCCTCGCCTGGCGCGACGCCTTTCCCGCGGCGAGCTCCTCGGCCACACCCATGTTGCGCTCCTCGACGATCGCGAGCGCAAGCGTCTCCGGCGACTCCCCCTCGGCGAAGCGATCCAGCGCGGCGGAGAGCCCCGTCGCCGGATCGGCCAGCGCGGAGAGCAGGGCGTCGATGCGACGGTCGAGCACATACCAGAGGATCTCCGACTTCCCGGCGAAGTAGTTGAAGAAGCTGGAGCGGCTCACCCCGGCCCGGCGCGTGATCTCCGTCACCGAGGTCGCCTCGTACCCCTGCTCCAGGAACAGCTCGCAGGCCGCGTCGGCGAGCCACTCCCGCGACGAGGCGTGAGGGCGACCGCGGGTGCGCATGCCCTCCACCCTACCGGCACGGCGCCGACCGCCGCCCGGCTCGCACGGGCCTCCGCACGGTCCGCCCGCGCGGCGCGGGACTCGGTGCCGCATGCGCTACACTCGCTTTGTTTGACTCGTTCCAAGAATATCGGGAGTTCTGCGCTGTCATGATCCGCCATCCTCGCCCCCGCAGCGCCGCCCGCGGCCTCGCCCTGCTCGCCCTCGCCGCCACGGGGGCCACCCTGCTCAGTGCCTGCGCGGGGCCGGGCGCGGGCGACGACGCCGGATCGGGCACCCCCGTCGAGGGCGGCACCCTCGTCTACGCGACGGGCGACGCCGAGCCCACGTGCCTGGACCCGCACGTCGGCGGCAACTACCCGCAGGCGCTGCTCTCCACGCAGTTCCTGGAGCCCCTCGTGGGCCGCGACGCGAGCGGGCAGATCCAGCCCTGGCTCGCCACCGAGTGGCAGGCGAGCGACGACGGACTCAGCTGGGACTTCACCCTGCGCGACGGCGTGACGTTCACCGACGGCACCCCGCTCGACGCCGAGGCGGTCAAGGCGAACATCGAGCACCTGCAGGATCCCGAGACGCAGTCCTCCACCGGCTATCTCGCGGTACAGAAGATCACCGAGGTCGAGGTGCTCGACGCGACGCGGCTGCGCTTCCGCCTCTCCTCACCCGACTCGGCGCTGCTCGAATCGCTCAGCCAGCAGTGGACCGCGATCCAGTCCCCCGCCGGGATCGCCCGCGGCATGGATGAGAACTGCCAGGCTCCCATCGGCACCGGGCCGTTCGTCGTCGAGTCGTGGACCCCGCAGCAGCAGGTGCTGCTCGTGCGCAATGACGACTACCGCACCCCGGGACCCGAAGCCGAGCACGAAGGCCCGGCGCATCTGGAGCGGATCGAGTGGCGCTTCATCCCCGACGCGGCCACGCGTATCGCAGCCCTAAACTCGGGCGAGGTGCACGTGATCGACAACCCGCTGCCCGCCGACATCGTCGCCGCCGAGAACGACGAGCAGCTCGCCCACATCGACGCTCCGCGCCCCGGCTCGGTCAACCGCATCGAGCTCAACACCTCCCAGGCACCCTTCGACGACATCCGCGTCCGCGAGGCCTTCATCCGCGCGGCCGATCCGGATCCCGGCATCGAGGCGCTGTTCCAGGGCACCGCGCCCCGCTCCTTCTCACCACTCGCGAGCACCGAGCCGACGGCCGTGAGCGACGAGAGCCTGTTCGCAACGGACGCCGCCGCGGCGAACGAGCTGCTCGACGCCGCGGGCTGGACGGAACGGAACGCCGATGGGGTGCGCGTGAAGGACGGCAAGACCCTCACCGTGCGCTTCCCGGTGAGCACCAACCAGTCGACCGCCGCCGAGCAGTCCCTCTTCGAGCAGATCCAGGTGAACACCGCCGCGGTCGGCTTCGACGTCGAGCTCAGCCCGCTCGACCTGAGCAGCTGGTACGGCGCGCTCGGCGCGCACGAGTACGAGGCGGTGAGCGCGCCCTACACGAAGGTGGGCCCGGACGTGCTGCGCATCCTCTACCACTCCGACGGCACCGTTCCCGCCCCCTCGGGGTACTTCGCGAACCACGCGATGCTGCGCGACGCCGAGCTCGACGGGGTCCTCGACGAGGCCTCCGCGACGCTCGACGAGGATCGCCGCGCGGAGCTCTACGCCGAGGCGCAGCAGCGCATCCTGGAGAGCTTCGCGGTGCTGCCGCTCTACGATCAGCAGAACCACTTCCTGCTGCGCGGGGTGAGCGGCGTGACGACGCTCGGCACGGTCGCGACGCCCACCTTCGTCGACGCGCAGCTCACCGAGTAGCCGAGCGGCCGGGCGAGGAGATGGCCCAGCGGCGCATCGCCGGACGCGCAACGCGGATCGCGCTCGCGGTCGCGCGGCGCCTCGGCGCGGCCGCGCTCGTCGTCTGGCTGACGGCGACGGTCGTGTTCTTCGTGCTGCGCCTCTCGGGCGACCCGCTCGAGGCGATCCTGGGCGGCCCAGGATCGCAGGCCGGCCCGGAGGCGGTCGCGCGGGCGGAAGCCGCCTACGGGCTGGACCGGCCACTCGCCGTGCAGTACCTCACCCAGCTCTGGCGCGCGGCCACACTGCAGTTCGGCGACTCCTACGCCCGCAAGCTGCCCGTGACCGAGCTGCTCGCCGCGAATCTGCCGCCCACGCTGCTCATCTCGACCCTCGCGCTGCTGCTGGCCTGGGCGCTGGCCCTCACCGGCGCGCTGATCGCCGCGGTGAGCCGCGGCGGTCTCGGCCGGGCGGTGCGGGGGGCGCTGAGCGCGGTGCAGACGGTCGCCTCGGTCACCCCGCAGTTCTTCGTCGGCGCGGTGCTGATCCTCGTCTTCGCGAGCGGCCTCGGCGTGCTGCCCGCGACGAGCGGAGGCGACGGAGCGGCGGGTCTCGTGCTGCCCGTGGTCACCCTCGCGATCCCGATCGCCGGCTATCTCGCCCACGTGCTGCAGGGCTCGCTCGCCGAGGCCGACGAGGCCCCCTTCGCGACGACCGCGCGGGCGCGCGGCGCCGCCGAGAGCCGCGTGCTGCTGCGCCACACCCTCCGGCACGCGGCCCTGCCCGGGATCGCGCTCTCGGGCTGGGCCTACGGCTCGCTGCTGAGCGGCGCGGTGGTGGTGGAGGCGCTCTTCGCGCGGCAGGGACTCGGCCGCCTGCTGCTCGAATCCGCAACCGTGCGCGACGTGCCCGTGGTGATGGGCGCGGTGGTGGTGATCGCGCTGCTCTACGTCGCGATCATGCTGCTGTCCGATCTCGCGGAGGTTCTCGTCGATCCGCGGCTGCGGCGCAGCCCGGCCGCCCGCCCGGCGCGCGCTGCCGGCGAGGCGGTGGGCTCATGAACGCCCTCGGCCGCGCCGCCCGCTCCCTCGTCCGGACCGCCCGCTCCCTCGGCTGGCCGGGACTGCTGAGCCTCGCCGTGCTGCTCCTCACGGCCATCGCGGTGTGCGCACCGGGCGTGCTCGCGCCGGGCGATCCGCTGGCGGTGCACCCCGCCGAGGCGTTCGCCCCGCCCTCGCCGTCGCACCCCTTCGGCACGGACGAGTCGGGCCGTGATCTCTTCACCCGCGTCGTCCACGGGGCCGCGGCCTCGGTGGGGATCGGGGCGGCGGCGACGGCCATCGGAATCGGGATCGGCGCCGTGCTCGGTTTCGCGGCGGGCCTCGGCCCCCGGCTGCTGGACGCCGCGCTCGCCCGGGCCTTCGAGGTGCTGTTCGCGCTGCCCACCCTGGTGATGGCGCTGCTGTTCATCGCGGTGATGGGCGCGGGGCCCGAGGCCTCGGTGCTCGCGATCGGACTGGCGACGATCCCGGGGTACGCGCGCATGCTGCGCGCTCGGGTGCGCGGCATCGCATCGAGCGGCTACGTGGAGTGGGCACGCCTCGACGGCGCAGGCCCGGTGCGCGTCTTCACCCGCCATATCGCGCCGAACGCGCTGTGGCCGCTGGCCGCGGCGGCGACGCTCGGGATCGGTCAGGCGATCGTGTGGGTCTCAGCGCTCGGCTTCCTCGGCTTGGGTGCGCCGCCGCCCTCGCCGGAGTGGGGCGCGATGCTGAACGCGGGGCGGGTCTACCTCACCACCGCGTGGTGGATGACGGTGTGCCCGGGGCTCGCGATCGTCGCGACCGCCGCGGCGCTCACGGTGCTGGGGCGGCGGATCGGAGGGGTGCCGCGTGGCTGAGGGAGGATCGCAGGCGGAGCCGGTGCTGCGGGTCGAAGGCTTGCGTGTCGACCTCGCAGGGCCCGGCGGCCGCGTGCTCGACGGGGTGTCCCTGAGCGTGCGCGCCGGCGAGTGCCTGGCAGTGGTGGGCGAGTCGGGCGCGGGCAAGTCCGTGCTCGCGCGCAGCCTGCTCGGCCTCACGCAGACCGACCCGGCCTGGCGGGTCTCGGCGGATCGCTTCGAGCTGGCGGGCCGGGATGCGCGGCGGCTGAGCCGCCGCGCCTGGCGCGGGCTGCGCGGCGGCACGGTGTCGCTGGTGCTGCAGGATGCGCTGCAGTCACTCGACCCGCTGCGCACCATCGAGGCCGAGGTGGGCGAGGCGCTCGCGATCCGCGGCGTCCGCGGGAGGGCGCGGCGCTCGGCGGTGATCGCGGCGCTCGAAGCGGCCGGCCTGCCCGATGCGGCCGCACGGCTCGGGCAGCGCTCCGGCGAGCTCTCCGGCGGGATGCGGCAGCGCGCGCTGATCGCCTCGGCGCTCGTCACCTCCCCGCGGCTGCTCGTCGCCGATGAGCCCACCGCCGCGCTCGATCCGACGACCGCGGCGCGCGTGCTGCGCCTCTTCGCGGAGGTGCGGGACCGCGGCGCCGCGGTGGTGCTCATCACCCACGAGCTCGCGAGCGCGGCGCGGGTGGCGGATCGGATCGCCGTGCTCGACGGCGGCAGGATCGCCGAGGCCGGGCCGATCGGGCAGGTGTTCACGGCTCCACGGCACCCGAGGACGCGAGCGCTGATCGCGGCGATGCCGCGCGGACCGAAGCCGCGGGCTGAGGTGGGCACGGGGGCGGGATCGCAGGCGGCCGGCGCAGCTGCAGCGGGATCGCAGGCTCCCGGACCCGTGCTGCTCGCCCTGCGCGGCGCCGCCCGTCGCTACGGAGCGCCGGGCGGCGGGACGGCGGGCCTGCACGGCGTCGAGCTCGAACTGCGGCGCGGCGAGGCCGTCGGCGTGGTGGGAGCGTCGGGCGCGGGCAAGAGCACCCTGGCGCGGCTGCTGGTGGGCGCCGAGCGCCCCGACGAGGGCGCCGTCGAGCGCGCGGACCCGCCGCCCCGGGTGCGGCTCATCCCGCAGGACCCGCTCGCGAGCTTCGACCCCCGCTGGAGGGTGGAGCGGATCCTCGCCGCGTCGATCCCCCGCTCCCGGCGCTCGTCCCGCTCCTCGGGGGCCGGCGCTCCGCCGTTCGCGCCGGTGCCCGCGCCCACGCCAGCGGAGCTGCTCGCGCAGGTCGGGCTCGGAGACGAGCTGCTGCGCCGCCGGCCCGCAAGCCTCTCGGGCGGACAGCGGCAGCGGATCGCCATCGCCCGGGCCCTCGCGGCGGCGCCGCAGCTGCTGGTGTGCGACGAACCGGTCTCGGCGCTCGACATGTCCACGCAGGCGGGCATCCTCGCGCTGCTGCGTGAGGTGCAGCGGAGCCGGGGCCTCACGCTGGTGTTCATCTCCCACGACCTCGCCGCGGTGCGCTCCGTGTGCGAGCGGCTGGTGGTGCTGCACGACGGCCGCGTGGTCGAGACCGGCGAGACGGAGCGCGTGCTCGCGAACCCCCGGGAGGCGATCACCCGCGAGCTGATCGCGAGCAGCCCCGGCGTCGCGGGCTACCCCGGAATCGAGATCGGTTACGCGGCGCCCGAGGCCTCCCGGTAAAGCCCCAGCAGGCCCTGCACGCCGCCCTCCGCGAAGCGCTCGAGCTGCCGGCGCGCGGGACCTCCCGTCGCCCGCAGCCGGGCGAGGTAGGAGCGGACGCGCTCCAGATCGCCGCTGGCGCGCAGCTCCCCCTCCACGGAGGCGACCATGCCCTCCAGCATCTCGTGCGCGGGTACGGCGCGGGCCGTGACCGGGTCGATGAGCGTCCCGCTCAGCCCGTCCCGCGCGGCCATCCAGATCGCACCGCTCACGAGTCCGGGCGTCGCACCCGGACGCGGCTTCCCCTCCCCGGCTTCGGCGAGCGCGCGTTCCACGAGCGCCCGGGCGATGAGAGCGAAGTCGACGGCGTCGTCGGCGGTGAGCTGCGCGTCCGCGATGCGCAGCTCCACCGTCGGGTAGCGCTCCGAGAGCCGCGCCAGCCAGGTGACCACGCCGGCGTCGAGCAGCACGCCGCTCGTCACCAGGCGCTCGACCTCGCGAGCATACTCCTCCCCGCTCGCGAACTCCGGCGGGTACCCGGCGAGCGGCCAGGTCATGTTGCGGATGTGCCGCCAGCTCGCGAAGCCGCTCGGCTCGCCGCACCAGATCGGCGAGTTCGCGGTCATCGCGATCAGCGCGGGCGCCCACGACGCCAGTCGCGCGAGCACCTCCACTCCGGCGTCGGGTGAGGGCACGCCGATGTGCACGTGCGTGCCCGTCACATACTGATGCGCGGCGGCGCCGCGCATCTCCGCGTCGAGCTCTCGGTAGCGGGGCTTGGGCGTCACGGTGCCGGCCTCCTCGCCGCCCAGCGGCGGCAGTCCCGAGCTGGCCAGCACGGCGCCGCGGTCGGCGGCCCTGCGCGACAGCTCCGCGCGGAAGCCGGCGAGCGTTTCGAGGGCTTCGCCCGCCGTGCGGCAGACGGGCGTCGCCGTCTCCAGCTGGCTCGAGAAGAACTCGCGCTCAGCGGGCGCCACCTCGTCCGAGGCGGAGCGCACGAGCACGGACGCCAGGTCGACGGGCGTGCCGTGCTCGGCGTCGAGCAGCAGGTACTCCTCTTCCACGCCGAAGCTACGGGGCTCGGCTGCGCTCATGTCGTCTCCGTTCATCTCGTTCTGCGGGGCCCGATCCGGCTCACTCGGAGCCGATCACGACGCCCGTGCGCAGCTCGGCGAGCAGCGCGAGCACGGCGGCCGCGGTCTCGGGATCCGGCACCCGCTCGTCGGCTGCCGTCTCCCCCGGGCCCACCTTGATGCCGAGGTCGTCCGCCTCGAGCGACACGAACACGTCTTCATCGGTGACGTCGTCGCCGAGGAACAGCACCGGCCCGGGGGGCAGGGTGTCGCGGATGCGCTGCAGCACCGAGCCCTTGTCCGCGGCGCGCACCGAGAACTCGCGCACCTGCTTGCCGGCGCGGGTGTGCATGCCCGCCGCGTTCCCCAGCTCGACGGCCGCCGCCAGCAGCTCTTCCGCCTGCTCGGGTTCCGGCACCTCGCGCGTGTGCACCGCGATCCCGAACGGCTTGTATTCGAGCCGCACCCCGGTCTCGCCGCCGAGCACCCGCTCGAAGCGCCGCGCGAGCGCGCGCAGCCGCTCCTGCTCCTCCTCGGTGGGTGCTTCCTCGCTCGTGCCCGTGCGGGCCTCCAGCCCCTCGAGCTCCGAGCCGTGAGAGCCGGAGACGATCCAGGCGCCGCTCTGCAGGCCCGTCTCCGCGAGGCCCGCGAGAGAGCGTCCCGTCAGCAGTGTGACGGCCGTGCCGGGCGAGCCGGCGAGCACGTCGAGCGCCTGCTTGGCGCGCGGCAGGATCCGCGCATCCTGCGGCCGCGGGACGATGGGTGCGAGCGTACCATCGAAGTCGGTGGCGACGATGATCGAGGGCGCCGATGCGAGACGGCGGACCCGGTCGTCGATGCTGCGCGGCACGAAGGCGGTGCTGACCTGGATCGGCTCTGTGCGCTCTCCGCCCGGGCCGATGCGGCGCGCTTCGGCTGCGGCGAGCACCGAGCCGAGGTACCCGGCCGCCCAGTGCGCCACGTCGTTGTCGTCCACGGCGCGGCGGAGGGAGCGCATGCGGCGTCGCTGCTCCTCGAGGGGCATCAGCGCCGCGCGCACGATCGCCGCCTTGAGCCCCTCGATGTCGTGCGGGTTCACCAGCAGGGCGTCGCGGAGCTCATCGGCGGCGCCGGCGAACTCGCTCAGCACGAGCACGCCGCGCTCGTCCAGGCGGCACGCCGCGTACTCCTTCGCGACGAGGTTCATGCCGTCGCGCAGCGGCGTCACCAGCAGCACGTCGGCGGCGAGGTAGAGCGCCACCATCTCCTCGCGGGAGTAGCCGCGGTGCAGGTAGACGAGCGGTGCCCGGCCAATGGTGCCGTGGTCGCCGTTGATCCGGCCGACCGTCACCTCGACCTCGTCCCGCAGCTGGCGGTAGGCGTCGACGCGTTCGCGGCTCGGGGTGGCGACCTGCACGAAGACCGTCTCGGCGGGATCGATCTCGCCGTCCTCCAGCAGCTCCTTGTAGGCCTTCAGCCGGTGACGGATCCCCTTCGTGTAGTCGAGGCGGTCGACCCCGAGCATCAGCGTGCGCGGGTTCCCCAGCTCCTCGCGGATCTCCTCCGCGCGCCGCCGCACCTCGGGCCGCCGCGCCACCTCGGCGAAGGCCTCGGCGTCGATCGAGATCGGGAACTCCTGCGCGAGCACCGTACGCGAGCCCTCATCGGGGGTGCTCGGCACGACGACCGTGTTTCCGAGCGCCGGAGCCCGGGTGAAGCGCTCGACGGTCATCCGGAAGGCGACCGCGTCGGTGACCTGCTGGAATCCGACCACATCGGCGCCGAGCAGCCCCTCGACGATGCGCTTGCGCCAGGGAAGCTGGGCGAAGAGCCGGCTGGGCGGGAAGGGGATGTGCAGGAAGAAGGCGATGGTGAGGTCCGGGCGCAGTTCGCGGAGCATGGCCGGCACGAGCTGCAGCTGATAGTCGTGCACCCACACGATCGCATCCTCGGCGGCGGCCTCGGCGACCCGCTCGGCGAAGCGGCGGTTGACCTGCTGGTAACGGTCCCACCACTCGCGGTGGTATTCGGGCTGCGCGATCACGTCATGGTAGAGCGGCCACAGCGTGCCGTTGGAGAAGCCCTCGTAGTACCGTTCCACGTCCTCGGAGCTGAGCTCGACGGGCGCGAGACGCATCGCGCCGATCTCAAAGGGCTCGATCCGTTCATCGGCGCTGCCCGCCCAGCCCACCCAGAGGCAGCCGAGTTGCTCGACGATGGGCTCCACGGCCGTCACGAGGCCTCCGGGCGATGCGCGCCACGACGTGCTCCCGTCCTCCTCGACCACCCGGTCGACCGGCAGTCGATTCGACACCATGACGAGTTCTCGCCCACCGGTCATGTTCCTCAGATCGGTCACTGCACCTCCAGGCTCGTTCTCGCAGTCTAGCGATCCTGGGTGACGGATCACGATCCGGTCGATGAGCCTGGGATCGGGGCGGCGATCCCGCTATACTTCTGCTTCACTCCGCGGGGCGATCGGCGAGCATGGCCTCCATGAGCGAGACCTCCGCGCGCTGTGCGGTGACCATGCTGCCCGCGAGATCGGTGACGACGGGATTGCCGCTGCGCGCGACCACTCCCTCGGCCATCTCGATCCCGCCCTGGTGGTGCGCGATCATGAGCTGGAGGAACAGCCGCTCGGCGTCCCGCCCCGAGAGCCGGCGCAGCTCGTCGAGCTGTTCCCGGGTGGCCATGCCCGGCATGGCTCCGGCGTCCGCCCCGGCGTCCGTGGCGGCACTCGCATGATCCGAGTGAGCGGCTCCGCCCGCGTCGCTCAGCACGGGCAGCCGCATCCAGGTCATCGGCGGATCGGGTGAGGCCTGCGGCAGCCCCCAGACGGCGAGCCAGCCGAACATCTGGCCGGCCTGCTGCGACTGGGAAGTGGCGATGTCGTAGGCGAGCAGCCGCACCTCGGGGTCGTCGCTGCGGTCCCGCACGATCATCGACATCTGAACGGCCTGATCGTGGTGGGTCTGCATGTCGCGGGCGAAGCCGGCCTCCGCGCTGCGGGTGCTGGGGCTCGGCTCGGCGACGGCGGTAACGCGGCCCGCGATCAGCGACACCGCGACGAGCACGAGGGCGAGGGCGACCGCGATGAAGGCGGTGAGGCCGGCGGCGCTGCGGTGCGGCTGAGCCGCGCCGGACCTCCCGTCGCCCGCTTCGCCGGCTTCGGACGGCACCTCGGCCTCCGGCACCGCCCCGGCCTCGGCCGCGGGTCGCACGACCTCAGGCGACACGGCCGGGCCCGTCGATGGCTCCGGTGCAGGCTGCGCCCGGCTCCGGGGCGTCGGCCGACTTCCAGAAGCGGTCGATGAACTGCTGGAGGCGCTCGTCGTCGGGACTGTCCATCTGGATCTGCGCACCCCAGGCGGAGGCCACGATCGGCGCCGGCAGGCCGGGGAACGGCGAGAGGATGACGTACTGGTCGGGAAGCGCGTCCCTCAGTGACGCAAGCTCCTCGCCAGAGACGGCATCGGGATCGTAGGTGACCCAGACGGCGCCGTGCTCCAGCGCGTGCACCGCGTTCTCGTTGGGTTGCGGCTGCTCGTACACGCCGCAGTTCAGCCAGACGGGGTGGTGGTCTCCGCCCGCGGGAGGCTGGGCACCGTACTCGGCCTCGTAGTCGACCGGGGTGGTGACGTGGTTCGCCGGCAACCCCGGGTACTCCTGCAGGCCGGGGATCGCCATGTCCTGGGGGCGCTCCTGGCGGGGAGCAGCGGTGGCGATGAAGGTGACGAGCAGCCCCAGGATCGCGACTGCGCCGACGACGCCGCTGATGAGGGCGATGCGGCGCCGGCGCTGCTCCGCGGCTCGCTGCCGCTGATAGGCGGCGACCTTCTCCGCGCGACGTTCGTCCCGCTCCTGCTTGACCGTCTTCCGCGCGGCAGGCTCGACCATAGCTTTCTCCCAGCTTTCGCAATATGGTTGTCGCGACAATCTTCCCGGACGCGTCTGGGAGAAGACCCCCGGCAAGCCGCGAAAGCGGTGAGACCGGGCGCTGCGAGACGCCCACCCCTGCGCGCCCCGTTGCCCGTGCCGCCGCTGCCCGCGCTAGGGGGCGGGCCGCCGACTCAGCGCCGCGGCCGCGGGCCGCACCCGCCCGGAGATCCTCCCCGCTCGCTCAGCCGCGATGCGCCTCGAGCCGCGCGCCGATCGCCTCCGTGATGTCGGCGAGCGCCTCAAGCTGCTCCGGGGTGAGCGAGTCGATCACGAGCTGCCGCACCAGCTCGATATGGCGAGGAATGGCCCGGATGAACAGGCGCCGCCCCAGCGCCGTGAGATGCACATCGGTGGCGCGGCGATCCTGCGCGCACTGCAAGCGCTCGACCAGCTCCCGGCTCTCCATGCGCGTGCACACGTGCGAGAGCCGGGGAAGCGTCGCTGCGGTGCGATCCGCGAGCTGGGACATGCGCAGCGTGGCGTCGGGTGCCGTGTACAGCGCCGAGAGCACGGTGAACTCGAAGTGCGTGAGCCGGGAGTCGCGCAGCAGCTGCGCATCGAGGACGTGCGGCAGCACCTGCGAAACGCCGACGAGCCCGAGCCAGGCCCGCGACTCCAGCGGGTTCATGCGTGGCGCACTGTGCATCATGGTCCCATTCCATCATCTTCGACGCGACTTCCGGAACGGCCGGGGCACCGCGTCCGCGCTGAGCAGGCGCACCGCATAGCTTCCTCATCGCGGTAGCACTGCCCACTGATCGCCGGGGGTACCATGGGTGCGTGAGCGTGCAGGCCGATGGGCACCCCCGGGCGCTTCCGCAATGGGAGCGAGTGCTCGGCTGGTGCGGAACGGCGGCGCTGATCTACCTGCTGATCTGCGCGGTGAGCATCATCAGCCGCGGCTTCGCCGGCCTGAGCGGCGACGCTGCGCGCGCGCTGTTCGCCTTCGCCGATCATCCCTGGGTGGGCCTCTTCGTCGGCGTGCTCGGCACGGTGGTGATCCAGTCCTCCACCACGGTGACGGCTATCGCGGTCACCGCCGTCGGCGCCGGGGCGCTCTCGGTGCAGGGCGCGATCCCGGTGATCCTCGGCGCCAATGTGGGCACCACGGTGACCACCACCCTCGTCGCGCTCACCTTCCTGGGAGACCGGGTGGAGCTGCGCCGCGCGCTCGGCGCCTCGTCGATCCACGACTTCTACAACTGGCTGTCGCTCGCGATCTTCTTCCCGATCGAACTGGCCTGGCATCCGCTGGAGCGGATGAGCGGTGCGCTCGCCACGCAGCTCTCGGAGACGAGCTGGCTGCCGGATCCCTCGCACTTCAATATCGTGCAGACGCTCACGAATCCCTTCGTCGACTCCGTGCTCGCGCTCACGCGCGCCCTCAGCGAGCATCTCGGGCCGCTCTTCAACGTCGTGCTCGGCGCGATCCTGATCCTCGTCGCCGTGAAGTACCTCGGCAAGCTGCTCAAGGGCCTCATGGTGGGGAGGGCGCGCGAGGCGCTGACCCGGGCGGTGGGCCGCAACCGCTACGCGGCGATGGCGACGGGGCTGGGGGTGACGGTGCTCACGCAGTCGTCGACGATCACCACCTCGGTGCTCGTGCCCTTCGCGGGCGCGGGGGTGCTGACGCCGCGGCAGATCTACCCGGTGACGGTTGGGGCGAACCTCGGGACGACGCTCACGGTGGTGTTCGCCGCCTTCGCGGCCGAGGGGGCGGGCAGCACGGCCCAGATCGGCCTGCAGGCGGCCTTCGTGCACCTGCTCTACAACGCATTCGCGATCCTGCTCATCTACGTGATCCCGGTGCTGCGGCCGGTCCCCCTGTGGCTGGCCGAGAACTTCGCTCGCCTCGCTTCGGCGCATCGCTGGGTGATCCCCCTGTACCTGGGTGCGGCGTTCATCGCGATCCCGCTGCTGGTGATCGTGTTCGTCGGGATCGTGTAGCACGGAATCTTTCCCTTTCCTGTGCGCACTTCTTCATGCGAGAGTGTCTTCTATGAGCACTCATCGCGTGGGAATCCTGATCCTGGCCGGCGCCGCCCTGCTGTCTCTCGGCGGCTGCGCCTCCTCCGGCTCCTCCGACTTCGTCGGGAGCTGGGGCGGCGACGATCCGTCGCCGAACATCACCATCGAGGACGACGGCCGGGTGTCCGGCACGGACGGCTGCAACCGGCTCTCGGGAATGGGGTCCTTCGACGGCGACCGTTTCGTGTTCGGCACCCTCGCCCAGACGAAGATGGCCTGCCTGGACGACGCCGAGGTGATCGAGCCCTGGCCCGAGTCCGCCCGCGTCGACGGAGACGAACTGGTGCTGCTCGACCAGGACGGCAACGAGGTCACCCGCCTCCCCCACCGCGACTGATCCGCGGCCGCGCCGAGGCGAGCCCAGCGAGTGCGCGCGGCTGCCACGGCGCGCAGCCCGCCCTCGGGCCGCGTTCAAGGTTCTCAGAGATTCCTCGACAGGGCACGAAGGGAGCGAAGCGACCGAAGTGCCCTGGAGAGGAATCGAACCCGCCCGGCCGCTCAGAGCGACGCATCGCGTCGCGCGGCCACGGCGCGCAGCCCGTCCTCGGGCCGCGTTCAAGGTTCTCAGAGATTCCTCGACAGGGCACGAAGGGAGCGAAGCGACCGAAGTGCCCTGGAGAGGAATCGAACCCGCCCGGCCGCTCAGAGCGACGCATCGCGTCGCGCGGCCACGGCGCGCAGCCCGTCCTCGGGCCGCGTTCAAGGTTCTCAGAGATTCCTCGACAGGGCACGAAGGGAGCGAAGCGACCGAAGTGCCCTGGAGAGGAATCGAACCTCCGACACCCGCTTTAGGAGAGCGGTGCTCTATCCACTGAGCTACCAAGGCGTGGGGCAACCGTGGCTGCGCACCGAGCATCGATTCTAGCAGTCGTGGTGAGCACGGAACTCCCGCGCGGTGGTCTCGGCCCTCATCCCGCGGAGCACTGTCACGACAGCTCACCCGCATACGCGAGGGGCGGGCGGAGCCGAAGCCCCGCCCGCCCCTCGCGAGTGTGATGTGGATCAGCCGAAGCGGACGACGCCGTCGGGCGAACCGTCGATGAAGGCGCTGGCGACGACCGTCTGGTTGCCGCCGAAGCCGCCGTGGACGGCCTGGCCGTTGCCGATGTAGACGGCGACGTGGCGGCCGGACCAGATGAGCACGTCACCGGGAGCGTAGTCGCCGCTGGTCACGAGCGATCCGCCGAGACCGGTGTACTCGCCGACCTGGGTGCCGAGGTCGCCGGCGGGGATGCCGATGGCGCGCAGCGAGCGCTCGACGAGCGCGGTGCAGTCCTGGAACTGGCCGAGCTGCGCGAGTGCCGCGTTGACGATGCCCTGGGCGCCGGCGCCGGCGGGCACGTCCTGTCCGGTGAACTCCTTGGAGCCCTGCGTCTGGCTCGCCGCCGCGGCCTGCTCCTGCGCTTCGGCGGCGCGGGCTGCGGCCTCCTCGGCTTCCTTCTCGGCGCGCTCCTGCTCGAGCACGACCGTGCTCACCTGACCTTCGGGGGCGGCGAGCGGGAGCACCGTGTCGTCGACGTCAGCGGTCTGCAGCGTCTGGGCGGCGGCGAAGCCGTCGGGAATTCCCTCCGCCTCGGGCGCGGTGGCGTAGGCGGGGATACTGAAGGTGCCCACCAGACCGAAGCTGAGCGCCGCGGCACCGGCCATCTGAGCGATTCGCTTTGCCTTCGCGGGAGCCGGCTTCGCGGCTTCGCCGGAGAGCACGACGTCCGTGCTGGGGTTCTGAATCACGAGAATAATCTGCCTATCGTTCGCTTGCCGTTCACTGCGAGAAACGGCCCTCCGGGGCCGCGACCGTTCAAGGCTAACCGAAGACGTATCGAATGTCACGTTCCGATCACGAAACCTTCGATGTTGGTTGAAACTTGGCATCCTTGCGCGCGCCCGGCGAGACCGTTCTTCTCGGCGTCGAGCGATTGTGGAAGCACGGCTTCACCGCTTCCCGCCCAGGGCGATAGCGCGCGTGCTCCGCGGAGCTCCTCGGGCGCCCGGAGTGCCCGGGGCGCCCTCAGCGCCGAGCATCTTCGGTGTCGGCGGCGCCCACGCGGGCGCCGCCGCGCGTTGCCTCAGATGACGCCCTGCTCCAGCATCGCCTGCGCGACTCGCACGAAGCCCGCCGAGTTGGCGCCGAGCACATAGTCGCCGGGGCGCCCGTAGCGCTCCGAGGCCGCGTAGGTGGCTCCGTGCACCTCGCGCATGATGTCGTGCAGGCGGGTCTCGCTCTTGTCGCGGTCCCAGCGGGAACGCGCGGCGTTCTGGCTCATCTCGAGCGCAGAGGTCGCCACGCCCCCGGCGTTGGCGGCCTTGCCCGGCGCGAACAGCACGCCCGCGTCCTGCAGAAGCTCGACTGCGGCGGGCGTCGTCGGCATATTGGCGCCCTCGACCACTGCGCGGACACCGTTCGCGATCAGCGCCCGGGCGCCGGCCTCGCCGAGTTCGTTCTGCGTGGCGCACGGGAAGGCGAGCTCCGCCGGGACATCCCACACGGAGCCGCCGGCGACGAAGCGGGCCGAGGGACGCAGCTCGGCGTATCGCGAGATCCGCGCCCGCTCCACCTCCTTGACCTGCTTGAGCAGTTCGACATCGATCCCGGCCTCGTCCACGATGTACCCGCCGGAGTCGGAGGCGGTGACGGCCGTTCCGCCGAGCTGCTGGATCTTCTCGATCGCGTAGGTGGCGACGTTGCCTGAGCCGGAGACGATCGCGCGCCGGCCTTCGATACCCTCGCCCACGCGCAGCAGCATCTCCTCGGCGAAGAACACGGCGCCGTACCCGGTGGCCTCGGTGCGCACTTCGGCGCCGCCCCAGCCCACGCCCTTCCCCGTCAGCACTCCGGCCTCGTAGCGCTGGGTGATGCGCCGGTACTGGCCGAAGAGGTACCCGATCTCGCGGGCGCCGACGCCGATGTCTCCGGCGGGGATGTCGGTGTGCTCGCCGATGTGGTGCACGAGCTCGGTCATGAAGCTCTGGCAGAAGCGCATCACCTCGGCATCGCTGCGGCCGCTCGGATCGAAGTCGGATCCGCCCTTGCCGCCGCCGATGCGCTGGGAGGTGAGCGCGTTCTTGAAGATCTGCTCGAAGCCGAGGAACTTGATGACGGAGAGGTTCACGGAGGGGTGGAAGCGGAGGCCGCCCTTGTAGGGCCCGAGGGCGGAGTTGAACTGCACCCGGTAGCCGCGGTTCACGCGCACGAGGCCCTCGTCGTCGGTCCACGGGACGCGGAAGATGAGCTGCCGCTCGGGTTCGACGAGGCGTTCGAGGATCCCGCCCTCGACGAACTCGGGGTGCTCGGCGAGCACGGGCGCGAGCGACTCGAGCACCTCCCGCACCGCTTGCAGGAACTCGGGCTCTCCGGCGCTGCGCTGCCCGACGACGCGCGAGACGTCACGGAGATGGGCTTCGGGGGTGGGTAACGTCACGTACGACTCCTCTGTGGTCTATCGACTCCATTGTGGACAGCCCCCTCAGGCCGCCTCGGTGTACATTCGCGATTTCGGCCGCGGAGCGCCCCGACCGCTGCGGGGCATGCCGCGTCACCACGACCGGGCCGCGGCGACGCGTTCCGCCCGGCTAGACGGAAACGAAGATGTGTGCGGCGACCTCACCGGGCAGGTCGAGCGCCTCGCTCGACCCCTCGACCTCGACGTGCACGGCGGCGCCGCGCCGGGTGAAGGTGGCGGTGCTCCCGGGAAGGACCCCGGCCGCGGAGAGCTGCTCGAGCAGCACGGGATCCACCTGCAGCGGCTCGGCGAGCCGCCTGATGCGCGCAGTGACGGGCCGATCGGCCTCGATGAGCAGTTCTGCGAGGCCGGTGACCCCTGTCTGGAACGATCCGGCGCGGATCGCGCCGAGTTCGTCGAGGCCCGGGATGGGGTTGCCGTAGGGCGACTCCGTGGGGTTGCCGAGGATCGCGAGCAGCTTGCGTTCGACGCGCTCGCTCATGACGTGCTCCCAGCGGCACGCCTCGTCGTGCACGTAGGGCCACTCCAGCCCGATGACGTCGGAGAGGAGGCGCTCGGCGAGGCGGTGCTTGCGCATGACGTGGATCGCCTTGGTCCGCCCGGACACGGTCAGTTCCAGGCGCCGGTCGTCGGTGACGACCACGAGGCCGTCGCGCTCCATCCGGCCCACCGTCTGCGACACGGTGGGTCCTGAGTGCCCGAGCCGCTCCGAGATGCGGGCGCGCAGCGGCACGATGCCCTCTTCCTCGAGCTCGAGGATGGTGCGCAGGTACATCTCTGTCGTGTCGATCAGATCCGCCATCGCCGCCCTCTCGTTTCGTTCCGCGCCTCGCGGTGGCCGGCGCCCGTGAAAACGTCCGGTGTTCCGGGCGGTGGATTCGGTGCTCGGGTCCGGCCGGGCCCTGTTCCGCTCCGCCCGTCTCCCGTTCCCACCGGTCGGCGCACGCTGAGGCTCACCTCACAGACTAGAGCATCGGCGGGCCCGGAGCACCGCCCGGCCGCGCCCGTTCCGCCGCGGTCCGCAGTGCCGGCGTGTCGTGCAGGGGCGTCGCCCAGCGCAGGGTGCCTCCTCCCGGTTCCGTTCACCGGCCACGGACCCCGGACCCCGGACCCCGGACCGGCCATGGACCCTGGAACGCGGCTCCGGCGCGCGACACTAGAATCGTCGCATGGCCGAAATCACCATCCCCTCCTCCCTTCTGCCCGCTGACGGCCGCTTCGGATGCGGCCCCTCGAAGGTGCGGGACGAGCAGCTCGCGTTCCTCGCCTCCCTGCAGCCGCGGGTGCTGGGTACCTCGCACCGGCAGGCGCCGGTGAAGGACCTGGTCGGCAGCGTGCGCGAAGGGCTCGCCGAACTGTTCCGGGCGCCGGAGGGCTACGAGATCCTGCTCGCAAACGGTGGGGCGACGACCTTCTGGGATTCGGCCGTGCACTCCCTGATCGAGCGCAGGAGCCAGCATCTCGCCTTCGGCGAGTTCGGCGCGAAGTTCGCGAAGGCCGCCGGTGCGGCGCCGTTCCTCGAGGATCCCGATGTGCGCACCGCCGATGCCGGGTCCCGTTCGCAGGCCGAGGCGGTCGCCGGCGTCGACGTCTACGCCTTCCCGCACAATGAGACCTCCACGGGCGTGATGGCCCCGGTGCGCCGGGTGGCGGGTGACGCGGGGGCGCTGACGGTGGTCGATGCGACGAGCGGGGCGGGCGGGATCGACTTCGACGCGAGCGAGGTGGACGTCTACTACTTCTCCCCGCAGAAGAACTTCGCCTCCGACGGCGGGCTGTGGTTCGCGCTCGTGTCCCCCGCGGCGATCGAGCGCATCGAGCGCGTCACCGCCTCGGGACGCTACATTCCCGAGACACTGAACCTGGCAGGCGCGGTCGAGAACTCGCGCAAGAACCAGACGCTGAACACCCCGGCGCTGGCCACGCTCGGATTGATGGACGAGCAGATCCGCTGGATCAACGCGCAGGGCGGGCTCGGCTGGGCCGCCGCCCGCACCGCGGAGTCCTCTGGGGTGCTGTACGAGTGGGCCGAGCGCTGCCCGGTGGCGACGCCGTTCGTCTCGGGTCCGGATCACCGCTCGCAGGTGGTCGTCACGATCGACTTCGATGACTCCGTCGATGCGGCCGCCATCTCGCGCACGCTGCGCGCGAACGGGATCGTCGACACCGAGCCGTACCGCAAGCTGGGCCGCAACCAGCTCCGTGTCGCGACCTTCACCGCGATCGAGCCGGACGATGCGCGCGCCCTCACCGCCTGCATCGACCATGTGCTGGAGCGCATGAGCTGAGCACGGCCGGGGCCGCTGTGCCCGCTCGCACGGCGCCCGGTGGCCCCGGCTGCCCCGGTGGCCGCAGCTGCCCCGACCGCCTCGAGGAGGCGCTCAGTCGCGCAGGCCGAACACCTGCAGGGTGGTCTCGCCGGCCCGGAGCCGGTCTGCGACGCTCTCTTCGAAGGCGTCTCGCTCGCGGGCGGCGTGCAGCACCGCAGGCCACTCGGAAACTGCGACGAACACGACGCCGTCACTGTCTGCGCGCACGACGTCGCCTCTCTCGACGGCCGCCCCGGCGCACACGAGCGGCTCGCCGATGCGTCCGGGGCTCACCTTCGTGGCACCGGTGATGGCCACCCGGGTCGACCACACCGGGAGCCCGATGCTTCTGAGCTCGTCGATGTCGCGCACGCCCCCGTCGACGATGAGCCCCGCGATCCCGCGCTCGACGGCTGCCCGGACGAGGATGTCTCCGACATAGCCCACGGAGGCGTCGCCTCCCGCGATCACGAGGACGTCGCCCGCCGTGGCGCGCGCGACAGCGCGGTGGACGGCGAGGTTGTCGCCGGTCTGGCACTGCACTGTGAGCGCGCGACCCAGCAGGGCCGGCGGTCCGGCGCGGTGCGTCAGTCCCGCGGCCTCCCCGCGGCGTCCCTGCGCCTCGTAGACGGTGCTGACTCCGGGCACCTGCTCGACGGGCGGCAGCTCCCGGGTGATCTCCATGATCTCCACGCGCAGGCCGGGTGCAGGCTCGAAGAATGCGATACGACGAGACTCGCCGAGGGTCTCGATCGTCCAGGGCTCACGGGTCATGACCGCGGCCCACTCCGGTGCGTCGAGGAAGGGCTGCAGCCGGTCCGTTTCGAGGCTCACGTGGCTCCAGCCCGCGGTCACGGGCGACGCGGTGAACACGGGCTGCACGAACAGGTTGACGGCGATCGGCCCGAGCGCGAGGCGCAGGTACGGCGTGCCCGAGGCGTCGGCGTGGCCGAGGACGCGCGTGCCCGGGGCCGCCTCGAAGAAGGCGAGGCAGCGTTCGAGGTCTGGAGAGACTCCTCCCAGGTTGACGAGTCTGAGGCTGGGGTGATGGGTCACGGTTTCCGCTTTCAGTTCGGATGCTCGGCGAGGTAGTGCGCGCGCAGGATGTCGCTCGCGAAGTCGCTGCGCCGGCTGCGCAGCGCACTGTGAATGTGGTTCGCGCGGTTCTGGGTGTTGTCAAACTCGATGGTGAGGTTCGCCGAATCGAGGCAGTAGTAGCGTCCGGAGCCCTGCTGCGGACTCCCGGCCCAGGCGAAGCGGAGATCCGCGGGCAGCGGTTCGCCGGGTTCCCAGCCGAACACGGCGTGACGCACGTCCTCGGGGAAACGCTCGACGTAGTGGGCGAGCAACTCGGACGCCAGTTCCCGCCCTGCGGGGTCGAGCTCGGCGACGCGCACGCCCCGAGCGCCCGCGTCCGTCGCGGCGTATGCGGCGATCTCGGGGCCGTCGGGCGCGGCATCGGCGGCCTCGGCGTCGATGCCGAGGCCGGCGAGAAAGCCGACGACCTCTTCGCGCGGCACGTCGGCCGGATAGATGTCGGCCGGAGCGGAGGGCAGCGCCGCGTCGTCGACGAGGGGCCGGTTCTGCTGCAGGATATCGCTCGGGGCGACGCTCGAGAATACCGCGCGCTGCCGCTGCGCGCCGTTCAGACCCGCGACGAGCTCGATGGCGATCTGTTCCTCTCCCGCGAGCGGGCGGAACTGGTTGCGGCCGATCGACGGCGCGGCGGCGGGATTCACCCCGATGAAGTGGGGGGTGAGGCTCGCGACTCGGCCGTCTTCGACGAAGGCGTGCGCGACGAGGTGGTGGCCGGCGAACTGCCACCCCCAGGTCTCGTCCGCCGGATCGCCGAAGATCTTGACGAAGTAGAGCTGGGGATCCCGCGAGCGGCCGTGTCCGGGGCGTCCCGGGTACTGCTCCATCCATCCTTCTTCGCAGGCGAGCAGGTTCTCGAGCCCGAGGATGTAGGTGGCGAGCGCGAAGCCCGCCTCGCTGAGCCCGCTGCGCAGGAGCCGCAGGGCGTTCTGCTGCGCGCGCGGGCTCAGGTCAGCGAGGGCGACGCCGTCTCGCTCGGCCGGGGTGAAATACCAGTGACGGCCGACGCGGTCGTTCGCCGGGGCGCAGATGCGCGCTCGCTGTTGGGCGGTGAGCGCGCTGAGGAGCGCGCTCGCTTCTTCGGCCATGAATGCTGCCGTATTTCGAGTGGACACGGACCACCTCTCTCATGCGTCGAACCACGCCCGGTCGCTGTCCGGTGCGTGGATCCTGGATCGTTCTCGGCACAACATATCAATCGATTGCAGCTTTGGGAAGCCCGGGAGCCCCGGGCTTCCTCGAGTCGGGTGCGCAAGGCCCCGCGGAGTCCAGTGCCGACTTGACTTCACCCCCTGGCGGACGAATGATGTGTTCGTATTGACATCGATTGTGGAGGAACTGTGGAGAATACGACAAGACGTTCCCAGATGGGTGCCGCCACCCACCCGGACCCGGCAGCAGGCGCGCGGGCCTGCGAGCCGGCGAACGCCGGCGAAGGCGCGGGACCGGTCGGGCCAGCGGGCGCAGAGGCGGGCACCGATGTCCACGACCCCCGTGCGCGGGAACTCGGCGTGCCGTTCGACGGCGAAGCCGGGGCCTGGAACGCCATCACCGACGTCCCCGGCCTCGAGACGGGGTTCGTCACGCTCTGCGCAGACGACGATCCGGTCGTCCGCACGGGGGTGACGGTGATCCTCCCCCGCGGCAAGGACCGGGCCGCGCTCCCGTGCGCGGCGGGGGTGGCGGTGCTCAACGGCAACGGCGAGCTCACTGGGCGTAGCTGGATCGAGGAGTCGGGTCAGCTCCAGGCTCCCATCGCCATCACCAACTCGCACGCGGTGGGCGCGGTCCATCGGGGCATCGATCACTGGATGGCGGAGCACCACCCCGAAGCGGCTCGCGCGTGGATGCTTCCCGTCGTCGGCGAGACCTGGGACGGCTATCTCAACTCCATCAATGCCGACGCGGTGCGGCCGGAGCACGCAGCGGCTGCGCTCGAGGCAGCCACAGGCGGTCCGGTGCCGGAGGGCAACGTGGGCGGCGGCACGGGCATGAACTGCTACGGCTTCAAGGGCGGCACCGGCACCGCCTCACGGATTGCCGCCGCCGGCGGGGAGCGCTGGACGGTGGGCGTGCTCCTGCAGGCCAACTTCGGCTCCCGGCGCGAGCTGCGCGTCGCCGGGCGGCCCCTCGGACCGGGCTCTTCGGCGCCCAGTCCGCTGGAGACGAGCGGATGGTTCGAACGCGAGTCCGGCACCGGCGCCGCGCTGCCGCCGGGGGCGGGCAGCGTGATCGTCGTGGTGGCGACCGATGCACCGCTGCTGCCCGATCAGTGCCGCGCTCTCGCGCGCCGAGTGCCGCTCGGTCTCGCCCGCACCGGAACGACGGGCAGTCACTTCTCTGGGGACATCTTCCTCGCGCTCTCCACCGCCAATGAGGGTGTGCTTTCCTCGCGCATGGGTCCCGCTCAGGCCGGCAGGGAGCGGCTGGAGCACCTGGCGTGGGGCGCCGTCGATCCGCTGTTCGAGGCGGTCGTGCAGGCGACCGAGGAGGCGGTGGTGAACGCCCTGGTCGCGGCTCGCGACTGCGAGGGCCGTGACGGGCACCGGAGCTACGCCTTACCGCACCACGAGATCAGGGCCGCCTTCGCGGGCTGAGGGGGCCGCTGTGCCGCGGCGCTCTCGGAGACGGCCCACAGGCCGTCGGGTGCGGAATGCAATCGATCTATCTTTTGAGGCCACGCTTTCGGGATTGATCCATTTACTTGCTCGATTTCCGCACAATCTCCCTCTAGACAGCGAATGCAATCGATTCTATAGTTGAGCACGGCGGCCGGCATATCCTCGGGACGGCGCGGAGCGCTCGCCCGCACGAACGCACCCCCCGGGGGCGGGGAACGACGCGCACCGCAGCGCGCCGCCGTCCGCGGAAACCACGAGAGGATTGAAACATGAGATTCGGCAAGACCATCGCCGCCTTCGCGGGCGGCCTGCTCCTGCTCAGCGGCTGCAGTGCACCGGGCTCGTCCGGCGACGCAGCGGACGGGGCGCCGCAGGCGATCACCGTCGCCAGCTGGGGCGGCAAATACGCGGAGGCGATGCGCGCCGCGTTCTTCGACCCCTTCACCGAGGAGACGGGGATCGCCGTCGCCGATGCCGATACGGGCATCGCGGCGCTCCAGACGCAGGTCGACACCGGCAACGTGCAGTGGGACGCGGTCACGGTATCCACCACCGATCTCGGCCTCGGCACCGGCAAGGGGCTCTTCGAGGACATCTCGGGCGTCGTCGACCCTGACGACTTCATCGAGGGAGCGGTGACCGACTACGCGGTCGGACTCGACTTCTCCTCCAACGTCATGGCCTGGCACACGGGCGCCTTCGGGGAGGGCGACTCGGCACCGCAGTCCTGGGAGGACTTCTGGGACCTCGAGAAGTTCCCCGGCAAGCGGGCCGTCCCGTCCTGGGGACCCGACGCTCAGCTCTTTGAGTTCGCGCTGATCGCCGACGGCGTGGACAAGGACGAGCTCTACCCGCTCGACGTCGACCGCGCACTCGACAAGCTCGCGGAGATCCGTGACAGCTTCATCGTCTACGACTCGAACGCCCAGGGCCTGCAGCTCGTGTCGAGCGGGCAGGCGACCCTGGGCGTGCTGCCCAGCGGCGGCGCCTATGCAGGCAGGTCCTTCACCTTCAACGAGGCGGCACTCGCGACCGACTGGATCGCGATCCCCAAGGGCGCACCGAATCTGGAGCAGGCGAAGGAACTGATCCGCTTCGCCACGCAGGTGCGACAGCAACAGGCCTTCGTCGAGGAGATCAACTACGCCGGTACCAACAAGGGCGCACTCGAGGGCCTCGATCCCGCCGTCGTCGAGACGCTGCCGACGAGCGAGCAGGCCATGTCGGTGCAGTTCCGGCCCGACGCCAAGTTCTACGCGGAGAACGCCACCTCCATGATGGAGGCCTGGCAGTCCTTCCTCTACGGCTGAGCCCGAGGGGCCCGACGCGGAGCGGGGCAGGCGGACGCTGTTCCGCCTGCCCCGCTCCGCGTCGAACATTGAGTAGGATGACCACGATGCGTCGCGGCGCCGCGCGCCGCCGCCGGGCGATTCGCGGACCGGCGACCCCGAGTGAGATCGGGCACCAGCGCGACACCGTCATCACAGCGCGTGGGCAAACCAGCGAGTGCCAGAGCATTGGAGCAGGAATGAAGCCACCCACCATCTACTCGATCGCGCGTGAGCTGGGCCTCTCGCCGTCGACCGTGTCGCGCGCGCTCAACGAGTCCTCCCTGGTGAAGCCGGACACGCGCGAACGCGTCCTCAAGGAGGCATCCCGGCTCGGCTACGTCCAGAACTTCCAGGCCCGCGCGCTCCGCCGATCGAGCACGGGCATGATCGGCGTCCTGATCCCGGACCTCACCTCGGAGGTGTTCAACGTTCTCGTGTCCAGCATCCAACTGGAGCTCAACGAGCGCGACTACGGGCTCATCATCGGCCAGTCGCTGAACGACCCCGAACTGGACCGGCGCTACGCCCTCGCCTTCCAGAGCCAGATGGTCGACGGGATCCTGCACGCGCCCTGCACCCCGCGCGGCGTTGACGATGCCTTCTCCGGCGCGGTGCACCCTCCCGTCGTCGAGATCATCCGTCAGAGCGAGAATGACAGCCGCTACTCGATCTGCATGGACGACGAAGGCGACGCTGCCCTCGCCACGAAGCACCTCATCGGCCGGGGGTACACCCGGATCTACGTGGTGCTGGGGCCTGAAGAGTTCAGCACCGCACGACTGCGCGGACGGGGCGCCGTGGCCGCCGCGCAGTCCTCCCCCGAGGTCAGCGTGGTGCTCTGTCACGGCAGCTACTCAGAGGAATGGGGCTACCAGCAGGGCGCCCGCATCGCCGGCGAGCTCTCATCCGGGGAGGCGACGGCGGTCCTCGTGACCAGCAACAGCTTCATGGCCGGCGTGATGGGTGCCCTCAGCGACCGCGGGGTGAGCATCCCGGACGATCTCGGCCTCGCGGCGATGGAGGACCCGAGCTGGTTCCGCGTCGCGAAGCCGCCGGTGACCTCGGTCTCGGGCCAGACCAGGGAACTCGGCCGCATCGCCAGCGCGACGATCCTCGAACTCATCGAGGGACGGGAGCCGCAGGGGCCCCGGCGCCGTGTGCTCCACGGCATGCTGCGCGAGCGCGAGTCCACCCGGTAACCGGCCCTCGGGAGGTTCCTGGCGGGAGAGGGTTGGACGGACCCCGCCCCCGCCAGGAGATTGTTTCAGCGGAGCATCCGACGCTCGAGGAGCGTGCGGGCTGCCGCCAGGACGAGCACGACTGCCGTCAGGATTGCCGCCACCGCCGCGATCGTCGGGTCCACGTTGAAGCGGATCCCGCTGAACATGACCACCGGCAGGGTACGGCTCGTGCTGCCTGCGATGAGCATGGTGACGGCGAGGTCGTCCCAGCTGGAGATGAAGGCGAAGAACGATCCCGCGATCACCCCGGGGAGGATCCCCGGGAAGGTGACGTGGCGGAACGTGGACCACGGCCCCGCGCCGAGTCCCAGGGAGGCCTGCTCCAAGCGGAAATCGAACCGCGTGAAGCTCGCCATGACGTTGACGAAGACGTAGGGCACCCCGAGCATCGTGTGGGCGAGGATGATCGCGGTGAGGTCCCCGACGACATGCATGCGCGAGTACAGATCGAACAGCGCCAGGCCGATGATGATCCCGGGCACCACGAGCGGAAGGCCGATGATCGCGCTGATCGCATTGAACACCGGTCCGCGGGTGCGTGCGAGGCCGACAGCGGCCGCCGTGCCGAACATCACGGAGAGTGCGCAGGAGACGACGCCGATGACGAGGCTCCGGATCGTCGCATCGACCCACACCGGGCTCTCGAGGTAAGACTGGAACCACTGCATCGAGAAGCCGCTCGGCGGGAACGAAAGGTCCGGCGCCGAGTTGAAGGCCATGCCGAAGACGAGGATCGTCGGCGCGACCAGGTAAACGAGCGTGAGCAGCGCGAGCAGCGTGACGGCCGCGCCCCCGATCCGGAATCGCATCATGCTTCCTCCCCCTTTCGCGTGGCGCGCCGCGCGATCCGCGCGATGGCGACGAGCGCCCACGCGACCAGCACGAGCAGGATCAGGCTGAGCGACAGCGCACTCGCCTGATTGAGCTGCAGCAGACGCTGCACCTGGACCTCGATCTGCTGGGCCAGCAGCATCGTCTGCCCGCCGCCGAGCATTGCCGGCGTCACGTAGAAGCCGAGCGAGAGCACGAAGCACAGCAGGCCCCCCGCGATCACCCCGGGAAGGCTGAGCGGCAGGTAGACGCGCCAGAACGTCGTCCACGGACTCGCCCCGAGCGAGTCCGAGGCGCGCAGCAGGCGCTGATCGATCTGCCGGAAGACGGCGAGCATCGGGATGATCGTGAGCGGGAGCATGACGTGGACCATGCCGATGAGCACTCCGGTTTCGTTGTAGACGAGCTGAATCGGTTCCTGGGTGATGCCCAGCGTCATCAGCAGGGTGTTGACGACTCCACGGTCCTCCAGCAGCGCGATCCAGACGAAGGCGCGGACCAGCACACTCGTCATCAGCGGGATCAGCACGAGCCCCTCGAGGAAGGACCCCCAGCGAGGCATGCGGGCGATCGTGTACGAGACGACGTAGCCGAGGACCAGGCAGAACAGCGTGGTGACGCCCGCGACGCGGAGCGTGTCGAGCACGACGATGCCGGTGACCGGCTCGGTCACGAGCCGGCTGAAGTTGGCGAGCGTCCACTCCCCCGTGTCAGATGAGGTGAACGCGCGCACGGCGATGAGTCCCATCGGGTACGCGAGCAGGGCGGCGTAGAGCACCAGCATCGGCAGCACGGCGAACTGGCGCACGGTGAAGCGCGCCTTGGCGACGGCCGGCACCTCGTCCCGCGGGCTCGCGGCGGTCAACGTCGCCGTCATCGCCCTGCATCCTCCAGCGGCACGATCGAGCCGGCGTCGACCGTGAGCCGCACCGACTCGCCCCGCGCGAGCGGCGTCTGCGCCGGCCCGGTCGCCAGCCGCGCCACGACGGTTTCCTCGTTCCGCAGGCGGATCTCGTAGCGGACCGTGCTGCCCTGGTACGTCACCGCGGTGACGGTGCCCGAAGCGGCATCCAGCGGCGCGGGGGCGAGGGCGACGAGCTCGGGGCGCACGCTGACGAGCGCCGCCCCACCGAGCTCGGCCGAGCCGCGCACGTCGATGCAGCCTGCGGCGAGGCGCCCGCCGGTGGCGTCGATGACGTTTGCCTCCCCCATGAAGTCCGCGACGAAGGCGTTGCGGGGGCGCTCGAAGATCTCGGCAGGCGTGCCGAGCTGCTGCATCCTCCCGTCCGCCATGATGAGCACGCGGTCGGACAGGCTGAGCGCCTCTTCCTGGTCGTGCGTGACCGACACGACGCTGACGCCCAGCGAGCGGTGGATGTTCGCGATCTCGTTCTGCATGGTCTGGCGCAGCTTGCGGTCGAGGGCGCCCAGCGGCTCGTCCATGAGCAGGAGTCCCGGGGTGAAGACCGTCGCGCGTGCCAGGGCTACGCGTTGCTGCTGTCCGCCGGAGAGCTGACCGGGCCGCTTCTTCCGATGCGCCTGCAACTGCACGAGCTCGAGCGACGCGTCGACGAGACGTTCACGCTCGGCACGGGGCGTCTTGCGCATCCTCAGCGGGTAGGCAATGTTGTCCTCGACGCTCATCGTCGGGAAGAGGGCGTAGCTCTGGAAGACCATGCCGATGTTCCGCTTGTACGCGGGGAGCGCCGCGACGGGCTCGCCGTTGAGGTGGATCTCCCCGCGGCTCGGCGTCTCGAAGCCTGCCAGCATCATGAGCGCGGTGGTCTTGCCCGAACCGCTCGGGCCGAGGATCGTGAGGAACTCGCCGGGCTCCACGCTCAGTTCCAGGTCCTGCACCGCCCATGAGCGGCCGTCATAGCTCTTTGCGAGCCCGGTGATCTCGACTCGCGCGCCGTGCTGCTGCGGCGAGGGCGACTTCAGCAGCCCTGTCAGCGTGACCTTACTCATGCGCACCCTCATCACTCGCCGGACGGTACAGTCCCCTGCGCCGGATCACGTTGTCGGAGGCGAGCTCCATCCGGTGCACTCCCGTCACGCCGAGGCTGTACAGTGGCGAAGCGGGCGACAGCGGGACCTCGACCGGACGGTCGAGTGCGACGGACTCGTACGCCGAGAGCGCGAGCGAGATGGTCGCGCGCGCCTCGTCGAGGGTGGCGACGCCGCTCGGCTCGCCGCCGCGCACGTACTCGGCGAAGGAGCGGATTGAGCCACCGTAGTACCACTCGAGCGGCAGCCGCTCCCACTCGACCGGGATCGACTCGGGATCACCGAGCCGCCCGCGCATGATCTGGAGCTCGTGCGCGACGTTGTGCTGCGCGGAGAAGCCGTCGGGGTACCGGATCTGGAGAGTGCCGGTCTCCCCGTCGACGACGGTGTGACCGCTCGTGCCCGTGCCCCAGGTCAGCGTGAGCGCAGCGGTCTCGCCGCGCTCCCCCTCGATGTGGACGGTGACGGTGTCTTCGACGTCGGCGTCCGCGCGGATCCGGCGCTTGTCGACCCGCGCGGTCACCGTGCGCGGGATGAAGCCCGGGCCCAGGAGCCGCAGGGAGAGGTAGAGCAGGTGGATCCCGTAATCCATGAGAATCCCGCCGCCGGCGAGCCGGGCCACGCCCCGCCAGCCGTCCTCGCCCGGCATCACCCCGGGGGCGTACACGGAGTGCGCGCTCATCGTGACGGTGTCGACGCGCCCGATCGCGCCCGCCCCGATCTGCCGCAGCATCTCAGCGTGCGAGGGGAAGTGCGCGTAGTTGTGGTGCACCCCAGCCCGGATGCCGGAGCGTTCGACCAGGCCGATCATCTCGTCGACCTCCGCGACGGACATCGCGAGGGGCTTGTCGCAGATGACGGACACCCCCCGCTCAGCGGCGAGCGCGAGGATCGGCAGATGGGTGAGGTGGGGCGTCGAGACATCGATGTAGTCGACGTCGGCCCGCGCGAGCAGTTCCTCGTACCCTTCATGGCAGGCCTCCGGGGGGAGGCCGAGCTGCTGGGCGATGACGGCGCGGGCGTGCGGATCGGGGTCGGCGACGGCGACGATCTCGACGAGGTCGCGAGCGGCGAGGTAGCCGGGGAGCTTCAGCTCCTGGGCGGCGAATCCGAGGCCGACGAGTGCGGCGCGAACGGTCATTGCAGTGCTCCTTCGATAGTGGCTTTGCCGATCAGCAGCGAGTCCAGCGGGGGGCGGTGAAAGGTCTCGATCTCGAGGCTCAGCCAGGGCCGGGCCTCCTCGATGGCGAGGGTGCGCACCACGGAGCCCAGCTCCAGCGCCCCCTCCCCCGGCGTGCGGAAATGCTGCTGGGCGTCGCGCGGGCCGGCGCGCTCCGCGTTGACGCCGTGATCGGCCACGAGATCTTTGAGGTGCGCGTGGAGGATCCGGCCGCTCCATCGCCGGAGGTGCTCCTCGAGGCCGGGGCCGTGGAGCGCGAGGTGAGCCGTGTCCAGGAGCAGTCCGACGCCCGGCAGCCCGAGCGTCGCGTCGAGCAGCCGGTCGATGTCCTCCGCGTCGCTGACGAGGGTGCCGAGGTGGTGATGGACGGCGATGCGGACGCCTGCTCCCTCGGCATGGTGTGCCAGGCGTCCGAGCAGTTCGATGAATGCGGCATCGTCCGCGGTGCCGTTGCGCGGCGGAAGCACCGGGACGGTTCCTGCGCCGAGGCGGGCGGCGAGGTCGACGACCCGCGACAGCTGCTGCAGCGCCTCCTCGGAGTCGAGGTACCCGAGCATCACCGCGCTCACGCGAAGTCCGCTGCGCGCGAGCAAGCTCCGGAAGGCGTCCTCTCGCGCCTCGTCGGCGAGCAGCCAGAGCGCGTGGTGCCCCTGCAGTTCGATCCCGTCGAGTCCGGCGCTCGCGACGTCCCGAACGGCGGCCGGCAGCTCACCCTGCGGGTAGACCACCGTCGTTGCGGATAACAACATCGTTCCTCACAATCGATTTCATTTTGACCCTCACCATCTTCCGCGACGCGCTAGAGCCTGTCAAGTGCTGACTTTTCATAGCCTTTTGACTGAATGACGCAGCCTGTCCCGAGCCATGAATGAGTCATTTTCCAATCGATGTCATTCTGGCGCGCTCGAGAGCGAGCGGCAGCTGCGGGCAGCCTGGCGGCGGAGGCGCTCCGTGTGCGGCGCCACAAGACGCGAGTGCCCCGCGGCCGGAGGGACCGCGGGGCACTCGGTTGAGGCGGGTGTCCCTGCCGCTACTCCTCTTCGGCGCCGGGGGCTTCCTCGGCGTCTTCGTCGGAGGCGTCGTCCTCCTCGGCGTCGTCGGGATCATCGTCCTCGTCGTCGAAGAGCTCGGTGTCGTCGGCCTCGTCCGCCCGATCCTCCGAGTCGTCACCGTCATCGCCTTCAGGGTCGGAGTCCTCGTCGCCCTCGGCATCCGATCCGCCCTCAGCGTCACCCAGCTCGTCCTCGAGCTCGACGCCGTCGATCTCATCGTCGAAGTCGCTGAAGTCGTTCTCCAGGATGTCGTCCTCGTCGAGCCCGTCATCGGCCAGCTCAGCTGCGGCCGCCTCCGCCGCACCGGCCTCGTCTGCGGCCTGCCGCGCCTGCGACTCGCGATACTGAGCGAGGCGCACCGACCAGGGCACCCACTCGGGCGCGACAACGGCCCCAGGACCGGGCAGCAGCTCGACCTCGAGCACATTCACCGGCGAGCCCTCGTCGACCCGCGCGAGCGTGGCGGCCCAGCGCCACCCCGGGTAGCCCGGCAGCCGGCACTCGAAGAACAGGGTGAGCACGTGGTCCTCGTGGACCTCGTGGCCGTCGTCCGCTCCCACGGTGCGAGGATCGGTGATCTCGGCGAGCGCCGAACGTGCCTGATCCCTCGCGGCGAGGAGCGCCTCGTCCGCGGAAGGCGCACCCGAGGGCGCAGAGTCCCCCTCCGCCGAGAGATCCGACCCCTCGTCCGTCACCGCGAGCTCGGCGGCCTCGGCGCTCCCGGAGCGCTCAGACATCGAAGTCGTCCGCGACCCGGCGCAGCATGGTGGCCACCTTGCGCGACTGGGAGCGCTCGGGGTAGTGACCGTGCTTCAACCGGCTCCCGAGCCCGTCGAGCAGCTTGACGAGGTCCTCGATGATCACGGCCATCTCGTCGGCCGACTTGCGGTTGCGCTTCGCCAGCCGCGGCGTGTCGATCACCCGGACCGAGAGCGCCTGCGGACCCTTGCGGCCGTCCGCGACGCTGTACTCCAGGCGCGTGCCGGCCGCGATGTCGGCGCCATCGGGAATCACCGAGGCGTGGAGGTACACCTGAGCTCCGTCATCCCCCTGGATGAACCCGAAGCCGCGGTCCTCGTCGTAGAACCTGACCTTGCCGTTCGGCATGCCTTCGTCCCTCTCCAGCGAGTCGCCCCGCCCGTGTCCATCTGCCGCGAGCCGTTGCGCTCGCATACACCGCCCAGTCTACCTCGCTCCCCTCCGTCCGCCTCTGCGCCACAGCCGATACCATGGCACGGATGCCCACCGAATCCAGACCACCGTCGATCCTCGAAAGGATCCTCGCCTACGCGTCCCTCGCGATCATCGCGACGGCGCTCCTCTCGTTCTTCGCGACCCTCATCGTGGGGCTGAACGATCGCTACGCCATGGCCGAGGGCCTGTGGCCGTTCGTCTACGGGATCTCGCTCATCGGTCTCCCGCTCGGCTTCATCCTGCTGATCGCGCTGCTCATCATCAGCCAGCGCCGCCGGCGCGCGGAGTTCCGCCGCGGCGAGCGGCAGTAACCGCGGCGACACCATGAGCGGGACGCTGGCGCTCGCCTCCGCGATCGCGGAGATGGACCGCAGCGAGCTCGAACGGCTCGTCCGACGCCGGCGACCCCAGGCCCCCGCAGGCGTCGCCGACCCCATCGGCCTCGCCTCCGAGCTGCTCCGCCCGGAAGCGATCCTCCGCGCGCTCACCCCGCTCCGGGGCGAGGCACTCGGCGGGCTCCTTCGCCTCGCACAGGGGGAGATTCGGGACGGTGACGAGACGATCCTCGACGCCCTCCGCGCCGACGGGCTCGTCGGCATCGAGCAGCACCGCCCCGTCGCCCTCCCCGAGGTCACGGAGGCGCTGCACCAGGCCCTCCGGGCGGCCGGCACGGACCCCGACGCGCTCGCCCGCCCCAGACCCGCAGGCGGCACCTCCGACGCCCGCACGATTCGCCCGCCGGAGACGGCGGGCCCCGCCGCTGTCGCAGAGGAGCACACTGCCGCAGGCGCACCGGACGAGGACGAGGGCAGCTGGGTCACCGCAGCGCTCACCGCGGTCGGGCACGCGGCGGAGTGCCTGCGCCTGCTGCGCTCGCGTCCGCTGCGGCTGAACCGCAACGGCTCCGCTGCGGTCGCGGCGGTGCGCGCCCTCGCCGAGAGCATCGGCATCGAGGCCGCGCAGGCGACGCACGCGCTCACCGCGATCGCACGCGCGGGACTCACCGCGCCGGTCGCCACGGCGCTGCTCGTGACGAGCGAAGCGGAGAGCTGGCTCGCCGCCGACCACCGCGGACGCTGGAGCGCACTCGCGGTCGCTGCAAGCTCGGCGATGCCCGAGCCGCTCCGCGACGCACTCGGCGGTTCGAACGCGCTCGCCGCGGCGGCGGCGTCGCTGCCCCGGCGCTACCCGCTGCTTCCCGCCCCCGAGCTCGCCGCGGTCGACGACTTCCTCGCCGATGCCGAATACCTCGGCCTCAGCTCGCGGGGCTCGCTCAGCCGCACCGGCGCCCTGCTGCTGCGCGGGGAGCGAAGCCGCGCCCAGCGTCTCGCCGAGGAGCTGCTGCCGGATCCCGCGCCCGGGGTGTATGTGCAGCCCGACCTCAGCGTCATCGTCCCCGGCCCCCTCGACCCGCGCGACGAGGCCGCGCTCGCCGCGCTCACCGCCCCGGAGCACATCGGCGCCGCATCGACGCGCCGGATCACCGAGGCATCGCTCGCCGAGGCATTCGCCGACGGCACCGCGCCGGAAGAGGCGCGGGCCCTGTTCGCTCGCGTCTCGCTCACCGGGATCCCGCAGCCCCTCGACTACCTGCTGGGCTCGCTCGCCGAACGGGTGGGCGGGCTCGTCGTGAGCGAGTCGCTCGACGGCGGCGGTCGCACCCGCATCCAGGTGGCCCGCCCCGAACTCGCCGACACGCTCGCCGTGGATCGCGCGCTCCAGCATCTCCAGCTGCAGCGCATCGACGACACGACGCTCGCCTCCCGGCTGCGCGTGGATCACGTGCTCACGGCCCTCTCCGACGCGCGCTACCTCGCCTCACGTTCGCAGCCGAGCCGGCCGGCGCCCGCCGAGTCCGGCTCTCCCGACGAGGCCGGCTCCCCCGACGAGGCCGGCACGGCGGCCGACGAAACGGGGCCCCGAGGGGCGAGAGCGCCCGCAGGGGCGGCCGGGCGAGGATCCCCGACCGCCGCGGCGCCGGGCATGAGCCGGGCGGCGGAGCCTCCGCCCCTCCCCGCCGCGCTCGCCGAGCTGGTGGAGCGGGTCCACGCCGCGGCGCGCGCCGAGCCGGGCAGCGGCGACTTCACGCGCCGCCTCGAGCTCGCGATCCGCGACCGGGCAACGGTGCGCGTCACCGCCGAAGCGCGCGGCCGGCTCCACGAGTTCGTTCTCCTGCCCGTCTCGCTCAACGCCGGCAGGCTCCGAGCCAGCGACCCGGCGGCGGGAGTCGAGCGCACCCTCCCCGTGAACCTCATCACCGCGGTCGAACCGGCCTGAGCCGCTCCGCCCCCGCAGGGACCGAGCCGCCTCGCACCGCTCGGCCGCAGCCGGCCCGCAGACGGGCGGCGTAGACTTGACCGCTATGACTCTCGGTCCCCTCATCGTGCAGAGCGACCACACCGTGCTGTTGGAGGTCGGGCACCCCGACGCGGAGGAAGCGCGCCACGAGCTCGCCGTCTTCGCCGAGCTGGAACGCGCGCCCGAGCACATCCACACCTACCGCGTCACCCGGCTCGGGCTGTGGAACGCCCGCGCGGCGGGCCACACCGCCGAGGAGATCCTCGGCACCCTCAACCGCCACGCGAAGTTCCCCGTGCCGACGGGCGTGGCGAGCGAGATCGAGGACACCATGCGCCGCTACGGCCGCCTCACGATCGAGCGGGCCTCGGCAGAGGAGTTCGGCGAGGAACTGGCGGGCGAGCTGATCCTGCGCTGCGACGACCCCGCGATCCTGCGGGAGGTCACCAGCGCGAAGAAGATCGCTCCGCTGCTCGGCAACCGACTCGACGATCGCAGCTATCCCGTCGAGGCGTGGGCCAGGGGCGAGCTCAAACAGCAGCTCGTCGCCCGCGGCTGGCCCGCGGAGGACCTCGCGGGTTACACGCCCGGCGAGCCGTACGACATCGAGCTCGCCGAGTCGGGCTGGCAGCTGCGCGAGTACCAGGCGAAAGCCGTCGAGGCCTTCGTGCGCGGCGGCTCGGGCGTCGTCGTGCTGCCCTGCGGAGCCGGCAAGACCATCGTAGGCGCGGCCTCGATGGCGGCTGTCGGCGCGAAGGCCCTGATCCTCGTCACGAACGCCGTCTCGGCCCGCCAGTGGCGCGACGAGCTGCTGCGCCGGACCTCGCTCACCGAGGACGAGATCGGCGAGTATTCCGGGCAGGTGAAGGAGGTGAAGCCCGTCACCATCGCGACCTACCAGATCCTCACCAGCCGGCGGAAGGGCGCGTACCAGCACCTCTCGCTGCTCGACGCGCAGGACTGGGGCGTGATCGTCTACGACGAGGTGCACCTGCTGCCCGCTCCCGTCTTCAAGCTCACCGCCGAGCTGCAGGCGCGCCGCCGCCTCGGGCTCACCGCGACGCTCGTGCGGGAGGACGGCCGCGAGGGTGACGTGTTCAGCCTCATCGGCCCGAAGCGCTACGACGCGGCCTGGAAGGACATCGAGGCGCAGGGCTTCATCGCCCCGGCCGCCTGCTTCGAGGTGCGGATCGCGCTCAGCGACTCCGAGCGCATGGAGTACGCCGTCGCCGAGGATCAGGATCGCTATCGCATCGCCTCCTCGACGCTCGCGAAGCAAGCGGTCGCGCGCAGGATCATCGAGCGTCACCCAGGCGAGAGCGTGCTCGTCATCGGGCAGTACATCGACCAGCTGGAGGCGATGGCGGAGGCCCTGGGCGCTCCGCTCATCACCGGCCAGACGCCGGTGGACGAGCGGGAGCGGCTGTTCCAGGCCTTCCGCGACGGGGAGGAGCGGATCCTCGTCGTCTCCAAGGTCGCGAACTTCTCGGTGGACCTGCCCGATGCCTCCGTCGCGATCCAGATCTCGGGCTCCTTCGGCTCCCGCCAGGAGGAGGCGCAGCGCCTCGGCCGCTTGCTGCGCCCCAAGGCGGACGGGCTCACCGCGTCGTTCTACACGCTCATCGCGCGCGACACCGTGGACCAGGATTTCGCGCAGAACCGGCAGCGCTTCCTCGCGGAGCAGGGCTACAGCTACACGATCATGGACGCCGACGAGCTCGCGGGCTCCCCGAGTCACTGAGCCGGCCGGACTCGGGCGTCGCCGCCCCGACCGTCTGCACCCCGTCCAGCATTGTCAGCCACTTCATAGCGAACTATCAGATGCTGGGGGCATGACACCACAGCACAAGGGACCCAGGATCCTCATCGTCGATGACGAGCCGAACATCCGCGAGCTGCTCAGCACCAGCCTGCGCTTCGCCGGCTTCGGCGTCCGCGCCGTCGCCAACGGCGCCCAGACCATCTCCGCCGTCCTCGAGGAAGAACCCGATCTCATCATCCTCGACGTCATGCTCCCCGACATGAACGGCTTCAGCGTGACCAAGCGCCTGCGCTCGGCCGGCTACACCGCCCCCATCATCTTCCTCACCGCGAAGGACGACACCGAGGACAAGGTCGAAGGGCTCACCGTCGGCGGCGACGACTACGTCACCAAGCCCTTCAGCCTCGACGAGATCATCGCCCGCATCAAGGCGGTGCTGCGCCGCACCATCCAGGAGGACGAGGAGTCGGTGCTGACGGTCGGCCCCATCACCATGGACCAGGACACGCACGAGGTCTCCGTCGAGGGCAGCGCCGTCGAGCTCTCCCCCACCGAGTTCAAGCTGCTGCGCTATCTCATGCAGAACGCCAACCGCGTGCTGTCGAAGGCGCAGATCCTCGATCACGTGTGGGAGTACGACTTCAACGGCGACGCCGGGATCGTGGAATCGTACATCTCCTACCTGCGGCGCAAGCTCGACCCGCTGACCGAGGAGTCCCTCATCCAGACCAAGCGCGGCTTCGGGTACATGCTGAAGACCGAAACGAAGTAGGGTGTCCCGTCTCGCCGATCGCTGGACCGATGTCTCGCTGCGCGCGAAGATCACCGGCGTCACGGTGTTCATCCTGTTCCTCGGGTTGATCGTGGCGGGGGTCGGCACCATGGCGCTGCTGCGGCCGACCCTCATCAACCAGCAGACCACCGAGCTGGAGCAGCTGCGCAGCGATCCGAGCCCGGCCCTCGCCCCCAACGCCGACCTCGGCCGGCTCACCGCCAACGACGTGCTCTTCGCCAACCGCGAGTACTACGTCGCGATCCTCGACGCCGACGGCACGCTCATCCGCGACAACCGCTTCGTCGGGGCGAACGAGGCCACCGAGCGCGCCCTCCCCGAGCTGCCCGCCCAGCCGCTCACCCTCGACGTGGTCGCAGAGCACCAGCGCAGCGGCGACTTCATCACACTGCGCAGCCCCAGCGGCACGGAGTGGCGCGCCATCCTCCTCGAGATCCGGGACAACAACGTTCCCAGCGGCTCGCTGCTGATCGCCAGCTCCACCTCGTACATCACGCAGACGATCGCCAACTACGTCGTCATCTTCACCGCATTCGGCATCGCCGTGATCCTGCTCGGCGCCGCTCTCACCCGCCTGCTCGTCACCGCCACGATGCTGCCCCTCGCGGAGGTCGAGAAGACCGCGCTCGAGATCTCCCGCGGTGACTACTCCAAGCGGATCATGGTGACGAGCCCGCACACCGAGGTCGGTCACCTGGGCGAATCACTCAACGTCATGCTCGACCGCCTCGACGGATCCCTCGAGGACCGTGCCCGCACCATCGAGCGGATGCGGCGCTTCATCGGCGACGCCAGCCATGAGCTCCGCACCCCGCTCGTCTCGGTCCGCGGTTACGCCGAGCTCTACCGCATGGGCGCGCTGCAGGATCAGGAGCAGATCGCGCAGGCGATGGAGCGGATCGAGAAGGAATCGATCCGCATGACCTCCCTCGTCGAGGATCTGCTGGCCCTCGCCAGGCTCGACGAGCGCCGTCCCCTCGAACTCGCCCCGCTCCCCCTCAACCGGCTCGCCCACGACGCCGCCCTCGACGCCCGCGCGCAGGCCCCCGAGCGGGAGGTCACGGTGGTCGAGGACCCCAGCGGACCCGAGGTCGTCGGAGACGAGCACAAGGTGCGGCAGCTCATGACCAACCTCATCGGAAACGCCATGCGCCACACCCCGGCCGGAAGCCCCATCGAGATCGTGGTGTCCGCTGGGACGGCGCAGCCCGAAGGCGCCCCCGGCTCCTCCGAGACGCCGCACGGCCCCGCCGAGACGCCCCGCCCGGGCGGCACGTCCGGGGCGACCACCCGCCCGGTGCCGCCGGAGACCCCGATGGCACGCTTCGACATCGTCGATCACGGCGAGGGCGTGCCCGAGCAGATCCGCGACAAGATCTTCGGGCGGTTCTGGCGCGCCGACACCTCGCGCAACCGGGAGACCGGCGGCTCCGGACTCGGCCTCGCCATCGTGAAATCGATCGTCGATGCGCACGGCGGCCGCGTCAGCGTGCACGAGACCCCGGGTGGCGGAGCGACCTTCCGCGTCGAGCTCCCCGCCGCCGGCCCGACCGACGACACCGTCCCGGTCCCCCGGCTTCGCCCCTGAAGCATCCGCTCGCGCACCGGCGCGATCGGGGGTTGCGGCCCGGACGCATGCATCGCGGAGCCGGCGCCCCCGGGGTGCGCACGCGCCTCTCCCCGCGTGCGCGGGCGGCGGTGCGGAGCGCCGCAGACGCAGCAGGGGGGCCGCACCTGACGGTGCGGCCCCCCTGAGGTCATCCGGTTCGGACTAGAAGTCCATGCCACCGGTCGGATCGCCGGCCGGCGCAGCCGAGGCGGGCTCCGGCTTGTCGGCGACCACGGCCTCCGTGGTGAGGAAGAGGCCGGCGATCGACGCGGCGTTCTGCAGCGCCGAGCGGGTCACCTTGGCGGGATCGAGGATGCCCTGCGCGGCGAGGTCGCCGTACTCGCCCGTCGCGGCGTTCAGGCCGTGACCGAGGGGCAGGTTCGCGACGCGGTCGGCCACGACGCCCGGCTCGAGCCCGGCGTTGAGCGCGATCTGACGCAGCGGAGCCTCAACGGCGGCCTGCACGATCTTCGCGCCCACGGCCTCGTCACCCGCGAGGTCGAGCGAGTCGAAGACGTCCTTGCCGGCCTGGATCAGCGCGACGCCGCCACCGGGCAGCACACCCTCCTCGACGGCGGCCTTCGCGTTGCGCACCGCGTCCTCGATGCGGTGCTTGCGCTCCTTCAGCTCGACCTCCGTCGCAGCGCCGGCCTTGATCACGGCGACGCCGCCGGCGAGCTTCGCGAGACGCTCCTGGAGCTTCTCGCGATCGTAGTCGCTGTCGGTCGTGTCGATCTCGCGGCGGATCTGCTGCACGCGGCCCTGGATCTGCTCCTCATCGCCACCGCCCTGGACGATCGTGGTCTCGTCCTTGGTGATGATGACCTTGCGCGCGGTGCCCAGCATGTCGAGCGTCGCGTTCTCCAGCTTGAGGCCGACCTCCTCGGAGATCACCGTGCCGCCGGTGAGGATCGCGATGTCCTGCAGCATCGCCTTGCGACGGTCGCCGAAGCCGGGAGCCTTGACGGCGGCCGACTTGAAGATGCCCCGGATCTTGTTGAGCACGAGGGTCGCGAGCGCCTCGCCCTCCACGTCCTCGGCGATGATGAGGAGCTGCTTGCCCGACTGGATCACCGGATCGACGACGGGGAGCAGGTCCTTGATGTTCGAGACCTTGCTGTTCACGATGAGGATGTAGGGATCCTCGAAGACCGCCTCCTGGCGATCGGCGTCGGTGACGAAGTACGCCGAGAGGTAGCCCTTGTCGAAGCGCATGCCCTCGGTCAGCTCGAGCTCGGTGCCGAAGGTGTTCGACTCCTCGACGGTGACGACGCCCTCCTTGCCGACCTTGTCGATCGCCTCGGCGATGAGCTGGCCGATCTGCTCGTCAGCGGCGGAGATCGACGCGGTGGCCGCGATCTCGTCCGTGGTCTCGATCTCCTTGGCGTTCTCGAGGAGCTTCGCCGAGACGGCGGCGACCGCCTTCTCGATGCCCTTCTTGATCGCGATGGGGTCGCTGCCGGCGGCGACATTGCGCAGGCCCTCGCGCACCAGCGCCTGGGCGAGCACCGTCGCGGTCGTGGTGCCGTCACCCGCGACGTCGTCGGTCTTCTTCGCGACCTCCTTGACGAGCTCGGCGCCGATCTTCTCGTAGGGATCCTCGAGCTCGATCTCCTTCGCGATGGAGACGCCGTCGTTGGTGATCGTGGGGGCGCCCCACTTCTTCTCCAGCACCACGTTGCGACCGCGCGGGCCGAGCGTGACCTTCACGGCGTCGGCGAGGGTGTTGAGACCCCGCTCCAGCCCGCGACGCGCTTCCTCATCAAACGCAATGATCTTTGCCATGTAGTTCGCCCCTCCTGGAGGTATCGGTGGTGTTGATCTCCGTGCCGGCGCCAGGCGCCGGATCACGGATATTGGCACTCAGTCGAATCGACTGCTAACACCAATCTTGGCACTCAGGCATCACGAGTGCAAGCAGATTCGCTCGCGAAGAGCGAACACGGCCCGCGTCCCCGACGCCGGCCTCAGCCCGCGGGGATCGTCGCAGGATCGGTCGGCTGACCCGTCGCGGGATCGACGGGCCACCCCGTCGCCGGATCGATCGGCCACCCCGTCGCCGGATCCGTCTGCGCAGCCTCGCCGTCCGCTTCACCGCCCGCCGGGGCCTCGTCACTCTCCGGCGCGTCCGATCCCTCCGGGGAGCCGTCGCCGCCCTGCTGCGCCTCCTCCAAGCCGGGTCCCGCGTAGTCGGCTCCGAGCAGCACGACCAGTTGCACCCCGTAGTCGGCGTAGTCCTCCGTCACGTAGGTGGAGAGTCCCCCCAGCTTCGCCGCGAGACCCTCCGCAGCGGCCTCGTCGGCGGGATCCGCGTAGAACACCGCCGAGATCGACACATCCGAGGATGCGGCCGCCCCCGAGAAGCGAATCTGCCCCCACTGCTCGGAGGTGATGATCCCGTCGACCGTCGCCGCCAGATCCGGGGTCTCCGTCCCGTTCAGCACCGCGACCGTCGCATCGGGGTTCAGCTCCGCCTGCACGCGGGCCGGCGCCGCCGACTCGCCGTCCCCCCGGCCGAGCGGCAGCGCATCCGCGCCGCCCATTCCCTGGACGACCACGATTCCGAGCGTCGTCAGCAGGGCGAAACCGAGCAGCCCGGCCACCAGGTACTGCCACACGTACCGTGGGCGAGCAGTGATGCGATGAGCCCCCACACGACCACTCGGCTCCACGCGATCGAAGCGATCCTCCGGGAAGTCGCCACGCGACCCACGGCGCTCAGCAGCCTGCTCGCTCGTCTGCGTCACGCTCATCTCCCTCTTGCTCGCCGGCGCAACCACCCCCAGGGCGGCATTCCACAAGCGTACAACGGCACGCCTGCCAAGAAGATGACAGGGAGAGCCGGGCGCGAGGGCGCGCCCGGCACCGGACCGCGCGACGCTGCGCGTCGCCTACAGCGAGTCTTCCTCCGTGCTGCGCACGTCAGCCGGGCGCGAGGGCGCGCCCGGCACGGGACCGCGCGACGCTGCGCGTCGCTCAGAGCGAGTCCGGTGCATACACGGCGCGGGCGAGGCCGTCGATGACGTCGGGGATGCGCGTGCCGCCCGCGAACAGCACATCGTCGTCGACGTCGATGATGCGCCTGTGCTGGCCCGCCGTCGTCAGCGCGATGCTCGGCTGAGCGGCGAGCAGGCCGTCCACGCCGCCCGCGCTCTCAAGGCCCTTGCTCATGACGAGGATGATGTCGGGGTCCATGCCGATGAGCGCCTCCTCCGTCATCGGCTTCTCCCCCTCCCAGCCGATCTCCTCCGCTGCGTCGACCGCGCCGATCGAGCGGATGAGGCTGTCCACCCCGCTTCCCTCCCCGAAGAGGTAGAAGATCCCCGCGGTCCCCCGCACGTAGAGGAACGCCACCCGCGGACGCTTCGACTCCTCGGCGGGCAGCAGGGTCCGCACCTCCGCCTCCGTGTCGGCAATGGCCTGCTGCAGCCTGTCGATGAGGGCCGGGGCCGCCGAGCCGACGCCCAGCGCATCGGCCACCTGCTGCGCCGTGACGTAGCTCGACTCGGCGTCGATCGCGCGATCCACCGTGACGACCGGGATGCCCGCGTCGCGCAGCTGCAGCACCACGTCGGTAGGACCGATGCTGCCGTCCGTGATGATCAGCGAGGGATCGAGCGCCAGCACCCCCTCCGCATCGACCGAGTGCCCGTCACGGGTCACCACCGGAATGTCCTCGCTGCCCGGGAAATTCGTCGAGATATCGCGGCCGACGATGTTCCCCGACATTCCGAAGGCGTGGACCAGCTCGCCGACGGAGCCGCTGAGCGACAGCGGCACCACCCGGGAGACGTCCGACACGGTCACCTCGGCCTCGCCGCCACGATCGTGCGACACGACGGTGACGGGGAGCTCCGGATCCGGGGCGGAATCCAGGGGCGGGATGCTGGGGCCGCCGACCACGGCCGTGGTGGGGCCCTCGTAGGCGGTGGGGTCTTCGAGCGGGGTGAGCTCGCTCAGCGGCGGCAGTTCGACGGACGTCGCAGCGTCCGGTGCGCCCCCCGAGGCACCGGTCTGGCAGCCCGCCAAGCCGAGCGCGGCGAAGGCGAGCACGGCGAGGGCCGTGCCCCTGCGCCACCTCCCCCGAGTCGTGGCCGGCGACACCGAAACCGTGTCGCGCTCTCCCGCTCCGCCCAGTGCCACAGTGCGAACTCCCTCATCTGATGAATGACCATGCTTAGCCTAACCCAACGAAGGTAGGATGATTCTGGACTTCGAAGATCCAGCACCTCGCCGCGCCGCACGGGCTCCTGGCCCGCCGGCGCGTCCGCATGAAGGCGACCGCATCACGCATGAGCTCTCCCCCGGCAACCGTGTCACCCGCTGTGGCGCACCGCACCACGACGAAGACCGCGCTCTTCGTCGCGCTCGCGCTCGCGCTCATCGCGTCCGTCATCGTCTCGGCAGGCACAGGGCAGCTCGGCGTGCCGCCGCAGGAGGTGCTGGGTTCGCTGCTGCACCGGATCGGCATCGACTGGCTGCCGCTCCCGGCGCACCCCGCGGGTGACGCCACGCTGTGGGCGATCCGGTTCCCCCGCGTGGCGATGGCCGCGCTCGTGGGGGCCGGCCTCTCGGTGGCGGGTCTGCTGATGCAGGCGATCTTCGGGAACCCGCTCGCGGAGCCCGGCGTGATCGGCATCTCCTCGGGCGCAGCCGTCGGCGCGGGCCTCGCGATCGTCTTCGGGCTGACCGTGTTCGGCGAGTGGACCACCGCCGTGTTCGCCTTCGCCGCTGGCCTCGGCGCGACGCTGCTCGTCTACGCCATGAGCCGCGCCGACGGCCGCACCGAGGTCGTCACGCTCGTGCTCACCGGCATCGCGGTGAACGCGATCGCGGGCGCCGCGATCGCACTCCTCACCTTCCTCGGAGACACGCAGTCGCGGGAGCAGATCGTGTTCTGGCAGCTGGGAAGCCTCGCCGGGAGCCGTTGGACGCAGGTGCTCATCGTCGCGCCCGTCGTCGCCTTCGGGCTGCTGGCTGCGTACTTCGCCGCCCGCAAACTGGACCTGCTCTCGCTCGGCGAGCGCAACGCCCGTCATCTGGGCGTCAACGTCGAGGTGCTGCGCATCGCCATGATCTTCGTCGTCGCGCTGCTCACCGGGGCGGCCGTCGCCTTCGCAGGGATCATCTCCTTCGTGGGGCTCGTGATCCCGCACCTCATGCGCATGGTGCTCGGCCCGGCGCACCTGCCGCTGGTCACCGCGTCCGCTCTCGGCGGGGCGCTGCTCCTCACCCTCGCCGACCTCGCGGCGCGCACGATCGTACCCAACGCCGATATGCCCATCGGCATGCTCACCGCCCTGGTCGGCGGGCCGTTCTTCTTCTGGCTGCTCCGCCGCACCCGCAAGCGCTCCGGGGGGTGGGGATGATGGCCGCCCGGCACTTCACGCTGCCCGAGCGGCCCGAGCCCGGGACGGTGGTCTGCGCCGCGGAGTCGGTGGTGCTCGCGCGCGGCGGGCGCAGGCTGCTCGACGACGTCTCGCTGGAGCTCAAGGCCGGTGAGGTGCTCGCGCTGCTCGGACCGAACGGCGCCGGCAAGTCGACGCTGCTGAACCTGCTCTCGGGCGACACTCCGCCCGACAGCGGACGCATCATCTTCGCGGGTCGCGACATCGCGGAGTGGTCACTGCCCGAGCTCGCCCGGCGACGCGGCGTGCTGCTGCAGGACAACCAGCTCATGTTCCCCTTCACCGTACACCAGGTCGTCGAGATGGGCCGTGCGCCGTGGCGCCGCACCCCGCTCGAGGAGGAGGACAATGAGGCGATCGCGGAGTCGATCCGCGTGGCCGACGTGGCCCACCTGGGCAACCGGAGGGTGCCGTCGCTCTCGGGCGGTGAGCGCGCCCGGGCAGCCTTCGCGCGCGTCATCGCCGGACGCACCGGCGTGCTGATGCTCGACGAGCCCACGGCTGCCCTCGACCTGGGACACCAGGAGGCGGTGCTGGGCATCGCCCGGGATCGCGCCCGCGCCGGCGACGCCGTGCTCGTCGTGCTGCACGACCTGAACCTCGCGAGCGCCTTCGCCGACCGCATCGCGCTGCTGCGCGAAGGGCGGATCGTGGCGTGCGACAGCCCCGGCCGGGTGCTCACCGCGGAGATCGTGAGCGCGGTCTATCGCACCCCCGTCGAGGTGATCCCCCACCCGGTGACCGGCGCCGGCATCGTGCTCCCGCTCCGCAGCTGAGCGGTCACCCCTCGGCGGGCTCCCTGCCGTCGCCCGAGCGCCCCGCCATGCCTCGGCGCGCGAGGAGCACCGCACCTCCTGCGAGGAGCAGCATGCCAGCAGCTCCGGCCGCGAGCAGGCCGCCCGGCTCCGAACCGGTGGCCGCGAGCCCGTCCGCCCGCGGATCCGAGCCGCCGCCAGCCGCCGCGCCGGAACCGCCGCCGGCCGCCGCGTCCGCGGCCGCGGATCCGCCGTCGCTCCCGGCCGCAGTGCCGTCTCCGGTTGTGTCGCCCGCGGGATCCGCTCCGCCCGGGGAGCCGGGCCCCTCGACCACCTGCTCGGCGGAGCTGAAATCGACGAGGATCGCGCTCGGGGCCTTCTTCGCGTCGAAGGTGCTGCCGGAGGTGTACCAGTAGGAGGACAGGCCGGTCGCCAGCTGGAAGTCCACGAAGGGCTGCGGCCAGGACCCCCACCCCTCGACGTCGCGCAACTGGGGCGCGTGCCCGTCGGGGATGCGCGCCTCCACACCTGCGTAGTGCGGTTCCACGGTGAAGCCGTTGAGGACGTCGACCCGCACTCCGGAGAACTCCGCGACGGTGGCGTCCTTCACGGGATCCAGTGGCGTCTTCGCGGCCGGGTTCGACATGTCGCCGGCGTAGCCGGCCAGCTCCGCCGACAGCCGCCCGTCGCCCGCGGGATCGACGGTGAGCACCGGATCGGTCAGCGTGAAGGGGACCAGGCCGCCGTACATGTTCACGGAGAACGACCCATTCCAGCGCACCGTCGCCGATCCGTCGGGCATCAGGCGCGCTTCGCCGCCGCCGAGGGTGACGAGCTGCCGCGAAGCTGCGGCGACGAAGGCCGAGCGGCTCGCGTAGGAGGCGTCCGTGCGACTGCCGTCCGCCGCGACGTGCTGGATGCGCACCGTGCCTGAGGCGGCCCGGTAGCTCGCCTCGGATCCATCGGAGACGCCGGCGCTGAAGTGGTTCGCCCCGCCATAGGGCGGCCGCGCCTGCATCTCCTCACTGAACTCCCACTCGAAGCCGACGCCGGTGAAGCGCAGCCCCTCGGGCGGGATTTCGCTCCGCGGCCGCACCGTCAGGGTCACTTCCTCGGAGACGTTCTCGCCGACCTCGTTCGACAGCACCGATCGGAAGATCGCACCGTCCAGCTCCTGTGATGCGTGCACCCGGAGCTTGTGCCCCGCGGGCTCGAGCTCCGCATCCGCCTCGATCGCGGTCCACGCACCGTCGACGAGGCGCTCCCACCGCTGCTCGCCCGTGACGTCCTCCGTCATCGGCGCCGAGAACGTGGCGCGATCCCCCGCGTAGACGGTGAGGCTCACCGGCTGCGCCTCGAAGCGCGGCGCGCTGGCGACGCTGACCGCAGCAGCCTCGCTGACGACCCGTCCGGCGGCGTTCGCGGCCACCGCGCGGTACTCGGCACCGTCGAGTTCGAGGCCGAGCTCGGGACGGTACTCGGTGCCGGTCGCGCCCTCGACGTTCTGGAACCGCGACTGCCCGGGTAGCTTCCGCTGCCACTGCACTTCCGCGTCGGCCTCCGGGGTGACGACGACCGAGAGATCGGCGGGGGCGCTCAGCGCGCCCTGGGTCAGCACCACCGAGGCCGGCTGCGGGTGCGCGGAGATCGTGGGGCTGAGGCCCGCGAAGTCGTATCTGCGGAGGGTGATCGTCCCATCGTCTGCGGCGTGCGCCGAGGTGAGCAGCGCGTGGTCCGGGAGGACGACGAAGACCGCGGTCCGGGTGAGGGCATTCGGCACTTCGAGCTCGGAGACGGTGCGATGCCCGGAGAGCACCTGAGCGGTCCCGGTGGCGGGGCTCAGTGCGTAGTCGAATCCGAGCGCGGGATCGGCGGCCACGGCGGTGCCGGAGCCCGCCCGGGTGTCACTGGGCGACACCGTCTCGGAGGAGGCGACGGTGTCGCCCTCGAGCACGAGATACTGGATCACGTCGACCCCCGGCGCCGAGTGGGCCAGGAGCCCGCCATCGGCACCGCGGGCGATGCCGGTGAAGGCCTGCGCGGCGACTCCCGGCTTCTCCGCCACCGTCCCGGGGAGATGCCGCGCGGTCCAGCGGGTGGCGTCTTCGGAGCGGGCGAGCCGCACGAGCGGTCGCGGCGCCGTGGCACCCGCGAGATCCTGGTAGCTGCCGCCGGGCGCGAGGACGAGGCTGCCGTCGCCCTGCACGACGAGCCCCCGGTCGTTGCGGTCGGTGGCGGAGCCGTTGCCGAAGAAGGTCCGTGCACGTGCGGCGCTGCCCTGCAGTGTCTCGGGTGGAAGCTCCACCGCGTAGGGGGTGTGCTCCCAGCCGGAGTCAGTGGGCCGGTAGCCGTGCAGCACGTGGCCGGTGGTGAAGTCGACGCCGGGGTCGCGCAGCAGCGTCGACCACAGCAGCTCGGAGCCGGTCCACGCCAGCACGCCCCCGGCGAGCGGCCAGGAGGTGATCCCGGCGCCCCCGGCGACGCTGTCGACGGCCTCGACGCTGAAGCCGTCGCCTGTCCAGCGGGCCGCATGCAGGGTCACTGTCCGTTGTTCGTCGACCGTATCGCCGACCATGAAGAAGGTGGTGTTGGCGATGGGATCGAAGGCGGTGCGCAGGTACTGCGTGGATCCGGCGGCGAACTCCGTGGCGGCGCGCTCCTCGAGGGTCACCGGGTCGAGGGCGCGGAACACGGTCCGCGCACGGCCCGCCACGTCGGTGCCGAGGAATTCGGTGACGAAGAGGATCGGCTCCGACTCGGACAGGCGCACGGCCGGCGCGGCGGCGCTGCTCGCGGTAGGCTGCGAGGTCCATTCTGCTCCGGGCGTGAAGGCGGGGACGCCCTGCGGACTCCAGCGCTCGGCGAGGTCGGGCTTGCCGCCCGGACCGGTGTAGCGGATCGAGACCGGATCAATGGGGGTGCCCGCCCCGTAGAGGATGCCGCCGGAGGCCGCGGGGATCCGGTCCCAGCTCGTGACGCCGTCACGGGTCTCGGGGGTGACGTCGAAGATGTCGAGCACGCCGAAGACCGCGTCCTCCTGGCGCGTGATCGGACCCGTGGGGTCGTCCTGCGGGCGTCCGGAGTAGGTGCCGCGCACGAGCTGCTGTTCGGGCCCGATCTCGACTCGCAGCTCCTCGAACCGCGAATCGAGCTGGCAGAAGCCGTCACCGCAGTATCCAGTGAAGTGCAGCGACCCTGCGAGCTCGAGGATCAGCGTGCCGGTCTCCGGCTCGAAGCTGCCCCGCTCCACGGGGAAGGCGAAGAGCCCGTCCTCCGTCCACTCGACGCCGCCGGCGAGCTCGGTGCCGTCCGCTCCCATGTAGTCGCGCCAGGACTCTTTGAAGCCCCAGATCACCGAGCCCTCGGTGATCGACACGCCGGTGCCCTCGTCGGCGAGGGCCGCCGGTGCGGACACGGCGGGCGCGACCAGGAGCGAAGCGGCGAGAGCGAGGGCGGCTGCGAGGCGGGGCAGACGCGGACGGGGGCGGTGGTGCTGGGAGGTCGGTGTGCGCATCGGCGGTCACGGTTCCGTTCGGGGTGCGGGCCGGGGACCGGCTCTTTTTAACTACTCCCGGGCCCCCCGAACCGGGGCGGGGTCGGGATGCCGCCTTTTCTTTGAAAGAAGGGGTGGTGGGCCGCGGTCGCGGCGGGACCGGGCGGGCCGGGACGGCGTGTGCGCCCCGGCCCGCCCGGTGACGGCGTCAGAACGCCAGCGTCGCGCTCTCGACCGTGGCGCGAGTCGAGTGGTTGACGATCACGACCTCGCAGGAGCCGGGGGCGTCGCAGTCGAAGTCGGCCGGCTGGGCGGGCAGGGCCGGGACACTGTGCGCGTTCGCGTTGCCGGTCTCGAACACGGTGCCGGTGGTCGCGACGAGCACGCCGCCGCCGTGGGTGACGTTCGTGAGTGCGCCGCAGGCCGGGGCCGCGGTCGGGCCGGATCCGAAGGTCTGCACGGTGCAGACGCCGACCCGGTAGCCGCCCGCCGGGAGGCTGCCCGTGGAGGTGACGGTGATCGGCGAGCCGTCGACGGCGGGGGTCGGGGTGTAGCTGAGCGCGCTCGCGGCGCTCGCCCCTCCCGCCAGGAGGCCCACCGCTGCGATCCCCGCCGCGACTCCGCTCAGCATGCGCTTCTTCATACCCATCTCGATCTCCATTTCGGTAGATAAGATGCGACCTGGCCGTTCGACCACGCCGCCGTTTCCACGCGCACGCGATCGCGTGCGCGCACGCCCGAGGTCGGCGGTCACAGGGTGGGTGCCTGGATTGGACGTCGGGGCACCCACCCCGCCACTCGGGGCGGACCGCCCCCTCGGACGGGTTCGCCGACCGCCCTGGGCGCTTGCCTGATTCGCGGCGAACTCCCAGAGTTAGGTCAGACTAACCTTCATCAGATTATTGCACCCGGGAGTCCCGCACAAGGACGAACCGGAGCTCTGATGCGCGCTGGTGGCGCGCAGCGCTGCGCATCGCTGGGCCCCGCGGCAAGCATCGCCGCGGCAGTCGTCCCGGCGCGCGCCGCGGCACCCCGCGCCGAGGCCGCTGAGGCCGGGCACGATGGGACGCGGCCTCGCACTCGGGAGCTGGGATCAGTCGGCTGCCGGCGGCTGGGTACCGGGGGCTGCGGGCGTTTCGGCCTGCTGCGGGGCAGTGCCCTGCTGCGGCGCGTCAGCCTGCTGCGGGAGGGGGGACCGCTTGCGCCCGCCGAGGAGCATTCCCACGGTGACGCCGATGACGAGCAGCGCAGCGGCGCCGATGCCGATTGGCAGCCACGGGAGGCCGCCGGAGGGATCCTCGGCGCCCGAGACGGGCTCCGTCGCGGCGGGTGCAGCAGCCCCATCGCCGGCCTCGTCCGCCGGTGCGGGGGCAGCGGCTCCGGCCGCATCGCAGGCGTCGAACTCGAGCGACAGCGTCAGCGGATCGAGCTCCGCTCCTGCCTCGTAGAAACCCGCGAAGGCCTTCGCCCCCGAGTTGGTCAGTGAGGTCGGGAGATCGCTCAGCCGCAGCGCGCCTCCCTGCGGCGCGAGCGGATCCGCGACGGTGACCTCGCCGACCCACTCCTGCTCGGCGTCGACCGTCACCTCTCCCTCCACGTCGGTGCTGCGCGCGTCGAGCAGCAGCGCGGCCGTGCCGTCGCCCTCGAACTCGACGGTGGGGTTGGCGAGCGTCAGGTCGAGCACGCCCTCGTGGCCGGTGAAGTGCACCGTGCCGGCGAAGGAGACGGAGCCGGTGCCGGTCTCCGGATCGATCTCACCGCTTGCCCCGGTGAAGGAGAATGCGGGCGTCTCGTACTCCGCGCCGTCGCTCGTCTCCCAGGATCCGTTCGCGATGCTCCCGCTGATGTAGGAGCGGAAGCTCTCCTTCACCCCCCAGACGAGCGTGCCACCGGAAACCGTGCACGCCTCCTCGGCCGCGGATGCCGGAGTGCCCGGGGCGAGCCCCGGAACGATCAGCAGGGATCCGGCGAGCGCCGATCCCCCCAGGATCACGGCGGCACGGCGGAGCGAGCGGGTCATCACGGGTGGTTCCTCCTGGATGGGTGTCGCGCACGTCGCGCGGGAAAAGTGGCTAGAGACGGACAGGCTGCTGGGCGCGGCGCTGACGGATGGCGAGCGTGGTCGTGCACGCGGCGATGGCGACGAGGCCGAGCGCGCTCGCCCACCACTCCCAGAGGGCGAGCCCGCCCCGGCCCGTCACCGCGGGGACCACGCCGGCTTCCGCGATGGCCCCGTCCTCCAGTGCAGCGAGCTCCACCGTGTCGCCCAGCTTCGTGCGCTTCGCATCGTCCGTCTCGCGGATCTCGATGACGGCGCCCGCGTCGGTGCTGCCCTGCAGCGTGATCGTGTGCGTGCCCGTGACATCCTTGGGCAGGGTGCCGGACCATCGCACGGTGCCGTTCGCGTCGGCCGTGGCGTTCTCGTCGAGCACGATCGGGTCGGAATACAGGACCACGAGAACCCCCTCGTCGCCCGGCTCGAAGCCGCCTGCCTCGATCTCGATACGCCCCCCGGCGGTGAGCTTCTCAGCATCGGTGAGCACGCGGATCCCGCTCGTGGCGGGCGGCGCGGCCGCCGGGGTCCGCTTGACCTTGGCGGTCACCCCGGCCTCGGTCGAACCGTAGCTCAGCTGCGAGACGGCACCCACGGTGAAGCTCAGCGGATCGACGGCGAGCGTGTACTGGCTTCCACCCGAGGCACCACCCGAGATGCCCCCGAGCACGGGTACGCCGCTCCAGCTCACCTCGCCGTTGGCTCCGACCGACTTGCTCGCGGAGGCGAGATCGAGGGTGAAGCTGCGGCCTCCAGCTGAGATCGTCCCCGTCGTCTCGCTGGACACGGTGATGACGGGGTTCGCGAAACTCTCTGACAGCAGCCCTCGGTGGCCGGTGTAGGTGACCACCCCGGAGTACTGCACCGTGCCGGTGTGGGTCTGCGCGTTCCAGCTGCCGCCCGCCGCCTGCGGGAAGAGGTATCCTCCGCCCGAGCTGCCGACCCCGTTCGTGGAGATCGAGCCCTTGGCGATCGGCCCCGTGACATAGTTCGCGAAGGCACTGGAGATCCCCCAGTTCAGCGAGCCCGCAGCCTGGACCCCGCTGGCTCCGGTGCCGTCCGTTGCGGGCAGAGGCTTTGGCGTCTCGGGCTTCGGCTTCGGCTTCGAGCCCGGCTCGGGCTTCTTCGGCGGCACGACCGGTTTGTCGGTCTTCGAGTCGGCACCCACGGTGAAGCTGAGCCGGTCGAGCTCGTAGTCGACGCCCACGTACTCCTCGAAGTAGGTCTTGGAGCCCGCCTCGGTGAGTTTCACCTTCGCGTGCTCGAAGCGGATCGATCCGTCGCTCAGCTTCCGGGTCTTCGCAGCCGGGCCGCTCTGATCCGCGGGAGCCTGCAGGTCGATGGTCGCGATCGTGAGAGCCTTCCCCTCGTAGGGGACCAGCAGCGCGGCACGCGAAGCGCTCACCACCTCCACAGTGGGATTCGCGAAGTCGAGGTCGAGAACCCCGCCGTGGCCCTTGAAGTTCACCCGCCCCGCGTAGGACGCCGTGCCGGTCCGCGACTCCGGATCCCAGGCGTTTGAGGTCTGCGGGAAACGGTAGACGTCGGTGCCGGTGGCGGGCTTCACCACCGTGATCTTGCCCTTCGCGATGGGCCCCTCGACGTACTTGCGGAACGAGGCGCGGACGCCCCACTCGAAGGAGCCCACCGCCGCATTCTCGTTCCAGGCCGGATCCACCGGCGCCGCTCCGAGCAGCGCGTCCCACTGAGCCGCGTCAAGCGCCGCCTCGGCTCGGGCGTAGATGCTCCCCGCGGCGGGCGGGAACTCGTCCCGCTTCCAGAGCAGCACCTCGTACTCAGTGCCCCGCTCAAGGCGGGCCGCATCGGCCGTGAGCGCGAGCTCGACCTTTCCGTCGAGCACGCTCGCGGGCTCGGCACGGGCGACGAACCCGCTGTCGGGGCGCACCTCGCCCTCGGTTCCCCGCGGGATGAGCGCCGCCTCGATCGAGTCGACCGAAGCGTCGAAACCAGAGGCCACGACGGTCACCGTGAGCGACTCCTGAGGGGCGATGAGGAACTCGAGCGGCTCCACCGTGACTCCCTGATCCGCAGGCAGCGGAGCGGCGTCGCGAGCCTCGGCTCCCGCCTCCTCCTCGGGCACTGCGTCGGGCGTCGCGTCAGCTACGGGCGAATCCCCCGCGGCGTCCGCCACTGCGGTGTCGGATCCCGCCTGAACGGCGTCGGGATCCGGCTTCTGCTCAGCCGCGGCCTGATCGGCCGGCGCCTGATCGGGAGCGGCCTGCTGCTCAGCGGGGGCCTGCTGCGGCTCCGCGCCCAGGGTGCCGTCGGGCTGCGCGGCCGGCTCGGCGTGAGCAGCCGGCGCGGCCAGCAGCGCGGAGCCTGTGACGAGCAGCGCGGCAAGGACCGAGGTGAGCGCGGCGTGCGTGCGCGAGCGTGAAGCCATGGTTTCAGAACACCTTCCCGGGACTCCGGCGAGACGGATCCGCCGGGCGCCTAATCTCCTCCGGCGGGCAGTAAGGTCAGCCTTACTCGCTCCGGATCCAGTATCGCCAAGTTCATCTGATGATGCAAGTCGCACGCGCCGGACGCGCAGCGGGCGGGCCGCCCGAAGACGACCCGCCCGCTGCATGTGCCTGCGACTCTCGCTCAGCGAGCGTCTGCGCGGTAGAGGAACGCCGCCATCGCCTCACGGGTAACGTTGCTCTTCGGCGAATAGGTGGGCTTGCCGCTGGGCTGCTTGTTGCCCGTCGACAGCTTCGCCTGCCACATCCAGGCGATCTCCTTGTAGAACTTGTCCCCCGGCTTCATGTCGGCGAAGGGCGACGAGGCGGGCACTCGCGGCTTCGCATCCGTGTCGAGCCGGTACATGAAGGCCGCCATTGCCTCTCGGGTGATTCCCGACTTCGGCTGGTACTTCTTGCTGCCGTCCGGCTGGCGGACGCCGGTCGAGATGCCCTTGGCGGCCATCCACGAGATCTCCTTGTAGAACTTGTCGCCCGGCTTCACGTCGGTGAAGGGCGACTTCGCCGGAGCGGTGAAGTTTTTCTCGCCGTAGGCGCGGTAGAGGAAGGCCGCCATGGCCTCACGGGTCACGTTGTTCTTCGGCTGGTACTGCAGGGAGCCGTCCTTCTGGCGGACGCCGGTCGAGATGCCCTCCACGGCCATCCAGGAAATCTCCTTGTAGAACTTGTCGCCCGACTTCACATCGGTGAACTTCACGGTCGGCTTCGGATCGACGGGCTTCGGGAAGACCGCATCCCACTGAGCCGCGGTGACGGTGAGCGGGACGACGCCGATGATGGTCTCGGGCACCGGGTTCGAGTGCGCGTACCAGAACAGCACCTCGTAGCTCTTGCTCCGGTCGAGATCGGCCTTCGCCGGGCTCAGGGTGGCGCTGCCCGCGCCGCCGGAGATCTGCGCATTCGGCACGAAGGCCGCGGCGATGCCCTGATCCTCCATGGACAGATCCCCCGAGGTGCCAGCCTCGACGAGGGCGGCGTAGACGCCGGCGCTCGGGCCTGGTGCCCCCACCCCCGCGGGGATGGTGATTCCATTCGCACCGGTGAAGTTCGCGGCAACGGTCAGGCCGCTGGTCGACGCAGCGGTGACGTTCGCCGCGACGGTCGGAGCAGCGGGTGCCTCCGTGAAGGAGATCGGCGTGTAGGTCTCGAACGGCGCGTAGCTCACACCGCTCCCGGGATACGTGTAAATCCCGTAGTTACCGTCCGCCAGCGCCGCAGCATCGTCCTTGCTCACCGTGAGCGTGGTCGAGAAGGTGCCCTCGGGACTGACCTCGACTGCGCCGCCTTCCGGGCCGCCGATGATGGCCATGTCAGAACCGCTCACGGCCCACTTCTGCGACAGCACCTTGCGCGCCGAGGACGGCGCGCCCTCAGACGGCTTCCACGCGTCCAGGAATGATCCGAAGACCACGTACGCTCCGCCGAACTTGCCCGCGAGCGGCGGACGCGTACCGTTCGTCGCCGACCCCGCTGGCGCGAAGCCGCTCCCGGAGACGGTGATCTGCTCCCCCTCGGGGTTGAGACCGGTGGTCTTCGAGACGGTGACGGTCGGCGTCGCGACGTCCTCGGCGAACGCGGCGGTCGGGGCGAGGGCGAGGCCGCTCGCCGCGAGCAGCGCGGCCGTGCCGGTGGCGAGGAGCGAAGTGATTCGTCTCCGCATGCTCTTCTGTGCAGTCATTCCGAGCGCACTCCTTCAGTTGTTCTCTAGGGGATCGGCCACCGCGGGCGGGTCATCGCTCATCGGATCGAACTGAGGCATGCCTTACCTCAGCGCCGGGCTCAAGTCTGGCCGCTTTCATCAGATGATGCAAGTCGAGCCTGGGTTTCGTGCACGTGGACGGTTCCGAACGGGCTGCCCCCGGCCAGGCAGACCCGCCTCAGGCAGGCACGAAAGCCCGAGCCGTACCGCGTACACTGGGCCGGACCGTTCACGTGCTCCCGGAGGCCGCCATGCACCTCGTTCCGCCCCGACCGCCCCGCGCCGTCCCCATGCCACGCGCCGGAGCGCGCACCCGAATGGTGCTGCGGTGACGGGCCCCGCCTTCGAGGCGCTGCGGCTCCGGCGCTCGCACTCCAAGCACACCGATGAGGCGCCCAGCCGCGCTGAGCTCGAAGAACTGCTCTCGGCCATGTCGAGCGTCGCCGACCACTCCTCGCTGCGCCCCTGGCGCATCATCGAGCTGCGCGGCGAGGCGCGCGCCCGGCTCGGCGAGGGCCTCGCGAAGGCGGCGGGCGGGGACCGGGAGAAGTACGTCGCGAAGGCCAAGCGGAGCCCGCTCGTGCTGGTGATCGTGGTGAGCCCGCGCGCGAGCGGGAAGGTGCCGCTGTGGGAGCAGGAGGCGGTGGCGAGCGGCGTCGCCCACTACCTCGGTCTGCTGCTGCACGAGGCGGGCTGGGGTTCGATCTGGAAGAGCGGATCGGCGGCTCGGGACCGGGCCGTGCGCAAGGCCCTCGGCGTGAAGAAGCCCGAATACCTGCTCGGCTGGCTGTACGTCGGCGGCATCCCCGAGCGCGACCGCAAGCCGAAGCCGCGCAAGCCGCTCGACGCGAGCCGCCACCTCACCGCGCTCTGATCGGCTTCCGGGCGCGCATGCGATCCGGATCCCGGGCTACCGCCTTCGGCGGACGGGGATCGCGGCGATGGCCACCGCGAGCAGTGCCACGGCGGCGCCCGCGACCATGCCGCTCGTGAGGCCGTCGCTCAATGGCGCACCCGCTTCGAAGGCGACCGCCGCGATCAGCTGACCGGCCACGTTCGACATGCTCAGCAGCAGCACCCCGGCCGTGCGCACCAGCGCCGCCGCGATGGCGATGAAGATCGTCCCGACGACGCCCCCGATGTAGAAGTACGGTTCGCTGGGCCACGCCGGCGGCCACCCCTGCAGCAGCAGCGAGACCGCGGCGATGATCCACAGCAGCGTCGCGCCGACGACGAAGTTGACGAGCGTGGAGGTGAGCGCGCTCTGCGCCGCAGCCCGCACCAGTCCGTTGACCATGGACTGCGCCGCCACGCCCACGCCGATGACCACGGGGAAGATCACCAGCAGCACGTAGGGCCCGGGATCGACGCCCACCGCGATGCCCACGGCGACGATTGCGAGCACGGTGCCCGCAATGCGCGTGAGCGTCGGATCGATCCTGCCTCCCGGGCCGAGGCCGAGCCGGTCGAAGACGAGGCCACCGAGCACCTGGCCGGCGACGATCCCGACCGTGAAGAGCGCGACCCCGGTGAGCGGCGCGACGAGCCCCTGTCCGAGCACGAAGGCCGCCCCGCCCGCGCCCCCGAAGATCGCCCAGAGCGGCAGCCGGCCTGAGCGCAGTTCGGTGCGCAGCAGTCCGAGGCCGCGGCGCCCGCGAGGAGAGAGGAGCAGCACGATCCAGATCACGAGGAGCCCGGAGCCGAAGGAGACCGCAGCGGTCAGGTATCCGTTGCCGAGCTGCTGGCTCAGTCCGCCGTTGACGCGCGTTTGCAGGGCCACCAGCACTCCGGCCAGGCCGGAGCCGATGAGCGCCGCCCACACCCTCAGCCGTTCCCTCGTCACTCCCCCAACCCTACCCCCGCTCCGGCCGGACCGGCCTCGCGATGCGAAGCCACGTCCCGCGCGCGCCGCCTGTCGGACTCGCTTTCCGCGCTCGGGGCAACGCGCAGCGTTGCGCGCGGGAAGCCGGTGCAGCTGCGCTGCACCGGGGTCGGTTCAGAGTCCGGCAGGCGGCTCGGCATACAGAAAGCGGGCCTCGCGATGCGAGGCCCGCTTTCCTGCCGAGCCGCCTGTCGGACTCGAACCGACCACCTGCGCTTTACAAGGGCGCTGCTCTACCAGATGAGCTAAGGCGGCGAGGGTGGCCCGCCGGGGCCACCTGCAGTGTACCGCTTCGCGGCGACTGCTCTGAGGAGGCTTACTCGGTATCGCCCTTGTCGCCGGAGGCGCCCGAGTCCGATTCGGATCCCTTGCTCTCGATCTCGCTCTTCAGCTTGAGCAGGTAGGACTCGAGGTCTCCGTCGCGGCCGGCGACCCACTGCTCACCGTTGACGATCACGGTGGGGGTGCTGCGCAGGCGCTGCGGTCCGTCTGCGGGCTGCAGCGCGCCCGTGTTCGGGTCGTCGACGAGCTGGGCGCCCTTGGCGAGTCCGAGGATCCCGTCTTCGCTCACCGACTTGTAGTTGGCGCTGATGAAGCTGGCGAAGCGCTGGTCCTTGACGCACTGGCGCAGCTCGGTGGTGAGCTCGGCACCGGCGGCCTCGGCCTGTTCGAGGAGCTGGTCGTCGGTGAGTCCGGTGGTGCGCTCCTCCGGCTGCACTTCGGCGCTGAGCAGTCGGTTGTGCAGCCTGAAGGCGACGTCGGGCTGTTCTTCGACCACGCAGGCGAAGAGGTTGGCGGCTCGCGTGGAGTACTTCGTTCCGAGTGAGGTGCCGTCGAGGAAGTTGATGGGGTAGATGGCGAGCTCGATGTCGCCGCTGCCGACGTAGTTCTCGAGCATGGTGCCGTACTGCTGCTCGAAGTTGCCGCATGCGGGGCACATGTAGTCGGCGTAGACGGTGACGTCGAGCGGCAGCTCCTTGCGGTCGAACTCGGGGGCCTGACGGTCTTCGCCGGGCTGGAGCGCGGGACTCTCGACGACCTTGAGGTCCTTGGTGAAGATCGCGGCGCCGGAGGCCATGTTGCGGGGCCCGGGGCCCGCGGGCTTGACGGTCTGCGTGACGATGAGCGCGACGACGGCGAGCACCGCCACGACTCCAAGGACGATGCCGCCCTGCAGGAAGAGCCTGTTGCGCTTCTCGCGCTTCTTCTCCTGCTCGCGCGCGATCCGCGCCTGCTCGCGGGCTTCGGCACGGCGCTCGTTCTTCGACGCGCGCCCGCTGTTGTTGTGTGACATTGATATCCCTCAGTCGCGTCGTGCGCTGGGCGCACGATCGGTTCGCTGTGTCTACTTCTTCTTGTTGGCGCGGCGCTCGGCGCGGTTCGCGCCGTTCGCACCGTCGGCGGGCACGTTCTGCCCGAAGGCGCCACGCTGCTGCGGCTGAGCGGGGGCGGCTTGGGCAGCCCCGGCCGCCTGGGCGCGCTGCTTCGCCGTCGTGCCCTTGCCGCGCTGCGCGGGGGGCTCTTCGGCGCCGCTGAGGGCGGGGGCGCCGTCCTCGTCGGGGGCGCTGTAGCTGAGCTTGGACTGGTCGGGGGTCTGCTGCTGCTCCAGCCCGCCGCCTTCGAGGTGCACGTGGTCCTTGGGGCCCTCCGCCGGTCGCACCTTGACTTCGAGGTTGTAGAGGAGACCCATGGATTCTTCCTTGATCTGCCCCATCATGCCCTCGAACATGGTGTAGCCCTCGCGCTGGTACTCGACGAGCGGGTCGCGCTGCGCCATGGCGCGCAGGCCGATGCCCTCCTTGAGGTATTCCATCTCGTAGAGGTGGTCGCGCCAGCGGCGGTCGATGGTGGCGAGCACGACGCGGCGTTCGAGCTCGCGCATCGCCTCGGATCCGAGTTCTTCTTCGCGCTTCTGGTATGCGACTTCCGCGTCGGAGAGGATCTCGCGGCGCAGGAATGCCCGGTCGACGCGGGCTCCGCCGGCCTCGGCGAGCAGTTCGTCGACGGTGATACCGACCGGGTAGACCTGGCGCAGGTCGTTCCAGAGGGCGTCGAAGTCCCAGTCGCCGTCGAGGCCGTGGGAGTCGAGGATCGCGTCGATGGTCTGCTCGCGGAAGGAGGCGATGCGGGGCTGGATCTCTTCGCCGTCGAGGATCTGCTGACGGTCTGCGTAGATCGCCTTGCGCTGGCGGTCGAGCACGTCGTCGTATTTGAGGACGTTCTTGCGGATCTCCGCGTTGCGCTGCTCGACCTGGCTCTGCGCGCTCTGGATGGCGCGCGAGACGACCTTCGACTCGATGGCGAGGTCGTCGGGGAAGCTGTCGCGGTTCATGAGCGCCGCGGCGGCACCCGAGTTGAAGAGCCGCATGAGGTCGTCGGCGAGCGAGAGGTAGAAGCGGCTCTCGCCGGGGTCGCCCTGGCGGCCGGAGCGGCCGCGGAGCTGGTTGTCGATGCGGCGCGATTCGTGGCGCTCGGTGCCGAGCACGTAGAGGCCTCCGGCGGCGACGACCTTCTCGGCTTCCTCGGCGACGGCCTCCTTGACGGCGGCGAAGACGTCGTCCCAGGCGGCCTCGTAGGCGTCGGGGTCTTCCTCGGTGGAGAGCCCGCGGGCGGCCATCTCCTGCACGGCGAGGAACTCGGCGTTGCCGCCGAGCATGATGTCGGTGCCGCGACCCGCCATATTGGTGGCGACGGTGACGGCGCCGAGGCGGCCGGCCTGCGCGATGATCGCGGCCTCGCGCGCGTGGTTCTTCGCGTTGAGCACCTCGTGGCGGACGCCCTTCTTCGCGAGCAGGCGCGAGAGGTACTCGCTCTTCTCGACGCTGGTGGTGCCCACGAGAACGGGCTGGCCCTTCTCGTGGCGTTCGGCGATGTCCTCGACGACCTGCGCGAACTTCGCCTCCTCGTTCTTGTAGACGAGGTCGGGCTGGTCCTTGCGCTGCATGGGCTTGTTGGTGGGGATCGGCACGACGCCCAGCTTGTAGGTCGACATGAACTCGCCGGCCTCGGTCTCGGCGGTGCCGGTCATGCCCGAGAGCTTCTCGTAGAGACGGAAGTAGTTCTGCAGCGTGACGGTGGCGAGCATCTGGTTCTCCGCCTTGACCTGCACGCCCTCCTTGGCCTCGATGGCCTGGTGCATGCCCTCGTTGTAGCGGCGGCCGGCGAGGATACGGCCGGTGTGCTCGTCGACGATGAGCACCTCGCCGTTCAGCACGACGTAGTCCTTGTCGCGCGTGAACAGGGCCTTCGCCTTGATGGAGTTGTTGAGGAACGAAATGAGCGGGGTGTTGACCGACTCGTAGAGGTTGGTGATGCCGAGGTGGTCCTCGACCTTCTCGATGCCGGGTTCGAGCACGCCGATGGTGCGCTTCTTCTCGTCGACCTCGTAGTCGACGCCGGCTTCGAGCTTGCGGGCGATGCGGGCGAACTCGGCGAACCAGCGGTTGGCCTCCCCCGAGGAGGGGCCGGAGATGATGAGCGGGGTGCGGGCCTCGTCGATGAGGATCGAGTCGACCTCGTCGATGATGGCGAAGAAGTGGCCGCGCTGCACGCGTTCCTCGGCACTGGAGGCCATGTTGTCGCGCAGGTAGTCGAAGCCGAACTCGTTGTTGGTGCCGTAGGTGATGTCGGCGTTGTACTGCTCGCGGCGCACGGTGGGGTCCTGCCCGGCGACGATGCAACCGGTGGTCATGCCGAGCGCACGGAACACCCGCCCCATCAGCTCGCTCTGGTAGCTGGCGAGGTAGTCGTTGACGGTGACGACGTGGACGCCCTTGCCGGCGAGCGCGTTGAGGTAGGCGGGCATGGTGGCGACGAGGGTCTTGCCCTCACCGGTCTTCATCTCGGAGATGTTGCCGAGGTGTAGATTGGCGCCGCCCATGACCTGCACGTCGAAGGGCCGGAGGCCGATGGTGCGCTTCGCGGCCTCGCGCACGGCGGCGAAGGCCTCGGGGAGGAGGTCGTCGAGCGTCTCGCCCTTGTCCAGGCGCTCGCGGAACTCGTCGGTCTCGGCCCGCAGTTCCTCGTCGCTGAGCTCCGCGAAGGAGTCTTCGAGCTCGGCGACGAGCTTGGCCTGACGCTGGAGCTTCTTCAGGGTGCGGCCCTCGCCGACACGAAGAAGCTTTTCGAGAACTGTCGCCACGTTGACTCTCCTGTAGGGTTTGCACGGTGGTCCGGTCACGCGCGACGCGGGTCACCGCCGTTGCCGAATTGTGACAACTCCCCAGCTTAGCAAGCCGCGGGCCCCGCCCGGCTGGGGAGATGCCAGGATCGAGGATCACCATGGCCGAGCCCGCCGCCGAGGTGCTGGTGATTCTTCCGAGCTATGAGGAGCGGGATTCGCTCGCGGGCACGGTCGCCGGGATCCGGCGTCACCTTCCCCGGGCGCACGTCCTCGTGATCGACGACGGCAGCCCGGACGGGACGGGACGGCTCGCCGAGCGGATCGCTGCCGGCACGCCCGGAGTGTTCGTGGTGCATCGAGCTCGCAAGCTCGGTCTCGGGACCGCCTATGCGCTGGGCTTCCGGCGCGCGCTGCGCGAGGGCTATCGCATCGTGGTGGAGATGGACGCAGACGGCTCACACCTTCCGGAGGAGCTGCCGGGTCTCGTTGAGGCCGCGCGCAGCTGCGGGGGCGTGGCGATCGGTACGCGGTGGATCGCGGGGGGCAGGATCGTCGGCTGGCCCTGGTACCGTCGCTGGATCTCGCGCACGGGCACGGCGGTTGCGCGTGTGGCGCTGCGCTCGCGACTGCGGGACTTGACGAGCGGCTTCCGGGCGATCGATGCGCGCTGGCTCGCCCGGCTGGAGCTCGACGGGATCGACTCCGAGGGCTACGCGTTCCAGGTGGAGACGGCGTGGACCTTCGAGCGACTCGGCTGCCCGGTGGCGGAGGTGCCGATCACCTTCGTCGAGCGCGCGGCGGGGCGGTCGAAGATGAGCGCCGGGATCGTGGCGGAGGCGCTGTGGGGGGTCCTGCGCTGGGGCTGGCGCCTGCGCCGGGGGCGCTGAGCCGCGGGCGCGTACCGGGCCCCGGCTCGCGGGCGGACGCCGCTGCCCGGGTGCGGCGTCCGCCCGCGACGGCTCAGGCCGTAAAGCCGGCGAGGGCCTTCTTGCCGCGGCGCAGCACGGCGTAACGCTCGTGGAGCAGATCCTCGGGGCCGAGCACGCGATCCGCGTCCTGGACGGCCTCGTTGTTGACGTACACGCCGCCCTGCTGGATGGCGCGCCGCGCCTCGCCCTTGCTCGCGACGAGGCCCGAGCTGACGAGCAGCTCCGCGACGGGATCCCCCACCGACCCCTCGGCGCTCGGCAGCTCGCCGATCGCGCCCCGCAGCGTCGTCTCGTCGAGCACGCCGAGATCCCCCCGCCCGAACAGCGCCTCGGAGGCGTCGATGGCGCCCTGCGTTGCGGCGGGCCCGTGCACGAGCCGGGTCACCTCGAAGGCGAGCCGCTTCTGGGCGGCGCGCTTGAAGGGCTCTTCCGCCACCTGGCGGGCGTAGTCCTCGATCTCGGCGCGGGAGAGGAAGGTGAAGACCTTCAGCCGGTCGATCACATCCGCGTCCGCCTGATTGAGCCAGAACTGGTAGAAGGTGTAGGGGGAGCACATCTCGGGGTTGAGCCAGATCGCGTTGCCCTCGCTCTTGCCGAACTTGGTGCCGTCGGCGTTCGTGATGAGGGGCGTGCCGATGGCGTGCGCCGTGGCGCCTTCCACCTTGCGGATCAGCTCCGTGCCGCTCGTGAGGTTGCCCCACTGGTCACTGCCGCCGGACTGCAGCAGGCAGCCGTGCTGCCGGTACAGCTCCAGGAAGTCGAGGCCCTGGAGTATCTGGTAGCTGAACTCGGTGTAGCTGATCCCCTCCTCGGAGTTCAGCCGCTTCGCGACGATGTCCTTCTTGATCATCGTGCCGACGCGGAAGTGCTTGCCGATCTCGCGCAGGAAGTCGATGGCGGACAGCGGCGCCGTCCAGTCGAGGTTGTTCACGAGGCGGGCCCCGTTCTCCCCCTCGAAGCTCAGGTAGCGCGAGACCTGCTCGCCGAGCGATCGCACCCACTCCGCCACGGTCTCGGGCGAGTTGAGGACGCGCTCCGCGGTGGGCCGCGGATCGCCGATCAGGCCGGTGGAGCCGCCGACGAGGCCGAGCGGCTTGTGCCCCTTGAGCTGCAGGCGGCGCATGAGCAGCAATTGCACGAGGTGACCGAGGTGCAGGCTCGAGGCCGTCGGGTCGAAGCCGCAGTAGTAGGTGAAGGGCTCGCCTTCGAGGAGCTCGGAGAGGGCTGCGGCATCGGTGGAGACGTGGATCAGACCGCGCCACTCCAGTTCCTCCCAGAGGGTGGCGAAGCTGTCGTCGTTGCGCTGGGCTGCCAGGATCTCGGCTCGTTCATCTGCTGCGGACACGCCTGCCATCGTACCGCGCCCTGCGCACCGCGGCGCTGCCGGCCGCGGTGCGCCTCGGCACGCAGCCCGCGCTACGCGCGGAACTCGGCGATGCGCTCATCCAGGCGGGCGAGCTGCTCGTCGACGCGGACACGAGCCGTGCCGCCTGCGCCGATCCGCGAGTTCACCGAGCCCTCGATCGTGAGCACCTCGCGCACGCCGGGGGTGAGGTGCGGCGACAGCTGCGCCAGCTCGGCGTCGCTCGGCTCGTGCAGCTCGATCCCGCGCTCCTCGCAGAACCGCACCAGCTCACCCGAGATCTCGTGCGCATCACGGAAGATGACCCCCTGCTTCACGAGCCACTCCGCGACGTCGGTCGCCAGCGAGAAGCCCTGCGGGGCCAGCTCGGCCATGCGCTCCGTGTCGAAGCTCATCGTCGCCACCATGCCGGTGAAGGCGGGCAGCAGCACCTCGAGCTGCTGCACGGAGTCGAACACCGGCTCCTTGTCCTCCTGCAGATCGCGGTTGTAGGCGAGCGGCAGGCCCTTCAGCGTGGCGAGCAGACCGGTCAGATTGCCGATGAGGCGGCCCGACTTGCCGCGCGCCAGCTCGGCGATGTCCGGGTTCTTCTTCTGCGGCATGATGCTGGATCCGGTCGAGTAACCGTCGTGCAGCCGCACGAAGCCGAACTCCTTCGTGTTCCAGAGGATGATCTCCTCGCTTAGCCGGGACAGGTCGATGCCGATCTGCGCGCAGATGAACGCGAACTCCGCGACGACGTCACGAGCCGAGGTGCCGTCGATGGAGTTCTCCAGCGGCTCTCCGAGACCGAGCTCGTCGGCGACGAGTCGAGGGTCGAGGCCCAGCGAGGACCCGGCGAGGGCGCCGCCGCCGTAGGGGGACGCGCTCGCGCGCGCCGACCAGTCGCGCAGGCGCTCCAGATCGCGCACGATGGGCCAGGCGTGCGCGGCCAGCTGGTGCGCGAGCAGCACCGGCTGCGCGTGCTGCAGGTGGGTGCGGCCGGGCAGGATCGCCTCGGGGTGCTTGCGGGCCTGCTCGGCGATCGCGTCGAGCAGTTCGAGCAGCCGCTCGCGGATGATCGCCGCGTGATCGAGCAGGTAGAGGCGCACGAGCGTCGCGATCTGGTCGTTGCGGCTGCGGCCCGCCCGCAGCTTGCCCCCGAGCTGCACGCCCGTGATCTCGATGAGCAGGCGCTCCAGCGCCGAGTGCACGTCCTCATCGTCCTCGGCGGGCAGCGCGCGGCCGTCGGCGACGCGCGCCGAGAGCTCGTCGAGTGCCGCGCGCATCTCGCGCAGTTCGTCCGCGCTGAGGTATCCCGCCGCGGCGAGCGCCGTGGCGTGCGCCTTCGAGCCGCGGATGTCGTACTGCGCGAGCACCCAGTCGAACTGCGTCGACTTGCTCAGGGCCGCGAGCGCCGGCGAGGGGCCGCTCGCGAAGCGCCCGCCCCACAGGGCTCCGGCCTCGGCGGCCCGGTTGCCGCTTGCGGCGCTCTCGGCCGCGGTGCGGTCGCCGGCGGCGGGGTTCGTGTTCTCGGTCACTTGCTCTCCTTCAGCAGCCAGGTCATCAGTGCCTTCTGCGCGTGCACCCGGTTCTCGGCCTCGTCCCACACGACGCTCTGGGGGCCGTCGATGACCTCCGCGGCGACCTCGAACTCGCGATAGGCGGGGAGGCAGTGGAGGAAGATCGCGTCTGCCTGCGCGTGCCCCATGAGCTCGGGTGTCACCCGGTAGGCGCCGAAGGTCGCGACGCGCTCCGCCTTCTCGTCCTCCTGCCCCATCGACACCCAGGTGTCGGTGATCACGGCGTCGGCGCCCCGCACCGCCGCCACCGGGTCGGTGAGGATCGTCACGCTGCCGCCGGTCTCGGCGGCGATCCGCGTCGCGTCCGCCACGATGTCGGCTCGCGGATGGTAGCCCTCGGGGCCGGCGACCCGGATGTGCATCCCCGCCGTCGCGAAGCCCAGCAGGTAGGAGTGGCCCATGTTGTTGGCGGCGTCACCCACGTAGGCGGCGGTGAGGCCGGGCAGTTCGCCCTTCCGCTCGCGGATGGTCTGCAGATCGGCGAGGATCTGGCAGGGGTGGAAGTCGTCGCTGAGGGAGTTGATCACGGGCACGGTGGCGTGCGCGGCCATCTCCTCCAGGCCCGAGTGGGCGAAGGTGCGCCACACGATGAGGTCGACCATGCGCGAGAGCACCTTCGCCGTGTCGGAGATCGACTCCTTCACGCCCAGCTGGGCCTCGCCCGGGTTCACGATGATGGGGTTGCCGCCGAGCTCGGCCACGCCGGCGGCGAAGCTGAAGCGGGTGCGCGTGGACGTCTTGTCGAAGAACACCGCGGCCGAGCGGGGACCCGCGAGCGGGCGCTCCGCAAAGGGCTCTCGCTTGAGGCGCGCGGCGAGTTCGAGCACCTCGAGCTGCTCGGCGGGCGTCAGATCGTCATCGCGAAGGAAGTGCCTGGTCACCCGTCAAGCCTACCCGCTCCCCTCCCCCGGCCCATTCCTCCCCTCTCCCCTACTCCGCCCGCCTCGGATCCGGCCTCATATGCCGGGGCCGAGTCAACGCGAACCCGGAAAAAGGGGGCCGGATCCGGCTTCGGGCGGGCTCGGGAGTGCAGCGAGTTGTCGGGAATGGATGACGTTCTCCCCGTTCGCAGCCGCGATCTGCGAGAGTGGAAGCCACGACGAGCACACGAGGGGGCACCCATGCGGGTAGCTGCGGCATTTCTGGCGGACGCGGCGAACGTGCGCGAGGGCACGCTCGGCGTGCTCTCCGGGTTCATCAACACGATCAACCGCCCCGAGTATCCCGCCCCGCTCGGGGCGACGCTCGTGGTCGTCGTCGAGTACGACGAGAACGAGGCGCGGCGCGGCGACCCCGAACGCTCCTTCCGCGCCCGCTGCGAGCCCGCCGTCGGCGGGGGCGAGCTCTTCAGCCTGGAGGGCAACTTCAGCCTGGGCGGCGGCAACGACAGCTTCGGCTACATTCCGATGGTGTTCCCGCTGAACGAGGCGCAGATCCCCATGCCGGGCAGCTACCGCATCGTCTTCGAGGGCACCGGCCTCGAACGCGTCGACGTGCGCTTCTACGCCAACGCCACCTCGCTGCCCGAACTCGACGAGGAGTAGGCCGCGCGGTCCCGCGCCCCGGCCGTCCCCCCCCCCCCCCCCCCGCCCCCCCCCCCCCCCCCCCCCCCCCCCCCCCCCCCCCCCCCCCCCCCCCCCCCCCCCCCCCCCCCCCCACCAGGCAGACCCTCACCGGGCTCACATACCCCCCCCCCCCCCCCCCCCCCCGCCCCGGGCGGGGGGGGGCCCCCCGGCCCCCCCCCCCCCCCCCGCCCCCCCCCCCCCCCGCTGTGGAACAATCGACGGGTGACCAGGATCCCGCGCCTCATCGCCTTCGACCTCGACGACACCCTCGCCCCCTCGAAGTCCCCGGTTGACCCGCGCATGCTCGCGGTGTTCGCGAGGCTCCTCGAACGCACCACGGTCGCCGTGATCTCGGGCGGCAACTTCGAGCAGTTCGAGGCGCAGCTGGTGAATCGGCTCGACGCCTACGCCGACGTCGCGGAAGCGTCGCTGGAGCGCCTGCACCTGCTGCCGACCTGCGGCACCCGCTACGAGCGCCGCGAGCAGGGGCGCTGGGTGACCGTCTACCGTGAGAATCTCACAGCCGAGGAACGAGACGCGGCCCTGACCGCGCTGCGGGAGGAGGCCGAGCGACTGGGGCTGTGGGAGGCGGAGCCCTGGGGCGACATCCTCGAGGACCGCGGCTCGCAGGTCACCTTCTCGGCGCTCGGGCAGCGCGCCCCGGTCGCGGTGAAGCAGGCGTGGGACGCGGACGGTGCGAAGAAGAACGCGCTGCGCGCGGCAGTGGCGGAGCGGCTGCCCGGCCTGGAGGTGCGCAGCGGCGGATCCACCTCGGTCGACATCACCCGCCGCGGCATCGACAAGGCCTACGGCATGCGCAAGCTCGAACAGCACACGGGGATCCCGCTCGGCGAGATGCGCTTCGTGGGCGACCGCCTCGACCCCGAGGGCAACGACTACCCGGTGCTCGCCCTCGGCGTCGACTGCCACGCGGTCGAGGGCTGGGAGGACACCGCCGCCTACCTCGAAGACCTGCTCGCGGCCGAGTAGGCGCGGCCACGCAGGCGGGCCTGTGCCGCGGCCCCGGCTCGCGGATCGCCGGGGCCGCGGCACGCACGGAGAAAGGGGCAGGACCCCTGATGACGGATCCCGCCCCTTCCGGCGGCGCGCGAGCGCGGGCTCAGGCGGTGACGGGCGCCAGACCGAGCACCTCGGCCGTCTCGGCGAGCGATGCGGCAGCCGCGGCCGGGTCGCCGTTGAGGCCGGTGCCGAAGGCCGGCACGTGGCGGACGAACTCAGCGCGCCAGCGCTGCTCGAACTGCTCGGGGAAGCAGCGCGACAGCACGCCCAGCATGGCGTGCACGGCGGTCGAGGCGCCCGGCGAAGCCCCCAGCAGCCCGGCGATGGTGCCCTCGCCGCCCGTGATGACCTCCGTGCCGAACTGCAGGATCCCGCCCTTCTTCGGATCCTTCTTCATGACCTGCACGCGCTGGCCGGCGGTGATCATCTCCCAGTCCTCGGTGCGGGCGGTCGGCATGTACTCGCGCAGAGTGCGCATCTGCTGTTCGCGGCTCGCGAGGACCTCACCCACCAGGTACTTCTCCAGTGAGAACTCCGTGAGTCCGACCTTCAGCATGGGCCCGAGGTTGTGCGGGCGCACCGAGCCGGGCAGATCCCACCAGGAGCCCTTCTTCAGGAAGTTGGGGCTGAAGCCGGCGTACGGGCCGAAGAGCAGGCTCATCTTGCCGTCCACCACGCGGGTGTCGAGGTGCGGCACCGACATCGGCGGAGCACCCACCGCCGCCTTGCCGTAGACCTTCGCGTGGTGCTGGCTCACGATCTCGGGCTTGTCGCACTTGAGGAACTTGCCGCTGATCGGGAAGCCGCCGAAGCCGCGGATCTCGGGGATGCCCGAGGACTGCAGCAGCTGCAGCGCGCCGCCCCCCGCTCCGACGAACACGAACTTCGCGTTGACGTTGCGCACGCCGACACCCGAGATCGCCTTGACGCCCACGTCCCAGCTGCCGTCGGCACGCCGCTTCAGGCTCTTCACGGGAGTGTCGAGGTGGAGACGTGCACCGGCCGCCACGAGGTGGTCGATGAGCTGACGGGTCACCGCGCCGAAGTCGACGTCGGTGCCGCTCTCGGAGCGCGTGGCCGCGAAGACCTCGTCCTTCGAGCGGCGATCGACGAGCAGCGGCGCCCACTCGGCGATCTGGGCCGGATCCTCGCTGTACTCCATGTCGGAGAACAGCGGCTCGCGCTTGAGGATCTCGAAGCGCCGGCGGAGGTAGTCGACGTTCGCCTCGCCGCGCACGAAGGTCATGTGCGGGGTGGCGTTGATGAAGGAGGCGGGCTCACCGAGCACGCCCTGCCTCACGAGCGAGGACCACCACTGGCGCGAGAGCTGGAACTGCTCGTTGATGTCGATGGCCTTCGCCGGGGAGAGGCTCCCGTCGGCGGCCTCCGGCATGTAGTTCAGCTCGCAGAGGGCGGCGTGGCCGGTGCCCGCGTTGTTCCAGGCATTGCTGCTCTCGGTCGCGACCTCGGGACGGGACTCGAAGATCTCCATCGTCCAGTCGGGCTGCACCTGCTTGATCAGCGTCCCGAGGGTGGCGCTCATCACGCCTCCGCCGATCAGGACGACGTCTACCGTGTTGTTAGTCACGGTCGGCAAGTCTACTCGCCTTCCCCGAAGCTAGAGTCCAGCCTCCCTCCGCGCCCGGTCCACCGTTTCGCACGCGGCGTCGAGGGCGCGCACATAGCCCAGCCGGGCCGCCTCGCCCGCCCGCTGCGACCCCGCGACCACTGGCCGCACCTCGCCTGCGAGGCTGATCTCACCGAAGGCCACGAGGTCGTGCGGCAGCGGGCGGTCGCCGATGGCGGAGAGCACCGCGAGCGCGATCGCAAGATCGGCGGCGGGCTCTCCGAGCTTCACCCCGCCGACGGTGGACACGTAGACGTCCTGGTCGTGGAGCCGAGCGCCGACCCGGCGTTCCAGCACGGCGAGGATCATCGCCACCCGGGAGGGATCGACGCCGCTCGTCACCCGGCGCGGGTTGGGCGTCGCGCTCTTCGCGACGAGGGCCTGCACCTCGACCGGCAGCGCCCGCCGCCCCTCCATCGCGACCGTCGCGCAGGTGCCGCTGACGGGCGCGGCGGCCCGGCTCAGGAACAGACCGCTCGGATCGGGCACCTCGGAGATGCCACGATCCGTCATTTCGAAGCACCCCACCTCGTCCGTGGGCCCGTAACGGTTCTTGAGGCTGCGCAGGAAGCGGAGCGAACTGCGCCGGTCGCCCTCGAAGTGGCAGACCACGTCGACCAGGTGTTCCAGCAGGCGCGGCCCGGCGACCGAGCCGTCCTTGGTGACGTGCCCCACCAGGATCACCGGCGTCCCTCTCCCCTTCGCCGCGCGGATCAGCGCCGCCGCGACCTCGCGCACCTGGGCGGGCCCGCCGGCGCTGCCCTCGACCTCGGCGCTCGCGAGCGTCTGCACCGAGTCGACGATGACCAGGGCGGGATCCACAGCCTCGATGTGACCGAGGACCGTGGCCAGATCGGTCTCGCTCGCGAGGAACAGCTCGTCGAAGAGCGCGCCGGTCCGCTCGGCGCGCATGCGGATCTGCCCCGTCGACTCCTCACCGCTCGCGTACAGCACGCGCCGGCCGGCCCCCGCGGAAGCCCCCGGCCCCGCCACGGCGGGCCCGGCGGCTGAGGCGGAGCCGCCCGGCGCGGCGAAACGCGAGGCGACGTCGAGCAGCAGCGTCGACTTGCCCACACCCGGCTCGCCGGAGAAGAGGATCGCCGCCCCCGGCACCACGCCGCCCCCGAGCACCCGGTCGAGCTCACCGATGCCGGTCGGCCGGTGACTCACCGCGGCACCGACCAGCTCCGTGATCGGTCGTGCCTCGCGCCCGGCCGGGGGCGCCGCGGCCCGCGTCGTGCGCGCGAGCGAGGCACCGGCCCTCGCCCGCTCCTCGACGGTGCCCCACTGCTGGCACTCGCCGCAGCGGCCGACCCACTTCGAGGTCTGCCAGCCGCATTCGGTACACGCGTACGCGCTCGTCGTCTTCACCATGCGGTGAGCCTACCGAGCACCACCGACATCGACGTGCTCCATCGCGGCGGACGCGGCTTCTCCGCGCGAGCCCTCAGACCGCGGCCGGCTCCGTCGCCGGGGCCGCCGCACCGGAGCCGCCGCGGGCCTGAGCGGGCTCCCCGGCGCCCGCAGCCGCCCGCCACCTCCGCCGCACGCCCCGTTCCAGCCGCTGCCAGCTCCGATCCCGGATGAAGATCGCATCGATCGCGATCATCGTCAGGGAGAACCACGGCAGGCCCATGAGCACGCCGATCATCACATGGAAGCCGAGGATCCCGATCAGCGCGATCAGGCGCGTCGGCCGCGACAGCAGCGCCAGCAGGAACGCGGCCTGCAGGATGATCGAACCCCAGGTGCCGATCGCGACGGCGGGCCCCCAGGCGGTGATCAGATCGCTGAGCACGGGCCAGGTGCCGAAACGAGCCGTCTGCAGCGGGTTGTAGACGGCGTAGCCCTGCGCCCACGGCGCGCCCTGGGCCTTGTAGAGCGCCCCGGAGGCGTAGACGAACGCCACCTGCGCGGTGAGCGCGACGAGCGCGAGATTGTGCAGCGCGGTGCCCAGCTGCCGCGGCGAGGATCCCTCCGGGAACCACTCGTGGCGCGCCCGGCGGCGTGCGTCGAGCGACCAGCGAGCCGCGGCATCCGTGAAGAACAGTAGGATCAGCGCGATCCGGAACATGTTGTCGCCCTGGTCGCCCACCATGTCGTTCATCTCGATGAAGCTCACCCAGCCGACGAAGAACAGCGGCAGCACGATCCGGAACCGCCACCCCAGCACGAACAGCACGGCGAGCAGCATGAGCAGCAGGTACAGCAGCGTGAAGGCGACGTCGTTCGCGGCAACCGCGTGGAACGAGCTGAACACCCAGCTCCGCGGGAACTCGCTCACCGGCTCGGCGATCTCCCCGTTCCACGCGGAGCCGGAGCCGAAGGTGTACAGCCGGGTGCCGAAGTTGGAGGCGAGCAGCCCGAACGCGGTGACGCCGAACACGATGCGGGTGACGGCGATGCCGTAGAGCGCCTTCTTGCCCGAGAAGAGCCACCGCTCGAAGAACTCGACGGCGCCGCCGATCGCGTTCGCGAACGCCAGCCACGCCCCCGAGATCAGGCTTCCGAGGAAGACGAGGGCGCGGGCGAGCGGCGTGACCCGCTGCGGTGTCTGCGTGTGCTCCCCACTCATCGGGAGATCCTCTCGTACTGGCGGCGGAAGACGTCCGCGAAGTTGCCGTCGTTCTGTCCCTCTTCGACGATCAGCGGGCGCCAGCCCGGCAGCACGACCGAGGGCTCGGGACGCTCCGCGTGCGGATCGTGCCGTTCCGCGAAGGGGATGATGTTCTGCCGGCTCACCCGGAACTGGACCTGCTCGACGTCGGCCCCCCAGACGGCGCGGGCCACCTGCGTCGCATACGCGCTGGCGCGACGCTCCTCGGCGATCAGCTCGTCGATCTCCTCCGTGTTCGGCTTCGCCGGCTCATCGGCCCCCTCCGCCTCCGCGCCCTTGCCGATCTGGCTCTCGAGGGCCGCCCGCAGGCCGGGCTCCCAGCCGTCGATCGCGAAGTTGCCGCCGACGACCGTCCGCTGCAGGGGCTCGAGCGCATCGAAAGCCCCCTTGTACGCCGAGGCGAGCTCGGTCGACTGGATGCCTGCCCGCGGCGGGAACAGATTGTACCGGATCATCGACAGCTCCACATCGGTGGCGCTCACCCAGCCCGTCTCAGTGCCGTCGGAGAGGATCGCGCGCACATTGAAGTGGTAGTCCCCGTTGATCGGCTCGGGAGCGAACACGCTCCACGACTGGCCGAAGAACGGGAGCATGTAGGCGGACAGCGTCTGCTGACCGCCGGGGACGATCTCGCGCGCGTTCGCCGAGAACGGGGCGATCCACAGGAACGAGGCCAGGATGTGCCAGGCCGTCAGCAACGTCGCGGCCAGGGCGGCGAGGCGCACCCAGGCGCGCGGTCTGGGCGGCGCCGGTGCCCCGTCGGCTCCGGCGGAGGGAGCCCGGGATGCCGGATCCTCGGCCCTCGCTTCTGAGGCCGCGGAATTACCGCGCTTCACGTTCTTCGATGCCACCTGCAGTTCTCCCCACGGAATCGACCGGCGTTGCTCAACTCACTCCCTGTGCGACGACCGTACCGCAGACCCGGGGCCTCGCGCAGGGCTCGGCCGCGCGCGCCACCACCGCAGCGGGGGCCGCGCCGGTGCGGCGCGGCCCCCGAAGCGAGCGGAAGCGATCTCGGGCGGACTCAGCCCTCCCGGGAGACACCCCCGGAACCGCTGCGCCGGCGAGCCAGCAGCAGGGCGCCTGCACCGGCCAGAAGCAGGAGCGCACCGCCGATCGCGAACCCGGCGGGCACCGCCGAGCCGGTCTGCGGCAGCTTCGCTCCGGAAGCGGAGGCACTGCCCTGGGCCGAAGCCTGCGCAGCGTTCGCCGCGCCGCTCGCCGAAGCCGTCGACGCCGCGGACGCGGTGCTGTCAGCCGTGGCAGCCGCGGTGGCGTCCGCAGCGACGGCTGCGGACGCGGTCGCCGAGGCCGTCGCCGACGCCGAGGCGTCAGCGGCCACTGCGGCGGCGGCCTGCGCGGCGCTGGAGGCGTCCGCGTTGGCCGCGGCCTGCGCCGCGGCCGTGCTGTCCGCATCCTGCGCCGAATCGGCCGTCGAATCCGCCGACGCCGTCGCCGCAGCGGCAGCGGCGGCGTTCGACTCCGCCGAGGCCTCGGCCGAGGCATCCGGCGTCGCAGCGGCCTCGGCAGCCGCGTCCGCGCTCACGTCCGCCGCGGCCGAGGCGCTGCTCGTCGCATCCGCGAGCGCCGCCGCCTGGGCTGCCACCTGCGCAGAGGCGTTGCTGTTGTCGTCGGCGTCGGCGGAGGCGGACGCCGACGCCGAGGCGTTCGCGTTCACCTCCGCGCTCGCGTCCGCGTCGGCGGTCGCATCGGCCTCCACCGCCGCAGCGGCGTCCGCCGAGGCCGTGGCCGAGGCATCGGCGTCTGCGGCGACCGCCGCAGCGGCCTGCGCAGCGCTCGAGGCGTCGGCGTTCGCCGCCGCCTGCGCCGCCGCAGTGGTGTCGGCGTCCTGCGCCGAATCCGCCGTGGAATCCGCCGATGCCGTCGCGGCGGCCGAGGCCGCAGCGTTCGACTCCGCGGAAGCCTCCGCCGAGGCGTCCGCGGTGGCCGCGACCTCGGCGGCAGCGTCCGCGCTCACGTCCGCCGCGGCCGAGGCGCTGCTCGTCGCATCCGCGAGCGCCGCCGCCTGGGCGGCCACCTGCGCGGAGGCGTTGCTGGCGTCGTCGGCATCCGCGGAGGCCGACGCCGAAGCCGAGGCGTTCACGTTCGCGTCGTCGTCGCCCGCTGCGGCGACCGCAACCGTGTCGGTGCCGGTCCGGCCGCTGTCGTCGCCGAGCGCGGTGAACGCGGCGTCATCCGCGTCGAAGTCGGCGGGGACCGTCCACTCGGTCACGAAGCCACCGTCCTCGTCGGCGGTCGCCGGGGCGGTCGTGCCGTCGGGGAAGGTCACGGTGACCGTCTCGCCCGGGGCGAAACCCGCTCCGGTCAGGGTGACGGTGCCGCCCCGCTCGACGGGGTCCGGCGTCGCCGTCAGCGCGGCCGGGGCCAGCTGTACGACCGTCGAGCCCTCGGCGGTGGATCCGCTGTCCTCGCCCACGGCAGAGAAGTCGACGGTGCCGGGGGTCTGCGTCTCGGGGACGTCCCAGGTGAGCGTGATCGCCCCCTCCTCGTCGGCGATGACCGGGGTCTCGGAGCCGTCAGGGAGGGTCACGGTGACGGTCTCGCCCGGCGCGAATCCGGTGCCGTCGATCGTGACGGTCCCTCCCTGCTCGACGGGGTTCGGGGTCACGGTCAGCCCCGCGGCGAGGTCTTCGGCGAGCACCGTCGCGGACCCCAGCTGCACCGGGATGGCGCTTCCGCCATCCCCGAATGGGAGCACGCTGACGCTCAGCGCCCGCGTCGTGAAGCTGCCGGCGCCCAGGTCACCGGCCGCTCGGGCGAGGGGCGCCTCGGTCGGCTGCTCGTTGATCCGGATCTCCACGATCTCGTTCAGCACCGGTTCGAGGGCGTTGTCCAGGAGGTTCGTCACCAGCGGCGACACCGTGGCGATGAGGTTCGGCTGCACCTGCGCCACCACCGTGTCGACCAGCGGCTGGAGAGCGCCGCCGATCGTCCCGACGAGTCCGCTGAGCAGACTCGTGATCGGGTCGAGGACGGTCCCCACCGGGATCCCCGCGACGTTGATGCCGCTCACGTCGACCAGATCGCTCGATCCGTCCAGGAACTCGCCGACCGTGCCGCTCACGGTCACGGGGGCGTCGACGAGCGGCCCCACCACCGGCAGGCTGATGTCCGCCTGGATGTCGACCACGACCTCGACGTCCCGGATTCCGTTCGTCACGATGCCCGCAGCCTTCGACACGAGCGAGTTCGGGCCGTTGCCGATCAGGGCGTCGCTCACACCGTCGAGGATGCCGTTGACGATCGCGTCGTCGAGCACCTCCGTGTTGGGCGCCAGCGTGTTCAGCGTTGCGCCGTCCTGGCTGTCGATGAGCAGGGCGCCGAGGTCGACGCCGATCGTCCCGTCCGCGAGATTGACGGAGACGCTGCCCTCGGCGTTCTCCAGCGGCGTCTGCAGCAGCGCAGCACGCACCTCGTCGGTGAGCGAGGCCGTGTCGATGGAGAGCTCATTGAGCTCCGCGTCCACGAGCGGCAGCGCCCCGATCCCGTCCACCACATCGGACACCGCGGACCCGACCGTGCCGTCCGGGCCGAGCAGATCCTGGATCGGCTGGAGCAGAGCTCCCACCACGCCGTCGACGGTACCGGTGAGACCCCCGACGAGCGGGCTGCTCGCGTCGAGGCGGATGTCGGAGAGCATGTACTCGCTCGTGACCGTGCTGTTCTCCTTGACGACCTCGGAGCCCAGAGCACCGACCTCGATCGCCGCCTGGTCCAGCAGCTGCTCGGTCGCGTCCGCCCCGATCAGCTGCGTGAGCAGCCCGGTGACGTCGATGCGCGCGGGCTCGAAGCCCGGTTCAGCCGCCGCATCGACCGCCAGCGCTCCTTCTTCGGTCAGCAGGCCGGAGGAGGCCCGCGAGCGGGTCTCGCTCGTCGACTCCGCGTAGCTGGAGAGCGTGCCGAGGGAGCCGAGCTCCAGCAGGCCGGCGGCATCGGGGTCGCCCGGCTCCTTGATGAGCGGCAGCTGCACACTGCCGACCTCGACGACCGCGGCGCCCAGCAGGCTCACGTCGAGCTCGTCGGAGATCGGGCCGGGGCTGTCGGGGTACGCGGTGTCCGTCCGCGCCGTGCCCGCGAGCTCCAGTCCGAGCAACTCAGACCAGAGGCCGTGACCGTGGGCGGCGGAGACGACGTCTTCGCCGGGGGCAGCTTCGTCGGCCGATGCGGCGAACGGCATCGTCACCAGCCCCGCGGCGGCGACCGTCGCGGTCGCTGCCCCCATTCCGAGCACGCGCAGGCCGCGACGCCGCGGCCTCCCCGAGCCCTCGCTCTTCATCTTCAGCACCAAGAGACACCCCATATCCGGTTACTCGATCGACGGGCGGACTTCACACCTCTCCCCCATCTCCCCGGGTCGAGGCTGCTCACAGGCTGCCAAACGCTGACGGGCCCAGTCCACGCAACTCGGTGTTCCCGAAGCGGGAGCCCCACCCCCCACAACATCAGGGGACGAACCCTGAGAGATCCGCACGCACATGCTGAGCTCGGCACGTGCCACTCCCGCGCATGCCCGTGTGCTTCCCGTCACACTCCAGCACACCGCTCCTCCGTGTCGCCTATGCTGAAGCTGGGTCGCGGGCGTTCCACTGAGGCCCGGACACACGAGCCTGGGGGGAAGCTCATGGAGGGGGAGATCGCTGTACCGCACGAGCGTCTGCTACGCACCGTGCTTGAGGCGCTGGACGCCGGCAGACCGGTGATCCTCAAAGGGCCGACCGGCTCGGGCCGGACCCACAGTCTGCGTCAGATCGCGGCCGCGCTCGACGCACGCGGTGACGTCGCCGTGGCCGTCGATGCGCTGAGCGATCAGGCGGAGACCGCGGTGCGGAACGCGCGCACAGGCAGCGTGCTCCTGCTCGACGACTATGAGCGCGCACCGCAGGAGCTGCTCCGGGCGGTGGCAGAGCGCACCGGCGCCGGACTGGGCATCGTGGTCGCGGGCGCCGAGCAGCTGCCGGGATCCCGCTACGGCGAGCACGTCGCTGAGCTCATCTCGGCGCACCCAGAACTCGAGGCCCGCAGACGCGCCGCACGGCTCATCGAACTGCAACCGCTCTCCCCGGAAACGCTTGCGCGGCTCGTCCACCGCAGCGCGACATACTCCATCGACGCGAACACGATGCGCGCGATCGAACGGCTCTCGTGGCGGAGGCCCGGCTGGGCGCTCGACCTGCTGGAACTGCTGCGCAACGGGGCGCTCGTCACCTGGCCGCGCCCGCGAATCGCGAGGCTCAGGCCGGAGGACCACCTGCTCCCCTCCCTTGCGGCGCCCGACGAGATCGCCAGCCGCCACCTCGAACCTCGCGACGTCGCGCTCGCCATCGTGCTCGCCGAGATCGGTCCCCGCAGCTGGAACGGGGTCGCCGACCTCGTCGGCCCCGAAACCCTGCGCCGGCTCTCAGCGACCGGGTTCCTGCTCCCCGCCCCCTACACTGCGGGCCTCTTCGGCGTCCCCAGCCTCTATGCTGCGGCCAGCAAACGGTCCACGGAACCCGACATCCTCGCCGAGGCGCGTCGCGAGGTCGCCGAGCTCCTGCTCACGCAGGAGGAGTTCGGCGTGCCCCTCCCCGAGCACGAAGCGGAATTCTGTGCGCGCGTCCTCACCGCCCGCGCCGGCGCGGGCGGAACGGCGAAGGCCGGCGCCCACCAGACCGCGCTCGTCCGCCGCGTCATGAACGACCTGCTGGCATTCGGAGAAGGGGCGTCCGCACGCGACCTGCTCCTGCGCCTCGGCACGCCGGCCCAGGGCCTCTCGCTGCTCACCCGCGCCCGCCTCACGGCGCTGCTGCGCGACGCGCACTCGGCGCTGCAACTGCTCCACACGGCTGGAGACGAAGAAACGGACGTCGGCGCGGGCGGCGCCGGCGATCCCGGCCCGAGGATCGCACGCCTCCTCCTCACGGCGCGCCTCAGCGCAGGGGCCGGGCTCACCTTCGCCCCTGGTCCGGAAACCACGGGCGACGACCCCGCCCTGGACGACGCGCGGCTCGTCGCACGGCGCTGGAACGACTCCGAAGCCCTCGGCGACGACGCCGTCGAGCTGCTCCGGATCTCTCAGCAGCACCCCTGGCCGGAAATCTCCCTCCTGGCCGAACAGCTCCTCGCCCTCGAGGCCGCCTTCGCCGGTTTCCGGCTCCGCACCTCCGACGCCGAGGACGCGGAACGCCGCATCGCCGAGCTGAGCATCGGAGACACGGAACTCCGGCGCGACGTGCTCGAGTGCGCCGCGGTGGCGCAGGCGATCCTCCGTTTCTCGACCGCGCTGCAGCTCGGCGAAGACCAGCGCCTCATCGCACTGACCGAGAAGCTCCCGGGGGCCGCCCGGCAGCGCGCCTGGGCCACGCACCTCGCCGCGGCCCGAACCGCGCTGCTCTGCGGCGACACCGAACGCGCCCGGCTCGAATGGACGCTGTTCGCCTCGCGTCTGCCGCGCTTCGTCCCGGTGCGGCTCACCACCCTCGTCGAGCGGTTCCGCCTCGCCGATCCCGATTCCGCGCCACGGAGTCCCGGCCCCATGCGCTACCTCGGCGACATGCGCGCCTACTACTTCGGAAAGCTGGAGGAGGTGCGTCCCGACTCCTTCGGCCTGCAGCCCTCTGCTCCGCGGGCCGGAGGGATCGCCCCGGAGATCCAGCTCCAGCTGGTGGAGCTCCCGGCACTGCGATCCATCCGCGCGCACCTCGAAGCACACCGCGCAGGCAACCCCGCAGCGCTCCTCCGCGCCGCCGACTCCCTCACCGAGTGCGGCTACCTCTCTGCCGCTCACACCGCGCTGCGGGAGGCGCGCCGCATCTTCCTGCGCCGCCGCGCGAGCGGCAGCGTGGCGGCCGCCGACGCGAAGCTCGCCGAACTGGAGTCCCGGATCTCCCGCCACGCACCCTGGTTCGATCACGCCCAGCTCGCCGACAGGAGCACCGCGCGGCTCACCCCGCGCGAGTCCGCAACAGCGCGTCTCGCCGCTGCGGGGCTCAGCAACGCCGAAATCGCCGCGCAGATGGGGTGCAGCGCGCGCACCGTCGAATCGCACCTCGCGCAGGCGCGCGCGAAACTCGGGGTCGCCAACCGCTCCCAGTTGTCGGAGCGGCTGAGTGCTCTCGGGCTCGGCCCGGAGGCCCGTGCCGCACGGGCGACACCGGAGATACGGCCGGACGCGCAACACGCCCGCCCGGCTGCGCTCGATTCGCGCTGACCCCGCCCATGCCCTATTCTTGTTCGCGGTGACGTGTCCGAGCGGCCGAAGGTGCGACTCTCGAAAAGTCGTGTAGGGTAACCCCCTACCGTGGGTTCAAATCCCACCGTCACCGCGGCAGACCCCCTCCATGCGGAGGGGGTCTTTGCGTCTCCGGTGCGATTTCCCCAGAACCCAGCACTGGCGCCGAGGCGGCGCCAGCGGCGTGCGCGCGCAACGCGATGCGTTGCGCCAAGCGCGCGGCCGGGGTTCAAATCCCACCGTCACCGCGGCAGACCCCCTCCATGCGGAGGGGGTCTTTGCGTTGACGCCGCCGAGCGATCAGCAGCACCGCCCCCACGAGCAGCGCGGGAACCGCGGTGCCGAGCACCGCCCCCGCCGCGACGTCGTGCAGATAGTGCGCCCCCTCCAGCAGCCGACCCACCGCCGTGAGCAGCGCCACGACCAGGGCCCCCGCGGTCGCCCAGAACCCGCCGACGGCGAGCGCGATGACGAAGACCGCGCCGAAGGCGAGCGTCGCGTGGTTCGACGGGAACGAGTAGTCCGCCAGCTCGCACGACCCGACGCCCTCCCACCTTCCGCAGGGCCGCAGCTGCTGGAAGACGAGCTTCGCGCTCTCGCTGAGGACGTAGGCGATACCGACGCCGAGCGCCGCAGCCGCGAGCACCACCCGCGTCGCCGGACGGCGGATCCACGCCCACGCGAGTGACGCCGCCGTGCCGACGGCGAGCAGGAGGAGCGCGAGATCTGAGATCACGGTCGCGCCCGGCACGCCGAAGCCCGCGCGCATCGCCGCCCGCGTCACCACGACGCTCAGGCTCTCCGAGGAGAGCGGGATCAGGAGGACGAGCAGCGCGAGCAGCGCCGCACCGAGCGGGACTACGGGGACGCGGGCGGGGCGTGGACTCTGCATCCCTCAACCGTGCCGGAGCCGCGGCGCCCTCGGCATCGCACCGGGGTACTGTCGCGGTGGTACCCCGGTGCGATCCGCCGGGAGCACGTCCGAGGCACCACGGGGTTCAGCCCTTCTCCGCGCGCTCCGACACGCGCAGATCGAGCGGGAAGTCCACCGGTGAGTCTCCGAAGAGCAGCCGCGACGCCGCGACGGCCGCCTCGCTGACCGCGGACGCAGCCGCCTCGGCCCGCTCGGCAGGGGCGTGCACGATCACCTCGTCGTGGAGGAAGAACGCGAGGTGCGCGTGCCGCTCGAAGACCGGGCCGGAGGCGCGAGCCGGGGCCGCGACATCGGCGGCCGGGAGCACGGCCAGGCGCCTGCGCAGCTCCGCGAGCCAGGCGAGCGCCCACTCCGCCGCGGTGCCCTGCACCACGAAGTTGCGGGTGAAGCGCCCGAACTCCCGCGCTGCGCGCCGCGCGTGATCCTGCTCCCGCCCGCTCGCCTCGGGCAGACTCGCACGCGCCTGCAGTTCACGCCACTCGGGAGCCGGGGGCGGCGAGCTGCGTCCCAGCCAGGTCGACACGACCCCGCCCCGCTCCCCCGCGGCGGCCGCCTCGTCCACCAGCGCCATGGCCCGCGGGAAGCTCCGGCGCAGTCGCGGCACCAGCCGCCCGCTGTCTCCGCGGGTGCCGCCGTACATGGCGCCGAGCAGCGCGGTCTTCGCCTCCTGGCGGCTCGCCACCACCCCGCTGTCGACGATCCCCGCGTACAGGTCCCTCCCGCGGCCGGCCTCAGCCATGCCCCGGTCCCCGGACATCGCGGCGAGCACGCGCGGCTCCAGCTGAGCGACATCGGCCGAGACGAGCCGCCAGCCGGGATCGGCGCGGAGGGCGGGACGCAGCGCGCGCGGCAGTTGCAGGGCTCCGCCGCCGCTCGACGCCCACCGTCCGGTCACCACGCCCCCGGGGACGTAGACCGGGCGGTAGCGGCCCCCGCGCACCCACTCGTCGATCCACTCCCAGCCGTTCGCGGAGAGCAGTCGTGCCAGCTTCTTGTAGCCGAGCAGCGGCGGCACGGCGGGGTGATCGTGCTCCTCCAGCTCCCACCGGGAGGTGCTCGTCACTTCGATCCCGGAACGCCGGAGGGAGCGCAGGAGCTTCGGCGGGGAGTCGAGCGAGACGGTGGGATCCGCGAGCGCGGCCCGCACCTCGTCTGCGAGCGCGAGCATCTTGGCGGGTTTCCCGCCGCGGGGCGGACGCGGTCCGAGCGCCTCATGCAGCAACCGGTCGTGCTCGGCGGCGTCCCACGGGACCCCGGCGGCGCGCATCTCCGCCGCGATCAGCGCCCCGGCCGACTCGGCCGCCAGCAGCAGGCCGAGCCTTCCCGCCCCGGCGCCCGCGCCGGCCACGGCTGCCCGCTGACGATCGAACTCGGCGAGCGCGGCATCCAGCCCCAGCGGGGCCGAGGGATGCCGCGACGCCGCGGGATCCACCTCGAAGAGCGTCGCCGCGGCGGATGCCGGGTCGGTGTCGGCCTGCGCGGCATCCCACTCGACGGCGGCGCGCAGCGCAGCCGGCTCGGGCACCAGCGCCGAGCGCACGAGGATGGCGTGGCTCAGCCGCAGTTCGTGCGCGCGCGCCACGCGCACCCCGGCCGCCAGCAGCGGCGGGTACCAGGCGGCCGTGTCGCTCCACACCCAGCGGGGCCGGTCGCCGGCCTCGCGCTCGGCAACGTAGGCGGGGAGCTCCTCCTCGGTGAGCGCGAGCCGCGGCGAGCGGGCTCCCCCGGCGGCGATGTCGACCGCGGCGACGCCGCCCCGGGAGTCCTGTCCGTCGCCAGGGCGGCCGAGCACGCACCAGTGCGCCGGAGCGCGCTCGGGTCTCTCGCTCAGAGATGCCCCGCGTCCGCATCGCCCGGGTCTGCGGCGCGAGCCGCACCCCTCCCGTCGCCGGCTCCGTCACCGCGCGCGCGATCCCGTCCGAGCAGCCGCTTCGCGAGCGAGACGAGCACCACCACCACCGCACCGCACAGCAGCCCGAACACGGCGGAGAGCGCGCTGTCGACGACCCAGCTCAGGGCTGCGGGGCCGTGCACCGCGTGGGTGACGGCGTGCAGGATCTCGTAGGGCGGATGCACCCCAACCTCGTGCAGGTTCACGATGAGCAGGTGGCCGCCGACCCACAGCATCGCGATCACGCCGACCACGCCGATCACGCGGAAGACTCCGGGCATCGCGTGCACGAGCAGCGCACCGAAGCGGCGGGCCGCGGCGGCGCGGCGGCGCATCAGCCACAGGCCGGCGTCGTCCATCTTCACGAGCAACGCCACGGCGCCGTACACGGCCACGGTCATCGCGATCCCGACCGCGATCAGGATCAGCAGCCGCATCACCCAGGTGTCGGCTTCGATGCTCTCCAGCGAGATCAGCATGATCTCGGCCGAGAGCACCAGGTCGGTGCGCACGGCGCTGCCGACGATCTGCTTCTCGTCGGACTCGGGACGCTCAAGCACCTCCTCGACCGACGGCTCGTGCGCGTGGCCGCGTGCCGCCTCGATCCAGTGCCACACCTTCTCGGCGCCCTCGTAGACGAGGTAGCTGCCGCCGAGCAGGAGCATCCACGGGAACACCCAGGGCGCCCAGATGCTGAGCAGCATGATCGCGGTGATGATGATCGCCTTGTTCACCGACGAGCCGCGGGCGATGCGCCAGATCACGGGCAGCTCCCGCTTCGGGTTGATGCCGCGGACGTACTGCGGGGTCACCGCCGCGTCGTCGATGACCACGCCCGCGGCCTTCGCAGAGGCCTTCGCGGCCCCGGCGGCGACGTCGTCGATCGAGGCGGCCGCCGCCTTCGCGAGCACCGCGATGTCGTCGAAGAGGGCGAAGAAGCTGGCGCTCACGCGGCGGCCTCCGTTCCGCGCAGGCCCGTCTCCCAGAACTCGCGCAGCTGCTCGCTCTTGCGGAACACGATGGTGTCCCACTCGGCATCCGTGGTGGAGCTGTCGGCGAAGTCGGAGGGGACCTTGAAGATCTGCAGCGGCACGGCGAACTGCTCGCACACGCGCGCGTAGGCGTAGGCCTCCATATCGACGAGCTCGGCGCCGAGAGCGGCGATGCGGGCGCGCTGCGCGTCGTTCTGCACGAAGACGTCGCCCGTGGCGAGTACGGTGCGGGACGGCGCGGGCAGGATCGTCTCACCCGCTGGGCGCAGCGCGGGAGAGGGCAGTGAGAAGTCGTGCTGCACGACCTGCTCGATCTGGTAGACCTCGTCGAGGCTGGGGCGCCGGGGGCCGTCGCTCACCACGCCGGCGGTGCCGAGCACGACGACCCGCTCCACGCCGCCGCCCGCGAGCGCGGCCGACAGCGAGACGGCCGCACTCACTTTCCCGACTCCCGTGACGAGGTGCGGCAGGTCCGAGAAGGCATGCGCCTCGTCGCGGTGCGCGAACACGAGCAGGGTGCTGGGCTGGGTCATGGGTTCCTCCCCGGCGCTGCTGCGCCCTTCACTGCCGATCCCGCCGGACACTGGCGCTTTTCGAAGACGTGTTCTATACTAGTGAGTCGAGCCTGCAAACGGCACGCGTCTCCGCCCGTCGGGATCCTCTGGGAACAGGATCCGGGGCGTCGCAGATCAACTCCGCGCAACCGCGCACGGCTCTGCCGCACGGCCACCGCTCGTCGACCGACGAGGACAGGGCGCCGCGCGATTCACGCGCACCACGGTGGTGCGCGACGAAAGGACTCATCATGAACACCACTGTCACCCCGCTGCACCCGCAGTACCCGGTGCGCCCGCTGCGCACCCCCTACCACTCGCTCGGCGACGGCTCCGAGATGGTCGTTCCCTCCTGGGCGCAGCACCGCTCGGTCTACCGCAGCTCGGGCCGTACCCTCTACCTCGTCGACACGGAGCGTCTGAGCGACGCCCACGGCGATCTGGCCCGGCTCGACCGCGCCGGCTGGGAGGTGCGGGTGGCCGAGGACCCGGAGGCACCCGGCTCCCGCGCCCGCATCGCGCTCTCGCGACGCGAGCTGGCGCAGGCCGCCTGAGCGTTCCGGGATCGCCCGGCCGCAGATGCCCGCCGGCGAGCGCCCGGCCGCGTCACCTCGCGTCACCGCGGGGTCGCGCGGCCGGGCGCTCGCTACACTGGCCGCATGAGTGACGTCGAACTTGCCGAGGTGGAGAGCTTCGCCCTGGACCACACGAAGGTGCTGGCCCCCTATGTGCGCCTGATCGGCGTCGAGCACGGCCCGAAGGGCGACGCGATCTCGAACTTCGACGTGCGACTGGTGCAGCCGAACGCGGGCGAGATTCCGACCGCGGGGCTGCACACCATCGAGCACACCCTTGCGGCGCTGCTGCGCACCCGCTTCGACGGCCTGATCGACTTCTCGCCGTTCGGCTGCCGCACGGGCTTCCACCTGATCGCCTGGGGCGAGCCGGGCGTCGAGACGGTCGCGGCCGCGGTGAAGAGCTCGCTGCAGGACCTGGTGGATCGGATCGCCTGGGACGACGTGCCCGGCACGGAGGCCGTCAGCTGCGGCAACTACCGCGACCACAGCCTGCACTCGGCGAAGGAGTGGTCGAAGCAGGTGCTCGACCAGGGCATCAGCCTCGACCCCTTCGACCGGTCCCGCCTCGCCTGAGGCATCCCGCCTCCCCTGAGGCTTCCCGGCCCGCCTGCGCCTGTCTCGCCCGGGTTCGGCTCGCGCGAGGAGCCCGGCGCTCAGCGCTCCCGCGCAGCCGCCGCCAGGCGGGTGCGGGCCCGGGCGGCCCGGGATCGGATGGCGTCGGCGTCGAGGGTGAGATGCCTGCCGTCCGCGTACACGTGACGGCCGCCGATGAACACGTGCCGCACATCACGTCCGCTCGCCGCGAAACCGAGGTGCGAGGTGAGCGCCGCCGGATCCGAGGCGAGTTCCAGTGGGGTCGCCGCGGAGCCGGTGACGTCGAGCGCGATCACGTCCGCGAGACGCCCGGCCTCGAGCGCCCCGGACTCGGGAAAGCCGATCGCCTCGGCGCCGCGGCGGGTCGCGATGTCGAGCACATCGGCGGCGCGCACGATCGCGGCGTCCTGCCGCGCTCCGCGGTGCAGCACCGTCGCCGTCTTGATCTCCTCGAAGAGGTCGAGCGTGTTGTTGCTCGCCACCGAGTCGGTGCCGAGCGCGATCCGCAGTCCCGCCTCCTGCCACTCGGGCAGGGCGGCGATGCCGCAGCCGAGCTTGAGGTTGGAGACCGGGTTGTGGCTCACCGCCACCCCCTCACGGGCGAAGCGGTCGATCTCGCCGGGGGTGAGGTGCACGCAGTGCGCCGCCAGCACCTCGGCCTCGAACAGCCCGAGCGACGCGAGGTGCTCGCCCGGGGTGGCACCGTAGCGCTCCCGGATCTGCTCCACCTCGGCCGCCGACTCCGAGATGTGCGTGTGGATGGGGATCCCCCGCTCGACTGCGCGCCGCGCGATCTCGCGCAAGAACTCCGGCGGGCAGGTGTAGGGGGCGTGCGGCCCGTAGGCGAGCCGGATCTGGGGGTCGCCCGCGTAGCGCTCTGCCAGCGCCTCGGTCTGGTCCGTGGCCTCCGCGCCGCTCCACGGAGACACCCCGGGGAAGCCCACCGCCTCGGGCGTGAAGGAGGCGAGGGCCACCATCGCGCGCATGCCAGCGCCGCGCACGAGCTCGATCAGCCGCGCGTCCCAGTGGTACATGTCGGCGAAGGCGACGGTGCCGGTCTCGATCATCTCGACCATGGCGAGCTGCAGACCGGTCGCGACGTCGTCGTGGGTGAGGTGCTGCTCCAGCGCCTGCACCGCCGCCAGCCACGGCATGAAGCCCTCGTCGTCCGACACGCCCCGCAGCAGCGTCATCGCCGAGTGCGTGTGTCCGTTGACGAGGCCCGGCATGAGCACGTGGCCGCGCAGCTCGTGCACCGTGCCCTCTGCGCTGCCGGCCCCATCGTGCCCGGCCTGCGCCGGCCCCGCATAGGTGATGCGACCGCTCGGGTCGAAGCGCAGCTCGGCGCCGGCGACCGCCCCCTCCGGCGTCAGCATCGCATCGGCCCGCAGAATGGTCTCGCTCATCGCGTCTCCTTTTCGTTCACGCCCACTGTATCGAGCACCGCCGACGCCGACGCAGCGGCGGCCGGAACGGGGCGAAGCGATCCCCGATCCGATGCCGGCTAGCCCCAGCCGGGCGTCGCCAGCATGCCCCCGTCCACCGCCAGATCCTGCCCGGTGACGAAGGAGGCGAGCGGCGAGGCGAGCAGCACGCAGGCGTTGCCGACGTCCTCGGGCGTCGCGAGCCTCCCGAGGGGCGCGTGCGCGAGCCAGCTCGCCACCCCCTCCGGCCAGGCCTCCGCGAGACCCGGGCGGTCCACCAGCCCGGGCGAGACCGTGTTGACCCGGATGCCGAGCGGTCCGAGCTCCAGCGCCGCCGCACGCGCGTGCATCACCACCCCCGCCTTCGCCACGGCGTAGTGCGCGTGCGCGGGGGCCGGACGACGCGCCTCGATCGACGCGATATGCGTGATCCAGCGATCGCCGCGCCGCGCCTCTGGCGCGCCGGCAGCGGCCGCCGAGGCCGGGGCCCCGGTCTCCCCCGCTGCGTCGCGGCCCGCGCACATCACCCGAGCCGCCTCGCGCGAGAGCTCGAAGACGGCGCCCAGGTTGGTGCCCAGCACCTCGTCCCACTCGGCGCGCGTGGTCTCGGCGAGCGGCGCCAGCGGCTGGATCCCCGCGTTGTTCACCAGCCCGTCGAGCCCGCCCAGCGCATCGGCCGCCGCGGCCACCAGCCGAGCGGCGGCACCGGGTTCTGCGAGCTCGGCCCGCACGGCTGTGGCATCGGCCCCCGCTGCCCGCAGCTCGTCACGCAGCGCCCTGACGGCGGCAACGGAGCCGGCGCCGGCCCCCCGATAGTGCAGCGCGACGCGCGCGCCCGCGGCCGCGAAGCGCCGGGCGATCCCCGCACCGATCCCGCCCGAGGCGCCGGTCACCAGCACCCGCATGCCGCCGAGAGCGGGCATCCCCGGCACCGGTATCTCCGCACTCGCCGCCACGGTCAGCCTCCCATCCGGCGCTGCCGGCTCGAATAGTCGCGCAGGGCGCGCAGGAAATCCACCTCGCGCAGGTCCGGGTAGAGCGCTTCCACGAAGTAGAACTCGGAGTGGGCCGACTGCCAGATCATGAAGTCGGAGAGCCGCTGCTCGCCGGAGGTCCGGATCACGAGGTCAGGATCCGCCTGGCCCCGCGTCCACAGATGCTCGCCGATGATCTCGGGGGTGAGCCGATCCGCGAGGGTCTCGATGGAGCCACCGGCGGCCTGGTGCTCGGCGATGACGCTGCGCATCGCCGCCATGATCTCGCTGCGGCCGCCGTAGCCGACGGCGAGGTTGATGTGGAGGCCGCTGCGGCCGGCGGTGGCCTGCTCAGCGGCGGCGAGGGCCTCGCTCAGCTCGGCCGAGAGCCCCTCGCACGATCCCACGTGCTTGACGCGCCAGCGCGGATTCTCGGCGATCTCCGTGGCGAGCTGCGCGATGATGCCGAAGAGGTCCTCCAGCTCCTGCCGGTCGCGCGCGTTGAGGTTGTCGGCGGAGAGCAGATAGAGGGTGACCGTGCCGATACCGGCGTCCTCGCACCACTCGAGGAACTCGAGCACCTTGCGCGCTCCGGCGCGATGCCCGAAGGAGGCGCGCTCCTGCAGGCGCTGCTTGGCCCAGCGGCGGTTGCCGTCGACGATGACCGCGATGTGGCCGGGCACGCTCGCCGGGTCGATCTCCCGCCGCAGGCGGCGCTGGTAGAGCCGGTACAGCAGGCCGGTGCGCGGCGTCGTGGCTCGGGAGTTCACCCTGAGAGTGTATCGTCCGGGGCGCGGCCCGAGCCGGGGATGGACGATCGCTTCAGCTGGGGATCATCCACACATATGCCCCTCCGAAACTGTGCGGAGTCTACACTCGAAGACATGACTTCTCACGGCGAGCACGGAACCGGATCCGCAGAGCGGCCCCTTCCCGATCCCGACCGCCTGTCCCTCCCGCTGCTGTCCGACGCGATCGAGCACGCCGAGGATCAGCCGCAGCCGGAGGGCGGGAGGGGCGGCATCGATCCCGAGGCGAAACCGCGCTGGCGCGGATGGATCCACGCGGGGACCTTCCCGGTGGCGATCGCCTCGGGCATCGTGCTCATCTCGCTCGCGCACGGCCCGGTGGCCAAGTGGGCCGCCGCCGTGTTCATGATCGCGAGCATGCTGCTCTTCGGCGTGTCGGCGCTCTATCACCGATTCAACTGGCAGCCCCGCACGAAGCAGATCTTCCGCCGCCTCGACCACGCCAACATCTTCCTGCTCATCGCGGGCACCTACACGCCGATCGCGCTGCTCGCGCTGCCGCTGAGCAAGGGCGTGCTGCTCCTCACGCTCGTGTGGGGCGGCGCGCTGCTCGGCATCGGCTTCCGGGTGTTCTGGATCGGGGCGCCGCGCTGGCTGTACGTGCCACTGTACGTGCTGCTCGGCTGGGCGGCGGTGATGTACATCGTCGACATTTACCGCGCGAGCCCCGCCGCGATGGTGCTCGTGATCGCGGGCGGCCTGCTCTACACGCTCGGATCCGTCGTGTACGGGATCAAGCGGCCGAACCCCGTGCCCGGCGTGTTCGGCTTCCACGAGATCTTCCACGCGCTCACGGTGCTCGCATTCCTCTGCCACTGGACCGCAGCGCTGCTCGTCGCCCTCAACCCCGTCTACCTGCGGTAGCCGGGGCTGAGGCCGAAGCGGGTGGTGGTGCGGGAAATCCAGCGGTCGAGGAACTCGGGACCGTGGGGTGAGAGATCCGGCCCGAGCTGGCCGAAGACCTCGGCGCTGATCAGGCCGATGAGCCCGGTCCAGGCCTCGATCGCCGCGGCGGCGAGCTCGGGACCGGCGTCGACGCCGATCTCGGCGGCTCCCGCCGCGAGCTCGCGGCCGAGTGCCGCGGAGACGGGAGCGGAACGGGATCCGTGCTCCCCCTGCCCGCCGGACGCGAGCAGCGCGAGAAACGCCCCCATGACGCGGGTTCCCGGCCCGGTGGTCTGCTCGGCCGGCGCGCGATAGCCGGGCACGGGCGAGCCGTAGGCCAGCGCCCAGCGAGCGGGGTTCGAGACGGCCCATGCCCGGGTGGCCCGAGCGATCGCCGCGAAGCGCTCCGCTGGGGGCGCGGCCGGATCGTCGGCGGCGAGCGCGGCGTCGGCCAGCTCGGTGTAGGCGTCGACGAGCAGCATTGTCAGGAGCTCGTCCCGGCTGCTCACGTGCCGGTAGATCGCCGAGGAGGCGACGCCCAGGCCCCGCGCGATCCCGCGGACGGAGAGCGCCGCCGCCCCCACCTCCGCCAGCTGCTCATTGCCGAGACGGAGGATCCCCTCGCGCATCCGGGTGCGGGCCTCGGCGTGGGTGCGGCGCTGGCGTTCCATGGAGGCAAGTCTGGCACCGCCTCGCGGCCGAGGCAATTCTGTGAGCACTGCTCTTGATATTCTCCGCCCCGAGCGCTAGCGTAAGGAACGGAAATTTAGCGAGCACTGCTCACAAATGATCGGAGAACCATGCACGCGCTCATCACGGGAGCAGGCCAGATCGGAACCCAGCTCGCCGGGGACCTCACCGCAGACGGGCACCAGGTCACCGTGCTGCGCCGCAGCGCCGGATCGATGCCCGGGACCGGCGCCCGCGTGATCCGCGGCGATGCGGGCGACCGGGATGCGATCCGCTCGGCGGCCGAGGGCGCCGCGGTCGTCTTCCACTGCATCCACGCCGCATACTCGGCACCCGTGTGGCGTCGCGAGCTCCCCCGGCGCGAGCTCGCCGTAATGGACGTCGCGGCAGAACTCGGCATCCCGGTGATCTTTCCGGAGTCCGTGTACGCCTTCGGCCGAGGGGCCGTCGATCTCGGCGAGACCAGCCCCATCGCACCGGCGTCACCCCTCGGCGAGGTGCGCGCGGAGCTGCTGTCGGCGCGGAGCGCCCACCCGGCACGCACCGCATCGCTCGTCGCCTCGGACCTGGTCGGGCCGACCGCCCACGCGAAATCCTCGGTGATCCTCGGCACGGTGCTCGCCCCGGCCGCCGCGGGACGCCGCGCCTGGGTGCTCGGCGACCCCGACGCGCCGCACGCCCTCACCTACCTGCCCGATCTCAGCCGCGCCATGATCGCCGCGGCTTCGCTCGCACGGACGGGCGGCACGGTGCTCAACGCCCCGACCGGTCCGCCGCTCTCGCAGCGGCGGATGGCCGAGGACGCGGCCCGGGCCGTGGGGCGGAAGCCGGCCGGAGCGAGCCGGATCCCGAGCGCCGCGCTCGGAGCCTGCGCACCGTTCTCGCCCGCCTTCCGCGAGATCTTCCGTCAGCGCTATCTCTGGGACTCCCCCAGCGCACTCCAGCCCGGGCGCCTCACCACCGAGTTCGGGCTCGATCCCACGCCCTGGTCCGAGGTGCTGCGCGAGTGGGCGGGCTCGCTCACCCCCGCACCTCCTCGACCTCACTGAATGCGGCCCGGCCGGTACGGGCTCAGCGCCCATGAACCCTGATCGATCAGGCCGGACTCGATGACGGGAGGGAAGGGGTCAGGACCGGGCGAGGACCTCGAGGACGGCGGCGCCGTAGCGTTCGAGCTTGACCTGGCCGATGCCCGAGATCGCGAGCAGCTCCTCGTCGGTGGCGGGGCGGTGCACGGCGAGCGCGGCGAGCGTCGCGTCGCCAAAGACGACATAGCCGGGGACCCCCTGCGTCCGGGCCTCCCCCGCCCGCCACTCGCGCAGGCGCTCGAAGACCTCCGCCTGCTCCGCGGTGAGCTCGGCCGCAGCTGCCGAGCGCTTGGCACCGGATCCCGGGCCCCCGCGCGTTCCGGAGCCCCGGCCCGCCGCCCGCGAGACCAGCTCCTCGCGCATGTGCACCGTCTCCTCGCCGCGCAGCACCGGCTTCGCGGCCTCCGTGGGCGCGAGCACGCCCCACTCACCGCGCGCCTCGACCAGCCCGACCGCGAGCAGGTGCCGCACCAGTCCCCGCCACTGCGCCACCGACCACTCCTTGCCGATGCCCCAGGTCGACAGCTCGTCCAGCCGCATCTGCGTCACGCGCTCGGAGCCGACGCCGCGCAGCACGTCGATGTGCTGGCCCGCCGCGTAGCTGCGGCCGCGCTCGCGCTGGGTGCGGATGATCGTCGAGAGCAGCATCTGGGCCGGGATCGTGGCGTCCCACAGCTTCGGTGGGTCGAGGCAGACATCGCAGTTGCCGCAGCGCTCCGGCGCGTCCTGCCCGAAGTAGCGGATGAGGAAGCGGCGGCGGCACTCCACGCCCTCGCAGAGCGCGAGCATCTGGTTGAGGTGGCGGGTCTGGTTGGCGCGGGTCGCGGCGTCGCCGTCGCCCGACTCGATCATCTGGCGCTGCTGCACCACGTCCTGCAGGCCGTAGGCGAGCCACGCCTCCGAGGGCAGGCCGTCTCGGCCCGCGCGGCCGGTCTCCTGGTAGTAGCCCTCGATCGACTTCGGCAGGTCGATGTGGGCGACGAAGCGCACATCGGGCTTGTCGATCCCCATGCCGAAGGCGATGGTCGCGACCACCACCACGCCGTCCTCGCGCAGGAAGCGGGTCTGGGCCTCCAGCCGCTCGTGCGCGGGCAGCCCCGCGTGGTAGGCGACCGCGTCGATGCCGGCCTCGCGCAGCGCCGCCGCCGTCTGCTCCACCCGCTTGCGGCTGAGCGCATAGACGATGCCGGCCTCGCCGGCGTGCTCGCCGCGGATGAAGGAGACGAGCTGAGCTCGCACGTTCTGCTTCGAGACGATGCGGTAGCGGATGTTGGGCCGGTCGAAGCTGGACACGAAGTGCCGGGCACCTTCGAGATGCAGGCGCTCGGTGATCTCGCGGTGCGTCTCCGGGGTGGCGGTCGCCGTGAGCGCGATGCGGGGCACCTCCGGCCAGCGCTCGGCGAGCGCGCCGAGACGCAGATAGTCGGGGCGGAAGTCGTGGCCCCACTGCGAGACGCAGTGCGCCTCGTCGATGGCGAAGAGCGCGATGCGGCCCTGCGAGAGCAGTTCGACGGTGCCCGGAGCCGAGAGCCGCTCGGGCGCGAGGTAGAGCAGCTCGAGCTCCCCGGCGCGGTAGGCGCGCTCGACCTCCAGGCGATCCTCGCGCGGCATCGCCGAGTTGAGGGCGGCGGCGCGCACCCCGGCGAGGCGGAGCGCCGCGACCTGATCGTGCATCAGCGCGACGAGCGGAGAGAGCACCACCCCGGTCCCCTCGCGCGCGAGCGCAGGGATCTGGTAGCAGATCGACTTGCCCCCGCCGGTCGGCATGAGCACCACGGCGTCGCCGCCGCCGACCAGCTGCTCGATGATCTCAGCCTGCTCGCCGCGGAACGCGTCGTAGCCGAAGACCTCCGAGAGCAGCTGAAGCGGGGTGCCGGGCCGGACGCTGCGTCAGGTGGGTATAGGGGCCGGCGCCCGGGCCGCCGCGCCGGCGCAGTGGCGAAGGGCCCGGGCACGCGGTGCCCGGCAGGATTCGCCGGCGCGGCGGCACGGGCGGGGGCGGCGGCCCGGGAGGCCGCGAACTCCGCCCGGGGATCGACGTCCTCGGGCGCGGGCGCTCCCCACGACTCGCCCGGCCAGCGCTCCTCGTCGGCCGCGCCGAAAGGGGGGTCCGCGAAGCCGGGGTCAGCGAAGCCGTCGCCGCCGTTCACGGCAGGATCAGGCCCGCGGTCCGGAATCGCGACCGGATCCCGGTTCGACGGACGGCGTCCCCGGCGCCCCGGCGGCACCCGCCGCGTCCGTCGCTGCGGACCCCGCGGCCGCTCCCGCAGCCGTCCCGGCTGCCGCGGCTTCCTGCTCCGCCAGCTCGGCCGCGATGCGCTCGCGCGCCTCGACCCGGTAGGCGTTGCGCCGCAGTCGCCGCACCAGCAGGAAGCCGAGCAGGATGATGCAGACGGCCATCGCGCCGGTAGCGGCGAAGCCCTCCCAGCCGGGCGTCACCTGGTTCGGATCGAACTCGGTGTCCTCGGCGATCCGCACGACCGTCTCCATTGCGCTCACGCGTCCTCCTCGATTCCTTGAAACAGATCGGCCTCGAACTCGCTCGTCGCAACGCGCGACGCCGCGAGCCGGTAGTCCTCGAACGGCCACGCCTCACGCTGCAGCTCGTTCGGCCAGAAGAAGAACGGGCTGTCGGGGGGCACCTGACTCGCGTGCGCCCGCAGCGCCTCGTCACGCCGCTCGAAGAAGCGGCCCACCTCGATCTTCGCCGTGCCGCGGTACTCGCGGCGGGTCATCCACTCCCGCATCTCCGCGAACTGGCTGAGCAGCGGCGACTCGGGGTCGTGCTGCTCCAGCCACTCGGCCACCTTCGTCACCCGCGCGGCGTTGAAGATCTCCTCATAGTAGAGCTTCTTGATCGCCCACGGCTCGCCTGCCTCGGGGTACGCCGAGGGATCCCCTGCTCGTTCCCAGGCAATGCGGCTGACCTCGTGACAACGAATGTGATCGGGGTGGGGGTATCCGCCCTGTTCGTTGTAGGTGATCATGACGTGGGGGCGGAACTCGCGCACCACCCGCACGAGCGCCTCGGCCGACACCTCCGCGGGAATGTCGCCGAAGGAGCCTGCCGGCACGGGCTCCCCCTCGTCGGGCAGCCCCGAATCCTGGTAGCCGAGCCAGCGGTGCTCGAAGCCGATGATCCGGCGCGCGCGATCCATCTCGTCCCGGCGCAGCCCGGCGAGATCACGGCGACTCATCGGATCACGCGCGACGAACTCGTTGAGCACGTCTCCCCGCTCGCCTCCGGTGCAGCTGACGATCATCACCTCGACGCCCCGGTCGAGGTAGTGGGCATAGGTCGCGGCGCCCTTGCTGGACTCGTCATCGGGGTGCGCATGCACCGCGATCAACCTGAGCGTCATGCGGGTCCTCTCACGTGCCTCCCGGGAGCCTCCCGGTAGTCTGGCAACGAATCCCCATTTTACCCAGCGCAGATCGGAGACTCCCGTGCCGCAGACGAGCGCCGCCGCCGGGGCCGCTGAGGCCGAGGATGAGGGTCGCGCGGCACATCCGGAGCGCACGGTGCGCGCGGCCGAGGTGGATCCGGCAGCAGCGGCGCAAGGGGGATCCGGCTCCCTGGAGGACCGCTACGGCGCCGGTCGTCGTCGCCGCTTCGATCGCCGCTTCGCCTGGACGGCGGCCGGGCTGCTGGTGCTCGGCGGCGTCGGATTCCTGGCATTCAGCGGCTGGCAGGACGCGAACCGGGTGTCCTGGCAGGACATCGGATACACGAAGACCGACGAGCTGAACCTGGAGGTGAAGTTCGAGGTCACGGGGCCCGCGAACACCCCGATCGCCTGCGCGGTCGAGGCCCTCAACACGGTGAAGGCGACCGTCGGGTGGAAGGTCGTCGAGCTTCCCGTGACCGAAGCCCGCACCCACACCGTCACGACCCCGCTGGTGACCACGAATCCGGCCACGGCGACGACCGTGCGCACGTGCTGGGTGATCGAGCGCTGAGCGCCGCCCGGCGAACGCTCCTCGCAGCTCCTTCGCCCGCGACTTCGGAGCGGCTTCCTGGTATCCTGGAGTTCGCGCCCTGATCCCTTCGGGGCGTTCCGTGTTCCCACGGCACGCATGCCCCGCGAGGCTTGACGCCGGCAGCGAACGATGCAGCGCTCGGAACGCCCGCCGCCCGCGCGGCGGACGCGCACCCACGACACACGACGTCAGCCCGACGCGATCGGAGCGGGCACCGCAGAGACGAAACGAGGACCGACATGGCCGAGACGACCCAGACCTGGCTCACCCGGGAGGCCTACGACCGCCTCTCCGCCGAGCTGGAGCAGCTGTCGGGCGCGGGGCGCAAAGAGATCGCCGCGCGCATCGAGGCCGCCCGTGAGGAGGGCGACCTCAAGGAGAACGGCGGCTACCACGCAGCGAAGGACGAACAGGGCAAGATGGAGGCCCGGATCCGCGATCTGCAGGAGCTGCTGAAGCACGCCGTCGTCGGCGAGGCGCCGAAGGCTCACGGCGTGGTGGAGATCGGCACCGTGGTCACCGCGGACATCCTCGGCGACGAGGAGCGCTTCCTGCTCGGCAACCGCGAGCTCGCCGACGGGAGCGAGCTCGAGGTGTACAGCGCCGAGAGCCCCCTGGGCGCCGCGATCCTCGGCCTCGCCGTCGGCGATGAGACGAGCTACGCCGCACCGAACGGCAACCGGATCACCGTCAAGATCCTCGCCGTGGACACCTACGCCGTCTGATCCGGCCGGGCGGCCGGGGCCGGGACCGGGTCGCGGCCGCCAGGCGGGCGCGGGCGCGGGCGCCCGGCCCCGGCCCCGGTCCCCGCTCAGCCGGCGTGCTCGGCCCAGATGTCGGCCGCGAGCTTCACGATGAGCACCGCGACGACGACGAGGAAGATCACCCGCACGAAGCGCGCGCCGCGCGCGAGCGCCATCTTCGAGCCGGCGAAGCTGCCGAGCACGTTCGCCGCCCCCATCGCGAGTCCCAGCGGCCAGAGCACCGCGCCCAGCGGGATGAAGAAGAGCAGCGCGCCGAGGTTCGTCGCGAAGTTCACGATCTTCGCCTTCGCGCTCGCCCGCAGGAAGTCGTATCCGAGCAGGCCCACCAGCGCGATCACGAGGAAGGTGCCCGTGCCCGGCCCGAGCAGGCCGTCGTAGAAGCCGATCGCCGCGCCCGTGACGGCGGCGATGCCGAAGTGGCGCCGCCCGCGGTGCTTGAGGCGCGTGACGGCGCCGAGCGCGGGCTTCGCGAGCGTGATCACGGCGACCACGATCAGCGCGACCACGATGATCGGCTTGAACACCGCAGCCGGCAGGAAGGCCGCGAGGGAGGCACCGCCGAACGCAGCGGCGAGCGCGATCGCCGCCATGGGCAGCACCGTGCGCAGGCTGGGCCGCACCGTGCGCGCGTAGGTCACGCTGCTCGTCGCCGTGCCGAACACGGAGGCGAGCTTGTTCGTGGCGAGCGCCTGCACGGGCGTGATGCCGGGCACGAGCAGCAGCGCCGGCAGCTGCAGAAGCCCGCCACCGCCCACCACGGCGTCGATCCAGCCAGCGGCGAAGGCCGCGAGCAGCAGCAGGCCGAAGGCCGCCCAGTCGACGCCGCCGCTCGGCCCGAACGGGCCGGACGAGGCGGCCGGGGCGGCGAGGACACCGCCGAGGGATGCGCTCAGCACCGGCGCCCTCCTCGCGGATCAGCGAGGGGAGGGCGCCGGTGCTCGTCGAAGCTGTCCCGCACCATTCAGCGGCGGGATCGCGGCTCGTCGCCCTGGGTGACGATCACCTCGGTCATCGTGCCCTCCGTGTGGAGGCGCGGATCGCCGGGCTGGATCGGCACGGTGCTGGTGTCGGCGGCGGCCGCGCCGCCGCGCGCACGCGGGTTCTTGCTCATGCGCACCTCGAGCCACTTCGCGATGCCCGACAGGATGAGGCACATGATGATGTAGATGCCGCCGATCACGAAGGCCGACTGCAGCAGCGGACGTCCGAACTGCACGTTGCTGCTGAGCTGCTTGGCCAGGTACAGCAGCTCGGGGTAGGTGATGATGAAGCCGAGCGCGGTGTCCTTCATGGTCACGACGAGCTGCGCCACGATCACGGGCAGCATGGCGCGCACCGCCTGGGGCAGCAGGATGAGCCGCATGACCCCGCTCTTGCGGAGCCCGATCGCGTAGCCCGCCTCCTTCTGCCCGCGGGGCAGCGATTCGATGCCGGCGCGCAGCGCCTCGGCGAGCACGGAGCCGTTGTAGACGACGAGCGCGATGACCACCGCCCAGTAGGGCTCCATCTTCACGCCGACCGAGGGCAGGCCGTAGTAGAGCAGCATCATCATGACGAGCACGGGCACCGCACGGAAGATCTCGGTGGTCGCCATGAACGGGATCCGCACCCAGCGGTGATCCGAGAGCCGCCCGATGGCGAGCACGAAGCCGAGGACGATGCTGCCGACGGCGGCGAGGCCGAAGGCGGCCAGCGTCTTGCCGAGCGCCTGGAAGATCTGCGCCCAGATCGCGCTGTAGGTGAAGATGCCCCACTTCTGCGCTGAGAACTGCCCGGAGAGGGCGAAGCGGTACAGGATGAATCCCAGGACGGCGCCGACGAGCAGCACCGTGAGCACCGCGATGATGCGGTTGCGGACGATCGCCTTCGGACCGGGGACGTCGTAGAGCACGGAAGTCATCGGACGATCCTCCACTTCTTCTCGAGACGGTTCTGGATGAAGCTCAGGATCAGCACGAGCACGACGAACACGAACGCCACCCAGAGCAGCACCTCCATCGGGCTGCCAGGCCGTCCGGCCGCGTCGTTGACGGTGGCGCGCAGCGCGGCGAGCTCCGCGACGGAGAATCCGGCGGCGACCGTGGTGTTCTTGAGCAGCGCGATGAACACGCTCATCATGGGCGGCACCACCGAGCGGAATGCCTGCGGCAGCACGACAAGGGTCATGACCTGTCCGAAGGGGAGGCCGATCGCGCGGGCCGCCTCCGCCTGCCCGACCGGCACGGTGTTGATGCCTGCGCGAAGCACCTCCGCCACGTAGGTCGCGGTGTAGATGCCGATCGCGAGGATGCCGAGCACGAGCGGGCTCAGCTTCGGCATCCCCAGCGCGGGGTATCCGAGGACGAAGAAGAAGAAGACGAGCGTGAGCGGCGTATTGCGGATGATGTTCACGTAGACGGTGCCTACGCCGCGGGCGATCGGCACCGGCGAGACCCGCATGGCCCCGACGATGATGCCGAGCACCAGCGCGAGCGCACCGCCCCCGAAGAACACGAGCAGCGTGTTCTTGATCGCGGTTCCCCAGAGATCGAGGTTCCCGAAGATGACGTCCATGCGTCTTCCTCTCCTGTGTGCGGGGTCCGGGGGCGGCACGCGCGCCGCCCCCGGGTGCCGTCAGCGGTTAGTAGGCATCCACCTGGGGCTGCTCGACGGTGATGCCGGAGTCGCCCAGGTTCTTGTCGAAGATCTTCTGCCACTCGGCGCCGCCGTCGGTGAAGAGCTCGTTGATGTGGGTGCGCAGCACGTCGTCGCCCTTGGGCAGGCCCACGCCGTACTTCTCCTCGGTGAGGAGCGGGCCGGTGGTGACCATCAGGTTGTCGGGATCCTGCGCGGCGTAGCCGATGAGGATCGCCTGGTCGGTGGTGACCGCGTCGACCTGGCCGTTGATCAGGCTCTCGACGCAGGCCGAGTAGAGGTCGAACTCCTGCGTCTTGATGTCCGGGAAGTTGTCCTTGATGTTCTGGATCGGCGTCGAGCCGGTCGCGGAGCAGACGGTCTTGCCGGCGAGGTCATCGAGCGACTGGTAGTCGGTGTCGCCCTTCTTGACGAGCAGTCCCTGGCCGGTGATGAAGTAGGGACCGGCGAAGTCGATGTCCTGCTTGCGCTTGTCGTTGATGGAGTAGGTGCCGACGTAGTAGTCGACGTCGCCGTTCTTGATGGCCTGCTCGCGGTTCGCGGAGGCGATGGCCTTGAATTCGATCTCGCTCTCGTCGAAGCCGAGCGAGGCGGCGATCCAGCGGGCGATGTCGACGTCGAAGCCGCTGCGATCGCCGGTCACGTTGTCGAGGTAGCCGAGCCCGGGCTGGTCCTCCTTGACGCCGATGACGACCTTGCCGCGCTCGGTCATCTTGTCGAAGGTGGGGCTGCCCTCGAGGGTCACGCCCTCGGCGACGTCGGTGACCACCGGATCGTCGCCGCCGGCCTCCCCTGCCGGGCTGCCGCTGTTGCAGCCGGTGAGCGTGAGCGCCGCTGCGGCGAGGAAGCCGAGCGCCGCGACTGACTTCTTGAAACGCATGGGGTGTTCCTTTCCATCGGTGGTGTGGTCGGATGGGCCGGGCCGGATCCGGGCCGGTCTGCTGCGCGATCCCGGTGTCCGGGCCGGCCGTCCCGGGCCGGGATCAGTGCGTGATGAGCTTCGAGAGGAAGTCCTTCGCGCGCGCCGTCTGCGGATTCGTGAAGAACTCCTCCGGGGTGGCCTGTTCCACGATCTGGCCGTCGGCCATGAACACGACCCGGTCCGCGGCCTTGCGCGCGAAGCCCATCTCGTGGGTGACGACGATCATGGTCATGCCCTCTTTCGCGAGGCCGATCATCACGTCGAGCACCTCGTTGATCATCTCGGGGTCGAGGGCGCTGGTCGGCTCGTCGAAGAGCATCACCTTCGGGTGCATGGCGAGGGCGCGGGCGATGGCGACGCGCTGCTGCTGCCCGCCCGAGAGCTGCGCGGGCAGCTTCGCCGCCTGCTTCTCGACGCCAACGCGCGTGAGCAGTTCCATCGCCTCGCGCTCGGCCTCGGCCTTGCTGATCCCGCGCACCTTGATCGGGCCGAGGGTCACGTTCTCCAGAATCGTGAGGTGCGCGAAGAGGTTGAACGACTGGAACACCATGCCGACCTCCGCGCGGAGCTTCGCGAGCGCCTTCCCCTCGGCGGGCAGCTCCTTGCCGTCGACGCGGATCGAACCGCTCGTGATCGTCTCGAGACGGTTGATGGAGCGGCAGAGCGTGGACTTGCCGGAGCCGGACGGGCCGATGATGACGACCACTTCGCCCCGGTCGATCGTGAGATTGATGTCGGTGAGTGCCTGGAAGTCGCCGTAGTGCTTCTGCACGTTCTCCACGACGACAAGCGGTTCGCTCGCGCTCATGATGTCTCCACCTCTGGGTCGTGACCCGCGTCGCGGCTGTTCGCGCCGCGGCGTCTGGCCTGGCTGCGCCGATCCGGGGGGAACCGGGACTCCGTGAGGTGTCGTTCACCCTTGAATCGATCAGGACCCAACCCTAGAAGCCCTCGTGCGGTGTGTCACGGCTCTTGAGCGTATCTTGAGGCTTCGCCGGAAGCCGTTCCGAATACCGGGCGTGCCCCCGGGGCGTCAGCGGTGCGCCTCCCGGTAGTACCGCGCGGCACCGGGGTGGAGGGCGATGGGACCGGTGAAGATCGCCTGCCGCCGGTCGAGGTATTCCGCGGCCGCGATGCGGCTCGCGAGCTCGGTGCGCCGCTCGAAGAGCACGCGGGTGATGTCGTGCACGAGCTCCTCGGGAGCGGACGCACGGGTGACGAGCAGGTTCGGCACCGTCATCGTCGCGCTCGGGGCCTCGACGCCGTAGACGCCGACGGGGAAGTCGGAGACGCGATACACGCCGGCGTGACCGGCGTTGACTCGCTCGACGGTGCCGGCCTCGATGGGGAGGAGCCGGATCGGCGACTCGGCCGCGAGATCGGCGAGGCCGGGCGTGGGCAGTCCGCCCACCCAGAAGAAGCCGGCGATCTCCCCCGCCCGCAGGGCCTGGATGGAGGCGGCGAGGCCGAGCGCCGGGTTCTCGATCGCGTCTGCCGGCACCTCGGAGGCCTCGAGCACGCGGGAGGCGATCACCTGCACGCCGGAGTTGGGAGCGCCGAGCGAGACGCGATGGCCGGCGAGTTCGGAGACGCGGCGGATCGGCGAGTCGGCCGGCACGACGACGTGCACGTACTCGTCGTAGACGCGCGCGACGGCACGGATCGCCTGCGGCTCGTCGAAGTCGCCGGACCCGGCGACCGCGTCGGCCGCCGTGTCGCCCTGCGCGAAACCCAGGAGGGCTTCGCCGGCGCCCACCCGCTGAAGATTGTCGACCGATCCGTGCGTCTCGTCCACGGCGATGTCGAGGCCGAGTTCGCCGCGCAACTCGGCGGCGAAATGCTCGCCGTAGCCGTAGTAGATGCCGGCGGTCACTCCGCCGGCGATGCGCTGCTCCCCGGGCCCGAGCCGGGCCGAGGGGGCGGTGCACGCGCTGAGCGCGAGCGCCCCGCAGAGCATCGCGACCCCGAGCAGCCGTCGCGCGGCGCGGCGCCGGCCCCTCACGGCTGCTCCCCCGGCAGGCGCAGCTCGACGCACAGGCCGCCGTCCTCGGGCGCCGTGACCCGCACGGCTCCGCGCAGTGTGTCGAGGAGATCGCTGGCTATCGCGAGGCCGAGGCCGGAGCCCGGGACGTTCTGGTCCCGGGGGCTGCGCCAGAACCGGCTCGTGACGCGGTCGAGCTCCTCGGCTTCGAGGCCGGGGCCGTGATCGCGCACGGCGATCGAGCACGCCTCAGCGTCGCGGCGCACCGACACCTCAACGGCGCTGCCCGCGGGCGCGAACTTCAGCGCGTTGTCGAGGACGGCGTCGAGTGCGCTCTCCACGGAGGTGCGGTCCGTGAGGCTCGGCACCGCCCCGTCGCTCTGCACGGCGAGCCGGACGCCGCGCTCCGCCGCGACCTCCGCCCAGGCCGCCGCCCGGCCCTCGGCGAGTTCGGCGAGGTCGACCACGGCGAACTCGGAGTCCGCGCGGCCGGCGCGCGCCATGCTGAGGAGGGTGTCGAGAATCCGGGTCATCCGCCGCCCCTCCTCCCGGGTCTTCTCGATCTCCGCCTCCCAGGCGTCGTCGAGTCCGGTCGAGAGGTACTCGACCCGCATGAGGAGCGCGCCGAGCGGGTTGCGCAGCTCATGGGATGCGTTCATCGCGAACTCGCGCTGCCGGGAGATGACCCGCTCGATCTCCTCCGCCATCTGGTTGAACATGCGGATCATACGGCGCATCTCGGGCGGACCCGTGTCGTCGTCGATCCGGGCGTGCATCTCGCCGTGCTCGATGGCCGCCATCGCGCGGTCGACGCGCAGCATCGGCCGCAGCACCCAGTTCGCGAGACGCACCACCGCGAAGAGGAGCAGCGCGAGCACGAGGGCGCAGACGAGCACGAGCGCCGCCCAGTGCGCGAGGATCTCGCTTCTGGGCGCCTCGGTGCTCGCCGAGAGGGCGACGGCGCCGATGACGCTGCCGTCGTCGAAGACGGGCTCGACGGTGACGGACTCCCCGAGCGCCCAGGGCAGCGTCGTGGGCGCCGGTTCGCTGCGCCGGCCTGCGAGGGCGAGGCTGAGCTGCTCGGCGAGCTCCTCGTCGACGCGCTCGGGGCGGGGCCCGCCAGAGGCCCACAGCGTCCCGGAGCGGTCGAAGACGGCGACCTCCGTGCCGTAGAGCTCACCGTAGCGCTGGAGTTCCGGCTCGATCACGGCGGGACTGCCGGCGCGCAGCGCCTGCCGGGCTCCGGTGAGGAAGTAGCCGAGGTCGGCGAGCTGCTGGTTGGAGGCTTCCTGCTGCACGCTGCGTGCGACGCTCCAGGCGTAGGCTCCGCCGAGCGCGAGCAGCACGACGGCCATCGGCACGAGGAACACGATGATGAGGCGGGTGCGCATGGGTCACTCCGCCGTGCGATGGCCGAGGCCTGCACCGCTCGCCATCACGGCCGCGACTCCCCGGCCAGGCGATAGCCGACGCCCGCGGCCGAGCAGCGGACAGCGATTTCTCGCTGTCCGCCGGACGCGCCTCGGCCGTCTCGGCCGAGGCCTGCACCGCTCCCGTTCACGGCCGCGACTCCCCGGCCAGGCGATAGCCGACGCCTCGCACCGTTTCCACCAGCTCGGGGCGTCCGAGCTTGCGCCGGATCGAGCCCAGGTGCACCTCGAGGGAACGTTTGAAGCCGCCCCAGTCGGTGCCCCAGACTTCGCGGATGATGCGGTCGCGGGGCACGACGACGCCGGGGTAGCGCGCGAGCACGGCGAGGATGTCGAACTCCTTGGGGGTGAGCTCCGTCGCTTCGCCGTCCACGAGCACGCGCCGGCGGGCGAGGTCGATGCGGACGCCGTCGACGGTGACGCCGGCCTCGGCGCCCGGTTCGGGGGGAAGGGCGCGCGTGCGCCGGGTGACGGCTTCGATGCGTGCGACGAGCTCGCGCACATCGTAGGGTTTCACGACGAAGTCATCGGCGCCGGCGTGCAGCCCCCGGATGCGCTCTTCGACGCCGCTGCGCGCGGTGGCGACGATGATGGGAACGCTGGAGAAGCCGCGGATGCGCCGGCACACGTCGATGCCGTCCATGTCGGGAAGCCCGAGGTCGAGGAGCACGGCCTCGGTGTCGGAGCCGAGCAGTTCGAGCGCCGCGGCGCCGTTCGGCGCGCAGGCGGTGGTGTAGCCGGCCTGCCGCAGGTAGGCGCCGAGCACTTCGGAGACGCGCTCGTCGTCCTCGACTATCAGGATCTTCATTCCGTTCCGCCGCCCGGTCCGCGGGCGTCCCCCTCCCGGACCCAGCGTAGCGCCGGAATGAAGTCAGTAGCGCTCGCCCACCCGCACGGTGTACCCGGCGTCACGGAGGGCCTGCGCGACGGCGTCGCCGTGCTCGTGCCCGCGGGTCTCGATGTGCAGTTCGAGCTCGACCTCGCTGATCGGCAGTTCGGTCGCGTGACGGGTGTGGATCACCTCGACCACGTTCGCGTTCTGCTGGGCGACGATGGACGCCGTGCGCACGAGCTGCCCCGGAATGTCCGGCAGCAGGATCCGCAGCTTCATGTAGCGCGCCGAGGCGGCGAGGCCGTGACCGATCACCCGCTGCAGCAGCAGCGGGTCGATGTTGCCGCCGGAGAGGATCGTGGCGGTGGCCCCCTTCGCCTGCACCTTGCCGGCGAGCATGGCCGCGACCCCGGCTGCGCCGGCCGGCTCGACGACCATCTTGGCGCGCTCGAGCAGCACGACGATGGCGCGGGCGATGTCGTCATCGCTGACGGTGACGATCTCGTCGACGTACTCCCGCACGGCGGCGAAGTTCAGCTCGCCGGGACGCGCCACCGCGATCCCGTCGGCGATGGTGGGCCGCGTCTCGATGGTGACGGGACGTCCGGCCTGCAGCGAGGGCACGAACGGCGCCGCGTTCTCGGACTGAACGCCGACGATGCGCATGGGCCGGCCCTCGCGCGCCGCCCACTGCTTCGCAGCGGCAGCGACCCCGGAGACGAGTCCGCCGCCGCCGATCGGGACGACGATGGTCTCCACCTCGGGCGCCGTGTCGAGGATCTCGAGCGCCACCGTGCCCTGACCCTCGATGATGGAGGCGTCGTCGAAGGGCGGCACGAACAGTGCGCCGGTGTCCTGCACGAAACGCTGCGCGGCACGGTTCGTCTCGTCGAAGGTCTCCCCCTCGAGCACGACCTGGGCTCCGTAGTTGCGGGTGGCCTGCAGCTTGGGCAGCGCCACGCCGATCGGCATGAAGATCGTGGCCTTGATGCCGAGCTCCCGTGCCGCGAAGGCGACGCCCTGCGCGTGGTTGCCCGCCGAGGCCGCGACCACGCCGCGCGCGCGCTCCTCGTCGGTGAGCTGGATCAGGCGGTTGTAGGCGCCCCGCAGCTTGTAGGCACCCGTGCGCTGCAGGTTCTCGCACTTCAGGTACACCTTGGGCACGCCCAGGATCTCCGCGAGGAACCTGGACGACTCCAGCGGGGTGCGCTGGGTGACCCGGTGCACCACTTCGAGGGCGCGCTCGAAGTCTTCCAGCGCGGGGGCCTGCTGGGTGAGTGTCATGACTGTCCTTCCCTGCGCCGCGACTTCGCGAGCGCACGGGCCCGGTGACGGGCCCGGTGGTGAATCTTCTCGCGCCGGTGGTAGTCGGCGACCGGGTCCGAACCCGACTGCCACTGCCGATGCGCCAGCGTGTTGACGATGGAGTTCGCCGAGGCCGCGATCGGCACGGCGAACAGGGCTCCGGGCACGCCCGCGAGCAGTGCGCCCGTCGACACGGCGAGCACGACGCCGAGCGGGTGCACCTTCACGGCGCTGCCCATGACGAGCGGCTGCAGCACGTGGCCCTCGATCTGGTTGACGAGGATCACCACGCCCAGCATGATGAGCGCGTTCACGGGCCCGTTGTAGACGAGCGCGATGAACGCGGCGAGGGCGCCGGTGGTGATGGCGCCGAGGAAGGGGATGAAGGATCCCAGGAAGACGAGCACGGCGATCGGGATCGCGAGCGGGACGCCGAGCAGCGCAGCGCCCGCGCCGATGCCCACCGCGTCGACGAAGGCGACGAAGATCTGCACCCGCACGTACTGGCCCACCGAGATCCACCCGGCACGGCCGGCGGCGTCGACCGGCGCATGCGCCTTGGCGGGGAGGAAGCCGACCACCCAGAACCAGATGCGCTTGCCGTCGATGAGCATGAAGATCAGCGAGAAGATGGTGAGCAGCGCGCCGGTGACGAGCTGCCCGGCGGTCGTGGCGATCCCGAGCGCCCCGCTCCAGATCTCGGACTGGTGCTCCTCGACCGTCTTCCAGGCCTGGCCGGTGAGCGCCTCGAGCTCCGAGGCGGACACCCCGAAACTCGCCTCCGCCCAGTGGAGCGCCTGCCACCACACCTCCTCGGAGCGGCGGGCCACATCCTCGTAGCCGTCGCGCAACTGCGTGGAGATGAGGGTGACGAGCACCCACACGGCGATGCCGAACATGGCGAGCGCGGTGACGACCCCGGTCCAGCGGGGGGCGCCCTGCCGCTCGAACCACTGCACGACGGGCGCGAGCAGCGCGGTCAGCAGGATCGCGATGAGCAGCGGGATGACGATGATCCGCACCTGCACGATGAGCCAGAGGAAGCTGGCGCACGCCAGGCCGATGATGATGAGCCGCCATGACCAGGCTGCCGCGACCCGCACCCCCATGGGCAGCTCGCGAGCGGCATCGTCCCCCGGTTCGAATGCGCCGCCCTCCGGCACGCTGTTGCGCTCTTCCACGGCATCATCCTACTCACGCGGAGATGACCGTTCGGTGATGGCGGGCCGTGCGGGACCCGCCCGCACCGGCTCACATGGCGCGACGCAGCCAGCGCCGCACGAGCGCCTCCTTGCGGCGGGTGAACGGCGGCATGATGGTGGGCCCCAGGGTGTCGGGCCGGAGCGGCTTGTCGAGCACCGACTTCTCGTGGCTGAAGACGCGGAAGGAGCGCTCACCGTGGTAGGCCCCCGAGCCGCTCTCGCCCACTCCCCCGAACGGCAGGCCGGGCACGGCGAGGTGCATGACAGGAACCCCGAAGGCGAGCCCGCCCGAGCTGGTCTCGCGCTCCCAGCGATCGCGCGCGGCTCGGTCCTCGGTGAAGACGTAGGCGGCGAGCGGCTTGTCGCGGCCGGTGACGAAGGCGAGCGCGTCGTCGAGGTCGCGCGCCGCGACGAGCGGCAGGATCGGCCCGAAGATCTCCTCCCGCATCACGGTCGCGTCGCGGGGCACCCCGCTGAGCACCGTGGGCGCGATGAAGCGGCTCGCGGCGTCGTACTCGCCGCCGAACTCGATCCGCCCCTCGCCGAGATAGCCGATCAGGCGCTCGAACTGGGCGTCGGTGACGATCCGCCCGTAGTCGGGATTGCGCTCGATGGCGTTCCCGTACAGCTCGTGCACGGCGTCTGCGAGCGCGGGAACGAGCCGGCGCAGGGCCGCCGGGGGGCCGATCACGTAGTCGGGGGCGACGCAGGTCTGCCCGGCGTTCACGAACTTGCCCCACGCGATGCGCCGCGCGATGTCGCGCAGCGGCCCGGTGCCGTCGACGTAGGCGGGCGACTTGCCACCGAGCTCGAGCGTCACCGGGGTGAGGTGCTCGGCGGCGGCTCGCGCCACGATGCGGCCGACGCGGCCGTTCCCGGTGTAGAAGACGTGGTCGAAGCGCTCACGCAGCAGCGCCGTGGTCTCGGGTACGGCGCCCTCGACCACGGCCACGGCGCGCCGGTCGAGCGCGTCGGGCACGAGCCGGGCGATGAGGGACGAGGTGGCCGGCGCGAGCTCGCTCGGCTTGATGAGCACCGCGTTGCCGGCCGCCAGCGCGCCGATCACCGGCGAGAGGGCGAGCATGAGCGGATAGTTCCAGGGGGCGATGACGAGCACCACGCCGAGCGGCTCCGGAACGATCCTCGCCGTGGCGGGCAGCAGTGCGGGCGGCACCGGCACGCGCCTCGGCCGCATCCACCCCGAGAGGTGACGCAGGGCGTGATCGATCTCGGAGATCAGGAAGCCGATCTCCGTGAGCTGCGCCTCGACACCCGACTTCCCAAGGTCCGCACGCAGCGCCTCCTCGAAGTCCGCGCCGCGTTCGAGCAGCAGGGCGCGCAGCCGCCGCAGCTGTTCACGGCGCCAGCCCTCGGGGCGCGTGACCCCGCGCGCGAAGCCGTGCCGCAGGCCCGCGACGATGGCCGGAATCCGTTCGACGCTCTCGCTCATGCGCCCACCCTACGCTTCTCTGCCGTGTGCGGGCAGGGCCGTGTGCGGGCAGGGCCGTGTGCGGGCAGGACCGTCGCGGGACGATCACCAGAAGTGGAGCACGGGCACGATCAGGAAGATCCCGATGAGGACCGCCAGGCCGGAGAGGCCGAAGCAGAGGTTCGCGGCGAAGGTGGCCCAGCGGGGCCGTCCGATGTCGTCGACGTCGTCGTCCTCGTCGTCGCGCGAGGGCCCGCCCGGCTCGAAGGTGCCGTCCGCACGCCGCACGGGCGGCGGCGGCGTCGCGAGGAAGCGGATCCCGAGCGAGTAGAGGGCGACCACGAACACGGCTGAGCCGAGCGCAGCGCCGAAGACGATCAGGAACGCCATCCAGTCGATGATCATCGTCCTGCCCCCTCATCCGAGGCGTCTCCCGCTTGCCCGCGGGCCTCCGCCTCCTTGGCGGCACGCTCCGCCTCCCGAGCCGCGATATCGTCCCGCACGGCCGCCTGTGCGACGGGCGTGAGCGGCGGGATCGTGCCGGTCTTCGTCTTGACGGGCTTCACCTTGCCCTTGCGCACGCGCACGGCGTACCCCGACTCCGCCACATCGGGCACGGGGATCGCGTTCGAGGCGTCGACGCGGTTGCGGCGCGAACGCCAGAAGATGAAGACGATGAAGCCGAGGCCGACGAGCGCGTCGATCACGATGCCGACCGGGCCGATGTGCGCGATGAGCGCCGCCACGGCGGCGACGGCGCCGGAGGCCGGCAGGGTGAACAGCCAGCCGAGCGCGATCCGGCCCACCGCGCGCCAGCGCACGCTCGATCCGCGACGGCCGAGGCCGGAACCGATCACCGAGCCGGAGGCGACCTGGGTGGTGGAGAGCGCGAAGCCCAGGTGGCTGGAGGCGAGGATGGTCGCCGCGGTGCTCGTCTCCGCGGCGAAGCCCTGGGCGGGCTTCACCTGGGTGAGACCCGCGCCGAGGGTGCGGATGATGCGCCATCCCCCGGAGTAGGTGCCGAGCGCGATCGCGAAGGCGCAGGCGGCGATGACCCAGAGGTGCGGGCCCGTGCCGGGCTCCTGGAGGTTCGCCGCGACGAGGGTGAGGGTGATGACGCCCATCGTCTTCTGGGCGTCGTTCGTGCCGTGGGCGAGGGCGATCAGCGATGACGAGGCGATCTGGGCGTAGCGGAATCGCCCGCGGCCGTCCTTCTTGCCGTCGTGGCGACGGGTGATCGCGTAGGCGACGCGGGTCGCGGTGAAGGCGACGATGCCGGCGGTCAGCGGCGCCGCGAGCATGGGGATGAGGATCTTCGAGAGGAAGACGCCGCCGTTGATCGAGCTGATCCCGGCGCCCACGATCGCGGCGCCGATGAGGCCGCCGAACAGGGCATGCGAGGAGCTGGAGGGCAGCCCGTAGAGCCAGGTCACGAGGTTCCAGACGATGGCGCCGATGAGCCCGGCGAAGATCATCTCGGGCGAGATGAGGACACCCCCGTCGCCCTCGTTGATCAGGCCCCCGGAGATCGTCTTCGCCACCTCGGTCGAGAGGAAGGCGCCGACGAGGTTGAGGATCGCGGCCAGCAGGACCGCCGTCTTCGGCTTCAGCGCCCCCGTCGCGATGGGGGTCGCCATCGCGTTCGCGGTGTCGTGGAAGCCGTTGGTGAAGTCGAAGAACAGTGCCAGCACGATGACCAGCAGCACGATGAGGGTGATTTCCACCGGCGTCTTTCGTTCGGGAACACAGGTCCTTGGAACACCCGCGGAAGACACCCTCCGTTCACCGGACCGCCGGTGAGATCGGGTGCCTGCTGGCGCGCCGTACTCATGGTTTCACCTCGGTTCCGGCAGGTCAAGCCAGACCCCGGTGTTCACCGTCCGTTCACCTGCGCTTCGATCGCAGCCCCCGCTGGGCGGCCGCTGCGGGAGCCGCGAGCGCTCCGCGCGGACGCTCAGCCGAAGTTGAGGCGGACCTCCTCGTAGCGCTCCGGCGGGACCGTCTTCAGCCGGCCGACGGCCTCCGCGAGCGGCACCATCTCGATGCGGTCGCCGTGCAGGCCAGCCATGGTCCCCCACCGCCCCTCGTGCGCGGCGTCGGCCGCGGCGAGGCCCGTGCGGGTCGCGAGCACCCGGTCGAAGGCGGTCGGCGAGCCGCCGCGCTGGACGTGCCCGAGCACGGTCGCGCGCGTCTCGATCCCGGTGCGCTCTTCGATGAGCGGGGCGAGCACCTCGGCGATCCCGCCGAGTCGCGGCCGCCCGAATCCGTCGTCGCCGCCACGGGTCACCTCGCCGTCGGAGCCTTCGAGCGTGAAGCCCTCGGCGACGACCACGAGCGAGGAGCGGCCCCGGTCCCGCACACTCAGCACCCACTCGGCGATCTGCTCGATCGACTCGGGGTGCTCCGGGATGAGCATCGCCTGCGCGCCGCCGGCCATGCCGGCGTGGAGCGCGATCCAGCCGGCGTTCCTGCCCATGACCTCGAGCACCATGCACCGGCGATGCGACTCGCCCGTGGTGCGGAGCCGGTCGATCGCCTCCGCCGCGATCGAGACGGCGGTGTCGAAGCCGAAGGTGTAGTCGGTGCCGCCGAGGTCGTTGTCGATGGTCTTGGGCAGTCCGATGGCGGGGATGCCGGCATCGGCGAGGATCTTCGCGACCGTCTGCGTGCCGTTGCCCCCGATCAGCAGGAAACCGTCGAGACCGTACTCGGCGACGCGCGACCGCAGCCGATCGAGGGCCTCGGGCTCCGCGCGGCCTCCCGGGAACGGCGGCACCCGGCTGGTGCCGAGGATCACGCCGCCGAGCGGAGAGATGCCGCGCACGGCGCTGCGGTCGAGCGGGACGGCGTCGCCCTCGTGGAAGCCGCGCCAGCCGTCCATGAATCCGAGCATCTCGAAGCCGTGCACCTCGACCCCGCGCAGCACCGCGCCGCGGATCGCGGCGTTCATCCCCGGGCTGTCGCCCCCCGAGCAGAGCACACCGATTCGCATGCGACCCATCGTAGCCGTGGCAGGATCGGGGCGAACACGCGAGATCCGGCCAGAATTGGCACGGAACACGCCACGCCGGACGCGCGGACGCTCAGTCGACGGGGTGCTGCGCGAGCGTACGCTGCAGCACGCCCATGAGCGCGAGCAGCTGCACCGAGTCGGCGTCCTCCGCTGGAGCCGCAGCGCCGTCGAGAGCCCGAGCGGCGAGCCCCGCCTTGCCGTCGATCAGCTCCGCGATCTTCGCGTCGATGGTCTGCGCAGCCACGATCCGCCACGCGGTCACCGGCTCCTCCTGGCCGATGCGGTGCACCCGGTCGATCGCCTGGGTCTGCTCCGCGTCCGTCCAGCTCAGCTCAGCGAGCACCACGTTCGAGGATGCCTGCAGGTTCACGCCGACGCCCGCCGCCGTCAGCGAGCACACCGCGACCGACACCTCAGGGTCCTTGTTGAAGGCGTCGATCTGCTCCTGCCGGAACGCCGACGTCTGGTCACCGCGGATGGACACCGTGCGCAGCCCCGCCTCGGCGAGCTGCGCCTCCGCCCGGTCCATCACGTCGATGTGCTTCGCGAAGAACACGACCTTGCCGACCGAGCGCGCGAGCTGCGCGGTGTAGTCGGCGGCGAGCGCAGCCTTCGCCTGGCCGATCTGGCGCACCATCGTGAAGACGTTCATGCCGTCGGCCGAGGCGTTCGACTCCTCCAGCTCCTGGGCGCACACCATGCGGACGATGGCCTCGTCGCTGAGCTTCTGACCCAGCTTGCCGTTCTTGACCGCCACGAAGCGCTCGCGCAGCTTGCGCGCCAGCTGCGCCTCCGCGTCGCGGATGCCGCGGCCGAGTTCGTCGTCGAGCTCGACGGGCAGGTCCACCACGCGCTTCGCCGGCAGGTCGGCGGCGACGTCGAGCTTGCGCCGGCGCACGATCCCCATGTCGATCACGCTCTGCCGGGCCTCCGGGTAGAACGCGGGATCCGCCGGTGTCCACCCGTTGCTCTCGAGCCGGGCCATGAGCTCGGGCCCGGGCTTCTCGGCGTCGATCCAGCCCAGGAAGCGCCAGATCGCGCGGAAGTCGTCGATGTCGTTGATGAGCGGCGTGCCCGTGAGCGCGATCAGCAGCGGCGAGACCCCGGGGGTCCGCTCGCGGATGCTCTCCGCGATCGCGAGCACATTGCGCGAGCGCTGCGACTGCACGTTCTTGATCATGTGGGCCTCGTCGACGACCATGCCCTTGAAGCCGAAGCGTGAGATCCAGCTGAGGTGACGGTCAAGGATCTCGTAGTTCACCACGAAGACATCGGCGAAGGCGTCGATGTCCTGCCCGTCGCCGTGGATGACGGTGACGCGGCGCTGCGGCGTCCACCGCTCGACCTCGCGCGCCCAGTTCATCTTGACGACGTTGGGCACTACGACGAGCAGCGGGTACGCGCCGGCGACGGAGGCCGCGAGCACCGACTGGGCGGTCTTGCCGAGGCCCGGCTCATCGGCCAGGAGGAAGCTGCGGTGCCCCTCGGCGACCCCCGCGAGGAAGCGCGCCTGGTGCGGCATGAGCTCGCGGCCGGCGGGGGCCAGCCGGTCGGGCACGGGCGGCTCGGGCAGGGCCATGCAGGCGGAGCCGCCGCCACCCTGCTCGAAAGACTTGAGGAGGGGGCTCAGCAGCTCCCAGTTGGCGAGGCGCACCACCGGAGTCGGCGACTTCGGCGGCTGCAGCACGGGCGCGAGGAATGGGTTCGCGAGCATGCGCGACTCGATGCCCGCAGGCTCCACCTGCCGTTCGGCGAGCTCCGGCGGCACGTAGGCCCGCGCGGGCTCGGGCGCCGCCTGTTCCTCCTCGGGCAGCTCGATGCCCGCCTGCGCCAGCATCTTGCGCTTGAGCAGGCGCGTCGCCTCCGTGATCGGTGCGGCGGGTTCGAGCAAGGTGATGAGGCTCGTGTCGCGCGCGGCCGCCTTGGCGAGGATCGCGGCGACCCCGTCGAGGCGCTTCAGGGTCTCGGTGCGCTCCGCGTCGCTCACCGACTCGTCGGTCTTCACGCGCGCCCGCTCCTCGCGCATCAGCAGCGCGATCACGTGGAACTTCGTCCGCCCGGCCGGGCTCGCCTTGCCCCGCTGCGCCGAGGCCTCCACCTCACGCACGGCTCGTGCGAGCAGCGGGATGATGCCCTCATTGTGGGTGTGCTTGCGTCGCCCGTTCGCGCGCGGAGCGTCGGCGCCGCGCGACTGGGCGGGGCGGCCCTTCGCGGCGTTGGCGCGCTTCGGCGCGGCTTCGGGGTTCACGGCGGGCTGCAGCGCGGCAGTGGTGGTTGCCAATGGATCTCCTGATCGGCGTAGTGCGGCCCCGGCGTGCGTGCCGAGGCGCGGGCCGCTCGCGGGCTGGGAGCCTGACCTCATGCGCGGCATGGGGCTCCGGAAGCGATCGCGCGACCGTGGTCATCATCCTATCATCCGCGGCGGGGCGCCTCACCGGGGATTGACAGGGGCTCCGGAAGCGGGCACCGGGGCGGCGCCCCGGCCCTAGCCCTGCAGGAGCGCACGCGTCTCATCGACGTCGGCGCGCATCTGCGCGAGCAGCCCGTCGAGGGAGTCGAAGCGCACCATGCCCCGCAGACGCCGGGCGAACTGCACCTCGATGCGCTCGCCGTAGATGTCACGATCGAAGTCGAGCACATACGCCTCGACGCGCAGCTCGCCCTCCGGGTCGAAGGTCACGTTCGCACCCACTGAGATGGCCGCGGGCAGCCGCTCCGACCCGAGCACCACCCACCCGGCGTAGACGCCCTCGCCCGGCACGAGCCCCTCGATCCCCTCCCCGAGGTTCGCGGTCGGGAAGCCGAGCTCGCGGCCACGCGCGTCCCCGTGCACGACGGTGCCGCGCACCGCCGGAGGGCGGCCCAGCATCCGCGCCGCGGCATCGACCTCGCCCGCCAGCACGGCGGCGCGCACGCGCGACGACGAGACCTGACCGGCGTCCCCGTCCTCGACGAGCCGCAGCACGTCGGCGGCGAAGCCGTGACGGGCGCCCATCTCGCGCAGAAGCGCTCCGTCACCGGCGCCGCCGTGACCGAAGCGGAAGTCCGCCCCCATCACCACGTGCCTGGCGCGCAGCCGGGCGACGAGCACCTCCGTCACGAAGCGGTCGGCGGGGATCGCGGCGAGCGCCTCATCGAACTCGAGCATGACGCAGACGTCGACGCCGGCGGCCGCGAACGCCTCCAGTCGCTGCTCGCGGCTCATGAGCGGCAGCGGGCACCGCTCGGGCCGCAGCACGCTGAGCGGGTTGTTCGCGAAGGTGAGCACGACCGAGCTGAGCCCCTCCCGCTCCGCAAGCCCCAGGGCGGTGCGCAGGATCGCCTGGTGTCCGCGATGCAGCCCGTCGAACTTGCCCACGGCGACACTGCTGCCGCCCGGGAAGTCCTCGGCCCGCACCGCCGCGAGGGTCTCCAGCACCCGCATCAGACGGCGGCCTCCGGCGCGGCGACGCCGGGGCGGACGGGACGGCCGAGGCGTCGCAGCCACACGAGTCCGAGCACGGGCAGCACGAGCGGGATGAAGAGGTAGCCGCTGCCGAAGTACGACCACACGGAGGGGTGGCCGAACAGCTGCGGCGCCACGAGGCTGAGCGTGCCGACGACGAGCACGCCGGCGAGCTCGAAGCCGAGGGCGGCCCACGCGACCGGCCGCCAGCCGCGGTCGCGTCGCAGCAGGGCCACGGTGGCCACGATGTACACCACTCCCGCGAGCGCGGACAGCACGTAGGCGAGGGGCGCCTCTTCGAACTTGGTGATGATCTGGTACAGCGAGCGGAAGGTGGCGGCGAGCGCGAGCACGATGTACACGGCGATGAGCACTCGTCCGAGGCCGCTCATCCGCTCGCCCGAACCGGTCTCCGCTGCGGCGCCGGCACGGGACTCACGGGTTTCGGGGTTCGACACGCGCACCAGTGTACTCGCCCGCGAGGGCGCCTCAGCGCGCGTCTTCGCCCGCCGCGCGGACGCCCGCCCGTACGGCTCAGCCCGCGCTCTCGCCCACTGTCGCGATGAAGACCTCGCCGTGTCCCGTGAGACGCACGGGCTCGCCGGCGGAGACGTAGAGCGACTGGCCGCGCCGCGCGGTGGCCACCTCGGCGAGTCCCGCATCGTCGGCGCGCTCCACGCGCACGCGGCCCGCGGTGATCACGAGCACGAGCGGGTGGCGGGCGGCCACCTCCACGGCGGGCGCGCCGCCGTCCACGCGGGACCCGGCCCCCTCCTCCGGGTCGCACAGGCGGGCCCGCAGCAGGCGGAAGTCCGTGACGTCGGGGCACCACTCGACGAGTCCGCGCGCGACGGGGCGGCACGGGAAGCGCGGCTCGTCCAGCTCGGCCGTGTCGACCACCCGGCACAGCTCGGCGATGTCGACGTGCTTCTGCGTGAGCCCCGCACGGAGCACGTTGTCGGAGGAGGCCATGACCTCCACGGCGATGCCGCTCAGGTAGGCGTGCAGCTGGCGTGCGCCCAGGAAGATCGCCTCCCCGGGCTGCAGGCGCACGAGGTGCAGCAGCAGCGAGACGAGCACGCCCGGGTCTCCGGGATGCTCGGCCGCGAGCGCGCGCAGCACCGCGGCGCGCTCCGGATCGAGGCCGTCCGGCAGCGGCCAGGGCTCCGCACCGTCCGCTGCGGCGTCCGGGTGCGCGCCTGCGCACACCCGCGCAATCGCTCCGAGCGCCGGCACCACCGGCGCATCGCCGTGGAGGACCCAGTCGAGGAATGCGCGCCGCAGTTCTCCCGGCTCCGCCCCGGCGAGGCGGACCGAGACCGCATCCAGGGCGGCCGCGCCCGCGGCGTCGGAGCCGCGGGCCGCAGCCGCGAGGGCCGCGAGGTCCCGGCGCGCTTCGCTCAGCGAGCGGAAACCGCTGAGCGCCAGCACCTCGCTCAGCGCGACAAGGAGTTCCGGCTTGTGGCGAGGGTCGCCGTAGTTGCGGTGCGGGGCATCGCGCGGCACCCCGGCCGCCTCCTCGGCGGCGTATCCGGCGGCGGCCTGCTCGCGATCCGGGTGCACCTGCAGCGACAGCGGTGCCCCGATGGCCAGAACCTTCAGCAGGAACGGCAGCGGACCGCCGTCCACGCCGTACCGCTCGGGGTCGCTCTCGACGAGATCGATGAGGGTGCGCTCGCGCGGTCCGGCCTTGGCGACATGCGCGGGATTGCCGGGGTGGGTGCCCAGCCACAGTTCGGCCTGGGGCTGCCCCGTGGGCTCGGTCCCGAGCAGATCGGGCAGTGCGTCCTTCGAGCCCCAGGCATAGGCGCGCGGGGTGTTCTCGATGAAGACCAGCACGTCACTCCTCACGGCCTCGGACCGGGCGCAGCGCCCCGGGCTCTCCATAGCGATGCTCTACCATACCCACTATGGCGGAGAGCAAGACCAGACTCGGCGTGAGCGCGTACGCGATCTCCGTCTTCTTCGTCACGCTCGGCGCCAACGGGGTGCGCAATGCACTCGGCTGGTGGGGGTTTCTCGCGGTCGCCGTGGCGCTGACGGCGTGGGGGATCGTGCTGTTCGTGCGGCTCAAGCCCGAGCGCTTCCGCTGGTACCGGCTGCCGGCCCCGATCTACTGGTTCCTGACCCTCGCGGCGCTGTCGATCCTGTGGTCTCAGTACCGCTGGGAGAGCGTGCTCGGCGTGCTGGCACAGCTCGCCACAACGCTGCTGGCGGTCGTGCTCGCCTTCGTGCTGAGCTGGCACGAGGTGCTGCGCACGCTGGCCTCGGCGTTGCGCTGGCTCATCGGCGTCTCCTTCGCCTTCGAGCTGTTCGTGGCGCTCGTGGTGCGGCACCCGGTGCTGCAGCCCATCGCCGAGGCGCCCGACTCGGGAAAGGTGCCCAAGCTGCTCTACTGGAGCCGGGACCTGCTCTTCGCGGGCGGGCCTGTCCAGGGCATCGTGGCGAGCTCGGTGCTGTTCGGCTTCATCGGCCTGCTCGGCGTGATCGTGTTCGGGATCCAGCTGCGGGCGGGACTGGTGCGCCCCTTTGCGGGCTGGTTCTGGCTGGTGGCGGCGCTCGCGGTGATCGCCCTGACCCGCGGAGCGACCGTGTGGGTGGCGCTCGCGGCGACGGCGGTCGCGCTGGCCCTCGCGCTGTGGGCGCGGCGACTCGGCCCGGAGCGGCGCGTGCCGCTGTACGCGACGGGCGCGGCGATCCTGCTCGCCGCGGCGGGGCTCGTGCTGTTCGCGCGCGACACGGTGTTCGGGCTGCTCGGCAAGAGCGGCGACCTGACCGGGCGCCTGGAGACCTGGCACAAGGTCATCGAACTCGCCGAGCAGCGGCCGTGGTTCGGCTGGGGCTGGGTGAGCTACTGGGCGCCGTGGGCGGAGCCCTTCGCCTCGCTCGACGTGAAGGCCGGCGTGACGGTGATGAGCGCGCACAATGCGTGGCTCGACGTGTGGCTGCAGCTCGGGATCGTGGGCGTCCTGGCCTTCGCGCCGATCGTGGTGCTGACGATGTGGCGCGTGTGGTTCCGCGCGGTCGACCCGCCCCGCCGCGGCTACGGCCCGCCCCTCCCCTACGCGACGAGCGCGCTGTGGCCGTTCCTCGTGATGGTGGCGCTGCTCGTGCAGTCGCTCACGGAGAGCCGGCTGCTGATCGAGGGCAATTGGGTGCTGCTGATCCTGCTCGCCGTGAAGTCGCGCTTCGACTTCCAGCTGCCCTCACCCGACACCGAGCCGACGAAGCTGCCCTGGCGGCGGGTGCCGATCCCGCGCGACACGGCGACGGTCGCGGTGGCGGGGAGCTGAGCGTGCACCTCACCACGGAGCACCTGCTGCAGTTGCGCGGCGAGGCGCGGCTGGAGCGGGAGACGATGCTGGAGCACCGGGTGCGCGACGGCGAAGATCCCGCGACCGCCTACGCCGAGGTGCCGGAGATCGACGAGCTGGTGGTGCTCGCGCTGCGCGACGAGCTCCTGGAGGATCGCGGCCAGCTCGCCGAGTTCGGCCTGGCCCGGCTCGCGGGTGGTTCGCAGAGTCCGGATGCGGGCGTGCACCGCCGGAACGCCGACCGGGTGGAGTTCGAGCTGATGCGCGAGATCGCCGCCGCAGCCCCCTCGCTCACGGTGGCGGTGTGGCGGCTGAGCCACCGTCTCGACGTGGGCTGAGACGCGAGATCCGCGGCACGGAGCCCGGCGGCCGGCCCGCCTCCCCGGGCTCCGCCGATCCTGCGATCGGTAGACTGAGTGCGGTTCACGCGCCGGGTCCGCCGGCTTCCGTCACTCAGAGAGGCGCGCTTTCGATGCCGACCACACTGCAGAACGTCGTCTTCCCGGGAAATCAGGATCCCGACGTGCTCCCGCTCTACGCCGACCCCGAGACCTGGTCGTCGATCGGCGGGAAGCCCGTGCGGCTCAGCGCGGTGGCGAGCATCGACAATGTGCTCTCCCGCTCGAGCGTCCGCGTGCGCGCCGGGCGACGCGTCTCCTACGGCACCTACTTCAACGCCTTTCCGGCCGCGTACTGGCAGCGGTGGACGGTGGTGACGAGCGTCACCCTCACGCTGCGCACCACCGGACCGGGCACCGTGCTCGTCTATCGCTCCAACGCGAGCGGGGCGCAGCAGCGGGTCACCTCGCACCCCGTCGGCGGCTCCGAGACCACGAGCTTCGAGCTGCCGCTCACGGCGTTCGGGGACGGCGGCTGGTACTGGTTCGATCTCATCGCGGGCGACGAGGACCTCGTGCTCGAGGAGGGCAGCTGGACGACCGAAGCGGAGCCGGCCACCCCCGGCAAGCTCAGCCTCGGCATGACCACCTACAACAAGCCCGACTACTGCGTGGCGACGCTCGGCAACATCGCGGACAGCCCGGCGCTCACCGAAGCCATCGACCGGATCCTGCTCGTCGACCAGGGGACGCAGAAGGTGCGCGACGAGACCGGCTTCGCCGAGGTGGCGGCGCGGCTCGGCGAGAAGCTGCGCGTGATCGAGCAGCCGAACCTCGGCGGCTCGGGCGGCTTCGCGCGCTCGATGGCGGAGACCCTCGAACTCGACGACACCGACTTCCTGCTGCTGCTCGACGACGACGTCGAGTTCGAGACGGAGAGCGCCCTGCGCGCCCACCAGTTCGGTCGCTTCAGCCGTGAGCCGGTGATCGTGGGCGGGCACATGTTCGACCTGCTCGACAAGCCCGTCATCCATGCCTGGGCGGAGGTCGTCCGTCCCGAGCCCTTCCTGTGGGGGCCCTCCTTCGAGGAACAGCACCGGCACGACTTCCGCAAGCAGAATCTGCGCCAGACGAAGTGGATGCACTCCCGTCTCGACGCCGACTACAACGGCTGGTGGATGTGCATGATCCCGAAGCGGATCATCGCCGAGATCGGCCTGCCGCTGCCCGTCTTCATCAAGTGGGACGACGCGGAGTACGGGTTGCGCGCCCGTGACGCCGGCTACCGCACGGTGTCGCTGCCGGGCGTGGCGCTGTGGCACGTGTCGTGGCTCGACAAGGACGACACGCAGGACTGGCAGGCGTTCTTCCACACCCGCAACCGGGTGATCGCGGGACTGCTGCACTCGACGCAGCGGCGCGGCGGGCGTCTCATGCAGAACAGCGGACGGCAGGACCTCAAGAAGCTGCTCAACATGCAGTACTACGCCGTGCAGCTCGCCGTCGACGCGCTGCGCTCCGTGCTCGACGGCCCGGAGGCGCTGCACCGCAGCATCTCGGAGGACATGCCGCGAGCACGCGCCCTCGCCGCGGATTTCCCGGAGACCCGCGTGTACCGCCCCGGCGACCCGGACACCCCGGTCGCGCGCGGCGGCCGTGCCCTGCCCTTCCTCGGCGATACACCAGAATCGCCGAAGGGCCTGAGCCTCGCCCTGTTCACGCTCAAGATGGTGCCCCAGCACTGGCGCCGCGACGGCGACGAGCGCGACGCCCCGGATCCGGAGCTGGAGTACGCCAAGCGCGACGCGCACTGGTGGCGGATCCCGCACCACCGCAGCGTGATCGTCGGCACCGCGGACGGCGCGGGCAAGGCCTGGTACCGCTACGATCGGACGAAGTTCCGCCGCCTGCTGCGCGAGAGCCGGGAGCTGACGGCGGAGATCGAGAAGCACTGGGACGATCTCGCTCAGCGCTACCGCGCCGCACTGCCGCGCATCACCTCCGTGGAGGAGTGGCGCAAGACCTTCGACGGCCGCTGAGGCCGGGGAAGCGCCGAGGCCGGGACCGGGACCGTCGGTGCCCGGCCCCCGGCCCCGCTAGGGTGTGTTGCCAAACCCCGTGCGGGTAGCGAGGACGTGTCCGGGGCGCGTGATCGCAAGGCGGAGGAGGGAGTCGATGCCGGAAGCATCGATGACCGACGACAACGCGGCGAGCGCGTCACGGGCGCGCCGCAGCGCGCGCGGGGTTTGGCAGCACGCCCTAGTGCTTGAGACGGTACAGGAAGGCCGCCATCGCCTCGCGCGTCACCTTGCTGCTCGGATCGTAGTAGCGCTTTCCGTTCCTCACGGTCCCGGTGGACAGACCCGCCGAGCGCATCCACGCGATCTCCTTGTAGAACTTGTGGGTGCGCGGAACGTCGGCAAAGGGCGAGGACGCCGGCCCCTTCGCGTTCGAGTCCTCCAGGCGGTAGATGAAGGCCGCCATCGCCTCGCGCGTCACCCCGGCGGAGGGATCGTAGTAGCGCTTTCCGTTCCTGACCGTGCCCGTCGACAGCCCGGCCTCGCGCATCCAGGCGATCTGCTTGTAGAACTTGTGATTCGTCGGCACATCGGCGAACGGCGAGCTGGCCGGGGCCTTGAAGTTGCCCGGCGCCTCCATGCGGAAGAGGAACGCAGCCATCGCCTCGCGCGTCACCGATGACTTCGGCTGGTACTTCGGCCCCCTGCTGGTCTTCGTGCCGGTGGAGATGCCCTCCGACTTCATCCAGTCGATCTCCTTGAAGAACTTCGCCCCGAAGGGGACGTCGGTGAAGGGCGGGCCCTGGATCGTCACGCGGGCCGTGGACCCAGAGGCCGCCTGGACGACCACGCGAGCGGTGCCGCCGTAGGGGGTGATGCGGTCGCCGGCCCTCAGGTACTGGAGCGCCCTGCCGTTGCTCCACCGCGAGAGCACCGCGCTGCGCTTGGCGCCCGCAGCCACCCCCGAATCATAGCCCTTGAGCACCCGCACGCCCGTGGCCGGGCTCGGATACCCGGAAACCGACCAGCTCGTGCTCCCGTCCGACCACGGCAGCCCGCTGTCGGTTCCCGTGCCGTTGCGGTACTCGACGAAGAAGGTCGTGCCGGGGCTCAGCGTCGACACGCGCAGGCCGCGCAGGCCGCTGGACGCGCTCGCCGCGTTGATCGTGAAGGTCTGCGAGGATCCGGCGTCGACTCGCACCTCGCGCATCTGCCCGCTCGCGAGCACCCCGAGCATCTTCTTCTGCGGCAGGCCGAGCGCGGGGATCTTCCCGTCCTCGGTCAGCACCGAGATGCCCATCACGTTCCACAGATCGCCGTACTCGAGGTCGGAGCACCCCGTGGCGGTCGGCAGACCGGAGGAGTTGGTGCTGGAGTCGACGGCCGGGCTGGCGCACAGCCGGGCATCGGCGTGACCGAGGCCGAGGTTGTGGCCGAGCTCGTGGGCGGTCGCGTTCGTGAGGTGACCCGCCTCCCCGCTCAGGCCCAGGTTGACCCAGGTGACGCCGCCGCTGTGCAGCGAGCCGATGCTTCCGAGTCCGGCAACGCCGTCGCCGCAGCCCTGGTTGACGAAGACGACCAGGTGCCGCCCGCTCCTCAGATAGTCGTTGGCGTTCGTCCACCCCATGCTGAAGATGGCCTGGTTCCAGAGCCCTGCGGCGTCGCAGCGGCTCCCATTCGGGGAGAGTGTGCTGTAGCTCGCGATGGGCATGGAGCTGATCGCACCATTGCTCTGAGCCTTCCAGAACGCCCCCGAATCGGTGATGATCTTCTGGAGGGCCGAACGGGAGGGCGTCGCCTGCGCCGATCCGCCCATGTACCGGATATCGACTGGGTGGCTCTTCACCGCCGCCGCCTCGGCGACAGGGGCGTCGATCCCGGTCCCCGTGGCTTCGAGGGCCGTGCCGGCCGCCGCCGCCGCCTCGTGCGCCGTCTCGGCCACCTCCTCGGTCGAGAGCTCACCCTCGGCCGCGATCTGCTCCTCGACGGCCTCGATGGCGGGCTGCGGCAGCGCGACTTCACCGCTGAAGGCGCTCCCCGCCTCGAGCACGCCACCCGAGTTCGTGGTGTCGAGCTCCACCAGCCCGGCCTGGTCGGTGGCGACCAGCACCGTCCCGGGGCGCACGCCGGGCTCCTCAGCGGGCTCCCCGCCGAGTGCGTCCGCTGTGATCGCCTCGGCCTCGTCGGGGATCACGACCACCGTGCCGGTGACGTCGATGGCCTCCGGCGCCTCGGTCAGCGGCTGCTGCTCCTCGGGGTCCGCCTCCGCGGAGTGGCCGGGCGCCTCGCGGACGGCAGGAGCCTCGGGCGCTGGATCTCCCTCGGGCTCGGGAGCCGGCGTTTCGGATGGGGCGGGCGTCTCGCCGCCGGGAGCCTCGGGTTCCGCCGCGGGGTCGCCCGCGCCGGGCTCTCCGTCGGTCTCCGGCGCCTGCTGCTCGGCGGCGCCCCCCTCTTCCGCCACGGTGCCCGGGTCCGGGGCCACGGGTGACTCCAGCGCCCCGGCGGGCGAGGCGCTCACCGACAGGAGCAGCACCATCAGCGCTGCCGATGCGGACCTCACGATCGAATGCTTGGTCATGGTCGTCGGGTCTCCTCACCGGCACCACAGCGCACCCTATGCGCGCACTGCGTTCATCCTAGGGTGCCCCGGCGCCGGCGACCAAGATTCCGTTCCGGCGCCCGTGCCGACGAGCCGACCCGGCGTCCGCTCGGCCCGGTGTGGCGACGCCGCGACTCAGAGCAGTTCGCTGAGCTTGTTGCTCCACATGGAGAGGGCCGAGCCGATGGCCATGTGCATGTCGAGGTACTGGTACGTCCCGAGCCGGCCTCCGAACAGCACGCGATCCTCGGCGGCGGCGAGCTCACGGTACTTCAGCAGGCGGTCGCGATCCTCCGGCGTGTTGACCGGGTAGTAGGGCTCGTCCTCGCGGCTCGCAAAGCGCGAGAATTCGCGCATGATGACGGTCTTGTCCTTCGGGTAGTCGCGCTCGGGGTGGAAGTGGCGGAACTCGTGGATGCGCGTGTACGGCACCTCGGATCCGGCGTAGTTCATGACGCTGGTGCCCTGGAAGTCGCCCGTGGGCACGACCTCCTGCTCGAAGTCGAGCGTGCGCCACCCCAGCTCGCCCTCGGCGTAGTCGAAGTAGCGGTCGACGGGGCCGGTGTAGACGATCGGCACGGTGCCCACGACGGCGCGCTTGTTCAGCGGCTGGCTCTCGTCGAAGAAGTCGGTGTTCAGCCGGACCTCGATGTTCGGGTGGTCGGCCATGCGCTCCAGCCACGCCGTGTAGCCGTCGGTGGGTAGGCCCTCGTGGGTGTCGTTGAAGTAGCGGTTGTCGTAGGTGTAGCGCACGGGGAGGCGGGAGATCACCTCGGCGGGCAGCTCGGTCGTGGGGGTCTGCCACTGCTTCTCGGTGTAGTCGCGGATGAACGCCTCGTAGAGGGGGCGGCCGATCAGCGAAATGCCCTTCTCCTCCAGGTTGCGGGCCGACTTCGTGTCGAACTCGCCCGCCTGCTCCGCGATGAGCGCGCGCGCCTCGTCCGGCGAGTATGCGGCGCGGAAGAACTGATTGATGGTGCCGAGGTTGATGGGCAGCGGGTAGACCTCGCCCTTGAAGTTCGAGTACACCTTGTGCACGTAGTTCGTGAAGGTGGTGAAGCGATTGACGTACTCCCACACGGTCTCGTTCGAGGTGTGGAAGAGATGCGCGCCGTAGCGGTGCACCTCGATCCCGGTCTCGGGCTCCGCCTCGGAGTAGGCGTTGCCGCCGATGTGCGAGCGCCGGTCGATCACGACCACCCGCTTGCCCGCGCTGGCTGTGCGCTCGGCGATGGTAAGCCCGAAGAAACCCGACCCGACGACAAGAAGATCCATGCCGACCAGCATACGGGTGCGACCGAAGCGCGTAGAACTCAGGGCGAGGCACCCTCACCGCCGGAATCGCAGCATCCTCCGGGTCGCAACCTCAATGCTCATGTACGCCGGTACACTCGAAACCTCGTACGCATCACGGAAGAAGGCCATCGCCCCCATGACCTGGCTCACCGCCGTCCTCGCCGCGCTCGCGGCCGCCGCGCTCCTCCTCGTGCCGGGCCTTCTGACCGGCTGGTGCATCGGCCTGCGCCGCCTCTGGCTGTGGGCGCTCGCGCCCGCCGTGTCGGTGACGCTGCTGTGCGCGGGCTCGGTAGTGCTGCCGCTGCTCGGGCTCTCGTGGACTCCGCTCTGGGCGCTGCTCTTCGCCGCGGTCTTCGGCGCGCTCGTGGTGCTGCTCTTCCGATTCGTGCTGCGCGCGCGCTTCGCGGCGCCCGAGGCCGAGAGCGGGCGTCGCTGGCCGACGGTGGTGGCGTGGGCGTTCTGCGCCGTGATGCTGCTCGGGATCACCGTCTCGGGCATCGGCGCGCCGTCGAACTTCTCGCAGACCTTCGACAACGTCTTCCACCTCAATGCGATCGCGCTCATCGGCGACACCGGCAACGCCTCGCCCTTCGAGATCGCCCGGCTCACCTCACCCGACGGTGGCGGCGAGTTCTACCCGAACGGCTGGCACGCACTCGTGCAGCTCACGCAGCAGCTCAGCGGCGGCAGCATCCCGCTCGCGATCAACGCCTTCAATCTCGCGGTCGTCGCTATCGTCTGGCCGCTCGGCATGCTGCTGCTGTCGCGGCAGGTCGCGGGATCCTCGCGCACGGCGACGCTCGCGACGGGCGTGCTCGCGGCCGCCTTCCCCGCGGTGCCGGTCAATCTGCTGCACTACGGCGTGCTCTACCCCTTCTTCTTCGGCATGGCGCTGGCGCCGGCGACGCTCGCGGTGGTGCTCAACCTGCTGGGCACCTCGCGCGAACGGCGGGTGAGCACGATCGCGCCGCTGATCGTGCTGCTCGCGGGCGTCGCCTTCGCGATCTCGATCGCGCATCCGGGTGCGATGCTCGCGGTGCTCGCGGTGACCGTGCCGGTTGCGACCGTGGCGCTGTGCGCGGGCTGGCGCGGGATCGGGACGCGGCGGCGGCTGTGGCGCGCGGCCGGATACGCGGTGTTCTTCGCGATCGGCCTGGCGATGCTCATCGGGCTGCGGCAGGGCGACTGGTGGGGGGCGCGCATGTCCCCGGCGGAGGCGGCCTGGCAGACCGTGTCGCTGTCGCTGTGGGGGTACGGCATGCCGCTGCTCACGGCTGCGCTCATGGTGCTCGGGATCGTGCTCGCGGTGCGCCGCCGCGACCGGGTGGGGGCCGCGGCGGTGGGCATGTGGCTGGTGGCCGCGGTCCTGTTCTTCGTGACAGCGGGCCTGTCGAACTACTGGCTCCGCCTGCCGACGTGGGTGTGGTACGGGGACGCGCCCCGGCTGGCGGCGCTCTACCCGATCGTGGTGGTCCCGCTGGCGGTGCTCGCGGTCCGCTGGCTCGTGGACCTCGTCTCGCGCCGGGCGCCGCGCGCCTGGGTGCCCGAGGCCGTGGTGCTGCTCGTGGTCTCCGCCGTGGCGCTCTCCACGGCGGGATACCCGGAACTGCTGCGCGGCATGCGCGACGGCTACACGGCGAAGGCCGACTCGGCGCTCCTCTCCACCGACGAACTGAAGCTGCTGGAGCGCCTGCCGCAGGAGGTGGGCGAGGACGAGGTGATCGCCGGGAATCCGTGGACCGGCACCTCCCTCGCCTTCGCCTTCGCCGAGCGCCGCGTGGTGCTGCCGCACATTCTCATGAACGAGGTGGGGAAGGACCGGAGCCTCGTCATGGAGCACCTCGACGACGCGAAGAGCGATCCCGCAGTGTGCGACGCCGCGGACCGGCTCGGCGTGCGCTTCGTGCTCGACTTCGGCGACCGCGAGGTGCACGGCGGCGACCACGACTACGCCGGGATCGACAACCTCGAGGACTCGGGCGCCTTCGAGTTGGTGGACCAGCAGGGCGACGCCCGCCTCTTCCGCCTCACCGCCTGCGACTGATCACGCCGGGGCCGGAGCGACCCCCCAATCCTTCCCCGGGGCAGGGCGGCCGGGGCAGGACGGGCGGGGAAGGGAAGGGCTGCTACTCCCCGAGCAGGCGGTCGAGGTAGGCGCCGTAGCCGCTCTTACGCAGCGGGGCGGCGAGCGCGGCGAGACCGGCGTCGTCGATCCAGCCGTTGCGCCAGGCGACCTCCTCCACGCAGCCGATCTTGAAGCCCTGGCGATCCTCGATCACGCGCACGTACTCCGCGGCCTGCATCATCGAGTCGACGGTGCCGGTGTCGAGCCAGGCGGTTCCCCGGTCGAGGGTCTGCACCTGCAGCCGCCCCGCTCGCAGATACTCCTCGTTGACGGTGGAGATCTCCAGCTCGCCGCGCGCACTCGGCTCGATCGTCTGCGCGATCCGCACCACCTCGTTGTCGTAGAAGTAGAGGCCAGGTACCGCGTAGTTGCTCTTGGGGTGCTCCGGCTTCTCCTCGATGGAGACGGCCCGCATCTGCTCGTCGAACTCGACCACCCCGTAGGCGCGCGGGTTCGCGACGTGGTGCGCGAACACGACCGCGCCGTCGACGTCGGTGTGCCGCCGCAGGTTCGTGCCGAGGCCGGTCCCGTGGAAGATGTTGTCGCCGAGCACGAGCGCCACGCGGTCATCGCCGATGAACTCCGCGCCGATCGTGAAGGCCTGGGCCAGCCCGTCCGGCGAGGGCTGGACCGCATAGTCGAGGCGCATCCCCAGCTGCGATCCGTCGCCGAGCAGCGCGCGGAACTGCTCGTGGTGCTCGGGGGTGGTGATGATCAGGATCTCCCGGATCCCCGCCATCATCAGCGTCGACAGCGGGTAGTAGATCATCGGCTTGTCGTAGATGGGCATGAGCTGCTTCGAGATGCCCTTGGTGATCGGCCACAGCCGGGTGCCGGATCCCCCGGCCAGAACGATGCCCTTCACGCGAGACACTGCCTTTCGTCGATTGCCCTCCAGCCTATTCCACGCAACGCGCGACGGCGGGCGACTACACTGACGGCGGAGCGCCGCCCGTGCAGATCACGCTCCGCGCAGCCCCGCACCACTGGAGGAATCGCTTGACTCGCCACATGCTCGTGACCGGAGCCGCCGGCTTCATCGGCTCGAACTTCGTGCACTACCTCGCCGCCCGCACCGACGACACGGTGACCGTGCTCGACAAGTTCACCTACGCCGGCAACGAGGCCTCGCTCGCGGGCCTCCCCGCGGATCGCGTGCGCGTCGTGCGCGGCGACATCTGCGACGCCGCACTCGTCGACGAGCTGGTGGCGGAGGCCGACGTGGTGGTCCACTACGCGGCCGAGTCGCACAACGACAACTCGCTGCACGATCCGCGCCCCTTCCTCGACACCAACATCGTCGGCAGCTACACGCTGCTGGAGGCCGTGCGCCGCCACGACACGCGCTTCCACCACATCTCCACCGATGAGGTCTACGGCGACCTCGAACTCGACGATCCCGAGCGCTTCACCGAGTCCACGCCCTACAACCCGTCGAGCCCCTACTCCTCGACGAAGGCGGGATCGGATCTGCTCGTCCGCGCCTGGGTGCGCTCCTTCGGCGTGCGGGCCACGATCTCCAACTGCTCGAACAACTACGGCCCCCGCCAGCACGTCGAGAAGTTCATCCCCCGCCAGATCACGAACATCCTCGTGGGCGAGCGCCCCAAGCTCTACGGCGAGGGGCTCAACGTGCGGGACTGGATCCACGCCGACGACCACTCCTCCGCGGTGCTGCGCATCATCGAGGACGGCCGGATCGGCGAGACCTACCTCATCGGTGCCGACGGCGAGAAGAACAACCGCGAGGTGCTCGAGCTGATCCTCACCGCGATGGGGCAGCCCGCCGACGCCTACGATCACGTGATCGATCGCCCCGGACACGATCTGCGCTACGCCATCGACTCGACGAAGCTGCGCGAGGAACTGGGATGGGAGCCCGCCTACCGCGACTTCGAGCGCGGCCTCGCCGCCACCATCGACTGGTACCGGGCGAACGAGGACTGGTGGCGGCCCCAGAAGGCCGCCACGGAGGCGAAGTACCGCGAGCAGGGGCAGTAGGGGTGGCCGCCAAGCCGCTCGCCCTGCGCGAGACCACGATCCCGGGCCTGCTGCTGCTCGACCTCCCCGTACACGGCGACAACCGCGGCTGGTTCAAGGAGAACTGGCAGCGGGAGAAGATGCTCGCGCTCGGGCTGCCCGACTTCGGACCCGTGCAGAACAACGTCTCCTTCAACGATGCGCGGGGCGCGACGCGCGGCATCCACGCGGAGCCGTGGGACAAGTACGTGTCGGTGGCGAGCGGCCGGATCTTCGGCGCCTGGGTGGATCTGCGCGAGGGGCCCAGCTTCGGCACGGTCTTCACGGCCGAGCTCGACCCCTCGACCGCGATCTTCGTCCCGCGCGGGGTCGGCAACTCCTACCAGACCCTCGAGGACGACACCGCCTACGTCTACCTCGTGAACGACCACTGGAGCGCCGAGGCGCAGAGCGAGTACACCTTCCTCAACCTCGCCGATCCGACGGCCGCCATCCCGTGGCCGATCCCGCTCGACGAGGCCGAGCGCTCGGAGAAGGACCTGGCGCACCCGTTCCTGCCCGACGTCGTGCCGATGCGGCCGCGCCGCACCCTCGTGCTCGGCGCGAACGGCCAGCTCGGGCGGGCGCTCGCGGCGGAGTTCCCGGAGGCGGATCTGGCGGACCGCTCTCGGATCGACCTCACCCGGCCCGAGACCCTCGAGGCGGTGCGGTGGAGCGACTACGACACCGTGATCAACGCGGCGGCCTACACCCGCGTCGACGAGGCCGAGACGCCCGAGGGGCGAGCAGAGTGCTGGGCGGCGAACGCGACGGGGGTGGGGCGCCTCGCACGGATCGCGACACGGCACCGGCTCACCCTCGTCCACGTGTCGAGCGACTACGTCTTCGACGGCGCATCGGACCGGCCCTACGCCGAAGACGACCCGGTCGCGCCGCTCGGCGTCTACGGGCAGACGAAGGCCGCGGGCGACGCCCTCGCCGCCACCGTGCCCCAGCACTACGTGGTGCGCACCAGCTGGGTGATCGGCGACGGCGGCAACTTCGTGCGCACCATGGCCTCGCTCGCGGCGCGCGGCGTCGATCCGCGGGTGGTGGACGACCAGCGGGGACGGCTGAGCTTCACGGCGGACATCGCGGCCGGGATCCGCCACCTGCTCGCCGCGCGCCCCGCCTACGGCGTCTACCACCTCACCGGCGCGGGGCCCGAGATGTCGTGGGCCGAGGTGGCGCGGGCCGTGTTCGCGGGCACCGGCCACGACCCGGAGCGGGTGACGGGCGTCAGCACCGCCGAGTACTTCGCGGGCAAGCAGGCCGCGCCGCGCCCGCTGCGCAGCACGCTCTCGCTCGACCGCATCGTGGCGAGCGGCTTCGCCCCGCGCGACGCGCGCGAGTCGCTCGCCGAGTACCTGGCGAGCCTCACGTAGCCCGGTCGCTCAGGGACGCAGTCTCCCCGATCCGCACGCGGTCGCAGTGCCGGGGCCGTCGGCGGCGTCCAGGGGGAACCGTCTGAGGCTGCTCCTATGGCAGTTCGTCGGCCCCGGGCTCGGCCGTGCCCGAGAGGCCGCCTGCCGGGCTGCTACCCCGGGCCCCGGCACCGCGGGGGCCCTGCTCGAGCTCGCGAATGCGGTCCTCGAGTGCTGCCGTGTGCTCGGCGAGGGTGCGGGTGCGCTCCTCCAGCCGCGTGAGCTCCCCCGACTGCTGCACGAGCACCAGGAAGAGCACCAGGATGCTCACGAAGAACACGAGATTGAGCGGCACCTCGATGCCGAGCGCGCTCGCGGCGCCCTCCAGCACCCTCGGGAAGACCGCGACGATCAAGCCCAGCGTGCCCGCGAGCAGCCACCACAGGGTGTGCCGCTCGCGCAGGCGCCCGCGACGCAGCAGCTCGATGACGACCACGAGCACCAGCAACGCCGAGACGATGCCGAGGACATAGCTTGCGGCGCTCATGCGGTGACCCCCATCTCCGGCTCGCGGTTCGGCCGCTCCCTCGGGCGCAGGAAGGCGATCGTCAGCGCGAAGAAGGCGCGAGCGAGGTAGACGGCGGACTTGAGCGGGTTGTGCGAGGGCGTGCCACCCGCGCGCTCCCGCATCGTGACCCCCAGCTGGGCGAAGCGCAGGCCCGCACGGTGGCCGATCACCAGCGCCTCGATCGTGTCGCCCAGGTACTCGGCCGGGTAGTCGCGCGCGAACTGCCGGATCGCACGGGGGCCGTGCGCCTTGAAGCCCGAGGTGGTGTCGCTGAGCCGCGTGCCGATCGCGGCGCTGAGCACGCCGGAGAGGAAGCGCATCGCCCACTTGCGAGGGCCGCGCACCTCGTAGCTGCCGCTCCCGGCGAAACGCGCCCCGACGGCGACGTCGGCCCCTTCGCCATCACCGGCGTCGAGCAGGGCGACCAGCGCGGGGACGTCGGCCGGGTTGTGCTGACCGTCGGAATCGAGCTGCACCGCGACCGGGAATCCGTGGTCGAGCGCGTAACGGAAGCCGAGGCGCATCGCGCCCCCCACGCCCAGGTTGAAGGGGAGCTCCAGCACACGCGCTCCCGCCGCACGCGCCCGCTCCGTCGTGCGATCGACCGAGCCGTCGTTCACGACGAGCACCGAGGCTCCCGGCAGCGCGCCGCGCACCTCGCGCACGACGCTGCCGATGACCTCCTCCTCGTTGTACGCGGGCATCACGACGAGCACGCGATCGAGCGGGAATCCCATGGCGCTCAGTCTATCCGGCTCTCACCGCGCGAAGGCGTAGCGGGCGAGGGTGCGGATCGCCGAGCCGTCGCGCGACAGCAGCGCCCCGGGCAGCTTCGACAGCGCGTTGAGCCGGGAGGTGAGCCGGATGCGCGCCGCCCGTGCGGCGCGGGGCCAGCCCTTCGCGCGCAGGCGCGGCTCCGCCGAGCGGTAGAAGGCGCGCTCCTCGTCGAAGCGGCTGCCGTCCTTCGCCGTGTACGAGGAGGCACTGGCCGCGTGCCGGCGATACTCGAACACGACCTCGGGCAGCAGTGCGAGGCGCCCGCCCTCCAGCAGGATGTCCGTCTTCAGCACCAGGTCGAGGGTGATCTCGTACTCGGGCGAGAAGCGGTGCTTCGCGAGCACGTCGCGGCGCCAGCAGATCGACGGGAAGTAGGACCAGTCGCCCCGCAGCAGGGTGGTCATCACCGGCTCGCCGCCGAGCAGCGCGCCGCCGGCAGGCACGCGCGGGCGCACCCAGCCCTTCACGCGGTCCACGAGCGGATGGCTCGCGGCCCCGTGCTCGTCGATGATCCGCACGCCGGGCTGGACGAACTCGGGCCGGTCGAAACGCTCGATCGCCCGCCGCACCGTGCCGATGTAGTCGGGCAGCATGCGGTCGTCGCAGCCCATGATCACGAGGTAGTCGGCCGCGGCAAGGTCGATGGAGCGGTCGAAGGAGCCGCTCACCCCCAGGTTCCGGGGGTTGCGCTCGAAGACGACCCGCGGATCGTCGATGCCCGTCACCCACGGCTCGGCTTCCCAGTGCGGGTAGCAATCATCGAGCACCACGAGTCGCCAGTCGGGATCGCGCTGCGCGAGCACGCTCTTCACGGCCTCCTGCAGCTGCCCGGGGTCGCCATAGTAGGGCATGAGGATGTCGATGGTCACGCCGCTGCCGCTCCGTCCCCTGAGATAATGATGCCTGGTCGCGCGAACTCCAATCCTATCCCGGCGCGACCGCAGAGGCGCCGCACTCCGCTCGCGGCCGTGATCGAAGCAGGGGGACCCCGACGTGACCGACTCCGCCGCGCGCACGCGCTCGGGACTGATCCTCGTGCTCGCCGGCACCGTGGTGTCGGCCGCAAGCAGCTTCATCGTGCTGCTGATCGTCGCCCCCGCGCTGGGCCCCGCCGGCTACGCGCAGTTCTCGGTCTACTGGGCGGCGCTGTTCATGGTCGTCGCCGTGCTCTTCGGCGTGCAGCAGGAGTCGACTCGCGCCGTCGCGGCCGCTCCCGCCACCGACGAGGACGACCCCGCGCGCGGGCCGCTCACCTCCGTGCTCGCCTTCGCGCTCGTGGTCGCCGCGACCCTGCTCGTGGCGGTCGGCGCCAGCAGCCCCGTCTGGAGCGAAGCCCTGTTCGGACCCGGCGCCGGCGGCTGGGGCTTCCCGCTCGCCCTCGCGGTCGCGAGCTACGCGCTCGTCGCCGCCACGAACGGGATCCTCGCCGGTTCCGGGCGCTGGGGGCCGTTCTCGCTGCTCGCCGTGATCGACGGGGCGCTCCGCCTCGCCCTCGTCGCGCTCGCGCTCGCCCTCGGGCTCGACGGCACCGCGCTCGCCTGGGCGGTGGCGATCCCCTTCCCCGTATCGCTCGCGATCGTCGTGCTCGGCAACCGCCGGGTGATCCGCGCCCGCGCCATCGTGGCCGGAACCCCGGGCAGGCTCGCCGCCAACACGGCGCGCACGCTCGCCGCCTCCGTCGCCACCGCGATCCTGATCAACGGCTTCCCGGTGTTCCTCTCGCTGTTCGGGCGCACGGACGCGGCGACGCTCGGGGCAGTGATCCTCGCCGTCACGCTCACCCGGGCTCCGATCCTGGTCCCCCTCACCGCACTGCAGAGCATGCTCATCGCCCGGCTCAGCGCGGTGCGCGAGGGGCGCGGCAGGCTGCTCGCCGCGGTGCTCGGCATCGTCGCCGCGCTCACCGGCCTCGTCGCCGCATTCGTGTGGCTGTGGGGCGGGCCGCTGCTCGCCCGCTTCTTCGGTGAGGGCTTCGTGCTGTCCTCGGCGACGCTCGCGGGGCTCGTCGCCGCTGCCGGCGCGCTGGGCGTACTCACCGCGACCGGCGCCGCAGCGCTCGCCCGCGAACGCCACACCGCGTTCGCGGCGGGCTGGCTGGCCGCCGCGGTCCTCGCGCTCGCGCTGCTCGCCCTGCTGCCGCTCCCACTCGAGGCACGCGTGGTGATCGCGCTGCTCGCGGGCCCGCTGCTCGGTGCGGTCGTGCACCTCGCCGTCACCCGCGATCGTTGACCGCGGCGTCCGCCCGGCGGAACACGTCTCCTCCGCCGGATCCGCACGTTCCCGCCGGGCCCGCACGGCCGGCGGCGTGGATCCGCTCAGCTCAGGTGGTGCGTGCCGGTCCGGCGGAGCCGCAGCCCCGGGTGCGCGAGCAGCACGAGCAGCACGGCCAGGGCTGCGAAGGCCACGGAGCCCGCGAACCAGACGAACTCGGGCGGCGGCGCGGACCGCCACCACCAGTCGACCGACGCGCCCAGGCGGGGCTCCGCAGGGGCGACGTAGCGGCGCAGATTCGTATAGAGCGCCACCGAGTTCGCGACCGTCAGCAGGGCCGCCGCCGTCCAGCACTGCGCCGGGCTGAATCCCGGGCGCCGCCACTCCCCGCCCGGTCCGCGGCTCGGGGCGAGCGCCACGATCACGAGCATGATGATGAGCGGCATGATGTAGCGTGGCTGCACCTGCCAGCCCACGCGCACCCCGTTCTGCACGAGCAGCAGCAGCGGGATCGCCACCGTGGCGGAAGCCACGCCGAGCACCGCGACCGTCTTGCGCCAGTCGAAATGGGCGAGCGCGGTGAACAGCACGGCCGAGAAGACGAAGGTGGTGGGCAGCCAGACGAGCGCCGGCAGCGGGGTGTCGAGCCAGCCGAGACCGGTGTAGGGGCTGTCGTCGAAGTTCTGGCCGAGCACGCCGAAGAACAGCTCCGGCAGGTCGAAGAGGTTGCCCACGAGCAGCGCGCGCTTGGGCACCTCGGCGGCTCCGTCGATCGCCATGCCGCCGCCGAGCGCGGAGCCGGTCTGGTTCGCACTGAGGAACGCGACCGCCGCCGCCACGATCACGCCGAACGGGATGATCGCGCGCAGCCAGAAGCGCCGCGAGTGCTCCCAGCTCAGTGCCAGCGCAGCGAGCACCGCGATCACCGTGTAGGCGGCGCTGTCGCCCCGGGCACCGAGCCCGAGCAGCGCAGCGAGCGCCGCGTAGCCACCGAGTGCCCAGGCCCGGCGGCCCTCGGACGCGAAGAAGCCGAGCAGCGCGGGCAGCAGCAGCGCTGCCGAGGCGATCGCCCAGCCGCTCGGGTTGATCGAGGGAATCAGGAAGAGCCCGAAGGGTACGAAGGTGGCCACGATCCCGCCCGCGTAGGCGAGCCGGTTCGCGCGCGGCAGCAGCAGCCACAGCCCCACCGCCAGCACCGAGAACAGCAGTGCCTGCGCGAAGCGCATCGCGAGCACCGACAGCACCAGATTGTCGCTCGCGAGCAGCGAGGTCCAGAAGTAGTAGCCCGAGGGGTAGAGACCGTCACCGTTCACCCGGTCGCTCTCGGTCAGGCCGAAGCGCCCGTCGAGGAAGTCGCCGCCCTGGCAGGCGGCGCTGCGGCTCGGCTCATGCGCGTAGCAGATGGCGCGTTCGATCGTGTCGGGGACCATGCGGGTGTCGGCGCTCGATCCCGCGCCGCACAGGCCCTCTCGCTCCCCGCTGCCGCACCAGATGCTCGCGATGTGGAAGTCCTCATCGGGGCTCGCGCCGACCGGGGAGGAGAGCGCCCAGGCGCCGAAGGTGAGCATCAGCAGCAGGCCGGCGAGCACCGCGAACAGCGCGGTGCGCCGCCCGGACACACCGGGCTCCGCCGCGGCCCTGGCCGTGTCCCGCACCACGGTCTCCTTCACGTCCTCGCCCCCGCCCATCGGGGCATTCCCCGCGCTCATGCCACGGCCCCCGATCGCACGGACTGCGGCACCGTCACGGACTCCGCCGCACGTTCGGTCTCACCGTTGCGTCGCAGCAGGCCCACCAGCACGACCGTGAGCGCCGCGAAGGCGAGCGAGCCGATCAGCCACACGAGCATCGGCGGGGGCGCCGAGCGCCACCACCAGTCGCCGTCGTTCAGGTTGAAGTTGCCGGGCGAGACGTAGCGGCGCATATTGCTGAAGAGCGCGACCGAGTTCGCGAGGCTCAGCAGCCCGGCCACGATCCACCACTGCACGCGGGTGAGCCGGGGCAGCCGCAGTAGCCGCACGTGACCGTCGGGACTGGGCGAGAGCGCCACGGCGGCGAAGACGATGAGCAGCGGCATCACGTATCGCGGCTGCACCTGGAAGCCGATGGGCACGTGGCTCTGGAAGTGGATGTAGAGCGGGATGGCCGCGGCCGCGAGGCCCACCCCGAGGAGCGCGACGGCGCGGCGCCAGTCGAAGCGCGCGATCGCGGTGAGGATCACCGCCGCGAAGACGAAGGTGGTCGGAGCCCAGACGGCGGCGGGCAGCGGGGTGTCGAGCCAGCCCAGCCCCGTGTAGTCGCTCGAATCGAAGTTCTGGCCGAACACCCCGGCGTAGAGCTCGGGGAGGTCGAGCACATTCTCGAAGAGCAGGATGCGCGGGCTCAGGAACTCGAAGCCGTTCTGCGTCATGCCGTCGAGCGCGAGCCCCGTCTGCCCGGCGGTGAGGAAGGTGAACGCCGAGGCGAGGATGATCGCGAGGGGCAGGATCGCCCGCAGCAGGAACTCGATCGTGGGGCGGAATGCGAGTACGAGTGCGGCGAGCACGGCCACCACCGCGTAGGCGGCGCTGTCGCCCCTGGCCCCGAGGCCGAGCAGCGCGGCGACGATCGCGAGCCCGCCGAGCGCCCAGCTGCGCCGCCCCGTGGTGGTGAGATATCCGAGGAGCGCGGGCAGCAGCAGCGCCCCCGAGGCGATCGACCAGCCGCTCGGATTGACGGAGGGGATGAGGAACATGCCCAGCGGCACGAAGGTGATGGCGACGGCGCCGAGCAGCGCAACCCGGTTCGCACGCGGCAGCAGCAGCCAGGTGGCGACGGCGAGCACCGTGAACAGCAGCGCGTGCGCGAAGCGCATCACGAGCGTCGACACCGCGAGGTTGTCACTCGCGAGGAAGGAGGTCCAGAAGTAGTAGCCGGTGGGGTATTGCCCGTTCGAGTTCACGCGACGGGAGTCCTCGAGGCCGAAGCCGCTGTCGAGGAAACCCTCCCCCTGGCACGCGGCGCTCCGGTCCCCCTCGTGGGCGTAGCAGATCGACTCGGCGATCTTGTCGGGGATGGCCCGGTTCTCCGGCACCGAACCCGCACCGCACAGCCCCTCCCGCTCGCCGCTGCCGCACCAGATGCTGGCGAGGTGGAAGTCTTCGTCGGGGGTCGCGCCGACGGGCGAGGAGAGCGCCCACGCCCCGAAGGCGACGAGCGCTGCGAGCACGATGCCGAGGACGGCGAGGATGCGCTTGGGCGAGGTCATGCTGCGGGCGGCTCCGGGTGTCGGTGCGGGAGATGCGGTCGGGATGTGCGCTCGGCTCGCGCGGGAGTTGCCACCCGCTGCCCGGAATCCACGCGTGAAGGGACCCCGCAAGCTTCGCGCCCGCAGTCGATTCTAGGCGCTTTCCGCCGCTGCTCCGGTTCCGCCCGTCTCTGGGGCGGCGGCGGGACGCGGGGCGAGCCGCAGCCCGCAGACGACCACCGCCGTCGATCCGCCCACCGCGCCGAGCAGGAACCCGGCGAGGGCGCCCCACTGCCCCCACGCCGGCGATGCCGCGAGCATCACGGCGGTGCCGGCGATCGTTGCGAGGAGCCAGATCCTCGCGTACAGGCCCTGCCTGCCCACGGCCGTGAGGTAGGCCGCGGGTGCCGACATGACCGACATGGCGGCCACCGCGAGCAGCATGAGCTGCATGCTGAGGGTGCCGTCGCGGTAGCGGTCGCCGTAGAAGAGGGTGAGGATCCAGGGCGCGAGCGCGATGAGCGCGCCGAACACGGCCGCGAATCCGAGCAGGGTGACGACGAACACCCGCCGGTGCGAACGCCGGATCGCCTCCGCCGGCCCGCCGAGCATGCGCGCGAAGTGCGGGACGAGCACCTGGTTGACGGACTGGGCGACGAGATTGGCGGGCGTCGCGAGCGACAGGCCCGCCGCGAAGAGGCCCGCGAGCTGCGGCGACTCGAAGGCTCGCACGAACACCATCGTTGCGGGAAGCAGGCCGCCCGTCGCCAGCAGCGCGATGGCCGAGTCCCGCGTGAAGCCGAGCACCTCCCGACGCTCCGCCGGGCCGGCCGAGCTCCCGGCGCGCGGCCACCCGGCAAGCGCGAACAGCGCGTAGCCCGCGGCGAGCGGCAGGAGCAGCGCCCAGTCCCATCCGGAGATGAGCACCAGCACGAGCGCCGTGATCGCGACGAGGGAGGTGAGCGTGTCGACGACGGCGGCGCGGCCCACCCGGTCCTCACCCAGCAGCGCACCGCGCGCGAACACATACCCCGAATAGCCGACGACCAGTGCCACCGCGCCCAGCACCTCTGCCGCCCCGCTGCCGAGCAGCACCGCGGCGAGCGCGGAGGCGATCGCGAGCAGCGCCACCGAGACGGCGAAACTGCGCTTGAGCACGCGCATCGCGGGGCCCGCCAGCAGCGGGTCGGGCAGGAAACGCGAGGCCGCGACCCCGGCGGCGGCCGGCCAGAACAGCGAGGCGTACACCGCGAGCGAGAGCAGGGCGCTGACCTCGCCCAGGCTCTCGGGCCCCGCGAGCCGTCCGATCACGATCGTGTAGGCGAAGCGGGCGACGCCCTGCACGCCCATGCCCACGGTCGAGAGAACCGCGCGCGAGAGCACTCCCCCGCCGTTCACCGCTTCCGCGACCCCTCGACCAGCGTGGCGAACACGGCCCGGTAGTCGTTGGCCACCCGCTGCGGGCTGTACCGCTCCTCGGCGCGGCGCCGGGCGGCGGCGCTCAGCGCGCCCCGCTCCTCGTCGGAGAGGCGCGCGTAGCCGAGCAGCGCCTCGGCGAGGGCTGCTCGGTCCCCCGCCGGAACCGCGAAGCGAGGGTCGTCGGCGAACTGCCGGCAGTTGCCGATGTCGCTCGTGATGACGGGCACCCCGCTCCCCGCGGCCTCGGCGCCCACGAGCGGCGAGGTTTCGCCGTAGCGGCTCGAGATCACCAGGGCCGAGGCTGCGGCGAGCGCCTGCTCGGGGTGCGCGGTGGGCCCGGCGAGCGCGATCCGCCCCTCCGCTGCGAGCTCCACGGCCCCGGTCTCGCGCAGGAGCTGCCGCATCCGCTCGTCCCCGGGTTCGACCCCCGGCCCGTAGGCGCGCAGGCGCCAGCCGGGAATCCGCTCGGCGACGTCCGCGAAGGCACCGAAGAGCACGTCGTGGCCTTTCACGGGGTGGTTGCGGGCGATGGAGACGAAGGTGCGCGACGCCGGGTCGAAGCTGGGCCGCTCCGGGATCTCCGCGCCGTTCAGGATCGGAGCGACCACCTTCCGCATGCGCAGGGAGCGGATGAATCGGGCCATCTCGGGGCTGTCGCTCGACGGGATCACCGCGGCGAAACGCCAGGAGAGCAGGCCGACGGCGCGCGCGATGAGCCGGGTGAGCGGGTGATCCGCGGGGCCGAAGCCGTGCGTGTGCACGGTCGTGGTGCGCGGAGCGGAGGTGCGGGCCAGCGCGGTCACGAGATCGGCGTGGAAGAGGTGGGAGGAGACGATGTCGGGCGCGAAGTCGCGGATCTGCGCGTTCAGCGCGCGGACCATGCCCGGGAGGTCGCGGGAGCTCGGCGGCGTGTCGAGATAGGCGAGCTCGTCGAAGGCCGCGTCGAGCTCCTCGCTGAGCGTCCCCCGGCCCATGAGCACGACCAGGCGGGTGCGGTCGCGCGGGTCGCGGTGCCGGCCGAGCATCGCGAGCAGCCGTTCGGCGCCGCCGATGTCGGCGTCGGTGCAGACGTACAGAATGCGCAAGGATCCTCCTCCGCCGCCCTGCCGACCAGTCGGCCGGGAACCGTGCGGCCCGCGATGTTCTCTCTCACACACCCTAGAGCTTCGTCGCCGGGATCGCGCGCAGGGTGCGTGCGCCGGGAGGGGGCGGCGAGCCGGGACACTACTATCGAAAGGCCGGGAAGGACCACGGCGGAGGGAGCCGAGGTGCGCATCGCATTCGTCGTGAACAACTACCCGCCGCGCACGGGCGGGGTCGAGCTGCACGTGCGCTCGCTCGCCGCAGAACTGGCGCTGCGCGGGCACCGGGTGCTCGTGGTGACGCTCGGCGAGACGCCGGGATGGTCGCGCGACGACCGGGTCGAGGTGCTGACGCTGCCGGAGCACTTCCGCATCGCGAACATCCTGGGGTTCCCCGGCCCGGGCACCCGCCGGCGCCTCACGCGGCTGCTGCGGGAGCGCGGCGTCGAGGCGGTGTCGGTGCACACGCGGTTCTTCCCGATGAGCTTCGTGGGCTGGCGGGCGGCCAGGCGCGCCGGGATCCCGGTGATCCACACCGAGCACGGCAGCGACCACGTGGCGAGCGACTCGCGGATCATCGGCCTCGCCAGCCGGGCCGTCGACGTCACACTGGGGCGGGCCGTGCTGCGCGGAGCGGACCGGGTGCTCGGGGTGTCGCGCGAGGTCACGGAGTTCGTGAGGCGGCTCGCGGGGGTGGAGGCGACGGTCTTCCCGAACGCGATCGAGGTGCGCGCGGCAGAGGACCCCGACGAGCAGATCACGGACCGGCCCGGGCATCTCGTCTTCGTGGGCCGCCTGGTGCCAGGAAAGGGCTGGGAGGCCTTCCTCGAGGTGGTGGCGGCATGCCGGGCCGCGGGCCGCGACACGACGGGCGAGGTGCTCGGCGACGGCGCCGACATGCCCCGGCTGCGCGAGCGCCTCGCCGCACTGGGACTGGGCGGTGCGGTCGCCGTGCGCGGCCGGGTGCCCCAGTCCGAGGTGCGGCGAGCGCTGCGGGGTGCGACGCTGATCAACCCGACCACCCTCTCCGAGGGCTTTCAGACGACGCTGCTCGAAGCGATCGCCGAGAGCGGCAGGGTCGTCACCTATCCGGTGCCGGGGGCCGAGACCTTGCGCGCGGAGGGCGCGAACGTGGTGATCACGAGCGGGCGAGATCCCGCCGAGCTGGCCGCAGCCACCCTGCGCCTGCTCGGCGCGCCGGGCGATCCGGCTCCGCGAGGCTTCATCGACGCCTGGTCCTGGGCGGCCCGCGCCGTCCAGTTCGAACGGGAGTGCGCGGCCCTGCCGTCCGCGGCGACACCGGAGCCCCCCGCGGGCTCGCGCTAGCCTCCCGCCGCGGCCACGGCCCAGGGTTCTCGGCGACGCGGGCGGCAACTACACTGGAGTGCGGCGATCCGCCGTTCCGACCCCACCCTCCCAGTCCGAAGGGCTCACGCATGTCTGATGCACCGCGCAACGCGGACACCTGGCTCGTCGTGCCGCTCTACAACGAGGGGCAGGTGGTGCGCGAGGTCGTGTCCGCAGCACGCGAGGTCTTTCCGAACATCGTCTGCGTCGACGACGGCAGCAGCGACGGCTCCGTGGCGGAAGCGCTCGCCGGAGGCGCGGTCGTGGTGCGCCACCCCATCAACCTGGGGCAGGGCGCGGCCCTGCAGACGGGCCTCGACTTCGCGCTCGCGCAGCCCGGGGCCGAGTACTTCGTCACCTTCGACTCCGACGGCCAGCACCGCACCGAGGACGCCGAGCACATGGTGCAGCGCCTCCGCGAAGAGCCCCTCGACATCGTGATCGGCTCGCGCTTCCTCGACGGCCGCACCCAGGCGGGCACTCTGAAGCGAATCGTGCTGCGCCTCGCGGTCGCCTTCGAGCGCCTGAGCACCGGCGTCAAGCTCACCGATGCCCACAACGGGCTGCGCGCCCTGAACCGAGACGCCGCGAGCCGGATCCGGATCCGCCAGAACCGCATGGCGCACGCGAGCGAGATCGTCGCCCAGATCGGCAAGCAGCGACTGCGATACGCGGAGGAGCCGGTGCACATCATCTACACCGACTACTCCCGCGCGAAGGGCCAGTCGCTGTGGAACTCGGTGAACATCCTCAGCGAACTGTTCGTGAAGTAGGAGGCGGGATGGACCAGATCATCATCAAGTCGATCCTCGTGATCGCCTTCGTCCTCTTCGCGGCGGCGCTGATGCGTTCGGGCGGCTCGGCCCGCGCCCAGGCGATCCGCACCATCGCGCTGCTCGTCTTCCTCGTCGCCGCGATCGTCGCCGTGCTCTTCCCGGCGATCGTCAACGACCTCGCCGTCAGCGTGGGCGTGGGCCGGGGCGCCGACCTGCTGCTCTACGCGCTGCTCATCGCGTTCATCGGCAACGCGCTCACCTCCGCCCGCAAGCGCAGCACGCAGGACGCCCGGATCACGGAACTCGCCCGCACCATCGCCCTCCAGCGGCCGCTCTGGCCGGAGGACGAGCGTTTGCAGGGCGCGGGCCCGGCGCTGGACGCCGGTCCGGCCCAGAGCGGGACGAGTCGACCCTCGCGCCAGGACGGCGGGAAGGATCGCCTGTAGCGGAGGATAGCGATAGCATAGCCTCCACCCCGACGCGAATGCGCGTCGCAATCCATGCAGCCTCGATGAGGAGATCCTGTGCCCAGCGTCCTTCCCCCCGACAACCGTTCGGCGCGCCGTCCGCTGCGCGCCCTGGCGCTCGTACCGATCGTTGCCGCGCTGCTGCTCGGCGGGGCCCTCCCCGCCTCAGCAGTCGAGGAGCCCGAGCACTGGCCGCTCAGCGAGCCCGGCGAGCCGCCGGCCGACGCTCCCGAGAGCCCCGGCGCGGACGATCCCGGAGGAGACGGCGAGCAGCCTTCGGCGGAGGGCTCAGAGCCTGACGGGGCGGACCCCGGCGCGCCCGCGCCGAGCAGCGATCCCGAGGCTCCCCTTCCCGAGGAGTCCGTGCCCGCGGAGCCCGGGGAATCCGCACCCGAAGCGCCCGAGGAATCCGACTCTGAAGCCCCCGAAGGCGCCGAGCCCCTCGGCGAGGACACCGCCGCGCAATCCCTGCAGGCCGCCGCGAGCGGCGCCGGGCCCTTCGCCGATGTGCCCGCGAACCACCAGTTCGCGGCTGAGATCGCCTGGCTCGCGGGAACGCGGGTCACCACCGGCTACGCGGACGGAACGTTCCGCCCGAAGAGCGCGGTCACGCGGGAGGCCATGGCCGCGTTTCTCGAGCGCTTCGACACCGGCGTCCCGCTTCCGCCGCAGACCTTCTCGCCGTTCACGGACGTGGGCACCGGACACAAGTTCTTCTCGGAGATCATCTGGTTGAGTGCCAACGGCATCACGACCGGCTATGCGGACGGGCGCTTCAGCCCGGGCGGCGCCGTCGAGCGGCAGGCCATGGCCGCGTTCCTCTACCGCGCGGCGGGCAAGCCCGCGTTCACCGCGCCGGCGACCCCCAGTTTCACGGATGTGCCGCGCAGCCACCAGTTCTACCGCGAAGTCGAGTGGCTCGCCAGCACGGGCGTCACCACCGGCTACAAGGACGGCACCTTCAAGCCGAACGCCTCCGTCGAGCGGCAGGCGATGGCCGCGTTCCTCTCCCGCTTCGAACGGAAGTACTACGGCGGCAAGGCCTCCGCCGCGACGGCTCCCAGCCCGGGCGCGCTCAGCGTCAGTTCTCGCACGACCTCCTCGCTCACCCTCGCCTGGCCCGCGGTGAGCGGCGCTGCGAAGTATCGCCTCGCCTGGTCGCGTGCTCGTGGCGGGGAGCTTGCAAGCACCGTCGAGACCACCGGCACGGCCCAGCTCGTCTCGGGGCTCCGCCCCGATCTCGACTACTTCGTCACGCTGACGGCGCTTAACGGTTCGGGGAAGGCGATCGGGACGGCGGCGAAACTCACCGCGCACACGACGGCCCTGGCGCCGGTGAGCGTCGCCACCTTCAACGTCGCCGCTTCGAAGCCGGCGACCAGCCCGTGGGTCCTGTGGAAGGAGCGCCGTCAGGCGGTGTGGGAACGCGTGAACTCGCGGCACCCCGACGTGATCGCACTGCAGGAGGCGAGCTTCAACCCCGTCACCGCGAGCGGCGACCCGGGAACCGGGCACCCGGTCGGTGTCAACACCCGCTTCTACGGCGACGTGGTGCGCGGCTTCAAGAGCGCGGGCGGCACGAGCTACAAGCTGACGAACGAGTACCCCTGGAACTGCGCGAACGCCTGGAACCCAGCCGACCCCTCCTCCGGCGGCACGAAGCGCTGCCAGTACGTGAACAACGGCGCCTCGCTCGACGTCCGCATCGCCTACAACCCCGACACCGTGACCATGGTGTCGCAGGGCAGCCGGATCCTCGGCGGGGAGAACCCGAGCGGCTGGGCGTTCGACAAGGAGATGGAGCGCTACCTGGCCTACGCGGTGTTCGAGCAGAAGGCCACGGGCAAGCGATTCTTCTTCGCGACGCTCCACCTGCACCCGAGCGACACGGCCAAGCGGGAGGCCCACGCGAAGGCGGCCCGCACACTGATCGACGAGCTGAACACCGCGAAGCTGCCGGTGGTCCTCACGGGCGACTTCAACACCAACCACTGGACGAGCGGCGGCAACGACTACACGCGGATCGTCGGGTCTTTCACGAACAACGGGTACAAGAACGTGATGGGCACACGCCCGGCGTCGTACACACGCCAGGACACGGGCCTGCGTACCGCCTACGTCGGCCGGGCGAACTGCAACAGCTTCAACGGCTTCGCGAAGCAGTACGCCCTCGCCTCGAGCGGCTCGTCGAACATCGCGAAATGCTGGAACGACTCGTTCCGACAGGTGACGAACGTCGGCAACAATCTCGACTACATCCTCGTCAAAGGCGTGTCTCGGGTTCCGGTGTGGGAGACCATGCTGAACATCGACAACAGCGGTACGGTGCAGGGAGCCGCGCCTTCGGATCACGTCATGTTGCGTGCGGAGATCCTGCTCTAGGCCCCTTCGGCACAGGCCCGGGCGCGCTGGCAGCGCGGCCCGGGCCCGCCTGTTCTCTCAGGCGGACCGCTCGGTGAAGTGGACCCCGACGACAGGATCGTAGCCTGCGGTGCCGTGCTGGAACCGCAGCGCCCGGTCCCCGCCCTTCACGGTGCCGGTGACCTCCCCGGCGATGAAACCCCACGGCCCGGCTGCCCCTCCCCTGGCGAGGTACTCAGTGGTGAAGGAGCCCTTGGCGACGCCGAAACCCTCGCCCAGCGCCTCCGAGAAGGTGATGAGACCGCTCTCGAACTCCTGCTGGTAGCCTCCGCCGTTCTCTTCGATCCTCACCCGCTCCTGCACCGCCCTGCCGTAGCGGCTGGGGCTCCGGTCGTACACCTTCCGGATGGCGTCGACGATCGGCCAGCCCCCTGCGGGAGCGCCGTAGTTCGGCTTCATGAACTCGATCGCCTCATCGATGGGCCCGTCGAAGGCGATCCTGCCGTTCTGCAGCACGACACCGCGCTCGCAGAGCTGCTTCACCTGTCCCGCCGCATGGCTCACCACGAAGATCGTCTTGCCCTGCTCCCGCAGCTCCAGCATGCGCAAATTGCACTTCTCACGGAATTGCGCGTCACCGACCGACAGGATCTCGTCGACGAGAAGCACGTCGAGCTCAGTGTGCACCGCGACGGAGAAGCCCAGGCGGGAGTACATGCCCGAGGAGTAGCGCTTGACCTCGGTGTCGATGAACTCACCGATCTCTGAGAAGGCGAGGATGTCATCGAAGCGCTCGTCGACCTCCTCCCTCGACATGCCCAGGATCGCCGCGTTGAGGTACACATTCTCGCGCCCGGTGAGATCAGGATGGAAACCCGCCCCGACCTCCAGGAGCCCGGCGATTCTCCCCCGGGTGCGGATCCAACCGGCATCGGGGCGCAGCACACCCGACAGCATCTTCAGTGTCGTGGACTTGCCGGAGCCGTTCCGGCCCATCAGCGCGACCGACTGTCCCTGAGGCACCTCAAGGCTCACGCCGTCGACCGCGTTGAAGTCGGTCGAGAGCGACTTGCGCTTGAGCGCAGCGATGAAAGTCTCCTTGAACGACTGGGTGTGCTTGATCTTGAACGTCTTGCGCACATCATGGAGCACGATGGCGGGCTTGGCCGTTTCATCCGGCCGTGGCTCAGAGATACTGGGCAAAAGTCACCTCCCGGCGGCGGAACACGAGCTGACCGATGAGGAGAGTGACCAGGACGAGCCCTGCGCCGATCCCCACGTTCATGAGCAGATCGGGAGGCCGCGGCGTATCGGGGGCCAGAGGCAGCCAGAACGCGTCGTGGAAGAGCTCCACCGCTGTCGTCATCGGGTTCGCCATATAGAGGTGATACAGCCAGGACGGCGCCCGGTCGTGAACCATCTGCCACGAGTAGAGCACGGGCGAAGCCCAGGTGGCGAACATGAGGATGAGGTCGACCACGTTCTTCGCGTCTCGGTATGCGACGTTGATCGCCCCGAAGAAGAGGCCCAGCCCGAGCGCGAAACCGAGGATCAGCAGCACGCCCCCCGCGAAGCCTGCGAGTGCCAGCCAACCGATGGTCCACCCGTTCAGCAATGCGACGAGAAGCAGCAGGACGGCCTGCGGCAGGAAGTGTACGAGCGCGACACCCAACGCGGCGACCGGGAACAGCTCGCGCGGAAGATAGATCTTCTTGATCAGCGAGCCATTGTCGGTAATGGCCGAGGTGGTATTGCGCAGCGCTTCACTGAAGAGATTCACCGCGACGATCCCCGAGAACAGATAGATCGGGAAATAGTCGATTCCGCGGTTGGCCCCCATGATCACCCCGATCACGAGGTAGTACATGAGGAACTGGGCGGCGGGCCGGACGTAGGACCAGATCCACCCGAGCGTCGAGCCGTAATAGCGGGTCCTGATGCCCTTCTTCAGCAGCAGGGAGAGCAGATAGCGGTGTCTCACGACGTCGAGGAGACCCCTCGTCGCGCCCGGAGTATCGAACTCCGGGTCGTTCCGCACAGATGCCTGAATCACAATTTGCCAGTGTACCTTTCGGAGTCTGTGGGCTGCGCAAGCGAGTCCGTCCCGGGTGGCACTCCTCCGGAGCCGACGGTGTGCTACTTGCCGGATCCGAGCCTGGACCGACGCCATGCGTTGATGCGGTCGCGCAGCGCAGCTCCCGGTGGCCGGGTGCGGTGGCGCAGCTGAGCCGCCTCGCGCTGCGTCTCATCCCGCAATGCGTGCAGTTCTCGCTCGAGCTCGTCAATCCGCTTCTCGGATTCCACAAGCTGCTCACGAAGTTGCTCCACGGAGAAATCGACGTTCAGCCGATCGATGTTCGTGGCGTCGTGCGCAAGCCTGTGCGTGAGCAGGAGATCGGCGTCCGCTTCGCTCGCGGCCCAGGAGTAGCCCCCGCTGAACACGGCGTCGCTGGTCATGAGCTCGCCGTGGCCCGAGATGTCCGCCACGACACCGTCCCACCACGACGACTGATACTCGCGCACGAACTCCGAGACGCGAGTCGCGTGTCGCCGGAGCACCGGCGCGTCACGGCTCAGCGCGTCGAGCACGCGGGCTGCGAAGACCGAACGCCACGACTCGAACGGAATCGCGAAGGCCGAAAGCCCGAAGTTGTCGAGCGCGCCGCGCATGCGCACGGAGGAGTAGAAGCTGGTCACGAGACCGATGGCGGGAACGCCCAGCGCCGCGCCGAAAACGAGCGGGTGGTAGCGGGTTGAGATCGAGAACTCCGCGTCCGCAGTCACCGCCAGCACTTCTCGCGCCGAAATCATCGGCAGGGAGCGGATGCGGCCGCTCCGTGAGGCGGCGACGATGGCGTCGTGGCAGTAGACGTCGTTGCGATCGCCACGCTGCTCACTCTCGCCGAGCACGCCCATGTGCGGCAGCAGCACGATGTCAAGGTCCCGCCGCTCGCAGACCTCATCGAGCGCCCGCGCGATCTCGCGGTACAGCTGATAGCGCGGCAGCCCCGTCGACCAGGCGTGATAGGTGAAGCTGCCGACCGCGTAGCGATCCGGGAGCCCGAGGCGCGCCGAGAGCTCCATCGCGTCCTCGGAGGGCTCGAGCAGCACCGCATCGTCGAGGGTTCTCACCACGCGCGCACGGCCTCCGGTGATCTCCGCGATGAGCTCGGCGGTGTAGGACTCCCGCGCACCGACCACACGGGCGTAGCTCATGATTTCGGCGATCATCACGCGGTCTGCCCATGCCAGTTCCGGCCCGACGGTCTGGCTGCTCACGTAGAGCGGAACTTCAAAATGCTCAGCGATTCGCTTCAGCGCGAGCCGGTCGAAGATGTGATTCGGCGTATTTCGCGAGTTCAGATTGCCGCCGCCCGCGATCACCACGGCCCGCGCTTCGCGCACCGCCCCAACCGTAGCAGCCAGCTCCGCGGTCGACGGCGATCCGTTCCGGACCTCGGCGAGAATGCGATCGAGAAGGTCCTGCTTCCCGCGCCTGCTCTCAGGACGCCAGAAGCCGAATCGCGGGACGGCAGTGACGTCGTAGAAAGGTCCCGAGATGTCAACCTCCCCGGCGATCAAGGTGACTTCCGCGCCGCGACGACGAAGTTGCTCGATGGCCACCTCGGTCATGGCTTCGTCGCCGAGGTGGTACTGTCCGGCTCCGCTGACGTCTCCGAGCACTACGATCTTCACAACGGCCTCCGTGTCTCTCGCTGCAAGCCGTGACGGCCGCTCCCCGCGCACCGGCCCCGCATGCCGGTCACGCGTCCCCGCGCGGCGCGAACACCGCGTCGACGAGGCGCTGCGTGGCCTTACCGTCCTCGAGGGGCAGAAAGCGGGCGACGAATTCCTGTCGCTGCGGCTCGAATTTCGCCCGCAGGGCATCCGCATCCCGGATCGCATCGAGCAGCTCGCTCGCCGACTCGATCCGCGGCCCGAACACCGTCTCGCCGTACGGCAGGAAGCCTTCCCTGCCCGCGAAGTAGCGCTCTTCGTCAGGCACGAAGAAGAGCGTGGGCTTACCGGTCAGAGCGTAGTCGAAGCGCAGCGATGAGTAATCCAGCACGCCGATATCGGACGCGAGGATCAGGTGATTGATGTCGGGGTAGTCGGTCACGTCGATCACCCCGCCGGGTCCCCGGCGGCCGCCCGCGCGAGCATTGAAGGGGTGGCCGCGCAGCAGCACCGCGTATCCGGGTCCGAGCGCTGCCGACAGCTGCTCGGCGTCGAACAGCTCCACGAGCTTCGCCGTCGTGTCGTCGGCCGAGAGATAGTCGCGGAACGTCGGCGCGTAGAGCACCGCGCGCGTTCCCGGTGCGATACCGAGCCGGCTGCGGGTGTCCTCCCGCAGGGCGACGCTGTCCGTGTTCAGCAGCGCGTCGTTCCTCGGGTATCCGATCTCGAGGATCTCGCCGGGCAAGGGCGTGTCGGGGCGCCAGAACTCTCGCAAGAACCCGGTTGCGTAGGGAGCGGGAGAGACGAGGTAGTCCCACTCCTCGGCTCTCCGCATGAAGGACTCGATCCGCTCGGGCCCGAAGCCCAGTTTCTTCCACCACGGCCGTCCCGCAAGCTTGAACGGGTAGCCGTGGAAGGTCTCGACGAGCACCTGCCCCGGCCGTTTGCTGTACCAGTCGGGCTGGTGGACATTGACCATCACGTAGTCCGCGGTGGCGAACGCCTCCGCGTACGCTTTCGTCTCCTCGAGGACGGGGACGGCTCCCTCGGGAAGCCGGATCGAGGCGTCCTTGACCGCCCAGAGGAGTTCCAGCTCGCTGCCGCGGCGGCGAAGCTCCTCGTGGACCGCGAGCGCGGAGTCGTTTGCGTGCTCGCCGTAGAGGTTGCGGAACAGCACGGCCCGGCGCCGCCCGTCCGGGGAGAGCCGGTGCGACCAGTCACGCCAGCGCCAGCGATTGCCGTAGCCCTGCTGATCAGCGGGGATCGGCGGGGCGACGCTCATCACGAAATCCCCGCGTCCGTTGCGCATCGCGGTGAGCTGGAATCGCCCGCCCGTCCGCCGCAGCGGGAAACGGGAGACCACCCCGTGACCGAGGTAGAGGCGCGTCGATTCAGAGGGCTCTTCGGCGCGGAAGGTATAGCGGCCCGGTTTGATCCCCGCAGGCGGCAGCCCCCACCGGCCCTGCACGAGAGGCACGGTGATGACGATCCCATCACCGTCTCGGCGGGTCTCCGCGGGAACGGCGCCGCCTGGGCCATCCGCCACCAGCTCCGAGGACAGCGGCCCGAAGGCCCGGCCGGTGACGACCGCCCGGTCGTTGGCGATCTCCAGCTCCTCGACGAGGACCGCACCGGACAGGTCGACGACGGCGCAGATCCCCGGCGCGTCGCCACGCCGAGGGAAGAGCGGCGTCGCATACAGCTCTCCGGCGAGGATCGGCCGGTCGAGCAGCGGGTACGACTCGATCTGCCCGGACCGCGCGCGCAGGCGCGCCTCGCCGTGTCGCCGACTCGCCTCCCGCACTGACTCCAGCGCGAAGGACGCCTCGTACCGGCCCGGCTCCGCGCGGGTCAGCGAGGCCGCGGCCGATCCTGCTCCCTCGCCGATCGTCACCTCGTCGAGATCCGAGGGGTGGGAGAGCGTGAGCACGAATCGCCCCTGCTCGACCCGGGCCGCTTCGACCCGCGGCTGCGGGGCGAAGGCGTGCAGCCGGACGGGGGCGTGGTCAGCCTCCGCCGCGAATGCCGCAAAACGCTCTCCGTCCCCGATGTCGAGCGGCAGCGCGAGTACCGACTGCGCATCCGCCGTCAGCTCTCCCCGGCGCGTCAGTTCGCCCGATTCGATCTCCACCTCGATGGTGAAGACCGCATCGCGGCCGAGCAGCGCATACGGAATCTCGGCGCTCGCCGCGCCGAAGGACATATCGGCGTAGCGGCGCGTATGCCCCACCGCATCAGCGTCGTCGCGGCGGCGGCTCGTCGCGAGCTCGGTCCGGAGTCCGTCCTCCCCGAGCAGCCACGCACGCGTGGTGAACTCCGCCTCGTCCATCCGCAGGTGGTTGATATGCGCAAAGAAGTCCAGCCGGATCACACCGGCGTCGCCCGCACCGACACGGCGAAGCGTCGCGTGCAGCCCCGTTTCGGGCAGACCGAACTCGAAGACGTCGGCGGGGAGCACCTCGCGCAGCCGATCGGAAAGCGGGAACTCGCCGACGATGCGATCCCCGAGCGGCAGCCCTCCGAAGTGGTCCCGGTTCCAGCCGCCTGCTGCCAGGAACTCGAGTGCGAGCTCCTTCTCCCCGGCGAGGCACAGCGCGAGCAGGATCTTCCGACGTGCCTCGAGTTCGGCCCTGGTGTCGTCGGTGAGACGATCCCATAGGAAGCGCGTCAGCTCGATGAAGTGGGGCCAGCCCTCGCTGTCAATCGCCCGCAGATACGGGAGGAGATCACCGTAGTTGTTGCTGAGAATCTGCAGGACCCGGCGGTCTCGCGCGACATGCGCGCCACGCTCTTCGAGCACGCCGACCGCACGCTTGATCGCGAACTCGAAGTCTCGAAGGTTCCTGGCCGACACCGCGTTCTGCGTGATGGAGGAGTTGTCGGTCCGCACGCGCCAGTTCAGGCCCACAGTCTCCAGGAAATCAATCGCGCGCGCCGCCGCGTAGGCCTCCATCGTCATGATCTGGTCCTCATAGAGGTAACCCTCGGGAAAGGAGAATCGCTGCGCGTCCCAGAACTGCCGGCGGTAGACCTTGCTCGTGGCTATGGTGTTCACCATGATCTCCGGATGCTCCTCCAGCGTCGTGCCGATCAGCTCGCGCCGGTGCGCATCCCGGATCCACCTCCCCGCCGGGAAGAACCTGCCGTTCTTCTCGCGCCGGTAGGACATCACGGCGAAATCCGACCCGCTGCTCTGCAGCGACGCCACGGCCCGGGCATAGGCGTCGGGCTCGATGAAGTCGTCGCTGTCGATGAAGGTCAGGAACTCGCCCCTCGCGTGCCGCACCCCGGTGTTCCGTGCGGCGCTCAGGCCCCCGTTCGGCTGCCGGACGATCTCGATGCGCGCGTCCTCGCGCGCCAGGCGGCGCGCGATCGCCAGACTCCCATCAGGCGATCCGTCGTCGACCACGATGATCTGCACATTGTGATAGCGCTGGTGCATGAGTGAGCGCAGGCACTGCTCAAGGTAGGCCTCGACGTTGTAGACGGGCACGACGATGCTCAGCATGCCCGCCCGATACGGGCGCGCCGCCGCGTGACGGACCCGCCGCACCGCCCGTCGCAGCTCGGTCTTCATGCGCGCGGTGAGCGCAGGATTCGCGGACGTCTTCTCGAGCGCACGGCTCACGCCTGCCCCCTTTCCTTCAGTTCATCGAGGATGACGTCGACGAGACGCGCGGCTGCGTGCCCGTCGTCGAGTTCCATATAGCGCGCGATGAACTCGCGACGCTCGGGTTCGTGCTCAGCGCGGATCGATTCCGCCCGGCGGATGCCGCCGATCAGCTCGGCCTGCGAGCGCAGTTTCGGACCCGGAGACGTCTCGGCATACGGGATGAAGCTCTCGCGTGCCTCGAAGTACCGTTCCATGTCGGGCACCAGGAAGAACATGGGCTTGGCGGTCAGCGCATAGTCGAATCGAAGCGAGGAGTAGTCGAGGATCGCCATGTCCGACGCCAGGATCAGGTGATTGATGTCCGGATAGTCCGTGACGTTGACGATCGCGGACGAGGCGCTCGTTCCCACGCGGGCGTTGAAGGGGTGGCCGCGCAGGAGCAGCACGTACCCGGGCCCCAGCTCGCGCAGGAAGGCATCGAAGTCGAGGTGGTCGACGAGCTCGGCGGTCATGTCGTCCGCGGAGAGATAGTCGCGGAACGTCGGCGCGTACAGGATCGCCTTCGCGCCGTCTGGGATCCCGAGCCGCGCCCGGGTATCCGCGCGCAAGGCCCCGGCTTCAGCGCTCTGGAGCACGTCGTTCCTGGGGTAGCCGATTTCGAGCACCCGGCTCTCGATCTGGCGGTCGTCGCGGAAGAACTCCGCGAGGAGCGGCGTCGCGTACCGCGCCGGTGAAACGAGATAGTCCCACTCCTCCGCGCGGCGGAAGTAGCTCTCGACGTGCTCTGCCCCGACGCCGCGCCGCTCCCACCAGCGACGACCCGCCAGTTTGAAGGGGTAGCCGTGGAATGTCTGGATCAGCAGCTGTCCCTCGGACTTGCGATACCAGATGGGCTGGTGGACGTTGACCATCACGACGTCGGCGGTCGCGAAGGCTCGGTAGAACTCCTCGCTCTCCTCGATGACGACGCGCGCGCCCTCCGGCACGGGCACCGAAGCATCCTTGGCCGCCCAGACGAGCTCGACGTCGGCGCCGCGGCGCTGGAGTTCGCGGTGTACCGCCAGTGCCGAGTCGTTCGCCGCTTCGCCGTAGAGGTTTCGGAACAGAATCGATCGCCGCGGGCCGGCCGGAGCGAGCGCAGCCGCACGATCGCGCAGGCGGAGACGGTCACCCAGGCCGATCTCGTCGTCCCGCAGGGCCGGAGCGACGCGGAAACGGAGCAGGTTACGCGGGGAGCGTTCCAGGCTGAATCGGCCTGACTCGAGCGCGACGATCTCTCCCAGCTTCCGCACCACGGCCTCGGAGAGGTAGAAGCGGCACGCGCGTCCGGATCGGCGCCACCCCCTGAGACGGTAGAGGCCCGAGGCGAGGCCCAGGGGCCCGAGTCCCCAGCGCGGCTGCATGAGAGAGATGCGCAGCTGCAGCACGGCACCGCCGGCTTCTTCGGTGCGGGTGACGGTCGCGTCGTAGTCCGTCGATCCCGCGCGAGCCTGCAGCCGATCGAGTGGATCTCCACCCTCATCGCGCGCGGTGATCCGTATCTCCCGCTCCGCGAACTCGACGTCCGTGATCAGGACGGCGTCGGCGACATCCGCTACGAGCAGACGTCCGGACCGCGGATGCGGACGCGCGGCGATGCCCTTCTTGGCGATCAGCTGCCTGCGGAGTGCGAGCTGCTCGGCGGGCGTCGTGTGCAGCCGCGTGGCGAGGACGATGCTGCCGTCCGGGGCCTCAGTTCGCGGAGCGTCGAGGGCGGCGTGCAGCCGGGCTCCGTCGCCTGCCGCGAACTCCAGCTCGTACTCGACGGGTCCGCGCTCGCCGGCAGGAAGCGGAGGCAGCTCGAGCCTCGCGGAGGCCCTTGGACCGGAACCCGGAATCACCCTGGCCTCGGCGCGCGAGACCGAGAAGCGGTCGTCGGCGCGCACCAGCCGCACCCGTTCGGGCGAGAGGCCCGACACGAACGACAGCTCGATCGCTCGACCGCTGAATGAGGCCTCCTCCACTCGGACGTCGATCGACCGGACCGAGATCCGGGCCTCGTCGTCCACAATCCCCTCGCAGGCGACGCTGCACGCCCCGTCCTCCGCGTCCTCCGGCAGTGCGAACTCGCTGTGCGCGTCGAGCTTCGCGATGCCACTGCGACGGAGTTCGCCCGCGGAGATGCCGAGTCGCAGCCGATACTCACCCGGGGTTGCCAGCAATCCGGCGGGAACGATCACCGTCAACGCGGCAACGGACATATCGGCGTACCTGCGGGTGTGTCCGAGCGCGTCAAGATGGCTCCGACGGCGCTCGACGGCGATCGGCACCTCGGTGCCCCCCGGCTCGACGAGCGCAGCATCAAGTTCGTATTCTTCGACGTCCATCCGCATGTGATTCACGTGAGCGAACAGGTCGATCTCCCACGCCTGCGCGCTACGGCGGATCCGCCGCCAGACGCAGCTGAGTGCGGTCTCGCCCGATGAGAACCAGAACGCGTGCTCGGGGACCACGGCGCTGAGCTCGCCGGCGAGCGGCAGTTCTGCGCGGATGCGCGAGCCCGCAACCTCGCCACCGAAGTGGTCGCGGTTCCATCCGCCCTCGGCCAGGAAGCGCAGGGCCAGATCCCACTCCTGCTGCACGCAGAGAGCGGTCAGCACCTTCATGCGGGACTCGACCTCGTCCCACATCGACCCGGCCATCTCACCACTGAGCAGTTCGAGAAAGCGTCTCAACTGTTCCCGGGCCTCCCCGGTCATCTGCCGGATGTTCGGCAGGAACTCACCCATGTTGTTGTTGAATATCTGGAGCGCACGTTGCCGGGCAGCGGCATCAGCACCGTACTCCCGGAGGCGGTCGAGCGAGTCCCGGACGGCGATCCGGTGGTGCTCGATGTTGCGGGGCGTGGTCACCTGCTGCGTGATGGACGACTGGTCGCTGCGCATCCGCCAATTGATGCCGATGTGCGACATCACGTCGAATGCCCCGGCAGCAGCGAAGGCCGCCATGGATACGGCCTGGTCCTCGTAGAGCATGCCGACCGGGAAGACGAAGCCGTGCTCGTCCCAGAAAGCACGCCGGTACACCTTGCTCCACGCGACCGCGTTGACCATGATGTCCGGAAACTCGGCCAGGGTGGTCGCCGTGCGGTCCTGCCGGTGCGCCTCGCGGATCCACGGTGCGGCCGGCGGGAAATCGCCGTTCTTCTCGCGCCGGTACGGGAGGACCGCGAAGTCGGAACCCGAGCGGCGCAGCGAGGCGATCGCCTCGGCATACGGGTGACGGTCGACGAAGTCGTCGCTGTCGAGGAAGGCGAGGTACTCGCCCCTGGCGTGCCGTACACCGGTGTTGCGCGCGGCACTCAGACCCCCGTTCGCCTGACGCACGATACGCACCCGCGGGTCCCGTCGCGCGATCCCGCGCGCCACCTCATAGCTGCCGTCGGGCGAGCCGTCGTCGACGACGACGATCTCAAGGCGCCGGTAATTCTGCCGCAGCAGCGAGTTCAGGCACTGGGCGAGGTGCCGTTCCACGTTATAGACCGGTACGACAACGCTGAGGAGCCCGGGGATGAGGCCCCGCGACAGACCCCTCCGCGCCCGTGTGAAGACGCCGAACGCGACGCCGGAGGCGGCGCGAACGGCTTCGCGGGCGGGCAGCAACTCGGGGCTGGCGATCCGATCGATGATCTTGGTCTTCAAGCGCACGGAGCAGGTCCTCCCGGTCGCCGCTACAGGCGGACGTTGATCGTCTGCCCGGTTGCAGGAGAGCAGATCGTGCGAAGGGTGGCCTCGGCGACCTCCTCCGCGGTGAGCAACGAGCCCTCCGGCTCCTCTCCGAACGCCTGCGTGCGCATCGGGGTCGCCGTGCGCTGGGGGTTGATCGCGTTGACCCGCACGCCCGCCGACGCCCACTCTTCCGCCAGCGCCTGGGTCAGGTTGACCACACCCGCCTTCGTCGCAGAGTACATGCTGTAGCCGGCGCGTCCCCGGGTGTAGGAACTCGAGGTGAAGAAGGTCAGCGAACCCTTGCTCTGAGAGAGCGCATCGAAACTCATCTGGGCGATGAGCGCGGGGGCGATCAGATTGGTGTCGACCGTCTTCCTGATGTCCTCGTCCGGCGCTTCGACCAGGTCGGAGATGCGGAGCACGCCCGCCGTGACGATGACGTGGTCGATGCGCTTCTCACGCCGGAGCACGCGCTCCAGCGCTGCCTGAACGGCCACTTGATCGGTCACGTCGGTTCCCGTCTCAGAGCGGCTGAAAGCGTGAACCCGGGCACCAGCCGCCCGGGCCAGCGTCACAATGCTCTCGCCGATCCCGTAGCTTGCGCCGAAGACGATGACTACGCTGCCCTCGAGCGCACCCAGCTCGTGGTCGAGCTGATCCGCGGAGGCGGACTGCAACTGGAAGATCTTGTCGGCGATGTGCAGATCGATCTGCTCGGTTACCTTCATGTTCGCGCCGCTACCGGCGACCACCTTGATCGGCACCTCCGGAAGGTAGCTGAACACGACGCCACAATCGTCCGTGGCCGAGAAATCGGGATCGCCGGACGCGATCTCGTAGGCCCTGCGAAGCACCTCTGCGCGGAAGCCCTGCGGCGTCTGTCCGCGGCGCAGCAACGAACGACGCGGGATCCCCGTGATGCAGTCGGAGTCGTCGACCTGGATGATCGTGTCGGCGGAGGGGGTCGCGGTGTCGACGGCATCGTACTCGTCGAGCGCGTCGACGCAGTCTGCGATGATCCGGGCGTCGACGAAGGGCCGCACCGCGTCGTGGAAGAGCACCTTCGGATTGCCCTCGATCTCCGCGAGCGCGAGACGCGTGGTCTCATTGCGGGTCGCGCCGCCGGGAAGGATACGACTCAGCTTCGAACCGGGCCTGTCCTTGAGGTAGTCGAGCTCGGCGATCGTTCCGGGATTCATCATGATGAGGATCTCGTCGATCAGCGGGCTGGCCTCACACGCCTCAAGGGTGTGCTCGATGATCGGCTTCCCGGCGATCTTCAGCAGCTGCTTCGGGATTCCCATCCCGACTCGGGCGCCGACGCCGCCCGCCAGCAGGACCATGATCGTCTTATCCGAGGTCATCTGCACCTGTCCTTGCATCTTCGATTCGCGCGCGGGCACACGGAATTGCCTGCCCGCCGCCGAGTTCCTCACAGATTCTAGACCACCATCACTGCGAGGCCACGCCAGAAGGACGGCCACTCCGAAGTCCGCGGTCGTCGAGCGACCACTGCAGAGATCTCCGAATCCGCGGTCGGAGAGGCCGCTCCACCCATCGTTCGATCGCCACAGCACAGGCGAAACTGATCCCAAAAGCTGCGAGCAGCGCGAGCCACTTCCCGGCGACGGGATCGACGAGGCCGATGGCCCACCAGCCCCAGTACTCGTGCATGAGATAGAGCGGGAAGGTCAGCGAACCGGCATACGTCAACCAAGCCCACCCCGCGTGCTTGAGCGGTGTGACGGTCACCAGCGCCACGAGGGCGAAGAGCAGGACGATCAGCACCGTTCCGACCAGCGCTGAGGTCTCGATTCCGGTGCTCTCACGAATCGAGCCCAGCACCTCGTTCGAGACGGCGCGCTCTACCGCGAGGAAGACGTTGAACAGCACCAGAAGCCATCGCAGGAGACTGTGGCCCCGCGAGTGAATGAGGTACAGCACCATTCCGCCGGCGAAGAAACGGAGCGTAATCACTCGCGAGCACGTCGGCGAGGAACGGGAAGCCGGTGTGCTGTGCGAGTGCCCCGACGATCGGCCACAGCACGACAAACGCATAGACCCGTCGTTCCGTGAGGCCGATGCTCATCAGCATGGCGATCAGGATGTAGAACAGAAGCTCGATCCACAGCGTCCAGTAAGCACCGTCCACGTGGGCGACGCCGAAGGCCGTCTGCACCATCGTCAGATTCACGAGCACCTGCGGAAGAGTGAGCTCGCGCCCGAGCTGCGGTGACAGAGCGATAAGTCCGGCGGTGAGGATGACGGCAACCCAGTAGGCGGGATAGAGGCGAGAGACGCGCGCGGCGACGAACTGTCACACGGTACGCCCCTCGGCGGAGAGGAAAATGACGAAGCCGCTGATGATGAAGAACAGGTGGACGCCGAGCATCCCGTAGACGGTGAAGCCAGAGAGGAACTGGAAAATCTCCGAGGGAGGCTCGCCCCAGGTCGGCGCTATCCGCGCCGTGTAGTGATAGAAGAGCACCGCGACCGCGGCCATCAGCCGGAACAGATCGAGGATCAGGAAGCGAGGGCGCGCGGCGACGGCGGCAAGGGGGATGCTCGTCACCCCGACAGTCTATGGTGCTCTGGAGGCCAGCCCGGCGGCGTTGCCTCTCTTTCGGAACGGGAACGTCGCATCGTTCATCTAGAGTTGACTTGACAGAAGAGGCTGGGACCGCTCGAGAGGAGGGAGCCCGTGGGCGTGCGCGTTACACGCGACGGCGTGCACTTCGACCGGCGCCATGCGGGCCGTACTGTCCAGGTGGTGGTTGACGATCACCGGTTGTGGACCCTCGCACTGGAGGGGCGGGACGGCACGAGAACGGTTACCTGGCCCTACGGAGTCCGCGAGCGGCTGACCGGGAGTTCCGAGTGCCAGATCGAGTCTGAGAATGGCGATCGGTTGTGGAAAGGACGCGTGGTCTGGGACAGGGGGTCCAGCGACTCACGGCCGGATTTCACCGACCGCGAAGGTCGCCCTCTCGTGGTCAGCAAGTGGGGTGTGCTGCGTCCCTCGTTCACAGGATTTCGCGACCCGGGAATCCGCGAGCAGGTGGTGCGTTCAGCGGCGGAGCTCATCCGTGAGCTCGAGAGCATGGGCCTTCCTGCTTTCGTGGTCGGGGGCACCCTCCTGGGGGCGCGCCGCGACGGACGGCTTCTCACTCACGACGACGACGCCGATGTCGCTTATCTGAGCGCCCACGAGCACCCCTCCGATCTCGTGACGGAGGCTCATGCGATCGAACAGCGCCTGCGTGCGCGCGGTTACACGCTGCTCCGTCACAGCTGGTCGCATCTGCAAGTCTTCTTCGGAGACCCTTCCGGGGAGGAGTACTACGTCGATATCTTCACCGCCTTCTACAAGAACGGCTACTTCCACGAACCCATCCACGTCCGCGCCCGCGGGCTCGACAAGAAGATCGTGCCGGTGTCCCGCTTGACGCTCCACGGCGTGGACGTTCCCGCCCCGCGAAACCCCGACGCCTGGCTGGTGGCGTGCTACGGCCCCGGATGGCGCACTCCCGACCCGGCTTTTCGTTTCGACACGCCGCTGCCGACCCGGCGACGGTTCGACGGGTGGTTCTCTTCGTTCGACATGCGGCGGGAGTTCTGGGAGAGCACTCTGCAGGGTACCGGTTCCGGTCAGGAGACGACTCTGATCAGGGATCACGTCATCGTTGCCGCCGAAGGCACGCGCGCGGTGATCGACCTCGGCGCCGGATTGGGCGCAGACGCCGTCTTCTACCGGGATGCCGGACTCGCGTGCTTCGCTTCCGACTACGCCGTCAAGCCGCACAACAGTGCCGCACCGGTGAACGCCGGCGTCGAACACATCAACCTCGCGAACTACACGGATACCGCAAGCTATCTCCTCTCGGCCTTCGACGTGGTCGGCGGGGCATCCGGGTGTGTCGTCTCCGCGAACCACGTGCTTGCCACCCTCGACGGGCCGACGCGTCGCACCGCATATGAACTGCTGCGCCTCGCACTCCGCGGCGGCGCCCAGGTGCTCGTCAGCGACTACGCAGAACTCGGCGATTACCGGTTCGAAGACCCGCGGACGTGGCACCTCGACGAAACCACACTGCTACGCGAGCTGAGTCCCCTCGGCCTCTCTGCGACGACGCTGCAGATGGCGCACCACGTCGATCGGGACGGGGTGCGCCGGCCAGTCCACGTCTCTGCACTGGTGCTCGACGACTCGCGAACCGACGATGAAAGGAGCAGCACGCTTGCATAGGTTGAGAACACTGCTGCACGACGCGCGACTGAGCCTGCGCTCCAGGCGTCTCAAGCGACGCCTCCGAGCCGGTCAGCTCGAAGAACTGCTGCAGGGCAACGAAACGCTCAAGAGCCGGCTCGACGAGCTCGAAGCCGAGCTCTCCGAGATTCGTGCCGACAGCCGGCGGGTGGCCGAGCTGCGCATCCTGGTCGAAGAGCGGCTGAGCCGGTCAGCGGCAACGCCCCTGCAGACTCCGAGACCGGAGTAAGGCAAGCGCGGCGCAGCTTCCCGGCATTCCCCCGCTACTTCGCGAGGCGATAGATGAAAGCCGCCATCGCCTCACGCGACATGGATTCACGTGGGGCATATCTGGGCTTGTTTCCCGCTCCCTGATCAAAGCCAGTGGACAGCCCCGCAGCATGCATCCATGCGATCTCCCGGTAGAACTTATCGCTCTTGCGCACATCTGAGAAGGGCGAACTGCTCGGCGCGGCGAAGCTCGGCTGTTTGAAGCGGAAGATGAAAGCAGCCATCGCCTCACGCGACACCGGCTCCTTCGGCGCATACCGAGGCTTCTTCCCGTCCCCCTGGGCGTAGCCGGTCGCGAGCCCTTGCTGGTGCATCCAGGCGATCTCCTTGTAGAACGGGTCACCCGGCTTCACATCGGCGAAGGGCGAGCTGCTCGGCGCGGGGGCGTTTGCGCCTTTGAGCCGGTACAGGAAGGCTGCCATCGCCTCGCGCGTCACATTCGATCCAGGCCGGTAGAGCACGCGTCCGTCCGAGGACTTCCACCCCGTCGTATACCCCTTCTGGTACATCCACTCGATTTCCTTGTAGAACTTATGGGACTCCGGCACATCGGGGAAGGTCGTGGTCGGGGAGCCGAACCACATCTGGTAGTACAGGAAGAAGTTGCGGTTCCCGTAGCTGGAGCAGCCGTCGCCGGTGCCGAACCCCGCGTTCAGAGCGGCCTGGTTGGGCCGGTACGGGGTGTAGGTGTAGAGACTCGCGGTGGCCATGTTGGAGATGTAGACCTGCGAGGTGCCGCAAGCCGTGTTGGGGTGCCACTGGATGGTGTTGTTCCGGCCCGGGTTGTAGTTCAATCCGTTGTGCGCCTGGTAGTACTTCATGAGCCAGGCGGCGTAGTACACCTGGTTCGCGAAGCCCTTGCGCTGGGCGTCGCAGTTCGCGGAGCCGCCGGGGCCGGTGTCGGGGCAGTAGGCACCCATCGCGAAGTCGAACTGGCGGGTCGTGGGCCAGGTGTCCGTGACGAGGCTCTGCTCCTTCTGCAGCATCACGAGCAGCACGCGCGGACTGATGCCGCAGGCCCGGGACACCTTCACGATCACCGTGGCCGCGCTGTCGCCGGACCCTCCCGAGTAGGCGCCGCAGTACTGGTCGGCGGTCCGGTTCGGGCTGCTGAAGCGCTTGTCCTTGAGGCAGTTGCTGTCGACGGTTCCGACATTCCGGCCGTTCACGATCGCCGGTCCGCCCGCGATACGTCCCGGATCGCCGATGGTGCACCGCGGCACCTGCTGGTTCAGGAAGCTCTGCACCTGCGCGCTCGTCATCGCCGAGCCGTTGTAGAAGTTCGCGTCGGAGATGATGTTGCCCGCCTGGAAGCCCCCGGCCAGCGACTGCGCCGCGAGCTCCGAGAGCGCGACCCCTTCGAGCGGCTTCAGCGGCGCCTCGTCGTCACCGGGACGGTCGACCTCCGCGCCCAGGGCGCGGACGTCGTCGAAGGGCGTGCGCTCCGGCTCGTCGCCGGCATCCCCCTCGGGATCCGCGGGAGCCGGGGACTCGGGGGACGGTGCCGGGCTCGGATCCTCGGGCTGCGGCTCCGGCGAGGGGGCAGGGGCGGGCGTCTCGGCGGGTTCCTCTCCCGCGCCGTCCGCCCCGGTCTCCGCTCCCCCGGCTCCCGCGTCGGCGTCGGCATTCGCCTCCTGGCTCACGCGCGGATCCTCCTGTGCGTGGGCGACCGTCGCAGGCACCAGGAGCGCCCCGATGATCCCCAAGGTCAGAATGGCCGTCGTCAGTCTGCCGGTCCGTGCTGCCATGCTCTCCACCCTCGCTGCCTCCCGGAGGGAGCGGAGCCGTTCGCGTCTGCGCTGCTCCGCCTCCTCGCGGAGTCCTCCCCGCCATGTGCAATGCCGTACAGCTTAAGGCGAGAACGACCCCGGCGCATCCGCCCCCGTCTCGGCGCATCCGCCACCGCGACTAGCCCGAGACCTCCAGCCGGTACAGGAACGCCGCCATCGCCTCGCGGGACACGGCGTCCTTCGGGCCGTAGCGCGGCAGCCCGCTGGGCTGCCGGATGCCCGTCGAGAGCCCGGAATCGTGCATCCAGGCGATCTCACGGTAGAACTTGTGCGAGGTGGGCACGTCCGCGAAGGGGGACACCGCAGGCGGGCGATACCCCTCCGGCCGTTCGAGACGGTACAGGAACGCGGCCATCGCCTCACGGGACACGGCGCTGCCCGGGGCGTACGCCCGGCCGGCGGGTGACGCGTTGCCGTTCGAGAGCCCGGACGACGACATCCACGCGATCTCCCGGAAGAACTTGTGGCGCGTCGAGACGTCGACGAACGGGGAGCTCGCCGGCGCGGGGCCATCCTTCGGCGCGGCGAGGCGGAACAGGAACGCCGCCATGGCCTCGCGGGAGACGGGATCGCCCGGGCCGTAGCGGGGGGCGCCGCTCGGCTGGCGGATCCCCGTCGACATCCCGGACCCGTACATCCACGCGATCTCCCGGTAGAACTTGTGGCGGGGCGTCACGTCGGCGAAGGGGGAGCTCGCCGGCAGCTCCGGCACGCCCAGCACCTTGACGGTCCGGGAGGCACGGCTCGTCGTCTCATGGGCGGCCTTGCTGCCGGTCACGGTCACGGTGATCCGGCGGCCGACGTCCTCGGAGCTGAGCGTGTAGCTGCGCGACGTCGCGCCCGGGATGGCGGATCCGTTGCGGTGCCACTGGTACGCGAGCGTCACCGGCGCCGGGCCCCAGCTGCCGGCGCTCGCCTCGAGCCGGGCACCGGGCTTCGCCACGCCGCTCACCGTCGGCTCGGCGGAGCTGAGACGGCCGGGCTGCACGGGCTGCGCCGCGGAGTCGCGCGCCGACGCCGCGTGTCCGAGCTTCCTCCCGGTGACGCGCACCGAGATCGAGGCACCGACGTCCGAGGCGACGAGCCGGTAGCTCGCTCCGGTCGCCCCGGCGATGGCCTGGCCATCGCGCCGCCACTGGTAGCTGAGCGCGACCGGCGAAGGGCCCCAGCGTCCCGCATCCGCCCGCAGCGACTGCCCCAGCCTGGCCTCCCCCGCGACCGTCGGGGTGGGACGCGCACCGAGGCTGCGAATCGCGAGCGCGCGCGGGTGCGATCCGACCTGCCAGCCCGCGTTGCGTCCCATCTGCGGGAGGGCGAGCTGCGATGCGGCGAAGGAACGGCCCGAGCTCAGGGCGATGCGTATCCCGGCGTCGGAGAAGCCGACGATGTCCGCCCGTCCGTCACCGTTCGCGTCGGTGACGACACGCGGCTGCCGGTGAGCACCCCACTGCGCCCCGGAGAACTCCTTCGTCCAGTCGCTCGGCGCCGCGAACGAGGTGCCGGTGCTCAGCGCGACCGCCGTGCCCGCGGCGCCGAAGCCGACCACATCGGCGCGTCCGTCCCCGTTGACGTCGGCGAGCACCCTCGGATGCTGCCCGACCCGCCACCCGGTGGCCGTGCCGAACTCGGCGCGCCACAGGCTCGTGGCGCGGAGCCCCGAGCCCGTATTCCGTGCCACGTATACACCGCCGCTCCCGAATCCCACGACGTCCGGGCGCCCGTCGCCGTCGACATCCGCGATCGCCCGCACGTGGCTCTGCACCCGCCAGCCCGTGCCGTATCCGAAATCGGCCGCCCACAGCTTGGCGGGGGCGAAGCCCGTACCGGTGCTCAGCGCGACCGAGACGCCCGCCTCCGAGAAACCGACGATGTCGTCGCGGCCGTCGTTGTTCATGTCCACCAGCAGACGGGGGTGGCGGTCCACGCGCCACCCCTTCGCCGCGCCGAAGTCACTGCTCCACAACCGGGGCGTCCCGAACCCCTTCCCCGTTCCCTCGGCGACGAGCACGCCGTCGGAGGCGAAGCCCACGACGTCCGGCAGCCCGTCGCCGGTCACGTCCGCAAGGGTGCGCGGGTGGTGCTCGACCGACCAGGTGCCGGCCGCCCCGAAGCCGGCCACCCAGCGGGACGCCTTCCCGAATCCGGATCCCGTGCTCGTCGCGACGTACACCCCGGTGTCCCCGAACCCCACCACGTCGGCGCGCCCGTCGCCGTTGACGTCGACGAGCGTGCGGGGGTGGCCGCGCACGGTCCAGCCCGCGGCGGAGCCGAAATCCGCGAGCCAGAGCCGCTGGGCGCCCAGGCCCTTCGCGGAGTTGAGCGCGACGTACACGCCGCCGTCGCCCATGCCGACGGCGTCCGGGAGCCCGTCGCCGTTGACGTCGGAGTTCCACGGGAGGATCGACTGGGTGTCCTCGAGCCCGTCGCCGTCCGCGTCCGTCATCGTCACCCGCGCGGAGGCACCCGAGCTCACGGAGGCGGCGCGATAGCCGGGACGCTCAGCCGTGACCTCCACGGAGATCCGGGCCCCCAGATCGGCCATGACCGGCTGGTAGCTCTTGCCCGTGGCGCCGGAGATCGTGGCGCCGTCGCGCATCCAGCGGTAGCGGAGCCCGCCCGGCTCGGGCGACCAGCCGGAACTCTGCGCGGTGAGGGTGCCGCCGACCATCGGGGCGCCCGACACCGTCGCCGAGCCGATCTTCGAGAACGGCCGGGTCAGGTCCTTCACGTGGATGTAGCCCTGGAAGGCGCTCGGATGCACCAGCCGGTAACCGTAGGCACCCAGCCAGCCGTTGTTGTACTCCTCGATCACGATATTCCCGTCGTCGCGGACCTCCGCGACCCAGGCGACGTGGCCGAACTCGGACGCCCCGCGGTAGTTGGGTCCGCTCCAGGCCACGGCACCCACCTCGGGCCGGGTGTCGACCGTGATCCCGAGACCGCGGGCGGTCGCCGCCCACTGGCCCGCATCGCCCCAGCGGGTCACTCCCCCGTACTGGTTCGAGAACGGCACACCGTTGGCGCTGTTCAAGCGCCACGAGACGAAGGAGGTGCACTGGCGGTAGGCGAAGTTCCACTCGTCCCAGATGTACTGCCCCGCGGGATACGGGAACGGAAGCGATCGATAGCGCGCCGGATAGTCGTCGCCGATCCGCGCGCCGCGACCCGCAGCGTAGGGAAGCGCCTCGAGGCCGGATCCGTCCCAGGGGCGGGCGGTCGCGGGTCCCGGCGAGTCGGAGGCGAGACCGCCGTCGGGGCCGCGCGGCGCGTCCGCGTCACCGGGCGCGCCGGGGTCTGCCGGGTCGCGGGGCTCCGCTCCGGGCTGCTCCCCGTCCGGCGCGGGAGACGGGGTCCCCTCTTCGGGCGCGGGCTCCGGCGCGGAGGGATCGGCCCCCTCCGGAGGGGTGACCGTCTCATCGGCGGGCGCAGGCCCTCCGGAACCGGACCCGTCCCCGGTCCCGCCTGGCTGCTCGACGGCGATCGCGGGCGCTCCGGGAAGGCTCGTGGGCAGCGACACGAGGAGCGCCACCGCGAGGATCATCGTCCACGCGCGCACTGATCCGCGCCGCCTCTGCATCGTGTTCTCCCCCCGGGCCGTGCCGACTCAGGGTAGCACCGAGATCACGATTCAGACAGCGGGCCTCAGCCGCGCTCGGACCGCGGGCTCCGGTCGCCGGGGAGGCCGCCGCCGATCAGGCGCCGGAAGAGGACCCGCTTCAGCCCGGCCGGGAGCAGCCGGTATGCGCCCTTCATCACGACGTTGCGCAGGTACTGACCGCGGTTCACGAAGCCCATGCGCAGCAGCTCACGCTGCAGCCGCCACTCGGTGCGCGCCTCCGCCCACCCGCCGCGGCGGGCGAAGGCGCCCGCGCCGACGCGATAGGCGACGAGCGGCTCCGCGAGATTCTCCACCCGTGCACCCGAGTCGATGAGGCGCACGCCCAGCCAGTAGTCCTCCATCCGGCCGAAGGGCTCATAGCGGCCGACGCGGTCGAGCGCGGCCACCCGGTACATCATGGTGGGGTGGTTGAAGGGGTTGTGGGTGCGCGCGTGCTCCCGGATGCGTTCCGCGCCCACCGGAGGCACCCGCAACCCGCTCGGGCGCGACGGGTCGGAGTCGAATTCGGCCATGCCGGTTCCCACGAGCTCGTACCCCGCTTCGATCAGCGCCCACTGCCGCGCGAAACGCTCCGGGCGGGACACGTCGTCGGCGTCCATCCGCGCAACGACGGGCTGGGAGCACGCTTCGAGGCCGCGATTCAGCGCGGCGGTGAGGCCCAGGTTCTCGGGCAGCCGGACCATCCTGACCGGGATGGGGCTCTCGGCTTCGAGCCGCTCCAGCTCGGCGACCAGCGCCTCCGGCACGGGCCCGTCCTGCACGATCACGGCCTCGGATGGCCGCAACGCCTGTTCCTGCACCGAGCTCTCGAAGGCGAGCCGCAGGAAGCCGGGATCATCGCCCGCATACACCGGCAGCAGCAGGGAGAACGGGGCGGTCGATGCGGCGAGGGGATGCGCGGGATCCGGTCGGTCCATGATCCCCCACCCTACTCGGCCGGGCGGCCCTCAGCCCCGTTCAGCGCCCTCAGCGGGACTCAGCCCCGTTCAGCGCCGCTCGCCGAGCTTCGACAGCCGGTCGATCTCCACCATCACGTCCACCGGGACCCCCGTGTCGCGCAGCACCGCCCGCGTCGGACGCGGGCCGCGCAGGATCCCGTCGCGCCAGCCGCGGCGCAGGCAGTCGCGCAGCTGGGCGCGATCGGCGGAGGCGCGGAAGGTGCGCAGCCAGCGCCTGACAGTCGCCCCCGAGTAGAGCAGCTTCTCCCACGGCAGCAGCCCGCGGCTGTGGCGGAACACCCACAGCTTGTTGCGCACCTCGTAGTAGAAGCGCGGACCGGGATCCTGGTCGCTCGAACCGCGCGCCGCCGTCTTGTGCGTCACCACGGATCCGGGAACGGAGAGCCCGCGGGCGCCGCGCAGCAGCCGCGCCGAGTACTCGAAGTCGTCGTTCCAGAGGAAGTAGTCGGCGATCGGCAGGCCCAGCTCCCGCACCCGCGCCGCGCGCAGGAACGCCGACACGAAGGAGATCGTGCGGATCTCCATGCCCCCGGCCTCCGCCGCCCTGGCTCGCTCCTCCGCGGAAGCGCGGATCTTCGGCTTCGGCGTGTTCATGGGGTGGTCCGATCCGTCGGTCCACACGACCCGCGAGCCCATCACGGCCAGATCGTCCTGCCCCGTGCCGCGATAGCGCTCGTGCGCGGCGAGCGCCTCGGCGAGCGCCTCGGGGTGCGGCACCGTGTCGTCGTCCATCACCCACACCCAGTCGGTGTCGTCCTCGGCGACGGCCGCGGCGATCCCCGCCGCGAAGCCCCCGGCGCCGCCCGTGTTGCGGGTGAGGCGGAGCAGGCGGGCGCGCTCGCCCCAGCGCTCGAGCATCTCCGCGGCGAGCTCGCCCGAGCCGTCGTCGGAGGCGTTGTCGACCACCACCAGGCGGTCGACGGGGCGTGTCTGGGCGGCGAGCGCCCCCAGCGCCTCGCGCAGCAGCTCCCGCCGGTTGTAGGCCACCAGCACGGCGGTCACGCGCATGCGCACCCTCTCCCTCGGCTCATCTTCTGGGCAAGTCTAGTGTCCCGCCCGACGCGGTGCTCGCGGAGGCGGCCGCCGCCGATCCGGCGCCCGCGTCGCTCCAGAGCTCGCGATAGAAGTCGACGGAGCGGGATCGCACGAGGTCGAGGTACTCCTGCTCGCTCAGCTCGAGGATCGTCCCCTCGGGCACCTCGCGCTCCGGCACCAGCGCCGAGACCCCGATGCCCGCCCGATGATCCCGCAGCTCGACCCCGCTCAGTTCGAGCAGGGTCGGATACATGCTGAACTGGTCGATCTCGTCGCGGGCGAAGCTCACGCCGTCGGGGCTCCACACGCGGTTGAAGATGCTCCGGTCCTCGTCGTCGCGCAGCTCGTCCCAGAAGCTGGCGTCCTCGCTGATCATCTTCAGGTGGTCGCCCATCAGCACGACCGTCGTGTCGTCGAGGTACCCCTGGTCGTCCAGGTAGTCGACGAAGCCCGCGACCTCGCGCATGGAGCAGTCGGTGATCCCGCTCAGCGCCTCCTCCGACTCGGGGTCGTAGCTGCAGTAGTCGTAGAGCCACGGTGCCTCGTGCGTGTCGAGGGTCAGCATCGTCAGGTTGAAGGGCTCACCCGCCTGGTGGAGGCGGGTCACCTCCTCCTTGGCGCGGTCCATCAGGCGGCGGTCCGACAGCCCCCAGTCCTCGCGCAGCTCCGTCTCGCCCAGTTCGCGCCAGTCGCTGAGGTCGTGCACCTCCTCGTAGCCGTGCGTGCGGAGGAACGCTCCCTTGCCGGCGAATCGCGCGTCGGCGCCGCCCATGAAGACGTTGCGATAGCCCTCGCCGGCCAGCACGTCCCCCAGGCAGGTGGCGCCGGGAAGGTACCGCTCGACCTCCTTGCCCTGTTCCCCGATCCGGTTCAGCTCGGTGTTGCCGCTCAGCGCGTCCGCGGTGCGCAGCGGGATCCCGCACTGCGTGGCCACGATGCCCGACATGGTCCAGCCACCGCCCTCGTACTGCCGCAGCTTCGGGATCGACCCCCAGCCCGCGGTCGACTCCTGCACGGGCGCCAGCATGTTGCGCGCGAAGCGCGTGTCGTCGGCGAAAGCGTCCTCGACCGATTCGAGATAGATGAGCACGAGGTTCCGGGGTTCGGCGCCGTCCCCGCCGGCGCCCAGCTCGGCGCTCGTGCGGCCGCCGCCACCGCCCAGCCGGATCCCCAGCTCGGGCTTCGGGTCGACGTAGTAGTTCGCGAGGCCCAGGCCCGTGGTGGTCTCGCGCACCACCGCCTGCACGTACTCGCGCACCCCGATCGTGGAGCCGAGCGCCATCGCCCCGCTCACCGGCACCGCGACGGTGAGCACCGCGGCGATCCCGCGCAGCGCGGTCCTCCCCCGCCCGCGCAGCAGTTCGCGCCTGCGGAGATCGCGGCGCCCGAACTCGCACAGCAGCGCGACCGCGAGCACCACCATCGCCGGCACCAGCACACCGGAGACGATGCCGCTCGCCACGATCCGATCGCCGCCCGCGCCCTCTCCGCCCGCGCCGGCCAGGTTGCTGAGCAGCTGATCCATGGAGATGACGCCGAAGGTGCGCCGCACCCAGGCGCCGACGCTGGCGAGCACGGCGCCCGCGAGCACCAGCACCCAGAACAGCACGATCGCCCCGCCCCACAGGAGCCGCGAGCGGGCGGGCCCGGTGCCGGTGCCGGAGCTGGTACCGGTGTCGGTGCCGAGCCCGGACGCGGATCCGGACCCGGCGAGGCGATCGGCAGCGCCCGGCCGGGCGGCACGCCGGAACCAGCCGACGCGCTCCGGACCCTCGGGACGCGCCGGCCGCTCTCCGGCGCGGATCTCTTCACCCATGATGGGCGAAGAGTTTACCCTCCGGACATGTCGCCCGCCTGGGCGGCGAGGCTCACCCCGCCCCGCGCCCCGCTCACCGCGCCCCGCTTCCCGCGGCGAGCCGGCTAGCCGGCGTCCTCCGCCCGCGGGGGCGAGGCCGCGGCCACCCCGTCCGCCACGAGCTGGCGGATCGTCGCGTAGTCGGGGTTGTCCGGGTCGACCGCGGGCGGGACGAGCTCCACGTTCACCGGATCGAAGCCGCGAGCCTTGTCGGCGAGGTCGACGAAGCGCCCCAGCATCGACTGCGGGATGTCGGTGTCGACGAGCTGACCGCCCGCGGAGGCGACGTCCTGGAACTTCGTGAGCACGTTCGCCGGGTTCATCTGGGCCAGGATCGCGGCCTGCAGCTCCCGCTGCCGCGCCATGCGATCGTAGTCGCCGTTCGCGGATCCGTAGCGCGAACGGGCGAACCACTGCGCGGCGTAGCCGTCGAGGTGATGCTCACCCGGCTCGATCCACCAGTCCACGCCGACGAGCTCGCCCGTCGCCTCGTCGATCTGGCCGCCGACCGGCAGGGGCTCGGTCACGGTGACCGTGACGCCGCCGAGTGCGTCGATGAGGTTCGTGAAGGAGTCCATGTTGACGAGCACGTAGAACTGCACTTCGAGACCCGTGATCCCGGTCACGGCGTCCTTCGTGGCCTCGATCCCGGGCGAGGAGCCGCGCGACACGGCGTCGGCGTACATCCCCTCGTATGAGGGCGAGCCGGAGTCCTCCAGCTCGGTGACGAGCGAGTTGAGGTTGCCCATCGTGAAGCAGTAGTAGCCGCCGCCGTCGACCACCTCGTAGTTGTTGACCTCGTCGCAGTACCCCTCGGGGTAGACCTCCGCGAGCGGGGAATCGGCGGGGAACGGCGCCTCCTTGAGTTCACGCGGCAGGCCGATGATGACCGACTGGCCCGTTTCGGCGTCGACGCTCACCAGCGAGATGCTGTCCGGTCGGAGACCCTCACGGTCGGCGCCGGCGTCGGTGCCGAGCAGGAGGATGTTGTAGCGGCCGTCGACCGGCGCGACCGCCGGGGCTCCCTGGAAGAGGTCGCCGAGCAGGCTGCGGCCCGCGCCGACCGTGCTCGCCGCCCAGCCGGCGGTCGCGGCGGGCACCACCGTCAGCAGCACCGAGAGCACTGCCACGGGCACCCGCCATCCGCGCTGCACCCGCACCAGCCGGGTGAGCCGGAGCGTGTCGAAGCCGAGCACCAGCCAGAGCACGGCGTAGGCGATGAGCAGGATCTGCAGGGCGAGCAGCACCAGGTCGTTCGTGAAGAAGGAGAGCGTCGCCACCCGCGCGAGCAGCAGCCCGAGCAGCGCGGCCACGCCGCCGATGAGCAGCACGATCGTCGCGGCGAGCCCGAGCCGCCCGAGCCGGCGGTTCCCGGCGAGCAGCTGCGCGCTGCCGGGCAGCACGAAGCCGAGCACGACGAGCCAGCGGGCTCGCTTGCTCATGAGCGGGCCCGATTCCGTGTCCGGATGGCGGATGGGCCGCTCGAGCTCCAGCGTCATGCGCCGTACCCGTCCGGGTTCGCGGACTGCCAGTTCCACGCGTCGCGGCAGGCCTCGGCGAGCGTGCGCGTGGTGCGCCATCCCAGGCGCTCATTGGCGCGCGCGGGATCGGCGGTGACGGTCGCCACATCGCCGTCGCGGGGCGGTGCCACCGTGTAGGGGATCTCGCGGCCGGAGGCCGCCTCGAAGGCGCGCACGACTTCGAGCACGCTCGAGCCGGTGCCCGAGCCCAGGTTGTAGCTCTCCACCCCGGGCGCGAGGCGCTCCAGCGCCGCAACGTGGCCCTCGGCGAGGTCCATCACGTGGATGTAGTCGCGCACGCCGGTGCCATCCACCGTGGGGTAGCCGTCGCCGAAGACGCTTAGCCGCTCGCGCTTGCCCACGGCGACCTGCGCGATGAAGGGCATCAGGTTGTTCGGGATCCCGGCAGGATCCTCGCCGATGCGCCCGGAGGGGTGCGCGCCGACCGGGTTGAAGTAGCGCAGCAGCACGGCGCCCAGCTCGGGCCGGGCGCGCTGCGCGTCACGGATGATCTGCTCGTTCATGAACTTGGACCAGCCGTAGGGGTTGGTCACGCCGACGCCCACGCGGTGCTCCTCGTCGATGGGCGTGTACACGGGATCGCCGTAGACGGTGGCCGAGGAGCTGAAGACCAGGCGGTCCACCCCCCGCTCGCGCATGAGGTCGAGCAGCACCAGCGTGGAGTCGAGGTTGACGCGATAGTAGCGGGTGGGCTGCGCCACCGACTCCCCCACGGCCTTGAGGCCGGCGAAGTGGATGACGGCGTCGAAGCCGACGTCGGCGAGCGCGGCGCCCGCGGCCGCGCGGTCGGCGAGATCGGCCTCGACGACGGGGATGCGAGCACCGCTCAGCTCCTCGACGCGCCGCACCGCCTCGGGGCTGCTGTTGGAGTAGTCGTCGAGCACGATCACCTCGTGGCCGCGTTCGAGGAGCACCAGTGCGGTGTGCGAGCCGATGTAGCCGGCGCCGCCTGTCAGCAAAACACGCATGCGGACTAGGGTACTTGCCGTTCTTGTGGGGAGACGACGACGAGCCGGAGGCGCGCAAAAGGTCACAGTTGCATCACGGGGAGGCGCGCGGGCGGGGCTCCCGGAGCGGCACTCAGGCTTCGGCCCTCCCGTGTCCATACAATGAACGCGGGAACGCCGGCTCGCCGGCGCTGGGATTCGGTTCGACACTGCGGGAAAGGGGATCGATCGTATGGCGACGCTCACCCTGATCGCTGAACCGTTTCCGGACTGGGAGTCGGAGATCCAGCGCGCAGCGGCCCGCGATCTGGCCCGGGCGGTCGCCGCGACCGCGCCGCGCGGGTGCGCGGCACGGTTCCTCGTCGGTCGCGGCAGCGCAGCGCCCGAGTTCGAGTCGCCGCTCGTGCGGATCGAGCGCCTCCCGATGCGCGCGAGCCTGCTCCCCCTCGTCTGGCAGAGCGGCACGACGGCCCGCCCGCTCGACGGCGAGTTCGTGCACGCGCTCACGCCCATGATGCCGCTGCGCTCTCGCGGCGACGACGACGGCTCGCAGTCCTCGGTGACGATCCCGCACGCCATCGCCTGGGAGAGCCCGGCCGTCCTCGGCGGACAGCAGGCTCGGCTCTTCCGGGCCTACACCCGCCGGGCGGTGAAGCTCGCCGACGCGATCCTCGCCCCCACGCACGCCACCGCCCGGGCACTGCAGCAGCACTACGGCGATCACCTGCCCGTGCAGGTGATCCCGCTCGCTCCCCCCGCCGAGTTCGTGCCAGGACCGGATGCCCCAGAGCGCCGCGCCGAGCTCGGCCTTCCCGAGCGATACGCGCTGAGCACGGCGATCAGCGGCGAGCACGGCCGGCTCGAGTGGCTGTTCGACGCTCTGCGGGCCGACCCCGGCGCGGCTCCGCTCGTGCTGCTCGACGGCTTCGATCCGAGCGTCCCGCACCGCGACCGCGACCGCGACGCAGCCGAGCGCAGCGGCCCCGAGATTCCCGAAGATCTGCGCGCTCGCGTGATCGTCGCCCGGCCCCGCGAGCTGGCGGACGTCGGCGCGGTGATCTCGGGCGCGGCACTGCTCGCCCAGCCCCAGGACTACGCGGGCACCGGCTACCTCACGCTGGGCGCGCTCCGTTCCGCGGTGCCGGTACTGCACGGCGGGCACCCCGCGACCGCGGAGCTCGCGCTCGATGCCGGGGTCGCCGCGGACAGCCGCGAGGCCTTCGTCGCGGAGTACTCGCGCCTGCTGCGCGAGGACGGAGCGCTGACGCAGCTCTCCGTGCTCGCCTGCGATCGCAGTCGCGGCTTCAGCTGGAACGGGGCCGCGTGGCAGCTGTGGGAGACCCACGCGAACCTCTAGGCGCGGCGCGCGAGACCGGCGACTCAGTCCCGGTGACTCGTGCCGGCGAGCCGCCCGGCGCTCAGTCGGCCGCGAGCCTCGCCTGCAGTGCGGCGTTCTTCTCGGCGACCATGTCGGTGAGCTGGCGCGCGTAGGCGTCGAGCCGCCCGGCGACCTCGGGATCGGCAGCGCCGAGGATCCGCGCCGCGAGCAGGCCGGCGTTCTTCGCGCCGCCGATCGACACCGTCGCGACGGGGATCCCCGCGGGCATCTGCACGATCGACAGCAGCGAGTCGAGGCCGTCGAGACGCGCGAGCGGAACCGGCACGCCGACGACCGGGAGCGTGGTCATGGAGGCCACCATGCCGGGCAGATGCGCGGCGCCACCGGCTCCCGCGATGATGACGCGCAGGCCCCTGCCTGCCGCCTCGCGTGCGTAGTCCACCATCCGATCGGGCGTGCGGTGGGCGCTCACCACCTCCACCTCGTGGGGGATCCCGAGCTCGCGCAGGGCCTGCACCGCGTCACCCATCACGGCGAAGTCGGAGTCGGATCCCATGATGACCCCGACGAGCGGGGAGGCAGTCTCTGTCATGCTCCCATGCTAGCGGCGCGAGCCCTGCCGGGGCCGGCGCCCCGATGCCTGGCGACGCTCAGGCGAAGGCGGCGGCGGCGGCGCGCGCCTCGGCCAGCGCCGCATCGAGCTCGTCGCCGGTGACGGTCACGTGGCCCACCTTGCGGCCTGGGCGCGGCTGCTTGCCGTAGCTGTGCACCTTCGCGCGCGGGTGCTCCGCCAGCACCCGGGCGTAGCGCACCGGCATGGGTCCCTCGGCCGGACCGCCGAGCACGTTCACCATCACGGCGGCAGGCGCCGTCATCGAGGTGTCGCCGAGCGGCAGATCCGCCACGGCCCGCAGGTGCTGCTCGAACTGACTGGTGACCGAGCCCTCGATCGAGAAGTGACCCGAATTGTGCGGGCGCATGGCGAGCTCGTTCACGAGGACGCGTCCGTCACGGGTCTCGAACATCTCGACGGCGAGCACGCCGGTCACGTCCAGTCCCTCCGCGACGCGGGCGCCGATGCGCGCGGCCTCGTCGAGCGTGGCCGGGTTCTGCACGGGCGCCGGGGCGAGCACCTCGGCGCAGACGCCGTCACGCTGAATCGTCTCCACCACCGGCCAGGTGCGCGTCTCTCCGCTCGGGCGGCGCGCCACCAGCTGCGACAGCTCCCGGGTGAAGTCGACGAGCTCCTCGACGAGGAGATGCCCGCCTCGGCCGTCCTCGGCGAGGGCGGTGAACCAGTCGCGTGCCTCGCCGGCGTCCGCGACGACGCGCACGCCCTTGCCGTCGTAGCCGCCCCGCGCGGTCTTGACCACGGCGCGCCCGCCGTGCTCGTCGATGAAGGCCTGCAGAGCGCCCTCGTCGGCGACCGCGGCCCAGGCGGGGACGGGGATCCCGAGCCCGCTCAGCTTCTCGCGCATGAGGATCTTGTCCTGCGCGTACTGCAGCGCCTCGGGCCTCGGGTGCACGGCGACGCCGCGACGTTCGAGCTCGCGAAGGATCTCGCCGGGCACGTGCTCGTGGTCGAAGGTGACGACGTCCACGGTCTCGGCGAAGGCATGGACGGTCTCGGGGTCGCGGTAGTCGCCGATCGCGTCGGCGGCGCGCTCGGCGCTGGACTCCTCGGCCTCGGCGAGGACGCTGATGCGCAGGCCGAGGTGGATCGCGGGCGGCACCATCATGCGGGCGAGCTGCCCGCCGCCGATCACGCCGATCCGAATGCTGCCGCTCTCAAGACCCATGAACTCCATTCTGCCCTACCGCGCGCCGGACCCCGCTTCCGACGGCCGCTTCCGGGAACCGGAGACTTCCGCCGATAGTTGACATGCGTCAACGAACTGCATATAGTTGTCATCTATCAACCAGTCGCGTCGCCGCGGCTCCGGCATTGCCCCGGGTCCCGTTCGAGCATCCTCACTCCACGTCACCCTCAGCGACGCCGGCACGGCGACCGCACCACCGCCCGAACGACAGAAGGATCCCGCACGCGCATGGCACAGACCGCAGCCGGCACCGCAGACGACACCTCGGCTCCGAACACCCCGCCCGCCGACCGCCGGCCGAGCGCAGCGCGCGCCCCCGGCGACGGCATCCTCACGGGACGCGCGAAGCGCCTCGCCCTCACCGGGCTGTTCCTGAGCATGGCCGTCTCGATGCTGTCCATGACCGTGGTCGGCACCTCGATGCCGATCATCATCGCGGATCTCCGAGGCGACCAGGCTGCCTTCACCTGGGTGATCACGGCCACCATGCTCGCGAGCGCGATCTCCACCCCCATCTGGGGCAAGCTGGCGGACCTCACCAGCAAGAAGGTGCTGCTCCAGCTCTCGCTCATCGTCTTCACCCTCGGCTCCGCCCTCGCCGGCATGGCGCAGGATCCCGGCATGCTCATCGCCTTCCGCGTGCTGCAGGGCATCGGCGCCGGCGGCCTCGGCGCGCTCGGGCAGATCGTGCTCGCCGAGATCATCAGCCCCCGCGAACGCGGCAAGTACATGGGCATCATGGGCGCCATCATGGCCGTGTCGACGGTCGGCGGGCCGCTGCTCGGCGGCGCCATCACCGACTCGATCGGCTGGCGCTGGAACTTCTACGTCGCCGCCCCCATCGCGCTCATCGCGATCGTCGTGCTGCAGCAGACCCTGCACCTCGTCACCGAGAAGCGCAAGGTGAAGATCGACTACCTGGGCGCGGCGCTCATCTCCACGGGCTTCGCGAGCCTGCTGATCTGGGTGACGCTCGGCGGCACCCAGTTCGACTGGTGGTCGTGGCAGACGCTGCTCATGGCCGGGGGCGGCGCCGTGCTGCTCGCGATCGCCGTGTTCGTGGAGCTGCGCGTCGAGGAGCCGCTGCTGCCGATGCACCTCTTCGCCAACCGGACGTTCACGATGGCGGTGATCGCGAGCATCGCGGTGGGCCTCGCCATGTTCGGCACCTCCGTCTTCCTCGGCCAGTACATGCAGCTGGCGCGGGGCAAGACGCCCACCGAGTCGGGCCTGCTCACGATCCCGATGATGGCGGGCCTGCTGCTCACGTCAACCCTCGTCGGGCAGCTCATCTCCCGCTTCGGCAAGTGGAAGCGCTACATGGTCGCGGGATCCTTCATCCTGCTCGCCGGCCTCGTGATGATGGGCCAGCTGCGCTACGACACGAGCCTCTGGTACGTGGGCGTCTCCATGTTCGTGCTCGGCGCCGGCGTCGGCATGTGCATGCAGAACCTCGTGCTCGTCGTACAGAACACCGTCTCGCCGCATCAGATCGGCGTCGCAAGCTCCTCGGTCACCTTCTTCCGCACGATCGGCGGCACGGCCGGCATGTCCGCCATGGGCGCCGTGCTCTCGCACCAGATCGTGAACTACATCAGCGACGGGCTCAGCGCGCTCGCCAAGAGCGACCCCGCGGCACTCGCCGGGGCCGAGGCACTGAAGGGCGGCGCGATCCCCAAGATCGCGGAGCTGACCGCGCCGATCCGGGAGGTCGTCGAATCCGCATACGGGCATGGCATCGGCAACGTCTTCCTCGTGGCCTCCCCCGTCGCGCTCGTCGCCATCATCGCGATCATGCTGATCCCGAACATCCCGCTCGGCACGAAGAGCGCCTCGCAGCAGCGCGCGGAGCTGGCCCGGGAGGCCTCGAGCGCGGAGCACGGCGCCGCCGCGACACGGTAGCTTCGAAGTCATGCAGGATCACGACACCGTCGCGCGGCCGGGCGCAGTACCGCCGGCCGCCGCACCCCCCGGCGCCGGACCCGGTGAGGACGTTGCGGCACCGTCCGCGGGCGACCGCTCCCGCGAGGCACCCATCGCCGAGATCATCTCCGAGTTCTCCCAGACCTTCGCCGCGGCGCGCGTCCGCTGGGTGCGCTACGCAGAGGAAGTCCACCCCGAGCTGCGCGGGGGAAGCCTCATGGTGCTGCAGACGGTGCTCCGGCGCGGACCCGTCACCGCCACCGGTCTCAGCCAGGTGCTCGGCATGGACAAGGCGATGGTGAGCCGGCACATCGCCAAGCTCCGCGAACTCGGACTCGTGGACACGGAACCCGCACCGGAGGACCGGCGCGTGATCCTGCTGACCGTCAGCGCGACGGCGGAAGAGGTGCTCGGACGCATCCGCGAGCGCTGGGCGCACTCCTATCACGAGCGCTTCGCGAACTGGAGCGTGGAAGAGCTCGAGCAGCTGCGGGAGGGCCTCCACCGCTTCAACGCCTCGAGCGAGGCACCGCCTCTGGTCGACGGGCCGGCCACGCGATGCGCCCGCGGCCACGGGGGCGGGCTGCCGGGCGGCGCCGCCGACTCAAGCGAGCGCGGCAGAGAACGTGTCTGACAGCCGATCCGGCGGTGAGCCGGGACGCCGGCCCGTCTCACGCGACGCCGTCATCGCCGCGACGCTCGGGGTCATTCAGTCAGCTTCAGGCGGGAGATCGCGGCCTCGAGCCGTGCTCGCTGCGCACGGTCCAAGCCGAGGATCGGGAGCGGCAGACTGGGCTGGGCGACCAGGCCAAGGTGCTCGGCGATCGCCGCGACCACACGAAGACTGCCGTGCTCAGCGAAACAGTCCCACACGGGCTGCAGCTCCTCGGAACGGCGCAGGGCTTCCGGCGCGTCACCCTCGAGAGCCGCGCGCGCCAAGCCGAGCGCGGCCGCCGGGAGCGTGCCGCCGACGACGGAGTACCAGGCGTCGCAGCCGGCGTTGAGGCCCGCCGCAGCGTATGGATCGCCGGACACCCCGATGGTCACATGCCTCGGGAGCAGCCCGCGAAGTTCGGCCACTCTCTGCCGTGCCGCAGTCTCGTCCAGCGGTACGCCAGGGATCTTGATCGACGCGACCCCGTCCAGCCGCGCGATCGCCGCGTAGAGCTCGTCGTCGAAGGTGAAGCGCGTCGTCGCCGGATTGTCGTAGACGATCACCGGCACATCGCTTCGCTGCACGACGGTTTCGAACAGCCCATACACCTCGTCACGCGTCAGCGTCTGGTAGCTGACCGGCGCAAGGAGCAGGCCCTGCGCTCCAGCAGCCTGTGCATCGTCGGCGTGGTGGAGTACGTGACTGGTGCGCAATGCCCCGACGCCCACGAACACCGGAACGTCTCCGGCCGCCTGCACAGCCCGTTGCGCGACACGGGCACGCTCGCTCCGTGACAGATACGCATACGACCCCGTCGAGCCGAGCGCAGTGACAGAGTCCACACCGGCGTCGGCCAGGCGCTTCACCAACGCGGAGAACGCACGCTCATCGAGCTGATCATCCACGAGGGGCGTCAGAGGGAAGGCGCTCAGGCCCGCGAAGATCGACACGCAACCATCATGCCGCGACGATCGCACGACCGGGGCCGGACACGCCCTCGGCGGCGGCGTTCACCCCGAGCGGGACGCCGGGCGCTTCGCCCGCCAGGACCGGGACCCCGCTCGCCGGGGCCACTTCGAGCGCTTCCGGGCGCAGCGAGGCGGAGACCAGGATCGGCAGGTGATCCGACAGGCCACGCCCCAGGGTCTGCACGCCGCCGATGTCCAGCCCGACCGAGGTCGCGAAGTCGAAGTGCCCGCGGAACATCTTGTAGCGGGTGTAGGTGCGCTTGTCGCTGAGGCTCAGCTCGTAGCCGTGATCCCGCATCTCGGTGTCGAGGCGCCCCTTGAACACGGGGTAGTTGTAGTCCCCCACCATGAGCGCCGGAAGCCCCGGCCCGAGCAGGCGCAGCTCGCCGAGCGCGGCGTGGATCTGGTGCCGCCGCAGGGAGTTGAGGGCCGTCAGCGGGGCCGCGTGGAAGGAAGCGACCACGAAGTCGCGCTCGGTCTCGAGGTCGTGCAGGCGGGCACCGAGCAGGCGCTCGTGCGCGGGGGCGAGCAGGCGGTCGTGCAGCGACTTCTTGAGCTGGAAGGTGCTGGCGGTCCGGGTGCGGAAACGCTCCTCGCGCACGTACATGGCGAGACCCAGCCGGTTGCGCGCGGTCGCGTGGACGAGCGCCATGTGCCCGAGCCGCGCGGGAAGCGCGACGGCCTCAGCCTCCTGCAGGCAGAGCACGTCGGCCCCGTGATCCTCGGCGAGGGCGCCGATCTCGGTGACCGCACGGTTCTTGCGCAGATTGTAGCTGACGACCTTCATCGAACATCCTCCTCGGGTTCCGCCGGGCTGCCGACGGCACCACTCTACCCTCGCACCCCTGGGGGTCAGCCGACGCTCAGTGCACTCTGCCGAAGCCCACAGGAACGCCGCCCGGGCACCTGCCGACCCGGCGCCGGGCGGTCGCGGATCAGGAGATGCGGCGCAGGCGCACCGGGAGGGTGCCGATGATGAGCTGCTCGACCGCCTCGTACTCGCGTCCCGCTTCGAGCGGGATCGTCTCGCCGCCCTCGTCGACGAGCGCGACCCCGTTGGTGGAGCGCAGATCCTCGATCGTCCAGTCCTCACCCCGGCGACGCAGGCGCGCGTGCGTCTTCGACATCGTGCGCGTCGGGTCCACGATCTGCAACGTCGTCGCCCCCTCCTGCGGTTCGGGCTTCCTGCCGAGGACCACGTCGTCGCCCAGGAGCTCGAGTACCTCGCCGTCGGGCAGCTCCAGCCCCCACGTGCCGCGACGCGGCACCACCACGGTGCGGTCCTCGGCGTCGTCTGCGGCGGCGAGCGGCGCCGGGGCGGGGGCCCCGCCCGCCTCTTACGTTCCATCGGCATGTCGTCGCCTGCGGCAGGTGTGTAGAGGAGAGGGGAAGGGGGGCTGCCCCCCGGGGTGGAACGGCGGCTGCGGGGCCGGCGGCATCGGCTGCGGGGCGGGGGTTCCGGGCTGCGGGACGGCCGGGACGCCCTGCCAGCCGTCGTTCGCGGGCCGCGGCGCAGGCGGCACGGCGCCGAAGGCGTCGCGGCTGCCACCGGCGACGCCGTACCCCGTGGCGCCGGATCCGCCCGCGAAGCGTGCGTCCCTGATGTGCGCGGCGAGCAGCATCGCCCACAGCGGCGGGATGAAGACGCCCAGCACCGTGAAGCCGGGCCCCTTGCCGTGCTCGGCGTTCAGCCGGTTGATCGCGATGATGGTCACGACGAGCGCGACGATCCCCACACCGGGGATCAGGAAGAGCAGTACCAGCCAGCCGGGAAGCCCGCCGCGCTGGACGAGCTGCCACTGGTTCCACAGGGGCACCCAGCCGGCCCAGGAGGGCAGCCCGAGCAGCGGGAAGAGCCGCGACAGCGCCCACAGGTACCACAGGTAGAACGCGAGCCCCACCACCGACCACAGGCCCGCGACCATGAGGATCGCGGTCGGGTCCACGCTCGAGCTGTAGTCCATGGTTCCTCTGTTCCGTTCACTCGGCGGCGACACGCCGCGGCGCGTCCTGCCCGCGCACCGGTATTACTCTGCCATGAATCTCGCCGCCGGTGCACCATTTCGCGTGGAGACAGCGGGCCGCCAGCTCAGCCGAAGGCGATCCGCGCAACGACGACGAGACCGGCAGCGGAGATCGCGAGCGCCACGGCGTAGCACGTGAGCGTCACGACGCGCTCGCGACGGAATCGGCGTCGCAGCGCGGGCAGCGGCGGCCGCTCCCGTGCCGTCCGCCCACCGGCGGAGGGCGGGGGGCCGACCCGTCGCAGCACCTCGTCGGCGCCGCTCGCCGCCACCGAGCGGGCGCGAGGTCCGTACACCCGCGCGGGCCCGCCGCGCAGGCGGGGATCGACGCGGGAGGCGGCGCCCTGCCCGTGATCGCTGAGCGGCGGAGCGGGGTCGGCTGGCGGTCGCCCGGCCACCCGGGCAGCCGCACCCGAGGCCTCCGGCCGGGCCGGACCGGCCGGTGCCGCCCATCCCGCCCGCCGCGCTGCGCGATCACGGGCCGCGGGGGCGGAGCGGATCACCGTCGCCTCGGCGTCGTCGTCGGAGCGGTGGAGCTGCCGGCGCGGACGCACGACCGTGTCCTCGCCCTCCGGGGCGGGGGCCGGAGAGCGGAGCACCGTGACATCCTGTTCGGTGCGGTCCGCTTCCGTGCGATCCGCTTCCCCGGACGCTGCGACCGCGCGCGTGCGATCCTCGTCGTCGCGCGCCGGGGTCCCGTCGCGCTGCGGGGTCCCGGCCCCCGGCTCCGCGGCGCTGCCACCCGTCTCGCGCTCCCGCTCCCCGCTCATCGCACCGGCCTCGTCACCTCGAGCGTCTCGTCACCGGTCTCCTCGGCCGCCGCGGCACCCTGTACCGCGGGGACCGCCCAGGCGGCCGGACCGGACACCGTGTCGACGACGATCACCGTCACATTGTCGCGGCCGCCCGCCTCGCACGCCCGCCGCACGAGCTCCTCCGCGACCGCTTCGGGCCGTCCGCCGACGGCGAGCACCGCGCGGAGCTCCTCATCGCTGAGCTCGGTCGTGAGGCCGTCCGAGCAGATCAGCAGGCGGGTCCCGGCGCTCACCGGCAGCAGCCACGCGTCGTGACGCGCGTCGTCGGAGCCCAGGGCACGGGTGATGACGTTGCGGGGAGTGCGCTCCGCGGCCGCATCGCCCGCGGCCGCGAGCTCCGCCTGCAGGGAGTGGTCGAGCGTGATCTGCTGCAGCGTCGAGCCACGGTGCTGGTACACGCGGGAGTCGCCGATGTTGAGCACGTACCACTGCGCCCGCCCCTCGTGCGCGACGAGCACCGCTCCCGTGAGCGTGCATCCCGCGCCGCGCTGCGTACCATAGGCGACGTCGTCGACCGCCGCGCGCGCACGCTCGATCGCCGAGGACACCTCCGCGATCGTGGGGAGGCGCGACGCCCCCGCCAGCTCCGCGAACGCCCGCACCGCGGCGGCGCTCGCCAGCTCACCCGCCTCGTGGCCTCCCATCCCGTCGGCCACGAGGTAGACCGGCCACTGCGCGATCACCGCGTCCTCATTGACGGCGCGTCGCACCCCGACGTCGCTGCGCGAGGCGGCCTCCACCACCGGCGCGGCGACCGGCCCCGGGTACCGGCCCGGCTCGCCCGCGTGTCCCGTTCTCATATCGTCTCGCTCTCCGGGCGCGGCGCCTCCCGCCGGCCCCTTCCGATTCCATAGGACCGCAGCGAGTAGGCCGCACGCAGCCGTGCCCAGCGGCCCAGCGCCGCACGCCGCTGCGCCGCGTCCTCGCGCGCCGCGCGCCACACCATCTCGGCGTCCTCCTCGCCGATCGAGTCCGGCGAGAACACCGCCCGATCCACCGCGTGCGCGGCCCACACCGCCGGCGGCGTGCCCAGCACCTCGGCCGTCTCCCGACGGGTCGTCCCGGCGGGAAGCCGCACGCCGGCGTCGCGGGCCCGATCCAGCATCTCCTCCCACGCGCCGAGCGCGCGCAGCTCGGGATCCGGCAGGGCGTGCCGCCTCCGTGCGCGCCGCCGCTTCGCGAGCGGCAGGAAGAGCGCGGGGATCAGCAGCAGAGCGACCGTCGCCGCGACCAGGCCTGCCGCACGCAGCAGCGGCCACAGCCAGGACAGCGCCAGGTCTTCGGCGTCGCCGCTCTCCGAGCCGCCCTGCTCACCGAGCCCGGCGGGCGGATCCACCTCCTGCGCGTCGCGCTCTTCCGGGGTCGTCGGGAACTCGGGCAGCTGCTCACCCTCTTCCAGCCGCTGAGGCGGCTGCTCCACCTGCGGGGTGACGTCCAGCGGCACCCACGCGCCCAGATCCCCGCGCACCTCGACCCAGGCCGCCAAGTGTTCCCCGGTGCAGACCTCCGAGCAGGCGGGGACCCCGGGCACTCCCGCGCCATCGGTGCGAACGCCGAGCACCACCCGGGAGTCGTAGCCGAGCGCCCGCGCCACGAGGGCCGCGGCCGTCGCGAACTGCTCGTCGTCGCCGACGGCCGCCACGAGCATCCCCGGCCTGGGTCGTTCCCCGGCGGCCGCCTGCTGCGTGTTGAGCTGCTCGAACAGCTCCTCGACGCGCACGAGCGAGTGCCCGCCCGCGCTCGGTTCGAAGCGGGTGCCGTACTCGGCCGAGAGCCGGTCGAGCCAGGCGCGTCCCCCATCTGCCTCGCTCAGGGAATGACTGAGGTATCCGCGCTCGCGCAGCCGCTCGACGAGCGTGAGCAGGCCCGACGCGTCGTCGCCCTGCTGCTGGCGTTCGATCCACCGGGCGAGTTCCGGCGCGGCCTCGAGGTCGATCAGGGGCGCCGCGCTGCGCGGTTCGCCGATCTCGGCCTCCGCCTCGGCCGTCTCCATCTCGGCCGCGTAGACGTCTCCGTCCCGCAGCCCGCCGTCCGCGTCGCCGCGCGGCACCGCGATCGCCGCTCCCGTCTCGCGATTCACGTAGAAGCCGTCGGAGAGCGCCTCCGCCCGCGGTCCCGAGAAGTCCGGCGGCGAACCGAGCCGGGCCGTGGGCGCCCAGATGCCCGCGTAGCCCGCATCCACCTCGACGGTGACGCGGCTCGGCCGCGCGAGCGCCTCACCGCTCGGGAAGCGGGTGAAGCGGCCCGCCTCGGCGCCGCTCACGTGGAAGTCGACCCCGTCGTACTCGTCGAGTACGGCGATCCGGAGTCGGGGCGGCAGGCCGCGATCCCCCGAGACGGCGAAGAGGGGGCGGTCGAGCGTGTCGTCCCGCTTCGCGCCGCGATACGCTGCGAGCGGGCTCGGACGGTCCAGGATCACGAGCTCCGGGTCCACGCTGTCGCGGGGCACGGTCCGCGCACCGGCGTCCAGTGCCGGGGCGATGACGAGGCCCGCGAGCAGTGAGATCGCGAGGATCGCCGCACCCGCGAAGCCGCGCAGCCACCGGCTTCCCCTGCGGCCGCCCCCGGCGCGGCCGAGGCGCAGCGCGGCCCGGCGATCCGCCCCGGAGACCCACGCGACCCACACCGCCGCGAGCCCCGCGGCCGCGAGCCAGACGCCGAGCTCGCGGGGTGCCACGACCGTGAGCGGGCCGAGGCGCAGCGGCTCGCTGAGCTGCGAGGCGCCGAACACCGTGCCGAAGGCGACGGGGGCGAGCATCGGGATCGCCGCGAACGCGGCACGCCTGCCGGGGCGCTGCGCGAGGACCACGATGAGCAGCACGGCCACGAGCATCACCACGTAGAGCGGCACCAGCACGGTGCGGTAGCCGCCGACGGGCAGGCTGAGGGTGAGCAGCTGCTTCCAGCCGAGGGCGACAGCGGCGAGTCCGTCGAGGAGCCCGCGGGCGAAGCCGGCCGGAAACGACTGCGGCACCGCCACCGGCACCACGCTCAGCGCGAACAGCGCGAGCAGCACGGCGACGACGACGAGCGGCCGCAGGCGCCAGCGCTCGCGCACCCACGCCACGACGGAGCCGAGCACGAGCGCGACCCCCGCCACCGCCCACACCCGGGGCGTCTGGTAGATGGGCCAGGCCGCGGCGACGCCGAGCGTCACGGCGAGCGCTGCCGCGAGGAGGCCCGCGAGGAGCCGAACCGGCCCGGCGCTCCGCCGCGCCACGCCGACGGGGCCCGTCGTGGCCGCGACCCCGAAGGCCGCCGGCTCGGCCGCGCCGCTCACCGCGCACTCCGGAACATCAGCTGCGGCAGATCCCCGAGTGCCCCCACCGTGAACATCGTCAGGGCCTCGGCGCGCTGCGCCCGCGGTTCCGCGAACAGCTCGCAGCGCGCGGCGAGCACGTGCACATCCGGGCTGAAGGCGGCGGCGGCGCGCCGGAGCCGCGCGGGCCCGGGCAGCGAACCCGTCACGATCACGACGATCGACAGCGGGCGACGGGAGTGGGCGAGTCCCGAGGCGAGCTCCTCGAAGGGGAACCCCTCGGGCGCGGCTTCGAGCTCGGACCAGGAGTCGAGCAGCTGGACGGGATCCCGGGCCGGCAGCTCCTCCAGTCCGTCGATGCTGGGCCGCACGCGGCCCGGCGCCCAGGCGGAGGCGATGAAGCGCTCGCGGCCCTCCCGCACCGCCTGCACCGACACCGAGGCCGCGACGCTGACGGCGAGCTCGAACTCCTCCGCGTTCTGGTACTCCTCTGGCCGGGCGTCGAAGAGCACGGCGACGCGCGCCGTCTGCGACTCCTCGTACTGCCGCACCATGAGCGTGCCCGTCTTCGCCGTCGACTTCCAGTGGACGTGCCGCATCGCGTCCCCCGGCGCGTACTCGCGCACGGCGTAGAAGGAGAGATCGGAGTCGGTGAGGCGGCGGCTCGCGGTCCCCTCGAGGTCGCGCACGAGGCCGGCCGAGTTCGGCGGCAGCTGCGCCGTGGCGGGGTGCACGTGGACGAGGTGGCGGTCGGGCCAGGTCACCTCGCGGCGCAGCAGCCCGAGCGGGTCGCGGCGCGCGACCGTGAGCGGCCCGACGCGGATCACGCCGCGGTGCGGCGCCGGAATCGCGAGAGGCAGTTCGGCGCCCGAGTGCGCGCCGATGGCCGGGATGGTGAGCTCGCGCAGCGCCTCCCCCACGGGGAGCTCTGCGACGGCCGGCAGTGCGGGGCGTCCCCCCGCGTTCTCGACGCGCAGGCGCAGCTGCACCTGCCCGCCGGCGACGACGCGCGCCCGGTCGATCTCGATCTGCACCCGGTAGGCCCGGTTGCCGAGAAGGAAGGGCAGGGCGGTGACGAGCAGCAGCGCTCCGACCGCGGCCACGTACCAGGCCTCGACCCACGAGAGGCTCGCGCCGAGCGCCGCGCAGCCGAGGCTCAGCGCCAGCACGAACCAGCCCAGCGGCGTGACCGCCTGCGTCACCCCGCGCCAGCCGCGCGCGATCCGGCGGCGGGTGAGCCGCCACCACCGCAGGGCCTGCACGCGACGGCGGCGCGTCTCGCCCAGCCGGGTGCCGGTGCGCGTCTCGCCCAGCCGGGTGCCGGTGCGCGTCTCGCCCAGCCGGGTGCTGGTGCGCGTGGTGCCCCGGGTGCGGCTCCCCCGGCTGCCCGCCGTGCCGCGCGTGCCGCGCGTTCCGCGCGTTCCCGTGCGGAACAGCCGGCTGCGCGTGTCTTCGCCGCTCACGCCGCGCCGTTCTCCTGCGGAATCGGGGTGTCGACGAGGATCTGCCCGATGACCGCCTCGGCCGTGACCCCGTCGAACTCGGCCTCGGGTTCCAGCACGAGCCGGTGCGCCAGGACGGGGATCGCGAGCTCGCGCACATCGTCGGGGGTGACGTAGGGGCGGCCGGCCACGAGCGCCCAGGCCGAGGCCATGCGCACGAGGGCGAGGGCGCCGCGCACGCTCGCACCCAGCCGCACCTCGCCGGCGCGACGGCTGGCCTCGACGAGCCGCGACACGTATTCGGCGAGCAGCGGGCTGAGGTGGACTCCGCGGCCGAAGGCCTGCAACTGGATGAGGGTCCCGACGTTCATCACCGTCGGCACCTCGGGCACTCGCGAGCGCTGCTGCAGGATCCGCATCATCGCCGCGTCATCGGGGTAGCCGATCGAGGTCTTCACGGCGAAGCGGTCGAGCTGCGCCTCGGGCAGGCGGTAGGTGCCCGCCTGCTCGACCGGGTTCTGGGTGGCGATCACGAGGAACGGCTCGCCGACGGCGTGCGTGGTGCCGTCGACCGTCACCTGCCGCTCCTCCATCACCTCGAGCAGCGCGGACTGCGTCTTGGGGCTCGCGCGGTTGATCTCGTCGGCGAGCACCACGTTCGCGAAGACCGGTCCGGCGTGGAACTCGAAGATGCCCTGCTTCTGGTCGTACACCGTGATGCCGGTGACGTCGCCCGGCAGCAGGTCGGGCGTGAACTGGATGCGGGAGGAGGTGCCCTGCATCGCCTTCGCGAGCGCGCGGGCGAGCGCGGTCTTGCCCGTTCCCGGGACGTCTTCGAGCAGGACGTGCCCGCCGGCGACGGCGGTGGCGAGCACCAGCTCGATCACGCGGCGCTTCCCCTGGATCGCGTGCTCGATCGCGTCGGCGGCCGTGCGGATCGCGTCGCTCGCCCAGCGCGCCTGCTCCTCGGTGAGGGGGCCGGTCGGCCCGACGGTCAGCTGCGGCTCGGGTGTCATCTGGGGTCCTTCGTTCGGGTGGGGACCTGGCTCCTATACCCCTCTGACAAGAAAGTTAAGTACAACGCAGACATACTCGCCGGGTCATTTAAAAAAAAAAAAAAAAAAATTTTTTTTTTTTTTTTTTTTTTTT
>NZ_MWZD01000021.1 GCF_002982315.1 Leucobacter massiliensis | reverse complement strand
AGCCGCCGGAGGGCGGGGCCGGCGAACAGAGTGTTCCGGTGAAGGTCACGGGCTGATACGGGCCACCGGGCCAGCTCATCACGACGTCGGAGGCGCCGGAGGAAGCGAATGACGGCGCCGCGCCCGGGCTGCCCGTGATCGTGAACGACGCACCCCAGGTGGCGGGGTCGGAGGCCGGGTCGATGCAGTCTCCCTTCCAGGTGACGGTGAAGGGGGTGAGGCCGGAGGGCGGCCCCACGGTCGTGCTCTGGGTCGAGCAGCGGCTGCCGCCGTCGACGCACTGCCGTGCCCGAGCGTTCGGCGATTCCGGGCTCACCGCCGAGACCGGGACGTCCCAGACGATCGATCCTCCGTCGACCGTGACCATCGCACTCTCATCGGGTCCCACTGCGCCGTAGGCGACCGACGAGTCGGTGGTGGCAGTGCTGGGAGCGGGGTCGATCGTGTAGTTCGCGGGCGCGGGCGCGGGAACCGCGCCACCCGTGAAGATCGAGGGGGTGGGCACGGCGGCCGTCTGACCGTAGGAGTTCGACGCGCACACCGAGCCGGTGTAGTAGCGGAACGGCAGCAGGCCGACGCTCGCGCTCTGCTGCGAACCCGTGCACGACGGGGGTGTCTGGCCGCGTTCGAGACCGTAGCTGAACTTCAGCGTGTCACCGCCGTTGGAGCTGAATCCGGAGGTGTCGAATCTCCAGCCGACCGGACCCTCGTTGGAGAGGCCGGCGGTGCCCGACTCCGGCGGGCGCGGGGCCCCGATGGCGCGCGCCTCGGCCGTGTTCGCCTCGCCGCGGCCGCCGTCCGAGCCGGTGTAGCCCGGCGGGATCATGTCGGGGCTGTCGGCGGCGACGACGCTCAGCCGGTGGTCACCGCTCGGGAGCTCCAGCAGGCCGCCCGAGGGGATCGGGGTCTCCGCGCCGTCGACGGTGAGCACGCGCGTCGGGGCCGAGCTGTCGCCGATCTGCACGCGCAGCCTGCCGACGCCGGGGTTGGTGTTCTCCGGCCACGGCACGCTCTCGGCCCGGATGCTCGGCGAGGCCGGGGGACGGTACGCCCAGGTCACCGCCCCGTTGGCGCTCGCCTCCGAAGCGCCGACCGCGTTCACCGCTCGCGCGGTGTAGCTGCGGCGTTCCCCGGGGGTGAGGCCCGAGACGCGGCAGCTCGCCTGGCCTCCGGCGAGCTCGCAGCTGCCGACGGGGGTGCCGCCCGCGAGCAGCTCGACGCCGCTGACCTCCGGGTGCGAGGCCTCGCCGCTCAGGGCGACCGAGAGCGTGACGCTGTCGGCGCCGGCGCTGACCGGGGTCACGCCGGCGGGTGCACGGGGCACGCCCTGCGCGTCGAGCTCGACGGTGCCCCGCCCCGTGCGCCCTTGCGCGTCCGTCACCGTGGTGGTCGCCGTGCAGCGCCCGCCGGAGCCGCGTGAGCCGTTCGGCCACGACACGCGCACCGCGTCGCCGGCGGCCTGGATCGTGCCGTAGGCGCACGATCCCCCCGACACCGAGGTGAGCGTGAGGCCACCGCCCGGCTTGCCCGCGAAGGGGTCGTACTCGCCGGGGGCGCCGATCACGCGGGTGCTGCAGTCGGAGCCGACTGTGCAGCTGAGCTGCACGGTCGCCCCGCGGGGCGCGTCCCGAGCGGCGGTGCCGACCCGCAGCGTGAGGGTGGAGCGGCTCTCCCCCGCGCCGCTCACGGTGACCGTCAGTGCCTCCTGAGCGCCGGGCACGGCGTCGGCGCGGGCCTGCGCGGTGAGCCGCGAGCCCTCGGCGGCGAGCTCGAAACTGCGTCCTCCGCCGCTCAGCTGGAAGCTCAGCGCGCCGGCGCGGCCCTCGCGGCCGCCCTGCCACCGGACCATGTCGAGGAGTTCGATCGTCTCGGATGCGCCGGGGGCGATGGTGCGGGTGAGCGGCTGCAGCTCCGCGACCGGCTCGTTCGGGACGATCTCGATGGGCACGGCGAGGCGCGTCCACGCGCGCTGCTCGGTGAGCTTCACCGAGATCAGGCAGCTGTCGTTCCATGGCGCTTCCTTGCCCGCCGCGTACCGTAGGGTCCCCGACCCGCTCGCCTCGCATGAGGCCTGAGCGCGCTGCGTGGGGAAGGAGCCACCGGTCTGCAGCTCGGCGGAGTCTCCGGGGCCGAGGTCGACGATGTCTGCGAGCGCGGCCTCGATGTTCTTGCCCTCCTCGACGCGCAATGGGGCGAGCCCGGGCTTGAGCGTCAGCCGCAGTTCGTCGAGCGGCGGGATCACGAGGAAGCCGAAGCTCTCCACCTCCGCCCCCGTCAGATCCTTGCCCGCCAGCCGGAACGGGACCAGGTCGCCCTCGGCCCGGTAGGGTCCGGTGATCCGCCCGTCCTTGGCGCTGAACCGCTGCGCGGCCCGCCCCCACACCGACAGCTGCAGGGAGCCGACGTCTCCGGCGCTCCAGCTCACGCGGTCGGTCACGACGTCGATGCCGCCCCGCTCCAGTTCCGCCCGGTCGCGAGCGGAGAGCACGGTGTCGCGCACGGTGGGCGCTTGCTGGCCCACCCGCGCCGACACCTGCACCACGATGAGCCCGTCGGCGGTGCTGCGGCTCTCGGACGAGCGCACCGTGTACCGGTAGGAGACGGTGCCGAGCTCGCCACCGCGCACCACCACGCGCCCCTGCTCCAGCTGCGACAGCTCGATCAGGCCGGCCAGCCTGCGGTACTCCGCGGAGTCCGCTCCCCCGGCCACGTTCGGCACCACTTCGAGCAGCTCGAGCTTGCCACCGGCGGGGTCGAGGTCGTTGTCGAGGGGACGCACCACCGCGGTGCCGTCCCCGCCCTGGGCGAGCCGCACGTAGTCGCTGTAGGTGACGGGGGCGCCTGCGCCTCCTCCGTCCTCGGTGACGATGATCCGGAGCCGCCCCGTCCCCTCGCCGCCGAACTCGTCGCGGACCGTGTACTCGACGCGGCGTGTTCCGGGTTCCGCCTCCGCCGATGCCTCGACCTGGATCGCGGCGCTGCGCGGGGCGATGGTCGCCGCGAGCTGCGCGTCGTCGGGTGCGCCGACGCCGGTGAGCCGCACCCGGTCGCCGTCGGGATCGACGCCGGAAAGGGGCACGGGCACGATCGCGCGCTCTCCGGGCGCCAGGCGGACCGTGAGGGGCCGTGGCTGCGGATCGCGGTTGCCGTCGCGGGGCAGCACGGTCACGTGGACCTGCCCCACATCGCTCGCCTCCGGCGAGCTGGCGCCGTAGGTGGTGTAGCTCAGCGTGTAGCTGCCCGGCTCGCTCGGGGCGAGATAGCGCAGCGTGTTGCCCGAGGCGAAGGCGAGCTCGCCCTTCGCACCGGATCCCCCGATCTCGGGGTGCAGCACGAGGCGCTGGCCGGGCGGGGAGACGTCGTTGTCGAGTACCGGGATGTCGGCGACCGAGCCGGCGCGCACGGTCGCGCTGTCGGCGACCGCGATCGCGCCGGCCCCGCTCTCCTCGGGCACCTGGAAGACGGTGAGCCGTCCAGAGGCGACGGTCCCGCCGTCGGCGATCCGCACCTCCACGGCCCCGATGCGGCCCGGCTCGCCGTCGCCCGTCGCACCCGACACCCGCACCTGGGCATGCTCCACCACGTCGGCGCGCAGCTCACCGTCGAGCACCTCCGCGCCGCGCACCACGAGGTCGCGGCCGCTCGCGCCGGGGACGGCGGCGAGCACGTCGACGGTCGTGTCCGCGAGCGGCCGCACGAAGGCGCGCATCGGGGGCAGCGCGAGCTCGGTCCGCGTCTCGCGCGCGGTGACGCGGATCACCCCGTCGATCTCCGCGCCGGTGCCGGAGTCGCGCGCGGTGACGCTGACGATGCTCTCCCCCGTCTCGCCGGCGCGCAGCTCGACGGTGCCCGCACTCGGGTTCGCGACTGCCTCGGCCTTGCCGCTCTGCACGCTGGCGTCGACGAGCGCGTAGGAGCCGGAGCCGCCGACGATGCGCGCCAGCGGACGGACCACCGCGGGCTGCCCCAGCTGCACGGCGCTCGCCATCGGGGCGAGCACGGCCTGGGCGTTGCTGCGGATCTGCACGACGAGCTCTCGCTCCGTCGTCGCGCCCCGGCTGTCGGAGACGCTCAGCCGGATCGTCACCTCTCCGTCGGGCGCATTCGGGTCCGCGTGTCGGAGGGCCAGCCGCCCGTCCGCGGTCACGAGGGCCCGGACGGGGTCGTCCGGGTTCGCTGGCACCGCGTCGGCGAGCATCATCGGGTCGCCCTCGGGATCCACCCACCCTTCGAGCACGGGGAGCACGAGTGTGCCGCCGGGCGCCAGCTCGGGGCTCGGCCACTCGCGCTGGCAGCCCTGCACGGGGCACCACTGCGGCGCGGAGTTCTGTGAGGGGTCGGCGACGGTGAGCTGCACGCTCGCCGGTTCGGAGACGGCGATGCCGTCGGTGATCCGGTAGCTGAAGCGGGCGCTGCCCGAGGCGGTGGGCTCGGGATCGACGACGAGCGTCTGCCCGTCGGGCAGCATCGACACGCGCCCGAACTCGGGCGGCAGTCCCTCGCCGAGCCCCTCCGGGACGATCGTGAGCACGTCCTTGCGGTTCGGATCGTAGTCGTTGAGCAGCACCGGAAGCAGGGCGGGCTCGCCGGCCCGCACGCCGAACTCGTCGTCGACGGCGACCGGAGGCTCCTGCTCGGTGACGTCGGCGACGACCACTGAGCCTTCGCGCTCCTTCGGCGGATCCGAGATCGACCACTGCTCGACCGGGATCAGCCGGCCGTCGGGCACGGTCCACAGCATGCCCGTCTGCACCTCTGACAGCAGCGCGCTCGACCCGTTGCTCCGGATCACCGGATCGGGGTCGCCCGGCAGCTCGACGCTGTCGTCGAGTTCGAGATCCCGCTCGCCCTCCTCCGACCAGAGGCGTGCGCCCGACTGCCCCACCCAGGCCGCGTAGCGCTCGGCGCCGACGGCGACCGGCTGCGCCGGGACCCCCGACGCCTCGGCTATCCGTGCCGGCTCGCCGCCCCGCACCTCCCACAAGCCCGCGGTGTCCGCCAGCAGCACGGTGTCGCCCGCCGCAGGCCCGGCCGAGGCCTGCAGCCGGGTGTCGCCTTCGGCCGGGATCTCCGTCGGCGATCCCGCCCCCTCGCGCCACAGCAGCCCGGCCTCCGGCTCGAAGATCACCCACTCGCCGGCGACGACGGCGAGCTGGGCGCGCTCGTCCGCGATCTCCTCCGGCACGCGGTCCACGCCGGTGAACTCACCTCGCTCGACCGAGTACCAGCGCACTTCGTGGTCCGCGGCGGAGAACAGCGCAACCGTTCCGGCGTCGTCGATCGCCGCCGCAGTGACGGAGAAACGGCGCGAGGCCTCCGGCGCCGATCCCGCGTCGCCGCCGTCGTCTTCGGCCCGTTCCTGCGCGAAAGGGTCGAGCAGCCGGGGCTGCGCGAGCCGCGCCGGCCCGCTCCCGGCGGAGGACGTCCCCTCGGGAGCCGAGGCGTCCAGGCGGCTCAGGTACGCGTCGCCGGACTCGGAGCGCAACAGCACCGATCCGCCGGCGACGACCACGTCCCGCGTGCCGTCGGGAAGGCGCATCGCCCCCGCGTCCTCGCTCTCGGCGGCCACCGTGCGCACCCCTCCCGCCTCTGCGGAGTCCGCGTCCGCCGCATCCGCGGCCCCGTCACGGTCCTCGATCAGGTCCGCCGGGCGGGCGGCGTCGATGCCCCAGGCCCGGCCGTTGCCGTGGGTGAGCACCGCGCCCAGCGCTCCGGCCTGCACGAGCCCGCTGGGGTCCTCGACGGTGCGCACCGTGTCGATCTCCGCGGTCAGCGTGTTGACGCGCGCATACTGACCCGAGCTGCGCATCGCCCACACCGAGGGCTCCTCACGCGGCGTCTCCCGAGCATCGTAGCCGGCGGCGACGACGGCGATGGTGGCGAGCACGGCGAGTACGGCGAGCCCCGACACCCAGCTCACGATCCGCGAGCGGCGGCTCTGCGGCGTCGCCGCAGAGGCCGGCCGGGCGGCCGCGCCGGGTGCCCGGCCCCGTGGCGGGGCGGCGCGGCCTCTCCGGGCTTCGCGGCGCGCCATCAGAGCCGCCCCATCAGCGCGAGCACCACCGCGGCCAGCGCGAGCACTGCGGCGGCGGAGCCGGCCCCGATCAGCGCCGGGCGCAGCGCGGCGGGGCGCGGCCGGCGGGCGGGCGGGGCCGTGGCCTCGCGCTGGCGGGCGAGCTCCGCGCGCCGCTCCGCACGTCCGGAGCCCTGCACCGCCGAGATGCTCGGCCCCCGCACGCCGCTCGTCGCGGCGGGCGGCGTCACCCAGGCCGATTCGATCACGTCGAGCTGCGTCGGCACGAGGCCGTAGTGCGCTTGGAGCTGCTGCAGTGCCTCGCCGAACTCGCGCATCGAGGCGAAGCGGCGCTCCGGCTGCTTCGCGAGCGCTCTCGCGATCACGGCGTCGAAGGCCTCGTATCCCCGGACGCCGGGGACCGGCGTGTAGCGGGCGCGCTGGATCCGGCTCTTCAGCGCCTCCTGCGACTGGCGGGAGCCGTCGGGGCTGGCGAAGGGTGCCTTCCCCGCCGCGAAGGTGTAGAGGGTCGCGCCGAGCGACCACACCTCACTCGCGACCGTGCCGCTCGTCTCGCCGGAGACGACCTCGGGAGCCGCCCACGGAATCGACATCGCCTGACTGGTGCCTTCGCCGCGCATCTGCCCGCGCAGCGATACGATGCCGAAGTCGGCGAGGACCGGCCGGCCGGTCGTGGCGAGCAGCACGTTCGAGGGTTTGATGTCCCGGTGCAGCACCCCGGACTGGTGGGCGGTCTCGAGCGCGCCGGCGAGCCGCACGCCCGCGTCGAGCACCTGGTCGAGCGGCGCGGCGCTGCCTCGGCTGCGGTCGCGGAACGACTCGGGGCAGTACTCCATCGCGATGTAGGGACGGCCGTCGCTCGACACGCTCGCGCTGAAGATCGACACGATCGACGGGTGGCTCGACAGCCGGGCCATCGCGTCGGCCTCGGCCTCGAAACCCGAGCGGGCACTGGAGCTCGCGAAGTCCTCGCCGAGCACCTTCACCGCCACCACCCGGCGCGGCATGTCCTGCTCGTACTGGTACACCTGCGCGAAACCGCCGGCGCCGAGCGGGCGGACGTAACTGAAGCCCGAAATCCGCGGAGGCCTCACCGCCGTACCGTCAGCCAAGATGAGACTCCGCGCCACCCCGGAAGAACGCAGACATAGCGCTCAGTTTAGAACACAAATGGCCCCTCCGCGCGCGGGCGGAGGGGCCATTCAGTCTCACAGCGCGAGCTGTGGAGAAGGTCGTTTTACAGACCGGAGACGTCCAGCGGGATGCCCGGGCCGAAGGTCGTCGAGACGGCGCCCTTCTGCACGTACTTGCCCTTCGCCGAGGACGGCTTGAGACGCGAGATCTCCTCGAGCACCGAGTTCAGGTTCTCGGCGAGCTGCTCGGCCGAGAACGAGGCCTTGCCGACGATGAAGTGGACGTTCGCGTGCTTGTCGACGCGGAACTCGATCTTGCCGCCCTTGATCTCGGTCACGGCCTTCGCCGGGTCCGGGGTCACGGTGCCGGTCTTCGGGTTCGGCATCAGGCCGCGGGGGCCGAGCACCTTGCCCAGTCGGCCGACCTTGCCCATGAGCTCGGGGGTCGAGACCGCCGAATCGAAATCGGTGTAGCCCGCGGCCACCTTCTCGATCAGCTCGTCGCCGCCGACCTCGTCCGCGCCGGCCGCGATGGCGGCTTCGGCGGCAGCGCCGACCGCGAACACGATGACGCGTGCGGTCTTGCCGGTGCCGTGCGGCAGGCTGACGGTGCCGCGCACCATCTGGTCCGCCTTGCGGGGGTCCACGCCGAGCTTGACGGCGACCTCGACGGTCGAGTCGGTCTTCGTGGAGCCGGTCTCCTTCGCCAGGGCCACGGCCTCGGCGGGAGCGTAGAACTTGTCTGCCTGGATCTTCGCGGCAGCGGCGCGGTACGCCTTCGACTTCTGTGCCATATCCGTAGCCCCTTACTCGACCGTGATGCCCATGGAGCGAGCGGTGCCCGCGATGATCTTTGCGGCCGCGTCGACGTCGTTCGCGTTGAGATCGGCCTGCTTCTGCTCGGCGATCTGGCGCACCTGCTCGGCGGTGACCTTCGCCACCTTGACGGTGTGCGGAGTGCCGGAGCCCTTCTGCACGCCGGCGGCCTTCTTCAGCAGCTCGGCAGCAGGCGGGGTCTTCAGCACGAAGGTGAACGAGCGGTCCTCGTACACCGTGATCTCGACGGGGACGATGTTCCCCCGCTGGGATTCCGTGGCCGCGTTGTAGGCCTTGCAGAACTCCATGATGTTGACGCCGTGCTGACCCAGCGCGGGGCCCACGGGGGGCGCCGGGTTGGCGGCGCCGGCTGCGATCTGAAGCTTGATCAGACCGGTCACCTTCTTGGCTTTTGCCATGACTGTTTCCTTTCCTTCGAGCGGGTCTCCCCGCTCTCCCGCTGTCCCGGCCGTTCCGGTCGCGGTGCCGTTCGCATCGCACGCGCGCGAGCGCGATCGGACGCAAACCACACCATCGTAGCCGATCACGGCCGATCGCGCACCTTGCGCGCCAGCTGTGCCGACGGCGCCGACGGTGCCGCCGGCGCTCTGGCGAGCCGCGCGGCGCATGCCGGGGCGAGGCCGCCCGCGAACGCGAACGCCCCGCCCCTCAGGAGGAGGGAGCGGGGCGTTCGGCGAAGCGCGATGCGGCGGACGGGGTCCGCTCAGACCATCTTCGTGACCTGGTCGAAGCTCAGCTCGACCGGGGTCTCGCGCTCGAAGAGCGAGACGAGGACGGTCAGCTTGCCGGCCGCGGGGTTGATCTCGCTGATCGTCCCGGGCAGCCCCTCGAAGGAGCCCGACTTGATGGTGATGGTCTCGCCGATCTCGAAGTCGATCTCGACGTTGCCCTGCGCGGCGGCGTTGGCCGCGGCCTTGCCCTTCGCGGTGGCGGCGGGCTCGAGCTCCACGGTGCTCTTGAGCATCTCGAAGGCCTCGTTGAGGCGCAGCGGCACCGGGTTGTTCGCGTTGCCCACGAAGCCCGTGACGCCCGGCGTGTGACGGACGACCGACCAGGTGTGCTCGGTGAGGTTCATGCGCACGAGCACGTAGCCGGGGATGCGCACGCGCGTCACCATCTTCCGCTGCCCGTTCTTGACCTCCATGACCTCTTCCATGGGGACCTGGATCTCGTAGATGTCGTCGACCGCGCCCATCGTCTCGCGACGGTTCCACAGATTCGACTTCACCTTGCGCTCGTAGCCGGCGTAGGTGTGGATCACGAACCACTTGCCGGGGCGGCGGCGCAGATCCTTCTTGAAGGCCTTGTAGGGGTCCTCGGCGGCCTCGGCCTCCTCCTCGACCTCCTCGTCGACGATCGCGCTGGCCGCCGCAGCGGCCTCCTCGGCGGAGTCGATGTCGAGCGCGTCCTCCACGGCCGCGTCAGCAACCGGGTCGGCCGACTGCACCAGCGCGTCGAGCGCTGACTCGAGATCGGCCTCGGGGGTGTTGCTGTTCTCGCTGGACATCTGCACTTGCTTTCCTTGGATTCGGGATCGGACTCGGTCGCTGCGGCCGTGGATCAGCCGAGCGGCGTTCCGAAGATGAAGACGGTGATGAAGCCGAACACCTGATCGAGAGCCCACACGAGGGCCATCATGATGATGACGAAGGCGATCACCACGATCGTGAAGTTGATGAGCTCCTTGCGGGTCGGCGTGACGACCTTCTTCAGCTCGGCGATCACCTGCTGGATGAACAGGATGATGCGGCTGAACCAGTTGCGCTTGGCCTCGCGATCCGCTTTCGCGCGCTCGACCAGGCCGCCGCTCTCCTCGACCTCGCTGCTGCTCACTCGCACGTCCTTTCACGTAACCCGCCCGGTGCCGAAGCACCGGGCGGGATCTGCAGGGCGGACAGGACTCGAACCTGCAACCTGCGGTTTTGGAGACCGCTGCGCTACCAATTGCGCCACCGCCCTATGGAGATCTGGCGACTTTCAACACTGGCCCGCAGGCACAGTGGATTATGGTGAAAGTCAATCACCTCGTCTCACTGTACGCGATCCACCGGCGAAAGTCGAACCGGGCCGCGGCGCCTCGCGCGTCGAAGGCGGGGCCGGATCCCCCTCTCCGGCCGGCTGGCCCAGCCGGCATGCTCGCGACGCACCGGCGGCGGTAGGCTTGCAGGGTGACCCACAACTCCCGTCTCTCGAAGAAGATCGCCGCCATCGCGGAGTCCGCCACGCTCAAGGTCGACGCGAAGGCCAAGTCGCTGCAGGCCGAGGGCCGCCCCGTCATCAGCTATGCGGCGGGCGAGCCCGACTTCGCCACTCCGCCGCACATCGTGGACGCGGCGCGCGCCGCGCTCGACGACCCCAGGAACTTCCGCTACACCGCCGCCGCGGGCCTCCCCGAGCTGAAGCAGGCGATCGCCGAGAAGACCGCCCGCGACTCGGGCTGGCCCGTCGACGCCGCCCAGGTGATCGTCACGAACGGCGGCAAGCAGGCCGTGTACCAGTCCTTCCAGGCGCTGCTCGACCCGGGCGACGAGGTCCTGCTGCCCGGCCCCTACTGGACCACCTACCCCGAGGCGATCCGCCTGGCGGACGGCGTGCCGGTCGAGGTCTTCGCGGGCTCGGAGCAGGGCTACAAGGTGACCGTGGAGCAGCTCGAGGCCGCACGCACCGAGCGCACGAAGGCGCTGCTGTTCGTCTCGCCGTCCAACCCGACCGGCGCCGTCTACTCGCCCGAGGAGACGAAGGCGATCGGCGACTGGGCCGAGGCCAACGGCCTCTGGGTGATCGCCGACGAGATCTACCAGAACCTCTGCTACGGCGGGGAGCGGGCGCTCTCGATCGTCGAGGCGACGCCGGCGCTGCGCGAGCGCGCGATCCTCGTCAACGGCGTCGCCAAGAGCTTCGCCATGACCGGCTGGCGTCTCGGATGGATGATCGGCCCGGCCGACATCGTGAAGGGGGCCGCGAATCTGCAGTCCCACCTCACCTCGAACGTCAACAACATCGCCCAGCGCGCCGCGATCGCCGCGCTCACCGGGCCCCAGGAGCCGATCGAGGAGATGCGCCTCGCCTTCGACCGCCGTCGCCGGACGATCGTCGAGGAGCTGAACCGCGTGCCCGGCTTCGTCTGCCCCACGCCCGAGGGGGCCTTCTACGCCTACGTCGACGTGCGCGGCGCTCTCGGACGCGAGATCCGGGGCACCACGCCCGAGACCTCGCTCGAACTCGCGGAGCTGATCCTCTCCGAGGCCGAGGTGGCCGCGGTGCCCGGCGAGGCCTTCGGTCCGAGCGGGTACCTGCGCTTCAGCTACGCGCTCGGCGACGAGGCCCTCCTCGAGGGCGTGCGCCGCATCCAGGCGTTGCTCTCCGAGTAGCCGGCGAGCGCCCAGGGGCGGTCCGGGGTCGCGCGATCCCGGGCCGCCCCGCGCGTTTCCGGCCGCGCGTTCCGCTGCGGCGCGGCTCAGCGCGGCAGCAGCTGATCGAGCACGGCGTCGAGCGGCTGATCGGGGCGGAAGAGCAGCCAGTCGAGACAGGCGCCCGCGAGCGAGCCGAAGAACGCGGCTCCGGCGGTCTCCGAGATCGTGGCGGCTCGCTCGGCGTCGCCGCGCGCGGCCGCCGCCGCCCGCAGCACATCGCGCAGCCGCACCACGACCGAGGTCCGCGCCAGCTCCATGCTCTCGGCCCAGGTGCGATCCGTGCGGAACACCTCCGAGGCCATGAGCTTCGCCAGGTCGAGATTGCCGCGCAGCGTCTCGAGGGTCGCCGCGCCGACCGCGCGCGGGGCGGCGGCCGGATCCACGCCCTCGCGGGCGGCATCGATGGCCGCGGCGAGCCGCGCGAAGCCGCCGCGCATCACCTCCTCGAAGATCGCGTCCTTCGAGGCGAAGTTGTAGTAGAGACTGCCCTTGGCGACCCCCGCCGCCTCGGCGATCTGATCCATCGAGGCGCCGCTGATGCCGTGCCGTGCGGCGACCCGCACCGCCGCCTCGACGATCGCCTGCCTCGTGTTCACCCGCGCCATGCCCCTATCCTCCCGCGTGCGGCGGCCGGGGCGAAACCGCTCCGGCCGCCGCACGGTGCGCGAGTCCCCCCGGATCGCTCCCTCATTCGCGGGTCCGGGACCGCGCCGCGATCCCGAACCCGCGAAGCCTACACCGGATCGCCACCGGCCTCCTACATCACCAGCTGAGGCTTCAGGCGCTGGATCGTCCAGACCTTCTGGCGCCGCACCGCGATCGCGCTGATCGCGAGCGAGGCGATCAGGATCCCGCCCATCACGAGCAGCGCCCCCCAGAACCGGCCGTCGATCCCGCCGCCGATCAGCTGTCGCAGGCCGTCGACGACGTAGCTCGCCGGCATGTACGGATGCAGGGCCTGGAAGAACGCGGGCGTCGTCTCGACCGGGTACGTCCCTCCCGACGACGACAGCATGAGCATCAGCAGCACGAGACTCACCACGCGGCCCGCGGCGGTACCCAGCAGCGCGATGAACATCTGCTGCAGCGCGAGGAACGCGAGCGTGACCAGCAGCATGAACGCGGCCATGCCCATCCAGTGCGCGGGGCGCATGCCGATCGCGAAGACCAGCACGAGCATCATGATCGTCACCTGGCCCACCGCGATGAGCGCGGCCGGCCAGAAGCCCGTGAGCACGGAGCGCAGGCCCGAGACGTTCGAGGCGAGCGGGCGGCGCGGCACCGGACGCAGGATCAGCCAGGTGATGAGCGCGCCCACGAAGGAGGCGAGCGCGATGAAGAACGGGGCGAATCCCTCGCCGAAGCCCTGCACGGCGTTGTCGGTGTGCTCGTCGAGCTGCACCGGGGCCGCGAGCGTCTCGGCGATGCCCGTGCGCTGTGCGGCGTCCAGCTCGGGGGCCTGCTGCGCGCCCTCGGCAAGCTTCGCGGCGAAGGCGCCTGCGCCTTCGTGCACCCGGTCCGCGCCCGTCGCCAGCTCGGCCGACTTCTCGCTGGCCTGCTGTGCGCCCGCGTCGAGCCGGGCGGCGCCGCCCGCCAGCTCCCCGGATCCCGCCGCCAGCTCGTCGGCGCCCTCGGAGGCCTGGGACACTCCGCCGGCGAGGGAGGCGCTGCCGTCGGCCACGGTCTGCGCGCCGGCGGAGAGGGAGGTGAGTCCTTCGGCGAGCTTGCCGCTGCCGGTGGAGGCGGCGCCGGTCTTCTCGTGGAGGGTCCCCGCGCCCGTCGAGAGCTGAGCCGCGGCATCGGCGAGCGTGCCCGCGCTCGCGCTGAGCGCCGCGGTGCCGGTCTCGAGCTCGTCGGCGCCGTCCGCGAGATCCGTGGCGCTCTGCGCGGCGGTCTGCGCCGAGGCGTCGAGCGTCTCGGCTCCCGCTGCGAGCGCCGTCGCCCCCTCGTCGAGAGCGGCGGCGCCCTGGCCCACCGACGCGGCGCCGTCCGCGAATGCCTGCAGCGACGAGCCCTGCGCCTGCAGCGCGGCGTCGAGGTCCGCGAGTGACATCTCGGGGTGCTCGGCGGCGAGCTGCGCGATGGTCGTGGCCGCGGTGGAGAGCTGCGCGGCGCCGCCGTCGAGGCTCGCGGCTCCCTCCGCGAGCTCGGAGGCGCTCGTGTGCAGGGTGGTCGCACCGGTGGAGAGCTGCCCGAGCCCCTCGGCGAGCGCGGTGATGCCGTCTGAGACGGCGGTCGCTCCCATGGCGGCGGACCCGGCTCCGGCGGAGAGCTTCGACGCGCCCTGCGCGAGGGCCGCCGTGCCGTCCGACACCTGGGCCGCCCCCTCCTCGAGCTTTCCGAGCCCGGCGCTCAGCTCCCCGGACTTCTCCGCGGCGTCGCCCGCGCCGGCGGCGAGCGCTCCGCCGCCCTCGGCCAGTCGGGCACTGCCGTCGCGCGCGCCGCTCAGCCCCTCGGCGAGCCGGTGCGTGCCGTCCGTCAGCTCCGGGGCCTTCGCGACGAGCTGCGCGGTGCCGTCCGCGAGCTCGCCGAGGCCGGCGCTGAGGCGCTCGCCGCCGTCGGCGACGGCGGCGGAGCCCTGGTCGAGGCGGGACGCCGCCTGCGCCGCGTCACGGGTGCCGTCGCTCAGGCGCTCGACGCCGACGAGCAGCTGCTCGGCGGCGCTCTCCGTCGTCGATCGGGCGACCGCGTCGCGCAGCTGCACCATCGCCTGCTTGCCGAGGGTGGAGGCCAGGAAGGAGTTGTTGTCGTTGAAGCGGACCTCCAGCTCGCCGGCGCGGGGGTCCTCCTGCAGTCCGGCGAGGGTGCGCGAGAAGTCGGGCGGGATCGTGACGGAGAAGTACACCTCGCCGTCCGCGACGGCGCTCGCGGCCGCGTCGGCGTCGAGCGCTTGCCAGGCGAGGTCGCCGCCGTCGCGAAGCTGCTCGACCACCTCGTCCCCGGCGGTGAGCACGGAGCCGTCGGGTTTCTCGGCGGCTTCGTCGAGGTTGACGATGGCGACCGGCAGCCGGTCCAGGTGCTCGGTGGGCGCCCAGAAGGCCCAGAGGTACAGCGCACCGTAGATGAGCGGGATGACGAGCAGCACGCCGAGCGCGATCCTGGGCAGGGCGCCGCGGCGGAAGCGCTGCAGCTCGGTGCTGCGGGTGAAGAGTGACATGGGGCGTTCCAATGAC
>NZ_MWZD01000020.1 GCF_002982315.1 Leucobacter massiliensis | reverse complement strand
AGATGGGTATAAGAGACAGGGGGTCGTCTGGGGAGGTGGGTCGGTGCGCCGCGGGCGGCCGGATCGGCTCGCCGCCCGGCGCGGGTGATGCGGGTGGTGCGGGTGGCGCGGGTGCGCCGGGCGGGCTCAGAGCTCGATGAGGCCGGGGCCCCCGCCGCCGTCCAGCAGCGAGAGGTCTCCGGGGTCGCTGGTGGCGGTGAGGACGCGGATGCCGTCGTCGGCGAGGGCGCGCAGGCGCTCGGCGAGGATGGCCCGCTCCCCCGGTTCGCGCAGCGCGTCGAGGTCGTCGACCGCCAGCAGTGACGGGTCCTCCACGAGCGCGAGCGCGACGCGCAGCAGCAGCTCCTCGGCGGGCGAGAGTTCGCCCACGAGCGTGCGGCGCTGGGGGTGTGCGTACTCGCCGAAGGCCTGTGCGAGCAGTTCGGAGGTGAGCGCGTCGCTCATGCGCGGGGTGCGGCGGTACCAGGGCAGGGCCCAGGCGAGCCGCTCGCGCAGTGCCGCGCCCACGGAGACGTCGGGGTCGAGGGCGTCGATCTGGGCGAAGCCGGCGATACCACTGCGACGGCGGATCGCGGCCGGGCGGTCCTCTCCGAGGACGGTGACGCGTCCTGCGCTCAGGCGCATGCGGCCGGTCGCGGCGAGCAGCAGCGAGGTGCGGCCGCTGCCGCGCGGGCCGAGCACGGCGGTGACGGGCCGGCGGCTCACGGAGGTGAGGGGACCGAACACGGTGCCGCGTGGGCCCCGGATCGTTGCGTCGCGCAGCGCGAGGACCTCGGACGCGTCCGTCGGCGTGATCGTCGCTGCGCCGCCCGGGCTGTGCCGGATCGGCAGGGGTGCCGGGGTCTCCGCCGCTGCGGCGTGACCGGGTGCGCTGATGCTCACGTGTTCCTCGCGATTCTCGAAGCAATCCTGAACTGACTAGTCAGTCTAAAAGGCGATTCCGGGCGCGTCAAGCCACCCGGCACCGGGGGGCGGGAATACCGGAGCGCATCGCGCGTTAACTTATATGCAAGCGCATATACTTGACGCAGCACACGGCGCCGGGCAGGGGATCCGGCGCCCCAGGAACGGAGCACAGCATGGAATTCGGGATCTTCTCGGTCAGCGACGTCACCCGCGACCCGGTCAGCGGGGACACGCCGAGCGAGGCGGAGCGCATCCAGGGACTCGCACGCATCGCCGTGCACGCCGAAGAGGTCGGCCTCGACGTCTTCGCCATCGGCGAGCACCACAATCCGCCGTTCTTCTCGTCGAGCCCCACCACCTTCCTCGCCTACATCGCCGCGCAGACGAAGACGCTGAAGCTCTCCACGAGCACCACGCTCATCACCACGAACGACCCGGTGCGCATCGCCGAGGAGTACGCGATGCTGCAGCATCTCGCCGGCGGCCGCATGGACCTCATGCTCGGGCGGGGCAACACGGCGCCCGTGTACCCCTGGTTCGGCAAGGACATCCGCAGCGCGCTCCCCCTCGCGCTCGAGAACTACAACCTCCTGCACCGGCTGTGGCGAGAGGACGTCGTCGACTTCGAGGGCAACTTCCGCACCCCGCTGCAGGGCTTCACCAGCACGCCCCGCCCGCTCGACGACGTGCCGCCCTTCGTGTGGCACGGCTCGATCCGCACACCCGAGATCGCCGAGCAGGCCGCCTACTACGGAGACGGCTTCTTCGCGAACCACCTCTTCGCCCCCTCCGAGCACTTCCTGCGGCTCGTGCGCTTCTACCGCGAGCGCTTCGAGCACTACGGTCACGGCAGCGCCCAGCAGGCGATCGTCGGCCTCGGCGGGCAGGCGTTCATCGCGAAGAAGTCGCAGGACGCCGTCTCGCAGTTCCGCCCCTACTTCGACGAAGCGCCCGTCTACGGGCACGGGCCCCGCCTCGAGGACTTCACCGCGCAGACCCCGCTCACCGTGGGCAGCCCGCAGGAGGTCATCGACAAGACGCTCGGCTTCCGCGAGGTGTTCGGCGACTACCAGCGTCAGATGTTCCTCATCGACCATGCGGGGCTGCCGCTGAAGACCGTGCTCGAGCAGCTCGATCTGCTCGGCGAGGAGGTCGTGCCGGTGCTGCGCCGCGAGCTCGCGAAGAACCGCGACCCGGAGGTCCCGGAAAGCCCCTCGCACGCCTCGCTCGTCCGTGCCAAGTACGGCGAGGAGGCACCCAGGCAGCCGCGCCCCCGCGCCAACCGCGGTGATAACGTGACGGGCGGCTCGCCCTATCTCGACACCGCACCGAAGGCCGGAGCGGCCTTCGGCCTGAGCTGATCCCGAACCCGGAGGGACGCACCATGAGCACCCGCCGCAGCGACATCAAGCTCGCCAACGAGGCCTGGGAGTCGGTGATGACCGCGCACTCGGCGCTGATGGGGATCTTTGCCGCCGAGGAGATGTGGGACGAGGTGAGCATGCGCGAGTACGACGTGCTCTACACGCTCTCCAAGCACGACGAGCCGGTGCGGATCTGCACCGTGCAGGAGGGCGTGCTGCTCAGCCAGCCGGCGCTCTCGCGCATGCTCGACCGGCTCACCGCGCGCGGGCTCGTGCAGCGCGAGGCCGACCCCGAGGACGGCCGCGCCGTCCGCGTCTCCCTGAGCCCGGAGGGCGCGCGCGTGCAGCGCGAGGTGGGCCGGGCGCACGCCCGCAGCGTCGAGCGCGAACTCGGCGCGGCCCTCACCCCGGAGGAGATGCGCGAGCTCATGCGCCTCTGCCAGAAGCTCACCCGCTGAGCCCGCCCCTCCGCCCACTCCGTCCGCACTCACCGCAGAAAGCACGCAGCATGCACCAGAACCCCGATCCGGCGCCCCGCACGCTCGCCGTCATCAGCGCCGGCACCAGCGACCCCTCCACGACCACCATGCTCGCCACCCGCCTCGCCGACCGCGCCGCGGCCCTCGCCGCAGAGCAGGGGCTCGCGCTGCAGCTGCGCATCATCGATCTGCGAGCGCTCGCCGCCGACGTGATGACCGCGCTCGTCTCGCAGCACGTCTCCCCCGAGCTGCAGCGCGCGAGCGACATCGTGCGCGACGCCGATGCGCTCGTCGTCTCGACCCCCGTCTACAAGGCCGGGCCGAGCGGCCTGTTCACCGCCTTCTTCCAGGTCCTCGACAACGATCTGCTGATCGGCACGCCCGTCGCGCTGGCAGCGACCGCGGGCAGCGCCCGTCACGCGCTCGTCGTCGACGAGCAGCTGCGCGGGCTCTTCGCCTACCTGCGCACGATCACGGTCCCGACCGCGCTTTTCGCCGCCCCCGAGGACTGGAACAGCGGCGACTTCGGCCGCCGCATCGACCGCGCCGCCACGGAGCTCGTGGCGCTCGTCACGGGCGGGTTCCGCTCCGCGGTGCGCGGCGGCTCCTGGGACAGCTACCAGCACTCCTTCGGCAGCGCGGGCGGCACGGAGCTCGGCATCGACCTCGACTCCGACCTCATGCGCCTCGCCACCGGCGGCCGCTGAGCCGTGCAGGGGGCGCGCCGCCCGCGCGCGAATCCGCACATTCCCGCTGAGTCCGCATGAAATGGCGGCGCAGAAGTGCGCGGGCTCGGCGGAAATGGGCGCGCTCGGCGGGCGGATCCCCGGGCGGGCCCGGACGGACGGCGCTACGCGGCGTCGCCGGTGCCGATGACGGCCGCCTCGGCGACGGCGGTCTCGTGCGGCGTGCCGACACGGCGCAGCACCCCGCCGACGCAGGCGAGCACCGCGATGGAGACGAGCAGGGACGCGGCGCCCAGCCAGTAGGGCGCGGCGGGGCCGATCGCCGCGGCGATCGGGCCGGCCACGGCGGGTGCGATCGCGCCGCCGACGAAGCGCACGCCAGAGTAGGTCGAGGAGGCGACGTTGCGCGGCAGATCCGTCGCCTCCATCACCGCCTCGGTGAGGGCCGTGTTCATGATCCCGAGCAGCAGGCCGCTGACCACCACGACCGCCACGAGCACCGGCAGCGAGCCGACGAAGAGGGCGAGCAGCGCGAGGCACGCCGTCAGCGCGCCGAGCATCGTGAACAGCACCGGGCGCAGCCCGAAGCGGCGGGTGAGCACCGGCGCCACGAGCACCGAGGTGATCGCGAGCGCGAGGCCCCAGCCGAAGAACACCAGCCCGAGCTCGTGCGCGCCGAACTCGGCGATGCCCGCCGCCTGCGCCGCCGCCGCCATCGGGTACGGGCTGTAGGCGAGCAGCACGAAAAAGCCGAAGTTGTAGAACACGGCGACCGTGGCGAGCGCCAGCAGCGCCGGATTGCGCAGCGCACGGAAGCTCGCGAGGAACGACGGCCGCGCGGCGCGGGCGGCGGCGCGCTCGGCGGCCGTCCGCCGGGGCGCGCGCAGCAGGGCCAGGATCGCCACGAGCGTGATCGCCATGAGCGCCGCCGTGCCGAAGAAGGGGCCGCGCCACGACAGCGAGCCGAGGGCGCCGCCCACGAGCGGCCCCACCGCCATGCCGACGCCGAGCGCCGCCTCATAGAGCACGATCGCCTGCCGCGCGCCCCCGGAGGCGGCGCCGACGATCGCGGCGAGCGCCGTCGAGATGAAGAGCGCGTTGCCGAGCCCCCATCCGGCACGGAAGCCGATGATCTCGTCGACGGTGCCCGATGCTCCGGCGAGCGCCGCGAAGGCGACGATCACCACGAGGCCGCCGACAAGGGTCCACTTCACGCCGATCAGCCCCGACACCCAGCTCGTGAAGAACATGGCGACGCCGGTGATGAAGAGGTAGCTGGTGAACAGCAGCATGGTCTCGCTGGGGCTCGCGCCGAGCTCCTCGCTGATGGCCGGGAGGATCGGGTCGACGAGGCCGATCCCCATGAAGGAGATGGCGCAGGCGAAGGCGATCGCCCACACGGCGGTGGGCTGGCGCAGGATCGACGCCCTGCGGGGCGCGGAGGCTGCGGCGCGGTCGCCGGCGGCCGGCGCCGGGGCGTTCGGGGAAGGGGCTGAAGCGGGAATGATGACTCCTGGGCGGCTGGGGCGGCGGTCGGGGGGATCGGATCCGCGCCGCGGGGGCGCGGGTCGTCGCCGCTCAGCCGGAGGGGTCGTCGACGCCGTCGACGAGCTGCTGCATGAGTTCGACCGCGCGGGCCAGCGTCGCCCGGTCGAAATCGGAGAGCCGCGCCAGCTGCGGGCTGATGCGGGCGGCGGCGGCGGCACGGAAGCGTCCGAGCGCGGCTCGTCCGGCATCGGTGACGCTGACGAGCGTGGCCCTCCCGTCCGCGGGGTCGGGGGACCGCGTGAGCCACCCCTCCCCTTCGAGGCGCTGCACGAGCCCCGTCATCGACGGCTGGGCGATGCGATGCTGCTGGGCGAGCTCGCTCACCCGCGCCGGACCGCCCCCGTCGAGCTCGGCGATCACCCGCCACGCGATGAGCGAGTAGCCGTTGCCTGGCGCCCGCCCGGCGAGCCGCGAGAACGCTCCGCTCACGCGCGTGAGATTCAACGCGAGCGCATCGACCTGCGATGTCATCTCCGTACGTTCTTGGCTCACGGTGGTCTACTGTAGCAGCATTTGCATCGTTCTGCTATGCAAATGACCGCGCCCTCGCCGCCGCGGCGCCGCTCAGGCGGCGTCGGCGGGATCGGTGTCGTAGGTGACCCAGTGGGTGCGGTAGGCGACCTTGTTGTAGAGCGCCTGGGCCTGGTGGTTGTCGGCGGCGGTGATCCAGCTCACGGAGGCGCCGGGCCGCGCGGCGGCGATCTCGACGAGCCCCGCGATGAGGGCGCGGCCCACCCCGCGACCGCGCACTTCGGGGTCGGTGAAGAGGTCGTCGAGCCACAGGCCCTCGTCGCCGGTGGAGGGGCGCGGCATCCAGCGGTGGTTGGCGAGACCGACGACCCGGCCCGCATGCTCCGCGACGAGCGCCTCGCAGACGTGCGCGGGATCCATCAGCCAGCCCCACACGGTCGAGACGACCGCTTCGTCGGCGGCGAGCTTGTAGAACTCGCGGTAGCCGCGGTAGAGCTCGCGCCAGCGCGCTTCGTCGGCTGCGGTGATGGGGCGGACGGTGACATCGGTGCTGTGGCTCATGACGGGGGGCTGCTTTCGCTCGGGGATCGGATCACCGCCGCCGGCGGGTGCCGTCGGCGTTCACCACTCACGCTACGAGTCATACCGGCCCCGCCCCTAGACCAGAAATGCTCGATGGCACAGGACCGCTAAGCTGTGAGCGTGCGGCACCCCTTCCCGATGGATCTCTCGATCACGGCTTCCCGCCCTCCGGGGCGCAGCGCCCGGGAGCACCTCAGGGAGCAGCTGCGCGACGCCCTGCTCGCCGGACAGCTCTCCGCCGGCGACCCCCTCCCCGCCACCCGGGTGCTCGCGGCCGCCGCCGGCGTCTCGCGCGGCACGGTGGTCGCCGTCTACGAGGACCTCATCGGCGAGGGCTATGCGGTCGCGGTGCCCGGCTCCGGCACCTACGTGAGCGAGGGCCTCGCCTCCCCCGGCGAGACAGAGGCCGGTGACGGTCGCCGGGCGAGCGCCCGCGATCCGGCCCGGCCCGCGTCCGATGCGGCCGGAGGTGGTGCGAGCGGGAGGATCGGGGCGCCGAACGCCGGCGCCGAGACCATCGACCTCGTCCCCGGAGCCCCCGCGGCCGGCCTCCGCGAGAACCGGGACTGGGCCGCGGCGTGGCGGCGGGCGCTGCGCCAGGCACCGCCCGGAGACGCACCTCCCGCGGCGGGCGAGGCGGAGTTGCGGGAACTGCTCGCCCAGCACGTGCGCAGCAGCCGTGGCGTGCGGTGCGAGGCCGCCGACATCGTGGTCACGGCGGGCACGAGCGACGGGATCGGCTTGCTGCTGCACGGTCTGCGCGGTGTCGGCGGGCGGACGCGCGACCCGGACCGGGGCGCCCGGGACGCGAACGGCGAGCCGGCGATCCGCATCGCCACCGAGGATCCCGGTTACCCCAGTGCGCGGGAGGTGATCGTGGCCTGCGGAGGCGAGGCGGTGCCGGTCGCCGTGCGCGACGGCGGCATGGACCCGGGTGCGCTGCGCCGCACGCGCGGCCCGCTCGCGGCGGCGCTGCTCACCCCCAGTCACCAGTACCCGCTGGGCGGCCGGCTGCCCGTCTCCGCGCGGCTCGATCTGCTCGCCTGGGCGCGGGACGCCGACGCGCTCATCTTCGAGGACGACTACGACAGCGAGTTCCGTCACGGCGCGCCGCCGCTGCCCGCGATCGCCTCCCTCGACCGCGAAGAGCGCGTGGTGCTGATCGGCAGCACCTCCAAGACGCTCACGCCCTGGCTGCGCTGCGGGTACCTGGTGATCGCCGACGCCGCCCTGCGCGAGCGGGTGGTCCGGGCGCGCGAGGCGCTGGGCCAGCCGGTCTCGGGGTACGTGCAGGCGGCGCTCGCGGAGTTCCTGCGCAGCGGCGGCATGCGGCGGCATCTCGCTCGCATGGGGCGCGTCTACGCGCACCGGCGCCGGCTCGTGATCGAGGCGGCCGCCCGACTGGGCCCGCGGTTCCGGCTGGGCGCCATCGAGGGCGGGCTGCACGCCGCGATCACCTGGGAGGGCGCTCCCGACCCGGAACACTCGGTGGCACGGCTCGCCGAACGCGGCGTCGCGCTCACCTCGCTTCGGGAGTACTCGCACCCCGGGAGCGCGGAGCGGCTCCCGAACGGCCTCGTCTTCGGCTACGCCGCCCCGAGCGATCTGCAGCTGAGCCGCGCCCTCGGCGAGATCGTCGCAACGCTGAGCGGTGCCTGATCGAGAGGCAGGGCCGAGCCTCCGGGGATCCGCCGGTCCGCCGCCGACTGCCGCTCCGGTAGCATGAGGGCACCATGACCGAAGCGAAGAACCGCGGGGTGCGGTCGCAGACGCTGGAGCGCGGGCTCGACGCGCTGCAGACGCTCGCCGACGGGAAGAAGCGCACCAGCCAGGAGCTCGCCGACGCGCTCGGCCTGCACCGCTCGGTGGTCTACCGGATCCTGCGGACCCTCGAGGACTACACCTTCGTGACCCGAGCCTCGGACGGCCGCTACACCCTCGGGACGGGGATCGCGGCGCTCGCGGAGGCCAGCGTGAGCAACGCGGAGCTGCGGATCGAGGACGTGCTCGATGAGCTCGCGAACGCGAGTTCGGCGACGTCCGTGTTCTGCGTGCCGCAGAAGGACCACGCCGTGGTGCTCGCCTCGGTGCGCCCCTCCCAGCGCTCTGCCGCGGTGGCGATCCGGCGCAGCACGCGCTTTCCGCTCACGGACGGCGCACCGGGCCTCGCGATCCTCGCCCGCGGCCCGCGTCTGGAGTACGAGGCCGACGAGGTGACCCTGGCGCGCACCACCGGGGTCGTGCACACGAAGGACCGGCCCTTCCCCGGTTTCGAGGCGGTCGCCAGCCCCGTGCGCCTGGCGGACGGGCAGTCCGCGAGTCTCGCCGTGGTCTTCGCCCGCGGTGCGCACACCCTCTCGGAGGTGCAGCCGGCGCTCCGCCGCGCCGCGCAGCGGATCGAGCACCCCGGCGACGTCTGGGCCGTCTGAGCGTTCCTCCCCGAGCGCCCGCGGGCGAGCCGCGTCGCGCGCCCGCGCTCCGGCGAGCCCGGGGTCCTATCCGTTTTGCGAAGCCGTGGAACCGGCGTGACGCACGCGCGTAACATTGAGCTCACATATCGAACTGAATTGGGAAGTCAGTTCGCATATCGAGCAAGAACGCACGCAATGACGCGGACGACTCGCGTCCTGATCGGAAAGTGAACGCGTATGACCAGCATCGGCATCATCGGAGCGGGGGTCGCGGGTCTCCACCTCGGCCTCCACCTGCGCCAGCAGGATCTCGACGTCACCATCTACACGAATCGCACCGCCGAACAGGTGCGCGACGGCAAGATCATGAACAGCGTCGCCCACATGAGCGCGACCATCGACATCGAGCGCGAACTCGGGATCGCCGACTGGCCAGACATCGACGCCGAGTACTCCAAGCACTACCACTACAACGGCTGGGGCGAGGAGCGCCGCTTCGAGGGCTCCTTCGAGAAGCCCGCCCGCATCCTCGACTACCGCATCTACCTCCCGCACCTCATGGGCGAGTTCGAGCGCCGCGGCGGAAGGCTCACGATCCAGGACCTCACCGTGGCCGAGATCGAGCAGCTCACCGACGTCCACGACCTCGTCGTCGTCTCGACCGGCAAGGGCGAGATCGGGGCGCTCTTCCCGCGCCGCGAGGACAAGTCCCCCTACACGAGCCCGCAGCGCAAGCTCGCCGTCGGCTTCTGGAAGGGCGTCGCCCCGCGAGAGCCCCGCGGCGTGGAGATCAGCATCGTTCCCCCCGCCGGCGAACTGCTCGTGCTGCCCATGTGGTCGTTCTCGGGGCCCGTCCACGCGCTGCTCTTCGAGAGCCTCCCCGGCGGCCCCCAGGAGGTGCTCACGGACCGTCGCTACGAGGAGGACCCCGCCGCCTACCGCGAACTGGTGCTGCAGATCCTCCGGGAGTTCCACCCCACCGTCTTCGAGCGCGTGGACGAGGCCGCCTTCGAACTCCAGAACGGCGCCCTCGACATCCTGCAGGGGGCGGTCACCCCGGTGCTGCGCGAGGACTTCGTGCTCCTGCCCAACGGCAAATACCTGCTCGCGCTCGGCGATGTGCACATGACCGTCGACCCCGTGCAGGCGCAGGGAGCGAACTCCGCGGCCTACTCGGCGAAGGTCGTCGCCGACGCGATCAGCGAGGACCACGTCTTCGACGAGCGCTTCATGCGCAAGGTCGCCCGCCGCCGCGCGGAACGCCTGGAAGCGGCGAGCGACTGGGTCAACACGATCATCCAGACCCCGCCCGCGCCGCAGATGCCGCAGCTGCTGACCGAGATGGTCCGCAACCAGGCGCTCGCCGACCGCTACACCGAGAACTTCAACTACCCGATCCGGCAGATCGACCTGCTCGCCACGCCCGAGCGGGCGGCCGCCGCGATCGCCGACACCTCGAACCGCTAGCCACCGGAGGCATCATGCACCAGCTCACCGTGCTCTACCCCGCACCCGACGATCCGGCGGCCTTCGTCGCCTACTACGAGTCCACGCACCTGCCGCTCGCCGCGCAGCTGCCGGGCCTGCGCTCCTGGCACGCCTCGACGGACATCCAGCCCGGACCGGACGGCGCCCCGGCCCCCTACTTCGCGATCTTCGAGGCCGTCTTCGACAGCGCCGAGGCGCTGCGCGAGGCGATGGCCTCCCCCGTGGGCCAGGCGGTCGCGGCCGACGTGCCCAACTACGCGAGCGGCGGCGCCGTGCTCATCGACTTCCCGATCACCGGAGGGAGCCCATCATGACCGATCTCGAACCCCGCCAGCTGGAGTTCCGGCAGGCGATGTCCAACCTCGCCGCCGCCGTCCACGTCGTCACCACCGACGGACCGCACGGCCGGCTCGGCCTCACCGTCAGCGCCGCCTGCTCGGTGACCGACTCCCCGCCGACCGTGCTCGTCTGCATCAACCGCGGCAGCGCCTCGCACGACGTCTTCGCGGGCAACGGCCGGCTCGCGCTGAACGTGCTCGCGGGCGACCAGGAGGAACTCGCACGGCACTTCTCGGGGCAGACCCGGGTGCCGATGGCGGAACGCTTCTCCTGGGACGTGTGGGAGGAGCTGGGCGGCATCCCCACGCTCCGCGATGCCCGCGTGGCGCTCGTGGGACGCATCGCGAGCACGCTGGAGCGCGGCACGCACAGCGTGTTCTTCGTGGAGGTCGACGAGATCCGGCTGCGCAGCGACGCCGCGGCGCTCGTCTACGACAGCCGCGCCTTCCACGCCGTCGGAGCCGCGGCCTGACCATGGCCGTCACGGCAGCGAGCGAGCGGGTGGGGCTGTCCGCGCAGCTCCGCTCGCTCGAGGCCGCGCACGAACTGGGCGCCAGGCTCTACTACCCGCACCGCCTCACGCCACTGTGCGGCGAGGCCGAGCCCCGCGGCTTCACCTTCCATGCCACGGCGGCGGTGCTCGGCAAGGTCACGGCGGGGCTGCTCAGCTACTCGACCGCGATCCGCATCGACACCGCCCCCTACGAGACCGCCTTCCAGTGCAATGTGCCGCTGCGCGGCTCGCTTCGCACCTCCGTCGGCGAGCGCCGCGTCCAGGCCACCCGCTCGCGCGCCGCCGTCTACACGCCCGACGTCGACACAGCGATCAGCGGCTGGGAGCAGCCCTGCGTCATGCTCGCCGTGAAACTGGACCGGGAGCTCGTCGAACGCCGGCTCGCGCAGGAGCTCGCCGATGACGGCGGACGCTTCGACCCCGAGCTCGACGTCGGATCCGGGGCGGGGAGCGCCTGGGTCGCCTCGGTGCGTGAGCTCATCGCCCGCGCCCAGCGCATGCCGGAGATCGACGCGGGCCTCGCCGCGTTCCTCGCCGAACGCTGTGTCGACGGTTTCGTGGCGAGCGCGCTGCGCCGCGAGGCGCCCGCCGCGCAGCCCCGCTCCACGAGCCGCCTGATCGTCGAGCGCGCGCTGGAGGCCATCACCTACTCCACGGGCGCCCCGCTCTCGCTGGGGTCGATCGCGGAGTACGCGGGCGTGAGCGGCCGCTCCGTGCAGGCCGCCTTCCAGCAGCTCCGCGGCGAGAGCCCCATGCAGGCGCAGCGCTCCGAGCGCCTGCGCCGGGTGCGCCGGGAACTGCTCGCGGCGCCCGGCGCCGAGCCCGTCAGCGCGGTCGCCCAGCGGCACGGCTTCGGCCACGCCGGCAGGTTCTCCGCGATGTACCAGCGCGAGTTCGGCGAGCTCCCCTCGCAGACCGGGCTCGCGGGGGCGGGCCGCTATCCGGAAAGCGATCGCGGCTCGCGCCGGCGCTGATGTCCGCGATGCGAAGCCGCTCCGGGTCGAACCGTTCGAGTCGGCACGTCCGGCCGGTGAGGACCGTCGCGGACGGCAGCGGCCGGGGCGTCCAGCCCGGGACCGGCTCGCCGATGGGCTGGCCGAACTCGTTGCTGCGCGGGCTCATCGCAGCCCGCCCGACGCGGCTCCGCCTGACTGCATCATCATCGTCCGCTCCTCTCCCCCGTGGCTCGCGGCGCTGCGCCGCTGCCTCCCACGCTACGACACGGGGCTGCGGGCAGAACAGGCGTGTGCGCGTCTGGTTGCCTCCGCGGCGGAGAAGAAGCGTTCCAGCGCGGGACCGAGGTCGTCGAAGCGCGTGCCGATGGCGTGGACGATGGTGAAGTGGTTGGCGGCGCGCGCACGGGCGCAGGCCGGCAGGGTGCCTCGGGTGCGGGTGCAGGCGCCGAGAGCCGCGAGGAACTGCTCGTGGGAGTCGGGGGTGTCGTACTCGCCCGCGGCGAAGAGGAGCGGGATCTCACTGCCGGCGAGCAGCTCCAGCAGCCGCCACTCCTCGATGAGCTCCGGGCGCGAGCCGAAGTACGGGCGCAGGCGCTCCTCCCCGAAGGCGGGCAGATCGTAGATGCCGGAGATCAGCGCGAGCGATGCGGGGGCGGGCTCGGCCGCCGCGTGCCCGGGGCCGCCGACCGCGTACGCTGCAGCGTGCACGGCCCCCGAGGAGTTGCCGAGCAGGTGCAACGGCAGCGGTCCGCCGTCGGCGGCGCGGAGCCGGCTGCGGCACCACTCGACGGCCAGCGCCACGTCGTGGGCGGCGGATGGCCACTGGGCGGCCGGGGCGAGCCGGTGCCCCGCGAGCACGCCGGCCCAGCCACGCCGTGCCGCCCAGCGGCCGATGTTGCTGTGGTAGGGCGTGCCGGTGCGGCGCCGGGCGCCGCCCACGAAGGCGCCGCCGTGCACGAAGAGGACCACTCCACGCGGGGCGGGGCCCGCGGGCAGGAAGAGGTCGAGGGCCTGCTCCGGGTGCTCCCCGTAGGGCTGGTCGAGCTCGACGACGATCCCGGAGTCGTCGTCTGCGGTCTCGTGCAGTGGTGCCAGCAGCTCCGCGGAGCGCCGGATCGTCTCGGCCCCGACGGCCGGGCCGATGGCCTGCACGGCGGCCGCGAGCTCCTCCCAGTCGCCGGGAGGGGCCGCGTTCAGTCCCCCGCCGGCACCCATTCGATCTCCCTCCCGTCCTCGGCGGCGTAACTGCGCCGGCTGGGGTCGCCGAGCTCTCCCGTCACCGGCATCTGGCCGACGGCGACCTCGGGGGCGGCGGCGGCGCGCCGAGCGCGCTCGGGCCAGCGGAACCAGTCGCGCGCGTTGTCCGTGAAGACCTTCTGCCGCCAGGTCTCCGGCATGCGGGCCGCGACGTCGTCGACGGTGTCGCAGTCCCATGCCGGGAAACCGGAGGCGTAGCAGATCAGGTCCTCCAGGCCGCCGAAGGCCTCGAGTGCCCGGATGACGCGCTGCGGCCCGTCGTCACCGGGGGCCCGGTCGAAGGGCCAGCTGCCGATGCGGAAGTGCTCGCGGAAGTACTCGCTGGGCAGCCGCCGCACCCACGGCACCTCCCGCCGCAGGCCGCGCCAGTTCACGTCGAGACGGAAGAACAGCCCGGGGATCCAGGCGACGCCGACGCCCGCGACGAAGACCCGCAGGCTCGGGTACTTCTCGAACACCCCCTGCACGATCATGCTCTGCACGTGCGTCATCATGGGGCTGTACGACAGCGCCGCGACCTCGGCGAAGGTGGCGGGGAGGCCGCCGGCGGTGGGGTGCGTGAGCGTGTCCGCGCCCTGGTCGCCACCGGCGTGCAGCACGATCGGGAGATCGAGTTCGGCCGCCGCCTCGTAGATCGGGTGGTAGGCGGGGTGCCCGAAGGGCTTGTTGAGCCCGTTGGCCGCCATGAGCACCCCCACCATGCGATCGTGCGCGCCGGCACGCCGGATCTCCTCCGCCGCCTGCAACGGCGTCTGGTTGGCGGCGACGATCAGCCCGAAGAAGCGATCGTCGGCGGAGAACCAGCGCTCGGCGGTCCACTCGTTCATGGCGCGGGCGAGGGCGGCTGCCCGGTAGGCGTTCGGGACGCTCGGGATGAACATGCCCCGGTCGTGGGCGAGGATGGCGCGTGACACCTGGCCGCTGCCGAAGACCTGCGCCACGGTGCGCTCGGGATCGGAGGCGGCGGGTGCGGACGGATCGGAGACCGATCCCTCGATGTAGTCCCCGCCGGGCCTGCGGTAGGCGGTGGCCGGCAGGATGTGCATCGCCCCCGCGCCGCCGGGAAGGCTGCCGGGCACGCCGAGGTGCTCGCGCCAGCCGGCGTCCATGTAGTCCGTCACGTCGAGCTGGGATGCCCAGTGATGGTGCACGGCGGTGTCGATCACGGACCGCGGCGCGGCGCTCTGGGGTGAGTCCATCCGGTTCACTTCCTTCCGAGGGTGAGTAGCACGCGTCCGTGTTCGCGGCGAACGCGGTAGGTGCGCATGCGGAATCCCGGCGCCGCTGCGGCGCCGTCTTCCAGCTGGAACTCCCAGCGGTGCCAGGGGCACAGCACGACGGGGCTCTCCTCGTCGACGCTCAGCGCGACGTCGGGCTCTCCCGCCGCGGCGGAGGCGGAGGCGGTGAGCCGCTTCTGCAGGAAGCCGGCGCACAGCGGCGCACCCTCGTGGGGGCAGGAGTTGCGGAACGCGAAGATGCGCTCGCCCCAGCGGCACACCCCGAGCTCCATGCCGCCGACCTCGACGCTCACGAGCTTCCGGTCGGGGAAGTCCTCCCACGCTCCGATGTCGATTCCCGCGCTCACGCGGCGCTCCGATCCGCGTCGGCGAGCGGGAGCAGGCGCAGCATCTCGCGCGCGTTCTCGGAGAACAGTTTCGGCAGCCACTCCGCCGGCAGTCGGCTCGCCACGTAGAAGGGGTCGTCGGCGTCCCAGTGGGGGTAGTCGCTGGAGAAGCAGAGCAGGTCCTGCATGCCCCCGAACGCCTCGAAGAGCTCGACGAGCTGCTCCTTGCGCGGGGTGAGCTCGAAGGGCTGGGTGCTGAACTTGACGTGCTCCCGCAGGTACTCGCTCGGCAGCCGGCGCACCCAGTCGCTCTCGGCCCGCATCTCCGTGCGCACGGCGTCGAGGCGCCAGAAGAAGTTCGGGATCCACGCGAGCCCGGTCTCGACGACGAGGACCTTCAGCCGGGGGAACTTCTCGAAGGTCCCCTGGGCGACGAAGCTCGCCAGATGCGCGAGGGTGGGCTGCTGCAGCAGCGTGTGCCACTCGAGGCGGGAGCCGGGGATCCCGCCCGCTGCCGTGTGCGCGAGCCCGCCCTCGGTCTCGCCAGCGGCGCCGTGGATGATGATCGGCAGCCCCGCGGCTTCGGCGGCACCCCAGATCGGATCGTACACGGGATGCCCGAGGGGCTTGCCGAAGGGGTTCCAGGCGATGAGCACGCCCGTGACCTTGGGGTGGGGCGCCATGCGCTCGATCTCGGCGACCGCTCGCTCGGGCAGCTCGGTGGGCACCACGATGGCGGTGCGCATCCGCTCGTCGTAGCTGAGCCAGGTGCGCGCGACCCAGTCGTTCATCGCGGTGGCGAGCGCAGCGCTGAACTCGGGGTTGCGCTGTGCGATCTCCTGGCCGATGTCGAAGGTGAGGTTGACGGCCTCGACGGAGGGGTAGCGGTCGAGGTACTGCTCCTGCATCAGCGCGAAGGACGTTCCCCTGCCGTCCTCGGGCAGCGCTTCCAGTCGCTTGTTCACGCCGCGGTGGAAGGGATAGGTGAGTCCGGCGGGCATCAGCGCCGTCATGCGGCCGCCGGTGCGGCCAGCGGCGTAGTCGCGCCACTTCTCCGGCAGTGCGTCGAGCACCTCGTCGCTGCGGCGCCAGCGCTGGTGCACGTCGACGTCGATGATCGGGTGGTCGAACTGCGGGGTGCCTCGGCCCATGTGGCTTGTCTCCTCTGCTCGTCGTCGAGCGGTCGTTCTCGTCCTTCCAGGCTTCCAGCAGCGGTAAGACAAGTAAAACAGTGGTTAGCTTCATAAAACCGAAGTGAAAATTTACAACTCGATCACCAGCCGCCGCCCGCAGGAGCGCGAGACGCAGATCATCATGGTGCCGCCCATCTCGCGCTCCAGCTCGCTGAGCACGCTGTCACGATGGTCGGGCTCGCCGTCGATCACCGGGGTCTCGCAGGTGCCGCAGGTGCCCTCCTCGCACGACGACGGGACGTCGACCCCGGCCTCGCGCACCACCTCCAGGATCGACCGATCCGGTGGCACCTCGACCTCGATCCCGCTCTCCACGAGCTCCACGGTGAAGGCCTCATCTACTCCGCCGGGCTCGGCCTCGCGCGGACGGAAGCGCTCGACGCGCAGCCGCTCCCCCGCGACGGGCCCCACCACCGCCTCAACGTCCGCGAGCAGGCGCTCCGGCCCGCAGGCGTAGACCGCCGCCCGCTCCCCGGCCTCCGCAGCCACCGCGGCGAGGTCCAGGCGTCCGCCCTCCTCAGAGACGTAGGCGCGCACGCGGTCGCCGTGCTGCCGTGTCAGCTCTCCCAGATAGGCCATCCGCTCGCGTCGGCGACCCGCGTAATGGAGCGTCCAGGGAACCCCGCGCTCGCTCAGCACGGCGATCATCGGCAGCAGCGGCGTGATGCCGATGCCGCCCGCGATGAGCACCGCCTCCGGGGCGTCCGGGTCGAAGCCGAAGTGGCTGCGCAGGCCCGTGACGGGCAATTCGTCGCCCGGGCGCAGCTCGCCGTGAACGTAGGCGGATCCGCCGCGGCTGCGCTCCTCAAGGAGCACGGCGAGCTCCAGGAAGCCCGTCTCCGCCGGGTCGCCGCAGAGCGAATACTGCCGCAGCAGGCCGTTGGGCAACCGCAACTCCAAGTGCGCACCCGGCGTCCACCGCGGCAGGGCACCGCCATCCGCCCGCACCAGGCGCAGCCGCCGCACCCCGGCGGCCGGCGCGTCGATGGCGCTCACGGAGACCAGCATCTCGGCGTCCGGCAGCGTTCCCGCGCCCGTCACGAGCCGGCTCCCGCCGTCTGCGCCGCCGGCAGCGCCTCGATCAGCGGGTGGTGGCAGGCCACACGCCGCCCGGGGACGATCTCGCGGAAGGCGGGCGCTTCGGAGGCGCAGCGGTCGCTCGCCAGCGGGCACCGCGTGCGGAAGCGGCAGCCGCTCGGCGGGCGCATCGGCGAGGGCAGCTCGCCGCGCAGCTCGGCGTCGGCGGCCAGGGCCGCACCGCCGGGGGCCGGGACGGAGGCGATGAGCGCCCGCGAGTACGGGTGCGCCGGGGCAGCGTAGACGTCGTCCGTGTCGCCGATCTCCACGATCTTGCCGAGGTACATCACCGCGACCCGGTCGCTCACATTGCGCACCACCGACAGGTCGTGGGAGATGAACAGCATGCCGAGCCCGTGCTCGCGGCGCATCCGCTCCAGCAGATTGAGTACCTGCGCCTGGACGGAGACGTCGAGCGCCGACACCGGCTCGTCGCAGATCAGCACCTCCGGCGACAGCGCCATCGCCCGGGCGATCGCGATGCGCTGGCACTGCCCGCCCGAGAAGTCGCCGGGCCGGCGCTCCGACATGGTGTCCGGGTCGAGGCCCACCTCCCCCATCACCTCGCGCACGCGGGCAGGGATCCCGGCCCGCTCGGCGCCGTGGATCCGCAGACCCTCGGCGATGATGTCCCGCGTCCGGCGGCGCGGGTTGAGGGAGGAGATCGGATCCTGGAAGATCATCTGCATCCGGGCGAGCATGCGGCGGAGCCGGCGGCGCGGCATCGCGGTCAGCTCTTCGCCGAGCAGCCGCACGGACCCGCTCCGCGGGCGCTGCAACCGCATCAGGCTCCGCGCGAGCGTCGACTTCCCGCAGCCCGACTCGCCCACGAGCGCGAGCGTCTCGCCGCGGCGCAGGACGAAGCTCACGCCGTCGACGGCGTGCACCACGCCGCCGGGGACCGAGAAGCGCTGCACGAGATCCTCGACCTCCAGCACCACCTCGCCGGGCCCAGCGAGCTCCGAGAGCGATCCGGGCTCGGCCGGCGGGCGGGGCTCCGTGGCCGCCCCGGGCTCAGCGGTCGGCGCGGGATCGCGGACGACATCGAGGGAGGTCATGCCGGTCTCCTTCCGTCCCGGTTCACGGGCACGTTGCAGGCGTAGAGGTGGTCCGATCCCGTGGTGGCCGCTTCGAGCGGCGGGACCGCGGTGCGGCAGCGCTCGATCGCCGCCGCGCACCTGGGGGCGAAGCGGCAGCCCGCGAGCTCGGCAGCCGGATCGGGCGGCACCCCGGGGATCGCGCGCAGCAGCGTGTGCCGGGGCTGGTCCATACGCGGGATCGCGTCGAGCAGCGCCCGCGTGTACTGGTGCCGGGTGTGGGCGAACAGCTCGCGGGTGGGCGCCGACTCCATCACCCGGCCCCCGTACATGACCATCGTGCGATCGGTGCGCCCGGCGAGCACGCCGAGGTCGTGGCTCACCATGATCACCGCCATGCGGCGCTCCGCCTGGATCTCCTGCAGCAGATCCAGGATCTGCTTCTGCACGGTGACGTCGAGGGCGGTCGTCGCCTCGTCGGCGATGAGCAGCTGCGGATCGCAGGCGAGCGCGATGGCGATCATGACGCGCTGCCGCATCCCGCCCGAGAGCTCGTGCGGGTATTGCCGCAGGCGCTTGCGCGGCTCCGGGATCCCGACCAGCTCCAGCAGTTCCAGCGCCCGCGCCTTCGCCTGCCCGCGCGAGAGGCCGAGGTGCCGGCGCGGTCCCTCCGTGATCTGGCGCTCGATCGGCACGACCGGGTTCAGCGCGGTCATGGGGTCCTGGAACACCAGCGCCATCTGCGGCCCGAGGTACCGGCTCATCCGCTCCACGGGCAGTCCGAGGAGCTCGGTGCCGTCGAAGCGCACGCTGCCGGTGAGTTCGGCCGATCGCGGCGCGATGCGCATCAGTGAGCGGGAGAGCATGCTCTTGCCCGATCCCGACTCTCCGGCGATCCCGAGCGTCTCCCCGCGGCGCAGGACGAAGGAGACGCCGTCGACGATCCGCAGCTCGCCGCGCGGGGTGGTCAGCGTGCAGCTGAGATCGTCGACGGCCAGGAGCTCCTCGGTGGCGGGGGCCTGCGGCGTCGCCGCTGCCACGGCGGTCTGGGTCATCGCTGCTCCTTCGCGGCTCATATCTGGTTCTGCCCGACGTCGAATCGCGACCGCATCCAGTCGCTCAGGGTGTTGAGCGCGAACACGGTCAGGAAGAGGAAGACGATGGGGATCATGACCGCCGCCGGCTGCGTGGCGAGCTGGCTCTGCGACTCGGCGACCATGCCGCCCCAGCTCGGCTGCGGAGCGGGGATCCCGTAGCCGAGGAAGCTCACCGAGCCCTCGATGACGATGAGGGTCGCCATCACCATGATCCCGAACGAGGCGATGCTCATCAGCGTGTTGGGGAGGATCTCGCGGAACATGATGCGCAGCGGTCCGGCGCCCTGGGCACGCGCGGCGGAGACGAACTCGCGCCCGGTCTGCGCGAGCACGGCGCCCTTCATCATCCGCGCGAAGGCCGGCACCATCAGCACCGCCATGCTGATGGTGAGCGTCGCGAGGCTGGGCCGGATCGCGGCGGCGAGGGCGACGAGGAACAGCATCGCCGGGAATGCCTGGACCACCTCGGAGCACAGATCGACGAGCGTCTCCATGACGCCCCGGAAGTAGCCGGCGACGAGTCCGAGGAGGCCGCCGAGCACGAGGGCGATCACGGCCGCGATGAAGCCGAAGGTGAGCGAGGCGCGGGCGCCGTAGATCGCACGGGAGAAGATGCTGCGGCCGATGGCGTCGGTGCCCAGCGGCGCGTCCGGAGAGAGCATCGGCTGGAAGGGGGCGCCGACGATCGAGTCGTAGGCGGGGACGGGCAGCAGTTCCACGGTCGCCGCGAGCAGCGTCAGGGCGGCGAGCCAGACGACCGCGAGCACGAGGGCCGCGCGCTTCGCGATCCTCCCCGCCCGCGACCGGGACGGGGGCGCTGCGGGGGACGGCCTGGCGGGTCATGCGGCGCTCCTCACCCGGACGCGCGGATCGACGGCCGAGTACACGAGGTCGACGGCGATGTTGACGAGCACGTACACGGCGGCGATCACGAGCACGACGCCCTGGATCACGGGGATGTCACGCGACGGCACGGACTGCAGCAGCAGCGAGCCGAGCCCGGGCAGCGCGAAGAGCACCTCGACGATCATCGCCCCGCCGAGCAGGCGGCCGAGGGCCAGGCCGGTGAGGGTCAGCAGCGAGAAGAGCGACGGCCGCAGCACGTGCCGCATCAGCACGTAGCCCTTGCTCATGCCCCGCGCACGTGCCGCGAGCACGAAGGTCTCGCGCACGGTCGCGATCACGTCGCTGCGGAGCACGCGGTAGAACATGGCCGCCTCCATGAGGCCGAGTACGAGGGCGGGCAGGAAGGCGTGCTGCAGATTCGCGAGCGGGTCCTGCGCGAACGGCACCCAGCCGCTGACGGGGAAGACCTTCGTGCGGATCGCGAAGAGGTAGATCAGGATGACGGCGGCGGCGAAGGAGGGCAGCGAGATCAGCGCGCTCGAGATGGTCGAGGCGACGCGATCCACCCATCCGCCCACGTTCGCCCCCGCCACGAGCGCGGCCGGCACCGAGAGCAGCAGGGCGATGCACAGGGCGAGGATGGTCAGCTCGATCGTCACGGGCAGACGCTGGGCGATCACCTCGGCCACCGGCAGGTCGAGCCGGATCGACCTGCCGAGGTCGCCCTGCGCCGCGCCCGCGAGCCACTCGGCGTAGCGCGCGAACAGCGGCTGGTCGAGCCCCATCTGCGTGGTCAGCGCCGCGATCTGCTCCGGCGTCGCCTCGTTGCCGAGGATCGCGACGGCCGGAGAGCCGGGCATGAAGTCCACCGCGGCGGTGGCGAGGAGAGTGATGAGGACCATCACCGGGACGAGCCGGAGCAGTCTCACCCCCACTTGGTGCAGCACGATTGTCCTCTCGTCGAATCGGGGGTCGCAACGGGGCGCGGGAGGGCGCCCGGAGCGGCGCGCCCTCCCGCGGGGCCGGTCAGTCGGCGGCGAAGCCCACCTCTGGCCAGGACACGACGCCACGGGCGTTGTAGCTCAGCCCGGTCACCTTCGGCTCGGCGATCACGGTGATGGTGGGAGTGAAGGTGAAGAGCCCCGGGAGGTCCTCCATGAAGCGCTCCTGCACCGTGCGGTACTGCGCGCGACGCTCCTCGGGATCCGCGGTGGCGCGGGCGGCGGCGAGCGCGGCGTCGACCTCGGGGTCCGAGTAGCCGGTGGTGTTCCACATGGCGCCCGTGGACAGCAGGTTGAAGAGACCCGGCTCGGGGTCCGGGAACTTGTAGGCGCCGGGGTAGGGGCTCATGTCGTAGTCGCGGTTCACGAAGACCCGCTCGCGGGCGGCGGTGACGTCGAGCGTCTCGATGTCGACGCTCACGTTCTCGAACTCGGAGAGCTTCGCCTGGATGTACTGGGCGGTGCGCGAGTTCACCTCGCCCGCGATGTTGATGTAGCTCAGCTCGACCGGGCGGCCCTCGGCCGCGAGCTCGTCGAAGAGCCGCTGCGCTTCCTCGGCGTCGGGCTCGGGGAAGCGCACCTCGGACTCGTGGTAGGGCGAGTCGGCCACGAACAGCGTGTCGATGGCCGTGGCGTCGGCCGAGCCGAGCGCGACCTGCGCGAGCTCGGTGCGGTCGAGCGCGAGGTAGACGGCGCGCCGTGCCCGCTCGTCGTCGAAGGGGGGCCGCTCGTTGTTCATGTAGATCCAGCCGCCCCCGCTCTGCTCCACGCCGAAGTGGACGAGGCCCTGGCCCTCCGCGTTGCTGAGCAGCGCGGCGTCCGCGTCGGAGCTGGGCGCCTGCACATTGGCGGCGCCCGAGGCGATGGTGTTGATGCGCTGCGCGGCGTCGGGCACGAGTTCGAGGCGCAGGCCGTCGAGCTTGGGGAGCCCCTCCTGCCAGTAGTCCGCGTTCGCGGTGTAGACCTCGTAGTCGTCGGGCACGTACTCGCTGAGCACGAAGGGCCCGGCGCCGACGGGCTTGCTCGAGTAGCCCTCGGGGTCGGCCTGCACCGCCGTCGGCGAGACGATGAACGGCAGGGCGTCGGCGATCGTGCGGTCGAGATGCATATTGGGGCTCGGGATCGTGATCTGCAGCGTGAGCGGATCCACCACCTCCATCTTCCAGCTCGCGATGGCGCGCGCCTGCGAGGCGATGCCCTTGTCGGCGATGTGCTGGTAGGTGAAGCGCACCGCCTCCGCGTCGAGCGGGGTGCCGTCGGAGAAGCTGACCCCCTCGCGCAGCTTCAGGGTCCAGACGCTCCCGTCCTCGTTCGGGGTCATGCTCTCCGCGAGCTGGGGACGCACCTCGCCCGTGACCGGGTCGAGCACGAGCAGCAGGTCGTAGACGGCCGACATGCGCGTCGCGTCTCCGGTGCTCGCCATGGTGTTGTCGTCAGCGGGGTCGAAGCTGCGCGTGGGCACGTACATGAGCATCGTGAGCTCGCCTCCCGCGGCGGCCTCGCGCGTGGGGTCGGATTGCGCAGCCGCCTCGGTGGAGGCGTCGGCGGCGCAGCCGCTGAGCAGCAGCGCGCCTGCTGCGACGAGGCCGGCGAGCTGTGGCAGCCAGCGGCGCCGGTGGGTGGTTCGTGATGACATCGTTGCCTTTCTGTGCGCCCGCGTGCCCCGCGGGGCCGCCGCGCTTCGGTGCGCGGTGCGGCTCAGGCCGCTCCCTCACGACCTGCTGGATCCCGGGACCACTCGGTGTCGACGGTCTCGATCCGCTTCCGCCGGCGCCGGGCGGCGCTGCTCCGCGACGGTGCGGGCGTCCCCTGGCGTTTCGGAAGCTGGTCAATTATCCTCACACCAGCAAGTAAATGAAAACTGCGAATAGTCTTTAATAAAGCAAAGCTGAACTTTCATTTTGCCCGGACCGCGCCGGCGGTCCGGCCGCGTCCGTCGATGGAGACCCGCATGCAGGCCCAGTGCACCCTCAAGCAGCTCGAGTACTTCGTCGCCGCCGCCGAGAGCGGCACGATCCGCGCCGCGGCCGAGCGCTGCCACGTCTCGCCGGTGGGCCTCGGCGTGGCCCTCACCGAACTCGAACGCGCGCTCGGCGCGCAGCTGCTGCATCGCCGCCGCGCGAAGGGCGTCGCACTCACCCCCGAGGGACGCGTGGTCCTGCCCATCGCCCGCGCCATCACGGTCCAGGCGACCGAGCTGCAGCTCAAGCTCGACGCCCGTTCCGAGGCCGTGACCGGCACGCTCCACCTGGGGTGCCTCACCGGGATCGCCTCAATGCTGATGCCGGATGTGTGCGACACCTTCGCGAAGCAGCACCCCTCGCTCTCCATCGACTTCCGCGAGGGCGATCAGGCCTCCCTGCACGCGGCGCTCGAAGACGGCGAGCTGGAGGTCGCGTTCCTCTACGAGCGCGAGCTGCCCGAGTCGCTCGACTGGATCCGGGTCATCGAGATGCGCCCCTACGTCATCGTGGCCGCCGACCATCCTCTGGCACGGCGCAGCTCCGTCGAACTGCGCGAACTCGCCCAGGATCCGCTGATCCGGCTGAGCATCCCTCCGCTCGCCGACCCGGCCTCGTGGACGCGCTCGATGGACGCGGCGCCGCAGGCGGCGTACACGGTGTCGAGCGTCGAGCTGATGCGCACGCTCGTGGGCCGCGGCCTGGGCTACGCCGTCCTCGGTCAGCGCTCGCCCGTGAGCGTCACGGTCGAGGGACGGCCGATCCGGGAGCTGGAGATCGCCGACGACATCCCCGCGGTGCGCGTGGTCCTCGCCTTCGCGCGCGGCATGCGCCTGCCCCCGCGCGCCCGCGCACTCGCCGAGTTCGTCCGGGCGGAGCACCCGGATGCGGCGCGCGAGCCCTCGCTCGCATAGGACCGGGCGTTGCGGCCCCGGCGCGCGGACCTCGGCCGGTACGCCCCGGCCCGCCGGCCGGTACGCCCCGGCCCGCCGGCCGCAGCGCCCGGCCTCAGCGCGAGCCGTCCTGCCGGGCCGGGCGGCGCGCCAGGACGAGGTGCACGGCGGAGCCCGCGAGCAGCCCCCAGAACGCGGCGCCGAGGCCGAGGAAGACCGTCCCGGACATGGTCACCGCGAGCGTGGTGAGCGCGGCGAGGCCGGTGCGGGCGTCACCGCTCATCGCGCCCGTGAGCGCGGTCAGGGCCGAGCCGAGCAGTGCGACGGCCGCGACCACCGCGACGGTCTCGCTCGGGATCGCCTGGAACCACGCGACGATCACGCCGCCGAACCAGCCGATGAGCAGGTAGCTGAGCCCGCCGGCCACGCCCGCGACGTAGCGTCGCGCACGATCCGGGTGCGACTCGGGCCCGATCGCGATGGCCGCCGTGATCGCCCCCAGGTTGATCCCGTGGGCGCCGAAGGGCGCCAGGGCCGCGGAGACGGCGGAGATGGAGCCGACGAGCAGCCGGTCGTTCGGCCGGTAGCCCTGCGACTGCAGCAGGGCGATGCCGGGCGCGTTCTGCGAGGCCATGGTCACGATGAAGAGCGGCAGCGCGATGCTCACCAGGGCGGCGGGCGTGAAGACGGGAGCGGTGAACACCGGCCCGCCGAGGGTCATCACGGGGGCGAGTGCGTGGAAGGATCCGGTCGCCCAGCTGAGCAGCAGCCCCGCGGCGAGCGCGGCGAGCACCGCGTAGCGGTCGAAGAAGCGCTTGCCCAGGAAGAAGGTGAGGACGATGCCCCCGGCGATCAGCGGCGCGGTCGCGAACGCCCCGGCCGCGGTGATGACGAAGGGGAGCAGGATCCCGGCGAGCAGGGCCTGGAGCACGGGAGCGGGCACCCGGGCCAGGATCCAGCCGAACCAGCCGGTGAGGCCGAACACGGCGGCGGCGAGCGAGGCGGCGATGAACGCGCCCACCGCCTCGGCGAAGGAGAAGCCGCCGAGCGAGGCGATGAGCAGCGCCGCGCCGGGCGTCGACCAGGCCACGACGACGGGAACGCGCGTGCACAGGCTGAGCACGACGCTGCAGAGGCCGTTGCCGATCGACAGCGCCCACACCCACGATGCGGTCTGGGCCGCGTCCAGCCCCGCGGCGCGGGTCGCCTCCAGCACGACGAGGAAGGGCCCGGCGAAGTTGATGAGCGCCGAGAGCACGCCCGCGACGACCGCGGAGAGCGAGAGGTCGCGGAGCAGCGAGCGCCGCCGGGGCAGGGTGCCGGTGCCGGTGCCGGTCACGTCCGGTAACGGAGTGGCGCTTTTCGCAGTAACGTTATTAACTGTCCTCATGAACAATGGTAACAGAGCGGGGGAGATCGCCGAGATCCTGCAGGAGCGGATCGCCGCGATGCAGGCCGGGGAGCGCCTGCCCGGCGTGCGTGAGCTCTCCGCGGAGTTCCGTGCGAGCGCCGCAACCGTCTCCGCCGCCCTCGCCGAGCTCGCGGCCCTCGGCCTCGTGGCCGCCGAGCCCGGCCGCGGCACCTTCGTCACCGACCGAGCGCTGCCATCCGAGCCCGACTACTCCTGGCAATCGCAGGCCCTCGGCCGAGCCCGGGTGGACGCCGCGCGCGCGGCACGGCTCGGCTTCCACGGGACCGCGGAGCACATCCAGCTCTCGTGGGGGTATCTCTCGGCCGAGCTGCTGCCGCACGAGGAGCTGCGCCGCATCGGCTCGCGCGCGGCGAAGAGCCCCCGCGCCCGGGCGATGACGCCCCCGGCGGGTTCGCCGGAGCTGCGCCGGGGGATCGCCGCCGACTATCGCGCCGACCCCGGCGACGTGCTGATCGTGTCCGGCGGGCAGCAGGGGCTCGTGTTCGCCCTGCGCACCCTCGCGGAGCCGGGTTCCACGGTCATCGTCGAGAGCCCGAGCTACCCGGGGGCGATCCTCGCCGCCCAGAGCGCCGGGCTCGCGCTCGCCTCGGTGCCGGCCGACGCGGAGGGCATCCGCGTCGACCGGCTCGCCGAGGAGCTGGAGCGGACGCGCGCCCGCGTCGTCTACCTGCAGCCCGGCTACGCGAACCCGACGGGGGCCGTGCTCAGCGCCGAGCGGCGGGCACGCGTGCTGGAGCTCGCCGCCAGCGCCGGAGCCTTCGTCGTGGAGAACGACTGGGCGCGTCACCTGGGCATCGAGTCTCCCCCGCCCCCGCCGCTCTTCGGCGAGGACCCGCACGGGCACGTCGTCTCGGTCGTGAGCCTCTCCAAGTCGGCCTCCCCCGGCCTGCGCCTCGGCGCGGTCATCGCGCGCGGGCCCGCCGGGGAGCGCCTGCGCGCCTCCCGCACCGCCGACGATCTCTGCGTCTCCCCCATCGTCCAGGAGATCGCGCTCGGCCTCCTCACCTCGAACGCGTGGCCGCGCCACCTCGGGCGCCTGCGCGATGCGCTCGGTGAGCGCCGCGACGCTCTGCTCGCGGCGATCCGCACCACCCTCCCCGGCGTGCGGGTGCCGCACGTGCCGCGCGGCGGCCTGCACCTGTGGGCCAGGATGCCGGAGGGCGTCCACGCGGGCGAGTTCAGCGCCGCCGCCTATGCGGCGGGCGTGCTCGTGGGCGACGGTCGTCACTTCTTCGTCGACGAGGCGCCGGGCCAGTTCGTCCGCCTCTCCTTCGGCGCCGTCACCGGCGCGCAGATCACGGAGGGGGTCCGCCGCCTCGCCCCGCTGCTCCCCGCGTGAGCGGCCCCGGCATCGCTGGGCGCGGCCGCCGCGGCCGGCTCAGGCCCTGAGCATGCGCACCCGGGCGCCCGTCACGGCGACGGCCTCCCGGTTGCTGATGGGGAGCAGTACCATCCGCTCCCCGTACGTCTCGACGATCCGCCGGGTGGCCCGCCGGAAGGGCACATTGCCGGCGTGCGGCACGACGCCGAACTCGGTGATGCCGAGCCCCGCGAAGTCGCCGCGGAGCGCGGGAGCGGCGGACGGCGAGTCCATGTGCGCGACGTAGTCGAGGCGCGGTGCGAGCACCATCGACCCGGCCGAGGCGCCGATGTAGATCCGGCCGGCGGCGATGTGCGCGGCGATGAGGCGGTCGGCTCCGGTGCGCCGCAGCTCCTGCGCGAGGAAGAAGGTGTTGCCGCCCGAGACGAACAGGATGTCGGCGGCGCCCATCGCCTCGGCGGTCTCCGCCGGGGTGGCCGCCGAGAGCTCGAGCTCGTCGAGCTCCAGGCCGAGTCGGCGCAGGGCCCGCCGTTCGGCGCGCAGGTGCAGGGTGAAGCGCTCGGGGATCGTGGCCGTGGGGATGAAGCAGACGCGCCGGCCCGCGAGCTTCGCCTCCGCGAAGGCGGGGAGGAGCCGCGCCACGCGCGCGAAGAAGGAGGTCAGCAGCAGCCTCCGCTCGGCATCCCCGTCCACGCTCACGGCGCCGAGCCTACTCCCCCGCGTCCGCGCACCGCCTGTCCGCCCGCCGTGGGCGGCCTGTGAGATGGGACACTAGGGGCATGACACGGGAGTCGGAGATCCACGCCATCGTCGGAGCGGGACCGGTGGGCACCGCACTCGCCGGGCTGCTGGCCGCACGGGGCCATCCGGTGCGGCTGCTCACCCGATCCGGCCGCGAGCCGCGGATCGCCGGGGTGCAGCCCGTCGCGGTCGACGCATCGGACGCGGCGGCGCTGACCGCGGCGATGCAGGGGGCCGCGGTGCTCTACAACTGCGCGAATCCCGGCCCCTATCCGGTCTGGGAGCGGGACTGGCCCCCGCTGGCGAGCGCGATGCTGCTCGCGGCAGAGCGCGCGGGGGCCGTGCTCGTGACCGCGAGCAACCTCTACGGCTACGGCCCGGTGGACGGGCCGATGAGCCGCAGCACCCCGCTGCGGCCCTCCGACCACAAGGGAGCGCTGCGGGCGCGGATGTGGCGCGAGGCGCTCGCGGCGCACGAGGCCGGGCGGGTGCGCGTCGCCGAGGCGCGGTCCTCTGACTACCTCGGGCCGACGCTGCCGCTCGCGGGCGGGATGATCGCGCGCTACGCGGAGCGCACCCTGCTGGGCCGGCCGGCCACCGTCTTCGCGGATCCCGATCAGCCCCACAGCTGGACGGCGATCGACGACGTCGCCGCCACCCTCGCCGCCCTGGGACGCGAGGAGCGGGCGTGGGGCGGCGCGTGGATCGTGCCGTCGAACCCGCCCGCGACCGTGCGCGAGCTGCTGCGCGGCCTCGGCGATGCGGTCGGCGCCCCCGAGCCGCGGCTGCGCACGGCGCCCCGCTGGCAGTTGCGCGTCGGCGGGCTCGCGATCCCGATGCTGCGCGAGCTCGGCGGTGTGCTGTACCAGTTCGACCGGCCCTTCGTGGCGGACGGAGCGGAGACGAGCGCCGCGTTCGGGGTCGTGGCGAGTCCTTGGGAGCCGCTGCTCGCCCAGACCGCCCGCACCTGGGAGTCACGCGCCCGGGCCGGCCGGAGCGCCCCGGCCGTCCGCCCCTAGCCCTCGGTCTCGAGGAGCCGCCGCAGGCGCTGCTTGCGCCCGTTCTCGCGGACGATCCAGGCGACGTCCCGATCAGCGGTGTCGAGCGCGCGGAACGCCGCGAGCCCCGGCGCCGGATCGGCGGCGACCGCCACGCTCCAGCAGTAGCCGAGCGCCTGCCGCAGCGCACGCGGTCCCGGCTCGGCGCGCACCTCGGCGGGGAGCGCCCGCAGCGCGCGCGTGGCGCGCCCGCAGAGGTCCACGGCCGCGGCCGCCGCCTCGGCGTCGCGCAGCAGCCGGGGCTCGCAGAGCGCGGCCACGGCGGCGCGGAGCACGAGGGGATCCGCGTCCGCCGACCAGCGTGCCACGACGGCGCGCACGGCATCGGGATCCTCGTCCCCGAGCAGCTGCAGGCCGATCTCGACGCCCATGCGCACCCGCCAGCGCTCCTCGGCGGCGAGCGCGCGGGCGCGCCGCTCGCACTCCGGCGAGGCGGCCCTCCGGGCGAGGATCGCGGCGGCGCACGCGGCGGCGTATTCGGTGCCCGCAGCGAGCAGGCGATCCGCGATCTCCACATCTCCGAGCCGGGCCGCCGCCGCGAGCAGTTCGAGGTTGGCGCGGGGGCCCGGCAGCCCGGAGTGCTCCTCGAGCAGCCCGGGCCACTGCTCGGCGGGCGCGGACTCCAGCATCCGCTGCCACTCCCCCGCCGCCCTCATGCCGGCGATCCTACCCCGTCGATACGATGGAGACCCGGCCGGGACGCCGCTGAGCGAGCGGAAACCGGGCCGCGACCGCGCGACACGAGGGAGGGCGATGCCGGAACTGCTGAAGTGGCTCGGCGCGGTCCCCGTGCTCCTCGGCTTCGCGCTGACCGTGGGCATCAACCCCAGCACCTCCGCGGCGACCGTCGACGTGCTCGTGCGGCGCACCCGGTGGCTGCCGCGGGTGTGCTGGATGACGGGCGGGCTGGCGCTCGGGGCGACGCTGCTGTTCGTGCTGTTCCTGTTCGTGAACCCGACGACCTTCGTGGAGGACGTGGAGGGGCGCGTGACCCGCGTGGTGCGCGACCGGGCGCTCGACGCGGTCGCCGGCGCGGCCCTGCTCGCTGCGGCCACGGCGGTGGCGGCCTGGCGGCTGCTGCGGCCCGGGCTGCCGCCGCGCCGACGGCGGCCGGTGCGCGGCCACGAACCGGCGGGGGTCTACTTCGCGCTGGGCCTGACGAGCTCGTTCACGGGCTTCACGCCGCTGCCCGTGATGTACCTGACGGGCCGGGTCGTGTCGAGCCTCGGCCCCGCGTGGCTGCCGCAGCTCGTCGCCTACCTGCTCTTCGTGTGCGTCCTCGTCGCACCCTACTTCGCGCTCGGGCTGGCCTGGACGCATCTGCCGGCGCTGGCGTCCCGGATCGCCGCGGGCTTCGACCGCCTGCAGCGCTGGGATTACCGCTGGGCGGTGGCGGGCTTCCTCGCCGTCGCGGGGGCGGTGGTGCTCGGCCTGGTCGTATTCACGGGCCGCTGAGCTCTGACGGGCCGCGGCACGAGCCGCACGAGCCCCGGCCGCCGCGGCTCAGCCCCCGCCGCCGCGCGGCTCCGCGAAGTGGGTGCGGATGTGCCGCTCCACTTCGGCTTCGAGCTCCGGCTCGTCCCCGGCGCGCAGCGCGGCGAGCAGGCGCCGGTGCTGCTCCGCCACGACGGACGCGTCGGCGTAGTGGCCGGCGTCGCGGCGGAAGTAGGCGCGCACCCGCGGCTGGATCGACCGCCAGATCTGCAGGCAGTGGGGCTGCCCCGAGAGGCTGACGACGGCGTCGTGGAAGCGCACGTCGGCGTCCGCGAGGGCGGAGTCGTCTCCGGCTGCCGCGGCGGCGGCCATCATGGCGATGAACGATTCGAGCTCGGCCACGGAGTCGGCGTCGAGGCGCTCGGCGGCCTTCCGGAACGCGTACTGCTCGAGGGAGATCCGGATGGGGACCAGCACGTGCTCGATCTCCTCCTGCGACACTCCCAGCACCTCGGTGCCGCGGTAGGGGTACGAGACCACGAGCCCCTCCTGCTCGAGCTGCCGCAGCGCTTCGCGCACGGGGGCGCGGCTCGTGCCGAGCTGTTCCGCGAGCGCGACCTCGGTGAGCTTCTGACCCGGCAGCAGCTGCCCGGAGGTGATCGCCTCGCGCAGCCGGTCCGCGACGACGTCGCGTCGGGAGGCGACGGGGATCGGCGGCAGGCCGGACAGGTCGGACACCGCTGCAGGATAACACGGTTGCACTTTGTCGACACTCACGCGCGGCTCCGTCCGAGCCGGCGGCCGGGGCGGCTCCCGGTGCTGCGCCCCTCCTCGACGACCGGGATCCCGTTCCCCCAGACGTGCCGCGCCGCATCGGCGTCCCCCTCCGGCAGCCGGAGGGTGTCGGCGCCCGCCAGCCGCTCCGGGTCGAAGAGCACCAGATCCGCCTGCGCGCCGTCCCGCACCCGGCCGCGGCCCGCGATCCGGAAGTGCTCGGCGACCGCTCCCGTCATCTTGTGCACGGCCTGTTCGAGGCTCAGGGTGCCCGTCGCGAGCGCGTGGTGCGCGAGGAAGTGGGTGTGCCCCTGGAAGAAGAGGGGGTGGCGGGTGCGCCGGCCGAGGGGGCCGTCCCGGCGCGAGGTGAAGCCGTCGACGCCGAGCAGGAAGCGCTCGTGCGCCACCGCCTCCGCCACGTGCCGCTCGGTGAACAGCTCCCCGATCAACTGCACCGACCCCATCTCGGCCCCGGCAGCGGCGAGCATGTCGAAGAGCGAATCCCACTCGTCCTTGCCCGTGATCTCCGTGATCTCGGGGAAGCTGAGCCCCTCGAGCGCCGGCGTGGCGGGGCTGACGGTCAGCCGTGCGCGATGCCACTCGCCGCGGTGCAGGAAACGCCAGTAGCGATCCGAATCGGCTCGCACCCGCTCGCGCACCTCGGGATCCCGCAGCCCGCGTGCCGCCTCGGCGAGGCCGTCGCGCAGCAGCCACTCGGGCAGGAGGCCCGTCGCGAGCCCGATGCCGTCGGGGTAGGGCGTCATGTCTGCCAGCACCTCCGTCCCCCGCGCGCGCTCGGCCTCCAGTCGCTCGACCGCGCGCTCCCAGGCACCGGGTGCGGCTCCCGTGCCGGAGCGGACGTTGAGGTGCGAGAGCTGGGCGCGCAACCCCCCGGCACGCACGATCGAGAAGAACTCGTCGACGGCCTCCGCGAGCGAGCTGTCGCGGTTGCGGATGTGGCTGGCGTACATGCCGTCGACCTCCGCCACCACCTCGGCGAGACGGCGCAGCTCCTCCGGCGCGGCGAAGCGCCCGTCCCCGTACTCCAGCCCGGTGGTGAAGCCGATCGCGCCCGCCTCGAGCGCCTCGCGCAGCCGGCGTTCGAGGGCGCCGCCCAGGTCCGCGCCCCTCTCCTCGGCGTCGAGCTGGGCGGCGCGGCGCAGCGCCGTGTGCCCCACGAACCACACGAGGTTCTGCGCGGTCCCGCCGTCGTGCACCGCGTCGAGGTACTCGGCGAAGGTGCGCCAGGCGATCTCGCCGGTGTAGCCGAAGGCGGCGAGGGCCGCCGCGCTCGTCTCTGCGTCGCGGCCGGAGATCGGGGCGTGGGTCACCCCGCAGTTGCCCACCACCTCGGTGGTGACCCCCTGATGGATGGTGCTGAGCGCGTCCCGGTTGCCGAGCACCGACCAGTCGCTGTGACTGTGCGGGTCGATGAGACCGGGCGTGAGCAGCGCGCCCTCCGCACGGACGACGCGCCGCGCCGCCGGCCGCTCGCGCGGCGGGAAGGTGACGATCCGGCCCGCCTCGATCCCCACGCTGCGGGGCGCCCGTGGTGCGCCGGTCCCGTCGATCACCTCCGCGCCGACGATGAGGGTGTCGAGCATCAGAGCACCTTGCCGAGGAAGGCGCGCGTGCGCTCCTCACGGGGGGCGCCGAAGAGCTCCTCCGGGGCGCCCTCCTCGACGATGCGACCCCGATCCATGTACACGACCCGGTCCGCCACCTCCCGGGCGAAGCCCATCTCGTGCGTGACGACGACCATGGTCATGCCCTCCGCGGCGAGGCCCTGCATGACCGAGAGCACCTCGCCCACGATCTCGGGGTCGAGCGCGGAGGTCGGCTCGTCGAAGAGCATCACGCGCGGGCGCATGGCGAGCGCGCGGGCGATCGCGACGCGCTGCGCCTGCCCGCCCGAGAGCTCCCCGGGGAAGGCGTCGATCTTCTCGGAGAGCCCGACCTTGGCGAGCAGCCCCTCGGCGCGCTCGCGCGCCTCGGCCCGGTCGATGCCGAGCACCTTGCGCGGCGCGAGCGCGATGTTCTCGCCGACGGTGAGGTGCGGGAACAGGTTGAAGGATTGGAAGACCATGCCGACGTCGCGGCGCACGGCCTCCAGGTCGGCGCGGGCCTCGCCCGGCCCGAGGCGGTGCCCGTTGATCTCGATGCTGCCGTGACTCGGGCGTTCGAGGCCGTTCATGCTGCGCAGCAGGGTGCTCTTGCCGGAGCCGGAGGCGCCGATGATGCAGACGACCTCGCGCTCGGCGACGCGGGTGCTGATCCCGTGCAGCACCTCCGTGTCGCCGAAGCTCAGTCGCAGCCCGGAGATGGTGATCATGATGTTGCTCCCTTGAAGATGGAGATCGTCTCGCCGAGCTTCGGGGCGCGGGCCCCGCCGCCCAGGCGGCGTTCGTAGCGGCGCCCGAGCGAGGACAGCGTGAAGCAGATCACGAAGTACACGGCTCCGACGATGAGGTAGGTGAGGATCGGCTTGCCCGTCTGCGAGGCGACGATGTTGCCCGCCCGCGTCAGCTCGATGAGCCCGATCACGGCGACCAGCGAACTGTCCTTGACGAGGATCACGAGGAAGCCGATCCCGGGCGGGACGATGATCTTCGCAGCCTGAGGCAGGATCACCCAGCGGAGCCGGGAGGCGTAGGAGAGGCCCAGTGCCTCCGCCGCCTCGAACTGGCCGCGCGGGATCGCCTGGATGCTGCCGCGCACGATCTCGCTGACGTATGCGGAGGCGAAGACGGACAGCGCCACCACCGCGGCCCAGTACTCGGGGACGTTGCTTCCCGGCGAGAGCAGCGGCACGCCGAAGTAGACGAAGAAGATGATGAGCAGGACGGGCACGCCGCGGATGGCGCTCACCCACACGGCGCTGACCCAGCGGAGCACCCGGACGGGACCCGTCGCGAGCAGCCCGAAGAGGAGCCCCAGGGCGCCGCCGCACAGCACCGAGAGGGCGCAGATCTGCAGCGTCACCGCGGCCCCCTGCAGGATCAGGAGGAGGTCCGCTCCGTCGATCGGTGAGTTCATGGTCAGGCCACCTTCCAGCGCGTGCGGTGTTCGATGAGGCGCGAGGCCGCCGCGATCGCGAACGCCACGGCGAAGTAGAGCAGCCCGCCGACCACGAAGGTCTCGATCGTGCGGAAGGTGCTCGTGGTGATCCCCATCATGGTGTGCATGAGTTCCGGCACCGCGACGATCGAGGCGATCGAGGAGGCGAGGAACAGCAGGATCACCTGGTTGGTGAGCGAGGGCAGCACGGCGCGCATCGCCGGGACGAGCCGCACGTGCAGGAAGGTGGCGCGCGCCGAGAGGCCGAGCGCCGCAGCCGCCTCGCCGATGCCGCGCGGCAGCGACTCGAAGCCGGCGCGGTAGATCTCGGCCACGTAGGCCGAGTGGTTGATGCTGAGCGCGATGATGCCCGCGCTGACCGGGTCGAGGTTCACCCCGAGGGAGGGCAGCGCGAAGTAGACGAGGTAGAGCTGCAGCAGCAGGGGCGTGTTGCGGATGGCCTCGATGTAGGCCGAGGCGGCGAGGCGCGCGGGCCGGAAGCGCGAGGCCCGTCCGAGGTAGACGAGGACGCCGAGCAGGCCGCCGGCGACGACGGCGGCCGCGGTCACCGCGATGCTGACCCCGAGGCCGAGCAGGAGCTTGTCCGCGTAGGGGATGAGGTCCCCGAAGTAGAGTTGCATGTTTCCTCCGCACCGGGCGGGGCCGGAGCCCCGCCCGGTGGCTGTCACTTGATGAGGTCGGGGACGTCGCTGCCGAGCCAGGTGTTGTACGAGTCGTTGGCGGCGTCGCTGATGTTGTAGTTCAGGAGGAAGTTGTCGAGGTAGTTCAGCCACAGCTGGTCGCCCATCTTCACGCCGAAGGAGACGACGGAGGGGCTGAGCTGGGGCGCGTCGACGATGACGAAGTCGTCGGAGTCCTGCAGGATGCCCGCCGCGACGGAGTTGCTCTCCATGAGGGCGTCGACCTTGCCGCTGCGCAGCGCCTGCACGGAGTCGGCGACCGCTTCGAAGAGGCTGGCGTTCGCCTCGGGGAAGCGGCGTTCGAGGATCGTGGCGGGCACGCTGCCCCGGGTGGCGGCGACGGTGCGTCCGCTGAGGTCCTCGTAGGAGTCGATGTCGCTGCCCTGGGGCACGAGCACGACCTGTCCCTCCGCGGCGTAGGGGCGGGTCATCGCGACGACCTGGGCGCGTTCGTCGAGGTTGGTGAGGGCGGCGATGACCACGTCCACCTTGCCGGTCTCGAGCAGCGGGATGCGGTTGGCGTTCGTCGTCGACACGAACTCGATCTCGGCGCCGAGCGAGTCGGCGAGTGCGTTCGCGGCGTCGATGTCGAAGCCCTCGTACTCCCCGGAGCTGGTGAGCACGCCGTAGGGCGGGGCGTCGGCGAAGACGCCGACGACGAGCTTCTTCTCGGAGAGCACCTTGTTGAGCGTGCTCTGGCCTGCGGCGGCCTGCGGGGCCGCGCCGTCGGAGGTGCAGGCGGCCAGGCCGGCCGCGGCGAGGAGCGCGGCGGCGCCGGCTGCCAGGAAACGGGTGAACTTCATCGTGCTGCCCTTCTGTGGTGGCGGGGGCGGCGATCGCTTCCCGAGCGGATCGCGCCACCGGAGCGGATATCGGCATCCGCGCCAGAGCCATCCTAATCACATCTTGGACTATTGTCGACAATCGACTAGTGTCGATCGGTATCGGCGGTCGCCCGGCCGCCGCACCGCCCAGCGAAAGGCAGCCATGAAGATCACCCGAATCGAGACGTGCGGGCTCCGCGGGGCCACTCCCGAGGGCGGGTGGACGCACGAACTCCGGCCCGAGGACGTCGTCCACACGCTCGTCGCCGTGCACACCGACACGGGCCACGTCGGGATCGGCAGCGCCTTCACCAGCGAGCACCTCGTGCGGGGGGCCATCGAGCTGCTCTCGGCCCACCTCATCGGGCACGACCCGCGCGAGGTCGAGCGCCTCACCGAGACCCTGCACCAGACCGCGTTCTGGATGGGCCGCGGCGGTGCGCTCACCCACGCCACGAGCGCCATCGACATCGCCCTCTGGGACATCGCCGGCCAGGCGCACGGGCAGCCCGCGGGCCGCCTCCTCGGCGGGCGCCACCGCGAGCGAGTGCGCCCCTACGCCTCGGTGCTCATGGACGAGCCCGGCCCGATGACCGAGAACCTCGAAGCGCTCGTCGAGCAGGGCTTCACCGCCTTCAAGATCGGCTGGTGGAAGTTCGGCCGCGTCGACGCGCGCACGGACGAGCGCACCGTCGCCGCCGCCCGCGAGGCGGTCGGCGACCGGCTCCTCGCCGTCGACGCCGGCGGCTCCGAGGGCTTCTTCCCGGGCTCGCTCGCCTGGGCGAAGCGCACCGCACGCATGCTCGCCGACTTCGAGGTGGCCTGGTTCGAGGAGGCGCTCGCCCCCGACGACCTCGACGGCTTCGCCGAACTGCGCGCCGACTCGCCGATCCCCATCAGCGGGGGCGAAGTGCTCACCCGCCGGCAGAGCTTCGCGCCGTACATCGCACGCCGCGCCTTCGACATCGTGCAGCCCGACACCACGAAGGGGGGCGGGCTCAGCGAGTCGCGCCGCATCGGCTGGGCGGCGGAGGACGCCGGGATCACGCTCATCCCGCACGGCTGGAACACCGCGGTCGGGCTCGCCGCCGATCTGCAGCTCGCCTCCGCCCTCTCCAGAACCGAGCTCGTCGAGTACAAGACCGGCTCGGCGTACGTCGACGAGCTCACCGAGGGCGGGTGGCGGCTCGACGCCGACGGCACCCTGCCGATCCCGAGCCGTCCCGGGCTCGGGATCTCGCTCCGGCGCGAGGCCCTCGAGGCCTACGGCACCCGGCCCGGCTTCGCGGACGCCGAGGCATGAGCGCCCCCGCGACCCTGTCGATCGTCACCGCGGTGCTGCGCGGGCGCGACAGCGCACGCGTCGCCGCGGTGTCCGAGGCGCTCGCGGAGGCGGGGATCGGGCGGATCGAGCTCACCCTCACCACGCCGGGCACGCTCGGCGCCGTGCGCACCGCGCGCGCCGCGGCGGCCGGGCGCGCCCTCGTGGGCGTGGGCACCGTGCTCGACCGCGGCACGGCCGCGGCAGCGGTCGAGTCCGGCGCCGAGTTCCTCGTCACTCCGGGCGTCGCCCCCGAGGTCGCGGAGATCGCATCCGCCCAGGGCATCCCGCTGATGATGGGGGCGCTCAGCCCGAGCGAGGTGATGCGGGCCGCCGCGTGCGGGGCCGACGAGATCAAGATCTTCCCCGCCTCGGCGGTGGGACCCGGATACCTGCGGGCGCTCGCCGGGCCGCTGCCCCAGCTGCGCTTCGTCCCCTCGGGCGGCGTCAACGCCGCTGGCGCCACCGCCTGGCTGCGCGCCGGAGCCGCCGGCCTCTCCATCGGCGGCCCGCTCATCGGCGACGCGCTCGACGGCGGACCGCTGCCCGCGCTGCGGGAGCGACTCGCCGAGCTGCGCGCAGCGCTCCAGGAGCGGTCGTGAAGCGCTCCCCGACGCGGGTGCTCACCCTCGGCGAGACGATGGGACTCATCACCTCGGCCGAGTCCGGGCGGCTCCGCGCCGGCGCGCCGATGCGCCTCTCCTTCGGGGGCGCCGAGTCGAATGTGGCGATCGGCCTCGCCCGGCTCGGGCACCCGGTGCGGTGGCTCAGCCGGCTCGGCGAGGACGCGATCGGCGAGGCGATCCTCGCGGGCCTGCGCGGCGAGGGCGTCGAGTGCGCGGTGGCGCGCGATCCGCGCCGCCCGAGCGGATTGATGCTCAAGCACTCGCCGCGGCCGGGGGCGAGCAGCGTGAGCTACCGGCGGGCGGGCAGCGCGGCCACGGCGCTGGGGCCGGAGGACCTCGCGGGAGCGACGGCGGGGGTGGGGCAGCTGCACCTGAGCGGGATCACCCCGGCGCTGTCGGCCTCGGCCCGGGAGCTGACCGTGGCCGCGGCCACCTGGGCCCACGCCTCCGGGGTGCCGGTGAGCCTCGACGTCAACTACCGGTCCTCGCTCTGGACGGAGCGCGAGGCGCGGGCCGCTCTGCTGCCGCTGCTGCCCCACGTGACCGTGCTGTTCGGCGGGCCCGAGGAGCTGCGCCTGCTCGCACCGGACGGCACCGATGCTCGCGGGGGCGCCGATGCTCGCGGGAGCGCCGGGAACGGCGCGGCCCTGCTCGGCGCGCTCGCCGCGTGCGGACCGAGCGAGGTCGTGGAGAAGCGGGGCGCGGAGGGGGCGCTCGCCCGGCACCCCGGCGGCGTGGCCGCGAGAGCGGCGGAGCGGATCACCCCCGTCGACACGGTCGGGGCGGGCGACGCCTTCGTGGCCGGATACCTCTCGGCCCGGCTGGACGGCGCAGGGCCGGAGGCGGCCCTGGAGCGCGGGAACGCGTGCGGCGCGCTCGCCTGCCTGCACCCCGGCGATTGGGAGGGCGCTCCGGGCCGCGAGGAGCTGCGCGCCTTCCTCGGCGCGGAGGATCCGGTGCGGCGCTGAGGCGTCCGCACGGCGCCGTGCGGTGCGGTGCCGGCGGCGTCCGGGGGCGCCGCGGGCGCGCGGCCGGGATGCTTGCCCGCATTCATCAGACTTTAGTAAGGTGACGGTTGCCTGCTGTGGCGCAGGCCGGGGGTTCGAGAATCGCGGTGGCGCGCACGTGCGCGGGTGCGATTCCGCGAGTGCCCGATCCCGAACCCGAAAGGTTGCCCGCACATGCGCTCGTCCCTGCGCCGGAGGGGTCTCGCCCTCGCCTCGACCGTGGCCGTCGCCGGCCTGCTGCTCGCGGGATGCTCCGCCGCCCCCGCCGACGCCGGGCAGGCCCCGGATGACCCGTCGAGCGCCGGCACGCACCCCGTCGAGCACGCCCGCGGCACCACCGAGGTGCCGGACGCGCCCCAGCGCGTCGTCGTGCTCGAACCCGTCGAACTCGACACCGCCGTGTCGCTCGGCGTCACCCCCGTCGGCGCGGCGGTCGCGAGCAATGTGGCGGGGATCCCCGAGTACCTCGGCGTCGCGGGCGTCGAGCCGGTCGGCACCGTGCCCGAGCCCGACCTCGAGGCGATCGCGGCCCTGAAGCCCGACCTGATCCTCGGCACCGAATCGCGGCACTCCAAGCTCTACGAGCAGCTCGGCGCCATCGCCCCCACCGTCTTCATGGCGACGCAGGCGGATCCCTGGCAGGAGAACGTGCTCCTGATCGGCGAGGCCCTCGGCCAGCCCGAGGAGGCGCAGCGCCTCGTCGACGGCTTCGCCGAGCGCTGCGAGAAGATCGCGGGCGAGTTCGAGGTGAGCGGCAAGACCGCCAATCTGATCCGCCCCCGCGACGAGACCACGCTGAGCCTCTACGGCCCGGTCTCCTTCGGCGGCGGGGCGCTCGAGTGCGTCGGCCTCACCATCCCCGAGCAGCAGTGGGAGGACGGCCTGCAGGCGGATCTCTCCCCCGAGAACATCCTCGACGCGAAGGCCGACTACGTCTTCGTCACCACCGCCGACGTCGACGACCCCTCGACGGTCCCCGCCGCGATCACCCGGAACGCAGCAGACTTCCCCTCGCTCACGCTCGTCGACACAAGCTACTGGGTGTCGGGCGTCGGCCCGAAGGGCGGCGAGCTGGTCCTCGACGACCTCGAGCGGTTCCTCGCAGCCCAGCAGTGACGCTCCCCCGCCGCCCCCGCATCCTCCTCGGCGTCGCCGCCCTGGCCGTGCTGCTCGCGCTCGCGCTCGCACTGTCGCTCGCGGTGGGCTCCAACTCGCTGCCGCTGGGCGCGGTGCTCGAGGTGCTGCGCGGCGGAGGGTCCCCGGAGGCCGCCTACGTGGTGAACGAGCTGCGGATCCCGCGCACCGCGGCGGGGCTCGCCGCGGGGGCGGCGCTCGGCGTCGCGGGCGCGCTCATCCAGGCGTTCACGCGCAATCCGCTCGCCGATCCGGGCATCCTCGGCGTCAACGCCGGAGCGGCCTTCGCGGTCGCGGCGGGCGTCGCGTTCCTGGGGATGCGCGAGGTCTCGGCCCTGCTCTGGCTCGCCTTCGCCGGGGCCCTCGCGGTGACGGTCGCGGTGTACCTCATCGGCTCCTCGGGCCGCGGCGCCGCCGATCCGATCCGGCTCACCCTCGCCGGCGTCGCACTGGGCGCCGTGTTCTCCGGGCTGACGACCGGCATGACCCTCAGCGATCCCGACGCCTTCGACCGGATGCGCTCGTGGAACGCCGGCTCGCTGCTCGGCCGCGGCTTCGAGGTGCTGCTGCCCGTGCTCCCCTTCATCGCGCTCGGACTGCTGGCCGCCGCCTGGCTGGCCCCGGGCCTCAATGCGCTGGCCCTCGGCGACGACGTGGCCCGCTCGCAGGGCGCGGGCGTCGCGGGGATCCGGCTCGGCGTGGTCGCCGCCGTCACGCTGCTCGCGGGCGCGGCGACCGCGCTGGCCGGGCCCATCGCCTTCGTCGGGCTGATGGTGCCGCACGTGGCCCGCTGGGTGATCGGCGTGGATCAGCGCGCCATCATCGCGGTGTCGGCGCTGCTCGCCCCGGTGGTGCTGCTGCTCTCGGACGTGCTCGGGCGGGTGCTCATCGCCCCGGCCGAGATCCCCGTGGGCGTCGTCACCGCCTTCGTGGGCGCACCGGTGCTCATCGCGCTCGCGCGGCGACGCAAGGCGAGCACGCTGTCATGAGGGCGTCGAGCATGGGAGCGGGATCGGGGCCCGCAGCGGATCCTGGATCGGTGCCGGGATCGGGGACCTCGGGATCCCGATCTGGGTCGGGACCCGGCTCGGGATCCCGCCCGGTGGCGTCCCGAGGCCGCTCCGTCATCGGAAGGATCCGCCCGCGCAGCGTCGTCAGCGGCCTCGCGCTGCTGCTCGCCGTCCTGGTGCTCGGCGTGGTCGCCCTCGGCCTCGGCGACTACCCGCTCACCCCCGCCGAGGTGCTGCGCGCACTGCTCGGCGGGGGCGATCCGCTCGACCGCACCGTCGTCGTCGAGTGGCGGCTGGCGCGGGTGCTCGCCGCGGTGCTGCTGGGCGGCCTGCTCGCCGTCTCGGGCGCGGTCTTCCAGACCGTCACCCGCAACCCGCTGGCGAGCCCCGACATCCTCGGCCTCTCGAACGGCGCCTTCACGGGCATGCTGCTCACCACCGTGCTGTTCTCGGCGAGCTGGCCGCTGCTCAGCGCCGGCGCCGTCGCCGGAGGCCTGCTCACGGCCGCCGCGATCTGGGCGCTCGCGGCGCGCGGCGGCGTGCAGGGCTTCCGCCTCATCGTGGTCGGGATCGGCGTGGCCGCGATCCTCGCCTCCGCGAACACCTGGATGCTGCTGGAGGTGGAGCTCGACACCGCCATGTTCGCCTCGGCGTGGGGAGCGGGATCGCTGAACGGGGTCACCGCGGCCCCGCTTGCGGGCGCGCTCGCCTGCGCGGCACCGCTGCTCCTCCTGCTCGCGGCGCTCGGCCCGCGGCTGCGCCAGCTGGAGCTCGGGGACGACGTCGCCGCGGCGAGCGGCGCCCGCCCGGCGGCGACGCGGAGCCTGGCACTGCTGCTCGCGGTGGTGCTCGCCTCGATCGCCACCGCGGTGATCGGGCCCGTCGCCTTCATCGCGCTCGCCGCGCCGCAGATAGCGCGGCGCATCGCCCGCGCCCCCTCGCTGTCGCTGACCCTGTCGGCGCTCCTCGGAGCGCTGCTGCTGCTGGCCTCCGACGTCATCGCCCAGCATCTGCTGCCCGTCACCCTGCCCGTCGGGGTCGTCACCGTCTCCGTGGGAGGCGTCTACCTCGTTGTCACTCTGATCCAGGAGATCCGCCGTCGTGCCTGAACCCGCCACCGCACCCGCCACCGCACCCGCCGCCGGCCCCGCCGCCGCGCCCCGCCTGCGCGCCGAGGCCGGCCCCCTCGGTTACGTCCCCGCCCCCATTCGTAACCGAGGGTGACGGCCTCGCCGCGCCCCGCCTGCGCGCCGAGGCCGTCACCCTCGGTTACGACGCCGAGCCCATCATCAGCGGGCTCAGCGCCGCGATCCCCGACGGCTCCTTCACCGTCATCATCGGCCCCAACGCCTGCGGCAAGTCCACGCTGCTGCGGGGGCTCTCACGGCTGCTCGCGCCGCGCGCGGGCCGAGTCGTGCTCGACGGCAAGGCCATCGCCGAGTTCCCCGCGAAGGAGGTGGCGCGCCGCCTCGGGCTGCTGCCGCAGTCGGCGATCGCGCCGGACGGGATCACGGTGGCCGATCTGGTATCGCGGGGCCGCTACCCGCACCAGGGCTTCCTGCGGCAGTGGTCGGAGGAGGACGAGGCCGCGGTGCAGGAGGCGCTGGCGGCTACCGGCACCCGGGAACTTTCGGCCCGCCGCGTCGACGAGCTGTCGGGCGGGCAGCGCCAGCGCGTGTGGGTGGCGATGGTGCTCGCGCAGCAGACCGATCTGCTGCTGCTCGACGAGCCGACCACCTTCCTCGACATCGCCCACCAGGTCGAGCTGATGGAGCTCTTCGCCCACCTGAACCGCCGCGGCCGCACCGTGGTCGCCGTGCTGCACGATCTGAACCACGCGGCGCGCTACGCCGACCACATCATCGCCATGCGCGACGGCGAGATCGTGGCCTCGGGGACGCCGGAGCAGGTCGTGACGAGCGAGCGCGTCGAGCGCATCTACGGCCTCCCCAATGTGGTCATCGCGGATCCGGTCTCCGGCGGTCCGCTCGTCGTGCCGCTCGGCATGCCGATCCCGGATCCCGAGGCCCGTGAGGGCTCGGAGGCGACCGCGTGAGCCGCCCCTCGACCCCGGCTGCCCCGGCGGCCCCGGCAGCCGCGGCCGCGCACCCCTGGGAGTACAGCGCGTTCCGCGTCGCCGTGGCCCGCACGCAGCGCCTTTCACCCGGCTTCGTGCGGGTGACCCTCGCGGGCGAGGAGCTGCGCCACTTCGCGCCGTGGGGGCTCGACCAGCGCATCAAGCTGGTGCTGCCGATGGCGGACGGCAGCCGTCCCGACTTCGGGCTGCTCGACCGGCCGACGCCGCACCCGAAAGAGTGGTACGCCCGGTGGAAGGCGCTGCCCGAGGACCGCCGCAACCCGCTGCGCACCTACACCCCTGCCGCGATCCGGCCCGCGCTCGGCGAGATCGACGTGGAGCTCTTCATCCACGAGCCGGCGGGCCCGGCGTCCTCGTGGGCGCTGGCCTGCGCGCCGGGCGACGAGCTGGTGCTCACGGGCCCGGACGCGCGCGTCGGCTTCACCGGCTACGGCATCCACTTCATGCCGCCGTCCCCGCCGAGCCGGCTGCTGCTCGTGGGCGACGAATCGGCGCTGCCCGCGATCGGGAACCTGCTCGCCGCCGCTCCGTCGGGAGCGAGCGAGGTGCTGCTGGAGCTGGGGGATCCCGCGGACGAGCTGCTGTCGCTGCCGCTGCCGCGGGGCGGGGAGAACGGGGTGGCGGGCACGGCGCACGCGCTGCGGGTGGTGCCGCGCGCCGGCCGCGATCCGGACGCCCTGGAGCTGGCGGTGCGGGAGTGGGGCGAGGAGCACGGGGCGGAATTCGCGGCGGATCCCGGGGCGTACGCCTGGCTGGCGGGAGAGGCGGGGGCGACGATGCGCATCCGCAGGGTCATGAGCGCGGAGTGGGGGCTGCCGAAGGAGCGCATCGCCTCGCTGGGGTACTGGAAACACGGCGGCCCCCTCGTCGGCTGAGCCGTCCCCGCCCCGTGCGCAAGCCCTCGCCGCGCACGGCCGATCCGTGCCAGAGTGGTTCGCGGAGAGGGGGCCGGGTGACGGAGACCAGGGAACGCCGCGGCGCGGTGGCGGACGCTGCGGCGCCGGCGGGTCGGGCATGAGCGGCGCGAGCGGCACGGCGCCCCGTCGTCGCCGCCGGCGGCTGCCGATCAGCCGGGAGCTCGAGGGCGAGGCCTTCGTCTACCGGCTGCGCGGCCGGAAGATCACGCGGCGCGCGGAGATCGCGCGCATCGAGGCGCTTGCGATCCCGCCCGCCTGGACCGAGGTCGAGATCGCGAAGTCGCCGACGGCGAAGGTGCTGGCGCGGGGCGTGGACGCGGCCGGGCGCACGCAGGCCATCTACCACCCCTCCTTCCGCAAGCGGCAGGACCGGATCAAGTTCGCGCGGCTCGAACGCTTCGGCCGCGCCCTGCCGCGGATCCGGGCGCGGGTGGACCGCGATCTGCGGCGCCGGCTGCTCGGCCCCGACCGCGTCACGGCCTGCGTGGTCCGGCTCATCGACCTGCAGTTCTTCCGGGTCGGCAACGTCCAGTACGCGAAGCGGCACCGCAGCTTCGGGATCACCACGCTGCGGCGCGAGCACGTGACCGTGAGCTCGGGCGGCGTCACCTTCGACTTCACCGGCAAGAGCGGCAAGCGGCACCGCCGCCGCGTCTCGGACGAGCGGGTGGCCCGCCTCCTGGCGCGCGTGCAGGAGGAGCTGCCCGGCCCGGAGCTCTTCCGCTTCATCGACGAGGACGGCGTCGCCCACCCGCTGCGCAGCGGCCACGTCAACGGCTACGTGCGCCGCCACATGGGCGAGGAGTTCACCGCGAAGGACTTCCGCACCTGGGGCGGCACGGTGGTCGCGGCGAACGCGCTGCTCGATCTGGAGCCCGGGCAGCTCCGCACGAAGACGGCGCGCAGCCGGGCGGTGCGCGGCGCGCTGGAGGCCGCGGCGGAGCGCCTCGGCAACACGGTGGCGGTGACCAAGGCCTCCTACGTCGATCCGCGGGTGCTCGCCGCGGCCGAGCGGCCCCGGGTGCTGCGGCGCGTGCGCGAGTCGCGGGAGCGGATGCGCCCGCGCCGCCACTTCGACGTCGCCGAGCAGGCGACGCTCGCGCTGCTCGCCGAGATGAGCTGAGGCGCGGGAGCCGCGAGCCGCTCAGGATCCGGGATCCCCCGCGCTATCAGGCTCCGGGCCGAGGCGCTTCCCCAGCACCCAGGTGTTCCCGCGCGGGGCCTCCGCACCGGGGGCGCTCGCCGCGGCCGGCTCGTGCCGGAACTCGTCGAGCACCGAGCGCGCGAGCGCGAGCCCCCGGCCCGACTCGGCCTCGCCGCCGGGCATCGCCACGGAGCCCCAGTCGATGGCCGCCGGGGCCGCCGAGTCGCGGATCGTGGCGCGCAGCTCGCGCGGCACGGCGCCGAGGTCGAGCTCCACGCTGAGCCGGATCTCGACCTCCGGCTCGCCGGATCCCGCCCGGGCAGCGCCGCCCCCGCTTCCGTGCTCCACGATGTTCGTGAGGGTCTCCGCGACGGCGAGCGCGAACAGCGTCCGCTCGCGCGCCGGCAGCTCGGGGGACGCCGCCCAGAGCCCGTCGAGGGCGTCGAGGGCGCGGTCCACGAAGCTCAGCTCGGCTGCGCCCCGCAGGCGCAGCACCCGAGGTTCCGTGCGCTCAGCGCCCATCGAACGCCGTCTCCGGCGTCGGGTGGAGACTGAGCACCTGGTCGAGGTTGGTGAGCCGCAGCACGGCGTGCACCGCCTCGGGCACGGCGGCGATCCGCAGGTCCCCGCCCGCGATGCGGGCCCGCTTCAGGCTGCCGATGAGCGCGCCGAGCCCGGAGGAGTCGACGAACTCGGCCTGCCCGAGGTCGACGACGATCCGCGTCGTGCCCGCGTCGATGAGGTCGCTCACGGCGTTGCGCAGCAGCGGGGCGCCGGAGGCGGTGAGGCGCCCGTCGATCGAGATGACGGTGAAGTCGCCGTGGTCGGTGCTGTCGAGGTTCATGCCGCTCCTTCGGGGGTCGCTTCGGCGGGGTGGGCCGCGGGTCCGCGGTAGCGGGCGGCCTGGATGATGACGCTGAGCACCACGAGGTCGTAGAGCACCCAGGCCGTGTTGACGAGCGTGCCCGTCCCGTCGGCGGTGCCGAGGGCGAGCCGGACGAGGCCGATGACGAGGGCGACGGCGAGCACCGCCATCGCGGTGAGCTGCGGCCAGATCTCCCGCCACGGCACGCCGCGCGGATCCCGCCCGTCCTTGCGGGTCACGGCGAAGCTCAGGGAGCGGCCGAAGCACACGTTCGCGAAGGCGGTCCAGCAGGCCCGGATCCACACGGGGAACAGCGCGAGCGAGTACTGCTGGCCGCGCCAGGTGCGCATGCCGCGCGCCACGAGCAGGAAGAGCAGCTGGTTGACGAGGAAATACGGCAGGAAGCGCGCGAAGAAGTCGACGCTCCACGCCGTCACCGGCATAACCCCGAACACGAGGTAGATGACGGGCGCCGCCAGGTAGACGACGGCGGTGAAGCCGGAGAGGTAGCTCCACATGGTCGCGAAGTACATGATGCGCTGCCCCGCCGAGAGGCCGCGCTTCACGAGGGGGTTGTCGCGCAGCATCACCTGCAGGGTGCCCTGCGCCCAGCGGAGCCGCTGGGTGAGCATGGTGCGCAGGTCCTCGGGGGCGAGGCCGCGGGCGAGCACCTCGTGGTGGTAGGCGCTGCGCCAGCCGAGGGCGTGCAGCTGCATGGCCGTCGCCATGTCCTCGGTGACGGAGATCGTGGCGAGCGGCTGCAGCGGCTGCGCCTCCCCGCCCCGGTCGATGCGCAGCGCGTCGAGCAGCGCGGCGACGGCCTCGACGGCGCCGAGCGGCGACATCTCCGTGGTCGCGAGCCGCTCGAGGCGCACCTCGTCGACGACCACCTCGCCGAGTTCGGCGTCCCGCTCCAGCGGCAACCGGGCGATCACCTCCAGGTCTTCGCGCATCGTGTCCAGGTCCCGGGAGGTGAGCTCCTGCGCGGCCCGGTCGATGGCGCTGCGCACCGCGAAGGTGGCGTCGGCGAGGGGCGCTCCGGCGGTGATCTCGGCGCGCGCGGCACGGATCGTCTCCTGCAGCTGGGTGAGGCTCGCGGTGAGCTCGGGGTCGGCCGCCTGGCGCGCCTCGCGCGCGATCAGGGTTTCCGCGACGCGCAGCGCCTTCTTCGTGGAGCTGGTGACGTCCTTGACGTAGCCCACGATCCCGAGCTGCATGAGCGCCTCGCGGCGCAGCAGGGCGTTCGAGCCGCAGAAGAAGGCGGCGTTCCAGCCGTCTTTGCCCTGCTGGATCGGCCCGTAGAACAGCGGCGCCTGGCTGCCGAGGGGGTCCGCCTCGTCGACGTTGGAGAACCACTGCGGGGTCTGCACGAGCGCGAGCTCGGGGTCGTCGGCGAAGTAGCCGAGGGTGCGGTGCAGGATCAGCGGGTCCGGGATCTGGTCCGCGTCGAGGATCAGCAGGAACTCGCCTTCGGTTTGGAAGAGCGCGCTGTTGAGGTTGCCGGCCTTCGCGTGGCGGGGCTTGCCCGTCCAGTCCTCGGAGCGGGTGAGGTAGCCGATCCCCGCCTCGCGCGCGGCCTGTGCGAGTTCCGGCCGCGAGCCGTCGTCGAGGATCCAGGTCTCGTGCGGGTAGGCGATCCTGCGGGCCGCTACGGCGGTCTCCATGACGAGCTCGATGGGCTCGTTGTAGGTGGTGATGAGCACGTCGACGGTGCCCTGCGGCGGTGAGACGGGGGCGGGGCGCTCGCGGGCGCGCCACATCGTCAGGCAGAAGAACCAGGTGTCGATGAGGCTGTAGCTCTCGGCGAGGACGAGCGGCACCGCGATCCACCACGCCTCCCAGTTGATGGAGTCGAGCCACCGCCACACGACGTAGTTGGTGCCGAGCAGCACGGAGAGCACGGCGAGGACGCGGATCGCCGCGAAGCGCGCGGTCATGCCTCCCTCCTCACCACGACGACGGTGATGTCGTCGGCCGCCCGCGTGTCGCGCATGAGCGCGATCGCGGAGCGCACGGCGCCGTCGGGGCCGTGCTCGCGCACCAGCCGGGCGAAGTCCGCGAAGGGGTCGGCGGGGTCGAGGACGTCGAGGAGGCCGTCGCTGCTGCAGGCGAAGCAGTCGCCGGGCCTGAGGGCGGCGCTCACCGGCTCCCGCTCGGCGGCCTCGCCCGTCCCCATGCCGAGCGGCAGGCCGGCGGAGCGCAGGTGCTCCCAGCCGCCGTCGGCGCGGACGATGATCGCGAGGCCGTGCCCGGCGTCGACGAGCTCGATCCCGCCGCTGCGGGTGTCGATGTCGGCGTGCACGGCGGTCACGAACATGCCGGTGTCGCCGAGGTCCTCCTCGACGAGCCGGTCGGCGCCCGCAACCGCCTCGGCGAGCGTGCGTCCGGGGGCGGTGCGCAGCGAGGCCCGCACCCCGGCGGCGACGATCGCGGGCCCGGCGCCCTTGCCCATCGCATCGGCGAGGGTGACGCGCAGCGCGCCGTCGCGCGGCACCAGGTCGTAGAAGTCGCCGGAGAGCCGCCCGCGGGCGGCCGCGCCCGCCGCGATCTCGTAGCCCGGGATGCGGGGCAGCCGGTGGGGTTGCAGGGCGCGCTGGATGATCTCGGCGTGGTCCAGCTCCTCGTCGCGGCTCAGCTCGGCCTGCACCCAGGAGGCGAGGTCGCGCAGCAGTTCGCCCTGGCTGGGCGTGAAGCGGCGGGGCACGGTGTCGATGACGCAGAGCGTGCCGACGGGCTCGCCGCCGGGGGCGTAGAGCGGGTGGCCGGCGTAGAAGCGCAGGTGCGGGTCGCCGGCGACGAAGGGGTTGGCGGCGAACTCCTCGTCGGCGGCGGCGTCCTCGACGACGACCATGCGGCTCTGCCGCACGGTGTAGTCGCAGAAGGCGTCCTCGCGGGGAGCCTCGATGCCGCCGAGCCCGATCTGCGACTTGCGCCACTGCCGGTCGCGGTCCACGAGGGTGACGCTCACCATAGGGACGCCGAACATCTCCTTCGCGAGCCGCGTGACCCGGTCCACGCGCTCGTCGGGCGGGGTGTCGAGCACCCCGAGCTGGGTCAGCGCGGCGAGCCGCTGCTCCTCGTCGACCATGCGTCCCTCCCCCGGCTGCGCCCCCGCGCAGTTTCCCTCATCCTAAGTGCGCGGACTCAGTCTGCGCACTCCCGGCCCCCAGCCCCGAGCCACCCGCGCTGCCCCCTGCGTCTGCGGCCCGGGGCGCGGGTGTTCCCGGACAGACGCAGAGGCCCCGCTGCTGCGGGGCCCCTGCGGTGGTCCGTCGTTCGGTCGCGGCGCGGGTCGGATGCCCGGCGTCGCGAGCCGGAGTCAGTCGATGGCGTCCTTGGCCTTGTCCTTGACGTTCTCGACCGAGCCCTTCAGCTCGCCCTTCGCCTGCTCGGCCTTGCCCTCGGCGACCTTGGAGTCGTCGCCCGTGACCTTGCCCGCCGCTTCCTTCAGCTTGCCCTTGGCCTTGTCGGCCTCGGCTGAGATCTTGTCAGACAGTCCCATATGGTCCTCCTCTGTTCCAGCGACTGTGGGCCTCCACCATCCCAAGCCCGCCGCTCCGGCCGCAATCCCTTGCGCGCCCGCCGGAAGCGCGATATAGGCGGCGGGTGCGGGATCCTGCCGCCCCGATCCGGGGCCTGCCGCGCCTCGACCGCCCGGATCCGCGGCCGGCCGGTCCCGGCCGCTTCGCGCTGCAGCCCCGGCCCGTGTCGCTCCGGCCTCCAGCGCCGTGTCGCTCCGGCCCCCGATCGGCTTCAATGGAGGCATGCCGATCTCCCTCGTCCTCATCGCCGACACCCACCTGCCGAAGCGGGCGAAGCAGCTGCCCGAGCCCCTGTGGCGCGCGGTGGACGCCGCCGACGTCGTGATCCACGCCGGGGACTGGGTGGACGAGGCGACGCTCGACGCGCTGGAGGCCCGATCCCGCCGCCTCATCGGGGTGTACGGCAACAACGACGGTGCGGGGCTGCGGGCGCGGCTGCCCGAGGTCGCGCGGGCGGAGATCGCGGGGATCAGGATCGCGGCGTAGAAGCGCAGGTGCGGGTCGCCGGCGACGAAGGGGTTGGCGGCGAACTCCTCGTCGGCGGCGGCGTCCTCGACGGCGACCCTGCGGCTCTGCCGCCATTTTACCTTCTATGGCTTGCTGTGCCTCACTTCTTTTTTTTTTTTTTTTTTTTTCTTTTTTTTTTTTTTTTCTTTTTTTTTTTTTTTTTTTTTTTTTTTTTTTTTTTTTTTT
>NZ_MWZD01000002.1 GCF_002982315.1 Leucobacter massiliensis | reverse complement strand
CGTCGACACACCTCATCTTCTTATTTCGCGCAACCGCCGCCCCCAGATACCCCCCCCCTGCCTATCGCCGGCGGCGTCAGATGTTTATAAGAGCCAGCCCCTCCCCGCCGCCAGCCCCAGACCATCCCCGACACCCCAAGGAGACCCATGACCACCGTTCCCACCGTCGCCGTGCACCGCACCGGGGAAGCAGACCTCGGCGCCCACGCCCCCAAGCCCACCGCCACCACCGCCGGGCTCACCGAAGCGGCGGTCACCGCGTGGAGCGACGGCCGCATCGACACGGGCCTGTGGGAGTGCACCCCCGGCGTCTTCACCGCGGAGCGCAGCGGCTACACGGAGATCTGCACGATCCTCTCCGGGCGCGTGACGGTGGAGGCCGAGGGCCGGGAGCCGGAGGAGTTCGGTCCGGGCGATGTGATGGTGATGCCCTCGGGCTGGAGGGGCGTGTGGCGCGTGCAGGAGCCGCTCCGGAAGCACTACACCACCGTCGCGGACTGATCCGCGGCAGCGGGAGAACGGAGGAGGGGCATGCAGCAGCGCCGGGTCATCGTCGTCGGCGGCGGAGCCTGGGGGCTTCCCGCCGCCCTGCAGCTGCAGGATCGCGGCTGGCGGGTCACCCTCGTGGAACGCTTCGAGCCGGGGGGTCCCTTCGCCTCGAACGGCGGCGGGACCCGGCTCTGGCGGCTCGCGGACACGCAGGCCTGGCGGGCGCGGGCGATGCTCGGCACCCTCCGCGCGCTGGAGCGCCTGAGCGAGCGCCTCGGCGCACCGGTCTTCCGCCGCACGGGACTGCTGTGGCGCGACGACCTCTCCCTTCCGGCGGTCGCGGAAGCGCTGACCAGCATCGGCGAGCCGGTTGAGCGCGTCACCGCAGAGCGGGTCGGGGAGGTGTTCGCGGGCCTGCGGCCCGACGGCAGGGACGGCCTCTACGTCGCACAGGCGGGCGTGGTGCTCGCCGACCGGTTGCTCGCCGGGGCGCTCGCCGCATTCCGGCGGGCGGGCGGCGAATACCGCCCCGGCACCCGGGTGACCTCGGTCGTGCCGGGGGAGTCCTCGGCGCGGGTGGAGCTCGCGCACGGTGAGGAGCTCGTCGCGGATCAGCTCCTCGTCACCGCCGGGCCGGGCACGGCGGAGCTGCTCCCCGGGCTGGGCCTCGCCCTCCCGCTCACCCCCTACATCGAGCAGGTCGTCTATTTCGGGGACTCCGCGGCCAGCCCGCCCGCGCCCGAGCTGCCGGGACTCGTGGACTGCCCCGTTGGCGAAGCACCCGGCATCTACGCGATGCCGAGCGGCGATGCGGGCTACAAGGTGGGTCTCGACCTGCCGCTGCGCCGCCTCGCGGGCGGCACCCTCGGCGACGACCTGGATCGCGCCGAGTGGCCGGAGCGCACCGAGCGCATCCGCGCGCGCGTGGAGCGCGATCTCACGGCCGTCGCGCCGCGGGTGCTCGCCACCCAGGTGTGCACCTGGACGGACTCCGGCGACGGCGACTTCACGGTGGCGCGCACGCACCCCACGGCGGTGCTCGCCTGCGGTGACTCCGGCGAGGGCTTCAAGTACGCTGCGTTCATGGGAGAGTACCTCGCAGACCTGGTCGACGGGGGCGAGGGGGATCCCGTGTTCCAGCAGCACTGGGATCCTCGGCGCTTCGGGGACGACGCGGCGCCCCGCGCGCACTTCGACCCCATCGGCCGCCACTGATCCGCCCCGCCATTCCTCGCGGCCGCCCGGCCGCCACGCACACGAAAGGACGCACGATGCCAGCACCCACCGGAGGAGACCTCGCGATCGCCGGGGCCCGTCTGCGCACGAACATGGAGTGCGAGCCGGATCGAACGGCGACCGCGCTCCTCGTGCGCGACGGCGTGATCGCGCGCCTCGGCAGCGACGCCGAGGTGCGGGCGGAGGCCGAGGCGGCCGGGATCCCCGTCCGCGACGTCGCCGGTGCCACGGTGACGCCCGGCCTCTTCGACTCGCACACCCACCCGCACTGGGCGGCGGAGGTGACGGCCGGCATCGACCTCGGCGGACTCGGCACCGTCGCGGAACTGCGCGAGGCGCTCGCGGCCGAGCACGCGCGGCTGCCGGAGGGCGCGTGGCTGCGCGGCTGGAACCTGGAGTACGAGGCATTCGAGGGCGAGGGGATGCGGGGCGAGCTGCTCGCGGACGCCGCGCCCGGGCGGCCGGTGGCGCTCATCTGCTACGACCTGCACACGGCGCTGGCGACCGCGCCGGCGCTCGCCGCAGCCGGGATCACGGGCGGACGAGACTTCGACGACGCGAGCGAGATCGTGGTCGACGCCTCGGGTGCGCCGACGGGCGAGCTGCGCGAGCCCACGGCCTACAACCTCGTCTTCGACGCTGCGCCCAAGCCGAGCCACGAACAGGAACGCGAGGCGCTGCGCGACATGTTCCGCCGTCTCGCGGCGGTCGGCTTGACGGGCGGGGCGATCATGGACGGCCGTGAGGCCACGGTCGGGCTGCTCGCGGAGCTGGAGGAGCGCGGCGAGCTCGATCACCGCCTGACGGTGCATCACTGGCACGCGGTGGGAGACGACGACGAGGCGGTGGCGCGGGTCATCGCGAACCGCGAACGCCGGGGCCGCCTGTGGCAGACCGGCGCGATCAAGCTGTTCAGCGACGGCGTCATCGACACGGGCACCGCGTGGCTGCACCGGCCGGACGCCTGCGGCGACGGCCGGGCCGCGTTCTGGCCGTCGTGGGAGCGCTTCGCGGAGGTGGTTCGCGCCTACCACGACGCCGGCATGCTCATCGCCACGCACGCGGTCGGCGACTACGCCGTGAACCGCGTGCTCGACGTCTACGCCGGGCTGCCCGGGCGCCCGGGCCTGCCCTTCCACACCATCGAGCACCTGGAGGTGCTCTCGGACGCGGACGTCGAGAAGCTCCGCGGCTCGGGGGTGACGGCGTCCATGCAGCCGCTCCACATGCAGTGGCGCGCACCGGACTGCAGCGACACCTGGGCGACGCGGCTCGGTGAGGAGCGTGCCGCGACCGGCTACCGGGTGCGCGACGTGCTCGACGCCGGGGCGACGCTCGTGCTCGGCTCCGACTGGCCGGTCGCGCAGTACGATCCGCGGCTCGGCATGGCGTGGGCACGCGGACGGCACACGCCGGGCGACGCCGCGGCGCACGTCTTCGAGCCCGAGCAGCGGCTCACGGGGGAGGAGGCGCTGCTGGCGTACACGCTCTGGCCGGCGCTGGCCCGCGGGCATGCCGACCGGGGCGTGCTCGCCGCAGGCGCGGTGGCGGATCTCACGGTGTGGGGTGCGGATCCGGTGACGGCGGAACCCGACGAGCTCCCGGAGATCCCCATCCGGCTCACCGTCGTTGACGGCCGGGTCGTGCACGAGGGCTGAGGCCCGCCCGCCGCTGCGCCGGCTCCGGGCCGCGCAGGGCGGCGGCGACGGCGCGCGCCTCGCGCAGCGCCGACTCGATCGCACCGTCGATGAAGCCGCCCCAGAGCGCCGCGTTGTCCGTGGTCGCGAAATGGAGCAGGCCGGCCGGCTGCTGCAGCTCACAGAGGTCGCGGGTGAGCTGGCCCGGCCGGTGGGTCATCCAGGTGGTGCGGGAGAGCGGATCGCCCATCCAGTCGTGCGTGGTGGCCTCGATGAGCTCGATCCCGGGTCGCAGCTCGTCGACGGCGCGCTGCAGCGCGCCGAGGTCGTCGGGGTCGACGCTGCGGTGGTCCGGGCCGAAGCCGACGAGCAGCGTGCTGTCTCCGGTGCCGTCGCTCAGGAAGAACTCGGCCTTCAGCACGGAGATGGGGTCGTGCTGGCTGCCATAGGCGAAGAAGCGCGGCAGGTGCCCGCGGGCCCGCAGCCAGATCTTGCAGCCCTGCGATGCGACGGTTTCGGCGTGCTGTCGCTGCCACGCCTCCGGCAACGGCGGATCGAAGCGGATCGCGTCGATCGCGTTCACGGGGAGCGTGCTCACCACCCGGCGGGCGCGGATCCGCTCCCCGGTGCCGGTCTCCACGATCGCGTGCGCGTCGTCCCCCGTTCCCGTCTGGGTGACGGAGACGACGCCGCAGCCGAGCCGGATCTCCCCGGCGACGTCGGCGGCGATCGCCTCGGCGAAGCGCCGCATCCCCCCGGTGACGCGGTAGGTGGCGGAGGCCTCGTGCATGAGCTGCCAGTGCCCGCCAGCGGCGGCGACCCAGCGCAGCGCGCTCGACAGGCCGACGCGGTCGAGCGGGGCGTTGACGTGGCCGACCCACACCGACTCGTTCGCGGTGCGGGCTTCGGCGTCGAGTGCGAGCGCGTCGAAGCGGTCCTGCAGGCTGAGGTGGTCGAGCTCGCGGATCCGCCCCTCGCACGGTTCGACGCCGCGCGGGATCGCCTCGCGGACGTCGTCGACGACGAGCTGCTGCCCCGCGTCGATGAGCTCCATGAAGGCGTCGAGGCTGCCGCGCCGTGGCGAGCCGTCCGCGCCGCGCCAGTAGGCTTCCTCGGCTCGGGGGCTGCGTTCGATGCCGCGCCCGTAGCGAGTCATCTCGGCCCACACGTGCGGCTGCACCCAGTGGACCCAGTTGGCGCCCATCTCGAGTTCGCGGCCGAGCCGGTGATCGGTCCAGGTGCGGCCGCCGATGCGGTCGCGAGCCTCAAGGGTGAGTACGTCGAGGCCCGTCGCCCCCAGCTCGCGGGCGGCGACGAGCCCCGCGAACCCGGCACCGATCACGACGACGTCGACCTGCTGCATCTGCGCTCCTTCGCGGTGTGACGAGCGGGTGCTCGTTCCGCGTGACAGCCTATCCAGCGCGGCCGGTCCGGGCAGCAGACGATCCGACGAAACCGCTCTGCGAACTCGTACGAAGGTATGCGCGCCGGCGCATCCGCCGGCGCGCCCGGCTCAGAGGCGGCCGACGATGCGGGTGAGGAGCTCGGCGAGGCGGGGCTCGGCGGATTTGCCCTCGGCGAGCACCTCTTCGTGGTCGATGGGCGCGTCGACGACCCCGGCGGCGGGGTTCGTGACGAGCGAGAGGCCGAGCACCTCCATGCCGGCCTTGCGCGCTGCGATCGCTTCGAGCGCGGTGGACATGCCGACGACCTGCCCCCCGATCACCCGCAGGTAGCGGATCTCGGCGGGGGTCTCGAAGTGGGGGCCGGGCAGCTGCACGTAGACCCCCTCCTGCAGCGAGGCCTCGGCCCCCCCCCCCCCCCCCCCCCCCCCCCCCCCCCCGCCCCCCCCCCCCCCCCCCCCCCGCCCCCCCCCCCCCCCCCCCCCCCGCCCCCCCCCCCC
>NZ_MWZD01000019.1 GCF_002982315.1 Leucobacter massiliensis | reverse complement strand
GATCGGGTACGGGCCCGGACGGCGGATCGGCTCCGGGATCCGGCCCGGCAGTCTAGGGGGCGCTGCCCGCGGCCGTCGAGGGGTGGCGCTCGGCGTGCCGGTGCCCCAGGCTCGGGATCATGGGGGTCGCGACGGTCGAGGTGCGGGGGCACGCGTTCCGCGTCACCTCCTCGATCCATCCGCGCAGCGCCCGCTCCGTGCTGCTCGTGCACGGCATCGGCATCTCGCACCGCGCCTTCGCGCGGCTGCACCGGGAACTGGAGCCCTTCGCCTCGGTGTACTCCGTCGATCTGCCCGGCTTCGGCTCGCTGCCCGCCCCGAGGCGATCCCCCGGGGTGCCGGAGATGGCGTCCCTGCTCGGCCGCGCGGTCGAGCGCGCGCTCGCCGCCGCCGGTGCCAGCGGCCGGGGCACCGGAGCCGCGGGTCGCGAAGCGGCGGGGGCAGCGGGCACGCTGATCGCGGTGGGCGGTTCGATGGGCGCGCAATGGGTGGTGGAGCTGGCGCGGCAGCGCCCGGATCTCGTCTCGCGCCTCGTGGCGATCGGCCCGGTCGTGAACGACGCGCGGCGCACGGCCGCGGCGCAGGGCCTCGCGCTGCTGGCCGACACGCTGCGCGAGCCGCCGTCGGCGAACGCGATCGTCTTCGGCGACTATCTGCGCTGCGGGCCGCGCTGGTATCTGCGGCAGCTGCGCCCGATGCTGCGCTACCGGATCGAGGACCGGGTGGCGGGGCTCCCCCAGCCGCTGCTCATCGTGCGGGGCGGACGGGATCCCATCGCCCCCGCCGCGTGGTGCGAGCGCCTGGCCGGGCGCGCGCCCGTCGCCCGGATCGCCGACATCCCGGGCCAGCCCCACCTCGCTCAGCACACCGCACCGGCCGCGGTCGCACGCGAGATCGCCCGCTTCGCGGGGATCCCCGGTCCCGCCGCCGCCGAGCCGCCGGCATAGACCCGGCCGGCCGGATCCCGTCCTAGGCGACTGCTGGGGGCGCCCCGGGCGACGATGGACGGGGGCCGGAGCGTGACCGGCCGAGCACCGCGACGACCACGGCCAGCGCCACCGCGACGACCTGCACGGCGAGCGCCCCTCGGGGCAGCTGGGCCGCGGGGAGTCCTGCGCCGAGCAGCGCGGTGCCGGCGGCCGAACCGGCGGCCGAGCCCAGGTACATGGCGGCCATCTGGAAGGCGACGATGGTCGTCGTCGCCTGCGGCCGGTTGCGGGTGAGCGCGTCCTGCAGCGCCGGCACGCTCGCCCAGCCCGCCGCGCCCCAGCTGAGGGCCGCGGCGAGCCATGCCCAGGGGTGGGAGAGGAATGCGACGGCCGCGAACGATGCGAGCAGCACGCAGGCGAGGAGCGGCAGCAGCTGCCGGGATCCGACCGTGTCGATGAGGCGTCCGATGAGCAGGGAGCCGAGCACGCCGCCGACGCCCCAGGCCCAGATCAGGGCGAAGCCCCAGGGGCCGAGCCCCCGGTCGGAGGCCATCGGCAGCAGGTAGGTGTACAGGCCGAGGCTGGTCGTGCCGAGCACGAAGGCCAGCAGGATCCCCCAGATGAGCTGCGGTGATGCGGCGATCGACGCGGCGCCGGTGCCTGCTTCGGAGGGGATCGCGGGGATGTCCTTCCCGGGGAGGGCGAGGGCGCCCAGGGCCACGACGCCGATGGCGACGACGAGGGCCATCGTCCAGCGCCAGTCGATGTGCTCGCCGATGAGCATGCCGATGGGAACGCCGGCCACGGTGCCCGCGGACAGGCCGAAGGTGACCAGGGCCATGGCGCGTCCGCGGTGCTCTGCACCGACCATGGCTGCTGCGGCCGCGGTGGCGACCGCGGTGAGGACGCCGGCTCCCGCCCCCGCGAGGACGCGCGAGGCGAGGAACACCGTCAGCCCGGGGGCGAGCGCGGTGATGAGGTTGGCGACGTTGAAGAGCCCGAGCGAGAGCAGCAGCGCGCCCTTCGTCGATCCGCGGGTGGCGCGCTTGGCGAGCGTCGTCCCCGCCAGCGCGTAGGCGGCGGTGAACGCCGTCACGCCGAGCCCGATCGCACCGACGGTGGTCGCCAGGGAGTCCGCGATCTGCGGCAGCACCCCGGCGAGCACGTAGGCGTCGATTCCGAGGGCGGCGGCCGCGACGACCAGCGGCCAGACTCTGCGCATCACGCCCCGGGCTCCTCGTCGGCGCTCTCGGCGGCGGACAGCACCGTGCCGAGCAGCCCCGGGAAGCGGTCTTCCAGGTCTTCGCCGCGCAGCCGGATCAGGCACTTGCGTCCCTCGCCGCGCACGAAGACCACGCCGGATTCGCGGAGCAGGCTCGTGTGGTGCGTGAGCGTGGAGCGCGGGAGCTCGGGGCCGAGCTCGATGCTGTCGACCTCGCCCCGCTCGGCGAGCATCCGCACCATGTGCAGCCGGAGCGGCTCGCTGAGGGCGAAGAGGACGCGCGGCAGGGCGATCGCCTCGGTATCGGGGTGCTCGTAGCTGCGGGGGGACACCGCGCCTCCAATCATTCGAAAATACTCGCACAATAACTGTTCGAGAATTTTCGCACAATTACCGCGCCGCCATCAAGTCGGCCCGTGGCGGCGGCCGGGCGGCGACCCGTGCGGCGCGGCCTACTGCGTTCGCAGGAGGGAGATCTCCTGCGTCTGGCGGACGCGGCGAACCCGTCTCCCGGGAAGGCTGGAACACGTCCGATTTCCCTCCTCACGGAAGGGGCCACATGGCTCTCCTGTTATCACGCCTGGGGCGCTTCAGCGCCCGCCATCGCTGGGCCACGGTGCTCACCTGGGGGCTCGCCCTCGTCGTTCTCGCCTTCGTGGCGCTGGGCGGCATGAAGTTCAGCGATGGAGCCTTCGACGTCCCCGGGACGCCGTCGAGCACGGCGATGTCGGTGCTGGAGGACGAGTTCCCGTCCGATGACGACGCCGCGAAGTCCCTGCAGCTCGTCGTGAGCACGGAGGGCCGGGCGGAGGTCACGGATCCCGGGATCGGCGCGGACATCGCCGCCGCCCTGGACGATCTCGCGGCGATCGACGGGGTGCTCACCGTCTCCGACCCCTTCGATCCTGCGCGGCCATACGTGTCGCAGGATCTGAGCACGGCCGTGGTGTCGCTCGAGGTCGACCCCGATGCAGACAGCGAGCGGGTCGCCGAGGAGATCGCGGACGTCGCCGCCGGCCTGGGTGCCGAGGGCCTGACCGCGGAGGTCGGCGGGAGTCTCGAGTCCGGCGTGCCCGAGATCATGGGCCCCAGCGAGATCGTCGGCGCCGCGCTGGCGTTCCTCGTCCTCCTGATCACCTATGGTTCGCTCGTCGCCGCGGGGGCGAACATGCTCGGCGCGCTCGTCGGCGTGGGCGTCGGCATTCTCGGCGTGCTCGGCTTCTCGGCGGTCGCGCCGATCGGCTCGCTGACCCCGATCCTGGCGGTCATGCTGGGGCTGGCGGTGGGGATCGACTACTGCCTGTTCATTCTCGCCCGCTTCCGGTCCGAGCTGCGTGAGGGCGCGAGCGTCGAGGACGCCATCGCCCGCGCCGTGGGGACCGCGGGATCGTCGGTGGTGTTCGCGGGCGCGACCGTCGTCATCGCGCTGGCCGGCCTGACCGTCGTCGGCATCACCTTCCTCGGCGAGATGGGCCTCGCGGCCGCGTTCGCCGTCGCCGTCGCCGTCCTGATGGCGCTCACCCTGCTTCCCGCGATGCTGAGCCTCATGGGCCGCCGCGCGCTGTCACGCCGGGACCGCGCGGCGCGCAGCACGCGTCCGCACACCGGCGGCCGTTTCATCACGGGATGGGCGCATCTGGTGACCCGCCACCGTGTGGCGAGCCTGCTCGGCGGCGCGGTGCTGCTCGGCGCGCTCGCCCTGCCGCTCACCTCGATGCAGACCACGCTGAGCGTCCCCGGCGGCGAGGACCCGGAGTCGAGCCAGCGAGCGGCGTACGAGCTGATCGCGGACGGCTTCGGTGCGGGTGCGCAGGATCCGCTCGTGGTCCTGGTGCGACACGACGACGTCGAGCAGGTGCTCCCGGAGGTGCAGGAGCACCTCGCCGAGCTCAGGAACGTCGCCATGGTCGTCCCGGCCGGCGTCAACGACCGCGGCGACGTCGCCATGCTCACGGTCATGTCGGAGCATGGGCCGCTCGACGAGGAGACGAAGGAGCTGGTGCGCGATCTGCGTGCCGAGGACGGCGAGGTGGACGACGCCGAGCTGCTCGTCACCGGCGGCACGGCCATGGGCCTCGACTCCGACGAGCAGTTGCAGTCGGCGCTGACCACGTACATCGTTCTCATCGTGGGGCTGTCACTGCTGTTGCTGATCGTGCTGTTCCGCTCAATCCTCGTGCCGCTCATCGCCACAGCCGGCTTCCTGCTGTCGCTCGGCGCCGGCCTCGGCGCGACCGTGGCGGTGTTCCAGTGGGGGTGGCTGGATGCGCTGATCGCCTCACCGCAGGGCAATCCGCTGCTGAGCCTGCTGCCGATCGTCGTGACCGGGATCCTGTTCGGACTCGCGATGGACTACCAAGTGTTCCTCGTCTCCCGCATGCACGAGGCCCACGTGCGCGGGATGACGCCGCTGGAGGCGATCCGCACCGGCTTCCGGCGCTCGGCGGTCGTCGTCGTCGCGGCCGCCGCGATCATGGCGGCCGTGTTCGGCGGGTTCGCGATGAGCCCGTCCTCCCTGGTGGGCTCCATCGCCCTGGCGCTCACGGTGGGGGTCCTCGCGGATGCCTTCATCGTCCGCATGGTGCTGGTGCCGGCGACGCTCGCCCTGCTCGGCAAGGCGGCCTGGTGGATGCCGCGATGGCTGGACCGGATCCTGCCGGGCATCGATGTGGAGGGCGCAGCACTCGACCGGCCGGCCGTGGCGTCGTCCGCCGGGACGCCGGCACCCGTCCCCGTCGGCGCCCGCTGATGCCGCGCGGCGGCGCCGGGCGGGCGCAACACTCAGCCGGGCGCCGCCGTCGCGTGGCAGAGTGCTGATATGAGCGACGGTGTACTCGCAGTCCCGCGGCGCCCGCGCGGCATCGGTCTCGGCCTCGGCGTGAGCCGCATCGAGTGGGGGCTCGACGCGGCTGCGGCGCTCGCGATCGTCGTCGAGGTGGCGCGGGAGATCTCCACGGGGTCCTGGGTCACGCTCCCCGTGGCCGTGCTCGCGGCAGCGTCCGTGGCCGCACGGCGACGCCTTCCGGTCGTCGCCGCAGCCGCGGCGCTCCTCGTGAGCGGGCTCGCCCTGCTGACGCCGGCGGGCGCGGTGCCGCTCTGGGTCGCCGCCGAAGTCTGCCTGTTCTCGCTGGCGCTCCGCCGCCCGCGCCACATCGCCGTGTGGTTCGGCGCGGCGCACGCCGCCCTGCTCTACGTCGGCGCGGTGATCGCGTTCCGGACGGCGCCCCTGGATCCGGTGGCGCTGATCCTGCCCGTGTGGACGGCCGCCGTCGTCGCGGCCGGGCTGTTCCTCCGCACGAACGACGACTACGTGCGCGCCCTCGAAGCGCACAGCCGGTCCTCCGCCGCCTTCCGGGACAGTGAGGTGCGCCACCGGGTGGACGAGGAACGACTCCGCATCGCCCGCGATCTGCACGACTCCGTCGCGCACACGGTCTCCGCCGCCGCGATCCACGCGGGCGCCGCGGAACGGCACCTGACCGGGGACCCCGAGCGGGCGCGGACGGCGCTCCGGCAGGTGCGGGCCTCGGTCCGCACGGTCGTGGACGAGCTTCAGGACATCCTGGTGGTGCTCCGCAGTCCCGGCGACGGCGCCGAGGACGAGCAGGGCGCAGTGCCCGGCCTCGAGGGGATGACCGCGCTCGTGGAGGCGATGCGGACGACGGGCATGCGCGTCGACTTCCGCGCCAGCCTGCCGGGCTCGCTCGACCGCTCGGTCGGCGTCGCCGCGTACCGGATCCTCCAGGAGTCGCTCACGAATGCGCGCAAGCACGGCACGGATCCGGTGCGGGCGTCGGTCACGCACGACGATCGAACCCTGAGCATCGAGGTTGCCAATCCCGTCCTCCGCCCGGCCCGCGAGGACGAGGGCGGCTTCGGGCTCATCGGCATGCGGGAACGCGCGGCGAGCGTGCACGGCACGCTCCGCGTGGACGCCGATCCGCACCGCTTCATCGTGCGCGCGGAGCTGCCGCTCCACACGCACGCGACGGAGGGGCCGCAATGATCCGCGTCCTGCTCGTCGACGATCAGGCCGTGATCCGCGCGGGCCTGCGCAGTGTCCTCGAATCCGCGGAGGTCAGTGTCGTCGGCGAGGCTTCGGAGGGTTCCGGCGGCGTCGAGCTCGCGCGGGCGTTGCGCCCCGACGTCGTGCTGATGGATCTGCGGATGCCCGGACGGGACGGGGTGTCCGCGACGCGGGAGATCCGCTCCGACCCGGCTCTTGAGGGGGTGCGCATCCTGGTGCTGACCACCTTCGACGGGGATCGGGACGTGGTCGCCGCGCTGTCCGCGGGGGCCGACGGATTCCTGGGGAAGGCGGCGGAACCCGGCGAGATCATCGGCGCCGTCGAGCGCGTCGCCACCGGCGAGCCCGCGCTGTCTGCACGCGCGTCTCGCGCCGTGATCACCCACCTGTCGACGGCGCAGCACCAGCCTCGCGATGGGGCCGAGGCGGGGCTCGCGGATCTCGTGGCGACGCTGACCCCCCGCGAACGCGATCTCGTCGTCGCGGCCGCACGCGGTGAGGACAACGCGACCATCGCCCAACGCCTGCACATCTCACCGCTGACGGTGAAGACCCACCTCAACCGTGCGATGAGCAAGCTGGGCGCGCACGACCGCGGTCAGCTGGTCGCGTTCGCGTACCGCAGCGGCATCGTCTGACCGGAGCAGGATCGCGGCCCTGTCTGCTCGTGTCGCCGTCGGTGTCACTGTCGCCGTTGCCGTCGCTGTCGCCGTTGCCGTTGCTGTCGCCGTTGCCGTTGCCGTTGCCGTTGCCGTTGCCGTTGCCGGCATCCTCGCCAGCCTGACCGACGTCGGTGCCGCCCGGCTGCAGGCCCGGCGGGGGATCATCCGCGCGAGCGCGCCGGTCTCACCACACGGCGGGATCGCTGCCGAGCTCGCGGGCGGGGAGGGCGGCGCGGAGGTCGACGCCGTCGATCGCGAGTGGTGCCCGGAGCCTGCGGGCGGGCCCCCAGCTGGTGTGCTCGATCTGCGGCGCGATGTCGCGCGCGTCTTCCTCGCGGATCGGCGCGCCGGGATCGTGGGTGGCGGTGCCGATGCCGGTAACGGTGCCGGTGAGGAGGCGCGCGGTGCGTGCGAGCGAGAGGGTGGCGCTGCTGCTTCTCCCGGTGCGGAGTCGTTCGCTGAGCGCCCGGATCGCTGCGTGCGCCATGAGGTAGCCGGTGGCGTGGTCGAGCGCCTGTACGGGCAGCGGCGTGGGCGTGTCGCGCCCGAGCAGGCGCATGCCGGCCTCGGCGATGCCGCTGCTCATCTGCACGAGGCTGTCGAAGCCGCGCCGGCCCGCCCAGGGCCCGGTCCAGCCGTACGCGTCGAGGCTCACCTCGATCAGGCCGGGTGCGGCGTCTCGGCGGGTCTTCTCCCCGAGTCCGAGGCTGTCGAGCGCTCCGGGCCGGTAGCCGTGTACGAGCAGGTCCGCGCGCGCGAGGAGGTCGAGGAAGCGGGCGGTGGCGGCGGGCTCGCGCAGCTCGAGGCGGGCGGTCCGTTTGCCGAGGTTCACCTCGGGGATGACGCCGGGCTCGTCCCACCACGGCGGGTCGATACGCAGCACGTCGGCGCCGAGCTGGGCGAGGAACCGCGTGGCGACGGGCCCGGCGAGCACGCGGGTGAGGTCGAGCACGCGCACGCCCGCCAGCGGCCTGAGCGGGTCCGGCGTCCACGGTCGCGCGGGTGCGGCACCGGTGTCGTGCCAGGCGATGAGGGGCTCGGCGGCGACGCTGCGTCCTGGCTCCCCGGCTTCCCACTCGTCCCGGGTGTGCATGGTGGCGGCGCAGCCGCCGGCGCCGACCACCGCGGTTTCGAGTTGGTCTGCCTGCCAGGCGGCGACGGCTGCGGCGACCCGGTCGCGGTCTGCGGGAACCCCGAGCACGCGGAGTGCCGCCTTCCGGTGGGCGGGGGCGTTGGTGTGCAGGCGGATCCACCCGTCGGATGCCCGGTAGTCTCCGGCTACCGCGTCCCAGGGCGGCGGGGGCTCCCAGCCGTCTGGGCGCAGTGATGAGGCGAACCACATCGATGCGAGCCGCCGGTTCACGGTGACCGCGCGCACGGTGTGGTCGCTGGTGGCGAGCAGTTCACTGACGGCGATGCCTGCTGCGGCGATGCTTGCGGTGGCGAGCTCGGTGACGGGGAACACGGAGGGCAGGCTGCCCGCGCCGGTGACGGTCAGCTGTGCTGTTCGCCCGGCGGGCAGGATCTCGTCCAGCATGCGGTCGATCGTCGATGCTCGCCGTTCTCCGGAGGTCATCGTCCTTTTGCGCTTTCTCCGCTGAGGGTCATCACGGCGCTGGTGACGGTCGCGATCGTCTTGCCGTCGCCGCGGACGATGTCGCAGCCGTAGTGGCTGATGGTCCGCCCGCTGTGGCTTGCGCGCGCGGTCGCGGTCAGGGTGCCTGCCCAGGCGGGGCGCAGGAACGTCGCTTTGAGGTCGATGCTGGTGAACGACTGGCCGGGTTCGATGATGGTGGAGTGCGCGGCGCCGATCGCCGCGTCCGCAAGCTCGCACAGGAGCCCGCCGTGTATGGTGCCTTGCTGGTTGCCGTGGAGCTCCGGATCGGCTTCGATCCGGAGGCTCGCCTCTCGCACGTCGATCGCCACGAGTTCGAGCCCTAGCAGCCGGGAGATCGCGGTCGGATACCGGAGGTGGGTCGTGTCGCTGCTGCGCAGGGTCCCGGCGAGTTGACGCCGCAAATACTCAAGAACCGGCAACGGTGTCGCTCCATCCATCCGGTATCCCCTTCGATGTCGTCGCCCCGCGTCGCGGCCGCACGGGTGCGTTTGATGCGCTCTCGTGGCTCTCCCATGCCCGGGAGCCCCCGCGCTGACCCGTTCCGCCTCCTCCAGGGCTCGCATTCCCTCCACGGTCCCCCACGGTCAGGATACGGCAGTCGCAACCGCTTACGCCGGAGACCGTTGCGCAATTAGGCAACAGTCGCCCGGCAAAACGACCGCGTCACCAGGCCTGCCCCGGTCAGGCTGACAAGATTTGATCCTGCGACCCCTTGACCCCCAGGTAGACGGTTCAGCCCAGATCCTTGATCTTCCGGGGTTCCCCGCCCCTCAAACGGCCCCATTTCACGTCATAGATTGCATGGTTTGCATGCATCAGGTCCCGGCCAGGTCCCGGCTCTTGGTAGCTTTCGGCAGATTCGTCGGGGGGGTTTACGTGGGGTTTATGGGAGCGTCCCCGCAGAGTTCCATACTGGTATGGCACGCGCAATCTTCGCGCGAGCTGAGGGAATCCTCCGTTCGTATCTTTCGGTAAGAACGCTGGCGGCTAGCCAAACCGCCGCGGTCCTTGTTCGAAAGGTCACGCAGGCGGGGTGACAAGCACGAGCGCTGCCGACCCCACATCGTCGCGGACCCGCGGGTCAGGTGGCTCAGACGCGTCGGGTGCCGCCGCGAGCATCTGCACCTTTGCCTACTCAAACGCGAAGGCGAGGGCCGTGTAGAACGCGGATGCGAACACGATCGCGGATGCGTCGTCAATCGTGTCTGACATCCCGATCACTGCAAGCACCGTCTGCGGCATTTCGTCGGCGCCCGCGAGGCTTTCGCAGGCGTTCAGCACTAGCAGTCTGGTTCCTCGGGGTAGTTGGTACTCGTTCGCCCCATTTGCTGCGTGATTCCGCGGAAGTAGTCATGGTTGGTCGCGACTGATTGAGGGTAGTTTCAGCGGAGCTACCGGCACGGACCGGCACGGCTACCTCCGATTGAGACGTCTGGCCGTCGAAAGCAGTTTGATGACGAACTCGTGCACGGCGCCCGTGGTCGATGCGTGGAGATCCTGTTCCAGAACTTCGCTTACCCAACTTGGACCATGCCCGCCGACTTGCGGAAAAAACCGCTCGAGCTCGCCGACCGGAACGACTAGGAGGCCATGTTCGTCAACCTTTGACACCAGAGTCTCAGCGGCAGCAGTGGGCTCGCCTTGAGGTAGACCTGACATCCCAGCCCGTTTGGCGCGGTCCCAGCCGTTCTCCGTTTTCAGGAGCTTCCGGATGTCATCGATGTCTACTCGACTGAGTGGATCGCTGGCAGTCAACAGACGGTCTGCTACCGCTTCCGATACGGCTGTTCTGCTCGGTGGGCGTCCTTCGTCGCTAAGTGCCGAAGCAATCACGCGCTGGAGCGTTTGAATCTCGCCCCAATCGCCGCCCAGCGCTTCGACAATCTTCTGCACGTCTCGCGCCTCGCGAAGGACATCGAAATCCGCGATCGCGACAACTGGAACCTGAACCGCACGCAGCGCCTTGATGACCATTGGCAAGCGCGCCTTGCCACCACAGTGCGTGAACAACAGCTGCATCGAACGGTCGCTACTACTGGACTGAACGATATCGCTCACAGCCGAGTAGAGCCGACAATCCGAATCGCTCTCGCACACGACTACTGCATCATGAAAAAGGCCGTCAAGAACATCCGAATAACGGAGAAGAGAGTCTGACCAGAGCTCAGTGACCGCCGCATCGTCAAGCACTGCGGCGTGGCTCGTGTTGCGATCACGACGGAGTCTGATGATTGTGACAGGCACATCAGCTTCGAGGGCACCTTGGACAATTCCTGAGCTATGTGTCGCGAGGAACACTTGCTTGTCACGTGCGTGCGTTGCAAGGAGGCGACCAAGGAGCCGCGCCTGGGGCGGGTGGAGGAATGCTTCGGGCTCATCGATGAGGAGCGTCTGGTGCACTCCACCCAGCAACTGCATCATCAGACCGAGAAAGCTCTTGAATCCGTCACCCTGGGTCTCCAGCGTTGGAAGGGCGGCCAATGCGTCGAGGTAACCTTGCAAAGGCATACCGTCGACGTGCTGAAAGGGCGGCTTCGTTCCGATTCGGAGAGGAATCACGGATCCGGCGTAGCGATCAACAAATGCATCGACGCCGAAAGCCGCCTGGCAAACAGAATTGATCGCTGCCTCAAGGTCAGGGTTTCGAGCTGCTCTCTGAAGTGGATGAGATGGAGAGTCAACCCGGTAATCGAAATTGCCAGGCGCATTTCCCGCTGAGAGCCGGGTCGTCCCGTCCGCGTGAAGGACGAACGTACGTGTTAGCGGGCCTAGTCCGGGCGGGTTCGCCCAGTACGAAACGACGTCATTTGGCGTGACATCGCCCCAACCCTCGACGCTAACGCGCTCAGTGCCATCGATCATCTTGACAGACAGAGAGTCGCGCACCCAGGCTTGGGCGTCATCACTGCTCCCACTTCGCGTTGTCTCTGCGGCCGAGAGGACGGTGCCTCCATATTCAATACCGTCCTGGACATAGCCGAGGATGTCGCGCAATGCTTGGCTCTTGCCAGCATTGTTTGGGCCGGTGAAAATCACAACACCCTCGCTGGGCAGGTCTACTTTCGTGCCGGAGTTAAACGTGATCGATTCGTAACGGAGCGTGAGGCTCAATATATCTCCCAGCTGGCGTGTGGATGCGAAGACATAGCTGTCAGGGTAGTCGCGGTTGGTGATATGAAACCTAAGCGGTGTAAGACGACCGCGCTGAGATTTTGGAACGCATGCCATCCGAGCTTGTGTAGGTCGTAGCTGATCATGTTGAGAATTCGGAACCTGCTACTTGATGCGCCTGATACGGAGCATGCCGTCAGCCTTGGTCGAGAGACGTCGCACAATGCCGAGTCTCTCCAGAGTGGACAAGAAGCTGTGGTGTTCAGCAGTAGGAGCGAACTTCGGGGACGCGAAAGCCATGTTGACGATAGCTGCGTACTTGCCGCCCAAGATCCTGAGCGTCGCAGCCGGGTCAGCAGCGAATGCGTCCTGCGCCTCGGTCATGTTCAGTAGTGCGATCAGGCGTGTTCGTGAAGCGCCTGCCGCTGCGAGCGCGTGAATTCCGTCGAGACTGAGGCTGAGGCTTCGTTCGTTGAAGAAGGTCGCGATTGCATTGGCGTTTTGCGTTGCCTGCGCCGAGGTCAGTAGGGGGCTGAGATAGCCGCTGACATAGGCCCGGACATTGACATCAATCGCTTCATTTTTCAAGAAGGCGATGACGTCGCCTGGGCTGACGAGCTCGCCAATCTCGGAAGCCTGAGGAGCGGGTTGTTTCTCAAGCAGAGCTTCTCGGACGGTCCAGTCAATTGTGGTGTCGGCTATAGCTCGAAGTTCGTCCAGCTGTCCCCACTCCTCATTGATGAGGCGTACCGAGACCGATGGTGTGGCTGTCAGCCAGGTAGCTGCGGGGATCTCAATGTGCTCGTGTAGGTGATCGACGAGATCGCTGACTACGTCATCTGTCAGGAGTTCTGGGAAGGTCTCGGTGGCGAGGAGTGCGGACGATACGAATGCGGAGAGGTCCGTGTCATCGCTGATTTTTGGCCGGGGCTCGTAGTGAAGTGCCGTGGCGATGCCTTCGGTCACCGTGCCGCTGGTGTTGAACCGTGCCAGCAAGTTGGAGATTGAGGCTTCCGCGCAATGCTCGAGCAGTAGTACTTCCTGCACAATCTCTGCGTTCTGCGTGATGTCCAGCACACGTATGGACGGCAGCGCGTTGTGCGCTACGGCCCGGATCTGCAGCTCCTCGTCTTCGCCAAGCTCCGCCAGTAGGTCCTCCAAGATCTCTGCCAGCGCCATGGGTGTTTCGGCACTCGGCGTCTCGTCGCTCGGCTCCTGAGCTTCGAGCAGCTCGAGGTAGTCCCCGATGCGTGGCAACGTGGAGTTGTAAGCAGCTGGTGACGTCTTCAGCTGCTCCAAACTGACCCATGTGGACTCATCGCGCCCGACGATGACATTTAGATTCGCGACGGTCATCGCGAACAGTCCCTGTTCGACGAAGAGGTCGCGGGCTGAGACGGAAAGTGGTTCGAGGTCGTCAATCGCAGTCCTCAACAGAACCAGATGCGACGCAGCAGTAATGCTCTCTGGTGTGTCTCGACGCAGGGAACCAAACCTGTGATGGTTTTGCTGCGCGTAAAGTCGCACCCCCTCGTCTCCAGCTACAGAGCGCGAGAACTGCTCACTTCGAGATCCCGCGAGAGCTGCCTCGAAGAGACTGGCCTTGCGGTCGTCCGAGAGGGATTGATCGTTGATAATCGTGCGAATCACTTCGCTTGTGAGACTTGCGAGATAGGCGACCGCGTCCCCTAGCGCAGCGTTGTTCGTGTCGTTCCCGTACCTGCTGAAGAAGTCACGGATGAAGGCTTCGTCTTCCTTAGTCCAGCTCCGAAGCTGTGCGATCACGCGGCGCGACTCTTGCGGAGCGTGGCCGAGGAGGTAGTCGAGGACATGGATGTTGACCATGCCCGAGCGTTCGAGCACGAGAGCCGTGCGATCTTCGAGAACTTCCTTGATCGCACGCCCGGATACTGGCGCAAGCGGGGCACGTCCGGGCTGCTCGATCGAAGTCTGAATGAAGTTCTGTGCCTCGACTCCGAGGAACTCCCCATCAAAGTGAGCGCTAAGGAGTGCGAAGTTCTGGGTCAGGTGGCCCGATGCGATGAGATCAGCGGCGAGTCCCTCGCCGACCTCAGCAGTAACGATCTGTGAAAAGGACAACGCGTGCTCCGGCCTACGAGCCTCAGGCCACGCATCGGAGGCGGTGCTCAGTACGAATTGCGGGAGCTCCCACAACCGGTGCCAGGTTGCCGATTCCAGCGATTCGCGATCTGCTTCTAGACGCTTACGTTCCTCGGCAGCGAGCGGGACTGCCGTCGACTCCGCGAAAGACAACGACACCGAGAAGGCCGATTCGATGGCCTTCCTGTCAAGTTCCTTCCCCTGGTTAAAGGGGATCGTTCCGCCTGCCGCGATCCTTCTCCATAGGTCCAGGTCGCTGAGTTGTTCGAGCGTCAAAGGCCGGTAGCTAATCGTGTGGTACGACCGAACAGCCTGTTCAAAGAAAAGACCGAGAGCCTTAGCCCTGTTCAGAACCAGTTCTGCGAGAGCAGCAGCCTGATCGCGTTGGGCCTCTTCAGAGGGATGGCTGAGCCGGAGGTTGATGCGCTCTAAATTCTCGAGAACCAGTGCCTGACTCAGCCGTAGCAGGGTGTGGAGCTTGCTTTTGCCGAGACGGATTAGTTCGAAGTCGGCGACTTCGAGATTCTTGTAAAGGACCAGGGCGAGGAGCCGATCGGGGGTGAGCTCTTTGGGGTGGAGTCCTGGTTGCAGCAGTCGGTCTCTGTACATCGCAAATTCATTGCGGATGTTTCGGATCTGTCGTTGATCAGGAAAGTACTGAGCGATCCTCCGAACGAGGCCTTGGGAAGGCCGACCTTCTACTCGGGCGCGCTCCTCTGCGCCTGGTTCTGCTTCCGCAGCCCCGTTGACCGGAACCCCAGCAAGTAGCTCGAGTTCTTTCTTGAGGGCTCCTCTGGCGTTCTGCTCCGTAACAAAGGGGACGACCGGAACGATCAGGTCGAAGAACTTTGTTCGGGTAAAAGCGTCATGTTGCACGTCTCCGGTGGCTTGGACCGTCTTGGCAAGGAGGGAGTCGCGGATCGCGTACACGAAAATGATGGGTCCGTGATGAAACCCTTTGGGAATCTTCTCCAAGTTTTCAAGTTCATCGAAATTGAGTTTCTCGACCTTCTTCCACGGTCTGCGCTTCAGGAAGCGATTCCACAAGCTACCCGTCTTACCGTGGAGTCGTTCCGCGTTCAGTTGTGCTGAGTGGTTGAGCAGAACGTTGAGTGCGCGCAGGTCTTCGAAGACTTCGACGTTGTCGAAGCGGTCCATGTCTTCAAGGACGAGGATGCGTGTCTTCGAGACTTGGAAGAAATAGACGATCTCGTCAAGATAGTCGTCGAAGTAGCTGCCGCTTTTGTCTGCGAGTGTGAGCTTGGCCGGTCCGGCTGCGAGGTCGCTGATCGCAAGGCGGCCGTTCGTGATTCGCAGGAGGAGCAGGGCGACGAGCGCGACGCCCACAAGGGTCGGAATGTAGAGTTCAGGACGCCAAGTCAGCGTCGAGTCTTGCTGAAGAGACGCCACAACCAACGTGATGATCCATTGAACCGCGACACCGGCCGCCCCTGCTAGCAGTGCCCAGCCAAGGCTTTTGAACCACCGGAACTTGCTGGTCCTAGGAAATCGCGAGGCAGGCATTTTGGAAGGGTCAACGACGTAAAGGATCTGCTTGACGATCTCCTTCTGCAAGTCACTGGCCGAGGGCTCCGCGACTTCCTTGCCTGCCGAGCTCTCAGTGGAGGACCGCACGGTCGCAAGGGATACCTGAATCGTCTGGTCTGGGTATCTGTCCGTGAGTCCTTGGAGGATGCTGCTCTTTCCTGCACCGTAAGGCCCAGACAAGGCAATGTTCGTCGCCTGACGTGCTTCGATTCCTTCAAGGAGTGCACGAAGGTATCCCGCGTGCACGGATGGCACGTAATGCGGAGCCAGATCTTGAAGCGGTTGCCACTTTAAACGCGGTGACGTAGCGGCTTCAGTTGTCGTAGGCGTCTCGTTCGACATTGAATCGCCAGACTCGTTCAGCATCGGAGTCCCTCCCCGCACAGCCTCACTCGCTCTGCTGTAATCTCGCCGCCACCGACGTACACGGCACATCGGGGAAGTTCCAGATCGCAGGATGCCTGCGGGGTGTGGCTAGTCATATCCGCGTTCACACCCCTTGCATGAGATCCACAAGGATAGGCATGGATGAGGATGGATCTGGTCCTTTGCCCCCTGGTCGCATCTCAGGGTCGACGGCCCGAGCCGTCTTGCACGCGTCATGCACCTGGTGGAACGGGAAGGACTGCGAGAGCATCTTCCCCTTGACGAGCCCCAGCCTCGTGACGAGTTCGTCGAGCTGTGCCGAGGACAAGGCTGAGCGCTTGTCCTCGGCGTGCCATCGCAGCCAGGCCTCGAACTTGAGGTTCGAAATCAGCAGCCGGATCTCCTCTTGTTCAGCGAGCTGAATAGCCGCAAGCAACGTCTGGTGTTCATCGACGTCGACCAGGCACACGCAGTCGTCGTAACCTTTGTCGTTCTGAGCCGCTTCGTTCCTCTTCTCAACGCACTTCTGCACGACTTTCAGCGGGTCTTTACCCACCGAAACGGGCTTGACGATAGCAGTCGCGCCCTTGCTTCGCATGTAGCGGTTCAATCCCTCAACATATTGGGGCTCGGTTCGTGTGCCTTCGGTGACGACAAGGATGCGTCGCGCAGGTTGTCGATGAGGCCTGCCGCGACGTCCACGCTGTGCGCCCGCCACTAGTCTTGCGCCTCTCCGGTGTCGACAAGGGCCGCAAACAGGCTCGGTGAAAGCCGCGGGGTTCCGCCGTATCTCCCCGTGAGGTATCGCTTCGCGACGTTAGCATCTGGGTGCTTAGGGAAGTCAGACAGGCAAGTCAGCTCGGTCACTCCCTCGTTCGTTTTGTCGGTCAGCCAAATCTGTTCCGGCTCGAGGCGAACCTCGCTCAGCGGCGAAAGCACATATGACTCATGGCTGGTGAAGATCAGCTGTGCATGATGTGTGTTGACGAGTGGGTCCGCGAACGCGCCGAGGAGTACCTCGAGCAGGTGAGGATGAAGACTCGCGTCGATCTCATCTACCAGGAACAGTCCTCCACGGCGTAGCGCTTCGAGTGCGGGTACTGCAATCGCGAGCCACGCGATAGTTCCATCGCTCTCCTCGTTGATAGAGAAGGGTGGGCAATCGTCAGCTGTCCCGCGGTGAGTGAAGAGTAGATGTCTCACGACCTGCTCGAGTTCATCGTCCGCCAGGTCCTCCTGGCTCTCTGCCTCCTCGGACTCACTTTCGTCGGCGGCATCGTGATCTTCCTCTTCACGCAGGTCGCGTTCGAATCGACGGAGCGCCAGGCGGATTCTCTCTGGGATGTTCGTTTCCTCAATGCTGACGTTCAAGACACCGATGTCCGCGACTTGCAACAGTGCTTCGAGGTCTCCGAAAGTGATATCTCCATCCGCCAACGAGTCTGCGATGCTCGCCAAGCGCGCTTCTCGGTGAGAGTCCTTGACCAAAACGATGTCGAAGCTTTCAACCAAGTCGTGAGCGAAGGGGTGCAGCGATGAGTCTTTCAGTAGGAGCGCACGGCTGAGAACGAGTTCTCGGGGTGTTACCTCGATCTTGGTGCGAAGGCTCGGATGGAATGTGAGCACATTCTCTTCCCGATCTCGCTCTAGCAGGGTGCGCCAACGCGAGCTGGGTACATCGCGCAACCATTCTCTTTTGATTCCGTCTTGATCGACTTCGAAGCCGTATACGTAGCGGCGTCCATTGTGGACAAGGTCAAGTTCGTAGAGGCTCGCTGACGTCCGGGAGTTCCCGTCAAGTTTGAACGGTGCCCGCCGCATGGACTTCGCCTCCTGCCATACGGTGGCGGATTGCCTGATCGCAGTGAAGGCATAGCGGAACGCATCCAGAACAGCGGACTTGCCGGTCGCGTTGCCTCCAAAGATCCCAGCGAGCGGATAGCTCACAGCGCCCCAGTCGCCCTCCTTGGGCTGGAGGGTCTTCAGCGAAGGGCGCGTGAGATCAACAGCGACCTCGTCGCGGATGCTCTTATGGTTGCGCACAGTGAAGCTGAGAAGGATCATGTAGCAATACTAGCACCGAGAGGGTTTTTCTGAGCGGTTTTCGAGCAAACTGTGGTGCTTAGCTTGCGATCCACGGACTTAGCGCCTTAAAGCAGGCCCGCTCATAGCCGGTTGCTTGCCACGCTCGTAACCCGTTGGACTTGTTAAGGCTGCCCCGTCCTGCCGAGGCCTCCTCCTAATTCTCTCCAGGTGGCACCCACCTGGAGAGAATTAGGAGGAGGGAGAGCCTGATGCCTCCCGGTCGCGCTCAGCTTGCCCTCCCGAACGCCTGCTCGAGGAACTTAGCTGTGACCGGGTTCACGGTTTCGTTGCGACGGATGTAATGCTCTCGCGTGATCGAGGGATCGCTGTGCCCGAGGAGCTCGGAGGCGAGCTGCAGTCCTCCAATCTCATTGATCGCGGTTGCTGCAGTTCGACGGAACCGGTGCGGAGTGACGTCAGGCACTCCGGCCTGCTCCATCACGTCGCGAAGCTGTCTGCGGATGTTGTTCGTCGTGTGCGGTGTCCCGACGCGAGTGAAAAACAGCAGCGTGTCCGGGTGGGTGAACCGGATCTTCTCGAGCCGTGCACGGATGGCACGGAGCGCAAACCCGGGAAGCGCGACCCTGCGAACGGAGCGGGCAGTCTTGGGGTGATCTTGGCGGTGGGTGGGTTCACCCCTCCGACTCACGATCGTTCCAGAGATCCGCACCGACGGTATCGGTGCGTCCAGGTCGAGGTCGCCAAGGCGGATTGCGAGGACTTCGCCGATACGTGCTGAGGTGCCGAGCATGACCTCCACGACCTGCCCGAGCTGCCCCTCCGGTCTCGGTCCCGCCTTGATCGGTCGATGCTCCCACGCGCTGATACCTACACGGATCGCCTTGAGCTCATCCCACGAGAAGATGTCCGGCGTGCGGACTGGGCGGCGAAGCCTGGAGACGTGATCCATCGGGTTGCGCGGGAAGACCTCGTGGCGCACCGCGAGCGCGAGGGCGAGGCGGAGGACGACGCGTGCTTGACGTGCCCTGTTGTAGCTCTGTTTCGCGAGTTGTTTGAGGAAGTAGTCGCAGCGGGCGACGCCGATCTCGCGGAGGGTGACGTCTTTGAAGAACGGCAGCACGAGGGTGCGCATGTTGCGTTCATAGAGCAGCCTTGTCGTTTTTGAGAGTCGGTCTTCGAGGTCCATGTCTTCGAGCCAGTAGGACACGAGAGCCGGGAAGGGGCTGTCGGCGGTCATCCCAGTGAAGCCGGGCTGGAATAGGTCTCGTTCGGCGAGCTTTTTCTTCAGCGAGCGTTCGGCTGAGGGTTTTGTCGCACCGGTGGTTTGCACGTGTCTGCTTTTCCCGTCCCAGTCGCGATAGCGGGTTCGGGCGACGTAGCGTCCGTCTGGTGTGCGAGTGGTGGTGATGCTGCCGAAGGTGCCGATCGGTGTGCGGGGTCTAGCCACGAACGCACACCTCCGCAGTCTCGTGTGGGGAGTCGCTGTGTGACGATAGTGCGCCGTGGAGTTGATTTCGCATCATTCAAGTCTGGGTTGCGGTCTATCCTCCTCGTGCATGCCCCGTCACGGAGACGATCGTCCATGGCTGGAATCCACTTTGACGATCTGAATAAGCGCACGACGCGGGTGATGTTCGCGATGTCAGCCCTGGGATACAACATCACTCATTAAGTGCCGCGGCCTAGAGAAAACTGTAACCTCTTTCGACGCCTTGAATCTTTGACTTCACGCGGATGTGACGTGGACCAAGATGGTGAGGTTTCTAGTCAATCTGTGCATCGGGCCGATGCTCGGGGGCCGGTCGTAACGTAGGGTGGCACGGCTGAGAACCGTGTCGCTCCCGGTGCCGTTCAAAGGATGGTCGCATCCTACGAGTCAGGAGCCTCCTTGATCTCCATCGCACGGGAGCACCGGTTGGGTAAGGAGCGAATCAGTGAAGCGCCCCGGGTCTGATGGAGGCTCTCAATCCAGTGAAGGATGAGAGTCATGGCAGCACCACGGAAGTACAGCGAGGAGCTCAAGGAGCGCGCGACGCGGATGGCGCTGGACGCGCGCCAGAACCCCGCGACGAAGACCGGAGCGATCAAACGGATCGCCGACCAGCTCGATATCCATCCCGAGGCCTTGCGCACCTGGGTGAGGCAGGCCGAGATCGACGCCGGCGACGCGCCAGGCACCACGACCGCGGACACGCAGAAGATCGCCGACCTCGAACGAGAGGTCCGTGAGCTGCGGCGGGCGAACGAGATCTTGAAGACCGCGTCGGCTTTTTTCGCGGCCGCGGAGCTCGACCGCAAGCTGAGGTAACCGGGGTGCCGGTCGCGGTGCTCGTCGACTACATCGATGAGCACCGCGACCGGTTCGGGGTCGAGCCGATCTGCCATGTCCTGCGTGATGCGGGCCTGAAGATCGCCCCGAGCACCTACTACGCCGCCAAGACGCGCCCGCCCTCGGCCAGAGCGGTCAGAGACGAGCAACTGAAAGCGGACATCGCGGCTGTCCATGCCGACAATCTCGGCGTCTACGGGGCGCGGAAGGTCCACGCCGAGCTGAATCGAGAGGGCGTCTCGGTTGCCCGTTGCACCGTCGAGCGACTGATGCGCGAGCTCGAGCTGCAGGGGCTCCGGCGCGATAAGACGATCAAGACCACCTCGGGTGATACTGCGGAGACGGAGCGGCCAGCGGATCTCGTCGAACGAGCGTTCACCGCGACAGCACCGAATCAGCTCTGGGTCGCGGATCTGACCTACATCCGCACCCATGCCGGATGGGTCTACGCGGCGTTCGTGATCGACGTGTTCAGCAGGCTCGTCGTCGGCTGGCAGGTGTCCACGAGCCTACGCACGGAACTCGCGCTCGACGCGCTCGATATGGGGCTCTGGCAGCGCCGCAGAAACGGGCAGGACACGACCGGGCTCATCCACCACAGCGACCGAGGAGTCCAGTATCGCGCCATTCGCTACACCGAGCGCCTCGCCGAAGCCGATGCCGTTGCTTCCGTTGGAAGCAAAGGCGATTCGTATGACAACGCGATGGCCGAGGCGTTCAACTCGCTGTTCAAGGGCGAGTGCATCCGCAACCCAGCGATGCGTCCGAAGGGCGGCTGGGCATCCATCGGCGACGTCGAGATCGCCGTCGCCGAATACGTCGACTGGTTCAACCAGCGGCGTCTCCACGGCGAGATCGGGCACGTCCCGCCGGCCGAGTTCGAGCAGTCGCATTGGGCATCGCACGACGCGGCCCGCTACGCTCACGAGCAGGTTCCGATCGGAGCCGGTTCCAGATAACCGAGCCTCCACAAAACCCGGGGCGCTTCACAGGGGTCTCTTGGCAGGAGCCGGTCTTGGTGTGCGTTGCCAGGGCTTAGGTGATGAGCAGGTGGTTGAACACAGCCCGCCCCTACGAGGCCGGGTTGAGCGCTCGGGAGATCGCCGCGGAGCTAGGTGTAGGCCACTTGATGGGCTGACGACCGTTGAAGCACGCAGGAGTGGTCCCTCGTCCGTGTGCCCAGCGAAGTCGTTCAGAGCGTTGAGGTCGAGCTCGGCTACGCCCAGGCTCGCATCCATAGTGCGATTGCGTTGACTGCCGCTACAAACAGGAGCCATCATTAGAAACTAGAGGCTCCTTGGAACCTCATGTGAAGGTTTGCCGCACGTCGAGCGTGCAGGAAGCGCGGTACAAATTGATTGAATCACTGGAGATCAAACAGATCCCCTGCTTTGGGTCGTCTGCGTTGCCTTTGCACCCGATAGCTCAGATCACCCTGGTTTACGGGCCTAATGGCTCTGGAAAGTCCTCAATAGCTCGGGCAATGGAAGCAGCTAATAATCCGGGATTCCAACATGAGCTCTTCAACAAGGACTTCATTGATCGCTTACTCCAGGTTGATCAAGGAATACCTGGCGTATTCGTTATACGGGATGGCGCGCCCGAAGTGCAGGAGCGAATCGACGCTCTTGTTGGCGTGGAAGCGAGTGAAAGTAAGCCCGCTAAGCCTGGCGAGATTCGAGACGCAGAGCGTACAGTCGAGCAGTACGAGAAATCAATTGAGAAGCAAGAAGGACTTCTTTCTGAGGCAGATCAAGTAGTACTCGAAGCTAGTTGGAAGAAGAGGGTGGCACTGCCGTCAACGCTGCAACAAGCATTTGAAGGGTACAAAAGCGATAAGAAGAAACATCTTGCTGAGGTCCATCGAGTTCGTTCAAGCACATCCAGTGATTCGCTGAAGAGCGAGACGGCACTTTTAGATGAATACACCACGCTGGACGTTGAATCCGGCGACGACTTAAAACGCATCCCTCTGCTTCCGAGGCTAGGGAGTCTAAGCCCAGCGCAGTCCGCTCTCCTCCAAGAGGAGATTAAATCCCAAGACAACACGACTTTCGGTGAGTTCGTTCAACAGCTCCAAAACGCTGATTGGGTTCATGAAGGTCAGTCGTTTCTCGACCAGTCACAAGGAAAATGTCCGTTCTGTCAACAAGCTCTTCCGAGCGATGTGACTGATTCGCTCTCCTCGCTATTCGACCATCACTATGAAGAGCAAGTAACGAATCTAGAGAAGATACGCGTGGAGGAAGAGCAACGCCTGGACACGCTGAACACATATCTCGCTTCTCTGTCAGCACACGAAGCACCTGAGATCAAGGAGATTGAGCGGTTTGGCGGAGTACTTTCTCAAAAGATTCGATCACGAATCGCTCAAGTTGGAGCCAAGATTAAGTCTCCGTCTCAAAGTGTTGAATTCGAAGCAATAAGTGAAACCGTTGACGAGATAGAGCGCATCGTGACCGCTTCCAACACACGAATCGACGAAACGAACCTGCTTCTACGCAACAAGAAGCAGGCAAAGTCAAACCTCAAAAAAGAGGTCTGGCGCTACTACGTGCACTCCGTTTTGGAGCAAGACCTGTCCTTCTTCGAGGGTAGTGTCACGAACCCGAAGAAGGCTCTGGACAGTCTTCGACCCAAGCTGGAGGACGCACAGGAGAAACTCGCCAGTAAACGTTCGGAGTTATCGGAGCTCCAGCAACAGCTGACCTCGTCGCTTCCCACCGTTCAAGATATGAACAAGACGCTGAGGAACCTGGGGTTTCTCAGCTTCACGATCCAGCATTCTCAAGATGATACATACCAATTGATTCGACCGGACGGGAGCGCGGCTAATCACACGCTCAGCGAAGGAGAGCGAACACTGATCTCCTTCTTGTACTTCTTTCACCGGATCAAGCAGATGCACGAAGATCGTACGGTTAGCGACCAGCTTGTAGTGATCATCGACGATCCTGTTTCGAGTCTCGATGGCGAGATGTTGTTTGTCATCAACCTGCTCATCCGAAAGTTGCTTGGCTATTGCGTAAAAGAGGATGGTCGCACACGACAGATCATCCTTCTCACTCACAATGCATACTTCTTCAAAGAAGCAGAGTTCACCCCGAATGGCATGAGTCCAGGAAAGCGGTCCTACTTCGTGCTCTCGAAGGGACCTACTGGTATCACGAGCCACAGGCACTATGAAAAGTCCCCAATCAAGTCCAACTATCGACAACTATGGGACCAAGTCAAAGCTGCCAATAACGCCCAAGATCTGGAACTGTCTGCTTCTCTTCCCAACGCGATGAGACGGATCATTGAAAACTACTTCCAGATCACCGGCGGCATTGACGTAGATGATGTCATCTCGAAAATTGACGAAGCTGATCGGTGGGCAAGCCATGCTTTACTCGCGTGGTACAACGACGGTTCACATACAGCGCCTTGGGATGTTGACTACGCAAGCATCTCCTCTGATGTAAGTACTCATCTTCGGGCATTCAAGCAGCTGTTCGATGCTGCTGGGCACTCGCCACATTACGAAATGATGATGGCGGACGAAACTCAAATGGGAGTCGGCACTAGTAATTGAGACCCGCTAGTTTCGCATCATTTCGTCGGCGGGTGCGCGCCTCCTGCGCTCGGGCACGGACGAGGAGTAAGAGGCTCCACGGGCCGAAGAACAGGAACTTCAGTGCATTCCAGAGGGCGAGGAACAACACGAGGTAGAGCCATTTGCTCCAGCCCTGCTCGATGAGCCCGGTGCAGGTGACTGCGATCAGTAGGTAGACGACGCCGAGGAGCATCGTGGGGATTCCCCATTTGAGGCCGCGTCGGGTGCGCAGCTTGTCGAGGAGGATGTTGGTGGGCATCCAGCGGCGCAGGAAGACGCGGGTGTGGATGCTGGCGTTCCAGAGCCGGTTCAGGAGCATGATGTGGGCCTCTCTTTCGCACGCAGGACTATCGCGGTGTGGCCGGTCCTGAGTGGTTGAGTGCCCGAGATGCTTCCCGAACGGTCTGCCTCACCCCATCTTGCGGGGATTGGCGCGTGGTTGCTCCTGCCGCCATCAGGATACGGCGAGTACAGGAAAGAAGGAAGACCCCCGGGGTTAGCGGACTGTGCCTACAGCGTCCGCCCGCCCAGCCGTCCAGCGGCTTCTCCAGTTCTCTCAGTGGTGTCGTTTCGGTGTCTGGCGAGTCCGGTTTGGGTGCGTTCGTAGTCGATGCGTTGGGCATCTTCGGCCGGTACCGGCCCGAGGGCGCTTGTTGAGGTGATGCCCCAACGGTCACGGTATGCGACGACCGCGCGAACAACGTCGCGCTGCACCAGCTGGTCCCGATCGGCGACCGTACTCAACCACGGTGCAGGCTGCTCGATCGCGGCCTGGGTGAGCGTATCGAGGCGTTGCTCCATGAGGTGCTCACGCTCACCCAATGCCCGCAGCATCGCAGGATCGCTGATGCCCGTAGCTCGCGGCACAAGCCCCGCGATAAGCCCCGCCTCGCTCCTCGATAAGGGCGGGTAGGTGCTGGTGATCTTCTGGATCCTGTACCGCAGTAGCGACCCGAGGTCTTCCACGCCGTCGAGGTTCCCTGCTTGCACGATCCGTGGCAGGAGTTGCTCTATGTCGTGGCCTGCCGCTTCGAGGCGACGCAGTTCGGTGGTGAGGATTCCAAACGACTCGGTCTCCACGACCTCATCGATGATCTCGATGTTGAGGCCTCCGTGCTCGAGCAGGGCGGTCCAGCGGTGTTGCTGGGCTTCTTGGGCGATGGTGTCGTATTCAGCGGCGAGCTGTGCGAGCGATCCCCATGCGTCTTGCTCTGTGGTGATGGTGTCGTGGGCGGATTGTTCCGCGCCGACGTGTTGCAGGATGCCGTAAAGGATGCTCTTGGCGGTCATCTGTAGGTCGTCGCGGTGTTGGTGTTCTTCGAGGTGGTGTTGGTCGGTGGCGATGTAGGCGCGGTTGGATTCGCGGCCGCGGGTCATCGCGACGTAGAACGATTCGCGGGTCATTTCTGGTGACGAGACGATCGCGTGCGCTGTCGTCACGGTGGAGCCTTGGGCGCGGTGTGCGGTGATCGCGTACCCGAGTTCCACGTTCTCGGCAACGTATGCGGCGGGCAGGGTGATCGTGGTTCGCCATTTCGAGTGCGCTCGGCGGACGGTGAGGGACCCATCGTCGTGTGCTCGGGTTACGGTCCAGCGGTCGCCGTTTTTCACCCATCCTCGTCCGAGCGAAAGTCGGCGATCGTTCTTGCGGGTGATGACGAGGTCTCCACGAGCTGCCTCGTTCCCGTCATGCAGGCGGACGCCGTCGAGGGCGACTTCGCCTGCGAGGATCCGGTCGGTGCGGGCTCGGGTGTTGAGTTGGGAGACGGTGTCGAGGGTTTCGGCGATCAACACGGAGGCTTTCCCTGCTGCCTGATCTGTTTGCCAGGCTTGGTAGGCCTGCTCGAGGATCTCTTCGTATCCGCCAGGGGTGATGCGGTCGTGATCGAGGTAGGTGTCGATGACGTCCGTATCACCGATCCGCAAGCCCAGGGAGGCGTGTTTCTCCCAGTCGTTTCGGAACCGGCGCACATCAGTGAGCTCCGGGGTATCGGCGCGTTCACGCACCAGCATCCCGAATGCCCCGCCCGCGTCGACCGCAGCGAGTTGTGCCCAGTCACCGACAAGCAGCACCTTGGCGCCCACTTCTTGGGCGTGGGTGGTGATGGTGTCGAGGGCGAGGGTTCCTGCGAGGGAGGCTTCGTCGATGATGACGAGCTGACCGGCGGTGAGGTTCCAGTTGCCGTGGCGGTGTTCATGGAGCCACTTCGCTGTGTTCTCCGTCGCCACACCCAAGTCCTCGGCGAGTACTTCGGCTGCGGCAGCTGATGGTGCGAGCCCGATGACTGAGCCTTTGCCGTGTCGTCTCTCCCATGCCTGGTGGAGGGCTCGCATGGTGGTGGTCTTCCCGGTCCCTGCCGGGCCGACGAGCACATCGAGAGTGCGGCCGGAGATTCCGATCTTCGCGATCGCCTGCTCCTGATCTGACGACAACTCGTACCCGTCCTTGTTCTTCGTCCGGGCTGCCTGTTCAATCCAAGAGAGCGGCACCGTGGGTGCTGTGCGGCTCTCCGCAGCGGCGAGGAGCCGGTCTTCCGCTGCGAGCACCCGTTCCGAGGAGTAGACCGTGGACGCTTTCGGACGGAACACACTCGCACCATCAGGCTGTTGGAACACGGGCGGGCTCGACGCAAGTTCCGGCGGCGTCAACCGGAGGGAAGCGTGTTCGGCCGCGTCGACAATCTGCTGCGTGATGACGTCACGGTCCTGCGCGGTGGCGAACCGCAAACCCATCGTCTGTCTGACGGCCTCGGCGTGGAGGTTCCACCGTTTCCACGTCGCCCGCCGATCACCCACCCGCTCCACGACCACCGCAGCCACAGCATTCAGATCTTCCAGCGGGATGTCATCGGCCCGCAGCAACGGATCAGCAACGCTGCCCGTGAGGAGCGCGGCAGCCCAAGTCGGAGCGTCTTCGCCAAGTATCCGTGTGGCGCGGTCACGCCAATCCGCGGTGAGCTCGCTCAATGAGTGTTGCTGTTTCGGTGGTCGAGTCTCGAGGGTTGCCTGTTGGCGGAACTGCCACAGCAGCTTCGGTGACGGTTGCCTGCCATGCTTTTCGACATAATCGGCGACGAGGCGGTCTTTGACCTGCTCGATATCGCGGGTCCGGGAAGAGAACTCATCCATCAACCCTTGCGAGACACCGGTGATCTCCCACGCGGTGGAGCGGCCCGTGCCGCGTTCGCGTGGCTCCCAACAGACACCGAGCAGCGCAGTGATCCGGTCGGAGAGGACAGCGTTGTAATGCTCCGACAACCCGGTCACTGCAGCATGCAAAGCACGGGAGTCGAGGGTGCGCCACTTCCCATCCCGTACCGCCTGCACCCGGTTCGCGACCACGACATGCGTGTGCAACTGCGGATCCGACGCCCGTGAATCGTAATGGTCATACGCCGCCGCAATCACGCCCCGTACCGGCACTTGCGCGACCGCGCCACGCGGACCCTTCGCGCCCACCCGGGTCGCCGCGACGTCCCGCTCTAACAGCTCGATCACGTCTTGGATCGCGGCATGATGCGCCTGCGCTATCAGTGCTTGGATTCCACCGTCAGCGACCGCCCACAGCGTGGACACGGACTTCGGGACCGAGAACGTGAGATCGAAACCGGCAACCGGCGCTCCAGTCGACTTCGCCGCCTCCTCAACCTCAATCAACCCGACCTCTATCGCGCGCTCTTCTTCAGTGAGGCTCTCGGAGAGCTTTTCGATGCGGCGCTGGGATCGCTCCCCAGAGGGCGCGAACTTCCGGTACGGGCGGCCAAGCTGTTCGCCCGAGATCGGGTCCTGCCCGTACCCCATGAGTCGTCTCAACTGCTCTTCTGACACCGAGCTGTCTTCAGCAAGATCGCCGGAAAGCCCTGACAGGCCACTCCCAAACCAGATGCCGGGCGGCGTTCCAGATTCCTGGTAGTACCGCGTCAATGCGGCGGCCGCGTCTCGGTCACCATCACCGATGACGACAGAGTTCAGTAGGTACCGGTACCCATCACCGGCCGTCATCACCCGGATCGAGACCGTCACGTTCAGAAGGTGCGAACGTCGCGCCGGTCTGCTCATCCGCGTGGTTGCATCCGCGATGATCTCTAGCGAGATGTGCCCTCGGCGGTGCCCGAGTGGCTCTTGCCATTGCAGCCGAACGGACTGCCCCAACGATTCTGGCAAATCAGTTCACCAGATGGGTGACAACAAGATCTCCGTGCGCCTCTATTCTCCCGCTTTACACAACACCGCACGCTCCAAGACGGTGAAACCAGCTTGGTTGGGGGTCGACCGCGCTGCTGTTTTTCACAGGTTGATCATGTGTCCAGTCAGTCCGTGGAACACTTCTTGGAGCGCTTCGCCGAGGGTGGGGTGGGTATGGATGTTACGGGCGAGGTCGATGTCTCGGAGCTCGAACTTTTGGGCGAGGGTGAGCTCGGGCAAGAGTTCGGCAACATCGGCACCGATCATGTGGGCGCCGAGGAGCTCACCGTACTGGGCTTCGGCAATGACCTTGACGAAGCCTCCCGGTTCACCAAGACCCTGTGCTTTCCCGTTGGCGGTGAACGGGAACTTCGCAACCTTGATGTCATGGCCCTCGTCACGCGCCTGCTGCTCGGTGAGGCCGAAGGACGCGACCTGTGGCTGGGAGAAGGTAGCGCGGGGCATCATCCGGTAATGACCGAGCGGCATGGTCTCCGCCCCGGCAATGGTCTCGGCGGCGACAACGCCTTGAGCTTCGGCGACGTGTGCGAGCTGGAGCTTGGCGGTGACGTCCCCGATCGCGTACACGTGCGGTATGTTGGTGTGCATGTACTCGTCGATACCGATCGCGCCGCGTTCGGTGACTGCGACGCCGGTGGTTTCGAGACCGTACCCGGTGGTGCGCGGCGCGAACCCGACGGACATGAGTACTCGGCCGGTGTCGACGGTGTGGGTGGCGCCGTCGGCGCTGGTGTAGGTGACGGTGACCCGGTCGCCGTGGTCGGTGATCGTGTCGACCCGGGTGGAGGTGAGGATGTCGATGCCGAGCTTCTTGTACTGGCGGGTGATCTCCTTGGATACCTCGGGGTCTTCGTTGGGGAGGGCTCGGTCGAGGAACTCGATGATGGTGACCGGTACGCCGTAGTTGGCGAGGACGTAGGCGAACTCCATGCCGATTGCTCCTGCTCCGACAATCACGATCGATTCCGGTAGCTGGGGGTCGAGGATCTGCTGTTCATAGGTGACGACGTTGTCGCTGAGTTCCACGCCGGGTAGGAGGCGGACGGTAGAGCCGGTGGCGATGATGACGTCGTCGAAGGTGACGGTCTGGGTGCCGCCGGCGGTGAGGGTGACGTCGATGGTGTGGGGGCCGTTGAAGGTGCCGTGGCCGTCGATCTCGGTGATGGTGTTCTTCTTCATCAGGAAGTGCACGCCTTTGACGCGGCCGTCGGCGACGGTGCGGGAGCGGTCGTAGGCGGCTTGGTAGTCGAAGGTGGCCTCGCCTCTGATGCCGAAGACGTCGGCCTGGCGCTCGAAGGTGTGGGCGAGTTCGGCGTTGCGCAGCAGCGCCTTCGAAGGGATGCAGCCGACGTTCAGGCACACCCCACCCCAGTACTGCTTCTCGATGACGGCGACGGTCTTGCCGAGTTGGGCGGCGCGGATCGCGGCGACGTAGCCGCCGGGGCCGGCACCGAGGACGACAACGTCGAAGTGATTGCTGCTTGGGGTGGTGCTCATGATGTTCTCCTTCTTCGTGTGCACGAGTGGCGGGTTGTGGTTATGCCGCGTGAGCGGTGCGGGGCAGCACCGCGGTGACTTGTTGGCGGATCTGATCGAGGATGCCGGGCAGGGCCGTGTGCAGGTGCACGGTGGCGGTGGTAGTGACGTGGATGATCGAGGTGACCACCCGCGCGCGAGTTCCCGCATCCGCCGCATTGATGGCGGGGTCGGCGCTAAGGACACCGGTGATGCCTTCTTCTAGTCGCAGCGACAGTGTGAGGCCGTCGCGGCGGTGGGGTTCGAGCGGGTCCCCGAAAACGAGTTCGTGGAGGTAGGTGCGCCCGTTCTCGGGCTGCTCGCGGATACATGCCACGACCGGCTCGACCAGTGCGAGGACCACATCGATCGTGTCTGAGCCGCGACCGGCGGCGGCGTTCGCGGCAGTAAGCCCGGTTTCGATCGCGTCGGCGAACTTCTGGTTTTGGACCAGAATCAGCAGCTCCGCCTTGGTCGCCGCGTACAGGTAGAGCGTCCCGATCGCGACATCTGCGCGGTCGGCGATCCGCTGCGTTGTCACACCTCCCACGCCATGTTCGGCGAACAGGGTGCGGGCGGCGTCCATGATTCGGCGGCGTTTGTCCTCCTTGGCCCGCTCCCGACGCCCCTGAGTGCCTGAACGAGATTCCATGTCGATCTCCCTTGACAAAGTAACTGAGTGCGCTCAGAATTGAGTATACTCGGTCTGGACGGGGATGGAACCCCCTGAGAACCCCGTCAGCAGTCGAACCAGGAGGAAACGGTCATGACCGGCACGCGGCAAGGCACCAGCAACCAGCCAGTGCGTTTCGTCGACGCATCAACCCGGGCCGTCGACGCGGCCGACGCCACTGTGGTGTACCGCGAGCTCGGGTCCGAGCACGGCGGGGTGCCACTGGTGGCACTGACGCATCTGGGCGCAAACCTCGACAGCTGGGACCCCGAACTCGTCGACCCGCTCGCCCAGCATCGCCGGGTCATCTTTCTTGGCTACCGCGGAGTCGGCGCCTCCAATGGCACGGTGCGGGACCGGTTCGAGGAGATGGCTGCAGATGCGATCGCCGCGATCCGGGCGCTCGGGCTCTCCCGAGTCGACCTGCTCGGATTGTCGATGGGTGGCATGGTCGCCCAGGAGATCGCCCGGCAAGCCCCCGACCTGGTGGAACGGGTGGTCCTCGCCGGCACCGGCCCGCAGGGCGGACCCGGCCTGACCGTCATGACCGGGGTCACCGTGCGGACGATCCTGCGCGGGATTCTGACCTTCACTAACCCGACGACGCTGCTGTTCTTCACTCGCACGCCCGTCGGCCGTGAGGCGGCAAAGGCCTATCAGGCACGGTTGAAGTTGCGGCGCACCGGGCGCGACAAACCCATCACCCCCAGTGTCTTCCGCGCCCAGTTGCGTGCCGTGAAGCGGTGGGGCCACCAGAGCCCACCGGCATCGGCATTCACGCAACCGGTACTGATCCTGCACGGAGACCAGGATCGGATGGTCCCGGTCGGCAACGCCGACGCACTCCTGGCTCGGCATCCCGGAGCGGATATGCAGATCTTCAGCGACTCCGGTCATGGTGTCGCCTTCCAGAACCGTGACAGCGTCACCGGCATCATCACCAGATTCCTGCGGCGCTAACCGACCACTACTCAGATTCAAGGAGAAGAAGCATCATGCGAGCGTTCGTGTTCGACAAGTACAAGCAGCCCGTCCACGAGGCAAACATCCCCGAGCCCACCATCGGTGACCGGGACGTCCTGATACGGGTGGAGGCTGCAGGGCTGAACCACCTCGACGAGCGCCTCCGGGCGGGAGAGTTCAAGGCGATCCTTCCTTACAAAACCCCGCTCACCCTCGGCCACGATCTGGCAGGCACCGTGATCAGCACCGGGGCGAACGTCACCAGCTTCACCGCCGGCGACCGGGTCTACGCGCGGCCGCGGGATCACCGCATCGGCACCTTCGCCGAGCGCATCGCCGTCGACGAAACAGACGTCGCCCTCGCGCCGACATCGATCAGCACCGTGGAGGCAGCATCCCTCCCGCTCGTGGCGCTCACCGCCTGGCAGGCACTGGTGGAGAAGGGCAATGTGCAGGCCGGGCAAAAGGTACTCATCCATGCCGGGGCGGGCGGCGTCGGGTCGGTCGCGATCCAGCTCGCCAAGCATCTCGGCGCCCAGGTGGCGACGACAGTGTCAGGCAAGAACGCGGACTTCGTCCGTGAGCTCGGCGCGGACGTGGTCATCGACTATCGCACCCAGGACTTCGCCGCCGAGCTGTCCGGCTACGATTTCGTCCTCGACCCCCTAGGCGGGGACAACCTCACCAAATCGCTCACCGTTTTGAAGCGGGGCGGGAAGGCCGTCGGTATCTCCGGTCCGCCCACCCCCGAGTTCGCGAAGGCAGCCGGTCTGAACCCGGTGCTGCGCCTGGCGATCACCGCGCTGAGCCACAAGACCCGTGCCCTTGCGCGCCAGCTCGGCGTGTCTTACGAGTTCCTGCTCATGCGCGCCTCGGGGCAGCAGCTCCGACAGATCGCCGAGCTCGTCGACAGCGGGGCCATCCGCCCCATCGTCGGTGCGACGTTCCCCTTCGACCAGACCGTGCACGCACTCGAATCACTGGGCTCGAGCAGTATCCGCGGCAAGGCCGTCATCACCAGCGCCCACCAGCCCGCATAACGCCGGCCACCAGTCCGCCGACTGCGCACTCGCAGTATCCGAACCTTTCAAGGAGCATCCACATGAGCACCACCGAACCCGTCATCACCTCGTACGCGAAGGCCCCGGCGAAGACCGTGACGGTCGGCGGGGACACCTTCGCCTACCGTGAGCTCGGCCCGAGAGAAGAGATCCCCGTGGTCTTCTTCGTCCACCTCGCCGCGACCCTCGACAACTGAGACCCCCGCATCATCGACGCCGTCGCGAAGACCCGCCGCGTCATCGCTTTTGACCTGCTCGGCGTGGGGGCCTCCTCCGGGCAGGTTCCTGACACTCTCGAGGAAGCCGCGGCCGACGCCTACCGGTTCATCACGCTGGGTCTAGGCTTCGACAAGATCGACGTCTTCTCCTTTTCGATGGGCGGCATGATCGCCCAGGACCTCGTCGTCGCGCACCCCGACCTGGTTCGCAAGCTCGTCCTGACCGGCACCGGCCCGCGCGGCGGGAAGGACATCGACAAGGTCGTGGGCACCACCTACTGGGACATCCTCCGTTCCGTGGTCGCCCGTTCCGACCCGAAGGAGTTCCTCTTCTTCAACCGCGACAAGGTCGGCAAGCAGGCAGGGAAGGCGTTCGTGGAGCGGCTCAAGGAGCGCACCGTGGATCGCGACAAGCCGATGAGCAACAAGGGCTTCAGCCGTCAGTTGAAGGCCATTCAGCGCTATGGGCGTTCTGGCCCGTCCGACCTGTCGGTCATCACCGTCCCGACGCTGATCGCTAACGGCGACAACGATCGCATGGTCCCCTCCGTGCTTTCCGAGGACCTGCACCAGCGCATCACCGGCAGTGAACTGATCATCTACCCGAACTCCGGCCACGGCGGCGTCTTCCAGTACTGGGAGAAGTTCGCCCCCATCGCCGCGAAGTTCCTGACCAACTGACCCCGAGCACTGACCACGAAGGCAGCCATCATGAGCGACACCACGCCAACGAAGCCCAACGTCTCCAAGCACTTCACCTCCTCGATCCTGCTGTGGATGCGAACCGACAAGCCCCGCCAAGACGGCATGGACCGGTGGAAGGGACCGCACTCCGCGATCATCGCCGCCACCCCCGGACAGCTGGAGTATCGGCAGATCCATCTCGCCGAACACAACCCCGGCCGCTGGCCCGCCACCCCCGGCGTGGAGACCGCAATCCCCGCCGATCGCAAGATCGACGGGATCGCGGAAGTCACCTTCGAGAACGCACTGTCACCGCTGGCAGGACGCAAGCAGACCGCGCTGGCGTTCGAGGACGAGGTCAACATCTTCCGCAGTACCCTCCTCCACGCCGGCCCTCCCGGCACCTCCCGCTGGTACGACGTCGCCCCCGGCGAAAAGCCCGGGTCACGGGCGATCATCTACCTTCGCCGCGGCACAGAGGAAGGCACGGTCGCGTTCCACAAGTTCGTCAAGAAGCAGCTCACCCCCGCCCTCATCGCCACCGGTCAGCTCACAGAGCTGCGAACGCAGGTGTTCCTGCCGTGGAACGAGAAGACCTGGGACACCCCAAACGTCGCCCACGACAACCCCGCAGATCAGCACCTGCACGCCTCGATCATCCTCGGGTTCACCGACGACACCGCCCGCGACCGCTTCTACACCGATCACGCCCCGGCGCTTTCGACACTGCTGGCCCCGCACGTCGCCGCGATCCACGCCTACGACGTCACCGACGCCCTCACCTACGTCAAAGATAGCCAGATCCTGCCGCATTACGAGAGCTGATCCCTCACCTCAACTGTTGTCTCCTCTGTCTGTCCTCGAAAGGAAACCGTCTGATGCGTGCCATCATTGCCCCTGCCCCGAATGAGCCCGCCGTGCTCACCGACATCGATGCTCCCCGTCCCGGCGACGGGGAGGTACTGATCGAGGTGTCGCACTCCAGCGTGAACTACAAAGACGGCAGCACCGTGCTCGGGCGTCCCGGATTCGTGAGAACGTGGCCGCTGACCGTCGGCATCGACATTGTCGGCACTGTTGTCGAAACCACCACGGACGCGTTCACGTCCGGCGACCGGGTGACCCTGAACGGTGCCGGTGCCGGGGAGAACCGGCCCGGCGGGTATGCCGAGTACGCCACTGCTCCCGCGGCGTCGCTGGTGAAGGTGCCCGAGAGCATCACCTCGGCGCAGGCCGCAGCGATCGGCACCGCCGGGTTCACCGCGGCCCTCGCCGTGCTCGCGATCGAGGATCACGGTTTGAAGGCCGGAGACGGCGAAGTCCTCGTCACCGGTGCCGCCGGTGGGGTGGGGTCGGTCGCGATCAACCTCCTCGCCCGTCGCGGCTACTCCGTGACCGCCTCCACCGGCCGCAAGGCCCAGGAGCACGCCTACCTCACAGGGCTCGGTGCGTCGAGGGTCATCGACCGTCAGGACCTGGCTGAGCCGGCCTCCGCACCGTTGCAGGAGCAACGCTGGGCGGCGGTGGTGGACGGGGTGGGTTCCCATACTCTCGCGAACGCTCTCGCGCAGACCCGGTACGGCGGGATCGCGGTCGCCTACGGTCTCGCCCAGGGAGCGGACCTGCCGGTCACGGTGCTGCCGTTCATCCTGCGTGCGGTCACCCTCACCGGCGCGAACTCAGTCGACGCACCCCTGCCGCTGCGGCAGCGCGCCTGGGATCTGCTCAGCCACGAGCTCGACCTGGACGCCCTGGACCGGATGAGCACCACGATCGGCCTCGCCGATGTTCTCGACACCGCGCCGCGTATCCTCGCCGGGCAGGTCCGCGGCCGCACGATCGTCGATCTCACCCGCTAGCCGCACCACATTTTGAAGGAGCCATCATGACCGAAGCCGTCATCGTCGACGCCGTCCGCACCCCGCTCGCCAAAGGGAAGCCTGGCGGCGGCGCCTACTCCGAGATCCATCCCGTCGATCTGCACGCTGTCCCGCTGCGCGCCCTCGTGGAACGCACCGGCATCGACCCTGCCGTCATCGACGACGTCATCAGCGGCGCGGTCGGGCAGGTCGGCGAACAGTCCGGGAACACCGCCCGCTGGGCGCTCCTGGCCGCCGGATACCCCGAAAGCGTCCCCGGAGTGACCGTGGACCGGCAATGCGGGTCCAGTCAACAGGCGCTGCACTTCGCCGCGCAGGGCGTCATCGCCGGCGCATACGACATCGCCGTCGCCTCCGGGGTGGAATCCATGTCCCGCATCCCCATCGGCTCGCAGTTCGCCGGGAAGAACTTCGCCGGCCCCACCGTGACCGAACGCTACAGTCCGGGCCTCATCCCACAGGGCATCTCCGCGGAACTGATCGCGACGAAGTGGGGATTCTCCCGCTCCCAGCTCGACGACTACGCCGCCGAATCCCACCAACGCGCCGCACGCGCCTGGAACGACGGCCTCTTCACCGCAGAGACCGTCGCCGTGAACCACCTCGACACCGACGAGACCATCCGCCCCGACACCACCACAGAGACACTCGCCGGCCTTCGACTGGCATTCCAGGACGACGCGTGGGAAGGCCGGTTCCCACAGATCGATTGGAAGATCACCGCCGGCAATAGCTCGCCCGTCAACGACGGTGCCGCCGCCCTGCTCATCACCTCGCGAGAAGCCGCCGAACAGCACGGCCTGCGTCCCCGCGCCCGCGTGCACTCCTTCGCCGTCGCCGGAGACGACCCGATCATGATGCTCACCGGCATCATCCCCGCCACCCACAAGGTCCTCGCTCGCGCGGGTCTCAGCATCGACGACATCGATGTGTTCGAGGTCAACGAAGCCTTCGCTTCCGTGGTCCTCGCTTGGCAGGCCGAGACCGGCGCGCCTTTGTCGAAGGTGAACATCAACGGTGGGGCGATCGCGATCGGACACCCCCTCGGCGGTTCCGGCGCACGCCTGGCAACCACCCTCCTCAACACCCTGGAACAGACCGGAGGCCGATACGGGCTCCAGGTTATGTGCGAAGCCGGAGGCCAAGCCAACGCCACCATCATCGAACGGATTTAGTGTCGTGAGCGTGAAGTCCCGCCGCATTGCGCGGCGGGACTTCACGCCTTCAGGACGTCGCCACAACAGACGTCTCCCATTGAGAGGCCAGAGATCATCCGACTTCCGACACTGGCGACGGTCGTCATCGGCTCCTTGGACGGGGCGTCTTCATTGACCGTGCTCTTGCGTGTAACGTTGGGCTAAAGGCTGATCACTCCGCTCACCACAGTCTGGCTTCGTCCGCCCACCCAGATTCCTTGACTGTCGGTCGTGATCGACACCTCTCCTTGTCGACCGAGCGCGGTGCCTTGACGGACGGTGTAATTGGCGGGCAGATACCCCTCGCGAGTGAGCCAGACAGCGAAAGCGGCATTGAGACTTCCAGTGACGGGATCTTCACCGATCGACGGGGCGAAGGCACGAACCTCGACATCGGTGGAACCCGTGGCGTCGATACCGAGGACCCCCACCGCTAGGCCCGCCATTGCCTCGTAGTTCGGTGTGAGGCTGCGCACCGTGTCCACGGAGTCAAGAACGAGCCCGATCCATCCAGGCCCGTTATCGATCCATTCCGCTCGGAGCACCTGCGCCGGCGTCACACCGATCGACGCGCACGCCCGAGCAAAGATGCTGTCATCCACAGGCCCGGCCCGGAGGAGTTCCGGGGCGCGAAACGCGAGCGCATCACCGGCCGGTTGTGACTTGCGGCGATAAATGTCGTGTTTCCCGCATCGCTTATCGTCCGATGAGGAGTGCTTCTTGGGCGGCGTCGACGGCCTCTGGGATGAGGTGTGTCTGCTTGTTGATGGTGAGTATGCGGTTGACCTGGGTGACGAGCCTGTCGGAGAGGCGAAAGTTGCCGTTGGTGGCGCGAACGATTGCAGCGAGAGCTGCGGTATGTGCGAGACCGGAGTCGTCTGGGTCGGGTGCCGGGAGTCGTTGCGCGATGACGGCGGTGAGCTCGTCGCTTCGCAGCGCTCGGTATTCGTGGGCGAAGCCAATGCGACTGTAGAGCTGGGGGTAGCGGGCGAGGCGTTTCTCGATGCCGGGCATGCCGATGAGGATCACGCCCATCCGGTGGCGGTCGTAGAAGTCACGAATTTGTTCTAAGCCGGCGGTTTTGAGTCGGTCGGCTTCGTCGATGATGAGCAGTTCGGTGTTTCCGCTGTGTTGCGACTCCGCGTGCACGAAAGGATCAACGTGGCCGTGCTGGGCGTAGTCGATCGCCCAGGAGATCTGCTGGCATGCCCGGGGCAGGCCTTGATCGATCTGCTTGATGGTCGCAGCGACGGTAGGTGTGAAGAACGCCGTGCGACTTCGTTGCACCGCTTCGGGCACGGGCGGCAGTGCGCCTTCGCTGCGGGAGAGCGGGTACCACTGCTCCCACTCGTCGGTGCCAGCGTAGTTGCGTGCGGAGCGTGTCTTGCCAACGCCGGGTGGCCCTTAGCCGAGGCCGATGTAGCGATGTGATCGGACGGTGTCTGCGAACTCGGCGAACCGTCGGTGTTCACGGGTGGTTACGAACGCGGGCAAGGTGTCCGCGTGGGGCGGAGGCGCATCGGTGAACTCATCGAAATGACCACCGAGGAATCGGCGTCCGTCGTCGTCAGGCGTGAAGAGAAGAGACTGGGGCGTGCCGTCTGGATCAGTCACTGGCATAGGTTCTCAATCCGTGTCGCGCGGGAGGTGTCGCGAGCTGGTCGGGGGTGCTGTCGGGGGTCGTTGTGATCTCGGGGTGGTGGCGAGTGTCTTCGGGAAGGGACCCTGCGTGAGTGGTGAGCTCGCGGAGTTGCTTTTTCAGGGCACGACGTCGCGCGTTCCTCGCAGTTTGCAGATCAGCGAAGGAGACAGTCTCGGAGGAGCGTTCGGGGGCGATTGCGCAGCAGAGGAATGCGTTGTCGTGGAAGATTCGTACCTCCCCAAGGTCACGAGGGTCATACCGCACCGTGACGTCTTCGCCGACGTATGCGGCGAGGACCGGCGAGATGTACCGGGTCGACGCGAACCGGATCCCGTCACGCTGCACACGGCGGGTCGTCGCTGCGGTGAGTAGAAGCAGATCGATATCTTCAGGGCGGTCAGGTGTTCGAGGGATGAAAGTGTCACTGCGCCATCGCTCGTGCGGGGCAGCACCCGTCGACGAGTGGATGCGTTCGTTGTATTCGTCGACGATGAATCCCTCGAGAACGTCATCGAGCTGGTGCAAGGTCAACGCGGGTTCGTTGATGGGCGATCCGCCGGTGCCGTGCGGTATGAAGCCGGGCAGGTGCGGCAGCAGTTCGGTCGTGATCGTTCGGTAGAACCGTTCGATCTTGCCGCGCCCCTGCGGGACTCCGATCCGTGAGTGAATCAAGCGCACGTGCACGTCGAGGCACACGTGCTCGATCCTGGTCGAGGTGAAGTCGGACCCGTGGTCACTGTAAAGGATGTCCGGGAGACCCGACACCACCCACTTCGGGTTTCGTTTCCGGGCAATGGCCTGGTGGAACGCCAGCGCGGAATGCTCGGCTGTGGGTGTTGCGACGCTGACGGCGTAGCCTGCGATCGCTCGCGAGTAGTCGTCGAGCACGATCGTGAGCCACGGACGGACGGGCTGCTGCCGGTCATCGAGGATCATCACATCCAGCAGAGTGTGGTCCATCTGCCACTGCTCATTCGGCGCGGCGGTTGTGCGGCGGTAGACCAGCTCGAACTTGTCTCGGTAGGCCGCGTCCCCGCCGTCCGCGAGGGCCCTCAGGCCCGGGTCGAGCCCGTGCACGATATCGCGGACCGTGGTGTATCCCGGGGCGGATAGTCCTCGGCCCCTGGCGATATCACCGACACGGCGGTGGATATACGCGATCGTCGGAGCGGGACGCCGCACAGCAAGCGCCTCAACCGCCTTCACCAGCTCGGCGTCGAGGCGTGTCGAACCCTTATCGCGGCGAGGTGCCCGCGAGAGCTGTCCCATTTCCATCCGGGCTGCCCAGCGTTGCAAGGTCCGTACTGCAACGCCGGAGTGTTCCGCAAGGCGCGTCCACGGCACCCCGTCCTGGTGTTGGCGCACAAGCTCGGCTTTCTGCCGGTTGCTGAGGTGCGCCATGATTCCTCGTCAGGCCCTCTCGACGTGCTCGGCCAGGTGCCGGTAAATCGTGGGCCGGGACACCCCGAACGTGTCGGCGATCTCCTGCACGGTGTGGCCGCCCTCGTCGTACATCGCCCGGGCCTGCCGGATCTTCGTCGGCGTCATCTTGAACTTCGGGCCGCCCTTCCGCCCACGGGCGCGGGCGGCCGCGAGGCCGTCGTGGGTGCGTTCGACGATGAGGTCGTGTTCGAACTCCGCGATTGCAGCGAGCATGTGAAAGAACAGGCGGCCTCCCGGCGTTGTCGTGTCGATGCCCTGCGAGAGTGCTTTCAGACCAACTCCGCGCTGTTGAAGCTCGTCCGCGACCTGTTTGAGGTTTCTCACCGACCGGCCGAGCCGGTCAAGTTTCGTCACGACGAGCGAGTCTCCCTCGCGCAGATACCCGAGGGCTTCCGTCAGTGCCGGCCGCTTCGACAGGGTGCCGGATGCGTGCTCGACGAAAATCTTGTCGCAGCCCGCCGCATTGAGCGCATCCGTTTGGCCGTCCGGATTCTGGTCTCGGGTTGAGACTCGGGCGTAACCGATCGTGGCCATGCCTCAGTGTAACGCGAACGCTGCCTTCTTTACATAGATTGCCGACACGGGTCATGAGACATGACTCGCCGATCTGGTGTGGGACAGAGTCAACTGTCTTATGAACGGTCGTTTGTGACTTTTGCTTCAACGACTTCAAGTTCACAGATGGCGAGTCACCGTGCATGTCACGTCGAAGGTTGACACTCTCCGATCTCCCTAGTCCACCGTAAGCAAATTCGTACTGAGTTGTGTGCTCCGCGAGCGTCGCGAAATCTGACTTTCCCCCATAGTGGTATCGAGCCCCTCTCCCCAATCGAGTTTGAAATGATCGCAGCCGCCGTGCTCGCGTCGTAGGAGATGAGTTACTAGAACGCTCAGTAGTCCTGCATGGCAGTCAACCCCGCTACGATGATTAGGTTGCCCTAAGTATCATCTGAAGGATTTCTCTCAAAATGCGCGTTTCTCGACGTCCTCTAGCCTTTGCCTCCGCCCTCGTGGCACTGATCGCACTCAGCAGCTGTGCGACGGGGGCCGCCACGGACACCGCCGCACAGTCTGCCGCCTCGCACGAGGGTTTTCCCGTCACTATCGAGCACAAGCTGGGTGAGACGACGATTTCCGAGCCACCGACGCGCGTGGCGTCGGTGGGCATCGGCGACACCGACATCCTTCTGGCCCTCGGGGTGCAGCCGGTTCTCGCCCCGGTTTGGAACGGCTCGACGGACACCGGGGTAGGCGAGTGGGCGATGCCGCTCGTGACCGGCGATGCCCCCACGCCGCTGGAGAGCGGTACGAGCGAGTTCTCGATCGAGAAGGTCGCCGCCTCGGACCCTGACGTCATTGTCGCGGTCAACAACGCGATCGATGAGACGCGGTATCAGCAGCTGTCGTCGATCGCTCCGACCGTGTTGCACTCCGCCGACGAGACCGACTGGGTACTGCCGTGGCAGTCCCTGACCAGGCAGGTCGGCACGGCGGTCGGTAAGGCCACCGAGGCGGAGAAGCTTGTCGCTGAGACCGAAGCGCTCATGAAGTCCACCGCGGAGAAGAACTCCGACCTGGCGGGCCTCAAGGCTGCGCTGGTCGTCGTGTGGGACGACGACACGGTGAGTGTCTTCAGCAATGAGGCCGCCCGCGGCCAGTTGGTCGATTCCCTCGGTTTCGAGTTCCCCGAAAACCTCAGGAGCGCCGACAACGCGCTGCGTTTCGACCTGTCCGCGGAGAACCTCTCCGAGCTGAACTCGTTGGACGTCCTCTTCGTCGACAACTGGGACAAGCGTCGCGCGCAGCTGGAGAACATGCCGACGTTCCACAACCTCGATGTCGTGCGCGAGGGCAACGTGATCGGACTCGACGCCGTGACGTCGGATGCCGTCTCGATGCCGAACCCTGTCACGATTCCCTATGTGCTGGACCGGTTCGTTTCGCAGATCCGGGAGACTCCCGCCGGCACCGAGGAGTGAGCAGGCTCGCTCCTGCCTCCGGGCGCCCTCCTTCGGGTGCGCTGAGCCGCGGCGGCGCCGCCGGACGCCGCGCCGCGGGCATCGTGCTCGGTGTCGCGCTGGTGCTGGTGCTACTGGTCTGCAGCGTCTGCATCGGCTCCCGGACGTTCAGCCCGGTCGAAGCGTGGCAGGCCGTGACGGCGTTCTCGGGGAGCGATGCGGACATCGTCATGCGCGATGTCCGCATCCCCCGATCGCTGGTGGCGCTCCTTGCGGGCGCGGGGATCTCGGTCGCCGGCTGTGTCATCCAAGCCGCGACTCGAAACCCGCTCGGCGATCCCGGGATCCTGGGCGTCAACGCCGGTGCCGGAATCGCCGTCGCAGTAGCCGTCGGCGTGTTCGGGGTCAGCGAGGCGAAGGGGTACATCTGGTTTGCCTTCGCGGGCGCCCTCCTCGTGAGCGCGGCGGTGTATCTCCTCAGCGCCGTCCAGGGCCGGGGCGGACAGACCTCCCATGCGCTCGGGCTGACGCTCGCGGGGGTGGCAATCGCCGCCGTACTCAGCGGGAGCACGCTCGCGATGACTAGGATCTGGCCGGACGCCTTCGATCAGATGCGGAACTGGGAGAGCGGCTCGCTCTCCGGACGAGACCTCGACACCGTGGCCGCGATCGCCCCCGCGATCGCGGCCGGGGTGCTCGTGGCACTGTTCCTGAGCAGACGCCTCGACGCGATTGCGCTCGGTGACCATATCGCCGTCTCGATGGGCATCGACCCGGGACGGGTGCGGCTGCTGTCCTGGACGTCGGTCTCTGTGCTCTCCGGGGCGAGCGTTGCCGCCGCGGGTCCGATCGGGTTTATCGGGCTGATCGTCCCGCACGCCGTTCGACGATTCACCGGTCCGCACGAAGCCTGGCTGATCCCGTGCTCGGCGCTGTACGGGGCATCACTGATGCTGGCCGCGGACATCGTCGGCCGCACCGTCATCGCCCCCTCGGAGATCCCCGTCGGCGTAATCACCGCGGTGCTCGGCGGTACCGGCCTCGCCCTCATCGCGTATCGCGGAAGCGTGGCCGCCCGATGAACGCCACCACCGCCAGCGCAGGGCGCGCGTATCTGCACCTGCGGATCGGACGGGCGCGCGGGAGGACGCCGCGTCGGCTCGTGCTGGCCTGCCTCGCAATGCTTCTCCTCACGCTCCTCGGCACGGCGGTTGCCCTGAGCCTCGGTGACTATCCGATCCCGCCCGATCAGCTCGTCGCCGCGCTCACCGGAGCGGACGCGGGCTTCACCCGGACGGTCGTCCTCGAGTGGAGGCTGCCGCGCGCCCTCGCCGCGGCTCTCTTCGGCCTCGCACTGGGTGCAGCCGGCGCGATCTTCCAGGCGATCACCCGAAATCCTCTCGCGACGCCAGACATCATCGGCTTCACCACGGGCTCCTACACGGGTGCGCTCCTCGTGATGGTGACGTTCGGATCGTCGCTACTGGGCATCGCCACCGGTGCGCTCGCCGGCGGGCTGGCCACCGCGTCCGTGATCATGGCCCTCTCGATGCGACGGGGGCTGCGCGGGACCCGGCTGGTGGTCGTGGGCATCGGCGTCTCCGCGGCGCTCGCGGGGGTGAACGCCTGGATACTGCGTACGGCCGAGATGGAGATCGCTTTCTCCGCCTCGGCGTGGGGCGTCGGCACGCTGTCGAGGATCCTCGCGCCGCAACTCCTTCTCACCGCCTCAGCGATTACCGTCGCCGGCACTGTCCTCGCGGCGACGGGACGATCACTTGCGCAGTTGGAGCTCGGTGACGAGATCGCCGCCTCATCGGGACTGCGCGTGACGTCCATGCGCGTCACGTTGATCGCGTGCGCGGTCCTGCTGGTTGCCGCGGTGACCGCGTTCGCCGGGCCCATCGCTTTTATCGCCCTCGCGGCCCCGGCGATCGGCCAGCGCCTGACCCGGGCGCCGGGGATCTCGCTCGCAGCCTCGGCCTGTGCGGGAGCCATGCTGTTAACCTGGGCCGACATCGTGGCCCAACACGGCTTCCCGCACCCGCTACCGGTCGGCATCATCACGATCGTGATCGGCGGCGCCTATCTCCTTTCACTTCTCCTCTTCCCACGGACACGATGAACACGCCCCTGACGCCCACCCCTTCGCTCGCCCCCGCGCGCCTGCGCACCGACGCAGTCCGACTCGGCTACGCCGAGACGACCGTCATCCACGATGTGTCGATCAGCATCCCCGACGGTTCCTTCACCGTCATCGTCGGCGCGAACGGGTGCGGCAAATCCACGCTCCTTCGGGCGCTCGCGCGGGTGGAGAAGCCACGAAACGGCGCGATCCTGCTCGACGGCTCCTCCATCGCGACCTCCAGCACGAAGGAGGTGGCGCGCACCATCGGGTTACTCCCGCAGTCCAGCACCGCGCCCGAGGGGATCCGGGTCGCGGAGCTCGTCGCCCGCGGACGCTACGCCCATCAGAGCATGCTGCGGCGCTGGTCCGACGACGACGAGCGCGCGGTGACCTCGGCTCTCGCCTCGGCTGGCATGTCCGAGCTCTCAGAACGCCCGCTGGACGCCCTCTCCGGCGGTCAGCGCCAGCGGGCGTGGATCGCGATGGCGCTCGCTCGCGAGGCCCCCATCCTGCTGCTTGACGAACCCACCACATACCTCGACATCGCCCATCAGGTCAGCGTGCTCGAGCTGATCGCCCGGCAGAACAGGCAGGGCACGACCGTCGCCGCGGTGCTGCACGACCTCAACCAGGCGGCCCGCTACGGCACGCACATGATCGCACTCAAGGACGGGCGCGTCGCCGCCGTCGGACCGCCCGCCGAGGTGATCACCCCCAGCATGGTCCGAGAGGTCTTCGACCTGGAAACGGTCATCGTGCCGGACCCGGTCGCCGGAACGCCCATGGTCGTCGCTGTCGGCGGCGCCGAAGCGACGTGAGCCGCACGAAACGCGGCATCCTGCGAACCTTCCGCGCGCTCCCGGCCCAGGTTCGCCTGATCCTCTTCGCGATGGCCGGATTCAACGCCGGGTTCTCACTGGTCATTCCTTTCCTGGCCGTGCACATGACCGAAAACCTGCACCTTGGCGCGGCCCTCGTCGGCCTCATCCTCGGTGCTCGGATGGCGGCCCAGCAGGGCCTGTTCGCCCTGGGCGGCGCCTTGAGCGACCGCTTCGGCGTGAGACCGATGGTGCTCACCGGCATCGCGCTGCGCATCGTGGGCCTCCTCACCGTCGGCATCGCCACGCATCCTGGCCTCCTGCTGATCGGCATACTTCTGGTCGGCGTGGCCGCCGCGGCCTTCGCGCCGGCGGTGGAGTCGGCCAACGCCAGCTACGGCGCACGGCTGGAGAACGAGGGCGTGCTCCGACGGACCGAGCTGTTTGCGATCGAGCAGGTATTCAGCCGCATCGGCACAGCGCTCGGTCCGGTCATCGGCACGGCGCTCGTGTTCGTTCCATTCATCTGGACCTCCCTCGCCGCCTCCCTGATCTTCGCGGCGCTGCTGATCGCTTTCGCGGTTCTCCTTCCCCGCGCGCTGCGGGTCAATGCGACGCCGGTGAGCGTGCGAAAGGGGATGATTCTGCCGCTGAAGAACCGGGCCTTTCTCGCCATCGCCATCCCGGGGAGTCTCTACCTCGGCGCGCAGAACCTCTTCTACGTCTTCCTTCCCGCGCACATTGCACCCGAGATGATCGGCGCGTTCTACATCGGTTCGGCGCTCGTCGTCATCGCGGGACAGGCTCCGCTGCGCATGCTCACCAGGAATCTACCGACGAAAACCTCGCTGGTCGGCGGGCTCCTCCTCACCGCCATTGCCTTCGCGGTGCCCGGCAGCGCGTTCCTCCTCCCCGTCCAGGACGGGTCTGCGCCGCTCATCGGAGCGCTGATCGTGTGGACGGTCCTGCTGCAGCTGGGCCAGATGCTCATCATGCCCGCGCTCCGAGACCGCGTCGCCCGCACCGCTGGCGAGGGGAACCTGGGCAGCTACTTCGGCATGCTCAGCACCCTCGGCGGCTTCCTAGCGCTCGGCCTGACATGGGCATCGGGCGCCATCGTGGACGTGGCCGGAAACGATGCGCCGGGTGCGTGGCTCGCAATCTCGCTCGTTTTCGTGCTCGCTGGCTTCACCATCCGGGCAACCCTCCACGACGAGGCGAGCGCCCAGAAGCGGCGCCGCTGACGACGCCCGTCGAGTCGGGAGAACTCTATGGGGGCTGTTGGTCATGCTGGACTCCTTGCTCCCTCGGGTCTACGGGGGATGAGTGGCTTGAGAAAGGCATAGACCGAACGGATCGGCTGTCGACCAGGGGAGAGTGCCGCTAACGCAACTCTGCCAGTTCGTCACAAGTCGATCCTCCAATGACCTTGGCGCGTGGTGGTTGGTAGCTTTAATGGATGAACTTGCTCTTACTCTCGATCAATGTCGGCGCGGTGCCCGACTTCTTGAATCAGTGCGTGGGCGACCTCTCCCGCCCCCTACGGCTCGGCTACATCTCAGACGCCGCCGATGGGATGCCCTTCGCTGCGGTCGAGCGCGCAGGCGTAGAAGCCCTCGGGTACGAGGTCGTTGAGATTCGAGCACGATACACCAATTCAACGAAGTTCGCCGAATTGCTCGACTCGCTGGATGCGGTCTATGTAGCGAGCGGTGAAACGTTCGTCTTGCTCGAAGCCTTTCGCTCCAATGGTTCCGGAGACATACTCACTGAACACGTGCGCGCCGGGCTGCCCTACATCGGCTGCAGTGCAGGTTCGATCATCACGGGCCCGTCAGTGACCCCTGCCGAGCTGATGGACAACCGGCAAGCGGCACCGAGGCTACACAGCGACGCTGGTCTGCACCTCATCAATCAGGTCATCATCCCACACGCAGACGGCCAGCTCCCGCCCTATCCCCCAGAACTGATTGAACGCATCCTATCCACCTATAGCGACCGGTATCAGCTACTCGCTCTGCGCGACGACCAAGCACTCCAAGTCACCACTGAAGGCTCAGAAATCATCACCTCGCCGGGAAGAAGAGACACGTGATCTCCATCAAATTGGCGGACTTCAACGATCCAGCTCTGACATCGTTCATACGAGATCACATAACAGATATGAAGCCGACCGCGCCAAATGAGTCGAGACACGCGCTCGACCTCGAGACGCTGCAGACACCCACCGTTCGGCTCTGGACTGCACACATCGACGACGAGATTGTCGGAACGGTTGCACTAGTTGAGATTGATTTGAAACATGCTGAGCTTAAGGCCATGCGGACTGCCCCAAGGTGCCGGAGACAAGGCATCGCGGCCAAACTCTTGGAACATGCCTTAGTAGACGCGAGCAGTAGAGGCCTCAGTCGCGTCTCACTTGAAACAGGTGCCGCGTCTTTCTTTGCGGCAGCTCACGCCTTGTATCGTAAGGCTGGATTTCAAGATTCGGGCCCATTTGGGCGCTACTCGGAAGACCCGCACAGTGTCTTCATGACGAGGACGCTCTGAGACGAACCAGACCACTAGGGGTATGAGAGAAATGCATAGAACGATGCTATGCCAGGCCTTCATCCGATTCCAAGCTATCCCGGGCAGACGATAGCTGCGACAAGAGACGCCCATAGAATCACGACATTTATTGGGGCGAGTAACAGGCCGGTTTCACTGGGACGAGACCTATTCCGCATTCCTGGACGATGCTGTCACCCTTGACAGTTCCGCCTGCGGCGAGCCAAGCGTGGGCGCTACCGAGGGTCGGGTGTCCGGCGAACGGGAGCTCGCCCGCAGGAGTGAAGATCCGCAGACGATAGTCGGCTTCTTCGGTCGTGGGACGAAGGAGGAAGGTGGTCTCGGAGAGGTTCGTCCATCGTGCGAGCGCCGCGAGTGTGACGTCGTCGAGCTCGTCAGCGTCGTGAACGACAGCCACGGGGTTTCCCATCCAGGCGTGCGGGGCAAAGACGTCAACTTGAGAGAATCGCAGAGAGCGCCTCATCGCTCAGCCCTCCCGATTCGGGAAATAACGTGCAGATATCATGCTGGTCCTTTCATCGAGCCAGGTCAGGTCGATCTGATTCATTTCTGACCGTCCGGTTTCGACACGATTCGACGTGCCGTGACGGCTTGCATACCCGCGAGAGTGATGACAACGACACAGAGTGCACCCAGTGCGGCTGCAGCGGCGCCGACCGCTGTTCCGAGGTTGGTCGTGGTAGCGAGGGCGCCAACGCCGATCGCAGTGGCGGCTTGGAGGGTGTAGGCGAGGAGGTAGAGCAGGGAGAGGGTGGCGCCGCGGTGGTGTTCGGGGGCGATGCGATTGATGAGGCCGAGACCTCCGGTGAACGCAAGCGAGTAGGCGATGCCGCCGATCAGGCACCAACCCAGGAACAGCGGCATGGATTGCAGGACGGAAGCTGCGGCCATCAATCCCAGACTGACGAGGGTGAAGATGGTGCCCGCCCAGATCAGGGTCCGGGCGTGAAAGCGGGCCAGGAACAGCCCGGTGAGGCCGATGGAGGCGGAGGACGCGGCGAGGAGGGCACCGACAATGGCGGTGTTCTCGGTGTGGGTGAACTGGTCGATCATATGCGCCCCGAGGGACAGGAAGATCGCTCCCACGCAATAGGCCAGCGCGACCGAGAGAGTCGCGATGACGAACCCGATGCGGATACCTGCGGGTACGAACGGGGCCTGTGGGCTCCACCGTTCCCGCGTCGCCGGTTTGTCGTCGGGCGAGAACAGGAGCGCGGCAATAGAGGCGGCGGCCAGGGCGAGCAAAACGATGTAGCTCCACACCAGCGGCAGCGGGAGATACTCGGCAAAGAACCCACTGATGAACAACGCCAAGGTCAGCCCGGTCGAGGTGGCCACCGTCGCCATCGTGCTGGCGAAGCGGGGGCTAGACGTGGTGTTGTTCTCGATGAGCGACGCGGTCGCCGCCCCCATCGCCAAACCCGCCCCAGCGCCTTGCAGAATACGGCCGACGTAGAGAAACCCGACGTGCGGGGCGAACGCGAACACGAGCGCGGAAGCCCCGATGAGGGCGATGCCGGTAATCATGATGCGACGGCGCCCAAACAGGTCCGAGAGATTCCCGAACAGGGGCAGCACAACCATGAGCGCAAGCTGGTAGGTCGCGAACACGGTCGTCACCCCCATTGGGGAGAGATCCCAGCGCTGCGCTTAGATCGGGTAGAGCACGCTGGGCGCGCCCGAAGACCACAGGGCGAGTGCAAGGACGGACGCTGCCGCCCAGAATGCGCCCCGCTTACCGAACCAGCCCGACGGCCCCGTCCGCTCTCGTGTTCCGGTGGCGTCCCTTCCGGTCACGAGGCGGCGCGGGGGTGGATGATCAGGCAGGTGCTGGACGCGGTGGCGAGGACCCGGCCGTTCTGGTCGCGGATGTCGGCGTCGGCGAACGCGACGCCCTTTCCGCGTTTGGTGACCCAGCCGTGGGCGGTGACGGGGCCGGTGTCAGCTGTGATCGGACGCAGGAACGACACTTTGATCTCCAGGCTCGTGTACCCGACGCCGGCGGGCAGCGTGGTGTGCACCGCGCACCCGCAGACAGTATCGAGCACAGTGGCAAAGAAGCCACCATGGACGGACCCGATGAGGTTGTAGTGCGACTCGTCCGGGACAGCGGTCATCACCACGTCCCCTTCTGCGAGCGACACAGTATCGAGGCCAATGTGGCCACTGATCGGCGGCCCCGGGATCTTGCCTGTGGCGACGGCCTGGAGTTGTTCGAGCCCGGATCTGGCGAATAGGGCTTGCTTGTCGGTGTCGGGCGCGTGGTAGTGAATCGTACGTGAGCGCTCCGCGCTGGCCGGCGTCTCGCTGCTGTGTGATGTCATCTGCGATTCCTTATGCGACCGGCACGACGGGGGCGTCGAACTCTGACGATTGCCCACCCTGGAGCCCATTCAATGCTTTCTGGTTGGCCTGGTGCGGGATGCCGAGCGGGATTTGGCTGACCTCGTCGAGCCGGTCGCACTGCGCGTCGTCGAGGTCGAGGGTGAGGGCGGCGAGGTAGTCGTCGAGCTGAGACAGTCGCCGGGGGCCGATGATCGGAATGCCCGGGGTTACCAGGCGGCGGGCGCGCTCGCGCACCCAGGCGGTAGCAACCTGCGCGGGCGTGCGCCCGACCCGCTCAGCGATGTCGATGACCGCGTCGACGGTGGCGGTGGTCTGCGCGTCGGTCTCCGTGTGCACGAGGTTGCCCCAATCACTCAGGCGTCCCTCGCTCGACTGCCGGTACTTTCCGGTGAGCAGTCCCCCACCCAGCGGCGACCAGAGCGTGACACCCAGACCGAGGGCTTCAGCCATCGGCAGTAGCTCCCGCTCAGCGGTGCGCTCGACCAGGCTGTACTCCACCTGGATACCCGCCACCGGCGCCCACCCCGACACGTCCGCGAGCAGCGATGCTCGGGAAACGCGCCAGGCGGGGAAATTGGAGAACGCGACGTAGAGGATCTTGCCTTGCGACACGAGATCGTCCAGCCCACGCAGCAGCTCCTCAACCGGGGTGAGTGCGTCCGGGTAGTGCACCCACAGCACATCGATGTAGTCCGTGTTCAGCCGAGTCAGGCTCTCCTCGACCGAGATCCGCAGGTTCTTGCGGGCGTTGCCCGTGCGCTGCAGCTTCCGCTCGGGTGAGGCACCGACGGTGAACTTCGTCGCGAGCACCAGGTCGTCCCGGCCCCGGTGGATGAACTCGCCCACGAGCTGCTCGGATTGACCAGCCTGGTAGGTGTCGGCGGTGTCGATGAAGTTCCCACCGGCCTCGACGAACCGGTCGAAGATCGCCTTCGCCTCGTTTCGCTCCGTACCCGCGCCCCACCCGGTGCCGAAATTCCCCGTACCCAGGGCGTACTCACTGACCCGCAAGCCAGTGCGGCGTCCGAACGTGGTGTATCGCATGCGTCGTTCCTGTCCGTCGTGGGCGACCGCCCGAAGTCTCTGGCTCCTTCGAGCCTATCGATGCTAAGTTGGTTATGACAACCCAGCCTGACGTGATCCGTCACGCAGTCAGACACGCGTCGCGGGTGAGACGAAGCGAGGAAGGAGTCCGGCATGCCGGTGTTCGAAGTGCATGTTCCAGCGGGCAGGTTCTCGGCGGAGCAGAAGCGCACGCTCGGGCAGGCATTGCCGGGGGCGCTTTACGAGGCGCTGGGCATCCCGGCTGAGGATCAGTTCGTGTCCATCACGAGCCACGGACCGGACGAGCTGTTCCTGGACCCTGGCTACATGGACATGCAGCGCACCGCTGACGCGGTGATCATCACCGTGCTGTTCACCGCCGAACGACCCCTGGCGGACAAGCGCGCACTCACCGCGGCGATCTGCACGAAGACCACCGCCGCGCTTGGAATCTCCGGCGACGACGTCTTCATCGCGCTAGTACCGGTCCCGAAAGAGAACTTCTCCTTCGGCCGCGGGCATCTGCAACTCGCTCCCGACCCGGATGGTGCGCCGACCTGACGCGGGGCGCACCCCAATATGCTTCGGCCCGGCACTGTCACCGGGCGTCATCTGCGGAACGACCATGACCATCTTGCGGTTGGAGGACACATGACACACCCCGCGACAACTCACGCCCCGCTTACCTCGACGCTGCTCGACGGCGTCGACCCTGCTCCCCTGTTCACCCCGTTCACGCTATCGGGGGTGGAGCTGAAGAATCGGTTCGTGATGGCGCCGATGACGCGCAGCTTCTCACCCGGTGGCATCCCCGGTGATGACGTGGTCGAGTACTACCGCCGCCGTGCAGCCCACCTGGGCCTAATCGTGACCGAGGGCACCTACATCGATCACCCCTCCGCCGGTTCCAGCGACCGTGTCCCCCGCATCTATGGCGACGACGCCACAGCCGGGTGGCGTCGAGTGGTGGAAGCGGTACACGCCGAGGGCGGGCGGATCTTCCCGCAGTTGTGGCATCTCGGGCTCGCGCGCCGCGAAGGCGCCGCGCCGCACCCGGACGCGCCGATCGTGGGACCTTCCGGGATCGGCTTCGACGGATCACCCCGAGGCGAGGAGGCGTCCCTGGCTGAGATCGATGCGATCATCGCCTCCTTCGCCCGTGCGGCTGCGACCGCGAAGCAGATCGGATTCGACGGGGTCGAGCTGCACGGCGCCCACGGCTACCTGCTCGACGCGTTCCTGTGGTCGAGAACGAACCAGCGCACCGACCCCTACGGCGGCAGCATTGCTTCCCGCGCCCGTCTGAGCGCCGAGGTCGTCGCCGCGGTGCGGGACGCGGTCGGCCCAGACTTCCTGGTTGTGTTCCGCTACTCGCAGTGGAAGGGCGCCGACTTCGACGCCCGCATCGCCGCCACCCCCGCAGAACTCGGAACCATCCTCGACCCACTCGTGGCAGCCGGCGTCTCTGGGTTCCATGTCTCCACCCGCCGCTACTGGCTCCCCGCGTTCGATGGCGAGGACCGCACCCTGGCGGGGTGGACGAAGCACCTCACCGGATTGCCGACTATCGCTCTCGGCTCGATCGGCGTTGCGGCCCCGTTCCTGGAGAACGACACCGCAGCGGGGTCGCTGAGCCTGGCGCGTCTGGTGGAGTTGTTCGAGCGGGGGGAGTTCGACCTTGTAGGTCTCGGGCGAGCTGTGCTCTCCGACGGCGAGTGGACGAGCAAGGTCCGCGACGGCCACCTCGACGAGATCCGCCCGTACGCGAAGGAAGACGAGAAGCATCTCCTCTAGAGCCAGGTGCCGAGCACTCGACACCTGGATTGGTTGTGCGGAGTCAGGCTAGAGTTGAGCACATGCCACGCCCCTCTCCGACCCTTGCTCACGCGATCGAGCACCCGTGCGCGATCATCCGCAGCCTCGGGGTGCTCACCGACACCTGGAGTTTCCTCCTGGTCCGCGAAGCCCTGCTGGGAGCGCGCACCTTCGCACAGTTCCGTGACACGCTGGGAATAGCCTCCGACGTGCTGACCGCCCGGCTTGCCTCGCTCGTCGAGCACGGCGTGATGGAGAGGACCCCTTACCAGGAACCCGGGCAGCGCACCCGGGACGCCTATCACCTGACCCCAGCGGGCGAGGAACTGAAGACGGTGCTCGTGGCGATGCAGCAGTGGGGGCACACTCATGTTCCCCAGGACCCGGAACTGCGGGTCATCCCGCTGACCACTGAAGGGCAGCGGCGCGTGCACGCCGAGCTCGTGGACCCCTCAGGGCGAATCGTTCCCGCGGAGGCGGTGCAGTTCATCCGCACCGCACCCAGGCCGGCTCAGGGAGACGCCTGAGGGCAGATTGCACCGAATCAGGGGCGAATGAATGGTTACGTCCATTACCAACACACCGGTGTCAATCGTGAAGATGAATTGGCAGTCATTGGGGAAGGATTGCAGCGACCTGGGTACGGATTGCTGCGACGATCTCCTCGATACTGCTGTCGACATGCTCGCTGGAGGCCATGGTCAGGAACAGGATCGCGGAAATCACCCGAGCCAAAGTGGCGGCACCAGTCTCGTCCAGTCCGAGATGCTGGGCAAGAAGACCAGCGGCGGCCTCTTCGGTCTGCGCCACGATAGTAAGAGCCTCGGCGTGGTGAGGCTCGGCCGGGTCACCAAAGACCATTTCCCGCAGGTAGGTGCGCCCGTTGTCGACCTGCACCCGGTTACACGCCACCACCGGAGCCAGCAGCGCCACCACAGCATCCACGGCCGTGGACTCCCGTGCCGCGGCAGAGCGTCCATGCTTCAGCGCGGTGGCGTAGTGGGCATTCTGCACAAGCAGCAACAGTTCGCCCTTGGTCTTGGCATACAAAAACAGGGTACCGGTGCCGATGTCGGCCGCATCGGCGATCTGCTGCGTCGTGACCTCGTCGACGCCATGCTCTGCGAAGAGTGCACTCGCGGCGGCGGTGATGCGGTCGAGCTTGGCCTGCTTGTTCCGCTCGCGTCGCCCGAGCGGCTCGGTCGCCACTGGCATGGCTCATCCTCCTGGAATAAACTATGACTAAACTCAGTTCTGAGTATAGTCACTGTTGTGTGGGCTCGAATCTGGTTCCCCTCATTCTCCCACGCCCAGCCGGGCACACCACGCATGCTCAGCTGAGAAGTGACACCCTCCTCGATATAAAGGAATGACACCGGTTATGACCTCTTTGGACTCCGTCTGGCAGCCGTTCACCCTCGGCGGGATTGAGCTTGCGCATCGGCTCGCGCTGGCCCCCATGACCCGCAACCGCGCCAACCCCGACGGCACGCCGGGCGAGCTGGCGGCGGAGTACTACAGTCAGCGGGCGTCGCTCGGGCTGGTCATCACCGAGGGCACGCAGCCCTCCGCAGACGGGCAGGGATACCTGAACACCCCCGGCATTTACGCGCCCGAGCACGTGGCCGGCTGGGCCAAGGTCGCCGATGCCGTGCATCAGCAGGGTGGGCACCTGTTCATTCAGCTCATGCATGTCGGGCGCATCTCCCACCCCGACAACACGCCGCATCACCGTCAGCCCGTCGCCCCGTCCGCAATCTCTGCCGAGCAGGAAATGTTCACGGCGGAAGGCCCGAAGAAGACGCCGGTGCCGCGCGAGCTGTCTGCGGCGGAGATCCAGGATGTGATCGGCGAGTTCCGCCACGCCGCCGCCTCCGCGATCGCCGCCGGCGCCGACGGGGTGGAGATCCACGCCGCCAACGGCTACCTGCTCCACCAATTCCTCGCCCCCAACGCCAATCAGCGCAGCGACGAGTATGGCGGCTCTGTTGAGAACCGCGCCCGGTTCGTGATCGAGGTCGCGAAGGCCGTGGCAGAGGAGATCGGCGCGGACCGCACCGGTATCCGCATCTCCCCAGCATTCCCCCTCGGTGGGCTCGACGAGGGCGACACCGAGGCCGTGCGTGCGCAGTACCGCTACCTCGTCGGCGAGCTTGCGAAGCTGAACCTGGTGTACCTGCACGTGCACCACCTCGGCGACTACGAGCTTCTCTCGTCCTTCCGCGAAGTCTGGCCGACCGCCGTGCTCGTGGTCCGCTACGGGCGCGAGCGTGATGGGATCGCCGCCGACATCGACGCCGGGCTTGCTGACATCGCCCCGCTGGGCCGGTTCGCGCTCGCGAACCCCGACATCGTCGAGCGTCTTCGTACCGATGCGCCGCTCAACGACCTCGACCCGGCGACACTCTACACCGGGGGCGCGCACGGGTACACCGACTACCCGACGCTCACCGACGCCTGACCGGCGGAGCTGGCCGGGCGGTACCCGACGCCCGCCCGGCCACAACTTCTCGACCACCCGAACCATCACACGATCAAGGAGATCCATTCCATGACGTCTCTCAACGGCGCTGTCGTCGTCATCACCGGAGCGAACGGCGGCATCGGCGGCCACTTCGTCCGTGAAGCCCTCGCCCGCGGCGCAGCAAAGGTGTATGCCACCGCCCGGAACCCCCGCCAGTGGGACGACGAGCGCATCGTGCCACTCACCCTCGACGTCACCGACCCCGCCTCCATCCAGGCAGCCGCTTCTGAAGCGACCGATGTCACGGTCCTGATCAACAATGCAGGTGCATCGGTCTCCTCGGCAGGCATCCTCACCCACACGGATGAAGAGATCCGTCAGAACGTCGAGACCAACTTCCTCGGCCCCCTGTTCCTCGCCCGAGCCTTCGCGCCGATCCTCGCAGGCAAGGGAGGAAACACCGCGATCATCGACATTCACTCTGCACTATCCTGGTGGGCCGTCGCCGGCATCTACTCGGCCACCAAGGCCGCCCTGTGGTCCGCGACGAACTCCCTCCGCCTGGAACTGCAGCCCAAGGGCGTTCAGGTCGTCGGCGTGCACGTCGGCTACGTCGACACCGCGATGGCCGCCAACGCACAAGGCCCCAAGGTCGATCCCGCCGACCTCGTCACCCAGGTCTTCGACACCCTCGAAGCAGGCGGGTACGAAGTCCTCGCCGATGAGAACTCGGTCAACCTTAAGGCAGGCCTGTCAGCCCCGCTCGAAGCCGTCTACCCACAGCTCGCCGCCAACAACTGACCCGACCGGGGAGGCTGCCACTGTGCCAGCCAAGCGGCTTCCCCGTCCACCGGTCCTCGTATGCGGCACACATCACCCTCAGGAGTCAACGATGACGATCTCAGATACCGCCGAACGCGTACGGCATACGATCTACACTCACCTCGCCCGGACCGGCGCTCTTCCTCCCCGCGACGAACTCGCCGCCAGCCTCGACCTGTCAGCGGACGTGTATCAGCAGGCACTCACGGAACTTGCCGACACCCGCAACCTCGTCCTCAAAAACGGACAGGTCGAGATGGCGCACCCGTTCGCAACCCGCTCCTTCGGGTTCTCCGTCATGGGACCGCATACCCTTTGGTGGGGAGGCTGCGCCTGGGACTCCTTCGCCATCCCGCACCTCGTCCCCGACTCGCCTTCCGTCCTCGTCGCGACCACCTGTCCTGCCTGCGACACCCCACACGCCTGGACGGTCACCAACCAAGCACCGCCAACGGGCGACCAGGTCGCGCACTTCCTTACCCCCGCCGACCAGATCTGGCCCGACGCCGCCCACGCCTGCGACAACCAGCTCATCTTCTGCGACGAGACCTGCGTCAACACCTGGCTCGACCGCCACGGCCACCAACGCGGCTACATCATGAGCCTCAAGACTCTGTGGAACCTCGCCGCCCACTGGTACGAAGGACGCCTGGGCACCCCCTACATTCGCCGCGATCCGACAGCCGCGACCGACTACTTCCGCAGCGTCGGACTCCACGGCTCATTTTGGGGATTCCCGGGCTAGCACAAGGGTCGCTCCATGGATTCGGTCTCCGCTGATCTATCAGCGTCCTCAATAGTTCGGGGTTGCGTCGCGAGTCCTTTGCCGAACAATGAAGGGGACGGACTCGGCCCAATGCGGGTACTCCGCGCCCACGCGAGCCGGAAGGCAGGTCCGACTCAATCGGAAGACGTGAAGCTCGTATACACCGTTCGTGGCAGCACAGAGATCGTCTTCGACAACGGTTCGATCTCTCTGAGACGGGGCGGGATGGCCGTATTGCCGCCTAGGAGACAGTACACATGTGTTCCTTCTACTGCTGTCGAAACCGTAACTCTGTATGTCGATCAGCAGTTTGCGCTCGAGCAAGTTCAATGGCTTCCGTATAGCGGAAAGTTGCTAGGAGACCTCTTCGCAGGTTCGCAGCCTCGTCTTCTCACATTCGCGCCTCGTCATGGCATAGAAATCCGCGAACACCTCGGCACACTCGCCCACCTCGGGACTCTGGTTGCGAAGAACGATCTGGATCGTATGGCGCATCTTGCACGTGTACTTAGTCTCGTTCTTGGCGATGGAGAGACGATGAAGGACCCAGTGCATGTGCACCCGCAGGTTGGGAAAGCTATCGCACTATTGGAAGATCATCTCGATCAACACTGGACCGTCTCTCTCTTAGCGGAGCGAGTGAGCCTTTCGCCGGCGCACCTCACACGACTCTTTGTCCGCCACACTGGCCTTCCGCCATCGAAGTTCCTGCGCGAGGCACGCGCTTATCGAATGCATGAGATTCTCACGCAAGAAGATCGGGGCGTAGCCGCCGCCGCGCGAGCTGTGGGCTGGATCGATCTTTCCCAGGCATCGCGGTCTTACCGGACTGTATTCGGACATCCCCCTTCATCGTCAACGCGCGTGACTCTCTGAGCGACCCTCGGCAGCAACCAGGCCAGATCATGAATTTTCGCGTCCTAGCCAAACGAAGGATGGCTACGCGTTCGTTGATTGCCGATCGTGTGTGGAGGAATGAGAGCACCGGGAATCAGCGAAGCCAGATCGACTCCGGGTGGCTGATTCGAGTGAGGCAAGCGCCGCTGGCTTGATTCTGACGGTGGGGTTGTGGCGCGACAGGGTTGTCGGCGTGGCCCGTACCTGCTGGGTGATCCTGTTCGTCGCACACGAAGGCGGACAGGCCCCGAACAGTAGGGAGCCACCCACCATGCCAGACCCCACCCCGCCGCCCGCCCCCGCGCCGAGGCTCGCTGAACTACCTGCCCCCGTCATAGCCGAAGAGCAGACCACCGTATATCTCGGTGACGCTGTCGAGCTCCTCCCGCTCCTGCCTGAGGCGAGCATCGACGCTCTTGTGACCGACCCGCCCTACGGGTTGAGCTTTAACGGTCACTCCTGGGACGGCGCGTCCGGGTTTCGCGAGTCCCTCCCACACATGGACACGTCTGCAATGACTGCACCGGAAGTGTTCGAAGCCTGGTGCACGGCGTGGGCTGCAGGAGCATTGCACGTGCTGAAGCCGGGTGCGTATGTTGCAGCGTTCGGTGGTGCACGCACGTGGCATCGTATGGTGCGCGGAATCGAGAATGCAGGGTTCGAGATCCGTGACCAGATCGCGTGGCTGCACACCACCGGAATGCCCAAGAGCATGGACCTCGCGCACGCGATCGATAAGCACCTTGGTGCACACCGCACCGATCGGATCGTGCAGACCACCGACCATGACGGGGTGCTCGGTGCAACCCGCACCGTCCTATCCAAAGGCACCCCGGTCACCGATGACGCCCAGCAATGGGACGGATGGGGTACCGCGTTGCGGCCCGCATTCGAGCCCATCATCATCGCCAGGAAACCGTTCGCGGGCACCGTCGTCGGCAATGTTCTTCAGCATGGCGTCGGTGCTATCAACGTCGACGGGGGCAGGTTCGCAGACGATCGGTGGCCGACGAATGTCGTCTTCGATCAGGGGCAGGCCGACGCGCTCGACGTGCTGACGGGCACCTGGCAGGGCGAGTCGCTGTCACGGAAGTTCCCGATCTTCCGTTTCGATCACAAACCCGGTCGCGAAGAGCGGCCCCGCGCGTTCGGGGTCTCCCATTCGACCGTGAAACCGCTAGCGCTCATGCGTTGGCTGATCACGCTCGTCACCCCTCCGCGAGGGCTGGTGCTCGAACCGTTCTCCGGTTCCGGGACGACGTTGCAGGCGGCCGTTGAAGCCCACTACGGGGTGATCGGTGTGGAGAAGGATCCATCGTTCATTCCGTTGATTCGTTCACGACTGGAGGTGTAGCTGGCCTCTCCGCACCTATCCCGTAACGCTCGCGCATGAAGGGCGCGAGCTCTCGCTTGGAAGGACTCCACGATGACCTCTGAACCTGCCGATAGAAGCCAGCTACCCCTGCCGCGTTCGTTGTGGCTGGGTGTGATCGTGTGGTCGGACGACCCTGATGTGGAGCCGACAGTGATCGCGGATCGGAGCCCAGTTTCGCTGGCGCGGACGATGGCGGTGACGATCCACGAGATGCTTGAGGACTCCGACGCGTATGCGGGGGCGACGGAGTTCTTGCAGTCGAACCCGCCGCCCCAGGACTGGGTGGAGCCCCGTGATGTCGATGACTGGCTGGAGGGGCTGCGTGATGCGACACCGCACCCGTCGTTCTCGTTCCACCAGATCCCCATTGCTGGCGGAGCGGACGGAACCAACCACGGCTTCGTGAACCGCTACCTCGAGCAGGCCCTCCAGGAACGAGAACAAGCCCTCGCAGAGGAACCTTCCCCCCGAATCAGGGAAGAGCCACCTGCAAGGACGACGCTCGAACGGTGAGCACGATCTCAGCTTGTCGTTTTCGCGCGTGTTCTTGACCTCACCGCGCATGCCTACCGTAACCGGGGCTTTTCACCGATTCGTATGCCTACCAATAGAACGCGGCACTGCCGCCGCTGTTCGTGTTCATTTCGCTACCGTCTACTCATTCGTGATGGAGTCTGCTGTCATGCCCGAAGATCATTCATTACCGCCAACCGAACCCGGGCTACTGGGCGAGCATCCAGAGCATAATCCGGGTGCTGGGTGGGAGGCGTTCGAAGGGTCCGGGGTTCCGGAGATCGTGGCGCGCATGTTCCCACCAGAACCGCGTCATGATGCGTTCATGCTGCCTGATGGTGGCAGAGACGTTGACGGGTTTGAGGATGCGCATGAGCAGTAGCGCGAGACCTGTTTGCAGTTGGCGTATGCGGCAGCTCGTCTGCCCGAGCTGTTGGAGCGGCTGGAAGACCTTGAACAGGCCCATCAGCAGCAGGCGCAGGTCGTGGCTGCGGAGCGGGTGCGAGATGCCGTGATCGACATGCTGGAGCGAGAACCGCTGCCGGCGCAACCGGTCAAGGACGACTATCTGGTCGCGGTCGCTCCTGCGTATGAGGGCGAGTACAACGATATGCAGTACCGGTGGGATCACTCGCAATGGCGCAGTGAATTCGTCGCGACGGCTCTGCGCCGAGACCACGTGCTTCGAGAGGCGCTCAGTGGGGGTGGGCCGCGCACCTCGTATCTGCCGGAGCAGTTCGCCCGTGCTTGGGCACCGGCCGATCTCGCCGTCATCCACACCCTCCGCGGGCTCGTCGACAGCGGCGACTCCGGGCTGCGTGTGGTGCCACTGGACCGACAGGAACGCGAACAGTTGGAGACGATGCTCAACGCGGCCGACCCAGATGTTCGAGTGCTGGATGCCGATGATCCTGTAGACGGTGAGCTGTTCGCGGGTCGCGCGTCGGAGGCGCACGACTGGATGCCCGCGGGCGTGTACGAGGCGAGCGGAATCGACGGAGAAGGTGAGTTCCGGCTCGTCGTCGGCCCTGTGCCCGGCGACGACGGGGCGACGGCATCTGCGGCGTTCCCAGCAGCAGAGCACGACAGCACGGCAATGAATCAAATCGCCTGGATCCTCGAACACCACACCGAGCACGAACCCCTGACCGAGGTGCTTCACCGCGTGAACGAGCACGTCACCGCTACCGGGCGCACAGGCGCGCTGCCGTCCGACCTGGGAGGGGTGGAGCATGCGTCGCGGCTTGAGCGTGGGGTGCTGCTCAGTGATCTCCTTGCTGAGCGTGAACAGCAGCTGGACAGCGACCGCGACGGACCAGAACAGTCTGATCCTGGACGGGGTGTCGGGCGCGATCTGTAGCACCACCTGCTGTTTGTGCGGTGGAGGCTGAGGTGGGCGTGTTCGACGATTCGACGCATCTTCTTGACGATTTGACGCATCTCTCACGAAAACACTCGACGGCCACGGCTCGGGCCGGGTAGTGGTTGATGGGACTAGGGAATGCTCGAGAGCGGACTCTGCAACCCAGGGTGATGACGGCACTGTTGCCGCCGCACCTTCCGCATGACACCGCACGCTGAGCATCGATGACTGCTCGCGCTGTGTCACCAAAGGAGGTGCCCGACCGATGACCGACCCCACACCCAGACTCCTTCCCACCCGACTGCCACTGCGCTTCTCACACGCGGCAGCCGCATATGCCTCAGCAGGAGTGGCGGTGTTCCCGTGCGTGCCGGGCGGGAAGCGACCCCTCACCGAGCACGGGTTCCACGACGCCACCACGGATCTCGAACAAGTGGGTGCGTGGTGGCGGTATCATCCGGAGGCAAACATCGGGATCCCCACCGGCGTCGGTATCGATGTCCTCGATGTCGACGTGCACGCCACAGGCTCCGGCTTTCCCGTCCTGCGGACGCTGCGTCGGGAGAACCTCGTCGATGGATGGGACGCTGCGGTGCGTTCGCCGTCGGGTGGCCTGCATCTCTACTACCCGAGCAGCCCCGAGCGCGAGGCGAGATCCTGGTCGCGTGGCCGAGCACATGTCGACCTCCGTGGCACCGGCGGCTACATCATCGCCCCACCGTCCGTAGTCAACACTGAACACGGGCCGCGGCGTTACGAGGTGATCGCCCGCGGCAGGAACCCGCGCCCAGTCGACTCGGCAGCGATACGGGATCTTCTCACCCCGACCCCAGCGCCACGAACCAGGCCGAGCTCTGACGGGCCGGGCCGTGATGGTTCGATGGAGGGGCTCGTAGCGTGGGTGGGGACGCTGACAGAGGGGAATCGGAATGCGGGCCTGTTCTGGGCTGCGTGCCGTCTCGCCGAGAGCGGACTGAGCGATGGCGACTCGTATGCGTTGCTCGAGCCCGCCGCTACCCGCACCGGGCTTGAAGCGCGGGAGATCGCAACAACTATCCAGTCAGCCCACCGCACCACCGCGCTGAATCCGGATGCTGCCGTAGCTGAGCCGATAATGGGGCGCTCGTTTGCCGGGATGAGGCGGTAATCGTGAGCGCCCCGGACCTGCACGTACGCGCCGCAGAGGTGGGACGGTCTGGGGTGTCACGCGGCGTGATTGTCCTAGCCGTCACGGGCACGATCCTTCTCGCCCTCGGTGCGTTCTGGTTGTCGTTTACGACGCTGCAGGACCTCGCGGTCCTGTCGGGGGTACCGGCGGGGCAGGCGTGGGTGTGGCCGCTGATCGTTGACGGGGTGATCTTGGAAGCGACGATCTCCGTCGTCGCGCTGCGCAACTCCGCGCCCGCCGCACGCCGGTTCGCCTGGCTCCTGCTCGCTTCCGGTGCTGGGGTGAGTGTCGCGGCGAACATCACCCACGCCGTCGTCGCCTCAGACACTCGTGTGCCCGCGATCATCGCAGCCCTTGTCGCCTCAGTCCCACCCTTGGTGCTGCTCGCAATGACCCATTTGACCGTCGAGCTCACGCGTAACGAAGCCCCACAGCGGACCTCTGAGACTCCGACGGTAAACAGGCGAAGAGCGGCATCGACACCGGTGCTCTCCGCAGCAAGAAGTTCAAGCAACGCCGGTGCCGGGCCTTCTGCGCCAGCATTTGCCCGAGCCAAGAAGAAGGGCTCCGCTGGGCGTGAGCAGGCGGTCGCGTTAGCGTCTCATGGGGTTTCGAGACGGCAGATCGCCACAGAGCTTGGGGTGCATCCGACAACGGTGGGCCGCTGGCTGAGCGCACCTGACCGTCGAGAGAACGGAGCATCTCATGACTGACTCGACACCCGTAAACCCACGCGACGCGGCTGAGAACGCCGCTCAGCTTCGAGCCGAACTGCCAGACCCTCGTTTCCCAGCAAGCGACCTGCCCGAGGTACCCAACGCGACACCCGGCATGGAGACGCGGGAGGCGGAGCGAGCATCGGAGTTCGCCACACACGGCGACCCCACCCTCACCAGGCAGACCTCAGCGCGAGGGCGTACCGGGGTGGAGTGGGTTCGTCCCACTGATGTCGCTGCGCGCGCAGGTGGCGCGATCGTCGGCAAAGGTGCCGAGCTGAACACGCGGCTGCGTGACGCCACCCTTGAGGGCATCCGCGAGGGGCGAGCACAGCTCGCCGAACATTTAACACGCAGGCAGCAGCAGATCGATCCAGACACCACGGTCCCAGCGCAGACGCAAGAGTTGCGGCTCGGGAGGACAGGGGTGAGCCGATGAACGATTCCGGCTCCGGCGCTACCCGAGCACCGGCCACCACCTACCACGACGAACTCTCACACTCCTCGCCGACGTCCAACTGACGCCAGACGAACCCCTGACGGGCTGCCCGCTTCGGGTAGGCCTGACGGTACTCCTTTGCCTATGGCAGGGGGTGGTCTCCGCTGCGACGGCGGGATGAGGGGATGCGTGTCGGGTGGGTGTCACACCTCTCTACCGACGGATCTTCTCTCATCTCAGGAGTCACCATGACACCCCCATTCTCAAAACACCAGAACCCCACACCGGCGCCGGACTTTACTACCGGTGAAGGACTGCGGGCACTCATCACGGAACTCAATGAGCACAATGCCTGGGCGTCGAGCCCGGTCGCGGCCGAGCTCATGGTCTACGTCACTCACAAGTACACGCCCATCGCGAAAGCATGGCGGCGCGCGCCAGAGGACGCTGCATACGAGGCGTTCCTCGCGATGCGGCAACCCACCACGCTCCGCGCCGACGACCCTTGGGCAGTGATCACCCGTGCCGTCGCGCTCGGCATCGCCGCCGAAGTCCACGCGGACCGGAACATGACCAGCCAAGACAAAGCACGCCGACCCTCAAAACGCCCCGCTGAGGAGCCGATGCGGGCGGGACACTATGAAGAGTTCTTCTACGACGTGCACCCCCACGCGCATTCGCTCTACGCGCGAAACCATGAGGGTGAGGATCATTCGGTGGATCGGGTGATCCGCGCGACTTGCGTCTTTCTTGTCCTCACTGACTGGCCTGCCCGCCCCGTCGAGCAAGCCGTGGACTACATCGCCCACCGCATCGCTGGTCTGTCGTCCTCGAGTTCGGCGCTGGAGATCGTGTCGAAGGAACTGCACATCGCGATCCGTCTCGGCTACACCCCAGAAGCCTGGGCATCCTTGGTTCGTCTTGTCGTCGGCACCAAGACCGGCAGGCGCAAGCGCGGGGACTATGGCCTCTTCGCTCGTGTGCTCCTCGGTGACGATGTCGCCGACCTTCTCCGCGATGAAGACCTCGTGGAATCATCCCGCCGGATGGCGTCCGTACCTGACCTGCAGGAAGGGCAAGGAGGTGCTGCATGAGTCGCGGGCATCTGGTGCTGGAACACGCCATCGATCAGATCACCGAGGGCCACTCCTACCGGCGTGACCTGGGGGATCTGGAGGAGCTCACCGAATCGGTTCGCCGGTTCGGGCTTCTCTCGCCCATCGTGATCACCGCCGGGAACGTACTGATCTCAGGCAACAGGAGACTGGCGGTGATGCGTGAACTTGGGCATCGCGCGGTTCCGGTGTGGGTGGTGCAGGGCGTCTCCGACAAACTGTCCACCGTTTTGGCGATTCAAGATGAGAACACGCTGCACAAGATGCTCACCCCGATCGAACAGGCCGAACTGTATGAGGAACTCAAAGTCCTCTACGCCGAAGAAGCGCAACGCCGTGAAGCAGCCACTCAGTTCGGCTCCAGCACCCGCGATCAACGCCTTACACAATCTCTGGAAGACGACGATTCGGCTGGAATCACCGGGGGTGTTGATTCAACACCCCCGCAGGCCGCAGCAATTTCTGGCGGCGGGAAGGCACGCGTACAGGCTGCTAAGGCGGTCACCGGCCGGGACTCCCATTCGATGCTGGACCAGGTCGTCGATCTCAAACAGATCGCCGCGAGTGATGACGAGCATCCCGAGATCCGGCAAGCAGCAGCCGAGGCGCTGCTGGAACTGAACGCAGACGGGAAGGTCAACGGCCGGTACCTGCGCGTCAAACTCGCGCAGACAATCCGCACCCTCACCGACTGGGTGCACGATCCAGACGAATCGGACGCCGTTCGTGCGGCGGCAAAGTCAGAACTTGAGCTCGTGACCGCGCAAGACCACCCCAAGGACGCGTTCAAAGAAGCTACCCGCGCCGTGGCCCGCATCCACCAACTGCGCAAGGAAGCCTCGAGCTCTCAGGTCGCAGGGTGGAAAGACGTAGACCCGTTGCTGCGGGAGAAGCATGCGATCCGCAAGCTCGTGGATCTGCTGCGCCGTGAGCACGGCTGGTGGGACCGCTATAACCCCATCGACTTCGGCAGCTACGCCGACGAGGAACAGTTCGATCTCGTCGCCACCTACGTCACCTCGGCCAACGACTTCCTCCAGCATGCGCAGGCTGCACGCGACACCACGCACGACGAAGCGGCCGAGGAGCTCGAGCCGCTGGGCGCGACGAGCCCTGCATAGCCGAGCGGTCCGGGGGTTTCTGGGCGGGCAGCGCACCTGATGGGTGACTCTGCCCGCCCTTCTCTCTGTTCGGAGGCTTCAAATGTCTGCACCTGTTGTGGATGATCAGCAGCGCCGCAAGCGTCGCCTGATCATCGCCCTCACCGCCACCGGCCTGATCATCGCGATCCTCGCCGGGATCGGCATCTACGGGCTCATCACCGGCCCCACACCCTACGCCACATCAGGGACAACAACGCCGGGATCGTCATCTGGTCCGCCGTCATCGAACGAACAGCCCGGAGAAGCACAGCTGCCGAAGCTGGCCCGGACGAATGACCCGGAGGTCTACGTTCGTTCGGTCGCTGAGGCACTGTTCACGTGGGACACATTCACGCTGCTGACCCCGTCGGATCACCGAGCAGTGTTGATCGAGGACGCGGACCCCTCGGGCACCGAGACTCCGGGCCTCATCGCTGACCTCGACGGTTACTTCCCCTCTGCGTCGACGTGGCGGGATCTGGCGGAGTACCGCACCCGGCAGTCGATCGAGATCGACCGCATCTTCATCCCCGCCCAGTGGGATGAAGCCGTCACCGCCTCTGGCGGGCAGATCACCGAGGGCACGTACGCGTACACGGTCGAGGGCACCAGGGTGCGGGAGGGCGTCTGGTACGACGATCCTGTCGACAGCGCGCATACGGTGGCGTTCACCGCGTTCGTCTCCTGTACGCCGGTGTTCGATCGCTGCCATCTGCTGCGCCTGTCCGAGCTCGACAACCCCCTCCGATAGGGCAAGGGGGCAGTCGTGAAGAAAGCAGCCATCGCAGGGCTTGTTCTCGTCTTGCTCGCGCCGATGCTCGGGCTCCTGACTATCGGGGTGGTCATGAACTCCGCGGTCACGAACCAGGCGAATTGTGTCGCCTCCGATGTGGTGCTCGGGCCGATCCCGGATTCTCTGGAAGTGACGATGAAGGACGGGTACACGTTCACGCTGAACAAGCAGCAGCTCACTCACGCCGGGACGATCATCACCACCGGCGCGAACACTCCCGGTGTAGGGCGGGATGGGATCCTCATCGCACTCATGGCGGCGCTAACGGAGTCCACACTCCGCCAACTCGCGAACACCGGCACCTACCCCGAATCGGGGGACTATCCGAATGATGGCAACGGGGCTGATCACGACAGTCTGGGCCTGTTCCAGATGCGCCCACAGGCCGGGTGGGGCACCGTCGCGGAGCTCATGGACACCACCTACCAAGCACGCGCGTTCTACGGCGGCCCCGACGGGCCGAACTATCCCTCACCGCGGGGACTGCTCGACATTCCGGGGTGGCAGCAGATGGACAAAAGTGAAGCCGCACAAGCCGTCGAGGTCTCTGCTTACCCGGACAGGTACCAGAACTATGAGCCCGTGGCGCGCACCATCCTCGATGCCCTCACCGTTCGCGGAGGCGGGAATGGCAGCGGCACGCCTGGGGATGCGGATACCCCGGAGACGAGCCGTCTGGTGTTTCCGCTGCCGACGGGCACCTACATGCGCACCTCGACATTCGGGCCACGCACCGACCCGATCACCGGTGAGGCGAGTTTCCACTCCGGCACCGACTGGGCTGCCGCTGACGGTACGGCGATCTTCGCTCTCGCGGATGGGGTCGTGACCTATGCGGGCATGGTCGATGGGTTTTCCGGTCAGATCACGATCGAGCACACCATCGGCGGGGAGAAAGTCGCCACAAAATACATCCACATGTGGGCGCACGGCATCCACGTCACCGCAGGCGACCGCGTCATCGCAGGGCAACACATTGGCGACGTTGGCAGCAGCGGCCATTCGACCGGCCCTCATCTGCACTTCCAAGTCCACCCCGGCGGAGCCGGATCGCGAGCGGTCGACGCTGAGCCGTGGCTCGCCGAGCGCGGCGTTGAGGGCATCGAAGCCCCCGCAGGCGGCGGCCCCGGCTGTCGGCCGTGATGCGCTATCGAGCGAAATATGCCGCCGTCACCACTCCCACTTCACGGTGTTGTCGATCATGTGCATCTGGGTTGCTGTCGCAGGGTCGAACAGCAAGGTTGATCGGATCTTCCGCGAGAAGCGCGCCAGTTGCGGCCCATGTGACTCGATGAAGTCCTGCAACGGTTGAATACCCTCGTAGCCTCGCTTTCCCAGAAAATTGACGCGCTCGGGTGACCGCGAAAACTTCGAACCGTTGAGGGTCAATAGTTCCGGAGACTCCGCGGAAGCGTGCTTCTCCCAGGTCGAATAGCGCAAGCCAATGGAAGTGGTCAGATCGATGTCAATCTCGGCAACCTGCCCGGACTGACGGGCATCAGCCCAAACTCCAATATTCGGGTAGCTCCTAGAAAACGGCACGGTTAGATCTCGATGCTTACCATCCCAGGAGAGGGCGCCGATTAGCCCGACAGCTCTCATCGGTTCTTGCTCGATTCGAAATGTTATGGCCAGCCCGGGCGTCAGCTCTTGTAGTTCCACGTCCCATCCGGCGTGAGCGATGATCTGCAGGAAATCCATCGGGTTGTAGATGTGGGCTTGAACGATCCCATCCTGAAACTCCGGCAGTTTCTCGTCCATCCACCTATTGATGATGGTCTTCCACTCATGGTTGGCTCCAAGAACGAGATCGACGTTCTCCCGAAATTCACTCCATTGAACTTTGTTTGCTGGTCGCACCGTAACCGACAGCCTCGAGTCTGAGAGCCCTTTCTTCCATCCCATGGTGTGGCTTTCGAGATGTTCCGAAGGAAACAACCTCTCATCTTCGAACACTCCGGATCTCAGCCAAGCTACGTGTTCCCAGCGGTGCGCATCCTTAAGTGAAGACACTCGATCGGGATCGCAATACTCGAACAGCAGTGTACGATTTGAGATCTGTGTTGCCTCGAGAGCGAGCTCCTCACTCGGATATTCATCGAACTCCATATCTCCCGTCGCCCAGTCTTTCTCCAGTACTTCAATCGCAGCCAAACGCGATTCGTTCCAGATAATCGTTCCAAGGGTAAGCACTAGCTGAGTCGACGTTTCGTCCTCGGTGTCGCGAGTAATTACCTCTCCGACAAAATCAGAGACACCCAGAGCAGTTAAAGTCTTTGACACGGTTGTCCATACAGAATTAACCGACGCGGCATTGCGGGAGGCAATAAGGCGTTGAGACCGAGTCAGAACGCGCTCACCTGGAGGAACCAGCGGCGTAACCTTGATTGTGTGAATCGGCGTGACACCGTCGACATCTACAAATAGCTCGTAACCAGTGATTGGGAAGTCTTCTTTACTCGCGTAGTAGCTAAACGGAACCAGCAGTTCGTTCCACTCGGTGGAAACAATGATGGCGCGAATATTACTCGAGGGGATTCCCTTTTCCCGCGAGAGTAGCTCCATGTACTTGCCAACCTCATGCAGAGCCTCCCGCGCGGCGCTGTCTGAGCGTTTCAGTTCGATGACGACAAGCATGTCAGTGGTGTCGCGAGCCAAGATGTCGACGAATCCTCGCGTTCCCTCAGCGTTCTGAAGGTGAAAGTTCACATCGACTAGAACCAAATCTGCCTCGATCACAGTGAGGCGCCTGGCTAGAACGTCTCGGATCTCATTTTCGTACGCCACCCTCTCATTCTCTCCGATTGAGGAACTCCCTCCCGCCGCTCGCACCTGAACGGCACGCCCGTGTTGATCTCGTCGAGGAGGCCCCACATGCTTGCCGCCGCTCTAATGGATTCCGTGAACGTCTACCCGGATCTCTCCGGGGTGGGAGGTCGCAGCACCCTGATCCCCATCGTCGGCGCGCTGCTCACGATCGTGCTCATCGTGTCCGTGCTCATGCTCGTGGTCTCCGCGATCATCTGGGCAATCGCGTCCTCGAATGGCAACCCCGGTGTCGCGACGAAAGGCAAAGTCGGGGTCTTCGTCGCCCTCGGTGCCGCCGTTCTCGCTGGAGCCGGAGTCGCCTGGATGAACTTCCTCCTGAACCTCGGCGACACCCTCTAACACCCCGTATCCCCGGGCTTCGAGTCGGGTGTTTCGGGGTCGCACCTGACGGGTGACCCCGCAGCTATCTCGTTGCGGGCCGAAGCCTGTGAAGGAGCCCCACCATGCTTGCCGTCCTCGACACCCTCACCACCGTCGCCGCAGTCCTGCCCGCGAACATCAACATCACCCCGAACGACTCCGGCCTCCCCGGAATCGGTGCCCTGCGCACCGTCGTCGGCGCAGTGATGACGATCGGGCTGATCCTGTCCGTCCTCGCCCTCATCGTCTCCGCGGTGGTGTGGGGCTTCGGGTCGAACTCCTCCAACCCGCACCTGGCATCGCGAGGGAAGGTCGGGGTGCTGATCTCCTGCGGCGCGGCGATCATCACCGGCGCGAGCGTGACGCTCATCAACTTCTTCTGGAACGTCGGCCAGACCGTCTCCTAACCCACCACCTCTACCCGTAGAAGGGAGGGGAACCCCGTGGCTGGAATCTGCGACGTCCCCATCATCAGTAACGTCTGCGACGCCGTCGGCGAAGGGGCCGCCACCCTCGTGGCAGCCCCTTTCGACTGGCTCGCACAAGCCATCGGGCAGGCCGCGTCCTGGATCTTCCAGGGCGTGTGGGCGCTGTTCGACTCCACGACCCTGGTCGATGTCACCGGGGCGGGCTACATCGGTGTGTATAACGTGATCTTCGGGATCGCGATCTTCATCATGCTGATCTTCTTCTGCCTCCAACTCATCACCGGCCTAATCCGGCGCGACCCCACCGCACTCTCCCGCGCAGCTCTCGGGCTCGCAAAGAGCGTGTTGGGGTCGTTCCTGGTGATCACCCTCACCGCAACTCTCCTCGAGGTCGTCGACCAGCTGAGCATCGGCATCATCCAAGCCACCGGCACAACGTTGGAAGAGATGGGCGGGAAGATCGGTGTGCTCGTCGCTGGGCTCACCGCGATCAACCTCACCGCACCAGGAGCCGGGGCAATCATCACGATCTTCCTCAGCTTCCTCGCGATCTGTGCCGCAGCAATCGTCTGGTTCTCACTCCTCATCCGGAAGGCCTTGATCCTCGTCGCGGTCGTCATGGCACCGATCGCCCTGTCGGGAGCGTCGTGGGATGCGACGAAGGGATGGTTTGGGAAGTGGGCATCTTTTGTGCTCGCGCTGATCTTCTCCAAGCTGGTGATCGTGGTGGTGTTTCTCGTCGCCATCAACCAGGTCAACGTACCCATCGACCTGGATCTATCCTCGATCGCGGATCCGATCGCGGGGATCGTGCTGATGTTCATCGCCGCGTTCGCCCCGTACATGGTCTACAAGTTCATCAGCTTCGTCGGCTTCGACATGTACCACGTCATGTCCGCCGAACAAGAGTCCAAGCAAGCCATGAACCGGCCCATGCCGTTGCCAGGGAAACCAGACGGTGCAGGCCCGCAGAAGGTACTCGACGGCGGCGAAAAGGGTGGCGGAAGCGGTGGAGGCGGCAATGCGCCACCTCCACCGAGCGGTAAGCCATCTGCGCCTGCGGGCGGCGGTGCAGGTTCCGCAGGTGGTGGTGCGGCGTTCGGCTCCGCGGGCGCTGCCGGGTCCGGTGGCGCGGCAGCAGGATCCGGTGGCGGTGCTGCAGCCGCGGGCGGTGCCGGTGCCGGAGCTGCGGCAGGGCCGATCGGGATCGCCGCGGTTGCTGGGGCGAAGATCGCCAAGGGAGCCGCGGAAGCAGGGCCGAAACTCGGCGGCGCTATTGGTCGCACCGCGGACAACCACGCCGGGGCCGCAAGCGAAGCACAGACCCCGCCACCACCACCGGATCGCTCCACGCCGCCCGCCCAGCCGAGCCCACCGTCCTCGGGAGCTGCACCGAAGACGCCTCCTGCGAAACCTGCGGGTGGGGATGCGCCTCCGCCGCCGAAGCCCGCACCGAAGTCGTGAACATACCTCGCACCTGAAAGGAGAGAAGACGCACGTCCGTCACGCGGGCGGTAACCCAGCACCGGGTTACCGCCCGCTTCTTCGTGTCCGTACCTGACCTGCACGCACCCAACGTCGCCTTCAGGAGGAACCGCATGAGTACCGCATCCACGCAGAACGAGTTCGAACTGTCCCCGGTGAAGTTCTCCCGCCTCACCAAACGCGGCATCATCCTCGGCCTCTCCCTCCCACAGGTCATTGCGCTCTCGGTCGCCGTCGCCGTCTTCATCGCGTCCCTGTACACCGGCGGCCCCGCGGCGCTGTACACCTCACCTATCTGGGGCACCGCGATCGCCCTCACCTGGGTTCCCATCAGCGGCAGGAAACTCGTCGAATGGGTACCGATCACCCTGCACTGGCTCCTCCGCCAGGCGCTGGGGCAGACCAGGTACCGGCGGCGCGTCGTGAAGCCCCGGCCCGCGGGGACGCTCGCGCTCCCGGGGGATGCGGCACCGCTTCGCCAGTACGAGGATCCGGAGACCGGGGCGGTGATGGTGCACGATCCGCACGCGCAGACGTTGACTGCGCTGGTGGAGGTGACCCATCCGTCGTTCATCCTCCTCGACCCCGGCGACCAGGAACGTCGCGTGCACGCCTGGGGACGCGTCCTGTCCACTGCATGCCGCTCCACCCGCATCGCCCGCCTGCAGGTGCTCGAGCGCACCGTCCCTGACTCAGGGTCGGGGCTTGCACAGTGGTGGGCCGAGCACGGCAACGACGACGATTCCTGGGTCGCCCGCACCTATCGGGAGCTCATCGACCGGGCAGGCCCCGCTGGTGAACGGCACATCTCCACCATCTCGCTGTCCCTGGATATGCGGGCAGCAGCCCGCGCGATCCGTACCGCAGGCGGCAGCCTCAAAGGAGCAGCCGTCGTCTTGAGACAGGAGATGGACACCCTCACTACCGCGCTGCGCTCCGCGGATCTCAAACCCACCGCCTGGTACACGCCGGGCCAGCTCGCCATCATGCTCCGCTCCGCCTACGATCCGGCAATCGCCGCGACCCTGGAACGTTCCGGCGAGATCGGGCAAGACCTCGCCGCGGCTGGCCCTGTCGCCGTCGAAGAAACCTGGGATGGGCTGCGCTCCGATAGTGCGCATCACGCAGTGTTGTGGGTCAGCGAGTGGCCACGCTCCCTTGTCTACCCAGGCTTCCTTGCCCCAGTGCTGCTGTCCTCCGGCATTAGGCGCGCATTCACACTGCTGTGTGACCCGATCCGCTCTGACCAGGCAGCCCGCGATATCCGCAAGAAGAAGACCGAATACATCTCAGATGCGGCCCAGCGGCAGAAAGTCGGGCAGATCGAAGATGCCCAGCAGACCGCCGAATACCAAGACGTCCTCCAACAGGAGGCAGACCTCACCAGCGGCCACGGCGTCCTCCGCTACACCGGCCTCCTCGCCATCTCCGCCCCCACGGAAGACGAACTCGAGGCCGCGGTGTCCGCGATCGAGCAAGCAGCGATCCAAGCATCGTGCGAGACCAGGCGGCTCCTGGGCCAGCAGGCGCAGGCGTTCGTCGCGGCGGCGTTGCCGCTGTGTCGCGGCGTATGAGACCAAGGCGTACCTGTCCGGTGTCACCGCAACCCTCGCGCAGGAAGGCGTCAAACCATGGGAACCCAACCCGGACAGAAAAAGCTCTACTCGACCGTCCTCGTCGAGGACGGCACCGGACGTAAACATCGCAGGGCGCGTGAGCGCGCGGCCCGCCAGGTCATCGCCCGCGAACACACCGAGCAGCGCGCCACGGAAAAAGCGAAGCTCACGGCGGAGCGTGCGGAAGCGCGTTCCACGAACTACCTCCCCAAAAGCGGGGAGGCGGGGCCTGAGGGGTTGCGTTCGTATCGGCGGTTCCGGGTGCCCGCGCATCAGGACACGTCTGCTGCGCTGCAGGGCGCGTACCCGTTCCTGGCTGAGGGCGGGCTCGGGTCGCAGGGGGTGTTCGTTGGGCAGGACATGTACTCCGGCGGGTCGTTCGTGTACGACCCGTGGGTGCTGTATCAGCGAGGCATCATCACCGCCCCGAACCTCGTCCTTGCAGGGATCGTCGGTTCCGGGAAATCGTCACTGGCGAAGAGCCTGTACACCAGGTCGATCCCGTTCGGCAGGCGCGTGTATGTTCCCGGTGATCCGAAAGGCGAACACACCGCCGTCGCAGAAGCGGTCGGCGGGAAAGCGATCGTTCTCGGGCATGGGTTGAAGAACCGCCTGAATCCGCTCGATGAGGGGTACCGTCCTGCTGGGCTCTCCGACAGTGAGTGGGCGTCGACGGTCGCCTCGCGTCGTCGGGATTTGATCGGTGCGTTGGCTGAGACCGTGTTGGAGCGGTCTTTGTCTCCGTTGGAGCACACGGTGATCGATATCGCGCTGCAGGCGGTGGTGTCGTCTGCGTCGGTTCCGATCCTGCCGATGGTCGTCGACCGCATCCTCCGCCCTGACGCTGGGGATGATGAGCGGCTCGCTGAGGACGGCAGGATGGTCGGGCATGCGTTGCGTCGCCTGGTCTCCGGTGACCTGGCAGGCCTCTTCGATGGGCCGTCGACGGTGACGTTCGATCCGACGTTGCCGATGATCACGCTTGATCTGTCGCGGGTGGTGGAGAACTCGACTCTGATCTCGGTGCTGATGACCTGTTCGTCGGCGTGGATGGAATCCGCCCTGCTGGATCCGAACGGTGGACAGCGGTGGGTCGTGTACGACGAGGCGTGGCGGCTGATGTCTCACCCGGCGTTGCTGAAGCGGATGGATGCGCATTGGCGGCTCGCCCGCCATTACGGGATCGCGAACCTGCTCATCTTTCACAAGCTCACCGACCTCGACAATGTCGGTGATCAGGGCTCTGCCATGCGATCCCTTGCCAACAGTCTGCTGGCGAACGCGGAATCACGGATCATCTACCGGCAAGAGTCCGACCAGATCGGAACCACTGGCAAAACTCTCGGGCTCACCGGTACCGAGCAGAAACTGCTCCCGTCCTTGGGAACGGGCCAGGGCCTGTGGCGGATCAAGGAGTCCAGTTACGTCGTGCAGCATCAGCTCCATCCCGAGGAGCTGAGGGCCTTCGACACCACCCAGCGAATGACACAAGCGCCACGCACGCAAGTAGCGGATGCGGCTGGCGAGGCGTGATCGTGGATGAGAACGAGGACTTCGAGTCGCAGCAAAGCTCCCCAGCAGTCGCGGGTGCACCGGGCAGGCTCACCGAGGAGCAGTTGTCCCGGAACATGATGGCGCTGCACGATGGGATGAATGAGCTCGGCACCCGGTACGACAAGCACGTCTTTCTCGCGTTCGAAGACCCGGTGACGTTCGGGGCTGGCCACTACGTCTTCTACCCGCTCGAGGGACACGCGTCGAGGTTCGCGGTCACCGAGCTGTACATGGGTACTGATTGGCGAGACGACGAAAGGGTTCCGACGTCCTGGTCGTGGGAATCAGAAGTTCACGTGCCGAGTATGGATGGTTCGTATCCGTGGATGACCATCGCTGAGGGCGAGATCGCGTCCGATGATTACGAGCAACTGCTGCGCGTGACCGAGAACTGGGCGAAGAACACGTACCAGTTGGCCGAGCGCGCAGAGGCCCTCACGATGGAAGCGGTCGATCGCGGAGACCTGAACCGGTCGGGGCCGGGCCGCACCTTCCTGACATGAACCTTCGACGACGTCTCCGCGCACGCAAATCCGACACCCCGTCCTCCAGTGAAAGCCTTTCACGGGTCGTTCCTGCTGTGTTGCCGCAGATCCTCCTCGAAGCGCTTTCTGACACGAGCTTGGTCGTGACGGTCAACGGCGACAAACTTGCCGCCACCCCGATCACCCGTAGTGAGATCGCTGCAACAGTGACCGAGCTCGTCACCCGGTTTGGTGCGCCGACGAGGGTGGAGGTGCGGGAGCTCGACGGCAGTATTCGGGCAGACATCCTCACGCCACCCGCTCCGCAGCCTCGATCTCCGTTCGCTCCGCCCGAAACAGCCGGAGCACCAGTGTCGGTTCCGAGCTTGTTGGAGTTCAAAGCAGAAGGGTTTGTCCCCGGTGAGGATGTCGCCGTGGCGATCGTCGTTCGTCACTCATCAGCCGATCACACCGGGAACGCCCGCGCCTTGATCGACCGAGGCGAGAAGCCCGCGCTCAGCAGCGGCGAGGTCATCCTGCTCGGACGAATCTCAGGCACGACGTCGATCCAAACCATCGACTAGGGCGTGTTGCTAAAGGTTGATTCGTGGTGTGCGGGTGACGCTTGGAGCGTGTCGCGTGCTGAGATCTCCGATGAGGCCTGGGCTGTGATCGGGCCGCTGTTTCCTGCCGTGAAGTCGACGGGGCGTCCGCCGGTGGATCGCCGCGCTGTAGTTGACGCGACCGCGTGGCGATACCGGACCGGCGCGCCATGGCGGGATGTCCCTGAGCGATTCGGGAACTGGAACACGATCTACAAGAACTTCAACCGGTGGTCCGCACAGGGCGTCTGGGCACGGGTGCTCGAGAAGATCGAGGCGAAGTTGTCGACACTGGAATGGGCCAATACCGGCGCGACCTGGTGACCGCCTGCCTATGCCAGGCGGATCGGTAGGCTGGGAGCATGACGGAACTCTTCCGAAGTGCCGCCGGAAGCTTGCAGGAAGCCGGGTGGACGTTTGAGCCGCCGACGTCGATGGAGAACGACGTTCCCTCCCCGCTGCGCGCGGCACCCGAAACGGTGATCCGCTGGGTGTCCTCGTTCTCACTCCTGTCGAGCTCAGACGAGACGGTGTGGTTCTTGTCCCGCGACGACTACTCGACCGGGGCGGAGGGGGCGTTCGCGTGGAACGAGTGTGAACTGCTGAGCATCCAGGCTGCGACGACGGATGATGAGGCGGTCGCGGTCTCCCGTTTCTGGAGGCGCCACGCACCTATCCTGCTTTCCGTTCGCAACGGATACGAGTACCTGGCGGTGCGAGACGACGGAGCAGTCGTCCACGGTTCCGAGCCAGAGTTCGAAGAAGCGGTCGTCGTGTTCTCTCACTTCGAAGATCTGCTGAGGTACACCACCGCGCGGCCGGCCCGGCGCGACCAGGTCTTCGACAGCTTGCTGTTCGGTGCCGCCGACGTCACTGACCCGACGCCAGGCGACTAGGGGGTGTTGCTAAACCCATTGGAGTGTCGCGGCGAGGCAGATGGCGGAGTGGTAGTTGCGGGCAGTCTTGTCTGAGAGCATCGCGATGCCGCGCCACTGCTTGAGCTTGTTGAAGCAGCGTTCGACGACGTTGCGGCGCTTGTAGCGCTCCTTCTGCTCCCGCCCGAAGTCGATGGGGCGGCCGGGGTGCTTGCGGCGGTGGGCGATCTGGTCGTCGCGTTCGGGGATCGTCGTTGCGATGCCTTGTTCGCGCAGCCAGGCCCGGTTCGCTTTCGACGGGTAGCCCTTGTCGGCGAGCACTCGCTCCGGCCGCGACCGCGGTCTGCCGGTGCGTCCGGGGACGCGGATCTCGGAGAGCGTGTCGATCAGCATGCTCGTGTCCGCCGCCTGCCCGGGCGTCAGCACGAACGCCAGCGCCCGGGCTCGCCCGTCGCAGACCAGGTGGTTCTTGCTCGTCAGCCCACCGCGGGAGCGGCCGATCGCGTGGTCAGGAGGCTCGGCGCCGAACTTCTTGTAGTTCGACCGAGCCCCCTGTGTCGCGCTTCAGGGTCGCGCCGTGCTGGTGCACGCGCACGATGGTCGAGTCGATCGAAGCGACCCGGTCCAGTTCGCCTCGTTGATGCGCGAGCGACTGCGTCTTCTCGAGCACCCGTGCCCAGACGCCCTGTGCGGACCACCGGTTGACGTTCTTGTAGATCGTGTTCCAGTTCCCGAATCGCTCAGGGACATCCCGCCATGGCGCGCCGGTCCGGTATCGCCACGCGGTCGCGTCAACTACAGCGCGGCGATCCACCGGCGGACGCCCCGTCGTTTTCACGGCAGGAAACAGCGGCCCGATCACAGCCCAGGCCTCATCGGAGATCTCAGCACGCGACACGCTCCAAGCGTCACCCGCACACCACGAATCAACCTTTAGCAGCACGCCCTAACTCTGGCCCGTACCTGTTCTCCCGACCCCGCCTCTTCCACCTCTGGGGTCGGGAAGGTGCTGTGTCGTGTCTGGACCTGTGCAAGCGAAACCCGCCAACGATCTCTTCGTCAACCTCGCACTCGGTGCGCTCGTCGCTGCCGCCGCGTTCACCGGGCTCCTGCGTATCGCTGGCTCGGTCACGGCGTTCCTGACCGGCCTGCCAGAACCTGCTGGTGGGTTCACCAGCGGGCTCGCGGTTCTCGCGCACCCCACCGATCCCGGTGTCGCTCTCGGTGCAAAGGGACTCAACCCTGTCCTCTACTGGTTCATCGTGCTCGTGTTCCTTGCCTTGCTCGGTGCGGCGGGGTTCTTCGTCGCGCGGGCGATCTACCGGTCTCGGTCGAAGACGGATCCGCACCGGCTCGCGGGGACGGCAACCGCGGGTGAAGTCGCACAGGTCGCTTCCGCGAAAGCCCTCGTGAAGAAATCCGCCACACTGCGCCCGTCGCTCACCGAGAAGCCCAGGCCAGAGGAGGTCGGGTATCTGCTCGGGACGGCGAAGGGCGGGCAGGTGTGGGCGACTGTGGAGGACTCGATTCTTCTGATCGGCCCGCCCCGTTCCGGGAAGGGCCTGCATGTGGTGATCAACGCGATCCTCGACGCACCAGGAGCCGTCATCACGACCAGCACTCGTCCTGACAACCTCACCGCCACGATGAAGGCCAGGGAACGGAAAGGGCCAGTGGCGGTGTTCGACTCGCAACAGCTCGCCCCTGGCCTGCCTGCAGGGATGCGGTGGTCGCCCGTGCGGGGTTGTCAGGACCCGCTGACGGCGATGATCCGCGCGAAAGGCCTCGCCACCGCGACCGGATTCGGCGGGGTCCAAGACGCGGGCTTCTGGGAAGGAAAAACCACCGCCGCAATCCAAGGCCTCCTCCACGCGGCGGCCCTCGACGGACGCGATGCGAAGACCCTCTATCAATGGGCGCTCAACCCCACCCTCGCAGCAGACGCAGTCCGGGTCCTCTCCTCGCATGCGGGGGCGGCGGAAGGGTGGGCAGACAGCTTGGATGCGATGGTGCAGGCTGATCCTCGCACCCGTGACTCCATCTGGCAGGGCGTGTCCCTCGCGTTCTCCGCTCTCGCGGACCCCCGCGTTCTCGATGCCGTCAGCCCTGCACCGGGTGAAGAGTTCGACCCCGAGACGTTCCTCCTCGGCAATGGGACGCTCTATCTCCTTGCTACGGGTGCTGGGGCGGGCGCATCGTCTGCGCTGGTGGCGGCGTTCATCGAAGACCTCGTCGAGACCGCGAGGAAGATCGCCGCACGCTCACCGGGCGCACGCATGGACCCACCGTTGCTGCTGGCTTTGGATGAGATCGGGAATCTCGCCCCGCTGCCGTCACTGCCGACGTTGATGGCAGAAGGTGGCGGCACTGGCATCACGCCCTTTCCGGTGCTGCAGTCACTCGCGCAGGCGCGGGAGAAGTGGGGTGAGAACCAAGCGAACGCGATCTGGGATGCCTCGATCGTGAAGATCATCCTCGGCGGAGCATCCAACAGTCGCGATCTCCAGGACCTCGCCACGCTCATCGGTGACCGTGACGAAACCACGGACTCCATCACCACCGACGCGTACGGTGCGCATTCCAGCCAGCGCTCGATCCGTCGAGTCCCGATCCTTCCACCCGACGTGCTGCGGACACTCCCGTTCGGTACCGGTGTCGTAATGCTCCGCACCGCCCGCCCGATCATCACAAACCTCCGCCCGTGGCCGTCGCGCTCGGACTCGAAGCAACTGCGCGCCGATCGCAAGAGCGTCGAACAGGCGTTGCGGGGCGGATCACGGTGACGGGAAGCCCTCTTTCTCAGGGTTACTGCAGTAGCGCTGAGTTCAGTTCAACGAGGGTGCGGTTGTGGAAATAATCGTCTTCTCGCAGCACGGTGATGCCTCCTGGCTCCGCGCGCAACCGCATGTGTTGGAGAGCGTCGATGGGCAGGCGCAAGAACGCGGCTGCGACAAAGGTGAGTGCTCCACCGTGAGTGGAGATGACCTGGTGTTCGCACGGCTTGTCGAGGATCTCGTCCATGGCTTCGTAGATGCGGGTTGCGAACCCGTGCATGGTTTCTGCTCCTGCAATTCCCTCATTGTGGCGGAGCCGTTCACCGGTACGAGGTGGCGTGCGGAAGCGTTCATTGAGCCATGACTGCGGTTTCCCTTCCGCGATTCCGTAAGATTTCTCCCGCAGCCGCGCATCGACCACCGCTGGGATGCCCAGATAGTTGGTGATGGCCTGGGCGGTCTGCGCGGTGCGCCGCAGGTCTGATGAATACAACTCGACAGTTTCCCCGGGTGGGATTCGTGCTGCGAGTGCGGCACCGATCCGGTCAGCCGCTTGTAGCCCTTGGGCGGTGAGCTCGGAGTCGTACCAGCCTCCGACTAAACCGTTGACGTGAAGCGCCCCGGGTTTTGTGGAGGCTCGGTTATCTGGAACCGGCTCCGATCGGAACCTGCTCGTGAGCGTAGCGGGCCGCGTCGTGCGATGCCCAATGCGACTGCTCGAACTCGGCCGGCGGGACGTGCCCGATCTCGCCGTGGAGACGCCGCTGGTTGAACCAGTCGACGTATTCGGCGACGGCGATCTCGACGTCGCCGATGGATGCCCAGCCGCCCTTCGGACGCATCGCTGGGTTGCGGATGCACTCGCCCTTGAACAGCGAGTTGAACGCCTCGGCCATCGCGTTGTCATACGAATCGCCTTTGCTTCCAACGGAAGCAACGGCATCGGCTTCGGCGAGGCGCTCGGTGTAGCGAATGGCGCGATACTGGACTCCTCGGTCGCTGTGGTGGATGAGCCCGGTCGTGTCCTGCCCGTTTCTGCGGCGCTGCCAGAGCCCCATATCGAGCGCGTCGAGCGCGAGTTCCGTGCGTAGGCTCGTGGACACCTGCCAGCCGACGACGAGCCTGCTGAACACGTCGATCACGAACGCCGCGTAGACCCATCCGGCATGGGTGCGGATGTAGGTCAGATCCGCGACCCAGAGCTGATTCGGTGCTGTCGCGGTGAACGCTCGTTCGACGAGATCCGCTGGCCGCTCCGTCTCCGCAGTATCACCCGAGGTGGTCTTGATCGTCTTATCGCGCCGGAGCCCCTGCAGCTCGAGCTCGCGCATCAGTCGCTCGACGGTGCAACGGGCAACCGAGACGCCCTCTCGATTCAGCTCGGCGTGGACCTTCCGCGCCCCGTAGACGCCGAGATTGTCGGCATGGACAGCCGCGATGTCCGCTTTCAGTTGCTCGTCTCTGACCGCTCTGGCCGAGGGCGGGCGCGTCTTGGCGGCGTAGTAGGTGCTCGGGGCGATCTTCAGGCCCGCATCACGCAGGACATGGCAGATCGGCTCGACCCCGAACCGGTCGCGGTGCTCATCGATGTAGTCGACGAGCACCGCGACCGGCACCCCGGTTACCTCAGCTTGCGGTCGAGCTCCGCGGCCGCGAAAAAAGCCGACGCGGTCTTCAAGATCTCGTTCGCCCGCCGCAGCTCACGGACCTCTCGTTCGAGGTCGGCGATCTTCTGCGTGTCCGCGGTCGTGGTGCCTGGCGCGTCGCCGGCGTCGATCTCGGCCTGCCTCACCCAGGTGCGCAAGGCCTCGGGATGGATATCGAGCTGGTCGGCGATCCGTTTGATCGCTCCGGTCTTCGTCGCGGGGTTCTGGCGCGCGTCCAGCGCCATCCGCGTCGCGCGCTCCTTGAGCTCCTCGCTGTACTTCCGTGGTGCTGCCATGACTCTCATCCTTCACTGGATTGAGAGCCTCCATCAGACCCGGGGCGCTTCAACGTGGTGTGTGGCTTCGGGGTGGGTGACCACATACAGCGTCCTCATGCGTCTGTTTCCTGATGTAGATCTCCGGGTGGGAGGGAACTGAGATGCTCGTGCGTGAGTCGCCACCCGTGCTCGGTTCGCATGAAGACGTTCGTGGCACGCCCGGCACCGGAGCGCATCTCGCCTCCTATGGTGCCTTTCCAGTGGTACGTGTAGGTCGCCACAGCTGCCTGTTCGGTGTCAGCCACCCATTCGATGTCTTCGGCCCAATAGTGCTCATCGGGGATCATCGCCCAGGTCCGCTCGAAATAGTCGCGCACCTGGGTGACACCGATACAGGTTGCGTCACCGAAGAAATAAACGGCATCAGAGGAGAGAAGTTTCTCGATCTGGTCAAAGTCGTGCGTATTCGTAGCCGCCAGATACGCACTCAGAGCTTCGGCAGCCGTTGTTTCTGGTGGACGCCCCTTGCCTGGCGCATGAGGGAGGTTCGCCCTCATCTTCCACACCGGAGGTCCTCCGCCCGCGCCGGTATGGGTGATGGTTTGAAATCCGTGCCGCTCATACAGGCGGACGTTGCGGGGGTCAGAGGTGTCCAGCTCCACTGATGCACCGCCTCGCCTGGCCGTTTCAGTCAGCGCGAACGACAACAGGGCAGACGCGATCCCGCTGCCTTGGGAGTTGGGATGCACGCCAAGAGTTTCGAGCCGCCATGCTCCTGTCGGTGGATCAGTAGGTAAGTCAGCGTGGTCGAGTCTGTCGATCCGGTCGCCGTGCAAGCGCACGATCTCGTCGATCATCCCTGGGTCGGGTTCGGGAGCATCGGGCGGCAGGAGCGCGATCACGCCCTCGCTGTTGCCCACTACGGCGACGATCCCATGCATGTGCGCATACTCGAGATACAGCAACTGTAGATCGTGTAGCCGCTGATCATAGTTCTCTTCAGGAATCACGTGGCGCGTCCACGGATAATGTTCAAACGCAGCAGCAAGACTGATTGCGCTCGTGGGGAGGTCGTCGACGCTAGCTAAGCGGGGTGTCATTGGGATTCTCCTGGTTGTCCAGAGGCGGCGGCTTGTCCGCCGTTGCCTTTATTGCCTGAGGAGCCTGGGATACCTGAGTCGACAATGGCCTGCAGCGTGGCAAGGTGTTGTTCGAACGCGGTACGCCCGGTCGTTGTGATGCCAACCCAGGTGCGCGTGCGTCTGCCCACGGTTTCTTTACGCACGGTCACCAGGTCAGCATCTGCGAGCACGGTGATGGTTTGCGAGAGTGTGGAGTCGCTCACCTCCAGGAGGTTTGCGAGAAACCTGAAGTCAACATCTTCCAGGTTCCGCAGCGCGGCCAGTAACGAGAACCTCACCGGGGAGTGGATCAGCGAGTCAAGCTCTTTGCGCGGGTGGCCCCCAGACTTGGACTCAGGCTGCCCAGCCCCCGTCGTATTGGGTGTGGTCATCGGCGTGAGCTCGCGAACAGGCACGCCAGAATCGGCGTGATCGAAACAATTCCGGCGAGCACCCACCACCACGGCGAAGACAGGCCAAACAATTGCAGCGCAGGGTCAAGCATGAGGGTGTAAAGCGCGAACCAAGTCGCCACCGCGATGCCCATATTCCGCAAGCCGTGGCGCGGGATCGACTCTCGATATCGGAACGCGATCATCCAAATACAGAGCGTGACGAGCATGAACGGCGCGAACGCCTTCCAATAGTTCACCTTGGCAATGTCAAGCGAAAGCGTAAAGGCCAGCGCATACGCGGCCTGCATGACCACGAAGACACGGAACCATCGCGTGGCTCGCCGCGCATCCTGCGCAGCCTTCGCACCCACGGCGACTAGACGAGTTGCATCTTCAACAGAGAACTTGTTTTCACTCATGCAACTACATTATCAATCCTAAAGTCGTGGTGTCCAGTCGCCACGATCACGGCCCGCACCTATCTCGTAGCCCCCTCATGTCCTGTGCAGGGGTGAACCGATAGGAGTACCCACTGATGAGCATCCGCACCAAACAGTCCCTCGCAGGGTTCGTCGCCACCGATCCGGAGCTGACGTTCACCAGTAACGGCGACGCACGCGTCTACATGCGCGTCGGGCAGCCGCAGGCCCGGTTCGAACAGGACGGCACGTTCACCCAGCTCGACCCGGAGTTCACCGACCTGGTGATGTTCCGCAAGTCCGCCGAGCTCGCGCACGAGCAGTTCCGCAAGGGCGACAACTTCATCGCCGAAGGCGAAACCCGCACCTACACCGGCGACGACGGCGTGGAGCGGGAGCAGTTCGTCGCTTCCCGGATCGGCCACGACAACAACATCACCCGCTACACCGTCGACCGCGGCGCACCCGAACGCGAGACACCGCAGCGCGAAGCTCCTAGCCGGGAGCGGGTACAGCAGCAGCTCGCTCAGCGTGAAGCAGACCTGGCCCCTGAACCACCCGTCGCGACCGGTACGGGCTCGGTGGAGCGCGAGGCCATCGCCCGCTGACGGGTGCGGCGATGCCAGCCGGGTGCGGCGGCCATCCTCACACCTCCGCCAGGTCGCCGCACCCGCCCCTCTTCGTTCTCGCGCCGCCGCAGCGGCGCGTCTCTCACTCAGGAGCATGTGATGAACAGTGAGCAGCCACCCCAAGGTGTGCCAGAGCCGGACGTCGACGGCACGGATTTCGGCGACCTCCCGCCCGGTGTGGAGAAGAAGACGCGCGAGTTCGCGAAACAGGCCTACGCCAGTGATCTCGCGGCGGCGCTGGGGCAGGTGCCGCGCCCGATCAACTGGCGCGCCCTCCCACCCAGTGACCTCGAACATGAACTCCTCGAACTCAACGGATGGGTGGACTGGCTCCGCCACACCTACGGCCTTCCCGCGCAGGTGGTCCCTCCGATGTGGCACCGCCACCCGGAACTCCTCTGGGAACTTTCAGCCCTGAAGCAGCACTGGCTGTTCTGCTTCGACCCACAAGCCAAAGGCAACCAGGCCCTCGCCTGGCACCACGACTTCCAGGTCGCCCGCGAACGCCTCCGCGACTGGGTCACGATCTCCGGGACACGCCTGGACCGTGACCGCCCCACCCGCATCACCGTGTGGCCGGGAGGCGAAGCAGACGGCTGGACCGAACCCTCCACGGCAGAGGCACCGGTGACTGAGCGGACGAAGGATTTCCTGGCGTTCGTCGAAGAACAGGTCAAGGCGCGGACTGCGGAACAGGACGCGACGATCCGGGAGATCGTCAACATCGATTGGAGTGAACAGTCATGACCGAGCAAACCAGCGACGTCCTTGTTTCACCGCTGCGGGACAGCCGCGAGATCGCGGCGTTCCTGCGGGTATCGGAATCGACACTGTCGAGGTGGCGGGCGGAAAAGAAGGGGCCGCCGTTCATCCGAATCGGCGGCGTGACGAGGTACCGCATCGAACAGGTCGAACAATGGCTCACCTCCCTCGATACCGATGAGCACGCCTGAACCCACCGCCCCACTCCCGGTGCCACCCATCGGGGTGAAAGTCACCACCGATCTTGAACACCGCACCTCCGGAATCCGCGCCCGTGCCCGCTGGATCGACCCACACACCCGCAAACGCGTCACCCGCGCACTCGTCGTCCCCGACGAGGAAGCAGCCGACGAGTTCTTCCAGTACCTACAAGCCTCCGCCGAGCTCGGGATCGATAAACGTATCCTGCTCTCCGACTACGTCGACATGATCGGAGACCGGTGGCAGCGTGGCCTTGACCCCACCTCCACCGTCGACGGCTACAAACTCGGCCTCCGCCTCCGCGTGCTCCCCGCGCTGGGGCATTTACCGTTGTCCCAGATCACGGCCGGGATGATCGACCGCACCATCGACCAGTGGGAGACCCAGCACTCCGCGTCAACGATAAAGAACACCATCGCACCCCTCGTCCGCGTTCTCGATGAAGCCGTCCGCGACGATCTCCTGCCCAGCAATCCCGCCCGCAACCGCTCCCGGCGCTCTCTCGGTAAATCGGCCCTCAACCTCAAAGAGAACGACTTCTCGCCACGCGTGCACGCACTCAAAGACCTCGCGACCCTCACGACTCTGGCGGATCGGTGTGGGGAGGTGCATCAGAGCTACTCCGATTTCGTGATGCTCGGCGCTCTCCTCGCCGCGCGAGGCTCCGAGATCTCAGGCCTCCAAGTCGGCGACATCGACTGGGATCAACGCATCGTCACGATCCGCCGCCAAACCTACCCCGGCGCAGGCGGCCTCGTCACCAAACAAACCAAAGGCCGAGACATCCGCCACGTCCCTATCCTGCAAGCCCTCGCTCCCGTGCTGGAACGCCTCACGCACGACCGTGAACCCGACGAGCGGCTACTGACTGGTCCTCGCGGGGGCGTGCTCACCACAGCATCGGTGCGGGATGCGACGAAGTGGGACCAGCTCGTCACCGAGCTCGAGCTCCCCAGCCTCACCCGGCACGGGCTCCGCCACACCGGAGCGACCTGGCTCGCCGACGCAGGCATCCCGCTCCACGTCCTCCAAGGCATCCTCGGCCACAAATCGATCGAGACGACCCGCGGGTACCTCCACCCCGACACCAGGCACCTCACCGACGCTGCCGCACGCGCCAACGCGTTCCTCGACGGACACGAGAATCCCGATCGTGAGAGCCCCGCAGCGTCCAGTCGGGCGACGGCACCTCGGCGATGAAAAGGCTGCCGATCGCGGCCCAAAACGGGCCCCAGGTCCCGGCCAGGTCCCGGCTCGTCGCAAGAGCCGCAATCGAGGCATCCCGGAAGGCATCAGCACCCGCGGCCGGGTGCTTCCATAAACCCCTCCGAAAAGGACAACAGAAACGACGAAGCCCAGGTGAGAAACCTGCTCTCACCTGGGCTTTTCTGTCGGGATGACAGGATTTGAACCTGCGACCCCTTGACCCCCAGTCAAGTGCGCTACCAAGCTGCGCCACATCCCGTTGTTCTGTTTTCGAGCCGTACCGAGTCGTTACCGCACTTGACCCCCAGTCAAGTGCGCTACCAAGCTGCGCCACATCCCGTTGTTCTGTTTTCGAGCCGTACCGAGTCGTTACCGCACTTGACCCCCAGTCAAGTGCGCTACCAAGCTGCGCCACAGCCCGTTGCCACCACGCCTTTGCGAAGCAACCCCTCTATCTTACCCATACTCGGGGAGCGAAAATGACCACCGCCGGAAGCCTGGGTGAGGACGCGCACAGACGGACGCGAGTCAGCGCGGAGAGCCGATCTCATAACTCGCGAAAACTGTGGTGAGAGCGCGCGGACGGAGCCGGGAAAGAGCCCGGGACAGCACCTGGACCCGTGGCGCTGTCGGAGCCCGCGTCTACTCACAACTGAGGCGCGCGCACGACTGTGCGGTGAAGAGCTGGCCCGGGGTCGCAATAGGAACCGGGCTCACAGCCGGGAACCGGCACGAACCACCAACGCCCGTACCAGCACCGGAGGGAGGGACGAGGAAGGGAGCCAGCACCGGGCTTCAGCGCCGTGTCGGCACGGGAAGCTAGCGCCCGACGCCGAAGCCGGCCAGAGCCAGGCGACCCCGCCAGACCCCGCCCGACCAACCCAAGCCTCACCCCTCCTGGTGGTCCTCCAGCGGCGCTTCCTCGCCGTAGCGGTAGTCGCGGCCGGTGACCTCGTCGACGTCGATGCGGACGAAGGTGGGCTTGTAGGTGGGGAGGTAGGGGCGCAGCGGCAGCTGCGAGGCGGCCAGGACCTCGTCGGAGTGCTCCAGCGCCCGGGCGTTGCCGCGGACGACCACGCTCCAGGCCGCGTCCTCCCCGATCTCGTCGACCTCGAACAGCACGGAGCTGTTGATGGTCAGCTCGACGAGCTTGCTGCCCGCCGCGGTGCGGAACACGATCGAGCGCCCGTCGACGACGTAGTTGATCGGCACGATGTCGATCACCTCGCCCACGCGCGTCACCAGGCGGCCGACTGCCTGCGTCTTCAGGCGCTCCCAGCACTCCTGCTCCGACAGCACCTCGTTCGGCTTCTCGTTCTCGCTCATACCCCCATTCTCACCCCATCGCCCGGGGAACGAAAGGCGTGGCGCGCTCCCGTCACCCCGCGCAAGATCCCGCCCACGCCCGGCCGCTCCCCGATACGCTGAATCCATGAGCGAGCTTCGAGATCCCGGCGACGCCTGGGTGACCGCGGCCGATGGGGGCCGGTACTGGGGGCGTTTCGGGGCGGCGGGGCTGCTCGCCTACGACACGGCACTGGGCGCCGTCCTGCTGCAGCACCGCGCCACGTGGAGCGACCACGGCGACACCTGGGGGATCCCGGGCGGGGCCCGCCACGAGGGCGAGAGCGCAGTGGACGGCGCGATCCGCGAGTCGCAGGAGGAGGCGGGCATCCCCGACGGGGCCGTCACCCCCCGCTACACCCACCTGCTCGACCGCACCGGCTGGACCTACACGACGCTCATCGCGACGGTTGCCACCCCCTTCGAGCCGCGGATCACGGACGCCGAGAGCCACGCCCTCGCCTGGGTGCCCGCGCCCGACGTCGCATCCCTCCCCCTGCACCCCGCCTTCGCCGAGCACTGGCCGCTGCTGCGCCCCCTGCTCTCCGCCCCTCCCACGGTCGTCGTCGACGCGGCGAACGTGGTGGGCAGCGTGCCGGACGGCTGGTGGAAGGATCGCCGCGGCGCGGCGGAGCGCCTGCGCGACCGGCTGGAGGCGCTCGCGGTCGAGCCGCACGGGATCCGGGCCGGCTTCCTCGACCTGCCGGAGACGCGCGTGCCAGGGCTGGATCGCGCCTACCCGGAGTGGGTGATGGTGGTGGAGGGCGTGGCGCGCGGGATCGCGGGCAGCGCGCACGTGCGCGTGGTCGACGCCCCCGGCCTGGGGGACGACACGATCGTGGACGAGGCCGCCGTGGCCGCCGCGCTCGGCGGGGTCGTCACGGTGGTGACGAGCGACGAGGAGCTGCGCTCGCGCGTGCAGGCCGCCGGGGCGGGCACCCGCGGCGTGCAGCATCTGCTGCGGATCCTCCCCGAGCTCTGAAGCCCAGGCCCAGGCAGCCCAAAACACCCGGGGGGCGACCCCAGAAAAGTGACGCCCGGAACCCCCTCAGACCCCCGCGGCGGTCACGCCTCGACGAGGATCCCGTCCTCGTCGCACCACACGAGCGCGCCGGGCCGGAAGGTCACGCCGCCGATCTCCACGGGCACGTCGAGCTCGCCCTCGCCGGTCTTGCCCGACTTGGCGGGGTTGGAGCCGAGCGCCTTCACCCCGAAGGGCAGGGTGCCGATCGCCACGCGGTCGCGGATCGCGCCGTGGACGATGAGCCCCGCCCAGCCGTTGTCGACGGCGAGGCTCGCGATCACGTCGCCCACGAGCGCCGACTCCAGCGAGCCGCCGCCGTCGATGACGAGCACGGAACCCTCGCCAGGCCCGCTGAGCACTTCCTTGAGCAGTGCGTTGTCGCGGAAGCAGCGGACCGTGCGGACCGAGCCCGCGAATCCGCTCATGCCGCCGATGTTCTGGAACTGGAGCGACACCGAGTGCAGCTCATGGCCCCGCTCGTCGTACAGGTCGGCAGTGCTGATCTGCGACATGGTGGTTCTCCCCTCGGTTCCGGGCCGGGAGGCCGGATGTGACCCACGCTACCCGCAAGCACCGACAAACGTGACAGCCGACGCCACGCGGCGCAAAGTTGCCGCGCGACGCACATTAATGTACAAATGTACATGTACATATGTCCACTAATGGCTGCCGTCCCGCGCGGCCGCTCAGGCGCACCCGGGAGGCCACCGTGACGACACCAGCCACCCCCCGCCGCCGCGACCCCGAGGCGCGCCGCCGCGAGATCCTCGCCGCCGCCGCCGAGCTCATCGTCGAGGACGGCGTCGCCGCCCTCACCCACCGCGCCATCGCCGCCCGCGCCGGCGTCCCCCTCGGCTCGACCACCCAGCACTTCGCCTCCATCGACGCGCTGCGCGAGGCGGCCCTGCAGCAGCTCTCGGACGAGATCGACGAGGAGCTCGCGGCCATGGAGCCCCACCTGCGCGACCTCATCGCCGACCCGGATCGCGCCACCCGCGATCTGCTCGGCTACCTGCACGAGACCCGGGTGGTGCAGGCGGACATCGCGCTGATGACCACCGGCGTCACCGACGCGCGCCTCCGCCCGCTCGCCCTGCGCTGGAGCGACCGCCTCATCGAGATGCTCTCCCCGCACATCGGCCCCGCCCGGGCGGTCGCGATCGCCGCCTACATCGACGGCGTCACCGTGCACGCCGGGCTGCACGAGCATCCGCTCCCCCACCACGAGATCGCGGCGGCCCTGCGCGCCCTGGCCGCGATGCCGCTCGACGGCGACCCCGGCGACCCCGGCAGCGTCCCCGGCCCCCCGTGGCCGACGGCCGGCGATCCGCCGCAGGATCCCGGCCGGGCTCAGGATCCCGAGCAGCAGCAGGATCCCGAGCAGCCGCAGGATCCCGAGCGGCTTCAGGGTCCCCGGTAGCTTCGGGATCCCGGCCGCTTCGGCCCCTTCCGGGCGCGGGATCGCTCCCCGCGCACCGCATCTCTTCCTTCGCACACCCACACCCTCAGGACGCATCATTTTTTCTTTTTTTTTTTTTTTTTTTTTTTTTCTTTTTTTTTTTTTTCAA
>NZ_MWZD01000018.1 GCF_002982315.1 Leucobacter massiliensis | reverse complement strand
AGATGTGTATAAGGAGACAGGCGGTGGCGGTGCTCACGGCGAGCCTGCTCGTGCTGATGATGGACATGACGATCCTCAACATCGCGCTGCCCGAGATGGCGGCCGAGCTGCACCCGAGCTCGGATCAGCAGCTCTGGATCATCGACGTGTACTCGCTGGTGCTGGCGGGCCTGCTCGTCTCCTTCGCGGCCATCGCGGACCGCTGGGGCCGCAAGCGGATGCTGATGCTGGGCTACACGATCTTCGGCGGCGCCTCGCTGCTGGTGCTGTTCGCGACGAACGCGGAGGGCGTGATCGCGATCCGCGCCCTGCTCGGCGTGGGCGGGGCGATGATCATGCCGATCACGCTGTCGCTGATCCGCGTCATCTTCACGGACCCGCGCGAGCGGGCGGTCGCGCTGGGCGTGTGGGCCGCGGTCTCGGGCCTCGGCGCGGCGGTCGGCCCGCTGATCGGCGGCGTGCTGCTGGAGCACTTCTCCTGGCACGCGGCGTTCCTCATCAATGTGCCGCTGATGGTGGCGGGGGTGATCGCCGGGATCCTGATCCTGCCCGAGTCCCGGGTGGCGAGCCCGGGCCGGTGGGACGCCTTCGCGGCGCTGCTCTCCCTGGTCGGCATGACGCTGCTCGTGTGGGCGATCAAGAGCTTCGGCAAGGCGGCGACGCTGCTGGTGCCCGAGGCGCTGATCGCCTTCGCGGCGGGGGCGGCGCTCATGGCGTGGTTCATCGTGCGCTGCGTGCGCAGCGATTCGCCGCTGCTCGATCTGCGGCTGTTCCGCAATCGGGAGTTCTCGGCGGGCACGGTCGCGGCGCTGGGCTCGATGTTCGCGATGGCGGCGGCGCTGCTGCTGATCGCGCAGTGGATGCAGCTCGTCGACGGCGCTTCGCCGGTGGAGGCGGGGATCCGGCTGTTCCCCCTCGCCATTGCGAGCGCGGTGGCCTCGCTGGCCGCTCCCGCGCTGGCGCGGCTCGTCGGCGCGCGGGCGGTGCTGGCGGGCGGCGTGGGGGTGGCCGGGGTCGGCATGCTGCTGATCGCGCTGCAGCCGGGCACCCTGCAGACGGCGACGGTGATCGTCGCGCTCGCGCTCGTGGGCGCGGGGGGCGGATCGCTCGCGATCGGCTCGGCGATGATCATGCACGGCTCCCCGGAGGAGAAGGCTGGCAATGCCGGCGCCATCGAGGAGACCTCCTACGAGCTGGGGGCGGTGCTCGGGATCGCGATCCTCGGCAGCATCTCCGCGCTGATCTACCGTTCGGAGCTCGTGGCTTCCGGGGTGCTGGCGGGCCTCGACGGCGCGCTGGGGGCGCAGGCGGAGTCCTCGCTCGGTGCTGCGGTCTCCATCGCGGGCGCTTCGGGGCTGCCGCAGCTCGCGAGCGAGGCGGGGATCGCCTTCACGCACGCGCTGCAGGCGACGGGGATCGCGGGCGGGATCATCATGCTCGCGGTCGCGGTGCTCGTGTTCGTGCTGACGCCGCGCGGCACCTTATTAACAACCGAACCCGCCGACCATATGGAGTGGTGAGACTCTGGCGGCTGCCCTTCCCTTTACAAAAAAACTACACCTACACCCAGCCACTTTGGCACCAGAGGCGGGCCTGCGCCCGTGCGGGTCGCCGCGGTGAGGAGGAGCGCGGCGGCGGGCACGGGGAACACCCACCACGGGAACCCGGGGCCGGGCTGCCGGGCGAGCCCGGACGCATCCTCGGCGTCCTCGGAGGGGGTGGGTATGCGGACGCCGCGCACGAGCAGGCGGTGGGAGTTGATGCCGGTCGGGGTGCAGGTCACGAGGGTCACGTAGTCGCCGCCGGGGATCTGCCGCAGCTCGTCCAGTTCGGTCGGCAGGACCGTCGTGATCTGGTCGACCCGGTATGTCAGGGTCTGATCGCCCACGAGCACGCTGAAGGTGTCCCCCGTGTCGAGCTGGTCCAGGTCGGTGAAGAGCCGCGCCCCCACCATCCCGGAGTGCGCGGTGAGCACGGAGTGCGTGGACGGGCCGCCGACGGGGAGCGCGGAACCGTAGAGGTGCCCGACCCCGGCATCCAGGACCGTGTCGTTCGTGTCGTGCCGGATCGGGAGCTTCACCCCGATCTTGGGGATGCGCAGCACCCCCATGATGCCGTCCCCTGCCGGGTTCAGGGCCGCCTCGTAGGCGTCTTTCCCGGCCCCCACGGGAATCGGGGATCCGTCCGCGTCGACCGCGTAGGGGTCGCGCAGGGGCCCGTTGGGCAGTTCCTCGTTGTACCGGTGCGCGGCCTGGAGCATTGCGGCGGTCTCGGCGGGGGTCCGCTCGGCGAGTTGCTTCCCGAAGCTCGCGATCTGCCCGGCCTGCGCGAGGTCCGTGAACCACTCCCCCGCGACCGGGTAGGTGCCCACCGCGGCCCCGAGGGTCATGACGGCCACGATCGCGACCCGCCACCACGGCCACCGGCCACGCACGCCCCCGCGCACACGCCCACGTGGTTTCCCGTGCCCGCCCCCGGGCGGGGGGCCGGGCACGGCGGCGGCAGGCGCGGGCGCGGTCAGTGTCTCCGTCATCGCGCGGCCTCCCGCCCCTGTCCCTTATACCCATCTGACGCTGCCGCCCTGTCTCTTCTGCCTCGCCTTGGGGCGCGGCGGGGCATTAAATAAAAAACCGCCGGGATATCACCGACACCTTCGTCAGGCCGCGTGTGTTGAAGCGACGGCGGCCCCCCGCAATCCCACCCCCCGGCATGTGGGCGGCGGCGTCAGATGTGTATAAGGGCCGGGGCCGGGGCCGGGGCCGGGGCATCCCCCGGTACCGCCGGTCGCGCACGGCCGGTACCGGGGTATGAGCGGGACGATACCGGGGCAGGACGACGCGGCGGCGCGGCTCTCGTAACTTGGAGGTATCGCATCGGGAATCCCCGATCCCGAATCGAAAGGACCGCGATCATGAGCACCGCAACCCTCACCCCCGGCAGCACCGAGCAGGCCTTCACCGCCGAGCAGGGCGCCGCGCCTCAGGCCCCCGTGCAGGAGTCGCGCGGCCTCTCCATCGCGAGCTTCGTGCTCGGCATCGCCTCCATCGTGGCCGGCTGGACCTTCCTCGCGCCGATCACGGGCATGATCCTCGGCATCGTCGCGCTGCGCCGCAACACCGAGGATCGCACCCTGGCCCTGTGGGGCGTCTGGCTGAACGCGGCGATGCTGGCGCTGACGGTGCTGGCGATCGTCATCGGCACCGTGTTCCTCGGCATGGGCCTGCTGGCGATCCCCTTCCTCGGCTGAGCCGGCGCCCGGCCGCGCCCGCCGAGCCCGCAGCGCCCGTCGCGTCCCCGGAGGGCGCGGCGGGCGCTTCGGCCGGCGGGCGCGGCGGGTACACCCAGGTGACCATCACGACGGAGATGATCATCAGCAGGAACCACGAAACGAGCTTCTGCGGCGAGACGGGCTCCCAGCCGCCCTCCTGGGGCGGGTAGAGCCACGCCCCGCCCCAGGTGGCGATGTTCTCGGCGAGCCAGATGAACAGCGCCACCCCCGCGAACACGGCGAGCAGCGGCGCCCGCAGCCGGGCCCGCCACACGCGGAAGTGCATCGCGGTGCGCCACCACAGCACGGCGACGAGCGCGAGCAGCGCCCAGCGCAGGTCGGCGATGAAGTGGTGGGTGAAGAAGTTCGCGTAGATCGCGGCGGCGAGCAGCGTGGTGGCCCAGACGCGCGGGTACCGGGTGAAGCGCAGATCGTGCAGCCGGTAGACGCGCACCATGTAGGAGCCGACGGCCGCGTACATGAAGCCGCTGAACAGCGGCACCGCCCCGATGCGCAGCACCCCGTCCCCCTCGTAGGCCCAGGAGCCGACGTCGGTCTTGAACAGTTCCATGGCCGTGCCGGTGAGGTGGAACAGCACGATCACCCACAGTTCGCGGCCGCTTTCGAGCCGGAAGACGAGCATGCCGATCTGGATCAGGATCGCCGCGATCGTCAGGGCGTCGTTGCGGGCGAGCAGGGCGCCGTCGGGGTACCAGAGGCGGGCGGCGACGATCACGGCGAGCAGCAGCGCCCCGAAGACGCACGCCCACGCCTGCTTCAGCACGAACACGAGGCACTCGATGAGGATGGCGCGCGGCCCCGTGGCGGGCCGCCCCGCGAGGAGGCGGTGCGCCGCCCGGTCGATGGATCGTTCGAGGCGCGTCAGCTCGCGGACGTCGCCCGGGGCCGTCCCTCCGCTCGCGTCCGCGCTCCCGTTCATGCCCCGAGGTTAGCGCGTGCCTCCGGTGCGCTGGTGTGCGGGGCGTGGGGGATGCGCGGGCTCCCCGGGCGCGCCGGGCGGTTGGGGATGCCTGGCGGGGATGCCGTGGGTGTCGGTGGCCCAGCCGTGGCTGCGGGCGCGGTCGAGGACGGTCGCGGCGTGGCGGGCCGCGGGGGGGGGGGGCCGGCTCTTTTATTTTACACATCTGACGCTGCCGGCTATATACCTTGGAGTCTGGGGGGGGCGCGTCGTATTAAAAAAACAAAAAGCTGGAGGGTGGCGGGGGTCAGGAGCCCAGGAGCAGGCCCCGGTCCGTCTGCGCCGCGCTCGCCTGACGGCGGCGGGCGGTCACGGTCATCAGCATCAGGGTGCCGCCGCCCAGCAGCAGCACCGCGAGGGCCGTGAACACGATCACGCCCGCACCACCGGTCAACGGCAGCGCGAAGCCCGCGTTGACCGGCACGTTCTCCACCGTCAACGCCGTCACGGTAGCGGCCTGCCCGGTCACGTCGAACGGGATCGGCTTCGCCAGCAGCGAGTACCCCTCGGGGGCCTGGGTCTCCACCAGCAGGTAGTGGATCCACGCCGGATCATCATCGTCGTCCAGCAACGCACCGTTGGCCCAGTTCGAGTAGCGCAGCCCATCGATCACGAGCTCGCCGTCCTCGTCGGTCTCCCAGCTGTCCTTGCTCTGCCCGCCGAGCGTCACCGCCACCGGATCCGAGTCCTCGTCGATGGCACCGTCGTTGTCGGCGTCGACGTACACCTGGAACACCGCACCGGCCAGAACATGATCCTCGTCCCGGTTGTCGACCTTGAGGAGGTTGATCCCCCCGAACTTCTGCGTCTCCGGATCCGAGGTCACCCGGTTCTGGCTCGCCGGGGTCTGGTCCACGTCAAAGCCGTTCGGGTACACCTCCGCCGTGTTCGAGATCTCACCAGAGAGGACCGCGGTCGTGGAGAAGGTCACCACCACCGACTCCTCGGCTGCCGCTGCGGCACGCAGCTTCGCCAGGCCGTCCGCGGTGAAATCGATGCGGAACACCGCACCCGCCGCAACCTCCTCCTCGTCCCCCGGCTCCGGATCCCACGTCACCGTGTAGTCGCCCTCGGCCGCGTCCTCACCGGCGATCTTCACCGCCAGGGTGTCCGGCACGTACTTCAACGCGTCGGCCAGGTCGTCGCGGATCGCGTACCCGCCAATCCAGTTCGACTCCCCCGCGTCATCGAAGTCACCGTCGCCGTTCGCGTCGTACGGGGTGCCCACCGGGGACGTCTCGATCTGCCAGTCGCTCTGATCCCCGGCCTGCACGACCCCGTCATCCGTCACGGTCTTCACCGGGGGCTGCGTCACCCCGTTCTTCGGGTACACGTGCACCTCGTAGTTCCACGTGTCGCCGCCCTGCGTGATCGGGACGGTCACCAGGAACGGCGCCGACGGCACCGAACCCGGGGCCGGGCTCGTCTCCACCACCATGTACAAACCCAACGGCAGGCCTTGCGACTCATCCCAGATGATCTGACCGCCCTCATCCGTGAACCGCTCGGTGAACTGGACGGTCGTCGTCCACCCCGACGGAAGCTCATCAGGTCCCTGACCCGCGTACACGGCCGCCAAGGCCGCGGCGGACTGCCAGCCCGCATCCGTGCGCAGATCGATCGGGTCATCCCCTTCCGACACCCGGTACAGGGTGAACCCCACCCCCTCAACCGCCGGGGTCGTCACCGTCTGCTGCGAGCCGTCACCCGGCTCCCCGCCCGCAGGGTCGGTCTCGTGCTTGTGCAAGATGATAAACCCCGAGGTATTCGGGTCGATCACCGGATCAGCCATCGCGGCCGAACCTCCCACACCGACCAGGCCGGCCACCAGGGCCAGCGCCCCGACCAGGGCGGTCACCCGCCGCCGTCTCAACACACTCATCACCAATCTCCTCATTCCTTATGTGTCATGCTGTCTGCCCGCCAGGCGGGCCAGGCACCGTTTCGTTTCGTTCGTGAATCGTTCGTCCACGCCCCCGACACCGTGTCAGGGACGCACCAGGGTCAACCGTGATCCTCTAGCCGTTGGAGATCACCCCTCCCCCCGCGTCCACGACCCGGACGGGCCGATGAACACCACCCGGTACCGCCGACGGCGCACCCGCATCACCCACAGCACGGCCGTAGCCGCCACCGCGGTCAGCACCAAAGACACGGACAGGGCACGCACCCACCCGTCCCCGGGGCCACCGGAGACGGGGAGGACGAGCGCGGGCACGTCTTCGACCTGGACCGTCCACCCGCGGCCTTCCACCTCCGCAGCTTCCACGTTCGAGGGGCCGTCCGGGACGGCCACGGCCCCGTCCGCGTCGACGGTGAACCGGACCGGTTCGGCCAGGAGGTTGAACCCGGCGGGGGCCTGCGTCTCCACGAGCCAGTACGCGCCCGGCGCGGTCAGGCCCGTGACCCGGAACAGGCCCACCGGCGCCGGATCCCCGCCCGTCACCTCCGACACCGCAACCCCATCCGCCGGGGTGCCGGACGCATCCGCCCACACCTCCCACGTGGAGCCGGCCATCGGGGCGAGCTCGTTCTCCGCGTTCACGGCAAGCTTCTCCACGAACACCGACAACACCGTCACCCGCGCCGAAGCCTCACCCGACACGAGCCACGGCTCCTCCGGATCCGGGCCCGGCACCGGCTCCCCGTCCGCATCCACCGGCGTCCCCGACACCTCCGCCGTGTTCGTGTGCGTGGCCACCGCATCCTCCGACACGCAGTCCGTGGTGAACGCCACCTCGCCGACCGGGAGCGTCTCCGCAAGCAGATCATCAACCGCGCACCCGGTCAGGGTCGCCGCCCCCGCAGGGGAGAGTTCTTCCCGGCTGAGACGCACATCCTCCAGATCCGTGTCACCCGTGTTGTGCAGCAGCACCAGCCACCGCACGTCCCCGCCCGCATCCACCGACCCGGCAGGCACCCACCCCCCGGCACCGTCCCCGCCCGGATCCCCCTCGAGCAGATCGTCCAGCGCCCCCTCATCGGGGTCCGCACAGTCCGTGCCGGTCGCGCACACCCACTTCGAGACCGTCAGCTCCGGCTCATACGGCTCCACCGTGACCGTGTAGGCGGAGCTCACGGTCTGCCCCCACGCATCCGTCCACACCACCGTCGCCACATACTCCCCCACCGGGAGGGACGCCTTGCCCGCGTTGAACACCACTTCCCCCGTGGCACGATCCACCGTGAACGCCGCCCGCGCCGCAGCCTGGTCACCGAACGCACCCAACGGGTACGTCACCTCCGTGACCGCGGGCGTGAGATCCACCAGACCATCGATCACGTCCCCCGGATCCGGATCCGGCACCACGATCGGATTCGCCGACAACACCAAGGAACGGCCCACCCGCACCACACCCGCATCATCCGCCACCGTGGGCAGATCCGGGCGGGCCTGCACGCCGAAGTCCTGGTGCTCGACCGGGGACGCCGCCCCCACCGGCACCTTCGTGCCCGTGCTCCCCACACCCAGACCCTTCTTCGCGGGGTTCGTCGCGAGCGGCGGCAGGACCACCACCCGCTCAGCCCCCGACGTCACCCCGTCGCTCGAATACCGCACGTCGTAGACACCCGGCGGCACCACGAACGCGTAATCCCCCGTCGCCGGCGAGGCCAGCAGGTTCGCATCGACCAGGTCCTGACCGACCAGGCCGGTCGTGTTGATCCCGGGGATCTGCGCGTAGGGCACATCGTCGCCCGTGCCGCCATCGTTCACGCCGTTCGGGCCGAACGCCCACCCGCCCGCGATCGTCACGACCGGGTTCTCCACCGCCGTGTCTCCCGGGGTGCGCGAGAACGACCGATCCAGGTCCCGGTACACGTTCCCAGACAGCACCGACAAGGACGAGGTGATGCGCGCGTCCGCCACCCCGATCAGGGGCGACTCCCACCCGGTCACCTTCCCCGTGATGTCGTTGTTGATCTGCCCGTTCAGCGACAACGCCCCCGCCTCCAAGGTCAGGTGCGCCACACCCAGCTCCGCGTTCTCGAAGGGGTCCGGGACCGCGAAGCGAATCGCCGTCACTCCCGACACACCCGCCGGGCTCCCCGTCGTCCACGAAATCCCCGTCTCACCCGAGGGATCCGCCGCGATCTGCGCTTTCACCGTCGCCGACGCCGCCGTCGTGTACTGCACCACCGCATCCGAGGAATCCTGCACGATCTCAAAACCCTGCACCGTCAACCCCGACAACCCCGAGGTGCCGCGACCGTCACCCACGAACGGCAGCACATCCACGAACCAGCCGGCCCCCAACGAATTCCCCGTCCGGTTCGACCACGACACCGTATACGTGAACGGATCACCCGCCGCCGTCACCGCCGGACCCGACTTCGTCACCACCACCGTCTTCGGCGCATTCACATTCAGCACATCCGTTGCCGTCCGGCCATCACCCGTCGTAGGGTCGCGCACATCGTCCGGGGATGCGATCATCGCCGTTACCGTCGGCGTCGCGGGGAAGGCGAGCGCAGGATCCAGGGTCGTCCGCAAGGTCAGCACCTTCGTGCTCGACACCGGCACATCACCCAGAGCGAACACCAGCGTCGTCACCCCCGTCGACGGATCCGTCACCGCAGAATCCGGCGTAATCGACTCGCCACCCCACAACGCAGAACCCGTCTGAAACACCACACCCTTCGGCAGCAGCACCGTCTGCGTCACGTTACCCGCATCAACATGCGTGATCGAGGGCGTCACCGTCACGGTACGAACACCGCCCAAATCTTCCGTTACATCTAGGTCCCAGGCAACCGCATTTTCCACACGAGCACCCAGGACGACAACACTCCTGTTGACCGGGTTCGTGAGCGGCGACTGATCCGAATGGACGCGGAACGAGGACACCCGCACCAACTCTCCCGCGTGAGCAGCGCCCTCCTCACTGAAGCTCAATGGAAGGTCGGTTCGCACCTGGTCCGTACCTATGCCGATGGGATCTTGATAGGTTGCCCGAACGGCAACGACCTCAATCATCCCGCCGGGGACGTCCGTGGGATCTTCGAACCAGCCAGAGGCTCCGTCCCCAACGTGTCCGCAATTCGGGTCACTATTCGCGGCGGAATACTCCACGTGCCACTTTGGGTCCAAAGCGCCACCATTCGCTCCGGTCAGCTTTCCAGCCAACACGGCCATGTCGGTGATCAAATAGCACACCGTGGTATTCGTTTGTGGATCGGCAGGGGCAGCAAGGGAAAGTGTGTGGGCAGTAGAGAAAACGTCACCCGGATAGGCACTATTCGATTGATTGAGCGCAGGTCCTCTCGAGCCTCGAAAACCGCTCCATCCATTCAGAATGCGATTGTTCTCTGACTTCGTTATTGTTCCAGACAAGGTGTTTGTACTGTCGGACGGTGCCTCTGGCGCAAAGCCGGGCGCGAAACCGTCACCGAAGTTAGATTGACCAGAAATCCCGTCCGGATCGAACGCGGTCACCTGGGTCTTCCAAAGGTTAGGTCCCACTGAAAGCGCGCCCACCGGGATGTACCATTCGATCCGGCCGATGGACCATATCGCCTTGTTGGAGTCGAGGAGCGTCCCGTCCGTGCCTTGGACTGGGTAATGGACGCCGGAGGTGTCTGCCCCGGACACTGAAATGGTCACCGGCGACCCTGGCGTCATCGTAGGAGAAGCAGCCCATGTCCCGTTCTGCGATATCTGATCTGGTCCTGTTCCTGGACCGGTCGAAGGCCACGCTGAACTCTCCGCGCCGATCACTGCCCGATAAGCGACAGCCGACGGAAAAGGCGCAGAAACCGTGAAGGACACGGGGGATTTGAGTGGCTCAATCCCCTTCAATCCCGTCAGAGCATCCACGGTATTGTACAGGTAGTAGCGCAAAGAAATCATGTAGCTATCAACTCCAAGCGGAGAAGAAGCTGCGGCAACAGTCTTGAGAGAATTGAACTGCCCTCCGAGGCTGGCTCTAGGTGCGGCGGCGATCTTCACCTGCGGGGTGGAGGTCTGCGCCCCGGAGGTGAAGGGGATGCCCACGACGGTATTGTTCGCGAGCCCGGAGAATACGGCCTTCACGGAGAACAGCACCGGAGACGTCGAGGGCGCAGCCAGCACCACCGTCAGCAGCTGCCCGTTGATGCTCGACCCGGCAGGCGAAGCCGGGACCGACACCGGATCCCACGTCACCCCGGCCGGGGCGGTCGCGGTGAAGGTCACCGTCCCCGCTGCAACATCCGCCGGAGACGGCGTCACCGACACCTCGTACACGACACTGTCGTTCGTACGGACGACGCCGTTGTGATTGTCCGCGTCCAGGGCGTCGAACGGGGCCGTGCCGTCCGTATCGACCGTCGCCGACAGCGCCGTCGGCGTCGAAGCCGCGAACGCCGGCGTGACCGGGGTGAACCCTCCGGCCACGACGGCCAGAACCGTCAGCGCCCCGAGGCCCGCCCTCCCGAGCACCCCGCCGCGGCGGCCACGCCGCCTCGCGCGGCGCAGCCCCGCGGAGAGGCGATCAGCGAGACCGCCCCCCACATTCATGAACCCTGCACCGGGCAGCGCATCACGCATCAAGACCGACTCCCTGTTTCACCGAGCACCAAGCACGAACATCCCTCAGGCAGACGCACTCCGCCCGAAGATCCGGCGCCCACCCGAGCTCTCCCCACTGCATATCGTCGGCGGCGTCGGAGGTGTATAAGAGACGGGTCCCCCCCCCCCCCCCCGCCGCCCGCCGCGGCCAGCAGCGCCTCGACCTCCTCCACGGCGAGCGCCTTCGGCAGCCGCTGCGCCCGCTTCGGGGTGCGCGCCCCGCTGCCCGCGTGCTCCGCGAGCAGTCCCTCCTCGAAGAGGAAGCGGTGCATGCCGCGCACGGTCGACAGCCGCCGCGAGATCGAGGCCGGGGCGAGGCGAGGATTGCCCTCCTCGTCCGGGCGGCCGAGCCAGGCCACGTACTCCGAGAGCGCCTCGGGTGCGACGGCGCCGAGATCCGCGATCCCGCGCCCCGCGAGCCACTCGGCGTAGGCGCTCAGGTCGCGGCGGTAGGCCGCCAGGCTGTTCGCCGCCAGCCCCCGCTCCAGGGCGACGTGGCGCAGATAGCGCTCCATCCCCGCCTCCGGGCTGAGCGCCATCAGCGCGAGCNCTGCCCGCGTGCTCCGCGAGCAGTCCCTCCTCGAAGAGGAAGCGGTGCATGCCGCGCACGGTCGACAGCCGCCGCGAGATCGAGGCCGGGGCGAGGCGAGGATTGCCCTCCTCGTCCGGGCGGCCGAGCCAGGCCACGTACTCCGAGAGCGCCTCGGGTGCGACGGCGCCGAGATCCGCGATCCCGCGCCCCGCGAGCCACTCGGCGTAGGCGCTCAGGTCGCGGCGGTAGGCCGCCGGGCTGTTCGCCGCCAGCCCCCGCTCCAGGGCGACGTGGCGCAGATAGCGCTCCATCCCCCGCCCACGGCGGCGCGGGGAGCGCGGGCGCCCGCGCTCCCCGCGCCGCCGTGGGCGGGCGGTGCCGTTTCCGGCGGCCCCGCCTACACTGGTCGCATGGCAGGGCACCGCGTCTTCAAGCTGGCCTTCTCCGAGCTGTACCCGAACTACACCGCGAAGGCGGAGCGCAAGGGGCGCAGCGGGGACGAGGTCGACGAGATCATCCGCTGGCTGACCGGCTACACGCAGGCGCAGCTCGAGGAGCTGACGCGGCCGGGCAACCCGACCGATCTGAAGCGCTTCTTCGGCGAGGCTCCGAAGCTCAACGAGGCCCGCTCGCGCATTACGGGCGTCATCTGCGGCGTCCGCATCGAGGAGATCGAGGACCCGCTGATGCGCGAGATCCGCTACCTCGACAAGCTCATCGACGAACTCGCCAAGGGCCGCCCCCTCGAAAAGATCCTGCGCCAGCCACCCAGCTAAGCCCGCCCCCCTCCCGGCGCACGCGGTTCAAGGGCGATGGCCGGCTTGGCACTCACCTTCCGCGCTCACAGCGGCAATCGCTTCGCGATGCTCAGCGCAGCCCAGAGCTGCGGCGGTGGCCGCACCACGCCTCGCGCGAGAACGCTCCGCGTTCTCCTGCAAGCGAGACGTGCACCGCATCCTCAAAACAGCCAGAAATGGCTGTTTTGGAGCGTCGGGCTCGGCTAGCGCCGCGCCCTCCGCTCACGGATGCGCATGTTGAGCTGGATGGGGGTGCCCTCGAAGCCGTAGCGCTCGCGGAGGCGCCGCTGGATGAAGCGGCGGTAGCCCGGGTCGAGGAAGCCGGAGGTGAAGAGCACGAAGGTCGGCGGCCGGTTCTGCACCTGCGTGCCGAACAGGATGCGCGGCTGCTTGCCGCCGCGCAGCGGGTGCGGGTGCTCCTGCACGAGCTCCGCGACGAAGGCATTGAACTTCGCCGTCGGGATGCGCGTATCCCACGACTCCAGCGCGGTCTCCAGCGCGGGCACCAGCTTCTCCAGGTGGCGGCCCGTGCGCGCCGAGATGTTCACGCGCGGCGCCCAGTCCACGTGCTTGAGATCCTGCTCGATCTCCCGCTCCAGGTAGCGGCGGCGATCCTCGTCGAGCAGATCCCACTTGTTGAAGGCCAGCACGAGCGCGCGGCCCGACTCCAGCACCAGGTCGATGATGCGCAGATCCTGGTCGCTGATCTCCTGTGTCACGTCGATCAGCACGACCGCGACCTCCGCCTTCTCCAGCGCGGCCGCGGTGCGCAGCGAGGCGTAGAAGTCGGCGCCCTTCTGCAGGTGCACGCGACGGCGGATGCCCGCCGTGTCCACGAAGGTCCACACGCGCCCCGCGATCTCCACCTGCTCGTCCACCGGGTCGCGCGTGGTGCCCGCGACGTCGCTGACCACCGCGCGCTCCTCGCCCGCGGCCTTGTTCAGCAGGCTCGACTTGCCGACGTTCGGCCGGCCCAGCAGGGCGACGCGGCGCGGACCGGCGAGCTTCGGCTGCGCCACCGCGGACTCCTCGGGCAGCGCCGCGACCACCTGGTCGAGCAGATCCGCGACCCCGCGGCCGTGCAGCGCCGACACCGCGTGCGGCTCGCCGAGGCCCAGCGACCACAGCTGCGCCGCCTCCGGCTCCAGCACCGCGTCGTCCACCTTGTTCGCCACCAGGAACACCGGCTTGTTGGTGCGGCGCAGCAGCTGCACCACCCGCTCGTCCGTGGCGGTCGGCCCCACGCGGGAGTCGACGACGAACATCACCACGTCGCACAGCTCGATCGCGACCTCCGCCTGCAGGGCGACCGAGGCGTCGATGCCCTTCGCGTCCGGCTCCCAGCCGCCCGTGTCGACGAGGCTGAAGCGGGTGCCGCCCCACTCGGCCGAGTAGCTGACGCGGTCGCGCGTCACCCCCGGCACGTCCTCCACGACGGCCTCGCGACGCCCCAGGATGCGGTTCACGAGCGCCGACTTGCCCACATTGGGGCGGCCCACGATCGCGACGACCGGCAGGGCCTCCGCCAGCTGCTCGCGGAAGCCCAGGAACTCGCCGTCCTCGCCGATGATCGCGAGGTCGTCGTCCTCCAGCTCGAAGCCGTCGAGGTTCGAGCGCATGGCGCGCAGGCGCTCCTCGTCGGTCACTGCCTCGCCCTCGGAGAAGACGGGGCCGTCCGCGCCGTCCTCGGCGTAGCCCTCGCCCGCGATCACCTCGTCCTCGGGCACGGCCGAGACGTCGAAGACCTCGGGCTCGGTGTTGTCGCTGCTCATCGTGTGCTCACTTCCCTGACGATGCCCACCACAGCCTCCACCGACTGCTCGAAATCCAGATCGCTCGTGTCCACGAGCCGCACCCCGGGGGCGGGGTGCATGAAGTCGACCACCTGCGCGTCCTTCGCGTCGCGCGCGGCGATGTCCGCGAGCACCTGCTCCTGCGACATCCCCGCCAGCTCGCCGGCGCGCCGCTGCGCCCGCACCTCGGGCGAGGCGGTCATGAGGATGCGCACGGGCGCGTTCGGCGCGACCACCGTGGTGATGTCGCGGCCCTCGATGACCACGCCGGGCAGGCCGGACTCGGCGACGATCCGCCGGAACATCGCGTTCAGCCGCTCCCGCACCTCCGGGTGCTTCGACACGCGGCTGACCTGCCCGCTCACCGCGTGCTCGCGGATCGCCGCCGTCACGTCGTGCCGGGCGGGGGCGCCGCCCAGTTCCACCTCCACGCGCTGCGCGCCGAGGAGCGTGATCGAGTAGTGCCACGCGTCGAGCAGCGCCAGCATCGACGCCTCGTCGTCGAGGTCCGCGCCCGTCTGCAGCGCCGCCCACGCGAGCGCGCGGTAGGCGGCTCCCGTGTCGAGGATCCCGAAGCCGAGCCGGGCCGCGGCGGCCCGCGACACGCTCGACTTGCCGCTGCCGGCCGGGCCGTCGATCGCGACAAGAACCGGATCGGCGAGCGAGGCGGGCGCGGGTGCGCCCATGGCTCCGACCGCACCGTCCAGTGCTTCGCTCACAACGTCCTCCATCCCCGTTCGACGAGATCGGCGACCGCGCGCTCCGCCACCTCGGGCAGCACCGCGATCTCCGCGAAACCGATCTGCGCGCCCGGCGAGTGCTCGAGGCGCAAGTCTTCCATGTTAATGCCCAGTTCTCCGAGTTCGGTGAGCAGGCGGGCCAGCTCGCCCGGCCGGTCGTCCACGAAGACCGTGATCGTCGCGAAGCGCTCGGAGGAGCCGTGCTTGCCCGGGATGCGCGAAACGCCCCGGTTGCCCGCGGCGAGCAGATCCGCGATCCGCCGCTTCGCGCCCGGACGCGCAGGATCGCGCAGCGCCTCGGCGAAGGCCCCGAGGTCCGCGGCGAAGGCGTCGAGCAGCTCGACCACCGGCTCGCGATTCGCGCCGAGGATCTGCACCCACAGCTCCGGATCGCTGGCCGCGATCCGCGTCGTGTCGCGCAGCCCCCCGCCGGCGAGCTCGATCGCCTGCTCCGCCGCGGGCACGAGCCGCGCCGCGAGCAGGCTCGACACCACCTGCGGCAGGTGGGAGACGAGCCCCACCGAGCGGTCGTGCTCCTCCGGCGTCATCTCGAGCAGCACCCCGCCGAGGTCGAGCGCCACGGCCTCCACGAGCGCGAGCGCCTCGGCGGGCGTGGCCTCGTCGCGGCAGATGATCCACGGCCGCGCCGTGAACAGGTCGGCGCGCGCCATGAAGGCGCCGCCGCGCTCGCGGCCCGCCATCGGGTGCGAGCCCACGTAGTGGGTGAGGTCGACGCCGCGCCGCCGCAGTTCGAGGTAGGGGGCCAGCTTCACGCTCGCGACGTCGGTGACGACGGCGGAGGGGTAGGCGGCGAGCGCGCGCTCGATCACATCGGCGGTCACATCGGGCGGCGTCGCCACCACCACCAGGGCCGGCTCCGGATCGTCCGCACCGCGCAGGCGGCCCGCCCCATAGTCGGCGGCGAGCGCCACCGTCGTCGGCGACAGGTCTTCGAGCGTCACCTCGACGCCCCGCGCGCGCAGGCCCAGCCCCACGCTCGCACCGAGCAGGCCCGAGCCGATCACGTGCACCGATCCGCGCGTGCGCGCGGCGAGCACGCCCGCGCCGCCCTCGTCGCTGCGCGCGACCCCCGGGATCGTGACCTTCAGATCGCTCATCGTCCGTTCCGCTTCCGTCGCTCGCTCCGGGGCGCGGACGCCCCGTTCCCGTCCTGCGGGCCGCCGCGGCCGTGGGGATTGCCCCTCGCGGCCACCCCGCGCATGCCGCGGGCGCCCTTGCCGTCGCCCGGCCGGCCGGCCGTCACCTCTCCGTGGCGCCCGCCGTCCTCCGCGGCCGAGAGCAGCGCGCCGCGCTCGGCAGCCGACAGCTCGCGCATCTCGCCGCTGCGCAGCGTGCCCAGGTGCAGCGGCCCGAACTGCCGCCGCACGAGCTCCTCGACGGGGTGACCGACCTCCGCGAGCATCCGCCGCACGATGCGGTTGCGCCCCGAGTGCAGGCTCAGCTCCACGAGCGAGTGCGCGCTGCCGGAGCCGCCCGGCAGCAGCTTGGCCCGGTCGGCGCGGATGGGGCCGTCGCTCAGCTCGACCCCGTCCCTCAGCCGCTGGATCACCGCGGGCGTCACCCGCCCGCGCACCTTCGCGACGTAGGTCTTGCTCACGCCGAAGCTCGGGTGGGCCAGCTTGTGGGCGAGCTCGCCGTCGTTGGTGAGGATGAGCAGGCCGCTCGTGTCGGTGTCGAGGCGGCCGACGTTGTAGAGGCGCTCCTCCACCTGCTCGGTGAACTCGCGCAGATCGGGGCGGCCGTTCTCGTCGCTCATGGTCGACACCACGCCGCGCGGCTTGTTGAGCACGAAGTAGCGCTTGGACACGTCCAGCTGCACGATCACGCCGTCCACGCGCACCTCGTCGCGATCCGGGTCGATGCGGGATCCCAGCTCGCGCTGCACGCGGCCGTTCACCGTCACCCGCCCGCCCGTGATCAGCGACTCGCACGCGCGCCGGGACGCGACCCCCGCGTGCGCGAGCGCCTTCTGCAGCCGCACCCGGCCGTCGTCCTCGGCCGCTCCCGCTTCGGCCGCGGCATCGCCGCCCGCGCGCCCGCGCCCCTCCCAGCCGAACTCGGCAAGATCGACCTCGATCCGCTCGCCGTCGACCTCGAAGGTGCCGCCGAAACCGTCGCCGCTCACGCCGCTCCTCCATTCTCGATCCGAACGCTCCTGCGCCCAGTATGCCGGGTGCCTCTGACATCGCCGACGCCGCCGACACCGCCGCCGCTCACTCGTCGAACCCTTCGCTGGGGTCGTCGAGCAGCGGGGCGATGGGCGGCAGCTCGGAGATGTCGCCGATGCCGAGGTGCCCGAGCAGCGCCTCCGTGGTGCCGTAGAGCGTCGCCGTGGTCTCGGGATCCTGGCCGACCTCGGTGATGAGACCGCGGGCGAGCAGGGTGCGCACCACCGAGTCGACGTTCACGGCGCGGATCGAGGCGATCGCGCCGCGCGAGATCGGCTGCCGGTAGGCGATGACGGCAAGCGTCTCCAGGGCCGCCTGCGAGAGCTTCGCCGGGGTCTGCTGCTGCACGAAGTCGGCGACCACCGGGTCGAGGCTCTCGCGCACGTAGAAGCGGTAGCCGCCCGCCACCTCGCGCAGCTCGAAGCCGCGGGGCTCGGGGGCTGCGGCCGCGCTCTCGCCCGCGCTCCCGCTGCCGCCCCCGCCCTCGCCGTTGAAGTCGGCGACGAGCCGAGCGAGCGCCGCGCGCACCTCGCGCACGGGCCGGTCGGTCGCGGTGGCGAGCGCGACGGCGCTCAGCGGCTCGTCGGCGACGATGAGCAGGGCTTCGAGCTGCTGCTGCAGGCTGTGCCGGGCGCGGGCCCGGCTCAGCTCCGTCTCGGGCTCCCCCGTCGCGGGTGCCTCGGCGCCGGCCCCAGCACCCGGGCCGAGCTCCACGTCCTCAGTCATAGTCACTTCCTAGCGTCGACAGTTCCTCATCCGACCACTGCTCGCCCGTCCACTGCACGCGGAGCTCGCCGAGCGGCTCCGCCTGCTCGAAGCTCACGGCCGAGCGCCGGTAGAGCTCCAGGATCGCGAGGAAGCGCGCCACGATCACGCCCCGCTCCGCGACGCCCGCGATGAGCTCCCGGAAACTGTGCGCGCCGCCCGTGCGCAGCAGCGACACGACCACCGCCGCCTGCTCGCGAATCGAGACGAGCGGGGCGTGCAGGTGGTCGAGGCCCACGGTCGGGATCTCGCGCGGGGCGAAGGCGAGGGCGGCGATGGCGGCGAAGTCCGCGACGGAGAGGTGCCAGGCGAGCTCGGGCGTGCGCTCCCGGTATTTGGCATCGAGCGGCACCTGGCGCGCGTGCCGCGCATCCTCCGCGGCGAGCCGCTCCCGGAACCAGGCGCTCGCCTGCTTGAAGGCGCGATACTGCAGCAGGCGGGCGAAGAGCAGATCGCGCGCTTCGAGCAGCGCGATGTCCTCGGCGTCCACGGCCTCGCCCTGCGGCAGCAGGCTCGCGATCTTCAGATCGAGCAGCGTGGCCGCCACGACCAGGAACTCCGAGGCGCGGTCGAGCTCCACGAGCCCCTGCCCCTCCAGTGAGGCGAGGTACGCGATGAACTCGTCCGTGACGAGGCTCAGCGACACCTCGGTGATGTCGAGCTCGTGCTTGCCGATGAGGTTCAGCAGCAGGTCGAAGGGGCCGTCGAAGACTTCGAGCGTGACCCGGAACGCGGATCCCTCCGCCTCCTCGCCCGCCGGGGATCCCGGCGGCGCGACGGATCCGCCCGGCGTCCCCGCGCCCGGCCCGTGATCCGTGTCGAGCGCGTCCATCTGCGGCCTCAGGCGACGACGCCCCGCTGCACCAGTTCGCGCGCGAGCTTCAGATAGGCCTCCGAGGCCGCGTTGGAGGGCGCGTAGTCGAGGATCGGCTTGGCGGCGATCTGCGCGTCGGGGAGCTTGACGGTGCGGCCGATCACGGTGTCGAAGACCTTGTCGCCGAAGGTGTCGACGACGCGCTCCAGCACCTCCCGCGCGTGCAGGGTGCGCGCGTCGTACATGGTGGCGAGGATGCCATCGAGTTCGAGGGCGGGGTTGAGGCGATCTCGCACCTTGTCGACCGTCTCGACCAGCAGCGCGACGCCGCGCAGCGCGAAGTACTCGCAGGCGAGCGGGATCAGCACGCCGTGACTCGCGGTGAGCGCGTTCACGGTGAGCAGGCCGAGCGAGGGCTGGCAGTCGATGAGGATCACATCGTAGTCGTTCGCGAGCTTGCGCAGCACCCCGGCGAGGATCTGCTCGCGCGCCACCTCGGTGACGAGGTGCACCTCGGCGGCGGAGAGGTCGATGTTCGCGGGGATGACGTCGAGCCCGGGCGTCGCCGTGGTCTGCACGGCCTCGCGGGGATCCTTCACCTTGCCGAGCATCAGGTCGTAGATGGTGGGCACGTCGTGCGCGGGCACGCCGAGGCCGGCCGAGAGCGCGCCCTGCGGGTCGAAGTCGACGGCGAGCACCCGGCGCCCGTAGCGGGCGAGCGCGGCGGCGAGGTTGATGGTACTGGTCGTCTTGCCGACGCCGCCCTTCTGATTGCACATCGCGACGATGCGCGCCGGACCGTGCCGGTCGAGCTTCTGCGGCGCGGGGATGACGCGCTCGGGACGGCCGGTGGGACCCAGCTCGACCTCCTGCTTCGCCATGCCCGACACTCCTCTCGCTCGCTAACGCCCCATCCTATCGCGCACGGCGGCCCGCGGTCGCGGAGAGGGCGAGGCGGCTCAGCGCGCGGCGCCTCGCAGCGATCCGGTGGTCTGGGCGGCGGGATCGTAGACGACGCAGAGCACCTCGCGGTCGCCCGCCGCCCAGGATCCCTCGGTCGGGGTGAAGGGCCAGATCTCCAGCGCCGAGTCGGCGTAGGCGATGCCCGCGAAGGACTCGAACTCGGCCGGGCAGACCTCCGCGAAGCGCTCCTGGATCGCGGCCTCACCCGGGAACTCGCCGTCGGGCAGCTCGAAGGCGTGGTAGACCTCGTCGTCGTGCGGCTCGTCGCAGGGGACGACCGGCACGGAGGCGGTCTCGAAGGAGCCCTCCTCGGTGAGCAGGCAGTCGCCCGGCTTGATCTCGAACACGTCGGCCGCGTCATTGCGCTCGACGACCTCCCCGCTCTCCGCGTCGCGCTCGGGAGCGGACCCGCCGGTGAGCCCGTTCAGCATCGAGCAGCCCGACAGGGCCAGAGCGGCAGCGGCGGCGAGCGCGGGGGCGAGGAGCAGGCGGGAGGCGGGAGCGGACACGGACTTCCTTTCGGATCGGGGAACTGGACCACGAAACCATATCAGCGATCCGACCCCCGCCCGGGCGCGCGGGGCCGCTAGCGGGCGCGGGGGTGGGCGAGGAGGTAGTGCTCGCGGAGGGTGTCCGCGGTGACGTGCGTGTAGATCTGGGTCGTGGTCACCGAGGCGTGGCCGAGCAGCTCCTGCACGGTGCGCACATCCGCCCCGCCCGCGAGCAGGTGCGTGGCGAAGGAGTGCCGCAGCGTGTGCGGCGACACCTCCGCCGCGATCCCGGCCCGTTCGGCCGCGGCGCGGATCACGAGCCACGCGCTCTGCCGCGACAGCCGCGCCCCGCGCGGGCCCACGAAGAGCGCGGGAGTCCCGCGGCCGCGCTCCACCATCTGGGGACGCGCACGCACCAGGTAGGCGGCGAGCGCCCGGCCCGCGAATCCGCCGTAGGGCACGATCCGCTGCTTCGATCCCTTGCCCGTGAGCTGCAGCAGCCCGCCCTCCCCCAGGCGCCCACCCGAGCTCTCCCCACTGCATATCGTCGGCGGCGTCGGAGGTGTATAAGAGACGGGTCCCCCCCACCCGCCCCGCCGCCCGCCGCGGCCAGCAGCGCCTCGACCTCCTCCACGGCGAGCGCCTTCGGCAGCCGCTGCGCCCGCTTCGGGGTGCGCGCCCCGCTGCCCGCGTGCTCCGCGAGCAGTCCCTCCTCGAAGAGGAAGCGGTGCATGCCGCGCACGGTCGACAGCCGCCGCGAGATCGAGGCCGGGGCGAGGCGAGGATTGCCCTCCTCGTCCGGGCGGCCGAGCCAGGCCACGTACTCCGAGAGCGCCTCGGGTGCGACGGCGCCGAGATCCGCGATCCCGCGCCCCGCGAGCCACTCGGCGTAGGCGCTCAGGTCGCGGCGGTAGGCCGCCAGGCTGTTCGCCGCCAGCCCCCGCTCCAGGGCGACGTGGCGCAGATAGCGCTCCATCCCCGCCTCCGGGCTGAGCGCCATCAGCGCGAGCGCTCCCCCCGCGCCGCCTCGCGGGCGGTCCACGGCAGCTCGGGATCGCGCAGCGTGTCCCAGCCGCGACCGCGCGCCGTCCAGGCCGCGAGCACCGCGCTCGCCGTGACGGCGTTCTGCACCCGGCCGGCGAGCACGGCCTCGACCGCCTCGCTCAGCGGGACCCAGCGCGGCACCAGCTCCGCCTCCTCCTCGCCCCGCACGTAGTCGTGCGCGACCGGATGCAGCTCACGCGCCAGGAAGATCCGCATCGCCTCGCTCGTCCCGCCGGGCGACAGGAACAGCTCGAGCAGCAGATCCCAGCGCTCCGCGCGCAGATCCGCCTCCTCGGCGAGCTCCCGCTGCGCGGCGGCCAGGCCCGGCTCGCCGGGCGCGTCCATGAGGCCGGCCGGGATCTCCCAGTCGCGGTGCGCGATGGGGTGGCGGTACTGGCGGATGAGCAGCACGCGCTCCTCGGCGTCGAGCGCGAGCACGGCGACGGCGCCCGTGTGGTCGAGGTAGTCGCGCACGAGCTCCTCGCCGCCGAACTCGAAGCGGTCGCGGCGCACATCCCACACCCGCCCGCGCACGAGCAGCTCGCTCTCCAGCACCCGCACCTCCGCGAGCTCGTCGGCGAGCGGCACGGCCTCGGGCGCGGCCTCGGCCTCGGCCTCGGGCGCGGCCCCGGCCCCGGGCACGCCCGCGCCCGCGTCTCGCGCCGACCGCTCAGCCATGGCGCGGCCTACTCGGCGCCCTCGGCGCCCGCCTCCACCGCTTCGTCCACCTCGAAGAGCCGGGTGGCCTCGCGGCGGTCGATCGCGGCGTCCACGAGTCCCGCGAAGAGCGGGTGGGGCTTGCCGGGGCGCGAGCGCAGCTCGGGGTGCGCCTGCGTGGCGATGTAGAAGGGGTGGACCGAGGTGGGGAGCTCCACGTACTCGACGAGCGTGCCGTCGGGGCTCGTGCCCGAGAAGGACAGCCCGGCCTCGGCGATCTGCTCGCGGTAGCGGTTGTTGACCTCGTAGCGGTGGCGGTGCCGCTCGCTCGCCACGGGGGCGCCGTAGAGCGAGGCCGCGAGCGAGCCCTCCGCGAGGGCCGCCTCGTAGAGACCGAGGCGCATGGTGCCGCCCAGGTCGCCGCCGTCGATGATGTCGACCTGCTCCGCCATCGTCGCGATCACGGGGACCGGCGTCTCGGGATCGAACTCGGTGGAGGAGGCGCCGTCGAGCCCGGCGACGTTGCGCGCGTACTCGATGACCATGCACTGCAGGCCCAGGCAGAGCCCGAGCGTGGGGATGCCGTTCTCACGGGCGAAGCGCAGCGCGCCCAGCTTGCCCTCGATGCCGCGGATGCCGAAGCCGCCGGGCACGCAGATGGCGTTGACGTCGCCGAGGGCTTCGAGCGCCCCCTCGGGGGTCTGGCAGTCGTCGGAGGGCACCCACTTGATGTTCACCTTCGTGGAGTGCGCGAACCCGCCGGCGCGGAGCGCCTCGGTCACGGAGAGGTAGGCGTCCGGCAGATCGATGTACTTGCCGACGAGCGCGATCGTGACCTCGCCCTTCGGGTGGTGCACGGCGTCGAGCACCGGCTGCCAGCCCGTCCAGTCCACCTCGTGCGCGCGCTCCGCGAGGCCGAGGTTCTCGACGATGATGCGGTCGAGGCCCTGGTCGTTGAGCAGCCGCGGCAGGTCGTAGATGCTGGGCACGTCGACCGCGTTCACCACCGCGCTCTCGTCGACGTCGCACATGAGCGCGATCTTGCGCAGATTGTCCTCGGTGACGGGACGGTCGCTGCGGAGCACCAGCGCGTCGGGCTGGATGCCGATCGAGCGCAGCGCGGCGACCGAGTGCTGGGTGGGCTTCGTCTTCTGCTCGCCCGAGGCGCCCATGAAGGGCACGAGCGAGACGTGCACGAAGAACACGTTGTTGCGGCCCAGCTCATGCCGCACCTGGCGGGCGGACTCGAGGAACGGCTGCGACTCGATGTCGCCGACGGTGCCGCCCACCTCGGTGATGATCACGTCGGGACGCGGATCCTCCTCGGCCTGCAGGCGCATGCGGCGCTTGATCTCGTTCGTGATGTGCGGGATCACCTGCACCGTGTCGCCGAGGTACTCGCCGCGGCGCTCGCGCTGGATCACGCGCGAGTAGATCTGCCCGGTGGTCACGTTCGCGGCCTGCGACAGTTCGATGCCGAGGAACCGCTCGTAGTGGCCGATGTCGAGGTCCGTCTCCGCACCGTCGTCGGTGACGAAGACCTCGCCGTGCTGGAACGGATTCATCGTGCCGGGATCCACGTTGAGGTAGGGATCCAGCTTCTGCATGACGACCCGCAGACCGCGCGCCGTGAGCAGATTGCCCAGGCTCGCAGCGGTGAGCCCCTTGCCCAGGGAGGAGACGACGCCCCCGGTCACGAAGATGTGCTTGGTGATGCCGGTCTGGTCCGCGCTCTGCTCTGTTCCCACGGGCTTCGATCCTATCACTTGGAGTTCGGCAGCGGCACCCGAGCCCGCTGCTCGCCGTGCGTTCGGGGGTGCGGGGCGGGCCGCGTCGGCCTCATCAGCGCAGCTCCTGCCTGGGCACCCACACCTGCTTGATGATCATCAGCACCATCGCCGTCACCGGGATCGAGATCAGCGCCCCGAGTAGGCCGAGCAGCGTGCCGCCGGCGAGCGCGCCGATCACCACGAGCGCTCCCGGCACCGACACCACGCGGTTCATGACGCGCGGCGTGAGCAGATACGACTCGATCTGCATGTAGATCAGGTAGTAGATCGCCGCGATGATCGCCGTGGTGGGCGAGTCGAAGAGGGCGACGACGGTCACGAGCACCGTCGCGGCCACCGAGCCGATCAGCGGGATCAGCGCCAGCAGGAAGACGCCGACCGCGACCAGGCCGGCGAACGGCACCCCCGCGAAGGTCATCATGATGAAGCCCAGCACCGAGTTGATGAAGGCGAGCACCACCATGCCGCTGATGTAGCCGCCGACCGACTTGGTGACCTGCTCGGTGATGTCCATCACCTTCGCGCGGCCGGAGCGCGGCACCAGCGAGTAGAAGGCGCGCTTGATGGTGCGCAGCGATGCGAGGAAGTAGAGCGTGAGGATCAGCACGATCAGCGCCGCCGTGAGACCGTTCGCGATCCCGATGCCCGCCTGCCAGACGCCGCCGGCGAACTGCGCCCAGTTCTCCGGGTTGCCGACGAAATCCTGCCCCATCTTCAGCAGGCCGTCGAAGTCGACGAAGCGGCCGAAGCGCTCGTCCACGTCGAGGAACCACTGCTGCCGCGTGATGTCGCGGTACAGCGAGGGCGCGCTCCGCACGAGCTGGGAGATCTGATTCGCGATCATCGGGATGATGATCGCGAGCAGGCCGGCGATCACGAGCACGAAGCCGCCGAAGACGATCGCGATCCCGAAGCCGCGCTTCAGGCCCTTGCGCTCCAGCCAGCGCACCACCGGGTCGAGGCCGAGCGCCACGAAGAGCGCCGCCGCGACGTACATGATGATCGTGCTGAGCTGCTCGACCATGCCGCCGAAGAGCAGCGCCACGAGCACGCCGAGCGTCACCGTGAAGCCGAGCTGGAACGGCGCGCGCACCACGTACTCGCGCGGCCGGACGCGCGCCCGCTCCTCACGCGCGTCGAGGGCCGCCTCGCGCGCATCCCGGTACATCTCGCGGGTGTCGGCGTCGAGCTGCTCGATGTCGAGGTGCACGACGTCGGGGTGGTTGTCGATGTAGGCGGCCTTCGCCGCGGCGCTGTCGGTGAGGTCGGGCTTCTCACCTCGCCACTTGGTACGCCCGAAGAGTTTCGCCATGCCCGCGAGCGTAGCACCCGCCGACGACGTTCACGCCTCCCGGAGCGCGAGCAGTTCGGCGGCGTGTTCGAGCGCGCTCCCCGAATCGCTGAGCCCGGAGAGCAGGCGCGCCATCTCGGCCAGCCGCGCCTCCCCGTCGAGCCGCCGGCAGCTGCTCTCGGTGAAGCCGCCCGCGGAGTCCTTCACCACCTGCAGGTGATTGTTCGCGAAGGCGGCGACCTGGGCGAGGTGGGTCACCACGATGACCTGCGAGCTGCGGGCCAGCCGGGCCAGCCGCCGCCCGATCTCGATCGCCGCCGCACCGCCCACGCCCGCATCGACCTCATCGAAGACGAAGGTCGGCACTGGATCCACGCCGGCGAGCACCACTTCGAGCGCCAGCATCACCCGCGAGAGCTCGCCGCCCGAGGCGGTCTTCGCGATCGGGCGCGGCTCGGCGCCCGGGTGGGGGCTCAGCAGCAGCTGCACCTCGTCGCCGCCGGAGGCGCCGAGCGCGTCCAGCGGGCTCACCCGGACGAGGAAGCTCGCATCGGGCAGGGCGAGCTGGCGGAGCTCGACCGTGACGAGCTCCGAGAGCCGGGCCGCGGCCGCGGACCGCAGCTCGCTCAGCCGCGCCGCCGTCCGCCGCTCGCGATCGCTCGCGGCTTCGAGGCGCGCAGCCAGCTCGTCGATGAGCTCGTCGTCGCCCTCCAGCTCGGTGAGCCGCCGCGCCGCGCCGGCGGCGTAGCCGACCACGGCCGCCGAGTCGGCGCCGTAGACGCGGAAGAGCGCGGTGAGCGCCGCGAGCCGCTCATTGGCGGCCGCGAGCTCGCCGGGGCCCTCCTGGTCGAGGTCCGCCGCATACGCGGCCAGCTCCCGCGCCGCGTCGGCCACCTGGAAGCTGACGCTCCTGAGCGTGTCGAGCACCTCGGCGAGCCGCCGGTCGTGATCCGCCACGCGCTCGACCTCGCGCACCGCCTCGTCGACGAGGCTGCCGGCGTCGCGGCTCATCGGATCGTCGGAGTCGCTCGACAGCGCCTCGTGCGCGAGCTGGGTGGCCGCGCGCAGAGCCTCGGCATTGCTCAGGAGCTCGATGCGCTCGGCCAGCTCGGTCTCCTCGCCCGGCTGCGGATCGACGGCGGCGATCTCCTCGAGCTCGGCGCGCAGCCGTGCGGCCTCGGCCGCCCGCTCCTCGCGCGCCTCCCGCAGCTCGGCCGCCCGCGCGGCGAGATCCTGCCGCTCGCGATGCGCCTCCCGGTACTCACGCAGCAGCTCGGCGAGCTCGGCTCCCCCGAAGCGGTCGAGGGTCTCGCGCTGCGCGGCCGCCGAGCGCAGCCGCAGCTGCTCGGACTGCCCGTGGACGGCGAAGAGCCGCTCGGCCAGCCTGCCGAGCGCACCGACCGGCGCGCTCGCACCGCCCACGCTGGCGCGGCTGCGCCCCTCGCCGCTGACCGTCCGGCTGAGGACCAGCTCACCGTCCTCGACGTCACCGCCGAGCTCCTCCACGATCTCGCCGACGGCCGCGTCCTCGACCCGCACCACGCCGCTGACGCGCGCGCGCTCGGCGCCGGCGCGCACCGCGCCCGCATCGCTGCGCTCGCCCATGAGCAGACCGAGCGCGCTCACCACCATCGTCTTGCCGGCGCCCGTCTCGCCGGTGATGGCCGTGAAGCCGGGGCCGAGCGGGAGGGTCGCGTCGGCGATGACCCCCAGGTCCCTGATGCGCAGCTCCTCGATCACGCGACCGCCCCGTCCTCGCGCCGCGATCCGCGCCATCCCGAGACGGGCAGGTGGAACTTGCGCACGAGCCGGTCCGAGAAGACACCTTCGTCGAGCCGGGCGAGACGCACCGCGTGCTCCGAGCGGCTCACGCGCACGGTCGAGCCGGCGGGCAGCTCCGTGCGGCGCCGGCCGTCGCACCACATCACGCCGGGGCCCACGTTCTCGGGCAGGATCCGGACGCTCAGCACCGAGTCCGTGCCGGTCACCAGCGGCCGGTCGAAGAGCGCGTGGGCGGCGATGGGAACCATGAGCATCGCCTGGACCCCCGGCCACACGACCGGTCCCCCGGCGGAGAAGGCGTAGGCGGTCGAACCGGTGGGCGTGGCGAGCACCACGCCGTCGCAGGCGAAGTTCGACACGGGCCGCCCGTCGACGCCGATCTCCACCTCCAGCATGCGCCGCTGCTTCTCCACGCTCGCCTCGTTGAGCGCCCAGGTCTCGGCGATGAGCTCGCCCTCGCAGCTCGCGCGCACGTCGAGCGTGAGGCGCTCCTCGACCACGTAGTCGCGGCGCAGCACGCGAGCGATCGTCTCGTCGAGGTCGAAGCTCTCCATCTCCGCCAGGAAGCCCACATGCCCCAGGTTCACGCCGACGATCGGGCACTGGGATCCTCGCAGCAGTTCGGCCGCGCGCAGGATCGTGCCGTCCCCGCCGAGCACGATCGCGGCCTCCAGCTGCGCGAGATCCGCGTCGCGTCCGAGCTGCGCGATGCTTTCGACGTCGAGGTGCGGGGCGAACTCCTCCCGGTCGTGCTCGTCGAAGACGGGAACGGCGCCCGCTGCGCGCAGGGCGGCCACGACCGCGACGGTCGCGGCGACCGCCTCCGTGCGGTGCGTGTGCGACACGACGAGGAAGCGACGCGCATCGACGTCTCGCGTCATGTTCGAGCTCCTTCCGTCTGCCGCGGGCCAGCGGGCCGAGCCGGCGAGCCCGGGAGCCCCGGATCCGGCCGCACCGCGCACAGCTGCGCGATCCGCTGCTCCCATTCTCTCTGATCGGCTCCCGGCGCGCCCGCCCGTTCGCCGCGCGCGAGATGCAGCAGGAACTCCCGGTTGCCGTTGCCGCCGGCGATCGGCGAGGCGGCGAGCCCGAGCGGCACGAGGCCGCATCCGGCCGCGGCCGCCAGCACCGCCCGGATCGCCTCCGCCCACTGCGACGGATCGGTGACGACCCCGTCGCGCACCCGCCCCACCTCGAACTGCGGCTTCACGAGGAGCACCATCTCGGCATCCTCCGCGGCGGTGCGGGCGAGGGCCGGGAGCACGAGCCTCAGCGAGATGAACGACAGATCGGCCACGACGAGCGAGGGCCGCTCCGCGACGCCCGTGGCCGCGGCGAGCCCCTCCGGCGTGAGCTCGCGTGCATTGCAGCCCTCGACGACGCGCACCCGGGCGTCGCCGCGCAGTTCCTCCGCGAGCTGCCCGTGCCCCACGTCGATGGCCTGGACCAGCTCTGCGCCGCGCTCCAGGAGGACCTGGGTGAAGCCCCCGGTCGAGGCGCCCACGTCGAGCGCGATCCTGCCCCGCGGCTCCACGCCGAAGCCGTCCAGCCCGGCGAGCAGCTTGTGCGCGGCCCGGCTGACGTAGCGGTCGCTCGCGAGGAGCTCGATCCGCGAGCCGGCGGCGACGCGCGCGCCCGCCTTCGTCGCCGCGGCCCCGTCGATCCGCACCCCGCCTGCCGCGATGATCTCCGCCGCACGGCTGCGCGAACGGACCAGGCCCAGCCGCGTCATCGCCCGGTCGAGGCGCTCCGGCCCGCCGTCCCACTCCGCCGCCGTCGCCCGCCCCTCCGGCGCGGCCGCGACCGCGGCGGACGACTCAGGATCCACCGTGATCGCCCCGCTGCAGCTCCGCGAGGAGCTCCTCGTGCAGGCGCTCGAAGCGGGCGGCCCGCTCCGCGAGCGGCTGCGCCTCGATGAGGTCGAGCCTGCCGAGCAGCTCGTCGCCGGACGCGGAGCCCTCGCCCGCGGGGCCCGGTCGCATCTCGGTGTCGCTCATGCGTTCAGCCTAGTGTCCGCCACCGACATCGCGCCGCCGACATCGCGCCGCCGCGCGATCAGGACGCCCAGTGATCCTCGTAGAGGATCTCGGGGACCCGCAGCCCGTAGATGGCGAGACCCGAATCCCAGATGGCTGCGCAGCCCGCGCGCAGCAGATTCAGCGGCGAGTCGCCCTCGGAGACGACGGACGCCACGTGGCCGTCCATGCGCACCCGCGCCGAGCCGACCCGCACCGAGCCGTCGCGCAGGCGCTCCGTCGCGGGATACGGCTCGTGCAGCTCGGCGAGCGAGGCGACCACGTAGTCGGGCCGCATGTCCTGTGACGCCGCGACCAGCTGCTTGGGACGGTCGACGCCGGTGAGCACGTGCAGCGACGGGATCCCCGCCGCGCGCGCCCCCTTGATGTCGGTGTCGAGCCGGTCCCCGATCATCAGTGCGTTGCGGGTCCCGAAGCGCGCGAACGCGGCCTCGAAGATCGGCGTCTCCGGTTTGCCCGCGAAGACGGGCAGGCGCTGCACCGCGGTGTGCACGGCCGAGACGAGGGTGCCGTTGCCGGGAGCGAGGCCGCGCGCGACGGGGATCGTCCAGTCCGTGTTGGTGGCGATCCACGGCAGCGGTGGCCGGCCGGGCCGCTCGGCGAGCGCGAACGCGGCCTCGGCGAGGTGCTCCCACCCGACGTGGGGGGCGAAGCCCTGCACCACCGCGGCCGGCTCGTCCTCGGCGCTCCGCGTCACCGCGAAGCCGGCCTTCTCCAGCTCGTCGACGAGCCCGTCGCCCCCGACCACCAGCACGAGCGAACCGGGCGGAACCGTGTCCGCGAGCAGCGCGACCGCCGCCTGCGGGGACGTCACCACGTCGCTCGCCGAGGCGCGCAGACCGAGCTCGGAGAGATGCGCGGCCACGGAGGCGTCCGTGCGCGAGGCATTGTTCGTGATGTAGGCGAGCGGCATGCGCTCCCCCGCACGGTTCAGCTCCGCGACGGCGCCGGGGATCGCGTGCGGGCCCCGGTACACCACGCCGTCGAGATCCGCGAGGAGCAGCTCGCGCTCCGCGATCGGCGGCGCCTGCATCTCACCGCTCCGCCTGCCGAAGATCCCCACTAGACGTCCTCTCTTCCCGGACGGCCCTCCCCGTCCTCGACGATCCCCGCCTCGGCGAGCAGCTCGTCCACCTCCGCCTCGATCTCCTGGGCGAAGCCGCGGGGCGCCTCAGCCTCGGCGGGAGCAGCCTCGGCGGCCTCCACGGGCTTCTCGGCGCTCGTCGCCTCGGCGGGAGCGGCCTCGGCGGGAGCGGCCTCCGGTGCTGCACCCTCGGGATCGGCGTGCTCGGCCGTCTCCGCCTCGTCCGGGCCGGCCTCCGCGCTGTCAGCGGTCTCCGCGGACTCCAGCACCTCGAAGACCTCCAGCTCGTCGAGCGCTCCGAGATGCTCCTGCAGCGCGGCGGCGGCACGCCGTGCGTGCTGCTCCCACTTCGCGGCCTCGCTCTCGCGCCCGAGGTCTTCGAGCACCGCGGCGTAGGCGCCGAAGAGCTCGGGGCTCCACGAGTAGGCCTTCTTCGGGTTGAGCTCGGGGATCTCCAGCTCGAAGAGGGCCTGCTGGGTCTGCCCCAGGTCGAGCCGGGCGCCCGACATGGCGATTGCGAGGTGGACGCGCTGCTCGGTGTCGAGCGCGGCACGATCCACCTCCAGCCCGGTCTCGATTCCCTTCTCGGGCCGGCCGAGGCCCCGCTCGCAGTCGACCATCAGGGCGACGTGACCGTCGGAGCCGCTGAGACGACGGTGGGTGCGCAGCTCGCGCAGCGCCAGGGCGAAGTCCCCCTGACGATAGGCGGTGATCGCGAGCGTCTCACGCGTCACGGGGATGCGCCCGGCTCGGCGGCTCGCCGAGAGCGCGTGCTGGTGCGCGAGCGCGACGTCGTCATCGATCAGCATCGCCACCATCGCGAGGTGCCGTGCGACCCGATCCTGCACATCCGGCTGCAGCGTCTTGAGCTCGTTCCGCGCGGCGGGGTGCAGATCCTTCGCCTGAACCTCCTCGGGGATCACGGGATCCTGATGCTCGGAACGCACCGGTCGCAGCTCGTGCTGCAGCCGCTCGGCCTCGGTGAACTCGCGGCCGCGGCCCCCGCGGTCGCTCCGGCCGCCCCCGCGCGTGCCACCCCGGCCGTATCCCTGGCCCTGCCCGCGGTCGTCGTCGCGGCGCGGTCCGCGCGGCCCGCGGTCGTCGTCGCGGCGCGGGCGCCGCCCTCGATCGTCAGCGGAACGGGGACGGCGATCCTCGCCGCGTCCCGAACCGCGGTCGTCCCGCCCACGGTACCCGCCGCGCTCATCGCGTCCGCGGTCGTCCCGCCCACGGTACCCGCCCCGATCGTCACGTCCGCGGTCGTCGCGCCCACGGTACCCGCCGCGCTCATCGCGTCCGCGGTCGTCCCGCCCACGGTACCCGCCGCGCTCATCGCGCTCACGGGCGTACCCGCGGTCGTCGCGCCCGCGGTCTCCGCCACGCGACCGCGTGTCGCGTCCGCCGGAGGCGCCCCGCTCGTCGCGCCCGCGATACCCGCCGCGGTGGTCGCCGCGGTGGTCGCGGCCGGCATCGCCGCGGCCCTGACGAGGCTCGCGGTCACCGCGCTCCCGGCGCCTGCCGCCGTCCGCGCCCTCACGCGCCGCGCGCTGCGGTCGACGGTCATCGCGCCCCGGGAGGCCGCGCCCGGCGTCGTCGCGCTTCCGGGGTTCGCGATCCGCGGCACCGTCCGGCTGGCTGCGATCGTTCATGGGTCCTCCCGAGGCGCGCTGTTGAGATATGGAAAGTCTACAAATGAGAAGAGGGCCGCACAGTGAGCGCCAGCACTGGCATTCACTGTACGACCCTCTGGAAAGGTGTCCGGCGGTGTCCTACTCTCCCACGAGGTCCCCCTCGCAGTACCATCGGCGCTGTCAGTCTTAGCTTCCGGGTTCGGAATGTGACCGGGCGTTTCCCTGACGCTATGGCCGCCGTAACTCTATCAACATGTGTGCACACCCACCCCTGTGCGGGGGTGCGGGGTGTGGACCGTCTGTTGGGAACCACAAAGTGGACGCGATACATCGTTACGTTACTGCTCATGTCCACCCCACAAAACTGGGGGCGGGTTGAAGTCAAGTCATCGGCTTATTAGTACCAGTCAGCTCCACACCTTGCGGCGCTTCCACATCTGNGTCCTGCTCAGGCACGGACTCCGCCCCGGAGACGCGCAATGCCCCCGGGGCGGAGTCCGTGCCTGAGCAGGACCCCGCGCCGGGGGCATCGCGTGCGCGCCGAAGCGGCGGAGGTCTCAGCCGCCGAGACGCAGCGCGGACGTCTCATCCGCGCCGTCCAGCAGGTGACCCGCGGGCTCGGCGTCACGGGGGTCACGCAGGCCGAGCCGCCCGCCGCGGCCGAGGAGGGTCATCGCCCCGAGGTACAGCAGGAAGCTGATCGCGAAGGCCGGGATGTTCGCCCCCACGGGACTCGGCGCCACGTAGGCGAGCACGTAGGAGAGCACTGCTCCAACCACCCAGACCGCCACGGCGACCCAGTTCACGCCCGCGCGGTACCAGTAGCGGCTCTCCGGCCGCTCGTGGAGGATCTGCCGCGAGTAACCGCGTCGCTTCAGCAGGTAGTAGTCGGCGATCATGATCGCGAACACCGGCACGAAGAAGGCGCTGATGACGAAGAGGAAGTCGGTGAACTGATTGAGCAGCCCGAGGAAGGTCGATCCCGCGATCGAGATCGCCCCGAGCACGAGCGCCGTCGGCAGGAACTTCAGGTGCCAGCGCGACTGTGCATTCACCACCGAGGTCACCATCCCGAACACCACCATCGTGTTGGTCGCCATCACCGAGAGGAAGATCGCGATGCCGAGCGGCCAGCCGAACTCCGCGACGATCACGGCCGGGTCGAAGGGGATCGCTTCCCCGCCGCGCAGCAGCACGGTGCTGAAGGCGACGAGGCCCAGGAACATCGCGATGGTCGTCGAGAGCGTGTATCCGATGCCGGAGCCGACGATGCCGGCGGTGCTGCTCTTCGCGTGCCGGTTCATATCGGCGGAGAGCACCGTCCAGGAGATCGCCGTGGCTATGACCATGTCGAGCGTGATGAAGGGCGTGCCGCCCAGCTCCGGGTCGACCGGGATCGCAGCGAAGTCCGCCGGCGCGAAGGCGCCGAAGGCCGCGGCGAAGACGAAGCCCATCACCACGATGATCGCCAGCGCGAGCCAGGGCTCGACCCGGGAGATGCCGGTGTGGCCGAAGATCGCCAGCACGACGACCACGGCCTGGCACAGGACGGAGAAGAGGATCGGGTTGGAGAAGCCGGTGGCCTGCTGCACCAGGTAGTTCACGGTGACGCCGGCGAGCATCGCCTGCACCCAGCTCCATCCCATGAGCACGACCACGTTCGCGGCGGCCGGCAGCAGGCTGCCCCGGATTCCGAAGGAGCCGCGCGTCAGGGCCATCGTGGGCAGCCCCGTCCGGGTGCCCATGTTGCCGATGAGCACGAGGACGAGCACGCCGATGAGCGTGCCGATCACGATCATCGCGGTCGCGGTGCCGAAGGAGACCCCCGGAGTGAAGAGCGTCCCCGTGAGCAGCGTGGTGACCACGAGATTCGCGGCGAGCCAGATCATGGCGATGCGCAGCAGCCCCTGGGTGCCGCGGACGGGCCCGGCCGAGTCGTCCTGCCCGTCCAGGTTGACGGCCATCGTGGCCGGAGTGCTCATGCGTCCTGCTCCTCGCCCGGCACCGTGGAGAGATGCTCGTGGATGGCTTCGAGCGCACCGGACTCCGTTGCGCGGAACACGATGGTCTCGCGTTCGACGTAGGAATCGGCGCCCTCGGGGGTCTTCACGCTCGTGGCGACGGTGTGGCTGAACACGGCGCCGCCGGGGAAGGTCTGCACCAGGCGGTCGCTCGACGCGCACGAGGTCACCCGCCAGCCGGATGCGAGCCAGCCCGCCCAGAGCGATTCGTAGGCTGCGCGCGAGTCGAGGCGCGCGGCCTCGGGATGGAAGATGAAGCTGGCGTCGGGGGCGAAGCCCGCGAAATAGGCGTCGGTGTCGGTCGCCGCGAATGCGGCGACGATGGCGTCCGCCGCGTCGAGCACCGCGGACTCGGTGGGTGTGTGCATGTGAACACTCCTTTGGATTCGGGGGGAAGGCACCGCTTCGCGGTGGGGGCGCCTGTGCCGGGGCTCGGCGGGAACGGGAGCCCCGGCACAGGCATCGGGGGTCAGCCGCGCGCGGCCATCGCGGTGATGAGCTCGTAGACCACGTGGCTCGCGGCGACGGCAGTGATCTGCGCGTGGTCGTAGGCCGGGGCGACCTCCACCACGTCGGCCCCGACGATGTTCAGATCGGCGAGGCCCCGCAGGATGCGGAGGAGCTCGCGGCTCGTGAGACCGCCGGCCTCGGGAGTCCCGGTGCCGGGCGCGTGCGCGGGATCGAGCACGTCGATGTCGATCGAGATGTAGAGGGGCTTGTCGCCCACGCGCCGGCGGATGCGCTCCAGGGTCGCGGGCACGCCGTGCTCTTCGACGAACTCGGTGGTGACGATCTGGAAGCCGAGACGCGCGTCGTCCTCGAGGTCGCCCTTGCCGTAGAGCGGTCCGCGGATGCCGCCGTGCATGGAGGCGGTCATGTCGATGAGCCCCTCCTCTGAGGCGCGCCGGAACGGCGTGCCGTGGGTCGTCGGGGCACCGAAGTAAGTGTCCCAGGTGTCGAGGTGGGCGTCGAAGTGGAGGACCGCGACGGGGCCGTGCTTCTTGTTGATCGCACGCAGCAGCGGAAGCGCGATCGTGTGGTCCCCGCCGATCGTGACGATCTTGTCGACGCGCTCTCCGAGCTCGGTCGCCGCCTCCTCGACGGCGCGCACCGCCTCGTCGAGGCTGAAGGGGTTCGCGGAGATGTCGCCCGCGTCCACGACCTGCTTGAGCGCGAACGGCGAGGCGTCCTGAGCGGGGTTGTAGGGGCGCAGCAGGCGCGAGGCCTCGCGCACGTGGGCGGGGCCGAATCGGGCGCCCGGACGGAAGCTCACGCCGCTGTCGAAGGGCACGCCGACGACCGCGATGTCCGCGGCGGGGACCTCCTCGATGCGGGGCAGCTTGGCGAAGGTGGCGATGCCGGCGTACCTCGGGGTGAGGCTCGCGTCGACGGGTCCCTGCGGGCTCGGTGCGGTCACGATCCGTCCTTCCGGAGTTGTCTAATAGAAAACATCTGAGCTCTGACAGTGAACTCGTGTCACACTATAGGCTGGATCGCGGGCCACGGTCAACGGCCCTCGACGTCTGCGAGCACCGCGGTTCCGCGGAGAGAGGCGAGCCAGTGCGACCCGTCCATCCCAGCGCGGCACCCACCCCCGTGCGGATCGGCGCCCAGCTGCGCTCCTCGCGGCTCGCCCAGGGGATCACGCTCGCGCAGCTCGCCCAGGCCACCGGCCTCACGCGCGGCTTCCTCAGCCGGATCGAGCGCGACGAGACGATGCCGAGCGTCCCCACGCTCGTGCAGATCTGCCAGGCGCTCTCCCTGCCGCTCGGAGAGCTCTTCGCCGAGCCGGACATCCAGCGCGTCGCACTCACCGAGGCCCCCCGCATCAACATGGGCGGCACCGGCGCCGACGAGCGGCTGGTCACCCCGCGCTCAGAGGACCGGGTGCAGCTGATCCGCTCCTCGCTCGCACCCGGGGCGAGCGGCGGAGAAGAGCTCTACACCGTGAACTGCGCGGTCGAATCCCTGCATCTCGTCTCCGGATCGCTCGAGCTCGCCTTTCCCGACCGCTGGATGCGGCTGGACGCGGGCGACACCCTCACCTTCCCCGGTCGCACGCCGCACAGCTGGCGGGCCGGCGCGAGCGGGGCGGAGGCCGTGTGGGTGCTCGTGCCCGCCGCGTGGAGCGGCTCCAGCTGAACGCAGCCCCCGAAACGGGGATCGGCCCCGCCGCCTCGCGCGACGGGGCCGATGCCAGCACCGGACGGGACCCGTTACTCCTCCACGGGCTCCTCCTCGGAGAGCGAGATCACGCCGTAGTTCCAGCCGCGGCGGCGGTACACGACGCTCGGCCGGCCGCTCTCGGACTCGACGAAGAGGAAGAAGTCGTGCCCGACGAGCTCCATCCGGTCGACGGCGTCCTCCACGCAGAGCCGCTCGGCGGGGAACTCCTTGGTGCGAATGACGACCGGGGTGTACTCGTCCTTCCCCGCATCTTCCCCGACGACGGGCACGCTGCCCGTCGCGACCGACTCGAGCACCTCGAGCGGCGCCGGGGTCACATCGACCATCTCGAAGTCGTGGGAGGCGGCATCCGCGAGCGAGATGCGGCCCTTGCCGCGGCGATCCTTCCTCCGGTCCTTCATGCGGCGGATGCGCTCCAGCACCCGCCCGTACGCCATGTCGAAGGCGGAGTACTTGTCTCCCCCCGCCGACTCGGCCCGGATCACGGGGCCGGGGCCGATGAGCGTGATCTCCACGAGGTCGCCGTGCTGCGGACTTCGATCGCTCTGCCGGGAGACGGTCACCTCGAAGGCCTGAGCCCGGGGAAGCAGACCCGCAACCTTCTCGGTCTTGGCCTCGACGTAGCTCTCGAAACGATCGGTGATCCCGACGTTCTTGCCGCGGATGTTCACGTCCATAGTGACCTCCCAGGGGACTCAGGCGGGCGAGCCAGTGTGGCGCACCGTCACGCCTTTCGGGAACTCTACTCCACCCGGCGAGCGCGATTCCACCGGTGGATTCTCAGTCAGGGGCCCGCGCGTGTCGTCGCGCTCGACGGCGCACAGAGCCACCACCGCGACCACCCTGGCGCCCGCCGCGGCGAGCGCGTCGCGCGCTGCGAGCGCCGTCGCCCCGGTGGTGATCACGTCGTCCACGAGGATCACCTCCCGCCCGCGCAGCACCGCGCGCCGGGAAGCCCGCACGGCGACCCGGCCGGCGTTCTCGGCGCGGCCGGCCGCGTCGAGCCCCTGCTGGCTGCGGCGGCCCCGGGTCACGCGAAGCGCGCGCACCCGCAGCGCCGCCACCCTCGGCTCGCCGGAAGGGGCGGCGGACCCGGGCCGGCCCGGGCTGCGCCCCCGCCCGCGGACGGCACGATCCAGCAGCACCTCCACGTGCGCGTAACCGAGGCGGCGCGTGCGCGCCCGGCGCGAGGGCGCCGCGACGATCACCGGGGGCGCGGGGCCCGAGCAGCACCCGAGCGCCGCGAGCAGCGGCTTCCTGAGCTCCGGCCCGAGATGGCGGGCGAACCCCGCCCGCCCGCCGTGCTTGAAGGCGAGGAGCATCGACCGCAGCGCCCCGGAGTAGGGCCCGCGGACGAAACAAGGGATCCCGAGCTCCGGGCGCACCGGATCGCCCGGACGGCGCAGCTCGACGAGGCAGGGCAGGCAGCAGTCCCGGTCAGGCGCGCCGCAGCACACGCAGGCGGTGGGCCAGAGGAGCGCGAGGAGATCCTGGCCGAACTCACGGAGCAGCGACAATGAAGACATGCTCCCATGGTCCGACGACATGGCGCCGCGGAGCCGGGCCCGGGCCCGATCTGTGGAGGAATGACGCGGCACCGCCCGGAACTGCCGGATGTGGGCGACGCGCTCCGCCGGCGCGGCGTCGCCTCATCCGCGCTTCGCGAGCAGGGCGACGTCGTCCTCGGTGCTCTGCCAGCCGCCGCTCTGCGGCGCGAAGAGCCCGCCGTCGGCGCTCAGCACGCGCAGCTGCGTGCGCCCGCCCCCGCCGCTCAGCTCGACCCCCTGCGGCACCGAGCCCTGCGGGCTCGCGAACTGCCCGGGCCCCGCGAAGGTGACCTTGCTGGCCCCGCCCTCCCGCGTGAGCGTCGCGAAGCGCAGCTGCCCCATCCAGTCGAGATCCACCGGGGCCCCGGCAGCCCACAGCTGCACCTCAGCCTCCTGCGTCGTCCCCACCGGCACGCCGTTCTCGTCCCGGATCACCCCCGCCACGAGCACCTGGCTCCCCCCGTCACCGGCGACGAGCGCGGCGATCCGCGCGCCGTCCGGCGAGACCCGCACCGCCGCGACCTCCCGGCCCGACAGCCAGGGCGCCGGGATCTCGGCCGCTCCGCCGTCGGAGGATCCGGTCACGCGCAGCACCGCGGGCTCCGCGGCCGAGACCGTCCACACGTAGCCGAGCAGGTCGAAGGAGGGCGGAAGCAGCTCCGGCCGGTCGTCGACGGGCAGTGCCCGGTCGTCCTCGAGCAGCGTCACCCCGTCGGGATCCAGCATCGCAGCGGACTGCCCGCCCGGGGAGAGGGTGATGGCGAGCGGGTCGAAGCCGGCGACCGTCGCACCGAAACCGTCGAGCGGGCGCAACTCGCCCGAGACGATGGGACCGAACTCCTCGCCGATCAAGACGACGGGGTCGGAGAGCTGGCCGACCTGACGGGGCGCTCCGCCCTCACCCTCCGGGGTTTCCCGCAGGGGCGCGCCGTCGACGAACAGCTCCACACCCGACACGCCGCGCACCGACTGGAGCGTCGCCCTCAGCTGTGCCCGCGCACTGCCCGTGGCGAGCGGCCCCGCCTCGAGCATCGCCCCGCTCAGGTCGATCCGGGCGGTCCCCTCGTCCACCTGCACCGAGTTCCCCACGAGCTCCGTCCCCGCGGGGAATCCGCTCGTCACCACCTGCGCGAGCGGCTCGCCCGGCCCCTCGAGCAGCGCCGCCACGAGCTCCGTCGCGAGCGAGGGACGGTTCGGGTACCACCGGGTCTCGGGCACCAGCACGTTCCCCGGCCCCACGAAGTACAACTGGTGCGAGGACCAGATCTCCGTGAAGGTGGAGCTGTCGAGGATCACCCCGGCCGGCGCCGAGGAGATCCTCCACTCCTCCCCCACCCGCTCGAACTCGAAGCGCATCTCGGTGCTCGCGCCCGGCTGCACCGGGAGCATCGACCCCTGCGCGTCGACCTTCGCCACCGCGGAGAGCGACAGCACCCCGGCCGTGTCGCCGTCGCTGCGGAACGGGCGGCCGCCCTCGAAGACGAGCACGCCGAAGGACGGATCCCACTGCGCGGCGTACTCGGCCGTCAGGAACTCCCGCGCGACCGAGTAGTCATCGCTCGGAGAGGTCGCCGCGTACAGGAACCCCTGCACGAGGTCCTCCTGAGTGGCGCCGGCGACCGGCCCAGGCGGGGTGTACTGGACCTGCTGCTCGGCCTGCGTCAGATCGCTCAGGCCGGCCGCGACCGGCCCGCTGCTCGGGATCGTGGCGCAGCCGGCGAGCGCGAGCAGCGCCGCGAGGGCCCCCCACCGCACCGCCCGCGCCGCACGCACCGCTGCACCGCAGCGTGACGCACGCATCATCAGCGTCCCTCCTTCCGGACCCGGCGCCACGGCCGGTGCAGCCACCCGCCGGTGCTGCGCGTGTCGTCGCCCTCAGCCACGTCCTCGGGAACGAGCGGCAGCGGCGACATGAAGTCGGTCACGCTGTCCCTGCGCGGCAGCGTGAGCCTGAAGTTCGAGCCCTCTCCGAGCCGCGACCAGACATCGAGGATGCCGCCGTGCACGGCCGCGTCCTCGCGCGCGATCGCGAGCCCCAGTCCCGTGCCGCCGAGCGTGCGCTTGCGCGAGGGATCCGCCCGCCAGAACCGGTCGAACACGTGCTCGGCGTCGCTCTCGCTCATGCCGATGCCCCAGTCGCGCACCGTGATCGCGACCGCGGACGCCGAAGAGTCGATCGAGACGACGATCGGACCGCCCTCCCCGTGCTCGATCGCATTGCCCACCAGATTCGACACGATCCGCCGGATGCGGCGCGCGTCGACGTCGACCGGGCTGTAGCCTCCGAGGGCGCGCACCTCGATCACCCCCTTCGAGAGCGGCTGCAGGCCGTCGACCACTTCGCGGGCGAGGCTCACCAGGTTCGTGGCCTCCGTGTGCAGCGTCACCCGTCCGGCGTCGTAGCGGGAGATCTCCAGCAGGTCCTCGAGCAGCGACTCGAAGCGCTGCACCTGCGCGCCCAACACCTCGACCGCGCGCTGCTGCCCCGGCTCCCGCTCGCCCGCGGAACCCTGCAGCACCTCGCTCGCGAGCCGGATCGTCGTGAGCGGCGTGCGCAGCTCGTGGGAGACGTCCGAGACGAAGCGCTGCTGCATCTCGGACAGCTGGTCGAGCTCGCGGATGCGGGCCTGCAGCGTCTCCGCCATCTCGTTGAAGCCGTCGGAGAGCACGTCGAAGTGCTCGTCGTTCTGGCGCGGCATGCGGGCGTCGCTCTCGCCCGAGGCGAGCCGCCGGCTCGTGTCCGCCGCCGCCCGGATGGGACGGAAGACGATGCGGGTCATGATCCAGACGAGCACGCCGATGAACGCCATCATCGCGGCGCCGGCGATGAGCAGGGTGCGCTGCACGAAACTCAGGGTGTCTTGCGTGTCGGCGAGGTTGTAGCCGATGAACAGCTCGTAGGTGCCGGCCCCCGCCGGGAACGCCAGGGTCGAGCCGACGACGATCCCTGGCGAGGGGGTCCCGTCGTCCGCGACGAAGGTGACCGGCTGCCAGTGCTGCGTCCCGTCGGCGATGGCACGCGACAGCTCGGTGCTGACGGCCGGCGGGAGCATCGGATTGGTCGAGGAGGGCGGCGGCGCCGCGGGGAACGCCGCCTGACCCGGCTGCCGCCGCAGGTACACCATCTGACTCGCGGAGGTGTCGCGGACGGCATTGCGCACCGAGCCGGTCAGCGTCGACAGCCCCCCGCTGTCCGAGGCGTCCGAGGCGTCGATCCAGCGCTGCGCCGCCAGGGTGGCGCGCGCGGAATCCTGCAGCGCCTGATCGCGACGCGAGGAGTACAGGTCACCGCCGACGCTCGTGATGATGAACACGCCGGAGACGAGCACCACGAAACCGGTCACGAGACCCGTGATCGTCATGGTGCGCACCATCAGCGAGCGCCGCCAGCGCGCCCGGAACGGCCCCAGCACCGGCTGCGTCAGCCGGATCCACCGCAGCCGCAGCCGCCGCAGCACCGCGGAGCTGCGGGAGCGGCCGCGCACCCTCGCCACCGCCTAGTCGACGGGCGCGCCGGCGCGGTACCCCACGCCCCGCACCGTCGTGACGATCGTCGGACGGTCGGGATCCTGCTCGATCTTCGCGCGCAGTCGCTGCACGTGAACGTTGACCAGCCGCGTGTCCGCCTTGTACTGGTACCCCCACACCTTCTCGAGCAGCACCTCGCGGGTGAACACCTGCTGCGGCTTGCGCGCCAGGATCGCGAGCAGGTCGAACTCCAGGGGCGTGAGCGGGATCGGCTGCGAGCCGCGGCGCACCTCGTGCGCGGAGACGTCGATGGTGAGATCGCCGATGCGCAACGTCTCCGCGGCGTCCTGCTGCGGCTCGCGCAGCCGGGCGCGGATCCGCGCGACGAGCTCGGCCGGGGTGAACGGCTTCACCACGTAGTCGTCGGCGCCCGCTTCGAGCCCGCGCACCACGTCGCGGGTGTCGGTGCGAGCGGTGAGCATGATGATCGGCACGCCGGACTCGGCACGGATCGCCTCGCACACCTCGATCCCGTCGAGACCCGGCAGCATGACGTCGAGCAGCACCAGATCGGGCCGCGACTCGCGGAACCTCTCGAGCGCCTCCGCACCGTCGGCCGCGCTCTCCGTCCGGAAGCCCTCGCCCTGCAGCACCATGCCGAGCATCTCGGCAAGGGCCCTGTCGTCGTCAACCACCAAGATGCGCGCGCTCATGGATCCCATTATGACCGCTCAGCCCCGGAAGGGCTCTACCTCCCGCGCACGAGTCGGCGACGCCGTGCGCCGTCCGCGCCCGCGGCTAGTAGTGGTCGAAGCGCCCCGGGAGCAGCTCCCAGGGTTCGCGCCCCAGGTACTCGCACACGGCCTGGTACACGCAGTGCTCGACGAAGTACCGCCGATGCTCGTCGTCGTCGACGTGCAGCCCGCGGGCGCGCTGGATGGGAACCCGGTAGAGCATGATGGTCCGCGCCCGCCGATCCACCGAGTAGAGCAGCGGAAAACGGCTCTCGTGCTGCCCGCTCGGGGCGGTCTGGAAGCCGAAGCGCACACCGCGCAGCTCATCCGGGAGATACGACTGCAGCAGCTCCACCGCGGCGCGCGCATCGGCCTCGAAGCGGAGGTGACGCGCACCGGGATCGGGCAGCTCCGGCCCGGTGAGCGAGGAACGCGGCGGCCGCCGGCCGTGGCGGTGACGGACGCGGGACGGACGGCGGGTCCTGCGGTCGCGTCCGAACATGAGGCCCAGTCTAGCGAGCAGCCTGGAGCGGCTACCGCGTGTAGACCGTCAGTTCTCCCTCGCGCGCGTCCGGCGCGAGCACCGGGTACGCGGCGATCGCCCCCTTGCCGAGCACCCGGACCCCGGCGGAGACGGGTTCGCTGCTCGTGAGCACGGCCGTCGCCGGCGAACGGACCAGCACGCTGCCGCCGGCAGGCACCCGCACCGTGGCGGGATCCCCCGAACCGTCGGCGCGCGCCACGCGCCCCCGAGCCTCTCCCCCCCCGGCGTTCGCGATCACGGGGCGCCCCCCCGCCACGACCGGCGCCGCGACCGCCTGATCCGCCGCGATCGGCGGGGCGGGAGTCACCCACTCGTAGTCGTGCCGCTCATCGACCGTCGACGAGCCCAGCGCCGCCGCGAGGACGGGGACGTCGGCCTCCACGGCGAGGGCGTGCGCCCCCTCCGGCCAGCTCACGATCCGCAGCTCGGCGACCGCGTCCCCCGCGAAGTCGACCGTGCCCAGCTCGACGCTGCCCCCGTCGCCGAGCGCGCGCAGCCGCGCCGTGCCGCTCCCGCCGTCCGGCGCGAAGACGCGGACGATCACGGGGAACTCGTCGCCCTCGCCGGCATCGCTCGCGTGCAGGGAGTCGTGGTCGCTGACGTTCGCGATGCCCGGGAGGACGAGCTGCTCCTGAGGCCGGCCCTGCCGGGTCACCGAGGAGACCGCGAAGGGCGAGATCCCCTCGACCTGGCCGATTCCCAGCCCCGCCGTCACCGGCGCGCCCGTGCTCACGACCCGCACCGCCACCCGCTCGCGATCCGGCGCATAACCGCTCAGCGACACCGTCTGCTGGCTTCCGGGCGCGACGAGCACCCCGGCCGATTGCACGGAGTCCACCGGACCGTTCTCGTCGAACACCTCGATCCGCACGGTGGCCGGCACCTTGCCCGGGTTGGCGAGACTCAGCGTCGTCGAGATCCCCGCCGAGGTCCCTCCGCCGAGCAGCCACTGCTCGTTGAGCGGCTCGGCGCAGGCGCTCGCGGCAAGGCCGCGGAGGTTCTCGGTCTCGACGCTCTGGAGCTGCGCGGCCGCGAGCGGCTCGGAGAGCGGCGCCGTGAACGTCGCGGGAGCCCCCTCATTCCCCTCGGGCCGGGTCAGCGCAGCCGCGGCGGCGGCGCCCGAGACCACGACCGAGGGCTCGCCGCGCGGGATCGCGACGCTCGGACGCGCAGGATCGGCGCCCAGCTCCGCGAAGGAGCCCGCGCACACCAGCGTGCGCGAGGAGTCCTGCGTGGTGTCGACCGTGATCGCGGCGGGTTCGCGGACGACCTCGGGCAGCGACGCGCCGCCGAGCAGCACCACGGCTGTCGCGCACACGCCCACGACCACCGCTCCGGCGACGGCCCGGGCGCCGCCCCTGAGCAGACGGGATCCCTGGCTCATGCCTGCACCGCCTTCCGCTTCGGGCGCCTGCGTTTCTCCGGACGCCAGGTGACCTCGCCCGTGGGGAGGGCGAGCAGCAGCACGCCGAGCACGACGAGCAGCTGGAACGTCCAGATCGTGTGCCCGCTGAACGAGGTGCCGCCGAGCTCCGTCGCGGCGTCGCCCGGCACGGCGCGCTCGGTCTCCGGCTCGGTGACCCGCCACAGCAGTCCCTGGCGGGTGAGCCCCGCCCCCGCCAGCGCATCGTGCTGGTCGAAGACCCGCTGCAGCTCGGCCCGCTCGGCGTCGTCGCCCCCTTCCCGCAGCAGCACGAAGCCGATCCGCTCATCGCGCAGCTCCCCGCGCAGCTCGTCGCCGCCCACGCTGGCGAGCCCGCCGACGAGCTCCGCGATGCGAGCGTCGGCGGCGCCGGTCTCCGCGGAGCGGAGTGTCGTGCGCACCGCGTCGAGACGCACGCCGGCGCCCTCCACGAGCTCGGCCCGCACGCTGCGCGGGGCTTCCGGGGTGATGACCAGGGTGCGGACGCCGGGATCGCTTTCGCCCGCCGCCTGCACGAGGGCCGGCATCTGGGCGCTGCTGGGCTGGAAGGGAACCTGTCCGAGCAGCAGCTGCGCGCCCACCGGCGCCACGGCGAGCAGGCTCCCCGCGAGTGCGAGCGCGACGACGGGACCGGCCGCACGGCGCAGCGTGTCGGCGCCGACGGCGGCGAGCCCCAGCACGGCGATCCAGTAGAGGGCCAGGCCGGAGCCCGTCCACAGCGGCACGCTGACCGCGCCGGCGGTGGTGAGGTGCAGCTGCCCGGCGGCGATCGCCGTCAGCATCCCGAGCCCGCCGAGGAGCGCGTTGAAGAGGGTGACCGCCACCCGCCCGGTGAAGAGGCCGAGCAGCGCGAGGAGCGCGAGCGGGAGCAGCAGCACCCCCACGAGCAGGGTCGCCGGGGGCGCCCCCAGGCCGATCGCGTCGAGGATGCCGGCCCAGCCGTCGAGGCCGAACTCGGGGAAGCCGAGCAGCAGGTGCCGGGTCGTGCCCGCTTCGAAGGGCGTCACGATGCCGGGATCCAGGATCAGGTCGAGCGGGCGGCCGTCGACGAGGCTCGTGACGAGCTTCGGGGCGAACAGCGCGAGCGGCACGAGCGCCGTGGTGAGGACGCGCGCGATGCCGCGCAGCGTCGTGAACAGCCCGGCGACCAGGAGGACGAGGGCGGCGGGGATGAGGATCGGGGCCGCGGCGAGGGCGACGGCGGCGAGCAGCGAGGCCGTGCCCGCCCAGCTCCAGGACTCGCGGCAGCGCGTCGCGGCGAGCAGCAGCCAGGGCAGCACGACCGTGAGCACGAGCGTGGGGAGGTGGCCGCCCTGCAGCGAGCCGAGCAGCACCGGGCTCAGCGCGAAGCCGAGGCCGAGGAGCGCGCGTGCGGCGCGGGACTCGGTGAGCTGCGCGGCCCAGATCCAGGCGCCCAGGGCAGTGAGCGGGATGGCCGCGACCATCAGGAGCACGAGGGCGTGGGACGGGTTCCAGAAGGTGACGGTGCCCAGAAGCGCCAGCACCCAGGTGAAGGGGTCGGCCGGGACGCCATCGAGGGTGCGGGTGTTCCACCACAGGCGGTCGATGGAGTTGAGCGGCGCGAGTCCGCCCCCGAAGAGGCTGGTCTGCGGCAGCGCCCACCAGCTGAGCGCGAGCGCCGCGACGGCCGCCGCCACGAGCACGGCGAGGCCGCCCGAGGAGACGAAGTGCAGTTCCCTCCGCTGCTGTCCGGTCGATGCGAGGATCGCCTCGCGATCGATCATGCGAGCGGTGCGGACCGACTTCGGATCGATGCGGAGCTTGCGGATGGCCGCCCATCCCGCCGTCGACTGCTGCCGGATCCGCCTGCGCGAGGCGAGGATCGCGTGCGGCCGGAAGAAGACGGTGAAGGCTGCCGCGAGCTCACCGAGCATGTTCCCGGGCTGCTCGCGGATCAGCGCCCAGAGCACGCGCAGCACCCCGTAGACGGGGAGGCCGAGCCACTCGAGGAACGCCACCCCGGGCGGCGCGTACGCGATGCGCCGATGCAGCTGCGAGGTGCGCGCCTGCCGGTGGGCGGCACGGAGCACGGCGCGGCGCCGATCGATCCGCGGCCCGGCGACGCCGCTCTGGGCGAAGCGCACGCGCGACTGAGGCGAGACCTCGACCCGGTACCCGGCGAGGCGGGCGCGCACGCAGAAGTCGAGACCGTCATCGTAGACGGGCAGCGCTGGGTCGAAACCGCCGAGCCGTTCCCAGACATCGCGTCGCACGAGCATGCCCACGGGACCGACGCCGAGCACGTCCTGCAGATGGTCGTACTGCTGCTGGTCGAGCTCCTGACGGCGCAGCGTCCAGCGGGAGCCGTATCGGGTGAGGCTCTGTCCGAGCTCGATGATCCGCTCCGGATGGTCCCAGTCGACGAGCTTGGGCCCCGCCACGGCGACCGAGGGGGCGCGCTGCACGCTGCTCACGATGCGCTCGAGCGCCTCGGGCTCGGGGCAGGAGTCCTCGCTGAGCAGCCACAGCCACTCCTCGGCGCCGTCGTCGCCGGCTCCCCGCACGCCGGCCGCCTCGGCTCTCGCATCGGGGGCTCCCGGCTCCATGCCCGGAGCGTGCGCGCCCGCAGCCTCGGCGGCTTCGACACCGCGCGCGACCGCCTGGCCGAAGGAGACGCGGGCGGGAATCCCGACCACCCGGGCGGCTGCGCCGCTGTCGAGCAGCTGCCGGCCCACGCCCTCATCGCCGCCGTTGTTGACGGCGACGATGCTCGCGGGCTGGAAGGTCTGCGCGGCGATCCCGGCAATGGTGCTGTCCAGCCACTCGCCGCCCCGTTGGGCGACCAGGATGGCGGTTACTCTCGTGCGCATATCGCGCTCAGTCTAGGTGCGCGGGCGGGGCGGGGGCTGGAGCCATGCTGGGCGCGGCGGATTCAGATCGCCTCGCGGCGCAGCTTGCGGCGCTCGCGCTCCGAGAGCCCGCCCCAGATGCCGAATCGCTCGTCGTTCTCGAGCGCGTAGTCGAGGCACTCCGAGCGCACCTCGCAGCTCTCGCAGATGCGCTTGGCGTCGCGGGTCGATCCGCCCTTCTCCGGGAAGAACGCCTCGGGATCGGTCTGCGCGCAGAGGGCATCGGCCTGCCACGCGATAGACTCGTCATCTTGCCGCACCCCGGGAACGCCGAGGAAGACCGGGTCCACGAACCAGTTGCCGGGAACCGGGCTGTTCCGCTGGCCCTGCTGCGGAGTGTGCTGCGAATCGCTCACCGATCGCTCCTTCCGCCTGGTTCCCGAAGATCGGACGTGCGCCCGAATACTCACATAATTACATCGTTGTGATTCGCTCAAGTCAAGCCGGAAAGCATAAACCCTCAAGAAGCGCTTGAGGGTAGAGACACGCAGGCGTGTCGCGATTGTGGCGATCCGACCCCGCGTCCCCGCCCCGAGAAGCCGCTCGCACACCGAACGCCGCCCCTGCGCCACGCGGCGCCCAGGCGACGGCGAAATCCGCGCGGCGGGGGCACTAGCCCCAGATCACGAACATCCGGTACGTCATGACGGCGACCGACAGGTGCACCACCGCGAGCACCAGATTCGCCCACCTGCTGCGGTCGATGAGCGCCCAGAAACCCGCCCCGAGCGGCAGCAGCAGCGCCACGATCAGGTACATCCAGAACTCCAGCGGATCCCCCCGCGCCGGATTGCCGGCGAGCGGCTGCACGATCGAGATCACCACCTGCGCGAGGAGCATCAGCGCGACCAGCACCGTCGCACCCATCGTGAAGTCGTCGGGCGTCCGCCGCCGCATCGCCGCGACGAGACAGAGCACGGCCGAGAGCAGCGCGACACCGATCAGGGCGACGCCGAACCACGCGATCACGAGCCGGCCCCCCGATCCGCATCCGGCGTCGGGAAGTTCGTGACCACCCGCGAGCGACCCCCTCGCACCTCGACGAGGCCCACGAGACGCCCCTCCGGCGAGACCGCGGCGAGCAGCCGTGCATCCGCATGCCCCTCCAGCTCCAGCCGCTTCCCGTGCCCGAGATCCACCGCCTGCTCCCCGCTCAGGCGCAGCTCGGGGAAGAGCGCCCTCGCCACCTCCGCGGGTTCGAGCAGCCGCTCCACGCGCCCCTCCGCGAGCGACGGCGTGGGAGTCGCCTCGGTGACGTCGAAGGGACCGACGCTGGTGCGGCGCAACGCCGTCAGATGCCCGCCGACGCCGAGGGCCTCACCCAGATCGCGCGCGAGCGCCCGCACGTAGGTTCCGGACGAGCAGCGCACCGTCGCGTCCACGTCGAACACCGCGGCACCGTCGTCCGTCGTCGCGGGCCGCGGAGCACCGAGTTCGAAGGCATGCACCGTCACCGGCCGCCTCCGCAGCTCCACCTGCTCCCCCGCGCGCACCCGCTCATAGGCGCGCCGCCCGTCGACCTTGATCGCGCTCACCGCGCTCGGCGCCTGCTCGATGTCCCCGGTCAGCGCGGCGACGGCCGCCGCGATCCGATCCGGCGCCTCCGCGAGCGCGGCGACGTCCGACGGCGCCGCCGTGCGCAGCGTCTCGCCCTCGCGGTCGTCGGTGACGGTGGCCGCGCCGAGCCGGATCGTCGCCGTGTAGCGCTTGTCGAGCCCCACGAGGTGCGTGAGCAGCCGCGTCGCCGCCCCGGCGCCCAGCACGAGCAGCCCCGTCGCCATCGGATCGAGCGTGCCGGCGTGCCCGACCTTGCGGGTGCCGAGCGCGCGGCGCGCCTTGGCGACGACGTCGTGACTCGTCCACCCCTCGGCCTTGTCCACGAGCAGGATCGCTCCCTGAGCGGGAAGCGGGATCGGGGCCTCGTCTCTCACCCCACCAGCCTAGTGTCCCGCGCGAGATCCTAGACTGGGAGCGTGCAGCAGAAGGGGGCCGTCGCGCAAGCGCTCATCGAGTGGTACGGACACGCGGCGCGGGACCTCCCCTGGCGCTCTCCGACGGTCACCCCGTGGGCGGTGCTCGTCTCCGAGTTCATGCTCCAGCAGACGCAGGTCGACCGCGTCCTGCCGCGCTGGACGGCGTGGATCGAGCGCTGGCCGGCCGCCTCCGCGCTCGCCGCCGAGGAGCCCGGTGAAGCCGTGCGCGCCTGGGACCGCCTCGGCTACCCGCGCCGGGCGCTGTGGCTGCACCGGGCCGCCGTGGAGATCGCCGAGCAGCACGGGGACCGCGTGCCCTCGGAGGTGGACGAACTGCTCGCACTCACCGGCATCGGCCCCTACACGGCCCGCGCCGTCGCCGTCTTCGCCTTCGGCGAGCGGCACCCCGTCGTGGACACGAACACGCGGCGCGTGATCGCCCGCGCCGTCCACGGACGCGCGGCCGCCGGCATGCCCTCCCCCGCAGACCTCGCAGACATGGAAGCCCTCCTGCCCGCCGGCCGGGCCGAGTCCGCCGTCTTCAACGCGGCCGCCATGGAGCTGGGGGCGACCGTGTGCACGGCGCGCGCACCCGCCTGCGCCGAGTGCCCCATCCGCGAGTGGTGCGAGTGGCGGGGCGCCGGCTACCCCGACAACGCCCCCGCGAAGCGGCCCCGCCAGGCATCCTTCGCCGGGAGCGACCGGCAGGTGCGCGGACGCATCATGGCGCTGCTGCGCGCCGCACGCGGACCCGTCCCGGTGGCGGATGCGCTCGAAGCCGGGGCAACGGGCGGCGAGCGCGACCCCGGACAAGCCCGGCGCGCCTACGACTCGCTGATCGCAGACGGCCTCGTCGTCGAGGTCGAGGGCGCGGCCCGCCTGCCCTGAGCAGGCTCTCGCGTGTTGCTGAACCCCGCGCGCTGCGGCGCGCCCTAGTCCCGGGTCTCGTCCTCGCGCAGCTCCGCCTCGTCGAGGCCGTCCGCATCGATCTCCGCGTCGGCCTCCGCATCGAGCTCACGCGGCTTCACATACGGATCGGCCTCACCCGCGTACTGGGCGTTCGCCGCGAGCGCCGCCGCCTCCTCGTCACGCCGCTTCGCCTCGTCCAGCAGCTCGGTGAGGTGCTGGGCGCTCTCCGGGAGCTCGTCGTGGATGAACTCCAGCGTGGGGGTCAGGCGCGTCCCGAGCTGCTTGCCCACCTCGCTGCGGAGCAGCCCCGTGGCAGCCCGCAGCGCCGCGCCGGAATCCGCCTGCTCCTGCTCGTCGCCGTAGACCGTGTAGAACACGCTCGCGTGCTGCAGATCCCCGGTGACGCGCACATCGGTGATCGTGACGAAGCCGAGGCGCGGATCCCGCAGCCCCTTCTCCAGCCTGCGCGCGATGATCTGCTGGATGCGCTCTGCGACCTTGCCGGCTCTCGGATTGCTCATGAGCCCAGCCTACCGCCGCAGGACTGCGCGCGGACGGGTGTTCACTCTGCGCGAGCGGCCCCATCGAACGGTCCCATAGAGCGGTCCCGGACAGACGAGGGGGCGGATCGGGATCCCGATCCGCCCCCTCTGCCGTGACACATCACGCAGGGATCAGCCGCGCGGCTTCTCCACCATCTCGGTGGTCTCGATCTCGTCGCCCACCTGGATGTCGTTGTACTTGCCCAGGCCGATGCCGGCCTCGAAGTCCGTCTTCACCTCGGTGACGTCGTCCTTGAAGCGACGCAGCGACTCGATGGCCAGGCCGTCGGCGATCACCACGCCCTCGCGGATCACGCGCGCCTTCGCATTGCGCGTGATCGTGCCGCTGCGGACGATGACGCCCGCGATGTTGCCGAACTTCGAGGAGCGGAACACCTCGCGGATCTCGGCCACACCCGACTGCACCTCTTCGAACTCCGGCTTGAGCAGGCCCTTGAGCGAGCTCTCGATGTCGTCGAGCGCGTTGTAGATGACGTTGTAGAAGCGGATGTCGATGCCCTCGCGCGCGGCGCGCTCGCGGGCCTTGACATCGGGACGCACATTGAAGCCGATCACGATCGCGTTGTCGATCGTGGCGAGATCCACGTCCGACTCGGTGATCGCGCCCACACCGCGGTGCAGGATGCGCAGCTGCACCGAATCGTCGACCTCGATCTTCATCAGCGACTCCTCGAGCGCCTCCACGGCACCCGACACGTCGCCCTTGATGATGAGGTTGAGCGACTCGACCTTGCCGTCCTCCAGCGCCTTCGTGAAGTCCTCCAGGCTGATGCGCTTGCGCGCCTTCGCCAGCTGGGCATTGCGCTCGGCTGCCTCGCGCTTCTCGGCGATCTGACGGGCCGTGCGGTCCTCGGAGGTGACGATGAAGTTGTCGCCCGCGCGCGGCACGCTCGACAGACCCTGCACCTGCACCGGACGCGAGGGCAGCGCCTCGGTCACCGGCTCGCCGTTCTCGTCGCTCATCGCGCGCACGCGGCCGTAGGCGGTGCCCGCCACGATCGCGTCGCCGACACGCAGCGTGCCCGACTGGATGAGCACCGTCGCAACCGAACCGCGCCCCTTGTCGAGCTTCGCCTCGATGGCGACGCCGCGAGCGTCCTTGTCCGGATTGGCGCGCAGATCGAGGCCCGCGTCCGCGGTGAGCAGCACCGCGTCCAGGAGCTCCGTGATGCCGATGTTGTTCTTCGCCGACACGTCGACGAACATGACATCGCCGCCCCACTCCTCGGCCACCAGGCCGAACTCGGTGAGCTGCTGGCGGACCTTCTCGGGGTTCGCGCCCTCCTTGTCGATCTTGTTCACCGCGACCACGATCGGCACGTTGGCCGACTGCGCGTGGTTCAGCGCCTCGATCGTCTGGGGCATGATCCCGTCGTCGGCGGCGACCACGAGGATCGCGATGTCCGTCACCTGCGCACCACGCGCACGCATGGCGGTGAACGCCTCGTGACCCGGGGTGTCGATGAAGGTCAGGGCGCGATCCACGCCATCGTGCACGGTGTGCACCTGGTAGGCGCCGATGTGCTGCGTGATGCCACCGGCCTCGCCGCCGCCCACGTCCGCCTTGCGGATCGCATCGAGCAGGCGGGTCTTGCCGTGGTCCACGTGACCCATGACCGTGACCACCGGAGGACGTGCGACGAGCACGTCGTCGCCCTCCTCCTCCAGCTCACCCTCGATGTCGATGTCGAAGCCCTCGAGCAGCTCGCGATCCTCGTCCTCGGGAGAGACGATCTGGATCTTGTAGCCCAGCTCGTCGCCGAGGATCTCGAAGGTCGCCTCGTCGAGCGACTCCGTCGCCGTCGCCATCTCGCCGAGGTGGAAGAGGATCGTCACGAGGTTCGAAGCGCTCGTATCGATCTTGTCGGCGAAGTCGGAGAGCGAGGCGCCGCGACGCAGCCGGATCGGCGTGTTGCCGTCACCGCGAGGAACCTGCACGCCGCCGATCGACGGGGCCTGCCGCATCTCGAACTCTTGCCGCTTCGCCCGCTTCGACTTGCGCGCCTTGCTCTTGGAACCGCCACGGCCGAAGGCGCCGGCAGTGCCCGCACCACGACCGCCGCGACCGCGACCGGCGAAACCGCCACCGGGACGAGGACCGGCGAAGCCGCCGGCGCCCGGGGCGCCACCGCCACCAGGACGGTTGAATCCGCCGCCACCGCCGGGACGCCCGCCGCCGGGGCGCGCGCCGCCCGGACGACCGGCACCCGCGCCCTGCGGGCGCGGCGCGGGCCGCGGGATGTTCCCCGGATTGGGACGATTGCCGCCACGGCCCATGCCCTGGCTCGGCGCGAAGGGGTTGTTGCCGGGACGCGGCGGACGCGGAATGCCCATCCCCTGGCTGGACGCGAAGGGATTGTTGCCCGGACGCGGGCCGGCGGGCTTCGGAGCCCCCGGCTTCGGAGCCGACTTCGCGGCGGGCTTCTCAGCTGCGCCGCCCGGCTTCGGAGCCGCCTCCGCGGCGGGCTTGGGCGCCGGGGCGGGCTTCTCCGCCTGCTCCGCGGGGGGAGCCGGCTCCTCGGCGCGCGGCGCAGCCGGCTTCGGGCCCGGCTTCGGGCCCGCGGGCTTCTTCGCCGCGGGCTTCGGCGCCGCGGCATCGTCCGACTTCGACTGGGTCACCCCGTCCGCCTCGAGGGCGGCCTTGACCTTGCGCGCCACCGGGGGCGCGACTGCCGACGAGGACGCCTTGACGAACTCGCCCATTTCCTTCAGCTTGGCCAGGACGACCTTGCTATCGACACCGATCTCCGCAGCGATCTCGTGTACGCGTGGGTTTGCCACTTTTCTCCTGTCTGGGTTCACGCCAGACAGGCGAGAACCATTGATTAACGGACGGGTCTCATCGTGAGCCGCTCATTAGTTGTCCATGAGTGTTTTCAGCCTGTTCTCTAAAGGGCTGGCGTCGGGCTTCCCCGACACCTTCAGCGCACGCGCGAACATGCCGCGCGACACCGCTCGATCCAGACACTGAGCCGTGGGATGCACCCAGGCTCCCCGCCCCGGAAGCACCGCACGATCGTCGGCCACCAGCCGTCCATCCTGAAGCGCCACTCGCAGCAGTTCCGTGCGCGGGGCGCGCTTGCGACACGCAACACAGGTCCGAACCGAATCCATCTTACCAGCTTCCCACCTCCGGCTGCGCTGGGCGAAACCAGGGTTCCGTTGCGGCCACGCCGGCTCCCCAGCCGGATTCAATCATTCATGATTGAATCCGGCTGGATGTCTGTCATACGGACGTTCCCCGTCGCGCCTGTGGGCGCTCCGGGAAACGCGCAAAAATCGACATCCGATTCAATCATTCATGATTGAATCCGGCTGGATGTCGATTTTTGCGCCCGTCAGCTTGGCGGCGAGGCGGGCGTTCTGACCCTCCTTGCCGATCGCGAGGGAGAGCTGGAAGTCGGGGACCAGGGCGCGCACCTGCTTCATCGACTCGTTCAGCATGAACACATCCGTCACCTTCGCCGGCGACAGGGCGTTCGCCACGAAGGTCGGCAGCTCCGGCGAATAGTCGACGATGTCGATCTTCTCCTCGCCGAGCTCGCTCATCACGGCTCGCACGCGGCTACCCATCTCGCCGATGCAGGTGCCCTTCGCATTGATGCCGCTCTGCTTCGCACGCACCGCCACCTTCGTGCGATGCCCGGCCTCGCGTGCCAGCGAGACGATCTCGACGAGGCCCTGCGCCAGCTCGGGCACCTCCCGCTCGAAGAGCTTGCGCACAAGGCCCGGGTGGGTGCGCGACACGACCACCTGGGGCCCCTTCGTCCCCTTCGACACGCTCGTCACATACACCCGCATGCGCGTTCCGTGCGGGTACTGCTCACCGGGCACCTGCTCCTCCGGGGGCAGGATCGCCTCCAGCTCTCCCAGGTCGATGTGCACCATCCGCGGGTTGGGGCCCTGCTGCACCACGCCGGACAGGATCTGCCCCTCCTTGTCCTTGAACGCCCCCAGGACGGCGTCGTCGGTGAGGTCGCGCATGCGCTGACTGATGACCTGCTTCGCCGCGCTGGACGCGACCCGGCCGAACTCGTCCGTGGTGACGTAGGCCTCGCCGATCACCGCCCCCTCATCGTCGACCTCGGGGACGAGCACGGAGATGTCGCCGGTCTTCCGGTCGAGGGTCACTCGCACCTGATCCTCGCGCGGCACGGACAGGCCCTGGTTCTCGGCGTGGCGCAGATAGGCCGAGCGGATCGCCTGTTCGATGATCTCGGCGAGCTCCTCGAAGGGGATCTCCTTCTCGCGCTCCAGCCCGCGCAGCATGGCAAGGTCGATCTTCACGGTGGTCTCCTCGGGGTATTGAAATGTCTATTCAGCTGTCGCCGGGCGCTCACACAGCGCGCGGCAGGCCACCTAGGATACCCCACCCCTCTCGAACCGTTCCGCGAGCGCCACCTGCACCGGTGTCGCCCGCCCGTTCTCGACCGCGAAGCCTCGGCCGGGAGGAAAGTCCGCCCGCTTCACCCTCCCGAACGACTCGCGGAACGGCGTCTGGCTCTCCTGCTCGTCCGGCTGCAGCGCCACGCCCCAGTTCGGCTGCCTGAGCGCGGAGAACAGATCCCAGACCGTGGCACCCGCGCCCTGCTCGAACTCGAACAGCACCAGAACCTGAGCGCGCCTCGCGATCTTCGCCAGCGCCACCAGCGCGGGCAGCGCGCGCGTCCCCTCCGCCATGGCGGGCCGCTCGACCGCGATCACTCCCCGCGCCGCCGCCGCGGGGAAGACCAGGGGCTCGGCTTCCGCGGCGCCGGCATCTGCGGACGGCGCGGCGATCCCGCCGCCGATCGGAGTGCCGATCGCTCCGCCGATGCCGCCGATCCCGCCGATCCCGCCGATCCCGCCGCCGATCTGCGTCGCCGTCGTTCCGGAAGACGTGCCGCCGAGCGCGAGAATCAGCCGGTCCGCAAGCTCCGCCACCGCGTCCGCTCCCCGGGCGAGCAGATCCCAGCCGCCCACCCGGGCGAGACCGTCGTCGACGAGGGTGAGCAGCGCCGTCTCCACCGGCTCACCCCGCTCAGCCGCCCAGCGCCGCACCGCCTCCACGCAGCTGAGGAGCGCGGCGGACTGGCCCGATGCCGCAGGCCCTGAGATGACGCCCAGTCCGCTCGGAGGCAGTGCGACGGGCGTGAGATTCTGCGTGTCGATCCCGTACACCGGCCTGCCGCCGCTCTCGGCCGGGAGCTTCTCGAGCTCCACTCGTTCGGGCGCGTTGCGCACCACGGGGGCCGGCGGCACCCCGGTCTCGCGCAGCCGCACCGCGAGCGCTTCGAGGCTCTGCGCCTGGGCGGCGAGATCCCCCGCTCCTCCGAGCAGCGCGATCTGCACCTCCTCGGTGTCGCCCGCCAGCACCGCGCGCCCCGAGGGGGCGCCATCCAGGGTGTCGGCCGCCACGCCCAGCTGCGCATAGTCGTGCGGGTTCGCGAGCCGCATCACGAACTGCTGCTGCAGCGTCGCCGCCATGCTCGCGGGCAGCGCCCCCGGCCGATCCGCGGTGATCACCACGTGCACGCCGACGGCGCGCCCGGTCATCATGATCTCGCTGAGCATCTGGGCGTGACCGGCCGGCCCGCCGAGCGTCTCGCTTGCCTGACGAAACGCGCCGAAGCCGTCGATCATGAGCACGACCCGCGGTTCCCGGTCTCCGCCCGGCGTGCGCCGGTAGGCGTTGAGGCCGGCGGCCCGTACGGCGGCGAAGCGCGGACCGCGCTCGGCGATCAGCTCGGTCATGCGCCGCAGCACCCGGCTCACGAGCTCGGCGTCGGCGAGCGGGGCCACCGCGCCCACGGTAGGCAGCACGCCGAGCGCATCGAGCGCGCCGCCAGCGGCGTCGATCGCGTAGATCTGCACCGGATGGCGCTCCCCCTGCGCGCTCAGCGCCGCGGCGAGCGAGATCAGCGCGCTGGTCTTGCCCGCACCGCCCGCCCCCAGGAACGACAGGTTTCCGCAGGCTTCGAGATCGACCGCCACGGCCCGCTGGGACTGCGCGGCGGGCTCGTCTCGCAGGCCGATCAGCGCCGCATCCGGCGACCGCTCGGCGTCCGAGCCGTCGGGCGCGGGCAGCTCCCGCAGCGCAAGCCGTGCGGGCAGGGCGTCGAGCCAGGGCCGTCGCGGTGCCGCGAGCCCGGCTGCCCGTGCCGCCGCGACGATGCCGTCCCGGAGCACCTCGATGTCCCGCGGCTGCCGGGTGCGCTCGCGGACCGGCCGCAGCGGCTCCGCGGGGATCGGCCAGGGCTCCCCCTCGGTGAAGTCGAGGGATCGCACCTCCACCCGGGATTCGGGGGCGACCTCGGAGGCCCGCCCGCCCAGGTAGCCGGTCTGGAAGTGGCCGATCTTGCCAGGACCCACCTTGATCGCCCCGCGCCCGGGCGTCCCCGCGTCGAAGTACGCCGCGTCCTTCACTCCGATCACGTCGCTGCTGTCGGCCTCGTCGGCCATGCGCAGGGCCACACGCAGATTGGTGTTGGCGCGTAGGTTGTCCTTGATCACCCCGGCCGGGCGTTGCGTCGCCATGATGAGGTGCAGCCCGAGGGAGCGCCCCCGCTGCGCGACGTCCACGACGCCGTCGACGAACTCGGGGACCTCTCCGGCGAGCGCCGCGAACTCGTCGATCACGATCACGAGCGCGGGCGGCGCCGCCGCGTCGGATCGCCGCTCCATCGTGATGAGGTCTTTCGCCCCGTGGGCGGCGAGCAGTTCTTCGCGGTGGCGCAGCTCGGCCCGCAGTGAGATCAGCGCCCGTCGCACGAGGTGAGGGCTGAGGTCCGTGACCAGCCCGACGGTGTGCGGCAGCTCGACGCACTCCGCGAATGCGGCGCCGCCCTTGTAGTCGACCAGCAGGAAGGTGAGCCGCTCGGGGCTGATGCGGGCCGCGAGGCTCATGATCCAGCTCTGCAGGAACTCCGACTTGCCGGCTCCCGTGGTGCCTCCGACGAGCGCGTGCGGCCCGTGGAGCCGGAGGTCGATGACTGCCGGGCCATCCGCGCCCTGCCCCACGACCGCGGCGAGCGCGGTCGGCTCCCGCTCGGCCCCGGCGACCCACTGGGAGGTGAGCGTGCCGGAGTCCGCCCAGGCCTGCAGGATCGGTGCGGCCCCTCCGATCAGCTCGGTGCCGTGCAGTTCGCGCAGCTGCACCGACCGGGGCAGGTCGCTCTCGTCGAGCACCCGCGCGCTCGTGTCCTCGACGGGGGCGAGATGGCGGGCGAGTTCGAGCGCCTCAGGAGCGCTGAGGAACTCGAGGCGCTGCAGCGGAACCGCCGCGCCGGTCCGAACGAAGCTCACCGTTCCTTCGGCGCCGCCGAGCTCGACGAAGGTGCGGCAGGCCGCGGGGAGCGACGCGCGCTCGCGGGCGACCCAGATGAGGTGGATCCCCCGGTCCGGTCCTGCTTCGGCGAGGCCAATGAGCCGCGACTGCTCGACTCGGCCGTCGTCGAGCACGAGCACGATCACGGCGGGGATCGTCGGCAGCTCCGTGACCGCCTCTCCCTGGCCCTCGTCATTGCGGGTCTCGGCGTCGAGGTGTGAACGCACCGTCCGGCGGCCGGACGCCGCCGCGGACCGTGCTTCGATCAGCGCTTCGAGCGCGATCAGCAGGCGCATCGAGCCGCGCTCGTCGTCGGCGAGCTGCCAGGCGGGCAGCGGGCTGGTGACCGCGTCGAGGTGCGGCAGCCACTTCAGCCAGCTCCACTCCTCCGCCTGTTCGGGGCTCGCGAAGCAGGCGATGGCCAGCTCGCTGGGCGAGTGCAGGCCGGCGAGCTGCAGGACCAGCGAGCGGGCCAGGCCCTCCGCCCACAGCCGCTCGCCCGCGACGCCGATCGAGCCGCAGCGGTCGAGGCGTTCGAGCACGGGGACCGGCGACACCTCGAGGAACTCGTCCGCGATCCCGCTCAGCCGTTCCCACTGCGCGTGTTCGGCCTCGCCGCGCGGGGGGAGACGGATCTGCGTGCGACTGGGCAGCGTGCCCTCCCCGAAGCGCAGCTCGAGGAAGGATCGATGCTCGGGTCTGCGGGTCCACAGCAGGCTGTTGCGCTCGCGGATGGCGGCGGCGATCTCGGGGAGCGTGGGGGTCTCAGCGGCACGGATCTCGATCTCGCGGCTGCGCAGCGCGGTCAGCTGGGCCCGCTCGGCGTCGAGGCTCGCCGCGAAGCCGGCCAGTTCGCGCTTCTGCTTGCGCCTGCCGCCGAGTGCGCCGTCGAGCCACGATCCGATCATCATCAGCGGCGAGAAGACCACCATCATGAGGCTCATCGGCGAGCGGGTGATGGCGTACATCGCTCCGCCCATCATTGCGGGTGCCAGCATTGCGAGGATCGGGATCCGGTTCGGCGTCGGCGGGGCGGGCGGCGCGGGCAGCTCGCGCACGGTGGCGGGGGGTGGTTCCTTTAACCCACTTGCGCCGCCCGCGACACGGAGGGGGGGGGGCTTGGCGGGGCTCCGCGTCCCCTAAAAAAAAAAAGTCGCACCCAGCCCTGCTGACCGTCCTCCTGGCAGCTCGCGCACGGTGGCGGGGAAGTGCGGGGCGATCCGCGGGGCACGCGTGTGCATGACGCGGTGGGACAGCTGCGGCGGCGGTGAGGCGGGAGGGCCGGGGACGATCCTCAGCTCCACCTCGCCGAGGGTCACCATGCACGGGGCGGCCACCCGGTGCTCGGTGACGGCGTGACCGTCGATGAGGATGCCGTTCGCCGAGCCGAGGTCACGGATCGTGATGCCCGCGGGAGTGAGGTCGATCGTCGCGTGCCGGCGCGAGACGCTGCCGTCACTCAGGAAGATCCGGCTCTCCCGGTCCCTGCCGATGAGGTTCTGTCCCGCGATCAGGCTGAACACCGCTCCGCGGTGCCTGCCGGAGTGCACCTCGACGGTTCCGGCGGGTTCGATGACCCGTGCGCCCCCGGACGGCCCGAACTCGAGCACCGCGTCGATGATCCAGCCGGGCTGCAGCCCGGAGGATCCGATCGGCGATGCCGGGTCGAGGAGGAGCAGCGGGGCGACCGCGCTGCTGCGTGCGCGCAGGGGGACGGGCGCGAGTCGCTGGCGCGCGATCTCGGCGAGGCGGGGGTCGTGGCCCGTTCCCGCAAGGAGCAGGGTACGTGCGACGTCCGCGACCGTGGTCGTCACGTCGCAGACGAGCGTGATGTCGCGGACCCCGCCCTGCGGGAGCGCGAGCGACACCCTGAGCTTCACCTCATCTCACCCGCCGTTCCGTTGCGTCTCCTCCGCGGACTCGCCGCGGCGTTCGAGCTCCTGCTCGAACTCGTTGGGCACGGGATCGAGGTAGGCGTCCCAGTTCGTCACCGTGTTGTTCACCGAGCATGCCGACTCGACGCTCATGGACATGCCCTCTGGCGAGGCCTGAAACGCCAGCACCGCACCGTCCTCGCGATCGGCCCGGAAATAGGGGTTCCCGCCGTAGGAGCGGACATCGCTCACCGTCCACCCCTCAGACTCCCAGAAGCCCCGCACCCGCGCCGCCGCTCCCAAGGGATCATCCGCCGTCTGATTCTTCAGAGAGGTGATCAGCTGACCGCCCATGCCGCAATCGTCGGGGAAGAGTGAGTTCAGGATCATCTCTCGGTCCTCGGGGCGATCGGCGGACCAGAACACGTCGTGCCAGTAAATATCGAACCAGCCTTCTGCGACACCACTCGCCTCGACCGCCGCATCGAGCTGTTCCGCCACCCAAGCCCGTTGCTCATCGAGGGTCATGTTCGTCGTCGGATTGTCGGGATTGTTCGACACGATCGGTACCTCCTGGAGACACGCGGACAGAACTCCCGCAACAACGAGCGCGAGCCCCGCCGCTGCGATCGACCGATACCGCACCATCAGTCGTCCTCCGAGCCGACGCGGAGCGGAACCAGCTGGCCTTCGACCACAATCCACTCGACGCTCTCCCCCTCGGTCCGGGTGAACGAGTTCGCCAGTTCCTCGCTGACCTGGTCCATCGTGATCTGCGCCACGCTGTCGAGCGACTGCGTGTTCCGGTCGAGATACCCGTGCCCCTCGGAAGATGTAATCCCGCCCATCCCGGCCTTCTCTCCCTCGCCGATCACGGAGTGCCCGTCGGTCCGCTTCAGCCCGTGCGCCGGATCCCCGTCCGAGGAGAACGACAGCCCGCCCCCATACACCGGGCTGTACCGTTCGAATCCGAAACCCGTCGCGCCGGGATTGGGCTGGCCACGTCCCGCGAGCCCCGCGCCGAAGGGCGCGAGGTGGTCGTCGGAGGCGTGCGTGGTGTAGATCGCCCGCTGCCCGGGCGAGGCCTCCTTCACGTTGAGGGCCTCGTAGGAGGGGACCATCCCGGTGTCCGGGCCGGCAGAGCCGAGCATCACGAGGGCATCGACCGGGTGCTGCACCAGGGTCAGCGCGATCGTGGCGAGGGTGGTGCCGTAGGAGTGCGATAGCACGTTCACGACCGGCACGCCGTTTCCGCCCGCCTCCCTCGTCGCGTAGGCACCGTCGAGCTCGGCGGCGAAGCGCTGCGCGCCCGCGGCCGCCGAGTCGGTTCCCAGTACGCCGGCCAGACCCGGCGTGTCGTAGCCGAGCCACGCGACCACCGCATTCGAGCCCGCAAAACCGGACACTTGCTGCTGGGCCCGGTAGAGGTTACGGCTCGCCTCATCCCAGCCCTCAAGGGCGAGGGGGGCGTCGCTGTTCATGCCCGGCACGTCCCAGGTGGTGTGCGTAGCCGCGTCGAGATCGCCGTAACCCACCGCCGCCTTCGGCACCGCGCCGGTCATGTCGAGCGCCACGAGCTGGATCGGCGGACGCGCCGTCCCGTACAGCACGCGCTGCCGCGCCTCCCGCTTCAGAATGTCCCGGATCTCCGCCATCAACTTCAGCTGCTCGGGCGTCAGCGACTGCGGATACCGCTGAGTGAACTCGACCAGCTTCCGGTTCGCCGCGTCCCGCACCTCGAAGGGCAGGCCGGGCAGATTGCCGATCACCCACGGCGCCTCCGCGATGAGACGCTCGCGATCCTCTGGCGGCAGCGAGTCCCACCACGCCGCGACCTCCGCGGGCGGCGGGGGCGCATCCCAGATGTGCTCGGCGTTGCCATCGGCCAGCAGGCCCGCCAGCAAGGGGTGCGACTTCGCGAGCTCCGGCGCCTCCTCGGCGACCACGCCTCGCAGCTCTCCGGAGATCGCTGCTGCGATCGTGAACACGCGCTCGCTCCCGGAGTCGCCGCTCACGCTCAGCAGGTGCCCGAGGCTCGTGTCGCCGAGCGCCCGCAGCAGCCGCTGCTCCGCGCCGCGCCGTTCCTCGATCAGCTGCGCCCACCGGGTCTTCGCCGTGTCGATGTCCACGAGCGCCTGGTGCCAGAGCGAGGCGGCCAGCAGCCAGCTCCACTCGTGCGTCGACCGCAGATTCTGGACCGCGGCCTCCCGCTGTCCCTCATCCAGCTCGGCCGCTGCGAACCCCAGCCGGGGCTCGGGGAGCGTTCCGGGCGGCACATCGTTCCAGGCGTAGGCGACGGACACCCCGATCGCATCCGCGATGCGCTCGATCTCAGCCGACTGCCCCCGGATCGTCCCGAGCGCTTCATCGACGCGTGCGACGAGGCGCGCCGCCTCAGTGTGAATCCGGTCGACCTCGGCGGCGTAGGCGTTGAACGCGGTCTTCGCCGCGCTCGCGCTCTCGTGGAGGCTCGTAGCCCCCGGCGCCAGCCGCCCGCTCAGCTTGGAGCTGATCTTCGCGACCCCCGCGCTCGTCACCGAGGCCAGCGCCCCCGTGCCGTCGCGCACATCGGAGACATAGGCCCGGGTATCGCGCATCACGTCCTGCGCATACGCGGCAGCGGCGTCGATCTCCTCCACCGAGCCGAACACGGGTGTGCCCTCCAGCAGCGCCCGCCCCTCGGGCGGCACCCACGTCACCGCCGGCCTCCCCGCAGCGCGAATCCGCTGGAGAGCGCCTCGGCCATGCGGGCGTCGAGTCGCGAGCTCTCACTCATCACCGCGGCCACCTCGCGGGCGGCGGTCTTGGCGGCATCGGCGAGAGCGAGCCGCCCCGTCTGCAAGCCGTGCAGGAACGCCCGCACCTCGCCGCCGATCCCGCTCAGACTGGAGAAGTCCCCCGCAGGCACTGCCGCGTTCGCCGTCGTCATCGCGCTGGAGGCCGCCACCAGCGAGTTGCCGGCGGCCTCCAGCGCAGCGTCGCTGATGTTGAGCCCATCGCTCATCTTCGCACCGCTCCGTTCGCGGGAGCTGCTCAGTTGATCTTCGCGGCGATCTGCGCGTCCATCTCACGCATCGCGCTCGCGGTCTGCGTGAGGAAGTTCTGAATCTCGGTGAGCTTGTTGATCACCGTGTTCGCGCTCGCCGTGTACTCGGTGTAGGCGTTGTTGAACTTGCCAGAGGCCTGGTCCGTGATGAAGCCCGAGGCGACGAGGTTGCCGATCTGCGTCTGGAGGGCCTGCAGCTTCTGCGTGATCTCATCGCGGCCGACGCCCAGCTGGGTGGCGGACTGCTCGATCTCGGCGTAGGAAACGGTGATGTTGGCCATGGGGGGGACTCCTTCGGTGATCCGTGCGACGGTCCCCCACGTGCGCAGCTCTTCGGTTATGGGCCCTCAGTCCGACCACAGTAACAGAGCATGGCGAGGTCATTGACGGAGAAGGTGCGATCCGTGGATAAGTCATGGCTCCGTAGAGCTGTGAACGAAGCGATGCCGCACACGCGGGGTCGGCGCATGAGAGCCCGCCGCTCCGCCGCGCCGCGCCCCTCCCCGACGGAACTACGCGAACAGCCCGGGCACCTCGCTCAGAGCCACCCGCTCCTTCGTCCCCCCCGCACGATCCCACACCTCGGCGAAGCCCTCGGCCGCGTCCCGGCCCACCACCACCACGCGCGGCACCCCGAGCAGCTCGGCATCGCCGAACTTCACGCCCGGCGACACCTTCGGCCGGTCGTCGAAGAGCACCTCAACGCCCCCGGCGGACAGCTCGGCAGCCAGCGCCTCGGCGCGCTCGAACACGACGGGATCCTTCCCCGTCGCCACCAGGTGCACGTCGAAGGGCGCGATCGCGCGCGGCCAGATCAGCCCGCGGTCGTCGTGGTTGAGCTCGGCGAGCGCCGCCATGATGCGCGTGACCCCGATGCCGTAGGAGCCCATCGTCACCGTGACCAGCTTGCCGTTCTCGTCGAGCACCTTGAGCCCCAGGGCCTCCGCGTACTTGCGGCCCAGCTCGAAGATGTGCCCGATCTCCATGCCGCGGGCGAGCGACACCGGCCCCGAGCCGTCGGGGGCGGGATCCCCCTCGCGCACGCTCGCCACGTCGACGACGCCGTCCGCGGTGAAATCGCGCCCCGCGACCAGGTAGGCGACGTGCTTCTCGTGCTCGTTCGCGCCGGTCACCCAGGCGGTGCCATCGACCACGCGGGGGTCGAGCAGGAAGCGGATCCCGCTCGTGCCCTCCGTACCGAGCACGGCCTCGCCGTGCAGCACCGGGCCGATGTACCCCTTCACGAGCGCCGGATGCGCCGCGAAGTCGGCCTCGTTCGCCGGTTCGACCGCGCAGTTGGGGAAGGCCACCTCGACGCGCTTCATGTCGGCGTCGCGGTCGCCGGGAATGCCGATCACCACCAGCTCGCGCTCGCCCTCCAGCGAGGTGACGGCGAGCACCACGCACTTGAGCGTGTCCGCGGCGGTCCACTCGCGGCCGTCGGCGCGCGGCAGCACGGCGTTGGTGTGCGAGACCAGCGTGTCGATGGTGGGAGTGTTGGGCGAGTCGAAGACGAGGGCCGCGGGCTGCCCCTCGATCGGCAGGGCCTCGGGGACCGGCGCACGGTACGCCTCGACGTTCGCGGCGTATCCTCCCGCAGAGCGCACGAAGGTGTCCTCGCCGATCTCGATCGGCAGCAGGAACTCCTCGCTGCGGGAGCCGCCCATCGCGCCCGCGTCGGCCGAGACGATGACGTACTCCACGCCGAGACGCGAGAAGATCCGCTCGTAGGCGTCGCGCTGCCGCTGGTAGGAGGCGGACAGCCCCTCGTCGCTGACATCGAAGGAGTAGGCGTCCTTCATGGTGAACTCGCGACCGCGCAGCAGGCCGGCGCGGGGCCGCGCCTCGTCCCGGTACTTGTCCTGGATCTGGTAGAGCGCGAGCGGCAGCTCCTTGTAGGACGAGACGATGTCCTTCACCATCAGCGTGAAGACCTCTTCGTGCGTGGGGGCGAGCAGGTAGTCGGCTCCGTGCCGGTCCCGCAGCCGGAAGAGCGCGTCGCCGTACTCCTCCCAGCGGCCGGTCGCCTCGTAGGGCTCGCGCGGCAGCAGCGCCGGGAAGTGCACCTCGTGCGCCCCCGCCGCGGCCATCTCCTCGCGGATGATCTGCTCGATCTTCGCCTTCACCCGCAGGCCCAGCGGCATCCAGCCGAACACCCCGGGCGCCTGGCGGCGGATGTAACCCGCGCGCACGAGCAGCTTGTGGCTGGCCACCTCGGCGTCGGCGGGATCCTCACGGAGGGTCTTCAGGAAGTAATTGCTGAGGCGAGTGATCACCCCACCATCGTAGCGCCGCGCCTCCGGCCTCCTAGTCTGGTCGTGTGAGCGAAGGATGCGGTCGGCGAACGGGCGAGGTCACCGGGCTGCGCGGGCGAGGGGCGCTGCGGTGGCTGGCACCCCTGCTGGTGCTCGGGATCGCGGCCGTCTTCCGCTTCTGGGCGCTCTCGCGACCCGGCACCCTCGTCTTCGACGAGCTCTACTACGTGCGCGACGCGATCAGCCAGCTCGCGCACGGCTTTCCCACGGTGTGGCCGGACGACGACCCGGACATGAGCGGCGGGCGGGCGCTCGGCTTCACCGGCACGCCCGCCAACGCGGTGCATCCTCCGCTCGGCAAGTGGCTGATCGGGCTCGGGATCCTGGCCTTCGGCCCGGACAACGGCTGGGGCTGGCGCAGCGCCGTGGCGCTGGCCGGCGTGGCGACGGTGGCCGTGACGATGCGCCTGGGCTGGCTGATGTCGCGCAGCCTGGTCATCGCGTGCACGGCGGGGCTGCTCCTCGCGATCGACGGCGTCCACGTCGTGCTCACCCGAGTCGGGCTGCTCGACGGCTTCCTCACCCTGTTCGTGGCTCTCGGGGCGCTCTTCGTCTGGCGGGACGGCGCGTCCGCGGCGCCGGGGCGGCACGGCGGGATCGCGTGGCGGCGACCGTGGCTGCTCGCGGCGGGGCTCGCCTTCGGGGCGGCCGCCGCGGTGAAGTGGTCGGGACTCTACGCGCTCGCGGGGTTTCTGGTGTTCATCGCGGTGCGGGATCTGCTGACGCGGCTGCGAGCGGCACGGGCGGCGAGGCCGCCCGCCGACGACGCGGCGGGCGGATCGGGCGCGGATCGCGGCAGCGGGCGGCCGGCGGCGCTCGGCCGATCCGTGCTGCAGGCGCTCGTCACGGCGGTGATCGCGATCCCCGCGGCGGCGCTCGCCTACCTGGCGAGCTGGACCGGCTGGATCCTGAACCCCGGCGGCTGGGCCAGGGAGCCCGGGGTGCCGTGGCCGGTCTCGCTGCTGCGCTACCACGCCGAGATGCTCGCCTGGCACAGCACGCTGAGCGCACCGCACCCCTACCAGTCGAGTCCGCTGAGCTGGCCGCTGGCGCTCAGGCCGACGTCGATGTACCGCGCGAGCTGGAGCGAGGGCTGCCCCTGGGCCGAGTGCGTGTCGACGGTCACCCCGGTGCCGAACCCGCTGGTGAGCTGGGGCGGGGTGGCCGCGCTGCTCGCGCTCGCGGTGATCGCGGTGCTGCGGCTGCGGGCCGGGATGCGGGCGCGCACCGCGGGAGCCGGGACGGCGCGGGCCGGAGCGGATGCGACGGGGCCTGGGGCGGGTGCGCTCCCCGTGGGCGGCAGGATCACGGAGGGCGGCGCCGCAGCGGCCGTCCGCGCCTCCGATCCGCTGGTCCTCGCGAGCGCCTTCGTGATCACCGCGTATCTGAGCGGCTGGCTGCCGTGGGTGCTGACGGTCTCGCGCTCCGCGGTCTTCCAGTTCTACGCGGTGGTGCTCACCCCGTTCTCGGCGCTCGCGCTCGCGCTCCTCCTAGGGGGGCTGTGCGGCGTCGCAATCCGCTCGCGCGACGGGGCAGAAGCGCGGCTGCTCCCGCGATCCGCGCCCGGGCAGCTGCGGGAACGGCGGATCTCGGCGGCGCTGTTCCTCGCTGCTTCGCTCGCCCTCGCGGTCCTGTACCTGCCGGTGTGGTCGGGGGTCCCGATCGCGGAGTGGTTCTGGCGCGCCCACATGTGGCTCCCCGGCTGGGCGTGATCGCGTGCCCGCGCGGGGCTCGCGGCCGCATCCTCAGAGCAGGCGCCGCTGCAGCGCCCAGGCGGTGAGCTCGTGGCGGTTGGAGAGCTGCAGCTTGCGCAGCACATTGGAGACGTGGGTCTCGACCGTCTTGACCGAGAGGAAGAGCTCGGCGGCGACCTCCTTGTAGGCGTAGCCTCGGGCGATCATGCGCATCACCTCCTGCTCGCGAGCCGAGAGCCGGTCGAGCTCGTCGTCCGCTGCCGCGGTCTCACCGCCGCCGGCGCCGAAGGCGTCCAGGACGAAGCCGGCGAGCCGGGGTGAGAAGACGGCGTCGCCGTCGCGCACCCGCATCGCGGCGGCGGTGACCTCGGCGCCCGAGGCGGTCTTGGTGAGATATCCCCGTGCCCCGGCGCGGATGACGCTCACCACGTCGTCGGCCGCGTCCGAGACGCTGAGCGCGAGAAAGCGCGTGCCGCGCAGCTCCGGCTCCGCCGCGAGCCGCCGCAGCACCTCGGCCCCGCCGCCGCCCGAGCCGCCGGGCAGGTGGACGTCGAGCAGCACCACCTCGGGAGCGGCGGAGGTGATGCAGGCGATCGCCTCGTCGACGTTCGCGGCCTCGCCCACCACCTCGATCTCCGGCCCGAGTTCGGCGCGCAGCCCGGTGCGGAAGATCTGGTGGTCGTCGACGATCACCACCCGGATCGGCGCCTCGCGCTCGCGTGCGGTGTCCATCACTCCTCCTTCGTGCTCTGCTGCTCCCGCGGGATGCCCAGCCGGACCGCCGTGCCCGAGCCGCCCGGGCCCGGAACGATCGAGGCGGTGCCCCCGGCACGCTCCATGCGACCGAGAATCGACTCGCGCACGCCCATGCGCCCCTCGGGCAGCGTACCGAGGTCGAGGCCGGGACCGCGATCGGTGACGTCGACGGTGATCCGATCCCGTGCCGCCTCCACGTAGACGGTGACCTCGCCGCCCGCGTGCCGTGCCGCGTTGAGCATGGCCTCGCGGGCCGCGGCGACGATCGGCTCCGGCGCCGACACGCCGTCTCCCAGACCCACCGTCACGATCTCGAAGCGCACCGCGTGCGCGGCCTCCAGCGCCTGCGCGTGGGCCCGCAGCTCGGCGTCGACAGCCTCGGCCGGCGCCGCAGCCCCGCCGTCGGCCCCGCGGAACAGCCACTCGCGCAGCTCCCGTTCCTGACCGCGCGCGAGCCGGGCGATGTCGCTGCCCGGCTCGGAGCGCTGCTGGATCAGCGCGAGCGTCTGCAGCACCGAGTCGTGCAGGTGCGCGGCGATTTCGGCACGCTCGGCCTCGCGGGCGCGCGCCGCCCGCTCCGCCAGCAGCTCGCGATTGACGCGCAGCGCCCAGGGCGCCACCGCGAGGGCCACCCCCGCGAGCACGGAGAGCGCCGCAGCGATCACCGTCCACGCACTCGGCTCGCGCGAGGTCACGAAGAACATGAGCACGCCGACCGCCACGAGGGCCAGCGCGCCGAGCACTCGCGGCACCTGGTTGCGATCCGGGCGATCCCGATCCGCGATCTGCCACCAGGCGAGCCCCACGCCCACCAGCACTGCGAGCGCGGGGAGCAGCACCTCGAGATCCAGGCGCGCGCCCAGCCGCTCGAGCACCAGGCCGGCGCCCACGAGCAGCAGGCCGGCGCCGAGCAGCAGCTCCGCGACGGGCCACCGCCGCCGAGCACCGTCGCGCGCGGAAGCGGCCGCGCCGCCGGTTCGGATCGCCGCAGTCCCCGATGCCGCCGACGGCTCGCCCCCGGCACGCTCCGCGCCCGTCCCCGCAGCCGGCCCCCCGCCCGCGGAGGCACCGCCCGCCGCGGCCGCGACGGGCGGCGACGGACCCGGTGGCCGCGCGGCGATCGTCACCGCCGTGGCGCTCACCGCCCTGCTCGCGGTGCCCGCCGTCATCGGCATGATCTTCGGCGGCTCCCCGCTGTTCGGCGGACCGGTGGTGTGGGGCTGGGATCTGTGGGCGACGATGGGCATTCCGCTCTGGCTCACGCGCACCATCGCCTGGCTGTTCTGGATCGGCATCATCGTGCTCGCCGTCGTGTGGCTGCGGCGCGCGGTGCTGCGCCGCGGCCGTGAGTACGCGGCGCGTCCGGAAGCCGGCGAACCGGGATCCCCCGCGCCGGAGGAAGCCTCCGGCGGCGCGGAGGACGCGACGGACCCGCGTCGCGCCGCCGGTGACGGGGAGGACCGGATTCCCGCCGGAGGAGCCCCCGATGGCGCGGCTGCGGCGACCCCGGGCCCGGGCGCCGGGGATGGCGCGCAGGACGCCAGCGACGCCGGGAGTCCCTTCGCGGACCGCACGGAGGAGTTCGTGCACCGCGCCGCACAGCAGGCGAGCGACTGGGGCCAGCGCGTGGGCGAGCAGGCCGGCCGCTGGGGTGAGGAGGTCGGCCGCCAGGCCGACGAGTGGAGCGCCCGCTACGCGGCCGAGCACGACTCCCGCAAACCCGGCGTCGCTCACACGGTGCTCACACTCGCGCTCGCGCTGCTCGCCGGGGGCGTGACCGCCGTCTGGTTGCTCGGGGCCGGCGAACCGGCCGGCTTCGAGGGTGCCGCGCCGGCGCCGCTCGTCGGGGCGCTCATCGCCGCGCTCGCGGTGTTCGCGCTCTCGCTGATCGTTGCGGGGGTGCGCGGCAAGCACACCGACTGGATCGGTTTCCTCTCCGCCTGCGGTGTGGTGGCGCTGCTGTTCACCGCGGTGCTGCCCTGGGGCACCCGCTTCCAGCCCTTCGGCAGCGTGCAGGTGGGCACGGACGCTCCCGGCACCGCCATGATCGCGGGCTCGTCGACGCTCGACCTCACCGAACTCGACGGGCAGCGCGGGGCGATCGCCCAGGGCGACCGCCTGCAGCTGTGGCAGCTCGCCGGCAATGTCCGCGTCGAACTGCCCGAGGAGCACCCCGTCGTCGTCACCGTGCGGGTCCTCGCCGGGAACATCGGCGAGAACGCCGACGGCCCCCGGAACTCCGGCCCGTTCCTCAGCCGCACGCTCACCGCGAACCTTCCGAGGAGCGGCGACACCGCGGGCGCGAGCCACATCGACGTGTACCTGCTCGCCGGAAACGTACGGGTGAACGATCCCGCTGGCGAGAGCGGTGCGCGATCCGGCGGCAGCCGCCTCGACGATGCCGACCGCGCGCGTGCGAACCGGCTCGAAGACCGGCTCGCGCTCGTGGAGTGGCAGCTCGAAGAACCCGGCCTGCGTTCCGCCGAGCGGCGGCAGCTCGAAGATCAGCGCGACGAGCTGCGCGCTGAGCTGAAAGAACTCGAAGAGGAGATGGCACGATGAGCACCGAAACCACGAAACCCGCGCAGGGCGCGAACGGGGAGCGACCGCAGCCCGCTGAGACGCAGGCTCCCGTCAGCCGCGGCCCGCGCACCTCCCCGATCGTGTGGGGGGCACTGATCCTCGCGTTCTGCGGCTACGCCGCCCAGCGCGCCTTCGGGGGCGGAGAGCTCGACACGGCCTGGTGGATCACCGCGACCGTGATCGGCCTCGGCCTGCTCCTCCTCGCCGTGGGCGGTGCGGTGCTGCTGCGCAACCGCCGCTGAGTCGGCGGCGGCCGGCGACCGGGCCGTCAGCGCTGCAGGGGGATCTCGCGGGTCTGCGCCGAGATCCAGTGCAGCGGCACCTGGATCGCCACCCGCGTCCCCCCGCCCTCGTCGAGACCCCAGGTGATGCTGCCGCCGAGTTCGCCCTCGACGAGCGTGCGCACGATCTGCGTGCCGAGTCCGTCGCCCACGGTTCCGCCCGGCAGGCCCGTGCCGGTGTCGATCACCTCGACGGCGAGCCGCTCGTCGCTGCGGTCCGCGCGGATGAACACCTCGCCCTCGCGCCCGGCCAGCCCGTGCTCCACCGCGTTCGTCACGATCTCGGTCAGCGCGAGTGCGAGCGGCGTCGCGTACTCCGAGGGAAGCTCGCCGAACTCGCCCTCCTTGTGCGGGTGCACGGTCGTGTTGTGCAGGCTCGCCACCTCGGCGGCGAGGCCGAGCACCCGGTCGAACACGACGTCGAAGTCGACGATCTGCGAGAGGCCGCTCGACAGCGTGTCGTGGACCACGGCGATCGCGGCGACGCGTCGCATCGCCTGCCCGAGCACCTGCTTCGCCTCCTCGCTCTTCGCACGCCGCGCCTGCACCCGCAGCAGGGATGCGACCGTCTGCAGATTGTTCTTGACGCGGTGGTGGATCTCGCGGATCGTCGCGTCCTTCGTGATGAGTTCCTGCGCCTGCTGCCGCAGCTCGGTCACATCGCGGGTCAGCACGACCCCGCCGACCCTCTCCCCGTCGCGGATCACCGGGATGGAGCGGAGCGTGAGGGTGCGACCGCGCGCGGTGACCTCCACGCGCTTCGCGACCTTGCCCTGGGCGATCAAGGGCAGCGACTCGTTCGTGTCGAACTGCCCCTTCACGATCTCGGCGATGACCTCCGCGAAGTTCTCTCCCTCGATCTCGTCGCGGTAGCCGACACGGGCGAAGGTGGTCTGCGTGTTGGGGCTCGCGAAGGTCGCGATGCCCTCCGGGTTGACGCGCACCAGTCCGTCGGAGGCGCGCGGCGCCCCCTGTTCACCGCCGCGCGAGCTGCTCGCAGAGGGGAAGAGCCCCTCCTGGATCATGGCGAACAGATCGTCGGCAACCTCACGGAAGGCGGCGCCGATGCGCGATGCCTTCTGGGTGTCGGCGACGCTCGTGTGCACGGTCGCGACCGCGAAGGGGCCGCGGGTCACGCCGTTCTCGTCCTTCCGGCTCACGGAGTAGGCCGCCAGGCGCATGGGATTCTCCTCGTACCAGGCGGGCGAGGTCGACGCCACCGGCTTGCCGGTCTCCATGGCCTCGTTGACGAGCTCGAGCCAGTCCGCGCGGAGGAAATCGCCGATCACGTCGCGATAGAAGAGGGTCACGGACCCCGCCGGGCGGCTGTGCGCCACCGCCAGGTAGCCCCCGTCCTCCGTCGGAACCCACAGCACCACGTCGCTGAGGGCCAGATCGGCCAGGAGCTGCCAGTCGAGCGCGAGCAACTCGAGCCACTCGATCTCGGCCTCGTCGAGCTCGGAGTACTTCATCGCCAGATTCCGCAGGGTCGCCACGTCCCCAGCCTAGTGTTCCGTGCCGGGAGTTCGCTCCCCGCCTCCCGTCGCGCGCCCGGCGGCCGCTCCACCCGCGCCGCGGGCCGCCTCCTGTGCCCAGAGCTCTGGGGCCGCCGGATCCAGAGCGTGAAACCACAGGTCCGCAACGTGACTTGACCGATCCCCACAGCCCATTCATAAACTGGGCACCCCAACACACAAGGAGCACGGAGTCCCGCGCAGCACGGGTGAGCGGTCATGGCCAGGGGTGGGAGCGTCGGCGGCGGTGCTGACCACGAAGGAGCCCACATGCCCGCCAGTGCCGCGCTGTCGCGCCCCCGCCCAGACCGCCCGCAGCCCTCCGCGCAGCCCTCCCGGAGCGGAATGCCGCCGGACCGGACCGCCACGCCGCTTCCCGGCGCAGCGGGCCCGCGCCCCGCTCGCACCGCACCCGCCGGGCTCGCCGCGCTCCGCGCCGTGCCGGATCCCGCGCGCTTCCTCGACCGCACGGCATTCGACACCGGCACCGCCTCGGACATCCCCCCGCCGCCGACCATCACCATCCAGAAGCTCGCGCTCTACGCCTTCGAGGCGGTCGAGGGCACGCGGACCGTCGCACAGCTCGGGCAGTGGATCACCTCGGACGTCGCCGCCGCGCTCGCCGAACGCCGCGCCGCGCGCACCGAGCGCCGGACGCTCTACCGCGACGCGCGCCGGATCGTCGCGTGCCCCGGGCCGGCCCACCTCGACCGCCCGAGTTCCAGCGTCATCGAAGCGACCGTGGTGCTCTACGCGGAGCCGCGCTCCCGCTCGGTCGCGCTGCGCTTCGAGCACGACGGGGGACGGTGGCGGGCCACCGAGCTCACGGTGCTCTGAGCGGCGTCGCGCCGGCCGGGCTCGCACCCGCGCCGCGCGACGGAGGCGCGCCGCTCGGGCCCGGGCTTCACGCCTCGCGTTCGGAGCCGCCCGAGGCACGCAGCTTGGCGACCTCGTAGAGGGCGACGCTCGCCGCGATCCCCGCGTTCAGCGACTCCGTGGCCGAGGTGATGGGGATCGACACGACCGCGTCGCAGTGCTCGGTCACGAGACGCGAGAGCCCCTTGCCCTCGCTGCCGATCACCAGCACGAGCGGCCGGTCGGCGAGTTCGAGCCCGGGCAGCGACACCTCGCCGCCCCCGTCGAGACCCACCACGAACACGCCCTGCCGCTTGAACTCCTTGAGCGTCTGAGTGAGGTTCGACGCCATCGCGACCGGGATCCGCGCCGCGGCACCCGCCGAGGTCTTCCAGGCGGCGGAGTTGAGCCCGGCGGAGCGACGCTGCGGGATTACCACGCCCTGCCCGCCGAAGGCGGCGACGGAGCGGATGATCGCGCCGAGATTGCGCGGGTCCGTGACGCCGTCGAGCGCGACGAAGAGCGGGGTCTGGCCACGGTCGACCACCTCGTCGAGCAGCTCAAGGGGGTGCGCGTACTCCATCGGCGGCACCTTCAGCACGACGCCCTGGTGCACCGTGTCGCGGTCCGTCATGCGATCCATCTCGGGCCGCATCACCTCGAGCACGGCGACGCCCCGGTTCGTGGCGAGGCGCAGGATCTCGCGCACGCGATCGTCCATCTCGACCCGGGCCGCGATGTAGAGCGCGGTGGCGGGGATGCCCGTGCGCAGCGCCTCGAGCACCGCGTTGCGGCCGGTGACGAGCTCCGCGTCATCCTTCTTCGCTCCCCCCGCACGGCCGGCAGCCGAGCCTCCGCGACCCGAGGCGGCGGCGTGCCGCTGCTTCGCGGCCTCGTAGCGCTCGCGCGCCTTCTTCGCCTTGTGCGCGGGGTGATACTCGCGGTCTTCGGCGCGCGGCGTCGGCCCGCGCCCCTCGAGCGCCTGGCGGCCCTGGCCGCCCGAGCCGACGGCCTTGCCCAGGCCCTTCTTGCGCACGGCTCCCGTGCGGTTCTTCTTATTGCTCATGTCAGGCTCCAGCGGGTTCCGTTCGGGGTGTCTTCCAGGGCGATGCCGGCGGCCAGCAGCCGATCGCGGATCGCGTCGCTTCTCGCGAAGTCCCGCTCGGCGCGGGCCTCCGCGCGCTCGGCGGCGAGCTGCTCCACGAGGGCGCCGAGGGCGGCAGCCGCGCTCTCGTCCTCCCCCGCGGTGGAGCCGCCCGCCCAGACGGCGTCCGCGGGGTGCAGTCCGAGCACGTTCAGCATCGCCGCCGTCTCACGGGCACGCGCGGTGGCCTCGGCGGCGTCGCCGGCGTCGAGCGCCGTGTTGCCCGCGCGCACGGCACCGTGCAGCGCCGCGAGCGCCTGCGGGATCGCGAAGTCGTCGAGCATCGCGGCGGTGAAGGCGGCGGGCAGTGCCTCGGCACGGGGCTCCCCGGCGGCGAGCGCGGCCCGCAGCGCGGTCGCCGCCTCGTCGTCGAGCGCGTCCGCGAACGCCGCCGCTCGCGCGAGGAAGCCCTCGATCCGCTCGAAGGCCGCCGCCGCCTCGTCGAGCGAGGTGTCCGAGAACTCGAGCACGGATCGGTAGTGGGCCGAACCCAGGAAGTACCGCAGCACGATGGGTCGCGCCCGTCTCAGCAGATCCGCCGCGAAGAGCGAATTGCCGAGCGACTTCGACATCTTCTGCCCGCCGGTGTTCACCAGGCCGTTGTGGATCCAGTGCCGGGCGAAGGGGTGACCGGCGGCGGCCGACTGCGCCAGCTCGTTCTCGTGGTGCGGGAAGCGCAGATCCAGCCCGCCGCCGTGAATGTCGAACTCCTCGCCCAGGTAGCGCGTCGCCATCGCCGAGCACTCGATGTGCCAGCCCGGGCGGCCGCGGCCCCAGGGCGAGGGCCAGGACGCCGAGAGCGGCTCGTGCTCGCGATGCGCCTTCCACAGCGCGAAATCGCGCGGATCCCGCTTGCCCACCGGCTCCGAGTCGGCGGCGTCCTCCATCTGCTCGCGCCGCTGCCGCGTCAGCTCGCCGTAGGCCGGCCAGCTCGCCGTGTCGAAGTAGACGCTCGCCGAGCCGTCGGCGGCCGGGTAGGCGTGCCCGCGCTCGATCAGCCGCTCGATCAAGGCGATCATCTCGGCGACGTTCGCCGTCGCCCGCGGCTCGTACGTGGGAGGGAGCACCCCGAGCGCGTCGTATACGGCGGTGAACTCGCGCTCGACCCGGTAGGCGAGCGCCCACCACTCCTCGCGAGTGCCGTCCTCGCGGGGCTGCCTCGCGCCCTCGAGGATCTTGTCGTCGATGTCGGTGACGTTGCGGATCAGGGTGACCTCGTGACCGCTCGCCGCGAACCAGCGGCGCATCTGGTCGTAGACCAGGGCGCTGCGCAGGTGCCCGATGTGGGGCGCCGACTGCACCGTCGGCCCGCACACGTACAGGCCGACCCTGCCGGCCTCGCGCGGGGCGAAGTCGATCACGTCCTGGGCGCGCGAATCGTAGATGCGTTGCTTCACCCTATAACCCTAGCGCCAGCGCCCCCACCGCTCCCCCACACCGCCCCTGCCCCTCCGGCACCCCCGCCGAGAGGAGAGAAACACATGCTCCGGCGCGATGCCGAGATGCGCTTTTCTCCTTTCGGGGGAGCCTGGGGTGAGGGGGAAGCCTGGGGTGAGGGGGCGGCATGGCGCGGCGCCCGCGCAGCTCAGCCGCGCGAACCGCTCAGGAAGAACTGCATCTGCTTCGCGATGCTCACCGCGTGATCGCCGAAACGCTCGTGGTAGCGGCTCGCCAGCGTCGCATCGACCGCTCCGGCGGCGTTGCTCGCGAGCTTGTCGCTGAGGACCTTCTCGAACACCTTGGCGTGCAGCTCGTCGAGATCGTCGTCGAGATCGCGGACCTCGTCGATGAGCCGGGGATCCTGCTGCCGGAGCAGCTCCACGATCTTGCTCGCCATCTCGACGTCGAGAGCCCCCATCCGCACGAAGATCTTCTTCAGGCCCTTCGGGATCGCGCTCTCCGGGTAGCGGTAGCGGGCGAGCTGCGCGATGTGCTGTGCGAGATCGCCCATGCGCTCCAGCGAGGTGCTCATGCGCAGCGCGCCGACGATCAGGCGCAGATCAGAGGCGACCGGCTGCTGCCGGGCGAGGATGTCGATCGTGAGCTGATCCAGCTCCGCAGCCATCGACTCGATCTCCGCGACGTCGTCGATCACCTGCTCGGCGACGGCGACATCCGAGTTGCCGAACGCACTCGTCGCGTTCTCGATGGACGTCTCGACGAGCTCGGCGATCCTCACCAGGCGCTCCTGCACCTCGTGGAGCGACTGCTGAAAGACCTCACGCATGCGGTTTCCTCTCTGTATCGCGCGCACGCACCCCGAAGCGGGAGCCGGCGCGCACCTCCACCAGTCTGCAAGCCCCCGGTGAACCATGCCGCACGGGCAGGTGAACAACAGTTGAACTGTACCGTGCGGCCGCAGACCCCCCATCTACGATGAGAGACATGGATCCGACACTGCTCGTGCTCGCGTCGACGGGCCTCGGGGTACTCGTCGGAGCGGGCACCGCGCTCGCGATCCAGGGAGCCAGGCGCGCCGGGGAGCGGCGCGCGGCGGAGATGCGGCCCGAGCTGCCGGAAGTGGCCACCGCGATCCTCGACGAGATCGACGACTTCGCCGTGATCCTCGACGCCTCGCTCACCCCCGTGTACATCAACCCCGCCGCGCGCCACGCACGGCACATCAGCGACGAGCAGATCCGCGACACGCACTTCCTGGCGCGCGGCGGGGTTGATGTACACGGGGGTGAGCGAGGCGTCGAGGATCACGGCGAAGTCGTCGAGCTCGTCCCCCTCCGACCCCTCCGACCCCTCCGACACGGTGAAGATCCACATCGTCCGGCTGCAGCGCCGCTTCCTCGTGATCCTCGCCGAGGACCTGGGCGAGGAGCAGCGGGTCAACACGATGCGCCGCGACTTCATCGCGAACGTCAGCCACGAGCTCAAAACGCCGATCGCGGCGATCGGCCTGCTCGCGGAGGCCGTGCAGCAGGCCGCCGACTCCCCGGAGCTCGTGCGCGACTTCTCGAAGAGCCTCGTCAAGGAGTCACGCCGCCTCGGCGAGCTCTCGCGCGACATCATCCAGCTCTCCGAGGCGCAGTCCGCCCTGCGCCCCGAGGACCGCGAGCCGGTCTCCCTCCGCGACCTCGTGCGCGCCGAGGTCGACTCGCATCGCTCCTTCGCCGCGCAGCACGGGGTGGAACTCGTCATCACCGATGAGTCCGGCCTGCAGCGGGACGCCATCATCCAGGGGCGGCGCACCTCACTCGGCTCGGCGGTCGCGAACCTGCTCAGCAACGCCATCCGCCACTCGCCCGAGGGCGGCCGCGTCGGCGTCGGCATGTCCTTCGAGCGCAAGAGCTTCGTCGTCACCGTCACCGACCAGGGAGAGGGCATCGCGCCCGAGCACCTCGGCCGCATCTTCGAGCGCTTCTACCGCGTCGACGGCGCCCGCACCCGCGGCGAAGGCGGCACCGGCCTCGGGCTGAGCATCGCCCGCCACACGATGCGCGCCCACGGCGGGGACGTCGACGTGTGGTCGCAGCCCGGCGTCGGATCGAGCTTCACGCTCACCTTCCCGCTGCCCCAGGACACCGCCGCTAGCAAGACCAGCAAGCGCGCGAAGAAAGCGCGGCGCGCCCTCGCCGGGCAGACCGCAGAGACCGCCCGCACCGAGCCGGCGCCCGAGCCGGGCGACAGGCCGGCGCCTCAGCCGCAGCCGCAGAAGGGAACCCAGTAGTGGCACAGCACATCCTGCTCGTCGAGGACGAGGAGTCCATCTCCCGCCCGCTCGCCTTCCTGCTCGAGCGCGAGGGCTACCGCGTCACCGTCGTCGACGACGGCGCCGAGGCCGTGCAGCGTTTCGCCGCAGCCGGGGCCGACCTCGTGCTGCTCGACCTCATGCTCCCCGGCCTGCCCGGCACGGAAGTGTGCCGCACCATCCGCCAGAGCTCACAGGTCCCCATCATCATGCTGACCGCGAAGGACAGCGAGATCGACATCGTCGTCGGCCTCGAGCTCGGGGCCGACGACTACATCACCAAGCCCTACTCCACGCGCGAACTCCTCGCGCGCGTGCGCGCAGCGATCCGGCGCTCGGGCAGCCCCGAGGAGGAGAACCGTGCCGAGCAGGAAACGCAGGTGCTCGACGAACTCGGCATCCGACTCGACTCCGAACGTCACTCCGTCGAGGTGCGCGGCGAGGAGATCACCATGCCGCTGCGCGAATTCGAACTGCTCGAGATGCTCATGCGCCACTCGGGCCGGGTGCTCACCCGCGGCCAGCTCATCGACCGGGTCTGGGGCAGCAACTACTACGGCGACACCAAGACCCTCGACGTGCACATCAAGCGGATCCGGGCGCGGATCGAGGAGGAGCCCTCCAAGCCCAAGCTCATCTCGACGGTCCGGGGCGTCGGCTACCGCTTCGGCTAGGGACTCGCGGCGGATCGTGCGGACGGCCGAGTCCTCGGCCGAGACGCGAAACGGCCCCGGAATCCAGAGGACTCCGGGGCCGTCGGCCGCTCCGACGGGCTCCCGCCCCTCGGTGCCGTTTCGAGGAGCTACTGCCCCTCGGTGTCGTCACCGATGCGCGACTGGTCTGCTTCCTCGTCCGCCTCGGTGAGCTCCTTCTCGGACTGCGGAACCTGGCTCTCGCTGAAGTCCGCGGGAAGCACGTACTTGCGGTACTCCTCGAGGGTGCCGTCCAGCACGGGGACCTCGCGCTCCACCTCGTCCGCTCCGGGAGCCTGGAAGTAGGCGCGCACGGTCGCGCCCGGCTCCAGGCCCGGAATCGACACCAGCACCGGGGTCTGCTCCCCGTCGGGGTCGCCGAACAAGGAGCTCCCCGTCGGGATCGTGAACTCTGCGCGGGCCTGCTTCCCGCCCTCACCCGCGAAGGTGATGGCGAGCTGCTGCGGCTGGGTCGTCCGGTTCACGGCGCCGAAGACGACGTTGAAGTTCTCGCCCGACTCGTCCTGCACCAGCAGGATGTTGCGGACGTCGACGCTCTCCACATTGAGGTCGATGCCGTCGCTCGGGGCATACGGCTTGAGGGTGCCCTGAGGCGCGATGAGACTGCATCCGGTCATGCCGAGCGCGAGAGCCGCCGCCAACGCGACGGACGTAGCGAGCCGAGTCTTCAAGATGGTCCTCCGAGCCGTGGATCGATACTCATGCGCATGTGCCTCGTATAACGGGCACAGCATAGGACCATCATAACCTCCCCCGCATAGCAGGCGCAGCTTAGGGTCACCTAACCCCGGAGATGACGGGTGTGGTATTCTAGTGGTTGGACTGTAAAGGAGCCACTCGATGCAATTTGAGGTCGGAGAGACCGTCGTCTACCCCCACCACGGCGCAGCCAAGATCATCGAGGTGAAGAAGCGCAAGCTCGGCGGAGAAGAGAAACTCTTCCTGAAGCTGCAGGTCAACCAGGGTGACCTCACCATCGAGGTGCCCGCGGAGAACTGCGACCTCGTCGGCGTGCGCGACGTCATCGACCAGGAGGGCCTCGAGCGGGTCTTCGAGGTGCTGCGGGCCCCGTTCACCGAGGAGCCGACGAACTGGTCGCGCCGCTACAAGGCGAACCTCGAGAAGCTGGCCTCCGGCGATGTGATCAAGGTCTCCGAGGTCGTGCGCGATCTCTGGCGCCGCGACCAGGAGGTGCGCTCGCTGTCGGCCGGCGAGAAGCGCATGCTGGCGAAGGCACGCCAGATCCTCGTCTCCGAGCTCGCCCTCGCCGAGAAGACGGACGAGGAGCAGGCCTCCGAGGTGCTCGATCAGGTGCTCGCCTCCTAGAATCCGCGCCACTTCCTGAACGCCCCGCCCAGCGCGGGGCGTTCTGCTGTCCGCGGGCGATTCCCGGCCGCTGCCTCCCCCGTGCCGCGAGGTACGCTGGGGGCATGAACGCGTCGCTCCCTGCCCGCGAAGACCCCGGATCGCTCCCGCACCCGCTGCCGAAGCTCGGCGTGGTGCTCGTCGCCGCCGGACGCGGCGAGCGGCTCGGTGCCGCAGAACCCAAGGCCTTCGTGCGCTTGCACGGGCGCACCCTGATCGAGTTCGGGATCGGCGTCGCCACCTCGCTGCCGCACGGCGGCCACCTCGTCGTCGTCGTGCCGGACTCGCACGCGGTGCGAGCGCTCGAGATCGTGGAGCAGGTGCTGCCCGAGGGGTCCGAGTGGCTGGTCTCGGTGGTGCCGGGCGGCCGGGAGCGCCACGAGTCGGTGCGCTTCGGACTCGAGGCGCTGCACGACACCGTCGAGGTGGTGCTGGTGCACGACGCGGCCCGTCCCTTCGCCACGGCGGCGCTCTTCGAGCGCGTCATCGCGGAGGTGCGCCGCACGGGCGACGCCGTGGTGCCGGCGCTGCCGGTGGCGGACACCCTGAAGCGGGTCGACGCCGAGGGCGTCGTGCACGAAACCGTGGACCGGGCGCCACTCGTGCGCGTGCAGACACCACAGGGCTTCCCGCGCGAGCTGCTCGCCGCCGCCCACGCGGACGCCGCGCTGCTCTCCGGCGCGGAGCCGGGCCGTTCAGCGCCCACCGATGACGCGGAGGTCGTGCAGCGCGCCGGTGGCCGGGTGCGGACGGTGCCGGGCGAGGTGCGCGCCCACAAGCTCACCACGCCCGCCGATCTGGCACTGCTGGAGGCGATCATGGAGGCCAACGTCGCCGGCATCGCGGAGGGGGTGTGAGCTCCCCGGGTCCCGGGACCCGCGTGGGAACGGGCGTCGATGTGCACGCATACGACGCGGGATCACCGCTGCGACTCGCGGGACTCGACTGGCCGGGTGAGCCCGGACTCTCCGGTCACAGCGACGGCGACGCCGTGTGCCACGCCGTCGTGGACGCGCTGCTCGCGGCGGCGGGGCTCGGGGACATCGGAGAGCTGGTGGGCGTCGACGAGCCGGGGACGGAGGGAGCGGCGAGCACAGGCTTCGTGCGCCTCGCCCTCGCACGGCTCGACGCGGAGGGCTGGCGTCCCGTGAACGTGTCCGTGCAGATCATCGGGCAGCGGCCCCGGTTCTCGGCCCGTCGCGCGGAGGCGCAGCGGGTGATGAGCGAGCTGGTGGGCGCCCCCGTGTCCCTCGGCGCGACCACCACCGACCACCTCGGCTTCACCGGCCGCGGCGAGGGCCTGGCGGCCATCGCCACCGCGCTCGTCGAGCGCCGAACGGGCGGGTCGGAAGCCCCGGTCTAGGCGGCGTAGGAGCCCACGAGGCGAACGGCGCCGCCGTCGACTCCCTTGGCGCCCTGTTCGAAGCCGGCGAGATCGCGCTCCGCAGTGGAGACGGTGCCGGCGACCCAGGCGTCGAGGCCCTCGGCAGTGAGCGCAGCGGCCACCTGCGGCGCCCGGTTCGCGTCGACGACCGCGAACATCCCGACGCCCAGGTTCCAGGCGCCCTCCAGGGACTCCAGGGTGTGCCCGCCCAGCTCGGCCAGGTGACGGAACACCGGCAGCGGCGACCACGCACCACGATCCAGCTCGATCCACGCGCCGCGCGGCAGCACCCGCGCGAGGTTCGCCGCGATCCCGCCGCCCGTGACGTGGCTGAGCATGTGAATCGCGCCGTCGAGCGCGGGATCCTCCAGCACGCGCAGCAGCGGGGCCGTGTAGAGCGCGGTCGGCGTGAGCAGCGCCTCGCCGTACGTCGCCCCCAGCTCGGCGCTGCGGTCGCCGTAGCCGATGCCCCGCTCCGCGAGGATGTGGCGCACCAGCGAGAAGCCGTTCGAGTGCAGGCCGGAGGATGCCATGGCGAGCACCACGTCGCCGTCGCGCACCAGGGAGGGCTGCAGCATGCGGTCGGCCTCGACCACGCCAGTCGCGGCCCCGGCCACGTCGTATTCGTCGGCGCCGAGCAGGCCCGGGTGCTCCGCGGTCTCGCCGCCGACGAGCGCGGTGCCGGTCGCCTCGCAGGCCTCGGCGATGCCGCGGACGATGTCGGCGATGCGCTCGGGCACCACCTTGCCGCAGGCGATGTAGTCGGTCATGAACAGCGGCTTCGCACCCACCACCACGATGTCGTCGACGACCATCGCCACGAGGTCCTGCCCGATGGTGTCGTGCTTGTCGATGGCCTGCGCGATCGCGACCTTCGTCCCCACGCCGTCGGTGGAGGAGGCGAGCAGCGGCCGCCGGTAGCCGAGCAGCGCGCTCGCGTCGAACATGCCCGCGAAGCCGCCGACCCCGCCGAGCACCTCGGGCCCGTGCGTGCGCGAGACCGCGGAGCGCATGAGCTCGACGGCCAAGTCGCCGGCCGCGGTGTCGACGCCCGAGCGGGCGTAGGCGGACGGGGCGCTGTTCGGGGAGGTTTCGCTCACCCGCCCAGTCTAGCCGGGGCCGCTTCGCGGATGCCGCGACGCGACCCCCGTCTCGGCGTCCGCGCACACCCGCTTCCCTCCCGCGTGTGCGAGACTGGAAGCCGCGCGTCAGCAGCGACGCCTCGAACTTGCAGGGAGCAACACCACCGATATGTGCGGCATCGTGGGGATCGTTTCGTCGGAGCCCGTCAACCAGCAGGTCTACGACAGCCTGCTCCTCCTCCAGCACCGCGGACAGGATTCCACGGGCATCGCCACGCTCGAGGGCGACATCTTCCACATGGTGAAGGCCAAGGGCCAGGTCCGCGAGGCCTACCGCACGCGCGACATGCGCAGCCTGCGCGGCAATGTGGGCCTCGGGCACGTGCGCTACGCGACCCGCGGATCGGCCACCCGCGAAGAGGAGGCGCAGCCCTTCTACGTGGGCGCGCCGTACGGCATCATCCTCGTCCACAACGGCAATCTCACCAACACCCGGGAGCTCACCGCCGAGCTCTACAACGTCGACCGCCGGCACCTCAACACCCACTCGGACACGGAACTGCTCCTCAACGTGCTCGCCAACGAGCTGCAGGCCGGGATCACGGGGCTCTCGCTCGACAAGGACCAGGTCTTCGCCGCGGTCTCGCGCGTGCACGAGCGCGTCGAGGGATCCTACGCGGCCATCGCCCTCATCGCCGGCTACGGGCTGCTCGCCTTCCGCGATCCGAACGGGATCCGCCCGCTCGTGCTCGGCCGCCGCGACGGTGCGGACGGGAAGGACGAGTGGGTCGTGGCCTCCGAGTCGCTCGTGCTCGAATCCGGCGGCTACGAGATCGTCCGCGACGTCGAACCCGGTGAGGCGATCCTCATCTCCCCCGACGGCTGGATGTACTCGCAGCAGTGCGCCGCTCAGCCGCGCCTCGTGCCCTGCGCCTTCGAGTACATCTACCTCGCCCGCCCGGACTCGGTGCTCGACGGCATCTCCGTCTACGACGCCCGTCTGCGCCTCGGCGACGTGCTCGCCGAGGAGATCGCCGCGCAGCTCGACGGGCTCGACATCGACGTGGTGATGCCGATCCCCGACTCGGCACGGCCGAGCGCCATGCAGGTGGCGCAGAAGCTCGGCATCGAGTACCGCGAGGGCTTCTTCAAGAACCGCTATGTCGGCCGCACCTTCATCATGCCCGGGCAGGCGGTGCGCAAGAAGAGCGTGCGACAGAAGCTCAACGCCATGAGCGTCGAGTTCAAGGGCAAGAACGTGCTCATCGTGGACGACTCGATCGTGCGCGGCACCACCTCGCGCGAGATCGTCGAGATGGCGCGGGCTGCCGGCGCCAAGTCGGTCGTCTTCGCCTCCGCGGCGCCGCCGGTGATCTTTCCGCACGTCTACGGCATCAACATGCCCTCGCGCCGCGAGCTCATCGCCCACGGGCGCAGCTCTGAGGAGATCGCCGAGGAGCTCGGCGCCGACCGGCTCATCTACATGAGCGTGGAGGGCATGAACCGGGCGATCCTCGCCGGCCAGGATCACGTCACCGAGCTGGAGCAGAGCTGCTTCACGGGCGAGTACATCGCCGGGAATGTGAGCGAGGAGTACCTGAGCTTCGTCGAGGAGACGCAGGAGAGCTGAGCTGCGCCGGCTCCGCCCCTGCCGGGCGGGGCACAGCGGGGCCGGCATGCCGCCCGCGAGCCCGCCCCCGCACGCGAAAGCGCCCCCGGCACGAGGTCGGGGGCGCTTTCGCGAGCGCGGTGCGCTCCGGAGCTCGTCAGCCCTGCGGCTTCTCGGGCGTCTCCCCCGAGGCCTCGGATCCGCCGCGGGAAGCTGCCGGAGGTTCGGCCGGAGCGGCCGGCCGCGCGCTGTCCGCGGGCGGTGCAGCCGGCGCGGATCCCGTCCCCGCCGGTCCGGCCTCCGGCTTGGCGGTCTCCGAGGAGTCCGCGTCGCTGCGGACCTCCTTCTTCAGGATCCGCATCGACTGTCCGAGGCTCTTCGCCAGGCCCGGAAGCTTCGGAGCGCCGAACAGCAGCAGGACGATGAACAGGATGACCAGCAGCGTAGGGCCGGACAGGTTACCGATCATGGGGTGTGGACTCCGATCGTGGGCGTCCGCCCATTATGGCACGTCGGCCCGCGGCGCAGCCGGGGCGGTCCCCGGGCTCGCGGGCGCCGAGGGGACGTCGCCGCTGGTCTGCGCGGGCCTCGTCTCCTCGGCTTCGGGAGCGGCCGCAGGCCGATCGTCAGCGTCGCTGCGGACCTCCTTCTTCAGGATCCGCATCGACTGGCCCAGGCTCTTCGCCAGACCCGGAAGCTTCGGGGCGCCGAACAGCAGGAGGATGACGAAGAGGATGGCGATCAGGTGCCATCCGCTGAGGTTTCCGAGCATGAGCACGACTCCGATCAATAGGGAATGACGCGATTATCGCACGTCAGACTGGATCGCCACACCGCTTCCCCGACGGCGGCGCACGATCGTTCCGAGCAGGAGCGCGCAGACCGCACCCAGGCCCAGTCCGACCGCGGCGCCGAAGACCGCGACGAGGCCCACGGCCTGTCCCAGCGTGTACTCGGCGCCCTCCTCCACGGGGAAGAACAGCGCCGCGATCGCCGCGACCACGGCGCCGAGCACCGCACCCCCGACGATCACGCGGCCATAGCGCACCGAGCGCTGCAGCGTGACCTCGCGCTGCGCGCTCTCGACCACCGGCGGGTGTTCGCCCGGCTCACGGGGATCCCGGTCCAGGGGCTGCGCAGCGCCCGCGGAGAACTCCGCCTCGCCAGCTCCCTGCGGCGCCGCACCCGCTCCGCTGGTCTCCCGCCCGTCTTCCTGAGTCATACCTCTATTGTCGCAGGCCGAGCCTGTGCGATCGGACGGCGCCCTCAGGCCGGCGGGCGCATGAGAGGGAGCAGTCCCCGCAGCTCGGCGCGGGATCCCGAGGCGACGATCTTCGACGCGGCGATCGCCTCGTCCCAGTCGAGGCCGCCGGTGGCGAGCGCCACCCAGGTGAGGGGGTCGGTCTCCACGACGTTGGGCGGCGTGCCGCGTGTGTGCCGCGGCCCCGCGACGCACTGCGTGGCCCCGAAGGGCGGCACCCGCACCTCCACGGAGTTGCCGGGTGCGATCGCCGCGAGCTCCTCCAAGAGGTAGCGCACCGCCGTGCCCAGCACCGGACGCGACCCGTCCCCGGCGAGGGCCGCCGCAAGGGCCGCCCGCCCCTCGCTCTCGGCAACCCTCCGCTTCGCCATGACCCACACCCTACCCGCGCGCCGGTCCCCGGCCGCCGCGCCGCGCGGATCCGCCACCGCTGCGGGGTCCTTCGACCGCCGGGCCGCCGCGCCTCGCCGCGCCTCGCCACGCCAGCCGCTCCGGCGGCCGGGCCCCGCGGCGGCGCCACTATCCTGGAGCGGTGAAGATTCTCGTCCTGGGGCCGGGTGCCCGCGAACACGCCATCGTCCTCGCGCTGCAAGCCGAGAACGCCGACCACGAGATCGTCTGCGCCCCCGGCAACGCGGGTATCGCCGCGAGCGGGGTCGAGACCCCCGCTCTCGCGTACACCGATCCCGCCGCGGTCGAGGCCTTCGTGCGCGAGCGCGGCTTCGACCTCGTGGTGGTCGGCCCCGAGGCCCCGCTGGTCGCCGGCGTCGCGGATCCGCTGCGCGCGGCCGGGGTGCCGGTGTTCGGGCCGGACCGGGCCGCCGCGCAGCTGGAGGGGTCCAAGGCTTTCGCGAAGCGCGTGATGGACGAGGCGGGCGTGCCCACGGGACGCGCGGTGCGCGTCGCCTCCGCGGAGGACGCGGGCTCCGTGCTCGACGAATTCGGTGCGCCCTACGTGGTGAAGGCCGACGGGCTGGCCGCCGGTAAGGGCGTGCTCGTGACCGAGGACCGGGACGCCGCGCTCGACCACGTCGCCACCTGGGCACCCCACGGCGAGGTGCTGATCGAGGAGTTCCTCGACGGCCAGGAGGTGTCGCTGTTCTTCTTCGCCGATGGACACGACGTGCTTCCGCTCAGCCCGGCCCAGGACTACAAGCGCATCTTCGACGGCGACGAGGGGCCGAACACGGGCGGCATGGGCGCCTACTCGCCGTTGCCCTGGCTGCCGGGAGGCGTCGACGCCTTCGTCGAGGAGGTCACCCGCACGGTCGCCCTCCCGACCGTGCGCAGGCTCGAAGCCGAGGGCACCCCGTTCGTCGGGCTGCTCTACTGCGGCCTCATCGTGACGGCGAGGGGCGTGCGCGTCATCGAGTTCAACGCCCGCTTCGGCGACCCCGAGACGCAGGTGGTGCTCGCCCGTCTTGCGTCTCCGCTGAGCCGCTACCTGCTCGCGGCAGCGAACGGGGGCCTCGCGCAGCTGCCGGCACCCGAGTTCTCGGAGGAGCCCGCGGTGATCGTCGTGCTGGCCAGCGAGGGCTACCCCGGCGAGGTCAGCACGGGCCGCGAGCTCAGCGGGCTCGACAGCGCCGCGGAGGTGCCCGGCGTGCACCTCGTGCACGCGGCGACGTCCCGGAACGCGGAGGGGGGATGGGTCGCGAGCGGCGGGCGGGTGCTCGGCGCGGTGGCGCGCGGCGCCGACTTCGCGCAGGCTCGGGAGCGCGCCTACGCGGCGCTCGACCGCATCGGGCTGGAGGGCGGTCAGCGCCGCTCCGACATCGCGGCCCGCGTGGCCTGAGGGGACGATCCCCCTCCGACGGGGCGAGGACCGCAGCGGGTGGGATCAGGCCCGGCGCGCCTCGCCTCCCGGGCGCGCTCCCGGGCGCGCGGCGACGCTCAGCTCACTGTCCGCGGATGAGCGTGTCGAAGTCGGGTTCCTGGGGCTCTTCGTCTGCCGGCCGGCCGCCGTCCGTGCTCGTCCCGGGCGGGAGGCGCTCGACCTCGATCGTGTCGTTCTCGCCGTGCACGAGCGCACCGTCTGCCCCCTGACCGGGCGCCTCGCCCCGGTCGGCCGCTTCGGCCCCGGGCACAGTCACCGGCCCCGTCGGCAGCTCGAGATGGTCGCCCACCTGCGGCTCCGCCTCCACCTCGACGAATTCGGCGAGCTCCGCGCCGGCGGGCTCATCGATCTCGCCCTCGACCGGCTCGGGTGCGAGCTCGAGCTCGGCCGGCGCCTGCGCGGGCGCGGAGGGCGGTCCGGGGAGCACGAGCGGCACGATCCCCGCATCCGGGTCGTCCTCGGCGGCCGGGCCGGGCGGCTGATCGTCGTGACCGTCGGCAGCATCCACCTCGTCCTGGCCGGGCGCCGCCTCCGGCACGGCCTCGGCCTCCGCCTCGGCCGCCGTCTCCGCCCCGTGATGCGACGCTTCCGGCTCAGCGGCCGGCGGCTCGGCGCCCTCCGCGGCCGCGGCGAGCTGTTGCAGGAGTTCCTGCCACTCCCGCTGCGCGGCGGCGGCGCTCTCGGCGGGCCGTTCGAGCGCGTCGAAGCCGGTCTCCGTCACGGTGACCCCGGTGTGCGGGCCCTGGGTGCGGAGCGTGAGGAGCACGGCGGTGCCGCGCTCCTCGCCCTCCGCGCGCCAGGTGTAGCCGAGGGCGTGACCCTCCACCCAGACATCGACGGACCCCGCGAACTCGCGCGCCGACGACGTCTCCGCAGCCGAGGCGCCGTCGTCCGCTGCCACTCCGAGGTTCAAGCGCTCCGCGAAGACGGCGCCCCCCACCGCCGTCTCCCATCGGGTCCCGGGCCACCACTCGGCCCGGAGCCCGGGCTCGGAGAGGTAGGCCCAGACCGCGGTGCGCGGTGCGCGCACACGGGTGCGCGCTACAACCGGTCCCAGGGGGATCATGGTGCTCCTCCGTGTCACTCCGTGCGGCACACGGCCGCTTCGCGCGTCCGGCCGCCTTCGGTCACCGCCGCTTCGATGCTGCCGCGACGCGGCGAGGCCGCGGCGGGTGCCGCGCCCACATCTCAGAGGGTATCCCCCGCCTCCGACATATCGCCCACGACTCGGTGAGAAATCGCCAAATTCCCTCCCAGGGTGGTGAAAGAATGGAATGGTGACCCGACTCCCCACGCCCCCGCAGCTCGACGGATGGAATCACCTCTACTCCGGCAAGGTGCGCGACCTCTATGTTCCCGCCGACGGGTCCGACGCACACCTGCTCGTGGTCGCGAGCAACCGGGTGAGCGCATTCGACCACGTCCTCGAACCGCCCATCCCCGGCAAGGGCGCACTGCTCACGGAACTGTCGAACTGGTGGTTCGCGCGCATCGACGTGCCCAACCACCTGGCGGGCGCGGACTCGGGAGCACCGCCGGTGCCCGCCGAGGTGGCGGATCGCGCCACCGTCACGCGACGGCTGGAGATGTTCCCCGTCGAGTGCGTGGTGCGCGGCGCGCTCACGGGTTCCGGTTTCGCCGAGTACCGGCGCACGGGGGCGGTCTGCGGCATCGAGCTGCCCGCGGGCCTGGAGGACGGCGATCTGCTCGACGCCCCCATCTACACCCCCGCCTACAAGGCGCCGCTCGGCGAGCATGACGAGAACATCACCTTCGAGCGCAGCGTCGAACTCGTCGGCGAGGAGGTCGCGACGGCGCTGCGCGACACCTCGCTGCGCATCTTCGCCGCTGCCCGCGAGCTCGCGGCTCAGCGCGGGGTAGTCCTGGCGGACACCAAGTTCGAGTTCGGGCGGGATCCGCGCGCTGCCGCCCCGGGCCCGGCCGGGCTGGTGCTCGCCGACGAGGTGCTGACCAGCGATTCCTCCCGCTACTGGGATGCCGCCGCGTACGCGGACACGGCGCTGCCCCGCGCGGAACGACTGGCTTCCTTCGACAAGCAGATCGTGCGCGACTGGCTCTCGGCACACTGGGATCGGAGCGGCGAACCGCCCGCGCTGCCCGCGGAGATCGTCTCGCAGACGCGCGCACGCTACGCCGAGCTGCTGGAGCGGCTGACCGCCGCCTGAGCCCGCCCGTGCCTCGCGAGACGGTGTGCGAGAATGAAGGCAGCTTTCACCACGAGAAACGGAGATCCCGGGTGCCCACGATTGTCGTCGATGTCATGCCCAAGGCCGAACTGCTGGACCCGCAGGGCAAGGCCACGACCGGCGCACTCGCCCGCCTCGGCCACGGCAAGTTCGAGAACGTGCGCATCGGCAAGCGCTTCGAGTTCGGCTACGACGGCGAGGTGACCGAGGCGGTGCTCGCCGAGGTGCGGCAGATGGCCGACGAGATCCTGTCGAACGCGGTGATCGAGGACGTCGTGTCGATCACCGTCGACGGCGAGGCGCGCTGATGCCCGCTCGCATCGGCGTCGTCACCTTTCCCGGCTCCCTCGACGACCGCGACGCGCAGCGCGCCATCCGCATCGCCGGCGGCGAGCCGGTGGCGCTGTGGCACGGCGACCACGATCTGCAGGGCGTCGACGCGATCGTGCTGCCCGGCGGCTTCAGCTACGGGGACTACCTGCGTCCGGGCGCGATCTCCGCGATCGCGCCGATCATGGCGGAGGTCATCGCGGCCGCGAACTCGGGGATGCCGGTGCTCGGCATCTGCAACGGCTTCCAGGTGCTCGTCGAGGCCCACCTGCTGCCGGGCGGCCTGATCCGCAACGCGCATCAGCAGTTCATCTGCCGCGATCAGCGGATCGTGGTCGAGAACGCCGACACGGCGTGGACGCACGAGTACGCGCCGGGCGAGGAGATCGTGATCCCGCTCAAGAACGCCGACGGCGGCTACATCGCGAACGACGAGACGCTGAAGCGGCTCGAGGGCGAGGGCCTCGTCGCCTTCCGCTACGCGGGCGTCAACCCGAACGGCTCGCTGAACGACATCGCCGGGCTCACCAACGAGCGCGGCAATGTGGTCGGCCTGATGCCGCACCCCGAGCACGCTGTCGAGCCGGGCTTCGGTCCAGACATGCCCGAGGCCATGCGCTCCGGCGTCGACGGGCTGCGGATCTTCAGCTCCGCCCTCGCGGTCATCACCGCCCGCGTGTAGCGTCCCGGCACGCCCCGCACCCTCCCCGCGGCGCCCGCCCGCGCAGCTCGGGGGCTACCGCGCCTCAGAGGCGGGCGGCGGCGCCGGCGGCGGCCGGGAGGGCCGCCGCGATGCGTTCGAGGGCGGCGTCGTCGTGCGCGGCGGTGACGAACCACGCCTCGAAGGCGCTCGGCGGCAGGTTGATCCCGCCCTCCAGCATTGCGTGGAAGAAGGCGCGGTGCTGATCCGTCCGCTGCATCTGCACCGTCGCGTAGTCGAGCGGCGCCTCCTCGAAGGCGCCGAAGAGCACGCTGAAGAGCGTGCCCGCCCGCTGCACCCGGTGCGGCACCCCGGCCGCCTCGAGCGCCGCGGTCACCTCGGCGGCCACGGCGTCGGCCGCGCGCCCGAGCGCCCGGTAGGCCGCCACGTCAGCGTGCCGCAGCGTCGTGAGCCCCGCGGCGACCGCGAGCGGATTGCCCGAGAGCGTGCCCGCCTGGTACACCGGGCCGAGCGGCGCCAGCAGCTCCATCAGCTCGGCCCGGCCGCCGAGCGCGGCGAGCGGCAGGCCGCCGCCCACCACCTTGCCGAAGGTGAAGAGGTCGGGGCGCTCGCCCGAGGGCACCCGCGCCTGCTCGATGCCCCAGTATCCCGAGGGGCCGGCGCGGAAGCCGGTGAGCACCTCGTCGAGGATCACGAGCGCTCCGTGGCGGTGCGCCGTGTCGAGCAGGAACTCGGTGAAGCCCGTGGCGGGCGGCAGCACGCCCATGTTCGCGGCCGCGGCCTCGGCGATCACGGCCGCGATGCGCTCGCCGTGCTCAGCGAAGGCGGCGGCGAGCGCGGCACGGTCGTTGTAGGGCAGCACGAGGGTCTGCGCCGCCGTCTCCGCGGTGACGCCCGCCGAGCCCGGCATGGCGAGGGTCGCAAGGCCGGAGCCGGCCTCGGCGAGCAGGCCGTCGGAGTGGCCGTGGTAGTGCCCGGCGAACTTCACGATGAGCGGGCGGCCGGTCGCGCCGCGGGCGAGGCGGATCGCGGTCATGGTCGCCTCGGTGCCGGTCGAGACGAGGCGCAGCCGCTCGACCTCGGGCACGCGGCGGATGATCTCCTCGGCCAGCTCGGCCTCCTCGGGCACCGAGGCTCCGAAGCCGAGGCCGCGCGCCGCTGCCTCCTGCACGGCCTCCACCACGGCCGGGTGGGCGTGGCCCAGCAGGGCCGGGCCCCAGGAGGCGACGAGGTCGACGTAGTCGTTGCCGTCGGCGTCGGTGACGGTCGCGCCGCGCCCCGAGACGAAGAAGCGCGGGGTGCCGCCGACGGAGCCGTAGGCGCGCACCGGGGAGCTGACCCCGCCGGGGATCACGCGCGCGGCGCGGGCCTGCAGCTCGGCGCTGCGCGCGAGCCGCTCCGCGCCGCTCATCGCAGCCACCCCGCGAGCTCGATGGCGAAGTAGCTCAGCACGGCACCGGCTCCCGCCCGCCGGATGCCCAGCACCGACTCCTCGATCGCGGCGCGCCGGTCGATCCAGCCGCGCTCGGCCGCGGCCTCGATCATCGCGGCCTCGCCGGACACCTGATACGCCCAGACGGGCACCTCGCTCTCCGCTGCCACGTCGGCGAGCACGTCGAGGAAGGTGCCCGCGGGCTTCACCATGACGATGTCCGCACCTTCGTGGATGTCGAGGCGCGCCTCGCGCCGCCCCTCGCGGCGGTTCGCGGGATCCTGCTGGTAACCGCGGCGGTCTCCCGCCACCGCGGGGTCCGAGCCGAGCTGCGAGTCGACGGCCTCGCGGAAGGGTCCGTAGAGCGCGGAGGCGTACTTCGCGGCGTAGGCGAGGATCGCGGTGCCCTGGTGCCCCGAGGCGTCGAGCGCCTCGCGGACGGCGGCCACCTGGCCGTCCATCATGCCGGAGAGGCCCAGCAGCGCCGAGCCCGCCTCGGCCTGCGCGACGGCCATCGCGCAGTAGCGCTCCAGCGTCGCGTCGTTGTCGACGGCGCCCGCGGCGTCGAGCACCCCGCAGTGCCCGTGGTCGGTGAACTCGTCCAGGCACAGGTCGGTCTGCACGACGAGCGCGTCCCCGGCCTCGGCGGCGACGGCGCGCGCGGCGCGGTTGAGGATGCCGTCGGGGTCGTCGGCGCCGCTGCCGCGGGCGTCGCGCAGCTCCGGCACGCCGAAGAGCATGATCCCGCCCAGCCCGGCCTCAGCCGCCTCGGCGGCCGTGCGGCGGACCGAGTCGAGGGTGTGCTGCATGACGCCCGGCATCGCCTGGATGGGGCGCGGCTCCTCGATGCCCTCGCGCACGAAGACGGGCAGGATCAGCTCGGCCGGGTGCAGCCGGGTCTCGGCGACGAGACGGCGCATCGCGGGTGTGGCCCGCAGGCGGCGGGGGCGGACGGTGGGGATCATGCGGGGGTTCCTTCCGTGGTGGGACGGGATGCGATCAGAGCTTCCAGCGCGTCGAGCAGGCCCTCGACCGTGTGGGTCTCGGCCACGGCGTCGGCGCGCAGACCGCACTCGGCGAGGGCGCGCGCGGTGGGCGGGCCGATCGCGACGACTGCGGTTCCGCGCGGGACGGGGGCGAAGCGGCGGGCCACCTCGCGAGCGCCGGACCCGCTGCTGACGAGGATCGCGTCGATGCCGCCGGCCGCCACCTCCGCCTCGACGGCCTGCGCCGCCGCGTCGCGGGGGGCGGGCACCGTGCGGTAGGCCGTCACCCGCTCTGGCCGGTGCCCGGCGGCGGTGAGCGCGGAGGCGAGCTCGTCGCCCGCGATCTCCGAGAGCGGCAGCAGCAGCGATGCGGCGGGGCCGCCGGCGAGCTCCGTGCGCAGGGCCGCGGCGAGGCCGGTCGCCGAGTAATCGCGCTCGGGCACGAGGTCGACGCGCAGGCCGGCTGCCGCGAGCGCCTCCGCGGTGGCGGGGCCGACGGCGGCGACGCGGGCCCCGGCGGCCGCGGGGGCCGGGCGGATGCCCGCGTCGGCGACGGCGCGCGCTCCCTCAGCGCTGGTCACGACGAGCCAGTTGGTCTCGCCGCGATTCCAGCGCGCGATCGCCTGGCGCAGGGGCGCGGGATCGGACGGCGGGGCGGTCTCGGTGAGCGGGGCGATCACGGGCTCGCCCCCGCGGCTGCGGACCTGGGCGGCGAAGCGCTCGCCCCGGGCCTCACCGCGCGGCACGAGAATACGCAGGCCGGCGAGCACGGGGGCGGGGGATCCTGCGCCGCCGAGGGCACCGCTCACGGCCGCGCCCCCAGTGGCGCGATCCGCGCCGCGCCCATCTGCAGCAGCTGATCGGCGACCCGCGCGCCCAGGAGCTCGGGCACTCCGGCGCTCTCGGCATCGGTGGCGGACCAGGGCAGCGCGTCCGTGAAGACCAGCTGCTCCCGCCCATCCGCGCCGTGCACCTCCGCGCGCAGCAGCAGCCGCTCGCCGTCGATGCGGGCGGTCGCCCCGATCGGTGCGGCGCAGCCGGCCTCCAAGGTCGCGAGCAGCGCGCGCTCGGCGAGGGCCGTGGCCCGGGAGGGTGCGTGGTCGAGTGCGTCGAGCGCGGTCCGGTAGGGCTCGCACCCGGCGTCGGCGCTGCGCACCTCGATGGCGAGCGCCCCCTGCCCGGGCGCGGGAGGCACCTCGTCGAGCGGGAAGCGCTCGGAGATCGCGGCGCCGCGGCCGAGCCGGTCGAGGCCGGCGCAGGCGAGCACGACCGCGTCGAGATCGGCGCCGACACGGCCGAGCCGGGTATCGACGTTGCCCCGCAGGTCGAGCACCTCCACGTCGGGGCGCCGCAGCCGGATCTGCGCGGCGCGCCGTGGCGAGCCGGTGCCCACCCGCGCCCCGGCGGGGAGCATCGCGAGCGTCAGCCCGTCCCGCCCGCAGAGCGCGTCGCGCGCATCGGCGCGCGGGGGCACGGCCCCCAGCGCGATCCCGTCGCACGGCCCCGTCGGCAGGTCCTTGAGCGAGTGCACGGCCAGATCGCAGCGCCCCGCGAGCAGGGCCTCGCGCAGCGCGCTCACGAAGACGCCGGTGCCGCCGAGCTGCGACAGCGACTCGCGCGAGACGTCGCCGCGGGTGGTGACGATTACCAGCACCGCCTCCAGCCCGGTGGCGGCGACGATCGACTCGGCCACCGTGGTGGTCTGCGCCACGGCGAGGGCGCTGCCGCGCGTGCCGATGCGGATCAGCCCGGGCGCGGGGGCCACCGGCGTGCCGTCCCGGTGGACACGGATCGCTGGACGCGGCCCGGAAGCCGCGGAGTGGTGCTGCCCTGCCGGGCCGGCCGATGCCGTGCTCAACGCTCCGGCGCTCCTTCCCGCCGCGTCTGGCGCGGCGTCTCTCGGGCGGCTCCTCGGGCCGCCTCCCCTGTGTGCTGCCCGGTGCGGTGAGGCGTGCCGCCGAGCCGGTCGATGATGTGCGCCGCGGCCTCGCGCGCGCCAGGGATGACGGAGGCGAGCCCGGTGCCGCTCACCCAGTCTCCCGCAAGCGCCACATCGGGTGGCGCCGGCAGGGGTACGCCGCGCCCCGAGGCGCCGGGCGCCCGGCCGACCAGCCACTCGCGGCGTCGCATGGCTCGCACGGATTCGGGGCGCAGTTCGATGCCGAGGATGCGGGAGGCATCGCGGACGGCGAGGCGCAGCACCTCCTCGTCACTCAGCCCCGCCGTCTCGGGCTCGCGGCCCAGGCGCCCGTAGGAGAGCCGCAGCACATGGTCCGTGGCGCCGTCCCCGCCCGCGGCGCGATGCGGCCACTTCGCGGTGACGTGCGTGAGGGCCTTCGCCGCGATGCCGGGGGCCGCGTCGGAGGCGACGAGGGCTCCGGTGCCGCGCGGCGCGGCGTCGAGGCGGGAGTCCGCGACGCGGAGGGCGACCACCTCGACCCGACCCTCGGGAAGCGCCGGCTCCGCGCCGAGCAGACGCCGGGCGACGGTCTCGGGCACCGCGAGAATGACGGCGCGGGCTTCCGCAATGCGCCGTCCGGCGCCGTCGCTCAGCGCCCAGGCGTCGGGTGCCGTGCGCTCCATGCCCGCGACGGCCACCCCGGTGCGGATCTCCACGCCGAGTCCGCGCAGCTCGGCTTCGAGTGCGGCGACCAGGGTGGCCATGCCGCCCCGCAGGCCCGCGACGGCGCCGCCCGCTGCGCTGCGCCCGTCGCGCAGCTCGCGCGCGGCCGCGACGAGCGATCCGTGCCGAGCGAAGGCCTCGGACAGGCCGGGGACGGCGTCGATCGGCATCTCGGCGGGCTCGCGCGAGTGGACCCCCAGCACCACGGGCCGGACGAGGCGTTCCAGGACCCGGCTGCCCAGCCGCGCCGACACCGCCGCGCCGAGGCTGCCGCCGCGGCCCACCGAGCGCGGCAGGGCCGGCTCCACGGCGGCGCGCAGCGCCCCGAGCACGCCGAGTGCGCGCACGGACGGGCGTCCGAGCGGCTCGGTCGGGATCCCCACCGTGCCGGCGGCGGGCAGCCGCACGGCGCCGGAGCTCGAGACGAGCCAGGAGCCGAGAGGGGCCGGGCTCACGATCTCCCCCGCGAGGCCCAGCTCGGCGAGGTACGCGGCGACGACGCCCCCGCGGGTGGCGAAGGCCTCGGCCCCGATGTCGATCTCGGGGCCGGCGTCCGGCGGGGCGGGGTCGCCGAGGCGCTCTCCGCGGAGGCGGCCGCCGGGACGGTCACCCGCGTCGAAGAGCCGCACTTCGACCCCCGCGAGCGCAAGCTCGCGCGCCGCGACGAGACCGGACACGCCGCCGCCCACCACGGCCACCGCGACGGGCGGCGGTGGCGGTGCGGAAGCGGAAGGGTCGTCAGCGGTCATGCGCGAGTTCGACGATCCGGGTGAGCACGGCCGGGTCGGCCTCGGGCGGCACTCCGTGCCCGAGGTTGAGCACGTGCGCCGGGGCGCGCCGCCCCCGCCGGATCACCTCGTCGAGGTGCGCCTCGAGCCGTTCGGCCGGAGCGCCCAGGTAGGCGGGGTCGACATTGCCCTGCAGCGGCAGCAGATCGCCGAGCCGCTCGCTGGCGGCGTCGAGCGGGGTGCGCCAGTCCACGCCCAGCGCGCTCACCCCCACCTCCGCGAGCTCTTCGAGCAGGTGGCCCGAGCCGACCGCGAAGTGGATGATCGGGACGCTCTCGCGGCCCGCCGCGTAGCCCTCGCGCAGCGGATCGCGGTAGGAGATCCCGCGCACCGCGTCGAGGGTCCGGCGCGAGGCGGGGGCGACGTGACGGCGGTAGTCGACGGCGCTGAGCGATCCCGCCCACGAGTCGAAGAGCTGCACCGCGCTCGCGCCCGCCTCGACCTGCGCTTCGAGGAAGGTCCCGCTGAGCTCGGCCGCCCAGTCGAGCAGCTCGCGCCACACCTCGGGCTCGGCGTGCATGAGCGTCCGCGCACGGAGATGGTCGCGCGAGGGCCCGCCCTCCACGAGGTAGGCGGCGAGCGTGAAGGGGGCTCCTGCGAAACCGATGAGCGGGGTCTCCCCCAGCTCGGCGACCGTGAGGCGCACCGCCTCGCGCACGGGCTCCAGCGCCTCGCGGAGGCGCTGCGGCGTGAACTCCGCACGGCACCGCGCCACATCGTCCGCGCTGCGCACCGGGTGCTCGAAGACGGGGCCGCGGCCGGCGACCAGATCGACCTCCACGCCAGCCAGCCGCAACGGCACCACGATGTCGCTGAAGAACACCGCCGCGTCGACGCCGTGGCGGCGCACCGGTTGCAGCGTGATCTCGCTCGCGACCTCGGGGTTCACGCAGGCGTCGAGCATACGATGGTGCGCGCGCAGGCTGCGGTACTCGGGCAGCGAGCGGCCGGCCTGCCGCATGAACCAGACCGGCAGGCGCTCGGGGCGGTCCCCGCGCAGGGCCCGGATCAGGGGCGCGCCGCTCGTGCGGCCGTCGACGAGAGGATGGGTGCCAGGAAGGGAGTTCATCGCAGCAGATGCTAGCTTATAGATCTGATGTGAAACATCTGATCTGCTCAGCTTCGCGTGCGAGCATGCCTCCCGGAGCGCCCGCGCACCTGTCGCACGGCTCGCACCGCACGCCCCCGGGCCGTGACCGGCCCGGATCTCAACCGAACACCCCGATCCCCGTGCGGATGCCGCGCCCGGCCGAACCCGGCCCGGGCGCGGCTCCCTGCCGGGATCCCGACCCCGAGAATGCCATGCTGCTCTGCCTCTCCGTCGACCACCGGCACGCCGACCTCGCGCTGCTGGAACGCATCGAGCGCCGACTCGACTCGGTCACCGCCGCGCTCAGCGACGGGGCGATGAGCCGCGGGGCCGTGGTGCTCGCCACCTGCAACCGCTTCGAGGCCTATCTCGACGCGCCCGGGCTCGCCCCCGAGCGCGCGCTCGACGGGCTGGCGCAGGCGGCGGGCATGGCGCCGGAGGAACTCGACGGTGCCGTGTCGGTGCATCGCGGAGACGAGGTCGCCGCGCACCTCTTCGCCGTGTCGAGCGGCCTCGAGTCGGCGGCGGTGGGCGAGGGCGAGATCGCCGGCCAGGTGCGCCGGGCCATCGACGCCGCCCGCAGCACCGGCACCTCGACCACCGAGCTCGAGCGGCTCTTCCAGCACGCGGCGGTCGTGTCCAAGCGGGTCAAGCACCGCACGGGGCTGCAGCGCAAGGGGCGCTCGCTCGTGCAGCTCGCGCTCGCGATGGTCGACAGCCGCGTGGGCGACTGGACCTCTGCGCGCGTGCTGCTGATCGGCACCGGCGCCTATGCCGGAGCCAGCCTCGCGGCCCTGCGCACGCGCGGGGCGCGGCACATCGGCGTCTACTCCCCCTCGGGACGCGCCGAGGCCTTCGCCGCCTCGCACGGCATCCGCCCGGTGCCCGCCGGCGCCCTCGACGCAGAGCTCCGCGCGAGCGACCTCGTCGTGGCCTGCAGCAGCGTGCACGAGCCGCTGCTCACCCGGGAGCGCTTCGACGAGACCGTGACCGCCGGAAGCCCGCCGTTCTGCGCCCGGTTCCCCGGGCTCGCGAACGGCTCGCTCACCGCTGCGGCAGCGCCCACGCGTCCCCGGCTGCTCATCGACATGGGCCTGCCGCGCAACATCTCCCCCGACGTCACCGGCGTCCCGGGGGTCGAGCTGCTCGACCTGGAGACCATCGCCCTGCACGCCCCCATCCCGGAACTCGGCGCGGAGCTCGAGGCCCGCGACATCGTGCGCACCGCGGCCGCCGAGTTCGCGGCGGTGCGCGCCGAGCGGGAGGCGGTGCCGGCGCTCCGCGAACTGCGCGCCTACGTCGACGGCATCCTGAGCGAGGAGATCGCGCGGATGCGCCGGCGCGGCGCGGCGGGCGCCCCCGGGACGGACGCGACGACCGGCGGAGACGCCCGCTCGGACGAGCTCGAAGCCGCGCTCCGCCACCTCACCGGGCGGCTCCTGCACCGGCCCAGCGTGCGCCTGCGCGAGCTGGCGCGCCAGGGCCGCGCCTCGGAGGGGCTCGACGCCGTCACGGCGCTCTTCGCCGACTGAGACCCGCTCGCGTTCCTCGCCGGAACGGCCGCGGGCTCCGGTCCCCGTCGCAGACGGAGAAGCCGGAGCCCGCGAGCGGACGGCGTGAGCCCTCAGGGACGGCCGTGGCCGAGCACCGAGAAGTCGGGCTGGCCATCGGGCCCCGCGGGCAGCGGACGGCCGTCGGGGAAGGTCGGCCACGGCAGCAGGGGCCGTCCCCCCTGGGGTGCCGGTGCCTGCGCCGGTGCCTGCGGCTGCGGCTGGGACTGCTGCGGCAGCGGCGGTGCCTGGAGCTGCTGCGCGACATAGGGCGGGCCGGCAACCGGGCCGACGCCCCCGCGGGCACGCGCGGCCTCGCGCGCCGCCTCGCGCGCCTCCGAGCCGTAGGACCAGCGCAGGAGCAGCGTGATCGACAGGCCGAGAGCCGTGAGGATGAGCAGCGCGGTCGCGATCTTCCAGTAGAGATCGGGCACGTGCAGGCCGAAGGCGTCGATGCCCACCGGAGCGGTGAAGAGGATGCCCGAGAGCACCGCGAGGACGCTCGTGACGAAGGCGAAGCGCGTCACCACGGCGCTCAGCTTCGCGCCCATGGTCAGCAGCAGCTGGCAGCACAGGATCACGAGCCGGGTGACGAGGATCACGAAGACCGACTTCCAGAAGATCTCCCACATGAGCGTGTAGCGGTCGTATCCCGTCATCCAGATCACGATCAGCAGCAGGCCCAGGATGTAGGCGTTGGCGATCAGCGCGACGGGCGCGTACCACTCCGACTTCTGGCCCCGGCGGGTGTCCAGGGCGGTGAACAGCACGAACACGGCAAACAGCACGAAGGTCGAGAAGACCCGCTCGAACTTGCCCTCGAAGTCGCCGATGAACAACAGCGAGATCGAGGCGAGCGTGAGCCCGGCGAGCAGCACGATGCTGATCTTCAGGAACGTCGAGAGGCGGGGGCCGGAATCACCGGCGCGCCCCTCGCCGGGCTGCGGGCCGCGCGGCGCGGCGGGTGCCGCGGGGGCCGCCCCCCGCTCACCGGCTCCGCCGTGCGGCGCCGCCGCCTCCGCGGCCTGCCGGCCCGAGCCCTGGGCGCCGGGCTGCCGCCCGGCGGCGTCGGCGGCGTGTCCGGGCGGGGGCGGGGGCAGCGTCACGGGCTGCTGGGCGTTCTGCCCGCCCGCTTCGGCGGGGGCGTCGTGACCGGCTGCGTTCGTGTTCGGATCGCTCATGCACCCAGTCTTCCGTGTTCGCCTGAGAAACGCTACCGACCGTGCGGGCGCTGCGTGCGCCCGCGCGGGAGCGCGTAGACTGGATGCACGTATGTCCGGCGTGCGCTGCCGCCGGTTCCGATCCCGAACCACGGAGCACATCGAGCGTGACTGACACCGCTGCACCCACCGCCGGCCCCCGCCCCGACACCGTCGCCGACGCGGTCGCGACGCCCGACAAGGAGCAGCCCTACGGTGCGCTCGGCCTGAAGCCCGACGAGTACGAGCGGATCCGCGAGATCCTGGGCCGCCGCCCCACCTCGGGCGAACTCGCGATGTACTCGGTGATGTGGTCGGAGCACTGCTCCTACAAGTCGTCGAAGATCTACCTGCGCCAGTTCGGCAAGAAGGTCAACGACAAGATGCGCGAGCGTCTGCTCGTGGGCATGGGTGAGAACGCGGGCGTCATCGACATCGGCGAGGGCTGGGCGGTGACCTTCAAGGTGGAGAGCCACAACCACCCCTCCTACATCGAGCCCTTCCAGGGCGCCGCGACCGGCGTCGGCGGGATCATCCGCGACATCATCTCGATGGGGGCGCGGCCCGTGGCCGTGATGGACCAGCTGCGCTTCGGAGACATCGACGACCCGGACACGGCGCGCGTGGTGCACGGCGTCGTCGCCGGCATCTCGTCCTACGCGAACTGCCTAGGACTGCCCAATCTGGGCGGCGAGACCGTCTTCGACGGCGTCTACCAGCAGAACCCGCTCGTCAACGCGCTCGGCGTCGGCGTGCTGCGCCACGAGGATCTGCACCTCGCCAACGCCTCGGGCGCCGGCAACAAGGTCGTGCTGTTCGGAGCGCGCACCGGCGGCGACGGGATCGGCGGCGCCTCGATCCTCGCCTCCGACAGCTTCAGCGAGGGCGGGCCGACGAAGCGCCCGGCCGTGCAGGTGGGCGATCCCTTCGCCGAGAAGGTGCTCATCGAGTGCTGCCTGGAGCTGTTCCGCGGCGAACTGGTCGAGGGCATCCAGGATCTCGGCGCGGCGGGCATCTCGTGCGCGACCTCCGAGCTCGCGGCGAACGGCGACGGCGGCATGTTCATCGAGCTGGACAGCGTACTGCTGCGCGACCCCTCGCTCACCGCCGAGGAGATCCTCATGTCGGAGAGCCAGGAGCGGATGATGGCGGTCGTGGCGCCCGAGAAGCTCGACGCCTTCCTCGCCGTCACCGAGAAGTGGGACGTGGAGACGAGCGTGCTCGGCGAGGTGACCGACACGGGCCGTCTCGTCATCAACTGGCGGGGCGAGGAGATCGTGAACGTCGATCCTCGCACGGTCGCCGTCGACGGACCCGTCTACGAGCGTCCCGTCGCCTATCCCGCGTGGATCGACGCGCTGCAGGCGGACGGCGTGCGCGCCGCGGGGCTCGCCCGCGCCGCCTCGGGCGAGGAGCTGCGCGCGCAGATGCTCGCCGTGGCCGGCTCGCCCAACCAGGCCTCGGTCGAGTGGATCACCAACCAGTACGACCGCTACGTCCTCGGCAACACGGCGCTGACCTTCCCGGACGGCGCGGGCATGATCCGCGTCGACGAGGAGTCGGGCCTCGGCGTCGCGATCTCCACGGACGCGAACGGCCGCTACTGCCAGCTCGACCCCTACGTGGGCTCGCAGCTCGCGCTCGCGGAGGCGTACCGCAACGTCGCAGCCTCGGGCGCCGTGCCCACGGCGGTGACCGACTGCCTGAACTTCGGCAGCCCGGAGAATCCCGAGGTGATGTGGCAGTTCTCGCGCTCGGTGGAGGGCCTGTCGGACGCCTGCCTCGCGCTGGAGGTGCCCGTCACCGGCGGGAACGTCTCGCTCTACAACCAGACGGGCGACACTCCCATCCACCCGACGCCGGTGGTGGGCGTGCTCGGGATCATCGACGACGTGGCGCGCCGCGTGCCCTCGGGCTGGCAGGACGAGGGCGAGCACCTCTACCTCCTCGGCGTGACCCACGACGAGCTCGACGGCTCGGCCTGGGCGGGCACCGTGCACGAGCACCTGGGCGGCCGTCCGCCCGTGGCAGACCTCGACGCGGAGCGCAGGCTCGCTGAGCTGCTGCACGCCGCGAGCCAGGGCGGGCTGCTCTCGGGCGCCGTCGACCTCTCCGAGGGCGGGCTGGCGCAGGCCCTGAGCGATGGCGCGCTGCGCTTCGGCGTAGGCGCGCGGGTGTGGATCGACGAGATCGTGTCGCGGGACGGGGTCGACGACACCGCCGCCCTGTTCTCGGAGTCGCAGGCGCGAGTGCTCGTCGCCGTGCCCCACGAGGAGGACGTGAAGTTCCGCGGGCTCTGCGAGGGACGCGACTTCCCGGTGCTGCGGATCGGCGTGACGGACGGCTCGGGCGAGGGCGCCGCGATCGAGGTGCAGGATCGCTTCACCCTGCCGCTCGCGGAGCTCGCCGCCGCCTCGCGAGGCACCCTGCCGGCGCGCTTCGGCGCGGTCGTCGGCGCGTAGCCCGGCGCGCCCCGGGCGCGGCTCAGGCGTGCTCGGGGCGGTGCTCCTCGGGGAAGCGGGTGTCGGTGTCGCCGAGCTGCAGGGCGAGCGCGGTGACTCGGGCGGCGTCTTCGAGGTTCAGCGCGCGGCGGAACGTCATCTCGACGCTGTCCCCGACGACGGTGCAGCCGTGGTGCTGCATCACGACGCAGTCGTGATGGGCGAGCTCCGCGGCGGCGGTGTCGGCGAGCTCCTCGGAGCCATTGGGGTAGAACGGCGTGATGCCGATCGATCCGACGTAGAAGGCGTGGTCGAGGGTGAGCAGCCGGATCTCGGCGCCGATCGAGGCGAGCAGCACGGCGTGCCGGGGGTGCAGGTGCATCACGTAGCCGGCATCGGGCCGCGCCTGGTAGGCCCGCTGGTGCAGCCGCCACTCGCTCGACGGCTTCGGGTTGCCGGCGAGCACGCGGCCGTCGAGGTGCATGACGCTGAAGTCGCCGGGGGTGAGCCGGTCGAGCCAGGTCGCTGAGGCCGTGACGACGAAGCGCTCCTCGTCGAGCCGGGCCGAGAGATTGCCGGCGCTCGCGAGCACCAGCCCGCGGCGCACCGCATCCTCGCCGACCCCCGAGAGCTCGGAGATCACGGTGTCTTCGCGTGCGGTGGCGGGCATCGACGTCCTTTCGTTCGGTCCTCTCATCCTGCCAGATCGACGTTAGTTGTCAAACAACTAGCGAGCGGAGTTCGGTCCTCGCGGGTGACGGCGGTGGTGGCGGCCCGCGCCCTCAGTGGGAGCGGCGGATCGTGAAGGCGTACCGCCCCTCCAGGAAATAGCTGCGCGAGTAGAGCAGCGCGCGGTCCGCACGATCGTAGTGGACCTGGTCGAGCAGCACGTAGAGCGCCGGCCGCCCCACGGGCCCGTCCCAGCCGATGCGGTCGGAGTGGACGGCGTGGACCTCGGCGACCGCGTGGTGGGGGTGCATGCCGCGGCGCTCCCGCAGATAGGCGAACAGCGACCCCTGCACCTCCTCGGGATCCGCGCCATCGGGGAAGACGCCGATCGGCATGAGGTCGTAGGAGTAGGCGACCACTTCGCCGTCGGCGAGGATCGTGCGGCGCAGCTCCAGCGCCTGGGCGTCGCCCGAGAGCCCGAGCTTCTCCGCCTCGTCCGGCAGGAGGGGCCTGATGACACGGCCCTTGTAGATCATCCCCGGCTCGCGTCCCATGCTGCGGATCGACTCCGTGATCGAGTCGAGCTGCTCGAGCCCAGCCGTGACGGAGGGGCGCTCCGCCACGAAGCTGCCGACGCCGTGCTGGGTGTGCACCAGGGCACTCGTCTCGAGCTCCTTGAGCGCGGCCCGCACGGTCGGGCGCGACACCCCGAAGCGCTCGGCAAGGCGGGTCTCCGGAGGGAGCCTCGCCCCCTCCGCGAACTCGCCCGAGATGATCGCCGCCCGGAGACCGTCGGCCACGAGGGCCACGCGCGATCCCGCTTTCGCCATGCCTCTCTCCTTCGCATCCCGGCGCCGAGGGCCGCCGGCTCGCCGGGGCCGCTCGCGCTCCGCACGGCCGAATGCCCGCGACCCCTTCAGTGTAGAGCCTCCAGGATGACAGCCGAATGTTACAAGTATTGACAACTTGTCAGTCAACCGGTTACCGTTCTCTCACGGATCGCGCAGCGCGATCCGACGCCGCCGTCGGAAGGAAACACGATCGACATGATCCGCGCAATCGAATGGGTGGACGCCGGAGCCGACTCCCACATCCGGCTCATCGACCAGACGCTCCTCCCCGCGGAGGAGACCTTCCTGGAGGTCGGCGAGGTCGCGCAGCTCATCGACGCGATCCAGCGCCTCGCCGTGCGCGGCGCTCCGGCGCTCGGCGCCGCCGGAGGCTACGGCGTCGCCCTCGCACTGCTCGAAGGCTCGCGCAGCGGCTGGAGCGCCGAGGAAGTCGACGCCGCCATCGCCTCCATCGCGAACGCGCGGCCGACCGCCGTCAACCTCGCCTGGGGCGCGGGCCGCGCGGGCCGCTTCCGGGCCGAGGGCTTCGAGCGCGTCCTGGCCGAGGCCCACGCCATCGCCGCGGAGGACGAACGCGCCAACCGCGAGCTCTCGCGCCTCGGCGCGGACTGGCTGCTCGACCGCATCGGCCACCGTCCGCTGCGCGCGATCACCCACTGCAACACCGGTGCGCTCGCCACGGCGGCGTGGGGCACGGCCTACGGCATCCTGCACGAGCTCCACGACCGCGGCATGCTCGAACTGGTCTACGCCGACGAGACCCGGCCCCTGCTGCAGGGCACCCGGCTCACCAGCTGGGAGCTGCACCGCGACGGGATCCCCCACCTCGTGCAGGTCGACGGAGCGGCGTCGAGCACGATCCTCCGCGGCCTCGTCGACTTCGCAGTGATCGGCGCCGACCGCATCACCGCCGACGGCGACACCGCCAACAAGGTGGGCTCCGTCGCTCTGGCGCTCGCGTGCCAGCGCCGCGGGATCCCCTTCGTCGTCGCCGCCCCGCACTCCACCGTCGACCCGGGCACCGCGACCGGCGACCTCATCGAGATCGAGGAGCGCGGGGACGAGGAGGTGCTCGCCTTCGGCGGCGTCACCGTCGCCACGCCGGGCGTGCGCGCCTTCAACCCGGCCTTCGACGTCACGCCCCACGACCTGATCTCCGCGATCGTCACCGAGCGCGGCGTCGTCGAGCCGGGCTCGCAGCCGCAGCCGCTCTTCCGGGCGGACTCCGAGACCGTCGCCGCGTAGACCACTCCGAACACCACACCGAAACACCTTCCGAAGGGAACGCAAGGATGCGCAAGAACACCACGGTCGCGGCGCTGGGGGCCGCGACCATCTTCACGCTGGCGCTCGCCGGCTGCACGCAGGGAGACACCGCGGCCCCGGCCGCCTCGAGCGACTCGGGCAAGGTCGCGGAGGCGACCGCCGACGCGCCGGCGCCGTTCGACCAGGACGGCGTCAAGATCGCCATCGTGCAGCAGTCCGGCCAGGGCGACTACTTCCAGCAGTACCTCAACGGCACCCGCCAGCAGGCGGAGGCGCTCGGCGTCGAGCTCTCCGTCTTCGACGCGCAGGGCGACAACGCCACCCAGGCCTCGCAGCTGGAGCAGGCGATCTCCTCGGGCGTCGACGGGATCATCGTGCGGCACGGGCTGCCCGACACGCTCTGCGAGGGCGTGAACCAGGCGCTCGATGCGGGCATCACCGTCGCGATCTACGACGTGGAGATCCAGGAGTGCGCGCCCGAGGCCGTGCAGACGCAGCAGTCGGACGCGCTGATGGCCTCCCTCGTGCTCGACCAGATGGCCGAGGACATCGGCACCGGCGCGGAGGTCGGCTACGTCAACTACGACGGCATCGCCCCGCTCGACCGCCGCGACGCCGTGTGGCAGGAGTACCTCGCCGAGCAGGACTGGACGCAGAAGTTCAAGACCGGCAACTTCACCAATTCCTCGGCCACCGACACCGCGCCGATGGTGACCGCGGCCGCCCAGGCGAACACCGGCGTCAAGGCCATCTACGCCCCGTACGACGAGTTCACGAAGGGCACCCTCACCGGCCTCGACCAGGTGCCCGGCACCGAAGACGTCCTCGTCTACGGCGCCGACATCTCCACCGCCGACATCGAGCTCATGACCGCCGAGGGCAGCCGCTGGGTCGCCACCGGCGCCACCGACCCGAACGCGATCGGCGCGGCCGTCATGCGCACCCTCGCCCTGAAGATGGCGGGCGAGCTGGAGGAGGACAGCGTCGACTTCCCGCCGATCCTCGTGACCCAGGACATGCTCCGCGAGAACGACATCAAGAACATGGACGACCTCCGCGCCGCTGAGCCGAAGCTCAACATCTCCGAGGTGTCGAGCGCCGACTGGATCCCGGTCGTCTCCTTCTGAGCCCATCACGCGGGCGCCGGCCTTCGCGCCGGCGCCCGCCCCTAGCTGGAGTGTGCACGCATGCATTCGACGGACACCGCCCAGGCGCCGGCACTGCGCCTCGTCGGACTCACCAAGAACTTCGGGGCGAACCGGGTGCTCAAGGGCGTCGACCTCGACCTCGTGCCCGGCACCATCACGGCGCTGCTCGGCGCGAACGGCGCCGGCAAGTCGACCCTCATCAAGATCCTCGCCGGCGTGCACGAGCCCAGCGGCGGCGAGCTGCGGCTGGGCGGCGAACCCGTCGATCTCGGCTCGCCGATGGCCGCGGCCCGCGCTGGCGTGCGCACCGTCCACCAGCGCATCGACGACGCGATCGTGCCCGGCCTGAGCGTCGCCGAGAACCTCCTGTTCGAGGACATCGCACTCAAAGAGGTGCGGCCCGTCGCCTCGCTGCGCTCGCTGCTGCCGCGCGCCCGCAAGATCGCGGCAACGCTCGACCTCGACTGGGACGACGCCTTCCTGCGCCAGGACGTGCACGAGCTCGGGATCGCCGACTGCCAGATGCTGCTCCTCGCGCGCGCCCTCTCGACCACGCCGCAGGTGCTCATCCTCGACGAGCCCACCTCGACGCTCTCGCAGAACGAGGCCGAACGGCTCTTCTCCGTCGTCGCGCGCCTGCGGGACCGCGGTGTCGCGATCCTCTACGTCTCGCACCGGCTCAGCGAGATCAACGCGCTCGCCGACCGGCTCGCCGTGCTGCGCGACGGACGCATCGTGAACGCCCAGCACCTGCCCTTCGATCTGCAGGAGGCCGTCACCGCGATGCTCGGCGAGGGCGTCCTCGCCGATGCCGCCGAGCTGGAAGAGCTCCACGGCACCGGCACCATGCTGAGCATCCGCGACCACCGCATCTTCCCCGAGAGCTCCCCCGTGGACGTCGACTTCGCCGCGGGCGAGGTGACCGGCATCATCGGGCTCATCGGCTCCGGCAAGACCGAGCTCGCCGAGGCCGTCTTCGGCGCCCGGCGCTCCGCGAGCGGCAGCATGACGCTCGACGGCGAGCCCTTCGCGCCGCGCGACCCCAAGCAGGCGATCGGCCGCGGCGTCTACCTCGTGCCCGAGGACCGGGCCGCCCAGGGCATGCTGCCCGGCTGGTCGCTCATGCGCACCCTGTCCCTGCCCTTCCTCAGCGACTTCCTGCGGAACGGGATCCTCTCCCCCCGGCGCGAGCGCGAGGCCGGGGCCGCCGCGATCGACCGGTTCTCGGTCGTCGCCACCGGACCGGGCCAGTCGGTCGACGCGCTCTCCGGTGGCAACCAGCAGAAGGTGATGGTCGCCCGCTGGATGCAGCGCGCCCCGCGCGTGCTGCTCCTCGACGAGCCTTTCCGCGGCGTCGACATCGGCGCCCGCCGGGTCATCTCGCACCGCGCGCGCGAGCAGGCGGCGGCGGGCTCCGCGGTCATCATGATCTGCAGCGACGTGGACGAGGTCCGCGAGATCGCAGATCGCATCATCGTGCTGGTGGAGGGGCGGATCACGCTCGACGCCCGCGCATCCGACATCACCAACGAACAGATCATCCAGAGCATGACGGAGGTGGCCTGAGATGGCCGATACGACCGCAATCCCCGCGCAGGTGCGCCTCTCCACCGGCGACCGCGTCCGCGACATCGTCGTCAAGTACGGCTTCCTCGCCGTCACCGTGATCGCCTTCGCCTTCTTCGCGCTCACCGAGCCCGCCTTCGCCACCGCGAACTCCATGTTCTCGATGCTGAAGTTCGCCTCGGTCACCGCGATCCTGGGCCTCGGCGTCATGTTCAGCATGATCGTCGGCGGGCTCGACCTCTCCATCGGCTCGGTCGCGGGACTGAGCGTGCAGCTCGCCGCGATGACGATGGTCTTCTACAACCTGACGGCCGGGATGGCGATCACCTTCGTGATCGTCGCCGGGCTCGCCGTCGGGCTGCTCAACGCCTTCCTCATCGTGGTCTGCAAGATCCCGGACCTGCTCGCGACGCTGGGCATGATGTTCGTGATCCAGGGCGCGAAGATGATCCCCGTCTCCGGGCAGTCCGTCTCCTCGGGCATGACGCTCCCCGACGGGACCGCCGCCCCCGGCAAGTTCGACCCCGCCTTCCTGCTCATCGACCGCGGCACGGTCGGACCGGTCCCGATCCCCGTGATCGTGATGATCGTCCTCGTCACGGCCTGCTGGTTCGTGCTCACCAAGACCTCCTGGGGTCGCATCCTCTACGCGATCGGCGCGAACCCCGAGGCGGCGCGCCTGTCGGGCATCCGCGTCGGCTTCCACCGCGGCGCCGCCTACGTGGTGTCCTCCGTGTTCGCCTCGATCGCGGGCATCATCCTCGTGGCGCGCATCGGCCAGGGCGACGTCAACGCGGGCGCCTCGAGCCTGCTCGAGGCCGTGGCGGTCGCGCTGGTCGGCACCTCGGTGCTCGGCCTCAACAAGCCGAACGCCTGGGGCACCCTGCTCGGCGCCGTGCTCGTGGTGATCGTCCTCACCGGCATGACGATGATGGGCTTCGAGTACTTCTACCAGGACACGGCGAAGGGCCTCGTCGTGATCGTCGCCCTGCTGTTCTCCTTCACGCTGTCGCGGAAGAAGGTCCGGTACACGCCGGCGACCTGACCCCGGGGGCCGCCTGCGGCGCGGCCCCCGCCCCGCTCTTCCCGAGGTGAGCGGCGACCGGCGCTCGGATCCGGTCCCCCGCCGCGGACCCACACTCCAGAAAGGTCACCCATGTCTCACGAGTACGCCTTCCTCGACGCCGGCAACATCGCCGACTACCTGCGTTCGCGCGCCGAGCTGCGGGATCGCATCGACGCGGATCGCATCGCCTCCATCCGCGAGATCGGCGACGGCAACCTCAACCTGGTCTTCCACGTCGTCGACGCCGAGGAACGCGGGATCATCCTGAAGCAGGCGCTCCCCTACGTGCGCATGACGGGGGCCGGCTGGCCGATGACCCCCGAGCGGGCGGCGCGGGAGGCCGACTCGCTGCAGGCGCACTTCGCGCTGACGCCCGAGCTGGTCGTCGAGACGGTGCTCTACGATCCCGAGCGCTACATCCTCGCGCTCGAGGACCTCTCCGACCACTCCGTGTGGCGCGACGCGCTCAACCGCTCGGAGCAGCACCTCGACGTGGCGCGACGACTCGGCGCATACGTCGCCGCCGTCGCCGTGGGCACCTCGATCCTCGGCCGCGATCGCGGCGAGATCGCGGCGCGCATCGCCGAGACCCAGAACCCCGAGCTGTGCACCATCACCGAGGACCTCGTCTTCACCGAGCCGGTGTTCGACATCGGCCGCAACGAGGTGCTGCCCGAGAACGCCGCGGACGCCGCGGAGCTGGCCGCTGACCGGGCCTTCGCGGGAGCGATGGCGGAGGCGAAGTGGCGCTTCATGACCCAGGCGGAGGCCCTGATCCACGGCGATCTGCACACCGGCTCGGTGATGGTGCGGGGCGCGAGCGGGGCGGTTGCCGAGTCGGTGAAGGTGTTCGACTCGGAGTTCGCCTTCTACGGGCCCGTCGCCTTCGATCTGGGAGCCCTCTTCGCGAACTACGCCTTCGCCGCCGCGCGCGCCACCGCGCTCGGCGAGTCCGAGCGCGCCGCATGGGCGCTGTCACTCGTCGCAGAGACCTGGCGCGCCTTCGAGGCCGAATACCTGCGTCGCGCGGCCGACTGGCACGAGACCCGCCTCTTCGACGCCGCCTTCGCCGCGGCCCGGCTGGAGCGCATCCGCTCCGAGGCCTTCCTCTTCGCCTCGGCGAAGATGGCGCGGCGCATCGTCGGCGCGGCGAAGGTGCGCGATATCGAGACGCTGGAGCCCGGACTGCGGGCGCCCGCCGCTCGCGGCGTGCTGCTGGCCGCCCGCGCACTGGCCGCGAACTGGCGCGAGGTGCGGGACGTCGAGCAGTTCGCGGAACTGACCGGGGAGCATCTGCTGGGCGGCGGCCGCTGAGCGGCCCCGAGGGCCTCGCACAGGGGGCGGCGCGCTGCGGCGCGCCGCCCCCTGTCGCTTTCCGGGCGCCGGTGCCGTCGGCTCCTGCGACGTCGCCGGATCAGCGTGGCAGCAGGGGCGCGACGGCGGCGACGACTGCGGCGTGCAGGACGTCGGCGGGCTCGGAGGCGTCGAGGACCAGGTACCGGTCGGGGAAGGCCTCGGCGAGTTCGAGGAACCCCGCCCGGACGGCCGCGTGGAACGCCGCGGCTTCGGACTCGAGCCGATCCGCACCGCCGCCGCGATCCTCGCGGCGCGCCGCCGCGACGGCCGGGTCGAGATCGAGCAGCACCGTCAGCTGGGGCCAGAGCCCCCCTGTCGCCCACTCGCTGATGCGCCGCACATCGGCGAGGTCGAGCACCCGTCCCGCACCCTGATAGGCGAGGGAGGAGTCGATGTAGCGGTCCTGCACCACCACGGCACCCCGTTCGAGCGCGGGGCGCACCACCGCACCCACGTGCTGCGCGCGATCCGCCGCGTAGAGCAGCGCCTCGGCTCTCGGATCGACCGTGCCGAGCTCCTCGCCGCCGTGCAGCAGCAGCTTCCGGATCTCCACCCCCAGGCGGGTGCCGCCCGGTTCGCGGGTGCGCACCAGCTCGTGCCCGCGCTGCTCGATCCATGATCCGAGCAGTTCGGCCTGGGTGCTCTTGCCGGCTCCGTCGACGCCCTCGACGGTGATGAAGAGGCCGGTCATGCCGACTCGGCGAGCTTCTTCGCGGCGTTGGCCCTGCGGGTCTCGGCGGCCTTCTTGGCCGCCGCGGAGCGCGCGGGGTCGACGCTCTTCTTCGCGGCGCCCTTGGAGGCCGTGCCGCTTGCGGCGGCGGTCTTCTTCGCGGTGGTCTTCTTGGCGGGCGCCTTCTTGGCCGGCGCTTTCTTGGCCGGCGTCTTCTTCTTGGCGGGCCCCTTGGCGCGCTTGATGGCGAGCAGCTCGATGGCGCGCTCGAAGGTGATGTCCTCGACGCTGTCGCCGCGCGGGATTGTCGCGTTGGTCTCGCCGTCGGTGACGTAGGGCCCGAAGCGGCCGTCGCGCACCCGCACCGGCTTGCCGCTGACCGGGTCCGCGTCGAACTCCTTGAGCGCGCTGGCCGCCTTGCGGGCGCCGTACTTCGGCTGCGCGAACAGCTCCTGTGCGCCCGCCAGGTCGATCGTGAAGATCGCTTCCTCGGACGGCAGCGAGCGGGTGTCGGCCCCCTTCTTCAGGTAGGGGCCGTAGCGGCCGTTCTGGGCCGTAATGTCGGCACCCGTCTCGGGGTCCTGGCCCACGACGCGGGGCAGATCGAGCAGCGCGACCGCGGTGTCGAGGTCGACGGTCGCGGGGTCCATGCTCTTGAAGAGCGACGCCGTGCGCGGCTTCTGCCCCTTCGGCAGCTCCTCGCCCTCATCGGGCAGCTCGGTGACGTAGGGGCCGAAGCGGCCGTTCTTCGCGACGATGCGCTTGCCCGTCTGCGGGTGCAGCCCGACGACGCGATCCTCCGCGGGCTCCGCGTCGGCGAGTTCGTGCGCCTTCTCGGGAGTCAGCTCATCGGGGGCCATGCCGTCGGGGATGTTCACGCTGCGGGGCTTCAGCGCACCGTCCTCACCGACCTCGCACTTCTCGTCGTAGACCTCGAGGTAGGGCCCGTACTTGCCGTTGCGCAGCGAGATCTGCTCGTCGATCTTGATGGTGTTGATCGCACGGGCGTCGATCTCGCCGAGGTTGTCCACGACCCCGCGCAGGCCCGGGTGGGAGTCGGTGCCGAAGTAGAACTCGCCCAGCCATTTCCCGCGCGCCTGCTCACCGGCAGCGATGCGGTCGAGGTCGTTCTCCATCTCGGCGGTGAAGTCGTAGTCGACGAGCTCGCTGAAGTGCTCCTCCAGCAGCCGCACCACGGAGAAGGCGATCCAGCTCGGCACGAGGGCCTGGCCCTTCTTCGTCACGTAGCCGCGGTCCATGATCGTGCTGATGATGGCGGCGTAGGTCGAGGGCCGGCCGATCCCCAGCTCTTCGAGCCGCTTCGTGAGGCTCGCCTCGGTGTAGCGGGGCGGCGGGCTCGTCTCGTGGCCCTTCGCCTCGGGATCCTCGACCCCGAGCGGCTGCGCCTGCGCGAGCTGCGGCAGCGAGACGTTCTGGTCGCTGTCGCCGCGCTTCTCGTCGCGCCCCTCCTCGTAGGCGAGCAGGAAGCCGGGGAAGGTGATGACGGTGCCGCTGGCGGTGAACTCGGCGGCGGTGGGGGCGGCCCCCGTGGCCTCGGCGACAGGCACCGAGACGGTGACCGTGTCGGTCGAGCCCTTGGCATCGGCCATCTGGCTGGCCACGGTGCGCTTCCAGATCAGTTCGTAGAGCGCGTACTCGCCCTGCGACAGTGTGCCCTTGAGCGCTGCCGGCCGCTGGAAGACGTCGCCGGCAGGGCGGATCGCCTCGTGCGCCTCCTGTGCGCCCTTCGACTTGCCGGTGTAGACGCGGGGCTTCTCGGGGACGGTCTGCGCGCCGTAGAGCTCTGCCGCCTGCGCGCGCGCCGCCTGGATCGCCTGGCGCGAGAGCGTGGGCGAGTCGGTGCGCATATAGGTGATGTAGCCGTTCTCGTAGAGCGACTGCGCGAAGGACATCGTCTGCCGGGAGCTGTAGCGCAGCTTGCGCGAGGCCTCCTGCTGCAGCGTGGAGGTGGTGAAGGGCGCGGCCGGGCGGCGCGTGTGCGGCTTCGTCTCGATCGAGAGGACCTCGGCGCTGGCGCCGGCGGCGAGCGCTGCGGCGAGCGCTTCGGCACGCGACTGCTCCAGGCGGATCACGCCGGCCTTCGCGGCCTTCGCGGTGAGCTGGCCGTCGTCCCCGAAATCGCTTCCCGTGGCGAGCCGCTGTGCGTCGAGGCGCACGAGGCGGGCCTCGAAGGCGGTCGTGTCGGGGGCCTCTTCGCCGGGGCGGAAGGTGGCGGTGAGGTCCCAGTACTCCGCGGCGCGGAAGGCCTGCCGCTCACGTTCGCGGTCGACGACGAGCCGGGTCGCGGCGGACTGCACCCGCCCGGCTGACAGCTTCGGGGCGACTTTGCGCCACAGCACCGGGGAGATGTCGTAGCCGTAGAGGCGGTCGAGGATGCGCCGCGTCTCCTGCGCGTCGACGAGGGCGATGTCGAGGTCGCGGGTGTTCTGCTGCGCCTGCTCGATGGCCTCCCGGGTGATCTCGTGGAACACCATGCGGCGCACGGGCACCTTCGGCTTCAGCACTTCGAGGAGGTGCCACGCGATGGCCTCGCCCTCGCGATCCTCATCGGTGGCGAGCCAGACTTCGTCGGCGCCCTTGAGCGCTCGCTTGAGCTCGGCGACCGTCTTCTTCTTGTTGTCGTTGACGACGTAATACGGAGCGAAGTCGTTATCGACGTCGACGGCGAACTTGCCGAACGGCCCCTTCTTGAGCTCGCTGGGCAGCTCCGAGGGCTCGGCGAGATCGCGCACGTGGCCGACCGATGCGATCACCTCGTACTCGTCTCCCAGGTATCCGCCGATCGTCTTCGCCTTGGTCGGCGACTCGACGATTACCAGCTTCTTCGTCCCCGCCACGGGTCTCCATTCATCTGCTTCGAGCGCTCCGCGGGATGCGGTCCACGCTGCGCGGTGCGGCCTACGACGGTGGCCGACCGTTCTGCACCGACACGATACACACTCTGACGTGAGAATCCATCATCACCATATGCACCCGAGCCTCCGGGACGCATCGACTGCTCTCAATCATAGGATGCTCCGGCAGCGCCCGGCCGCCGCGCTCAGGGCGGGCCGAGGTAGGCGAAGGGGTCGAGGTCGGGCGCGGTGTTCCGCGGCGTGGTCGCGAGCGTGAAGTGCGTGTGCGGTCCGCTCGTGCACCCGCTCATCCCGGCGGTCGCGACGCGCTGGCCGGCCCGCACGCGGCTGCCCGGGGCGATGCCGAAGCTCTGCGGGGACGCCGGCATCACGTGGTTGTGCGAGCTGTACAGCACCCGCCCCCGGTACTCGTGGCGCATCACGACCGTGACGTTCGGACCGCGCCACCACTCCGGGTGTACCCGGCAGGCTTCCGGTACCCCGAAGCCGTCGGGGCCCGCGCTGATCACGACGCCCGCGTACGGGGCGTAGAGGGCGCCCTCCGGGCTCACGGCGAGGTCGAGCGCCCAGCCGTCGTGGGGTCCCTGCGTGACCGCGCGTCGGTCGGAGGGCCAGGCCCAGCCGTCGGGGCCGACGGCTCCGGACGCGGCGGACCGCGCAGCGTCCGTCATGGGTGCTCCGGCGCGCGCCTCGCCGCTTGCCGCGCCGAAGGGCCCGGATGCCGACACCTCGACCCTCGCCTCGGCGAGCTCCTCGCGGGTGGAGCACACGAGCAGCCGCGTGCCGACGGCGGCAGCGACCTCCTGCGCGAGCGCGCACGGCGGTCCCGCGCTCCACCCGGTGAGGGCGTCTGCGGCGGCGAGCGCCGCCGCATCGGCCGCAGCGGCGGCCCGCTGGTGCGCCTCCAGCTGAGCGGAGGCCGCGATCACCGGCAAGGCCAGGCACATCGCGGCGGCAGCGCACGCGAGCAGTGCGGGCGCGCTCACGCGAGGCTCCGAGCGGCGGGGGTCGCGGCGGCGACCGCAGCGGAACCGGGCACGCTCTCCTCGCCCGCGACAGCCGCGCAGGCCCGGGTCTCGACCGCGATGGCCGAGAGCAGCCCTCCCGCCGGGTGGCTGCGCAGCACGACGCAGTGCAGTGCCCCGCTCCGCTCTCGCTCCGCCTCGAGCGGCGGCCCCGCCCAGTCCGCGAGCATCGCCGCTGCGAGGTCCTCGTCGCCGCGTGCCTCGAAGCGCGCCAGCTGAGCGGCCAGCGAGACCAGGCTGAGGCGCTGCGCGGCGATGAACACCCCGGCGATGGAGATTCCGAGCACCGCGAGCACTGCCGGGAGGACGACGGCGAACTCCGCCGTGACCGCGCCCCGCTCCTCGCCGCACAGCCGCCGGAACGCCCCCTCCGTCGCGCCGAGCCGAGGCCTTCCGCCCGCCGCCCGCTCAGCCGCCCGCGCCGAGCGCATTCTCCACCAGCTCGACGAGCATGGCACGGATCTCGTCGGAGCGCAGGATCGCTACGAGCAGCCCCGCGAACGCGACGGCCGCCGTGGTGGTGGAGCTAGAGCATACTTACGCCGCGATCCATTGCGACTCACGGTAGGACCACGCGAACCATCCGACGAGGTCCGCGTTATCAATGTCTGGCTGAGCATCGAGGCGCTCGTGCACCCCGTCGCGCGTGATCTCGCCGGCGAAGAACGCGCGCAGGATCTCGCGTCCCCGAGGATCACGGAGGGCGTGAGCAGGACGCTCCGAGCGGCGTGTCGTGACGGGGTTACCCTGCTCGTCGAGAGCATCGAGCAGGGCCTCGACCTCGGCGGGTGTGCGGCGGCGATGCGCTGCGGGCGGATTGAGGGTCATCGGTGCCTCCCGGCTGTGCTGTGGTGGATCGGCTCAGTCTTCGACGAGGAGGCCGGAGAGCCGCTGGAGGTACCCAGGGCCCGTGGGCTCGACAAGATCGAACCAGGTGAAGGGGTGGCGCTCGGCCAGGACCGCGGGCAGGAGCGGGTGACCCTGCCGGAGCGGGACCTCCCACTCGTCCCACATGCACGCGTCGTCGAACCCATCGGACACGGCGTCCCAGTCGTCGTCGCCGAGCAAATACACGTCCTCGGCCTCGTCGTCGATGGCCTCGCGTGCCGGGATCCGATCGAAAATTTCGGGCATGTCCTCGAGCGACGCTTGCGCGCCCGCGAGCGCTGCGCCGATCAGCACCTCGTCGATGAGCGGACCTGGTCGGTCGAATGGCAGCGTGCCGGCCTCGATCTCGTCGGAGAGCACGCGGCAGCGTCGGCGGACGGCCTCGGCCCAGGCGCGATTCTCCCCGACCAGCATCATGACACGGAGGTCGAACTCGTCGAAGGGTGACACGTCGTAGAGCGGTCCGCTCGGATCGCTGATCCAGGGCGAGAGATACAGATCGTCCCACGTGTCGAGCTCGAGCGCGATGGCGTACGCCTGGCGCGGCGTGAGACGCCGCGAGTTCTGCCATGCCCGAGTGAAGGCGTCGGCCTCCTTGGACATGGCGAGATCGAGCTCGGAGACGCGCTGCAGGGCGCTCTCGCAGGCGCGGCGAGTCTTCTCGCTGACGGAGTTGGGGTCCTCCTCCCAGCGCCGCCAGGTGGCCAGGGAGACGCCCGCACGGCGGGCAGCGTCGGTCTGCGTGAGGTCCAGCTCGGTACGTCGGTCGGTGCGTTCGTTCATGAGGCGAGGGTATCGAGTACTCAGTGAGTAGTCAATCCGCGTGCCGGCGTCGAGGAGCAGGTGCGGCCAGGTGGTGGGTGGGTGAAAACCCGGCCGCAGGCCGGACGGGCAAGCGCCGCTCTGCGAGCGGCGGACAGCGATACGAAGGGAGGACATCAGGAGTAGACGCATCGGGAAGGCGTGGCCTGGAGGTAGCCAGGCATGATCTCGCCGCCCCCCGCTGCGCGACGCGTGGGAGTTGACTTCCCCTCGTGGTGATGATCTTCCTGTGACGAAAGCCGGGGCCTGCGGCCCCGGTTCTCGCTCTTCGTGCTGGGTACGGCCTGCGTCCGGGCCGTAGCACGTGTAGCAGCTGTAGCACGTGTGTAGCAGATGGCTGCTACAGGTCTTTCCCTTGCTACGACTGGGATCGATGGGGGTGTAGCAGCTGTAGCACGTGAATCAGGAAAGTTATAGGTAGGTGTCACCCCTCACACGTCCTATAGAAGTTCGGAATTTTCCTGCTACAGCTGCTACACCGCCGAAGTTCGTTGAAATCTCGCGGCAAATCGCGTAGCACCCACGTGCTACACCTGCTGCTACACGTGCTACATCTGCTACATGTCGCAGCGCATCTCCTCGGCGACGAGCACGTCGTGCCTTTCCCCGCTGACGACGATCTTCCAGTGACGGGGCCTGCGGCCCCGGTCCTCGCTCTTAGGACTGCGCACTGTCGCCCGAGCGCTGCTCCGCCTCGAGCGCTACGATCTGCTGCCGAATGGCGTCCGCGCTCGCGCGGGCCTGGGCTGCCTCGGCCTCGGCGTCAGCGGCTTGCCACTCCACCTGCTGGAGCTCGTGCTGGAGCTGATGGAGCTGAGCGGCCACCTCGCCACCCTCATGGAGCATTTCGTCGAGGGAGACGCCGAGCACGTCGGCGATCGCGACTGCCTCGTCGAGGCGCACGACGCGGTCGCCGCGCTCCATGCGGGTGATCGCCGTGCTGTCGATGCGGTACGACAGGCTCGACGAGACACGATCGGCAAGCTCGGCTTGGCTAATCTTCGCCGTGCGACGAATCTCGCGGAGTCGGTGGACGAAGGTCTCGGATGGGGCGGGCATTGTGTGCATCTCCTTGTTTACGAGCAACCCTGCGATTTGAACAGTATCGTCCGCAACTACAGTGTTGCAATCGCAGATTCTTGTAGTAAGCTTGGGGCTACCAGGACCCGGATGGTCCAGAGCGGTAACCGCCCTCAGTAGGCGGGGAGCGACCGATTACGGATCGGGCGGAGCTCAGCCGTCGAATGCGACGTGTAGCTGAGACATCGAGATGCAGTCAGCGTCTCGGTCGACTCGGAGGCTCCGCAACGATGGCTACGACCGCCACCCTTGACAGCACCCTTCGCATGTACGGGCTGCGTGATCTGACCGCCGGAGGCTGGGGCTCCCGCGGTCATCTCCTCGGGCTCATTCACTCCGGCGAACTTCCCGCGGTGATGATCGGCAACGCTTGGAAGGTCCGCGAGACGGACCTTGCCGCCTATGCCGGCGTCGACATCGCCGATCTTCACGAGAGCCGTGCCTCGCAGGAGGCTCGCGCGACCGAGGACATGGACGACCTCGCCACCTTCGTCGCGCAGATCGTCTCGACCTGGCCGCGCCTCAGTGCCGAGCGCAGGCGCGAGCTGAGCCGCCTCGCGGCCTGACATACGAAAAGGCCCCGCCGAAGCGAGGCCTTCTCAAGAATCTCCACTCTCCAGATCACGAGCGCCAACTCGTATCGATCCAGAAGGACACCTCCATTATGCCAAATTTTGGCCCTTCGCGCAGCGATGCTGACGCCACCAATCAGGACTCCACCGCCTTTGCCGAGGCGTTGATGACCGTGTCAACCGACCTAGCTGCCGAGGGGCCCCTGCCCCGCGGTCAGATCATCGAGCGGGTGACGACCGCCTACCTCGACCAGGTCGGGCAGCTGTCTGCCGTCGACACCCCGAGCCCTCGCGACGTGGAGCGCACGCTGCTGACCATGCTCAACGAGGCGCTCATGCTGCAGAACGCTGAGATCCGCAGCGCGCAGGAGAAGCATTTCCCGGCCAGGTCGCTCACGCCTTGGCAGGTGGCGCAGATTCTGATCCGCCTCCACCACGTCATCCGCGTCTCGCCCAGCAACAAGAGCGTCGACCGCGAGTACGACATCACGGCGATGTACGTGTCGTCGGGGCCTGCCGAGGGGACCTACACGAGCAGCGAGGATGCGATCCGCGCGACGGCTCGCCGATACAACGTCGGCATTTCCGTCAACGAGTTCAAGGAGATCGAGGCGGCGCTTCGTGAAGACGCTCCTCGTCGGACCGTGTGTGCGGACGCCGACAAGATCTTCGTGCGCAACGGGATCTTCGACTACAAGACCAAGGTCCTGCACCCCTTCGACCCGAGCATCGTGTCGATGCGGAAGAGCCACGTCGACTACGTCCCGGACGCGCCCAAGGTGGTGATCACCCATCCCGAGGACGGCACTGTCTGGGACATCGAGTCCTGGATCGAAGAGCTCTCCGACGAACCAGGCATCCCCGAGCTGCTCTGGGAGATCCTCGGCGCGATCATCCGGCCGCACGTCCGGTGGGGCAAGGCTGCGTGGTTCTACTCCGAGGTCGGCAACAACGGCAAGGGCACGCTCTGCGCCCTGATGCGAAACCTCGTCGGGCACGAATCGCACACCTCGATCCCGCTGTCGGAGCTCGGCAAGGAGTTCGCCCTCGAGCCGCTGATGAAAGTCAACGCGATCATCGTGGACGAGAACGACGTCGGCACCTACATCGACAAGGCTGCCAACCTCAAGGCGATCGTCACCAACGACGTCATCCAGATCAACCGCAAGTACCGGATGCCGGTGGCCTTCCAGTTCTACGGCCTGATGGTGCAGTGCCTCAACGAGATGCCGCGTGTGAAAGACAAGTCGGGGTCGCTCTACCGGCGTCAGCTGTTCGTTCCCTTCGAGAAGAGCTTCACGGGACGTGAGCGGAAGTACATCAAGGACGACTACCTCGCGCGCCGCGATGTCCTCGAGTACGCACTCTGGTACGTCTTGCACGTCGCCGGCAGCACGACGCCGGGTAGCTACTACCAGCTCTCCGAGCCGGAGGCGACGAGGCGCGTCCTCGAGGAGTACAAGGAGTGGAACGACCCCGTGCGGGCGTACTGGAACGAGTTCCGCGAACGGTTCGTCTGGGACCTGCTGCCGTTCACCTTCCTCTACGACCTCTACAAGGCGTGGTTCGCCTCGGTGAATCCCTCCGGATCGCCGGTAGAGCACAAGCGATTCGTCCAAGACCTCGTGCAGATCCTCCAGACGGACGACCAGTGGTATTGCACGGACAAGAGCCGGAGCGTGCGGACGAGCACGCACATGGACGAGCCGGAGCTGCTCATCCACGAGTACGAGCTGAAGAGCTGGCTGAACCCGACCTACAAGGGCATGGACCCTGACATGCGCTCCAAGCCTGTCCTGCAGCTGAACTACCGCGGCGTCCGCCGTGCAGGAGTCGCGCCGTCGACTCTGCCCCCGATTGCCCCAACCACCATCGATCCTGAGGAGCGTGCAGCAGCATGACCGCCCATAGCCACCGCCGCGCCCCTCGCTGGCTCGTCAGCTCCGCGATGATCCTGGTGCTGACCGTGACCCTGCTCGCGTTTGGCCTGTCGTTCGCCGTGCTGCAAGACCTGGCCGCGCGGGCGGGGATCCCGGCGCAGATGACCTGGGCGTGGCCGCTGATCGTCGACGGAACGATCGTCACGGCGATGCTGGTGATCTTCACCCAGCGCGACCGCGGTCGCCGTGCGCTGGCCCTGCCGTGGGCAGCACTGATCCTGTTCGCCCTGTTCTCCGTCGTCGGCAACGGGATCCACACGGCGGCCGTGTACGACGGCGCGCAGGGCATCAGCCTGACCGTGGCGATCTGCGTCGGCGCGATCCCGCCCATCGGCCTCCTGCTGGCCAGCGAGATGCTCGTGCGTCTCCTGACGCCCGTCCCGGTCACCGCGACCGCGGTGACGTCGCCCGACGGCGTCGGTGACGAGGTGACGCGTCCCGTCGTTGACGAGACGGTCACAGCCGTCGAAGCCGAGACGAAGGTGACCGCTACCCCGGTCACTGACCTCGTCACCGACGGTCAGGAGAGGTTCACCCCCGCTCCGGTGACCGGCGTCGTGACGGCCCCCGTGACTGCGGAGGTGACTCCCGACCCGGTCACGACCTCCCCTCACGACGGTGCTGAGAGTCCTGCTGACGAGGAGCTGACCGTCCTTGTCGAGGAGATCCCGACCGACCCGCAGGAGCAGATCTCGTGGATCGTCGAGCGCGCCCGCGCAGGCCAGGACGTCACCCGTCGCGGCCTGATGCAAGCTCTCAGCGACGCCGGCCACGCGGCGAGCGAGAGCACCGTGCAGCGCCGCCTGGCTCGCGCTCGGGCTGTCGCACCCGAGGCGTTCGCCGCCTGATCGAGAGCGGAGGCCGAGGCACCTCCCGGCCTCCGCTCCCGCTCCGTCCGAGCCCTGTGCCGCCTCCGCTCCCGCTGCGGACAGCACCAAGGCCACCACCCCTCATCGACGGCAAGAGAATCACGAAGGAGACAGAGCATGACCAAGCGTTTCGACCCGAAGGCCAGGGCAAAGGAGATCGCCGCAGAGCTCAAGGCCGCAGAGCAGCAGCAGCGCGAGTACGACGATGCGATCGACGAGGCGGTGAAGCATGCAGGACGCACCCGCGCAGAGTTCGTGGAGATGCTCTATCGCCACTTCGGCATCGATGCAGAGATGACGGAGCGTCGCACGAAGGAGGGCGAACTCATGCGCACGAAGGACGGCTCACCCATCCTCGTGAAGACCGACCGCGACGAGGGACATCGCATTGCTCGGCTCGCCGAGCGATTCGAGGAGCTCGTGCTGCAGGCGGAGCGTGGACAGGCAGACGCTGAGAGAGGCGGCTACCCCACGTCGCTCAGCGGATGAGCCTCGCTCCGGACGAAAATGCCGCCTTGGATTCGACAGAGTCCGAGGCGGCATTTTCGTATCCTCGCTCTCCATTTTCGCCTTCTGGTGGAGCCAGTCCCTTGGGGGCCCCACCGCAGGTGGGGAGGGCTGGCGGAGCCGCATTTTCTCTGAGCGCGAAGCGCGAATGAACCAGGATTCGTCAGCAAATGACGGGGCGAAGCGCCGTCATTTGTCTGACGGATCAAACTGGTTCTCGCTCTTGTGGCCCGTGTGGCCCCTACAGCAAAAATCCCTGATGGAAGCCCCATGTCGCATCGTCACGGAGTACTATGGTTATACCCCCCTGGGGTATTGACCGGCGCGACGTGAATGGAGGTCCAAAGCATGATGGAGGTGACGTCTGGGCCACATCGAGGTCGGCAAGGGAAGCCGCGGCGACCGAAGCCCATGAACTACGGGCTGCGCCGCACGCTGCGCTTCAGCGAGGACGAGGAAGCCGCAGTCGCGGCGATGCGTGCGGCGCTGGGGAAGATTCATGGCGTGGAGGCCGAGCAGGTTCCCTTCTCGAAGGCGCTGCGTCTGCTGCTGACGGAGAACCATCGTGCGGCGCAGGTGCTGGCAGGACAGCCGGAAGCCTGGGCGGCCTCGGGCACCTTCGAGCTGCCTGACGAGGTCTGGAACGGGCTCACGGAGTGCCGTAACCGGCTGTCGCACTCGCAAGGCTCGCTGTACGTGATCCTCCGCAAGCTCAACTTCGACGAGGGTGTGACCCGGGAGGAGGTCCGCGACGCGTTCACGGCCGTGCAGGAGTCTAAGGCGACCGTGGATCGCATGGAGGCTCTGCTCCTCGACTTCATCTCGGCAGCATCGGCCGGAGCGGTAGCGAAGGACGGACAGGAGGCGGCGTAGTGGCCACCGTCTCCGCTCAGTCGACCCGGCGCAGCGCCGCCACGGTGAAGTACGCCGGAAAAGGCTACGTCGCCATCTCCGCGGTGGGCGCTCCCGCGCCGCTGTTCGAGCAGCACCTCCTGGCCATTCGCGAGGCCCACGGCAAAGACGGCGTTCGCCCTCGGCACCTCGTCAAGGACGGCACCGTCGTGCGCGACGAGCATGGAAACCCTGTCGTCGAGAAGAACGCGTTCGGGCACGTCCAGTACGAGTCGAAGTACGTCCAGGCATACTCACTCGTCGAGAGCTTCGGCCGCGACGAGCTCGACCCAGAGGATCCGGAGTCGTGGGCGAGGGCTCAGCGATACGGTCAGGCTCTGGCTGCTGACCGGGCACCCGGTCACCCCGTGCTCGTCGCGACCGAGGTGAACGGCCGGACCGGTCACGTCCACAACCACATCATCATCGGGGCCGTTCACCCGGTCACCGGGAAGAGTCTCGACTCCAACGCGTTCACCCACTCGCGCATGGCGATCGCCCACGACCGGGTTCTGGCTGAGCAGGGGTTCACCCAGCGCGCAGACATGCAGGAGCTGACCCGGTCAGCGGCGCAGGAGGTCGAGCAGCGTCGAGCAGAGGCGCTCCAGAGTGCGCCCGAGGGGATCAGCCCCTCACAGCTCCAGCGGCGACTGATCGCGGCCGAGAACTCAGTGCGCATCCAGGACAGCGTCAGCCGCTCCGGGCTGGAGCCTGAGGCCAAGGCGCAGTTGCATGCGCAGAAGCGTGAGGATCGTCGTCAGCGCGAGTACGAGCTGTACCAGCTCAACAAGATCGAGCGTGAGGCGGCCCTCGACGTGGGCGCGGTGCCCGTGCCGGAGCGGTTCTCCGAGATCGAGCTCGAGGGCCGCGTCCGCGAGGTGCTCGCCGATCCTCGCGCACAGTCATGGGATGAGATCCAGGAGCTCGGGCGTCAGAACGGCGTGACGATCGGTCGTCGCGGCCAGGACGTCGTCTACGGCATGATGCTCGTGGAGCCCGACGGGTCGCTGTCGGAGCCGGCGCGGGCGCACCGACGCCGGGGCACCGGGCTCGGCGTCGGGTTCCGCGTCAAGGACGTCGAGGCGGCGATCGACAAGAACGTGGCGTTGCAGAAGGCGGCGGAGGCTCCGGCATCGACCCCACGCTCCTACGACGACATCTTCCGGGCGCACGAGGCGGCAATCGCAGCCGGTAGCTCTGCGTCGATTGACGGCAACGCCGCGGGTCTGCCGTTCAGCGAGCCCGTCGTGGAACCGACGCTTGAGTCGGAGCCAGCTCCGAAGCCGTTCCGATCGACCCTGCGCAATGCGCACTTCTCGAAGGCTCGCGCGCAGCGCCGCGTCGCCGCGCTGGCGCAGCTTGAGGAGGATTACGAGTCGCGTGGCTTCGTCGTCGACGCCGAGTTCATCGCGCGCCTCCGGGACAAGGACGGCGTGGGCGGCATCGGCGAGAGGAGCCTCGGCGCGTTCGCCCCCTACCTGCACCCGGAGATGCAGGCGGTGCTCCAGCAGTACGTCGAGAAGTCGGCTCTCGCGAGCCAGTACAAGCAGAAAGCGGGTCGAGGTCCAGCCGAGCAGGAAGCGGGCCGTGATGCAGACGAACAGGCGGAGAAGTCCAAGGGCGTAGCCAAGTCGTTGACGGATTACTACACGACGGATCATCCGTACGGAACGCTGGCCGACTTCAAGGAACGGCAGAATCTCACTGCCGAGCAATTGATCGCTTCGAGGACGGCCGACCGGCTGCGCGACGAAATCGCAGCGGGAGATCTCTCCGTCGACGCGGTCCGAATCGCCGCTGCGCAGTACCCAGCCACGCAAGCGCGCCTGAGGGCCCAGGCCGTGATGGCCGGTGCGGGCGACCGTTCGATTGCGGCGGTAAAGCTCCCACGGGAGCCCCTGGATCCGCAGCGACCGCACCACCCTCGCGGGAGTCGACCGACCGAGGCCGAACTCGTCGTCTTGGTCGCCGGCGAGGACAACAAGGGGCGCGTGTTCGTCGACGCGCAGGTTCGCGCAGAGGACCCGTTGGCTCGAGGGCAGCGAGGTCTGCATCTGAGGGCGGCGCGATCCGGCGAGAATCAGACCCCGACGACGCTCGTGCCCTACACGCGCGCGGAAGTCGCCCGAATGGCGAATGCTTCGGGTGGCATGGGCACCGTCATCGCCGGCCAGCGCGCGTTCGCGATGCGAGGAACGGTCGAGGAGGTCGTCGCCGGCGGTCGTCGGTACCACCGTGTTAAGCCCGGATCTGTGAAGCCGTCGGAGCTGCACCCGCCGGACGAGACGTTCCTCGAGACCCAGACGGCTCACGAGGACAAGGTGCGCTCTGAGACGAAGAGTCAGGGCCGGCAGCTGTTGGACGACGCTCGCACGGCTCGCACGCGGATCACGAGGGAGGAGATGCATCAGGCCAGCAACGACAGCTTCGGTTTGGAATAGCAGGACAGCAGGGAGGAAGGACATGGCTCAGCCGAAGGTCGACGACCGTGAGGTGAAGAAGGTCCGCGCGGCCGTCGAGCGCGACGGTCAGAAGAAGGCGGCGGCGAGGTTCGGAGAGACCTCGCCCGAGTACCGAGAGGCGATGGCCCAGCGCCAGCGCCTGAAGGCAGCAGGACAGAAGCAGCGGGCAGCGCTCGCAGAACAGGGAGGCACGACGATGTCGATTCAGCAGCAGGGCAACCAGAAGAAGCAGGCTACGGCCGCGCAGCGCTCTGCTCAGGCGCAGCGCTCGGCCGGCCAGCAGCGCCTCGCCGAGGCGCGGAGGGTTCAACAGCAGGCGCGTCAGCGCGCTGCCGCGCAGCAGTCCAAGGGACAGCAGCAGTCCCGCGGCATGGGGATGTAGCCGTGAGCATCCTCAGTACGAGCCGCGACACGCTCTACGGGGTGGGTGGCTACGACATCTGCCTGGAGTGCGGCGGAGAGACGCCTACGGGCGACAGCACACGACTCCACTACGACGGCTGCTCGAAGCTGTTGCCAGAGGAGTAGGCACCGCCCCGAGACGCTCGAAGACCCCAGCAGCCAGGCTGCTGGGGTCTTCGAGCGCCGATTGCCTACGAGGCCGTCAGCGGACCATCTTGGTGAAGTCGCCGAGCTTGACCTTCATGCCCGCGAGACCACGAATCAGGAGCCGTCCCTCGCCCTGGTGACGCGGCAGGAGCTCGGCGGCGTGGAGCACCTCGCCCCGCTCCGTGGAGAGGCTCTGCTGACGACCACTCGCGTCCGTGGATCCCGCTGGGCGCTCGCTCGGTGGCTGCGTCCAGGCGGCCGTCTCCACGATGTCCCGCTCGATCGCACCGATGCCGATGAGGATCGCCGGGAAGACGTTGCGCAGGACGTCCACCTCCACCTTGCCGAAACGCTTCTCGAACTGCGAGGTGTGCTGAGCTGCGACCGTGAAGTGCATGCCGTACGAGCGCATCAGGCCGATGTGCTCGGAGAGCCGCGGGATCGGGCAGATCTGCGGGCACTCGTCGATCACCATCGCGATCTTAGGCAGGCCCCGCGGAATCGCGTGGATCTTCCAGTGCTCGACGAGGCTCTCGATCACCGACGTCGCGGCTCCCGCGGCGCTGCCCGATGACGGGGAGACGAGGTAGAACGTCGCGCGCGGGTCTTCCAACAGCTGCGGGGTGAATGCGACTTGTCCAGGCCGCCCGCGCACGGCGCGCTTCTTCCAGCTCGAGAGCGCGACGCGCAGGTTGATGCCCACCGAGTCGCGCTGCTTCGGGTCGAGGCTCTGGACCGACGCGACGTCTGCTGCATGGCTGGAGCCGAGGAGGCTCGCTCGAGTCGCGGCGACAGTCCAGCTGGGGGTCGTGAGATCGACGGTCTCGTCGTCACCGTCGTCCGCGGCGTCCGGGACCAGCGCCGCCTTCAGTACCCAGTCGATGCCGCCGCCCCAGACCATCGGCGGGTTGTCCGGATCCTGTGAGTAGTCGGGGTACCAGCCGCCCGCCTGGATCAGGCAGGCGAGCGTGCCGAGGGCCAGCGTCATCCAGAACGCTGAGTCGCCGCCAGTCTGGCCGCCACCCATGCCGAGGCTGCCGACCTGCGTAAGCAGCGTCGCGAGATCGAGAGCCGAGTCGTCCGTCGAGCCGTCGGCATCCGGCGTCAGGAGCGCGCACGGGTCGTTGGCGACGGGGGTCACTCCGTCGGGGAGCTGCGTCCAGTCGGCTTGACCGGTGAGATCCATCACGTAGATGGGACCGCCGCGCTGCGCCCGCGTGCGGGCAGTCATCTCGGCGAGGTCGCTCTTGGCGGAGACAGCGCAGACGGGGCCGTCCCACATCATGATCTGCGGTGCGAGCACGCGCCGCGATTTGCCTGCACCGGTCCCCGCCAGGACGAGCAGGTGCGGGCCGGTCGGGGCGAGGCCGGAGGCCTTGCCCGCCGAGTCAATCAAGAAGCCGCCGTAGGGCTGTCGCTCTACGGGCGGGGTGAAGTCAGGCTCCCTCGGAGCCTTGTCGAAGAGAGCCATCGTGGGGCCTTTCAGTCGGCGTCATCATCGTCTTTCTGCGAGTAACGCGACTCCATGGCCGCACGCCCGACGGCTTGACGCCGGGCGCGTTCTTTCTTCATGGCTTCGTCCACGAGCTCGATGAGCGCGGGGTCCGCGGCATCCAGCACGTCGAGTCCATGCTCCACCAGGACGCGAGCGAGGATGCCGGGCTGACTGATCCCCCGGTCGGCGGCGTGATGCTGCAGGCGTCGACGGGACTCCGCGTCCAGCGAGATCGACATGCGACTCATGCGCTTCTCCTCATGTAATGGTGTTGCACTTACAACAATACTACCCTAGGATGGACAGTAACCCGAGGCCCGAATGCGGAGCCTGTGCCGACATCGGTCTGGCACCCCCATTCCGCCCGGGTTTCTTCCTGTCCGGGCATCTGCGACCCGGAGGGAGCCACGATGTGGCGACTCATTTTCGGAGGGATCATCCTCCTGTTCGTCCTCGGAGCCGTCTTCCTCGTCGGCTTCGTCCTGGGCTCGACCGTGACGCCGCTGGCCCCGTCGGCAAGCGCTTCGGCCACCTTCGGGGTGGTGACGCCGCATGCCTGAGCCGACCCGATACGAGGCCGAGCGCGCGGCGTGGATCAACTCCAAGACGTGGCTGGACAAGCCGGCGGCATTTCGACGCGTCGCGCAGCTGACGCGTCGCGCACGCGAGATCGAGCGCAGCAAGGCGGGACTCGACGGCACACCCGCCCGCGAGGCCGAGATCAAGGGTGTCTTCCACCTCTGGACGCACCACGACGACACGAAGACGTCGGCGCTGGGGCTGGTCTCCTACGTGATCGTCTACGGCATCGTGACACCGGTCGGCTTTGGCGTCACATGGCTCGTCTCGCTCGTTGCCTTCCGGGCAGCCGAGATGGCGGCGGAGAAGCACCGGCCTCGCGTCTGGCACTTCCTCGTCGCCGGAGTCCTGTCGCTGGGTGTCCTGATCGGGCGGCCGCTCGGCTGGGACCTCTGGGCGATCCACGGTCTGGCCTCGGTCATCGAGACGGTGAGCGGCGGACTGATCGGTTCGCGGACCCTGTCCGGCTGGTACGCCGCGGGGTGGATCAGCTGGATCTACGTCCAGGTCGCCCTCGGGCTCCTGCGTGCGGCGTGGCTGGTCTACGCCTGGGGTTGGGAGGCCCCCGCCGTCCGGAAGAGCGCCTCGGCGCAGAACGATGCGCGCGACGACGGGATGCGAATCATCGACGGCCTTCACGCGACCGCGACGAGCTCTGGGCCGGCTCCGGCGCAGACCCCCGAGTCCGTACCGACTCACCCGCACGACATCGAGGACGACGAGGAGATCCTCGCCATGGCCGAGCTGATGGCCATCCCCGACGACATCGACATCGACGACTCCCACGAGAGGAAAACAGCATGACCGAGAACAACAACAACCAGCCGCACGTGACCGTCAACATCACGCCGAATAGTCGCGCCTACGACATCGTCGGCACTCTGCTGGGGATGGGGTCGCTCGCGGCTCTGGCCTGGGCGATCTCGACGCAGGGATGGGTGGAACTCGCGTCCACTGGTGCCACGATGATCCTCTTTCGCCTCGTTTCGACGATGGTGACGGCGGGCCTCATCGTCTTGCCGGAGAAGGATCGAAAGGGCGACTTCGAGGCCACCTCCGGTCTGCTGCGGACGGCCTGGGCAGACTACCAGCGCTTCCAGGCCAATTCGCCGGTCTGGCGTCTCGTTCTGCTCGCCGTCGGTTACACGGCCGTCTTCCTGATCGTCCGATGGCTCATCGGTCTCGCGTTGCTCATCTTCACGAACATCTGGGTCGCAGTCGCCGCGGGCCTCGCCCTGGGAATGTTCATCATTGCGCCGAAGCTCATCGGGGATGGGCTTCGGAATCTCAAGAGCAAGACCGGAGTGCGCGTGAACACCAAGGCCGCTCTGGAGAACGACACGAAGGGAGCAGGCGCATAAACGTGAAGAGGATTACAGCAGGTCTGGCTACGGCGCTCCTGACGCTCACCGTCGCGGGCTGCAGCTACCCGGGAAACGAGGGGGTCGAACCGATTGCTGCGAAGACCGCGACCCCGGAGCCGACCTCCCCGTCGGATGCCGAACCGACGGAAGAGCCCACGCCCGAGGGGACGGAGGAGCTGGACGACCTCTCGGCAACGGTGACGCCCGCACCGAGCGAGAAACCCGAGGGCGAGCTCGACAGCGACGCCGATCCGATCGTATTGGGAGAGGAGGGGTCGACGCTCTACCTGCGCGCGATCCAGGCGTTCAGCCCGGAGCTCGAGTCGTGGTCGGTCGACCTGGAGAGGGGGCGGGTGCACTACCTGCGGCACACGTGCATCGGATCCATCGAGGGTGAGGGGTATGGCTCGGTGGCACCGAACGAGGACTCGGTGTACGCGGACAGCTGGATCGTGACGTGGGAAGGCGAGAATCCTACGGAGCATAGTGACAGCCTCACCACGTGGGCCACGATCACGGATGCAGCTCTCACAGCAGACGTGGATGTCTCCTCCGTGCACACCGACATCGAGATGCGCGAGTATCGCGAGATGTGCCTGGGGGCGGGTGAGATGCTCATCGATTTCATCCTCTGACTCCCAACGGCACAGCAAGAACCCCGCGGATCTATCGTCCACGGGGTTCTTGCTGTGTAGGTGATGAGGCTACGAGCGGCCGTCGTTCTCGAACTCTCCATAGCTGTCCAGGCACATCTGCTCGTAGGCCGCGACCAGCTCTTCACCCTCGGCCGAGTCCGCAGCCGCAAAGCCTCGGCGGTCGTCGGCACCATCGCCGTACAGGCTGATCCCTCCGTCGTCGGACGCCGCGAGCTGCTTCTCGCTGGTGTCGGCATAGTTCAGCGTCACGGCACCCGTGGACGGGTCGTAGTCGTGCGTGTACTCCTGGACGAACTGCGGCATGCACGCGGTGCTCAGCTCTCGGAGCTCGACGCCCTGGAGCGTCATGGTGGTGAGCACGACGTCGATGTCGTTGAACGACACGTACGAGCCGTCTGCGGCGAGCTCGACCGCCTCGGCAGGCTCTTCTGTCGCGACGGGCGTCTCGACGGTCGACGCCACCGGTTCTGCGGCGGGCTCCTCCTCGCCGGCGCAGCCAGCGAGCCCTGCGGTGAGAACGACAAGGGCCGCCGCGGCGGCAGCGGATCGGATCCGCGTCGTGGATGTGATGGTCATGGCGGGCATCTCCCCAGTAGCACCTGAACAGTGTGACTCATAGTCCGTGGACTAATAGACAGCATATCCGTTGGCATTGATCTATGAGCGTTCCCGAGCACCGTCGAATATTCGGCGAGCATCTTCGGGAATTGCGCCGGGATCGCGGCTGGGGATCTCAGGAGTCCTTCGCCCACCACGTCGGCATGGATCGCACCTACGTCAGCGGTCTGGAGCGAGGGCGACGCAATCCGACGCTCGACGTCATCGTCAAGCTCGCACGTGGCCTCGAGGTGACGCCGGCCGATCTGCTCGCACCGATCACGTCGACGTCATGACCCGGCCGCCGATCGGGCCGGAGATCATGATCGCGGAGTGGCTCTTCGTGGAGACGCTCGAGGATCTTCGTCGGCGATGCGAGAAGCCGCGGGAGCGCAGTCGGTACGAGTTGCTCGGAATCGCGCCCCTGCTTCGGAAACTCTTCGTCGACGGGCATACGCTCGTGGACCGCGTGCGTGCGGGCCGGCCGGAGATTCAGATGGATTTCCGCCTCCGCCCGTGGACCAAGCCCGAGAGTGTGGGCGACGACGATCTGCCGTACCTGATCAGGCTCGGCGGCGAGGAGCTCGTGGGCGACCAGAGCACGCCGAGCATCACGACGATCCAGCACCTCCTGAAGGCGCAGGTGGGAATGGTCCGCGACCGTCCTTTGGCGCTCCGTGACGTCGTCCTGTATTACGCAAATGCCGAGGGAGGCGTGCACCTCGGCCCTGCGAAGAACGACACCCAAGAAGTGCTGAGCAGCATGGCACCTCTGCTGCTCGGGCACAGCAACGGCCAGATCGAGATCCTCGCCCATATCGGGCGGGTTGCGACGGACGGCTTGAGCGCGCTGTACGAGTCGGTGCTGTCGTCGCCGATGCGCGATACGCGCATGCACCTCCGCAATGAGCACGGCTTCTTCGAGAACCATTGGACGACCGACCGCTATCGGGCTCAGCTGGGCCTCTAGGTGAGACGACGTTCAGAAAACGACCGGTTGTCGAACGCTGAACAGTCCGCCCGCACGGATAGGAAATTCACGGCCAACTCGTTCAACAACTCGTTCATAAACAGCTAGTCTCGATTCAAGATGATGAACACGTTTATTGAACGAAGGGTGCGCTGATGGCATTGATCGGCCTGGTTCGGGTGAGCACGCGAGGGCAGGACACCGCGCGGCAGCACGACGCCCTCGACCCCATCTGCGTGAAGGTGTTCGAGGAGAAGGTCAGTGGCAAGCTCGCCGTAGACCAGCGCCCGGGCTTGCAGAAGGCGATCGAGCATCTCCGCGACGGGGACATGCTGACGGTTCAGGAGGTGGACCGACTCGGCAGGAATCTCCTCGAGGGATTGATCGTCCTGACGGACCTCTTCGAGCGAGGCATCTCGGTAAAGGTGCTCGAAGGCATCGCAGCAGGAGAACATACGGAGCGCAGCCTCATCCTGGATCTCGCGCTCGCGCTGGCAGAAGACCGTCGCCGGGACATCGTGCGCAAGACGAAGAATGGACTCGAGGCTGCGAGGGCACGCGGCAGAGTTGGCGGACGCCCCACCGTCGTCGACGAAGACAAGCGCGCCGCGATCGTGGCTCGACGCGACCGCGGGGAGTCGATTCGGGTCATCGCGAGCGGTATCGGTGTCTCGATGGGCACCGTTCACCGAGTGCTCTCCGAGGAGAGCACCGGCGGCTGACCGGACCGACGAGGCCTCACCTCATGCGGTCGGCAAGCTGGTCGAAGAACTCGGCGACCATCTTCGCAGCGTCGTCTTTCATCAGCTCGGCTCCACCGAATCGGTAAACCTCGTATCCCGCGAGCCGGAGCCGGCGATCCTCGGCCACCATCTCGCTGTACAAAGTGGGGCTCGCCACATTGCCCGTGGAGTAGTGCTGCTTCCCGTCGACCTCCAGCACGACCCGGTGCCTGCTGGAGAACAGGAGAAGGAAGTCCATCCTCTGACGGGCCAACGGACTACCACTCTCGCCAGCGGCCCGTCGTGACGCCTGGGTAGCGGGATCGAAATGGAGATAGACCTGCGGGATCAGCGCCGGGATGTCGAACTGGTTGTCCTTGTAGCGGGCCGCGTAGGTATCGAAGACGAGGAGTTCGACGGAATTCTCCCCCAAGGACGCACGGAGGCGCTTATGGAGGTCGATTCCAACGTCTCGCGCGGATACGGATTCCTCGAAGCCCTCGTGTGCGCGCCACCATTCGATCAGACGGGCGAAGGTCAAGCCGTCGGTTGGGATGGGCTGGTTGTAGACGAGACAGTACTCACCATTGCGGACGATCTCGATGTCGTTGTTGACGGCGTCTCTGAGGACGAGTTCGGGCTTGGGACCGTTCGCCGCGAAAATGAGGTTCTTTGCGGGCGCGTCGACACCGCCAGCGCGATCGTGCTCAGCGAGCAGGTTCGACAGGTCGAGGCGAAGCTGGCCGGCTACTTCGAGCTCGTTCACGATGCGACGCGCAAGAGCGACGAGTCGCGGGAGCTCCCAGCCTTCCGTGTATGCACGGATGAGGTCGCGCTTGGAGAACTCTCCGTGGCTGGGCTGAACGTCCTGCTTCTGCCAGGGAAGCTTGAGCTCCTCGGCCAACACGGCTTCGAGATCGTTCCGGGTGTACGTGTGAATGAGCGCTTCTTCGATCGCGCTTCGGAACGAGCGGGACGACACCTTCAGGGGCAGCGCCGGCGCATCGCCCAAGACGGCGTCGAGGAAACTGAATCCGGTCACAACAGCATTGTCTCGCGATACGCCGATGTGCGATCAGGCCGCATCGTGGGCCTGAATGAGTGTGAGTGCGACCGCGCAGCACAGGGTGCAGCACGGGTGCCCGACGCGCTTGTAGGCGACGAGGTAGTCGACAACGTGGCCGGTGTGCCATTGGTCCCGCTCGTCGGGGCCGGGGATGGTGCCGCAGACGGGCAAGAGGTCGCCAGCGTCGCGGTAGAGGTGGTGGACGATGGTGCGCATGGCCATGGGAGATCCTCGCGGTGTGGGAAAGCGTCGGGTCGTCGCCTCCAGGCTACGAGGAGCCACCGACAGACGATCTCGAACGATGGGTATGACGGGAGAAAAGCGAAACGCCCCCTTCCGAGGAGGAGGGCGTTCAATGACGACAGCAGGCGGCTCAGAACAGAGAGCCGATCCAGTTCACGATGCCGACGCCGGCCACGATGACGACGGCGAGGACGACCAGTCCGATCCAGCTCGTCGGCATCACGTTGTGCCCGTCAGGGCTCATGAACCAGGGGCGCTGATACCAGCGCTTGCGCGGAGTGTCATCGTGCGCCTCGCCCGAGGGAGACTGCGGGTTCTTTTGGTTCGTCATGTGCGTGCTCGTTTCGTACCGGTATCTCCATCGTTGCGATGATCGCGACGTGAAGCAACACCGCGGTGTCCTCGGTGACGACACGAGTGCAGCACGAAATCCAGTGCCGTCTGCACGAAATGCGGTGAGAATGGGGCCATGGACTACGAGCGCACGGAAGGGCCCGACGGCCTCGAGATCCGCGTGCCGACGGACGACGGCTACCGGACGTGCTCAGAGTGTGGCGGCGACTGCGCGCCCGACACGTCACTCAGCGCCGACGGCACGGGCGTTCGGATCGCCTTCGTGTGTGCGGAGCACGGTGTGCAGAGCGTCGTGGATCCGTTCAGCGACCTGAGGTGATGACGACGTTAGGGCGTTCGTCCGGCCATGGTTCCTAGGAGTCTCAGAACCGCGTCTGCTCTACGCTTTTCCCCTGAGCCGCGTTCGTACCCATAAAGCTCCAGTCCCATGGTTGCCAGTTGCATGGGTTGTCCGTTGAATCCTTGGACGTCGTAGATCCTAGGTTCCTCGGCACCTGGATACACCAGTATCGCGATCGGAGAGTGCAGTACTGCGGCCGTAGCGAGGGCCTGATAGCGATGGTCCTCGCTCGGATGTGTACTGGGCAACGTATATTTTGCCTCGAATGTCGCCACAACTTGACCTGTGTCATCGCGAAGGACGCCGTCAGGCTCCACTGAGCCGGCGATCGCGCCGCGGAGCTTCAAGATTGGGTAACGTCGCTTCGCGCCGAACACGATATTCGGAGCTGCTCGAGTGACGGCCGCGAGGGTCCGTTCTAAGAGCGTCTCGAGAAGTGGCCACGGCTCAACTGCGACTTCGAGGCCGATTGAGTGCCCTGGGTCATTGATGATTGAGCGGTTCCGCAGGACGGCGGCCGCAATGTCCCATGCAGGGCGGTAATTCTTCCACTGGGAAGGCATCGGCCGAGTGGCCGCTACAGGGTTGATGTGTTCTGGTAGCGGATGTCCTGGAATGACTGCGGACTCGAGTCGAAGCAGTTGGGCCGACAATGCGCTGTCTGACACTGATCGACGGAATGCGTGTGACACTACCGATAGGCCACGCGCGAAGTCATTCGCTACCGTGAGCTGATCCCGTTGAACTGGAAAGAGAATGGGGTCGCGCCAAGCATTGCGGGTGTATGCGCTCACGTCGAGTCTCCCGCTCAACCGGCGCGAGTTGAGACGGTAGCGCTCAAAAAGCTGCAGTGGGCCGTCCTTCGAGATGGCATTTTCGAGACGACGTGCGTATTCGAACGCAATGACTGACGTCAGGTCTTGGCGGGCGTGTCCCTGGCGGGAGCGCTGCGACCCGGTCACGGAGATGCGCGATTCTTTGTTGAGCAACTGCACGACGGCGCTCGGCCAGGAACTGCTGGCCGGCACCTTCGGCTCAACTTCGAGAACCGTGCCGTCCGCCATCCGGGCCGATCCGATGAGGTTGCCTATCTTGACGACGCCTTCGGTACGAGTCACCTGAGGAATGCGCGGTTGCAGGCGGGCTTCAAGTCCTTGGACAGCGTCGATTACCAATCCAGCGGTCTCGCGAGGAAGGTTGACGCCTTCGTGCTCACGAAGCCTCAGCCTCGGCTCCATCTCAAACCCCGGCGAGTCGCGAGAGTTCGGTATGGAGCTCGTCCGACGGCATCCCAGCAATCGGGTTGAACGCAAGGCGTGGACGAGCGAACTGCTCGTGAGCGGGGTCGGCAGCCAGCCACCAAACTGCGTGCGAAGAACTTGCGACAGCGTCTTCTGGTTTCCCCGCGTTGAGAATGAAGGCGAGGGTGTCGTCATCGTCCTGGAGCGCGAGACGCATCGTCTGGACCACTCGAAGATCCCACGCTGAGGCCAAGGATCGGAGCGCATCTTCGGCGGAATCGCCTGCGACATGCCAGAAGTTGGAGTGGCCGAGGAGGAAGTCGCGGCCGAGCGATGCTTCAATTCGGGCGTTAATCCCTCGCAACAATTCGACGGCCAGGCTAGCGACATGGCCAGGCGTCCAGTTCGACCACGGGTCGCTTAGGTCGGCATCGAGATCTGCCGAGAGCTGCGCTGCAAGAAGCTCGTAGTCCGGCCCAATCTCGACGATCGAGAATCGGCGACGAAGGGCCGCGTCGAGGGGTGCCACACTGCGATCGCTGGAGTTCATCGCTGCCACGATCCATAGATTCCGCGGCAACCCGAACCGAGACGCGACCCGGACGCTCTTATCTACGGCGAACTCTTCAGGAACGTCGATGGGAAGTCCGTAGGAGGGTAGGTCAACGTGAGCCACGTCGCGCTTGTCCTTGTCGAGCAGTGCGAGCGTGTCTCCGAGGATGGCAGCAGCGTTACCGCGATTGAATTCATCGAGCACCAGGAGCGCCGGATTCCCGCTAGAAGCATAGTGCGCGAGATTCACGAGCGGTCCGGTGGACACCCCCACCTGAACTTCCTTGCCCTTGACCTTAGGCAGAAGACCGACCACGAGATTGTCATAGGAGTAGCTCGGGTGAAAGACCACCGTAGCGGCCTTGCCTGCACCAGGTTCGTCCTCCGGCTCGCTCCATGCGTCGTAAATTTCATCGGGGTCAAATGTGACCTCAAAGTCAGGATTTGTCACATGCTGAACGAGCTTGTCCAGCAGGACAGACTTACCGGTACCAGGAGGCCCGATGAGGAGGAGGTTTGGGTTCTCCTCGAGCTTCGCGATCGCTGCGTCAACGGCAGGGTCTGGGGCCTGACCGCCTAGGATCCGGGATGCGCATGACGGCACAGAGACGTTGAGTGAATCGACAAGCTTCTGCACCTCCCGAGGGAGCAGATCAGTGCTCGCGAACTCGAGGCCAGCCGAGGGGTCCTTCAAGTATGTGCGGACATGCAGGACGTCATCTTCGTCTTTCAGCTTTACCGCGACAAGGTAAGCGAGATGCCCTGCCTGGTTAAACGAGTCGATTGCCGCAATCGCATCGACGTCTGTTCGTGCTACACCGTTGCCTCGAAGTGGTGTCACTGAACTTGGGTCGGGGTCAGGAGTCATGCGCCAAGGGTCTGGCGAGCTCCAGGGCACGGAACCTGCCGTCGCTGGACGATCCCACCGAAGAACGAAGCGTCCTGAGGAGTACATGAAGCGACCGTCTCGGCTACCTCCGTTCGGCCACTTCAGCGTTAACTCGTGCTTCTGGTCAGGCTCTGGCCTCAGTCCATAGATGGCCTGGACAGGACCTGCGGCTTCATCTTTGATCTGGAGGTGATCCTTGGTGAAACCGCTCTTCCCGAAGCGACCGTACGTCCATTTTTGGTTAGTGCCGCCATAGAACCAGACCCATACAGCTTCAACCGGAGATGCGACCACGCTGTTTACCTTCCGATGACGATAGCTTCCGGCGAGTGGCCGGCTTCAACTTTCCGTCGACTCTGCGCAGCGACGGAGCGACGTGTCGTAAACCCAATGATGTCAGCATCGGGAAACAGCTCTCGGACGCCCGGTGTGTCGCGGTTGGACATCACCCATTTGACGCCGCGGCTTGTCAGGTCTCCACAAAGTTGCGCCAGCTCGCGTAGGTCAGACTCGCCAAAAACCTTCGCGGTGTACTTATTGAACTTCGAGGTGGGTTCTTTCTCGACGTCGGACTTGGTGAAGACCGGCAGGTAGGGAGGATCGAGGTAGACGAAGTCGCCCGCTTTGGCATTGCGGAGCACCTCGCGGAAGTCGGCCGCATGCACGTCCGCGAGCTGCAGCGATCGCTCAAGACGCTGAAAAGTTTCGTCGTCGAAGCTCTTGAACACGCGATCGCCCCACGGCACGTTCATAGCGCCGGTCTTGGAGTTCTCTCGCCAGAGATGATTCCAAGAGACACCGTTGAGGTAAAGGAATCGCGCTGCACGCGGGACAAGACCTTCGGGTACGCTCGCACGCACTTCGTAGTAGAACTCCTTCGAGTCGCGTTCGCGGTACCACTCGAGAAGCGGTCGCAGCTCCAGCTGGTGGTCCCGCATCGCAATCCATGCGGCCACAAGATGTTCATTGAGATCCGCGAGTTGAGCTCGCCCAGTGATGCGATCTTGGACCGCGAAGAACATCGCCCCGCCGCCCAGGAATGGTTCGAAGTAGTTTTCGAAGCGCTCAGGGACATGCGGGAGGATCTTGGGCAGGAGCCGCGTTTTCCCCCCAGCCCATCGAACGAATGGCTTCGTCGCTTTCGAGTTAGCCGCGACGTCGGCGGCGGCCGCTGAGGAGCTGGAGGTCATGATGGTCCTCGTGTCGGCTAGGAGTTCACTTACGATCATGAGAGTCTAGTAGACGCGGATCCACTGACCTTCAGGGGCTCGCTGTGCCATCGGAACTGAGGCGGAGATGACAGACGTACAGCTCGTGTGGCCGAACAAGGAGCTGTCGCTCCGCGCATCGGGCCTGACCGGTTACGAGTGGGTGGACCCACACGATCGGCGGCTTGAGCACGCCTTGAAGTTCGAGCAGCTCACCGACGGAGTCTTGGGCAGTACTTCGAACATCGTTGCGGTTGGGGACGGACTGGACGTCATCGAATCGCTCCGCGAGAACACGTCAGTGTTGGCCGGCGGCATCCGATTGGTCTATATTGACCCACCTTTCAACACACAGGTGAACTTCCGTCAGTACAACGATTCGATGGTTCGCTCTAAGTGGCTCAGCATGATGCGTGATCGCCTCGAGGCGCTGAAGCCGCTTCTCGCCGAAGACGCGAGCGTTTGGGTGCATCTTGACGACGCAGAAGTTCACCGTGCGCGCGCCATCATGGATGAAGTCTTCGGTGAGCAAGCGTTCGTCGCGTCCGTCATCTGGCAGAAGAAGCTCACCAGGGACTCACGGGCGGCCTTTTCTTCGAACCATGACACGATTCTCGTCTACGCGCCCAGCGGCCCAAAACGCTGGAAGACCTCACGGAACCTCCTCGCAAAAGACGAGGCGAACCTTCGCAATCGCGACGATGACCCTAGAGGCCCCTGGGCAGATGCGCCGTTTACGGCTCCCGGTTATCGCAAGGCCCAGCAGTACGACATCGTGACTCCGACGGGCATCGTGCATCGACCACCTCGTGGCCGATCCTGGTACGCGACTGAGCCCACGTATCGGGAACTGCTGGCTGAGGATCGAATTTGGTTCCCCAAGGGCGGCGACGGATCGCCCCGGATCAAGCTCTTCGCCCACCAACTTCGTGGCCTTGTCCCCTTTACGGTGTGGGGTTCTGCCGACACCGGGACAAACGATGAGGCCAAGCGTCATCTACTCGCGCTCTTCCCAGATCAGGAGGTGTTCGACACGCCGAAGCCGGAAACTCTTCTGGAGCGGATTATTCACATCGCCACGAACCCCGGGGAACTCGTCGTCGACATCTTTGGTGGAAGTGGGACGACAGCTTCGACGGCGCACAAGATGCGGCGTCGTTGGATTCTTGCTGAGCGAAACACCCAAACGGTGCTGGACTTCATCGTTCCTCGTTTGGATCGAGTTATCGACGGAACTGATGGCGGGGGCATCACCTCGACGATGTCATGGGTTGGCGGCGGAAGTTACGAGATAGTTCATGTCTCCCCGCGCTTCGGTTCACTGACGACACCGCACCGTGCTGCTGCTGTGAAGAAACGACTGAGCTCAATGTCACGGACGCCAAGTTCGCGAAATGTTGCGTAGCTCGAGGACTTCCGTCGACCTCGGCAGCCTCTATCCGACGATGCGGTTCAGTTAGATCAACGGTGTGATCTCCAGCGACGCGAGGACGTCCTGGGGACGACGCGGGCGGTGGCCCATGCCGACCGGCTTGATCACCACGGTCATCAGGAGCTGTACGATCGCCCGCTGACGCGCGAGCGTGCGGCTCTCCCACCATGCCCTGACGTCCTCGACGCCCATCAGATCAGCGAGGGGGTGCCGTTCCGCGGCCTTCGCGATGACGGCGTCGACCTCGCGTAGCTGCTCCTCCAGCTCTTCGAGACGATCCTGAGCGGCCGCGAGCCTCGACGGATCGCTACCGATCAACGCGAAGACGTTCTTCCGTTCCGCCTGCAGAGCGTCCCGACGCGTGTGCAGGGCGGGGAGGTCGAACTCGTCGTCGGGCGGAGTGAGGAGGTCGACGGCGTCCGGCTGCGAGAGACGCTGGATGCAAAGCTCCGAGACGAACTCGTCGATCACGTCACCGTTGCGACTGAAATGGCACCGATAGCCGTGGTAGCGCTGTGCCGGTGCGACCGATCCATCCTTACGAGGGGTGGGGTGGTTGACGGGGCGCGAGGACTTCACGGGCTTGCGGCACACGCCGCAGAGGGCGATGCCGGCGAGGAGCCAGCGTCGGGCTGTGCCGGCGTGCATGGGCTTGACGCCGACGAGCCGGCTCCGGGCAGCGACGATGTCGTCTCGCGTCACGATGGGCTGCCAAGCTCCCGGAGTGCAGGCTTCGAGATCGATCGCGGCCATGCTGTGTTGGCCTGTCGGCTGTGCCGGCGGAAGGAGGGCCGCGTAGAGGGGGTTCATGAGAACCCGACGGACGGTAGAGGAATGCCAGCGCGCACCCTTGCGCGTGAGGCGTCCCGTTGAGGTGAGGTCCCTGGCGATCTGGCCGAGCGTCGCGCCGGCGAGGAACTCCCTGAAGATTTGACGCACGTCCTCGGCCTCGGCCTCGTCGACGACGTAACGCGTCCCCCTCTCGTCCCGCTGTCCTGCGGGCACCCAGCGGTAGCCGTGGGGCGTCTTGCCCGACGTCGGATGACCCACCTTCCGACGGTCGGCCGCGTAGCGGGCCGCCCGCTGGGCCTTCAGCTTGACCTCGTTCTCCGCCACGAGCACGAGGAGCTTGAGCTGGAAGTCGGCGACGAGGGTGTCGATGCCCTGGCGGATCACGATCACCCGCATCGCACGCCGAGGAGGAGTGACGTCCAGGACGTCGGTCAGGCTGCGGGTGAGACGCGACGTCTCGGTGACGATCAGCGTGTCGAACTCGTCTTCGTCGAATGCGCTGAGCATCCTCGCCCAGTCCGTCTTCGGGCCACGTTCCTTGCTGCCCGACGTGTCGTTGTCGGAGAACTCGTGCACGACAGTCCAGCCGTGATCCGCCGCGTGCTTCCGGCCGTCATCGAGCTGCTGCCGTATGCCCTGGTCCTCCTCGACGCTCTGACGTGCGTAGATCGCAACGCGGGGAATGCTGGTCTTCGAGGAAGTCACGTGGTCATTTTGACAGAAGTATGCTCTAGGTCCACTACTGTGGCCATGATGACGATGGCGTACTCGGCGGTGACCGCGCCGCGCTCCTCGGCAAGGAATCTGCGCAGCTCCCGCGCGGTGCGTCGCCGGCGCGAGCTGCGCGGCGCCGGCCGGCCGGCGGCGGCCGCGACGGCGGGGTGGCTCAGCGGGAGGGCGGGCCGCGGTGCGCCGGAGCGCTCGCCGGTCTGGCTCCGGTTCCGCGGCCCCGGGGGCTCGCCGCTGCTCGCACCGGCCGGCGGTCGCGCGCGGCCTCGCTCGCTGCGATCTGAGACGAGATGGAGTCTGGTGTTCACGGGGGTTCCCTTCCTCGGGCACGGCTCCCGGCCGGTGCCGGTCGCTCCATCTTCCGACGGCTTGGCCGAGCGGTGCGCGCCCCTGCACGATCTGTGGACAGAAACCGCATGAAGACGCAGAACCCGCCGATGTGGACGACGACCGGCTGCGGTTGACAGTGAGGTGGCGAGGGTGAATTCCGCGGGTGAATTCTCCCGCACGGCGGGATTCTGCATGGGTTCTGGCTCAGACTGAACCCGGCCTCCTGCGGAGTCGCCCTGCGACGGGCCGGAGGTCGCCAGCACAGCTGGGTGCCCCCCGATGCGAAAGTACACGCCATGGCGCTTCGCGGCCGCACCACGGAGCAGGGAAGGACGCACGGTGCCAGATTCGCTTCCCAGTTCGGACGAGCAGCTGCTCGCGGCGTGGCGTGCAGGAGACGACGCGGGCGTCGCCGAGTTGTGGGAGCGCCACCACGGTGCCGCTTTGCACGCGGCGCGGCGCATCGCTCCACGGCTCGATCCCGAGGATGTCGCCTCGGAGGCCTTCCTCAAGATCTTCGAGACGGTGCGGCGCGGCGCCGGGCCCCACGGCGCGTTCCGTCCCTACCTCTACCGCGTCATCCGTTCCATCGCCTACGACCGCGCTCACCCGGCAGAGGAAGCGAGCGATCTGCTCGACCTGTTCCCCGCGGACATGAGCGGCGCCCCGTGGGAGGATGCCGCCTTCGACGAGTCCGCTGCGGCGACCGCCTACGCCTCGTTGACGCCCCGCTGGCAGGCCGTTCTCTGGTACAGCGAGGTGGAGGGCCTTCCCCCGCGAGAGATCGCGGTGCTTCTCGGAATATCCGCAAACGGCGTCTCGGCTCTCACGATCAGGGCTCGTGAGGCACTCAGGTCCGCCTGGGCCGAAGCCCACGTGCTCCGGTCTCCGGTACGTGCCGAGTGCCGGGCCGCACTGCAGGAGCTGCAACGATACACGCGCGGCAAGCTGCCCGCGAGACGTTCACGAGCGATCGCGGCGCACCTCGCGCACTGTGACGCGTGCAGTCGTGCGGCAGGTGAACTCGACACCCTGAACCGCAGGCTCGCCCTGGTGCTCATCACGGTCCTCCTCGGCGTCGGCGGCCCCGCGGTCGCGGTCCTCGATCCCTCGGCCAGCTCCGCCGCGCAGGCGCACGCTCCCCGCACCAAGCGTTTCGCCGTTGACGTCCCCGGACGCGCGCAGGACGTCCTCGCCGCCGCCTCCATTGCAGCGGTCGCAGCCGCAGGGCTTGCCGGAGCCGCCGCGCTGCTCTCCCCGGTCGGTGCGGTGAGCCCTGTCATCGCCTCCGGCTTCCATCATGAGCCCGCGACCGAGGCGGCGTCCGCGGGGCGCGCTGACGATCGGGCGGAGTCGCGACGAGCGGACCACTCGTCGCCGAACGGCCACCTCGGGGCCTCCGGACCCCGCGACGAAGACGGCGACGATGGCGATGACGCGCACACGACCCCCGCATCTGCGCGCGGACCCGTCGGGGAGCCGGACGGCCACGGAAGCGCCGACCATCGCGCAGCGGACGGCTCGTCCGGGAACAGCGCAGCTTCGGGTGGTCCCGCCCCCGCTTCCTCCAGCGCGAGCGGCGACGGCAGCCCCGGCGGGACGGCGCAAAACGGCGGCGAGTCCGCAGGGGACGCGCAGGGCGGGGTCTCCGCAGACGGCGACAGTGCGTCGGATGGTTCGGGGAACGGCGCCGGAGACGATGGGGGCGCGGACTCGGATGCGGATGCCCTCGGCGGCGCCGACAGCACCGGCCCGGACACCGGTGCCGACGGCGGCGGGAGCCCGGATGAGGGCTCGGAGACCGCGGACGGATCCGACCCGTCGCTCAACGTCGGATTCGCGTGCTACGTCGACGATGCGGGCCAGGGATTCCGCCTCATCGGCACGGCAAGCCACGCCGGTGCCATCAAGGCGCGCATCACTCCCCCCGGATCCTCCACGCCGGTCGAGCTCATCGAATACCCGACGATCACCGATGCCCAGGGCGTCAGCTACGAGGACGTCTTCACGGGGACCGACCCCGAGCCCGATCCCTGGTGGTGGACGCCTGAGCTCACCCCGCTCTCGAAGTGGCCTGGGCTCGAAGATCACGAAGTGGCCGAAGTGCTCATCGAGATGCGCCTCCTCGGGGCGGACGGCCGGTACTCGCCCTGGAGAGTGGTCACGCCTGCGGCCGTCTGCGAGTGACGGCGCACAGCCGCGGCGTGCGGGTCCCCGGAGCTTCGTCAGCGAGGCACGAGGATGAATGCGCCGAGCACGACGAACGTCAGCGCGGTGGCCGCGACGACGGTGGCGTGACGCCCGTGCCGCCGCCCGGTCGCGCGAACGAGCGCGATGCCTGCGATCAGCCCCCAGGCCCACCCCGTGCAGAGGTACGCGATCATCGGCAGCACGGCAGCCATCGTTCCTGCGCCGCTGGAGGCGCCGAGGAGCAGGAGAAAGAGCCCCCAGATCAGCGACATCGGCAGGAGCGCGAGGTACGCGAGGACGAGCGTGACGGTTCGGGAGGACGCCCCGTGGTCGCTCGGGCGAGGAGCGTCGTCGTTCGTGGAGCCGGACGGTCGCAAGCGGCTTCCTTTTCTTGTCGTCCCCGGATGCCGAAGGCTGGAGGCTGGAGGCTTCCATCGGCCACCGCGGAGGGGGACTCCGCTGACCATCGGGGGAGGTGGGGAGATGGCCAGCGGAGGGCGTGAGCCCTTCGCCCGAGATCATGACGGCGCACGATGACGGAGCGGAGGACGGGCGATTCCGCGGCAGCGGGGCGAGGGCCCCGCCGCCGCGGAGGGCTTACTCGATGCGGCTCGGTCGGCGCCGCCGCACCATCGCCAGGACTCCGGCGCCCGCCGCGAGGAGCAGCACCGCGGCACCCGCGACGCCGCCCATCAGCTGTCCACCCGTCACGGGAAGACCGGGGACGGGGTGCCACAAGGACCTACTGTGGTGACATTGTCACTATTTTTTTTTTATAAATAACAGGGCCCCCCCCAATCACTCAACCCGGCATATCGTCGGCAGCGTCAGATGTGTATAGAGACAGGTCTCGCCGTTCATCGAGAGCTCGGCCTCGTTGAGGAAGCCGCTCCCCGATTCTGTCTCGGTGATGGCGCACTCGGATTCCTCCGTGGTGATCGTCGTCTCCACGGTTGCTTCCACGGTCACCAGGTAGGTGTGCGTCGCGCCGCCGGGGAGGACCGCCCCTGAGACGACGCTCGTGTCCTTCTGCCCGTCGAATCCGGGGTTCGTCGCGATGTCACCGGGAGCGGCGTTTGCCACCGTGACGTCATCGATCGTGATGTCGCCGCCGAACTTCAGCGTGTCCGTGAGGTCATAGGGGCCCTCAGCGGTGCCATGGTTCGTCACCTCGAGTTCGTACGTCACCGTGGAGTGACGATCCTCGTCCAGGTCTGTCGCGCCGAGGTACTTCTTGTCGAGCACGATGTCGACGTTGCGGTCGATCACCACGCCGGCATCCAGCGTGAGATCTTCCGTGTCCTTTCCGAGAGTGAACTCTTGCGTCTGGCCGTTCACCGGGTCAGCATCGGAGTCGATGGCAGCATCGCTCCCAGAGTGCTGAGTGGTGAACTGGGTGTTCGAGTTCAGCCCATTGGGATCGAAGATCACTCGATACGTGCCCGAGGCGAGATTCGTGAACGTGTACCGTCCGTTCTCGTCCGTCACGGTCTCAAGCGATACTGCGTTGCCGTCAACGTCGGTGCCGACAAGCTTGACGGAGAACCCGGCAATGCCGGGCTCGCCTTCATCTTGGATTCCGTTGCTATTGGCGTCCTCCCACACCCGGTCACCGATCGACGACGAGATGATGTCCACAGTCCGTGCCGCAGGACCCACACCCTGCGAAACACCGTCAGCGCGTCCAGCAGTGATGTTTCGGTACACGTCACCACCAGCGTTTCCCAGAGGCGTCATCGCGATGTCGACCCGGAAGTCGTCCGCGGGCGTGAAGGGGCCTGCTCGCAAGAAGCGAAGCCCGGTGACCTCGCCCGCAGACTGCGGGCAGTCTGCGGCGGAACCACTCCCGGAGACCACGGCTCCGGTAACCGCGTCACACCACACCGTTGCACCCGAAGCGGTGTTGCTGGGGTGCGCAGGATCAGCATTCAATCCAGCATCTGAGGTGTACAGGATGGTCATCCCTGAGCCTGCGCCGACGGTCGCACTGTCGAAACGGAGCTGACCGTCGAAGGCGGAACCGTTCTGCCCGTTTACGGGGAGAACGTCGATGACGTCCACGTTCGTGACCTCGCCCGGTGCGTCGATGTTCGCGAAGTACACGCTCCACAGCATCGATCGAGGGTTCGTAATACCGTCAGGGTTGACTTCGAGGACCGGCTGATCGACCGTCTTCGAGATCTTGATCCCCGTCGGTACGACGAGCTGCAGCTGCACATCGTCGTCACGGACGCTCGCCGGGCTCTGATCCACCGGTGACGACACCATCACATCGTTCGTGTAGGTCCCGTTGCGCGCGACGTCGAGCACCTCGGCGCTCACCACGATCGGCTCGATCGGTTCCCCGATCGCGTGCTTGCCCAGGTTCCATCGCACATACTGGCGGTCATCCGGGCAGGCGAGCTCAGAGCCGTCGGGGGCACCCATCTGCGCCACCTCCGGTTCAAGCGCGCTGCCACCCTGGACCGCGGCGCTGAACACCTGATACTGCGGGAGGCAATCCTCGACGACGACCTCGGCCGTGTTCCCCTCCACGGGAACCGAGGTCGACAGGGACGGATCCAGCCGGTAGTTGACCGTAGCCCCTGCGGTGAACTGCGGCGCCACGGAGTCGACGAATTCACCCGTCGTGGGGTTCTGCACGTACTTCTTCACCCGCACAATCGCTTCGCCCTGGATGAGGCGATCGCCCAGCGAACCCGCGTGGGTGTCAGGGTCGTAGCTTGGAACGTTGCTCGTGACTGCGGTATCCAGCGCTTCCGATGTCGACTTCACGCCATTGGCGATCTCGCGAGATGCCCAGTTGCCGATCGGCTCGGTCTTGTCGGAATCGAGCACGACCTGGGCGATGGCGAAATCGAGTCCGCCGCCGGCCGCGGGGTTCCCGGCCGGATACTCGGTGTTGAGCGTGATGCGGACCCGGTTGATCCCGTTCCACACAGTCCGGCCGAAGCCGTCGGTCGTGGGTGCGACGATGTCGTCCGGGTTGGTCGACCAGGTGCCCGTGGAGCAGTCGGAGTCTGCGCCGGGACCGGCGGGTCCGCTGCTGTATTCGATCTTGATGTTCTTGAAGGTCGAAGCGGCGGTGCCCAGATGCGCGCGGCCGGGCTGCGAGTTGCCCTGCGAATAATAGGAGGGGAACACGGGCTCGCCGTTACTCGGCAGGTTCGTGTAGGTCCCCCGCCAGTCGGGGTGGGCGGCGAGGGCGAGACGGTCCGCGTCCCACACGTCGCAGGAGACGTGCGTGCGCGAGAACTCCGTTCCCGAACCCGCCACCGCGGATTCGTTCATGCTCATGACGCTTTGGACGGCCTGCCCCGGCATGACGACCGTGTTGCCGTCTTTGCGAATACCCGAGCCCGGCAGACCCTCGTAAATAGGTCCGTTTGAGAACTGAGGTGCGGGGGTGTTCCCCGGCTGCCCGTAGATTCCCGTGAAGCTCTTGTCGAAGCCGCCGGTGATCTGCAGGCGAATCGATGCGTCTCGCGAGTTGTTGGCTGGATCGTCGCTGTTCTGCTGACCGTCGATGCTGGTCATCTGGACATTGGTGAACTCGTTGTGGGTGTCGAGGGTGTAGTTGCCTTCCCCGTCAGCCCCGATGTCCAATACCGCGTCCTGCGGCACTGCGATGGCGATCTCATACGAGAACACGTACCCGGTGTTTGCCGGAAGGGCATTGCCGTTGCCCGTCTTCGTGGGCACGGTCACTGCGCTGGTGTCCATGTCCGTGATCGTGATGACCGCGTTCTGACCAGCCCCCGGCGAGGTGCACGTCACCGTGCCGCTATCCCGCACGGAGTTCGTCTGGTCACCCGTCGCAATGTCGGAGAACGGAAGCGATCCGCGGAAGCCGGATCCTGCCGTGATTGCTCCGCACCAGGAGAGCATGGGAGCATAGGCCTGTCTCGCAGCGGATTCGCTCCCGGCTTTGGCGATCATCTCGGCCCAGGCTTCGGCGCCGAAGAACGTCGCAGGGTCGAGGTTGTCCTCGAAGATGATGGGGTTCGCCAGCGGTGCGACTCCCTTGCCGCTCGCCGGGACCGTCAGCGTCATCGGGTACGCGATCGTCCGGCAGATCCGCCCGGAGTCGTCGGGGCATGCCGCAGTGCCCTGGAACAGCGGACCCTGGTTCGCTTGCGTCGCGGATCCTCGCTTCGAAAGGTCGAAGCGAGGCGTCGCAGAAGCGGTGACCGGCTCCGGAGCGATCGTCACGGCTTCGGGAACCTCGTTCGTGGACACCGAGAACGTCGGCGCATCCATCTCGGTGCCGTTCGGGACTTCGGACCGCACCACGGAGATGAAGGGGTAGTTCAGGGAGGTGCCCGCAGCCTGGTCCTCCAGCAGGCAGGTGACGGTCTGCGACGGGAGCTCGGTCCACGACGTCGCTGTCAGGGGGACAGCGGGAGCGGGGATCGTCTCGGGCGTCACCGTGGAGCCTGGCAGGCAGAAGGGGGGAAGGGACACGAGTTCCTGCCCCTGCGGGAGCGTGAAGCCGATTCTCGGCTGGGTCTGGTCTTCGCCCTCGTACCGGATGCCCACGTTGTAGCTCACGGTGTCGTTGGTGCGCACGATGGTGTTGTCCGGACCGGAGTCGTTTCCAGCGTCGTCGTTGTCCTGGAACGGCCCCGTTCCGGTCTGCTGAGCGACGGTCAAGGTGAGGACGCCATCGCCCGCGGCGAGCGGAGCGAGGCTCGGCGCGTCATCCGCCCCGGCCCTGCCGTGCGGGGGCGCCTCGTCTTCGTGAGGAGCCACTTCGCTCTTTGGCTTCGAATCGGATTCAGCCCCCTCCTCAGCCGCCTCCCGCGGCGTCGCTCCGCCCCCCGGCGTGGCTTCGGCATCCTGTGCGATGGGCGGGGTGGTTTCCTCCGCGTGAGCCGGTGGCACGACGAGCAGCCCCGCGATGAGCGCGAGAGCGCCGACGGCGGCTCCCGGACCCACCTTGCGCACTCTCCGGTGCGCGGTTTCTTTCTCAGGCATCAATCCCTCATTCCGATGAATACGGTCGGTGCACGTCCCCAAACGCGTCCGTGCACCTATGAACACTCCGGAACGCGGGTTTCGTGACGAACGTTCGTGAGAGTTTTTTGAGCGAGGGAGGTTCCTGCTTCATCACGGGAAGTATCGGCGGATCGGTGCGGTGAAAGCAGCAACCTCCCTCACCTGTCAGGACGGACGGAACGTCGAAACGTGACGCACGATCCCGGATCTTTTTCGCGGGCAGCTGCGCGAGTCTCGACGCTCCGGGCCGAACGGCTGACCCGCTGGGCTCCGAGGCGGTTCCGTGACGGCGAGGACCGTCCGGGGGCCTCAGGTGGTTCCGAGCATGGCCAGGACGACGGGAACCACGCCGAGAAGGATGAAGGCCGGCAGCACGCACAGGCCCATCGGCAGGAGCACCCGGACCCCGAGCCGCTCCGCCTCTCGCTCGAGCTCCGCCTGCGCACGGCCCCGGAGCGCGCCGGCCTCGGCGATGAGGAGCGGCCCGAGCGGAGTGCCGGTGCGCTCTGCCGCGCCGGCCACCGAGCGCAGCGGAGCGCGCCGCGTGAATGCCTCGAAGGGCACCCACTCCGCTCCGAAGCGATCCGCCTGCGCCACGACCCGGCGCGTCGCGTCGTCCGGATGCGCCCCGCCCCCGAGCGCGATCCACAGGAGCTCCAGCTCCAGTCCCGCAACGTGATCCGCCCGTTCGAGCCGGCGCCGCATGGCCCCGCTCCAGGCGATCCCGAGCAGCAGCAAGAGCCCCCCGCCCGGCAGCAGCAGCGCACCGGCGGGGCCGAGCAGCACGGGCAAGGGGTCGAGGCCGGTCAGCCACCCGAAGGCGAGGGCGAGAAGCGGGAGCACCGAGAGCAGCCGCACCGTGGCGCGGGGGGCCGCGAGCAGCACACGCCGGCGCTCGCGGATCGCGGCCAGGGCGTGCAGCGCCGCAGCGATGCGCGTGAGGGCGCGAGCGAGCGCACCGCCGCTCTCCTCGGCGAGGCTCCACGCGACGGCGAGCACCCGCCACTCCGGTCCGTCCTCAGCGGCGATCGCCTCCGCAGGCGAGGCTCCGCGCGCTCGGCGCTCCGCGATGCGCCGCACCGCACTCGCGGTTTCCGCCCGGTCGCGGACGCGGGCCTGCGCCTTCGGCGTCCCTCCTGCATTCGGCGATCCCGAGCCGGCTGACGGCCCTCGCTCGGCGGGCGCCCCGTGCTCGGCGGGCGCCCCGTGCTCGGCTGGCGCCCCGTGCTCGCCCGGCACCCGCTCGCCCGGCGCCCCTCGCGCGCCCGGCGCCCCCGGCATGCCCGGCGCCCCTCGCTCGCCCGGCGCCCCTCGCTCGCCCGGCGACCCCCGAGCTGAGGGGGAGACCGGCGGCCCGGAACCGGAGCGGGGCTCCTCGCCGAGCATCCCCGCGAACACGCGCCCCGGCGGGACCCCGCCGCGCAGCAGCGAGGCGCACCGCCGAGCGCACTCCGCCGCCGCACCAGGGTCATCGCGAGGCGGCCACCCGAACCGGCGGCGTCGCGGCGACACGACCCCGCTCACGACCCCACCGCCTCGATCCGGAGCAGACCGCTCGGAGTGAGCGCGAGCCGGCCGAGCCCCGCGATGCGCGGCGGCCCGTCTCCCCGGTCCAGGTGGATCACGCCGTGCAGGGCGGAGACGGCCTGACGGGCGAGCGCCTCGGGTGCGAGCCCCGCGAGCGCCCCGACCGCTTCGAGGCGGGCCGGTACATCGCGCAGCCGATTGGCGTGCAGGGTGCCGGCGCTGCCGTCGTGGCCGGTGTTCAGTGCACCCAGCAGCGTGGAGATCTCCGCGCCCCGGCACTCGCCCAGCACGATCCGGTCGGGGCGCATGCGCAGCGATTCGCGCAGGAGCCTGTCCAGGCCGACCTCCCCCACCCCCTCGGAGCTCGCCTGCCGCGCCTCGAGCGACACCACGTGCGGGTGGCGCAGCCTGAGCTCGCTCACGTCCTCGATGACGATGATGCGCTCGTGCGGGTGCGCGTGCTCCAGCAGCGCGGCGAGCACGGTCGTCTTGCCGCTGCCGGTGCCGCCGGTGACGAGCAGATTGCGCCGGGCGCGCACCGCTCCCCGCAGTTCGCCGGCCAGGGCTGCGGAGCACAGTCCCGCGCGCACGAGTTCGTCGAGGCCGGGCGGCGACACGCGGGGCACGCGGATCGAGACCGCGGCGCCGCCCGCCGCGACCGGGGGCAGCACCGCGTGCACGCGGATCCCGTCGCCGAGCCGCACATCTGCGCAGGGGTGCAGCTCATCGAGGTGACGGCCGCCGGCAGCCACCAGCTCGACGGCGATCCGCCGCACCTCCGCCGGATCGAGGCGCCGTTCCTCCTGGGGCTCGGGCAGCCCGCCACGGTCGAGCCAGACCCGGCCGACGCCCCGGCTCACATGGACGAGCAGGTCGCGCAGCCGCGGGTCGTCGAGCAGTGGCAGCAGCGATCCGAAGGCGCGCCGGGCCGCGGGCGCGAGTGCTGCCGTGCGGCTGCTTGCGACGTCCGCTCCGCGGCCGGCCGCCTCCGGCGGTCCGGCGCCGCCCGCAGCGGCGGAGGTCACCCCGGAGCCGGCGGCGGCATGCGGCGGGTGAACGGGACTCATGCCCCCAGGGAAGCACCAGCGGCAGTGCGGTGGTGCGCGCCCCCGGCCCTCCCGAACAACTCGCGGAAAAACGTCCGAATTTCACCCCTGTGAGCGGAGCACAGGCACTGGCCCGCTCGCCTCAACGGTATACGCTGGGGAGTGCACGGCTCCCTCCAATGATGCGTTCAGCCAGTTGCGCGGGGCCGGGAACGGGAAACACGCAAGCGAACAGACAAGGGCGTCCATGACTGACGAGAACGGCACCATCGAAAGCCACCCGCTGCACCACGGCGAGGAGGTGGAGAGCTACCCGCCCTCGGCGGAGTTCCGGGCCCAGGCGAATGTGAACGACCCGTCCGTGTACTGGCGGGCGGCCGAGGATCCCGAAGCCTACTGGGCCGAGCAAGCACAGCGGCTGAGCTGGACGAAGCCGTTCACGGAGACGCTCGACTGGAGCAATCCCCCCTTCGCGAAGTGGTTCCAGGACGGCGAGCTGAACGTCGCGGCGAACTGCCTCGACCGGCACCTCGCCGCCGGCCTCGGCGACCGGGTCGCCATCCACTTCGAGGGCGAGCCGGGCGACACCCGCACGATCACCTACGCCGAGCTCACGCACGAGGTGAAGCGCGCGGCGAACATGCTCACGAGCCTCGGCGTGGAGGCCGGGGACCGCGTCGCGATCTACATGCCGATGATCCCGGAGGCGGTGATCGCCATGCTGGCCGTCGTGCGGCTCGGAGCGGCGCACTCCGTGATCTTCGGCGGCTTCAGCGCGGAGAGCCTGCGCGCCCGCATCGACGACGCCCGCGCCGAGCTCGTCATCACCGCCGACGGCGGCTACCGCAAGGGCCGGGTCTCCGCGCTGAAGCCCACCGTCGACGACGCCCTCGCCCTGCACGGCGGCGGCAGCACCGTCGAGCGGGTCCTCGTGGTGCGGCGCGGCGAGAACGAGGTCTCCATGCAGGAGGGCCGCGATCTGTGGTGGCACGAGGAGATCACCGCCTTCGACGGAGCCCACGAGCCCCGCGGCTTCCCCGCTGAGACCCCCCTGTTCATCCTCTACACCTCGGGCACCACCGGCAAGCCGAAGGGCATCCTGCACACCAGCGGCGGCTACCTCACGCAGGCGAGCACCACCCACCGCGACGTCTTCGACCTGAAGCCGGAGAGCGACGTCTACTGGTGCACCGCCGACATCGGCTGGATCACCGGTCACAGCTACGTCGTCTACGGCCCGCTCGCCAACGGGGCCACGCAGGTGATCTACGAGGGCACCCCGGAGACGCCGGACTGGGGCCGCTGGTGGTCGATCATCCAGAAGTACGGTGTGACCATCTTCTACACCGCGCCCACCGCGATCCGCGCCTGCATGAAGGTGGGACGCCAGGTGCCCGAGCAGTACGACCTCTCGTCGATCCGCGTCCTCGGCAGCGTGGGCGAGCCGATCAACCCCGAGGCGTGGCGCTGGTACCGCGACGTGATCGGCGCCGGCACCGCCCCCATCGTCGACACCTGGTGGCAGACCGAGACCGGCGCGATCATGATCTCCCCGCTGCCGGGCCTGACCGCGCTCAAGCCGGGCAGCGCGCAGGTGCCGCAGCCGGGGATCACGGCGGCGGTCGTGAACGAAGCGGGCGAGCAGGTGGATCACGGGCAGGGCGGCCTCCTCGTGGTGCAGCGCCCCTGGCCCTCGATGGTGCGCACCATCTGGGGTGACGATCAGCGCTTCGTGGACACCTACTGGTCGAAGTTCGGCGACCAGTACTTCGCCGGTGACGGCGCCCGCTACGACGACGACGGAGACATCTGGCTGCTCGGCCGCGTGGACGACGTGATGAACGTCTCCGGGCACCGGCTCTCCACCGCCGAGATCGAGTCGGCGCTCGTGGAGCACCACGCCGTCGCCGAGGCGGCGGTGGTGGGAGCCGACGACGAGACCACCGGCCAGGCCGTCGTCGCCTTCGTGATCCTGAAGTCGCAGCAGAAGCTGCTCACGCCGGAGGGCGCCGAGGTCGAACTGCGGCAGCACGTCACCGCTCAGATCGGCGCGATCGCCAGGCCCCGGCAGGTGTTCGTGGTCGGCGAGCTTCCGAAGACCCGATCGGGCAAGATCATGCGCCGCCTGCTGAAGGACGCGGCGGAGGGCAAGGAGATCGGCGACACCACCACCCTCGCCGACACCGCCGTGATGCAGACCATCTCGGCCCGCATGCGCGGCGAACTGGGGAAGTAGCCGCGGCACTCAGCCGGCGGGACCCGCGGCACGCGGAACACACGAGGAGGGGCGGATCCGGATCGGGATCCGCCCCTCCTCACTCGCGTCGGGCGCGCCTCAGCTGCGTCAGTCCTCGACCTTGAAGACGAACTCGATCTCGACCGGCGCATCGAGCGGCAGCACCGCGACGCCCACCGCCGAGCGCACGTGGATCCCCAGATCGCCGAAGACACGGCCCAGGAACAGGGAGGCGCCGTTCGCCACGGCGGGCTGACCGGTGAACGCGGGATCGGAAGCCACGAACGCGGTCACCTTGACCACCTGCGTGATCCGGTCCAGCGAACCCACGACCCCGCGCACCGCGGCGAGCGCGTTGAGCGCGCACAGCTGCGCCAGCTCCGCCGCCCGCTCCGGCGAGACGAGGCCGGGCCCCTCGCCCACCTTGCCGGTCTCGGGCAGCGCACCCTCGACGAAGGGCAGCTGTCCTGCGGTGAGCACGTAGTCGCCGTCCCGCATGGCCGGGACGTAGGCGGCGACGGCCGCGGCCACCTGGGGAATCTCGAAGCCGAGCTCGCTCAGCCGTTCCTCGATCACAGACGCCATCTCAGGCCTTCCTCTTTAGATATGCGACATTGCCACCGGCGGGACCCTCGATGATCTGCACGAGTTCCCAGCCCTGGGCTCCCCAGTTGTTCAGGATCTGGGCTTCGTTGTGCAGCAGCAGCGGCGTCACGAAGTACTCCCAGCGCGGAGCCTCGCTCGTCTCACTCACGTGAAAATCTCCCTCAGTGGTCGGTGTCGATGGGTGGGCGACGCAGTCCGCCGGCATGGCTGACGGGACTTTTTGTCAGCAACGTCGCTTACCCTAGAGTCTATGACCCGTCAGACATCACAGTCCTCGCGCGTGCGCTCCTTCAAGCCGCGCAGCGCGGGTGGTGCCCTCGGAGGCATCCTCGGAGCCGTCGCCATGAGCGCCATCGCCGGTGTGCTCGTGACGGCCGCCGTCACCCCCGTGGTCGCCCTCAGCGGCATCTCCACGTCGTCGGCGATCAACATCTTCGAGAAGCTGCCGAACCACCTGAATCCGGGCCGACTGGCCGAACCGTCGACCATCTACGCGACCGGATCCGACGGCACCGTCCACAAGCTGGCCGAGTTCTACGATCAGGATCGCAAGATGGTCGGCTGGGACGACATCTCCCAGTTCGTGAAGGACGCCGCTGTCGCCGAGGAGGATCCCCGCTTCTACACGCACGGCGGCGTCGACGTCCTCGCGAGCGGCCGTGCCGTGCTGCAGAACGCGACCGGGCAGAACCTCTCCGGAGCCTCGACCATCACCATGCAGTACGTCCGCAACGTGCTCATCCAGGACGCCTACGCGATCCCGGACAAGGAGGAGCGGGACGTGGCCTACAAGAAGGCCATGGAGCAGAGCATGGATCGCAAGCTGCAGGAGATGCGCTACGCGATCAGCATCGAGAAGAAGTACCCGAAGGACGAGATCCTGCTCGGCTACCTCAACATCGCCCTCTTCGGCCGCACGATCTACGGCATCGAGTCGGCGGCGCAGTACTACTACAGCACCTCGGCGAAGGATCTCTCGCTGGCGCAGGCCGCGAGCCTCGTGGCGATCGTCAACAATCCCTCGCTGTATCAGCTCGACGTGGAGGAGAATCTCGCCGCCAACAAGGAGCGGCGCGACAAGATCCTCGGCAGTATGCTCAAGCACGGCAAGATCACCCAGGCCCAGTACGACGAAGCGGTGGAGACTCCGGTCGAGCCGAAGATCCAGCCGCGCGAACAGGGCTGCTTCCTCGCGGAGAAGAACTTCGGCGCCGGCCACTTCTGCGACTTCGTGCAGCGCTACATCCGCCAGGACCCGAACTTCGGCGACACCCCGGAGGACCGCGCCTTCAACTTCGCGCGCGGCGGCTATCAGATCTACACCACCCTCGACCTGGACATGCAGGCCGCGGGCAACGAGGCGATGCGCTCCACCGTTCCCGCGAACATGCCGGGCATCAATGTGGGCGGGGCGAGCGTCAGCGTGCAGGTGGGCACCGGCAAGGTGCTCGCGATGGTGCAGAACAGGCCGTTCAACAACGCTCAGGAGTTCCTCGACGCCAATCCCGACTTCACGGGCATCAACTACAACACCGACTTCGACTACGGCGGTTCGAGCGGATTCCAGATCGGCTCGACCTTCAAGCCCGTCACCCTCGCCGAGTGGATCCGCACGGGGCACTCGGTCCGCGACGTGGTCAACGTGAGCAGTCGCTCCAATGTGCCCTACCAGTCCTTCCGGGCCTCGTGCATGCCGGACGGGGTCTACAGCTACGGTTCCTTCAGCTTCACCAACGACAACGAGGGCACGCGCGGCAACCAGCCGGTGCTCACCGCGATCGCGAACTCGGTCAACGGCGGTCTCGTGTCGATGCAGCAGAAGATGGACCTGTGCGACACCTTCTCCACCGCCCAGAAGCTGGGGCTGCACCGAGCCTCGCCGCAGCCGGTGTGGACGCAGGAGGAAGCCGACGCCGGTGCGGTCGCGCAGGAGCTCGTGGGCACCAACAAGAACCCCACCCTCCACGGTGACCCCTACGACCTGACCATGGTGCCCTCGAACGTCTACGGCGGCGTCGACGAGATCGCGCCGATCACGGTCGCCAGCGCCTACGCCGCATTCGCCGGCAACGGCACAGTCTGCACGCCCGTGCCCATCGAGAAGATCGTGGGCCCCGACGACGAGCAGGTCCCGTTCACGAAGAGCAAGTGCACCGAGGGCATCGCGCCCGAGGTTGCGGCCGGCGTGGCATACGCCCTGCAGTACACCGTGACGAACGGCCTGGCGCGGCACGCGAACTCTCCGTTCGGCATCCCGCACCTCGCCAAGACGGGCACCACCGACGACGTGGTCGACAACTGGACCGCGGGCGCCAGCAGCACGGTCGCGACCGCCACCTGGGTCGGTAACGCGGGCCCCACGCAGCTCTGGGACGGGAGCTGGGGCCGGGTCTCGACGCAGCCGTTCGGCGGGCTCATGTATGCCGACCAGACGATCTGGCCGGCCATGATGAACGTGGCGGATCAGAAGTACGGCGGCACCGCGTTCCCCGAGCCGTCCGCGGCCTCGGTCCAGCAGACGATGGTGACCGTGCCGGATGTCAAGGGCAAGTCCTTCGACGAGGCGAGTTCCATGCTCACGCAGCTCGGCTTCGACGTGGCGGACGGCGGCGAGGTCGACTCCTCGGTGGCGCGCGGGCAGATTGCGCGCAGCGACCCCGAGGGCGGCTCCTCCGCCGGGCTCGGCACGCTCGTCACGATCTACCGCAGCAACGGCGAAGCGGACAAGGTGCCCGACGGCCTCGTCGGCGCCCTGGGACGCGACGCCGAGGCCACGCTGAAGGGCGCGGGATTCTCGCAGGTGAGCTTCACCTGCGAGGGATCGGGCAAGCCCGATCCCAAGAAGCACCGCGTCGTCTCCGTGAGCCCGGAGAGCGGTTCGGAGGCACGGCCCGACGCCGGAGTCACCCTGACGCTGGCCTGCGGCAACAAGGACGACGACTGATCGCCGGGCGGCTCCGGCGCCCCGCCGCGGCGGCCCTCGGGCTGACCGCGGCGGGAGTGCTCGCCTGGTCGACCCTCGTCGAGCGGCAGCTCTTCACCGTGCGGCGGCACGCGCTCCCCCTCCTTGCCGAGGGGGCTCCGCCGCTCCGGGTGCTGCAGCTCTCGGATCTGCATCTCGCGCCGTGGCAGTCGCGCAAGATCCGGTGGGTCCGCGCACTGACGGCGTTGAACCCCGATCTGCTCGTGCTCACCGGGGATCTCATGGGGCACCGCGACGCGAAGGCGGGGCTGGTGCGCGCGCTGGCCCCCCTGATCGAGTCGACGCCCACGGTCTTCGTGCACGGCTCGAACGACTACTACGGGCCGATCGTCAAGAACCCGCTCAAGTACCTCGCCGAGCCGAGCCGGAAGAGCACCCGCACCCCCGATCTCGACGCGGCCGGGCTCGCGGCGGAGTTCACGAATCTGGGCGCCATCGACCTCAACAACTCGGCGGCCCGGCTCGTGCTGCGCGGCACCCGCTTGGAGCTGCTCGGGCTGAACGACCCCCACATCCGCTACGACGACGCCTCGGCCATGCGCGACGCACTCGCCACGATCTACGCCGAGGACGGCGTCGACGGCCCGGAGCCGGAGTCCCTGCGGGTGGGGGTCGTGCACGCGCCGTACCAGGCGGCCCTCGGCGAGCTGCTCGACGACGGCGCCCAGCTGATCCTCGCCGGCCACACCCACGGCGGCCAGGTGCGCGTGCCGGGCGTCGGCGCGCTCACCGCGAACTGCGACCTGCCCACGGCGCAGGCTCGCGGGCTCAGCGTGTGGTACGACGCGCACCGCGCGGCGTTCCTCAACGTGAGCGCAGGCCTCGGCAACTCGATCTACGCACCCGTGCGCTTCGCCTGCCGCCCCGAGGCCTCGCTGCTGACCCTCGAAGCCCCGCGCTGAGCCGGGGACGGCGAGGCCGGAGCCCGGCGCGTCCGCACTGAGCCGCTGGGTGCTCATGCCCCGGCCGCGCGGGAAGGGACGGGCTCACAGGCACGGACTCAGCACCGAGGTGCGGGCCTGCTGCCCTGCTGCGAATGCGCACCGGGGGGCGAGATCCGACCGGATCCGCCCCCCGTGCGGTGTGACGCGCGACGCTACGCAGCGAGTTTCGCCGCGACGAGCTCCGCGATCTGGACCGCGTTGAGCGCCGCGCCCTTGCGCAGATTGTCGTTCGAGATGAAGAGCACGAGCCCGCGCCCCTCCGGTGCCGACTGGTCCTCCCGGATGCGGCCGACGTACGAGGGATCCTGCCCCGCGGCCTCCAACGGCGTCGGGACATCGCTCAGTTCGACGCCCGGGGCGCCGGCCAGCACCTCGCGGGCGCGGTCGGCGCTGATGGGGCGCGTGAACTCGGCGTTGATCGACAGCGAGTGACCGGTGAAGACGGGCACGCGCACGCAGGTGCCAGCGACGCGCAGCTCGGGCAGCTCGAGGATCTTGCGGCTCTCGTTGCGGAGCTTCTTCTCCTCGTCGGTCTCGCCCTGGCCGTCCTCCACGAGGGATCCGGCGAGCGGGAGCACGTCGAAGGCGATCGTCTTCGTGTAGATCTCCGGGGCGGGGAAGTCGACTGCGGCGCCGTCGTGCACGAGCTTCTCGATCCCGCCCGATTCGACGGCCGCGGTGACCTGCCCCGCCAGCTCCCGGGCGCCGGCGAGTCCCGAGCCCGAGACGGCCTGGAAGGTGGTGACGATCAGGCGCTCGAGACCTGCCTCGGCGTCGAGGGCCTTCATGACCGGCATGGCGGCCATGGTGGTGCAGTTCGGGTTCGCGATGATCCCGCGTCCCGCCGAGACGATGTCGTCGATCGCGTGCGGATTGACCTCGCTCACCACGAGCGGAACGGCCGGGTCGAGTCGCCACGCGCTGGAATTGTCGATGACGATCGCACCGGCCTCGGCGAACTGCGGCGCGTACTGCTTCGACGCGGCGCCGCCGGCGGAGAAGAGGGCGATGTCGATGCCGCTCTTGTCTGCGGTGTCGACATCCTCGACGGTGATCTGCTCGCCCTGGAACTCCAGCTGCGTCCCCGCGGAGCGGGCGCTGGAGAGGAAGCGGATGCTCGCGATCGGGAACTCCCGTTCGGCGAGGAGGCGACGCATGACGGCGCCCACCTGTCCGGTCGCGCCGACGACGGCGACGTTGAATCCCTGCTCTGCTGCCATGTCGATGCTCCTCAGCGTCCGGTGCCGGCGTAGACGGTGGCCTCGGTGTCGGCGTCGAGACCGAAGGCGGTATGCAGCACCCGCACCGCCTTGTCCATGAGGTCGGCGCGCGTGACGACCGAGATGCGGATCTCGGAGGTGGAGATCATCTCGATGTTGATGTCGGCCTCGTAGAGGGCCCGGAAGAGCTGAGCGGAGACGCCGGTGCTGGTGCGCATGCCGGCCCCGACGACCGCGACCTTCGCGATCTGATCGTCGTACTGCAGGCTCTCGAAGCCGAGGGTCTCGCGCTCGGCCTCCAGCGCGTCGATCACGCGGCGGCCATCGCCGAGCGGGATCGTGAAGGAGATGTCCGTGCGGTTGGTCTGCGCGGCCGACACGTTCTGCACGATCATGTCGACGTTCGCGTGGGTCTTCGCGACGATCTCGAAGATCTTGGCGGCTTTGCCCGGAGCGTCCGGCACGCCGCCGATGGTGACCTTCGCCTCGCTCTTCTCGGCCGCGATACCAGTGATGACCGGCTCTTCCACCTGATCTCCCTTCGGATGCCCCTTGGCGGGGTCGTAGACGATGGTGCCCGGCTCGTCGGAGAACGAGGAGCGGACGTGCAGGACGACGCCGTGCCTGCGGGCGTACTCGACGGCGCGCAGGTGCAGCACCTTCGCACCCGACGCGGCCAGCTCCAGCATCTCCTCCGCCGTGATCGCGTCGATCTTGCGCGCGAGCGGGACGATGCGGGGGTCGGTCGTGAAGACGCCGTCGACGTCGGTGTAGATCTCGCAGACGTCGGCGCCGAGCGCCGCGGCGAGCGCGACGGCGGTGGTGTCCGAGCCGCCGCGGCCGAGGGTGGTGATGTCGCGCGAGTCGCGGCTGAAGCCCTGGAAGCCGGCGACGATGGCAACGGCGCCCTGGTCGAGCGCCTCGCGCACGCGGCCGGGGGTGACGTCCACGATCTTCGCGGAACCGTGCTCCGCGGTCGTGATCATCCCCGCCTGGCTGCCGGTGAAGGACAGCGCCTCGATGCCCATCCCCTTGATGGTCATGGCGAGCAGCGCCATCGAGATGCGCTCGCCTGCCGTGAGCAGCATGTCGAGCTCGCGGGGCGCGGGAATCGGGGTGCATTCGGCGGCCAGGTCGAGCAGTTCGTCGGTGGTGTCGCCCATCGCGCTCACCGCCACCACGACCTCATTGCCGGAGCGACGGGCCTCGACGATCCGCTTGGCGACGCGCTTGATGCTCTCGGCGTCGGCGACGGATGACCCCCCGAACTTCTGCACGATCAATGCCACGCGGGCCCCTCCTCAAGTCTGCTGCAAGACGCCAGTCTATCGGAACGGCGTATGCCGCTTGGCCTCGCGCATGATGGCCGGACGGGCGCGCATCACGACCCGGGGTGCTCCGCGCGGGATCGCCGGATCCCGGCCGCGGGATCGCCCTACTCGACGCGACGGCGGCCCTCGAACGCGCGGCCGAGGGTCACCTCGTCGGCGAACTCCAGGTCGCCCCCGACGGGGAGGCCCGAGGCGAGGCGCGAGACCGGGATCTCGATGCTGGTGAGCAGACGTGACAGGTAGGCGGCCGTCGCCTCGCCTTCGAGGTTCGGATCGGTCGCGATGATCACTTCCCGCACCGGCTCCTCGCCACTGCCCACGCTGAGGCGGCGCATGAGCGCGGGAATGCTCAGATCGTCGGGGCCGATCCCGTCGATCGGGCTGATCGCTCCCCCGAGCACGTGGTAGACGCCGCGGAACTGCCGGGTGCGCTCGATGGCGACCACGTCCTTGGGCTCTTCGACGACGCAGATGACGCCCTGGTCGCGGCGTGGGTCGCGGCAGATCGCGCAGCGCTCCTGCTCGGTGATGTTGCCGCAGACCTCGCAGAAGCGCACCTTCTCGCGGACCTCGACGAGCAGCTCCGCGAGCCGCGCGACGTCGAAGTTCTGCGTCTGCAGGATGTGGAACGCGATGCGCTGCGCCGACTTGGGGCCGATGCCCGGAAGCCTGCCGAACTCGTCGATGAGGTCTTGGACGATGCCGTCGTACACGGTGGTCTCCTCGCGGGACCCCCACCCCCGGCATATCGTCGGCGGCGTCAGATGTGTAAAAGAGACGGGGGGCCGGCTCAGGGGATCATCGGGGCGCGCTGCGGCAGCGGACGTTCCTCGACGAAGCGGGCGCCGAGCACCTCGCGCACCACCGCCTCGCCGTAGCGGGTGAACGCCGGAGCGGAGCGGCCCTCAGCGACGGACGCCGGGGGTTCCGGGGCCGCAGCCGCCTGCGCCGAGGCAGCCGGAGGCGTCGGAACCGCAGAAGGTGCGGCGGGCCGGGGAGCGGGCGCTTCCGGGGCCGCCCGCGTGCCGAGTTCGACGGGCGCGGGACCCGCGGCTCCCGCGTAGGGGTCCCCTCCCTCGTAGGGGTCGTCGTAGGGGTCGGCGTCGGCGTAGCGGTCGACACCGGCTTCGCCGGCGTCGGGCGTCGCTCTTGCTCTCGGCGCGACCGGAACCGGAGCTGCCGCCGGAACCGGAGCTGCCGCCGGAACCGGAGCTGCCGCCGGAGCGGGGGTCGTGGCCGGAGCCGGGGCCGTCGCTTCGGTGAGCGGCGCTCGCGGCCCGGTCTCGGAGATGCCTGGCGACGACGGGGCGTGCGGCGCCGGGGCCGCCGTCTCCGGGGAGGACGGCTCGCCCGGCATGGGCCCCGCCCACGCGGGCGCTGCGAGGGCCGGGCCGAGCGCGCTCAGGCGTGCGGCGGCGCGGGCGACCGGGTCGTCCGACTCGGACGCGGGTGCTGCGGCGGGCGTGGCGGCACCGCCCCGGTCGTGCTGCGCAGTGTGAGGCCCCGCAGTGTCAGACTCCTCAGTGTCGGACCGCGGCTCGCGCTGCTGCCCGCCGACGGCGCGGGATTCGCCGCCTGCCCGGGCGGCGACGCGCTTGGGCACGTACTTGACCTGCACCCCGGTCGCGGCGTGGATGGTGTCGCGCAGCGGGCCCGCTCCCGCCGCTTTGAACGCCGCGAGGTCCGACTGCGAGGCGAGGCCCACCGTCAGCACGTCCCCCTCCAGGGCGAGGGGGGTGACGACCCGCACGGCGTTCCAGGCTTCGCGGTCCTGCTGCAGGATCTCCTCCAGCAGCTCCGGCCAGAGCTCGAGGAGGTCGTCGAGGCCGCCCGACCCCGCTTCGGGCGCTGCGTCGGCGGCCTCGGGCTCGGAAGCCTCCGACCGCGCGGGTTCGACCCCGGGAGCGCGGGGCTCCGCGGGGGCGGATGACGGCACCGGGGCTGCGGGCGTCTCGGCGGCAGGCGGCGCGGCGGGGGCCGGCGCGGCGGGAGCCTCACGGCCGATGCTCGCGATGTCTGCGGCGCTGAGCACATCGGAGATGGGCCGGCCGAAGGCGGCGGCGCCCTCGTTCGGGTGGCGATCCCCGCCCTGCGAGGGCGCCGCCGACGCTGCCTGCGGCGGGGTCCCGGCGGGATCCTCGCGCAGGAAATCACGGATCGAGGCGGCGGTCTCGGCGGCATTCGGTGCCGGAGGCCCGTCCGCCACGGAGGGCACCGAAGCGGGGGGCTGCGCCCGGCCCTTTTAAACATCTTGCGCTGCCGGCGGCAATCAGGGTGGTGATATGCGGGCGGGGGAGCCTCTTAATAAAAAAAACAAGACAGTGTGGTAGGATCCGGCG
>NZ_MWZD01000017.1 GCF_002982315.1 Leucobacter massiliensis | reverse complement strand
GGGCGGCGTCGGATGGGTATAAGAGACAGGCGGGGGGCTGCGCTGCGGGGGGCTGGGGTGCAGCAGAGCCGGGTGACGCCGGGACCGCAGCAGCGTCCCCGCTGTGCGCCGGCGCGCCGTCCGTCGCCCGGGCGGCGTCGCGCGCGGCCGCGAGCGCCGCGAGCGGGTCGGCCGCCGGCGGGGCGGTCGGCGCCGAGGCTGGCCGTCCCTGCTGTGGCGCCGCCGGAGCGGCCACCGGAGCCGCCGCCGGAGCGGCCACCGGAGCCGCCGCCCCGGTCTGCGGCCGCCGAGCGGCGGGGCCCGGAGCCGAGGGCGCGGCCTCGCCGCTCGCCACGAGCGCCCGGGCGACCATCAGCTCAAGCTGCAGGCGCGGCGCGGTCGCTCCGGCCATCCGGTCGAGCGCCGCGCTGACCACATCCGCGACGCGAGACAGCTCCCCCGGCCCGAAGGCCCGGGCCTGTTCGAACATGCGCGTGAGCTGGTCGTGGGGCACTCCGCGGAAGACCGCCGCGGCGCCCTCGACCGTGGTGGCCTGCACCACGATGAGATCGCGCAAGCGCTCCAGCAGGTCCTCGACGAATCGGCGCGGATCCTGCCCGGTCTGCACGACCCGGTCGGTCGCGTGGAAGGCGGCTGCGGCGTCGCGCGCGCCGAACGCGGCCACGACGTCGTCGAGCAGTTCGGCGTGCGTGAAGCCGAGCAGCCCGGCCGCTCGCTCTGCGGTCACCACATCGCTCTCCGAGCCGGCGATGAGCTGGTCGAGGATCGAGAGCGTATCGCGCACCGATCCGCCGCCCGCCCGGACGACGAGCGGCAGCACACCGGGCTCGACCCGCACGCCTTCGCTGTCGCACAGCGACTGGACGTACTCGATGAGCGTCGCCGGAGCGATCAGCCGGAAGGGATAGTGGTGGGTGCGGGAGCGGATCGTGCCGATCACCTTGTCGGGCTCCGTCGTCGCGAAGACGAACTTCACGTGGGGCGGCGGTTCCTCCACGATCTTGAGCAGCGCGTTGAAGCCCCCCGGCGTGACCATGTGCGCCTCGTCGATGATGAAGATCTTGAATCGATCCCGCGCCGGAGCGAAGACCGCGCGCTCACGCAGCTCGCGCGCGTCGTCGACGCCGCCGTGGCTCGCCGCGTCGATCTCGACCACGTCGAGCGATCCGCCCCCGCCGCGGCTCAGCTCCACGCAGCTCGGGCAGACGCCGCACGGGGTGTCGGTGGGCCCTTCCGCGCAGTTGAGGCAGCGCGCCAGAATGCGAGCCGAGGTCGTCTTGCCGCAGCCCCGGGGGCCGCTGAACAGGTAGGCGTGGCCGATCCGCCCGGTGCGCAGCGCCGTCATGAGCGGAGCGGTCACCTGGGACTGGCCGATCATCTCGGCGAAGGTCTCGGGCCGGTAACGGCGATAGAGTGCGGCAGCCACGGAGACCATGCTACCCGCCGCCCCCGACATTCACGCGGGGCGGGGCGGGGCGTTCGCCGCCGGCGTGCGGCACGCCGGCGCGCGGCACCGCTCAGCCGAGAAGCTCGTGCACCTGGCGCGCGATCTCGGCCTCCTCATCGGTGGGGATCACGAGCACTTCGACGCGTGAACCGTCGGCGCCGATGCGCCGCGCCCCGCGCTCCTCCGAGGCGTTGCGCTCGGGGTCGACACGGATCCCGAACCACTCCAGGCCAGCGCACACCTCGGCGCGCAGCTGCGCGTTGTTCTCCCCCACCCCGGCGGTGAACACGATCGCGTCCGCGCCGCCGAGCACGAGCAGGTAGGCGCCGAGATAGCGGCGCAGACGGTGCACGGCGACCCCGATCGCGAGCTCCGCGGCGGGGTCCCCCGCAGCGGCAGCATCCCGCACATCGCGGAAGTCGCCGCTGCCGGCGAGCCCGAGCAGTCCGGACCGTCCGTTGAGCAGCCGATCGAGTCCGTCCGCGTCGTACCCCGCACGCAGCAGGTGCAGCAGCGCGCCGGGATCGATGTCTCCGCTGCGCGTGCCCATCACGAGTCCCTCGAGCGGGGTCAGCCCCATCGAGGTGTCGACCGAGCGGCCGCCGTCGATCGCGCAGGCGGACGCCCCGTTGCCGAGGTGCAGCACCACCTGCCGCAGATCCGTGATCGGCCGGCCGAGAAACTCCGCAGCCCTGCGGGAGACCACCTGATGCGAGATCCCGTGGAATCCGTAGCGGCGCACGCCGTGCTCGGCCGCGACGGCCGGGTCGATCGCGTAGGTGTATGCCCGCTCGGGCATGGTCTGGTGGAAGGCGGTGTCGAACACGGCCACGTGCGGCACATCGGGGAAGAGCGCGCGCGCCGCGACGATCGCGTCGTACTGCGGCGGGTTGTGCAGCGGGGCGAGCTCGCCGAGCCGCAGGATCCGCTCCGCCACCGCGTCGTCGATCAGTGTCGGCCGCACGAACTCCGAACCGCCCTGGACCACACGGTGCCCGACCGCGACGATTCCGAGCTCCGCGATCGGCGTGCCGTGGCGGGCGAAGGCCTCGACCATCGCGGCGAAGGCGGCGCTGTGATCGCGCGCGGTCACGGTGACCGCTTCCTCGGCCCCCGCTGCACGATGCAGCAGCCGTCCCGCGGATTCCCCGATCCGCTCCACGAGACCCGAGGCATCACGCTCCCCCGTGCCGGGATCGATCAGCTGGTACTTGATCGACGAGGACCCCGCGTTGATCACCAGGATCCGGCTCACTCCGCACCGCCGTCCTGCGCGCCCGCCTGCACCGCGGTGATCGCGACCGTGTTCAGGATGTCCTCCACGCTCGCTCCGCGCGACAGGTCGTTCACGGGTTTCGCGAGCCCCTGCAGCACCGGCCCCACCGCGACCGCTCCGGCGGAGCGCTGCACGGCCTTGTAGGTGTTGTTGCCCGTATTCAAGTCGGGGAATATGAACACGGTCGCGCGGCCTGCGACCTCGGATCCGGGCAGCTTCGCGGCCGCGACCGCCGGATCGCTCGCCGCATCGTACTGGATCGGCCCCTCGATGAGCAGGTCCGGGCGCGCGGCGCGCACGAGCGCCGTCGCCTCGCGCACCTTGTCGACGTCGGCGCCGGCGCCCGACTCCCCCGTCGAATACGAGAGCATCGCGATGCGAGCTTCGACCCCGAAGCGGGCCGCGGTCTCGGCCGAGGAGACGGCGATGTCCGCGAGCTGCTCGGCGCTCGGATCCGGATTCACGGCGCAGTCCCCGTAGACGAGCACACGATCGGCGAGCGCCATGAAGAACACGCTCGACACGACGGAGACGCCCGGTCTGGTCTTGATGATCTCGAGGCTCGGGCGGATCGTGTGCGCCGTGGTGTTGGCTGCTCCGGAGACCATGCCGTCGGCGAGGCCGAGGTGGACCATCATCGTCCCGAAATAGCTCCCGTCGGCCATCACGTCGCGCGCCTGCTCAAGCGTCACGCCCTTGTGGGCGCGCAGCCGGGCGTACTCGGCGGCGAAGCGCTCCCGCAGCTCCGATGTGGCGGGGTCGATCACCTGGGCAGCGTCGATCGCGAGTCCCAGCTCGCCTCCGCGCTTGCGCACGGCGGCCTCGTCGCCGAGGATCGTGAGCCGCGCCGTGCCACGGGCGAGCAGGGTGCTTGCGGCCCGCAGGATGCGATCGTCGTGACCCTCGGGGAGCACGATGCGGGCGTCCGCCTCGGCCGCCCGCTCGAAGAGCTCGTAGGCGAACATCACCGGCGTGCGCACCCCTCCCCGGTGCAGGCGCAGGCGCTCGCGCAGCAGGCCCCCATCGACGTGCTGGGCGAAGAGCGCGAGCACCGTGTCGAACTTGGCGGGCGACTCCTCGGTGAGCAGGCCGCGGGCCTGCGAGATGCGCCGCGCCGTGTCGAAGGTGCCCAGCGGCGTGCGCACCACGGGCAGGGTGGAGTCGATCCCGTCGAGGAGGCGCTCCACATCCGGCGGCAGCTCGAATCCGCCATTGAGCACGACCGCGGCGATCGTCGGAAAGGTCGGTGCCTCGTGCGCCATGGTGACCGCGAGCAGGGTCTCCGCGCGGTCGGCCGCGATCACGACGGCCGAGCCCTCGAGCAGCCGGGGCAGCACGTGCTCCATCGACATGCCCGCGACGACCACATCGCGCACCTCGCGCGCCAGCAGTTCCTCATCGCCGCGCACCAGGCGTCCGCCGACCGCCTCGATCACGCCGGAGACCGGGGGCGCGACGAGTAGCGGCTCCTCGGGAATCGCCCACACGGGCGTCTGGGCGGGCAGTGCCGCGGCGACCGCGGCCTCGATCTCAGCCAGCCGCTCGGGCTCCGCGCGATTGACGAGGGCGGCGAGCACCGTGGCGTGCTCGGCGCGCAGCTCCGCGAGGCCGAGCTCGGCGAGCTGCGCCAGTTCCTCTGGGCTGCGCGCCGGCTGGCGGCCGAGATGCTCGGCCTCCTCGTTCGAACGCCCGCCGAGCACGAGCAGCACGGGCGCGTCGAGGTTCGCCGCGACACGGGCGTTGAAGGCGAGCTCCGTGGGCGCGGCGACATCGGTGAAGTCGGAGCCGACGATAACGACCGCGTCGCAGCGCTCACGCAGGGCGCGGTAGGCGGCGACGATGCGCACCATCGCCGCCTCGGGATCGGCGTGGGCGTCCTCGTAGCTCACGCCGACGCACGCCTCGTACGGCGCGTCCGCGGTGGCGCGGCTGCGCAGCAGCTCGAGCACGCGGTCCCGGCCGCCCGAGCGGATGAGCGGGCGGAAGACGCCCACCCGAGGAGCGTCGGCGAGCAGGGCGTCGAGCACCCCGAGCGCCACGGCGCTCTTCCCGGTGCGTCCCTCCGCAGAGGTCAGGTAGATGGTGGCAGCCACGGCTCCAGCTTAGAGGTCGCGCGGATCGGTCACGCCGCCGCGTCCCGGCCGAGCTCGGGCGCCGGGAGGCCGTACTCGTGGCGCAGCGCCGAGCGCGCCGCGTACCAGCCCGGAAGCCCGTGAACCCCCGGGCCGGGGGCTGCAGAGGATGAGCACAGGTAGATGCCCCTGGCGGGGGTGCGCCAGGGGTCGGCTGCGAGCACGGGGCGGGCGAACAGCTGCCTGAGGTCCACGGATCCCGCGCTGAAGTCGCCGCCGTGGTAGTTGCGGTTGTAGGCGGCGAGCTCGGCCGCCGTGGTGACGCGGAAACTGCGGATGCGGTCGCGGAATCCGGGTGCGAAGCGCTCGATCTGCGCGATGACCCTGGGGGACACGTCGACGGTCGAGCCGCTCGGCACGTGCGTGTAGCACCACACCGCGTTGCTTCCGGGCGGATTGCGCGCGGGATCGAAGGCGTCGGTCTGGGCGAGGATGACGTAGGGATGCTCGGGGTGGCGGCCGCGCACCACTTCCAGTTCGGCGGCGGCGCCCTCGGCGCGACTGCCGCCGAGGTGGACGGTGGGGGCCGCCGCCACCCGCGGGTCCGCCCACGGGATCGGGCCGTCGAGCACGAAGTCGACCTTGGTGGCGGCGTCGCCGTAGCGGAAGCGTCCGAGTGCACGCCGGTAGCGGCCCGGCAGTTCGGAACCGGCGATACGCACGAGGCCGCGGGCCGAGGTGTCGAAGAGTTTCACATGAAACGCTGAGAGCTCGCGCACGTCGTTCACGGGGTGGCCGGTCTCGATCCGCCCGCCGTGCGCGATCAGGTCGGCGGCCAGCGCGTCGCTGATGGCGCGGGAGCCGCCGATGGGCACCGGCCATCCTCGGGCGTGGCCCAGCGCGCCGAGCACCACGCCGACGCCGGCGGTGGCGAGGTTCGGCATGCGGCCGATGCTGTGGGCGGCCACGCCGGAGATGAGGGCGGGGGCGGCGTCCTCCCGGAATCGCGCGTTCCAGAGCGGGGTCCCCTGCTCAAGGGTGCGCAAGCCGGTGATGAGCGCGGCGAGCGGGTCGGCCGGCCATCGTGCGATGGATCCGCCGAGTGAGAAGTCGAGCACGCCCTCGAGGCGCCTGAGCAGCGGCCGGTAGTAGCGGGCGTAGGCTGCGCCGTCGCGCCCCAGCTCCTCGGCGGTGCGCGCGAGGTCGCGATAGGCCACCGCCGCGCGCCCGGCGCCGCCCCCGGCCGCGCCATCGAGCGGGTTCGCGTAGGAGGCTTCGGGGATCGCGAAGTCCATGCGCTGCTCGAGTTCGAAGGCGCGGAAGAAGCCCGTGGCGAGCGCCATCGGGTGGATCGCCGAGCACACGTCGTGAAGCACGCCGGCTTCGACGAGCTCGGTGGTGCGGGTTCCGCCACCTGCCGTCTCCGAGGCTTCGAAGACCGTCACCGGAACGCCGGCTCGCGCGAGCGTCACTGCGGCGGCGAGCCCGTTGGGACCCGAACCGATCACGGCGGCGTTCCCCAGCGTGCTCATGCCCCCAGTCTACGCACGGGCGGCGGGGCGGGGGGGGGAGATGCAAGACTCCCCACGCACCCGCCAGAGCCCGAGTACCCTTGCTGCATTTCTGCCCTGGGGGAGTTTCCCGAGATAGCGCCACGTGGGGAGCCGTACCAGTCTAGCGGATCCCGTCGCCCTCCGCGGGCGCGCCCGGGTCGTCGGAGGGGCGCGCCGGCGTGGCCGCCGAGCCGCCGTCTGGGCCCGGGAGCGGCACTCCGCCGGTGGCCGAGGGAGCGCCCGGCACCGCCACGGGCGGGTCGGCCGCGGTGACGGGGACGGGGCCGGTCGGCGGTGCTTCCGCGAGCAGCGCCTCGGCGCGCTCCTCCGCGTCCTCCCCCGCGAACTGGGCCTGGTAGAGCGCGTAGTACGCGCCGCGGCCGGCCAGCAGCTGATCGTGGGAGCCCTGCTCGACGATCCGGCCGTGCTCCATCATGAGGATCGTGTCCGCGTCCCGGATCGTGGAGAGCCGGTGCGCGATGACGAAGGAGGTGCGGTCGGCGCGCAGCGCCCGCATGGCCCGCTGCACGAGGACCTCGGTGCGCGTGTCGACCGAGGAGGTCGCTTCGTCGAGGATGAGCAGCGAGGGGTTCGCGATGAAGGCCCGCGCGATCGTGAGCAGCTGCCGTTCGCCCGCGGAGAGCGAGGAGCCGTTCTCGGAGATCACCGTGTCGTATCCCTCGGGCAGCAGCCGCACGAAGCGGTCGACCATTGTCGCCTCGGCGGCGGCGACCACTTCCTCATCGGTGGCGTCGAGCCGCCCGTAGCGGATGTTCTCCCGGATGGTGCCGTCGAACAGCCACGCATCCTGCAGCACCATCCCCACCTGACCGCGCAGCTCGGCGCGCGACAGCCGCGTGATGTCGACGCCGTCGAGCAGGATCCGGCCTGAGTCGAGCTCGTAGAAGCGCATGATGAGGTTGACGAGGGTGGTCTTGCCCGCCCCCGTCGGCCCGACGATCGCGATCGTGTGCCCGGGCCGCGCCTCGAGCGAGAGGCCCTCGATGAGCGGCTGATCGGGCAGGTAGCTGAAGGAGACGTCCTGGAACTCGACGTGCCCTTCGCTGCGCTCCGGCAGACGTTCGGACGCCTCGTCGGGCTGCTGCTCCTCGGCATCGAGCAGTTCGAAGGTGCGCTCCGCCGAGGCGACGCCGGACTGCAGCATATTCGCCATGCCCGCCATCTCGCCGATGGGCTGCGAGAACTCGCGCGAGTACTGGATGAACGCGGTCACATCGCCGAGGGTCATCTGCCCGGCGGTCACGCGCAGGGCGCCGACGACCGCGATGAGCACGTAGCTGAGGTACTGCACGAACTGCATGGCGGGCATGATGGTGCCGGACAGCGCCTGCGCACGGTACGAGGCGCCGAAGAGGCTCTCGTTGCGGCGGTCGAACTCGGCGGTCATCTCGGTGTCGCGATTGAAGATGCGCACGAGCTCGTGCCCGGTGAACGACTCCTCGATGTGCCCGTTGAGCTCGCCCGTGTGCTTCCACTGGGCGACGAACAGCTTCTGCGCCCGGACGCCCACCACGCCCGCGATGATGCCCGAGAGCGGCAGGGCGATAAGCGCGATGAGCGCGAGCTGCCAGGACACGACGAACATCATCGCGGCGATGCCGATCACGGTGAGCAGGGACTGCACGAGCTGCGAGAACGCCTGTTGCAGTGCCTGCTGGATGTTGTCGACGTCGTTGGTGACCCGCGAGAGCACGTCGCCCCGCTGCCGCCCGTCGAAGTAGCTCAGCGGGAGCCGGTTGATCTTGGCTTCGATGTCGGCACGCAGCTGGTAGACGATGCGCATGACGAGCCGGTTGAGCAGGTAGCCCTGCAACCACATGAGGAAGGACGCGACGAGGTAGAGGGCCAGCACTGCCAGGATCAGCCGACTGAGCAGGCCGAAGTCGATGCCCTCGCCCGGCACCACCTGGGCTCCCTCGAGCACGTCCGCGAACTGCGCGTTCCCCTCCGCCCGCGCCTCCGCGACGATCCGGTCGAGCGGCACCCCCGCGGGGAGCTGCTTGCCGAGGATCCCGTTGAAGATGACGTCCATCGCCTGCCCGAGCACCTTGGGTGCGATGACGGTGAGCACGACAGACCCGACCACCAGCAGCACCACGAGCGAGAACAGCCACTTCTCGGGGGCGAGCAGGCCGATGAGCCGCTTCGCTGCGGGCCAGAAATGCTTCGCCTTCTTCGCGGGCTGGCCGCCGAACCAGTCGTCGTTGTCCGGCTGGTAGTCCTCGGGCAGTTCGAACTGCTCCGTCTGCTCCTTCGCCTGAGCCGTCCGCGTCTTCCGTGTGCCAGCCATTACGCCGCCTCCGCCTCTTCGAGCTGCGATCGGACGATCTCCTGGTACACCGGGCTCGTCTCGAGCAGCTGCGCGTGGGTGCCGCGCCCGACGATCTCGCCGCCCTCGACGACCAGGATCTGGTCCGCCTCCGTGATGGTCGACACCCGCTGGGCGACGATGATGGTGGTCGCCCCGGCCGTCGCCTCGGGGAGCGCAGCGCGCAGCCGCGCGTCCGTGGCCACGTCGAGCGCCGAGAAGGAGTCGTCGAACAGGTACACGCGTGGTCGCGCGACGAGCGCCCGCGCAATGGAGAGCCGCTGCCGCTGTCCTCCCGAGACGCTGGTGCCGCCCTGCGACACGGGCTCGTCGAGCGCGTGCTCCTTTGCGCGCACGAAGTCGTCCCCCTGCGCGATGCGCAGCGCCTCCCAGAGTTCCTCGTCGCTCGCGTTGCCGCGGCCGAAACGCAGATTGGAGGCGATCGTGCCCGAGAACAGATAGGGACGCTGCGGCACGAGGCTGACCGTCCGAGCCATCTGCTCCCGGGTCAGATCGGCCACGGGCACGCCGTCGATCGTGATCGAACCGCGCTGCGGATCGTAGAGCCGCAGGATGAGGTTGAGGAGGACCGTCTTGCCCGCGCCCGTGGATCCGATGATCGCCGTCGTCCGTCCCGGCTCGGCGACGAAGCTGACATCCGTGATGACCGGCTGCTCGGCGCCGGGGAAGCCGAAGGTCACCCCCGAGAACTCCACGCGGCCCGCGGACGGGGTCTCCCGGGTGGCGGTCTCGGGGAAGGTGAGAGTCGAACGCGTGTCGAGGAGCTCTCGAATGCGCTCCGCGCACACCACCGCGCGCGGGATCATCATCGTCATGAACACGCCCATCATCACCGCGATGAGGATCTGGAGCAGGTACTGCAGGAACGCCGTGAGGGATCCGACCTCCACCAGTCCGTCGTCGACCCGGTGGCCGCCGAACCACAGCACCGCCGCCGTCGCGATGTGCAGCACCATCATGATCACCGGGAACATGAGCACGAAGATGTTGCCGACCTTCACCGAGACCTCGGTGATGTCGCGATTGGCGGCTCCGTAGCGCTCCGTCTCGAAGGCCTCGCGCACGAAGGCGCGCACCACGCGGATACCCATGATCTGCTCGCGCAGCACCGAGTTGATCGCGTCCACGCGCTCCTGCATGGTGCGGAACAGCGGAAGCAGCAGCCAGACGAGAAAGCTCACGATCACGGCGAGCACGGCGACCGAGGCCCACACCAGCCACGACATCCCCGCGTCCTCGCGCAGCGCCATGATGATCCCGCCGACCGCCATGATCGGCGCGGACACCATGAAGTTGAGGGTCATCAGCACGAGCATCTGAATCTGCTGCACGTCATTGGTGCCGCGGGTGATGAGCGTGCCGGCTCCGAAGCGCGTCGCCTCGAGGGTGCTCAGCGAATCGACCTTCCGGTAGACCTCCCGCCGCAGATCACGGCCCACGCCCATCGCGGTGCGCGCTCCGAAGTAGACGGCCGCGACGGCGGTGACGAGCTGACCGAGCGAAACGATCAGCATGAAGCCGCCGGTGCGCCAGATGAAGCCGGTGTCGCCCTTCGCGATGCCCTGGTCGATGATCTGCGCGTTCAGACTGGGCAGCCACAGCGCCGCGATCGTCGACAGGAGCTGCAGCACGAGCACAGCGGCTACGAACACCCAGTATTTCCTGGCGTGTCGAAGAGCGAGTGAGAGAAGCGCCACGAGGTTCCTTTCGTCCTGCCCGTCATCATGACCCGCACCTCTGACACTCACTCGACAGAGACGCCCGCCGCCCCCGGGGCGGTCACGCCCGCGGAAAGGTCCGAGCACAGGCAGCCGGGACACAGTACCAGAACCGGACGGCGAAGACCAGAGCGCACGTGCGGCGGTCTGCTCAGGAGTCAGCCACCGCGAGTCGCCGGCGCCGCCCGCCCGGCCCGCCAGAGCGCCGACGGCCCAGGCGGCAGCGGCGCGGTCCCGGCCGCCGGCACGCGAAAGGGCGGGACCACCCGGAGGTGATCCCGCCCCGAATTCGGCGGAGCCGAGTGCCTTAGGCGAGCTTGACGCCCGCGCCGGCCTCCTCGAGCTTGGCCTTGGCCGCCTCGGCGTCCTCCTTCTTCGCGCCCTCGAGCACGTTCTTGGGAGCCTCCTCGACGAGGGCCTTCGCCTCGCCCAGGCCCAGGCCGGTCAGCTCACGCACGACCTTGATGACCTGGATCTTCTTGTCGCCGGCCGACTCGAGAACGACGTCGAACTCGTCCTTCTCCTCGACGGCCTCAGCGGCGCCGCCGGCGGCGGGCGCAGCGGCGACCGCGACGGGGGCGGCGGCGGAGACGTCGAAGGTCTCCTCGAAGGCCTTCACGAACTCGGAGAGCTCGATGAGGGTGAGCTCCTTGAACTGCTCGAGCAGCTCTTCGGTGGAAAGCTTAGCCATTGTGTTTCTCCTTGGTGTGTGCCCGGGCGCGGCGCGTCCGAGCGGGGTTTTCGTCTACCGGAACGGCGAGAGCCGATCCTTACGCGTCCTGCTTCTCCTGCAGCGCGCCGAAGCCGCGTGCGGCCTTGGCGGGCAGTGCGTTGAAGAGCTGCGCGGCGCCGACCAGAGCAGCCTGCATGGCGCCGGCGGCCTTGGCCAGCAGCACCTCGCGGCTCTCGAGATCGGCAAGCTTGCCCACCTCAGCGGCGGAAAGGGCGTTGCCATCGAAGTAGCCCGCCTTCACCACCAGATGAGGGTGTGCCTTGGCGAAGTCACGCAGAGCCTTGGCGACCGCGACGGTGTCACCGTGCACGAAGGCGAGCGCCGAGGGACCGGCGAGCTCGTCATCGAATGCGGTGATCCCGGCGTTGTTGGCCGCAATCTTGGTCAGCGTGTTCTTCGCCACGGCGTACGTCGCGTGCTCGCGGATGCTGTTGCGGAGATCCCGCAGCTCGGCAACCGTGAGACCGCGGTACTCAGTCAGCAGAACGGCGTCCGACTCTTCAAACCTGCGCTGAAGTTCGGCGACCGTAGCGTCCTTCGTAGCCATGGCGCTCCCTAACTTGTCGTACCCGCGCGGCGGATGCCGCTCGGGGGCCGCGCCGCTCGGGGACTCCCCGCCGGGTGACCCCGGCGACGAAAAAAGCCCCGGCGCGCACGCACGGAGCTTCAGAGAGTTCGGGATCGTGATCCCCACTCAAGGAGTTCTGCACCTGCGCTGGTCCCTGCTGAGCAGGCGTTCCGGGATCCTGACGGATCCGTACCGGCGGTCTTTGGCCAGGGATCACTGTATCACACACGAGGGGGCTCCGGCGCACGCGCACCGAAGCCCCCTCGTGGCGGAACCGCTCAGCCCGCGGGCTTGAGCATGTAACCCGCGCCGCGCACGGTGTGGAGCATCGGCTCGCGACCCGAGTCGATCTTCTTCCGCAGGTAAGAGATGTAGAGCTCGACGACGGTCGACTTGCCGCTGAAGTCGTAAGCCCAGACACGGTCCAGGATCTGCGCCTTCGACAGCACCCGGTTCGGATTGCGCATCAGGTAGCGCAGCAGCTCGAACTCGGTGTTGGTGACGACGATCGGATCGCCGCCGCGCTCGACCTCGTAGCTGTCCTCGTTGAGGGTGAGGTCTCCGACGCGGAGCACGGGATCGGGCTGCTGAGCGAGCGCCAGCTGCGAGCGGCGGACGAGGCCGCGCAGACGGGCGATGAGCTCTTCCAGGCTGAACGGCTTCACCACGTAGTCATCGCCGCCCGCCGTGAGCCCATTGACGCGATCCTCCACCGAGTCGAGCGCCGTGAGGAACAGCACCGGCACCATGTCGCCGTTGCCGCGCAGCTTCGCGAGCAGCTGCATGCCGTCGAGATCCGGCAGCATGATGTCGAAGACCGCCACATCGGGATCGAAGGACTTGACCTTGTCGAGCGCCTCCGTGCCACTGGCCGCCGTCTCGACTTCCCAGCCCTCGTAACGGAGCGCCATCGCCACGAGCTGCGTGATCGATTCCTCGTCATCGACGACGAGTGCGCGGATCTTGCCGCCGTCCGCGCGCTTGAGTGCCTGTGAATCCATGTGCTGGACACTACTCCTTCATTACGGTCCCGGGCCGTTCGCGAAAGCACCACCGCTGGCGGGTTCCCAGGCCTGCCGCGGACTACCCCGACGACGTCTCATCACGAGTCGATCCCCTGGCGCTTTCGTGGCCGAGCATATCCCTCCGCGACTCCCCACCCCAACCCTTCTCCGCGCAGTCCGGCGTGCACCGCGGGCCCCCGAGGCGGCGTCCGGGGACCCTGGAGGCCTCGAGATCCTTGATTTCATGCGGGTCTGGGAGGCAGGCCGCCCACGAGCAACACCACATCACCCTGTCAAACTCCCAGGAAATTCACTGCCGCTTCCGCCCGATGCACTGCTGATGGAGACCGCGGACACACTGCAATCTTCAGATTTCATTCCAAATCAATCGGTGAGTCCCGGCCCCGCCCCGTGCACGCCGGGCGAGCCTCCATCGCGCGCCGCGGCCGCGCGTTCAGCGCGCAGGGGGCGGCAGTATGGACACGACCCGCGGGCCCTGACCGCCGCGCCTGCGAGCACGTGGGAGACTTGAGGGGTGTCCGAAGCGATCTCCAGCTATCTCAGCCGGATGGTGACCGACGGCAGCGACCGGATCGCCTGGCTGCGCGCTCGCGCCCGGGGAATCACCGCCACCGATGTGGCCAAGCTGTCTTCGCCGCGCTCCATCGAGGCCATGGCCCACCAGAAGCTCCACGGGAGCCGCTTCACCGGCAACGCGTACACCGAGCACGGCAAGGCACGCGAGCCCGAGATCGCCTCGTGGGTGCTCCGCGAGCACGGAATCGCGCCGAGCCAGGCCCTCTTCCACGCGGAGTTCGATCTGCGGCACCTGGCGACGCCCGACGGCCTGTCCCAGCGGGAGGGGGGCTCCGTCGAACTCGCGGAGATCAAGACCACCAACAAGGAGTGGCGCTCGATCCCGCGGCACTACCTGCGTCAGATCTGGTGGCAGCAGTACGTCCTCGGCGCCGAACGCACGCTCGTGGTGTGGGAACGGCACGAGAACTTCGTGCCGGTGGGCGACCCTCAGTGCCGCTGGGTCGACCGCGACGAGAACGAGATCGAGCGCCTGGTGACGCTGGCCGGCCGCCTCATCGACGAACTCATCGCCCGCACCAGCTGAGGCGGATCAGGATCAGGGTCGCCGCCACCGGCCGACGCGGCCCTGCGGCGCAGGGTCCGAGCCGCGGCCCGCGCTCGCGAGCAGGCCTGCCTCGGGCATCGGAGGCCCGCCGGGGTGCACGCCGAGGCGCTGCTGCACCCGCGTCGCGTGCGCGTAGTTGCGCTCGACCAGCTCGCGCAGCGCATCGGCGATGTGCGCGACGCCCGGCACGTCGTCGAGGCGCAGGCTCTCCGTGCCGTGCAGCAGTTCGATGTCGCCCGAGCCGCGCAGGCGCTGCAACGGCCCGCGTCGTGTGCACACCTCGCGCACGCGCCCGACCCCGAGCTCCGTCCGGTGATGCGCGAAGAGGCCCCTGCGCAGGATGACGCGGCGCGTGGTGACCGTCGTCCGGCGCGCCAGCCACCCGAGCACCGGCAGCACGCCGAGCACGAGGGCGAGCACCGCGGCGCCGACGCCTGCGAGCACATTCATCCAGGCCTCGGGCAGCGCTCCGACCCAGTAGCCGGCTGCGGCGGCGATCACCCCCAGGGCGATGACCGGCGGCACGAGCCGATGTCCGTGCCGCCGGAAGCGCAGCACCACCATCTCCGCCTGATCGTAGCCCGGAGGGGCCGGGCCGAGCACCGACTCGACCTCCTCCGTGACCGAGCGGGGGGTGTGCATGAGACTATTCTGCCTTGCGCGGTGCCGAGCCGCCGAGAGCGTCGGTCCCGTCGCTCGCGCGCCCCACCGCGTCCTCGGCGGCGTCGGCCGCGAGCGAGGCCGCCTCCGCCGCGGATTCGGCAGCCCGGGACGCGGACTCGGCGAGCCCCTCGCCCGCCGTGGCGAACCGCGCAGCGGGCTCCGGATCGGGGGAAGCACCGGCGGCCTGACGGTCACGGCGCGACGACACCCCGCGGTCGGCGCCCGCGGCAGCGGCCCGGCCGGCAGCGCCACCGGCGACGCCGCCCGTGACAGCGCCGTTCAGCAGTCCGACGAGGTCCACTCCCACGGTGTCCTTCGCCATCTCGAGCATGCCCTTGATGTTGCCCATCGCCTCGCCCGCCACCTTGGAAGTGCCGTCGGCGGAGACCACCGTCATGTTGTCGATGGCGCCGATGGCATCGGCGTACTTGCCCGCGATCTCCGGGAGCAGGTGGATGAGTTCCTGCGCCAGGACCGCCTGCGACTGCGTCTCCAGCGCGCGTGCGCGGGCGTCGATGGCCGCGGCCTCCGCGGTGCCCTTCGCCTCCAGCGCCGCCGCCTCCGCACGGCCCTCGGCCTCCAGTGCCTCGGAGGCCGCGATGCGTGCCGCTCGGTTCGCAAGGCCCTCGCGCTCGATCGCCTGCGCGCGCCCCTCGGCCGCGGAGACCGATGCGGCGGCCTCGGCCTTCGCCAGCGCCTCGACCCGGTACGCCTCGGCCTCGGCCACGGCGCGGACATCCGCGTTGAGCTGCTCGGTGCGCAGCGCGACGCCCTTCTGAGCGGTGATGCGCTGCTGCTCGACGATGGCCTGCTGCTGGATGGCCTGCTCGAGCGGCTCCGCCGCCGATGCCTGCGCGGTCGCCTTGTCCGTCTCGACCTGCACGGCCGCCTGTCGCAGCTTCAGCTCGCGATTGCGGTCGACGAGCACCTGCTCGGCGGCGATCTTCGCCTCCTGCGAGGCCTGGTAGGCGTTCGTCTCCGCGATGTCGGCCGCCTGGCGGACCTTCGCGGCCTCGGGGCGTCCGATGTTGGCGATGTAGTCGGCGCCGTCGCGGATCTCCTGGATCTGCAGCGTGTCGACCACGAGACCCTGCTTGGTCAGAGCCTCCTCGGCGGCCTCCAGCACGCTCTGCGCCACCACGGCGCGGTCGCGGATGATCTGCAGCACCGTGAGGCCGCCGATGATCGAGCGCAGCGAGCCGGACAGCACCTCCTGCGTCGATTCGTCGATCTCGTCGGAGTTGGAGAGGAATCGCTGTGCGGCGGCGCGGATCATCTCCTGCGTGCCGCCGACCTTCACCACGGCGACGGCCTGCGCCTGGATCGTGATGCCGTCGGTGGTCTGCGCCTCGGTCGTGATCGAGAGGCGGCGCGAACGCAGCGAGATGGTGAAGGACTTCTGCACGAAGGGCAGCACGAACACGCCGCCGCCGGTGACGACCTTCTGTCCCGAGAGGTCTCGGGTCTTGTTGCCCGCGGCGTCGACCACCTCCTTGCCCTTGCCGCCGGTGACGATGATCGCCTCGTCGGGTTTCGCGATCTTGTACCGCTTGATGATGACGAGCGCCACCAGCACGAGTGCGATGACCGCACCGAAGATGCCGACGATCGCCGGGCTTGCGAGGAACATTCAGTCTCCGTTCAGTGGAAGGGCTGGGTCGTGATGGGCCGGTCAGCCCCGGGCGGACGGGTCGCGGCGGGAACCGGAGCCGGGGCCGCCGCCGTCCTCGGGCGGCGGTGCGGCGCTCAGCGGTTCCACGCGCACCGAGGTCGACGAGACGATCTGCAGCACCCGCACGGCGCTGCCCCGGGCGACCGGCAGTTCCGACGTCGCCGACAGCGAAATGCGCTCCCCGTGCCGCGTGAGCGCCACCTCGCCCAGACCGCCGGCGGGGATCGCGAGCACGACGACGGCCTCGGCGCCCACGAGATCGCCGCCGCTCACCGCGGTACTCGACTCGGCGCTGCGGATCAGGCGCGACAGCCACCACGCCGCGGCACCGCCCACGAGCCCCGCGAGCGCGCCGAGGACGGCGGCGAGCGGGGTGGGCATGCCGGCTCCGACGCTCGCGAAGGCGGTGAAGCCGAAGATCGCCGTGAAGGCGGCGATGGTGGTGAGGCTCAGCGGCCCGTCGCCGAAGTCGAAGGCCTCGAAGATGCCGTCGAGCAGCAGCGAGACGAGCAGCAGCACGCCGCCCACGATCCCGATGATGAGGAAGATGCCCCCGGCGAAGAGCGAGCCGTCGAGCAGACGTTCGAACCAGCTGAAGAGCCCGTCCATGCCGCCCCTCCTTTCGCCACTAAGCCTTACTGCGAGGGTATCAATGCCCCACGACACTCACGCAAGCGGGGAAGAGCCGAGCGGCAGCACCGGCACGGCATCCAGCAGCTCGCGGCCGTACCGGCTCTCGGGGGCGGAGAAGAAGCCGCGGCCGCCGCGTTCGACGACTCCGCCGCCGCGCATCACGAGCACCTCGTCGCACAGCTCGTGGACCACGCCCAGATCGTGCGATACGAGCACCAGCGCCACACCGGTCTCCCGCCGCAGCTCCCGGAGCAGCTCGATCACGCTCGCCTGCACCGAGACGTCGAGCGCGCTCGTCGGCTCGTCAGCCACGAGCACCTCCGGTTCGACCGCGAGCGCGCGGGCCAGCGCCACGCGCTGCCGCTGCCCTCCCGAGAGCCGGTGCGGCCGGAAGCGCGCGAGCGCCGGATCGAGGCGCACCCCCTCGAGCAGCTCCGCGACGCGGGCCCGCACCCGTGACCGGGGCACGAGCCGGTGCGCACGCAGCAGCTCGCCGAGCGTCTGTCCCACCGTCATGCGCGGGTCGAGGGAGGACGCGGGATCCTGAGGCACGAGCTGGATCAGCCGGGCGAGCTCGCGCGGGCGCTTCGCCGGCAGCGGCGCGCCGTCGAAGACGATCTCTCCTCCGGAGAGCCGCAGCTGCCCGGCGAGGCAGCGCGCGAGGCTCGTCTTTCCCGAGCCGGACTCCCCGACGACGCCGAGCGCGCCGCCCCGCCCGAGGACGAAGGAGACCCCATCCACGGCGGTGAAGCCGCCGTAGCGCACGGTCGCCTCGCGCACCTCGAGCAGCGGCGCCGGGTCCGGGGACGGCCCGGGCCCGCCGGGAGCGGTGGGCGCGGTGGCGCCGGGATCCCGCGCTCCCGCGGGTGCGGGATCGAGCTGCGCTCCGGGGGCCGCGCCGCGCCGCCGAGCGGAATCGTCGCCGCGCCCCGGCAGCCGCGGCACCGCCGCGATCAGGGAGCGGGTATAGGCGTCCCGCGGACTCCCCAGCACCTCCTCGATCGACCCCGATTCGATCATGCTCCCCGAGCGCATCACGACGATGCGCTCGCACACCTCGGCGACCACGGCGAGGTCGTGGCTCACGAACACCAGCGTCAGGCCGTGTTCCCGCCGGAGGCGGCGCAGCAGTCGGAGCACCTGCCGCTGCACGGTGACGTCGAGCGCGGTCGTCGGCTCGTCGCAGAGCAGCACGGCGGGATCGCCCGCGAGCGCCATCGCGATCACGAGCCGCTGTCGCTGCCCGCCCGAGAGCTCGTGCGGGTACGAGCGCGCCATCCGCTCGGCGTCGGGCAGCTCGACCTGCCGCAGCAGCTCGTGCACCCGTTCGGCAGCCCGCCCGCGCGGAACGCCCGCCGCCTCGACCGCTTCGCGCAGCTGCACGCCCACGCGGCTCAGCGGGTCGAGCGCGGTGAGCGGATCCTGGAACACCATGCCCACCCGGCCGCCCACCCGCAGCTCGCCCCCCGCCACGCGGGTTCCCCGCGGAAGCATGCCGAGCAGCGCCCGCAGGGTCAGGCTCTTGCCCGACCCCGACCCGCCCACGATCCCGAGCGCTCCACCCGGCTCCACCGAGAACGACAGCCCCTCGACCAGCGCCGATCCCGTGTCGCTCTCGATGCGCAGCTCGCGCACGGCGACCGCGCCCGCCGCAATCGTGCCCGGGTCGCCGTCCGCCCGGCGGGGCCGCCCGGCCCGCGAGGCGCGCGCGATCCGCCCTCGGCGCCGGCCGCGACGCGGAACCCCCCGAGCGTCCGCGCGCAGGACGTCGCCCACCCCGTCGCCCAGCAGCGACAGTGCGATCCCGGTCAGCACGACCGCGAAGCCGGGGAAGGCGGAAAGCCACCACTGCGTCGTGACGAACTGCTGCCCGTCGGCGATCATGGTGCCCCAGTCGGGCGTCGGCGGCTGGATCCCGAGCCCCAGGTAGCCGAGGGTGACGATCGCGACCATGATCAGCACGATCTCCGTCGCGAGCAGCACGACCGCCTGCGGCAGCACATTGGGCAGCAGGTGCCGCAGCAGCACGCGCGCGTGCGACAGCCCGCCGCCCCGCGCCGCCTGCACCCAGCCCGCGTCCCGCAGCGACGCCGTCATCGCCCGCAGGACCCGCGCGTAGCCCACCCAGCCGCCCGCAGGACCCGCGCGTAGCCCACCCAGCCGACCAGGGCGAAGGCGACCACGATGCCGCCCTCCCCCGCCCCCACGGCGAACACGATCGCGATCACGATCACGTAGAAGGGGAAGGCGATGACGGTGTCGGTGAGGCGCGACGCCGCCCAGTCGACGGCACCGCCGAAGTACCCCGAGACGAGACCCACCGCCACGCCGATGACGAAGGGGGCGAGCGCGGCGAGCACCGCGAGGCGCAGATCGGTGCGGGCCGCGAAGAGCATCCGCGAGAGCACGTCCCGGCCGAGCTGATCGGTGCCGAACCAGTGCTCGGCCGACGGGGGCAGCAGGCCGCCGGTGAGGTCCTGCGCGGCGGGGTCGTCGGGGGCGAGCACGGGGGCGAGGATCGCGGCCAGCAGGATCAGCGCGAACAGGAGGCCACCGGCCCACAGCGCCGGGCCCGGACGGAAGCGGTCCCGATCCCGCGTCCGATCCCCGTCTCGGTCCGCGTCCCCGACCCGGTCCCGCGGCGTCATCGCCCGCCTCCCGTCCGCAGTCGCGGATCGAGCAGCGTCGCGAGCACCCCGGCGAGTGTCGTGACGAGCACGACGAGCACCGCGCAGAAGAGCGCCACCCCCTGCACCACGGGGAAGTCCCGGCTTCCGATCGACTGGAAGAGCAGCGTGCCGAGTCCCCCGATGCCGAACACCTTCTCGACGACGAGGGTGCCGCCGATCAGATAGGCGGCGTTCACGCTCAGCAGCGTGAGCGTCGGCAGGGCCGCCGCGCGCAGCACGTGCCGCCCGAGCACGCGGCGTTCGGGAATGCGGGCCGCGCGCAGCGTCGTCACGAAGTCGGCGTCGAGCACCTCCAGCAGCTGCGACCGCAGCGAGCGGATCAGCGGGGGCGCGAGGCCGAGCGCCACCGCCAGCGCGGGAAGGATCAGGCTGCGCAGCGGCTCGCCCGGTCCCGAGCCCACGCCTCCCACGGGGAACCAGCGCAACTGCACCGCGAACACGATGATGAGCAGCAGGCCGATCCAGAACAGCGGCATCCCGAGGCCGACAGCTGGGAGGATGCGCACGAGATGATCCGCCCAGCCGTCCTTGCCGAGCGCGGCCGCGAGCGCGAGCGGCACCGCGATCAGGATCGCGAACAGCACGGAGAGGCCCACGATGCCCAGGCTGACCGGCGCTGTGGCGAGGATCAGCTCGCGCGCCGGCTGACCGGTGACGAGCGAGTCACCGGTGTCGAAGCGAGTGACGAGCTGCACCGCGAAGTCGGCGAACTGCTGCCACAGGGGCAGGTCGAGACCGAGGCGGTGGCGCAGCTCGGCGATGGACTCGGGGGTGGCGCGCTCGCCGAGGATCATCGCAGCGGGGTCGCCGGGCACGAGGCGCAGCAGCAGGAAGACCGCGACGACCACGCCGAGCATCACCGGCACGACGCGGGCGAGCAGCCGCCCGGCCGCGCGCACTGCTCTCCTCATCGCACCTCGCTCCCGCTCGCTCCCCTCCAGGATAGGGAGAGCCGGGAGCGGGATCCCCCTCCCGGCGGAGTCGCTACTCCGCCTCCACCCAGGCGTCCTGCAGGCGAATGCTCGAGTTGGGCAGCACCGTGAAGCCGTGGACGCGGTCACTCGTCGCCTTCAGGTTCGCGGGAAAGAAGAGGGGGACGTACGGCACCTCGTCTGCGAGGATCTGCTGGATCTCCGCGTAGATCCGCTCGCGCTCGGGCCCGTCCGGGGTGGTCCGGCCCGCGCGCATCAGCTCGGTGACGCGGTCGTCGGTGAAGTGGGTCCAGTAGGACTTGCTGAAGCCCTCGGGGTCGGCCTGGAAGGTGATGAAGCCGTCGGGATCGGGCGCGTCGGACTGACCGCTGTTGAGCATGAAGTCAAAGTCGTAGTCGAAGAAGCGCTCGCGGAAGACCGCGATGTCGAGCGTCTCGATCTTCACCGTGATGCCGATCGCGGCGAGCGACTCCTGCACGATCTGGGCGATCTGAGCGCGCTGGGAATTGCCGCTCGCGAGGAGCAGCGTGACCTCGAAGCCGTCGGGATAGGCCGACCGAGCCAGCTCGGCCTTCGCGGCGCCGACGTCGAAGCCGAGTGCCTCGACAGTGTCGTTCGCGGAGTACTGGATGGTCGGCGGAAGCAGCGCGTTGGCGGTCTCGGCCGTGCCGAAGGTGGTCGCCGCGGTGATGCCGTCGCGGTCGAGCGCGTGCGCGATCGCGCGGCGCACGTGCCGGTCGGCGAATTCCTCGCGCTGGGTGTTGAAGAAGATCTGCTCGGTCGACCAGCCCGCGGTCTGCGAGAGCACCGTGTTCGCGGCCTGGTCCACCTCGGCCGCGTTCGCCGCGGGCACCGTGTCGATCGCGTCGAGCTGGCCGGCCGCGAGCTGCTGCCGGAGCTGCGTGTCGTCGGCGACGAACTTGTAGACGAGACGATCGAGGTAGGGCTTGCCCTCCTGCCAGTAGTGCTCGTTGCGCACGAAGGAGATGTCGCCGTTCGGGTCCCACTCGTCGACGACGAAGGGTCCGGTGCCCACGGGGTCCGCGAAGAACGCCTCCTCGCTCCTGCCGCCGAAGTCGGCGGGGAAGATGCCGTTCGAGAAGCCGGCGAGCTCGGAGAGGAACGGGGTGTAGGGGCTGTCGAGGGTGATCACGACGTCGCGCTCGCCGCTCGGCTCGATCGACGCGATGGGCGCGGTCAGCGGCAGTGGGCCGCCGAGCTCGAGATGCCGGTTCAGGGAGAAGACCACGTCGTCAGGGGTGACTGGGGTGCCGTCCGAGAACTGCAGCCCCTCGCGCAGCGTGAAGGTGTAGACGAGCCCGTCCTCGCTCTCGGTGAACTCGGCGAGCCAGGGACCGATCTCGCCCCGCTCGTCGAAGGCGACGAGCGGTTCGAAGATCTTGTCGATCGCGAAGGCGTTGTTCGCGGTGATCTGCTGATTGAGGTCGAGATCGTTGACGGCGGCGACCCGGCCGAGGGTGAGGGTGCCCCCGGCGACCGGATCCCCTGCCGAGGCGGGGCCGGGTACGCCCGCCGGCGCGGAGGCGCAGGCGCTGAGTGCGAGGGCGCCGGCGAGCGCGGCTGCGGCGAGGGCGAGGCGGGGCTTGGCGAGGTTCGGCTCGTGCACGGTGGTGACCCTTCGGGGGAGCGCGGCTGGACGCCGCGGGCGGCGCAGGTGGTCTAGATTTCCACCGTACTGAGAGGGAATGCAATAGACCAATTCGCGCTCGCGCCGGTGAACCACCGTTGTCTGAGCGAAACTACCTAGTCCACCTCCTCGGGCTACTCCCCCAGTCGCCCCCAGTACTCAAAAGGCACCGTCCGACACAGCCCCTTCACTGCCCAGACGTAGCCTCGAATCGGCTCCGTCCGTTCTCGCCCGTGAGATGAGGGAAAGCATGAAAAAGGGCAATGTGATCGTCTCGTGGATCACCTCCACCGATCACAAGGTGATCGGCTACATGTATCTGATCAGTTCGTTCGTCTACTTCCTCATCGGCGGCCTGATGGCCCTGGTGATCCGCGCCCAGCTCTTCCAGCCGGGGCTCGAGGTGGTGTCGACGCCGGATCAGTACAACCAGCTGTTCACGATGCACGCGACCATCATGCTGCTGATGTTCGCGACGCCGCTCTTCTCGGGCTTCGCGAACGTGCTCATGCCGCTGCAGATCGGCGCGCCGGACGTGGCCTTCCCGCGGCTCAACGCCTTCGCATTCTGGCTCTACACCTTCGGCTCCCTCCTCGCGGTCGGCGCGTTCCTCACCCCCCAGGGCGCCGCGTCCTTCGGCTGGTTCGCCTACCCGCCGCTCTCCTCGGCCGAGTACTCGCCCGGCATCGGAGGCAATCTGTGGATCCTCGGGCTCGGGATCGGCGGCTTCGGCACCATCATGGGCGGGGTCAACTTCCTCACCACCATCATCACCATGCGCGCCCCCGGCATGACGATGTGGCGCATGTCGGTGTTCACCTGGAACACGATGATCACCTCCGTGCTCATCATCCTCATCTTCCCGATCCTCGCGGCCGCCTTCTTCGGGCTCGCCGCGGATCGCATCTTCGGCGCCCAGGTCTTCGCCGGGGAGGGGGGCGCGATCCTCTTCCAGCACCTCTTCTGGTTCTTCGGTCACCCCGAGGTCTACGTGCTCGCGCTGCCGTTCTTCGGCATCATCTCCGAGGTCGTGCCCGTCTTCAGCCGAAAGCCGCTCTTCGGCTACAAGACCCTGATCTACGCCACCATCTCCATCGGCGCGCTCTCGATGACGGTGTGGGCGCACCACATGTACGTCACCGGCTCGGTGCTGCTGCCGTTCTTCGCCCTGCTGACCATGCTCATCGCGGTGCCGACCGGCGTGAAGATCTTCAACTGGGTGGGCACGATGTGGCGCGGCTCGATCACCTTCGAGACGCCCATCGTCTTCGCCATCGGCTTCCTGCTCACCTTCGTCTTCGGCGGCCTCACCGGCGTGCTCCTGGCCTCGCCGGCCCTCGACTTCCACCTGAGCGAGACGTACTTCGTGGTCGCGCACTTCCACTACACGATCTTCGGCACCGTCGTCTTCGCGATGTTCGCCGGCTTCTACTTCTGGTGGCCCAAGTGGACCGGCAAGATGCTCAACGAGCGCCTCGGCAAGATCCACTTCTGGAGCCTCTTCATCGGCTTCCACATGACCTTCCTCGTGCAGCACTGGATGGGCGTGATCGGCATGCCGCGGCGCTACTACACCTACCTGCCGAGCGACGGAGTCACCTGGATGAACGAGCTCTCCACGGTGGGGTCCATCCTCCTCGGTGCGGCGACGATCCCCTTCCTGGTCAATGTGTACGTCACGGCACGACGTGCGCCGAAGGTCACGGTCGACGACCCGTGGGGCACCGGCCGGTCGCTGGAGTGGGCCACCTCCTGCCCGCCGCCGCGGCACAACTTCACATCGATCCCGCGCATTCGCTCCGAGTCGCCGGCGTTCGACCTCCACCATCCCGAGGTCAGCGGCGTCGAGCAGCCCGCGCCCGTGCAGGCCGGTGAGCGTGAGAAGGCGCTCGCAGCCCTCGACAGGCACGACGCCGAGCCCCCCGCGCAGCGGTAACGACCGAAAGGACCTCGGGCCATGAAACCCACCATCGTGATCTTCTGGTTTCTCACGGCATACTTCATCGTCGTCTCCGTGCTCTACTCGGCGTGGCACTACGCCGCGGAGGGGACGCTCGAACTGGCAGGCTCCCTGGCGATCCTGCTCTCGGGCGGGCTCGCTGCGCTCATCGCCATCTACCTGATGCTGGTGAAGCGCAAGCAGGGGGGCGTGCTCGTCGAAGACCGTCCTGACTCCGACATCGACGACGGCGACCCCGAGATCGGGGAGTTCCCGCCCCACAGCTGGTGGCCGTTCACGCTCGCGGGCGGCGCGGCCCTCGTGGTGCTCGGGGTCTGCCTGCAGGGGACCTACTGGCTCTTCTTCTTCTCGCTGCCGCTCGTGCCCATCGCCGTCTGCGGCTGGATCTACGAGTACTACCGCGGCAACTTCGCCCGGTAGCACGCAGGACCACGTGCGCCATGCCCGTCGCTTCGGGGCATGGCGCACGTGTGTTCCGGTGAGGCCGGATCATCCGGCACGGCCGCGGGCCCTCAGGTGCGCAGCACCGCAGGATCCAGCACCCTGCCGGCGAGCACCACCGCGGCGATCGCGTCCGGATCCGCGAGCGCACCGGGAAGACGCGGGTCGCGGCGCAGGATCACCGCGTCGGCCGGCGCCCCGTCGACGACCGTGCCCGCAGAAGCGGGAGACGGCGCGGGCGCTCCGGAGCGCATCGCGACCCGACCGAGCAGTTCTGCTCCGGAGCGCGTCGCCGCGAGCAGAGCCTCGCCCGGCGTGAGCCCGGCCGAGACCAGCGCGTCGAACTCCCGCGCATTGCTCCCGTGCTGCTGCGGAGTGCCGGAGTCCGTGCCGAGCGCGATCGAGAGGCCCGCATCACGAGCTCGCTGCACCGCCCGCGGGTGGGCGCCGGTCGCCTCGTCCAGGCGCGCACGCAACGTCGCCGGCAGCTCGCCGCGATCGATCATGCGCCGCACGAGACGATAGATGCGCAGGGTGGGCACAAGGGTCACGCCGCGTTCGGCGGCCCGCTCCGCCTGCGCGTCCGTCAGGAAGATGCCGTGCTCCAGGCTCATCGCGCCCGCCTCGACGGCGTCATCGATCGCCTCGCCGCCCCAGGCATGCACCATCACCCCGGCTCCCGCCCCCTCGGCCAGCCGCACGGCCGCGCGCATCTCCGCGGCCGTGAACACGGGGTCGAGACCGGAGCCGCCCGCCGTCGCCACTCCCCCCGTGGCGACGAGCTTCACCCACCGCGCGCCCGCGGCGAGCGCCTGCTCGACCGCCCGGCCGATCCCGCCGGCGGCGTCCGCCACGGTGCGATCGATCAGGGTCACCGCGCACTGGATCCGAGGACGCTCCGTCTCGGGAATCCCGGAGAGCTCCGCCGGATCCAGCCCGCCGGCGTCGCGCGCGCTGGTGAACCCGGCGGCCAGCGTGCGGCGCAATCCCGCCGCCGTCAGTTCGCGAGTGCGGGCCGCATCGAGTTCCTCCCGCTCGGAAGCCCCGAAGGCGTGCCAGGAGGCGTGCAGATGCGCATCGACGAGTCCGGGGATCAACCACAGCCCGGAGCCGTCGAGGTCGTCAGCCTGCGGGAGGCCATCCAGTGCGAAGACCCCGTCACGCCAGCCCACGCGCCGGGGCGCCCCGAAGCCGCCGCGCGCGTCGAGCACCCGGATCGCGCGCACGCCGCCCGCACCCACCCGTGCGGCGGTGCCCGCCCGTTCCGCGGGCGACGCCTCCCTTGCCTGCCGCTCAGCCTCCACGCCCACACCCTACCGCCGAGCACCGCAGCCTGTGCGTAGCGCCACCTGCCCGACCCAGTGCGCGCTCACCCCGCGCGCACCGCCTCGTTCCCGTCGGCGTGTACCTTTCTCGCCGCCGTGTACCTTACGCACGGTAATTCAGGTACACGCTCGCGAAAAAGGTATACGCCGGAGCAGGCGGGCGACGGGCGGCCCAGGGCCGGAAGCCTGGCCGGGTAGAATGGGCGGGTGACCAGCACCTCCGACGCACAGCCCCGCCGCTCGACCGCGATCCTGCAGTTCGCCCGCGGAGTGTTCCACCTCGTCGCGGTGCTGTCGATCGCGGTCTGGGGCTTCCTCGCGGGACGCCTGCCGGTCCCCGGGATCGTCACCGGGCTCGTGCTGCTCGTCCTCGCGGTGCTGCTGTGGGCGCTCTTCCTGTCTCCGCGCCCCGTGCTGCGCGTCGACCGCTACGCTCAGGCACTCTTCGAGCTGCTGCTGCTCGCGGCCGCCGTGGCGGCGCTCATCGACCTGGGCGTGTTCTGGTTGTGGCCTGCGCTCTTCGGCGTCGCCGGGGCGGTCGTCGGCTTCCTCGCCTCGACCCGCACGGAATAGCGCGACGCGACGCGTGGTTGAGGGGCGCATGAGCCCTTCCCCCGCCCCGCTGCGCGCCGTCGCCGGCGCGACTCCCGAGCAGCTGATCCTCGGTCTCGACACCTTCGGAGACGTCACCCGCACTCGCTCAGGCGATCCCGTCCACCCGGCGCAGGTGATCCGGGACGTCGTGGAGCAGGCGGTGCTCGCAGACCGTCTCGGCGTCGACGCGATCACCCTCGGCGAGCATCACCGCGACGACTTCGCACTGAGCAGCCCGGAGATCGCGCTCGCCGCCATCGCCGGCCGCACGGAGCGGATCCTGCTCGGCACCGGCGTGACCGTGCTCTCCAGCGACGACCCGGTGCGAGTGTATGAGCGCTTCGCCACGCTCGACGCCGTCAGCTCCGGACGCGCCGAGGCTGTGCTCGGGCGCGGTTCCTTCACCGAGTCCTTCCCCCTCTTCGGCTATGAGCTGAGCGACTACGACACGCTCTTCTCGGAAAAGCTCGAGCTGTTCGCGAAGCTGCGCGGCGAAGGGCCGGTCACCTGGTCGGGCCGCCACCGCAGCCCGCTCGTCGAGCAGGAGGTCTACCCGAAGACGGAGCAGCCGGACGGCGTCCGCGCCTGGATCGGGGTGGGCGGCAGTCCCCAGTCCGTGCTGCGCACCGTGCAGGTGGGGATCCCGATGATGCTCGCCATCATCGGCGGCGATCCGGCCCGCTTCGCGCCCTTCGCCGATCTCTACCGGCAGGCGCAGCAAGAGCTCGGACGAGAGCCGATGCCGCTCGGCGTGCACTCCCCCGGCCACATCGCCGCCACCGACGCCGAGGCGCGCGAGCAGTTGTGGCCGCACTTCGAGCACAACCGCAACCGCATCGGCGCCGAGCGCGGCTGGCCGCGCACCACGCGTGCCGAGTTCGAGCGGGAGGCCGATGCCGGATCCCTCTATGTCGGCTCGCCGGAGACGGTGGCGCAGCGCATCGCCCGCACCGTGCGCGTGCTCGGCGCGGACCGCTTCGACCTGAAGTACGCGAACGGCACGATGCCGCACGAGCAGCTGCTCGCGAGCATCGAGCTCTACGGCCGCGAGGTGATGCCCCGGGTGCGGGAGCTGCTCGGCGGCTGAGCGGGGTCGGAGCCCGAGCGGGATCGGCGCCCGCGCGGCGCCACCGTCCGAGCGGAATCGGGGCGCGTGCGGGATCGGCGCCAGCCGTTTGACCGCGGCTCGGGCGGCTGGATAGCATCGGAGGGCCGGAACGCGCGTTCCGCTGCGCCGCCGAGAGGACCCGTATGGCCCGCCTGAGCCGCATCGTGCGCTACCCCGTGAAGGGCTTGCGAGGCGTCGAATCGAACCGCGAAGCGCTGTCACCGGGGCGCGGCCTGCGCGGTGACCGGCTCCTCGCGATCGAGAACGGAGTGGTCGCTCCGGAGCAGCCCGGCGGCTGGAATCCGCGCGAGAGCTACTTCCATCTCGCTCGGCACGAGGCGATCGCCCGCGTCGAGCTCGCGCTGCACGGAGCGGAGCCGGACGACGGGGATGCTGCGGCGGCCGAGCTGGAGCTCGGATACGGCGGACGCAGCATCCGGCTCGCCTTGGACCCGGCGGGCTTCGAGCGCGACCGTGCCCGCGCAGACGACTTCCTCGCCGGGGCCCTCCGGTCGGCCGGCCTGGGTGCCTCGAGCTCCGCGCTGACGGAGGGGGGCGGTGCGCCCGCGACTCCCGCCTTCCCCGAGCCGCGGCTCGTGCGGGCGCAGCGGGGGCTCTGGGACTGGCCGGACGCGCACCTCTCGATCATCAACCTCGACACCGTCGAGGCGCTCTCCGATGCCGCCGGCCAGCCGGTCGACCACCGGCGCTTCCGAGGGAACCTGTACGTCTCGGGTCTCGGACCCTGGGGCGAGCTCGCGCTGCTCGGGCGGCGGGTGCGGATCGGCACCGCCGTGCTCGACATCGTCCAGCCGACCGACCGCTGCCGGGCGACCACGATCGGGCCCGACAGCGCCGTCTCCGACCTCAACGTGCCCGGGCTGCTCGCGAGCGGCTTCGGGCACCTGTTCTGCGGGGTCTACGCCCGCGTCGTGCGCGCGGGGGACGTCACCTGCGGCGACTCCCTCGAACCGCTCGGGGAGACGTTGGCGCCGCTTCCCGACGCGCTGCCCGAGTGGCCCCGGGCCGCCGAGCTGCTGGCGATCGAGGCTGAGAGCCCCGCGGTGACGAGCTTCTGGTTCGCGGATCCCCTCGGCATCGTCGACGGCGCGCTCCCTGGTCAGCACGTGCGCATGCACCTGCCGGGGGCCGCCGCGCCCGGCTGGCGCTGCTACACCCTCTCGGCGGTCGAGCCGGGCCGCTTCAGGATCAGCGTGAAGCGCCACGGGCGGGTGTCGGGTGAGCTCCACGCGCTCGCTTCCGCCGGCGACCGCATCGGGATCACCGGCCCCTTCGGCGAGGTGACCCTCGATCCGGTGCGGGACTCCGATCTGCTGCTGATCTCGGCCGGGGTGGGGATCACCCCGACCGCGGCGATGCTCCGCGCGCTGCGGTCGGAGGAGACCGGGAAGGCGCCGGCAGACGGAGCGGGCCGCGGCATCCGGGTGCTGCACGTGGCGCGCGAGGCCGCCGATCTCGCGCTGTGGCCGGAGGTGCGCGAGGCGGTCGCGGCCGTGCCCGGCGCACGCGCCGAGCTCTTCCTGACTCGCGAACCGGACGCTGCGAGCGTGCGCGCGCTCGGGGCGAGGAGCGGACGGCCCGGAGCCGAGGCGCTGCGGCACGCGCTCGACGGCCTGGACCCCGCCCGGCTCGACGCCTTCCTGTGCGGGCCGCCGCCGTTCGTGGACGCCGTGCGCGGCGCGCTCCTCGAGCTGGGCGTTCCGGGCCCGCAGATCCGCAACGAGGTGTTCTTCTCGCCCGCGGCGGCCAGGCAGGCACCGCTCCGCGCCCCGTCGACCGCCGGGCCGCACCCGGTGAGCTTCGGCGCCGAACTCGTGAGCTGGACGCCCGGCCGAGGCACCCTGCTGGACCTCGCGGAGGCCGCCGGACGGGGCTGGGTCTCCGGCTGCCGCAGCGGCGCCTGCGGCACGTGCGCGCGAGAACTCGACTTCGGCGAGGTGGAGTACCTCTGCGAGCCCGCGGTCGCGGTGCCGGAGGGGCAGGTGCTGAGCTGCTGCACGGTTCCGACGGGAGCGGTGGGCTTCGCCGACTGAGGGGCCGGCTCCGGACCCCGCGGGGCCCTCAGACGGGCCTCAGACGGTGAGCTCCCGCCACGAGCCGGTCTCGGCATCGGTGGGCATGCCGTCGAGGATGCGGATGCTCCGCGCCGCGGGATCGCTGACCACGGTCGCGAGGGTCGCCCACCGTTCGCCGTAGCCCTTCGACATATCGGCCCGGCAGCTCAGCGGCGCCTCGCCCTCACCCGAGACGAGCAGCCGCACCAGTTCCTCGCCGCTCGCCGGCGAGCCCCCGGCCAGGCGCGAGCGCACGAGCGCGAGCCGCTCGGACGAGTCCGGCTCGTACGACTCGTTCTTCTGCCCGGCGAGCAGCTCCGCCGCCTGGAAGTGGTTGGTGCGCTGCACCGAGCCGTCGAGCTCGTCGATCACGGCGAAGCCCGCCGGGCTCATCTCGACCGAGACCGTGCGGCTCGTGTCGAGCATCGTGAAGGCGGAGGACGAGGAGATCGGCGCGGAGGCGATCACGTCGATCGCCTCGGACACCGAGGCGCACTCGGAGAGCACGACGCTCGACAGCAGGTGCATCGGGACGCCCGAGGGCGCGTCGTCACGATGCCCGAGGATGTTGAAGTGGAGGGCGAGGCCGCGCTCGTTGACCCCGATCTTCGACAGGATGCCCTGCTCGGTGAGCCCGGCGTGACGGTATCCGGGCCCGGCGACCTCGTGGGTGTGCCAGAACTCGTCGAGCTCGATGTGCCAGTCCCAGGTCTGCACCCCGAGCGGCCGCCCGCCGAGCCACGCCGTGACCGTCGAGCACTCGTGCGAGCCGCGAGCGCCCAGAGCGATGATCTCGGTGCGCGCGTTGAGCGCGATCACCTGCTCCGCTTCGATGCCGGCGCCCTCGGCGACCCCCTCCAGCTCCTCCAGCACGCGCGGCCGCCACGAGCCCAGCGTCTCGGCGACGCGGGCGACGCCGTCCCGCTCCGCGGCCTCGTCAACGCCGAGCAGGCGGAACAGCTCCGCGTACCGGGTGTACGCGGCGGGGAGAGTGGCGGCGAGCAGGGTCCCGCGGCGCACGCCGCGCTCGCGGTGGCTGGCGCCGCTGACGGCGAGGTGGAGGCGTTCGGTGTGTTCGGTCATTCCTCTGGCTTTCGGTCGCGACGCGGATGCGTGACGGATACGGGACGCCGGTCGCGGTGCGACCGCCGGCCGGGCGGATGGAGAGCGTGCGGGGCGGATCAGGCCCCGGATCCCAGGAGCGCGTCTCGCAGCCCCCGTCTGGGCTTCCACCCCGGCCGCGGAGCCGAGGCGATGAGCAGGCGCGTGTAGGGCTCACGCGGCGAGTCGAGGACCTCGTCGACGGTGCCCCGCTCGATGATCCGGCCGCTCCGCATCACCACGACATCGTCCGCGATGTCGCGCACCACCGACAGGTCGTGGGTGATGAAGAGGTAGGAGAGCCCGTGCTCCCGGCGCAGGCGCTTGAGCAGATCGAGCACCTGCGACTGCACCGACACGTCGAGCGCCGAGACGGCCTCGTCGAGCACGATGATCCGCGGCTCCGCGGCGAGCGCACGGGCGATGGCCACGCGCTGCTTCTGCCCGCCGGAGAGCGCCGCCGGCTTCGCGTCGGCGTGGCGCTCGTTCAGCCCCACCTCGGCGAAGAGCTCGAGGACCCGGGCGCGGCGCGCGGCGCGATCGAGCTCGGGCCGGTGGGCTCGCAGCATCTCGTCGATCGTCGCCGAGACCGGCAGGGAACGGTTGAGGGAGCCCTGCGGGTCCTGGAACACCATCTGCACCAGCTTCGCCCGCCGTCGCAGTTCGCGCCGCGCGGTGGTGGGCCGCACCTCGGCGCCGGCGATGCGCACGGTGCCCGAGTCGGCGGATTCGAGGCCGACGATCACCCGGGCGAGCGTCGACTTGCCCGAGCCGGACTCGCCGACCACCGCGAGGCACCGGCCGGCGCCCAGCTCGCAGGAGACGTCGTCGAGTGCGTGCACGCTCGCCTTCCGTCCGAGGTGGAAGGTGCGGTCGAGGCGCTCGACCTCGATGATCGGTGTCTGGCTCATGCCTCGGCCTCCTCGGGGTGCTGCGGTCGCGGGGCGGCGTCCCTTCCGGACTCCGGGGCGTCCGGAAGGCCCGCGGGTGCGTGACCGGCGGGGTAGAGCAGCGGGCGTGCCGCCATGAGTGCCCGCGCGTACTCGGTGCGCGGGCGGTCCCGGATCTCCTCGGGCGTGCCCACCTCGAGGATCTCCCCGTCCTTCATGACCGCGAGCCGGTCGCACACGGCCGCGGCGAGGTCGAGGTCGTGGGTGACGAAGATCATCGAGAGCCCGTGCTCGCGGCGCATCTCGTCGAGGATGGCGACGACCTCGGCCTGGGTCGTCACGTCGAGCGCGGTCGTGGGCTCATCCGCGAGGAGCAGCCGCGGCTCGCCCGAGATGGCTCCCGCGATCACGACGCGCTGGAGCATGCCGCCCGAGAGCTGGTGCGGATACGAGGCGAGCACCCGCTCGGTGTCCGTGATCCCGACCTGTCGCAGCAGCTCCGCCGCCCGACGCTCCGCCTCGGCACGGCCCAGGGACCGCGCGTCGCTCATCCCCTCGACCAGGAAGCGGCCGACGGGAAGCACGGGGTTGAGGGCGCCGTGGGGGTTCTGCGCGATGAGCGCGAGCTGCTCGGCGCGGACCCGGCGCAGCTGCTCGCCGCGGGCGGAGAGCAGCTCGGTGCCGTCGAGCACGATCCGGCCCTCGACCTTCGCCCCGGCGGGCTCGATGCCGAGGATGCACTTGAGCGTCATCGACTTGCCGGATCCCGATTCGCCGACGAGCCCGAGCGCCTCGCCCTGGGCGAGTGCGAAGGAGTTGCCGTGCAGGATCTCGGTCCGCGCTCCGGTGTCGGGGTCGACGACGGTGAGCACGAGGTTCTCGACCTGGAGCATCAGCGGGTCCTTCCTGCGGCGCGCCGGCCGCCGAGCTGCTCGCCCACGTAGCCGAAGGCCGCGACGGTGATGACGATCATGAGGCCGGCGAAGACGCTCTGCTCCCAGTAGCCCTGCTGCAGCGAGGCCTGGCCGTTCGAGACCATCAGTCCCCAGTCCGGGGCGGGCGGCTGCACGCCCAGGCCGAGGAACGAGAGGGCCGCGAGCTCGATCATGGCGTAGCCGAAGTTGATGGTCATGCCGGTGAGGATCTGCGTGCGGACGTTGGGGAGGATGTGCCGTGCCGTGATGAGGAACCCGGAGATGCCCTGCAGCTGCGCGGAGGCGACGTAGGGGAGGTTGCGCTCGCGCAGCGCGACCGAGCGGATCACCCGGGCCGAGTACGGCGTGAAACCGATCGCGAGCGCGATCGAGGCGGTCAGGAGCGACGGGCCGAAGATGGCGACGGCGAGGATCGCGAGGAGCATATTGGGGAATGCGAAGAGGATGTCGAGCACGCGGCTGATGAGCGCGTCGACCTTGCCGCCGAACCACACCGCGGTGAGCGCGAGCACCGTGGCGAGCACCGCGGTGATCACGATCACGATCAGCGGGCCGAGCAGGCTGGTGCGCGCTCCCCACACGATGCGCGAGAAGATGTCGCGTCCGGACTGGTCTGTGCCCATGAGGTGCGCGAGGCTCGACATCTCGTGGCGGCCCGTGACGGCTCCTTCGTAGGGGTCGTAGGGCGCGATCACGGGGGCGAGCACGGCCATGAGCACGACGACGGCGATCACGGCGGCGCTGACGATGCCGACGGGGCCGAGCCGCTTCACGAGCAGCCGCCAGCCCGAGAGGGGCGCGTCGCGGCGGTGCTTGCGCAGCAGCTGGACCGCGACGGTGTCCTGGGCGGCGGTGGCGGTGTCCGGCTTCCTGGTGAGCTTCTGCGGGGTCATCGTGCCGCAACTCCCTTGCTCAGTCGTACGCGGGGGTCGATGACCGCGTAGAGCAGGTCGACGACGAGGTTGATCAGGCCGAAGGCGAGGACCATGATGAGCGCGATGGCCTGCACCACGGCGAAGTCCTTCTTCTGGACGGAGTTGACGAGGAGCGAGCCGATGCCGTCGAGCGTGAAGGCGTACTCGATGACGAAGGCGCTCGCAAGGAGACCCGCGATCTGCGTGCCCAGCACGGTGCTGACCGGCAGCATCGAGTTGCGGATCGTGTGCCGCCACAGCACCAGCCGCTGGGGCACGCCGCGCGCGATCGCCATCACCACGTGCTCCGATCCCTGTTCTTCGCGGACGGCGGTGCGGGTGATGCGGGCGACCACGGCGATGCCGGGGAAGGCGAGCGCGAAGGCCGGGAGCGTGAGGTGCCAGAGGCGGTCGGCGAAACCCTCGCCGGAGCCCGACACCGGGAACCAGCCGAGATTCGATGCGAAGACGAACATCAGGATCACCGCCGCGAAGAAGGTCGGCACGGCGAATCCGAGATTGGATCCGAACACGACGAGCTTCTCGAACACCCCGGAGCGAGTGGCGGCGAGCACGCCCAGCCCCACGCCCAGGACGATGATGAGCACTGCGGCGAAGGCGGCGAGGAACAGGGTGGTCGGGAGCCGGGAGGCCACGAGCGTCCCGACGTCCTGCTGCGTGAGCAGCGAGCGCCCGAAGTCGCCCTGGAGCGCCGCCACGAACCAGTGCCAGAAGCGCAGCAGGAAGGGATCGTCCAGCCCGTACTGCGCCCGGATCGCGGCGAGCACCTCGGGGCTCACCGTGCGGCCCTGGACCAGGAACTGCTCCGGGCTCCCGGGTGCGAGATACATGCCGGAGAACACGATGAAGCTGGACACCACGAGCACGGCGGCGAGCGCACCGAGCCGTTTGAGCACGTAGATCATGGACGATCCCCTCCTGCGGAATGCACCGCGCGGTTACTCGGCGGAGCCGAGGTCGGCGGCCCAGGGGTAGTAGAGGTAGACGAACGAGGCGGGCGCCCCGGTGACGGCGTCGTTCATGTAGAGGCGGACCGCGAGGTCGTTGATCGGCACCCACGGCTGCTGCTGCATGACGAGTGCCTCGGCCTCGACCGTCAGCTCGGTGCGCTTGTCCGGGTCGCTCTCGGCGAGCGCCGCGTCGAGAGCGGCGTCGACGGCCGGATCCGAGAAGTTCGAGTAGTTCTGGTCGGAACCGGTCTTCGCCACGCTGATGAGGTGCAGGAGCGGATCGGGGGCGCTCAGGTAGTTGGTGGTGACGAAGCCGTCGAACCCTTCGCGGGCGGCGGGATCGGAGAAGAAGGCGCCGAACTGCGCGCTGGGAACGCCGGTGGGCTCGAGGGTGAGGCCGAGTTCCTTCGCACCGTTGGCCATCTCATTGAGGATGTCCGCGTAGAAGCCGCGCTCGCTCGGGTAGGCGATCTTGATCGGCTGCGAGGTGTCGACCTCGGCCGCCTTCAGCTCTTCCTTCGCCGCGTCGAGGTCATAGCTGAGATCCGGCAGCTCCTCGTCGCGCAGCTCCGCGGCGCCGGAGACGGCATCCCACGGCGACTGCGGCACGACGGAACGGGAGACGGTCGCGGTTCCCTCGTAGACGGTGTCGGCGATGGCCTGACGGTCGGTGGCCCGGGTGAGCGCACGGCGGACCGCGGGATCGCCGAAGGCGCCCTCGCCGGTGGAGATGATCGCCATGATCTGCATGCCTTCGCCGTAGACGAGCTCACCGCTGTCGGTGGAGGAGAGCTCGCCGAGGGCCGGCAGGGGCACGTCGTAGGAGCCCTGCACCTCACCGGCGGCGAGGCTCGTCGCGATGGCGGTGGGGTCGACGACGAAGCCGATCTCGACCTCCTTCACCTTCGCGCGCTTGTCCGCGTTCCAGTAGCCGTCGTAGCGCTGCAGCGTGATCGACTGACCCTGCTTCCAGTCGCCGGGGGTGAAGGAGAGCGGCCCGGTGCACATCACGCCCGTCTCGGGGTTGCCGTAGTTCTCGCCGGCCGCCTTGCGCTGCTTCTCCTGCACGACGACGCCGAGCACCGTCGACAGGGAGGAGGGCAGGAGCTGGTCGGGCGACGCGAGGCTGATCGTGATCTCGGAGTCGCCGCTGGCCACGACGTCCGTGATGTTGGCGGTGACGCCGCCGGTCCAGTAGCTGCCCTCGGCGGGGTCGCTGTGGCGCTTCAGCGAGTAGACCACGTCGTCGACCGTCATCGGGGTGCCGTCCCAGAAGGTCACGTCGTCGCGCAGCGCGACGGTCCAGGTGAGGCCGTCCTCGGTGCTCGCCTCGGTCGCGAGGTTCGGCTTGACCGAGAAGTCCGGCTGCATCTGGAAGAGCGGCTCGCACAGGTTCGAGACGATGGTGTTCTCGGGGTAGTTGAAGGCCTTGGCGGGATCGAGGCTGGCGAGCTCGCCGTAGGTCGAGTTCCAGGTGACCCGGTCGAGTTCGCCCTTCGCCTCGGGGGTCGTCTGCAGCAGTTCGAGCGCCTTCCCACCGGACTCGGCGTCCCCACCGCCGCGGCTGCCCGAAGCGCAGCCCGCGAGCGCCAACCCCGTGATGGCGAACAGGGCGACGGCGGCCCTGGTCTGTGCGAGTTTCACGTTGTTCTCCTTTGAAGTATTCGTCGTTGAATCTTCACGAGCCGGCGCGATGCACGACACCGCGGCCACCCGAAGACCCAAGCAGGATCGTAGCACCCAAAACGATTTGTGAAAAACGATTTGGATGTCACGTTCGCGTAACGGATTCGGCGTTTCGGCAGCCGGTCACCAGGCGCCGCGGGTGCCGGTGAGGCTATCCTGACGAGGTGCAACGCAGCGGAAGACCGACGATCCGGGACGTGGCCCGGGCGGCCGGGGTCTCTCCGACCACCGTCTCCCACGCGCTCAACGGCAAGGGCACCGTGCGCAAGGAGACGGTCGAGCGGGTGCAGCGCGTCGCCACCGAGATCGGCTACCGGCCCAGCCCGATCGCGCAGGGACTGCAGCGCTCACGTCTCGGGCTGCTCGCGCTCGTCATCCGCCCCTTCCACAGCCTCGACACCTTCCTGCCGGAGGGCGTCGACTACTTCCTCCGCATCGCCGGCGCCGCCGGAGTCACGGCGATGGAACACGGCTACAGCCTGATGATGGTCGACGATCCCACCCGCCCGGGAGTGCCCTTCAGCGCGAGGGCCGCCGACGCCTACATCGTCACCGAGCCCTTCGAGAACGACCCCGTCCTCACGATGCTGTCCGAGCAGCACATCCCCTTCGTGACCGTCGGAGCCGACCCCGCACGCCGTGACGAGTTCATCACCCTCGACGAGGGCGCCGACCAGCAGGCCCAGCTCATGATCACCCACCTCGCCGAGGCCGGCGCACAGCGCATCGCGCTCGTGACGGGCACCGATCGCAACGACTGGAACCTCGGCTCGCAGCGCACGCTCGAGCGCTGGTGCGCCGCCCGCGGTCACGAGCCGCTGATCCTCTCGCTCCCCGAGGTGGAGGGAGAACGCGCCGGCGAGGCGATCGTCGATCACTTCTTCGCCGGCGAGCGCGCCGAGCACCCCGACGCCGTCTTCTGCCTCACCGGCAGGCACGCCGCCGGCGTGCTGCAGGCCGCCACGCGTCGCGGGATCCGCGTGCCCGAGGACCTGCTCCTGGCGGCCGGCTCGGGATCCCTGCAGAACCGCACCTCGCGGCCCACGGTCACCACGCTCAATCTCCGCCCCGAGGAGACGGCGCAGCGCGCCGTCGAGATCGCGGTGCGGCTCGCGGAGGGCGAGCGGGTCGAAGGACCGCTCTCGGTCCCGCGGGCCACCCTCGACATCCGGGAATCCACGAGCCGCCCGCCGCGGGGATGAATCGCGAAGGGGGCCGGCGCAACGCACCGGCCCCCTTCGCTCACGCGAGCTCGCGCGGTGGCGCGAGCAGCGTTTCGCTCTATGCCAACTCGCGCGGTGGCGCGACCAGCGACCCGCGCAAAACGCTATCGCGTTTTGCCTATGCGAGTCGCTGCTGCAGGTTCTGATCGATCGTGGCGAGGAACTCCTCGGTGGTCTGGAAGGGCTGGTCCGGCCCCACCAGCAGCGCCAGATCCTTCGTCATCTTGCCGGACTCGACGGTCTTCACGACCACGTCCTCCAGCGTCTCCGAGAAGTCGATGAGCTCCTGGTTGCCGTCGAGCTTGCCGCGGTGCGCGAGCCCGCGCGTCCACGCGAAGATCGAGGCGATCGGGTTCGTGGAGGTGGGCTTGCCCTGCTGATGCTGGCGGTAGTGGCGGGTGACCGTGCCGTGCGCGGCCTCCGCCTCGACGGTCTGGCCGTCCGGGGTCATGAGCACCGAGGTCATGAGCCCGAGCGAGCCGAAGCCCTGGGCCACCGTGTCCGACTGCACATCACCGTCGTAGTTCTTGCACGCCCAGACGTAGCCGCCCTCCCACTTCATGGCCGAGGCGACCATGTCGTCGATGAGGCGGTGCTCGTACGTCAGGCCGCGGGCATCGAACTCGGCCTTGAACTCCTCGTCGAAGACCTCCTGGAAGAGGTCCTTGAACTGGCCGTCGTAGGCCTTCAGGATGGTGTTCTTCGTCGAGAGGTACACCGGATAGTTGCGCGAGAGGCCGTACTTGAACGAGGCACGGGCGAAGTCGCGGATCGAGTCGTTGAAGTTGTACTGTCCCTGGATCACGCCGCCGCCCTCGGGCAGGGTCACGACCTCGAACTTCTGGGGCTCGGAGCCGTCCTCGGGCTCGAAGGTGATCGTGACCTTGCCGGGGCCGGCCTTGAAGTCCGTGGCCTTGTACTGGTCGCCGTGGGCGTGACGGCCGATGATGATCGGCTTGTTCCAGCCCGGCACCAGGCGCGGGATGTTCGAGATGATGATCGGCTCGCGGAAGACGACGCCGCCGAGGATGTTGCGGATCGTGCCGTTGGGGCTGCGCCACATCTTCTTCAGGCCGAACTCCTCGACGCGCGCCTCGTCGGGGGTGATCGTGGCGCACTTCACGCCGACGCCGTGCTTCTTGATCGCGTTGGCCGCGTCGATCGTGACCTGGTCGTCCGTCGCGTCGCGATGCTCGATGCCGAGGTCGTAGTACTCGAGCGTGACGTCGAGGTAGGGGTGGATGAGGCGGTCCTTGATGAACTGCCAGATGATGCGGGTCATCTCGTCGCCGTCGAGTTCGACGACCGTGCCCTCAACCTTGATCTTCGCCAACGCTTCTCCCAGTGTCGTGATGTGTGAGCTCGGGGGCGAGCAGCCCGGCGATCGCCGCGCGCTGCCGCCAGTCTCGGGATCGGGGCGCAGGCGCCGGTCCCGGCAGGCCCCACGGGGCCCGTGCCAGTCTACCGGAGAAACAGAGAGTCTCTCGACATCGAGATATATCCACGCGGCTGCCGCACGCCAGGCGAGCACCGCCCGGCCCCTTTGCCGGCCCCGCTTCACACGCTAGCCTGGGGACATGAGCGACCTGAGACTCGAAGAACTGTCCGCCGCGACCATCGTGGCCGTGAACGCCCTGGGCCTGAAGCCCGGCCAGGAGCAGTTCATCACACCGGTCTCCTACGCCGCCGCCGCAGCGGTGATCCCGCCGCAGACGGCCTGGCAGCGGGTCGTGCTCGAGGGCGACCGCGTCGTCGGCTTCATCCACGGCAACTTCGATCCCGACTCCCCGCAGGAGGAGTTCCGCGCGGCGCTCTGGCGCATCAACGTCGACGCCGGCGCGCAGGGTCGCGGCGTCGGCACCTTCGCGGTCCGAGCGCTCATCGAGGAGGCGCGACAGCGCGGACTGGACCGGCTCACCGTGCTCTGGGAGCGCGGCGAGGAGGGGCCTGAGGAGTTCTTCCTGCACATCGGCTTCCGGCCGATCGGCGAGACCCCCTACGGCGAGGTCATCGGCGCGATCGACCTCTGAGCGTGACCCGGCTCCTCAGCACGGGGAGCCGCGGCCTCCTCGCATCCGTCGGATCCTCGCTCGCATTCGGCGGCGTCTACTTCATCACCCCCGCGCTCGCCCCGGCGCCAGCCGAGGCGATCTGGGGAGTGCGCAACCTCGTCACGATCCCGATCATCGCGCTCGCGCTCATCGCCCTGCGGCAGTGGCGCAGTTTCTCCGAGATCGGCGCGCGGATCAGGCGGCGGCCGGCACTGCTCCTCGGACTGCTCGCCTCGGGGATCCTCCTCGCCGCGCAGCTCTGGGTCTTCAGCTGGGCCCCCCTGCACGGCCGCGGCCTGCACGTCGCACTCGGCTACTTCCTGCTGCCACTCGTGCTGGTCGTCGTCGGCCGGGTGCTCTACCGCGACCGTCTCGTCTGGTGGCAGTGGCTGGCCGCAGCGATCGCCGCGGTGGGCGTGGGCCTCGAGCTCCTGCGCGCCGGCGGGGTCTCCTGGGAGACCCTGCTCGTCTGCCTCGGATATCCGGTCTACTTCGTGCTGCGCCGCAGCCTCGGCACCGGCCACCTCGGCGGCATGCTCTGGGAGTTCGTGCTGCTCGCGCCCGTCGCCGCCGTGATCCTCACCGCGGAGGTCGCGCGCGGCTCGGCGCTCTCGGCGAACCCGGCGCTGTGGTGGCTCGGCCCGGCCTTCGCGCTCGGCTCGGGCGTCGCGCTCATGCTCTACCTCGCCGCCTCGCGCCTGCTCACGATGAGCGTCTTCGGCCTGCTCAGCTACCTCGAGCCCGCCCTGCTCATGATCGCCTCGCTGCTGAGCGGCGAACGGATCGACCGGGGCGAGCTCGCCGTCTACGGCGCGATCTGGGTGGCGGTTCTCGTGCTGGTCGTCGGCGGGATCGCGCGGATGCTCCGAGATCGCGGCCCCGGGAGGCCGCAGGCCGCCGTGTAAAGTGCTGTCATGAGCGAAGTGACGGGTGAGGCGTGCGAGCATCACACGCACGGCTACATCGAGCACAAGGACGAGCTGCTGAAGCGGCTGCGCCGGGCGGAAGGCCAGGTGCGCGGCGTGCAGCGCATGGTGGAGAACGACGACTACTGCATCGACATCCTCACGCAGCTCTCCGCCGTCACGAAAGCGCTCGAGCGCGTCGCACTCGCGCTCCTCGACGACCACCTGCGGCACTGCGTCGCATCGGCGGCCTCCGACGGGGGTGACGTGGCCGCCGAGAAGCTCAGTGAGGCGTCCGCCGCGATCGCGCGGCTGGTGCGCTGAGCGGACTCTCACCACCACAACCGAACATCGATCCTCACCCCGATATGGAGGTTCAGGCATGAGTGAAGACCGCACCCCCGTCCCCGAGGCAGCCGCTCCGGAGCCCCGCACCGATGCGGACGCCACGGCGGCGGTATCCGCGCCCGAAGCCGGCACGGCCGCACCGGAGGAGTCCTTCGAGCTCGCCGCGCCAGGCCAGGTGGACGTGACGCCCGAGATCGACGAGATCGCCGAGCTGCGGCGGAAGGGCAAGAAGAAGCGCGCCGACAACGGCCCCGACGCGCCGTGGCGGCAGGGATACCCCTACGACCGCAAGATCTCAACCGCCGTCTACGAGCGTGAGAAGCGCAAGCTGCAGATCGAGCTGCTGAAGCTGCAGGCGTGGGTGAAGGAAACCGGGCAGAAGATCGTCATCCTCTTCGAGGGCCGCGACGCCGCGGGCAAGGGCGGCGCGATCAAGCGCTTCACCGAGCACATGAACCCGCGCGGTGCGCGCGTCGTCGCGCTCGAGATCCCCACCGAGCGCGAGCGCACGCAGTGGTACTTCCAGCGCTACGTCGCCCACCTCCCCGCGGCGGGCGAGATCGTGATGTTCGACCGCTCCTGGTACAACCGCGCCGGGGTCGAGCGCGTCATGGGCTACTGCACGCCGCAGCAGTACCTCGAGTTCACCCGCTCCGCTCCCGAGTTCGAGCGGATGCTGGTCAACTCGGGCGTCCACCTCATCAAGTTCTGGTTCTCCGTCGGCAAGGCCGAGCAGCACGCCCGCTTCGTCTCGCGCTCCTCCGACGAGGTGAAGCAGTGGAAGCTCTCCCCCACCGACCTCGCCTCGCTCGACAAGTGGGATGCCTACACCGAGGCGAAGGAGGCGATGTTCTTCTACACCGACACCCCGCACGCGCCGTGGACGGTCGTGAAGTCGAACGACAAGAAGCGGGCCCGCCTCGAGGCCATGCGGTGGGTGCTGTCGCGCTTCGACTACCCGGACAAGGACGAGCGGGTGGTCGGCACCCCCGATCCGAAGCTCATCGGCGCGCCCGCGACCGTCTACGACGAGGGCGAGACGCCGACCGGCACCTTCCCCGTCGTCGGCGGCTGAGCGCAGGCGAGGATCCGCGGGCGCGGCGCCCGGCAGCGCCCGCGGCTCACAGTCCCGAGTAGGCGTGCAGCCCCTTGAAGAACACGTTGACGATCGAGAAGTTGAAGATCACGGCGGCGTAGGCGATCACGTTCAGCCACGCCGAGCGGGTCCCGCGCCAGCCGCGCGTCGCGCGCGCGTGGATGAAGCCGGCGTACAGCACCCAGATCACGAAGGTCCACACCTCCTTGGTGTCCCACCCCCAGTAGCGGCTCCACGCGCGCTCCGCCCAGATCGAGCCGGCGATGAGGGTGAAGGTCCAGAACACGAAGCCGATGATCGCGAGCCGGTAGGCGAGGTCCTCCAGTCGCACCGCGCGCGGCAGCGTGCTCAGGAAGTCCATGCCACCGGCCTCGCCGGCCGCGATCCTGGCCTCCCGCTTCGTCTGCATGAGCTGCAGCACCGCGAGGCCGAAGGAGAGCGTCAGGAAACCGACCGCCAGCACGGCCACGAGGATGTGGATGACGAGCCAGTAGGAGTCGAGTGCGGGCTGCAGGGGCACGATGGCGACGTAGAAATTGATCTTCGTGAGCCCGAGGAAGAGCACCGTCATGCCCGTGATCAGCGCTCCGAGGAAGCGCAGGTCCACCACGAACTGCACGAGCAGGAAGACGAGCACGATCGCGCAGGTGGCGGTGAGCGCGAACTCGTACATGTTCGCCCACGGCACGCGCTCCGCCCCGATGCCGCGCAGCACGGTCGCGACCAGGTGCAGCGCGAAGGCGAGCACCGTGAGCGAGAAGCCGATGCGCAGGGCCCGCGAGCGCGGCTGACGCGATGCAGCCGCGCGGTCGGAGGCACCGGTCTCGGCGGCCGCGCGGACGAGCGTCGCCGTGCCGCCGGCGCCTGCCGTCAGCGCTGCGCCGGAAACGCGAGCGCCCGCTGCGCGTCCGGAGCCGGCGGCGAGCGCCGCGCTCCCGTCGCCGCTGCGGTTGGCCAGATCCACCACGTAGAAGACGAAGGCGATCGCGTACACGATCATCGCCGAGTAGAGGGCGATCGTCGAGATATATTCCAGCTCGCTCACAATCGCCCAGGGTAGACCCGTCGCCTGAGAACTGGCCCGCGCCCCTCACCCCCGCCGCCGCACGCCCCCTCGCCGCCGCCGCACGCCCCCTCGCAGCCCCGAGCCCGCATGCTTCCGCCGAGCGCACCCGGAACCGAGCCCCCGAAGCATGCGGACTCGGCGGAGGCATGCGGACTCGGCGGAGGCGCGCGGACGCGACAGAAGCTTGCGGGACGCCGGGCGGAGCCCCGCGGTATCCGTACACTGGTCGTCATGCCGACTGCGACGACGGGGGTGCCACGGCCCGGCATCTGGTGCGAGTACCGTGAGCTGCTGCGGGAGAGCCGGCGCCTCGCCCGCGCGGGAGGCTCCCGCCTGCTCGCGCTCGCCGTGCTCGGTCAGCTCCTCGTGCTCCTCGTCGCCCAGCCCGTCCTCGGGTGGCTCTTCCGCGAAGCCCTCCGGGCGGGCGGCATGACGGGACTCGACCTCGGCCAGCTGCGCCTCGGCGGCGCGTGGCCGCTCACCGCCGTCCTGATCGTGCTGATCGTGGTGCTCGCCTTCTGGCTCCTCGCGTTGCAGTTCACGGCCGTCGTCGTCCTGCTGCACCGGCCGGGCCTCTCGCTGCGCGGGCTGCTCGGCGAGTTCGGCCGGGTCAGCCGCAAGCTCCTCCGCCCCTCCTCGGCCCCGCTGCTGCTCTACCTCTTCCTGCTGCTGCCGCTCACCGGCTTCGGCTTCACCTCGGCGCTGACCCAGCGGATCGCCATTCCCGCCTTCATCACGGGCGAGCTGCTCAAGAGTACCTCGGGAGGCGTCGGGCTGCTCCTCTTCCTCCTCGTGCTCCTGCTGCTCAATGTGCGCCTCTCGCTCACCGTTCCGGTGTTCGTCCTCACCGACGGGCGGGGAGCGGCGCGATCGAGCTGGCGGCTGACGCGCGGACTGCGAGCCTCGGTGCCGCTCGTCCTGGCGATCGCGACGGTGATCGTGCTCGCGGGCGTCGCAGCCGCTGCGCTGATCCTGGTCTCGGCGATGCCGACCGTACTCACCGACCTCGTCGCGCCCTCCGCCTCACCGCTCGTCGCGGCATTCTCCCTCGGCGCCGCGCAGGCCGCGGCGCTGCTGCTGGGGGCCTGCACCACGGTCCTGCTGGGCGGGGTGCTGATCGCGCACGTCCTCCGGGGCAGGGACCGGCTCACTCCCAGCACCGTCTTCGCCACGGATGCCCTCCCCGGCGCAGCTCCGCGCCTCGGCGCGGAGCCCGGCGCGCCCTCGCCGCGTCCCTCACGCCGTCGCCGGCTGGTGCTGGCCGCGGGCCTGCTCGTCCTCGCGCTCGGATTCGGCGGCGCGGCGACGGGCACGATGCAGCGCCTCTCGGATGCACCCGGCACCCTCGTGCTCGGGCATCGCGGCTTCTCGCAGGGAGGCGTGGAGAACACGCTCGGAGGCTTGGAGGCCGCGGCCGCCGCCGGCGCCGACCTCGTGGAGATGGACGTGATGCAGACCGCGGACGGCGGCTTCGTCGCGATGCACGACGCCACCCTGGGCAGGCTCGCCGATCGGCCCGACGCCGTCAAGGACCTGAGCGTCGAGCAGCTCACGGCGCTCACGGTGCACGACCTCCAGGGGCACGAGGGCCGGATCCCCGCCCTCGCCGACTACGTCACCCGCGCCGCGGAGCTCGGCATGCCGCTGCTGATCGAGATCAAACTGGGCGGCGGCGAGACCCCGGACCACGTCGAGCGTCTCGTCGCCGAGCTGGAACGGCTCGACGCGCTCGAGTCCAACATCTACCACTCGCTGGACGCCGCGAGCGTGGCACGGCTGAAGCAGCTGCGCCCCGACCTCACGGTCGGATACACGATGGCATTCGCCGGAGGCGGCGTGCCCGAGACCCCGGCCGACTTCATCGTCGTCGAGCAGTGGAGCGCGACCAGGAGCATGCTCGACGGCGCGCGCGCCGCAGGGCTCGGCTTCATGGCGTGGACCGTCAACGACGCCGCCGGGATCTCCGAGCAGCTGCGGATGGGAGCCGACGGAGTCATCACCGACCATCCGGACGAGGCGCTCGCGCTCCGCGGGCAGATCGCCCGGGAGGACGGGCTCTCGGGCGTGCTGATCGACGCGCTGACCCGCTTCGTCACGATTCCCTGAGACGCGGCGGCACGGGCGGCTCAGCGCGCGAGATAGGCCTCCGTCTCGGCCCGTTCGGGAACGGAGGACTGCGCTCCGAGCCGCTGCACCACCATCGCGGAGACGGCCGTGGCGAAGCGCACCGCCTCGTCGAGCTCCGCGCCGCGCGCGAGCTCGCACGCCACGGCCCCCACGAAGGCGTCGCCCGCGCCCGTCGTGTCCACCGCGCGCACGCGGTGGGCGGCGATCCGCGCCACGACGGGATCGCCGCCGCCGGTCCCCTCGGCAACCACGGCCCCTTCCGCGCCGAGCGTGATGACGACGGAGCGGGCGCCCGCCGCGAGCAGGCGCCGCGCGAGCGCTTCGAAATCGGTGACCTCCGTCTCAGGCTCACCGAGCGCGGCGCACGCCTCGTGCTCGTTGACGATGAGCGGATCGCAGCTGCGCAGCACCTCCGCCGGGATGCTCCGCGCCGGTGCGGCGTTGAACACCGTCCGGGTGCCTGACCGCGCAGCCGCAGCGGCGAACGCGAAGGCCGTCTCGGCGGGAATCTCGAGGCTCAGCACGAGGATCCGCGCATCGGCGAGGGCCGCAGCCCCGCGCTCGAGGAGCTCGGGACCGGCCTCGGCATTCGCACCGGGAGCGACGACGATGGAGTTCTCGCCGTCGGGCGTCACGAGGATCAGCGCGGCTCCCGTCGGCCGGTCGACCTCGGCCAGTCCGCTCACCTCCACGCCAGCCGCAATCAGCCGCTCCCGCAGGAAGGCGCCATTGGCGTCCCGGCCCACGCACCCCAGCATGACGGTGGCGGCGCCGCAGCGCGCTGCGGCAACCGCCTGGTTCGCGCCCTTGCCGCCGGGCAGCAGCCGGAGGTCGCCTCCCAGCAGCGTCTCGCCCGCACCCGGACGGCGCGGGACCTCCGCCACGAGATCGGCGTTCGCGCTGCCGACGACGAGCACGGCGCCGCTCATCGCGCGCTCCCGCGGTGCGCGGCGATCAGCTCGACGGCCTCCTCGGCGAGCCGCGGGTCCACCTCGAGCAGCACGGTCGTGTGCGCGCCCGGCTGCTCCGGATAGCCCCGGTGCGCACCGCGCAGATCCGCGATGGTCTGCCCCCTGGCGGGCCCGTCCGAGGTGTCGACCTCGACGTGCACGACGGGCGCGAGCCGCACCGCGAGCGTTCCCGCGGCGGCGGCGACGGCGAGGGTGTCGTGCATGCAGCACGCCCATTCGCCGAATACCTCGTCGCGGTAGTACTCCCCATAGTGCTGCAGGATGCGCGCGAGATAGCGGCCGGCCTCCCCTCCCGCCGCGAGGCGCTCCCGGTGGGCCGCCGTGAGCAGCACCGTGGTCGTCACGTCGAGTCCGGCCATGACGATGCGCCACGGAGCCCGGAACACGGCGGCCGCGGCATCCGGATCCTTGTGGATGTTCGCCTCGGCGACCGGGGTCACGTTCCCGGGACAGCCGGCGGCCCCGCCCATGAGCGAGACTCCCGCCACCAGGCGCGGCAGCTCGGGATCGAGGGCGAGCGCCGCGGCGACATTGGTGAGCGGGCCGACGGGGACGAGCCACAGCTGGCCGGGGTGCTTGCGCGCCAGCTCGACGATCTGCTGGGCGGCGGAGATACCTGCGGGGCTGCGGACCGCGACCCCGTCGTGGATGTTGCCCTGGCCGTCGTCGCCGTGCACGTGGTGCGCGAAGCTCGCGGGGCCGCCCGCGAGCGGCCCGGCGGCGCCCGGCGCGACGGGGATCGTGTCGCCGCCGACGAGGCCGAGCACTCGCAGCGTGTTGCGGGTGGCGAGCGGCACCTCCACGTTGCCCCACACGGTTCCGACGCCGAGCAGCTCGATCTCGGGGTGCAGCGCGGCGTACATGATCGCCATCGCGTCGTCGACGCCGGTGTCGCAGTCGAGCAGGATCTTCGTGGCCATGCTCCCATTCTGCCGTGTCCCCCGCCCCGGCCTCTGCCTCCGCTCCCCTCCCGGTCACCTCTCCGAGAGAGGAGGAATGCAGCTCGACGGGGCGAGTGAGCCTGCGTGTTTCCCCGCTCGGCGGGCCAGTGTCCTTGGGGGAGGGAGGGAGGGAAGCGGGCGCGGGGGCTACTCGGCGGTCTCGGCCGTCCTGGCCGCGCGGCGACGCGCGCGGGCCGCCCCGATGGCGCGGGAGAGCTCGATGAGGATCGGGATCCCCGGCAGCAGCACCAGCACGATGATGAAGACCTCGCTGTACTCCCGCACGAAGGGGATCTGCCCCAGGAAGTAGCCGATGAGCGTGATCCCCACGCCCCAGAGCAGGGCACCGATCGCGTTGAAGGTCACGAAGTGCCGGTAGCTCATGTGGCCGACGCCGGCCGCCGCCGGGACGAAGGCGCGGAACACGGGAAGGAACCGGGCGATGATGATCGCCTTCGGGCCGTGCTTCTCGAAGAAGGCGTGGGTGCGCTCCACGTTCTCGGGGTTGAAGAAGCGGCTCCTCTCGCGCTTGAAGATCGCCGGCCCGAGCTTGCGGCCGATCATGAATCCCATCTGGTCCCCGGCGAAGGCGAAGACGAAGAGCAGGAGGCAGGTGATCCAGATCGGGACGTCGATGATGCCCGTCGCGCTGAAGAGCCCGACCGTGAACAGCAGCGAGTCCCCCGGGAGGAACGAGAGCACGAGCACGCCCGTCTCCAGGAACACGAAGGCGCACGCGAGGATCAGGGCCGCCCACCCTCCGGCCTTGAGCAGCGTCTCGGGATCGAGCCACTCGATGCCGAACAGCGCCGGCACCGCGGCGAGCTCGGTCATGGCGTGCGGGACGTGCAGGGCGAGGATCGAGGGCACGGGCTCGGCTTTCGTCGGTGGTCGCGGCGCGGACGACGATGGCGCCGCCCCCACCAGTATGCACGCACCTTCTGAGAGGCCCCCAGGCGGGCGGGCTGCGCACGGACGGACGCGATGCGGATGCTCTGCAGGCCGGCACCAGAACTTCGGACGGAGTCCGGGGTGAAACAGTAGGATGGGGGCGGGGGGAACACACGCGGTCGTCGCGGCCTCCCGCGACCCAGTCCCCGGCCGAGTGAGACACCCACCCATGCAGCACCGCAGCATCCCGCCCGAGCACCGCGCGCAGGCCACGACGCGCGGCACCGCGCGCTGAGGTTCCGAGCATGCGCCTCCTCGACCGTCCGCGACTCTCGGAGCAGCTCTCGGAGAGCCGCGACCGCTCCCGGCTGCTCCTGCTGCGCGCCCCCGCCGGGTACGGGAAGACCACCGCCGCGCGGAACTGGATCGAGCAGGACGCCTCCCGATCCCTCTGGATCGACTGCTCCGCCGCCCGCGCCGACTCGCTCTGGCGTTACGTCGCTCAGCGGCTCAGCTTGACGCTCGACGCCCAGGCGACGACTCCCGAGTTCCCCCTCGCCGCCGTGCGCGAGATCCTCGCACGCGTGCCCGCGCCCCTCACCCTCGTGCTCGACGACTACCATCACGCGGTGTCGCCCGAGAACGATCAGCTGATCGCCGAGCTCGCGTCGAGCAATCCCCTCGTCACGCTGGTGGTGCTCGCTCGCCGCGTGCGCGTGCTCGACGGCCCGCTGGTCACCAGCCGCACCCCGGTGCGCATCTTCGATGCGGAGGAACTGGCCTTCACCCCCGAGGAGGCCGCCGCCTTCGCGGCGCTCTACCACCGCGCCGACGACGTCCGCCTGCACGCGGCGATCCGCGACGCCCGAGGCTGGCCGCTCGCCGCACGCGCCGCGCTCGGCCCCGCTACGGCGCACGAGGACACCGCCCCGCAGAGGCAGGCGGATCCGCCCGACCCCCGCACCGAGCTCAGCCGCTTCGCGCTGAACCACCTCGAGATCGTCAACGATGCGGGGCGCCACGTCCTCTTCGCCGCCTCCGTGCTCGACGGCGTCTCCTTCGCGCAACTCGAGGATTTCACGGGCGCGCGGGACGCCGAATTGCGCGAGGTGCTGCACGAGCTCATCGAGCTCGGGGTGCTGCTTCCGGTCAGCACCGCGGGCAGCACCGAGTTCGTGTGCAATCCGGCCGTGCGGCCGGCCTTCGCGCGACGCTCCGAGCGCTCCCTGACCCCCGAGCAGCGTGCGGCCCTGCTGCACGGCCGCGCCCGCGAGCTGGAGCACGCGGCCCCCGTGACCGCATTCCAGCTGTTCAGCGCCTCCGGCGACCTCGCCGCCGCCGAGCGCGTGCTCGCGCGCCGGTTCATCACCCTCACCGAGGAGAGCGAGACGCTCCTGGCATTCCTGCGCGGCCTGCCCGAGCGGGCGTTCTCGGCGCACCCCGCCTTCGCCTCGGCCCGGCTGCTGCTCGAAACGGGCGATCCGGCCACGCCGACGAGCACGACCGTGCGGCTCATCGAGCTCATGCGCGCCGGAGTGAGCGAGCGGGTGGTCGAGGCGCGCGCCCTCGCCTCCGCGGGCGCTGAGCCTCCGCCGGAGACGCGGCTCGCCACCATCGCCCAGCGCCTGGTGCTCGCACGTGCCGCCGGGGACACGGCCGCTGCGGCGCGCGACGCTCGCGAACTGGAGACCAGGATCGCTCCCGCTCCGGCGCCCGACGAGCGTGCCGCCGGACGATTCGCCGCCGCGAACTCCGTTCCCGAGTTCGGCGCGGCGCTCGTGTACTACCGCGAGATCGCGATGACGGCGCTGCGCCTCGGCGATCTCGAACGCGCGCGCCGCAACTGGAACCGGATGCTCGGCCACGCCGAGGCGCTCATCGAGCGCGGCGCGGTCGAGCCGCTCGTGCGCGACCCCGCCCGCACGGTCGGCGACGCGGTGTCGGGCCGCCGCTGGCGGCTCGCGGCGCTCGGCGGTCTCGCGTTCACGGACGCCCTCGACGGGCGGATGGCCCGCTGCGCCGAGCTGCTCGACGAGTGCGCGAGGCTGGGCGTGGAGGCCGGCGTCACCAGCCCGGCATCGACCTGGGTGGTGGGGGAGGTGGCCCGCGCGGCGCTCGCGATCGAGCACGAAGACGACGAGATGCTCCGCGCTGCGCTCGAACGGCTGACGCCGCTGCGGGACCGCATCGAGGCGTCGCCCTTCCTGCTGATGATCGAGGCCGAGGCGGTGCGCTCACTGCGCGGCGTGGAGTGGGCCGCGGCTCAGCTCGCACCGGAACCGGGGCCCGCGGCGGCAGAAGCGGTGGCGGACGCGGACGACGCCGCCGAGCCCGCCCCCGCTGCCGCGCACGGCCGGATCGGCGACTTCGGCTGGGAGGCCGAGCCATGGCGGGAGTGGAAGGTGCTCTACCGTGCCTCGCTGTGCAGTGCGCTCGGGGACCTGGCCGGCGCCGCATCGCTGCTCAGCATGATCGATCCGGACCGGCCGGCCACTCGCCTGGAGCGGGCTCGCCTCTCGCTCTTCGCGCTGGACGATCTGCAGGCGCTGCTCCTGGCGCAGCAGGCGGGTGCGGGGCTCACGGTGCGGCAGCGCGCGGATCGCACGCTGATCACGGCCCTCGCCGCCTGGGGATGCGGGCGGCAGCGCGAGGCCTTCGAGGCCCTCGGAGAGGCGGCGGCGCTGCTGCGCGAGCACGCGCTGCGCACCCCGCTGCGCGGCGTGCCGTACGACGAACTGCACGCCCTCGCCACGGCCGCACGCGACGCCGGGGTGTGCGATCTCACCTCGGAGGTCGACGCGGTGCCCGAGCCTGCGCGCAGCCGCCGGTATGAGCGGCTCACGGAGATGGAGCTGCGGACCCTTCGCGCCATCGCGCGCTACCGCTCGATCGGCACGACGGCTGAAGCGCTGTTCGTCACCGCGGCCACGGTGAAGAAGCACCTGAACGCCGTCTACCGCAAGCTCCGATCGCGGGGCCGGGAGGAGGCGATCCTGCAGGCGACGCGCATGGGGCTGCTCGCCGGCGATCAGGCCACGGTCCGTACCGTTCTCTGACCCTGCCCCTGTTTCTTCCTGTCCGGTTGGTTCTCGGCTGCGGTGAGTGGTGGTGGTGTGCGAGTGGCGGTGGTGTGCGCCATGCCTTGGGGTTTGGCTCGCGCACGGCACCGCCGCTCGCTGTCGCGTGTGCGGGCGGGGGGCCGGGGGGTTGGGGGGGGGGCTCTTTTACACATCTCCGAGCCCACGAGACCGAGGGTGGTCTCGTATGGCGGCCTTTTCTTGGAAAAAAAAAAAAAATGTGAGTGCATGCAATAGATCTGGAGGGGTTAGGGGTGGTGGGTGGTGCGTTCGGCCATTTCGACGACGTTCTGGAGGAGGAGGGCGCGGGTCATGGGGCCGACGCCGCCGGGGTTCGGGGAGAGCCAGGCGGCGGTCTGGGCGACGGCGGGGTCGACGTCGCCGGCGATGCGGCTCTTCCCGGTGCCGGGGTCGGTGTGACGGGACACGCCCACGTCGAGGACGATCGCGCCGGGGCGGACGTGCTCGGGGCGGACGATGCCGGGACTGCCGGCGGCGGCGACGATCACGTCGGCTTCGCGCAGCAGGGCCGGGAGGTCCTGGGTGCCGGTGTGGGTGAGGGTGACGGTCGCGTTGTGTTCGCGGCGGGTCAGGAGGGGCCCGATGGGGCGTCCCACGGTCACGCCGCGCCCGATGACGACGACGTGTTTCCCGGCCCAGGACAGGCCGTTGCGTTCCACGAGCTCGATGACGCCGCGGGGGGTGCAGGGCAGGGGGGAGCGGATCGGGGTGGTGGCGTTGAGGACGAGGCGGCCGAGGTTGGTGGGGTGGAGGCCGTCGGCGTCTTTGGCGGGGTCGATGCGTTCGAGAACACGGTCGGTGTCGATGTGCGCGGGCAGGGGGAGCTGCACGATGAAGCCGGTGCAGGCGGGGTCCTGGTTGAGTTCGTCGATGACCGTGTCGAGGGCGTCCTGGGTGACGGTCGCGGGCAGTTCGCGCCGGATGGACGCGATGCCCACTTCGGCGCAGTCGCGGTGCTTGCCCGCGACGTACCAGCGGGAGCCGGGATCGTCCCCGACGAGCACGGTCGCCAGGCCCGGCACGATCCCCCGTTCCCGCAGCGCGGCGACCCGCACGGCGAGCTCCCCCTTGATCTGCGCCGCAGCAGCAATCCCATCGAGCAGTTGAGCCGTCATGCGCCGCTCACCACTCCTCGAGGCCCGGGTAGAGCGGGAAGGCCTCGGCGAGCGCATTCACGCGGGCGCGCAGCGCCTCCGTATCGGCGGCCTGCTGCAGGGTCAGCGCGATGATCTCGGCGACCTCCGCGAACTCGGCGTCGCCGAAGCCGCGGGTGGCCAGCGCCGGCGTGCCGATCCGCAGGCCGCTGGTGATCATCGGGGGCCGCGGATCGAAGGGGACGGAGTTGCGGTTCACGGTGATGCCGACCGCGTGCAGCGCATCCTCGGCCTGCTTGCCGTCGAGCTGCGAGTTGCGCAGATCGGCGAGCACCAGGTGCACGTCGGTGCCGCCCGTGAGCACGTCGACGCCCGCGTCACGCGAAGCCTCGGTGGTGAGCGAGGAGGCGAGCAGCTTGGCGCCCGAGAGCGTGCGGATCTGGCGATCCTTGAACTCCTCGCTCGCCGCGAGCTTGAAGGCGGTCGCCTTCGCCGCGATCACGTGCATGAGCGGGCCGCCCTGCTGTCCCGGGAACACGTTCGAGTTGATGCGCTTCGAGATCTCGGCGTCGTTGGTGAGGATGAAGCCCGAGCGGGGCCCGCCGATGGTCTTGTGCACGGTCGAGGAGACGACGTGCGCGTGCGGGACCGGATTGGGGTGGAGCCCGGCGGCGACGAGGCCGGCGAAGTGCGCCATGTCGACCCACAGGGTCGCGCCCACCTCATCGGCGATCTCGCGGAACCGAGCGAAGTCGAGGGTGCGGGGGTAGGCGGACCAGCCCGCGATGATCACCTTCGGGCGGTGCTCGAGCGCCTGCTGGCGCACCACGTCCATGTCGACGAGGAAGGTCTCGGGATCGACGCCGTAGGACGCGACCCGGTAGAGCTTGCCGGAGAAGTTCAGCGGCATGCCGTGCGTGAGGTGGCCGCCGTGGGCCAGCTCCAGGCCGAGGATCGTGTCGCCGGGCTCCGCGATGGCGGAGAGCACCGCCGCGTTGGCCGAGGCGCCCGAGTGGGGCTGCACGTTCGCGTAGCGGGCTCCGAACAGGGCCTTCGCGCGCTCGCGGGCCAGATCCTCGGCGACGTCGACGAACTCGCAGCCGCCGTAGTACCGGCGTCCCGGGTAGCCCTCGGCGTACTTGTTGGTGAGGACGGAGCCCTGCGCCTCGAGGACGGCGCGCGGCACGAAGTTCTCGCTCGCGATCATCTCGAGGGTGCCGCGCTGTCGGCCGAGCTCGTTCCTGAGCACCTCGGCGATCTCGGGGTCGACGGCCTCGAGCGGCTCGTTGAAGAATGCGGACTGGGTGGACATGTGTGCTCCTCTGCGTTTCCCCCGCGCACGCGCGGGATCCAGAATTTCGACCCAGGCGAGCGGCCAATTCACGAGATGGTGTCGTTCCCCGATGGTGTCCCATCTGCACGCCAGTCACGACCCCATCAGCTTAGCAAGCGGATTCGGGATCGGAAACGCTGGCGGGGCGAGGACCGGCCGGAGCGAGCGGAGCCCCGGCGCTTCCGCCTCGGCGCATCCACTACCCTGGTTCTCCGTGACTCCCAACGCGAACCACGCTCCCGCACCCCAGTGGGTGCTGACACTCTCCTGCATCGACGGGCCCGGCATCGTGCACGCCGTCAGCGGCGCCGTCGTGACGGCCGGCGGCAATATCGAGGAGAGCCAGCAGTTCGCGAGCGCCGACACCGGCCGTTTCTTCATGCGTCTCCAGGTGAGCGCCGCGGAGCAGGAGCACGGCTTCGAGGACCGCTTCGGCGACGCGCTCGCCCCCGTCACCGCGCGCTACGACATGAGCTGGCGCCTCGACGTGGTGGGCCGGCCCGTGCGCACGCTCCTGCTCGCCTCGACCGCCACCCACTGCGTCAACGACCTGCTCTACCGCCGCCGCGGGGGTCAGCTGCCCATCGAGGTGCCGCTGATCCTCTCCAACCACGAGACCGTGCGCGACATCGCGGAGTTCTACGGCGTGCCCTTCGAGCATCGCGCGATCGCGAGCCCAGAGGAGCGCGCGGACTTCGAAGCGCGCGTGCTCGAAGCCGTCGAACAGCACGACATCGAGCTCGTGGTGCTGGCGCGCTACATGCAGATCCTGTCGCCCGAGCTGTGCGCTGCTCTGGCCGGCCGCGCCATCAACATCCACCACTCCTTCCTGCCCGGCTTCAAGGGCGCGAACCCGTACCGTCAGGCGCATCAGCGCGGGGTGAAGCTGATCGGCGCCACGGCCCACTTCGTCACGACGGACCTCGACGAGGGACCCATCATCGAGCAGGACGTGGTGCGCGTCGACCACTCCTACTCGCCGCCCGAGCTGGTGCAGCTGGGCCAGGACGAGGAGGCGCGGGTGCTGCGCCGCGCGGTGGGCTGGTTCGCGGAGAACCGGATCCTCGCCGACGGGGATCGCACGATCATCTTCCGCTGACCCGCGCGCGGGCGGATGCCCGTTGCCGTGTTCCCGCAGGCGCGCATGGGGTCCGGAGCCCGTGCGGCGGCGCACCCGGGTGCGCCCTCGCGCGGCCGCACGGCCGCGTAACGCGATACCCGGCGGGCGATTGCGCGCGCACGCGAGCAATTCGTACTAGTCTCGTGCCCGGACCAATAACGAACTTCGTTCATTATGAGTTCGGGACTACTTCGGGATCGGCAATGGGGGCCACGGATGACGAGCACGGTTTTTCTCGGCGGGACCGTCCTGGTGGATCCCGAGTCGGCGCAGCGCAGCCACGCGCTCGCCGTGCGTGACGGCTCCGTGATCGCGCTCGGCGAGGATGCCGCCGCGCTCGCCGGGCAGCCCGGCTTCTCCGTCGTGGACCTCGCCGGAGGCACGCTCGCCCCGGCGCCCGGGGACGGTCACGCGCACCCCCTGCTGGGCGGCCAGGAGGACCTGGGCCCCGCGATCCGCGCCGCCTCCGATCTGCGCGGCGTCCTGGACGCGGTCGCGGCCTGGAAGACCGAGCACCCGGAGGCCGAGTGGATCGTCGGCGGCAGCTATGACGCCACCTTCGCCGAGGGCGGACTCTTCGACGCTCGCTGGCTCGACGAGGTGACCGGCGACACGCCCACCATCCTGCGCGCCTGGGACTATCACACCGCGTGGGTCAACTCCGCGGCGCTCGCGGCGGGCGGGATCACCGCAGACACCCCCGATCCCGCGCTCGGGCGCATCGTGCGCCGCGAGGACGGCTCGCCGCTGGGCACGCTGCAGGAGGCGGCCGCGAACGACTTCCTCGCGAACGTCGCCCCGGCGTTCGCACTCGAACAGCGGGTCGCCGCCATCGAGCGCGCCACCCGGCGCTACGCCGCCCAGGGCACCACCTGGGTGCAGGACGCGTGGGTGGAACCGGCGGATCTGGCCGTCTACTTCGCGGCGGCCGAGGAGGGCCGCCTGCACGCCCGGGTGAACCTCGCCTTCCGCGCGGACCCCGCGCGCTGGCGCGAGCAGCTCACGGAGTTCGCGGAGATGCGCGAGCAAGTGCGCGGTCTCGGCCACGAGCGTCTCACCGCGCACACGGTGAAGTTCTTCGTGGACGGCGTCGTGGAGAACCACACCGCCGCGCTCATCGAGCCCTACGCCGACCGCCCGGACGAGCGGGGCCTGCCCAACTGGAGCCCCGAGGAGCTGAGCGCCGCGACCGCCGCTTTCGACGCCGCCGGCTTCCAGCTGCATCTGCACGCTATCGGGGACGCCGCGAACCGCTTCGCGCTCGACGCTCTGGAGGCGGCGCAGGCCGCGAATGCGCCGCGCGAGCGCCATCACGTGATCGCGCACGTGGCCGTGCTGGCCCCGGATGACGTGGAACGTTTCGCCGCGCTCGGCGTCATCGCCAACTTCGAGCCGTACTGGGCGCAGTGCGACGCCGTGATGCGCGCGCTCACCATCCCGCATCTCGGCCACCCGCGCGACGAGTGGCAGTACCTCATCGGCTCGGTGCACCGCTCGGGCGCCACCGTGACCTTCGGCAGCGACTGGCCGGTCACCACCCCGGACTGGCGGCCGGCGCTCGCGACGGCGATCACCCGTCACGGCCACGACGAGCCCGCGGAGGCCGCCTGGCTGCCCGAGGAGCGCGTGGATCCCGCCACGGCGTTCGCGGCCTACACCCGCGGCATCGCGCGCCAGGCGCTCGCGCCCGACCGCGGAACGCTCGAGCTCGGGCAGGCGGCGGACGCGGTGTGGCTCTCCGCCGATCCCCTGCTCGTCGCCCCCGGGGCGATTCCCGAGATCGAGGTGCGCGGCACCTGGCTCGCGGGCGCGCCCACCTTCACCGCCTGATCCCCCCTTCCCCCCCCCCGCTCACTCATTCGAAGGAGAACACCGTGAGTACCGAGACCACGTCCGCGCAGCGGCCCCGGCTGAAGCGAGAGCTCGGCCTCCTCGGCCTGACGCTCTTCGGCGTCACCTACATGACCGTCATCACGGTCTTCACCACCTACGGCATCGTCAATCAGGTGACCGACGGGCACCTCCCCGCCTCCTACGTCGTCGCCGTCGTCACCATGCTCTTCACCGCTGGCAGCTACGCCGCGATGGTGCGCAAGTACCCGGTGGCAGGATCCGCGTACACCTACACCCAGCAGTCCTTCGGCGGCGCCGCGGGATTCCTCACCGGCTGGGTGATGCTGCTCGACTACCTCTTCATCCCGATGATCAACTTCATGCTCATCGGGATCTATCTCAACACCGAGTTCCCCGCGATCCCGGTGTGGGTGTTCACCCTTGCGGCGCTGCTGCTCGTGCTGCTGTTCAACGTGCTGGGCATCACCCTGGTCAACAAGGCGAATTTCGTCATCATCGCGCTGTCGGTGGTGCTGGTCGTCGTGTTCATGGCCCTCGCCTTCAAGGAGTACCTGGGCGGCGACATGTCCGTCGGGATCCTGGAGCCGTTCTCCTTCGGGGAGGGCGGGATCGGCGCGGTCGCCTCCGGCGCCGCCATCCTGGCGCTCTCCTTCCTCGGCTTCGACGCGGTGTCGACCCTCTCGGAGGAGGCGAAGCGCCCCCGGAAGGACATCCCGCGGGCGATCGTGCTCGCCACCCTGGTGGGCGGCCTGTTCTTCATCCTCGTCTCCTGGTCCGGCGGTCTCGCCTTCCACCCCGACTGGAGCACCCTCACCCCCGAGCAGATCGACGCCGCGGGCACCACCGTCATGGACACCTTCGGCGTGGACTGGCTCACCTCGTTCTTCGTCGCGGTCTACGTGGTGGGCGCCTTCGGTTCGGGGATGACCGGCCAGGTGTCGGTGTCGCGGATCCTCTACGCGATGGGCCGGGACGGGATGCTGCCGAGGCCGCTGTCGCGCCTGCACCGCCGCTTCGGCACCCCGGTCGTCGCCGCCTGCGTGGTGTCGGTGTTCGCGCTCTCCGCACTGTTCCTCCCGCTCGACGTGGTCGCCTTCATGATCTCCTTCGGGGCACTGGCCGCCTTCGCGATGGTCAACCTCTCGGTGATCCGGACCTACCTCTTCCCGCGGGGAGGCAGGCAGGGTCCGCTCACCGCCTGGCAGGTGATCCGCTACGGCGTGCTCCCGCTCATCGGCTTCGCCCTGACGATCTGGCTGTGGACCTCCCTGGAGGCGACCACCTGGCTGGTCGGCCTCATCTGGCTCGCGGTCGGCGTGGTCATCATCGCGCTCGTGACCGGCTTCTTCAAGCGGCCGGTGCCGAAGATGGACTTCTCCGAGTCGGATCCGACCACCGAGCAGATCGATCAGCTCGCGGAGGAGTACCCGCTCGAGGGCACCGGACGCGCCTGAGCGGTGCGGGGAGCATCCTCGGAGGGATCCGCTGAGTCCTGCGCCTCCGGCGCGGGACCGGAGGCGGGCTCACCGGGGACGCCGGAGCGGTCCGGGCGGCGGCGCCCGGACCGCTCGGCCCGCTCGGCTCGGAGGCCGTTCAGGATGAGACGCAGGCCGGTCTCGAAGGCGAGGTCCGCGGGCGGGGTCGCGGTGCGCTCGACGAGCACGGCTCGCGCGGCGTAGGCGGCCGAGAACTCGGGCACGTCTGCGCGCGGGCCCGGATCCATCATGTCGGGCGCCGCGGCGGCGTCGAGTGCGGAGCCGAGGATGAAGGACTCGAGGGACACGAGGATGTTGAGGGCCTCGTCCCGGCTCCACCCTTCCGCTGCGAGGGAGCGGATCACCCGGTCGTAGGCGAGGCTCACGGAGGACTCGGGATGCAGCGGCATGACCGCGAGCAGGGCGATCGTGGGCGGGTGGGCGGCGAAGGCGTCGCGGTACTCGCGCGCCCAGGCGACGAGGGCGACGTCCCAGGGATCGGTCTCGAACATCTCGCCCGAGATCCGCTCGCCGATGAGCTCGCGGATGCCCCGGAAGATGTCCTCCTTGCCCTCGACGTGGTTGTAGAGCGCGGAGGCGCGCACCCCCAGCTCGGCGGCGATGTCGCGCATGCCGAAACCGTCCTGCCCGTGCGCGTCGAGGAGCCGCAGGGCGGTTTCGATGATCTTCTTCCGCGACAGCACTTGCTGGCTCGGCCGGCCCACCCTGCGGCGGCCCGATCGTTTGGCGCTCTGAACGGCACTGTCCATGTGGCACTCTCTCGTCTCGGCACGGGGCTCACGGCGCGGCGGGAGCTGCGCTTCGGCCTCGGTGCTCTTCGGGGTATAGTCTATGCTCGGGAAAAAGAACCTTGTTCATTTTAGACCGCCTTCCCATCGCGGGCGCCCCGCGACACCCCTCACGACGTATCAAAGGAGATCCGATGTCCACAGCCTCCGCGCCACACCTCAGGCGAACGCTGGGTCCCGTCACCCTGACCCTCTTCGGCCTGTCCTACATGGCGATCGGCACGGTGTTCACCACCTACGGCATCGTGAACCAGATCACCGAGGGCCACCTCGTCGCCTCCTACGTGGTCGCCCTGGTCGTCATGCTCTTCACGGCGTCGAGCTACGCCGCAATGGTGCGCCGCTACCCGGTCGCCGGCTCGGCCTACACCTACTCGCAGCAGTCCTTCGGCGGTGCCGCCGGCTTCCTCACCGGCTGGGTGCTGCTCCTCGACTACCTCTTCATCCCCATGATCAACTTCCTGATCCTGGGCCTCTACGTCGGCACCCAGTTCCCGAGCGTGCCCAGCTGGGTGTTCACGCTCGCCGCGCTCGTCGGCGTGTTCATCTTCAACGTGCTCGGCATCTCGCTCGTCGGCAAGATCAACACCGCCATCGTGGTCGTCTCCCTCGCCGCCGTGCTCGTCTTCGCGATCCTCGCCATCAAGACGGCGATCAACGACCCGAACGCGCCGAGCCTCATCGAGCCCTTCATCCCCGGCTCCGCCGGCTACAGCCCCATCTTCACCGGCGCCGCCGTGCTCGCCCTGTCATTCCTCGGTTTCGACGCCGTCTCCACGCTCTCCGAGGAGGCGAAGCGCCCCCGCACGGACATCCCGCGCGCCATCATGCTCACCACCATCATCGGCGGCCTGCTCTTCATCTTCGTGTCCTGGGTCGGCGCCCGCGCCTACTTCCTCGACGACTGGAGCCAGGCCTCGCAGCAGCTCCTCGATGCGGCCGGCGTCGTGCTCTTCTCCCACGTCGGCGGCGAAGTGCTCACCGTGATCTTCATCATCATCACCGTCGCGGGCTGTTTCGGATCCGGCCTCGCCGGACAGGTCGCGGTCTCGCGGATCCTCTACTCGATGGGGCGCGACGGCATCCTCCCCCGGCCCCTCGGCATCCTCTCCAAGCGCTTCGGCACCCCCGTCGTCGCCGCCACCGTCGTCTCGGTGTTCGCCCTCTCGGGGCTCTTCCTCAGCCTCGACCAGGCCGCGTTCATGATCTCCTTCGGCGCGCTGGCCGCCTTCGCGATGGTGAACCTGGCGGTCATCCGCAGCTACCTCTTCCCGAAGGGCGGGCGGCAGGATCCGCTCACCACCTGGCAGGTGATCCGGTACGGCGCGATCCCCCTCATCGGCTTCGGACTCACCATCTGGCTGTGGACCTCGCTCGAAGCCCTCACCTGGCTCGTCGGCGGGATCTGGATGCTCATCGGCGTGATCATCCTCGCCCTCAAGACCGGCTTCTTCCGGCGCCCCGTCCCGAAGCTCGACTTCTCCGAGGACGCCCCCTCGACCGAGGCGATCGACGCCCTCGCCGAGGAGTACCCCCTGCACACCGGCCGCGACTGAGCTGCCCGGAAAGGAGCAACGACATCATGCCCACCACCATCTACCGGAATGCCACCGTCTTCACCGCCGACGCGGCACCGTTCCCCGCCGTCGTCGACGCCTTCGCCGTGACCGACGGCCGCTTTTCGGCGGTCGGGTCACTCGACGAGGTGCGCACGGCGGTCAGCGGAGCAGAGGCCCTCGCCGAACTCGACCTCGGCGGCGCCTTCGTCTCGCCGGGGATCATCGACTCGCACTCCCACCTGACCGGCTTCGGCAACGCCCTCTCGAAGGTGCAGCTGCGCGACTGCGGCTCGCTCGACGAGATCCAGCAGCGCCTCCTCGCCGCGCGCGAGGCCGACCCCGAGGCACCGAGGATCCTCGGCATCAGCTGGCTCTTCGACGCGATCGAGGGCGGCAAGCCCACGGCGGCGATGATCGACGAGGTGCTACCCGAGGTGCCGGCCTACCTCGACGCCAACGACCTGCACTCCGTGTGGGTGAACTCGGCGGCGCTGCGCGAGATGGGGATCACCCGCGACACCCCCGACCCGATCGGCGGAGAGATCGCACGGGACGAGAACGGCGACGCCACCGGCATGCTCTACGAGACCGCCGGCACGCAGTACGCCTGGAACTTCCTCGAGGCCCAGCACACCGAGGCCGACACGGTGCGCGCCCTCGATCTCGCCTTCGAGACGTATCTGGGCGTCGGCGTGACGGGCGCGACCGAGATGTCGCTGAACGCGCCCCAGGTGGCGGCGCTGCGCGCGATCGTGGCGCGAGACGGACGGCTCCCCTTCCCGATCACCGCTCACTGGATCATCGAGCCGAGCGGCGACACCGCTCGGGACCTCGCCGCAGTCGAGGGCATCGTGCGGCTGCGCGACGAGATCGCGGCGAGCGACGCCGCGCCCTGGCTTCGGATCGCCGGCGTGAAGCTCATCATGGACGGCGTGATCGACGCCTGCACCGCGACCATGCGCGCGCCCTACGCCAACGGCAGCAACGCCGAGCCGATCTGGAACGCGGAGCGGGTGATGCCCGTGGTCGCCGCCGCCGACCGGGCAGGGTTGCAGATCGCGATGCACGCGATCGGGGACCGCACGAGCGAGATCGCCCTCGACGCCGTCGAGCAGGCGATCCGCGAGAACGGCCCTCGCCCCCGGCGCCACCGCATCGAGCACCTGGAGTCGGTCGCGGACACGACCATCGCGCGCATGGCCGAGCTCGGCGTGACCGCCTCCATGCAGCCTGTGCACTGCGACCCCGCCGTGCTCGACAACTGGAAGGCGATGCTCGGCGACGCGCGCGGCGAGGCCGGCTTCCCCTGGCACAAGTTCCGCGAGGCGGGCGTTGCGCTCACCCTCGGAACCGACGCACCGACCGCCCCCCACGAGCCGCTGCCGAACCTCTACATCGCGCTGACCGCAGGATCGGTGCTCTCCCCCGAGCTGCCGCCGTACCACCCCGAGCGGGTCTTCACCCCCGCCGAGGCGCTGACCGCCCTCACGGCGGGCGGCGCCTACGCCGGTGAGATGGAGGACAGCTGCGGGCGGGTGAGCGTGGGCCTCGACGCGAACTTCATCGTGCTCGACGTCAACCCGCTCGAGGCGGCGCCGAGCGCGCTGCTCGGCGCCCGGGTGCTCAGCACCTACGTGCGCGGCGAGGAGATGCACCGCGCCTGAGCCCGGGGTGGCGCGGGCTCCGCGGGCTCCGCTGCCTCCGGCCCGGGGTACGTGACCCGCCCGCCCGCCGGCACGGCGCCCCGCGTCATCGCGGCCTCGGCGAGGCGGCCGTCGGGCATGAGGTGACGCACGGGCACGCCCCGGGCGATCAGGTGGTCCGCGATGATCCGCCGGTGGCAGCGCCACCACACCGCCTCGGCGCACATCACCGCGGGCCGCGCCCGCGTGGCGACCCCGAGCAGCGCCTCGATGCCCGCCGCGAACTCCTCGCCGAGGGCGTGGTCGGCGTAGTTGCGGAAGCTCCGGTTCTGCCAGAAGGCATTGAGCTCCGGCGGCACATCGCGCTGCGCCCCCCGCCGGCCGGCGAGCTCGGGGATGCGATGGTAGGCGATGCCGTGCTCGGCGAGGCTCGCCCGCAGCGGCTCCTCGTCGAACCAGGGGAAGCGGCGCGATCCGGGGAGCCTGCGCACATCGACGACCGCTGCGGCTCCGGCTCCGTCGAGCAGCGCGAGGAACTCCTCCAGCGGGTGCGTCGAGTGCCCCACCGTCAGCACCTCCCGTGCCGGCCCGGTCATGAGGCCTCCTCCTGGTGCGTTCCCTCGCGCGCCGCGCGGGCCACCTCCCGCCGCACCTCGGCCAGGGTGCGCGGGTGCGCGAGGATCCGGAAGTGGCCGCCCGTGTCGAGCCGCACGTTCCGGGCGCCCGGGAGCTCGCTGCCCTCGGGGATGTGCGGGTCGAAAGCCGCGTAGACCGAGACGATGCGCGCGTTCACCGCCGCCGCGGTCGCGAGCCGCAGCAGGGTCTCGTCACGCGGCGAGAAGGCGCGCAGCGTGCGTCCGGGGAGCAGCCGCGCGTAGCGCGATCCCCCGAAGGGCGATGCGATCGCGACCATGGAGCGGACCCGCGGGGCCTCGCGGCCGAAGGCCATCACGTGCTTGCCGACGAGGCCGCCCTTGCTGTGCGCCACGATCACGACCTCCTCGGCGCCCGCCGCGGCGAGCGCCGCGTCCACGCGGCGGGCGCCCTCGGCGACCGGCACGCGGTTGCTCCCGAGCGGGTCGACGACGAGCACCGGGTGGCCAGCGCCGTGCAGCTCGCGGATGAGCGGCAGCAGGAATCGCCACGACTCGTACACCCCGGGGATCACGAGCACGGGCGTGCCGTCGCCGTCGCTGAAGGCGGTGGGAACGGCCCGCGTCACGCGCGCTCTCAGCTGCCACCACAGCGCATAGGCGTAGTCGAGCGCCCACCACGCCGCCCTGCGGATCCCGCTCACCTCGTCTCCCGTCCTCTCCCGGTCCGCCGCGGCGAGCGACGATCCGTCTCGCCCCAGGGTGGCGCATCCGCACGAGGCGCGCCAGCCCTGGACGCCTCCCCGCTCGAGACGGTAGCGTCGGCGTGAGCCGGGGTGCGCGGAGGTCCGGGATCGCCGGGCCGGCCGACCCGGCGAGGGACAGGAACGGGGGACACCATGAGCGATGCACAGGACGGCGCTGCGGGAGCGACGGATCCCGCGCCGCCGGTGGAGGAGCCGACGGCGACGGTCGCCACGATCCTCGCCGAGGTGCGCGACACCGCGCCCACGGCGGAACGCGAGCAGATCGCGGAGATGATCCGGGAACGCCTGCAGCGCGCGGGCGTGGAGCTCCCCGACGCGGAGGTGGAGCAGCTGACCACGCAGATCGTCGACGGACACGCCTGAGCGCTCCCCGGCCGGCGCGGATCCGCTCAGCGCAGGTGCTCGACGTCGCCCGCGGAGACCGTGAGCACGCCGCCCGTCGGCAGCTCGACGAGGAGAGCGCCGTCCGCGGCGAGCTCCCGGGCCCTGCCGTCGACGATGTCGCCGCCTGGCAGGTGCACGCGCACCTCCGTGCGGAGCGTGAGCGAGCGCCGTGCGGCGCGAGCGCGGGCCGCCGCGGGATCCTCCGCGGCAAGCTCGACCAGCCGCAGCAGCTCTGCGGCGTAGGCCGCGATCACGCGGTCCGCCAGTGCCCGGCCCACCGGATCGGAGAGCGTGGGCGGTTCCGCCGAATCGGGATCGCCCCCGATCCGCGCCCCCGCCGAGAGCAGGGAGGCCGCGCGCTCGGTCGGCAGCTCCCACTCGGGGATGAGCAGGTTGATTCCCGCCCCCACGATCACCGCGCCGGGGTCGATCATCTCGCACAGGATCCCGCACAGCTTGCGGCCGGGCCGCCCCGCGACCGCGTCTTCCTCGTCGCGCACGTGCACGTCGTTCGGCCACTTCACGCCCACGCGCAGGCCCTCGCCGAAGAGGGGCTGCGCGTGGGCGTGAAGTGGCCCCCCGCCGTGCTCGCGCGCGCCGAGGGAGACGGGGTCCCAGGGCGGCCCCGCCCCCAGCCGCGGGGGGGCCTGGGCGGGCCACTACACTTGTTTTTTTTTGTGATCACTAGGCCCCGCAACGGCACCCCACAACCTGCTGACGGCCGCCGCGGCCAGAGTTGTAAAAGGCCCACCCCCCCCCCCCCCCCCCCCGCCGAAGCCCCGCACCAGCACGGATGTCGCCACCGCCGTGCCGGGCGGCATCACCCAGCCGCGGTCGAGCCGGCCCCGGCCGGCGGTCTGCTCGGCGGTCGCGAGGAGGGTGCCGTGGGGCAGCGGGGTTCCCGCGGCGTCGTGCTCGGCCGCCAGCTCGCGCAGTTCACCGTTCGTCGAGGGCGAGCTGTCGCGCCAGATCACGCGGGGCAGGAGTTCGCGGGTGCGGGGCAGTTCCATCCCCTCACGCTACTGCAGCCCGGCCGCTCCCCGGCGGCTCCCCAGTAGCTCCCCGGCAGCTCCCCGGTAGCTCCCCGGCAGCAGGAGGATCCCCACCAAGCTTCCCGGCTTCCGTTGGAGGGTCACTGCAGCCCTCCGCATGTGCGCCGCGCTAGGCTGGCATGCGTGACTGGAGACAACGCCTCGGGACCGGCGGCCGAGCAGCTCGCGACCACCGCGGGCCGCATCGCCGACCATCGCCGCAAGTATCAGGAGGCCGTGGGCGACCGCGACGCCGCCGCCGCCGCGAAGCAGCATCCGCGCGGCAAGATGACCGCTCGTGAGCGCATCGCGGCGCTGCTCGACCCGGGCTCCTTCGTCGAATTCGACAAGTACGTCAAGCACCGCACCCACGGCTTCGGCATGGAGCACAGCCGCCCCTTCGGCGACTCGGTGGTGACCGGCGCCGGCACCATCCACGGCCGCCAGGTCGTCGTGTTCTCGCAGGACTTCACCACCTTCGGCGGCTCGCTCGGCGAGGTCGCCGGCGAGAAGATCGTGAAGGCGATGGAGTTCGCGCTGAAGACGGGCGCTCCGATCCTCGGCATCCTCGACTCGGGCGGCGCGCGCATCCAGGAGGGCGTCGTCGCGCTCTCGAAGTACGCGAACATCTTCCGCCTCAACACCGCCTGTTCGGGCGTCATCCCGCAGATCTCGATCGTCATGGGCCCCTCGGCCGGCGGCGCCGTCTACTCCCCCGCGCTCACCGACTTCGTCATCATGGTCGACAAGACGAGCCACATGTTCGTGACCGGCCCCGACGTGATCAAGACCGTCACCGGCGAGGAGGTCGGCTTCGAGGAGCTGGGCGGCGCGCTCACCCACAACAAGACCAGCGGCGTCTCGCACTACCTCGCGAGCGACGAGCTCGACGCCCTCGACTACGCGCGCACCCTCATCAGCTACCTGCCGGACAACAACCTCGCCGAGGCCCCCGTCTACGACAGCGACACCGCGCTCGAGATCACCGACGCGGATCGCAAGCTCAACACCATCATCCCCGACAGCCCCAACCAGCCCTACGACATGCGCACCATCGTCGAGGCGATCCTCGACGGCGGCGACTTCCTCGAGGTGCAGCCGCTGTTCGCCCCGAACATGCTCATCGGCTTCGGCCGGGTCGAGGGGCGCACCGTCGGCATCGTCGCCAACCAGCCGGCGCAGATGGCCGGCACCCTGAACATCGACGCGAGCGAGAAGGCCGCCCGCTTCGTGCGCTTCTGCGACGCGTTCTCGATCCCGATCGTCACGCTCGTCGACGTGCCGGGTTACCTGCCCGGCACCGATCAGGAGTTCCAGGGCGTGATCCGCCGCGGTGCGAAGCTGCTCTACGCCTACGCCGAGGCGACCGTGCCGCTCGTCACGATCATCACGCGCAAGGCCTACGGCGGCGCCTACATCGTGATGGGGTCCAAGCAGATGGGCGCCGACTTCAACATCGCCTGGCCCACCGCGGAGATCGCGGTGATGGGCGGCGCCGGCGCGGTGAACATCCTCTACCGCAAGGAACTGGCCGCGGCGGCCGAGCGCGGCGAGGACGTCGAGGCGCTGCGCGCCGAGCTCACGGCGAAGTACACGGCAGAGGTGTCGAGCCCCTTCCTCGCGGCGGAGCGCGGCGAACTCGACAACGTGCTGGAGCCCGCCGGGACGCGCCTCGCGATCATCAAGGCGCTGCGCGGCCTGCGCGGCAAGCGCGAGGAGCTGCCCGCGAAGAAGCACGGCAACATTCCGCTGTAGCCGGGCGGCGCGTTCGCGGTCCGGGATCGGATCGCGGCCGCGATCCGGAACCGTCACCGCTCGCCGCCCCCGGGGCGAGCCGCACCAGAGAGCATCGGAAGCGAAAGGCACCATGAGCGAGAACGAGACGCCGCTGCCGCCCGACGCCGCCCAGCGCGACGCCGCGAAGCGCGAGGAGCTCGGCACGGCCGACGACACGCTCCGCGGCGAGGACATCCGCTTCGTCACCCGCGGGGTGAGCGCCGCGGAGCGGGCCGCCGTGATCGCGGTGCTCACGCAGGCGCGCGCCGAGGAGACGCACCGGGCGAAGCGGGTCGAGCGCCGGGACCGCGAGCCGTGGGCGCGATCGCAGCGCGTGCCCGAGGGGATCTCGGAGCTGTTGCTGGAGAGCTGAGCGGCGCGCGCAGCGAGACGGCATACTGGACTCGGGACACCGGAGTCGGGATCGAGGGAGCATGGAGCGGCCGTCGGCGGAGCAGGATCTCCGCGAGCTGATGCGCCGCGGCGCGCTGCTCGACATTCCGCCCCAGGGCCCCCTCGCCGTGACGCCCCGGCGGCGCTCGGCGGTGCTGATCCTGTTCGGCGCGCTCGACCGGTTGCCCGCCAGCGCCGCAGCGCCCACCGTCTCACCCGAGCTCGACGTGCTGCTGACGCGCCGCGCCGACCGCATGCGCCACCACGCCGGGCAGATCGCCTTCCCCGGGGGAGGCGCCGAAGCCGGGGACTCAGGACCCGCCGCGACCGCGCTGCGCGAGGCCGAGGAGGAGACGGGGCTCGACCCCGCGGGGGTCGAGGTGCTGGGCGCGCTGCCAGAGGTGCACATCCCCGTGAGCAACAACCTCGTCACTCCGGTGGTCGGCTGGTGGCGGCTGCCGAGCGCCGTCGCGGCCGATCACGCCGAGTCCGTCGAGGTCTTCCGGGTGCCCGTGGCGGAGCTGCTCGATCCAGCCGCCCGCGGCACCTCGGTGCTCAGCCGGGCGGGTTTCACGCACCGCGGGGCCGCATTCCGGCTCTCGCCCCGCCTCGGCGGCCACATCGTGTGGGGGTTCACGGGGATCCTGCTCGCGACGCTCTTCGAGCAGCTCGGCTGGGAGCGCCCCTGGGACCGAGCCCGTACCTTCGAGGTGCGCGGCTGACGCCGCCCGGCCCGCGCCGCGGGGGCGTCAGGCGGCGCCGGTGAGGTTGCGGTGCGTGGTGACGGCCTGCTGGTCGCTGAGGGAGGCGACGTAGTCGAGGATCGCCCGGGCGCGGCCCTGACGGCGCAGCCCCGCCTCGCTCGTGTCCCCGATCAGCAGCTCGGGGCGCTCACCGCGCAGCGCGAAGCCGGCCTCCGTCGCCTCCTCCACCCATTCGAGGAGCCGGCGCGGCGCGCGACCCGCATCCACCGGATCGCTCAGCCAGGCATCGAAGCCGAGCGCCAGCTCCTCGACCACGCGCGCCTGACCGCGCTGCGTCTGCCCCAGCTCCGGACGCTCGAGCACGAAGTGGGCGTGGACGAACTTCAGCACCATCACCTCGTGCCAGGCCTGCTGGTCGAGGCGCACGTGGCCGCCGCGCACATTCGGGTGCTCCTCCACGACGATCGAGGTGCGCAGGTGCTCGATCCACCGGCGTGTGAAGCTCGACACGGCCCGCTCGCTGTCGATGCCGCCGTCGTAGGGGGCCGCGAGCAGTGACTCCCCCACCTCCTCGCTGACCCGCCGCACCGCGGAGGCGAAGGCCTCACGATCCGCGATCCAGGCGTCCTTCACGCTCAGACGCCGCCACAGCAGTTCGAGGGAGCGCCCGGGCGAGCGCCAGGCCGCAGCGAGCTCGGCGAGGTCCTCGACCCCGAAGGCCCCGGCGTGCTCCAGCCAGGCCCGCAGCTCGCCGGAGACCGCCGAGCGCTGCAGCACGCCCGCGCGCGTGAAGTCGTCCAGGTCGTGCACCGCGTAGGCGATGTCGTCGGCGAGGTCCATGACGGCGCACTCCACGGTCTGGCGGCCGCGGGCGATGTGGGGGAACGCCGCGAGCACCCGCTCCATCTCGGCTGCCTCCAGCGCGTAGGCGGAGAACTTCTCGGCACCCTCGACGGGATCGGTGCCCACGCCGCGCGGACGCTCGGAGGCGCCGACGCGCTCCTCGGTCACGCCGATCCACTCGGCACGGGTCCAGGGGTACTTGAGGGTCGCGGCCCGGGTGGCGGCCGTGAGGTTGAGCCCGGGGAAGTCGCGCCCCAGCGTGTCGAGCCGGGTGAGGATCCGGAAGCTCTGCGCATTCCCCTCGAAGCCCTCCGCGAGGCCGAGACGCTGGCGCGCCACGCGGTCGAGCACCCGCTCGCCCAGGTGCCCGAAGGGCGGATGACCCAGATCGTGCGCGTGCGCGGCCGCCTGGGCGACGATCGTGTCGCAGCCGCCGAGCCGCGCGATCACGGCCCCGGTCTCGTCGTCCTCCGGGAGCTCCCGCTGGAGGTGCGCGGCGTGCCGGGCGGCGTGCCCCGCGAGCTGCGCCGCGATCACCCGCGCCACGGCGCTGACCTTCAGCGAGTGGGTGAGGCGGTTGTGCATCACGGGTCCCACGCCGGACTGGGGAACGACCTGGGTGACGTCGGAGAGGCGGGCGAAGTAGGAGGAGAAGCGGATGCGCTCCAGGTCGACGCGGTATTCCTGCGGGCTGCGCACGCCGGGAGCGATCGCCTCCGCGTCGTCGATGCCCGCGGCCCGGTGCTGGGAGGAGACGTGCTCCACGTATCGGCGCGACTCGCGGGCCGAAGCCTCGCGCCCCGTCTCCGGCTCCCCGGCGGCGTCCCGCTCGCGGCGTGCGCCGCCCGCCTCCGGTCGGTCCCCTCGCAGTGCGGTCATGGAGCCATTCAACCATCCGGCCGCGCGTCACGGTGTGCCGTCGCCGTGCGGGCGCGAGGTGCCGGCCACGCCGAACGGCGGCACGACGGTGCTCGCGGTGAGCCAGGACGGTCTCGCGAGCGGAGAGCGCATCGAGGAGTGGCGCGCGCACTGGAAGGGGCTGCTGTCCGCGCTGTGACCCCGCTGCCGCTACGCTGGGCCCATGAGCGGCACGATCGGCATCGTCTGGAACCCGAGCAAGGTCGGCGAGGAGGAGCTGCGGGCCGACGTCGCCGAAGCCGTGGAGCGCTCGGTGTCGGCGGGTGACGCGCCCCCCGAGTGCCTGTGGTTTCCCACGACCGTGGAGGATCCGGGGATGGGGCAGACGGCCGAGGCCATTGCCCAGGGCTGCGGGGTCGTCGTCGCCGCCGGCGGGGACGGGACGGTGCGCGTCGTCGCCGAGGCGCTCGGAAGCACGGGGGTTCCCGCCGCCGAGCTCGGGATCCTGCCGCTCGGCACCGGCAACCTGCTCGCGCGCAACCTCGGGGTGCCGGTCGGGGACACCCGCGCCGCATTCGCCCGGGTGCTGGCTGGCGCCTCGGCCCCGCTCGACCTGGGCGTGGTGGACTTGCGCACCGCGGACGGCCGCGAGGAGCGGCACGGTTTCGTCGTGATGGCGGGGTTCGGCATCGATGCGCAGATGATCGTCGAAACCGATGACGAGCTCAAGGCGCGCACGGGCTGGCTCGCATACGTGGAGTCGCTCGGGCGGGCGGCCGTGGGCGCGGAGGTCGTCGAGTTCGCGCTGCGCCTCGACGACGCCGAGCCGCTCGCCGAGCGCGCGCACACGGTGCTGATCGCGAACTGCGGGAGCCTCATGGGCGGCATCACCCTGCTCCCCGATGCTGCGCCCGACGACGGGCAGCTCGATCTGCTGGTGCTGCGAGCGGACGATCCGGCCGCGTGGCTCGGCACGATGAAGAACGTGATGTGGGACAACGGGCTGAAGCGGCTGATCACGGGCGCGGAGCAGGCGCAGAGCTCGGGGTCGACGGCCTACCTGCGTGCCGGCAGGGTTCGGGTGGCGCTGCCCGCACCGCTCGTCTTCGAGCTCGACGGCGACGAGGTGGGCGCCGTGGTCGAGATCGACGCGCGGATCCTTCCGGGCGCCCTGCGGGTGCGCTGAGCGGTCCGGCGGAGCCGGGAAAGACAGGGCCGGGCAAGGCCAGGTTCGGCCGCGCAAGGCCAGGTTCGGCCGGGCAAGGCCGCGCCTGGTCTGGCCTGGCCTGGCCTGGCCTGGCGGAGCGGAGCGTCGAAGCTCGGCGGACTGCCAGCAGCTCCGCTTACGATCGAGGCATGAGCGATCCGTACGCGGGCGACGCCGAGCGCGCGCGGCGGCTGGGCCGGGGGTTCGGCCGCTTCGCGGAGCGGTGGCGCGCCGTGATCCGCCGCAGGCCGTGGCTCGACTCGGCCTACCGGGTGCTCGTCACGGTGCTCGGGGCCCTCGTGGTGGTGCTCGGACTCGTGCTCGTACCGCTCCCGGGACCGGGCTGGCTCGTCGTGTTCCTCGGGCTCACGATCCTGGGCACCGAGCACCACTGGGCGCGGCGCCTGCTCGGCTGGCTGCGGCGCGCGCTCGCGGCGTTCTGGGAGCGGTGGAACCGCTGGCGTTCGGCTCGGAGGGCGCGCGGGGCGGAGCGGAGGGCGCGCCGAGCGGTCCGCGAACGCCGGGCGCCCTCGGGCCGGCGTTCGGGGGGATACGCTCCGGAACGGTGAGCGGACGCAGAAACGGCCCGGGCCGGAGCCCGAGCCGTTTCGCATGCGCCACTCGCTACTTGATCATCGGCAGGTTCACGATGAACGGGTCGGTCTGCCCGTTCTGGTACGCCTGCGCGACGCGCGTCGCGGCGATGATGTGGAACACGAAGGGCACGATCCAGACGGCCGCGATGAGCAGACCGCCGATCAGCGGGCCGACGTACGGGATGAACGCGAAGATCGCCGCCAGGATGTAGCCGGCGAAGACCGCCATGATCCGCAGCAGGGCGAAGTTCAGGTTCGCGGCGTGCAGGGCGCGGAGCCGCTGGTCTCCCTTGTCCTTGTCGATCAGGAAGAAGATCAGCGCGGGCAGCCAGCTGAAGAACACCGACAGCCAGTAGTTGAGCTGGAGGTTGCCGATCGGGTTCACCACGGGCGGCTGCGCGTATCCGGCCTGCGGCTGCTGGTAGCCCCCGGGCGGCGGAGCCTGCCCGCCCGCGGGCGGGGCCTGGTACTGCGGCTGCTGCGGCGGCACCGGCGGCTGGTACTGCGGCGGCGCGGGCTGCTGCGGCGGCTGGTACTGGGGAGGCTGCGGAGCCGCGGGCGGCTGCGGAGCCGCGCCGGGCGTCTGCGGTGCCGCGGGCTGCTGGGGCGCCGCGGGGGTGTCGCCGCCGGTGGGCCGGCCGTCCTGTCCCTCAGGGGGCAACGTGGTCATGTCGATCTCCTCTGCAAACTTGGATCTGGTACGACGTTACAGCAGCGGCGCGGCGCGCGAAAGCGCGGCGAGCGGCGCGGCACGAGCCGGTGCCGGCCCGGCCCGCTCAGAACGCGTCGGGGCTGGGACCCGAGGTGTAGTGGATGGAGACGTCTGCGTGGCGGTCGAAGCGGTATCCGGTGCCCCGTACGGTGCGCACGATGTCCTGGTACTGGGCGAGCTTCACCCGCAGCCGGCGGATGTGCACGTCGATGGTGCGCTCGCTCGGCACCTCCTCCGCGGGCGCGTCGCCCCACAGCCCGGTGATGAGCTCCTCGCGGCTGATGGTGCGTCCCTCGCGGAGCACCAGGTACTGCAGCAGCTCGAACTCCCGGAAGGTGAGCGCAGCCGGCACGTTGTCGAGGAGCACCCGCTTGCGCGAGAGGTCGAGGATCACGCCGCTGACCGCGCGGTCTTCGGTCTCGGCCTCGTGCTGCTTCTGGCGCGCGTGGGCGGCGGGGTCCCCGAGCGCGAGGCGCACGACGTCGACGTCGCGGCCGCCGGTGCCCTCCGGCGCGAGGGCGACGGCGGCGTAGGTCTCGGCGGCCGGGGCGAGCTCGGCGACGAGCTGCTTGATGCGGGTGACGATTGCGCCGAGCTTGGGGTCTCCCTCGGCGATCTTGTCGTCGGCGAGCCCGACGTAGAGCGCGAAGCCGCGCACCTCGGTTCCCTCCGGCACGTTCCGCTCGGGTGCGGCCTGCGGGGGCAGCGCGGCGGCGAGATCGGGGCGTGCGGTGCGGAGGGTCTGAGCGGTGGTGTTCATGATGATGTCCTCTGTGCTGTCGAGTGCGCCGAGGGCCCGGTGACACGGGAGGTGAGACTCGGCGAGCGGTGTGCGATCCGCGGGATCGCGGGGTGCGGTGCGAGGCGGCCGACAGACGGCCGGGAGACTCGCGGGATGCGGGCCCCGGTGCGTTCGACGGGGCCGCGGAGGTCGCTCATGCGGGCGACGGGCGGAACGAGATCCTGGATTCGTTCACATGCACATTCGACAGCTCATGACACCGTGACCGGCCATCATCATGCCGGTCTGCCCAAAGTTCACCTCGACGGCGGACTGGGTACGGATGGTGTCATGCATAACGCACAGTTAAGCAAGACCGTGCGTTCATTGTCAAGCGGATTCGCGCTCCGGACGCCTCACTGCGGCTGCAGGCCGAGGTCGTCGAGGCCGATCGCGAAGCGGTACTCGTATCCGGCCGCCTCGATGCGCTCCTTGGCGGGCGCCTGCCGGTCCACCACCACGGCCACCGCCGCGACCTCGGCTCCGACCTTCTGCAGCGCCTCGATGGCCTGGAGCGGGGATCCGCCGGTCGTGGAGGTGTCCTCGACGACCACCACGCGCTTGCCGGCGAGATCCGGCCCCTCGACCTGGCGCCCGCGGCCGTGATCCTTCGGCTCCTTGCGCACCACGAAGGAGTCGTACACCTTGCCGCGAGCGACGCCCTGGTGCATGATCGCGGAGGCGATAGGATCGGCGCCCATCGTCAGCCCCCCGACGGCCACGACGCCGTCGATGTCGTCGATGAGGTCGAGCATCACCTGCCCGATGAGGGGGGCGGCGCGGTGGTCGAGCGAGAGCTTGCGCAGGTCGATGTAGTACGTGGCCTTCTTGCCGCTCGTCAGCGTGAAGTCACCGTGGAAGACGGCCTCAGAGGTGATGAGTTCGATGAGCTGTTCGCGCGCGCTGGTCATGGTGTCGATCCTATCCGCCACCGCGCCACACCCCGGTGGCGTAGATTCGGGGGAGGCGGAACGGCGGGAGGGCGGCATGGCGCAGGTGGCTGACGGAGCGGGACGGAACGAGGCGGCCGGCGCGGCGGACGGGATCGGGGCGGACGAGATCGCGGGGCTCGCGGGGCTCTTCGCAGACGGTCCGCTGGCGCTGCTCACCGGGGCGGGCGTGAGCACCGATTCCGGCATACCCGACTACCGCGGGGCGGGAACGCCGCCCCGCACGCCCATGAGCATCGACCAGTTCACGCGCGACGAGGCCTACCGGCGCCGCTTCTGGGCCGGCGCGCGCGCGGGCGCCGATCGTCTCGCCCCGGTGCAGCCGAACGCGGGGCACCGGGCGGCGGCCGAGCTCGAGCGCGACGGCTACCTCAGCGGCGTCATCACGCAGAACGTCGACGGCCTGCACGCCCGCGCGGGCAGCGTCAACCTGGCTGAGCTGCACGGCAACGGCGCCGTGATCCGCTGCATCCCCCTCGACCACCGCTTCTCGCGCGAGGAGGTGCTGCGCTGGTTCGACGTCGCGAACCCGGGCTTCGCGGAGCGCTGGGCCGATGCCGAGATCACGCCCGACGGCGACGCGGCGGTCACCGACACGACGGGCGTGCGGGTGCCGGTGTGCCCCGCGTGCGGTGGCATGCTGCGGCCGGACGTCGTCTACTTCGGCGAGGTGGTGCCGCAGCGCGTCTTCGCGCACGCCGAGCGCATCGTGGCGGGGGCTGCCGGCCTGCTCGTCGCGGGGACCTCCCTTGCGGTGAACACCGGCATGCGGCTCGTGCACCGCGCCGAACGGCGCGGCATCCCGCTCGCCGTCATCAACCGCGGACCGACCGCGATCGACGGCCGCGACTCGGTGCGGCTGCGCATCGAGGGCGGCACGAGCGAGGCGCTCACGGCCCTCGTGAGCCGCCTCGCAGCCCGCTGAGCGAGAATCTGCCCCGGTTTGTCCGAGTTCACGCTACGCGAGTCCGGGCAGACCGAGCCGGATCCAGGCAGACCGAGCCGGATCCAGGCACACCGGGCCGGATCCGGGCAGACCGAGCCGGATCCAGGCACACCGGGCCGGATCCGGGCAGGACGAGGCCTCCGGTTCAGGGCTCCAGGGCGGGTGATTGGGTGGCGAGGAGGTCCTCGTAGCGTTCCCGCCGGGCGACGAGGCGCGCCTCGCCGTCGCGCACGAAGACGATCGCGGGCTTCAGCGCGCCGTTGTAGTTGTTCGCGAGCGTGTAGGAGTACGCGCCCGTGGCGGCCATGACCACCAGGTCGCCGACGCGGGCGGGCGGCATCGGCGCGCCGTCGACGAGCAGGTCCCCCGATTCGCACTGGCGGCCGACCAGCTGCGCGCGCTCGTCCCACGGTTCGTCGAGCCGGTTCGCGAGCACCGCCTCGTACCGCTGCCCGGTGAGCGCCACGTCGAGCTGATCGGCCATGCCGCCGTCGACGGCGACGAAGACGTCACCCGTGCGCTTCACCGACACCACCCGGTAGAGGGTGACACCGGCCCGCGCGACCACCGAGCGGCCGGGCTCGATCATGATCTTCGCCTCCGCGGGCAGATGCGCTCGCGCAGCAGCGACGATCGCGTCGAGGTACGCGTCGACCGAGGGCGCCGCGTCGTCGTAGCTGTAGGCGACGCCGAGCCCGCCGCCCACGTCGTAGACGGGGAAGTCGCCCACGGTCGAGATGTTCTCGACGGCCCGTGTGAACTGGTGGGTGTTGAGGATCTGGGAGCCGATGTGCAGGTGGACGCCCTCGAAGTCCATCAGCGGGTGCGCCCGCATGCGCTCGATCGCGCGCGCGGCCTGGTCCATCGGCAGCCCGAACTTGGAGCGGGCGCCGCCGGTGGCCTGCGAGGCGTGGGTGTCGGCCTCGACGCCCGGGATCACCCGGAGCAGCAGCTTCTGCCGCCGGTCGAGGAGCCGTGCGAGACGGTCGAGCTCGTCCTCGTTGTCGACGATGATCGTGCCGATCCCCGCGTCGAGCGCCAGGCGCAGCTCCGCGACGGTCTTGGCGTTGCCGTGGAAGTGCAGCCGCGCGGGGTCGACGCCGGCGGCGAGCGCGAGCACCAGTTCCCCTCCGCCTGCGACATCGACGGAGAGCCCCTCGTCTTGTGCGACGCGGTACATGCCGACGGCGGGCAGCGACTTCGAGGCGAAGAGCACTTCGGAGTTCGGCCAGCGTTCACGGATCCCGTCCACGAAGCGGCGGATCTGCCGCCGCAGTCCGGCCTCGTCGATGACGTGCAGTGGGGTGCCGTAGCGCTCCGCGAGCTCGGTGACGCCGACGCCGCCGATGGCGAGCTCTCCGCCCGCGGCCGTGGCGATGCGTCCGGACTCCTCGGGCAGGATGCGCCACAGCTCGCCGAGCCGGGTGCCCTCGGGTGCGGTCTGCTCGGGTCTGTGCTGCTGGGTCATCGCGTCCTCTCTCGTCTTCGCTGCGTGACCACGATACGAGAGGCGCGGCGCCGAAGGGGTGTGTTTTTCCTATACATTGAGGAGGTGAATGAGCCGGTTTCTCTAGCGACGCCTGCCGGCGTGCCCCTGGAGGAGCTGCTCCGGGAGCTCGGACCGCGCGCAGTGGCGCGACTCGGCCCGGCCTCGGAGCGGCCGGTCACCGGCATCGAGTTCTTCGAGGCGCTCGACGCGCTCCCCGAACGGCCGGGCACGCTGCTGCTGGCCCCCTCGGCGGGCAGCGGCGCCATCGGATCGCTCGCGCAGCTCGCTCGCCGCACCGCGGGCCTCGGCTACGCCGGAATCGCGGTGAAGTGCGCGGCGGCCGACGCGCCGCGCCTCGCCGCCCTCGCAGAGGAATCCGGCACGCCGCTGCTGCGCGTCGGTGAGCATCTCGGCTGGCACCTCTTCGACGCGATGCTGGCTCAGGCGCTCGGCGAGCAGCGTCACAGCGAGGACACCCGCGGCAATCGCGGCGCGGAAGCCCTCTTCGCGCTCGCCGACGAACTCGCGGGATGCTTCGGCGGCTCCGTCGCGATCGAGGATCTGGGGCGCCGGATCGTCGCCTACTCCGCCGTACCCGGACAGCTCATCGACGGCCCGCGCAGCGAGAGCATCCTGTCGCGTCGCGTGCCGGACTCGCCCGTCAACGAGGATCAGTATCGCACCGTGCTGCGAAGCGACTCACCGGTCGCCTTCGCACGCTCGGCAGACGAGGCTCGGCGGGTGGCCTTCGCGATCCGCGCCGGCGCCCTGCCGCTCGGCACGATCTGGGCGATCGACGCCTCAGGCACGGGCCTGGTCACCGAGGAGCAGGACCGCCGGATCCGCGCCGTGGCAGCGCTTGCAGCCTCGGTCATGCTCGAGGAGCTGCGGACCGGCGGGGCGGCGCAGCAGCCCAGGGAGGAGCGGCTGCGCACCCTGCTCGACGGCCGCGACGTCGCCGGCTCGGAGTTCGCCGAGCTCGGGCTCCCGGAGGAGCGGGGTGCCGCGCTCCTCGCCTTCGCCGCGGCGGACGGAGCGTACTCCCTCGTACTCTCGCAGCTGCGGGCGACGGTGCACCGGCAGCTCTCGCCGCGCCGCCCCGAGATCGTCACCGTCGTGCGCGCCGGCCGCGTGTACGCGCTGATCGAGAACGAGGGACGGGACGCGCTGCGCCGCCTGCTCGCCCAGCTGCTCCCCGTCCTCGACCGCCTGGTGGGCCACGGGGCGCGTGTGGCGCTGCCGGGCGAGGCGCATCACCCCGTGGAGGTCGCAGCCCTGCGCGGCCTCGCGGACCGCATGCTGCTGCTCGGCGGGGACGGCGGGGCAGAGCGCGTGCTCACCGTCTCCGCGCTCCGGCCCGCCCTCCTCTTCGAGCGCGTCTCCGGCGTCTTCGCGGAGGAGCCCGTGCTGCGCTCGCCCCGGCTGCAGCGACTCGCGGAGTCCGATCCGGCCGTCGCCGAGACCCTGGCGGCGTGGTGCGCCTCCTTCGGCAATGTCGCGCGAACGGCACGCGGCCTGGGCGTCCACGAGAACACCGTGCGGTCCCGCCTGACGCGCGCGGCTCAGCACCACGGGATCGATCTGCGCGACCCCGACACCCTGCTCGCCACCTGGCTGCAGTTGCGCAGCGACTGAGCGAGGCCGGTCACCGGTTCCCGCCGGCGCCGGTGCGGGCCGCGGAGCCGCTACGCGCCGCGGGCGATACGGGTCATGTCCTCACGCGGCACGACCTTGATGCGGGTCCGCCCCGCGGCCTCGCCGAGTCCGAGCTCGTGCTCGTCCAGGCGATGCCAGCCCTCGATCGTGGTGTAGGGGACCTCACGCTCGTGCAGCAGCGCGGGAATCGTCTCCGCCTCCGGCGCCTCCGGCCGCCACCAGCTCTCGCGGTCCGCGAGCAGGCACTCCAGCGTCTCCATCGCGTCGCTCTTGGTGTGGCCGATGAGCCCCACCGGCCCGCGCTTGATCCACCCCGTGGCGTACACTCCGGGGATCTGCTCCCCCTCCAGATCCTGCACGCGGCCCTGGCTGTTGGGGATCACGCCGCGGGCGTCGTCGAAGGGGATCTCGTCGAGCGGCGAGCCGAAGTAGCCGACGGCGCGATACAGCGCCTGCATGGGGATCACCTCGAACTCCCCCGTGTCGACCACGCCGCCGCGGCCGTCCGGCGCGGTGCGCTCGATCCTGAGGCCCGCCACGCGCCCGTCCTCGACGACCACCTCGACCGGCTTCGACCAGAAGTGGAGATGCAGGCGGCGCGAGGCGGGCGCGACCTCCCCGGCCTCCCGCCGCCGCTGCTCCTCACGCCACTTGTCCATGATGCGGGTCATGACGACGACCTGCTTGTTCTTCGCGAGGGTTTCCGCGTGCGGATCCTCGACGTCGAAGTCGCGCTCGTCGAGCACCATGTCGACGTCGCGCACCTCGCCGAGCTCGCGCAGTTCGAGCGGCGTGAACTTCACGTACTTCGGGCCGCGGCGGCCGAAGAGGTGCAGCTCCTCGATGGGATTGGCCTTCAGCCCCTCGTAGACGTTGCCGGGGATCTCCGTGGGCAGCAGATCGTCGGCGTGCTTGATGAGCATGCGCGAGATGTCGAGCGCCACATTGCCGTTGCCGACGACGCCCACCTCGCGCGCCTCGAGCGGCCAGCTGCGGGGCACATCGGGGTGGCCGTCGAACCAGCTGACGAAGTCTGCGGCGCCATAGGAACCGACCGCCTCGATGCCCGGGATGTCGAGCGCGGCGTCGCGGATGGCGCCCGTCGCGAAGATCACCGCGTGGTAGTGGCGCTTGAGGTCCGCGAGGGTGATGTCCTGCCCGTAGCGGACATTGCCGAAGTAGCGGATCGCGCCCGAGTCGAGCACCTCCCGCAGCGCGGTGACGATGCCCTTGATGCGAGGATGGTCGGGCGAGACGCCGTAGCGCACGAGGCCGTAGGGCGCCGGCAGCTGCTCGAACAGGTCGATCTCGACCTCGAAGTCGCGCTCGGCCTTCAGCAGCAGATCCGCCGCGTAGATGCCGGCCGGTCCCGCCCCGACGATCGCCAGTCGCATCCTGCTCATGCTCACCCTTCTCTGTTGACGATGGAGTCGGCCATGCGCTCCAGCGCTCGCTTCACGGAGGACTTCGGCAGGGCGCCGAGCGCCTGCTTCGCCTCCTCGGCCCAGCGGCGCGCGGCGGCCTCGGTCTCCCGGGTGACCTCGTGCGCGCGCAGCGCCTCCACCTCGGGATCGAGCAGCGCCGGATCGGCGCCCTCGGCAATGGCCGCCGCTCCCGCATCGATGCGGGCGAGCAGTTCGGCGTCTGCGGCGCTGGACGCCGCACGGCGCTGCAGCAGCAGATAGGGCAGCGTGGCGACCCCGGCGCGCAGATCCGTCCCCGCGCGCTTCCCGGTCTGCTCCTTCTTGGGCGAGAGGTCGATCACGTCGTCGATGAGCTGGAAGGCGACGCCGATCCGCTCGCCGTACTCGGTCACGGGATCGGCGAACTCCGCCGGGCCGTTGCCGAACATCACGCCCATGCGGGCGGCGGTGGCGATGAGCGCGCCGGTCTTGTCCGCGAGCACCTGCGTGTAGTGCTCGATCGGGTCCTCACCCTCCTGCGGGCCGACCGTCTCGTGCAGCTGCCCCAGGCACAGCCGCTCGAAGGTGCGGGCCTGCAGCAGGATCGCCTCCTCGCCCATGCCCGAGACGAGGGAGGAGGCGCGGGCGAAGAGCAGATCGCCGGCGAGGATCGCGATCGAGTTGGACCACACCGTCTGCGCTGCGGGCACGCCGCGTCGCAGCTTCGCGTCGTCCATCACGTCGTCGTGGTACAGCGAGGCGAGGTGCGTCAGCTCGACCGCCTGCGCGGCGCGGCGCACCAGCTCGTTGGGGCCGTCTCCCAGCTCGCTCGCGAGCAGGGTGAGCATGGGGCGGATCCGCTTGCCGCCGGCTTCCATGAGATAGCGGGCTGGGGCGTCCGCCACGGGCGAGGCGAAGCTGAGGTGCTGGGCGAGCTCGGTCTCGATGAGTTCGAGCTGCTCCTGCACCTCCTTCGCGTGGCGTCGATCCTGCGCACCGCGGAACAGCCGCATGGGCAGCGCCTGCGTCGCGGTGTCGAGCGCCTCGGACCGGTTCACTGCTCGGCTCCGCTCTCCTGCGCCGAGGCGGGCGGGCGGGAGGCGGGCTGCTTCGGGGCCGGCGTTTTCGCCGCGGCAGGCTTCTTCGCGGCGGGCTGCTTCGCCGCGGCAGGCTGCTTCGCCGCGGCAGGCTTCTTCGCCGCGGCAGGCTGCTTCGGGGCCGCAGGCTTCTTCGGGGCCGCAGGCTGCTTCGCCGCGGCAGGCTTCTTCGCCGCGGCAGGCTTCTCGGCCGCAGGCGTCGCCTCCGCCGGTGCGAGCGGGCGGCCCACGAAGCCGCGGTGCAGCGCCACGATCCCGAACGTGAGATTGCGGTAGCCGACGCGTTCGAAACCGGCCTCACGCAGCCAGGACGCGAGCTCCTGCTGCGCCGGCCAGGCCTCGATCGACTCGTTGAGATAGCGGTAGGCCTCGGCCGCGTCGCGGTTGATGAGGCCCGCAATGCGGGGCAGCAGGTGCCGTCCGTAGAAGGCGTAGGGCGCGCGCACGAGCGCCGAGGGCGGCGTCGAGAACTCCGCGATCACCACGCGCCCCCCGGGCTTGACGACCCGGTGCATCTCGGCCAGCGCACGCCGCGGATCGCTGACATTGCGCAGACCGTAGGAGATGGTGGCGGCGTCGAAGCTGTCGTCCTCGAAGGGCAGCGCCGTGGCGTCCGCCTCCACGAACTCGAGGAGCGGGTTGCCCGCGTGGCGCTTGCGGCCCTGCGCCAGCATGCCGGGCGAGAAATCTGCGGCGACCACCTCGGCGCCCTCCGCCGCGAGCGCGGCCGAGGAGGTGCCGGTGCCGGCGGCCAGGTCGAGGATGCGCATCCCCTTGCGCGGTGCGACGGCCCGGGTGGTCGCGATCCGCCACAGACGATCGTTGCCGAGCGTCAGCACGTCGTTGATGAGGTCGTAGCGCGGCGACACCTCGTCGAACATGGCGGAGACGTCTGCGGCACGCTTGGTCGCGGTATCGGCACGGGTCACCCCTCCATGCTAGCGCGGGCTTGTATGGGACACCCTCCGCGGGCTTCCCGGAGGCCCGGCGCACCCGCTTCGAACGGGTAGATTGGTGCGAGTGAGCGTTGATCACGAAGTCCCCCGGCTGCGCGCGACCACGAGGCCCCTCGCGGCGACGCCCGAGCTCGTGGACCTCGCCGACCCGCAGCGTCCGCTGCTCTGGCTGCGCGACGACCGCGGCTGCGTGGGCGTCGGCGAGGCCCTGCGGCTGAGCTTCTCCGGAGCCGAGCGATTTCGGGAGGCGGCGGAACGCTGGCGGCGGATCGCCGCCGCAGCGGAGGTCGACGATCCGGTCCGCCTGCCCGGAACGGGGCTCGTGGCGCTCGGCACCTTCGCCTTCGCGGACGACAGCGCCGCCGAGAGCGTGCTGATCGTGCCGAGCCTGCTGGTGGCCCGGCATCGGGACGCGTGGTGGGTCACCGAGGTGACCCGGCTCGACGCGCCTGACCCGGGTCCCGAGGGGCCTCCGCGGGATCCGGGTCTCCCTGCCGCCGCGCCCGCCGGCCACTGGGAGGGCACCTCCTTCGGGATCCCCTCGACCGCTGCCGCCGGTGCTGGGCAGGGCGTCACCGAGTACCTCGACGGAGTGCGCGAGGCCTCGCGCCGCATCGAGCACGGAGCGGCCGAGAAGATCGTGCTCGCCCGCCGGGTCGCCGGCGCGGTCGCCGCGGACTCCGATCTGCGCGTCCCGCTCGGGCGGCTCGCCGAGCGCTACCTCGACTGCTGGACCTTCGCCGTCGACGGGCTCGTGGGCGCCAGCCCGGAGACCCTCATCCGCGCCACGGGCGGGGCGGCCTCGGCCCGGGTGCTCGCCGGCACCCGCGGGCGCCACCCCGAGGACCCGCAGCGCGACGCACGGGCCCGCGACGAGCTCCTCACCAGCGCGAAGGAGCAGCACGAGCACGCCTTCGCCGTGCAGAGCGTCGTCACCGCGCTCTCCCCCCACGTGCGCGAGCTGCGCACGAGCGAGGAGCCCTTCGCGCTGCGGCTGCCCAATGTGTGGCACCTGGCCACCGACCTCGGCGCCGCGCTCGCCGAGCACGTCTCCTCGCTCGAGCTCGCCGGCGCGCTCCACCCGACGGCGGCCGTCGCGGGCACGCCCACGGCCGCGGCCGTCGCCGCCATCCGCGAGCTGGAGCCCTTCGATCGCGGACGGTACTCCGGCGCGGTCGGCTGGATCGACGCCGCCGGGGACGGCGAGTGGGCGATCGCGCTGCGCTGCGCCCAGCTCGGAGACGCCGACCCCGCCAGCGGCATGCGGCCCGTCGTCGCGAGCGCGGGCGGCGGGATCGTCGCGGGATCCGACCCCGAGCACGAGCTGGGCGAGACCGTCTCGAAGCTGCGCCCCATCACCGAGGCCTTCGCCCCCTGAGCGCGCGGACCGGGCACGCGCAGCGGCTTCAGCCGGAGAGCGGGATCTCGATGAGCGACGGGCCCGCCACCGGCTCGGTGAGCAGCTGCTCCAGCTCTCCGCGGGTGGAGACGCGGCGGTACTCCCAGCCGTAGGCAGCGGCGAGCGCTGCGAGCTCAGCGGACTGCGGGGTCGTCATCACCCGCTCGAAATCTGCGGCGGGGGCGGATCCCGCAACCTCCAGATCGGCGAAGATGGTGCCGCCGCCGTCGTTGCCGACGAAGAGCTGCACGCGCGGACGCGGCTCGCTCTCCGGCAGCAGCAGCGAGCCGGCGTCGTGCAGCAGCGCCAGATCGCCCAGCAGCACCCGCGTGGTGCCGGCGGCCCGGGCCGGGTCCTCGCTCGCCTGGCTCGCCGCCGCGACGCCGAGCGCCGTCGCCACCGTGCCGTCGATGCCGGCCAGGCCGCGGTTCGCGCGCACCTCCAGCCTGCGGGCCGGCGCCAGACCGTCGAGCACGCGGACCAGGCGGGAGGCCGCCAGCACCAGCCGGTCGTGCGGCCAGGAGGCGCGCCACACGCTCTCCGCGAGCATCGCCCGCGTCACCGGCTCGCGCATGGCGGACAGCTCGGCGCGGGCGTACGCGCTGCGCTCCTTGTAGCCGCTCGCGAGCGCGGCGCCGAGATCGGGTTCGTGCACCGTGGTGCGCTCGCGCAGCAGCGCACGGTCCGCGATCACCCACGCGCCCAGCCAGCGCCGCAGCGCCCGGGGATCGTGGTCCTCGGCGACGCGCGCCGCCCGCACCACGCGCGCGCCGCCCGATGGGTCGTAGTGCTCGGCCTCACCGTAGGGATCCACCACGATCACCTCGACGTCGTCGCGGCGCAGCAGCGCGGGCAGCTGACGGGTGAGCGTGGGGTGCCCGAACACGATCGCCTGTTCCACGAGACCGCCGAGCGCGGGATCCTCAAGCAGGGTGGCGTAGGCCGCGATCGCCTCCCGGCCGAAGCGCGCGCCGCTCACCGCCTCGGCGAGCCAGGAGGCGCGCCACACGCTCTCCGCGAGCATCGCCCGCGTCACCGGCTCGCGCATGGCGGACAGCTCGGCGCGGGCGTACGCGCTGCGCTCCTTGTAGTCCGGGGCCGGCTCGTCCGAGGCGCGCAGCTGCGCCGCCTCGGCGCTCGCCGCCGCGAATCCGCGCGCGATCATCTCGTCGAAGCCGGCGGTGCCCGACAGCGGCTCGCGGAACGCGAGGGTGAGGTGCACCGGGCCCGGAGGCCGGGCGCCGGGAGTCCCGGCCGCCGCGGCGAGCGCGGCGGCGGCGAGCGCTCCGGGGTCGCGCCCGTCAGCGCGATCGAGATCCCCGTCCGAGGCGAATCGGGGAGCGGGCACGTCGCGGGAGAACCGGGCGACCGTGTCGAAGAGGCCGGCCTGCCGGGTGGTCTGGTTGCTGCGGATGCCGCGGAGCTCGGAGGGACGGTCGGCGGTGAGCAGCAGCAGCGGGACGCGTCCCTCGTGGGCTTCGAGCACGGCGGGCATGAGATTCGCCACCGCGGTGCCGCTCGTCACGATCACGGGAGCCGGCACCCCCGTCTCGCGGGCGACCCCGAGCGCGAAGAACGCGGCGGATCGCTCGTCGAGCCGCACGTGCAGGCGGACCGCCTCGGCGCGCTCGGCGGCGGCGGCGGCCAGGGCCAGCGCCTGCGAGCGGGATCCGGGACAGACGACCACGTCCTCCACCCCCCGGCGCACCAGCTCGGCGAGGAGCTCGACCGCGAACACCGAGGACGCCGCGGGCTCCGGACGTGCGGTCACGGCTGCGCCGCGTCGCCGTCGGCCCTGCGGTCGCCCTCGGGGGCGGTGCCGTCGGCGGGGTCGGCGGGATCGGCCGGCTTCGCCGGCGGCTCGGGGGCGGGCGGATGCACGGGCCCGCGGCTCTCGCGCGGCGCCGCTCCGGTGGTGCCGCGTTCCTCCCCGGGGTAGGTCTCGGCGTCGAGTTCGCGCAGGCGCTCCTCGAGGTCCCGCACGGTCGCGTCGAGATCCGGCCCCGAGAGCCGGGTCCCCGTGAATCGCGGGTCGTCGTCCGGCGCGGGACGCCTCGCGGACTCGGCGGGCTTCGTCCCCTTGCCGATCAGGAACCACAGGAGGCCGCCGATCACGGGCAGCAGCACGACGATCAGGATCCAGAGCGGCTTGCCCACTCCGCGGGCACGGCTCGCCTCGGTCATCGCGGCGTCCACGAGCGCGTAGAGCGTGAACGCCACCGCGACGACGACCCCGATAATCACGACCCGCACCATGACCCCCATGCTAGTGTCCCCCGCTGGCCGGAGGCTGGTGGCCGGAGGCGGCCGGGCAGCTTCGCTCCAGGTGACACGGGTACACTCGGCCGGGTGAAGAATCCCCGCACCGCCTGGCTCGTCTACACCGCGCTGCGCCTGCTCTTCTTCGCGGTGCCCTTCGCCCTGATCTACCTGCTGGCGAGCTCGATGCGGTTCTCCCTCATGGTCTCAGCGCTCATCGCGGCGATCTTCGCGGCGCTCATCAGCGCCTCGCTCTCCCTGCTGCTGCTCGCGAAGCCGCGCGAGACCGCCTCGGCGAGCATCTACGAGTGGCGCAACCGCGAACGCACCGCCGACGACATCGCGGAGGACGCGGCGATCGACGCCGCCGAGCGCGATCCCGCGCCGGGCCAGGATCCCGCCGAGCGCTGACACCCCGCGGAGACGGGACCCTCCGGCTTCCCGCTTGCTGTGCACTGGCTGTTTTTTCCCTGAGCGCGTACCCTCTGGCGTTTCAAGCCCGGCACCGACACTCTGGTCCGGTGCCGAGAATCCACTCACCCGCAGCAGTCGCCATCGGACAGCGCATCCGAGCGGTGCGCCACGGGCTCGGGATCTCACTCGAAGACCTGGGCGAACTCGCAGAGATCAGCTGGACCAGCATCGGCAAGATCGAGCGCGGGGTCTCCAGCCCCACGGCCGAGACCCTGATCCGGCTCGGGACCGCGCTCGACGTCGATCCCGGGCACTTCATCACCGGGATCACCTCCGACGACTACGGCCGGCGCTCGCATCAGCTCTCGGCCCGGGACCTGATCCGCGCCCGCCACGGCCGCGACTCGGCGTGAACCGCACCCCTCACACCCGCACGGCCCCCTCGATCAGCCCGTCCATCAGGGCGCGCGCACTCCGGTACCCCTCGGATATGGCGGCGTGCTGCATCGCCAGCAGCACGTAGTCGGCGCCCTCCGCAACCGCGAACTCCTTCTCGATCGTGGTCCAGGCCGGCAGGATCCACGGCTTGTCGTTGGCCCGCGCCGCCGCGACGACCCGCCGGAAGTCCTCGAAATCCGCCTCGCTCTGGCGGTAGACGCCGCGACCGCTCATCAGGGAGAGATCGCCGGGGCCGATGAAGATCCCGTCGACGGTGTCGAGCGCCGCGATCTGCTCGACATCGCGCAGCGCCCGCGGATCCTCCACCATCGGGAAGACCTTGATGGTGCGGTCCTGCTCCGCCACCCACGCGTCGTCGTAGCCGGCGTAGCCCATGGTGCGCCCTCCGGCCAGGCTGCGGGATCCGAGCGGGGGGAACTTCGCGAAGTCGGTGACCCGCTTCGCGTGCTCGACGCCCTCGATGTGCGGGATGATGACCCCGTCGGATCCGAAGTCCAGCACCTGCTGGATCGCGCCGCGCTCGGGCACCAGCACCTTCGAGAGGACCTCGAGTCCGAGCCCCTTGAGCACCGGAATGAAGCGCTCGAGGATGGCGAGGTCGAATGCCCCGTGTTCCACGTCGAGCACGACGAAGTCGTATCCGAGGCCTGCGACGATCTCGCCGATCGCCACGCTGCCGTCCGAGAGCCAGGCCCCCTGCTTCAGTTGTTCAGACATGTGTTCCCTCTGTTCCTTTCTCTGGGTTCGGCTGCGGGCCTACGACGCCGCCGCGACGGTGAAGCGCCGGTTGACGAGACACGGGTTGACGGCGCGCACCTCCGCGATCCGCTGGCGCCTGATCTCGGCGACGGCCACGCCGCTGACCTCGGGGATCTCGACCAGCGTCGCGCCCATCGGGTCCACGATCAGGCTCCCGCCCGTGCCGATCGCGGGACCCTGCGAGACGGCGGCCACGTAGAAGGTGTTCTCGATGGCCCGCGCCCGGGCCAGGGTGTTCCAGTGGTCCTCCTTGCGCGGCCCGGGCATCCACGCCGCCGGGTAGACCAGCACATCCGTGCCCGCGTCGGCGTGCTGCCGGGCCGCCTCGGGGAACCGCAGGTCGTAGCACGTGAGCATGCCGACCGTGGCGTCGCCCACCTCGAGGGTGACCGGTGCTCCGATGTCCCCCGGGCGGATGTGCTCCGACTCGCGCAGCCCGAAGGCGTCGTAGAGGTGCAGCTTGCGGTAGACGGCGGCGAGCCCCGTGTGCGGGGCGACGGCCACCAGCGTGTTGTATCCGCGGTCCTCCCCCGGGATCTCCTCGAGCATCCCCGCGATGAGCGTCACCCCCGTGCGATCGGCCACCCGAGAGAGACCCTGCACGAAGGGCCCGTCGAGTGCCTCCGCGTGGGCGACGAACTCCGGGCCGAGCACCGGCACGTCGTACATGGCGAACTCGGGGAACACGGCGAGATCGGCTCCCGCCTCCGCCGCCGCCTCGGCGAGACGCTCGATCTCCCTCAGGTTCGCCTCTTTGTCATCGCCAGAGACCATCTGGCAGATCGCGAGCTTCATCCTTGCTTCCTTTCTCGTGGGTCCGGTGAGGGCGCCGCATCGGCCGGAACCGCGCAGCTCTCGATGCAGTGCTGCACGAAGGCGCGGCCCACGGAGTCGAGCCGCCGCTCATAGCAGCTCACCGAGACGTTCATGGAGACGGTCGGGTCGACGAGGGGCCGGTAGACGACGCCGCTCGGGCGCAGATCTCCGTAGGAGACGGGCACGAAGGAGACGCCCATCCCGGCCGACACGAGCCCGGCGAGGTCGAGATAGGAGCCGTAGGCCTCGCCCGTCTTCGGTGAGAACCCCGCGCCCACGCAGGCCGCGATGATCGAGTCGAAACCCGCGGGGTTCGCGGAGCGCGGCCCCTGCAGGATCCGTTCGTTGCGCAGCTGCGCGAAGCTGACCTGCTCCTGTGCCGCGAGCGGGTGGTCCTCCGGAAGGCACACCAGGTAGTCCTCGCCGTAGAGCGCGTGCGAGGCGACGTCCTTCAGCTCGGGCCGCGTGAGCAGGATCGCCACGTCGATGCTCCCCTGCTCCAGCTCTTCGACCAGGTACGAGGTGGCGATGCTGCGCAGCTGCACCTCGGCCTTCGGGAACCGCTGCCGGAAGGTGCGCACCATCCGCGCCGGCGCGGCGAAGAGCATCGCGGGCACAATGCCGATGCGCACCCGGCCGAAGCGCACCTCCCGGGCGTCCTCGAGGAGCTGAGACACCTCTCCCATGGCATCGAGCACGTTCTTGCAGCGGAAGTAGAACTCCCTGCCGGCCTCCGTGAGGCTGATGGGACGGGTGCTCCGATCGATCAGCTGCACGCCGACGTCCTTCTCCAGCCGCATGATCTGCTGCGAGAGGGCGGGCTGGGTGATGAACAGCCGGTCGGCGGCCTGCCGGAAGCCGCCGGCGTCCGCCAGCGCGATGAAGACCTCCAGGCGTCGCGTCTCCACGATCAGCCTGCCTTCAGCAGCTGGCGTTCGGCCCTGCGCCGCCGCTGCACCTCGGGATCGGGCACCGGCGCCGCCGCGATGAGCCGGCGCGTGTACTCGTCTCGTGGATGGTGCAGCACCTGCTCGGTGGCACCCTGCTCCACGACGTCGCCGTGCCGCAGCACCACGACCCGGTTCGACAGGGTCTCCACCACCGAGAGATCGTGGCTGATGAACAGGCACGAGAACCCGAGCTCGCGCTGCAGTGCCAGGAACAGCTCCAGCACCTGTGCCTGCACCGACACGTCGAGCGCCGAGGTCGGCTCGTCGGCGATCATCAGCGCCGGGTTCGTCGCAATGGCCCGCGCGATCCCGATGCGCTGCCGCTGACCGCCGGAGAGCTCGTGCGGATGACGGTCCACCCAAGCGGGGTCGAGCTGCACCTTCTCCAGGAGCTCCTCCGCCCGCGCGCGCCTGCGGCGCGCATCGCGCTCGATCCCCTGCCACATCAGCGGATCCGAGATGGCCTGTCCGATCGTGCGCCGGGGATTCAGCGAGGACGCCGGATCCTGGAACACCATCGTGACGTGCCTGCGGAGCTGCTGCATCGCGCGGCCACCGGCGCCCGTGATCCGCTCACCGCGGACCTCGAGCTCGCCCTCGCTCACGGGGAGCAGGCCGACGGCGGCCTTGCCGATGGTGGACTTGCCGGACCCCGATTCGCCGACGAGGCCGACGATCTCGCCCTTGGCGACCACGAGGTCGAGACCGTTGATCGCCTGGAAACCCGGTGTGCGCCAGCGGCCGGGATAGCGGATCACGGCCCGGTCGAACCGCAGCACCGCCTCGGGCACGACCGTGGCGGCCGTCACGCCGTCGATGCGCAGCTTGTCGGCGGAGGACGCGAGGAAGTCCCCCGCCTCGCCCAGCCGCGGCACCGCGGCGAGCAGCTTGCGCGTGTACTCGTGCTCCGGCCTCGCGAAGAGCTGCGCGGCCGGTGCCGCCTCGACCACCCGGCCGTCCTTCATCACGACCACCTCGTCTGCGACCTCGGCCACCACGCCCATGTCGTGCGTGATGATGAGCACCGCCATGCCGAGGCGCTCCTGGAGCTCGGCGATGAGATCCAGGATCTCGGCCTGCACCGTGACGTCGAGCGCCGTGGTCGGCTCGTCGGCGATGAGCAGCTCGGGCTCGCTGGAGATCGCCATCGCGATCATGGCGCGCTGTCGCTGCCCGCCGGAGAGCTGGTGCGGGTAGTCGTCCACCTTCGTCTCGGGGGCGGGCATGTGCACGTCGCGCAGGAGCTGGATCGCGCGCGTGCGCGCCTCGGCCCTCGTGAGTTCGCGATGGCTGGTGAGCGCCGCGATGAGCTGGTCCCCGATCGTGTACACGGGGTTGAGCGCGGTCATCGGCTCCTGGAAGATCGTGGCGATGCGCGAGCCGCGCAGGGCCCGCAGCGCCGCGCCCTTCAGGCCCGTGACGTCGACGCCGTCGAAGAGGATCCGCCCGGTCCGCCGCGTTCCCGGCGGCAGCAGGTCGAGGATCGACATCGCGGTGACCGACTTGCCGGACCCCGACTCCCCGACGAGGGCCAGGGTCTTCCCCGCGCCCAGCTCGAAGGACACCTCGTGGGTGACGTCTCGCCATCCACCCGGTCCCTGGAACGCCACGGACAGTCCGTCGACCTTGAGAAGGGGGGTACTCATGAGCGCTTCTTCGCTTTCGGATCGAGGAGGTCCCGCAGCGCGTCGCCCAGGATGCCGAAGGCGAGGATCGTGAGGACGACGGTGATGCCCGGCACCAGCAGGGCGTGCGGGTCGGTGGTCAGGTAGCGCTGGCCCTGGGCGACCATCGAGCCCCAGGACGGCGCCGGCGGCACGATGCCGAGCCCGAGGTAGCTGAGCCCGGACTCGAGCAGCACGGCCGCCGCCATCGTCAGCGAGAACTGCACGATGATCGGGGCCGACACATTGGGCAGCACGGTGCGGAACATGACGAGCAGAGTGGGCGCGCCGAAGGTGCGGGCGGCGTCCACGTACTCCTCGCGCTTCACCGAGAGCACCTGGCCGTAGGTGATGCGCGCGAAGAGCGGCGCGAAGAGGACGCCCATGGCGACGATCAGGGTGACGGCCCCCGGACCGTACAGCGTCACCGCGAGCAGCGCGAGGATGATCGGGGGGAACGCGAGGATGACGTCGACGACGAGCCGCATCGTGACGAACTCGGTCAGCCCGTTGAAGTAGGCGCCGAAGAGGCCGAGCAGGGTGCCCAGCACCATCGAGAGCAGCGTCGCGCCGAGGGCGATGAAGAGCTCGATGCGGGCGCCGAACATGAGCCGGGAGAGGATGTCCCGCCCGAGCTCGTCCGTGCCGAGGAGGTGGCCCTGCGAGAACGGGGGCAGCAGGCGCTGCGACACGTTCTGCGAGATGGGATCGTCGGGCGCCAGCAGCGGCGCGGCGATCATCACGACGATGACGATCACGACGTAGGCGATCATGACGACGCGCAGCGGGGTGAGCGCCTCACGGAAGCGCGGGTGGAGTTTCACGATCGCCTCACTCGGGGGTCGAGCACGCCGTAGATCAGATCGACGACGATGTTGATGAGGATGAAGAGCAGGGCGATGACGATCACGATGCCCTGCACCACCGGGTAGTCGCGGTTGGTGACGCCGTCGACCAGGAGGCTGGACAGGCCGGGGTAGTTGAAGACGCGCTCGACCAGCACGGTCGAGCCCAGCAGCGTGGCGAAGCCGATGCCGATGACGGTGACCACGGGGGTGAGCGAGTTGCGGAGCACGTGCTTGCGGAACACGGTGAAGGGGGCGAGGCCGATCGAGCTCGCGGTCCGCACCCAGTCCTGGCCCTGCACCTCGAGCACCGCGGAGCGTGTCATCCGCGCGATCTGCGCGGAGAACCCCACCGCGAGTGCCACGGCTGGCAGGGTGAGCGACATGATCGCGCCGAGCGGATCCTGCGCGAAGTCCACGTAGCCGCCCGCGGGGAACCAGCCCAGCTTGATGGAGAAGACGAGGATCAGCACGGCTCCGAAGACGAACACCGGCAGCGCCACGCCGATCGAGCTGAGGGCGGTCACGAGCGTGTCGATCCGCCCGCCCTTGCGGGCGGCCAGCGCACCGAGCGTGACACCGCTCGCGACCGCCAGCAGGGTCGCGAACACGATGAGCTGCAGCGTGCGGGGCAGCCGCGCTCCGATGGCCTCGACCACCGGCTGCCCGGTGCGGAACGACTCGCCGAGGTCGCCCGTGAGAGCGCTCCCGAGGAAGTGCAGGTACTGCTGCAGCAGCGGCTGGTCGAGGCCGAGCTGCTGACGGACGCGCTCGACGGCCTCGGGGCTCGGGGCCCCGCCGTCGCCCCCGCTGAGGAGGAGGACGGCGGGATCCCCGGGTACGAAGTGCAGCGCGGAGAAGATGAGCGTGAGGACCAGGAGCACGAGTCCCGCCCCCATGGCCAGGCGCTTTGCAATGAATATCAGCACGGTGTCGCCGGATCCCGATCGCTATCCGAGCGAGGCGTTCGCGATGTTGAACGAGCTGTAGAAGACCAGGAAGCCGGGCATCGTCTCGAAGCCCTCGACGCGGTCGCTGTAGGCGTAGGCCTGCTGCCGGGTGTTGATCGAGGCGATCGGCACCTCCTCGGCCCACAGGCCGGTGATCTCCTCGTAGATGGCCCGTTTCTCCGCGTCGTCCGTGGAGCGGAGCCCCTCCTCGATCAGGCCGGTGAGCTCCTCGTTCCGGTATCCCCAGCTCACGTTGAAGTTCTCGTTGCCGACGACCCAGTTGAGCAGGTACGAGGGGTCCGTGATGAGCCCGGCGTCGCCCGACACGGCGATGTCGTATTCGCCGGCGTTGCCCTGGCTCACCCGCGTCGACCAGTCGGGGGCGTCGAGGGTCACATCGATGCCGACCGCGCGCAGGTCCTCCTGGACGGAGAGGGCGTTGTCCTGGAGGAAGGTGTACTGGGAGGTGGTCAGCAGCGTCGCCGCGAAGCCGTCCGGGTAGCCGGCTTCGGCGAGCAGCTCCTTCGCGCGCTCGGGATCGTAGCTCCAGAGCGTCGCCGCCCCCGGGGTGTAGGCCGGATCGCTCTCGGGGATCACGATGCCCTCGAGCGGGGCCCCGTGGCTCTGGAACGCCGCGGTCACCGCATTGTCCCGGTTGATCGCGTAGGCCACGGCTTGACGCACCTTCGGATCCGCGAACGGGGAGTCTCCCTCGACGTTGAACTGCACGTACTGGAAGGGCCCCTCCTTCGCGTCGACGGTGAAGCCGGCCTCGGCGACCCGGTCGAAGTTCTCCCAGGGCACGTACTCGATCATGTCCACGTCGCCGCTGAGCAGCGCGTTGGTGCGCGCCTCGCCGTCGGCGTAGAACTTCACCTCGACGCCGTCGAGTGCCACCTCGTCCGCACCGTAGTAATCCTCGTCCTTGGTGAGGGTGACGCCGATTCCGTCCTGCAGCTCGGTCATCTCGAAGGGGCCGGCGCCGACCCAGTTGGGGGTGTCGGGGTTGAGCGAGGAATCGGGCACGATCGCCGCGAAGGGGAGAGCCAGATACTGCAGGAAGGCGGTGTTGGGCTGGGAGAGGGTGATCGTGACCGTGTCGCCCTCCGCCTGAATGGACTCGATGTCGGCGATGCCCGAGGCGATCTGCGGCGCGTTCGCGGGATCCCGGTAGTATTCGAGCGAGTTCTTCACGTTGTCAGCGGTCAGCGGCGTGCCGTCGTGGAAGGTGAGCCCCTCGCGGAGCGTGAAGACGTAGCTCGTGTCGTCGGGGGTCTCGACCGACTCCGCCACGCCGGGCACCACCGCCCCGCTCTCGTCGTAGCTCATGAGGCCGCGGTGGACCATGGTGAGGAGCTGGTTCACCGCGCCGCCCTGCTGCACGCCGGTGATCGGCGTCGCCGGCTCGGCGGAAAGGCCGAAGGTGAGGATCTGCTCGCCGGAGCCGCCTCCGGATCCGCCCGGATCGCTCCCGCAGCCGGCCAGCAGCAGAGCTGCGGCCGCACCCGCCGATACCGCGGCGAACGCGCGCCGGCCTCGCCTCGAAGTCGCGAAAGACATGGTTGTTCCCTCCGTTGGGTCAGCTGATGAAACGCTCGGCGGCCGATCCGCGGTCGCGCAGGAGGCACTCGCCACTGAGTGCTCGCTCCGGTCGACGTTTCGGGTGATGCGAACAGATCCCTAATGATCGGTTCGGTACGATTCTGTCCGGCTTATGTATTAGGTGACAAGTTCGATCTGCGTTGCGGGGATAACTCCGGCGTTATACTCCCGGCGGCTTCAGCGACGCGACGCGGAGAGCACCGTGAACGACGGATCGCGGGAGATCTCCCGCACGGGCCCCACCGTCCGTTCGACGAGGGGCCGGTAGCGCAGCGAGGAGTTGAACACGAGGCGCAGCTCGCCCCCGGGCGCCAGCGCCTCACGGCAAGCCCGGATGAGCCGGTGGGCGACGCCCGCGTGCACCGTCGCGCCGGTGTGGAACGGCGGATTGAGCAGGATCAGCTCGGCCCACGCCGCGGGAACGGCCTCCAGCGCGTCGGCGCGATGCACCTCGACGCGATCCGCCACCCCCGCCGCCTCAGCGGTGAGCCGGGCGGCGGCGACGGCGGCGGACGACTGGTCGGTGGCGATGATGCGCGCCGCTGGGCGGGCGAGCGCCGCGGCGACGCCGAGCACGCCGTTGCCGCAGCCGAGGTCGACGATGCGACGCGCAGCGGGAGCCGCCGAGCCGAGGCCGGCGAGCAGCAGCCGGCTGCCGCGGTCGAGAGTGGCGCCGCCGAAGGTGGCGCCGAACGCCGCCACTCGGAACGGCAGGGCCTCGTCGCCGCCCCACCGCGGGAAGGGCGGGGCACCGGGATCCCGGGGCGCCAGCGGCGAGCTCGCGGTGAGCACCCGGGCCTTCCGGCGGCCCAGGCCCGCGCTCACCTCGCCGAAGTGACGACCCAGCACCTCGTTCATGGCGCGGGTCATGTGCTTGTCGCGACCGCCGGCGAACACCACCGCCTCGGGCTCCGCCCAGCGGGCGATCGCCCAGGCGATCTCTTCGAGGGCGTCGAGTCCGCGCGGCAGCTGCAGCAGCACGAGCCGCGCGCCTCGGAGCAGCTCCGGGCCGAGCGGATGCGCGGTGCACACGGCGCCCGGTTCCGCCGCTCCGAGGATGCGCCGGACGTTGCGTGCGAGGGCCCGCTCGGCGAGCAGCGGATCCTGGTGGCTGCGGATCCCGCGCGCTCCGAGGACCGCGGCCGCTCCGACCGTGAGCGCGCCGTGACGGTCGCCGATGATCACGAGCTCGCCCGGGCCCAGCCCGCGCACGCGATCCGCGGCGGTCGCGAGAATCAGCTCGTCGGCGGCGTCGAAGGCGCGGAGCTCGGGGGCGTCGAAGTCCGGCTCGCGCGAGAGCTCGGCGAACACGGCCCTGAACTCGTCCCCCGCCGCGTCACCCACGCTCCCAGCGTATCGCCCGCAGCGCGGCTCGTCCGCGGGAGCGGCCCGCCCGCAGGAGCCGCTGTCGGGGCGCAGGGCCGATTCCGGACGGCTCAGGGCTTCCAGACGACGACTTCGGCGTTCCTGCGCACCCGCGTGCCACGGCGGAGCGTGATGACCTCGCCGCCGGCGGATCCCGCCGCGAACACACGTCGCTCGGGTCGCTGCATGCGCTCCTCCGTCAGCGCGTGCTCCAGCTCGCGCACCTGCCGCTCCAGCTCGCGCACGCGGTCCTCCAGCTGCAGCACCCGCCGGATCCCCTCCAGGCTCAGGCCCTCGGCCGAGAGCCTGGCGATCTCGCGCAGCTGCGCGACGTCGTGCAGGGAATACCGGCGGGTGTTGCCGCGGGTGCGCTGCGGCGACACGAGCCCGATGCGGTCGTACTGCCGCAGCGTCTGCGGGTGCATCTCGGCGAGCTCGGCGGCGGCTGCGATCGCGAACATGGGGGTGAAGCGATCGATCTGCGCTTGCGCTGACATGGGGTCCGCCTACCCCCTCGCCCGGGCGAGCAGATCCTCGCGGGGGTTCTCCTGGGGCTCCACGGCGCGGAATGCCTCCAGCGCTTCGCGCGCCTGCTCCGAGAGGTGGGCGGGGACGACCACCTGGACCTCGGCCAGCAGATCGCCGGTGCCCTTCGCGCTCTTGACCCCGCGGCCCTTGACGCGCAGCACGCGCCCGCTGGGGGTGCCCGGCTGCACCTTCAGCTTGACGGGCGGTCCGCCGAGCGTCGGCACCTCGACGGTCGCGCCCAGCGCGGCCTCGGAGAACGTCACCGGCAGCTTCACCCGCAGGTTCTGGCCCTCGCGCTCGAAGACGGGGTGCTTGCGCACGCTCACCGTGAGGATGATGTCGCCGGGAGCCCCGCCGTTCGGGCTGGGCTCCCCCTTGCCGCGCACCTTGATCTTCTGCCCGTCGTTCACGCCGGCCGGGATCTTCACCTTCACGGCGCCCGTGGGAGCCTGCAGGGTCACCGTGTCACCGCGGACGGCGGTCTCGAAGTCGAGCGTGGTCGAGGCGGAGATGTCGCGCCCCGGCTGGGGACCGCGCGGGGCCCCGCCGCCGAACATGCTGAAGATGTCCTCGAAGCCCTGAGCCCCGCCCTGCTGGTAGCTGAAGTGGGATCCGCCCCTGCCGCCGCCGAACATGCCGCCGAAGACGTCCTCGAAGCCCTGGCCGCCACCGCCGCCCGCGGTGAAGCGGGCACCGCCGGCGCCCATGGCGCGGATCTGATCGTACTCCGCGCGCTGCTCGGCATCGGAGAGCACCGAGTAGGCCTCGCTGACCTCCTTGAACTTCGCCTCGGCAGCCGCGTCCCCCGGGTTCGAGTCGGGGTGGTACTTGCGCGCGAGCTTGCGGTAGGTCTTCTTCAGCTCCGCATCGCTCGCGTCCTTGGAGACGCCGAGGATCTGGTAGAAGTCCTTCTCGAGCCAATCCTGACTAGCCATCTGCCCCCACCGCCACCGCTACCTTGGCGGGGCGCAGCTCGACATCGCCGATGCGGTACCCCCGCTCGATCACGTCCAGCACCGTGTGCTGCTCGGTGCCGGGCACCGGAACCTGCGCGATCGCCTCGTGCAGCTGAGGGTCGAAGGGCTCGCCCTTCTCGCCGAAGGCGACGACGCCGAAGCGCTCCATCGTGCCGCGGAGCTTCTGCGCGATGGTCGCGAAGGCGGAGCCCTCGACCAGGTCGCCGTGCTGCTCGGCCCGGTCGAGGTCGTCGAGCACCGCGAGCAGCGGGGTCACGGCGGCCGCGACGGCGCGCTGCTTCTCGAGCTCGGCGTTCGCCTCCGTGCGCTTGCGGTAGTTCGCGTACTCCGCGGTGAGGCGGCGCAGATCCTCCAGGTACGGGTTCTCCGCCTCCTCCGCCGGGGAGGCGCCCGAGGCGGCGTCCGCGTCCTTGGCGTCCGCGTCCTTGGCGTCCGCGTCCTGCTCCGCTCCGAGGATGTCCTCGACCGTCAGCTCCTCCTCCTGCGGCTCGGGGCCGGAGTCCGCAGACTCCGGCCCCGAGGTGCGATCCGCAGGAACCTCGCCGGCGTTCGGGTCATCCCCGGGCATGCGCTGTTCCTCGTTCGCCATGATTACTTCTTCTCCTCATCGTCCTCGACGACCTCGGCGTCCACCACGTCGTCGTCCTTCGACGCGTCATCGGCGGCGCCGTCGGCGGGAGCCTCGGCCTGCGCTGCGGCGTAGATGGCCTCGCCGAGCTTCGTCTGGCTCTGGCCGAGCTTCTCGGACGCGGACTTCACCGCCTCGTCGTCCTCGCCGGCCAGCGCCTGCTTCAGCGCGTCCAGATCACCCTGCACCTCGGTCTTGACGTCCTCGGGCAGCTTGTCCTCGTTCTCGGAGATCAGCTTCTCGACCGAGTAGGCGAGCTGCTCGGCGACGTTGCGCTGTTCGGCCGACTCGCGCCGCTTCTTGTCCTCCGCGGCGTGCTCCTCGGCCTCGCGGACCATGCGCTCGATGTCCTCCTTCGAGAGGGTCGAGCCGCCCGAGATGGTGATCGTCTGCTCCTTGCCGGTGCCCTTGTCCTTCGCGGAGACCTGCACGATGCCGTTGGCGTCGATGTCGAAGGTGACCTCGATCTGCGGCACGCCGCGCGGGGCGGGTGCGATGCCCGTGAGCTCGAAGGTGCCCAGGTTCTTGTTGTCGCGGGTGAACTCGCGCTCGCCCTGGAAGACCTGGATCGCGACGGAGGGCTGGTTGTCCTCGGCGGTGGTGAAGGTCTCGCTCCGCTTGGTCGGGATGGCGGTGTTGCGCTCGATCAGCTTCGTCATGATGCCGCCCTTGGTCTCGATGCCGAGCGACAGCGGGGTGACGTCGATGAGGAGCACGTCCTTGCGCTCGCCCTTCAGCACGCCGGCCTGCAGCGCGGCGCCCACGGCGACGACCTCATCCGGGTTGACGCCCTTGTTGGGCTCCTTGCCTCCGGTGAGCTTCTTCACCAGCTCGGTGACGGCGGGCATGCGGGTCGAGCCGCCGACGAGCACGACGTGCGCGATGTCGGAGACCTTGACCCCGGCCTCCTTGATGACGTCCTCGAAGGGCTTGCGGGTGCGCTCGAGCAGATCCTTCGTGAGCTCCTCGAACTTCGCGCGGCTGAGCGTCTCGTCGAGGTTGGCGGGCCCGTTCTCGGTGAGCGAGAGGTAGGGCAGCTGGATCTGGGTGCTCATCGAGTTCGAGAGCTCCTTCTTCGCCTGCTCCGCGGCCTCCTTGAGGCGCTGCAGCGCGATCTTGTCCTTCGACACGTCGACGCCGGTCGAGGACTTGAACTGCGTGATGAGCCAGTCCACGATGCGCTGATCCCAGTCGTCGCCACCGAGCCGGTTGTCGCCCGAGGTGGCGCGCACCTGGATGGTCGAGAAGTCGTCGTCCTTGCCCACCTCGAGCAGGGACACGTCGAAGGTGCCGCCGCCGAGGTCGAAGACGAGGATGAGCTCGTCCTCCTTGCCCTTGTCGAGACCGTAGGCGAGGGCGGCCGCGGTCGGCTCGTTGATGATGCGGAGCACGTTGAGGCCCGCGATCTCGCCGGCCTCCTTGGTGGCCTGGCGCTCGGCGTCGTTGAAGTAGGCGGGCACGGTGATGACCGCGTCGGTGACCTTGTCACCGAGGTAGGTCTCCGCGTCGCGCTTCAGCTTCATGAGCGTGCGGGCGCTGATCTCCTGCGCGGTGTAGCGCTTGCCGTCGATCTCGTCGCTCTTCCAGTCGGTGCCGATGTGGCGCTTGACCGAGGCGATGGTCCGGTCGACGTTGGTGACGGCCTGGCGCTTCGCGGTCTCGCCGACGAGCACCTCGCCGTCCTTGGTGAACGCGACGATCGATGGGGTGGTGCGGAACCCCTCCGCGTTGGCGATGACGGTGGGCTCGCCGCCCTCGAGAACCGCGACGACCGAGTTGGTGGTGCCGAGGTCGATGCCGACTGCACGTGACATGTGTGATCTCCTTCTCCGCTGCTGAACCGGTGCGCCGTGAGCGCACCGCCTGACTGCCGCCCAGGTCGCGAGTGCCCCGGCAACCTTGAGCCTGATGAACTCAAGTTTAACCGCGACGAAGGTGAAGTCAAGTCATCGGGATGAAATCTGAGCCCGAATCACTCAACTTCCAGGCTCGGGATCGCGGAGCACCCGCATCCGGGACACCCCTGCGTCGTGCGCGCCGCGCACGAACCCGATCGGGGACGCGGCCACCGCCTGCAGATACGCCACCGCCTCTGCGGTGATCGTCTCGCCGGGGAGGATGTTCGGGATCCCCGGAGGGTAGGCGGCCAGCGCGTCCGCGGAGATCCGGCCGACGGACTCGGCGGCGGGGACCAGCTCGGAGGCGGCGAAGAACGCCTCGCGCGGACTCAGGCGCGTCTCCCCGGGCGCCGGGAGCGCGAGCCGCGCGAGCGTGCCGGCCCGCGCGGCGGGCGCAGGGCTGCGCGGGCCGCGCTCGCCCGCTTCGCCCGCGCTCTCGGTCTGGCTCTCGGCCTGGCTCTCGGCCTGGCTCTCGGCCAGGCTCTCGGCAACCACCGCTTCCCGCCGTTCCGTCACGGAGTCGATCACCGCGCGCACGGCGGTGGTCAAGCGCTCGAGCGGCAGCGGCTTGCCCGGGCCGAGGAAGGCGACGACCGCGCCCAGCGTCGCGATCTCGGTGTACACCGCGAACTCCTCCGCAAGCCTCGACCGCAGCTCGTAGCCGGTGAGGCCCGTGCCGCGCACATCGATGGAGACGCGCAGCGGATCGGCGCCGGAGATGTCGGGCACCGCGGCGAAACCGTCGCTGACGAGCTCCAGCTCGGGCTGGGCGCGGACCCAGGCGCGCAGACGACCGGCGGCGGCGATGCTCGCGCCGATCCCGGGGCCGCCGGCGACCAGGCTGCGACGCGCGACATCGAGCGATCCGAGGAGCAGCGAGCTCGCGCTCGTGCTCTGCGTGAGGCGGAACGCCCGCTCGAGCAGCGGCTCGAGCTCATCGGCGAACGGCCCCTCCGCGAGATGGATCATGGCGGACTGGCCGAGACTGCCGCCCATCTTGTGCGTGCTCGTGACCACCACGTCCGCGCCCTCGCTCGTGGGGAAGGCGGGCAGGCCCTCGTGGAAGCCGAAGTGGGCGCCCCACGCGGCGTCGACGATGAGCGGCGCACCGTGCTCGTGCGCCACCTCCGCGAGCGCGGGGACGTCTGCGACCGCGCCGAAGTAGCTGGGCGAGATCACGTAGACCGCGGCGGGCGCCGCGCCATCGGCCTCGGCCGCGGCGGCGAGCGCGAGGCGCAGCGACCCCGCCGTGACGCCGTGGTTGATGCCGCGCTCCGCATCGACGCTGGGCAGCACCCAGCGCGGGGTCAGCCCCGAGACGATGAGACCGTCCGTGAGGCTGGAGTGCGCACTGCGCTGGGCCAGGACGGTCCCGCCCGCCCCGCGCAGCGCGACCGCCACCGTCGCCATCCGGTTGCCCTGCGAGGATCCGTTCACGAGGAACCAGCTCCGCCGCGCGCACCACGCCTCGGCGGCGAGCGCCAGCGCCCGGTCGAGCGGGCTCCCCTCGCCGGAGTCGATGCCGTCGATGAGCTGGGGGATGTCGAGCCGGACCGCCTGCTCCCCGGCGAACTCGGCGAGACCCGCCGACAGGCCCTCCGGGCCGGCCGCGTGCGCGGGCACCATGAGCATCAGCGGCTCGCGGGCGGCGTGCGCGCGCAGGGCGTCTGCGTAGGGGGCCTCGCGGGCAGCGTCCCGCGCCTCGATCGGCGATGCTCCGCGGTCGGCGGACGCCGCTGCCTGCGGCGCGCGCTCGCGCAGCGCCGCGCCGGCCCCCATCGTCGTCGCCGTCTCCACCGCAGCCTCCCGAGTGATCGTCCTCCGCCGATCACCCACCCTAGGGAGCCGCGACCTCGTAGCCCAGGGGAATAGACTTGTCAGAACAGTTCAGTTCTTCTTCACTGTCCGGGAGCTCTCACCCGGGATCGGGGTGCTCCGTGCTCGACCTCCGCAGGCTCGCCCTGCTTCGCGAGTTCGCTGCGCAGCGCAGTCTCGCCGCGGTCGCGCGCATTGCGGGCATCAGCACCTCAGCCGTATCCCAGCAGCTGCGGCGCCTCGAAGCCGAGGCCGGCGTCCGGCTCTTCGAGCGGGAGGGACGACGGCTCGTCCTCACCCCCGCCGCCCGGCGTCTCGTCGCTCGCGCGGAGGAGGCGCAGACGGTCCTCGAACGCGCAGAGGCCGAACTGCTCGCCTCCCGCGCCCGGCTGCAGGGCCGGGTGCGCCTCGCCTCCTTCAGCACCTTCGCGCACCGCCACCTCGCCCCGCTGCTCGGCCGGCTGAGCCGCGCGCATCCGGACCTCGCGGTGAGCTTCGCGCAGATCGAGCCGGCCGAGGCGCTCGACGAGATCGCGGGGCGCCGCGCCGACATCGCCGTCATCGACGAGTTCCCCCAGATGCCGCGCGCCGTCGACCCGCGTCTCAGCCGCGTCCACCTGCTCCGCGACCGCATCGTGCCCAGCGCCCCCGCCCGCGTCGCCCGCTTCGCCGCGCTCGCCGACACCCCCTGGGTGCTCGAACCGGCCGGCACCGAGTCCCACAGCTGGGCGCTGCGTGTCTGCCGCGAGGCCGGCATCGAGCCGCGGGTGCAGTTCGAGACCCCCGATCTGCGCGTGCACCAGGAGCTCGTGCGCGCCGGGATCGCCGCCGCGCTCCTCCCGGAGATGCTCCTCTCCGCCGACCGGGAGCCGTGGCCATTCGGGATCCCCGACTGGCCGGATCCCGGCGCCCCGGACGGGGCGGCAGGCGGGGCGCCCGCCGGCGCGCAGGCCCCCGCACCGGCCACGCTGCGGCGCGACGTCTCCGCGGTGATGCGCCGCGGCACGGAGCACTCACACGCGGCACGCGCGGTCCTCGATGCGATCCGCGAACTGCTCTCCGAGGCCGAGGCCGGACCCCGCTGAGCAGGCGCCGCTCCGCGAAGCGCGATCCCCGTGCCGCAGCGGCGCCCCCCCCCGCGCCCGACCCGGCACCCGCGGTTCACCGCCCCGTCACCCGCGCCCGCGGACGTCACCCGTATGGGTTAGTGTGAGCCACATGAGCGAGACATCGGCGTCAGCACCCGCCGCGGTTCCGGCGGCGCCCGTGAAGAAGCGGACCGTGTTCGCGTGGTCGCTGTGGGACTGGGGCTCCGCCTCCTTCAACGCGGTCGTCACCACCTTCGTGTTCTCCGTCTACATCACCGGCGACGCCTTCGGCCCCGAGCAGCAGACCACCACCCGCCTCGGCACCGCCCTGCTCATCGCGGGCATCGTCGTCGCGGTGCTCGCGCCCGTCATCGGCCGGCTCACCGACGCCGCCGGCCGCCGCAAGTCGTGGCTCGCGCTCACCACCGCCGTCGTCGTGCTCTGCACCGCGCTCATGGCGCTCGTGGCGCCCGCCGAGCAGTACCTGCTCCTCGGTCTCGTCCTGCTCGCCGTCGGAAACGTCGCCTTCGAGCTCGCGAGCGTCAGCTACAACGCCATGCTCGGCCAGGTCTCCACGAACGCGAACGTCGGCCGCGTCTCCGGCTTCGGCTGGGGCATGGGCTACCTGGGCGGGATCGTGCTGCTCGCGATCCTGCTCGTCGGCTTCATCTTCCCCGAGGTCGGCTGGTTCGGCGTCACCTCCGAGGGCGCGTGGAACGTCCGGATCGCGATGCTCGTCTCGGCCGTCTGGTTCGGCGTCTTCGCGATCCCCGTCTTCTTCGCGGTCCCCGAGATCGCAGCCGCGCCAGGGCCCCGCCGCGGGCTGTTCACCGCCTACGCCGACGTCTTCCGCTCCATCGCCGATCTGTGGCGGGGCGCCCGTCACACCCTGTTCTTCCTCATCGCGAGCGCGGTGTTCCGCGACGGGCTCGCCGGCGTCTTCACCTTCGGCGGCGTCATCGCGGCGCGCAGCTTCGGCTTCGACAACACCACGGTGATCCTCTTCGCCATCTGCGCGAACGTGGTCGCCGGCATCGCCACCATCCTCATCGGCGGCTTCGAGGACCGCCTCGGGGCGAAGCCGGTGATGGTCTGGTCGATCGTGCTGATGGTGTTCTGCGCCATGCTCGTGTTCGTGCTGCACGATCTCGGCGCCTGGGTGTTCTGGAGCTTCGGCCTGCTGCTGTGCATCTTCGTCGGCCCCGTGCAATCGGCCAGCCGCTCGTACCTCGCCCGCATCATCCCGCCCGGCCGCGAGGGGGAGATCTTCGGCCTCTACGCCACCACCGGACGGGCGGTCACCTTCATGGCGCCCGCCGCCTTCACCCTCGCCATCGCACTCGGCGGCGCCACCATCTTCGGCATCCTCGGCATCGCGATCGTGCTGCTCGCCGGGCTCCTGCTGCTGCTTCCGGTGCGCGGCCGGACCACCGCCGCCTGACCCCGCCCCGCCTCCCCACGCAGGTAGTCTGGTGCGGTGGCACGCCCCCGACTCAGCCCCGAGCAGCTCGCCGTCTACGAGCGCATCGAGCACACCCGCGAGCACGTATTCGTCACCGGCCGGGCCGGCACGGGCAAGAGCACCATCCTGAACCACCTCGCGTGGAACACCAGCAAGATCATCGCCGTCTGCGCCCCCACCGGGGTCGCCGCCCTCAACGTCGGCGGGCAGACCATCCACTCGCTGCTGCGCCTGCCCACCGGGATCATCGCCGACCACGAGCTCGAGCAGCCGGCCGAACTCAAGAAAATGCTCGCCGCCATCGACACCCTGGTCATCGACGAGATCTCGATGGTCTCCGCCGACCTCATGGACGCGATCGACCGCTCCCTCCGCCAGGCCCGCGGCAAACGCCACGACCCCTTCGGCGGCGCGCAGATCATCATGTTCGGCGACCCCTTCCAGCTGCCGCCCGTCCCGCCACGCGACCCGCACGAGCGCGCCTACTTCGCCGACACCTACCGCTCCCTGTGGTTCTTCGACGCGAGGGTGTGGGCCACCACCCCGCTCACCGCGATCGAGCTGCGCGAGGTGCACCGGCAGCGCGACGACCGCTTCAAGCAGATCCTCGGGGCCGTGCGACACGGCGTCGTCGAGGAGGACCAGGCCGCCGAGCTCAACGCCGCAGGGGCTCGCCCCGCCCCCCGCGACGTCATCACCCTCGCCACCACCAACGCGACCGTCAACCGGATCAACGCGCAGCGCCTCGCAGAGATCGGCGGCAAGCCACTGCGCGCCGTCGCCGAGATCAACGGCGAGTTCCGCGAGAACAGCTACCCCGCCGACGAGGTGCTCGAGCTGAAGCCAGGCGCGCAGGTCATGTTCCTGCGCAACGACCCCGACGGACGCTGGGTCAACGGCACCATCGGCACCGTCTCCCGCGTCGACGGCACCGTGTGGGTGGAAGTGGACCGCGAGGAGTTCGAGGTCGAGCCGACCGTGTGGGAGCGCTACCGCTACCGCTACGACGCCGACACCAAGAAGCTCGAAAAAGAGGTCGTAGCCGAGTTCGAGCAGTTCCCGCTGCGGCTCGCGTGGGCGGTGACCGTGCACAAGTCGCAAGGCCACAGCTACGACGCCGCGAACATCGACCTCGGCCCGCGCGCCTTCAGCGCCGGTCAGACCTACGTCGCGCTCAGCCGGGTCCGCTCGCTCGAGGGGCTCTACCTGCAACGGCCGCTGCAACCCCGCGACGTGATCGTCGACCCCAACGTCGTGCGCTTCATGAACGAACGCACGCGGCTCCCGGGCGGCGCGGCGCCGAATCCCTGAACCCGGCCGCCTCGGGCCCTCCAGCCCCTCGGGGGGGCGGCGCGGCGCCGGGACCGGCGCCCAGGGGAGAGGGCTACGCGGCGGCCTTCGCGCGGCCGAGATCCACGAAGACGGCCGTGTTGAAGGCGTAGGCCCGTCGCACCTCGTCAAGCACGCGCTGCCGCTCGACCTCGTCGAGCCGGGTCCCCAGCTCGTCGAGTGCGAGCCGGTACTCGTTCTTGAAGTCGGTGAGCGAGCCCAGCTCGGCGAAGTCGTAGAAGGCGACGCCCTCGCGATCCAGCCCGTGCTGCTTCGCCACGCGCCTCGCGATCATCTGACCGCCGGAGAGATCGCCCAGGTAGCGCGTGTAGTGATGCGCGACGACACCCGCGACCCATCCCTCCTCGGTCACCTCGCGGATGCGCTCGGCGTAGGCCGCCGTGGCCGGCACAGCGGCGATCCGCGCGCGCCAATCGGCGCCGATCAGATGGGCGAGGTCGGCCTCCAGCGCCGGCATCCGCAGCAGCGCGTCCCGGTGGAACGGCGCGAACGCCGGATCCTCGGCGAAGCGCTCCGCCGCAGCCTCCAGCGCCTCATACATGAAGAAGTGCTGGGCGACCAGATCGATGTAGTCCTGCAGCGAGCCCCTGCCGCGCATGATGTCCTCCATGAAGGAGGCCCCCTCGCTGTCCGAGTGGTCTCCCCACGAACTCTCCCGGATCACCACCGAGAACGGCTTCTCCCCGGCCACCGGCTCGGGCTCGCCCTGCGCGAGATCGGCACCACCCGGCGCCTCGGCACCGTGACGGCCGTGAGCGCCGTGATGCGCGCGATGCCCCGCGGCGGAAGGCTCCTCGTGCTCCTCACGCGGCTCGATCCCCAGCCGCTCGCAGGCGGCGCGGTACAGCGCGACCACCTCACGGCGGATCTCGGGCCGCTCGGCGATCGCACCCGAGGGCCACGGCACCGTCAGCTCCCGCTCCCCCGAGGGCTCCGAGACCAGCCACACGCCGCTCTCCGGGCCCACCCCCACCATCCGGCTCGCGCTCGCTTCCGGCGCACCGAAGGCGCGCGCGATCAGGAGATTGTCGTCGGCGTGGTCGCCGTTCATGTGCCCGGTCACACCGGCGATCACGTCTGCAGGAAAAGTCGTCACGGGCACAGTCTAGTAAGGCAAGCCTCACTTTGCCGCCCCCGTCCCGAACTTCCCAGCCGCGCACAGTACACTTCTGCGTGTTCTGTGCCCCCACGACGCACGAGATTGGCGGACGAGTTTGATCCCGAAGCTTGCACATCGCACGCGCATCGTCGCGACCGCTCTGATCGCGACCGCAGCTCTCGGGCTCACGGCCTGCACCGGCACCGAGATCGCCGGCCCGCAAGGCGACGCCAACAGCGTCGATGAGAGCCTCGCGAGCGGCATCGACGACGCCATCGCACAGGCGATGAGCCTCAGCGGCTCGTCACAGGCCGTCGTGGGCGTCTGGTCCGGGGAGCAGGCCTACGTGCGCGGCTACGGCGACGGCGAGATCAATGGCTCCGCCAGGATCCGCGGAGCACAGGCCACCCAGCCCGTCATGTGCGCGCTGCTGCTCGATCTCGTCGACCAGGGTCGCATCGACCTCGACCGCAAGGTCTCGAAGGACCTCCCCCGCCAGTCCGGCATCGAGGACGTGACCTACCGGCAGCTCTGCGACATGCGCTCCGGCATCGCCGACTACAAGCAGAACTACACCAGCATCTTCGCGAACAACCCCACCCGCCCCTGGCCCGACCAGGAGCTCATCGCCCAGGGCCTCGCCCACTCGCCGCTCAGCTGGCCCGGCCTCGACATGCACCAGTCCGACACGAACGCCGTGCTGCTCGGCCGCGCGCTCGAAGTCAACACCGGCGAAGAGCTGCCGGAGCTGCTCGCTGAGCACGTCTACAGCAAGGCAGGCATGTCCGCCAGCTACTACCCGAGCATGTCGAGCACCACCATTGAGGGGACCACCCTCACCGGCCACAACTTCCCCGTGCAGGGCGGCAAACTCGTCTGCGACGCCGGTCCGGTTGAGACCCCAGAGGTGTCCCCGTCGATGCTCTCCGGCGCCGGAGCCACCGTCACCACCGTCACCGACCTCAAGAACTTCTACGAGAGCTACCTCGGCGGCACCTTCGGCGGCGAGGCGGCTTCCGTCGTCACCGAGACCATCCCGGCGAAGAACCCCAAGCGCGACGACGCGGGCACCCCCACCGAAGAACCCGACACCGAAGGGCGCCAGTGGGGCTTCGACGTCGAGAAGCTCGGCCCGCTCTACGGCCGCAGCGGCGCCATCACCGGCACACTCACCGCCGCCTACCACGACCCCGACAGCGGCTACACCGTCGTCGTCGCCCTCAACAACTCAGCCGCCGGCGCGGCCTTCGCGAAAGCCCTCGCCTTCCAGCTCGCCGCGATCTCCAGCGAAGCAGGATCCGGACCCGAGCTGCCCTGGAGCGCGGAGGACCAAGCCGCCGCACTGCAGAAGGGCGCCGTCTGCCAGTAGCTCCCCGCCCGCCGCGCCGCGCGCGGATCCGAAGGCGCCGCCCTGCTATAGTTGGTGCGGCGCACTCGCCCCGGGATCGTCGTCTAATGGTAAGACATCAGCTTCCCAAGCTGAGAACGCGGGTTCGATTCCCGTCGGTCCCTCCACTTCGAAGGCCCCGCATCGCGGGGCCTTCCTCGTTCCTGGCCTCCGGGAACCTCCGAGAACCCGGAACGTGACGCGAGGGCACGCCACGCGGCGCGGCCGCGCAACGGGACTGCAACGCGGGGATTGGTGGATGCCGTCCGAGTACGCTATTTTCTCTAGCTGTTGTCCACTCGGCGTCGAGGGGTCAATCGAACACGTCCCTCAACGCGCGAAGGATCACGCATGCCCGCATCCACCCCCGGAGACAGCTCCGCCTACTCCGAACCGGTGTCGCCGCAGACCTCCGCGGGCTCGACGGCCCGGCAGCCCAAGAAGCTGCGCTCACGCCACGTCACCATGATCACGCTCGGCGGCATCATCGGGGCGAGCCTCTTCGTCGGCTCCGGCAACGTGATCCGCAGCGTCGGCCCGGCCGCGATCATCTCCTATCTGATCGGCGGCCTGCTCGTCTTCCTCGCCATGCGCATGCTCGGCGAGATGGCGGCCGCGCGCCCCGCCATCGGCTCCTTCATGGAGTACGCACGCGTCGGCCTCGGCAACTGGGCCGCCTACCTCGTCGGCTGGCTCTACTGGTACTTCTGGGTGGGCGTGCTCGCCTACGAGGCGGTGCTCGGCGGCGAGACCCTGCACGAGTGGTTCTCGTTCCTGCCCACGTGGGCGTGGTCGCTGATCCTCATCGCCATCTTCATCGGCGCGAACGCGGTCTCCGTGCGCACCTTCGGCGAGGTCGAGTTCTGGCTGGCCAGCATCAAGGTCATCGCGATCGTCGTCTTCCTGGGAGCTGGGCTGCTCTTCGCGCTCGGCCTGTGGCCGAATGCGAGCTTCTCGATCCCGAATCTGTGGGAGCACGGCGGCTTCGCCCCCAACGGCATCGGAATCGCGCTCACCGGCGTCGCGCTCGTGATCTTCTCCTACTTCGGCACGGAGATCGCGGTGATGGCGGCAGCCGAGTCCGAGGACCCTGCCAAGGGCATCAAGCAGGCCACGAGCACCGTGATCTGGCGCATCCTGCTGTTCTTCGTCGGCGCCGTGCTCATCATCGTCATGGTGGTGCCGTGGGACGAACTCCCCGAGCCGGTGAGCGTCGCCACCGCGCCCTTCACCCACGTCTTCTCGCTGCTCGGCCTGCCCGGAGCCGCCGTGATCATGCAGCTCATCATCTTCACCGCGGTGATCTCCGTGCTCAACTCGGGACTCTACTCGGCCTCGCGCATGTTCGCAGCGCTCGCCGAGCAGGGCTTCGCGCCGCGGTTCGTGGCGAAGCGCTCCCGGAACGGCGTGCCGATGTGGGCGCTGCTCGCCTCGACCAGCGGCGCCGTGATCGCCACGATCGTGAACTACGCGGCTCCCGACTCGGGCGTCTTCGACTTCATCATGAACTCGGCCGGGCTCGTCGCGCTCTTCGTCTACGTCTTCATCGCGCTCACTCAGATGCGGATGCGCCAGAAGATGACGCCCGAGGAGGCCGCGGGCTTGAAACTCAAGATGTGGCTGCACCCGTGGCTGAACATCCTGCTGATCGCGGCGATCGCGGGCGTGCTCGCCGTCATGCTGAGCACGGATGGCGGCCGCACCCAGGTGTGGACGAGCCTCATCGCGACGGGCGTGCTCATCGTCTTCTGGCCGCTCGTGCGCCGCAATCTGCGCCGCCGCCGTGCCGCGGTCACCGCGGAGGCCGTCGCGGATGAGCAGCAGGGATCGACCGTCACCGGCCACTGAGCCGGACGCCTGAGTCCTGCGCACTGCCTGCCGCGCCCTGCGCCGCGCGCCCAGCGCGCTTCGGCAGGGCTCACCCGAAGAGCGCCTGCTGCGCCCCCGCGCCCTCGTGGGACAGCAGGCGCTCTTTCACCTCGGTGCCGAAGAGGTAACCGCCGAGCCCGCCGTCGCTCCGCACGATGCGGTGGCAGGGCACTACGAGGGCGATCAGGTTGTTCGCGCAGGCCGAGGCCGCGGCGCGCACCGCCTTCGGCCGGCCGGCGAGCGACGCGAGCGCCGTGTAGGTGACGGTTCCGCCGGCGGGCACCCGCCGCAGTGCCTGCCACACCTCAGCCCGGAACGGGCTTCCGGGCTGGGCGACGATCAGCCCGTCGATCGCGCGCAGATCGCCCGCGGCATAGGCCCGCAGCGATGAGACCACGGGACTGCTGCCGCTCGCGTCCGGAGCGAAGCCGCGAGCCGCGAGCCCGGGATCGAGGCGCGCGAGCCGCTCCACGAGGCTGTCGGCAGCGGGATCGGCCGCGGTGGCGAAGCCCGCCGCCCTGAGCGCGCCGTCCTCGGGCGTCCAGATCGCGTGGAAGGGGCGGCCGAGGACGTCGACCTCGGCGCGGAAGAGGGGCTGAGAGCTCATGCGGGGTCCTTTCGCGGGGATGCGGGCTGGGACGCGACGGCGTCCGCCGTCGCCGTGAGGAAATCGGTCCAGAGGTGCTGCGCGGCGTAGCCGCGGAACGGACGCCAGCCGGCTGCGAGGCGCTCCGTCTCGCGATCGGCCCGGGTGCCGAGGGTGCGGCGGAGGATCAGGTCGCCGGCGGGAAAGGCGTCGGGGTCCGCGAGCGCCCGCAGCGCGACCAGCTCCACCGTCCACGGCCCGATCCCGCGGATCGCGGTGAGCTCGGCTCGCGCACGCTCCCGATCCGCTCCGGGACCCAGCTCCAGCCCGCCCGCGAGCGCTCCCGCCAGCGTGCGGAGCGTCTCGGCCCTGGCACGCATCAGCCCGAGGCGTTCGCGCAGCTCTTCGGCGCTGCACTCCGCGATGCGCGCGGGGTCGGGGGCCGCCACGAGCCCTTCCGGCCCCGGCGCACCCGGCCGCGCGAAAGCCGCCGCGAGCCGGCCCTGCACGGTGCGCGCTGCGGCGAGCGAGATCTGCTGCCCGAGCACCGTGCCGAGCGCGAACTCGCGCGGTTCGCGGGCGGCGGGCAGCCGCAGTCCGGGTCGTCGCGCCACGAGCGGCGCCAGCAGCGGGTCGGGGGCGAAGGCGGCTGCGAGCTGCGCTGGATCCGCGTCCAGGTCGAGGAGGCGACGCACGATCTGGATCGCGGGCATCGCGTCGGCGAGGCGCGGCAGGGTCAGCACGACCGGCACGCCGATGTGACCGCCCGGTGCTGCGGGCTCGGCGGCGGAGGCGGGAAGCTCGGACCAGTCGATCCGTGCGGCGCCGGTGCCGCCCGGCAGGTCGAGGGCGTGGACCGTGCCGCCGTCGGCTTCGACGCGGTCCCGGCCGGGGATCGCGTGCGCGATGAGATTCGCCCGGATCGCGGCGGCATCGAATGGTGCTCGTGTGCGCAGGCGGATCGCGATCCGCGGAGGCGCATCGCTCACCGGGCCTGCGGGGTCGCTTCCCGTGCCTGCCGTTCCCGCGGCAGCAGGCGCACGGGAACCCGCTCCGCGCCCGCGGCTCAGGCGGGAGGGCGCGACTCCGAACTCCTCCCGCATGGTGTCGCCGAACTGGCGCACGCTGCCGAAGCCCGCGGCGAAGGCGATGTCGGCGAGCGGCAGATCGGTCTGCTCGATGAGGGCGCGGGCCGCGTGGGCCCGCCGGGTGCGTGCGAGCTGCAGCGGGCTCGCGCCGATCTCCTCGATCATGAGCCGACGCAGGTGCCGCTCGCTCACCGCCAGCTCGGCGGCGAGGCCAGTGACGCCGACCGCGTCGATCGCACCGTCTCTGATGCGCCGCACGGCCCGCGCCACGAGGTCGCCGCGCGCATCCCAGTCGCGGGTGCCGGGCACCGCGTCGGGGCGGCAGCGCTTGCAGGCGCGGAAGCCGGCTGCCACGCAGGCGGCCGCGCTCGGGAAGAAGCGGCAGTTCTCGGGCAGGGGCTTGCGCGCCGGGCACGAGGGACGGCAGTAGATACCGGTGCTCGTCACTCCGAGGAACACGCGGCCGTCCCAGCGGGGGTCGCGCCCCGCGGCGGCGCGGTAGCACGCGTCGAAGTCGAGATCGGGCGTGAGGGAGGAGCGGGATGCGGAGCCGAGCCCGAGAGGCGTGGCGGGCGGATGATCGGTCACCGCTCCATTGTTTCGCGCCCGAAGCGACGGCGCACGCGGAAATCGGACGTCGCAGTGGTCCGGGTGCGAGTCGCTACGCTCGGAAGCATGAGTTCTGCCTCCGGACGCACCGCGCTTCTGCGCGCCACCGTCGTCGTTGTCGCGGCCGGCGGGCTGCGGGCGCTCACCTATCGGGCCGTCGCGGCCGAGGCGGGGGTGTCGCACGGGCTCGTGCGGCACCACTTCGGCACGCGCGATCAGCTCGTCGCCGAGGCGATGGAGTTCGCCATCGAGGAGAGCCTGCGCGAGTCGAACATGCTGAACGAGGCGCTCACCCCCGCCGAGTTCGCGGAGGGCATCCAGTCGCTGTCCGAGCGCGAGGCGGAGATCCAGTCGTTCCAGTACGAGCTGCTGCTGGAGTCGCGTCGACGGCCCGAGCTGCGGCCCCTCGCCGAGCTGCACTACCGCAGCTACCGCGAGGCGATCGGCCGGCAGCTGAGCCGTCTCGGCGTGGACGACGCCGAGCTGACCGAAGTGATCTGGTTCGCGCTCGACGGCGTCGTGTTCAAGCAGCTCGTCGATCCCGAGGATGTCACCCCGGCCCTGCGCCGGATCCGCGCTCTCGTCGAGCTCGCAGCGACCGCAGGCTGATCGGGGAGCGCGCCGCGGGAGGGCGTGCCGCACAGCCGCGCAGCCGCGCAGCCGCGCAGCCGCGCACTTGACTATCCATCTGGATAGTTTTAGGCTGTCGGCACCGAGCGGTCCACCGGAGGGCCGCGCGCCCGGGCGCGGGAGCCCGGAGCCACATCGAAGGGACACACCGCCGTGCCAGACACCGCCATCGACTTCCTGTACCTCAACGAGCCCGACATGATCCGGGCCGGCGTCACGAACATGGCGGAGTGCGTCGACACCATGACCGACATGCTCGCGCTCTTCGCGCAGGGCGACTACCGAATGGCCGGCACCGAGAACAACTCCCACGGCGCGCAGCTCTTCTTCCCCGAGACCGAGACCTTCCCCGGCATGCCCGTCGACGGCCCCGACCGGCGGTTCATGGCGATGCCGGCCTATCTCGGCGGCGGCTACCAGCTCGCCGGCTGCAAGTGGTACGGCTCCAACGTCGCGAACAAGCAGCGCGGCCTGCCCCGCTCCATCCTGATGTTCACCCTCAACGACAAGGACACGGGAGCCCCGCTCGCGATCATGTCGGCGAACCTCCTGAGCGCATACCGCACCGGGGCGATCCCCGGAGTCGGGGCGCGCTATCTCGCCCGCGAGGACGCGCACGTGGTCGGCATCGTGGGCCCCGGGCCCATGAACCGCACCTCCCTCGAGGCCTTCATCGCGGTGCGCCCCGGCATCGACACCGTGAAGGTCGCGGGGCGCGGCCAGGCGGGCGTGGACGCCTTCATCGCCTGGGCTCGCGAGCGATTCCCGCAGATCACCACGATCGAGCAGGTGCCCGACATGGAGGCCGCCGTGCGCGGCTCCGACATCGTCAGCATCGCCGTGCCGAGCGCCTCCGGCTCCGAGCACTATCCGCTGGTCCGCGACGAGTGGGTGCAGCCGGGCGCCTTCATCTGCTGCTCCGCGCACCTCGCCGTCGAGGAGCGCCTCGTGCAGCGCTCACGGCACGTGGCCGACGCCCGCAAGATCTACGAGGCCTGGGCCGAGGAGCTTCCCGAGCCCGCGCACGAGACCGTCGGCATCTGGGGGATCGCGCTCGTGGACCGGGTGCGCGACGGGCGGATGCGCCCCGAGCAGTTCGAGGACATCGGCGAGATCATCCAGGGCCTCGCCCCTGGAAGGCGGCACGAGGACGAGGTCTTCGTGTACTCCGTCGGCGGCATGCCCGTGGAGGACGTCGCCTGGGCGACCCAGGTGTACCGCAATGCCGTGCGCGACGGCATCGGAACGCGCCTCAAGCTCTGGGACGAGCCGGCGCTCGCCTGAGCCGGCGAGGGGCCTCGGGCGGCCGCGGAGCCGGCCCCCGGCGCGGACGGCCCGGCGTCACGCATGCCCCCCCGCAACCGCACACGCACACGCACATCGCGCCCGCACCGCGGCGCAGAACGAGATGAGGAACGAGATGGATCTGCAGCGAAGCGACGTCGTGGTGATCGGCGCGGGCACCGTGGGCTCGATGGCCCTGTGGCAGCTCAGCAAGCGAGAGGGGCTGGAGGTCGTCGGCATCGAGCAGTTCGGCCGCGTGCACTCCCACGGCTCCTACGCCGGGGAGTCGCGGGTCTTCCGCACCGCCGTGCACGAGGGCGCCACCTATGTGCGCATGATCCAGCGATCCCGCGAGCTGTGGCGCGAGCTGGAGCGCGAGTCGGGCCGCAGCATCTACGCCGAGGTCGGCTGCCTGAGCATCGCACCCGAGGGCTTCCCCGACCTCGAGACCGCCCTCGGCACCGTTCGCGAGTTCGATCTCCCCCACCGCATGCTCAGCACCGAGGAACTGCGCAGGGAGTACCCGCAGCACACGATCTTCGACGGCGACGTCGGCCTGCTCGACGCCCACGGCGGCGGGCTGCGTCCAGAGGTCGCGGTGATGAGCGCGCTCGACCTCGCCGAGGCGAACGGCGCGCAGCTGTTCTTCAACACGCCCGTGCTCGGCATCGAGGAGCGCAGCGACGGGATCGTGGTGCGCACCACGCAGGGCTCCTGGCTGGCGGACCGCGTGCTGCTCGCCTCCGGCTCCTGGTCGACCCGGCTCTCGCCCGAGCTGAACGAGCTGCTGCGCCTGCAGGTGCTGGGGCTCACCTGGTTCATGCCGAAGCGACCCGAGATGTTCGTGCCCGAGCGCTTCCCCGCATTCCTCCGCGACCTCGGGCCCGTCCACTTCTTCGGCGCCCCGAGCTTCGACGGCTACGCCTTCAAGGCGTGCACCAACCCCGAGTGGCCGGTGCTCCGCGACGTGGACGAGGTGCCCGCCGCGCACACCCGCGCGGAGCTCATCAAGATCGGGCAGCGCGCCGCCGAGCTCTTCGAGGGCGTCAATCCGGAACCGGTGCGCGAGAGCGTGCACCACTGCGCCTACACGCCCGACCGGCTGCCCGTGGTCGACCGCAGCGACAGCGGCCGGCTGGTGACGATCGCCGGGCTCTCCGGCCACGGCTTCAAATTCTCGCCGCAGCTCGGCGAGTGGGCCGCGCAGCTCCTGGCCGGCGAGGAGAGCACCGTGGACCCGCGCTTCGCGCTCGCCGCGCACCTCGAGCGCCTCGCCGCACTCGGCCCCTACCGCGGCGGCGGCCACTGAGCGCCCCCGCAGCCCGGCGCCCGGCTCGCCGGTCCGCGCCCCCGCGCATCGGATAGTTCTAGCTACAATAGAGTTATCGCGACCGGGCCGAGAGGGGCGTCCATGACTCAGCACGCAGTACCCGTGGAGGTGAACGGCCTGTCGAAGCGCTTCGGCGGCGTCCAGGCGGTGCACCGGCTCAGCTTCACCGCCCAGCCCGGCCGGGTGACCGGATTCCTCGGGCCGAACGGCTCCGGCAAGACCACCACCCTCTCGATGGTGCTCGGCCTCACCCGTCCCGACAGCGGCACCGCCACGATCGGCGGTGTGCCCTACGCCCGGCTCGACCGTCCGGCACTCACCGTCGGATCCTCGCTCTCCGCCGACTTCCACCCCGCCCACACCGGCCGCGCCCACCTCGACATCGTGCGACGCGCCATCGGCGTCCCCGCCGGCGCCGTCGACGAGAAGCTCGCGCTCGTCGGGCTCGCAGACGCCGCCGACCGCAAGACCGGCGGCTACTCCCTCGGCATGCGCCAGCGCCTCGCACTCGCCGCGGCACTGCTGGGCGACCCCGGCGTGCTGCTGCTCGACGAGCCGATCAACGGCCTCGATCCGGAGGGCATCCGCTGGATCCGGCTCTTCCTGCGCCACCTCGCGAGCGAGGGGAGGACCGTGCTGCTCTCCTCGCACCTCCTGAGCGAGGTGCAGCAGACCGTCGACGACGTGGTGGTGATCCGCCGCGGCGAACTCGCCTTCGCGGGCACCCTCGACGAGCTGCAGCGCGGCAGCGGTGAGCGCACCGTCCTCGTGAGCGTCGCGCGCGACGCCGACGGCGAGCACGCGACGCTCGCCCAGGCGCTGCAGGCTGCGGGAGCAGGGGTGCACGGGGTGCGCGGAGCCGTCATGCGGGTGACCGGCATGGATCCCGCCTCCGTGGGCCTCACCGCTCTCGCCGCGGGGATCCCCCTCTCCCACCTCAGCGTCGAGCAGGCCGAGCTCGAGCAGAGCTTCCTCGCGCTCGTGGAGGACGCCGCGACCGAGCCGCCCGTCGTGGCCGCGACGGAAGGGGGCGCCGCATGAGCCGCGTGAGCCGCAGCCTCTCCTCCGAGTGGCGCAAGGTGCGCTCCACCAAGCTGTGGTGGATCCTCGCGATCGTGCTCGCGGCCTACTCCGCCATGATGGCGGGCATGTTCGGCTTCGTCTTCGGCGCGATGGCGGACGCGCTCGGCGAGACGCAGGGTGGCGGAGCGGCCGCGGGACTGCCGCCCCAGGACACCGCCGATCTCGTCTACTCGACCGTCTCGGCGCTCGGCTACGCCGTGCCGCTGCTGCTCGGTGCGCTCATGGCCACCGGCGAGATGCGCCACCGCACCCTCGCGCTCACCTTCGTGCTCGAACCCCGGCGCGGGATCGTGCTGCTGAGCAAGACGATCGTGCTGCTCGGCTTCGGGATCCTGCTCGGGATCGCGGGCCTCGCCGGGGCGTTCGGCGCGGGCGCCACGGTGCTGGCGGCGACCGGCGGCGACCCCATGCTCGACTCGGGCGAGACCTGGCTGCTGGCGCTGCGAGTGCTCGGCGCGATCGGGCTGTGGGCGATCATCGGATTCGGGATCGGCGTGCTCGTGCGGAATCAGGCCTTTGCGATCGTACTGGCGCTCGTCTTCACCCAGTTCGTCGAGCCCGTGCTGCGCACCGGCGCCCAGTTCTGGGAGTGGAGCGCGCAGATCGCGAAGTTCCTGCCCGGCGCCGCCACCGACGCCTTCGTCGGGGCGAGCGTCATGTCGAGCATGTCGAACGCCGGCGCGGGCGCTGCCTCCGGCGTTGAACCGCTCGGCATCGGCGCGGGACTGCTCGTGTTGCTCGCCTACGCGGTCCTGACCGTGGGCGCGGGCTGGGCTCTGCGCTGGCGCCGCGACGTGATCTGAGCGGGCAGGGATACGGAGCCGCCGAGGGGGGCGCGGGCCGCTTGCGATCCGGGGCCCCGCAGCGCCGCATCCTGGCCCGCCCGCGCCCGAACGGGAATCCGGCCGCGGCGATCCGCGTTGCATCCCGTATGAACGCGACCCCGCTCTCCATCCTCGATCTCGCCACCGTCGAGGCGAACGGCAGCATCGCCGACGCCTTCGCCCACTCGGTCGAGGTGGCGCGGCTCGCCGAGCGCAGCGGCTACCGCCGCATCTGGTACGCCGAGCACCACAACATGCCCTCGATCGCGTCGAGCGCGACGGCGGTGCTCATCGCGCACATCGCCGCGCAGACCTCGGCCATCGGCCTGGGCGCGGGCGGCATCATGCTGCCCAACCACTCGCCGCTCGTGATCGCCGAGCAGTTCGGCACGCTCGCCGAGCTGCACCCCGGCCGCATCGACCTGGGCCTCGGCCGCGCGCCCGGCACCGACGGGGCGACCTTCCGGGCGCTGCGCCGCACGTACGAGGCAGCCGAGAGCTTCCCCGCCGACGTGGCCGAGCTGCAGCGCTACCTCTCCGACGAGCTGCCGCGCACCGCCGTGAACGCCTACCCGGGGCGCGGCACCCGCGTGCCGCTCACCATCCTCGGCTCGAGCATGTTCGGCGCGAGCCTCGCCGCGCAGCTCGGACTCCCCTACTCCTTCGCATCCCACTTCGCGCCGCAGCAGCTCACCGCGGCGGTGCAGCACTACCGCGCGAGCTACGTGCCGAGCGAGGCGCACCCCGAACCCTACGTGAGCGCGGGGGTCAATGTGATCGCGGCGGAGAGCGACGAGGAGGCCGAGGCGCTGTTCGCCCGCGCCGAGGTGGACCGGGTGCGGCGGTTCCTGTCGCGCGGGCGGGATCGGGAGCTCACCGCCGATGAGGCTTCCGCGCTCGTCGACACCCCGGCGGGTCGCGAGATCCGCGGCATGATGCGCTACACCGCGATCGGCGGACCGGATCGGGTGCGCGAGGAGCTGGAGGCGTTCGCGCGCTTCGCCGGGGCGGACGAGCTGATCACGGTGCACGCCGCGCCCACGCGCGCGGAGCAGCTCGCTTCGGTGCGGATCGCCGCCCCCGCAGCCTGAGGCGTGCCTCGCCGCCCAGCGCGGCGCGACGCCACCCAGCGCGAGCCGCCAGGCGCGCCCGAGCGGGCGCGGCGGCTCAGGGGGCGAGCAGCTGCTCGAGCCGCGGGCGGGCGCGGCGCACGCGGCCGGGCAGCGTCTGCCAGCCGTCGAGCATGCCCGAGAGCACCTGGGCGCCGACGAAGGTCTCGTTGACGACCTCCGCGAGCTCGTGGGCCGGAATGCCGGACGTCACGGAGCCGTCCTCCACCCCTTCGCCGACGAGCGTGGCCGTGACGCGCTGCCACTCGTCGTAGTAGCCGTAGCCGCGATCCTTCAGCTCGTCCGGCAGGGACGTCAGCAGCCGGATCCCGGCCTGCACGAGCGCGTCGCCGGCGATCAGTTCCGCCATCCCCTCCAGGAGGTCGAGCAGTCGCTCCAGCGAGGTGCCCTCGGTCTCCTCCACGACCGCGGAGAGCACCTCGGTCATGCGCTCCTGCTGCACGTCGAGCACGGCTGCCGCCACATCGTCCTTGTTCCCGAAGTGGAAGTAGAGCGAGCCGAGGCTGATCCCCGCGTCATCGGAGATGTCCTTCAGCTTGGCCTTGTCGTACTCCATCCGCGCGAACACCCGGCCGGCAGCCTCCAGCAGCGCCAGCCGCGTCCTGATCCCGCGTTGCTGCTTCCGGCGTACCTCGCCCACTCGGCTCATCCGCGCACTCCCCTTACTCATTCCCCGGCCGGTTCCGGCCACACGGGAGATTCTTACACACGTTCCTCATTGCTCCCCGTCTGCAGCCTTCAGACTTCCTCCTGGTCCTCAGCCAGCAGTTCCTTCACCGAGTGCTTGCGGGCGCCGCGCGCGCTGAGCGTGCTTCCCCCGGACACGTCGAGCGTGGTCCCGGTGGTGCGCTTCGCCGCGTCAGAGGCGAGGAACGCAACCGCGGCCGCCACCGTCTCGGGCTCGGAGACGCCCCCCAGCACCGCGAAGGAGGCCATGTACTCCCGCACCGCTGCGCTTCGGAAGCCAGGGTGGCCGTTGTCGGTGAAGCCCGGGATGACGGCGTTCACCCGGATCCCGCGGGACGCGATCGCCTCCGCCATGTTGCGCGTGAGCGACTCGACCGCAGCCTTGCTCATCGCGTAGCTGATGTCGCCGGGACTCGAGAAGTGCGCAGAGGCAGAGGACATGTTGACGACGGAGCCACCGGGAGGCATGAGGGGGACGAGTCCCTGCGCGAGGAAGAAGGGTGCCCGGGTGTTGATGGCGAAGTAACGGTCGAAGTCGGCGGGCGTGGTGTCGGCGAAGGAGGGGCTGAGCATCTTCGCCGCGTTGTTGACGAGCGCCGTGAGGCGGTACTCCGGGTGCTCCTCCAGCAGCGCGCCGACGTGGCGCACCACGGCGTCCACTCCGGCGGGATCGCCGAGATCGGCGCCGATCAGGTGGCAGCGCGCACCGCGGTCACGCAGCTTCTGCTGCAGTTCGCGGGCGCGCTCCTCCCGGCTGCCGTAGTGCGCGAGCACCGCGTGTCCCGAGTCCGCGAGGGCGGCGCAGATCGCCGAGCCGATGCCGCCGGTCGCGCCGGTGACCACCGCGAAGCGGACGGTCCCGGAGTCCGGTCCGGTGCCGCCCGCCACTCGGGCTCCGTCACCGCTCATGCCTGGTCCTCCCGGTCGCCCGCCTCGTCGAAGCGCATCACGGTCTCGGCGCGCACGGCGCCCCGCTGCACGACCGACACGATGAGGCGCTCACCGTCCTGGCGTACCGCCAGGCGCGCGGGCTCCGCCTTCTCGATGAAGGCGATGAAGCGCGTGGTGATGCCGCGCAGGCGGCGCCCGGGCATGAAGCGGGAGGCCATCTCCTCGGACGCGCACACGACCGCCATCCCGTCCACGTGGTCCGTCTCGTGGTCGGCGAGGATCGGGTTGCTTCGGTCCACCACCAGCTCTTCGACCGCGAGCGCGTCGACGAGCGCGGAGGCCGCGGTCTCGTGCTCCGGCGCCGCGGGGTCCGTGACGCCGGACTCCGCCGCGGCTTTGCTCGCAGCGGGGGCGGCCGCGGTGCGGAGCCGATCGTAGAGCCGCTGCGGGAGGTACTTGCCGGTGATCCGGCCGGTCGCGAAGCAGGCGCCGGAGGGCGCGTCGTTCCCCGCGAAGAACTCCGCGCCGACATCGATGTGAGCGACGCCGCGGACCGCGCGGCCATCGACGCGGGTGCGCAGCCGCGCTCGGCCGGCACGCGGCGCCGCCTCGCCGGGCTCATCACCGTGGAAGACGAGATCCGCGGAGGAGAGCATGGCCCGGCTCTCGAAGGGAACGCGCAGCAGCAGGTGGGCGAGCGCGTGCGTCGCCTGCCGCTGCACCTCGACGTACTCCGCAGCGCCGGGCCGCAGATCGCCGGGCAGGCGATACCCGAAGTCGATGGCGTCCTCGCCGTTCGGGGTGGAGGCGGTGAGCCAGCCGTGACGCTGCTCGACCTTGTGCACGAGCTCCGGGGGCACGGCTCCGTCGAGCCCGTCCTCCCCCGGGAGCGGGGGCGCGTGCCCCTCATCGACTTCCGCGATCACCATCGTCCCCGTCCCCCTAAGTCGGACTCCTGAATGAATTGTGGCACAGGAGCCGGGGATACGGGAGACCGCTGCGGTTCGAGTCCTCTCGTGTCGCCCCGCTGTCAGGGGTGGGGCGTACGCTCATCAGCCATGGGCATGTTCGGGGGAGACACGGACGCGAGAGCGGTGCGGCGCGAGGCGATCGGGGATCCGCGGTGATCCGGGATTCGGGCGCGCTCGAGCCCGCGGCCTCGCGCTACGACGCTGCGCACGCGGAGCGCGTCATCGCGGAGCTCGAGGCGCAGTATGCGGCCGGAGACATCGAGCGGCACGCCTATCTGGAGAAGAAGCGCGGGCTGGTGCGGCTGTTCGTGAAGGCGACGACCCAGCCCCGGCGGCGGGCAGCGCGGTCGGAGAACTACGACGGAGAGTAAGGGCCGGTTCAGGGGTTCTCGATGAGCCCCCAGCCGAAGCGGAAGAGCCCCCTGCGCATGCAGGGGGCTCTGGAGCGGAGGATGGGGGATTTGAACCCCGGCCGCGCGCTTGAGGCAACGCACCGCGTTGCGCGCGCACGCCGCTGGCGCCGCCCTCGGCGCCAGTCACGGGGTTCTCGATGAGCCCCCAGCCGAAGCGGAAGAGCCCCCTGCGCATGCAGGGGGCTCTGGAGCGGAGGATGGGGGATTTGAACCCCCGAGGGCGTGAACCCAACACGCGTTCCAGGCGTGCGCCATAGGCCGCTAGGCGAATCCTCCTCACCGGCGCGTGACCGGCGGCCACCAGTCTAGCGGGTTCTGGCGTTCTGGCCGAAACGGGGGCGGCGCGGGCGGCTGGGTGGGCGCTGCGGGGATGCGTGAGCGAGGCGGGTGCGGTGCCTCGCGCGGGCGGGGCCGAAGCTGACCGCGGCCTTGGAGCTTGCCGGGTGAACGCGGCATTTCGCGGCATAACTTGAACATAACGGAACGGTAACGCATACTTGTTGAGGCGCTCGGGCCGTAGCCCAGCGCATCGTATTGTTCAACCCCCCGGAGTTTTCGCGTGAGAGTTTCTGCCAAGGCGTTTGCTGTGAGCCTCGTCTCCACTGTCATCTTCGCCTTCGGTGCGGCACCCGCGATGGCCGAGGCGCCGGTCGAGGATTTCTCTCTCGCCGCGGTGCAGCCCGCCACCACGACCGTCTCCCAGTCTCTGGACACGGGCGATGCGCTGGCCGGGGCGCCGATCGAGTCGGTGCTGAGCGTCGACGAGGTGGCGCATGTTCCCCACCACTTCGACGTGGACGCAGCGATCTCGCTCGCGGAGAGCGAGGTCGGCACGAGCCGGGCGACGGGCTGGAACCAGCCGGGCGAGTGCATCATGTCCGCGCAGCGCTGGATCCGGGCGGGCGGCGGCAACTGGGGTGGCGGCGGCGATCCCGTCTCCAACTACGATGGCGCGACGCGGGTGACGCTCGCCCAGGCGGAGCCGGGCGACGTGGTGCAGTACGAGTACGTCGCCTCACCCACCTCGTGGGTGACGGGCGTGCATACGGTGCTCATCACGGAGGTGCACGACGACGGCACCTTCACGATCATCGAGTCCAACAATCCGGGCGGTTCCGGCCTCGTCAGCAAGGACGAGAACTGGACCCCGGCGCCCCCGGCCGGTTTCCAGGCCGCGGTGTGGCGCTTCTAGAGCTTCCCGTGACGCACACGCAGAGGGGGCCGCGCGGTTGTTCCGCGCGGCCCCCTCTGCGTTGCCGGTCTTAGACGCGCTGCGCGGCGCGGCGCGCCCCCTCGCCGAGCGCTTCGAGCTTGGCCCAGGCGATCTGCGGGTGGACGCGGCCGCCGAGGCCGCAGTCGGTCGATGCGATGACGCGCTCGGGGCCGACGATGCGCGCGTAGCGGGTGATGCGCTCGGCGACGAGGTCGGGGTGCTCGATGAGGTTGGTGGAGTGGCCGACGACTCCGGGGACGAGCACGAGGTCGTCGGGGATGAGCTCGCGGTGCTCGTCCCACACGGTCCACTCGTGCTCGTGCCGCACGTTCGCCGCCTCGAAGGAGACCTGACCCGCTTGGACGCCGAGCACGGTGCGCAGGATGTGCTTCAGCTCGATGTCGGTCGAGTGGGGTCCGTGCCAGGAGCCCCAGCAGAGGTGCAGGCGGATCTGCTCGCGCGGGAGTCCCTCGATCGCCGCGTTGATGGCGTCGACGCGGATCTGCGTGAATGCGAGGTAGTCCTCGATGCTCGGCTCGGGGTTGATCTGGTCCCAGTTCTCGGCGAGCGAGGGGTCGTCGATCTGCAGGATGAGGCCGGCATCGGTGACCGCGCGGTATTCCTCGCGCAACGCGGCGACCCAGGCGTCGATGTGCTCCTGCTCGGTGCCGTAGAAGCGGTTGCTGATGCGCGCCGCGGAGCCGGGGGCGATCGCGGTGAGGAAGCCGCGCTCGCCGGGCTGGAGCGCGGCCCGGAGGTTGCGGGTGTCGGCGGCGATGGCCTCCTGGCCCGTGTAGGCGATGGGGCCGGTGGTGGCCGGGAAGGCGGTCGTGTTCTTGCCGACGCTGATCCCGCTCTCCGGGTCGCGGTAGGCCTCGGCGAAGAGCGTCCAGTCACGGCGGTCGGGGAAGGTGGTGAGCCGCACATCACCGGGCGCGGAGCGCACGGGCTCCTGGCTGAAGATGTCCTCGCCGGTCAGCGAGAGGCCGGAGTTGCGCTGGAAGGAGTACGTCCACCACGCACCGTAGTCGACCGCATTCGACATGGCCTTGCCGAACTCGCCGTCGCCGGGCTGCGTGATCCCCCGCTCGCGCTGCCGCTCGACGACGTCCCGCACCGCCTCCGCCACGAGCTCCTCGAACTCGGGGGTGGTGCGCAGCGTGAAGCCGTCGTCCTCGAAGCCTCGCGCCGCGTTCGCTTCGATGAGCGCCTGGGTGCGGGGGAGGCTGCCTGCCGTGGTTGTCTCGATCGTCGTCATGGCCCAGAGCCTACCCGCGGGCCGGCGGCCCGTCGCGGCGCGTGACGGACCGTGACGGCTGATGACGGAACGTGACGGGGCGGCGCGCCGCGGACCGTCTACAGCCGCTCGCGATGACGCTCGCGCAGCTCCTCGACGGCGCGCTCCAGCGCCGGGTCGTCGCCCCGGGCGAGGGCCGCGTACTGCAGCACGACGCCGTCCTCGGTGGGCAGCGCCTTCACCCACATGCGCCGGCGGGGCACGAACAATGACCACATGAGGCCGCCGAGGGCGAGCAGCGCGAACACGAGGATCCAGATCTGCGCCGGGTTCTGCATCACGTCGAAGGAGGCGTAGCGGGGCACCGACTCGAGCGTGACCGTGCCGAGGCCGTTCGGCAGATCGGCCTGCTCGCCGGGACGCAGCTCGATGGAGTCCTTGTCGATCGCCCGGCCGGTGAGCTGCTCCATGCCGCTCGTGTCGAGTGCGTATACGGACTTCGGGATCCCGTCGTCGATGCCGAGGTCGCCCTCGAACACGTCGAGGGTGAGGACGGGATTCTCGAGGTCGGGGTAGTTGGAGGTGTAGGCCCCGGTGTCGAGCTCGGCCTGAGTGGGGTAGAAGAAGCCGCGCAGGCCGATCTGCACCGGCTTCCCCGCCTCGTCGACCATGCCGTCGGGCACCTTGACGACGCCGAGCGAGGTCATGTTGAGGTTGTCCTGCGGGATGAACGGCATCGCCTCGCGGTAGACGACGGTGCCTTCGGCGTTGCGGATCGTGATGAGCGGCGCGTAGCCGTTGGCGATCAGGTACACGGGCGAGCCGTGCACGCGCAGCGGGTGGTTGACCCGGATGGTCTCGCGCGACTCGGCTCCGTCCGGCGTGATGAGGGTCATGTTCGCCGTGTAGTCCTTCACCAGCCCGATGGCGTCGACATTGCCGCCGTCGGGCGTGTTGTAGCTGACGTCGAGCGAGTCGAGCCTGAGGCTGAACGGCTCCAGGCTGTTGCTGTCGAAGGAGCGCCCGGAGGTGGCGGTGTCGTAGTCGATGAGCTGGTTCACCATCGTCTCGCCCTCGACGAGGACCTTCTGACCGTTGAAGGTGACGACGCCGCCGAGCGCGACGCTGACGAGCACGCCGAGCAGCGAGATGTGGAAGAGCAGATTGCCGGTCTCGCGCAGGTAGCCGCGCTCGGCCGACACCGACACCTCGCTCGCGCCGCGCCGCGTGGCGCGCTGCACCTCGACGCGGTAGCGCTGGCGGCGCAGGATCGCGGCGGCCTCGTCCACGGCCCGCTCCGCGAATTGCTCGCGCTCCTCGGGCGTCGCCTCGGGGTTCGAGAGACGGATCTCGGAGAAGCCGGCCATGCGCTGGAGGCGGGCGGGCGTCTTCGGGGGGCGGCCGCGCCAGGCGCGCCAGTGGTGGGCGATGCGCGGCAGCACGCAGCCGATGAGGGAGACGAAGAGCAGCAGGTAGATCGCCGAGAACCACACGGAGCCGTACACGTCGAAGGCCTGGATGGGGAAGGCGTCGAGGATCGGGAAGAGCTGTGGATGATCCTGCTCGTACTGCACCACCCCGTTCGGGTCGGCTCCGCGCTGCGGCACGAGCGATCCCGGGATCGCGGCGACCGCGAGCAGCAGCAGCAGGATGAGGGCGACCCGCATGCTGGTGAGCTGCCGCCAGAACCAGCGCAGCCAGCCGCGCAGCCCGAGCTCGGGCGACTCGGCGCGCAGCGATCCCCCCGCCCCGGTCCCGTCGTCGTAATCAGAGGGGCGTGACATATCCGCCGATCACCGCCTGCAGTGCGTACATCATCTGGCTCCAGAGTCCGGTCACCATGAGGAGACCGATGAGGATCAGCAGCCCGCCGCCGATCAGGTTGACCGCGCGGATGTGCCGCTTGAAGAAGGACATGGTCTGCGTCATCCAGCCGAAGCCGAAGGCGGCGAGCACGAAGGGCAGGCCGAGGCCCAGGCAGTAGAGGATCGCGAGCACCACGGAGCGGCCCACGGATCCCTGCTGCACGCTCAGCGTCATGATCGCGGCGAGGGTGGGACCGAGGCAGGGCGTCCACCCGATCGCGAAGACGACACCGAGCAGCGGGGCGCCGATGAGTCCGGTCCTCGGCTTGACCCGCAGCTTCGCGGTGCGCTGCATGGCGCCGAAGGCACCCATGAAGACGAGCCCCATGACGATCACCGCGGCGCCCATGATCCGGGTGATGAGCCGCTCCCACTCCAGGAGCCACACGCCCACGGTGCCGGCAGCGGCGAGGAAGGCGACGAGCACGGCGGTGAAGCCGAGCACGAAGAGCAGGGAACCCAGCACGAGGCGGCCCCGCGCGGGCCGCTCCCCTGAGCCGGACCCGGGGCCGGACCCCGAGCCCGCGCTCGCGCCGACGTAGGCCAGGTATCCGGGCACGAGCGGCAGCACGCACGGCGAGAGGAACGACACGAACCCCGCCGCGAGCGCGATCAGGGACGCGACGAGCAGCTGTCCGTCGGCGACGAGATCCTGCACCTCCACCGTTACCGCTCGGGGGTCTCTGCGGCGTCGCCGGAACCGTCGCCGGATCCACCGGCGGTGTCGCCCGATTCCGCCAGCGTCTCGGAGATGAGGGTCCGCAGCTGCGAGGCGCCCGCGAGCTGCCCGAGCACGCGGTGGGCGACACGGCCCTCGGTGTCAAGCACGAGCGTGGTCGGCACGGCGTTGAGGGGCACCTGGCCGGCGAAGGCGCGCTGCACGGCACGACCGCCCGCGTTGTCCATGAGCGAGGGATACTCCACCTGGAAGCGCTCGGAGAACTGCCGCGCCTGCTCCACCTGGTCCCTCGTGTTGACGCCGACGAACCTGACGCCCTGCGACGCGAACTCGTCGTAGGCCTCGTTGAGGTCGGGCGCCTCGGCACGGCAGGGGGCGCAGCCCGCGTACCAGAAGTTCACGACGGTGACGCTGCCCCTCGTGTCCTCGGAACCGTAGGCTTCGCCCCCCTCGGTCTCTCCCGAGAACACGACGGGCTCGGTGCGCTGCTCGGGCGGGAGGCTGAGGGTCGATCCGTCGCCCTCCACGTAGTTCTTGCCGCTCGCCTCGTTCCACTCGGCCGAGAGGTTCCCGTCACCGCTGCAGCCGCTGAGCACGAGCAGGGCGGCGAACGGCAGCGCGAGTCCAGCCCAGATCCGACGACGACTCATACCGCCCCCACATCCACAGCGTCATCGAGCAGGCCGGCAGCCGGGGTCCGGTAGCCGACCTCGAACCACCGCTCGCCGCGCTTCTCGAAGCTCGTGATGCTCGACAGCTCGCAGCGGCGGCCGGCGGGGTTGTGAAACAGCGGCTTGCCTGCGATGTCGAGGTGCGCGATCCAGATCGGGGCCTGGTGCGAGACCATCACGATGTCACCGCCGCGCGTCGAGCCCCACGCCTCGTCCATCGCGGCGCGCACCCGGGCGGCGATGCGCCGGTACGGTTCGCCCCAGCTCGGCCGGAACGGGTTGACGAAGCGGTACCAGTAGCGCGGCTGCTTGAAGGCGGATTCGGGGCCCGAATTGACCATGCCCTCGAAGGCGTTGCTCGGCTCGATGATGCGCTCCTCCGTCTGCACCTCCAGCCCGAAGGCGCTCGCGATGGGGCGCGCCGACTGCTGGGCGCGCTCGAGCGGAGAGGCGAGCAGACGGGCGACTGCCCGGTCGCTGCCGGCGAGCTCGAGCGCGGCGGCCTCGGCCATGCGGTGCCCGAGCTCCGAGAGCCGGAATCCCGGCAGGCGGCCGTAGAGCACCCGGCCGGGATTGTGGACCTCGCCGTGGCGCACGAGATGGAGGAGTTTATCGCTCACGGCACCATTCTACGATCGGGGTGTCTGTGAGTTCGGGGCGCGTCCGGCCCCCGTCCCCGCGCTCCCCTCAGCTTCCGGGCCGCCACCCGAGGGCGGGTCCGATCCGGGTGGCGAGCTGCTCGAGGATGTGCTTCCAGTCGGCGAGCTCGAACTCGAAGGGCAGCTCGAAGAGGTAGTCGTCGGCGGCGCGGAACGCGAGGTCGCCGCGGATGAACTCGACGATCTCGTCGAGCGAGCCGAGCACATCGCGCGCGATGATCGTGTTCCTGCCGTGGACCTGCTCGGTGCGCGGCGTGCGCGCCTCGGCGTAGGCGCGGTACTTCGCGGCCTGCGCTGGGGTGGCCCCATCGGTGGGCACGATGACCCGCGCGACCGTGGCCCGGGCCGCCTCGCCCGCGGGGTGGACGGCCCGGAAGGCGTCGATCTGGGCGCGCTGAGCCGCCGCGAAGTCGCGGATCCCGTTCTCGGTCGAGCTGATGTTGCTGACGAGCCAGTTGAGGCCCGCCCGGCCCGCCCACTCGGCGGAGCGCAGCGAGCCGCCGCCGTACCACAGCCGCCCGGCGAGACCCGGACTGTGCGGCTCGACGCGCGGGGAGTCGAAGTCGCCGCCGATCCCGCCGTACTCGGGCACCTCGCGCACGGCGTCGCCCGCGAGCAGGCTGCGCAATCGCTCGATGCGGCCGTAACCGTAGTCCTCCTCCCGCCAGCCGGAGTCGTGCACGAGGTCGTTCAGTGCCTCGTCGTAGCTCGGAGGGTGGACGCTCAGGCCGGGCAGCAGTCGCCCGCCCGAGAGCGCGTCGGCGGTGCCGAGGTCCTCCGCCAGCCGGAAGGGGTTCTCGTAGCCGACGGGGATCACGGCCGTACCCAGTCCGATGCGCCGGGTGCGCTGGGAGACGGCTCCGAAGAAGGTCGCCGCCGAGGGGAGGCCGCGCTGCAGGTGGCGGGTGCGCACCCAGCCGCTGTCGAGGCCGAGCCGCTCCGCGTACTCGAAGAGCTCGATCCCCTCCTCGAGGCCGCGTCGCGGAGATTCGGCGTCGAAGGGGACGAGGTGGATGAAGCCGAGGTGCCTCAGCGGACGGGCGGAGGCAGCGCTGGCGGGCGTCGTCGTGCTCATGCGGTCAGCATAGTCACCGCGCAGGCTCGTGCGACGCGTCGTGACGCCCCGGGTCCGGGACCGCCGCCCGCCTACCCTGGAGGCATGAGCACCGCACCCCGCACCGTCGTCATCGCCCCCGACTCCCTCAAGGGGAGCTGTTCGTCGCCGGAGGCCGCTGCCGCGCTGGCCGCGGGTGCGCGGCAGGCTCTGGGAGACGAGGCGCGGGTGGTGGAGGTTCCGCTCGCCGACGGCGGCGAGGGCACCCTCGACGCCCTCGTCGCCGCCTGGGGCGGCGGATTCGTGGAGCTCGCGACCACGGATGCGCTGGGGCGACCCCGCCAGGGACGTATCGGGATCAGCCCCGACGGTCGCACGGCGATCGTCGAGGCTGCGGAGGCCAACGGGCTCCCCCACGTCGCGGACCAGCCGCTCCGGCCGCTCGACGCGGACTCGGCCGGGGTGGGGGCGCTGGTGCTGGGGGCCCTCGACGCCGGGGCCGAGGAGCTGCTGCTGTGCCTGGGCGGATCGGCCACGAGCGACGGGGGCGCCGGGATGCTGCGGGCGCTGGGGGCGCAGTTGCTCGACGCCTCGGGGCGGGCGGTGCCGCCGGGGGCGCGAGGCCTCGATGCGCTGGCGAGCATCGACCTCTCGGGGGTGCCGTCACGGGTGCGGAGCGCCCGGTGGCGGATCGCCTGCGATGTGGATCATCCGCTGACGGGGCCGCGGGGTGCGGGGCCTGGCTCTTATACACCTCTTATACACATCCGACGCAGCCGGTGCCGCGGGGGCGGGAGCGGCCGGGGGCCTCGCGGCCGGCCCGATCGCGCTCTTCGGCGCGGAGCTGCTGCCGGGGGCGGCGCTCGTCGCGGAGGCGGCCGGGCTGCCGGGAGCCCTCGCCGAGGCCGAGCTCGTCATCACCGGCGAGGGGCGTGTCGACACCCAGTCGCTTGCCGGCAAGGTGGTCTCACTGGTGCTCCGCGAGGCGGCCCCCGGCGTTCCGGTGGTCGTGATCGCGGGATCCCGCGCCCTCTCGGCCGCGGAGTGCGCACGCGCCGGGATCACCGCCGCGTTCTCCATCGCCGAGGGGCCGGCGAGCCTCGACGAGCTGCGCGCCGAGGCCCCGCGCCTGCTCGGGGAGGCCGCGGCCCACGCCTGCGCGCTCGCCTTCGCCCGCGGCGGGCGCTGAGCGGACCCGCGGCCTCAGGCGGAGGCGGCGGTGAGGCTCTCGATCTCCTCGGAGCCCAGTTCGAGGCTGAGGGAGGCGAGGAGCGCGGTGAGCTGCTCGGTGTTGCGCGCGCTCGCGATCGGCGCTGCGACCGTGGGCTGAGCGCGCAGCCACGCGAGGGAGACCGCGGCGACGGGCGCCTCGTGCGCGGCTGCCACGTCGTCGAGCGCCGCGAGCACGGCCCGTCCGCGCTCGTCGAGGTAGTCGAGCGCCTCTCCGGCCCGCGGGCTCGCACCGGGAGCGGAGCCCGCTGCCGAGTCGCGGTACTTGCCCGCGAGGAAGCCCTTGGCCAGCGAGAAGTAGGGGAAGACCGCGAGGCCTTCGCGTTCGGCGGCCTCCCGCAGACCGTTCGTCTCGAAGTCGCGCTCCACGAGGTTGTAGTGCGGCTGCAGGGCAACGGGAAGGTGATACCCGCCCTCGCGCGCGATGCGGAACCATTCGGCGATGCGCTCGGCCGTGTAGTTCGAGACGCCGATCGCGCGCACCTTGCCGGCGTCGACCAGGCTCGAGAAGGCCGCGACGGTCTCTTCGAGCGGGGTCTCCGGGTCGTCGAAGTGAGCGTAGTACAGGTCGATGCGGTCGGTGCCGAGCCGGCGCAGCGAGGCTTCGGCGGCCGCACGCACATTGTCGCCCGCCAGCCCGGCGAACTCGGGATGCGTGGAGACCTTCGTGGCGATGACCACCGAGTCGCGGCTGCGGCCGGCGGCCAGCCACTCACCGATGATCGTCTCCGACTCGCCGCCCGTGTGTCCCGGGGCCCAGTGCGAGTAGCCGTCGGCGGTGTCGACGAGATCGCCCCCGCCCGCGAGGAAGGCGTCGAGCACCGCGAAGGAGTCGTCGCGATCCGCGGTCCAGCCGAAGACGTTGCCTCCGAGCGCGAGCGGAGCGATCTCGATCCCCGAGCTGCCGATGCGGGTGGTGTTGGACATGTACGTTCCTCCTTCGATCGTGCTCACACCCTAACAGCGGCCTCCGACACTCTGACGGGAGATGACGAAGCAGGTCCCAGCTGTCCCGCCTGGGCGCGGCGGAGCCGGCTTCTGAGCGGCGCTGCACAGCCGGCGCGGAGGGACTGAGCCGCGCGGCGCCCCGCTGAGGCCCCGGTCCGTCCGTCCCCGCTCCCCTCACTATTGCGGTGCCGGATACCATGTCAGCGTGAGCGATGCGGCGGAGACCCCCGGGACGGGGCGATCCCTGTTCTCGCGCGCGTACCGCATCGCGCTCGGGATCGTCGCCTGGTTCAGCCTGCTCTCGTGCCTGGGCGGTGCGGCCGCCATCGTCTTCGGCGACGGCATGGGGATGCCGCTCGAGTGGCTCGACGGCAGCCCCTTCACCTCGTATCTCTGGCCCGGGATCATTCTCGGCGTGGTGGTGGGCGGATCCCAGGCGGTCGCGCTCCTCGCGCAGTGGCGGGGCTTCGCGCTGGCCCGCGGCGCGCACATCGCCGCGGGCCTCGTCATGACGATCTGGATCTTCGTGGAGCTGCTGATCATTCCCGGGCGCTCACCGCTGCACACCATCTACTTCACCGCGGGCGCGGTCCAGATCGTACTGGGCACCCTCGCCCTCGCCGCCTGGCCGCACCCGCTCCTCGCCCGCGAGCCGCGGGGCTAGTCGTCGAGCAGTTCCGCCTCGATGACGTCGTCCGGACCGCCGTCCCGGCCGAAGCCCGAGCCGTCGAAGCCGCTCCCCTCGGCAGAGCTCGGCACCGATCCCGCGCTCTCCAGCACCAGCGACTCGCCGTCCTCCGCGACCGTGACCCGCACGGCGTCGCCGTCGCGCACCGTTCCGGAGAGGATCGCGCGGGCCAGCCGGTCGTCGATCTCGTGCTGCATCAGCCGCCGCAGCGGCCGCGCGCCATAGATCGGATCGTAGCCGCGGGAGGCGAGCCAGGCCCGCGCCTCGGGCGTCACCCCGAGGGTGAGGCGCCGATCCGCCAGCCGCGCCTGCAGCCGGTCGATCGACAGCTCCACGATCTGCGCCAGATCCGACTCGGAGAGCGGGTGGAAGATCACCATCTCGTCGAGCCGGTTCACGAACTCCGGCTTGAAGGCGCGGCGCACCGTCTCGCGCACCGCGTTCTCCTTCTCGGCCCACGCCATATCGGGGTCGATGAGGTACTGCGAGCCGAGATTCGAGGTCAGGATCAGGATCGTGTTGCGGAAGTCCACCGTACGTCCCTGTCCGTCGGTGAGGCGGCCGTCGTCGAGCACCTGCAGCAGCACGTCGAAGACCTCCGGGTGCGCCTTCTCGACCTCGTCGAGCAGCACCACCGAGTAGGGCCGGCGGCGCACCGCCTCGGTGAGCTGACCGCCCTGCTCGTAGCCGACATAGCCGGGAGGGGCGCCGACCAGACGCGAGACCGAGTGCTTCTCGCCGTACTCGCTCATGTCGATCCGCACCATCGCGTGCTCGTCGTCGAAGAGGAACTCGGCGAGCGCCTTCGCCAGCTCCGTCTTGCCCACGCCCGTCGGGCCGAGGAACAGGAAGGAACCGGTCGGGCGGTTCGGATCCGCGATCCCGGCCCGCGTGCGGCGCACGGCATCGGCTACGGCGCGCGCCGCCTCGCCCTGCCCCACGACCCGCTTGCCGAGCTCGCTCTCGAGCGCGAGCAGCTTCTCCGTCTCGCCCTGCAGCAGCCGGCCGACCGGGATCCCGGTCCACGCCGCGACCACGCCCGCGATGTCCTCGTCGGTGACCTGCTCGTTCACCATGCGCGGCTCACCGCCGACCTCGCCCGCGAGCTCCGCGTTCTCGGCCTCGACGAGCTGCTTCTGGATCACCGGGATCTCGCCGTAGAGCAGCTTCGACGCCTTCTCCAGCTTGCCCTCGCGCTGCGCCACCTCCGCCTCCATGCGCAACTGGTCGAGCTTCTCGCGCAGCTCGCCGACGCGGTTCAGCGAGGAGCGTTCGCGCTCCCAGCGCGCCTCCAGCGCGTCCAGCTCCTGCTGGCGCGCCGCCAGATCCTCGCGCAGCTTCGCGAGCCGCTCCTTCGAGGCGGCGTCCTTCTCCTTCTTCAGGGCGAGTTCTTCGAGCTTCATGCGGTCGACGGCGCGGCGCAGCTCGTCGATCTCGACGGGCGCCGAGTCGATCTCCATGCGGAGCCGCGAGGCCGCCTCGTCGATCAGGTCGATGGCCTTGTCGGGGAGCTGACGAGCCGTGATGTAGCGGTTCGACAGCGACGCCGCCGCGACCAGCGCCGAGTCCGCGATGGTCACCTTGTGGTGCGCCTCGTATCGCTCCTTGAGCCCGCGCAGGATCGCCACCGTGTCCTCGACGGAGGGCTCTCCCACGTAGACCTGCTGGAAGCGCCGTTCGAGCGCGGCATCCTTCTCGATGTACTCGCGGTACTCGTCGAGCGTGGTCGCGCCGATGAGGCGCAGCTCACCGCGGGCGAGCATGGGCTTGAGCATCTGGGAGGCCGCGACCGAGGATTCGCCGCCGCCGGCGCCCATGAGCGTGTGCAGCTCGTCGATGAAGGTGATGATCTTGCCGTCGGAATCCTTGATCTCCTGCAGCACCGCCTTCATGCGCTCCTCGAACTCGCCGCGGTACTTCGCCCCCGCGATGAGGGCGGAGATGTCGAGCGAGATGAGCTCCTTGTCCTTCAGCGACTCGGCCACGTCGCCCGCGACGATGCGCTGCGCGAGACCCTCGACGACGGCGGTCTTGCCGACGCCGGGCTCGCCGATCAGCACGGGGTTGTTCTTCGTGCGCCGCGTGAGCACCTGACTCACCCGGCGGATCTCGCTGTCGCGGCCGATCACGGGGTCGAGCTTGCCCGAGCGGGCGACCTCCGTGAGGTTGACGCCGAACTGCTCGAGCGCCGACTGCTGTTCTCCTTCGCCCTGCGCGGGCGTCCAATTGGCCTGCATGTTCCTCCTCCGACTGCGGACGAGGACGGCCCTCGCCGCTGCTGGCGGGCTCGGACGGTACGCAGCGCGCGAACCCGCGACACAAACTTGAGCGTTACTGGCTCAAGTTTAACCCGGGTGCCCCGCTTCCGCTAGTGGCAGAACGCGCGGGCCCCGGTGCGCCGCGGACCCGCCTCAGCGGACGAGCGCCCGCAGGCGGCGCAGCGCGACCGAGAGCGTGGCGAGCCCCGCGCCCGACCCCGCGCACACCGCGTCGAGCGCCTCGCCCAGCACGCGCCGCCCCGAGGGCGTCACCTGCTCCAGCCAGGCGTCGATCCGCGCGCCGGCCTCGCCCGGCTCCGTGTGGTCGAGCACCGAGGAGCTGAGCTCGATCATCACCGCGTAGAGGTCGTCCCGCATCGCCGCGCGCGCCATCGAGCCCCAGCGATCGTCCTGCGGCAGCGCGGTCACCCCGCTCAGCAGATCGTCGAAGCGCATCCGGGAGGAGAGCTCGAAGTACACCGCCGCGACCTCGTCGAGCTCCCGGCCGCGCAGGCGGGACTGCTCCACGATGTCGAGCACCGGGAGGGAGGCGAGCAGGCCCGCCCCGCGGCGGGCGAGCGGCGCCGGCACGCCGGCCTCCTCCAGCTCGGCGACGCGCGCCTCGAAGCGGCGCAGCTCATCGCCCCGCAGCAGGTCCCCGAGCCCGGCCACGAGCCGGGCCACCGGCTCGCCGAACAGCTCGATCTCCGCACCGATGTCCAGGCTCTCCGCACGGTGATGCACGAACCACCGGGTCGCCCGGTCGAGCAGCCGCCGGAAGCTCAGGTACAGGTCCGTCTGCACCGCCGTCGACACCGCATTGTCGGTCGCCTCGACCTCGACGACGAACTCGCGCAGCGCGAAGATCTCCCTGGCCACCACGTAGGCGCTCGCGATCTGCGCGCTCGACGCACCCGTCTCGTCCGCAGCCCGGTAGGCGAAGGTGATCCCGCCGCGGTTCACCATGGAGTTGACGACGGAGTTCACGATGATCTCGGACCGCAGCGGGTGGGCGGCGAGGTCATCGGCGTAGGCGTCGCGGATCGGCGCCGGGAAGTACTCGGCGAGCGTGCGGGCGAACCAGGGGTCGTCCGCGATCGCCGTCGAGGCGAGATCGGCCTTCAGCGCGAGCTTCGCGTAGGCGACGAGCACGGCGAACTCGGGCCGCGTGAGGCCCCGCTCCTCGGCGATCCGCGTGCGTATCTCCGCGCTGCTCGGCAGGAACTCCAGCTCGCGGTCGAGCTCGTCGCGGTCTTCGAGCCACCGGATGAGCCGCGCGTGCGAGGGCAGCATCTCGGCCGCGTTCTCGCGGGAGTTGCCCAGCAGCACGTTCTGCTCGTAGTTGTCGCGCAGCACCTGCACCGCGACCTCGTCGGTCATGGACCGCAGCAGCTCATCGCGGGCCTCGCGGTCCAGGCGGCCGTCCCGCTCGACGGCCCCGAGCAGGATCTTGATGTTCACCTCACGGTCGCTGGTGCCCACCCCCGCAGAGTTGTCGATCGCGTCGGTGTTGATCCGCACGCCCGCGAGCGCCGCCTCGATGCGGCCACGCTGGCTGACGCCGAGGTTGCCGCCCTCGCCCACGACCCGCACCCGCAGATCCGCCCCGTCGACGCGGATCGCGTCGTTGCCGCGGTCGCCGATCTCGGCGTTCGTCTCCGCGCTCGCCTTCACGTAGGTGCCGATGCCGCCGTTCCAGAGCAGATCGACCGGGGCGAGCAGCACCGCGCGCTTCAGCTCGGCCGGCGTCAGCCGCTGCACCCCGGCCTCGAGGCCGAGCGCCTCCGCCATCTCCGGGCTCACCGGGATCGACTTCGCCGTCAGCGGGAACACGCCGCCGCCCGCGGAGATGAGCGAGCGGTCGTAGTCGTCCCACGAGGAGCCGGGCAGCTCGAACAGCCGCCGGCGCTCGGCATAGGAGACGGCGGCGTCGGGCTCCGGGTCGACGAAGACGTGCCGGTGGTCGAAGGCCGCGACGAGGCGGATGTGCTCGGACAGCAGCATGCCGTTGCCGAAGACGTCACCCGACATGTCCCCGATCCCGACCGCCGTGAAGTCCTCGCTCTGCGTGTCGTGGCCCAACTCCCGGAAGTGGCGCTTCACCGACTCCCACGCGCCACGCGCCGTGATCCCCATGCCCTTGTGGTCGTAGCCGGCGGAGCCGCCCGAGGCGAAGGCGTCACCCAGCCAGAATCCGTACTCCTCGGAGATGGCGTTGGCGATGTCCGAGAACGACGCCGTGCCCTTGTCGGCGGCCACCACGAGGTACGGGTCGTCGCCGTCGCGGCGCACCACGCGCTCGGGCGGCAGGATCTCGGCGCCGTCGCGGTTGTCGGTGATGTCGAGGAGGGCGCGGATGAAGGTGCGGTACGCCGCCTTGCCCGCCTCCAGCCAGGCCGCGCGGTCGCTCGGGGCGGGCAGTCGCTTCGCGACGAAGCCGCCCTTGGAGCCGGTGGGCACGATGACCGCGTTCTTCACCATCTGCGCCTTCACGAGGCCCAGCACCTCGGTGCGGAAGTCCTCGCGCCGGTCGCTCCAGCGCAGGCCGCCGCGGGCGACCTTGCCGAAGCGCAGGTGCACGCCCTCGACCTCCGGCGAGTACACCCAGATCTCCGCCATCGGGTGGGGCTTCGGCAGCCCGGGCACGCGGGCGCAGTCGAGCTTCATCGACACCCACGGCTTCGGCTCCCCATCGGCCCCGCGCTGATAGAAGTTGGTGCGCCACGTGGCCTCGATGACGCCGACGATGGAGCGGAGGATCCGGTCGTGGTCGAGGCTCGACACGGCGTCGAGACGCTCCTCCAGGGACGCGAGCAGCTCGGCCGCCTGCGCGTCCCGGTCCTCGCCCGCTGCGCCGTCGCCCCCGGCAGCCGGATCGAAGCGCGCCTCGAAGAGCCGCACGAGCCCGGCAGCGATTCCCGGATTGGCGATGAGCGCCTGCTCGATGTACTCCACCGAGAAGGCGGAGCCGATCTGACGCAGATACATGCTGATGGCGCGCAGGATGACGATCTGCCGCCAGTCCAGCCCGGCGAGCAGCACGAGCGCATTGAGACGGTCGCTCTCGGCGTTGCCCGTCCACACCGCCCGGAAGGTCTCGGTGAACGCCTCCCCCCACTCGGGACGCCCCCACAGCTCCGTGTCGGGGGCGATGAGCCCGAAGTCTGAGATGAAGCGGGTGCCTCCGTCCGGGAGGGAGATCGTGTTCGGGCGCTCGTCGACGACGTCGACGCCGAGGTCCGTGAGGAGCGGCAGCACCCGGGTCAGCGGGTACTCGCGATGGGACGCGAGCGTGAGGTAGCGCTTCGCGGGGTCCTCCTCCTGCGGCGCGTAGAGGTGGACGGCGAACTCGGCCCCCGCGTCGAGGCTTTCGAGGAGGGCGACGTCGCCGAGGGCGTGCGTGGGCGGCACGTACTCCTTGTACGACTCGGGGAAGGCGCTGCCGTAGCGCCCCAGCAGCCGCGCGGCCTCCGTCTCGTCATTGGCCTCGTGCAGCGCGTCCACGAGCGCCTGGTCCCAGCTGCGGATCGCGGCCTCGAGCCGCTGCTGCAGCTCCGCCTCGGAGACCTCGGGCACCGACTCGCCCTTCGGCACCCGCACCACGAAGTGCAGCTGCGCGAGCGGGGAGTCGCCCACCCTCGTCGTGTGGTCCACCTGCTCCGCCCCGAAGGTCTCGCGCAGCAGCGCCTCGACGCGCAGGCGCACCGTCGTGTTGTAGCGGTCGCGCGGCAGGAAGACGAGCGCAGAGACGAAGCGGCCGAACTCGTCGCGGCGCAGGAAGATGCGCGAGCGGCGGCGCTCGCGCAGGCGGCTCACCTCGGAGGCCACGGCCAGCAGGTGCTCGGGGGTGTCCTGGAACAGCTCGTCGCGGGGGTACTGTTCGAGCACCTGCAGGAGGTCCTTGCCGGAGTGGGAGTTCACGCTGAAACCGGAGGCCTGCAGCACGGCTCGCACCTTGCTCCCCACGATCGGCAGCGTCAGCACCGAGGCGGCGTAGGCGACGGAGGTGAACATGCCGAGGAAGCGGCGCTCGCCCACGACGTTGCCGGCCTCGTCGAAGGAGCGGACGCCGATGTAGTCGAGGTAGGCGTCGCGGTGCACCGTAGCCCGCGAGTTGGCCTTCGTGATGGTGAGCAGGCGCGGGTCGCGGGCGGTGCGCTGCGCCTCCGGGCGGAGCTTGGCGACGGCGGTGGTCGACTTGCGCAGGATCCCGAGACCCGTGTGCGGCAGGGGACGCAGCACCGCTTCGCCGTCGGCGTCGGTCTCGAGCCGGTGCTCGCGGTATCCGAGGAAGGTGAAGTTGTCCTCCGCGAGCCAGTTGAGGAACTCGACCGTGGGGGCGATCTCACCCGGATCGACGGTGGGCGGGGCCGCGGTGCGCAGGTCCGTCACGATGTCGAGGCAGGCGCGCCGCATCGCCTGCCAGTCGTCGACGGCGGCGTGGACGTCGCCGAGCACGGCCCGCAGCCGCTGGAGCAGCTCGTCACGGCCCTCGTCCGTCGGCACGCGGTCGACCTCGAGGTGGATCCACGACTCCAGCTGCCCGCCGTGCGCATCGATCTCGAGCAGCGCGCCGTCGTCGTCGCGGCGCACCGAGACGACGGGGTGCATCAGCAGGTGCACGGAGAGCCCCTGCCGGGCGATGGCCGCCGTGACCGAGTCGACCAGGAACGGTGCGTCGTCGGTGCAGATGTTGACGATGGTGCGCCGCGAGGTCCACCCGTGTTCGCGCAGGGTGGGGGTGAAGGCCTCGACGAGCGTCTGCCGCGGCCGGCGCGAGGCGGCGAGGGCGCGCATCGACCGGGCGGCGCCGAGGATGTCGCGGGGTTCCCGCTCCCGCAGGTCCTCGGCGTCGAGCTGCCCGATCAGGCGCTCGATGCCTCCCCTGGTCTCGGGATCCAGTGCCGCGATGGCTTCGCGGAGCTCGGTCGTGCCGGATGCGCTGCTCATGAACCTCGTGTCCTGTCTGCCGTTGCCGGGGCCGACGCCGGCCCGCCCACGCCCAGCATAGCCCGCGGCCTCCGGGCGGGCGGCACCCGCCGCGGGCCCTGGGCATCCGCCGCTCGGGGACGATAGGCTGTGCGGCCGCGGCGGCTCAGCCGGCGGTCCGGGGAGCGCTCAGCCACGCCACGACCACGTCGCCGATCATGCGCCGCAGGCGCTCGCGGCGCTGCGGCTCCTCGAACTCGACCCCGAAGATGTAGCCGAAGGTGTGCTGGTTCGCGACCTGGAAGACGCAGTAGGAGCTGATGAGCAGGTGCACCTCGAGCGGCTCGATCCCTGCCGCGAACACTCCCTGCTCCCGGCCGCGCTCGAGCACCTCCTCGAGCAGCCCCAGGGCGGGCTGGTTCGCCTCCCGGATAGAGGGGATCTGACGGATGAAGCGGCCGTGGTGGATGTTCTCGACGGCCACCAGCCGGATGAAGTCGCTGTGGGCGAGGTGGTGGTCGAAGGTGATCTCCGCGATCCTGCGCACCGCTTCGACGGGACTGAGAGCGCCGACCTCCAGCTCGCGCTCGGCGTCCCGGATGCCCCGGTAGGCGGCCTCCAGCACCGCGAGATAGAGCCCCTCCTTGGAACCGAAGTAGTAGTAGATCATCCGCTTCGTGGTCCGGGTGCGCTCGGCGATCTCGTCCACCCGGGTGCCGGAGTAGCCCGATTCGGCGAAGGCCCGCGTGGCTTCGGCGAGCAGTTCGGCACGGGTCCGCTCCGCGTCGCGCTGTCGTTCCGTGCCGTGGCTCACCCCACCATTGTGCCCCACCGCTCGTCGCTCAGCCCCGCTGGGCCGCGAGGCGCACGGGGGCATTGGCGGCGCCGTATCCGGGGTAGCCGCCGCGGCGTTCGACGATCTCGAGGAACACCCCTCCCAACGTGGGCGTGTAGAAGTGGACGAAGGAGCCGTGGGCGTCCCGGTCGTAGAGCAGGCCCAGCTCGCGCAGCTCGCCGATCCGTTCGGGCCCGAGGGCGAACCGCGCCTCCAGATCGTCGTAGTAGTTGCTCGGGATCGGCAGGAACTCCAGGCCGCGGGCACGGGCGAGCCGCGCGGTCGCAGCGGCGTCCTCGACGCGGATCGCGAGGTGCCGCGGCATTTCCGGAGCGCTGGGCGGGGCGAGATTGCAGGCGAGCCGCACCGCGCCGTCCGGGGTGCGGAGCACCTGGCTGCGCACGAGGCCCTGCGGTCCCGGCAGTTCGGAGCTGGTCTCCGCCGTCAATCCGAGCACGCTCGTCGCGAAGAGCACCGCCTCGTCGAAGTGCTCCCACCCGGCGCCCACGTTGACGTGGTCGATCCATCCGCGCAGCCCCGCGGCGCCCCGCTCGCCGCCGCCGAACTCGTCCCGCCAGGAGCGCCCGGCGCGGTCGTCCCAGAAGAACTGCGTGCCGTCGGGCGCCTCGACCCCGCGCAGTCGCTGCTCGCCCTCCAGCGTCCACCGGAATGCCTCGCTCGCGCCGATGGCGCCGGCCCGCCGCACGGCCGCAGCAGCGTCGTCGACGCGCAGGCCGATTCCGGCGAGCCGGGCCTCGGATCCGCGGTGCTGCTCGTTGAGGACGATCCGCGCCTCCCCCGCCTCCCACAGGCGCACGCGCTTGCTGCGGTGCTCGCCTGCGAAATCGAATCCGAGCTGCTGCAGCAGGCGGTCGACGTCCGAGAGATCCTCTCCCGCGATCTCGACGAAGTCGACGCCCCGCGGCGGCTGGAGCGGTTCGAGCCGGTCCTGCTCCCAGCCGCCCGCCACCGCGGCGCGGTCCGCCAGCCACCGCAGCGAGCGGTGCGCGTGGCGCGCGGTCGCGACCGGGTCGGTCTGGCGGAAGACGTCGTTGAAGACCTCGAGCGAGAGCGGGCCGCGATACCCCGCGCGGAGCACGTGACCCAGGAAGGCGGGGAGCTCGAAGCTCCCCTCCCCGGGGAAGAGCCGGTGATGCCGGCTCCAGGAGAGCACGTCGAGCTCCATCTCGGGCGCATCCGCCAGCTGGAGGAAGAAGATCCGGTCCCCGTCGATCTCCTCGATGGGGGCGGGGTCGAGGCCGAGCGAGAGGATGTGGAAGCTGTCGAGGCAGAGGCCCAGATTGGGCCGGTCCGCGAGCTGCACGATCCGCCACGCGTGCCGGTAGTCGCGCACGAAGCGCCCCCAGGCGAGCGCCTCGTAGGCGATCCGGATGCCCCGCGCGGCCGCCCGGTCGGCGAGCTCCGCGAGCTGCGCGGCCACGAGCTCGTCGTCGTCGGCCGTTGCGGTCGCCACGTTGCTGCACAGCAGCAGCAGCTCGGCTCCCAGGCGCTCCATCACCTCGAACTTCGCCTCGGCACGCCGGAGATTGTCCGCGAAGGTCTCCGCATCGACGCCCTCGACGTCGCGCATCGGCTGGAACATCTCGATCCGCAGCCCGAGTCGCGCGCAGAGCGCCCGGATCTCCTCGGGCGACTCGTACGCCGCGGTGAGGTCGGAGTCCATGATCTCGACGCCGTCGAATCCCGCGGCGGCGCAGGCGTGGAGCTTCTGGGTGAGCCCGCCCGAGAGGCAGACGGTGGCGATGGAGGTGTGCACGGTCTGGGAGCTCCTTGCTGCTGGATGGGGTGTCGGGATGTCGCGGCCCGCGCGCGGCTACCGCTGCGCCGTCTCCGGGGCGGCGGGGAGCCTGACGCCGAGCGTCGCGGTGGGCACGTCCTTCGTCTCGCGCGCCGTGAGCGCCGCGAGCGTCACGATCAGGCAGATCACGGCCGTGAAGGCCGAGATGACCACCCAGCCGCCCTGCTGCACGCCGCCGAAGGCAGCGACGATGGACGGGGCGAAACCGGCCATGAGGAAGCCGAGCTGGGTGCCGATCGCGAGCCCGGAGAAGCGCACGCGGGCGGGGAACATCTCGCCGTAGAAGGACGGCCAGACGGCGTTCGCCGCGGCGTAGCCGCAGGAGAAGGTGAGCACGGCCAGCGCGAAGGTGAGGAGGGTGCTGCCGCCGCTCATCGACAGCATGTAGAAGGGCATGAAGACCGCCGAGGAGATCGCCCCGTAGATGAACACCGGCTTGCGGCCGATCTTGTCGGAGAGCATGGCGAACAGCGGCTGGGTGCCGAGCGCGAAGACGTTCGCGACGACCACGAGCCAGAGGGTGAGGCTCTCGGCCAGCCCGACCTCCTTGCCGTAGGCCAGTGCGAGGTTGCCGAACACGGTGGAGACGGCCGCGATGAACGCGCAGAGGACGACGCGCAGCACATCTCGCCAGTGGTCGCGCATGAGCTCGACGAAGGGGATCTTCGCGAGGCGGCCCTCCGCCTTGGCCTCCTCGAACGCCGGCGGCTCGTGGAGCGTGCGCCGGATGTAGAAGGTGACGACCACGACGACCGCGCTCAGCCAGAACGGGATCCGCCAGGCCCACTCGTACTTGAAGGCGCTGTCGTCGGGAAGCAGGGTGATGGGCAGGAAGGCGAGGGCCGCGAGGATCTGCCCGCCCTGGGTGCCCGAGAGCGTCCAGGAGGTGAAGAAGGAGCGCCGGTGGTCGGGCGCGTGCTCGAGGGTCATCGAGGAGGCGCCGGCCTGCTCGCCCGCGGCGGACAGGCCCTGCATGAGCCGGCACAGCACGAGCAGGATGGGGGCGAGCCAGCCGATCTGCTCGAAGGTCGGCAGGCAGCCGATGATGAAGGTGGCGGCGCCCATGAGCACGAGCGTGAACATGAGGATCCGCTGGCGCCCCACGCGGTCGCCGAGGTGGCCCAGGATCACCGCCCCGACCGGGCGGGCGACGTAGGCGAAGCCGAAGGTCGCGAGGGACATCACGAGGGCCGCCTGATCGCCGCTCGGGAAGAACACGCTCGGGAAGATGAGGGCGGCGGCGGTGCCGAAGATGAAGAAGTCGTAGTATTCGACGGCGCTGCCCATGAAGCTGGCGAGCGCCGCGCGCACGGGGGTTTTCGCGGGGGCTGCGTCGGGTGTCGTCGTTGACATCGGCTGAGGTCTCCTAGTCGTGGGGGTGGGTTTCGAGGTCGATGAGCGAGCGGAAGCTGCGCAGCATGCGTGCCGGGTCGGCTTCCCGGCCGGTGATGAGCCGGAAGGCGTCGACCGCCTGGAACACGGCCATTCCGCCCCCGTCGAGGGTGGCGCAGCCGAGGGAGCGGGCGGCGCGCAGCAGCTCCGTGTCGAGCGGACGGTAGACGATGTCGGCCACCCAGAGCCCGGGGCGCAGCAGGCCGAGGTCGATGGGGGCTCCGGGGTGGGCGCGCATGCCGCGCGGCGTGCAGTGGACGAGGCCGTCACTGTGGGCGAGCGCCTCGGCGACGCCTGCGGGGGAGGCCGGCTCGACCCTGGCGCCGTGGCGCTCGGCGAGCTCGGCGGCGAGCGCGGTGGCGCGTCCGGGATCGATGTCGACGAGGGTGAGCCGTCTGGCTCCCAGTCGCAGCAGCGCGTCGGCGACGGCGGAGCCGGCGCCTCCGGCCCCGAGCTGCGTGACGTGACCGAGGGCCGCGCCGGGCAGGCCCGCGCGGAAGGCGGCGGCGAAGCCGGTGGTGTCGGTGTTGAAGCCGGCGCGGCCCTCGGGCGTGAAGAGCACGGTGTTCACGGCGCCGAGCGCGGCGGCGACGGGATCGACGCGGTCGAGGAGTTCGAGCACGGCACGCTTGCAGGGGTGGGTGATGTTGAGCGCGGTGAATCCGAGGCGTTCCGCCCAGTCGAGCACCTCGGGAAGCTGCTCGGGGCGGAGTCCGAGGCCGGGCAGGTCGATGGGGCGGTAGACGTAGGCGAGGCCCTGCGCCCGGGCCTCAGCCATGTGCATCGGCGGGGTGAGCGAGGGCGTGACGCCGTCTCCGACGAGACCGGCCAGCACGGCGGGCTGGGCTTCCGGTGCGGGCATGGCGCTCCTTCGCGTCTGGGCGGTGCGTTTCCGGCTAATGTACTAACCGGTACGTCCATGTTACGCGCAGATGCGCCGCCGTCAAGCCGGGCGCCAGATCCGACGGCGAATCACCCGTACGCACAGCACCGCCCCCGGCCCGCTGAGGGGTCGGGGGCGGTGCGCGTGCGGGGGATCAGGAGCGGAGCCCGGCCCGCCGGGATCCGCCGGAGGAATCCGCCGCGGCGCTCAGAGCGGGTACTGGCCGGGCTCCCGGCGCAGGGTGATCCACCGGGTCTCGGTGAAGGCCTCGACGTTCGCGGCGACGCCGCCGTGGCGAGATCCCGTGCCCGAGGCGCCCACGCCGCCGAAGGGCGCGTTCGCCTCGTCGTTGACCGTCTGATCGTTGATGTGGACGATGCCCGTGGGGATCCTGCGGGCCAGCTCCAGCGCGCCGAGCGCGTCACGGCTCACGATCCCGAGCGACAGCCCGTACTCCGTGTCCGTCGCGATCTCGACCGCTTCGTCGTCGCTCGCGTAGCGCACCACGGACGCGACCGGGCCGAAGACCTCCTCGCAGAAGGCCTCCGCATCGCGCGGCGGATCGACGAGCACCGTCGGGCGGTAGCACAGGCCCTCGTAGCTTCCGCCAGCCGCGAGCCGCGCGCCCGCGGCGACCGCCCGCTCCACGAGCCCGTGCACGCGGTCCCGCTGGGTCTCGTCGATCAGCGGCCCGAGATGCACCTGCCCCGCGGCTGGATCGCCGACCACCATCGAGTCGGCCTTCGCGGCGAGCTTCTCGACATACTCGTCGAAGATGGACTCGTGCACGATGTGCCTGCCCACGGTCATGCAGATCTGCCCCTGGTGCAGGTAGGCGCCCCAGGTGGCGAGGTTGACGGCCTGGTCCACATCGGCGTCCTCGCGCACGATGAAGGCCGAGTTGCCGCCGAGCTCAAGGTGCGCCCGCTTCAGGTGCCGCCCCGCCAGCTCGCCCACGCTGCGCCCGGCACGGGTGGAACCCGTGAATGCGATCACCCGCACGAGCGGCTCGGTGACGAGCGCCTCGCCCACCTCGGCCCCGCCGGGCACGAGCTGCAGCAGGCCGGCGGGCAGTCCGGCCTCCTCGAAGATGCGGACCATCGCGACGCCGCCGGTGATCACGGTGCGCGGGTCGGGCTTCAGCAGCACGGCGTTGCCGAGCGCGAGCGCCGGGGCCACCGCCCGGATGCCCAGGATCAGCGGCACATTGAACGGGGAGATCACGCCCACGACGCCGACGGGCACCTGCTCGGCGAGCGAGATGCGCGGTTCCTCGCTCGCCAGGATCGAGCCGAGCGGCGCGGAGGGCAGCGCGGCCGCCTCGTAGCACTCGGACGCCGTGACGTGCAGGGCGAAACCGGCGAGCGGCGGGATCGCCCCCACCTCGCGGATGTTCCAGCCGCCGATCTCCTCCGCGTACTGCTCCCACAGCGCTCCGGCTCGGCGGAGCACGGCCGCCCGGGCCGGGTGGGGCAGCGCGGCCCACTCGCGCTGGGCGGCGGCCGCGCTCTGCGCCGCGCGGCGCACATCGTCCGGCCCGGCGAGCCCCACTCGGGCCAGGGTCTCCCCCGTCGCGGGGGCCACGGAGGGGATGCTGCCCCCCGCGCCATCGACCCAGGCGCCGTCGATGAAGATGCGGCCCTCGAAGACCGAGGGCTCGATGAGCCGCGCCGACTCCGTCGTCGTTCCACTCATGGTGTCCGTCCTATTCTCTCGTGTGCGGATTGCGAACACCCCGGCTCCGTCGCCGGGGCGCGTCCTTCGGCCCCGAACACCCGCGATCACCCCGTCGCGCGGAGCGCCTCCCGCGCCGCCGGTCCCGCCGCGCCGCCGAACTCGGCACGCCGTTCCCGGTACACCGCGAGCGATCGCGGGGCCGGCCAGTCCTCGCCGAGGTAGTGCTCGGGGAGACGGGGGTCCCGCCGCAGCAGCGCGAGCCAGTCGGCGACGAGCAGCGTGCGCCCCACGAGCGGTTCGAGCTCGGCCACCTCGGGACCGGCTTCGCCCCACTGCTCGAGGAAGCGCTCGTGCGCGGCGCGCACCTCGTCGAGATCCCACGCGCCCTGCACGCGCCCGCCCATCGGGAACGCCGGCAGCTCCTGCGCGCGGAAGGCGACGATGTCGGAGTCGTCGAGCTCGTCGCGCAGAGCGCGGAGCGCGTACTCCGGATCGCGGTCCCCCGCCGCCACCCAGACGCCGTCGCGCAGCGCCGCGAACCCCGCCCAGGTGAGCGCGGAGCGCAGGCGGTGCCGCAGGCCGCGACGGCCCTCGGGCACCGAGAACGTCACGATCGTCCAGCCCTCCCCGCCGGGCGCGAAGGGCTCCCCCGCGTGGACGCGCGCGGAGCCCTGGTCGATCACCTCGCGGCCCGCGGCGGTGAGCCGGTAGACGACGCCGCGCTCGGCGCGATCCCGTTCGAGGAGCCCGTGGAGCACGAAGCGGTCCAGCGCCGCCCGCGCCGCCGGCCGGGTGACGCCGGCTCGCTCCAGGATGCACACGAGATCGACCGCGCGGTAGGGCCCGTCGAGCCCGTCGAGCCGCAGCTCGCCGATCAGGGCGAGCACGAGGCGCCGCGGGTGCGTGGGGGGCGGCACCGGCCGGGAACCGGTGGCCGCACCCGTCGCACTCATAGCACCAGTTCTACCACGCGTCATCGGCGGACGGCGTCACCGAGCTTCGCCCGCTGGATCTGCTCGTAGACGTGCGTGCGCAGCTCCGTGAAGCGCGGCAGCGCGCGCGTCGTGATCTGGTCGCGCTCGGAGGAGAGGTCGATGACGAGATCCTCCTGCACCCAGGTCGGCGACTTCGAGAGCACCACGACCCGCTCCCCCAGGTACACCGACTCGTCGATGTCGTGGGTGACGAACAGGATCGACATGCCGCGCTCCAGGTGCAGCTTGCGCACGAGGTCCTCGAGGTCGGCGCGCGTCTGGGCGTCGACCGCAGCGAAGGGCTCGTCCATGATGAGCACCTCCGGCTGATAGGCCACGGCGCGGGCGATCGCGACGCGCTGCTGCATGCCGCCGGAGAGCTGCCACGGGTACTTCGTGTCGGCGTGGTCGAGCCCGACGGCGACGAGCGCGTCGTCGACGATGCGGCGCATCTCGGCCTTCGGCAGCTTCTTGTGGCGCAGCGGCAGCTCGACGTTGCCGCGCACCGTGAGCCACGGGTAGAGGCTGCGGCCGTACTCCTGGAACACGAGCGCCATGTTCGGCGGCGGCCCGGTGACGGCCTTGCCGTCGAGCGTGACGCTGCCGCTCGTGGGCTTCAGCAGCCCCGAGATGCACTTCAGCAGCGTCGTCTTGCCGCAGCCGGAGGGGCCGACGATGCAGATCAGCTCGCCACGGCGCATCTCGAAGTCGATGTCGCCGATCGCCTCGACGCTCCCGGTCGAAGACTCGTAGACCTTGCGCAGGTGCTCGACCCGCAGCAGCGTGTCAGCCACGCTCCACCTCCCTTGTCCCGTGGTACCAGCGCAGCACGCGCCGCTCCACGAATCCGAATACCACCGCGAGCAGCACGCCCACGAGGCCGAGCAGCACGATGCCGCTCCACATCTCAGCGACGAGATAGTTGCGCTGGAAGAACACGATCCGGTAGCCCAGCCCCGACGAGGAGTAGAACATCTCCGAGATCACCATGAGGATCAGGGCGATCGACAGGGTCTGCCGCACCCCCGCCATGATGCGCGGGCTCGCAGCCGGCAGGATCAGGTAGCGCACTCGCTCCGCCCGGCTCAGCGAGAAGGACCGCGCGGTCTCCTGCATCACCGAGTCGGTGGCCTTCACGCCGTCGATGGTGTTCAGCAGCACCGGCCAGATGGCTCCCGCCACGATCACGACGACCTTCATCGAGTCGGTCGCGCCGATGAGCACGGCGATGATCGGGATGAGGGCGGGCGGCGGGATCGCGCGGAAGAACTCGAGCACGGGCGTGGTCAGCTCGCGCAGCCAGCGCACCCGTCCGATGATCGCGCCGGCGATCACGCCGACGGCGACCGAGAGCAGGATGCCGAGCACGAGACGGCCGAGGCTCGGCAGCACGTCCGCGAAGAACGCCGGCCCGACCCACGTCTGCACGAATGCGTCGAGGATGGTCAGGGGCCCGGGGAAGAACTTGCCGGGCGCGAGGGTGCCCCAGATGCCCCAGATGATGAGCAGCAGGACCGGCAGGCCGAGGGCGAAGGCGGTGTTCTCGCCGAGCTTGGCCCACACCCGCGAGCGCTGCCGCGGCACGACGACGGTGCTGGTGTAGAGGGTCATGCGGGGTCCTCCCCACGGACGGACTGGTGCCAGAACAGGGCTCGCCGCTCGACGACGCCGAAGATCAGGTTGACGACGAGGCCGATGAGGCCGGTCACGATGACGATCGCGAAGACGCCCACCTGGTCGCCGTTGCTGTAGTTGAGCATGAGCCGGTTGCCGAGGCCGGGGTTGCCGATCGTCATCTCGGCGGTGACCGCGAGGATCAGCGCGACGGATGCGGCGAGCCGCAGGCCGGTCATGAGGTAGGGGAGCGCCGTGGGCAGCACGAGGCGCAGCAGGCGCTCGCTCCGGGGCAGTCCGAAGCTGCGCGCGGTGTCGCTCGCGACGGCGTCCACATCGGCGACGCCGTAGAGCACCTGCACGAAGACCTGCCAGAAGCTCGCGAAGACGACGATGACGAGCGCCGCCTGGAGCGAGATGCCGTAGCTCAGCACGGCGAGCGGGATCAGCGCCACCGAGGGGATCGGCCGCAGGAACTCGACGACGGTGTGGGTGGCGCGTCGCAGGAACGGCACCATGCCGATGATCGTGCCGAGGACGAGCGCGAGGGCGGTGGCGAGCGCGAGGCCGATGGCCCACGCGGTGAGCGTGCGCCCCACATTGCGCCAGAACTCGAGATCGCGGACCTCGCCCGCGAGGCGCGCGAGCGTCTCGAAGGCGCCGGGGAAGTGAGCGGCGTTGACCGCGCCGGTGGCGGGGAGCGCCTGCCAGGCGAGGAGGAAGGCGGCTACCCCGAGCAGTCCCAGCAGGGGCTTGCGCAGGGAGCCGAGGGTGCGTCCGCCGGCGCCGGGCGGGGAGGTGGAGACGGTGGCCATGCCACTCCTTCGGACACGGCGGGGCCGCCCCGCCGCGCGCGCAGGGGCGCGACGGGGAGGCTCCGCTGGGCGGATTCGATCAGTACTGCTGGAAGATGGCCTCGATGTCGGGCTTCGTGTCCAGCGAGCCGTACTTCACGGCGAGATCCGCGAGCTCGTCGATCTGCTCGATGTCGAGCTCCGGGTCGAAGGTCGGGAGCGTGATGCCGGCCGCGACCTCCTCGGGGATCTCCAGGTGCTTGACGATCGCCGCGCGTGCGGCGTCGTCGTTGTTCTGCGTGAACTCCAGCGCCTCGGCCACGGCGGCGGCGTAGTCCTTCACGAGCTCCGGGTCCTTCTCGATGAGCTCGTCGGTCGTGATGTTCGTGAGGACCGTGAGGCCCGGGAGCACCTCCTGGTAGGGGTGCATCACGATGGTGCCCTCGGCGCCGATCTTGGACATGAAGGGATCCGGGACCCACGCCGCGTCGATGTTGCCGGCTTCGAGCTGGGCCTCCGCGTCGGGGAAGGCGACCTCGACGAACTCGATCGTGGAGGAGTCGCCGCCGTCCGCGTCGACCGCGGCCTTGATGGTCAGGTCGCCGGCGGCGCCGAGCGAGTTCACGGCCACCTTCTTGCCCGCCAGGTCGGCGGGGCGCTCGATGCCGGAGTCCGCGAGCGCGACGACCGCGTTCACGTCCTTGCCGGTGGGGAGGCTCGAAGAGAAGTTGCTGATGACGGTGACGCCGAGATCCTGCAGGCCGGCGCGGAACGGGCCGAAGGGCTGGCCGATGGCGAACTGGATGTCGCCGCTCATCAGGGCGGGGATCGCCTGGGCACCGCCCTGCGAGGGCACGACCTCGACCTCGAGGCCGTGCTTCTCGAAGATGCCCTCGTCGATGCCGACCTGCAGCGCGATCTGGTCGCTGATCGGCAGCGAGGCGACGCGCACCTGGCGCAGCTCGCCGCCTGAGTCTCCCGCGGAGCCGGTCGCTGCGGGATCGCTCGCGCCGGAGTCCGTGCACCCGGCGAGTGCGAGTGCGGCTGCGGCGAACATGCCGAATACGGCGATTCTCTTCTTCATTGAACAGACCTCTCAGGAGTGCAGTCGTCGTTGACCTGGATCCGCCCGCCCCCTGCGCGGCGGATCGCTTTCAAGTGTGCCCCGAAAACTCGGAGACTTCGTCCATTGTTGCACGATCGTCACAAATGTGTAAATCCACGCCGACCGTCACGGACCGCCCCGGGGCGGCGCTCAGCTCACCTCGACCACCACCCGGGAGCCCCGGCCGACCGGCCGGTACCCTGCGGCCGCGGCGGCCCCGGCCCCAGCACCGGCGGGGACGCTCGCCCCCGGGACGGACCCCGGAACCGCGGGCGCGCCCTCGATCACGCGCGAGACGCAGCAGCACATCTTCGAGTTCGGCGCCTTCTGCCGCTCGGAGTAGAACACGTCGCGGTGATCCACCGCCCCGTCGAGCGACAGGATGCGCACCTCGCACAGCCCGCACTCGCCGCGGCGGCAGTCGAACATCATGTCGACGCCGGCCCGCTCCAGGGCTTCGAGCATCGACTCGCTCGGCTGCACCTCGACGGTCACGCCGTACTGCGGCACCTCCACCTCGAAGGCCTCCGCCTCGAACCACCCCGAGTTGCCGAAGGTCTCGTAACGCAGGGCCGTGATGTCGCGATCGCTGCGCTCCCAGCCGCGCCGGATCGCCTCCATCAGCCGGATCGGACCGCACATGTAGAGCTCCGCGGTCGCGGGCACGGTGGCGAGCAGCCCGTCGACGTCCATGCGCCCCGACTCCTCGGTGATGTGCGGCACGAGCCGTTCGCCGTGCTCGGCGGCGAGCTCGTCGAGGTAGGCCATGCGCTCACGCGAGTGCCCCACGTAGTGCAGCGTGTAGTCGGCGCCCAGCCGGCGCAGCAGCGAGGCCATGCCGCGGATCGCGGTGATGCCGACGCCGCCGGCGACGAGCGCGTAGCCCGGGGCTCCCACGCGCAGGGGGAAGTCCTGCAGCGGCCGGGTGATCCTGATCCGGTCCCCCGCACGCAGGGTGTGCATGTACGCGGAACCGCCGCGCGAGGCCGGCGTCCGGAAGACGCTCAGCGCAATCCGCTCACCGCCCTCGCTGGCGCCCGCGATCGAGTAGGAGCGCTCATCGCTGCGGCCCTCGCCGAGCGTCACGACCACGTCGACGTGCTCACCGGGCCGGGCGGGCACCGGCCGCTCCGGCGCGAGCACGATGCGCCGGATCCCCTCCGCGATCTCTTCCGACTCGACGACCGTGGCGTCCTGCCACTCGATGTGCTTGTCGGCCATGCGCTACGCCCCGACCACCGCGGCGGCGGCCGCTCGCGCAGCGCTCGCCGTCAGCCGGTACTCCTGCGGCTTCCCCGTGCCGCGGCCCTCGGCCTCCAGCGCCCGCTCCAGCAGGCGCCGCACCCACATCCCGCCCGCGTCGATGTTCAGGTGGGTGAACTCGTAGTCGGGGTTCGCGTCGATCGCCTCCTGCTGCGCCTTCAGCATGGCCTCGTCCTCGCCGAAGACGCCGTGCACGCCGTTGCGCAGCTGGGTCGTGATGAGCTGGCTGTCGAGGCGGTAGTTGCGCATGAACGCCCAGAAGTAGTGCGAGCTGCGGTCGTGCTCGGGGCTGATCGTGTTCATGACGTAGCCGTTCACGCCGCGCGAGCGGTCGCCCTCGAAGGCGCCGGTGCCGGCCTCCGCGACGCCGACGTCGATGCAGATGGTCGACGGGTAGGTGTAGTGGATGATCTGCCAGCGATCGACCTTGCCCTCGAAACCGGGGAACTTGTCGCGCATGTTCTTCAGCCAGAACGGGGGCGCATCGATGTCGAACATCCAGCGGGTGACCGTCACGGTGCTGGCGTCGTGGGTGACGAAGAACTCCGATTCGCTCAGCTCCTCCTGCCCGATCGAGGAGGAGTGCACGAACTCCTCGTGCGTGAGGTCCATGAGGTTGTCGAGCACGAGCTGGTAGTTGCAGGGCGCGGCGATCGTCTCGCCGTCGCCGGCCCACTCCGGGGAGTCGAGCTGGTGCATGTCGGGGATCGTGGCGGGGTCCGCGAGCAGCGGGTCGCCGAGCCAGACCCAGAGGTACCGGTAGCGCTCGACGATGGGGAAGGAGGGCACGCGCGCGGAGGGGTTGAGCGTCTCCTGCGCGGGCATGCCCGTGCAGCGGCCGGCCGAGTTGAAGCGCAGGCCGTGGTAGGGGCACTGGATCTCGTCCGTGCCGACGAGCTTGCCCTGCGAGAGCGGCGCGAGACGGTGCCAGCAGGCGTCTGCGAGGGCCACCGGCCGGCCGTCCTGCGTGCGATACAGCGCGAGTGGGCGGCCGGCGATGGTGCGGGAGAGGATCCCGCTCGATGTCAGCTCGTGATCCCAGGCGGCCACGTACCAGGCGTTGCGCGGGTACGTGAGCAGCTTGGCGGTGGATGTCGATGACGCCTCGACGGTCATGGGTGCACTCCTTCGTGTCTGCCGGGCCCAGATCCCGGCCCAATAACTATATAGATAGTTATTGGGCGAGCATAGCGCACCCGCTCGGGCTACGCTGGGCGGAGGTCCCCGACCGTCGCCCCGCGCCCGCGCGGAGCCGATCCCGAACCCGACCCCGAAGAAAGCACCCGACATGAGCCTGCGATCCGCGCTCCTCGCCCTGATCTCCGGCGGGCCGATCACCGGCTACGACGCCGTGAAGCACTTCCACAGCTCGGTCGGCCATCTCTGGCACGCCCCCGACTCGCAGATCTACCCGGAGCTGCGGCGCATGCAGGCCGAGGGGCTGCTCGACGCGAAGGCGGTGCCCTGGGGCACGAAGCAGTCGACGAAGACCCAGTACTCCCTCACCGACGCGGGGCGGGCGGCGCTGCGCGAGTGGCAGGAGACGCCGCTGCGCTACAGCCCCGAGCGCGACCACGCGCACCTGATCGCTGCCTACTTCGAGTACGGCACCCTCGAGTCGGCGCGGGCCAGGCTCGAGGAGCACATCGCCTTCTTCACCGAGGCGCGGCGAAGCGCGGAACGGCAGGCGAACGACATCCAGGACCGCTCGAGCGCTTCGCTGCTGCGGCGCTTCGAGGTGATCGACCGCTCGGACTGGGATCGGAGCGCGGCCTTCAAGCGCTTCGCCTACGAGGGCAAGATCGCCCGCGCGGACGCCGAGATCGCGTGGGCCCGCCGCGGACTGCGCCTGCTCGACGCCCTCGCGGCGGAGGAGGCGGAGCACCCCGAGGCCCTCCCTGGGCGCAACGGCCTCCGTCCTGCCTCGCCGCAGCATCCGTCCCTGCCCCGTTCCGCCCCCGGGTGCTGCGCCGGTGTCACAGCGCAGCACCCGGGGGCGGAACGGGGCAGGGACGGATGCTGCGGCGAGGCAGGACGGAGGCCGTTGCGCCCAGGGACGAGCGACTGGTGGCGAAGCCGACGGCGACTACGCGGCAAGACGGGCCGCCAAGGGCCGCGCAGCAGGCGCAGGATTCAGCAGGCACACCCTACGGCCGGGAGGCGGCGAGCCGGGCGGCGCCCACGATGCCCGCGTTGTTGCGGAACGTCGCCGGGGCGACCGGCGCGCGCACTCCCGGGAACGGCAGGTAGCGGTCCGCGGCCTTGCTGATGCTGCCGCCGAGCACGAAGCGGTCCGGATTGAGCAGGCGCTCCACGTGGGCGACGTAGCGGGCGGCACGGGCGGCCCACGCCTCCAGCGAGATGCCCTCGCGCTCGATCGCCTTCGCCGAGGCGTGGCGCTCGATGGAGGGGTGTCCGTCGAGCTCCAGGTGCCCCAGCTCGGAGTTCGGCACGAGCACGCCGTCGCAGACGATCGCCGAACCGATCCCCGTGCCGAAGGTGAGCACCACGGTCACGCCCGGAAGGCCGCGCACCTCACCGAACGCGGTCTCGGCGATGCCCGCGGCGTCGGCGTCGTTGACCACGGTGCAGGCCGCTCCCGTCACCCGGCTGAAGAGCGCGGCGGCGTCGAGGCCGATCCAGGCGGGATCGACGTTCGCGGCCGTCAGCATCACGCCCTCGCGCACCACTCCCGGCAGGGTGACGCCGATGGGCGCACCGGCGACGGCCTCCGCTCCGGCACCGCCGTCCGCCGCGCCCAGCTCGGTGCGGATCGCGGCCGCCATCGCGCCGACCTCCGCCGCGATCGCCTCCGGGCGCCCGCCGGGCGGCGTGGGGACCCGGTGCCGCCGCCCGAGCAGGGCTCCCGTGGCGGGGTCGACTGCGGCGCCCTTGATGCCGGTGCCGCCCACGTCGATCCCGATCGCGACACGCTGCTCCATGAGCACGAGTCTAGTGTCCCGCGCCAGAGGTTCGTTTCCGAGGTCGCGTGCAGAGTGCGTGCATCGCAAGGCATGTGAGCGAAGGCTTGCTGGCGGCAAGTCGAGCGATCATGCCGCCGCGAGGTGCGTGCTCGGCGCGCGAGATCGGGAGCGAATTTCTGGCGCGGGACACTAGAACACCCCGCTACAGCGCGCGCAGGATCACCGCGCTCCCCTGCCCGCCGCCGCCGCAGATGCCGGCGGCCCCGAGCGATCCGCTGCCGTGCTCGGCGAGCTGCCGGGCGAGCGTTCCCACGATCCTGGCGCCGGAGGCCCCGATGGGGTGGCCGAGCGCGATCGCCCCGCCGTGCACGTTCACGATCGCGGGGTCCAGGCCCAGCTCTCGCGTCGAGTGCACCCCGACCGCGGCGAAGGCCTCGTTGATCTCGACCGCCGCGAGCCCGGACGCCGACGCGCCGGGCAGCTTCGCGAGCGCCGCTTCGATCGCCCGCGCCGGCTGCGCGTGCAAGTGCGTGTCGGGTCCGGCGACGAGCGCCGTCGCCTCCACGCGCGCGAGGGGAGAGACGCCGAGGCGCGCGGCCGCAGCCTCGCTCACGAGCACGAGCGCCGCGGCGCCGTCGGTGATCTGGGACGCGTTGCCCGCCGTGATCGTGCCCCCGGCGGAGAAGGCGGGACGCAGCGTCGCGAGCGTCTCGGCGCTCGTGTCCGCGCGCACGCCGTCGTCGGCGGCGACCACCGTCCCGCCGCGGCGCGAGGCGATGGCGAGCGGCGCGATCTCGCCCGCCAGCCAGTCCGCCGAGGCGGCGGCGCGGCGGTGCGACTCGGCCGCGAAGGCATCCTGCTCCTCACGGCTGAGCCCGAGCGGCCCGTTGCCGGTCTCGGTGAGCGCCCCCATCGCCACGTGATCGAAGGCGTCGGAGAGGCCGTCGCGATCCGCGGTGTCGACGAGCTGCGCGGGGCCGTACTTCACTCCGGCCCGCATCGGGATGACGTGCGGCGCGAGCGACATGGACTCCTGGCCCACCGCGACGACCACCTCCGCCTCCCCCGAGCGGATCAGCCGGGCGGCGTGCGCCACGGCCTCGGCACCCGAGAGGCACACCGCGTTGAGCGTGACCGCCGGAACCGAGAGCGGCACCCCGGCGCCCACCGCCGCCTGCCGGGCAGGATTCTGCCCGGCGCCGGCCTGCAGCACCTGCCCCGCGACGACCGCGTCGAGCTGCTCGGGCGCGACTCCGGCGCGCGCGAGCGCCGCGGCGATCGCGTGCGCGCCGAGCGCCGTCGCGGGCTGCGAGGCGAGCGCTCCGGTGAAGCGCGCGAAGGGGGTGCGGGCGTATCCCGCGACGAGTGCGGTCATGTGGTGCCTCCTGAGCTCGGAACGGGCGGGCGGTCGGGCGCTGTCCCTGCGGCCGAGGCGCGGCCCGCCTCCCGGTAGTCTGCCGCACCCGCGCCGGCCGGGGTCCGGCAGTCGCGCACAGCCGAGCCCGCCCGGGCTGTGCAATGGAGTCGAGCGCCGCCCGTGCCGGGCCCGCGCCGGAGGCGTCACGGCTACGCTGAGGGGGTGCCAGCATCACCCCGCCCCCAGGTGTCCCGCCGGCACGGCCGACGGCGCCTGCGGCGCGGCGCCGCCGCCGCCGGGACGGTGCTCGCGGCGCTGCTCGCCGGCGGCTACACCGCCGCGGTCGTGCTGACCCCCGCGCCCGCGCCCGCGCTCGAGGCGAGCGGGGACGCGCGGCGGACCTTCCAGGCGGACCCGGCCCCCGCGCAGGCGGCAGTGGACGCGCAGACCCTGCCGACCGCCGCGGGCTGGCTCGACGGCGAGGAGGTCTGGGTGAACGCGGGCGCCCCGGGGGCCGAGGATCCCCAGCCCATCGCCAGCATCACGAAGCTCGTCACCGCCCTCGTCACGCTCGAGCAGCAGCCGCTCGCGCCCGGCTCGGAGGGGGCCACTCATCTCTGGAGCGAGGCGGATCTCGCCCGCAGCGCCGCCTTCCTGGCCGAGGACGGCGTCGCCTTCCCCATCCCCGCCGGTACCGCGGTGACCGCCCGGCAGATGCTGACGCTCGCGCTCATTCCCTCGGCGAACGACTTCGCAGCGGCCTACGCGCTCTCCGTCTTCGGCGACGACGCCCGCTTCGCCGCCGCGGCGGCCGACTGGGCGGAGCGCCACGGTCTCGGTTCGCTGACCGTCGTCGAGCCCACCGGCATGGACGAGCGCAACGTCGCGAGCGCGGCGGACGTGCTGCGGATCGCGCGGCTCGCGCTGCGCGATCCCGTGATCGCGGAGATCGTGCGGCAGCCCAGCGCGGAGCTGCCCTGGGGTATCGGCGTCGTCGAGAGCACCAATCCCCTCTTCGGGGTGCTGCCGGGGGTGCGGGGCGTGAAGACCGGGCGCACGAGCGCCGCCGGCTACAACCTCGTCGCCGCGCAGGCGGCCGACGCCGGGGGCCGGGAGGCGGTCCAGCTCGCCGTCACGCTGGGCCGGCCCAGCGAGGAGTCGCGCCTGGCGTCGAGCCTCGACGTGCTCGGCGCGCTCCGGACGGCGCCCCGGCGGGTCTCGCTCGTCACGGAGGGCGAGCGCCTCGGCACCGCCGTGACCGCCGACGGCGCGCGGGTGCCCCTGATCGCGGCGGAGGCCGCGAGCGCCGTGCTGCTGCCGGGCGAAGCCGCGGAGCGCGTCGCCGAGCTCGCCCCGCCGCAGCCGGGAACGGCCGGGGCGGCGGCGGGGGTGCTGCGCCTGGACTCCCCCGCCGGCCGCCAGACCGTGCGGATCGTGACCGCGGAGCCCCTGGCGGAGCCGGACCTCTGGTGGCGGCTCACGCACCCCGGCGGCGCGTTCGATCTGCCCTGACGCGAGCACGCGGAGAAGCCGGCGTACCCCGCTGGGCGGCCCGGGGCGTTTTCCAGGTGACGCGTCTACAGTCGGGGACATGAACTGCCCCAGCGACGGAACCGTGCTGCTCATGAGCGAGCGGCAGGGCGTGGAGATCGACTACTGCCCCCAGTGCCGCGGCGTCTGGCTCGACCGCGGTGAGCTCGACAAGATCCTGGAGCGCGCGCAGGCCGAGTCGGAGCTCCAGGCCCCGCCCGCCTCCCCGCCGGCATCGCAGCCGCGAGGATACGACGAGCGGCGCTCCCCCGAGGACCGGCGCGACGATCGTCGATACTCGGACGACCGCCGCTACTCGGACGACCGCCGCTACTCGGACGACCGCCGCTACGGCGACGATCGTCACCGCGACGGCTACCGCGGCGATCCCCGCTACCGCAAGAAGAAGAGCCCCTTCGAGTTCCTCGGCGACTTCTTCGAGTAGGGGCTGCGCTCAGCCCACCCGCTCCCGCACGATCAGCCGCAGCGCGGCGAGGGACAGCGCCACCGACTCCACGTCGATGCGCTCGTCGTTGCCGTGCACGCCCTCCCGGTAGCGCTCGTAGCTCCAGCCGGGCGCGAGCAGCCCGAAGCCGTAGGCGGGAATGCCGAGCTCCCGCAGCACCCGGGCGTCCGAGCCGCCGGCCGCCATGATCGGGACCACGGGAGCCCCCGCGACTTCGCCGACGGCGCGCTCGATCGCGGCGAAGAGCGGTTCCCGCGGACTCGACGCGGTGGCGGCCCATCCCCGCAGATGCTGGATCTCCACCTGTGCGGCGAGCGGGCCGAGCACGGCCGCGAGCAGCTGGTCGACGTCATCGTCGCTCGTGCCGGGAAGGGTGCGGATGTCGAGGTCGATCGTGCCGACCGCGGGGATCACGTTGTGGGTCGCGCCGGCGCGCAGCACCGTCGGCGAGAGCGTGACGCGGGAGACGGCGTGCGCGTACCCGGCGATGCCTCCCAGCTGCGGCAGCGCGGCGTCGACGCTGACCGGGTCGCGCAGCCGCTGCGCGAGCACGGGATCGTCGATGCGGGCGTCGACGAATGCCCCCCACAGCTCCCCGAGCTGCGGCACGGGCGCCACCTCGCCCAGCCGTTGCAGCACCTCGCCGACCCGGTACGAGGCGCTCGCGGCACCGTAGGGGATCGAGGCGTGCCCGGGCTTGCCGCGGACCACGAGCCGCCGCCCGGCGGACCCTTTCTCGGCGACCTCGATCGCGACGTGCCGCCCCATCCGCATGCCGCCCGACTCCGAGATCGCCTCGCTCACGCGCACCGTCTCCGGATGCTCCCGCGCGAGCCAGTGGATCCCGTACTCGCCCCCGGCCTCCTCGTCGGCAACGGCCAGCAGCACGAGCTCGCCGCGCGGCCGCTCGGGCGCCAGCGCGAGCTCGCGGATCACCGTGGCGAAGGCCGCGGTGAGATAGAGCATGTCGACGGCTCCGCGCCCCCACACCTCGCCGTCGACGAGCTCGCCGCCGAAGGGGTTGCGCGTCCAGCCCTCGGGATCGACGGGCACCACGTCGAGGTGCCCGAGCAGGCCGAGGGACGGAGCATCGGGGTCGGTGCCGCGCACCCGCGCGACGAGCGAGGCCCGTCCCGGGGCGGACTCCAGCACCTGGGTCTCGAGCCGCCCGGTGGCGACGGCGGGCGCCAGGAAGCGCTGGAGGACCCGCACGCTGCGGATCTCCTGACCGGACTCGGGGCGGCCGTCGTTGACGCAGGCCTCACGGATCAGCGCGCGCAGCAGCTCGATCGCGTCCGATTCCAGCGCGCCGCCACCAGACACCGGTCTCCACCTCCGCTCGCCCGGGCCGCACCCGGTCCACCCCTCCACCCTACTCGCCCGCACCCGCGGACCCGCGAGCTGCTCGCGCCCGCGCTGCCCGCTGCGTCCGCGGGGCGCGCGCAGGCGGTGGCTCCGCACCCCTGCGGCAGGTGCTACGCCACGGAGTCGAGGATGGCGGAGACCCCCGCACGATAGACCGCCATGCCGTCGATCGCGAGCAGCGCGTCGCGGTGCCGGCTGACGAGCGGGAAATCGCTCAGCTCGACCGAGCCGAAGCCGCTGATCCACGGGATGGAGCCGTCGCGGGCGGCGCCCCGGCGCGCCATGACCTCCTGGGCCATCGCCGCGGACTGGGCGAGGGCGAAGCCCGAGACCGCGGCGTAGGCGCGGATCAGCTCGGCGCCGTCGAGACCGGCCTCGCTGAGGCGGGCGAGCACGAACTCGTCCCCCGCCACGTCGCCGGGGCCGGCCGGATCGAGGATGGCCCCCTCGGCGGCGATCGAGGGGTGCTCGAGGCTCAGCTCCGCGATGCGCAGCAGGTGCGCCTCCAGCCGCTCCCGCCACCCTCCCCCGCTCGCCTCCGCCTCGGCGACGGCGATGGCGCTGAGACGGTCGAGCGCGGCCCGGGTCAGCTCCTCCTTGTTGCGGAAGTGGCGGTACATGGCTGTGGCGTCGACGCCGAGGGCCTCGCCGAGGCGCTTGAAGGTGACCCGCGCGTGCGGCTCCTCGCGCGCGAGGCGGAGGATCGCGTCGACGATGACCCGCCGGTCCAGGCGTGCGCGCTTCGGAGCGCTCTCCTCGCTCATCTCGCCTCCTGCCGGCCTCGGGACCCGCTGCCAGTGTATCCGCCGGCACGGAGACAGGCTCCGCAGCGGGCGCGGCCGCATCGGCGGAGAGCCGGCCCGGCGAGCGCTTCGCCCCTCAGGACCGCTCGTGCAGGGTCTCCTCGCCCGAGCCGTCGACCACCTGCACGACGCGCAGCGCGTCGATGTCCTCGGCGCCGTAGCGGAAGACGTCGTCCACGAGCCGCTCGCGCTCGGCGTCGGTGAGCGTCTCGCTCGTCACGACGCGGACGCTGTCGGCCGCAACGTTCTCCACCTCGTCGATGTCGCGGACGGGACTCCCCTCGGGCACCGCGTCTCCGGCGTCGCGGAGGTTGATCTCGATCTGCTCCGCGATCCCCTGGCCGACCTCCTTCATGTCCTGCACTTCGCCAGAGCCCTCGCTCGGGACCGCTTGGGTGCAGGCGGAGGCACCCGCGAGGCCGACGAGCGCGATCGCTCCGGTCGCGGCGAGACGGATGGCCGATGCGGTGGTTCCGTGGGCGTGCTGAGTCATGCCCCGAGGCTAGGGCGTCGCCGGCTGCGGCGGGGAGGGGCTTGACTTCGGCGGTGGTAGCATTCTTCGCGTGATGAGTACGCTGTTCCCTGCCTCCGGGCGTGAGGAGGTCGGCGGCGGGTCTTCCGCCGTCGAGGCATGAGGCGCGTCCGCCGGCATCGCGGACGCACGAGACGACACCACATCCACTCCGGCGCGCGAGCCGCGAGGCACGCCGCGCGTGCCCGTTCCGACGGCCCGTCCCCGCGCCCCCGACTCCGGGAAGCCTCATGCTCGAACTCACCGAATCCACCATCCGCCGCTGCTTCGTCAACGCCTCGCGCAAGGAGGTCGCCTCGGCCGGCCTCCCCGCCGATCTGGAGACCCGCCCGTGGGCCGATCTCGACTACCTCGGCTGGCACGACCCCAAGTTCGCCAAGCGCGCCTACGTGGTGCTGCCCGCGCTGGACGGCAAGCCGATCGGCGTCATGCTGCGGCTCGGCGACGCCCAGCCGGCAGGGCCCCAGATCTGCGAGTGGTGCCGCGACCACCGCACCCTCGCCGAGGTCGCGTTCTTCAGCGCTCGCCGGGTCGGCGAGTCCGGCCGCCGCGGCAACACGGTCGGCACCCTCATCTGCCGCCGCTTCGAGTGCTCGTGGAACGTCCGCAACGACCCGCCGCTGCCCTACGACGGCTTCGACCAGGACGCGGCGCGCGCCGCGCGCATCGACGCGCTCCGGCTGCGCGTCGCCGCCTTCGCCGACATGCTGCTCACCGGGCGCTAGTCAGCCCTGCTGTGCACCGCGCAGCGCGGCCGCGCGGGCGCGGTAGGCCACCAGGGCCTCCGCCCGCTCCCGCGCGGCCTCCGGGTCGACGTCGTAGGCGTCGTAACCGGCAAGCACGGAGTCGAAGTGCTCGCGCAGCCCCTCGCGGGTCTCCGTGAAGGGCAGCACCCAGAAGCGCTCGTGCTCGATCGCCGAGCGCAGGTGCTCGGCGAGCTCGACGGGGTCCATGCCGCCCCGGTAGAGCTCGTCCTGCAGTGCGACGAACTCGGGCGAGTCGGTGAAGCTCGACCCCTCGGCGAACTCGTCCGGCCGGCTGTCGAGCGTGTGCGCGATGCCGCTCCGCACGCTCGCCGGGCACACGACGGAGACCCCGACGCCCTGCGGCGGGAGCTCGAGCGCGTAGCTCTCCATCAGGTTGATCACCGCGGCCTTCGAGGCGGCGTAGATGCCGGCCACCGGGCTCCCCTGGAAGCCGGCCATCGAGGCGACGGAGGCGATGTGGCCGCCGCGGCCGGCCGCGAGCATGCGCGGCAGCACCGTGGCGATCCCGTTGATCACGCCGCCGAGATTGACGCCCATGATCCAGTCGAAGTCCGCGAAGGTGGCCCGGTCGAGCCGGCCGAAGCCGTTGACGCCCGCGGTGTTGAAGAGCAGCGTGACGGGATCGCCGAAGCGGTCCTCCACGGAGTCGACGGCTGCCGTCCACGCGCCGCGATCGCGCACGTCGAGCGGCACCGGGTGCACCTCGATGCCCGCCGCCGACAGCTCGCCCGCGGCCCGCTCGAGCATCTCCGGCCGGACGTCGGCGATCGCGATGCGGCAGCCGAGGCGTCCGAACACCTCCGCCTGGCCGAAGCCGACGCCGGAGGCACCGCCAGTGATGAAAGCCACCCGTCCTGTGAAGTCCCGCACGCCTGATCCTCCTCGATCGCTTCCGCCCGCCGTCGCACCGCGGGCCCCTCACCCCAGTGTGCCCGAGCCCGCCCGGCCCGGCGCGTCTCACTGTGAGACCCGCCCGGGACCGGCTCGCGGCGTAGCTTCTTCGGTGATGCTTCGACGAGGAAGGAACGCATGATGACCGCTCCGAGTGAGTCCGCCCTGAGGTACGGCATCGATCTGGGGTTTCCCGTGGTCGACGAGAACGTGTTCCGCACCGTCGTCGGCCACTTCGCCTCCGGGGTCACCGTGATCACCACCGCCGACGGCGAGCGCAGCTACGGCACCACGGTCTCCGCCGTCTCCTCGCTCTCGGCCGAACCGCCGATGATGCTCATCTGCCTCAACCGCTCCAGCGCGACGCACGACGCGGTGTCGCGGGCGGGCCGCTACGCGATCAACATCCTCACCTCCCGGCAGGGCGAGCTCGCGCGGGCCTTCGCCCGCAAGGGCGACGACAAGTTCGCCGGCTTCGGCCACCACCTGAGTGAGCACGGCCTGCCCCTGCTCGACGACACCCTCGCCTCGATCGAGTGCGTGGTGGAGGAGACGGCGGTGGGGGGCACGCACACGATCTTCCTGGGCCGGGTGCTCGCCGCCGAGGCGCGCGACGGCGAGCCGCTCGCCTACTACCGGGGGGCCTTCGGGAATCTCGAACGCGCGCTCGAGACCGCGGCCTATGAGGGGGCGCGGGACTGGGTGCTGCGTCGCCGCACGCCGCTGCACGAGACGATCGAGGTGGAGGCGCTCGCCGCGGAGCTGCGGATCGAGCCGGCGCTCGTCGACAACGCGCTCATCCGGCTCGCGACCGAGTCGCTGGTGCGCGCGGTCGACGGGGGCCGGCACGAGCCCGCGCCGATGACGAGCGAGCTCGTCGACCAGCTCTACGACCGGCGCGCGACGATCGAGACGGGCGTGCTCGAGCGCTACCTCGCGGACGCCTCCGAGGAGGAGCTGCGCCACATCGCCCGCCTCGGTGAGCAGGTGATCGAGCTCGTGCCCGACTCGCCGGAGGTGCTCGACGAGTTCCTCGACCTCAACCTCGACTTCCACGCCGCGATCGTCGACCTCGCGGGGTCGAAGCAGCTCACGAGCGGCTACCGCGCACTCAACGTGATGACGGTCTGGCGCGAGACCTACGAGCCCGAGGACTGGGCGCAGCAACTCGGCCCGAGCTTCGTGCCGCGGCTCGTCGCCGCCGTCGAGGCGCGCGACACGGCGGCAGCACAGGCCGTGGTGCGCGAGCAGGTGGCCTTCGTGAAGGCGGGCGCGAAGCGGATCATCGCCGCCAACGGCGGCCAGGTGTAGGCGGGGTGCCGGGCGCGACCCCTGGCGCTCCTCCCGGCGCACCCGGAGTGCGCCCTGCGGCGTGCGCGCCGGGTCAGCGGCTGCTGCGCAGCTGGAAGCCGAACTGGCGGATCCGGCGGTACATGGTGGCGCGCGAGATGCCGAGCGCCAGGGCGGCCTCCTCGCGATTCCAGTTCGCCGCCTGCAGCGCCTCGAAGATCAGCTCCCGCTCGGTGCGCTGCAGGAGGCCCTCGCCGCCCGGGCGACGGCCGCTGCCCGCCATCTCCCGCGGCAGCTCGTTCACGGTGACCGCGTCGCCGCGCACCGCGACGAGCGCCGTCGCGAGCACCCGCCGCAGCTGGGCGATGTTGCCCGGCCACGGGTGCTTCGCGAGCACGCTCATCGCCTCCGCCGAGACGCGCACCTGGGCCGCGCCGAGCTCGCGCATCACCGAGCGCACCAGCTCCGAGAACTCGGCGCCGCGTTCGCGCAGCGGCTCGAGCTGCACATTCACCGGGAAGGTCTCGCTCCACTGCGGCGCGGGGGCCGCCGCCGTGGCGCCCACCCAGTGGGGGCTGGCGCGCACGAGCTCGAGCACTCGCGGCCGGAACTCGGGGTGCAGCACGTCGATGTTGCGGATCAGCACGCGGCCGGACGAGGTGAGGGCGCGCAGGCGCGCAAGCCAGTCGGCCCGATCCGCCTCGGCGCTACCGGCCTCCAGCTCGGCGGGGTGCGCCGCGAGGCGGATCCGGTGCGCCCGCCCGCAGCCCCGCTCGCCCGTGACCAGGGCGGGGAGCCCGAGCGCCACGGCCCGCTCGACCGGGTCGGCCGGGGTGGCGGAACCCGGGTCCGCGGCACCGGAGCCCCCTGCGGGGCCGCCCGGTGCGCCTTCCCGGGCGGCGCGGGCGGCGCGGCGGAGGGAGACGACGGCGCCGAAGCGGCCCCGCGAGAGTTCCACGGAACGGCAGTGCGCACGGAACTCCTCGCCGCCGAGGGAGACGCGCACCGTGCGCGTGGCGCCCTCGCGCACGGCGTCGAGGGCAGTGGCCCGCAGCGCCTCACCGTCCGCCTGGCCGCGCGCGAGCTGCTGGGCGGCGTTGTTGGCGACGAACAGCTGCTCGCTGACGCCGAGCACCGGCAGGGAGGGCCGCCGGGAGTGCCGCGAGAAGGCCTCGAACAGCGCGCGCTCGTCGGCGTCGACGGCCTCGGTCAGCCGCTCCTCGACGGCGTCCGCGATGCTCTGGGTGTAGGGCACGATCAGGTGGTTCGACATGCGCACGCGCTGGCACATCACCAGGAAGCCGGTGAGACGGCCGAAAGGGTCCCGGAGCGGGGCGCCGACCGTGACGAGCCCCTGCTCCGCCTCGCGGTAGTGTTCCTCGCCCACGACCAGGAAGCTCTCGAGGCGCTCGGCCGAGATGCCCGCCCCGTTCGTGCCGACGAGGGCCTCCCGGAACGTCGCGCCCACGCCGCCGCCGCGCGCGAGCCCCGCGCGCACCAGCTGCTCGTCGCCGACGGTCGGGGCGACCTGCACGCAGTCGCGATCCAGGAGCATCGCCCAGGCCTCGGAGCCGCGGCTGCGCTCGCCGAATGCCCGCAGCACGGGCGTCGCCGCCTCGGAGAGTCGCCGCGCGCGGGAGGCGCCCGGCACCAGGCTGGGCACCTCCGCCCGTGAGGGGTCGACGCCCAGCTCGCTGGAGCGCAGCCAGGAGTTGAAGATCTCGGAGGAGATGATGCTCCGGTCCGTCGCCCTCCGCGGGCTCCCCGCATCCGGCCCGCCTCTCAGGAACGCTTCGCGCTCCGCGGCGACTCGCCTGCGCCGGTCCGCGTCGAACCGCAGCGTCACCCCCGGCGGCGCGGCCGTCGCCAGTGCCGTTGATCCCATGTCTACCCCCTCGTGGACACGATGCCGCCCGCGCTCCATCGTCTGCGGGCTCCTCGATTCTAGGCGCCGGCCGCCGGTGCGCCCGAGCCGTTCCGCGGCCGGCCCCGCACCCTCCGCCAGATCGATCTGCATCCCACGGCGATGAGGTGGGTGAGGCCGCGCGGTTCGAACATCAGGATGAGCACCAGCAGCAGGCCGTAGATCACCACGGGGAACTGACCGACCGGGATGCCCCACGTGCCGTCGGGAGTCGAGGAGTCCGCCTTCAAGAAGGGGATGACGTCCGCGTAGCGCGTCGCGAGCACCGGGATGGAGCAGATCACGAGGCTGCCCAGGACGGGGCCCCAGGCCGTGGCGAGGCCGCCGACCGTGACGATGATGATGAAGTTCAGTCCCATCGCCAGGTTGAACTGCTCGGGGCTCACGAATCGCAGCTGAGCAACGTAGAAGGCCCCGCCGAGCGCCCCCATCGCGCTCGACACGGCGAAGACGCCCACCATGCTCCGCGACGGATTGACCCCGGCGACCCGGGCTGCCAGCTCCGAGTCCCGCAGCGCGACCACGGCGCGGCCGGCCGGGGACTTCATGAGCAGGTGCACGATGAGCATGCAGAGCGCCACGAAGAGCCACACCAGCATGAAGAGCCCCTGGTGGTAGCTGTACTCCATGCCACCGATCCGGAGGGCGGCGAAGTCGAGGCCGCCGAGCGAGAGGTTGAGGGGCGCCCTGCGACCGCTCACGCCGCCGGTGAGATCGCTCCAGTTCACGAAGATGTACTGGCCGATGAAGATCAGGCCGAGGCTGAGCACGATCTGGTAGACGCCTTTCAGGCGCAGGGCCAGGGGCGCCACGAGCACTCCGGCGAGCGCGCCGACGATGACGACGGCGAGCAGCCAGACGGGCAGCGGCAGGTCCATGATCGAGCCGAAGCCGACGGCGGTGAACGCGCCTACCGCGAGGAAGAACGGCTGCCCCATGTTGATCTGCCCGGCGTAGCCGTTGACCACGTTCAGGCCGATCGCGGCGATCGAGAAGAGCCCGACCGTGATCCCCAGGGACAGCAGGAAGGAGTCGGCGGTGCTCAGCGGGAGCACCACCGCGAGCGCGACGAGCAGCAGCGCCCCGAGGCGGGTGACGGGCCCCCGGAAGAGCCGGACCTCCCGCCGGATCCGCGCGTCGAACGCGCCCTGCGTGCGCAGTGCGCCGGTGCTCGCGTAACTGGTCTGGGACATGTCAGGCCCTCCGGAACTCTCGTGTGGCGAAGAGGCCACTGGGGCGGACGAGAAGCACGACGATCATGATGATCCAGGGCAGCACCGTCGCGAAGTGCTGTCCGAAGCTCGCGGGAGCGTAGCCCGCGGCGAGCTGCTGCACGATCCCGAGCAGGAGGCCGCCGGCCACGCAGCCCGGCAGGGACCGGATGCCGCCGAGGATGAGCGCGGGGAGGGCGGTGAATGCCACCACGTCGAGCGTGGGCCGCAGCCCGCCTCCGGCCTCCGTCGCCATCAGCACGCCGGCGGTGACCGCCGCGCCGGAGCTCATGAGCCAGGCGTAGGGGGCCACCCGGCGGGGGCTGATGCCCTGCACGAACGCCGCCTGGTGGTCGCTCGCGAGCGCCCGCATGCCGATGCCGATGCGCGTGTGCTGCATCACGACCCAGAAGATCGCGAGCACGAGCAGGCCGAGCCCGATCACCCACACATCGCGTGCGGAGACGCTGATGCCGCCCGGCCGGAAGGTGCTGAGCCCCCAAGGATCGCCGAGCAGGAGCACCTCGGCTCCCCAGCTGGACACCGCGGTCGCCTGGCTGAGGCTGAGCACGCCGATCGTCACGAGCAGGATCGCGAGACCCGCGGCGTGCTGGTCGGCGGTGCGGTCGATGCGCTGGAAGATGAGGGTGTGGATCACGAGGCCGAGCGCGGCGACGATGACGATGGCGAGGAGCAGGGCGAGCCAGAAGTTGAGGCCCATGTTCTGGTGGAGCTGGTAGAGCGAGTAGGCCCCCAGCAGCACGAAGGAGCCGGGCAGCAGATTGAAGTGCCCGGTCGCCTTCAGCAGCACCACGAAGCTCAGCGACACGAGGGCGTAGAGGAAGCCCAGCGCGATGCCGGAGATCAGGATCTGGACGAAGGTATCCATCAGGCGGTGCCTCCCGTTCGCAGTTCGGCGGACGCATCCGGTCCGCGTCCGTCGCCGGCCGCCGGGGCGGCAGCGGCCCGCGCCCCCTCGGAGCTGCCGAGGTAGGCTTCGACGACGCGGGGGTCGGACTGGATCTCGCTGGGGGTTCCCAGGCCGATCGGCTCACCGAAGTTCAGGGCGAGGATCCGGTCCGCGACGTCCATCACGAGGAAGGTGTCGTGCTCGATGAGCGCGATGGTGAGGCCCATCGCCTCCTTCAGCGCGAGCACGGAGCCCACGAGCTCCTCCGTCTCGCGGTGGTTGAGCCCGGCCACGGGCTCGTCGAGCAGCAGCAGCTGCGGCGAGGACACCGCCGCCTTCGCCAGCTCGATCCGCTTGCGAGTGCCGTAGGAGAGGCTCGCGATGGGCGTGTGGGCCAGCTCGGCCAGACCCATCACGTCGAGCACCTCGTAGGCGTGCTGGCGCGCGTCGATGTCGGCGCGGCGCGCCCGCCCGAACCAGAGCAGGCCCGAGGGGAAACCGGAGTCGATCTTCGCGGCACGACCCACGAGCACGTTCTCGAGCACCGTCATGGACGCGAAGAGCCCGAGGTTCTGGAAGGTGCGGGCGATGCCGCGGCGGGCGATCTGCTCGGTGCGGCGGCCGGTGATCGGGGCGCCGTCGAAGTCGATCTCCCCCGAGTACTTCACGAGTCCGCTCAGGCAGTTGAAGAGCGTGGTCTTCCCGGCCCCGTTGGGACCGATGATCGCGAAGAACTCGCCGCGGCGGACATCGAAGCTCACCCCGCTCACCGCCGTCACTCCGCCGAAGCGCACCGTCACGTCCCTGACCGTCAGCAGGATGTCGCTCATCGCGCACCTCCCCGGGCTCGTGCCTCGTGCGCGGCGCGGAAGGATCGGCGGCCCTCTCCCGCGATCCCGAGGTACAGCTCCTGGACCGAGGTGTCGGCGAGCAACTCGGCGCCGGTGCCGTGCTGCGCGATCGTCTTGCCGTCGAGCACATAGGCGTAGTCGGCGATCGAGAGCGCCATCGCGGCGTTCTGCTCGATGAGGAGCACGCTCGTGCCGCCGGCGTTGATCTCGACCACGAGCTCGCGGATGCGCTCGACGATGAGCGGTGCCAGGCCGAGCGAGGGCTCGTCGAGCATGAGCAGCGTGGGCCGTTGCATGAGCGCACGGGCGATGGCGAGCATCTGCTGCTCACCTCCCGAGAGGAGGCCGGCGAGCTGCCGACGGCGCTCCGCGAGGATCGGGAACATGCCGTACATCTGCTCCCGCGTCTCCCGGGTCTCCCCCGCCGCACGGCTGAAGCCGCCGGCGATCAGGTTCTCCTCGACGGTCAGATCGGGGAAGACCCTGCGCCCCTCCATGACCATCGAGATGCCGCGCTGCACGCGCGCTGCGGGGGTAGAGCCGCGCAGGTCCTGGCCGTCGAGGAGGACGGCGCCGGAATCGAGCGAGCCGCCCGAGTAGGGCAGCAGCCCCGAGATCGCGGAAAGCGTGGTGGTCTTCCCGGCGCCGTTGACGCCGAGCAGCACGACGATCTGGCCGCGGCGCACGACGAGATCGATGCCCTGGAGCGCCTGCACGGCGCCGCCGGAGTAGGTGACGGAGACATCCGTCAGTTCGAGGAGGGGCCGCTCGCGCGTGCCCTCGGGGACGTCGGTGGACAATGGAAACCTCCCGGTGATCCGGCGGGGCCGGCGGGGCGGGCGCCCGGCGTCGGTGCCGGGCGCCCGCGCCGGCGGCTACGGACGGATGGACTCGATGTAGTCGTTCGTGACCTCGGACTCGTAGTAGTAGCGTTCGAGCGCGAGCCCCGTGGGCACGTCCGGGTCGATGCGGAACATGGACAGCTTGGACGGCGGCACGTTCCCGGCCGCGGTCTCGCCGACGACCACGTCGCCCCCGGCCAGGCCGAGCTCGTCCTCCCAGGTGCCGATCCCGGCCGCCGCCGCCGCGATTCCCTCGCGGCTCAGATCACCGGCGTCGATCGCCGCGGCGAGGATCTCGGCCGTGAGCATGCCGTTGACGTAGCCGGTGAGGTGCGCATTCGCGGTCGGCACGAAGTCGGGGTTCACGGCGGTGAGGTCCTCGATCATCATCGCCTGTCCGGGCGCGTCGGTGCCGAGCCACTCGTCGCCCGGCACGGAGATGATCGCGTGCTCGGCCAGCCAGTCGGCGCCCGGGCCGGTCGCCAGGGTGACGTTGTAGGAGGAGTTGCCGGCCAGCACGAGCGGCGCGTAGTCCTGCTGCACCGCCTGGACGGCGAAGGTCTGCAGGAAGGAGCCGGTGCCGCCCGTCATGACGACGTCGCACTTCCCGTTCTTCAGGGCCGTGATCTGCGCGGTGAGCTGATCGGTGTTGGGCGCGAAGGTGGTCTCGACGCCCTTCGTGAGGCCGAGCTCCTCGACCGTGAACTCGAAGTTCTCGACGACGTACGCTCCCAGGGTGTCCTCGACGGTGAGGGAGCAGAAGGTCGCGTCGCCGACGTCGTAGTTCTCGATGGCGTAGGGGATCAGGCTCGAGGCGTGCGCGCTCGTCATCGGCAGGCTCGGCACGATGTGCTCGGCGAACTGCAGATTGGGGGTCGTGCCGCCGGGGATCAGCGTCACGCCGTCGGTCTCGATCGAGGGCAGCATCGCATCGATGATCGTGGAGCCGAGCACGATCGAGATCATCGCGACGTCGTCCTTCATGCCCTCGTAGAGGGGGATCGCGGTCGCGGCGTCGTATTTCGTGTCCTGGTTGACGACCTCCACCGTCCAGCCCTCCAGCGCGCCGCCCTCGGATGTGGCGCGGTGGAAGGCGGCCTCGATCCCCTCGATGTTGGTGATCGCCCCGGCGAACACGCCGGACACCGGCACGAGGGTGCCGATGCGGATCGTCTTGGCGTCGACGTCGACCCCGGGGCCGCCCACGAGCTCGCCAGAGGCGCCGCCGCCCCCGGTGCTCCCGCCCGTGGGCGTGCCCGCGCAGCCGCTGAGGGCGAGGCCGGCGACGGCGAGGAGGCTCGCCCATCCGGCCAGTTGCGTGTTCTTCTTCATCGGAGACTCCTTTGTCATGTGTGCTGCGGGGGAAGTTCATGGGTGGCGAGCGCCACGGTTCCGGGGCAGGGGCGCTCAGCTCGGGGAGGGCACCAGCGGGAGGATGATGCGCGAGGGATGCTCCGCGTCGTGCAGGATGCGCTGCGTCGCCGGCACCCGCTCCGAGGGGGCGATCTCGCCGTGGTTGCCGGAGCGGCCGCTGTTCACGTCCCAGTTGGGGAAGCTGGAGGAGCAGACGTCGACGCGGATCCGGTGGCCGGGACGGAACAGCCAGCCCGTCGCCCACAGGTCGATCTCGTACTCGCAGACCCGGCCGGGCTCGACGGGCTCGGCCCGGTTCTGGCCGTTGCGGAACTTCGCGCGGACGACGCCGTCGACGATCCCGATCGCGCGGCCGTCGGGATGCACGTCGATGAGCCGCGCGACGAAGTCCGTGTCCTCCGCGGTGGACGCGGCGAAGACGATCGCGCGCACGGGGCCCACGGCCTCGACGGGGGCTTCGAGCGGCTCGCCCACGAAGCGCAGCACGTCGTCGCGGTCGTCGAGGGGGCGCTGGTCCCGCGGGCCCGGAGCCCACTCGCTGCCACCGTCGACGCCGCCGGCGAAGATGCCGGACTGGCCGCCGCGCATGGGCACCGGGTCGGCCGGATCGTGCACGTAGCCCGACTCGCCGCCGTCGGCGGGCGCGGGCTCGGGGGCGAGCGCCCCGCCCGGCTGCAGATACCAGGGGGTGAAGGCGGTGCCGGTGAGCGGCCACCGGGTGTCCTCGCGCCAGCGTCCGGCGTTCATCACGTACACCCGCACCGGCGGACCGGGGATCTCGCGGCCCGCCGCCGCCGCGGCGGCGAACTCGGCGACGCGCTGCTCGAGGCCGATCCCGGCCGCCGAGGCGCTCGCGCCGAAGCTGAGGTCCCCGATGACCCCGCTCTGGTCGATGTGCTGCCAGGGTCCGAGGATCAGCCGCTGGCCCGCGCGCGCCTCGGGGGTCGCGGCGTGCTCGGCGAGATGGGCGAAGTTCGCGACGGTCCCGCCCAGGAAGAGATCGAACCAGCCGCCGATGTGCAGGGCGGGGACCGCGATCCGCGAGCGGCGGTCCCGGTAGCTCAGCGCGGGCCAGTAGTCGCCGGTGGTGTCGTGCTCGATCCAGCGCCGCCACGTCGGCAGCACCTCGCTGAGCACCGGCGCGTCGATCAGCGCGCCCGAGCCGACCGAGGCCCAGGGGTCGGCGGCGTGCGCGCCGAAGCGCGGCATGAGCTCGCCGAGCGGCTCACCGTGCTGGGCTCGGTACTGGAGGCTCTGGATGGTCTTCATCGTGTACCAGCCGGTGAGCTGGCCCAGCTGGAATGCGCCGCCGCGGTAGGCGAGTCGGGTCTGGTAGTCGTCGGGGGCGACCACGGGGATGATCCCCGCCAGGCCCGCCGGCCGGTTGACCGCGGCGGCGAGCTGCACCATGCCCGAGTAGGACGCCCCGTACATCACGACGACGCCGTTCGAGTAGGGCAGGGCAGCGCACCACTCCACCGCCTCGACGGTGTCGCGCTCCTCGTTCTCGAAGGGCACGAACTCGCCGTCCGAGGCGGCGGTGCCGCGGCAGTCCTGGATCACGACCGCGAAGCCGGCCTCGAGGAGCGCCCAGATCGGCAGGCCCCGCGTCAGCGGCTCCCCGTAGGGGTTGCGCACCAGCGCGACCGGGCCCTGCTCGCGATCCGCCATCCGGTGCACGACGGAGCGCAGCACGGTGCCGTCGCTCGCCGTCATCTCGACGCCGCTCTCCACCAGCCGGGTCGACGCGACCCGCACCTCCTCGCCCATCTCCGGCCCGGCCATGCTCAGCGCGCCTTCTCGCCGGCGGCGACGCGCGCGTCGTAGCGCTCACGCACCACCGGGGCGACCCGCTCGGCGAACAGCCGCAGGCTCTCCTCCGCCATCGCGTGCGGCATGCCGCCGAAACACGGCGCCACCACCAGTTCGAAGCGTCCCATCACGTCCTGGATCCACGACAGCTTCTCGATGAGCTGCTCGGGCGTGCCCGAGAGCGCCGCGTCGGCGTAGTCGCGACCCGCCTGCTCGACCCCCCGCTCGCGCAGCGACGCAGCCTTCTCGGCGTAGCGCTCGTAGCCCTTCTGCGTCGCGAAGTGGCCGCCCAGGAACTCGTAGTGCTCCACGTTCTGCTGCCAGAAGTTGCCGAGGTACTCGTACATGCGCGCCCGGGCGAGCTCGGCGTCCTCGTGGCAGTACATGTTCACGTTGATGCAGATGGGCTGCGGCTCGTCGTCGTAGCTGTCCCGCCACAGCCGGTTGTAGACGTCGAAGGTCTCCGCGAGCTTGTCGACGGGGCGGAGGATGAACGACATCACGCTGACGCGGTTCTTCACCGCGGCGATGATCGAATCCTCGGAGCCGGCGACCGTGTACATGCGGTCGGCGAAGCTCTTGATGGGGCCGGGCTTGAGCTGGCGGCGCGGCTGCGGATAGTGCGGGCCGTCGCCCTCGATGAAGCCCGTCTCGAGGGCGCCGACGATCATGGGGATCATCTCGTCCATCCGCTCGCGCGACTCGCCGACGGGGATGCGCAGTCCCTCGAACTCGACGCGGGCGACGCCGCGGCCCATGCCGAAGATCACCCGCCCGTCCGACATGTTGTCGAGCAGCAGCAGCTTGGAGGCGACGCGCAGCGGGTCGTTCCAGGGCAGGATCACGGCGCCGGTGCCGAGCCCGATGCGCTCCGTCTTCGCCGCGATATAGGACAGCCACTGGAGGTTGTCTGGCATGAAGGAGTAGTCGGTGAAGTGGTGCTCGACGGCCCAGACGCTGTCGTAGCCGAGCTCCTCGGAGAGCACGGCGAGGCGCGTCTCCCCGCGCACCACGTCGTATTCGGAAACGCTCGTGTCGAAGCGGCCGAAGCCGAAGTTCACTCCGATGTGCATCCTCGATGCTCCTTTGCATTCGTCGAGGCCCGCACCGGGCGGGGTGCGCGCCTGAGGGCGTGTCAACAGGCTAGTGAGACGCCCCTCCGGCTCGACGTCTCATCGTGAGACAGGACCCCGGGCCCCCCCGCCTCGGCGATCGCGCCCACAGAATAGTACTGGCACGACCATCACCCGCCGGCGAGGAGCACGCGATGACCCAGCGAACCGCGATCGTATTCGACGAGCCCGGCGGGCCGGAGGTGTTCCGGGTGGAGCAGGCCCCGGCCCCCGATCCCGGGCCGGGAGAGGTGCGGCTGCGCGTGGCGGCGTCGGGCGTGCACCCCACCGATCTGGTGTCGCGCAGCGGGGCCCGCCCGCTGAACGGGCCGGGGCCGCACGTGATCGGCATGGCCGTCTCGGGCGTGGTGGAGCAGGCAGGGCCGGGGAGCACGTGGCGGCCGGGCACGCGGGTCATCGGGATGGCGCTGCCGTCGAGCCGCTACGGGGGCGGCTACCAGTCGCGGCTCGTCGCGCCCGACGACACCCTGGCCGCCGTGCCCGATGACCTCGATCTCGTGACCGCAGCCGCGCTGCCGATGAACGCGCACACCGCGATCCAGGCGCTGCGCGAGCTGGGGCGCGGACCCCGCGCGACGCTCGGCGTCGTGGGGGCGGCGGGTGCGCTCGGGACGGTGCTCACCTCGCTCGCGGCGGCCCGCGGCATGCGCGTCGTGGCGCTCGCGCGGGCGGAGGACCGGGAACGGGTGCTGGAGCTCGGGGCCGATGCCTGCGCTGCGGCGGCGGATGGAGCGGGAGCGGATCCGGCGGCCCTGCTGCTGGACGCGGCCGGCGGGCCGCTCGACGCGGTCGCCGATCTGGCGGTGCTCGACGGCGCGCTGCTGCCCGCCGTCGCGGACGGCGGCACGCTCGTCACGCTGCGCGGCTGGCGCGGCGAGGAGCAGGACCGGGTGCGGATCGCTCCCGTGGCGGTTCCGGAGGAGTGGCACCGGGGTGCGCAGCTCGCCGAGGCGCTGCACGGCCCGCATCTGAGGCGCCCGCTCCGGAGCTTCGCCCCGCACGAGATCGCGCAGGCGCACCGGATGCTGGCATCCGGCGGCCTGCGCGAGAATCTCGTGATCGTGTTCGATCCCGAGCTCTAGACGGCCGCGGCGGCCCGTTCGCCCGTGCCGGCGGTGGCCGCGTAGTGCTGGCGGAACTTCGGCATCACCTCGCGCGCGAAGAGCTCGATGCTCGCCCGCGAGACCTCATGGCTCATCCCGCCGAAGGAGGGCTGCAGCACGAGCTCGAAAGTCCCCATCTGCTCCTGGATCCAGACCAGCTTGTCGAGGATCATCTGCGGCGTGCCGTAGAGGGCGGCGTCCGCGTAGTCCTTGCCCGCCTTGCTGACGCCCTTCTCGCGGATGATGGCGGCATTGTCGGCGTAGCGCTCGTAGCCCTTCGTGTTCGCGAAATGCACGCCGTCCATCTCGTAGTGCGTGACGTTCGCCTCGAAGAAGCTGCCGACGTACTCGTACATGCCGTCGATCGCGGTCCGCTCGTCCTCGTGGCAGTACATCGCGACGTTGAGCGAGACGGGAGGCGCCTCCTCGCCCCAGACCTCCCGGTAGGTGTCCTGGTACGCCTGGAAGGTGGGGAGCATCTTGTCCACGGGGCGCAGGATGAACGACATCAGCCGGCACCGGTTGTTCACCCCCGAGATCATCGAGTCGTGCGAGCCCGCCACCGTGTAGATGCGGTCCCGCCACGAGGCCAGCGGGCCGGGGCGCACCGTGGTCGGCGGCATGGGGAAGTAGGGCCCGTCACCGGACATGGTGCCGGTCTCGATCGCCTCGAGGATCATCTTCGAGGACTCGTCGAAGCGTTCGCGCGTCTCCTCGAGCGGGATCCCGAACGGCACGAACTCCTGCCGCGAGAGCCCCCGGCCCATGCCGAAGAGCACGCGCCCCTCCGAGAGGTGATCGACCATCAGCAGCTTCTCGGCGACGCGCACGGGCTGCGTGTGCCACGGGAGGATCACGGCGCCGGTGCCGAGCTTGATGGTCTTCGTGCGGGCAGCGACATTGGCCAGCCAGACGAGGTTGTCGGGGCAGAAGGAGTAGTCGCTGAAATGATGCTCGACCGCCCAGACGCTGTCGTAGCCGAGCTCCTCGCCGAGGACCGCGAGCTCCGTCTCGCTCCGGTAGACCTCGTGATCCGAGACCTCCGGGTCGACCTTGCCGAAGCCGAAGTTCAAACCGATGTGCATCTCATACGCCCCTTCGCTGTCGTGCGGCCCGACCGCGGACGCGATCGGGCGAGTGTGCCCCTCCACGCTAGGAACGCGCTCCGAAGACCCGAGCTATCAGCTTGAGACGCCGGCGGACGGCGGAGCCCCGGCCGCGAGAGACTGGGGCGAGGAGCGACAGAACGGAGGACCCGATGGAGGGGATCCAGGACTGGGACGGCCGCGTCGCCGTCGTGACCGGCGGCGCGAGTGGGATCGGGAGGGGCATCGCCGAGGCCTTCCGCGGGGCGGGGGCGACGGTCGTCGTCGCGGACCGCGACGAGGCCGCGCTCGGCGCCGCTCGCGAGGGGGGCTTCGGGACGTTCCGCACCGATGTCGCCGATGCGGAGAGCGTCGCCGCGCTGGCCCGCCACGTCGTCGAAGAGCACGGTCGCGTGGACCTGCTCGTCAACAACGCGGGGGTCGGGCCCAAGGCGCCGCTCACCGGCTTGACGCTCGCGGACTGGCGCTGGATCCTCGACGTCAATCTGATGGGCGTCATCCACGGGGTGCACGCCTTCCTGCCTCAGCTGATCGCCAACGAGCACGGGGGCTGGATCGTCAACACCGCCTCGATGTCGCGCTTCTTCACGCCGCCGGGCTATGCGCCCTACGTCGCGAGCAAGGCCGCCGTCGAGGGCCTCAGCCTGACGATCGCCCAGGAGCTGGAGGCCGGGGGTCACCGGGTGGGCGTGACCGTGCTCCACCCGGGAGCGGTGCGCACGAACATCCGCAACAGCTTGCGCAGCCGGCCGGAGGACGCCGGTGAATCCGGCCTCGTGGACTTCGACATCGCGGAGAAGATCACCGACGAGCGTATGTGGGTGCAGCCGGAGGATGCGGGCGCGATCGTGCTGCGCGCGGTGCGCGGCGGCGACCGCTTCGCCTTCACCCACCCGGGCATGGTCGGCGACGTCGAGGCGGTGCTCGCCGAGACCCGGGCGGCGATGCTGAAGTACGCCTGAACGGGAGCGGATGGGGCGGCCTGCTGCAACCCCCCTCCGCATCCGCCCGCGGCCTCGGTACGCTTGCCGTGTGGGGTCACCGGGGACGCGACTGACCCGGCTGCTCGCCGCGCGAGACCCGGGGCGGGAGCGGCTGGTCTCGGCGACGGCGATCACCGGCGGCGTGCTCGGCAGCGTCCTCCTCGGATGGGTGATCGTGGAGCGCTTCCACGCGCATCCGGGGATGCTGTCGATGTCGGTGTTCCTGTCGATGCTGGCCGGCAGGGCGGTGCGGGATCCGGCTCCGCTCGCGCGGCTCGTCACGACCGCGCTCCTGCTGCCCACTGCGCTCGCGGCGATCCTCCTCGCCGTCGCCGCCGACGGCGTCCAGCCACTGGCGGTCATCGGCTTCATCGCGATGTCCGGCGTCGCGGTCTGGGTGCGCCGCTACGGTCCGCGGGCGAGCTCCCTGGGCATGATCGCCTTCATCGCCTTCTTCTTCACGCTGTTCATGCGACCTGAGGGCCAGGCGCTCGGGGTGTTCCTGCTCATCGCCGCCGGCGCGATCGCGGCGCAGCTGCTGGTACGCGTCCTGCTGCTTGCGCGGCGCCCCAGGCGTGAGCTGCGCGTGCTGCTGCGGGAGCTGCGGGCGGCCTCGCTGGCGGCGCTCGTCACGGCCGCGCAGGCGGATCGTCCGGGGGCGATCCACGCGCCGCTCGCCCGGCTCGACGAGGTGGGGCAGGCGATCACCCGCTGGCAGACGCGGAACCGGACGGAGCGGGTGATCGGGCGCCGCGCGGACACCCTGGAGACGCGGGTCCTCGACGCCAGGCTCGACACCGAGGAGGCGTGCTACGCGCTCCTCAGGGCGCGTCAGCCCGGCCGACGGTGCGACGAGACGGCGGCCGCGATCGGGCAGCTGCAGTCGGTGCTCGCGAGGCGCGCGGACCCGAGCCGGATCGCGGCAGCCGTCGAGTGGGCGGGGCGGATCGTGGATCCGGCGGAGTCGCCGGCTCCGGGCGGGCTGCCCGCCGCCGCGGATCCGGCGGCGTACCTGCTCGCGCGGGCGGTCCTCACCCACGCACGGCTGCGTGCGATCGACCCCTCCCGGGAGGCTGCCGAAGCGGCGGTTCGCGAGGGGGACGGCACGAGCACGGCGGGCCAGGAGGGCGCGGACTCTGGCTCGGACTCGGGCGCGGGCACGGAGGGGGCCGGGGCGCACGCTCCGTCCGCGGCGCCGTCCGCTCCGTCCGCAGCCTCCCCGCCCGCAGCAGCGCGCCCCGACACCGCCACGCCGGCTGCCGCCCCGCGGGGCCCGCGGTCCTGGCGCGACTGGTCCGTGCCGAGCCGCATGGCGGTGCAGGCGATGTCCGCCGCCGCGCTCGCGAGCGCGGCGGGCCAGGCGATCTCCGCGAGCCGCTGGTACTGGGCCGTGATGACCGCCTTCGTGCTCTTCATCGGGGCGACCACGCGGGACGGGATCCTCACCCGCGCCGTCCGCAGGGTCACCGGCACCCTGGGCGGGATCGCGCTCGGCACCGTCGCGGTCGCGCTCACCGGGCACACCACCTGGGCGCAGCTGCTGATCGCGCTGCTCGCGGTCTTCGGCATGCTCTACCTCGGGCCGGTGAACTACCTCTACTCGGCTCTCTGCGTCACCACGATGTACCGCATGCTCGGGATCCTGAACCCCGATCTGCTCGGCCTGCGCCTGGCGGAGACGCTCGCCGGTGCCGTGATCGGCGTGCTCTCGGCGTACCTCGTCCTCTCCTCGAGCTCGCGCCCCGCGCTCGTAGCGCAGGCCGAGGGCTACTTCGACGCGCTGCGCGCGCTGCTGGACGCCGCCGCCGCGACGCTCGCCTCCCCCGCCTCCCCCGCAACCGCGCCGGCGCCGCCGGCCGCCCTGCACGATCTGGAGGCGCGGCAGACCGAGATCGACCGAGCCGTGTCGGGCATGTCCGCGGCCTTCCTGCTGCGCAATTCGCGGCGTGAGAGCCAGGCCGTCCACCTGATGCACGTGGCGACGCGCGCCTCTGCGCGGCTCGTGCAGTCGGTGCGGCTGCTCACGGAGTCACCCGGCCCCCACGGCGCGGGACCACCGGCCGCGTCGTCCCGCACGGTGGCGGAGGCGATCCGGATCGTCGAGCGCTCGGCGGAGGCCGCGCGGGCCGCGCTGGGCACGGGCGGGCCGGCGCCGCCGCCGGCGCCCGAGGAGCCTCGCGTGCTGCTCGCCCTGCGGTCCCCGGAGGGGCCCGCACCGGGTTCCGCGGGCGCCGCCGCGATCACCGCGCTGGCGAGAATCGACTGGGCCCTGCGCCACGCCGCCGAGCTCGCGGACGGCGGGTCCGCCGCAGGGGGCGGCGAGGACGGTGACCCGGGGGCGGGCGGACGCTCACGGGAGGGCGCGGGCGGGCGTTCCCGGAGGGCGCCCGCCCGCGGTCGATCAGTCTTGCTCGGCGACGGTGTCCTGCGTGACGAGCGTGCCGGGCAGCTCGTACTGGCTCTGCTCGGGGGCGTTGCCCGCGGCGTTCTCGGCGATCAGCTCGACGGTCTTCTGGGCGATCCCGGCCCAGTCCTGCTTCACGGTGGCGGTGAAGGGACCGCCCTTCGCGATCTCCGCGAGCGCGAAGTCCTGGCCGTCGATGCCGACCACGGGCACGCCGGTGATCTTCGCGGCATCGAGCGCCTGCGTGGCGCCGAGCGCGGGCTCGTCCCAGCCGCCCCAGATGCCCGTGACCCGGTCGCCCTGCGCCGACATGATGTCCTGCACCGACTTGCGGGCATCGTCCACGGGGCCCGGCACCTCGACGTGCTTCGACTCGAGGATCGTGATCCCGGCCTCCTCGAACACGGGACGGGCGCCTGCCGCACGCGCCTTCACGCCGGGGTGGGGGTCGTGGGTGAGCATGACGATCGAGCCCGTGCCGCCCATGGCGTCGATGAGCGCCTGCGCGCTCTGCTCGCCGAGGTCGGTGTTGTCGCTCGTCACGTTCGCGGCGATGCCGTCGGCCTCGGCGGCATCGATCGCGAACACGGGGACGCCGGCGTCCGCGGCCGACTTCAGCCCGAGCGAGACCTGGGTGGGATCCCCCATGCCGAGCACGATGGCGTCGGGCTGCTGGGCCGCGGCGTTCTGGAACGCGCTGTTGAGCTTGTTCATGTCGCCGGCGGTGTCCTCGACGCTGACCTGCCAGCCGCGGGCCTCGGCGTCCTCGGTGAAGAGGTCGATGACCTCCTTCGTCGAGGCGTTGCCCAGGTAGGGAGTGACGACGGCGACCGTCAGCGCGTCATCGTCGCCGGCACCGCCCTCGGGGGTGGAACCGCCGGAGCAGGCGGCGAGGAGCATGCTCGCCGCGGCGAGCACTCCCAGCGCGGCGAGGGTTCTGGTCTTGTGCATGGTGCGTGCCTTTCGTAAGCGATGGTGGGGGGTGCGGCTCACTCGACTCGGGCGAGCCGGTGGAAGGTGGGGGCGAGGCCGTCGTAGAGGGCGCGATGGATGCCGACCAGGCGAGCGTAGCCCGTCCGGGCCTCGGAGGGGGCCGTCTCGACGTCCTCGGGGCCCGCTGCGAAGCGCGGGGCGAGGGAGTTCGGGATCCCGAGCGCCGCGGCGACCGCGCGCAGCGCCGAGTGCGATCCGGGATCCTCGGCCTCCCGCGTCACCACGGTCGCGTCGAAGACGTCGGCGAGGATGCGGCGCCACGCCGGGCTCGCGGAGGCGCCCCCGATGAGCGGGATCCGCCGCTGACGGATGCCGAGTTCGTCGGCGACGTGCCGCAAGCCGAGGGCGACGCCGGTGAGCACGGCGAGGTGGAAGTCCACCGCTTGCGTTCCCTCCCGGACGCCCACGAAGGCGCCGCGGAACTCGGGGTCGCGCACCGGCGTGCGCTCTCCGGCGAGACCCGGCAGCGCGAGCGGGCGCACCGCCAGGGCTCCCGGCTCGTCGAGCCTGGGCGCCGCGAGGGCCTCCACCGCCGCGAAGTCGAGGCCCGGCAGGAAGGTGCGGCGCGACCAGTCGGCGGCGGAGCCCGCCGCCTGCACCGCGCCGATGCGCAGCCGCGCTTCCCAGCCGGGCAGCACGAGCGAGTGGATCGGGGAGGCCTCAGCGGCCGGCTCGGCCTCCGTGACCGCGGCGAGCCACCCCGTCGTGCCGAGGTACAGGTAGGCGTCGCCCGGCTCGCTGCCCACGAGGCCGTCGGTGGCCGAGCCGGCGTCGCCGAGGGCGTGGACCACGGGGATGCCGGGGCGCAGTCCGAGCTCCGCCGCCGCCTCGGCGTGCAGCGGCCCGAGCCGCGCGTCGCCCGCCGTCACGCCGACGAGGCGCGGCAGCTGCTCGGCCCGGGCACCGGCGGCGCGTGCGACCTCCGGGCTCCAGCCGCGGGCGTGCACGTCGAGCAGGCCCGTCGTCGAGGCGGTCACGAGATCGCAGGCCGCGACACCGGTCGCGCGCCAGCCGACGTAGCCGGGCGCGCCGAGCAGCAGCTGCTCGGCGGCGGCCAGCGTCTCCGGCTCGTGCTCCGCGAGCCAGGCGATCTTCGCGGCGACGTTCGACGCGTCCTGCTGGTTGCCGCTCAGCCGCTCCCAGTCCGCCAGTGCGGCCCGCAGGCGCTCGTGCTGCGCCGTCGCGCGGGTGTCGGAGTAGAGCATCACCGGCCGCAGCGCCGCCCCCGCCGCCACGGGGATCAGATCCTGCATCTGGCCCGTGAGGCCCACCGCGTCGATCCGCGCGCCGAGACCGCTCTCCGCGATCGCCTCGGCGGCGGCCTCCCACCAGTCCCCGGCCCGCTGCTCGGCGGCGCCGTCCGGGCCCGCCTGCGTCGGGTAGGCGGCCTGTGCCCGCGCGAGCACCGTCCCGTCGGGGTGCGCGACGACGAGCTTGACGCTGGAGGTGCCGAAGTCGAGGCCGGCGAGCACGGTCATCTCAGCGGCGCTTCCGGCTCAGGCGGCTGAGGCTCACGGCGAGCACGATGATGAGGCCCGTGAGGATCTGCTGCACGTAGCTGTTGACCTGCATGATGTTGAGGCCGTTGCTCAGCACGCCGACGATCCCGAGGCCGACGACGGTGCCGCCGATCGTCGGCTGGCCCGCGCGGGAGAGCGTGATGCCGAGGAACACCGCGGCGATCGACGACAGCATGAAGGGGTCCGCTGCCGCGGGGTGCGCGGAGGCGAGGCGTGCGGTCAGCACGACCCCCGCGAGCGCGGCGCCGCAGCCCGAGACGAGGAACGCGGAGAACCGCACGAAGCGGGTCTTCACGCCCGAGAGCCGCGCGGCCTCCGCGTTGCCGCCGACCGCGTACCAGCTGCGGCCGATCACCGTCTTCGAGAGGACGAACCAGACGATGAGGGCGAGGACGACGGCGAGGACGACCGGCACGGGCACCCCGGCGAGGCGCCCCTGCCCGAGCCACACGAAGCCCTCGGGCAGGCCGAAGACGGTCGTGCCGCTCGACAGCAGCAGCGCGAGGCCGGAGAAGGAGGTCATGGTCGCGAGCGTGGCGATGAAGGCGGAGAGGCCGAGGTACGCGACGAGGAAGCCGTTGATCGCGCCGGCGATGGCTCCGGCGGCGAGCGCGATGAGCACGGCGAGGGCGGGGTGCGTCCCGCCGACGAGGAGCTGGGCGGTGATGACGCCCGTGAGGCTCGCCAGGGACCCCACGGAGAGGTCGAAGTCGCCGACCACCATCACCACGGTCTGCACGGCGGCGATCATCGCGAGGATCGCGATCTGCTCGAGGATGTTCGTGAAGTTGATCGGCGTGAAGAACACCTGGGGTTTCAGCGCCGCGAACAGCACGATCAGGCCGAGCAGGCCGATGAGCGTGCCGTAGGAGGCGAGGCGGGCGGGCAGCGCGGCGCGGCGCGGCTGCGCTGCCGCTGCGGTCTCGGTCGGAGTGTTCATGCGGTCTTCCTGTAGCAGAGGTGGAGGATGGATTCTTCCGTGGATTCGGCGGCCGGCACGGTTCCCGCGAGCCGGCCCTCGTGCAGCACCGCGATCTCGTCGGCGAGGCCGATCAGCTCGGGGATCTCGCTCGAGACCACGATCACGGCGACGCCGGCCTCGGCGAGGCGGCGGATCAGCTGGTAGATCTCGGCCTTGGTGCCGATGTCGATCCCGCGCGTCGGCTCGTCGAGCAGCAGCACCCGGGGAGCACGTTCGAGATATTTCGCGAGCACCACCTTCTGCTGATTGCCGCCCGACAGCTCGTCGACCGGCTGCCGGATCGAGGTCGCCTTGATGCGGAGCTCCGCGGCACGGCGCTCGGCGGTCGCCCGCTCGCGGGCCGCGCGCATGACGCCGAGGGTGCTCAGGGCGCGGAGGTTGGCGAGCGCGATGTTGGACTGGATCGTGTCGCCCATGACGAGCCCCTGGCTGCGCCGCTCCTCGGGCACCAGGGCGATCCCGGCATCCATGGCCGCGGTCAGCGAGGCCCGCGTCACGTCCGCTCCGGCGAGCCGCACGGCGCCGCCCTGCGCGCGCTCCGCGCCGGCGATGATCTTCAGCAGTTCGCTGCGGCCCGATCCGGCGAGCCCGGCGATGCCGAGCACCCGGCCGGCTGCGGCGGCGATGCTGACGCCCTTCAGGGTGTGACCACGCAGCTCCTCGACCTCGAGCACCGGCTCCCCGGGGGCCTCGGCCCGCGGCGGGTACACCTGGCCGTGCTCGCGGCCGATCATCGCCGCGACCACGTCGTCGGTGTCGGTCTCGCCGATTGGCTTCGTCCACACGTGGCGGCCGTTGCGCATGACCGTGGCCGTGTCGGCGAGGGCGAAGACCTCCTCCAGCCGGTGCGAGACGTAGATGATCGCGGTGCCCGCGTCGCGCAGCGCCCGCAGCACGGCGAAGAGCTGTTCCGTCTCGGTGTCGGTGAGCGCGGCGGTCGGCTCGTCGAGGATCAGCACCCGGGCGTCCCGCGCGAGGGCGCGGGCGAGGGCGATCATGGTCTGCTGCACCGCGGAGAGCTCGCCGACGGGCGTGTCGAGCGGGATGCGCTGGCCGAGGCGCTCGAGCTGGGCTGCGGCGTCGCGGTCGAGCCGGCGGCGGTGCACCAGCCCGCGCGCCCCGTCGCGGCGCATGCCCAGGTAGATGTTCTCGGCCGCGGCGAGACCGGGCACGAGGCTCAGCTCCTGCGGCAGCGCGACCACGCCGAGCGCCTGGCCGTCCCGCACCGAACGCAGCTGCCGTGGTTCGCCGTCGACGAGCACGCGACCGGCGCTCGGGGCGATCACGCCGGAGAGCATCTTGATGAGGGTGGACTTGCCCGCGCCGTTCTCGCCGAGCAGGGCGTGGATGCTGCCCGGCCGGAACTCGAGGGTGATGTCGGACACGACCCGCACGGGGCCGTAGTCCTTGCTGATCCCCCGGGTGGCGAGCACGGCGGGGGCGTCGTGCGGTGACGTCATCGTCATCTCCTGTCTTCTGGCCGCTCAGCGGCCGCCGCGCATGAAGGGGAGCGAGCTGTCGGCGAGCGCTTCGGCGTCGCTCGACAGCTGCAGGGACATGCCGCCGTGGTTGGCGTGCCGCTCGGCGGAGACCACGACCGCGTCGCCGGCCGTCAGCGCACGGTCGTCGGTGACGGGCACGCCGTCGGCGCTGAAGGTGAGGCGCGAGGAGAGCAGGGCGGGCTCGCCGGCGCGGCGGCCGAGGAGCCGGGCCGACTCGGCGTCGAGGCTGGTCGCCTGCACCGTCTCGCTCGCGCGCTCGACCCGGATCCCGTGCGTCGTCTCCAGCATCTCGTAGAGCGAGCGCTCGGCGAGCGCGGCCGGATCGAGGGCGGCGGCGAGCGCGGGCGGCAGGAGCGAGGTCTGCAGGATGAAGGGCACGCCGTCGACGAAGCGCAGGCGGATCAGCTCGACGGCCTCGGGCGCGTCGAGGCCCATGCGCTGCTGCTCGATCGGCGAGATCTCGATGGGGGCGAAGCCGAGCACCTCGGTGCTCAGGGTGCGCCCGCTCGCCTCGACCTCCGCGGCCAGGCTCGCGAGCCGGCCGAGGGGAAGCCTGAACTGGGCGCCGCGCACGTAGGTGCCCTTGCCCTGTTCGGTGGTGAGCAGCTCCTGTTCGGTGAGCAGCTGGATCGCCTGGCGCACCGTCATCACGGTCACGCCGAAGCTCTCGGCGAGCTCCTTCTGGGAGGGGAGCGTCTGGCCGGCCGTGAGCTCCCCGTCCGTGATCGCCAGCGTGATGGCCCGCGCGATCGCGACGTACTTCGGCAGCCCGTCGTTGCGGCTGAACGAGATGCGCTGGGGGGTCCAGGCGGCGGTCACCGGATCACCTCCTCGGCTCCGCGCAGCGTGCGGCCGACGAGGGCGGGGGCGACGCTGTCGACCAGCGCCGTCACCGCGTCGGGCCCCTCGTCGGCGGCGCGCACGAGCTGCGTGCCGATGATGGCGCCGTTGGCGCCGGTCGCCATGAGCGCCTCGACCTCCTCGGGTCCGCGCACGCCGAAGCCGACGCACACGAAGTAGCGCCGCTCGCCCAGCGCCTCGGCGAGCTCGGCGAGGCGCTCGGCCGCCTTCTCGGGGTTGAAGGCCCCGCCGGTGCGCAGATCGGCCGACTGCAGGTAGATGACGGGCTCCTCGATCGGGCTCGCGGCCAGCAGCTCGAGGTCCTCCTGGAGATACAGGAAGAGGACCGGCTCGATGCCGCGGGCGCGGGCGCGCTCGCCGAGGGCGAGCTGCTCGCGCATCGGGTGCTGCGGCAGCAGGTACGCGTCGATGTCGGCGGCGACGAGCTCGTCGAAGAAGGCCTCGGGACCGATGTGCGCGAAGGTCGAGGCGTAGGCGAGCGCGACGATCGTGTCCGCGTCCTCGGAGCGGCTGCTCGCCGCGAGCCGGAGGGCTGCGGGGATGCCGTCGAGATGGGCGGAGGCGCGCTCCGCCGCGGCCTGGATGAGGGGCCCGTCGAGCTCGGGCGCGGGGCCGGGCATGCTCACCTCGAGGGCGTCGAGGCCCGCACCGAAGGCCGCCTGGGCGACCGCGCGGAAGGCGTCGGGCTCGGGGAAGCCGGCGGGGAGGAAGCCCATGAGCATCCCCCGGCGCTCGGACTCCAGCTGTGCGAGGCGGCGCCTCATTCTCGTGCTCATCGTTCTCCCTCGAACCCGCTCTTCTAGAACACTAGAGAACTATAGGTGAGCGACGGTCGCTCCGCAAGCGCACCCCGCGCACTCCTCCCGGGCACCGGTGCGCGCCCTCGCGGGAGCCGAAGCCGCGGCCAGGCCGAACCGCAGGCGCGCGGATGCGCGGGAGCTCACCCGCTCAGCCGCCGAAGGGCAGCAGCCACGGCACCGCGAGCACCGCGACGAGCAGCACGACCAGCGTGAACGGAGCGCCCACGCGCGCGAAATCGGCGAAGCGGTAGCCGCCCGGGCCGAGCACGAGCGTGTTCACCGGAGAGGCGACCGGCGAGGCGAAGGCGGTCGACGCCGCCAGCGCCACGGTCATCGCGAAGGGCGCGGGCGATGCCCCCAGCTGCTCGGCCAGGCCGATCGCCACCGGCGCCATCAGCACCGCCGTCGCCGTGTTCGAGATGAACAGCCCGATCAGCGCCGTCGCGGCGAAGAGGACCGCGAGCACCACGGGCGGCGCGGCGGAGCCGAAGGCCCCGAGCAGGCCCCGCACGGCGAGCTCGATGCCGCCCGTCTGCTTGAGCGCCGTCGCGAAGGGCAGCATGCCCACGATCACCAGCAGGGTCGGCCAGTGGATCGACCGGTAGGCGGAGGCCATGTCGATGCAGCCGAGCAGGCCCAGCAGCAGGCAGGCGGCGAGCGCGGCCACCACATTGGGCACCACCCCCGAAGCCATCGCCGCGACCATGAGGGCGAGCACGGTGAGCGCCGCGGGAGCCCGATGGGCCGCCGGAGCACTCTGCTCCGCCTCCCCCGGCAGCTCGAGGGCGACGAAGGAGCCGCCCCGGGCGCCGAGCCGGCGCACGCGCGGCCACGGCCCCAGCACGAGCACCGTGTCGCCGAGCCCGACGCGTTCGCGCGCGAGCGGCCCGGGGACCGCGCGGCCTCCGCGACGCAGGCCGATCACCTCGACGCCCGCGTCTGCGTCGAGGCCGAGCTCCGCGACGGTGCGCCCGAGCAGCGGCGAGGCGGGGGCGAGCATCAGCTCCGCCAGGCCCGTCTCCCGCGATCGCTCGTCGAGCAGACTGCCCGCGAGCGGCAGCCGTTCCAGCCCGACCCGGCCCCACGTCTCATCCTCTCCCGGCAGCGTGTGGGCGAGATGCACGAGCAGCACATCCCCGCGGCGCAGCGCGAGGCCCGGCTCCGCCGGAACGATCCTCCCCCCTCGGCCGAGCAGGCCGCGACGCTCCACTGCCAGCACGATCACCCCGGAGCCGAGCGCCGCCTCCGCCAGCCGCGCACCCGCGAGCGGCGAGCCGCGGGCGATCCGCAGGCGCCGGTCGCGATCGTCGAGACGGTAGTCGGCGATGAGCTCGGCGAAACCGCGCGAGCCGGGCGCACCGGGCGGCGACGTCCCCTCCGCCGCGCCCGGCCCGGCGAGCCAGCGGCGCGCGAAGAGCATGTAGCCGATCCCGAGCACGAGGACGATCAGGCCGAAGGGGGTGATCGTGAAGAAGCCGAAGCCGCCGTGACCGGCGCGCGCGAGCTCCGCGTCGACGACCAGGTTGGGGGCCGTGGCGATCAGGCTGAGCATGCCGCTGATCAGCGCCGCCATGCTGAGCGGCATCATGAGCTGCCGCGGCGAGACGCCCATCCGGCGGCAGATGCTGAGCACGACCGGGATGAAGATCGCCACGACCCCCGTGCTGCTCATCACGGCCCCCAGCGCGGCGACGGCCACCATCAGCAGGACGATCAGCCGGGCGGTGCTCGTCCCCGCGAAGCCCGCGATCCGGTCCCCCAGGCGATACGTGATGCCGGTGCGCGAGAGCGCCTCGCCGATCACGAACAGTGCGGCGATGAGCACGACGTTGGGATCGGCGAACCCCGCGAGCGTGTCGGCGACGCTGAGCACCCCGGTCAGCGGCAGCAGCGCCAGCATGAGCACCGCAACGACGTCCATGCGGGGCCGGTGCATGGCGAACATCACCGTCGCGGCGCCCAGCAGCACCAGCACCAGCAGCAGGGACCAGTTCATGCGGCACTCACCACCCGTCCGACGGCAACAGCGCGGTCGTCTCCGGCGCCGGGCGCGCACCGGAGCCCGTGTTCACGCGGCCAGCCTAACCCACCCCCGGCGCCCTGTCAGGCTCCGCCGCGCGGGGCGCCGGGGGCCCGGGCCGCGGCTCCGGCGGGCGGGGACCGGCGCTCGCGGGCGCCGCCGAGAGCGGCGGCCACGGCGCCGAGCGCCGTAAGCGCCACCATGCCGGCCGCCGCCGGCACGGCCGTGTCCACGCCCCACAGGCCGCCCAGCGGCGAGGCCGCCGCCCCCACCGAAAACTGCACCAGTCCGAGGGCGGCCGACCCCCCGCCCGCCGCAAAGGCCGCACGCCCCAGCGTCAGCGCGGAGCCGTCGGACATCGCGGCCGCGCAGCCCGCCGTGAACACGCACACGAGCGGCGCCCAGGCCCACAGGGCGCCCGGCCCGTCGAGCGCGCCCGCGAGCGCGAGCACGAGCAGTGCGCAGGCCGCGCCGCCCGCGGCGAGCTGGGCGAGCCGGAGGGCGCCGTGCGCGCCGAGACGGCGCGCGATCCGGCCGTTGAGCCAGGCGCCCGTCACGAAGGCGATGGAGCCCAGCGAGAAGCTCAGCGCGTAGGCGAAGGGCGAGGCCCCGAGGACCCGCTGCACGATGAAGGAGGAGGAGCCGATGTAGACCATCAGCGCGCCGTAGGCGAAGGCGAAGGCGAGCACGTAGGCGAGGAAGGCGCCGTCGCGGGCGAGCCGGCCGAGATTGCCGAGCAGGCGGCGGGCGCTCGCGGGATGGCGGCTCGCGCGCGGCAGCGACTCGGGGATCGCGAACAGCGCGACCGCGAACATGGCCGCGGCGATGACGGCGAGCCCGAGCAGCGCTGCGCGCCAGCCGCCCCAGGAGGCGAGCAGCGCACCGAGCGGGCTCGCGACCACCGGGCCCAGGCCCATCATCGCGATGAGCGCGCTTACCCCACGGACGGCCCGCTCCCCCGAAGCCAGATCCGCCACGACCGCCCGCGAGAGCGCAGCGCCCGCGGAACCCGAGAGCCCCTGCAGTGCCCGCAGCGCGAGCAGCCAGCCGAGGGACGGCGCGGCGGCCGCCGCGAAGCCGGTCGCGGTGAAGACGCCGAGCGCGAGAAGCAGGGTCCGCCGCCGCCCCAGCGCGTCGGACACGGTGCCGATGGCCAGCTGCCCGAGCGCCGAGCCGAGGAGGTAGGCGGTGAGCGTCAGCTGCACCGCCGCCGGCGTCGCGTCGAAGTCCGCCTGGAGAGCGGGGAAGGCCGGCAGGTAGAGGTCCGTGGAGACGGCGCCCGCGGCGCCCACGAGGCCGAGCGCGGCGAGCAGCCCGGGCGTGAGCTCGGGGCGTTCGCGGGATACGGTACGGTCCACGCCTCAGCCGGCGGCCGCGCCGTCGGGCCGGACGCCGCGCTTGGCGAGCTGGATCTGCTCGTACACGTGGTGCCGCAGCTCGGTGAAGCGCGGCAGCGCGCGCGTCTCGAGCTGGTCGCGCTGCTCGGGCAGGTCGACCACCACGTCCTCCTGGATCACCGTCGGCGAGGAGGAGAGGATGATGACCCGGGATCCCAGGTACACCGACTCGTCGATGTCGTGGGTGACGAAGAGCACGGTCACGCCGAGGCGCTCGCGGACCCTGCGCAGCAGATCCTCGAGGTCGGCGCGGGTCTGCGCGTCGACGGCGGCGAAGGGCTCGTCCATGAGCAGCACCTCGGGCTGATAGGCGATGGCCCGCGCGATCGCGACGCGCTGCTGCATGCCGCCCGAGAGCTGCCAGGGGTAGGACCTCGGCACGTGCGAGAGGCCGACGCTCTCCAGCGCCTCGGCGACCTGCGCGGCCCGCTCGGCCTTCGGCACCCCCGCGTTCTTGAGGGGCAGCTCCACGTTCTCCGCGACGCGCAGCCACGGGAACAGGGACCGGCCGTACTCCTGGAAGACGACGGCCATGTTCTTCGGCGGCGCGGTGACGCGCACGCCGTCGAGGAGCACCTCGCCGCCGCTCGGCTCGAGCAGCCCCGCGATGCACTTCAGCAGGGTGGTCTTGCCGGCCCCCGAGGGGCCCACGAGGCAGGTGAGCTCGTTGCGGCCCAGGTCGAAGGTGAGGTCGCGCACGGCCTCGATGTCGCCGCCGTCGCTGTGGTAGACCTTGCGCAGGCCGCGCACCGACAGGATGGCCTCGTCGGCCGGGAGGGTCCGGCCGCGGCCGGCTGCTTGCTCAGGAGGCATTGTCGAGTTCCTTCTGTCCGGAGTACCAACGCAGGATGCGGCGTTCCACGGCCTTGAAGACCATCGAGACCGCGAAGCCGATGAGCCCCAGCACGAGGATGCCCGCCCACATCTGGGGCACGGCGAAGCTCCGCTGGAACTGCACGATCGAGAAGCCGAGGCCGGAGGAGCTGAAGCGCATCTCGCTGATGACCATGAGGATGATGCCGATGGGGAGCGTCTGCCGCACCCCGGCCATGATCTGGGGGGTCGCGGCCGGCAGGATCTGGTAGCGCACGCGCCGGATTCCCCGGATCCCGTAGGAGTGGCTCGTCTCCGTCTGCACGGCGTCCACCGCCCGCACGCCCTCGATCGTGTTGAGCAGCACCGGCCAGATCGCGCCCACGGCGATGACGGCGACCCGCATGTCGTCGCCGATGCCGATGACGAGGGCGAACACGGGGATGAGCACGGGCGGGGGCAGCGCCCGGAAGAACTCGAAGACGGGTTCCGTGAACGCCCGCAGGCCCCGGTTCAGGCCGACGATGATCCCGACGGCGATGCCGAGCAGGATCGCGAGCGCCGTGCCGATCGCGAAGCGCGCCAGGCTCGGCAGCACATCGGGAAGGAGGCGCTCGCCGATCCAGGTTTCGAAGAGCTGCGTCACCATCGGCACCGGCTTCGGGACGAAGACGCTCGTGGTCCCCTCGGAGGCGAGCCACCACAGCGCGACGAGCAGGACGGGGAGCGCGAGGGCGAAGGCGAGGGCGGTCAGCGTGCGTTTCACAGGAGCTCTCCCCTCACCGACTGGTGCCAGGAGAGCAGGCGGCGCTCGCCCCAGCGCACCCCCGCGTTGATGAGCAGGCCGAGCAGCCCTGTCGCGAGCACGAGTGCGTAGGTCGAGGCGTACAGCCCCGATTCGGAGGCGAGCGCGATGTGACGGCCGAGCCCGGGTGAGGAGCCGATCACCAGCTCGGCGGTGACCGTGAGGATCAGGGCGACGGAGGCGGCGAGCCGGACCCCGGTGAGCAGGTAGGGCAGCATCGTCGGGAGGATGACGTCCCGCACCCGCTGCCAGCGGGTGAAGCCGTAGCTGCGGGCGGTGCTCATCGCCACGGAGTCGACGTCGGCCACGCCGTAGAGCACCTGGATGAAGATCTGCCAGAACGCCCCATAGGTGATGATGAGCAGGCTCTGCTGCAGCGGCTGCGCGATCGCGAGCACGGCGAGCGGGATGAGGCCCACCGAGGGGATCGGCCGCAGGAACTCGACGGTCGAGCGGGTGGCCCGCTGCAGGAACGGCGACAGCCCGATCACGATGCCGAGCGGCGTCGCGAGGAGGAAGGCGATGAGCATTCCGAGCAGCCACGCGAGCACCGTGTAGCCGACCCCGGACCAGAATCCCGTGAGCGCCAGATTGGCGCCGAAGGCGGCGAGCACCTCGCTCGCCGGGGGCAGGTACTCGCCGTTGACGAGCCCGGTGCGGGAGGCCAGCTCCCAGATCAGCAGGAAGGTGAGGACGCCGGCGGCGCCGAGCACCGGGCGGCTGCGCGTGCGCCGCCGCCCGGTGCCGGCCCGCCCGGACGCGGCCGCCGGAGCGGCCGCGTCGTGGGGGGCGAGAGAGGTCATCGCGGGGAGCTCACCCGCCTCACTTGACGATGACGGTGTCGAGGTCGGGCTCGCTCTCGATGAACTTGAACTTCAGCGCGAGATCGCTGAGGTCGGTGAGCACCTGCGGGTCGAGATCGGCGTCGAGGCGCTCCAGGCGCAGATCCGCGGCGGCGGCCTCCGGCATGCCGGTGAACTCGGCGATGGTCGCGGCGAAGCCCTCCGGATCGTCGTTCGTCGCGCTGAAGACGTCGGCGACGGCCTCGCGCCACTTCGTGACCAGTTCCGTGTCCTCGGAGACCGGGCCGGAGGCGAAGGTCACCATGGTCGGCAGTCCGGGGATGGCGTTCTGGTTGGGGTATCCGAGCACCGTGTACTTTGCGGGATCGGCCTTCGCGGCGGAGAGGAAGGGCTCCGGGATCCACACCGCGTCGACGTTCTTGGCGTCGAGTTGCGCAAGGGCGTCGGGGAATGCCAGCTCGATGAAGTTCACCGCGCTGGGATCGCCGCCGTCGGCCTCGACCGACTCCATGATGGTGAGGTCGCCCTGGGTCTTGACCGCGTTCACGGCGACCTTCTTGCCCGCGAGATCCTTCCACGAGTCGATCCCCTCGCCGGTGCGCACGACGACGGCGTTGATGTCCTCGCCCTCGGCCATCGAGAAGGAGTAGCCCGAGAGGATGCGCACGTCGACGCCCTGGCTGGCGGCCGTGATGACGGAGAGCGGGTTGCCGACGCCGATGTCGATCTGGCCGGTCGACACGGCGGGCAGCATGGCCGCACCGCCCTGGGCGATCTGGGTGGTGACGTCGAGGCCGTGGTCCTCGAAGATACCCTGATCGATGCCGTACTGCACGGCGGCGGCGGGGGCGATCGTGAGCAGGCCCACGGTGATGGGGGTGAGCTCCCCGCTGTCGGCGGGGGCCGTGGTATCGGCAGAGCCGCCGCTCGGCGAGCCGGAACTGCAGGCGGCGAGGGTGAGCAGGCTCGCAGCCGCGAGCGCGGCGGCGGACAGGAAACGAGTACGTCGGGACATGGCTTCAGTGACTCCTTCGTGACTGGTGGCGCCAATCGGCATCGAACGTGCATCAGTGAACACGCATAGTTTTCGCATGTCAAACCCCGTTATCGCTCTGAGACGCGGAATGGCTCCGGAACCCGCGCTGCCGAGCCCCGCGAGGCACCCACGTCCGCCCGCCGTCGCCGCCCGTGGCGCAGGATCGCCTGTTGACTTTACCTATCTCCATAGGTATTCTCACGATTGCGTAACGACGCGCAGCCGACCGGAAGGATGGCACCGTGGCAGACCCCACCCCGCAGGCGAGACTCGCCTCCGACTACTCGCTGGAGATGACTGGCAAGGACATCCCGAGCCTCGAAGAGGCGCGGGATGCGATCCCGCCCGGCACGCGAGTGAACATCACGTTCCTCGGTAACGAGGACCTCCCGATGCGCACCGCCGCCGCCGCGGCCGTCGCCGCTTCGGGCTTCACGCCGATCCCGCACGTCTCCGCCCGCCGCCTCGCCTCCGAGGCGCAGCTCGAGGAGTTCCTCGGCGAGCTCCAGCGCGTCGGCGCGAGCGAGCGCATCTTCGCGGTCGGCGGCGACCCGGCCACGCCGGAGGGCCCCTACGACAGCGCCCTCGACGTGATCCGCTCCGGCGTGCTGCAGCGGTACGGCGTGCGCGAGGTCTCGATCTCCGGCTACCCCGAGGGGCACCCCGACATCCCCGAGGAGGTGCTCTGGGAGCATCTCGAGCTCAAGGCGGCCGCGCTGCGCGACGCCGGCCTCGGGGCCGTGATCCTCACGCAGTTCGCCTTCGACACGGAGCCGGTCATGGCGTGGGTCCGCGGCGTGCGCGAGCGCGGCATCGACGTCCCCATCCGGATCGGCACCCCCGGCCCCGCCGGCATCAAGCGGCTGCTGAGCTTCGCGCGCCGCTTCGGGGTCGGCGCCAATGCGACGATCGTGAAGAAGTACGGCTTCTCGCTCACCAACCTGCTCGGCACGGCCGGCCCAGACACCTTCGTCGACGACCTCGCCGCCCTGCTCGACCGGGAGCCCTCGGCAGGCGAGGTGAAGCTGCACATGTACGCCTTCGGCGGCCTGCGCGCCACGGCCGAGTGGGCGCGCGACTACCAGCGGCGGGCCGGCTCGTGAGCCCGCACACCGCACCCGCCCCGGTCCTCGCCGACCACGCCTGCCTCATCGTCCACGGCCCCGATCAGCCGGGGATCGTCTCGGCGGTGGCGGCGCTCCTCACCCGCAACCGCGGCAACATCGTGACGCTCGACCAGTACTCCTCCGACCCCGTGGGCGGTGACTTCTTCCAGCGCGTCGTCTTCCACCGCCCCGAGCTCGTCGCCGCCTTCGGCGAGATCGAGGCGGATCTCGCGGCTACGCTCGAGCCCTTCGGCCTCCAGTGGAAGCTCACCGACCTGTCGGTGCCCAAGCGCATGGCGATCCTGGCGTCCACGAGCGACCACTGCCTGCTCGATCTGCTCTGGCGTCACCGTCGCGGCGAGCTGCCGGTGACGGTGCCCATGGTGATCTCGAACCACACGAACACCGCGGAGGACGTGCGCACCTTCGGCGTGCCCTTCTTCCACGTGCCCTCGCAGGCCGGGCCCGACAAGAGCGCCTCCGAGGCGGAGATGCTGAAGCTGCTCGCGGGGAACGTGGACTTCGTCGTGCTCGCCCGCTACATGCAGGTGATCTCCGGCGACTTCCTCGACCGGCTCGGCGTGCCCGTGATCAACATCCACCACTCCTTCCTGCCGGCCTTCATCGGCGCCGCCCCCTACCGCAAGGCGAAGGAGCGGGGCGTGAAGCTCATCGGGGCGACGGCCCACTACGTGACCGAGGACCTCGACGAGGGCCCCATCATCGAGCAGGACGTCGTCCGCGTCACGCACGGCGACACGGTCGCCGAGCTGCAGCGCCGCGGCGCCGACGTCGAGCGGGCCGTGCTCTCGCGCGCGGTCGCCTGGCACGCCGAGGAGCGCGTGATCCGCCAGGGCAACCACACCATCGTCTTCTGAACACCACCATCACCGAACAGGGAGGTTCACACCGTGGGATACCAGAACTTGCAGGAGCTGCTCGACGCGAGAGGCTCGGCGGTCGAACTGCTGCGCAACTCGCAGATCGGCTCGTACATCTACCCCGTCGTCCCCGCCGATTTCCAGAACTGGATCAAGGAGCAGCGTGCGTGGCGCGAGACGGCGGTGCTCTACGACCAGTCGCACCACATGGACAACCTCTTCCTGCGGGGCTCCGACGCGATCAAGCTCATCAGCGACACCGCGGTGAACTCGGTCGCGAACTTCCCGGTCGACCGCGCGAAGCAGTACGTGCCCACCAGCTCCACCGGCGGCGTCATCGGCGACGGGATCCTGTTCCACGAGGCCGAGGACGAGTACGTCTACGTCGGCCGCTCGCCCGCCGCCAACTGGCTGCTGTTCCACGGCGAGACCGGCGGCTACGCGAACCTCGACATCGAGGTCGACCGCCGCTCGCCCTCGCGCCCCTACGGTGACGCCGTGTCCCGCCGCTACTACCGCTTCCAGATCCAGGGCCCGCGCGCCTGGGACGTGATCGAGAAGCTCAACGGCGGGCCCCTCGAGCAGATCAGGTTCTTCAGCATGTCGACCATGCGGATCGGCGGCAAGACCGTGCGCACCCTGCGCCACGGCATGGCCGGCGCCCCGGGCCTCGAGATCTGGGGACCCTACGCCGACCACCACGAGGTGCGCGACGCGATCGTCGAGGCCGGCGCCGAGTTCGGCCTCGTGCCCGTCGGCTCCCGCGCCTACCCCTCGAACACCCTGGAGTCGGGGTGGATCCCCTCGCCGCTGCCGGCGATCTACTCGGGCGAGGCCGAGCGCGCCTACCGGGAGTGGCTGCCCGCCGACGGCTACGAGGCGACCGGCACCCTCGCCGGATCCTTCGTCTCCGACGACATCGCCGACTACGAGCTGAGCCCGTGGGCGCTCGGCTACGGCTCCTTCGTGAAATTCGACCACGACTTCATCGGACGCGACGCGCTCGAGAAGCTCGACCCGGCGACGCAGCGCAAGAAGGTGACGCTCGCCTGGAACGCCGAGGACCTCGGCAAGGTGTGGACCTCGCTGCTGAACGTCGACGGCCCGCAGTACAAGTTCTTCGACCTGCCGCTCGCCAACTACGGCTCGGCGAACTACGACAGCGTCGTCGACGCGGACGGCACCGTCGTGGGCTACTCGATGTTCACGGGCTACAGCGCGAATGAGCGGCGCGGCCTGTCGCTCGCCACCGTCGACGCCGACGTGCCGGAGGGCACCGAGCTCAAGGTGGTGTGGGGCGAGCCGGGCGGCGGATCGAGCAAGGCCTCGGTGGAGCCGCACGAGCAGATCGAAGTGCGCGTGGTGGTGAGCCCGGTGCCGTACTCGACGGTCGCGCGGCAGGAGTACCACGGCGGCTGGCGCACGGGCTACACCTCCTGAGAACGCCGTCTCGGGGTGCGGACCGATGCAACGGGCCGCACCCCGCGTCCCGCGGCTCAGAGCTCGTAGTCGATGGCCGTGCGCGATCCCTCGATGCGGACGGTGCTGAGGTACGCGATGAGCTCGCGGTGGGCCGGGTGGGGGACGTAGGCCTCCACGGAGGCGAGGTCCTCGAAATCGCCCACCAGCGCGAAGTCGGAGTTGCGGGGGTCGTCGAGGCAGTTGGCGTGGACGTCGAGGGCGAGCAGCCCGGGGATGACACCGACGAGCGCGCGGCTGCGCCGCCCCACCTCGGCGAGCTGCTCCGCGCGCAGGGCGGGATCGTCGGAGATGAAGCGGAAGAGAACGATGTGACGGATCATGTGCGGGTCCTTTCGCCGTACGTTTTCCTCAGAGCTCGCAGGAATGGCTCGCGACTCCCGCGATCCGTCGCACGCGCGAGCTCTCAGACTCGATCAGCATAGGCAAAGGAGCCGGAATGTCCCACACCAATCTGCAGGCGCTGCTCGACGCGGCGGACGACACGGTGCAGCTGCTGCGCGACTCGCGCCTCGGCACCTACATCTACCCGGTGGTGCCCACCGAGTTCACGAACTGGCGCCGCGAGCAGAAGGCCTGGCGCCACACGGCGGTGCTCTACGATCAGACGCACCACATGGTCAACTTCTTCCTCTCGGGTCCCGACGCGCTCCGGCTGCTCAGCGACACGGGCGTCAACAGCTTCGCGAACTTCCCGGTCGACACCGCCAAGCAGTTCGTGCCGACGGCCTCGAACGGCGGGGTGATCGGCGACGGGATCCTGTTCCACGAGGCCGAGCTCGACTACGTCTTCGTGGGTCGCGCGCCCGCCGCGAACTGGCTGCAGTTCCACGCCGAGACCGGCGGCTACGACGTCGAGTTCCGCTACGACGACCGCTCGCCCTCGCGCCCCTACGGGCAGGCCGTGCACCGCGAGACGTACCGCTTCCAGATCCAGGGCCCGCGCGCGTGGGACATCATCGAGAAGCTGCACGGCGGGCCGCTGGAACGGGTGAAGTTCTTCCACATGGGCCACCTCGAGGTCGCGGGGCGGCGGGTGCGCACGCTGCGCCACGGCATGGCGGGCGCCCCGGGCCTCGAACTGTGGGGCCCGTACGCGGAGCACGGGATCATCCGAGATGCGATCCTCGAGGCCGGCGCCGAGTTCGGCATCGAGCCCTGCGGCTCGCGGGCATACTCCTCGAACACCCTGGAGTCGGGCTGGATCCCCTCCCCGCTGCCGGCGATCTACTCGGGCGAGGCCGAACGCGCCTACCGGGAGTGGCTGCCGGCCACGAGCTACGAGGCGGTCAACGCGATCGCGGGCTCCTTCGTATCCGGCGACATCGAGGACTACTACCTCAACCCCTGGGAGCTCGGCTACGGCTCCTTCGTGCGCTTCGACCACGACTTCATCGGGCGCGAGGCGCTCGAGCGGATCGAGCCGGAGCGCCAGCGCCGCAAGGTCACGCTGGCGTGGAACGACGAGGATCTCGGCAGGATCCTCACCTCGGTCCTCGATCGCGACGGGGACGGGTACCAGTTCTTCGACCTGCCGAACGCGAACTACGGCTCCAGCAACTTCGACGCCGTGCTCGACGCGGACGGCCGGAACGTGGGGCTGTCGCTGTTCACGGGGGTTACCGCGAACGAGAAGCGCGGCCTGTCGCTCGCGACCGTCGACCCCGAGGTGCCGGAGGGCGCCGAGGTGCGCGTGGTGTGGGGCGAGCCGGACGGCGGTTCGGGCAAGACGACGGTGGAGCCGCACCGCCAGATCGAGGTGCGCGCGATCGTCAGCCCGGTGCCCTATTCGGCGGTCGCCCGGGAGAGCTACCAGAGCGGCTGGCGCTCGGGCGGCGCTCGCTGACGCGGGCCCCCGGCCCGGTGCGCACGGTGCGCACGGACCGGGCCGGGGCTCCCGCCGGGAACATTGACACCCCATAACTTTCTCTATAGTCTTCCGACGTAGATATTGGAGCGACGAGGCTCCGCACGGACGATCCCGTGGCTACACTGAATTTCCAACCGGACGCAATGACGCAGGAAGGTTCGAGGCGATGGCCGCACGACTCACGCTGCACGAGGTAGGCCTCCGCTTCGGCGGGGTCACGGTGCTGCACGAGGTCGGATTCGAGGTGGGCCCGGGCGAGATCCTCGGCCTCGTCGGCCCCAATGGCGCCGGCAAGACCTCGCTCTTCAACTGCATCAGCGGGCACTACCGCCCGAGCGCCGGCTCGATCCGCATCGACGGCGCCGAGGTGGCCGGCCTGCCGCCCTCGCGGCTCGCGGCTCACGGCCTCGCCCGCACCTTCCAGCATCCCGCCCTGCAGCTGCGCGCGACCGTGCTCGAGAACGTACTGCTCGGCGGGCACACCCGTCTCGGCGGCGGGCCGCTGACCTGGTCGCTGCGGCTGCCCCCCGTGGGGCGACGCGAACGCGAGCTCCGCGAGGAGGCGCTCGAGCTGCTCGACGCCCACGGGCTCGGCTGGGCCGCCCACCAGCCGGCGGACGAGCTCTCGCACGGCCTGCACAAGGGCATCGAGCTGTGCCGCGCGCTGATGATGCGCCCGAGCCTGCTGCTGCTCGACGAGCCGGCGGCCGGGCTCTCGCACGGCGAGGTGGAGCGCTTCATCGAGACCGTCCGCGATCTGCGGGCGCACGCCGACGTCACCATCGTGATCGTGGAGCACCACATGGGCCTCATCTCGGCGCTCACCGACCGCGTCGTGGTGCTCGATCACGGCAGCAAGCTCATGGAGGGCACGGCGGCCGAAGCACAGGCGGATCCGCGGGTCATCGAGGCCTACATCGGAAAGGAGGCCGCCGATGACGCTGCTTGAGCTCAGCGACGTCACCGCCTCATACGGCCCCGTGCAGGTGCTGGAGGGCGTCTCGCTCAGCGTGCCCGACGGCGGTGCGGTGGGGATCCTCGGCGCGAACGGCGCCGGCAAGACCACGACGCTGCGCGCGATCAGCGGCGTCGTGCGCACGGGCGGGCGCATCGTCTTCGATGGCCAGGACATTCGCGGCCTCCGCCCCGAGCAGGTCGCCGCGCGAGGCATCGCCCACGTTCCCGAGGGCAGGGGCACCCTGCCGAATCTCACCGTGCGCGAGAACCTCATGGTGGGCGCCTATCTCCGCAAGGACCGCCGTGCCCTCGCGGCCGACATCGACTACCTGCTCGATCTCTTCCCCAATCTGCGCGAGCGCATCTCCTCGAACGCCTCCGCGCTGTCGGGCGGAGAGCAGCAGATGCTCGCCGTGGGGCGCGCCTTCATGGCGAAGCCCCGGCTGCTGCTGCTCGACGAGCCATCGCTCGGCCTCGCCCCCAGCACGGCGAAGAGCGTCTACGATGCGATCCGCCGGCTCCGCCGCGAGTCGGGGATCGCGATGCTCGTCGTCGAGCAGAACGCCCCCCTCGCCTTCAGCATCGTCGACACCGCCACCGTGCTCGAGACCGGCCGCAGCGTCCTCACCGGCCCGTCGGCGGAGCTGCGGGGCCGAGACGAGATCCGACGCGCGTACCTGGGAGGCTGACGTGGGAACCTTCATCCAACTCGGCGTCGACGGCCTGGCGATGGGCTCGATCTACGCCGTGCTGGCGCTCGCCATCGTGCTCGTGAATCAGTCGACGGGCATGATCAACTTCGCGCAGGGCGGCATGGCCGTGCTGTCCGCGTACCTCTCCTACGCCCTCCTCGGCTGGGGGGTGCCGCTGATCCTCGCGATCCTCATCGCCGTCGCGATCTCCTTCGTGCTGGGCGCCGCGATCGAGCGCTTCCTGATGCGCCGCTTCGAGGGCGGCGACCCCGACACGGCGGTCGTGGTGACGGTCGGCCTGCTCACGCTCATCACCGGCGTGTGCGGCTGGATCTGGTCCTACAACAACCTGCAGTTCCCCTCGCTCTTCCCCGGGGATTCCTTCCCCGTGCTCGGCGCGGCCGTGAGCTGGCGCTCGCTCGGCACCTTCCTCACGATCGCCGCGATCATGGTGCTGCTGCAGCTGCTCTTCCAGAAGACGAAGATCGGCCTCGCGCTGCGGGCCGTCTCCGACAACGCCCGCTCGGCGTCGTTCTCGGGCCTGCCGGTGGGGCGCCTGCTCATGGTGGGCTGGGGCCTCGCCGCCGCGCTCGGCGCCGTCGGCGGCGCGCTCGTCGCCCCGCGCCTCTCGCTCACCCCGGGCATGCTCGACGGCGCCCTCGTCTACGCGCTCGCGGCGGTGATCCTGGGCGGCGCCACGAGCCCCATCGGCGTCGTGGTCGCCGCGTGGCTGATCGGGGTGGTCGAGAACCTCGCGGCCGTGTACATCCCCTTCATCGGCTACGACCTGAGGATCGCCGTGCCCTTCATCCTGCTCTTCGTCGTGCTGCTCGTCCGTCCGCAGGGCCTGTTCGGCCGCAAGACCGTGGTGCGCGTCTGATGGGAAGGATCGCCATGCTCTGGAGCAAGCGCTGGGTGCGGTTCGCCGTCATCGCGCTCGTCGTGCTCGTGCTCGTCTTCGCGCCGTGGAGCCTCGACGTGGCAACGAACCAGGCGCTCGCCCGCATCGGCGTGTTCGCCGTCGCGGTGCTCGGGCTCAACGTGATCATGGGCTACACCGGGCAGGTCTCGCTCGGCCAGATCTTCTTCGTCGGCCTCGGCGCCTACGTCACGGCCTACGGGGTCCAGGAGGGCTGGAACGTGGTGCTGGTGTTCGTGCTCGCGGTGCTGATCCCCGGGGTCGTCGGCTACATCGTGGCCCTCGCGGCGGCCCGCCTCGGCGGCCTCGCCATCGCCATGGTGACGATCGCCCTCCCGATCATCGGCGTCCCGCTCGCGAAGCGCCTGTCCGACTGGACGGGCGGCTCGCAGGGCATCTCGGCGCGCTTCACCTCCGCGCCGGACTGGTTCGGCTCACGGCTCGACGACATCTGGCAGTACTACATCGTGCTGACCATCACCGCGGCCGTGTTCCTGCTCGTGCGCAATCTGGTGCGCGGCAAGTTCGGCCGGGCCTTCGCGATCGTGAAGGAGAACGAGGCGGTCGCCTCCTCGATGGGCATCTCGCCCTACCGCACGAAGGTGATGGCCTTCACCATCGCGGCGCTCATCGGCGGCGTCAGCGGCTTCCTCTACATGGTCGTGGTGCAGTACACCTCACCCGAGACCCTCTCCTTCGGGCACTCGATCAGCCTGCTCGCGTCGATGGTGATCGGCGGGGCGGGCAGCATCGTGGGCTCGCTCATCGGCGGGGCCTACTACGTCCTCGTCCCCAACGTGACGAATGAGATCGACGCCACCCTGACCTCGCTGATCCAGGGCGTCATCCTGCTCGTCGCACTGTTCGTCCTCCCCGGCGGCCTCGCGAGCGCGCCCCGCGCGCTCAGGCGGCTGCTCCGCGGCCGTCGCGGGAAGGCGTCCAGCCCCCCACGCAATTCCCAGCGGTAACTCCAGGAAGCAGGTTCCCATGAACACTCGCAGCACGGCAGCACGAGCCATCAGCGTCCTCGCGATGGGCTCGATCGTCGCCCTCGCGCTCGCGGGCTGCGCCCGCGCCGACACGGGCGGAGGCGACGGCGACGGCGCCGCCGCCAGCCCCGGCATCACCGACGACAGCATCACCCTCGGCGTCACGACCCCGCTCAGCGGCACCACCGCCGGGCCGGGCAACTGCACGGTCGCGGGTCTCGTCGCCTACTTCGGCCAGGCCGGGCCGATCGAGTTCGGCGACGGCAAGACCCGCGAGGTGAAGGTCGAGGCCTTCGACGACGCCTACGATCCGCAGAAGGCGCTGTCGAACTTCCAGCAGAACCAGGACAAGGTGTTCGCCTTCACCTCGGGGCTCGGCACCCCGACGAACCGGGCGTACCGGGAGGCCGCGATCGAGGACGAGGTGCCGCAGGTGCTCGTCATGACGGGCGACCCGATCTTCAGCACCCCGTCCGAGAGCCCGTGGCAGCTCGGCTTCGTGCCGGTGTATGCGAGCGAGGGCTCCGCCTTCGGCGAGCTGCTCGCCGAGTCCTCGGGTGAGCACAAGGTCGCGATCCTGTCGCAGAACGACGACTTCGGCGAGGGCTACGTGGAGGGCTTCAAGGAGGCCATCGACGGCGCAGACAACATCGAGGTCGTCGCGGAGGCCACCTACGAGGCCACCGACACCTCCGTGGACGCGCAGATGACGGAGCTCGCGGCGAGCGGCGCCGATGTGCTCTTCAACGCGATGTCGGTCACCCCGCTGACGATCGCCGCGATCGAGAAGGCGCGCGAGCTGTCGTGGTCGCCGAGCTGGTTCCTGCCCTCGAACACCTCCAGCCCGGGCGGCATCCTCGCCCCGGCGGGCGCGAACGCGGACGACGGCATCTACTCGGTGTCGTTCTCGAAGGTGCCGCAGAGCCCGGCGTTCGCGGAGGATGAGGACGTGCAGGGCTTCCTCGCCGCGCTCAAGGAGTACTCGGGCGCCTACACGACGGAGCCCGAGTTCCCGCACTGCATGTGGAGCTACATGGTGGGCGCCACCCTCGAGCAGGCCTTCCAGAACATGGAGGAGCCGACTCGCGAGAACTTCATGGAGTCGATCCGGAACATCACCGACTTCAAGGCCCCGCTGATGCTCGACGGCACCTCGATCGACACGACCCAGGACGGGCAGGCCGCCGTCTCGACCGTGGTGGTGCAGCGCTACAACGGCCAGGGCTTCGAGAACGCCGAATCGTTCGAGTGATCCCGGCGCAGGGGGCGGGTCCGGCGCGCGGCCGGGCCCGCCCCCTGCGTCTGCGCCGCGACGGCGCACGGGACGGCCCCCGCACGGAACTGCCCCGCACGCAGCGGCCCCCGCGTTCCGAGCCGAGTGCTCGGGATCGCGGGGGCCGCTCTCGGGCTCGTCGCCTGACCCGGTGTTCTAGAAGTCCCAGTCCTCGTCTTCGGTGGCGACGGCCTTGCCGATGACGTAGCTGGAGCCGGAGCCCGAGAAGAAGTCGTGGTTCTCGTCGGCGTTGGGCGAGAGGGCGGAGAGGATGGCCGGATTGACGTCCGTCATCTCCTTCGGGAACATCGCCTCGTAGCCGAGGTTCATGAGCGCCTTGTTCGCGTTGTAGTGCAGGAACTTCTTGACGTCCTCGGTGAGGCCGACCGGATCGTAGAGATCGGCCGTGTACTTCGCCTCGTTCTCGTAGAGCTCGTAGAGCAGCGAGAAGGTGTAGTCCTTGAGCTCCTGGCGGCGCTCCTCGGACTCGTTCTCGAGCGCCTTCTGGAACTTGTAGCCGATGTAGTAGCCGTGCACGGCTTCGTCTCGGATGATGAGGCGGATGAGATCCGCCGTGTTCGTCAGCTTGGCGTGGCTCGACCAGTACATGGGCAGGTAGAAGCCCGAGTAGAACAGGAACGACTCGAGCAGCGTCGAGGCGACCTTGCGCTTCAGCGGGTCGTCGCCCTCGTAGTAGTCGACGATGATCTGCGCCTTCTTCTGGAGGTTCGGGTTCTCCACCGACCAGCGGAAGGCGTCGTCGATCTCCTGCGTGGAGCAGAGCGTGGAGAAGATCGAGGAGTAGCTCTTCGCGTGCACCGACTCCATGAAGGCGATGTTGGTGAGCACCGCCTCCTCATGCGGCGTGACCGCGTCGGGGATCAGCGACACGGCGCCCACCGTGCCCTGGATCGTGTCGAGCAGGGTGAGGCCCGTGAAGACGCGCATGGTGAGCAGCTTCTCCGCCTCGGTGAGCGTGCCCCACGACTGCACGTCGTTCGACAGCGGCACCTTCTCGGGGAGCCAGAAGTTGTTGACGAGGCGGTTCCAGACCTCCAGGTCCTTCTCGTCCTGGATCCGGTTCCAGTTGATCGCCTGCACCACGTGCCCGAGCTTGTAGTTCATCGTGTCTCTCTACCTCAGAAAAGTGCTCAATAGGATCTGATGCGCAGCTACAGCATGCAGCTCACGCACTCGGACATGTCGGTGCCCTCGAGTGCGAGCTGGCGCAGGCGGATGTAGTAGATCGTCTTGATCCCCTTGCGCCAGGCGTAGATCTGCGCCTTGTTGATGTCGCGGGTGGTGGCGGTGTCCTTGAAGAACAGCGTCAGCGAGAGGCCCTGATCGACGTGCTGCGTGGCGGCGGCGTAGGTGTCGATGATCTTCTCGGGCCCGATCTCATACGCGTCCTGGTAGTACTCCAGGTTCTCGTTCGTCATGAACGGCGCCGGGTAGTAGACGCGCCCGAGCTTGCCCTCCTTGCGGATCTCGATCTTCGAGGCGATCGGGTGGATCGAGCTCGTCGAGTTGTTGATGTAGGAGATCGAGCCGGTGGGCGGAACGGCCTGCAGGTTCTGGTTGTAGATGCCGTGCTCCATGACGCTGGCCTTCAGCTCCAGCCAGTCGGCCTGCGTGGGGATCGCGACGCCGGCGGCGGCGAACAGCTCGCGCACGCGCTCCGTCTCGGGCTCCCAGGCGCGCTCCGTGTACTTGTCGAAGAACTCGCCCGAGGCGTACTTCGAGTCCTCGAAGCCGCCGAAGACGCTGCCGCGCTCGATCGCGATCCGGTTCGAGGCCCGCAGCGCGTGGAACAGCACCGTGTAGAAGTAGATGTTCGTGAAGTCGATGCCCTCTTCGGAGCCGTAGTGCACGTGCTCGCGCGCCAGGTAGCCGTGCAGATTCATCTGGCCGAGGCCGATCGCGTGCGATTGGTCGTTGCCGTCCTCGATGGAGCGCACCGAGCTGATGTGGCTCTGGTCGCTGACCGAGGTGAGGGCGCGGATCGCGAGCTCGACCGTGCCGCCGAGGTCCCCGCCGTCCATCGCCGCGGCGATGTTCATCGAGCCCAGGTTGCAGGAGATGTCCTTGCCGATCTGGTCGTAGCTCAGGTCCTCGTTGTAGGTGGTGGGGGTGTTGACCTGCAGGATCTCCGAGCACAGGTTCGACATGTTGATGCGGCCCTTGATCGGGTTGGCCCGGTTCACCGTGTCCTCGAACACGATGTAGGGGTAGCCCGACTCGAACTGCAGCTCGGCGATGGTCTGGAAGAAGTGGCGCGCGCTGATCTTGGTCTTCTTGATCCGCGCGTCGTCGACCATCTCCTGGTACTTCTCGGTGACGGAGATGTCGCCGAAGGGGACTCCGTACACGCGCTCGACGTCGTAGGGCGAGAAGAGGTACATGTCCTCGTTCTTCTTCGCCAGCTCGAAGGTGATGTCGGGCACCACCACACCGAGCGAGAGGGTCTTGATGCGGATCTTCTCGTCGGCGTTCTCGCGCTTCGTGTCGAGGAACTTCATGATGTCGGGGTGGTGCGCGCTCAGGTACACGGCGCCCGCACCCTGACGCGCCCCGAGCTGGTTCGCGTAGCTGAAGCTGTCCTCGAGGAGCTTCATGACGGGGATGATGCCCGAGGACTGGTTCTCGATCTTCTTGATCGGCGCGCCCGCCTCGCGGATGTTCGACAGCAGCAGCGCGACGCCGCCGCCGCGCTTGGAGAGCTGCAGCGAGGAGTTGATGCCGCGCGAGATCGACTCCATGTTGTCCTCGATGCGCAGCAGGAAGCAGGAGACGAGTTCGCCGCGCTGCGCCTTGCCCAGGTTGAGGAAGGTGGGCGTGGCGGGCTGGAAGCGCCCCGAGACGATCTCGCGCACGAGACCGCGGGCGAGCTCCTGGTCGCCCTCGGCGAGGCCGAGCGCGACCATCACGACGCGATCCTCGAAGCGCTCGAGGTAGCGCTTGCCGTCGAAGGTCTTGAGCGCGTAGGAGGTGAAGAACTTGAAGGCCCCCAGGAAGGTGGGGAAGCGGAACTTCATCGCGTAGGCCTCGTTGGTGAGGCTCTCGATGAACTCGAGCGGGTACTGGTCGAGCAGCTCCTTCTCGTAGTACTCGTTGTCGATGAGGTAGCGCAGGCGCTCCTCGAAGTTATGGAAGAACACCGTGTTCTGGTTGACGTGCTGCAGGAAGTACTGCCGCGCCGCCTCGCGGTCCTTCTCGAACTGGATGCGGCCGTCCGCATCGTAGAGATTGAGCATCGCGTTCAGCGCGTGATAGTCCATGTCGCTGATCTTCGACGATGCGAGCCCGGGCTCCATCACTGCTGTTTCCAAAACTGTTCCAATCCTTCTTGGACGGCGGTGACGTCGTCCGGTGTTCCAAAGAGTTCGAATCGGTAGAGGCACGGCACCCCGCACTTGCGCGCGATGATGTCGCCCGCGATGCCGTAGGCCTCGCCGAAGTTCGTGTTGCCCGCCGCCATGACCCCGCGCAGCTGGCGGCGGTTGCGCTCGTCGTTGAGGAACCGGATCACCTGCTTGGGCACGGCCTTCGTCTCGGGCCCGCCTCCGTAGGTGGGAACGAGCAGCACGTACGGCTCATCGACCACGAGCGGCTCGTCGCGCGCGTGGAGGGGGATGCGCAGGGCGGGCCGGCCGAGCTTCTCGACGAAGCGGTGGGTGTTGCCCGAGACGCTCGAGAAATAGACCAGATCGACCACTTCCACCACCTCCGTGCTCCGTTCCCTCGGCATCACCGAATCCCCCGGACTCCTGAACGGCCCCCGGCGTACCGGAAGCGGACTTCCGATACGCCGCGGGCGTTCCGCGCACGCAGCGGCTACGCGAGCCGGCTCGCGAGCTCCGAGATCTTGTCGGGGCGGAAGCCCGACCAGTGCTCGTCGTCCGTGACCACCACGGGCGCCTGCAGGTAGCCGAGCTCCTTGACGGTCTCGAGCGCGCTCTCGTCCGCCGAGACGTCGAGCACGCTGTACTCGATGCCCTGCTTGTCGAGCTCGCGATACGTCATGTTGCACTGCACGCACGACGGCTTGGTGTACACCGTGATGGCCATTCCACGCCCCTTCTCGAAAACCTCGGTGCCCCGCCTGAGGCACTACATATAGTGAACCACACGAGCGGCGACCACAAGATGATGTAGTTACACGGATGTAGTTTTCCACCCGCTTTCCACCGCGCCCCCGCCCCCTCTGGGGAGAACTTTCGGCGGAGTTCCGCCCCTCGACGCCGGTTATCCACAGCGCCGCGGGGGCCGAAGAATTTTGCCTCACACCCCCGCTCCGGCGTGTCGCGTTTCCCCCCTCCGGGCCACCCCGGAAGCGCCTCCCCGCGCACGCTGCGAACGCCCCTCGCACCACCCGGTACAACGCCCCCGGGCGCCTCGGTGTTCCCGGCATCACAGCGCAATCGGCCACAGCAGCTCCGTCCCGTCCGGCTGGAACCAGCGCATCACCAGCATCGCGTCGGGCGCGTCCACCGGGGAGCCGCGCAGCACCACGCGGATCCGCTCGCCGGGCAGCACCGTGCGGGGCAGCGAGAGGCCCAGCAGCCCGCCACCGGCGAGCGCGAAACGCACGGAGAAGAGCGCGGTGGCCCCACGATGCTCCACCTCGATCGCCCCGGAGAGAGAGCGCCGCACCACCCGCCACGGTACCGCCACCGCCTCGGCCGGACCCCTCCCGCCCGGCTCCGCAGGCGGAGCGGCGGCGGACCCCCGCGACGACCCCGAGCGCGCAGAGCGCGCGGGCGCCTGCAGTCGCGTGGAGAGCCGGAAGGGAGTCATAGCCTCACGGTAGGAGGGACCACCGACATTTCCGGCGGCCGCCCCCGCTCCCCGCCGCCGCGCCCGGCACCCGGCCCGCCCTAGGCGTGATGGTATGGCCGCCCCGCCGCGATCTCCTGCGCACGGTACAGCTGCTCGGCGACGATCAACCGCACGAGCTGATGCGGGAAGACCAGCCGCGACAGGCTCCACACGAAGTCTGCGCGCTCGCGCACCCGGTCATCCACCCCGTAGGCGCCGCCGATCACCGCCGAGACCGCGCGGCCGGCATCGAAGGCCCGCTGCAGCGTACCCGACAGCGCGGGCGAATCGACGTCGCGCCCGCGCTCGTCGAGCAGCACCACGAACGCATCGCGCCCGAGCTTCGCGAGAATCCGATCCGACTCCTCCGCGCGAGCCGCGTCCCCCTCCCGCGCCGAGTGCGGCAGCAGCGTCCAGCTCGCATCGAAGGGCTTGCGCAACCGCCGCTCGTAGCGCTCGATGCCCTCCGCGACCCAGGATTCATGCTTCTTCCCGATTGCGAGGATCCTGACGCTCAACGGCTCCTCCCCTCCGAGGCCGAGACGGCCTCGGCGCGCGCCGCGGAACGGCGAGAAATCGCCGTTCCTCCGAGCGGCACGCGCATGCACTTCCCGACTGCGAGGATCCTGACGCTCATCAGTCGATCCGCACCGTGTCGAGATAGGCGGCAATGCGCCCGATCGCCTCCGCCAGCACCTCGGCGGCCGGCAGCGTGACGAAGCGCACGTGGTCCGGGGTCGTCAGATTGAAGCCGCGGCCGTTCGTGATCATCACGCGGGTCGCCCGCATGAGCTCGATCACGAAGTGCTGATCGTCGTGGATGTCGTAGCGCTCCGGGTCGAGCCGCGGGAAGAGGTACATCGCCCCGCCCGGCAGGACGCAGCTGAGCCCCGGGATCTCCGACAGCAGCCGATGGGCGACGTCCCGCTGCTCGCGCAGGCGCCCGCCCGGCCCGCACAGCGAGGCGATGCCCGACCAGTCGGACCGGGGCGAGAGCGCCACGGGGATCGCGTGCTGCGCCGGCACGTTCGCGCACATGCGCATATTGGCGAGCAGCTGCAGGCCCTCCAGGAAATCCACGGCGAGGGCGCGGTCCCCGGAAGCGACGACCCAGCCGGCCCGGTAGCCGGCCACCCGCTGGATCTTCGACAGCCCGCTGAAGGTGAGGCACAGCGTGTCGCGCGCGTGCAGGGCGGCGTGCTCGTGCCGCGCGCCGTCGTAGAGGATGTGGTCGTAGATCTCGTCGGCCATGAGGACCAGGCCGTGCCGCTCGGCGATCGCCGCGAAACCGCGCACCAGCTCGGCGGAGTAGACGGCGCCGGTGGGGTTGTTGGGATTGATGAGCACGATGCCCTTCGAACGCTCGGTGACGAGCTCCTCGATGGCGGCGAGATCCGGCATCCAGCCGTTCTGCTCGTCGCAGGGATAGTGCACGGCCCGGCCCCCGGCGAGCGTGACCTGCGCGGTCCACAGCGGGTAGTCGGGGGCGGGGATCAGGATCTCGTCCCCCGGGCTCACCAGCGCCTGCAGCACGAGCGAGATCAGCTCGCTGACGCCGTTGCCGATGAGCACCTCCTCGGGGCCGACGCCCGCGACCCCGAGCCGCGTGTAGTGCTCGGCGACGGCCTCGCGCGCCGGGAGCACGCCGCGCGAGTCGCTGTATCCCTGCGCGTGCGGCAGCGCGGCGCGCATCGCGTCGAGGATCTCCGGCGGCGCCTCGAAGCCGAACACGGCGGGATTGCCGATGTTCAGGCGCAGGATCTCGTGCCCCTCGCGCTCCAGTCGCTCGGCCTCCTGCAGGATCGGGCCGCGCACGTCGTAGCGGACCCCGGCGAGTTTGCTGGACTGGGTGATCGGGCGCACCCCTCGATTATTCCACCCCGCGAGCCCCGGCCCGTCCGCAGGAAGTTCGCGGCGAAGGGCTCCCGCACGGTGCGGACCGCGGATGCTGCGGGAGATCGCCCGCGCGGGGCTCAGCTCTGCTGCGCGTAGAGCTCCGCGTAGGATCCGCCCAGCGCGAGGAGCTCGGCGTGCGTACCCTGCTCGAGGATGCGGCCCGCGCCCACCACGTAGATGCGATCCGCGTCGACGACCGTGGAGAGCCGGTGCGCGATCGCGATGGTGGTGCGGCCGCTGCGCGCGCCGTCGAGGGCCCGCTGCACGACGCGCTCGTTGACGGTGTCGAGGGCGCTGGTCGCCTCGTCGAGCACCAGCACGCGCGGGTTCTTCAGCAGCACGCGGGCGATCGCGATCCGCTGCTTCTCACCGCCCGAGAGCCGGTAGCCGCGCTCGCCCACGATCGTGTCGTAGCCCTCGGCGAAGCCCTCGATGGTGTCGTGGATGTTCGCGAGCTTCGCCGCGGCCTCCAGCTCGGCGGCGGTGGCGTCCGGCTTCGCGTAGCGCAGGTTCGCCGCGATCGAGGCGTGGAAGAGGTAGGGCTCCTGGGTGACGACGCCGATGCGGTCCATCAGCTCCTCCTGCCGCAGCTCGCGCACATCGTCTCCCGCGTAGCGCACGGTTCCCGAGTCGGCGTCGTAGAGCCGCGGGATGAGCGAGCCGATCGTGGTCTTGCCCGAGCCCGAGGCGCCGACGAAGGCGACGAACTCGCCCGGCTCGACGCGGAAGGACACCCGGTCCAGTGTCGGCCGGTCGCCGGGGCCGGCGTCGGGGTAGCGGAAGCTCACCTCCTCGAACTCCACTCGGCCCGCGCGCCCGGGCTCGTCCGAGGGCTCGCGGGCGTCCGCCGCGTCGACGATCGCGGGCCGCAGGTCGAGGTACTCGAAGATGCGGGCGAAGAGCGCCTGCGAGGTCTGCACGTCGAGGGTGATGCGCAGCAGTGCCATGAGCGGGAAGAGCAGCCGCGCCTGCACGGTGGTGAAGGCGACGATCGTGCCCGCCGTGATGCCGGGGTCGAAATCGGCTCCCTGCGCGCTCGCCATGATCCAGCCCGAGGCGAGGTAGACGATGGCCGGCACCGCCGAGAGGAACACCTGCACGAGCGCGAAGAACACCTGACCGCTCATCGTCTGCCGCACCTGCAGCTCGACCTGGGTGCGGTTCTCCGCCGCGTAGCGCTCGGTCTCGTCCCGCTGCCGCGAGTAGGTCTTCGCGAGCAGCACCCCCGACACGGAGAGCGCCTCCTGGGTGATCGCGGTCATCTCGGAGAGCGACTCCTGGGTGCGCCCCGCGATGCGCGCGCGGATCTGCCCCACCCGCCGCTGCGCGATCACGAGCACCGGCAGCAGCACTGCCGCGATGAGCGTGAGCTGCCAGCTCAGCAGCAGCATGGCGACGGCCGCGGCGATCACCGTGACCGTGTTGCCGATGATGTTGGAGATCGTGTTGGTGAGCACATTGGCGACACCGCCGACGTCGTTCTGCAACCGGGACTGGATCACGCCCGTCTTGGTGCGGGTGAAGAAGCCGAGCTCCATGGACTGCAGGTGGGAGAAGAGGCGCACGCGCAGATCGCCCATCACGCGATTGCCCACGCGCGCGGTGAAGAAGGTCTGCACGATGCCGAGCACGGAGCTGATGACGAAGACGGCGATCATGCCGCCCACCAGCCAGCCGAGCACGGGGAGGTCAGGGCCGCCGCCTGGCGGGAAGAGACCGTCGTCGAAGACGCGCTCGGTGAGCAGCGGCGGGATGATGCCGAGGCCGGCCGAGATGAGGACGAGGGCGATGATCGCCGCGAGCTGGCCACGGTACGGGCGGAAGAGCGCTGCGATGCGGCGGCCGAGGTGGGGGATGCGGGGCGCCTCGCGGTTGAGCTCGCGCTGCCGCGCCGCATCGCCCGACGACACGCGCGACCCGCGCGCGACAGGTCCACCGCCGATGCTCATGCCTCGGAGGATACTCCTGACGGGGGACGCTCACGCGCGCTGTTCGCTGCGGGCGCTCCGGGATCGGCGCGGCGGCTCGGCTGGCGAGAGGCGGGGAGGGGCATCGCCGCCGCGGCGCGCTCAGCCCTCGGCGGGGATGCGCACGCCACCGGTGCGCGGCGGGCGCGGACCGAAGCAGAGCGCGATCGCGGTGCCCGCGAGCACCACGCCGAGCGGCATCAGGATGGACTGCGCCATCGCCGCGGCGAAGCCATCGCGCAGCGGCTCCGGCAGCGCGGCGAGCCCCGAGCCGGCCTCCGCGCCGAAGCCTCCCGCGCCGCCGGCGGCCGCGCCGAGCTCGGCGCTCAGCCGGGACTCCATGAGCGCGGCCATCGCCGCCGAGCCCATGACCGCGCCCACCTGCCGGCTCGTGTTGTAGACCCCGGAGCCGGCACCCGCGAGCTCGGGGGCGAGGCTGAAGGTGGTGATGGAGGCGAGCGGCCCCCACATGAAGGCGTTGCCCGCCCCGAGGATCGCACTGGGGATCAGGAGCAGCCCGAGCGGCGCCTCCGGGGTGGCGAGGAGCACGTAGAGCACGAGCCCCAGGGCGACGAGCAGCATGCCGAGAATCGGCAGGCGCCGCGGGTCGCGCCGGTCGATGAGGACGCCCGCGGGCCGGGCGAGCGCGATGGAGATGACCGCCATCGGCACCATCATGAGGGCGGCCTGGGTCGGCGTGAGGCCGCGCACCAGCTGCAGGTAGAACATGAGGGGCAGGCTCATCCCCGTGATGGTGAAGCCGACCGTGACGATGACGGCCGTGCCCACCGAGAAGTTGCGGTCGCGGAAGATGCTCAGCGGGATGAGCGGCTCGCCGCGCTGCACGCGCTGCCACACGACGAACAGCACCAGCACCACCGCCCCGGCGGCGATGAGCCCCCACACGGAGATCGGCCCCCAGATGACGCCCCAGTCGTAGCTGGACCCCTCCTGGATCCCGAACACGAGCAGGAACATGCCGAGCGCGCTCAGCAGCACTCCGAGCCAGTCGAAGCGGTGTGCGCTGGTGGGGAGCCTCGGCACGAAGATCAGCGCGCAGACGAAGGCGACCACACCCACCGGCACATTGACGAAGAAGATCCACTCCCAGCCGGCAGCGTCGACGAGGAAGCCCCCGAGGATCGGGCCCACGAGCGTGGCGACGCCCGCCGTGACGCCCCACACCGCCATCGCGGCGCCGCGCTCGCGCGGGGCGAAGATGCGGGTGATGACGGCCATGGTCTGCGGCGTCATGAGCGAGGCCCCGAGGCCCTGCACCACGCGCGCGGCGATCAGCGCCTCGATGCTCTGCGCCAGTCCGCAGGCCAGCGAGGAGAGGGTGAAGAGGGTGAGCCCCACGAGGTAGACGCGGCGCGGGCCGAAGCGGTCGCCGAGCCTCCCGGTGATGAGCAGCGGCACCGCGTAGGCGAGCAGGTAGGCGCTCGTCGCCCACAGGGTCGCGATCATGGTCGTCTCGAGCCCCTGCATGATCGAGGGGTTCGCGACCGACACGATCGTGGTGTCGACGAGGATCATGAAGAAGCCCAGGATCAGCGACCGCAGCGCCGCCCAGGGGCGGATGCGGGGAGCCGGGGCGGCCTGCTCGGTGTTCACCCGGTCAGCCTACTCCCGGCCTGTGACTCCGGCCGCCGGGCCGGGCTCGGGGAAGCCGGGCGTCCGGGCAGCCGGGGCCGGACGCCCGGGGCCGGAGCCCGGACGTCCGGACCGGAGCCCGCAGGCCCACGGGCCTCAGCCCCTGATTGCCTCCGCGAGCTTGACGCGGCTGCCGGTGCGCAGGATCGAGTTGCTGTAGATGCGGGCGCCGATCCACAGCACGATCGCGATCGAGACGAGCAGCACGCCGAGCGAGAGCAGCGGCTCCCACCACTCCGCCGTGCCGAGGTACAGCCGCATCGGCATGCCGACGGGCGCCGAGAACGGGACGTAGCTCATGATCGCGAGCGCCTGCGGGTTGTCGTTGAAGAAGATGATCGCGACGTAGGGCAGCATCACGAGCCACATCACGGGGGAAACCGCCGAGGCGACGTCCTCCTGCCGTGAGACGAGCGTCGCGAGCGCCGCGTAGAGGGTCGCCAGCAGCACGAAGCCGAAGGCGAAGAGCACGCCGAACCAGATCAGCGAGGTGCCGAGCTCCCCGAGCAGGAGATCCTGCCCGGTCGCCAGCATCCCGGCCGTGGCGATGGCGACGATCGCAACCACCTGCGCGAACGCGAGGATGCTGTTGCCGAGGATCTTGCCGGCGAGCAGCGTGCGCGCCGAGACGGTGGCGAGCAGGATCTCGACGATGCGGGTCTGCTTCTCCTCGACGACGCTCTGCGCGATGGTGGTGCCGAAGGTGACGGCGCTGAGCATGTAGAGCACGCCGAAGGCGACCGCGATGATGTAGGCGAGAGCGGGGTTCTCGGTGGTCGGTGCGAGCAGCTCGAGCGTCGGCACCGCCGACAGGGCCTGCATCACCTCGGCGGGGGCGCTGTCCTTCGCGATCACGGTGAGCCCGACCGGGGTGTCGCCGCCCTCGACGACGGCCGCCTCGACCTCGCCGTCGAGCACCGCCCGCTCGGCTGCGGCGCGGTCGGCGAGCTCACTCACCTCGAAGCCCTGCGCCGCGAGGCCCGGCGCCGCGGCGCCGACGGTGGCGACGCGCGTCGGCCCGCCGAAGCCGCCCGACTGCGCCATGAAGCCGCTGAACAGCACGCCCGCGAGCACGAACAGCAGCAGCACGAGGCTCGATACGACGAAGGCCTTGCTGCGGAGCTTCGTGGTGATCTCGCGCTCGGCGACGAGCCAGGCGCCCTGCGCGCCGCTCATCGGCTTGGCGCTCTCACCGGCGCGCCCACCGGGCTGCGTTGCGGACGGGGTGCTCATGCGACGACCTCCTTGAAGATCTCTGCCAGGGTGGGGGTGACGGGGCCGAAGCGGCGCACGATCGCGCCGGACGCAGGATCCTGCGCGGACCGCACGGCCTGCGCGAGCACCGCCTGCGCCGCCTCCTCCGAGGCCTCGAAGCGCGCGAAGCCCCCGTCGAGATGCGTGACCTCGACGCCGGGCTGCTCCCGCACCCACCCCGCGTCGCCGGAGGCGCCGCCGAGCTCGATCTCATAGGCGCTGCCCGAGTGCTCGGCGCGCAGCTGCTCGCGCGAGCCGGAGGCGAGGATCCTGCCGCCTCCGATCACCACGACGTCATCGCAGAGGCGCTCGACGATGTCGAGCTGGTGGGAGGAGAAGAGCACCGGCGCTCCCTGGGCCGCGTAGTCGCGCAGCACGCCCAGCACCACCTCGACGGCGATCGGGTCGAGGCCCGAGAAGGGCTCGTCGAGCACCAGCGCGATCGGCTCGTGGACGAGCGCCGCCGCGATCTGGGCGCGCTGCTGGTTGCCGAGGGACAGGCTCTCGAGGGTGTCGTTCGCGCGCTCGGCGAGCCCGAGCCGCTCGACGAGGCCGCTCGCGGAGGCCTTCGCGGCCGTGGCGCTCATGCCGTGCAGCCGGCCGAGGTAGACGAGCTGCTCGAGCACCTTCATCTTCGGGTAGAGGCCGCGCTCCTCCGGCATGTAGCCGAAGCGGGCGCGGTCTGCCGCGGTGAGCGGGGAGCCGTCGAGCCGCACGCTGCCCCGGTCGGGTGCGAGCACCCCCAGGATGATGCGCATGGTGGTCGTCTTGCCCGCGCCGTTGCCGCCGACGAAGCCGGTCATGCGACCGTCCTCGACGCCGAAGCTCACCCCGTCGAGCACGAGTCGCCCGCCGAAGCTGCGCGACACCTCGGTGATGTCGATCATCTCGCTCCTCTCGTTGCTCCCAGCCTGCCGGGATCCGGCGGCGGCCGCCTCCCCCGCGCGGCGGATTCGGCGCTCTGCCGGGAGGCGGAGTGGCGCCCGGCCGGGGCGCGGCTCCGGGGTCCGGGCGGCGGAGGGCGCGGGGACGCGCGGCGCCGGCCGGCCCGGGGCTCCCCCGCACGGCGGAGGCGGGCGGGGGATCCGGCGCCTACGCTGGACGGTATGACGATGCCCTCGGAATGGAGCCGTCCCCGTCCGGGCGCCTCGGGCCTGCGCGGCGACGCGGCACTGGCGGCCGGTCTCGCCCTGGCGGCAACGCTCACCGCGCTGCTCTATGCGCGGACCGGGATATACACGGAGCTGCCGGCGCCGTGGGTGTGGGGCCTGGGCCTCGGACTCTGCACGCTGCCGCTCGCACTGCGACGGCTCGCGCCCGTGCCGGTCGCCGTGGCCGTCGCCGTCGGCTTCTTCGTGTGCGGCCAGTACGGCGTCCCCGAGATCCTGATCGTGAACATCTGCCTCTTCATCGCGCTGTACACGGTGGGGGCGTGGGAGCCGCGGCGCGCGCTCTCGGTGTGGGCGCGGCTCCTCATCGGCCTCGCGATGATCGCCTGGCTCGTCGTCTCGCTGATCATCTCGTCGAGCGACGCGGACGCCTACCCGGGGATGTCGCGATCCGGGATCTTCTCGGCCTACGCCACCTTCGCGGTGCTGCAGATCATCACGAATCTGCTCTACTTCGGCGGGGCGTTCTTCTTCGGCGAGCGCTCCTGGCGCGGGGCGCGTGCGCAGACGCTGCTGGAGGCGCAGGGCCGCGAACTCGAGCTCGAGCGCCACACCAGCGCCGCGCAGGCGGTCGCGCTCGACCGGCTCGGCATCGCCCGCGAGCTCCACGACGTGGTCGCCCATCACGTTTCGGTGATGGGGATCCAGGCGGCCGCCGCGCGGCGCAGCCTCACGACCGACCCGGATCGTGCCGCGGCTGCGCTCGGCATCGTCGAGCAGAGCGCTCACGCCGCCGTGGAGGAGCTGCGGCGCCTCGTGGTCACCCTCCGCACCCCGGAGGCCGAGGAGGGGGTGAGCACGGTGGGGATCGCGCAGCTGCCGCTGCTCGTCGAGGAGTCGCAGCGCGCCGGGGTGCCCACCACGCTGATCGTCGCCGGCGAGGCCCGGCCGCTGCCGCTGCTCGTCGACGTGGCCCTCTACCGGGTGGCGCAGGAGGCGCTGACGAATGTGCGCAAGCACGCCGGGCGCGGCGCGCACGCCGAGCTGCGGCTGCGCTTCGCACCGGACGCGGTCGAGGTCGAAGTGAGCGACGACGGCGTGCGGCAACGGCTCGGCGGGACGAGCGCCGCGGGCGCGGGGCTCGGCCTGCGCGGCATGCGCGAGCGCGTCGGCACGGTCGGCGGCGAAGTGCAGGCGGGCCGGCGCGAGCGCGGCGGCTTCCTGGTGCGGGCGCGGGTGCCGCTGCGCGAGCACGCGCGCACCGAGGTGGGGGTGGCCGCGTGATCCGGGTGGCGCTGGTCGACGATCAGGCCCTGGTGCGCTCCGGCTTCCGGATCATCCTCGAGTCGGAGCCGGACATCGTCGTCGTGGGCGAGGCGGCCAGCGGGGCCGAGGCCGTCGAGCTCGCGGCGCGCGAGCATCCCGGCGTGATCTGCATGGACGTGGAGATGCCCGGCGGTTTCGACGGTATCGAGGCGTCGCGGCGCATCCTCGCCTCGGTGGCCGATGCCGGTGCCGATGCCGATGCCGGTGCCGGTGCCGCGGGGTCCGCGGACGGCGCTGCGCCCGCGATCCTGATCCTCACCACCTTCGGCCACGAGAGCTACCTCTTCGAGGCGCTGGCGGCGGGCGTCAGCGGCTTCCTGCTCAAGACCTCGCGCGCCGAGCAGCTCATCGACGCGGTGCGCTCGCTCGCTGCGGGTGACGCACTGCTCGGTCCGGATGTCACCCGGGCCGTGATCGCGCGGGTCGCCGCCGACCGGGTCACGCCGCCGGGGGCCGCGGATCCCGGGCGGCCGGGCGGATCCGGGCCGGGGAGGGCGCGCGAGGAGGCGTTCGAGCGGGCCGGCCTCACCGAGCGCGAGCGCGGGGTGCTGGCCCTGCTCGCCGAGGGACGCTCGAACGCGGAGATCGCCGCAGCGCTCTTCCTGGGCGAGGCGACGGTGAAGACGCACGTCTCGAATGTGCTGCAGAAGCTCGGCGTGCGCGATCGCATCCAGGCCGTGGTCTGGGCCCACACCCGCGGCGCGGCGTAGGGCGCTGCGCCGGCACGGAGGCGCGCTGCTGGGATAATCGTGACGATGAAGGCACATGAGGTCGTGATGGCGTGGGTGACCGAGCAGCTGCGCAGCGGGCGGCTGCACATCGGCGACCACCTCCCCGGTGAACGGGCGCTCGCCGAGACCCTGCAGGTCTCGCGCAGCTCGCTCCGGGAGGCGCTGCGCGTGCTCGAGGCACTGGGTACGATCCGCACCGCGACGGGCTCCGGTCCGCGCTCGGGCACCGTGATCACCGCAGCGCCGGAGCAGGCGCTCGCGCTCGCGCTCAATCTGCAGCTGGCCACGAGCCAGCTCGAGCATCACCACGTCTTCGAGATGCGGCTGCTGCTGGAGCGCTGGGCGGCCGAGCACTCCGATCCGGACCATCCCGAGCTCGCGCAGGCGGGCCGCCTGCTCGACCGCATGGAGGAGCCGGCGCTCCCCGTGGAGGAGTTCCTGCCGCTGGACGCGGAGTTCCACGTCCTGCTCGCGCGCGCGGCGGGGAACCCGCTCATCAGCACGCTCATGGATGCGATGCGCACCGCGATCGCCGACCACACCCTCGACCGGGCGCGCGCGCTGCCGGACTGGGAAGCCACCTCGCGACGGCTGCGCGCGGAGCACCGCGGGATCCTCGCCGCCCTGCAGGCGGGCGATCGCGAGGCGGCGGTCGAGCGGATGCTCGCGCACATCCGCGGCTACTACCTCGAGACCGCGCGCTGAGCTCCCGGGCGCGCTGGGTCTCGCGCATGTCGACCGCCCGGGGCCACGGCCGATCCGGGCCGCGTGTGCCGCGTGCGGCGGCGATTGACGGATGCCCTGGGCCGGGTTACGCTACATGTGGTCATACCACATGGTCCGGCCACATGGGTTTCGGCTGCGTGACGGCCCCGTCACGAGCTCACCACCGCCTCAGCACGTCGTCTCAAGGGAGAGCACACATGTCAGCAGACACCGACCGGCCCGCCGAAGGGCTCAACTACCGCGTCCTCCTCGGCAGCCTGAGCGGCAGCGTCATCGAGTGGTTCGACTTCCTCGTGTATGGCACGGTCGCCGCGCTCGTCTTCAACAAGCTGTACTTCCCCAGCGACAACGAGTTCGTGTCGACCATGCTCGCCTTCGTCTCCTTCTCGCTGACCTTCTTCTTCCGGCCGCTCGGCGGGATCCTCTTCTCCCACATCGGCGACCGCATCGGCCGCAAGAAGACCCTCTTCGTCACGCTCACCCTCATGGGCGGCGGCACGGTCGCGATCGGCCTCCTCCCCGACTACGCCGCAATCGGCATCGCGGCGCCGATCCTCCTCATCTGCTTCCGCATCCTGCAGGGCCTCGGGATCGGCGGCGAGTGGGGCGGGGCCCTGCTGCTCGCCTACGAGTACGCCCCGAAGCATCGCCGGGGACTCTACGGCGCGGTCCCGCAGATGGGCATCAGCCTCGGCATGCTGCTCGCCGCGGGGGTCGTGGCCCTGCTGACCCGGCTCCCCGACGGGCAGTTCCTCACCTGGGGCTGGCGCGTGCCGTTCATCGCCAGCATCGTGCTCGTCTTCGTCGGCCTCTGGATCCGCAACGGCCTCGACGAGACCCCCGAGTTCCGTCGCGTGCGCGAGACCGGCGCCCGGCTCAAGCTCCCCATCAAGGAGGTCGTGACGAAGCACTGGGGGGCCGTGCTCGTGTCCATCGGCGCCAAGGCCGCCGAGACCGGCCCCTTCTACATCTTCGGCACCTACGTGGTGGCCTACGCCACCGACATCCTCGGCGCACGCGACAACACCGTGCTGCTCGCGGTGGCCGCGGCCGCGCTCGTGGCCACCATCTGGATGCCGGTCTTCGGCAGCATCTCGGACCGGGTGTCGCGCGCTCTGCTCTACCGCTGGTCCGCGGCCGCCACGATCGCCCTCGTGATCCCCTACTACCTGATCCTCAACACCGGCGAGACCTGGGCGCTGTTCGTCGCCACCATCCTCGGCTTCGGCTTCCTGTGGGGCAGCGTGAACGCGATCCTCGGCACCCTCATCGCCGAGAACTTCGCACCCGAGGTGCGCTACACCGGCGCCTCGCTCGGCTACCAGCTGGGGGCCGCGGTCTTCGGCGGCACCGCGCCGCTGATCGGCGCGTGGCTGCTCGAGATCAGCGGCGGCCAGTGGTGGCCGATCGCCGTCTACGTCGCCGTCTGCGCCGGCATCTCGATCATCGCCTCCTGCTTCATCCGGCGCGTCGCTCACGTCGAGGACGGCGGCGAGCGCGACGCCCCCGAGGTGCCGAGCGAAGCCGCCGCCGCGGCCGCATGAGCTCGCGCGCCCGCCGCGCAGACGAGGGGACGCCCTCCTCGCCCACACCCCGCAGAGACAGGAGCACCGCATGAAGCGGCAGTTGCCCAAGCCGTCCGAGCTGTTCGAGCTGATGCAGTTCAAGAAGCCCGATCTCAACGGCAAGCGCCGGCGTCTCGACGGCGCGCTCACCATCCAGGACCTGGCGCGCATCGCGAAGCGCCGCACGCCGAAGGCCGCCTTCGACTACACCGATGGCGCCGCCGAGGGCGAGCTGTCGCTGCACCGCGCGCGCCAGGCCTTCGAGGACGTCGAGTTCCACCCGGACATCCTCAAGCCGGCCGAGCACGTCGACACCGGGACGGAGATCCTCGGCGGCCGATCCGCGATGCCGTTCGGCATCGCGCCCACCGGCTTCACCCGGCTGATGCAGACCGAGGGCGAGATCGCGGGGGCGGGCGCGGCCGGGGCGGCCGGGATCCCGTTCACCCTCTCCACCCTCGGCACCACCTCCATCGAGGACGTCAAGGCCGCGAACCCGGCGGGGCGCAACTGGTTCCAGCTCTACGTGATGCGGGAGCGGGAGATCTCCTACGGCCTGGTGGAGCGGGCCGCCGCCGCGGGATTCGACACGCTCATGTTCACCGTCGACACCCCGATCGCTGGCGCCCGCCTGCGGGACAAGCGCAACGGCTTCTCGATCCCGCCGCAGCTGTCGCTGGGCACCGTGCTCAACGCAATCCCGCGGCCCTGGTGGTGGATCGACTTCCTCACCACCCCCAAGCTGGAGTTCGCCTCCCTCTCGACCACCGGGGGCACGGTCGGCGACCTCCTCAATGCCGCCATGGATCCCACGATCTCCACCGAAGACCTGGCGGTGATCCGCGAGATGTGGCCGGGCAAGCTCGTCGTCAAGGGCGTGCAGAACGTGCCCGACGCGGCCCGTCTCGTGGATCTGGGTGTCGACGGCATCGTGCTCTCCAACCACGGCGGGCGCCAGCTCGACCGCGCTCCCGTGCCGTTCCACCTGCTGCCGCAGGTGGTCCGCGAGGTGGGGCGGGATGCGACCGTGATGATCGACACCGGGATCATGAACGGCGCCGACATCGTCGCCTCCGTCGCGCTCGGGGCGAAGTTCACCCTCGTCGGGCGCGCCTACCTGTACGGGCTCATGGCCGGAGGCCGGGCCGGCGTGGACCGCATGATCGCGATCCTGCGCAGCGAGATCGAGCGCACCATGACCCTGCTCGGCGTCGCCTCGCTCGCGGAGCTGGAGCCCCGTCACGTCACGCAGCTGCGCCGGCTCACGCCGGTCGCCGACGGCTCCGGCGCCGCGCGCGCGGCCCTGGCCGCCGGCGAGGCCTGACCGCGCGCACTGGCTCCCCGCGCCCAGGACCGCCAGAATGGGGAGATGAGCGACACCGAGGCCATCGAGTGCACCGAGTTCAGCTACGTCGACGCGCACGGCGTCGAGATCTTCTGCTACGCCTGGGAGGCGGCGGAGCCCGCGGGCGTCGTGCAGATCGCGCACGGGATCGGCGAGCACGCGAAGCGATACGACGCGTTCGCCCGCAGGCTCGCCGCCGCCGGGCTCACCGTCTACGCCGACGACCACCGCGGCCACGGCGAGACGGGCCGGGCGCAGCACGGCGGCGATCTGAGCCGGCTGGGACGGCTCGGCCCGGGCGGCCTCCAGGCGACGGAGGCGGCGATCCTGCAGCTCACCGCGATCGCACGCGAGCGCCACCCGGGACTCCCCGTCATCATGTTCGCCCACTCCTGGGGCTCGCTCATGGCGCAGCGCATTCTCAACGCGCACCCCCGCGCCTGGGATGCCCTGGTGCTCTCGGGTTCGGCGTTCCGCACCCCGCGGCACATGGAGAGCGGCGACCTCAACGCCCGCTGGGCGGGCGAGGCGGCCAACGGCTTCGAGTGGCTGAGCCGCGACCCGGCCGTCGCCGAGACCTTCCTCGCCGACCCGCTGTGCTTCTCCGCGAACATCCTCAAGCTCTTCGGGGTGGCCGACGGGCTGCGCCTCTTCGGCAAGCCCGGTCCCAGCCTGGCGCCGGAGGTGCCGATCCTCATCGTCTCGGGGGAGGACGACCCGCTGAACCGCGGCGACGGGCTGCGGCTGCTCGCCGAGGCGTACCGCAAGCGGGGCGTCCGCGACGTGACCGTGAAGCGCTACCCCGGCGCCCGGCACGAAGCGCTCAACGAGACCAATCGCGAGGAGGTCTTCGCGGACCTCACCACCTGGATGCTGGAACGCGTCGCCGGCTGAGGCGCCCGGCCGCCGCGGCGCCCGCAGGACCGCGCGGCCGCTCGCCCGGCAGCGGGCTGGGGCGTACCCTGAGTCCATGAGCATGCACGGCGAGTACAAGGTTCCTGGCGGCAAGCTGGTCGTCGTCGACTTCGAGGTGGCCGACGGGGCGATCCGCGACTTCCGGCTCTCCGGGGACTTCTTCCTCGAACCCGACGACGCGCTCGGCTGCATCGACGACGCCGTGAACGGCCTCGACCCGAATGGCACCATCGACGAGATCGGCGGGGCGATCCGCAAGGCGCTGCCCAGCGAGGTGCACCTGCTCGGCTTCACGCCCGAGTCGGTCGGCGTGGCGATCCGCCGCGCCGTCACCGGCGCCGCGCACTGGCGGGACTACGACTGGCAGATCCTGCACGAGCCCCCGGTCTCGCCCGTGCTCAACGCCGCACTGGACGAGGTGCTCACCGCCGCGGTCGGCGAGGGGCTGCGCGGGCCGACGCTGCGCATCTGGGAGTGGAACGCGCCCGCCGTCTTCATCGGCAGCTTCCAGTCCGTGAAGAACGAGGTCGACGAGGCGCAGGCCGAAGCCCGCGGGGCGCAGATCGTGCGCCGCATCTCCGGCGGCGGCGCCATGTACATGGAGCCCGAGGCGTGCATCACCTACGCCCTGTACGTGCCAGGAGAGCTGGTGCGGGGAATGAGCTTCGCCGATTCCTACGCGTACCTCGACGAGTGGGTGCTCGAAGCGCTCCAGTCGCTCGGGATCGACGCCCACTACAAGCCGCTCAACGACATCACGAGCCCGCACGGCAAGATCGGCGGCGCCGCGCAGAAGCGCCTCGGCTCGGGCGCGGTGCTGCACCACGTGACGATGGCCTACGACATGGACGCGGAGGCGATGACGCAGGTGCTGCGGATCGGACGCGAGAAGCTCTCCGACAAGGGCACCGCGAGCGCGCAGAAGCGGGTCGACCCGCTGCGCAGCCAGACGGGCCTGGAGCGCGCGGAGATCATCGAGCGGATGGTCGAGGTGTTCAAGCGCCGGCACGGCGGTACGGAGGGAGAGGTCACCGAGGGCGAGTGGGACGCCGCCGAGCGCCTGGTCGCCCAGAAGTTCACGACGGAGGCCTGGCTGCGGCGGGTGCCGTAGCGAGGCGTCGCGCCGCCCGCCCAGGGGCGACGGCGGCGCAGCGACGCTCAGGGCTCGAGCAGCACCTTGCCCGTGGTGGCGCGGGCTTCGAGGGCGCGGTGCGCCTCGGCGGCGTCGGCGAGCGGGAAGCGGGCGCCGATCCGGATGTCCAGCTCACCCGACGCGACGGCGGCGAAGATCTCCCCGAAGCGCCACGCGCGCTCCTCCGGGGTGCGGAGGAAATGCCCCAGGGAGGGCCGGGTGACCGAGAGGGATCCGCCGGCGTTGAGGCGCTGCAGATCGAAGGGCGGCACCGGACCGCTCGCCGCGCCGAAGAGCACGAGCTCGCCGCGGACGCGCAGCGCCGCCAGCGAGCCGTCGAAGGTGGTGCGGCCCACGCCGTCGTAGGCGACCGCGACACCCTCGCCGCCCGTCAGCTCCCGGACGCGATCGGCGAAGCCCTCGTAGCCGAGCACCTCCGCGGCCCCCGCCGCCCGGCTCAGCTCGCGCTTCTCCGGCGTCGACGCCGTGCTGATCACCCGCACGCCGCGCGCGACGAGCAGCTGGGTGAGGAGCAGGCCGACCCCGCCCGCGCCGGCGTGCAGCAGCACCGTCTCCCCCGGCTGGGGGGCGGCGGCCGAGGTGGCGAGGTAGTGCGCGGTGAGCCCCTGGAGCGGGATCGCCGCGGCCACGGCGGGGTCGACGCCCTCGGGCACCCGTGCGGCGCGATCCGCCTCGACCACGAACCGCTCCGCATAGCACGCACGTGCCTGCGCACTGGCGACGAGCTCTCCGACGGCGAAGCCGGTGACGCCCTCGCCCACCGCGATCACCCGCCCGGCGCCCTCGGAGCCGGGGGTGAAGGGGAACGGCACCTCGTAGAGTCCCGAGCGCTGATACGTCTCGATGAAGTTGACACCTGCGGCGGCCGTCTCCACGAGCAGCTCGCCCGGCCCCGGTTCGGGGTCCGGCAGCCGCGCCTCCCGCAGCACCTCGGGTCCGCCGCTCCGCTCCGCCACAATCGCCCGCATCGTCATGCTTCGAGCCTACGCCCGCGCCGTCCGCCGCGCCGTCAGGCGCCGCGGCGGCGTGCGCGGGCGACGGCGAGCGCGGTGAGGACAAGGCCGGCGAGCCCCCACAGCGCCAGCGCGACCGCGGCCGGCCCCGCGCCGCCGGCGCCCGTCGCAATGGCCTGGAAGCCGCCGAGCGCCGCTCCGAGGGGGCTCGCGTCGCCGACGGCCGCAAGCGGCTCTGGCACTGTCGAGACGATCCCGGCCGCGAAGGCGATCACCAGCAGCACGAAGGCGATGAAGCGACCGAGGCCGCCCAGCAGCGCCGAGAGTCCCTGCACGAGCAGCGCGAAGGCGACGCCGGCCAGCAGCGCCAGGCCGAAGAAGGCGAAACCGGTGCCGAGTGAGTAGCCGAGGGCGATGGGCAGCACGGCTCCCGCGATCGCACCCTGCGCGGCGCCGAGCGCGAGCGCCGGCACCGCGCTGCGCAGCGCGATCCAGCCGACCCCGCGCGCGGCGTCGCGCGCGCGACGCCAGAGCGGCGCCAGCACGAGGAAGCTCGCGAGCGCCCCCGCCCACAGTGCGATGCCGGCGAAGAGCGGCACGCCGGAGGCGTTGAACAGCTCATCGCTCGCGCCGCGCGCCTCGACCGGGGCGACCGCGGTCTCCGCGACCTTCTCGCGCTCGGCCTCGCTGTAGTCGGGGATCCCGCTCACGGCCTCGCCCAGCCCCTTCGCAAGGCCAGCCGTTCCCTCCGCGGACTGCTCGGCGCCGTCCGCGAGCTGCGAAGCGCCCTCCGCGAGCTCCGGGGTGCCCGCGGCGAGCTCGGAGGTGCCGCTCGCGAGCTGCGAAGCACCCGTGGCCAGCCCCGAGGTGCCGTTCGCGAGCTGCGAGACCCCGCCCGCGAACTGCGAAGCACCCGCAGAGACCGCTGCGCCCTGTGCCGCGAACTCGTTCAGGCCCGTGCCGAAGGCCCCGAGCCCGGCGATGAGCTGGTCGAGCTGCGCGACCGGGTCGGTGCCCGGCTCGCTCGGTGCGCCCGGATCGGCGATCGCCGCCTGGAACTTCTCCTGCGCGGCGCCGAGCCCGGCCGCCCCGGCGCCGGCCTCCTGCACGCCGGCGGCCACGGTCTGCGCGAAGCCGCCGGTCTCGGCGCTCATCCTGTCGCAGAACTCCTGGGTGGCGCCGGACACGAGGCACTCGCCGTAGAGCTGTCCGAGCGTCCCCGGGTTCTGCGGCGTGCCGTCCCCGGTGAACTCCGGAATCGCGGCCCCCGCCGCGGCCAGCCCGCCCGAGAGCTGCTGCTGCGGTCCGGCGGAGTCCGCGGCGAGCTGCCCGAGCGCCGCGATCATCGTCTTGAGCTGGTTGACCGCAGCCGTCGCCCCCGTCGAGAGCGGCGCATAGGACTCCGCGAGCGTGGTCGCGCCGCCCGCGTAGGCGGACACGCCCTCCGAGAGGGCTCCCGCGCCGGTCGACAGCTCCGTCGCTCCGCCCACCAGCTGCGAGGCGCCGCTCGACAGCTCGCCCGCCCCGGCCGAGAGCTGCTGGGTTCCCTCGGAGAGCTGCTGCGTGCCGTCCGCGAGCTGGCTCGCGCCGTCCGCGAGCTGCGCGCCGCCGTCGGCGAGCTGGCTCGCCCCGTCCGCTGCCTCGCCGATGCCGCTGTGCAGCTGGCTCATGCCGACGAACACATTGCCGACGAACTGGGCTCCGAGCTGCTGGTTGAGCACATTGGTCGCGGTCTGGGTGACGATTCCCGAGAGAGCGGTGTCGACGAGCCTTCCCCGGTCGCTCTCGGCGATTTCGACGGTGGCCTTCCGCGCGCCGTCCGGCCCGTCGGAGAGCGAGGTCGCTGCCGCCGAGAAGTTCTCGGGGATCGTGACGACGGTGGTGTAGCGGCCGTCGTCGAGCCCCGCCTTCGCGTCCGCCTCGTCGGTCAGCACCCAGGTGAAGTTCGTGTCACCGGGGCCCGAGCCGTCCGCGTCGTCCCCGGAGTCCTTCGGTGAGCCGATGAGCTCGCCCGCGAGCACGCGTCCGAGCGGCACGGTCTGCCCGTCCACCTCGACCGGCTCGTCGTTGTTGACGACGGCGGCGGTGACGGTGTCGAGGCGCTCGCTCGGGTTCCAGAGCCCCCAGAGGAGCACGCCGGCGACGGTGAGCGGCACGAGCATGAGGCCGAGGATGGTGGTCCAGTGCACGGGCTTCGCGCCGGTGCGCGCGGTGAGCGGCAGGCTCATCGGAGGCCTCCTTCCTGGGCGGAGTCGGTGGTGAGGGTGCCTGCGGCGATGCCGGTGGCGGTGGCGGGGCCGCCGGTCGCGGCGCTCGCGAAGGGATTTCCGGCGGGACCGGGATCGGGGTCGGGCAGCGGCGACCCGGCGTGCGCGGCGGCGGCATCGGCCGCCGTGATCCCGGCGAAACGGGCGCCCTCTGGCAGCAGCAGCTCGGCGAGCTCCCGCGAGCCGAGCGCGACGACGGTGAGCGCGGGCGCCGATCCGCGGTTCGCCTCGACCCCCGCAGCGGCCAGCGCCGAGCGCGCGCTGTCGATCGCCGCGAGGCCCAGTGGCCGCTCGGCGGCGGCGCGCAGATCGAGCAGCAGCAGGGCGGGCCGGTCCCGCAGCGCCTCGCGCAGGCCGTCCGTGTCGGCCCAGGCGGCGCGCGCGCGGAGGGAGGAGGCACGCTCGGGCAGGAGGAGCCCCAGCACCTTGACGGTGCCAGCGATCACCGGCCCCCGGCCGGTCAGCGCCTCGGCGAGCGGCAGTGAAGCGGGATCGCGCGGGTCGAGCAGCAGCGTCTCCCCCGGCGCGAGCCGCAGCCTCGGCACCGAGACCCGGTTCGGCAGCAGCAGCTTGTCGGCGGCGATCACCGCATCGGGCTGCTCGGCCGGCCACTCGGCGTGCGCGATCTCGCGCGCGAGGCCCTCGCCCTCCACGTCGAAGGAGGGCAGTGCGCGGGAGAGCCAGCGCGGCATCCACCAGGCCCGGTCTCCGAGCAGCGCGAGCACGGCCGGCACCAGCGTCATGCGCACGATGAAGGCGTCGACGAACACGCCGACTGCGAGGCCGAGCGCGATGACCTTGATGGAGGGGTCGCCCTCGGGCACGAAGGCCGCGAAGACGGCGAACATGATGAGCGCGGCCGCCGTGACCACCTTCGCGCTGCCGACGAAGCCGTGCCGGATCGCATCGTGCGCCGTCGCGCCGTGCACGTACTCCTCGCGGACGCGCGAGACGAGGAACACCTCGTAATCCATGGCGAGGCCGAACAGCACGCCCATGAGGATGATCGGCATGAAGCTGAGCACGGGCCCGGTGGAGTTCACGTGCAGGAGCTCGTCGAGCCAGCCCCACTGGAAGACGGCCACGACCGCGCCGAAGGCGGCGCCGACCGAGAGCAGGTAGCCGAGGGTCGCCTTGATGGGCACCCACACCGAGCGGAACACCATCGCGAGGAGGATCAGCGAGAGGCCGACGACGAGGATCCCGAAGGGCAGCAGCGCCTCGCCTAGCAGGTGCGACACGTCGATGCCGACGGCGGTGAAGCCGGTCACCGCGAGGCTGACGCCGTACTCCTGCTGCCATTCGTCGTGGTGCGCGCGCAGTTCGGCGACGAGCTTCTCGGTGCTCTCCGACTGCGGGCCGTCCTCGGGCACGACCTGGATGATGCCGGTGTCGGCTCCCTGGTTCGGGGTGGCGAGCGGCACCTCTGCGACGCCGGGGAGCTTGCGCACCTCATCGGCGAGGTCCTCCATGAGCCCGAGCGGGTCGGTGCTCGTGATGATGGAGCCGGTGAGGATGAGCGGCCCGTTGGCACCCTCGCCGAAATGCTCCCCGGTGAGCTCGTAGGTGATCCTGGCCGGATTCGACTTCTCGAGGGTCTCGGCCCCGGGCAGGGCGAGGCGGAGGTCGAGGGCGGGCACCGCCGCGGCGCCGAGGCCGACGAGCACCACGAGGATCGTGACGATCGGCTTCGCGGTGACGGCGCGCACCCAGCCTCCGAAGAAACGGTCGGCGCGGGAGGGGGCGTGGGCGGGCTGCCCGGCGGCGCCGGCCTGCCCGTCCGTCCCGGACTGCGACCCGGGATCGCCCGGCTGGGTTCCGGGATCGGCGCCGGCGGCGTCCTGACCCTCCGACGCGGCTGCGGCCGCGATCCGGCGCCGCTGCTTCCGCGGCAGGATCCGCAGCCCGGCCATCGCGAGCACCGCGGGGGTGAGGGTCACGCCGATGAGCACCGCGACCGCGACGCCGGCGGCCGCCGCGACGCCGAGTGCCGTGAGGAAGGGGATGCCCGCGACGGCGAGGCCGAGCAGCGCGATGATCACGGTCAGGCCGGCGAAGACGACGGCCGAGCCGCTCGTGGCGGTCGCGCGGGCGATCGACTCGGTCATCGGCACCCCGGCGCGCAGCTGCTCCTGGTGGCGGCTGACGATGAACAGCGTGTAGTCGATGCCGACGGCGAGGCCGAGCATCAGCGCGAGCATGGGCGTGGTCGAGGTCATGTCGGCGAAGGCGGTCGTGAGGAAGAGCCCCGCGATGGTGACGCCCACGCCGAGCACGGCGATGAGGAGGGGCATGCCGGCCGCGACGAGCGATCCGAGCGTGAAGAGCAGCACGATGAAGGCGACGACGACGCCCAGCGCCTCGGCGACGCTGAAGCCGGGCACCTGAACGCTGAAGGCGTCACCGCCGTGCGAGACCTCGCTGCCCTCGGGCAGTCCGGCCCGCAGCTGCTCGGCGATCTTCGCGATGCCGTCGAGGGTGGCCTGGGGCACATCGCTCTGCGCGGCGTCGATCTGGACGGTGATGAGCGCGGCGCGGCCGTCGTCGCTGAGGCCGTTCGGAGCCTGCTCCGCGAAGGGGAAGGAGACGGCGACGACCTCGTCGAGGTCTTCGAGTTCGTCGGCGGCGTCGGTGATCTCCTGGCGGGATGCGGCCCCGTCGATGCGCTCGCCCTCGGGCGCGACGGCGATGATCGTGGCGCTCGTGCCGCTGACCTCGGGGAAGTTGCGGCCGAGGGTGTCGATGCCCTCCTGCGACTCGGTCCCCGGGATGGTGATGGGCGCGTTGGCGCCCTGCGAGAACAGCGCTGCACCGACGCCGAGCAGCGCGAGGACGGCGATCCAGAGGATGAGCACGAGCTTGCGCGCACGGATCGCCCACCGGCCGAGGGCGTAGAGGAACGTGGACATGCGGGCCTTCCGGTCGCAGGGGCGGGCGGGATCGGCGCGCCCGTGCACCGATTTCGATACACGAGTGTATCCGCGCAGGCTTCAAGGTGGCTGAGCGTGCGAGGATAGGGTCATGCCCGACCCGAGCCCGCGCCGCCAGGAGACCCGCTCCCGGCTGCTCGACGCGGCGATCGAGGTCTTCGCCGAGGAGGGCCTGCAGGGTGCTTCCGTGGAGTCCATCTGCGCCCGCGCGGGCTTCTCGCGCGGCGCCTTCTACTCGAACTTCTCCAGCAAGGAGGAGCTGTTCCTCGCGCTGCTCCAGCGCGAGTTCGAGCAGCGTGCGACCCACCTGGAGCAGCGGGCCCGCGAGCTCGAACCGGTGCTGCGCGAGCAGCCGGGCTGCCTCTCACCGGCGGAAGCCGCCCGCTATGTGGGGGAGTTCTTCTCACCGGCCCACGACGAGACCACCTGGTTCATCCTGCAGACCGAGTTCGAGCTGCTGGCGATGCGCGACCCCGCTCTCGCCCCCGGCTACCACGAGTTCGCCGACAGCTTCTACGCGAGCATCTCGGATGTGGTGGAGCAGGTCGTCGCCGCCGCGGGCCGCCGCTTCCTGCTGCCCGTCGAGTACGCGATCCCGCTGCTGCAGAGCGTCTACGACCGGGCGCTGCGCGCCGCGGCGCTCGGGGCGCACGACGCACCGGGCCGCTTCGACGCCCTCGGCGACCGGATCGCCGAGCTCCTCTTCGCCATCACCGAGGAGTCCGAGCCGCCGAGCTAGGCACCCAGGCCGGGGAGGCGCCTGGCCGCATCGAGCCCGGGACCCCCGCGCGGGCCCCGGTCCGTTCCCGGCAGCGGGCCGGCAGACGGACCCGCCCCCGGCGAACTAGAATCGATCCCGTGCTGCTCTCAGATCACGACATCAACGCCGAGCTCGAGTCCGGGCGCATCGGGCTCGCTCCGACCGAGCGGGAGATGGTGCAGCCGTCGAGTGTCGACGTGCGGCTCGACCGCTACTTCCGGCTCTTCGACAACCACAAGTACGCGGTGATCGATCCGGCCGCGGAGCAGCCCGAGCTGACCCGGCTGATCGAGGTCGATCCCGCCGAGGGCTTCATCCTGCACCCCGGCGAGTTCGTGCTCGGCTCCACCTTCGAGAAGGTCTCGCTGCCCGACGACATCGCCGCCCGCCTCGAGGGCAAGAGCTCGCTCGGGCGCCTCGGGCTGCTCACCCACTCCACCGCGGGGTTCATCGATCCGGGCTTCGAGGGGCACGTCACGCTCGAGCTCTCGAACGTGGCGACCCTGCCGATCCGCCTGTGGCCCGGCATGAAGATCGGCCAGCTGTGCTTCTTCCGGCTGTCCTCACCGGCCGAGCGGCCCTACGGCGCCGGCGCCACCTTCTCGCGCTACCTCGGGCAGCGCGGACCCACCGCCTCGCGCTCGCACCTCAACTTCCACCGCGCCGACGTCACCGTCACCGCCGAGGGCGCCCCCGGCACCTGAGCGGCGGAGGTGGGAAGCACCGGCGGCCCGGCAGCCGACGGGTGCTCGCGGGCACCCCGGCCCCGCCGTCGCGCGCTGCGCAGTCAGACGCTGCGGGAGTTCTGCCCGGCCGCCTTCCGGTCGCGCTGGGCCGTCTGCGCCAGCATCTCGTTGTAGGCGGCGAGCTCGGCGTCGCCCGAGCGATCCGCGGCACGGTCCTTGCGCTTCTGCTCCTTCGCGTCGCTGCGGGACCACTGCACCGCGACGATCAGGGCGAGCGCCAGCGTCGGCAGCTCGCCGATCCCCCACGCGATCCCTCCGCCGGTGCGCTGGTCCTCGAGCGGGGTGGCGCCCCAGCTGCGCCCCATGGCCCCGTACCAGTCGGCGAGCATGAGCGAGTCGCCCGTCATCAGGGTGACGCCGAAGAAGGCGTGGGAGGCCATCGTCGCGAAGAGCGTCACCAGGCGCAGCGGATACGGGAACCGGTACGGGACCGGGTCGATGCCGATCATCGACAGGCAGAACAGATACCCCGAGATGAGGAAGTGGATGATCATCCACTGGTGCCCCAGATGCTCCTGAGCCGCCCAGCGCGCGATCGGCGTGAAGTAGAACAGCCACAGCGAGCCCGAGAACACGACCGCGGCGACCGCCGGGTGCGTGATGATCTTCGAGTAGGGGGTCTGCACCGCCCACAGGATCCACTCGCGCCCGCCCCACGAGCCGTCAGAGCGCTTCTCGGTGGCGCGCAGCGCGAGGGTGATCGGCGCACCGAGCACCAGCACGAGCGGGATCAGCATCGTCAGCATCATGTGCGCCAGCATGTGCGTGCTGAAGAGGTACTGCTCGTAGGCGTTGAGCGCGCCATTCGTCGTGTAGAACAGCAGGAGCATGCCGAGGCTCCACGCGATCGTGCGGCCCACCGGCCAGCGATCCCCGCGGCGTGCGAGGCGCACGACGCCGGCGATGTACAGGGCGAGGCCGAAGACGCACACGAGCGTCCAGGCGAGGTCGAACTTCCAGCTCGTGAGATAGCTCACGGGCGTGAGCTCGGGCGGGAGCGGATCGCCGGTGAGCCACTCGGCGGGGCTGATGCGGTCGCCCTGGTCCCGAGCCGGCTCCAGCGCCACCGGCGTCGCCGTGCGCCCGAGCGCCCCCGCGATGCCGCTCGCGACCCCCATCACCGCGAGCTCGGCCAGCACGAACCAGGCGAAGGCGCGGTCCCCGCCGCGGGCCTCCGCGATGCGCGGGATCAGCCGCGTGCGCTGGAACGCGCCGAAAACCCCCAGCACCACGAGCGCGGCGGTCTTGAGCAGCACGAGCCGCCCATAGCCGGTGCCGAAGAGCGCGTCGAGCGTGCCCACGCGCAGCCAGGCGCTCACCACCCCCGAGGCGGCGACGCCGACGAAGGCGAGGAGCGCGAGCGTGGAGTAGCGCGAGGTCAGCACCGAGAGCCGGCGCCGGTCGACCGTGCGGGACAGGAACACGAGGGTGAGCAAGCCGCCGAGCCAGACCGCGGCACCGATCAGGTGCACGAGCAGCGAGTTCACCGCCTGCCCGTGCCCGGAGGCTCCGGCCGCATGCCCCTGCTGGGCGAGCGGCAGCGCCGAGGCGAGAGCCGCGAGGAGCACGAGCAGCGTGAGCCGGCGGTCCCGGATCGCGAAGGCCAGCACCGTGGTGACCGCCGCGAGCAGCAGCTCCCACAGCCACAGCTGACCAAGCTCGACCTCCGTGACGAACTGGGCGAGCGCGGCGCCGAAGGTGGCGTCGGGCGAGAAGGCCAGACCGGAGACGTCGACGAAGGTGAGCAGCAGGGTGACCGCGCTCGCCACGGTGAGCACGGCCGCGGATCCGGCGGCGACATCCATCGCGACACGGGCCTCGCGGCGCTCGCTCGCGAGCGCCCACACGGTCATCACGACCGATCCGATGAGGCCGGCCATCGCGAGGTTCACGAGCGTGCGGGCGAGCGGCATGCCGAAGCGGACGAGGGCGCCCGGATCTGCGAGGGCCCGCTCCGCCGCGGCTCCGCCGATGCCGAGACCCGCGAACAGCGCGGCGAACGCCGTCGCGATCAGGAGGGCGGGGGCGAGAACGCGCAGGGAACGTGGCACCCTCCCAGCCTACGCCGCTTCGCGTGGGAGGCCGCTTCGCGCGACGGCCCGGGGCGGGGGGCCGCGCACCCGGTCGGGGCCGCGCCGGAGGGGACCCCGCGCGGAGGACCCGGGCGAGGCCGGGAATGCGAAAGCCCCCGCGCGGCGCGATGCCGGGCGGGGGTCTCCGAGGACTCGTGTTACTTCACGGCAGCCTTGAGCTTCGAGCCGACCGACACCTTCACGCGCTTGCCGGCGGGGATGTCGATGGTCTCGCCGGTGCGCGGGTTGCGGCCGGTGCGAGCGGCGGTGGTCGCGGTCTCGAACGAGATCCAGCCGGGGATCGAGACCTTGTCGCCACCGGCGACGGTCTCGGAAACGGCGGCGAAGAGGCCGTCGATCACGCTCGAAACAGCGGCCTGGCTCTGGCCGGTCTCAGCGGCGATCTTCGCGACAAGCTCGGTCTTGTTGAGTGCCATGTTGTGTCCTTCCAGGGCGAAGAGGCGGTGCTCCCAGGCCCCTGATCGTGTTCAGAGATCCCTCCCGAGTGGGAGAGTCCGATCGGTTGATCGCTACGAATCTACATCAACTCGCCGAAAATCCGCGGAATTCTGCGGAATGTTGTCTCGCGGCGTGTCACTGGCGCAGCCCTGCGGCGGCCGCGGAGACGCCGAACGGGCGCGGGCCCCGAGGGGTCCGCGCCCGTTCGGCGAGGCGTGGCTGCGGCGGAGTCGCCGCAGCGGCTCACCAGGACGACTTGGTGATGCCCGGCAGCTCGCCGCGGTGCGCCATGTCGCGGAAACGCACACGCGAGACGCCGTACTTCGACAGCACGCCGCGGGGGCGGCCGTCGATGACGTCGCGGCTGCGCACGCGCACCGGCGAGGCGTTGCGGGGCAGCTTCTGCAGGCCCACGCGCGCCGCCTCGCGGCTCTCATCGGTGCCGTTCGGGTCCACGAGGGCCTTCTTCAGCTCGAGGCGCTTCTCGGCGTAGCGGGCGACGATCGCCTGACGCTGCTTGTTCTTCGCAATCATGCTCTTCTTCGCCATGATTAGCGCTCCTCTCGGAACTCGACGTGCTTGCGGATGACCGGGTCGTACTTCTTGAGCACGAGGCGGTCGGGGGTGTTGCGGCGGTTCTTCTTCGTCACGTAGGTGAACCCGGTGCCCGCGGTCGAGCGCAGCTTGATGATCGGACGTACGTCCTTGTCCTTCGCCATTAGAACTTCACCCCACGCTTCTGCAGATCAGCGACGACGGCGTCGATGCCGCGGGCATCGATCACCTTGATGCCCTTGGCCGACAGGGTGAGGGTCACCTTGCGGCCGAGCGACGGCACGTAGTAGGTCTTCTTCTGGATGTTCGGATCGAACCGGCGCTTGGTGCGACGGTGCGAGTGCGAGATGTTGTGACCGAAGCCGGGAACGGCGCCGGTCACCTGGCACACTGCTGCCATGGTGTTTCCTCTCATACCGTGAGGCCGGACGGCCCCACCCAAGATTTCTTGTCTGCAGGAACCCCGTCACGACGGATCGAGTCGGTTTCGAACGAAGCGGCTCCCGCGGTCTGCGTGCTGGGACGGCACACAGCCAAAGGTCAAGCTTAGATCAGGATCCGCCTCCGCGCAAGCCGGGCGTGTCGCCGGCGTCCGAGGACCTCGGGCGAGGTGCCCCGCGGGCCGCCATGATGGGCACCGGGGGCGCGAACTCGTAGGGTGGGGGTGTGGCAGAGCAGGCAGCGCGCATCAGATACGTGGCGATCGGCGACAGCTTCACGGAGGGCGTCGGCGACGAACGCCCCGACGGCTCGGTGCGGGGCTGGGCGGATCTCGTGGCTCAGGGCCTCGCCGACGCCAGCGGGGAAGCGGTGCAGTACGCCAATCTCGCGATCCGGGGCCGGCTGCTGGCCCGCATCATCGGCGAGCAGCTGGATCCGGCCCTGGCGCTCGGCCCCACCCTCGTCAGCTTCAACGGCGGCGGCAACGACATGCTGCGACCCGGCACCGACATCGCCTGGATCATGCGCGAGAGCGAGCGCGCACTGCGCTGCATCCAGGAGGCCGGCGCTGAGCCGCTGCTGCTCGCCGGCGCCAACCCGACCGCGGGCCTGCCCGGAGGCGCCCGGGTGCGCGCCAAGGGCGACGCACTCGTGCGGGCCGCAGAGGGCGTCGTGCAGAGGCTCGGCATCCGCTTCACCGACAACTGGCGCGACGCCGAGCTCGCCCGCCCCCAGTACTGGTCGCCCGACCGCCTGCACCTCGCCCCCGTCGGCCACCACCGGGTGGCGGCGAACGTGCTCCGCACCCTCGGACAGCCGGTGCCGTCGGACTGGACGACCGAGGCGGACGCGATCCCGCGGCCCACGCGCCGCCAGCAGCTCGCCTACACGCGGGAGCATGTGGTGCCGTGGGTGAAGCGGCGCCTCACCGGCCGCTCCAGCGGGGACGGCCGCTCAGCCAAGTACGCGGAGTGGACCACGGTCCTGCCGCGGTCGGGCGGCACGGCCGGCGCCTGAGCCGCGGTCCCAGGGGTTTCCCGGGTCATCCCTCGGGATGACCCGAAATGGTACCCGGGGCCGATGCGACCAGGCCCGAGCCGGGCCACACTCGGAGAGAGGCCGCGTCGCAGACGATCGCGTCCTCGCCGGCGAGGGCGTCGCGGCGTGCCCCGGGGCCGGCGCGAGTCCCCGCCACCGTCCCCTCCGACCGCGGATCCGCCGCGGCCCGTTCGAAAGACCGCATGTCCTTTCTCACGCGCACCAGCCTCAGAAACCGCCTGATCGTCGGCCTCGCGACGCTCGCCGTCGCCGCCTTCGGCCTCGTCTCGATGGGAGCCCTCAAACAGGAGCTCATGCCGTCGATGCAGGTGCCGATGGCCTTCGTCTCCGCCCAGACGCCGGGCCTCGCCCCCGAGGAGATGGCCGACACGGTGACGGAACCGCTGGAGCAGGCGCTGACCGGGGTGCCCGGCGTCACGCGAGTGACCTCCACCACCACGAACGGCTCCGCCGACGTGACCGTCGAGTGGCCCTTCGAGAAGGGTGAGGAGGAGACGCTGCGGACGATCCGCGCCGCCGCCGATGGCGTGCGGGCCGCGCTCCCCGCAGGGACGGAACTGAACGTCTTCTCGGGCGGCACCGACGGCATGCCGGCGATGATCGTGAGCGCGGGATCCTCGGGCGACGCCTCGCCGGAGGAGTTCGGCACCGCGCTCGCGCAGACGGTGGTGCCGGCCCTGCAGGGGCTCGACGGCGTCCAGCGCGTCGAGCTGGCGGGCCGTGAGGAGGAGCGCGTCGCGATCGACCTCCGCCCCGCGGACGTCGAACGGCTGCGGGTCGATCCCGCGCAGATCGCGGCCGTCATCGAGTCGCACGGCGGCGCCGTGCCCGCCGGTGAGGCGGAGAGCGCCGAAGGCCGCATCTCGGTCACGGTCGGCGGAGCGCTCACCTCGACGGACGCGATCGCCGCGCTGCCCATCGACACCGGTGACGGCGTGGTCCGCATCTCCGACTTCGCCGACGTGCGCCTCGACACGGTGCCGGCGAGCTCGATCTCGCGCGTCAACGGCAAGGCCGCGATGACCCTGCAGATCATCCCGGCGCAGGGCGCGAACGTCGTCGACATCTCGCACGCCGTCACGGCGGAGCTCGACCGCCTGGCCCCCGGTCTCCACGCCGAGTTCGTGACGCTCTTCGACCAGGCCCCGTACATCGAGCAGTCGATCCACGACCTCTCCGTCGAGGGCGGCCTCGGGCTGTTCTTCGCCGTCCTCGTGATCCTCGCCTTCCTCGGATCGTGGCGCTCCACGATCATCGCCGCGATCTCGATCCCGCTCTCCCTGCTCATCACCCTCATCGGCCTGTGGTGGAGCGAGAACACGCTCAACATCCTCACGCTCGGCGCGCTCACGATCGCGATCGGCCGCGTCGTCGACGACTCGATCGTGGTGATCGAGAACATCAGCCGGCGGCGCGGTGACGGGCCGCTGACGATCGACGGGGTCGTCGCCTCCGTGCGCCAGGTCGCCGGGGCGATCACCGCCTCCACGCTCACGACCGTCGCCGTCTTCCTGCCCATCGCCTTCGTCTCGGGCATCGCGGGACAGCTCTTCCGCCCCTTCGCGGTCACCGTCTCGATCGCGCTGCTCGCCTCGCTGCTCGTGGCACTCACCATCGTGCCCGTGCTCGCCTTCTGGTTCATGCGCGGCGGGCGGGGGGCTCGTGCCGCGGCGGCGCCGATGGCTGCGACGCCCGAGCCGGCGACGGAGCCGGGGCACTCGGACCTCGACGAGCTGCGCACCGCGCCCGACCGGCTGCAGCGGGCGCTCATGCCGGCGCTGCGCGCCACGCGACGCCACCCGGTCATCACGCTGCTCGCCTCGGGGGCGATCCTCATCGGCACCCTCGCGATGAGCAGCATGATCCCGACCGACTTCCTCGGCTCCTCCGGCGCGGAAAGCCTGCAGCTGACGCAGGTGCCGCCGCGCACCCCTGCCGCGGAGCAGGGCGACGGGGACGAGGCCACCGCCGCAGCCGATCCGGTCACGGCCGCCGAGCCCGTGGAGCGCGCGCTCGGCGAGGTCTCCGGCGTGCGGGACGTGATCACCACGATCTCGCTCGGGACCGCAGGCGGCGACACCGAGATCTCCTACGAGGTGCTGCTCGACGAGGGCGCCGACGTCGCGGCGACGAGCGCCGCCGTGGAGCGCGCACTCGACGGCCTCGACGAGGCGGGGGAGGTGCGGCTGCGCACGCAGGACGCGTTCTCCGCAGGCGGGTCCGGCATCGCACTGCAGATCCGCGGCAACGACCCGGCTGCGCTGCGCGAGGCGAGCGATCTGCTCGAGGAGCGGCTGCGCAGCGCCGAGGGCGTGCAGTCGGTGGAGAGCGACATCACGGGCGAGCAGCCCGTCGTCCGCGTGCACCTCGACGACGCCAAGGCCGCCCGTCAGGGCTTCGATCCGACCACCGTCGCCCGCGCCGTGCAGGCGGCACTGGAGGGCCAGACGGTGGGCAAGCTCATGCTGGAGGGCCGTGAGCGCGACATTGTCGTGCGCACCCCCGGCGCGGCGCGCACCGCCGAGCAGCTGGGCGAGCTCGTGCTGCCCGTCACCCCGCAGCAGACCGCTGCCGCGCAAAAGAGCGCAAGCGATGCCCTCACCGAGAAGGCCAAGGCCGAGGCCGAGCAGGAGCGGCTGAAGTCGAACGCCGAGCTCACGCAGCAGATCGACGAGGCCGCCGCGCAGCGCTCCGAGCTCACCGCCCAGCTGGGCGCGCTGACGCAGCAGCTCGCCGAGCTGGAAGCCGCCCCCGTCGTCCCCGAGGAGCCGCGCACGCCCGAGGAGGAGGCCGCCGTGCGCGCCGCCACCGAGCGCGCAGAGCAGATCGCCGCACTCCAGGGGGCGATCGCCGGCGCACAGGCGGGGATCGAGGGCGCCGACGAGCAGATCGCCGCACTCCGGAAGGCGCAGAGCGACGCGGCCAACGCGCTCGCCGAGCAGCAGGCGGCGGAGGCCGAGCAGCAGGAGGCGGCCGAGGTGCGCGGCACCCCGATCAAGCTCGCGGACATCGCCACCGTCGAAGAGGAGCTGACCGCCCCGACCATCACCCGCGCCGACGGGGAGCGCCAGGTGGCACTCACGGTCACGCCGCGCAGCGGCCAGCTCGCGGCGGCGAGCGCCGCCATCGACGACGCCATCGCGACCGTCGAGCTGCCGGCGGGCGTGAGCTTCGAGCTGGGCGGGGTGAGCGCCGAGCAGGACGAGGCCTTCGCGCAGCTCGGCGCGGCGATGCTCGCCGCGATCGTGCTCGTGCTGCTCGTGATGGTGGCGACCTTCCGCAGCTTCCGCGGCCCGTTCGTGCTGCTCGTGTCGATCCCGTTCGCAGCGACGGGGGCGATCCTGGGCCTGCTCATCACGGGCACACCGCTCGGCCTGCCCGCACTCATCGGCCTGCTCATGCTCATCGGCATCGTGGTGACGAACGCGATCGTGCTCATGGACCTCATCAACCGGCTGCGCGACAGCGGCGCCGGCCTCGACGAGGCCGTCGAGCACGGCACCCGCCTGCGGCTGCGCCCGATCCTCATGACCGCTGCGGCGACGATCTTCGCGCTGATCCCGATGTCGCTGGGACTGACCGGCGGCGGCGTGTTCATCTCGAAGCCGCTCGCGATCGTGGTGATCGGCGGGCTCGTGTCCTCGACGCTGCTCACGCTGATCCTCGTGCCGATCCTCTACACCCTCGTGGAGCGCCGCCGAGAGAAGAAGCTCGCCAAGCGCGAGGCGCGACGGACCCGCCGCGCAGAGCGTCGCGCCGCCCGCATCGCCGACCGCGATGAGGCCCGGGCCGCCCAGCGCATGCTCGCCGCAGGCGAGTAGCCCCGGGGCACCGCATCGGCGGGCCCCGGCCCCCCCCCCCGGCGGGGGGGGCGCCCCGCCCGGCGGGGGGGGGGGGGGGGGGGGGGGGGGGGGGGGGGCGGGGGGCGCGGGCGCGGGGGGCCCCGTCAGCGATACGTTACGTGATGGGTTCGTGGCGAGGTATGTGGCCTAGGTAGTGTGGTCTCTGGGTATTTGAGGTCATCGTGTTTTAGAGTTGCATTTTTCTTTGTGGGAACAGACGACAGCACCCGAGACGTCGCCGTGGCAGGCGGCGGGGGGGGGGGAGGCGCGCACAGCACGGCGGGCCGCGACCCTCGAACCGGGGTCGCGGCCCGCCGTGCTGTGCGCGGGAAGGCGGCGCACGGCTGCGCAGGCGCCGCCGCGGCCCGGCGGCCGGGAGCCCCCGGCACGGGCCTACTCAGCGGCGGCGGTGCGGCAGCGCTCGCAGGTGCCGAAGAGGTCCACGACGTGCTCGATGTCCGAGAAGCCGTGCTCGGCGCCGACGCGCTGGGTCCACTCCTCGACGACGGCGGCCGAGAGCTCGCGGGTGTCGCCGCAGACACGGCAGATCAGGTGGTGGTGGTGCCCCGGCGTGGCGCAGCTGCGGAACAGGTTTTCGCCCTCGGGCGACTGCAGGGAGTCGGCCTCACCCGACTCGGCGAGGCCCGCGAGGGCGCGGTACACGGTCGCGAGGCCGATCGTCGAACCGCCCTCGCGCAGCGACTGGTGGAGCTGCTGGGCGCTCACGAAGCCGCGATGCTCGGCGAGCTGGGCGCGCACCGCCTCGCGCTGCCAGGTGTTCCGCTTCACCTGCATCAGGCACCTCCCACCGCTCGTGCGCCGCGCCGCGCGCGGGATCGCGCGCAACGACTCAGCATCTCCTCGTCGCCGGTACTCCCACCGTAGCGAACTTCGGGCGGAATGGTCGCCGGCTCCGCCGCAGGCCTGCCCGCAGCGCCAGCGCCAGCACGAAGGCCGCGGTGAGCACCAGTCCCACCGCGCCGCCCGCCGCCACCGCGAACTCCCGCGAGATCCACAGGCCGGCCAGTCCCCCGGCGACGCCGATCGCCGCCGAGAGCGGCGGGATCCACGCCAGGCCGGGCGCGAGCACCCGGGCCGCGGCCGCGGGCGCGATGAGCACGGCGACCCCCAGGATCGCCCCCACCGCGGGCATGGCCACGACCACGGCCGCCGCGATCACCCCGGTCACGAGCAGCTCGACCGGCCACACCCGGAAGCCGGCCGCGGCGTAGCCGACCGGGTCGAAGGTGTGGAACAGAATGCGCCGGCGCGCGAGCACCAGGACCACGAGGGAGACGAGCAGCACCGCGCCCGCGGCGGTCACATCACCGGCGGACACCCCCAGGGGCGAGCCGACGAGCAGGGCCTCCACCGGCACCCCGAGTCCCGGGTTCAGGCTCGCGAGCAGCGTGCCGAGCGCGAAGCCGAAGGAGAGCACCACGCCGCTCGTCACCTGCCGCCCCTGCCCGGGGACGCGGGCGAGGAGGGTCATGAGCAGCACCAGCAGCACCGCGAACAGCGCCTGGCCGAGCAGCAGGTTCCAGCCCACGACCGCGAATACGACGCCTCCCGGGAAGGTGGCGTGGCTGAGCGCCACCGCGAAGAAGGAGCGGCGGCGGAGCACGATGAGGGTGCCGGCGAGCCCGGAGAGCAGGCCGAGCAGGATCAGTTCGAGTGCGGCGAGCGCGAAGTAGCTCATGCGGGAGCCCCCCGGCCGGCGCCCGTCTCCGCCGGAGCCGCGAGGCCCGCAGCACGGCGGCCGCCGTGGGCTCGCCGCGCGAAGCGGAGCCCCGCGGGCACCCGTCCGAGCGCCGCGAGCAGGTACCCGGCGATCAGCAGCAGCACGACGACCGCTCCGGGCGAGACCGTCGCCCCGGCCTCCACCGACCACGCGAACGACAGCCACAGGCCGAGCACGCCTGCGAGCAGCGGCAGCACGACCGCAATCGGGATCAGCAGGGCGAAGCGGCGCGTGACCAGGCGGGCCGCCGCCATCGGCACCGTGAGCAGCGCGATGACCATGAGCACGCCGAGCGCCTGCACCCCCGCGACCACCAGCATCGCCACGGCGGCCCCGAGCGCGAGATCGGTGACGAGCGGCCGGATCCCCGCCGCCTCGGCGCCGGCCGCGTCGAAGGCCCGGAAGAGCTGCGCCCGGCGGGTGAGCCCGACGATGAGGATCGCCGCGGCGGCCACGACGACGATCTGCCACAGCTGCGCCTCGGTGACCGTCAGCAGCCTGCCGAAGAGCAGCTCCTGCAACTGTGACACATAGCCCTCCTGCCGGGATACGAGCACGACGCCGAGGCTGAACAGCCCCGTCAGCACGACGGCGATGGCGGCGTCGGCGGCGATCCCGCCCCGCAGCTCGATCACCGTGAACAGGGCAGCCGCGATGAGCGCCGCCGCCGCGGCACCGGGCAGCAGGGCCGCCGTGCCGCCGAGCGCGGCCCCGATGACGAGCCCGGGGAAGACCGCGTGCACCAGCCCGTCGCTGACGAACTCCAGCTCGCGGAAGCTGATGAACAGGCCGACGATCCCGGCCGCGAGCGCGAGCAGCGCGACCGTGAGCAGCGCCCGCGACATGAACGGCAGCGCGAAGGCGTCGATCAGCGGCACGGCCATGATCGCGCCGGGCACTACTCGGTCTCCCGGGTCGTCGTCACGGTGTGGTGATCGAGCTCGACGGTCGTGTCCTGGAAGGCGTGCTGCACGGCGTCGAGGGTGAGCGCCTCGTCGAGCGGACCGAAGGCGGCCGGGTGACCGGGCTCGCCGGGTGCGTGCCCGGTCGCGAGGAGCAGCACGTGGGTGCAGGCCGCCTGGGCGATCTCGAGGTCGTGCGTCGAGACGATCACGGTGCGGCCCTCGGCGCGCAGCTCGCGCACCAGGCGCAGCAGCGCCTCGCGGTTCTCACGGTCGAGTCCGTTGAAAGGCTCGTCGAGCAGCAGCAGCCGGGGATCGGAGACGAGCGCGCGGGCCAGGATGCCGCGCTGCTGCTGACCGCCGGAGAGCTCACCGAAGCGCCGCCCGGCGAAGGCCGCGAGCCCGACGCGCTCCAGCGCCCGCGTCACCGCTGCGCGGCCCTCACGGCCGATGGGCCGCAGCGCCCCCCGCGAGCGGTAGAGTCCCATCGTCACGACCTGCCGCAGCGTGACGGGCAGCGACGCGTCTCGGGTGTCGGCCTGCGGGAGGGATCCGATGTGCGAGCGGGCATGCTCCGGGCTCATCCCGAGCACGCGCGCCTCGCCGGCGGTGAGCTGCGCGAGGCCGAGGATCCCGCGCAGCAGCGTCGACTTCCCGGAACCGTTGGGGCCGATGAGCGCGAGCGCGGCGCCCTCGTCGAGGGTGAGCGTGAGACCCTCGACGCGGGTGATCCCGGCGTAGCCGAATGCGGCGCCGCTCAGGGTGAGCGCGCCGTCGGCGTGTGCGCGATTCGTCATTCCTGCAGCGTAGCGGGCGCGGGATCGGCCTTCACGCCCCATGCGTCGAGGATGACCCGGGTGTTGTGCACGGTGGCGCCGATGTAGCTGTCACCGTCGCTGCCGGGAGCCCCGAGCGAGTCGGCGTAGAGCGTGTCGGCGTCGACGACCTCGACGCCGGCCTCGCGGGCGATGGTCTGCGCGAGCTTGGGACTCATGGACGACTCGACGAAGATCGCCCGCACTCCGTGCTCCGTGATCGAGGCGACGAGCGCGTCGATGTCGGCGGCGCTCGGCTCGGCGTTGTCCTCGAAGCTGGGCAGGATCGCGCCGGCGAAGGCGATGCCGTAGTCGTGCAGGTAGTAGCGCAGCGAGTCGTGGCCGCTGACGAGCACGCGCTCGGCGGCGGGCACGCGGTCGAACTGGGCGGCGGCCCAGTCGTCGAGTGCGGCGAGGCGCGCGGTGTAGTCCTCGGCGCGCTGGGCGTAGTCCTCGGCGTGCGCGGTGTCGGCGCGCTCCAGCCCGGCCGCGATCTCGGCGACCATGCCCTCGGCCATGCGCGGCGAGGTCCAGATGTGGGGGTTGAGGTCGCCGTGGTCGTGGTCCTCGGCGCCGTGGTCGTGGTCGTGGTCCTCGGCGTGGTCGTGCTCCGCGTGGTCGTGCTCCGCGTCGTCGGCGTGGGCCTCCCCGCCCTCGGCGGTGATCGCCTTGGCCTCGGCGAGGTCGATGCCGTCGCTCGCGGTGATGATCTCGCCGTCGAAGCCGGAGGCCTCCACGGCCGAGTCGACGAAGGTCTCCAGCCCGGCTCCGTTGACGATGAGCACATCGGCCTCGCCGAGGGCGAGCAGGTCGGCGGGGCTCGGGTCGAAGTGGTGGGCGGAGCCGCCGGGCGCGAGCAGTCCGGTGAGCTCGATATCGTCGCCGCCGATCTCGCGGGCGAAGTCGGTGAGCTGCGTGGTGGTGGCCACGACCCGGAGCCGGCCGTCGGCCTCGTCGCCGCCGCTGGCGCCCGAGGACGCCGCGCCGCACCCGCTGAGCGCGAGCACCGCGGCGAGCGCGGCGCCGCCGAGGGCGGCGAAGCGGAGGGGGCGACGGGCGGGGGTCGACTGCGAGCTGCGTGGCATCGGGTTCCTTCTCAGTGATAATCGGTCTCACTATAGAATGTAATGAGAACCGTTCGCAACACGGCGCGCCCGCGGCCGAGCCTCCCGGCACGCGCGCGGAGCCGCCGCGCCAGCCGCTGACGGCGCCCCGGCACACGCGCGGCCGGTGCCGCCCCGGGATTCCGGGCGGGCGCGGAAGCCCCCGCTAGCCTGGGGACATGAGCGTGCCCGAGACCGCAACCGGCCTGCACGAAGCGCTGCGCGCCGGCGAGCTGACCGCGCGGGAGGCGACCGAGCACTTCCTCCGCCGGATCGACGACCGGCGCGAGCTCGGTGCCTTCATCACCGTCACCGCGGAGCAGGCCCTCGCCGAGGCCGGCCGAGCCGACGCCCGCCGCGCCGCGCTGACCCGCGACGAGCGCGCGCGCCCCGCCGCGCTGCCGCCCCTGCACGGCCTGCCCCTCGCCCACAAGGACCTCGTCGACGTCGCCGGGGCCCCCACCACCCTCGGCAGCGCCGCACTCCCGCACCCCGTGGCGAGCGGGGACCACCCCGGCGTCGCCGCGCTCCGCGCGGCCGGATCCATCTCGCTCGGCAAGACCCAGGTGCCCGAACTCGGCCTGAACGCCTACTCCGAGAACCTCATCGCGCCCCCGGCGCGCAATCCGCGCGACCCCGGGCGCACCCCGGGCGGCTCCTCGGGCGGCAGTGCGGCGGCGGTCGCCGCGGGCCTGCTGCCCGTCGCGCCCGGCAGCGACGGCGGCGGTTCGATCCGGATCCCGAGCCTCGCCTGCGGCCTCATCGGCCTGAAAACGGGCCTCGGGGCCGTGCCCACCGACCTTGACCGCGGCCCCGTCGACGAGTTCGGCGCACCGCGCCTCACGGTCTCGGGTCCCATCGCGCGCACCGCCGAGGACGCCGCGCTGCTCTTCGACGCCATGGCGGGCAGCACGGTGCGCGGGGAGCCCGCGCCGGGGACGGGCCGCGCGCTCCGGGCGGTGCGCGCAGCGGAGCGGCTGACGGGGCTGCGGATCGGGATCAGCACCGCCTCGCCGTTCGAGGCCGCGCACCCCGTGCCCCTCTCTGCGGAAGCGCGCCTCGCCTGGCAGACGGCGGCGGAGCGGCTCGCGGACCGCGGCCACCGGCTCGAGGAGGCCGCGCTGCGATACGATCCGCGCTACCCCGAGGCCTTCGGCATCGGCTGGATGGCGGGGCTGTCGCTGCTCGAACTCGAAGCCGGGGCCGAGGAGCGGCTGGTGCCCTTCACGCGGGAGTTCCGCGATCGGGCGCTGGCGCGAAGTCGAGAGACCCACCTGGCCGCGGGGGCGGCGCTGCAGGAGATCGCCGCCGATCTGCGACGGCAGTGGGGCGCCTACGACGCGGTGCTCACCCCCGGCCTCACCATGCTTCCGCCGGACATCGGCGCCTTCCTGGCGCTGCCACCCGAGGAGGACTACCGCCTGCAGTGCGAGTGGGCCGCCTACACCTCGATGGTCAACGTCTCGGGCCTGCCCGCCATCGCGATCCCGATCCTCGAAGTGCCGAACCCCTCGGCGCCCGGGACCCTGCCCATGGGCGCCCAGCTCATCGGCCGGCCCGGATCCGAGCCGCAGCTGCTGCAGCTCGCCGCTCAGCTCACCGCCTGAGCACCGTCCGCCGCCAGCCCGCGCACGGACGGCGCCCCGGCCGCGGCGGTCCTCCCGCTCCGGATCCGGGCAGCTCGCCGCTCAGCTCGCGGGGCGCACACTCTGCGTGCGCATGATCTCCCGCAGGGAGGCGAAGCCGGCGCCCGCCACCTCGGCGTAGTAGTGCGGGGCGAGGTGGGCGATCCTCGCGGGCACCGGCTCGCCGTCGCGGTAGCCGAGGAAGGTGCCGCCCGCGCGCCGCACGATCAGCGATGCGGCCGCGACGTCCCAGGGATGCGTCTCGAAGGAGACCGTCGCGTCGATCCATCCCGCCGCGACCCAGCAGAGTGCGATGCAGCTGCTGCCGAGGCCGCGCAGCTGGGCGAACTCGCGCGTCGCCTCCGCGAACTGGCGCAGGGCCAGCTCGGGGAAGTGCACGAGGTCGCGGGCGAGGGGGAAGTTCATCGCCACCGTCGCGCGCCCGGGCTCCGCGAAGCCGCGGCTGCGCAGCGGCTCCTCGCCGAGGAAGGCGCCGCGCTCGTCCGCCCAGAAGAGGTGATCGGAGACCGGATCGTAGACCACGCCCGAGACGAGCTCCCCGTCGCGCTCGACGCCGATGCTCACCGCCCACATGGCGATGCCGCGCGCGAAGTTCGCGGTGCCGTCGATCGGGTCGACGTACCAGCTCAGCGGGCCCGATCCGCCGCCCTCGCCCTCCTCCTCGCCCACGATCCGCGAGCCGGGAAAGGCCGCGAGGATCACCTCGCGGATGCGCCGCTCGCAGGCGCCGTCGAAGGCGGTGACCGGGTCGTGGATCCCGCTCTTCAGCTCGACGCGCAGCTCGGGCGCGCGGAAGCCGCGCAGCGCGATCGCTCCCGCCTCGCGGGCGGCACGGATCGCGACCTCGGTGATCGCCGCGTCGTCGGCGCGCTCTGCACTGCTCACGAAGTCCTCGCTCTCGTTCCGGGCCGAACGACTCGGCGCCACCAGACATAGGTTACAAAGCCCGGAAGATGTAAGGTCGAAGGCGGATCGTTCACAGCGGAAGGGCCCCCGCGGGGGCCGAGCACCGAAGGAAGTACGTGCAATGGGAGTCAAGGTCGCCCTCGCGGGTGTCGGAAACTGCGTGAGCTCGCTCGTGCAGGGGGTCGAATACTACCGGGAGGCCGCGGACGACGCGCAGGTGCCCGGTCTCATGCACGTGCGGCTCGGCGGCTATCACGTCTCGGATCTCGAGTTCGTGGCGGCCTTCGAGGTCGACGCCGACAAGGTGGGCAAGGACCTCGGCGAGGCCATCTGGGCCGGTCGCAACAACACGATCAAGTTCTCCGAGGTGCCGGCGCTGGGCGTCACCGTGCAGCGCGGGCCCACGCTCGACGGCCTGGGCGAGTACTACCGCGACGAGGTCGAGGAGTCGGCGGCCGAGCCCGTCGACGTGGCGCAGGCGCTGCGCGACTCGGGCGCCGAGGTGCTCGCCTGCTATCTGCCCGTCGGCAGCGAGCAGGCCGTGAAGCACTACGCACAGGCCGCGCTCGACGCGGGCGTCGCCTTCGTCAACGCCGTGCCGGTGTTCGTGGCGAGTGACCCCGAGTGGGCGGCGAAGTTCGAGGCGGCCGGCCTGCCCATCGTGGGCGACGACATCAAGAGCCAGGTGGGCGCCACCATCACGCACCGCGTGCTCGCGCGCCTCATGGAGAGCCGCGGGGTCGCCCTCGACCACACCTACCAGCTGAACGTCGGCGGCAACATGGACTTCAAGAACATGCTGGAGCGCAGCCGCCTGAAGTCGAAGAAGATCTCGAAGACGCAGGCCGTCACCTCGAACATCGACGTCGATCTGCCCGCCGACGACGTGCACATCGGGCCGAGCGACCACGTGCCGTGGCTCACCGACCGCAAGTTCGCCTTCGTGCGGCTGGAGGGCCGCGGCTTCGGCGACGTGCCGATGAGCCTGGAGTACAAGCTCGAGGTGTGGGACTCGCCCAACTCGGCCGGCACCATGATCGACGCGATCCGCTGCGCGAAGCTCGCGAAGGACCGCGGCCAGGCCGGCCCCGTGGAGGCCGCATCGGCGTACTTCATGAAGTCGCCCCCCGTGCAGAAGCCCGACCACGCCGCGCGCGAGGAGCTGGAGGCGTTCCTGGCGGAGGCCTAGGGCCGGCTCGCCGGCGGCGCGGCCGCGCTCAGACGCCGCGCAGGGCTGCCGTGGTGCCGCTCACCGGGGCGCACGCCTGCCAGCTGCGCGCCTCGGCGGAGCGCTCGGCCGCGCTCGTGACCTGTGCGGCGGAGAGCGCGTCGTTGATGTTCGAGGGCCGCGCCGCACGACCGAGCACCGCCCGCACGAACTTCTGCGCCTCGATGACCTTCAGGTCGTCGTAGCCCATCGAGGTGCCGGCGCCGGGCTGGAAGCGGGCGAAGTCGCCCATGCCGGCGTGGGCCATGACGCGCGCGTACCCCTGGTGCTCCGCGCCGAGCCCTCCGGAGAGCTGCAGCTCGTTCAGCCGCTCGAAGTCCCAGAGGGCGGATCCCTCGGTGCCATAGACCTCGATCCCGTAGCTCGCCCGCGGCCCGACGGCCACCCGCGAGGCCTCGAGCGTGCCGACGGCGCCGGCGGCCACGGCGTCGCCGCCGAGGCGCACCAGCATCGCCGCGTAGTCCTCGTTCTCCACCGGTTCCATCCGGCCGCCCTCGACGAGCGCGAAGTGGGAGCCGGCGCCCGCCTGCGCCTCCGGGCGCTCGGCGTACACGGTCGAGGTGAGCGCCGTGACCTCGGCGATGGGCCCGAGCGTGTAGTGCACGAGGTCGACGAGGTGACCCATGAGGTCGCCGAGCACGCCGTTGCCCGCGTGCTCGCGCACGAAGCGCCAGGAGCGCGCCCCGCGCGGGTCCGCGGAGTAGTCGGCGAACATGCGCCCGCGCACATTCGTGATGCGACCGAGCGCACCGGTGGCGACGAGTTCGCGCAGCTGCTCGACGGCGGGGGCGTGGCGGTAGTTGAACCCGATCGAGGTGACCACTCCGGCCTCCGCCGCGGCCTCGGCGACCGCCCGGGTCTCCTCCTCGCCGCGCCCCGCGGGCTTCTCGATCCAGAAGTGCTTCCCGGCGCGGGCCGCGGCGATGCCGATCTCGGCGTGCAGGAAGTTGGGGGAGCAGATGGAGACCACATCGACCTCGGGGTCGGCGAGCACCTCTCGGTAGTCCGCCGAGGCCCGCTCGTAGCCGAGCACCTCGACGGCCTCCTGCGCGCGAGCGGCGACGGGATCGGCGGCGTGCACCAGGCGGGGCCGGAGCCGCAGCTCGGGGTAGGCGTAGCGCAGATTGGCGTAGGCCCGGCTGTGGAGCTGCCCCATCCATCCCACGCTGATCAGGCCGACCCCGATCGTCGTCGTGCCGTCGTCGTTCGTCCGCATGCTGCTGCTGTTCTCCCTCGTGATTCAGCGGTCCGCGCCCCGGCGGAGCGCTCCGGCGGCGCGACTGCCGCGCCGCTGCCGTTCTGGACCGGTCGGATTGTATGTACCAAGCCCGGCTGAGCGCGAGCCCGGGCGCCGCGGGCCGGCGGAGGCGCGGGTGCGGGGCCGCCGGGACCGGCCCCGCACCGGGACGCTATCCGCGCTCGCCCTCCGGCAGATCGCGGATGTTCACCGTCTCGGTCACCGCCACCCGGCCGACGCCGGCCGCGGTGTCCTCCTCGATCTCGTCGCGGATCGTGCGCACCGTGTCGGTGCTCGCGCCGGCGTCGCGCAGCTCGTGCACGAGCGCCTCCAGCTCGGCGCCGCCCGCCATCAGGCCGGTCAGCTCCTCGAGGGAGATCTCGCCCTTCTCGTAGTACCCGATGTTCTGGCCGCGGCGCAGCAGCAGGAAGCGGTTGCCGACCGGATAGGCGTGGTGGGGGTTGTGGGTGATGAAGATCACGCCGAGGCCGCGATCCCGGGCCTGGACGATGTACTTCAGCACCACGCCGGACTGCTTCACGCCCAGCGCCGCCGTCGGCTCGTCGAGGATCAGGACCTTCGCGCCGAAGTAGACCGCGCGCGCGATCGCCACGCACTGCCGCTCGCCGCCCGACAGGGTGCCGATGGGCTGATCCACATCGCGCAGATCGATGCCCATGTCGAGCAGCTCCTGCTTGGTGGTGCGCCGCATGAAGTCGACGTCGAGCTGCTTGAACGGTCCCCAGCCCTTCGTCACCTCGGATCCGAGGAAGAAGTTGCGCCACACCGGCATCAGCGGCGCGACGGCAAGATCCTGGTACACGGTCGCGATGCCCCGCGTCAGCGCTTCCCGCGGTGAGGAGAGCTTGACGGGCTCGCCCTCGATCTCGAACACCCCCTCATCGTGCTGGTGCAGGCCCGCGATGATCTTGATCAGCGTCGACTTGCCGGCGCCGTTGTCGCCGAGCACGCACATCACCTCGCCCGCGCCCACCTTCAGGCTGACGTCGCGCAGGGCGATGATGTTGCCGTAGCGCTTGCCGGCCCCGCGCAGCTCGATCAGCGGCACGGCCGCCGCCGGCTCCGCGCTCGCCGTCTCCGCACTCGCGTTCATTTCTTTCCTCCCTTGGCGGCGCGGCGCTGCAGCCAGAAGTTGAGCACCGTCGCACCCAGCAGCATCGCGCCCAGGAAGAAGCGCAGCCAGTCCGGGTTCCACTCCGCGTAGACGACGCCCTTCAGCGCCATGCCGTAGATCAGGGCGCCGATCGCACCGCCGATCGCCGAACCGTAACCGCCGGTGAGCAGGCACCCGCCCACCACCGCGGCGATGATGTAGAGGAACTCGTTGCCGATGCCCTCGCCGGACTGCACCGTCTTGAACGCGAAGAGGTTGTGCATGCCGAGCAGCCAGGCGCAGAAGCCGACGCCCATGTACAGGCCGATCTTCGTGCGCGCGACGGGCACCCCGACCGCCCTGGCGGCCTCGGGCGCGCCGCCCGAGGCGTAGATCCAGTTGCCCACCCTCGTGCGGCGCAGGATCCAGGTCGCGACGATCACGAGCAGGATCCAGTAGACGACCGTGATCTTGATCCGGACGCCGAACACCGGGATGTCGGAGGCGAAGACCGCCGCAGCCGAGTCGAAGCCCGGCCACTGCGCGATCGAGGGGCTGGCGACGCCGCCCGTGATCATCCGGGTCACGCCGAGATTCAAGCCGGTGAGCATGAAGAAGGTGGCGAGGGTCACGATGAAGCTCGCGAGCTTGGTCTTGATCAGCAGCCAGCCGTTGATGAAGCCGACGGCCAGCGAGAACACGAGGCCGACGAGCACGCCGACCCACACGTTCGTCCCGAACCAGTAGACGAAGAGCGAGGCGGTGAGCGCGCTCGAGATCACGCCGACGCCGGTGGAGAGGTCGAACTCCCCGCCGATCATCAGCAGCGAGACGCCCAGCGCCATGATCCCGACCGTCGACGCGCCGTAGAGCGTCGTCGCCAGGGAGCTCGGCTGGGTGAACTGCGGTGCGACGACCGCGAACAGGACGAAGAGGACGAGTGCGGCGGCCGTGGCCCCGGCTTCTGGTTTGGTGAAGAACTTCGTGAACCAGTTGCCGGAGGCCAGGCGCTCGTCAGCCTTCACGGCTGGTGGTGCAGACATGGGGGGTGCTTTCTGTCGTGGCGCGGGCTACTCGCCGGAGTCGTCGCTCTCGAACTGGACGGCGACGCTCGCCAGGTTGTCGGCGTTGACGACCGCGGGACCGGTCAGCACGGCCTTGCCACCGCCGAGCACATAGCCGCCGTCGTGGTAGAGCCGCACGGCCTCCACGCTGGAGAAGCCCTGCAGGTACGGCTGCTGGTCGATGCCGAAGAGCATGGTGCCGTCCTTGATCGCCTGATAGACGTCGGCGTTCAGGTCGGTGGTGGCGAGCGTCGCGCTGCTGCCCGCGTCGGCGATCGAGTCCTTCGCGGTCATTGCGAAGGGGGCGCCGAGGGTGAGCACGCCGTCGATGCCGGGGTCGGTCTGCAGCTTCGAGGTGATGGTCGATGCCACGTTGGTCATGTCGGTGCCCTGCACGTAGAGCACCTCGGATTCGCCCTCGAAGGTGTCGGCAAGCCCCTCGCAGCGCGATTCGAGGCCGACGTGGCCCTGCTCGTGGATGACGCAGACGACGTTGCTCAGACCGGCTTCGGTGAACTGCTCGCCCGCGGCCTGGCCGGCGATGAACTCGTTCTGGCCGAAGTGCGCGAGCACGCCGAGATCCGCGTACTCCTCCTCGCCGGCGTTGATGCTGAAGACCGGGATCCCCGCGTCGACCGCGCTCGACACCGCGCCCGACATGGCGTCGGCCTTCGCGAGCGTCACGACGATGCCGTCCACCCCCTGGTCGACGGCCTGCTCGACGAGCTGCGCCTGGCGCCCGCCGTCCGGGTCGGAGGTGTAGAGCAGCTCGATGTTGTTCCGTTCGGCGGCGTCCTCGGCGCCCGTGCGGATGGTGTCCCAGAAGGTGTCGCCCGGTGCGGCGTGGGTGACGAGCGCCACCTTCAACGGCTCGAGCTCTGCGGTTCCCTCGGCGGAACCGGCGGCGCCGCCGGCACCCGCGGGCGAGCCGCACGCGGCGAGCACCAGCGCGCCCGCGGCCGCGACCCCGGCAAGCCCGAGCTTGCCCCAACGACTCATGCGTGTTCTCAACATCGTTTCACTCCATCGTGTAATTGAACTAATGTCGTTACAAAGCTTGCGCCTCGTGTTTACAGTACCGTAACTCCCCGCCGCCCGCGAGCCTCCCCGTAAAGGTTCCATAACGACTCCCGCAGCCCCCGGGCGAGGCGCTCCCGGAAGCTGCTGCGGCCCCGGCAGGGCGCGCAGGGCGTCACGCACCGGAGGAGCGCCGCACGATGAGCCGCGGGGGGAGCAGGGCGGCCGGCGCGGGGGCGGCGCGGCCGGGCGCGGCATCCCGGCCCAGCTCCGCCGGGACCGGCTCGCGTGCCCCGCCGGACGCCCCGGCAGGCACCGGGCCCGCTGCATCGGCGAGAAGCTCCCGGAGCGCCCGGCCGGCCACCTCGCCGAGCTCGCGCGGGTCGCCGCTGACCGAGGTCAGCGAGAGGGTCTCGTACGCGGCGATCGGGGAATCATCGTAGCCGACGACCGCGAGCCCGCACGGCACCTCGATGCCTCTCGCCCGTGCCGCGCCGATCACGCCCACGGCCATCGGGTCGTTCACCGCGAAGACGGCAGAGGGCGCCGGCGGCGCGGCGCCGCCCCTCGCAGCCTCGAACAGCCCCGCGGCAGCTGCGAACGCGGCGGACTCGGTGGTGCGAGCCGCCCGCAGCACCCGCGGCGCGAGCCCGCGCTCGCCCATCTCCTCGCGATACCCGGCCTCGCGCGCTGCCGAACTCGCACCCGTGGCGCTGAGGCACACGATGTCCCGGTGCCCCAGTTCGGCCAGGTGCGCCGTGGCGAGCCGTCCGCCCGCGCGTTCGTCGCTCGCGACCAGCGGAGCACCGGGCAGCAGCATCGAGCGGGTGCCGAGCACCACGGCGGGGATGCCGAGGCGCTGCACCGCGGCCTCGGGCACCTCGCCCGCGAGCACCAGTCCGTCCACGCGGAGCGATCGGAAGGCCTCGACCGGATCGAGGCCGAGATGCGCATTGAGCGCGGCGTCCGCGACGCTGAGGCTGTAGCCGCCCAGCGAGGCCCGCAGGCCCGCGAGGACCGGCGCGAACCAGAGGTTCTCGAACTCGTCGATCACGACGCCAACGCTGCGCGTGCGGCTGCCGGCGAGCCCGGCCGCGAGGCGGCTCGGCGTGTAGTCGAGCTCGGCCACGGCGGTGAGCACCGCTGCGCGCTTCTCGTCGCTCACCCGCGAGGATCCCCGCAGCACGAGCGAGACGAGCGATTTGGAGACCCCCGCGCGCCGTGCGACGTCGTAGATGGTCGGCGCTTTGGCCACCCGCAGCTCCTCTCTCGGCCTCGGAGGCTCCGGCTCGGCGCCGGGACCCGGATCCCGCATTGACAGCGCGACGCATCAAGGTTAGCGTGTTCCCCATTGGAGCGCTCCACCTTTCTTTTGGAGCGCTCCAATGCCTGCCTTCCCCAGCCGGCGGAACCGCTCCCCGTCGGCTCCCCCGCCCCGCCCGCCACACGCTCCGGAGCACCGCCCGGAGCCCACCGAAAGGAACACGATGCAGCAGTCACTCGGCGTCGCCGTCATCGGCGCAGGCATGGCCGGCAAGGCCCACGCCGCCGCCTACCGCGCCGCCTCCACCGTCTACCGGCCGGTGCTCCCGCCGATCCGCCTCGTCTCCGTCGCCGACGTCAACACCGCGCTCGGCCAGGAGACCGCGGCCCGCTACGGATTCGAACGGCACGACGCCGACTGGCGCAGCATCGTCGAGGACGACGCCATCCAGGTGGTCAGCGTCGTGGTCGCCAACTTCCTCCACCGCGAGATCGTCGAGGCACTGCTCGCCGCGGGCAAGCACGTGCTCTGCGAGAAGCCGCTGAGCGACACCATCGAGGACGCACGCGCCATGGCCGTCGCGGCCCGCGCCGCAGCGGCATCCGGCGTCGTCGCCCGCATCGGCTACAGCTACCTGCGCGCGCCCGGGATCGCCTTCATCGAGCGGCTCATCGCGGACGGCCGCCTCGGCGAGCTGCAGCACTTCTCCGGCCGCTACTGGACCGACTACGGCTGCCGGCCCGATGCGCCGATGAGCTGGCGCTACCGCGGCCCGGCCGGCTCCGGTGCGCTGGGCGATGTGGGCAGCCACCTCGCCTACATCGCGGAAGCGCTCTGCGGCACCGCCACCGAGGTGTCGGGCGGCCGCTTCCACACCGCCATCGCGGAGCGACCCGAGCCGCTCGGGCCGGTGGTCGGCCACAGCCGTGGCGATGTGGGCGAGAAGCTGATCCCCGTCGAGAACGACGACTACGCCACCTTCAACGCGCGCTTCGAGCGCTGCGTCGGCACGATCGAGGTGTCCCGCGTGGCCGCCGGCCACCCCAACACCCTGGAGCTGGAGATCTTCGGCTCGCGCGGGGCCGCGCGCTGGTCGCAGGCGAACCCGGGCCGGCTCGAGGTGATGCTGCTCGACGAGCAGGACGACGTCGCCGGCTACCGCACCGTCGCACTGGGCCCCGCCCACCCCCGCTACGCGGGCGGTTGGGCGATGGATGCGCCCGGCGTGGGCGTCGGCCAGAACGACCTCTTCGTGCATCAGGCCCGGGCCTTTCTGGAGGAGGTCGCCGGGATCCCGGAGAGCGAGTCGCTGCCGCGCTGCGCGAGCTTCGACGACGGCGTGCACCACATGGAGCTGCTCGCCGCGGTCACCCGGTCCGCCGAGCTGCACGGCGCCGCCGTCCCGGTGCCGGCCGCCTGAGCCGGCCGGCACGCCCCGATCCGGCCTCCTCCCGGGGTCCGGATCATCCACCCGTGACCCGGGCGCGAGCCCGGGCCCCAGCAGAAAGCGAGCACAGCATGCGCCTCGGCGTCTACAACGCGATCCTGCACGACCGCAGCCTCCCCGAGGCGATCGCGGTCGTCCGCGAGCTCGGCCTCAGCGGCATCGAGCTCAACTCCGGCGGGTTCCTGCCGCCGGTGCACCTCCCGCATCGCGAGGCGATCCTCGCCTCCGACACCGCCCGCGACGAGTTCCTGGGCCAGTTCGAGGGCACCGGCGTGCAGATCGCCGGGCTCAACTGCAACGGCAATCCGCTGCACCCGAAGCCGGTCATCGGCGAGGCCCACGCCGCCGATGTGCGCCGCTCCATCGAGCTGGCCGCCCGGCTGGGGCAGGACCGCGTGGTCACCATGTCGGGGCTGCCCGGCGGCGAACCCGGGGCGACGGTGGTGAACTGGGTGGTCAACGCCTGGAACTCGGCCGCGCTCGACGTGCTCGACTACCAGTGGGACATCGCGGCGAGATTCTGGCGCGAGATCGACCGCTTCGCCGCTGATCACGGCGTGAAGGTCGCCCTCGAACTGCATCCGCAGAACCTGGTGTTCAACTCGGCCGATGTGCACCGGCTCATCGAGCTCACCGGCGCGACGCAGCTGGGCGTCGAGCTCGACGCATCGCACCTGTTCTGGCAGCAGATGGACCCCGTCGCCGTGGTGCGCCACCTCGGCGAGCTCGTGCTCCACGCGGCGGCGAAGGACGTGCGCGTCAACGCGGAGCAGGCGGCGCTCACCGGCGTGCTCGACAACTCCTTCCGGCGCCTCTCCCCCGAGGAGCCCCGCACCAACATCGGCGGCGAGGAGTGGGTCAACGAGTGGCCGAATCCCTCGGCATGGGACTTCGTCGCGCTGGGCCGGGGCCACGACACCGCCTTCTGGACGGAGTTCCTGCGCGCGCTGCGCGAGGTCGACCCGGGCATGTGGGTCAACATCGAGCACGAGGACGTCTCGCTCGGCCGCATCGAGGGACTGGAGGTCGCCGCTCGCGTGCTGCGGGAGGCGGATCGACGACTCGGCGCCTGAACAGCGGTCCAGGCCGCGCAGCACGGGGCGCCCGCGCATTCGCGCCGGCGCCCCGTGCTGCGCTCCGAGCTATCGCAGGTAGATCGAACCGGTCGTCACGTCCTCCTCGAGCTCCTCGAGGGTGCGGCCGCGGGTCTCGGGCACGAACTTCACGACGAAGAACAGCGCCATCACCCCCACCGCGGCGAAGAGGTAGAAGGTGCCGGTGATCCCGACCGCGTCGACCAGGGAGAGGAAGTACAGCGAGAGAAACCCGTTCGTGATCCAGAGCATGAACACCGCGAAGCCCATGCCGAAGCCCCGCATGTGCAGCGGGAAGATCTCCGAGAGGTACACCCACACGGCCACGTTGAGGAAGGTCTGCATCGATCCCACGAAGACCACCACCAGCGCGAGGATCACCCACGGGCGCAGCGGATTGCCGACGGGAAGCGCCATCGACGCCACGCCGATGAGCAGGTGGCTCGCGGTCGTGAGGCTGAGCCCGGTGATGAAGGTCTTGCGGCGATCGAAGCGGTCCATCATCGCGAGCGCGATGACCGCGCCGATCACGGCGATGACGCCGGGGGCGATGTTGGCGATGAGCGCGGCACGCTCGTCGAAGCCGGACTCGACGAGCACCGTCTGGCCGAAGTACATGATCGAGTTGATTCCGGTGAGCTGCTGCGCGATGCCGACGCCGGCGCCGATGAGCAGGATCCGGACGAGGTTGCGGTTGGCGAAGATCGCGCGCCAGCCGAGTCGCGGCTGCGCGAGTTCCTCCGCGGCCAGGCGCACCAGATCGCTCATCTCGGCCTCTGCGCGCGCTTCCGAGCGCACCGTCCGCAGCACCGCGAGCGCCTCGTCCTCCCGGCCCTGCTTCATGAGCCAGCGGGGCGACTCGGGCATGCGCAGCATCCCGAAGAACAGGGCGATCGCGGGCAGGGCGCAGATGGCGAACATGATGCGCCAGACCCCGTCGAGGTGGCCCCAGACGTTGCCGATGATCGCGTTCACCACGAAGGCCGCGAGCTGGCCGACGACGATCATCAGCTCGTTGCGGCCGGCCAGGGAGCCGCGGATCTCGTAGGGCGCCATCTCGGCGAGGAAGACGGGGACCACCGTCGAGGCCCCGCCGACCGCGAGGCCGAGCATGACGCGGCCCAGGACGAGGACGCCGAGGCCCGGCGCCACCACCACGAGGAGCGTGCCGGCGAAGAACAGCACGGCGAGCAGGATGATGGTCGTGCGGCGCCCCCAGCCGTCGGCGAGCCGGCCGCAGCTCATCGCGCCGATCGCCGCAGCGAAGATCAGCGAGCTGGTCACGACGCCCTCGGTGAAGGGGTTCAGGCCGAGCTCGGCCGCCATCGGCCTGAGCGCGCCGTTGATCACCCCGGTGTCGTAGCCGAAGAGGAGGCCTCCGAAGGTGGCGATCAGCGCGACGAGGCCCAGCCGCCTCCGGTGCGGGCCTGCGGTGAGCGCAGGGAGCGCCGGTGCGGTGCGATCGGGTGCTGCTGGGGGCACGAGGACTCCTTCGTCGAACGAGCGATCCGGCCGACGGTCGGCCGCACCTCGCAGCTTAACAATGTTGTTACATAACAACAAACCCGCGCGGCCGCGCGGGAGCCGCGTCCGCCCGGAGAGTAGGGTGAGCGCGTGACATCGCTGCTGCCGGAGATCGCCCCCCTGGGCTGGGCGCTGCTGGCCCTCGCGGCGAGCCTCGTCGGCTTCTCGAAGACGGCCTTGCCGGGGATCAACACCGTCTCGATCGCGATCTTCGCCGCGATCCTGCCAGCCAGGGCGTCGACGGGGGCGCTCCTGCTGCTGCTCATCGTCGGCGACGTCTTCGCCCTGCTCAGCTACCGGCGTCACGCCGACTGGACGACGCTCGTGCGGCTGATCCCCGCGGTGGCGTGCGGACTCGCGCTCGGCGCGGCCTTCCTCGCCATCGCGGGAGACGGCGAGGTGCGACGGGCGATCGGCGTCATCCTGCTGCTCGTGATCGCCTTCTCGCTGTGGCAGCGGTGGCGCTCGGCCGCGGGCCGGGGAGCGCGGCCGGGGGCGGCGCGCCAGTCGGAGCCCGCCGCGGAAGCGAGGGACACCACCGTACCGGGGGCCGACGCGCGCTCCGGCCGCTGGTCCCGCATCGGCTACGGCGCGCTCGGCGGCTTCACCACGATGGTCGCGAACGCGGGAGGCCCGGTCATGTCGATGTACTTCCTCGCGGCGCGCTTCCCCGTGCGGGCCTTCCTCGGCACCGCGGCCTGGTTCTTCGCGGTCATCAACCTCGCGAAGGTGCCCGTGTCGCTGGGGCTCGGCCTGATCACCGCGCACACCCTGCTGCTCGATCTGCTGCTCGTGCCCGGAGTGGTCGCCGGGGCACTGCTCGGCCGCTGGGTCGCCGTGCGCATCCCGCAGCGCAGCTTCGAGCGGGCCGTGGTCGCCTGCACGATCCTCGGCGCCCTCTACCTGCTCCTCGGCTGAGCCGGCGCCTCACGCCGCCGCGATCAGCTCCCGGATCCGGGCGAGCTGGAAGCGGGAGACCTCGTCGGCCCGCTCGTCCTCGGCGAACACATTGGAGACGATCAGGGCGTCCTCGCGGCCGAGGTAGCCGGTCCGCCGCAGCGCGCCGAACAGCTCGGCCCAGTCGACATCCCCGTCGCCGATCGCGAGGTGCTGGTGCACGCGCACCGCATTGCCCGGTGGGTTGGTGATGTAGCGCAGGGCGTGCGAGCGGCGATGGTCGAAGGTGTCGGCGGTGTAGACCGCGCCCAGGCGATCGCCGATCTCCGGCAGCAGCGAGGCGGCGCGGTCGCCCATGTGGAAGGTGTGCGCCGCGACGTAGACGAAACCGACCCGCTCCGTGTTCAGGCCGCGGACGATGCGCCACGCTTCGAGGCCGTCCTCGACGAAGTCGTCGGGGTGGGGGTCGAGGTTGAGGCTCACGCCCTCACGCTCGAGCACCGGGATCAGCGCCTCCATGGCCCGGTAGAAGCAGTGCTCCGACTCCTCCGCGCGCTCGGGGCGCCCCGAGAACTCCGTGTTCACGATCGGCGCCTCCAGCTCCGCCGCGATCCGGATGTAGCGGGTCATGTTGAAGATCGCGGCCTGCAGCTGATGCTCCTCCGGGCCGCCGAGTCGCTGCACCGGCAGCACCGAGGTGATCCCCACCCCGGCATCCCGCGCCCGCTTCTTCAGCGTCGCGAGCATCCCGCTGTCCAGCTTCGGATGGTGGAAGTGCCGGCCGAAGTCGGGGTTCGGGGTGAGCTGCAGATGCTCGTAGCCGAGCCGGGCGGCGAGATCCGGGAACTCGAGCAGATGCACCGAGTCGTTGTAGGGCGTGGGATCGAGTGCGATGCGGACCATGATGCTCCTTGTGCGCGGGCCGGGGGACGGGGGTGTGAGCGGCAGGGCGCGGCACGGTGCGGGCTGCGGCCGCGCCACCGGCTCACGCGTAGAAGGCGGGCCGCTCCGGCCGGGCGACGGGCACGACGCCGCCCTCGCCGAGGGCGGTCACCCCCGCTTCGCAGGCGAGCGCGACGAGGTAGCCGTCCCAGGCGTTGGGTCCGTCGATGAGCTCGCCGCGGCGCACCGCGTCCACCCAGCGCTGGATCTGCGCGTCGTAGGCGGCTGCGAAGCGAGTCGTGAAGCTCTCGTGGTCCTTCACCCGGAAGTACCCGGCGTCCCAGCGCTGCAGCCCGGAGGGCTGGCCGATGCGGGCGATGCCGCGCTCGAAGACGGCCTCGGTGGCCACCTGATAGCCGAATTGGACGCTGACGTTCATCTCGACGTCGACGAGCACGCCGTTCTCCAGCTCCATGATCACGAGGATCGGCTCGCTCAGGCGCTCGGGTGCGAGCGAGTTCCGCCGCGGGTGCTTCACCTCGACGCTCACGACGGGCGACCCCGCCAGCCAGGGCACCACGTCGAACTCGTGCACCACCGAATCGGTGATGAGCATGTCGTTCGTGTAGCTCTCGGGCACGCTCGGGTTGCGGTGCAGCGCGCGGACCATGAGCAGCTCCCCGCTCTCACCGGAGGCGACGAGCTCGCGCAGCGCGGCGTACTCGGCGTCGAAGCGGCGCATGAAGCCGAGCTGGATGTGCGGACGATCGAGCCGCTGCTCGAGCTCCAGGATCTCCAGCGAGGAGGCGGAGTCCTGCGTGAGCGGCTTCTCGCAGAGGATCGGCAGCCGGGCCTCCAGGGCCGGCTTCAGCACGGGGGCGTGGAACTGCCCCGGAGTCGCGATGAGCACGGCATCCAGGGCGTCCGCCTCGATCGCCTCGGCGAGTCCGCCGAACCGCCGGGCGCCGGGCGCGAGCCGCGCCGCGTCCTCGGCGCGGCCGGCATCGGGTTCGACGATGGCCGAGACGCGCGCGCCCGCGACGCGCTCGGTGATGCGCTTGATGTGGTCGGCGCCCATCTTGCCGGCGCCCACGACGGCGATGCGGAGTTCTGCGGTCATGCTGGGGTCTTCTTTCCTCTCGGGACGGGGATCAGCGGATGCGCGCCAGGTGGGTGCAGCCGAAGATGTGCTCGCGCGTGCGCCGGGCGATGGGCAGGGGACGGTCGGTCTCGCAGCCGTACATGTCCTGTTCGACGATGGCGAAGATCTCGGGGTCGATCTGCGCGACGGCCTCGATCACGGGCGCCAGATCGGGCACGCCGTGCGGTGGCTCGATCATGATGCCCTCGGCGACCGCCTGGGCGAAGGGGACGTCGTTCTTCAGGACGTCGAAGAGCAGCGCGGGGTCGACCTGCTTGAGGTGCAGGTAGCCGATGCGCTCGGGCCGCTCCTCGATGAGCTGCACGCTGTCGCCGCCGTAGTAGGCGAAGTGCCCGGTGTCGAGGCAGAGGTTCGTGTAGCGCGGATCGGTCTCGTCGAGGAAGCGGAGCACCTCGCGGGTGGTGCCGATGTGGCTGTCGGCGTGCGAGTGGAACTGCTGCTGCATGCCGAACTCCTCGAGCAGCGCCTTGCCGAGTCGGTCGTGCCCGGCGCCCAGCTTGCGCCACTGCTCATCGCTGAGGGTGCGCGGTTCGAGCACCTCGCTCGTGGCGTCGCTGCGCCAGAGATCGGGGATGACCACGAGGTGCTCGGCGCCGAGCTGCGAGGCGAGCCCGGCGACGGCGAGCGCCTGATCCCAGGCGCGCTGCCACTGCTCCTCGCCCTTGTGGAAGCCGGTGAAGACGGTGCCGGCCGACAGCTTCAGCCCGCGCGAGCCGAGCTCGTCCTCCAGCTGGTGCGGATCGGTGGGCAGATAGCCGTACGGGCCCAGCTCGATCCACTCGTATCCGGCCGCCACCACCTCGTCGAGGAAGCGCGACCACGGGATCTGCCGCGGATCGTCCGGGAACCACACCCCCCAGGAGTCGGGAGCCGTGCCGATGCGCAGGCCGGGGTTGTCACTGGTGTTCAGGTGCATCTCGTTGCTCATTTCGTCGCTGCTCAGCCGAGCAGGGGCTTCTGGGCCGCCTGCTGCTCCTCGTACTCTGCGCGGGCGCGCCGCGTGGACTCGAGGGTCGACACCTGCGGCACGGGGACGTCCCACCATCCGGCGCCATCGGGCGCGTAGATCAGCGGATCGCTGTTGATGTGGATGAAGGTGGCGCGATCCGAGGCCTTCGCCTGCGCGATGGCGGCCTCCAGATCGGGGATCGCGCCCTCGCCGGGCGTGATCTCGATGACGTCCATGCCGTAGCTGCGGGCATTCATGGCCAGGTCGACGGGCAGGATCTGCTCGCCCTGGAAGTTGCGCGCCTCGGGGTCGTAGCTGCGGTACCAGGTGCCGAAGCGCTCCGAGCCGACGGTCTCGGAGAGGTGCCCGATCGAGGCGTAGCCGTGGTTCTGGATCAGGACCACGATGATCTTGATGCCCTCGGCGACCGCGGTGACGAGCTCGGTGTTGAGCATGAGGTACGAGCCGTCGCCCACCATGACGATGACGTCGCGCTCGTCCCCCGCGGCCTCCAGGCCGCGCTTCGCGCCGAGCCCGCCCGCGATCTCGTAGCCCATGCAGGAGTAGGCGTACTCGACGTGGTACCCGAGCGGATCGCGCACCCGCCAGAGCTTGTGCAGGTCGCCGGGAAGCGATCCGGCGGCCTGCACGATCACGTCCTCCGGGGCCGAAGCCCGCTGCACGGCGCCGATGATCTCCGGCTGCCCGGGGAGCGCGAGGCCCGAGGGGGCGAAGGCCGCGTCGACGGTCGCATCCCACTCCGCTTTCTCGCGCGCGATGCGCTCCGCGTAGGAGGGGTCGACGCGCAGATCCCCGGCCGCCCCGCGCCCGTGGGCGTCGAGCAGCTCGCTGAGCGTCTCGCGGGCGTCGGCGATCACGGGGATCTGCGTGCCGTGCTTGTAGGCGTCGAAGGACGCCACGTTGATGTTCACGAAGGTCGCGCCCGGATGCTGGAAGGCGGTGCGCGAGGCCGTGGTGAAGTCGCTGTAGCGGGTGCCGATGCCGATGATCACATCGGCCTCTGCGGCGATCCGGTTCGCGGCGAGGGTGCCGGTGGCGCCGACGCCGCCGAGGTACTGCGGGTGGTCCCAGTCCAGCACGCCGCCGCCGGCCTGGGAGCTGCCGACGGGGATGCCGGTCGCCTCGGCGAAGGCGCGCAGCTGCGTCTCGGCCTCGGAGTAGAGCACGCCGCCGCCCGCGACGATGAACGGCCGCTGCGCGCCGCGGATCGCCGCGAGCGCGGCGGCGAGCGCGTCGCGCTCGGGACGCGGACGGCGGATCCGCCACTCGCGCGGCTGCAGGAACTCCTCCGGAACGTCGAGCGCCTCGGCCTGCACGTCCTCGGGGAGGGCGATCGTCACCGCCCCGGTCTCCGCGGGATCGGTGAGCACGCGCATGGCGCTCAGCGCGATCGAGAAGAGCTGCTCGGGGCGCTGCACGCGGTCGAAGAACCGCGAGACGGGCCGGAAGGCGTCGTTGACGGTGAGACCGATGTCGTGCGGCTGCTCCAGCTGCTGGAGCACGGGGTCCGCGACCCGCGTGGCGAAGGTGTCGCTGGGCAGCAGCAGGGCGGGCAGGCGGTTCGTGGTGGCGAGCGCGGCGCCCGTCAGGAGGTTCGTCGCCCCCGGGCCCACGGAGGCCGCGGAGGCGTAGGTGCCGCGGCGGCGGTGCATCCTCGCGTAGCCGACGGCCTGGTGGACCATCGCCTGCTCGTTGCGCGCCTGGTGGTAGGGCATCAGCTCGGGGTCGTCCACGTTGGCCTGCTTGAGCGCCTGGCCGATGCCGGCGACGTTGCCGTGCCCGAAGATGCCGAACATGCCGGGGATGGTGCGCTCTCGGATCTCGCTGCCGTCGCCGCTGCGGTCGACGGTCCACTGCCGCGCCAGGAACTCGACGAGCGCCTGGCTGACGGTCATGCGTCGGGTGGTCATCGTGCGTTCTCCGTGTTCGTCTCGGGGTCGGCGGCGCCGGCCTGCGGCGTGAAGGGGAGCCGGGGGTCGAGCTCCTGCCCGTCCCAGGTGTCGCGGACCCAGCCGTGGGCCGGATCATCGCTGATCAGCCAGCTCCGCTCCGGGTCGGGGCCGGCCATCACGTTGAGGTAGTACATGTCGTAGCCGGGGGCGGCGACCGCCGGGCCGTGGTAGCCGTAGGGCACGAGCGCGACGTCTCCGGTCCGCACCTGCACGTCGATCTCGATCTGCCCGGCGGGCGAGGAGTAGGTGCTGAACATCCCGAAGGCGTGCTCCGCGCTGACGCCGGCGGGGGCGTCCTTCGCCGGGGCGAGCTCGAAGTAGTAGATCTCCTCGAGTTCGGACTCGTGCCCGGGCCGATGCTCGTCATGCTTGTGGGGCGGATACGAGGACCAGTTCTCGGCGGGGGTGATGACCTCGACGACGATGAAGCGGGCCGCGTCCAGGGATTCCTTCCGGCCGAAGTTGTGCACCTGGCGACTCGACGCGCCGGCGCCGCGCAGCTCGACGGGCACCTCCTCCGCGGGGATGCGGCGGCTCGGGCGCAGCAGCTCCGGGCGGTCGAGCGGCACCGGCGAGGTGGCCACCAGGAAGCGGCTCTCCCCCGGCGACAGCGCCGTCACCGTGCCGGTGGAGGCGGCCGAGAGGTAGAGCACGTCGGTGGGGCCGTCGAAGACGGATGACCGGCCGGAGAGGCGGGTGACGGACTCGCCCCCGGCGCGGGATCCGGCCTCCGCGCGGGAGGGCCCGGCCTCGCGGTGGGCGACGGAGAACGAGCCGGAGAGGGGGACGATCAGCCGTTCGACGCCCGGCTCCCCGAGCGCCAGCGAGGACCCCTGCGCGAGCCTGCCCACGCGCAGGCCGGTGTGCTCCCAGCCCGGGATCCGCTCGTCGACCACGGTCTCCCACCCGTCCTCGGCCAGTTCGCCGCGGCGGTGGAACCAGCCTTCACTCTGCTGCGTCACTGTCGTGCCCCTCTCCTGCTCGGTTGTGCGATGCGCGGTCGCGCTCAGTCGTTCTGCGGGATGCCTCACTCGAGATCGCGGTGCACGAGACGCGCCGCCGTGTCGACCGCGGCGGCCACGTCCCCGTCGGGCGGATAGAGCAGGGTGCGGCCGACGGTGAGGCCGCGCACGCCGGGCAGCGAGAGCGCCCGCTCCCAGGAGGCGAAGGTCGCGTCGGGGTCGCCACCGCCCTCGCCGCCGAGCAGCAGCGTCGGCATCGTGGTGGCGGCCATGACCCGCTCCATCTCGGGCACCACCGGCAGCTTCATCCAGGTGTAGGCGCTGGAGTTGCCGAGGCCCGCGGCGATGGCGGTGGAGAGGACCACCGCGTCGGCCGTGAGCTCGTTGACCACCCTGCCGCCGATCCGGCTGCTCATGAAGGGTTCGAGCATGATGGGCAGGCCGGCCGCGGCTGCGGCGTCGACGGCGCGCGCGGTCGCCTCCAGGGTGGCCGCGGTGCCCGCGTCGTCGAGGTCGATGCGGATGAGCGTCTTGGCGAAGTCGATTCCCTGGCGCACCATCGCGCCGACGTCGTAGGCGGTGTAGCGGTCGTCCATCTCGAAGGAGGCGCCGCGCAGGCCACCGCGGTTCATGGAGCCGACCACGATCTTGTCCTCGAGGAGCCCCAGCGCCGCGAGGTCGTCGATGATGTCGGGGGTGCCGAGCACGCCGTCGACGCCGGGCCGCGAGACGGCGAGCGCCATGCGCTCGAGCAGCTCGTAGCGGTCGGCCATCGCCGTCGCGTCGCCGTTCACCGCGAGCGCCCCGCGCGCGGGGTGATCCGCCGCGACGATGAAGAGCCGCCCGTCTCCGCGGATCACCTCGCGGCGCCGGCGTGCCGCGAGCGCGCGGCCCACGCCGGCGGGGTCGGCGGCGCGCAGCTCGCGCAGCGCGTCGAAATCCAGTGCCATCTCAGGCCCCCTTCGCGAGTACGGCCTCGACCTCTGCGGCGTCGGGCATGGCGGTGGAGCACTCCAGCCGGGTCGCCACGATGGCACCGGCGACGTTGGCGAAACGCAGGATGCGCTCGAGCTCCCAGCCCTGCAGCAGGCCGTGGCAGAGGGCCCCGCCGAAGGCGTCGCCCGAGCCGAGTCCGTTGACCACCTCGACGAAGTGGGGCGGCACCTCGACGCGCTCCTCGCGGGTCTTCGCGAGCACGCCCTTCGGCCCCTGCTTCACGATGGCGAGCTCGACGCCGCGCTCCAGCAGCGCGTCGGCGGCGCGATCGGGCTCCGTCTCGCCGACGGCGACCTCGCACTCATCGCGGTTGCCGACCGCCACGGTGACCTGTTCGAGGGCGCGCGCCGCCTGCGCGGAGGCTTCTGCGGGCTCGGCCCAGAACATCGGCCGGTAGTCGAGGTCGAAGATGGTGTGCCTGCGGCCGTGGCGCGCGGCGAGCGCGGCGTGGTGGGCCGCCCGGCTGGGTTCTTCGCTGAGCCCGGTGAGGGTGAACCAGAGGATGCCCGCCTCGCGCACGGCGTCGAGGTCCAGCTCGGCCTCCGCGATCTGCAGATCGGGCGCGTGGGGCTTCCGGTAGAAGTAGAGCGGGAAGTCGTCGGGCGGGAAGATCTCGCAGAAGGTGACCGGGGTCGGATAGTCGGGGTCGGTGCGCACCTCGCGGGGGTCGACGCCGAGGCGGTCGAGCTCGCGGAGCAGGTAGCGGCCGAAGGGGTCGTCGCCCACCCGTGAGACGAGGGCGGTCCGGTGTCCGTACTTGGCGGCGGCGACGGCAACGTTCGCGGCGCTGCCCCCGAGGAACTTGCCGAAGGTGTCGACGTCTTCGAGCGGGCCCTGCTGCAGCGGGTAGACATCGACTCCGAGCCTGCCCATCGCCAGCACGTCATCGTGACGCCGTTGCTCCGACATTCGCTACCCGCCTTTCGAGGTGACGCGCAGCGGCACGGCCTGCGCCGCTGCATTTGTCCTAACAATAGCACGAATGCCCCGCGGCTCGTCCGGACGGTGCCCGGCCTGCGGCGGGATCCCTCCGCGATCCGGCGGAGGCGCGAGAGGGCGCCCGCGGCAGGGGCCCATAGAGGTAAGGTTGTCATCACATATGTGGCCGGCATCCCGATCACAGTCGCTCCATGCTCCACAGGAGGAACGATGAGCACCGATCCCGTGTGGCCGGAGGAGATCTTCACCGATCTCGATCGTTCAGGCCCGGTCCCGCTCTACTTCCAGATCTCCAGCCGCCTCGAACGCGCGATCCGCGAGGGCGTCATCCCCGCCGGCGCTCGCCTCGAGAACGAGATCTCCATCGGCGAGCGCCTGGGTCTCTCACGGCCCACGGTGCGACGCGCGATCCAGGAGCTCGTCAACAAGGGCCTGCTGGTGCGGCGACGCGGGATCGGGACCCAGGTGGTGCAGGCGAGGGTGAGCCGCCCCGTGGAGCTGACCAGCCTGCACGAGGATCTGACGCGGGCGGGACACCGGCCCTCGACGCGCGTGCTCTCGCTCGAGCGGATCGCCGCGGACGAGCACGAGGCGCAGCGCCTGCAGGTGGAGCCCGGCACCGAGATCACGCGACTGCGCCGCCTGCGCAGCACCGACGGCACGCCGATGGCGGTCCTCGAGAACCTGCTCCCGCCGGAGTTCACCGACATCACCGCGGAGACGCTCGAAGCGCACGGGCTCTACGAGCTGCTGCGGAAACGGGGCGTCACCATCAAGATCGCCAATCAGGTGATCGGGGCGCGCCGCACCCACGGGGACGAGCACGAGCTGCTGGACATCCCGAAGGGCAGCCCGCTGCTCACCATGGACCGCGTCGCCTTCGACCACGGGGGCCGCGTCATCGAGGCGGGCCACCACTGCTACCGGCCGGACCTCTACTCCTTCGAGACCACGCTCGTCTCGCGCTGAGCCGGAGCACTCACGCGGGCGAGCAACTCGCGATAGACCTCGAGCAGGCGGGCGGCGGAGGCGTCCCAGCTGCGGCGCAGGGCGTACGCGCGGGCCGCGGCGCCCATGCGCTCGCGGCGAGGGGCGTCGGCGAGGAGGCGATCGATGGCCTCGGCCCAGACCCGCGGATCGTCGCCGGCGGGATCGACGGGGATCAGGACACCCGTCTCGCCGTCGATCACGGCCTCGCGCAGCCCGCCCGCGTCGCGGGCGATGACCGGCACGCCGGAGGCGGCGGCCTCCAGCGCGACGAGGCCGAAGGTCTCGGAGTGGGAGGGCACGAGCATGATGCTGGCGCGGCGGATCCGCTCCGCGAGGTCGCGGCGGCGCAGCGCCCCGTCGAAGGCCGTGGTAGCCAGCAGCCCGTGCCGCGCGACCGCCTCGTGCAGCGAGCGCGCGTAGTCGTCGCCGTCGGGCGGCGGGGAGCCCACCACGCGCAGCATCGGGCGACGCGCCGGATCCATCACGGCGATCGCGTCGATCACGAGATCGAAACCCTTCAGCGGATGCAGCCGGCCCACGACGATCGCCTCGGGACGGCCACCGCTGCCGAACCAGTCCCGGTCCTCCTCACACTCCGGGGAGTCACAGGGGTGAAACAGCTCGGTGTCGACGCCCAGCGGCACGACGCGCACCCGGTCTTCGTCGCCGTCGAGCCGCTCGATCACCGTGCGCCGCTCCGCCTCGCTCACCGCGATCACCAGATCGACCTCGTGCGCGAGCCGGCGTTCCCCCGCGAGCCTCCCCGGCGACTCGGGCCGCTCCCCGGCGCCCAGCGGCGACTCCGGCGGCGCGGCGATGGAGTGGTAGCTCTGCACGAGGGGGACGCCGTGGGCGCGGGCGACCGGCAGCGCCGCGATGCCCGAGAACCAGTGCTCGGCGTGCAGCAGCTCGACGGGCGCCGCCCGCAGCTCGGCGTCGAGGAGCTCGCCGAAGCGGTCCATCACGCCCTCGTGCTCCCCCTTGGCGAGGAGCCGCGGCGGACCGGCGTCGATCTGCACGACCGTCAGGCCGGAGGCGAGCACGGTGCGCGGCGCCGGTGCCGGGTCGCTGCGGCGCGTGAAGATCGTCACCTCGTGACCGGCGCGCGCCAGGGCTTCGGCCTGGGCCCGCACCACGACGTTCATGCCGCCCGCGTCCTTCGTGCCCGGCACGTCGAGGGGTGAGGTGTGCAGCATCACGAAGCCGATGCGGAGCCGCTGGGAGTGCATGCATCGAGCGTATCGGGGTGTGTGCCGAAACCGCTCACCGCGAGGGCAGGGCGCCGTGGGGCCGAGTCCTGCGGGATCTCCGGGATTTCCCGTCCCGCACCCTTGAAAGATACCCCTAGGGGGTATATTCTGGGCACATCCGCACGGCCGACCGTGCGCGCATCCGACCGGAAGGAGTCACCATGCCGACGAGTGAATACCAGGTCACGGGGATGAGCTGCGGCCACTGCGAGAACGCGATCCGCGCCGAGGTCGAGCAGATCCCCGGCGTCACCGGCGTCTCGGTCAGCTCCGACAGCGGCCGGCTCTCCGTCACGGTGGACGGCGGCGCCGTCGAGGACGAGGCCGTGCTCGCCGCCGTCGAGGAGGCGGGCTACACGGCGAGCCCGGCCGGATCACGATGAGCGCCGCGCCCGCCGACGCCGCAGCCTCCACCGTCGAGCTCAGCATCGGAGGCATGAGCTGCGCCTCCTGCGCGGTGCGGATCGAGAAGAAGCTGAACCGGATCGACGGGGTCGAGGCGAACGTCAACTACGCGACCGAGAAGGCCCGGGTGCGCGTGCCCGCAGGCTTCGACCCGGAACTGCTCGTCGCAGAGGTCGAGAAGACCGGCTACTCCGCGGAGCTGCCCGCCCCGGAGCCGAGCCGGAGCGCCTCCCAGCCCGAGGACGCCCCGGGCGCCGAGGACCCCGAGCTGCGCGCGCTGCGCCGGCGGGTCATCGCGTCCGCCTGGCTCACGATCCCGGTGATCGCGCTCTCCATGATTCCGCCCCTGCAGTTCGACTACTGGCAGTGGGCCGCCCTCTGCCTGACCGCGCCGGTCGTCGTCTGGGCCGGATGGCCGTTCCACCGTGCCGCATGGACGAATCTGCGCCACGGCGCGGCAACGATGGACACGCTGATCTCGGTCGGCACCGCCGCCGCATTCCTGTGGTCGCTGTACGCGCTCTTCCTCGGCGGCGCCGGCGCGAGCGGCCTCACCCACGCCTTCGAGTTCTCGACGCACCCCCACGACGGCGGCTGCAACATCTACCTGGAGGTCGCGGCCGGCGTCACCCTGTTCGTCCTGGCCGGCCGGTACTTCGAGCTGCGCTCCAAGCGGCGGGCGGGATCCGCCCTGCGCGCGCTGCTCGAGCTCGGCGCACAGGAGGTGACGGTCCTGCGCGACGGGGCCGAGCAGCGGATCCCGGTCGGGGAGCTCGCCGTCGGCGACGAGTTCGTGGTGCGGCCCGGCGAGAAGATCGCGAGCGACGGCGTGATCGTCGCGGGGACGTCCGCCATCGACGCCTCGGCCCTCACCGGCGAGTCGGTGCCCGTCGAGGCCGGGCCCGGAGACACCGTCACCGGCGCGACCGTGAACACCAGCGGACGGCTGCGCGTCCGCGCCACGCGGGTCGGCGGCGACACGCAGCTCGCGCAGATGGCCAGGCTCGTCGAAGAGGCGCAGTCCGGGAAAGCCGCGGTCCAGCGACTGGCCGACCGCATCTCGGGCGTCTTCGTGCCGATCGTCATCCTGATCGCGCTCGGCACGCTCGCGGCCTGGCTCGCCCTCGGTTTCCCGGCGTCGAGCGCCTTCACGGCCGCGGTCGCGGTGCTCATCATCGCCTGCCCGTGCGCGCTCGGGCTCGCCACGCCCACGGCGCTGCTCGTGGGCACCGGCCGGGGCGCCCAGCTCGGGATCCTGATCAAGGGGCCCGAGGTCCTGGAGTCGACTCGGCGCGTCGACACCGTCGTGCTCGACAAGACGGGCACGGTGACCACCGGCAGGATGACCCTGCTCGAGGCGATCCCGGCTCCCGGCGTCGAGCGGACCGAGCTGCTGCGCCTGGCAGGGGCGCTCGAGGACGCCTCCGAGCATCCGATCGCCCAGGCGATCGCGAAGGGCGCGGTCGAGGAGCTCGGCACGAGCCTCCCCGAGGCCGAGAGCTTCCGCAACTCGGAGGGCAAGGGCGTCTCGGGCATCGTCGAGGGGCGCACCGTGCTCGTGGGCCGCCCCTCGCTGCTGGAGGACTGGTCGATCGCTGCGGTGCCCGCGCTGCAGGCCGCCCTCGAGGACGCCGGGAGCCGCGGGCGCACCGCGGTGCTCGTCGCCTGGGACGGCGCGGCGCGCGGCGTGCTCGTCGTCGCCGACACGGTGAAGCCGACGAGCGCCGAGGCGATCCGGCAGTTCCGTGCGCTCGGGCTCACCCCGATCCTGCTCACCGGCGACAACAGCGCCGTCGCCGAGCAGATCGCGGCCGAAGTGGGGATCGATCGGGTGATCGCCGAGGTGCTCCCGCACGACAAGGCCGAGCTCGTCTCGGGCCTGCAAGCGGAGGGCCGGGTCGTCGCGATGGTCGGTGACGGCGTGAACGACGCCGCGGCGCTCGCCCAGGCCGATCTCGGCCTGGCAATGGGCACCGGCACCGACGCCGCGATCGAGGCGGCCGACATCACGCTCGTGCGCGGGGATCTGCGCAGCGCGGCCGACGCGATCCGCCTCGCGCGCCGCACCCTGGGCACGATCAAGGGCAATCTGTTCTGGGCCTTCGCCTACAATGTGGCGGCGATCCCGCTGGCCGCCCTCGGCCTGCTCAACCCGATGCTCGCGGGCGCGGCGATGGCCCTCTCGAGCGTCTTCGTGGTGGGGAACAGCCTCCGCCTGCGGCGCTTCGCCTGAGCACAGGAGCGAGCCGGTGCGAGGAATGGAGGATCACGTGGAGCACGACTGCGGACCCGATTTCAGCGAGGGCCACCCGGAGCGCCCGCGGGCCGCGGAACGCCGGGGCCACGACCACGGGCACGACCACGGCGCCTCGGGCGCGAAGGCCGGGGCGACCGGCACCGCCCGGCACCGCAGACGGCTGGTCATCGTGCTCGCCATCACGCTCGCCGTGTTCGTCGTGCAGGTGGTGGGCGCCCTCGTCTCTGGCTCGCTCTCCCTGCTCGCCGACGCCGGCCACATGCTCACGGACGCCACGGGCGTCGCCATCGCGCTCATCGCGAGCCTCATCGCGGGGCTTCCCGCCAGTTCGAAGCGGACCTTCGGCTACCTCCGGGTCGAGGTGCTCGCCGCGCTGGCGAACGGCATCGTGCTCGGCGTGATCGCGGTCGTGATCCTCGTGCAGGCGATCGCCCGCTTCGGCTCCGAGGTCGAGGTCCTCTCGGGTCCGATGCTCATCGCGGCCGTGATCGGCGCCGTGGCGAACCTCGTCTCGCTGCTGATCCTGCGCTCAGGCCAGCGCGAGAGCCTGAACGTGCGCGGCGCGTATCTGGAGGTGCTCGGCGATCTGCTCGGCTCCCTGGCGGTGATCGCGGCAGGGCTGGTCATCCTGCTCACCGGGTGGAACGCGGCCGACCAGCTCGCCTCGATCGCGATCGCGCTCATGATCGTCCCACGCGCCGTGAGCCTGCTCCGCGAGGTGGTCGACGTGCTGCTCGAAGCCTCCCCGAGGAACCTCGACGTGGACGCGGTTCGGGATCACATGCGGACCGTGCCGGGGGTCGCCGAGGTCCACGACGTGCACGCCTGGACCATCACCTCGGGGGTTCCGGCGTTCTCGGCGCACGTGACGGTGACGACGTCGGCGATGTGGGCGATCGGCGAGGTGGTCGCGCGGCCGGCGAGCTCCGTGCGGTCGGCGATGCCGTAGGCCGCGTAGAGGCCCTTCGTGGCGATCCAGCGCAGCGGCTCCGGCTCCCACTTGCGCACGCGATGGTTCACCCAGGGCAGGGAGGTGATCTCGCTCGTCTCTCCGAGGATCAGATCCGTGATGGTGCGGCCCGCGAGGTTGGTCGCCGTGACCCCGGTGCCCACGTAGCCGCCGCCCCAGGCCAGCCCGGTGGCGCGGTCGAGGCCCACGGTCGCCGCCCAGTCGCGGGGCACCCCGAGCACGCCCGACCACACGTGGTCGACGGCCGCGCCGCGCGTCGCCGGGAAGAAGCGGTGCAGGATCTCGCTGAGCGTCTCGACGGTCACGGCGGGGGTCTGGCCGTCGGTGTCGGTCTTCGAGCCGAAGCGGTAGGGCACGCCGCGGCCGCCGATGGCGATGCGGTCGTCGGCGGTGCGCTGCGCGTACATGTAGACGTGTGCGAAGTCGCCGAGCACCTCGCCCTGGTTCCAGCCGAGCTCGTCCCACACCTCGGCCGGGAGCGGCTCGGTGGCGATGAGCGAGGAGTTCATCGGAAGCCACAGGCGGTGCAGCCCCTTGAGGTTCGCGGTGAAGCCCTCGGTGGCGCGCACCACGTACTCCGCGGAGACGGTGCCGTGGGTGGTGTGCACGCGGTGCGGAGCGATCTCGGTGACGCGGGTGCGCTCGTAGATCTCGACGCCGAGGCGCTCCACGGCATCGGCGAGGCCTGCGGCGAGCTTGGCCGGCTGGATCCGGGCCGCGTGGGGGTGCCACACGGCGGCGCGCGTGCCGGCCACATTGATCTTCGCGCGTGCCTCCTCCGCTTCGAGCAGCTGCAGATCGGTGTGCTGCCAGCTCTGCTCGGCGGCGGCGAAGGCGCGGATGCGCGCTTCCTGGGCGGGCGTGTAGGCGACGTTGAACTCGCCTCCGCGCTGGATGTCGGCGTCGATGCCCTCGGCCTCCGCGACCCGGATCACCTCGTCGACGGTCTCGTTCATCGCCTGCTGGAAGCGCTCGGCGGCGGCGCGGCCGTGCGTCTTCACGTACTGCTCGCGGCCGCCCGTCACCGAGTTGGTGAGCCAGCCGCCGTTGCGGCCCGAGGCGCCGTAGCCCGCGTGGCGCTGCTCCACGATCACGACCCTCAGCTCGGGGCGCGCGCGCTTGAGATAGTAGGCCGTCCACAGGCCCGTGTATCCCGCGCCGACGATGGCGACGTCGGCGGAGAGGCTGCCGGGCAGCTCGGCACGGCGCTTGGGCGCGCCGAGCTGCTGCCACCAGTGGGAGACATTGCCGTTGATCATCTTCGCTGTTCCTTCTCGGATCTGGGGGTCGGGATCGGTGTCGGTGGCGGGATCGGTGCGGGGGTCACGCGTCGAAGGCCGACGCGAGGGCGGGATCCCAGCTGAGCACGGCGGGCACGTTCTCGCCGCTCATCCAGCCGAGCGCATCCGCGCTGCGCACCACGCCCGTGGAGCCGTCTGGGAGGACGATCTCGTACTTCCAGCCGGATCCGAGGTAGATGGTCTGTCGCACCGTCACGGGGACGGCCGGCCGGCCGGCGCCCACTGCCGTCTCGTCGGGCAGCAGCAGGCCGTGCTCGGGTCGCACGACCGTGACCCCGCCCTGCGCGTGGTGGATCATGGTCGACTCGCCGATGAAGCCCGCGACGAAGCGCGAGGCCGGCCGCTCGTACAGCTCCTTGGCGGTGCCCACCTGCTCGATGCGTCCCTCGTTGAAGACCGCGATGCGGTCGGAGAGGGTGAGCGCCTCCTCCTGGTCGTGCGTGACGAAGACGAAGGTGCGCCCCACCTCGCGGTGGATGCGGCGCAGCTCGAGCTGGAGGCGCTCGCGCAGCTGCTTGTCGAGGGCGCCGAGCGGCTCGTCGAGCAGCAGCACCTGCGGCTCGAAGACGAGCGCGCGGGCGAGCGCGACGCGCTGCTGCTGGCCGCCCGACAGCTCTCGCGGGTAGCGGCCCTCGAAGCCGGAGAGCCCCGCGGTGTCGAGCGCGGCGCGCGCGAGGTGATCAGCCTCGGCGCGCGCGACCTTCCGCTGGCGGAGCGGGAACAGCACGTTGTCGAGCACGGTGAGGTGCGGGAACAGCGCATAGTGCTGGAACACGATGCCGAGGCCGCGCTGGTGCACGGGCACGTCGTCCATGCGCCGGCCGTCGATCTCGATGTATCCCGAGGTCAGATCCGTGAAGCCGGCGATGAGGCCCAGCGTGGTGGTCTTGCCCGACCCGGACGGGCCGAGGAACGTCATGAACTCGCCCGGCTCGACGACGAGCGAGACGTCGTCGAGCGCGATCGACTTGGGGTAGTGCTTCGAGACGCCTGCGAGCACGATCTCCGCGCCGGCGCGCTCAGCTCTTTCTGGCACGGTTCTTCCTTCCGGTGAGCACGAGCGCGCCGATGACGAGCGTCGTGGTGAGAACGAGGATGACGGTGGCCGCCGCCGCCAGGGTCGGGTCCGTGTCGCGCGTCACGCTCGCGTACATCAGCACCGGGAGGGTGTTGAGGTACGGGCTCTTGATGAACAGCGACAGCACGACCTCGTCGAAGGAGGTGACGAAGGCGAAGAGCGCGCCAGACACCATGCCGGGCACGATGTTCGGCAGCGTCACCTTGAAGAAGGTCGCGACCCGGCTCGCGCCGAGGCTGAGCGCCGCGAGTTCCAGCCGGTCGTCGAAGCCCGCGAAGCCCGCGGAGATCGCGATGACCGTGAACGGCAGCGCCAGCACCGTGTGCGCGAGCACGAAGCCGAGGATGGTCCCGACGAGTCCGAGCTTGAGGAAGATGGCGTAGATGCCGATCGCGACGACGATGCCCGGCACGACCATCGGCGCGAGCAGGCCGATCCGGAGGGCGGAGCCGAGGCGCTTCGCCGCGAGCGCCCGCAGCCCGAGCACCGCGAGCAGGCCGAGGACGGTGGCGACGACGGCCACGAGCAGGCCGATGAGGAGCGAGTTCACGAGCGCGGATGTCCACTCCGCACTCGTGAAGAACGACTCGTACCATCGCAGCGACCACGACTCGGGCGGGAACACGAACGACGCCTTGCCGGTGAAGCTGAGCGGGATCACGACGAGCGTGGGCGCGATGAGCCAGAGCGCGACGAGCGCGCTGATGGCCCAGAGGATTCCCCGGGTGACGGGGTGCACGCGGTTCATGTCAGAACACCTCCACGGAGAGGCCCTTGCGCCGCGCGGCCCGCAGGATCAGCGCGACCACGCCGAGCAGCAGGAACGTGGCGAGGAGCAGGATCACGCCGAGGGCGCCGCCTCGGCCCCACTCGAGCAGGCTGCTCACCTGCGCGTAGATCTGCTGGGCGAGCATGCTGTCCGACGGCGATCCGAGCAGGGCGGGGGTCACGTAGAAGCCGAGAGCCTGAATGAACACCATCAGCCCGCCGGCCGCGATCCCGGGGAGCGAGAGCGGCAGGAAGATCCGGAGGAAGGCGACCGAGGGTCGAGCGCCGAGGGAGCGCGCCGCCGTCACCAGCCGCCCGTCGATGCCGGACATCACGGCGTAGAGCGGGAGCACCATGAACGGCATGAGCACCTGGCTGAGCCCGATGAGCACGCCCGTATTGGTGCGCAGCAGCTTGAACGGGCCGAGCCCGAAGAACTCGAAGAGGGAGTTCACCACCCCGGAGTCCTGCAGCAGCACGATCCAGGCGAAGGTGCGGATCATGAGGCTCGTCCAGAACGGGATGAGCGCGATGACGACGAGCACGACCCGCGCCCGCGGCCCGACCATCGTCATGAGGAAGGCGTAGGGGTAGGCGAGGAGCAGGCACACGAGCGTCGCGATGAGCGCATTGCCGAAGGTGCGCAGGATGACCGAGACGTTCTCGGAGTTCTCGAGTGCCCAGACGTAGTTGCCGAGGCCCGGCTCCGGCTCGGTGACGCTGCGGAGCATGCTCTCGAGCACCGGGTATGCGAAGACGCCGAGCAGCAGCGCGTAGGCGGGGAGGAGGAGCAGGAGTGCCCGGAGGGGTGCGCGACGCGAGGTGTTCGCGGCGCGCACCACCGGGAGATTCGTGGTCGTCACGGGGTCTCGACTATCCCTGGAGCCACTTCATCCAGCGCTCGAGCTCGGAGTCGTAGTTCTCCGCCCACCACGCCGAGTCGGTGGACACCATCTGCTCCGCGATCCCGGGATCGGTGGTGAGGAAGCGGGTGCCGAGCTCGTCGAGCTGCGGCTGCGCGTCCACGTTGACCGGCGAGTAGGAGGTGAGCTCGGTCAGACGGGCCTGCTGCTCCGCTCCGAGGTAGTAGTTGAGGAACGCCATGGCCGCGTCGGGGTTCTTCGCGTTCTTGGGCACCGTGAGCGCCTCGTGGATGACGAGCGCCTGATTCCAGACCGGCCGGTAGTTCGCGCCGTTCTTCACGGCCTCGTAGCCGCGGCCCGACCAGACGAGCGCCATGTCGGCCTCGCCGGACTCGATCATCTGCGTCGACTCCGCGCCCGTCTTCCAGAAGATCAGGCTGTCGCGGATCGTGTCGATCTTGTCGTAGGCGCGATCCATGTCGAGCGGGTAGAGCTCGTCCTCGGCGACGCCGTCGGCGAGGAGAGCACCCTCGTAGACGCCGGGCCCCACGTCCTCGAAGCCGGCGATCGCGCGCTTCCCCGGGAACTTCTCGGTGTCGAAGAAGTCCTTCCAGCCGGTGGGGCCCTCGGGGTAGGTGTCGGCGTTGTAGAGGAACACGTAGCCGTACTGCATCGCGGGCACGTAGCAGTCGCCCGCGAGCCCCTCGGGGACCTTCGAGAGGTCGACGATCGAGGTGTCGATGTCCATGAGCAGGCCGTCTTCGGCGTCGCACTGCTTCTGCGCCCAGATCACGTCGGTGTCCACGACGTCCCAGGTGACGGAGTTGTTGTCGACCTGGGCCTTGACCTTCGCGTACTCCGTGGGACCGTCTTCGAGCAGCTTCGCGCCGGAGGCCTCTGCGAAGGGCTTGCCGATGGCTTCCATCTGCCCCTCCTGGAACGAGCCACCCCAGGAGACGAAGGTCAGGGGCACTCCGTCGAGCGCACCCTCCTTGACCGTCCCGGCCTGGGCCGGTCCGTCGCCCAGGTCGATCTCGGCGGGGCCGGCCGCGCTGCAGCCGACGATGAGCACGCCCGTCGCCGCGGCGGCGAGCGCCGCGGAGAGTGCGCTTCGCGTCGTCCGTGTCTTCATGTGCATCTTCTCCTTTGACGATGTAACGGGGGGTCGAGGACTCGGCGCCCGGGCTCCGGGCGCTCGCGGCGCCGAGAGCCGGAGCGTCAGTTCGGGGTGGTCTGGTGGGCGCGGCTGTCCACGCTCTCCTCCTCCACGGTGGGCGGGCTGCAGATCCAGATGACCTCCGCCGCCGCCGCGCTCTCGTTGACGACGCGGTGTGGCACCGAGCTGAGGAACTCGATCGAGTCGTCCTTGTGCATGGTGTACCGCTCTTCGCCGAGCTCGAGCACGATGGTCCCGGAGGTGACGATGAAGACCTCCTGGCTGTGCCCGTGCACGTAGGGCTCTGCGCCCGTGCTGCTGCCGGGCTGGAACACCCCGGCGTAGACCTCCAGGTTCCGCAGCGGCGGGAGCGAGACGACGTACTTCTCGGCGCCCTCGAGCGGCAGGCTCGGGCGGTCCTTCGCCCGGAGCACCCCGCGGGTCTGGGCGGCGCGAGAGTCGAGCAGCTGCGCGGGGCTCACGCCGAGGGCACTCGCGATCTTCCGGAGCGAGGCCACACTGGCGTTCGTGTGGCCGTTCTCCAGCTGGCTGAGGAAGCTGGAACTGACGCCGGCCGCGGCGGCGAGCGCGCGCAGGCTCATGCCGCTCAGCTCGCGGAAAGCGGCGACGCGGCGGCCGAGCTCGGCGTTCTCCGGATCGCGGGGCGATTCTTCGTGTCCCATGCCGCCTCCTCGCGAAACTACACACCGCTCACCGGTTCACTGAACACGATGTTCAGTGAACTGCACACCACCGTACAGTGGCTCCGCTCGCTGCGCAAGACCGCATCCAAGAAAGTTCCGCGTCCACCACGGCGAGACCGCCCGAGACCGCCCCGGCGCCCGCCTACACTGGATGACGGAGCCTCACAAGGGAGCCGCCCTGTCAATGGCGCTGAGCCATCGACATCCCACCCTCGATCGTGGCCAGCGCTCCACCACGATGGAAAGCTGCACCGACTTGTCTGCCACATCCGCCCCGCCTGCCCTCCGCGGCGCCGCCCCGCGCAACTCCCGCTCCCGGGTCATCACCGCGAGCCTCATCGGCACCACGATCGAGTTCTACGACTTCTACGTCTACGCGACCGCCGCCGTGCTCGTCTTCCCGATCCTGTTCTTCCCGACCGGCAACGAGACCACCGCGCTCATCGCCTCCTTCGCGACCTTCGGCGCCGCGATGCTCGCGCGACCCGTCGGCGCGGTGTTCTTCGGGCACCTCGGCGACCGGCTCGGCCGCAAGACGACGCTCGTGGCCTCGCTGCTCACGATGGGGATCGCGACCTTCCTCATCGGCCTGCTGCCCACGCACGAGAACATCGGCGTGTGGGCGGCCGTGCTGCTCACCGTGCTGCGTCTCGCCCAGGGCTTCGCCATCGGCGGCGAGTGGTCGGGGGCCGCGCTCGTGGCGACCGAGAACGCCCCCGAGGGCAAGCGCGCCTGGTACGGCACCTTCCCGCAGCTCGGCGCCCCGCTCGGCTTCATCATCGCGAACATGCTGTTCTTCGCGATCAACAACGCCCTCGCCGACCCGGGCGCGCCCGGCGTGGCCTCCGAGGCCTTCCTGAGCTGGGGCTGGCGCGTGCCGTTCCTGTTCTCCGCCGTCATGGTGATCATCGGCCTGTGGGTGCGCCTCAAGCTCGTGGAGTCGAGCGTCTTCGAACAGGCGAAGGAACGCGGCACCGTGAAGCGCCTCCCCCTCGCCGAGGCCGTCAAGCACCACTGGCGTGCCCTCATCCTCGGCACCTTCGCGATGCTCGCCACCTACGTGCTCTTCTACCTGATGACCTCGTACACGCTCACCTTCGGCACCCGCCCCGGCCTCGCCGCCGCCGAGCGCGCCGCCGCCGCGACGGGCGCGGACTTCGACCCGGCGAGCTACGTGCCGGGCTTGGGCTACAGCTACAACGAGTTCATCCTCATGCTCGTCTTCGGGGTGGTGTTCTTCGGGGTCTTCACGCTGGTGTCCGGCCCGCTCGCCGACCGCTTCGGCCGCCGCCGCACGCTCATCTGGGTGACGGCCGCCATCGCGCTGTTCGGCTTCACCTTCGTGCCGCTGCTCGGCGGCACCACCGCGGCCGTGATGTTCTTCCTCGCGCTCGGCTTCACCCTGATGGGCCTGACCTTCGGGCCGATGGGCGCGTTCCTGCCCGAGATGTTCCCCACGCACGTGCGCTACACCGGCTCGGCAATCGCCTACAACGTGTCCTCGATCCTGGGGGCGGCGCTCGCGCCCATCGTCGCCGTGTGGCTGTGGGGGCTCGCCGACGGCAGCCCCGTCTACGTCGGCCTGTACCTGACGGGCGCCGCAGTGCTCACCCTGGTCTCGCTGATCCTCACCCCCGAGACCCGGCACGTCGACCTGGCCGAGTAGCCCGGCGGCGCCCAGCACCGGATCGCCGCCGGAGCGCGCCGGTGCCCGGCCCTCCGTCCGGCGCCGCGTCCCGGGGCGGGAGCGCATCGCTCGCCGCCCCGGGACGGCGCCGCCCGCTCAGGTCGTCGACTCGCCGGCCTCCCCGGTGTCCACGAGCAGCACCCCGGAGGAGACGTCCCACATCATCGTGACCCGGTCGCCGCGGTTGTGGATGCGAGCGTCCTGGCCCGCCCGCACCGCGCCCTCGGTGCCGTCGGGCAGCTCGACCGTGTACCGCCGGGAGGCGCCCAGGTAGGTGACGTCGGTGATGGTCACGGGGATCGCGTTCTGCTCGCTCCGGGGAGCGGTCCCGGCCGCCTCCAGCCTGAGGTTCTCGGGCCGGATGAGGATCGCGAGATCCTCGTGCGCACTCTGGCCGTCGGCGACGATGCGGTGTCCGGCGAGCTCGATGACGGTCTGCCGCTCGCCGTGCGCCGAGCCCTTGCCGAGGAGCACCGTCGACTCGCCGAGGAAGCGCCCCACGAACAGCGTCTGCGGGGCCTCGTACAGGTCTTCCGCCGTGCCGAGCTGCTCGATCCTGCCGTTGTTGAAGACCGCGATCCGGTCCGACATCGACAGCGCCTCCTCCTGATCGTGCGTGACGTACACGAAGGTCGAGCCGACCTCGCGGTGGATGCGCTTGATCTCGCCCTGCAGCCACTCGCGGAGCTTCTTGTCGAGCGCGCCGAGCGGCTCGTCCATGAGCAGCACCCGCGGCTGGTACACGAGCGCGCGGGCGAGCGCCACGCGCTGCTGCTGCCCGCCCGAGAGCTCCGAGGGGTAGCGCTCCCCGTACTCGCTCATGCGCACCATGCCGAGGGCCTGGGCGACTCGCTCCCGCTGCTGCGCCTTGCTCAGCTTGCGGCGCTGCAGCGGGTAGGCGATGTTCTCGGCGACCGTCTTGTGCGGGAACAGCGCGTAGTTCTGGAAGACCATCCCGATGTCGCGCTTGTGCGGCGGGAGCTTCGCCACCGGCTTGCCGTAGATGTGCAGCTGCCCCTCGGAGACCTGCGTGAACCCCGCGATCATGTTCAGCGTGGTCGTCTTGCCCGAGCCGGACGGCCCGAGGAAGGTCATGACCTCTCCCGGCTCGATCACCAGGTCGATCCCGTCGCCCACGGCCTTCTCGCCGTACCGCTTCGTGACGCCCTGCAGGCTGATGCCCGCCTCGCCGATCGTGTGGATCGCGTGCGTGTTCAGGCCGTCCGCGCGCAGCTCCTGCTCGTGCCCGGCGGGGACCGGGATGTCGTCGTGGGTCATAGCGTTCACGCTATCGGTCGCTTTCTCTTCCGCGTGGCCGACTGGGCGATGAGCATCACGATCACGGAGGTGAGCATCGTGATGACCGCGACCGCCGCCACCGTGGGGTCGTTGGTCTGGGTGACGCTGTTGAAGATCTTCACGGGCAGCGTCTGCAGGGACGGGGACTGGATGAACAGGGACAGGATCACCTCGTCGAAGGAGGTGACGAAGGCGAACAGGGCGCCCGCCGTGACCCCCGGCGCGATCAGCGGCAGGGTGATGCTGAAGAAGGTGCGCATGCGTCCGGCGCCGAGCGTGGCGGAGGCCTGTTCGAGCCGCGGATCGAGCCCCTGCAGCGACGCCATCACGTTCGTGATCACCAGCGGCATGGACACGATCGTGTGCGCCAGCACGAATCCCGGCAGCGTGCCGAGCAGGTCCATGCGCAGGAACAGCGAGTACAGGCCGACGGCGAGCACGATGCCCGGGACGATCAGCGGCAGGAGGAAGTATCCCTCCAGCATCCCCTTGCCGCGAAAACGCAGCTTCGAGAGGCCCAGCGCGGCGAGCACTCCGACCGTGGTCGCGACGAGCATCGTGAGCAGCGCGACCTGCAGCGAGGAGAACAGCGCCCGCAGCCAGCTCGCATCCGTCACGAAGTTCTCGTACCAGCGGGTCGAGAACCCCTTCGGCGGGAAGTTGAAGGAGGACGCCTCGTTGAACGACATCGGCACGATCACGAGGGTCGGCACGATCAGCCACAGCACGATCAGGACCGAGAAGGCGCCGAGCAGGCGCTTCGTCGTCATCGGTTCGCCCCCGGGAACAGGCTGCCGTTCCGGTTGAAGCGCGACACGAGCACCAGGATGAGGATCGTGCAGGCCAGCAGGAAGACGCCGAGGGCGGTTCCCTGGCCCCACATCAGGAAGACGCTGATCTGCTGCTGGATGAGGGCCGAGATCATGATCTCCTTCGAGGAGCCGAGCAGCGCCGGGATGATGTAGAAGCCGAGGCCCAGGATGAACACCGTCACCCCTCCGGAGAATATCCCCGGCCGGGACAGCGGGAGGTACACCGTGAAGAACGCGGTCACCGGATTCGCACCCAGATTCGAGGCCGCCGGCAGCAGGCGCTTGTCGATCTTCGCCATCGACGAGTACAGCGGCAGCACCATGAACGGCAGCAGCACCTGGCTCATGCCGAGCGCCACCCCGAAGGTCGTGCGGATCAGCGGGATCGGGCCGATCCCGAACCAGGCCGCCAGCAGGCCGTTGATCGGCCCGGTGTCCTGCAGCAGCACCATCCAGGCCAGCGTGCGCACCAGGATGGACGTCCACAGCGGCATCATGATGAACAGCTGCATCAGGTTCCGGGTCCGATCCGACACGACCGTCATCAGGTATGCGTACGGATACGCGAGCAGCAGGCACACCACCGTCACGAGGATCGCCGTGCCGAAGGTGCGCAGCACGACGTTCAGATTGGCTTCCGTGGTGAAGAGCCAGACGTAGTTCTGCGCGCCGGGCTGCGGATCCGTGACCGAGCGGATGAACACGTCGATCAGCGGGGCGAGGAAGAACAGGGTGACGATCACGAACGCCGGGATCAGCAGCAGGAGGGGGCGCCAGTTCCCCGGCCCCCGCCGCCGCGACCCTCGGACGCCCGCACCGAGGACGCCGCTCTGCACGGCGACGGCCTCGGTGACGGTGCTCTCGGTCATGCGCCTCAGTTGCCCGTCGCCCAGCCGGCCCACGCGGCGGCGAGCGCGTCGTAGTTCTCGACCCAGAAGTCGACATTGGGCGAGATGCCCGTGTCGAGGTGCTCGGTGGTCATCCACTCGGTGAGCAGCTCGTCCATCTCGGGCTTCGCGTCGACGTTGACCCCGCCGTAGGAGGTCAGCTCGGTCATCCTGGCCTGCTGCTCGGCGCCGATCGAGTAGTTCACGGCGGCGAAGGCGGCCTGCTTGTCCTTCACGCCCTTGGGGATGCCGTTCGAGTCGACCATGATCATCCACTCGTCCCACATGGGGGCGACCGGGGCGCCCGCCGCCGCGGCCCCGTAGCCGCGTCCCGACCAGACGAGGCCCATGACCGCCTCTCCCGATTCCAGCTGCTGCTGCGCCTGAGCCCCGGTCGTCCACCCGATCACGTCGTCGCCGAGATCGCGGTACATGTCGAAGGCGCCCTCGATGTCGCCGGCGGAGATGTCCTGCACGTCCTTGCCCTGCGCCGTGAGCGCGAACTCAACGGTCTGGGGATCGACGTAGGTCGACTGGCTGACGGTCCGCTTACCGGGGTACTTCTCGGTGTCGAAGAAGTCGGCCGCGCTGGTGGGCGGATCGCCGCCGAACTTGTCGGTGTTGTAGACGACCACGAGGCCGTAGAGGATCTGCGGCACCATGCACTTGTCGGTGATCGTGCCCTCGGGGATCTTCGAGGTGTCGATCTGCGAGTAGTCGTACTCCTCGTAGAGGGTCCCGCAGCCGCGCGCCGTGTCGAACTGGGTGGTGTTGACGATGTCCCAGCTCACGTTGCCGCTGTCGACCATCGCCTTCAGCTTGCCCGCGTCGAAGGCGTCCTGGTTGAAGGTCGCGCCGGACGCCTCCGCGAAGGGATCCCACAGCGCCTCGGTCTGGCCGTCCTGGAAGACGCCGCCCGATCCGGCAAAGGTCAGGGTGACGCCGTCGAGGGCACCCGCCTTCACCTCACCGGCGACCGGAGTGCCGAGTTCGCGTTCCGGCTGCGGCTCGTCGTCGCCGCCTCCGCTGCAGCCGGCGAGCGTCAGCATCAGTGCCGCCGCTCCCGCGAGAAGCGCGGACCCCCGACGGGATCTGCCGTGATTCACAGTGGACATGTTCTCTCTCACCTCATCGTGATCGTCGATACTCGCTCGCAGCCGGATGCCCGCGAGCATGATGCCCGCCGCCGGGTCGCGCCGAGCGATCGGTGCTCGAACGGGCCCGGCCGAGCGGCGGGTTCCACCGAAGCTAACAGCGAGTCTCCTACCGCAGCGGGCTCCCGTTACGCCTTCGTTACCGCAATCCCCATCTTTCATAGCTTCGTATGTGCGACGAGCCGCCGGTGGTACGAACATAAGTAATCGGCGGCGAACACCTTCCTGGAGCCCGTCGATCTTTACGATGGGACGGGGTTCGCAAGCAGTTCGAGGAGGAACGCGCATGGACATCGTCGTCGTCGGGGCGGGGCTGGCGGGTCTCACCTCCGCCTGGGAGCTGAGCAAGGCCGGCCATCGCTGCACCGTGCTCGAGGCGCGCGACCGGGTCGGCGGCCGGACCTGGTCGCAGCGTCTCGGCAACGGCGAGGTGACCGAGCGCGGCGGCGAGTACGTCTTCCCCACCGAGCATGCGATCCGCCGGCTCGCCGCCGAGCTCGGCGTGCCGATCATGTCGCACGGCGTCCGCTACGGCCGCCGCACCGTGAACGGCCGGGTGATCTCCTTCGCGGAGCTCAGCGCCACCTCGGAGCGGGTGCGCGCCACGCTCGCGGAGATGATCGCCGACGGCGAGACCCGCGTCTCACTGGAGCGGGCCTTCGCCGAAGCGCTCGGGGCGGGGTACCGCCTGGACCCCGTCTACCGGCGCACCACGACCTCGGCGGCGGCGGATCCCGCCCGCGTCAGCGCCGAGGCGGTGCTGCTGCACGAGTCCTCGACCGTGGACGGATACGTGGAGGATGGCGGCCGGTTCGTCGGCGGCAATCAGGCGCTCTCCATCGAGCTGGCGCACCGCCTTCCCGAAGGGGTGCGGCTCGAGCACCCCGTCGCGGCGCTCGACCAGTCGGCTGGCGGCGTGCAGGCGATCCTGGCGGACGGGTCCAGGATCGACGCCGACGCCGCGGTCCTCGCCGTGCCGCTGCCGCTGCTGCGGGAGATGGAGCTCGGCTTCGCGTTGCCCGAGGCACAGCAGCGCGCCCTCGACCACCGTTTCATGGGCGTTGCCGCGAAACTCGGCGTGCCGCTCAGCCGCGTCGACGACGACGTCGCGCTGCAGCATCCCGAGCACACGTGGTGGTCCTGGAGGTCCATGTCGATCGACGGCGAGCACCGCATCAACGCGCTCTCCTCCTTCGCGGGCGGGCCCTTCGCCCTCGACGCGCTCCGCGTCGCCGATGGCCCGGCCGGATGGACCGCGGCGCTCTCGCACATGCGGCCCGAGCTGGAGTTCGACGGCGAAGTGCTGCTCACCGACTGGCGGGACGAGCTGTGGAGTCGCGGCGCCTACTCCGCCGCCGGACTCGATTGGGGGGCGGATGACGCGCGCGCCTTCGAGCGCCCCGCCGGCAGGGTGGCGATCGCCGGCGAGCACACCGGGCTCGCGCAATCCCTGTCGGGCGCCGTCGCCTCCGGATATCGGGCCGCGACGGCCATCGCCTCAGGGGTCCCGTCGTGAGCCGGATCCGCCGGGCCGCGCAGGGCACATGACGCTCACCGTCGGCTCGCTCCTCGAGCTCCCGGAGCTGCGCACCAGCTCGCTCACCCCGGGGGTGGGCGAGGATCGCCCCATCGCCTGGGCGCACGTGTGCGAGCTCCCCGAGCCGTGGCTCTGGCTGGGACGCGGAGCCCTCGTCATGACGACCGGCATCGGGGTGCCTGCCAGCCCGGAAGCGCAGCGCGCCTACCTCGCGGGCCTGCACGGCGCCGAGATCGCCGCGCTCGCGATCGACTCCGAGACGATCGAGCATCCGTTCTCACCCCAGGTGCTCGGGTATGCGGCGGCGATCGGCTTCCCGGTGCTGCAGACCGCCCACGAGGTGCCCTTCGTGACCCTCGCCCAGGCGGTCGCCGAGGCCGGACTGGACGAGCGGGTGCGCCGCCTGGCGCAGGCCGAGCAGCTGCACGGGTCGCTGCTGCTCTCCGAGCTGTGCGGGGGCGCGATGCCCTCGGATCCCGCCGCGCGCCTCGTCGCGAGCTACGAGGTGGAGCCCCCGTATGCCCTCGCCGTGGCGGATGCCGGTGACGCACGCACGGCCCTCGACGCGGTGCACGCGGGCTTCTCGGAACGCGCCGTCCCGGTGCTCGCCACGATCCGGGACCGTCAGCTCCTCATCCTGAGCGAGGCCGGTCAGCGCGTCGACGAGGCGCTCGAGTCACTGACCGACGCCGTGGGACGCATCGGCGTCAGCGCGGGCTTCAGCCGCCTCGAAGACCTGCAGACGGCTCTGCGCCAGGCCCGCAGCGCGCTGATCCGCAACCACCAGACGGGCCGGGTGCTCCGTTTCGAGGAGAACACCGCCGCATCGCTCTTCCTACCCGGCGACCCGGAGCAGCTCCGCGGCATCGCGCGCCAAGTGCTCGGCCCGCTGCGCACCTACGACGAGCAGCGCGGCACCTCGCTGACGCAGACGCTGCGGGTCTTCCTGGAGGAGAACCGCAGCTGGGTGCGGGCCGCCGAGCGGCTCTTCGTGCACCGGCAGACCCTCATTGCGCGCGTCTCCAGGATCGAGAAGATCATCGACCGCGACCTCTCGTCCATCGAGGACACCGCCGAGTGCTGGCTCGCGGTGCAGGCCGCAATCGGATGCGGGGAGCTGGAACCGAGCGACACCGCGACGCCCGCGAGCGCCCCCGGCACCGGCGGCGCCTGAACTCTGCCTCTCCCGAGCCGACGGAGCGCTCGCTTCCCGCGTCAGGAACTCGCTTCCGATCTCGCGCGCTGAGCACGCGAGTGCAACGAAGCCCCGGCTCGGATCAGCGGGCGCAGCTGCAGCGCTGCTCGGCGGGCACGCCGGCGAGCGCCTCCTCGACGTGCATGCCGCAGCCCTCCCAGGTCATCTTCTTGCAGCTGGCGCAGCGGACGGGAGCGCACATGGGATTCCTCTCGACGTTTCGGAGTGGCGAGCCGGTCGCGAGACCGCTCGCACGAGATGGCAGCAGCCTAGCGCCCCCAGCCCGGGAACCAGCCCGGCGGGTGGTAGCTTGAGAAGACAGCGGCGCGAGCCGATGAAGGGAGGAGCGGGGATGACACTGCCCGCGAGTGGAACTTCGCCCGCGGGCGAACCGGACCCGAAGCCCGCGGACCGGACGCGCCTCTTCGAGGCCGTCGAGGCCTGGATCGCGCAGGACGTCGACGTGGAGACCGTCTCCGAGGCCCGGCATCTCCTCACCGCGGCGCGCTCGGGGAACGCCCGCGCCGCCGAGGAGCTCGCCGACGCCTTCGAGGGGCGCCTCGCCTTCGGCACCGCCGGCCTGCGCGGCCGTCTCGGCCCGGGGCCACGGCGCATGAACCGGGTCGTCGTCACGCAGACGAGCGCAGGTTTCGCCGCCTACCTGCTGCAGCGGGCCGGCCGGGACGGCCGCGACGATCCGCCGTCCATCGTGATCGGCTACGACGGCCGCGTGAACTCCCGGGTGTTCGCGAGGGACACCGCAGAGGTCATGGCCGGCGCGGGGATCCGGGTCTTCCTGCTGCCGGAGCCGGGGCCCACCCCGCTCACCGCCTTCGCCGTGCGGCACCTGGGGGTCTCGGCGGGCGTCATGATCACCGCCAGCCACAACCCGCCCCGCGACAACGGCTACAAGGTCTATCTCGGCGACGACGACGCCGGATCGCAGATCATCCCCCCGGCCGACGGCGAGATCGCGGCCCTCATCGACGAGGCGACCGCGATCCCCCTCACCCGCATCCCCCGCTCGCTCGCCTACACCGTGCTCGGGCCCGGTGTCGCGAACGCCTACGTCGCCGAGACCGCAGCTGCCGTGATCGCCGGCCTCCCGCAGCTCCCGGGGAAGCCCGGCGTGGTCGCCGGTCACGACACGCCCCTCACCGTCGTGTACACGGCGCTCCACGGGGTCGGCGCCCGGCTCGCGCGCCGCGTCTTCCGCGCCTGCCTGCTGCCGCGCGTCGTCCCCGTCCCCCAGCAGGACCGCCCCGACGGCTCCTTCCCCACGGTGGCCTTCCCCAACCCGGAGGAGCCCGGCGCACTCGACCTCGCCCTGCACACCGCGCGGGGCGTCCGCGCCGACCTCGTGGTCGCCCACGACCCAGACGCCGACCGGCTCGCGATCGCGGCGCCCCACCCCGACGAACCCTCGGGCTTCCGGCGGCTGAGCGGCAACGAGCTCGGACTGCTGCTCGGCTGGCGGGCCGCCGAGCGCGCCGCCGCCACCGCCGAGTTCCTCGACCGGCCCGCCCGCGGCACGCTCGCCTGCACGATCGTCTCCTCCCCCGCCCTGCGCGCCGTCGCCGCCGCCTACGGCCTCGGCTACGCCGAGACCCTCTCGGGCTTCAAGTGGGTCTCGCGGGTCCCCGGGCTCGTCTTCGGCTTCGAGGAAGCCCTGGGATACCTCACGCACCCCGACATCGTGCGCGACAAGGACGGCATCTCCGCCGCGGCCGACGCGATCGCCATGGTGCGCGAGCTGGCCGCGGAGGGCCGCACCGTGTGGGATCGGCTCGAGGAGGCGAGCGCCCGCTTCGGGCACTTCGCCAGCTCGCAGATCACGATCCGGCTCGACTCGATGGCAGCGGCATCGGCGCTCTCCGCCCGGATGCGATCCCGCGCCCCGCGGAGCCTGGGCGGCGCCCCGGTCGCCCGCGCGCTCGACCTGCTCGTGCCCGGCGCAGCCGAGGTGCCGGCGGACGTGCTGCGCTACGACCTCACCGATGGCTCGCGCGTGATGATCCGGCCGAGCGGCACGGAGCCGAAGCTGAAGGTCTACCTCGACACCTTCAGTGACCGGGGATCCGCCGCTGAGCGCCGCGCCCTCGCCGAGACGGCGCTCGGGCGGCTCGAAGCGGCCGTGCGGGAGACCCTCGACGGGCTGCAGCGGGGCGCATGAGCGGCGTCCCGGTGACGTGGTCCTCCGAGCGGGCGCGCGGCTGGCTGCGCGTGCCGGGCCCCCGTGACGACAAGTACCGCCGCGGCGTTCTCGGCATGCGGACCGGGTCGGCGCGCTATCCGGGCGCGGCCGTGCTGGGGGTGACCGCGGCCTGGCGCACCGGGGTTGGCCTGCTGCGCTACGCGCCGCCGCGGGAGGAGCGGCTGCCCCCGCACGGCCTGCCCTCGCCCGCGGCCGCCGTGCTCGCCGCACGGCCGGAGACCGTCATCGGCGCGGGCACGGACGGCTGCGCGGCGTGGGTGATCGGCTCCGGCACCGACCCGGCCGAGCGGGGCGAGGCCGAGCGCGCGGCGCTCGTCGAACTGCTGGGCAGCGGGTCGCCCATCGTGGTCGACGCCGGCGCGCTCGACCTCGTCGCCCCCGGCGCTGAGCGGGGCGCGGACGCCGCGAGGGACGGGAGCCTCGGCGCCGGCGGCGCGCTCCGCGGCCCCGCGATCGTGACACCCCACGCGGGAGAGTTCGCGCGGATGTGGGACACGACGTTCGGCTCCCCGCTGCCCGAGGCCTGGCCCGGCCGCGACGCTCCGGCCGCCGAACCCGGTTCAGCGCGCGAGGCGGAAGCCGAGACGGCGCGGGCCGAGGCGGCGCTCCGGCTCGCCGCCCGCATCGGCGCCACGGTGCTGCTCAAGGGGTCCCGCACCCTGCTCGCCTCGCCCGGCGGCACGCTCCTCGCCTGCGGCCCGGCCACGCCCTGGCTCGCGACGGCGGGAACCGGTGACGTGCTCGCCGGGATCCTCGGCGCCCTGCTCGCCGCGCACGCGGACGCCGTGCGCGAGGACCCCGAGCTCCTCGCCCCCATCGGCGCCACCGCCGCGCTGCTGCACGACGCCGCCGCGCGCCGCGCGTCCGGTTGCCCGGAAGACGGCTCCGCAGCGGAGGGAACCACCGCCGGACGGCCCGTCACCGCCCTCGACGTCGCCGAGGCGATCCCGCACGCCTGCGCAGCGCTCGCTGGCACGGCTGAGACGGATCCCGCCGCCCGCGCAGCCGGGAAACCCTAGCCGGCCCTCTGGGCGGGCCCAGCGCTCGTGTCGGGGAGGCCGAGGCTGCGGTCCAGGCCGGTGGCGATCCACGCCGAGGTGAGCAGCAGGGTGCGGCAGATCAGGTTGAACCACACCAGCAAGCCCACGAACACGGTGAAGGTGGCCAGCAGCGGATTGCTCGACGCGCCCCCGAGCAGCGTGCCGCCGAGCATCTTCAGCGCCAGCATCACGGTGCCGCCCAGCAGGCAGCCGCGCACCAGACGCCAGACAGGCACCCGCACCTCCGCCAGCAGGCGGTGCATGGCGATGAGCACGACCACATCGAACACGAGCAGCGCACCGTAGCGCACGGTCGCGCCGAGACCGCCGAAGAACCAGTGGCCCGGGTCGGCGCCCGCCCAGGCGAAGAACTGGTCGCTCAGCTTCGAGCTCAGCACCGTGAGGCCGGCCGAGACGAGCAGGGCGGAGAAGAAGCCGATGGCGAGCAGGAGGTCGCGCAGCTTCAGCAGCACCGGATTGCGGTACTGCTTCACGTCGAGGCCGAAGATGATCCGGATCGACCGGCGCGTGCCGGTGAACCAGTTCAGCGCCACCCACAGCAGCACCGCGCCGGCCACGACGCTCGTCCAGTCGAGCGCGCGGGCCTCCAGCAGCGTGCCGAGCTGCACCGCCCCTTCGTCCCCGTTCGTCCCGAGCAGGCCGGGCACGAAGGTGTTGATCTGCTCGACGAGGGTGTCGAGCAGTTCGGGCCTGCCACGCAGCACGATCCCGAAGACGCCGAACCCGATCCAGAGCCCCGCGAACACCGCGAAGAGCGCCTGATAGCTCATCCCCCCGGACAGCACATTCCCGCCCACGTCGATGAAGTGGGAGAAGGTGCGCCACGGGCGGCTGCGCAGGGCGCGGTCCCGCAACCGGCTCCACACCGCCGCGAAGCCCGAAGACGACGACGCCCCGGACGCGCCCCTCCCATCGGGGGGCGAGGCGTCTCGGGGCGTCGTCATGTGCTCGGGCGGGCGCCTGCGGTGACCCGCCGGCCGCTCAGGAGGTCTTGCCGCTGCGGATCGCGGCCTTCACCTCGGCGATGGCCTTCGTCACCTGGATGCCGCGCGGGCAGGCGTCGGTGCAGTTGAAGGTCGTACGGCAGCGCCACACGCCCTCGGTGTCGTTGAGGATGTCGAGACGCACCTGCGCGTTGTCGTCGCGCGAGTCGAAGATGAAGCGGTGCGCGTTGACGATGGCCGCCGGGCCGAAGTACTGGCCATCCGTCCAGAAGACCGGGCAGGAGGTGGTGCATGCCGCGCACAGGATGCACTTCGTGGTGTCGTCGAAGCGCTCGCGATCGTCGATCGACTGGATGCGCTCCTTGCCGGGCTCCGGGTGCGAGCTCGACACGAGGAACGGCTGCACCTCGCGGTAGGCCGCGAAGAACGGCTCCATGTCGACGATCAGGTCCTTCTCCAGGGGCAGCCCCTTGATCGCCTCGACGTAGATCGGCTTCGATATGTCGAGGTCCTTGATGAGCGTCTTGCAGGCGAGACGGTTGCGGCCGTTGATGCGCATGGCGTCGGAACCGCAGATGCCGTGCGCGCAGGAGCGCCGGAACGCGAGCGATCCGTCCTGATCCCACTTGATGCGATGCAGGGCATCGAGGATGCGATCCGTCGGGTACATCTCGACGTCGAAGTCCTCCCAGTAGGCCTCGCGGCCAGACTCGGGGTTGTAGCGGCGCACGAGCAGCGTGACCGTGAACGGCTTGGGAGCCTCCGGTGCGTCAGTCGTCGCGGCCTCAGCGGTGGCGGTGCTCATGACCTAGTACTTCCTCTCCAGCGGCGGGTATCGCAACTCGCCCTGCTCGTTCCGGGTGACGACCACGGGCTTCCAGTCCAGGCGGATGTGGTCCTCGGGGTCGGGCGAGTGCGGGTCGCCCGAGAGGTACGCCATGGTGTGCTGCATGTAGTTCTCGTCGTCGCGGTGCGGGTAGTCGTCGCGCATGTGCCCGCCGCGGCTCTCCTTGCGGTTGCGGGCCGTGTAGGCGAGCACCTCCGCGAGGTCGAGCAGGAAGCCGAGCTCGATCGCCTCGAGCAGGTCGGTGTTGTAGCGCTTGCCGCGATCCTGCACGCCCACGTTCAGGTAGCGCACGCGAAGATCGTGGATCACGCGCAGCACCTCGGTGAGCGACTCCTCGGTGCGGAACACCTGGGCGCCGCGGTCCATGGCCTCCTGCAGCTCCCGGCGCAGATCCGCGATGCGCTCGGTGCCCCCGCCGTTGCGGAAGCCCTCGACCATCTCGCGCACCTCGCGCGCGGGATCCTCGGGGAGCGGCACGAAGTCGGCACGATTGGCGTAGTCGGCGGCGTTGTTGCCGCTGCGCTTGCCGAAGACGTTGATGTCGAGCAGCGAGTTCGTGCCGAGACGGTTGGAGCCGTGCACCGACACGCAGGCGCACTCGCCGGCCGCGTAGAGGCCGGGCACGACGGTGGTGTTGTCGCTGAGCACCTCGGCGTCGTTGTTCGTGGGGATGCCGCCCATGGCGTAGTGCGCGGTGGGGAACACGGGCACGGGCTCCGTCACGGGGTCGACGCCCAGGTAGGTGCGGGCGAACTCGGTGATGTCGGGGAGCTTCGTCTCGAGCACCTCGGCGCCCAGGTGCGTGCAGTCGAGGTAGACGTAGTCCTTGTGGGGGCCGGCGCCGCGGCCGTCGAGGACCTCCTGCACCATCGATCGCGCCACGATGTCGCGCGGCGCGAGGTCCTTGATGGTGGGGGCGTAGCGCTCCATGAAGCGCTCGCCGCTCGCGTTGCGGAGGATCGCGCCCTCACCGCGCGCGCCCTCCGTGAGGAGGATGCCCAGGCCGGCGAGGCCCGTCGGGTGGAACTGGTAGAACTCCATGTCCTCCAGCGGCAGGCCCTTGCGCCAGACGATCCCGACGCCGTCGCCCGTGAGGGTGTGCGCGTTCGAGGTGGTCTTGAAGATCTTGCCGAAGCCGCCGGTCGCGAACACGATCGACTTGGCCTGGAAGACGTGCAGATCGCCCGTCGCGAGCTCGTAGGCGACCACGCCGGAGGGGCGCTTCTGGCCGTCGACCTCCGTCATCACGAGATCGAGCACGTAGAACTCGTTGAAGAAGTTGACGCCGAGCTTCACGCAGTTCTGGAACAGCGTCTGCAGGATCATGTGGCCCGTGCGGTCCGCGGCGTAGCAGGCACGGCGCACGGCCGCCTTGCCGTGATCGCGGGTGTGGCCGCCGAAGCGGCGCTGGTCGATCTTGCCCTCGGGGGTGCGGTTGAAGGGCAGGCCCATGTTCTCGAGGTCGATGACCGCGTCGATGGCCTCGCGGGCGAGGATCTCCGCCGCGTCCTGGTCGACGAGGTAGTCACCGCCCTTGACGGTGTCGAAGGTGTGCCACTCCCAGTTGTCCTCCTCGACGTTCGCCAGCGCCGCGGCCATGCCGCCCTGCGCGGCGCCCGTGTGCGAGCGGGTCGGGTAGAGCTTCGTGATGACCGCCGTCTTCGCCTTCGGGGCCGCCTCGATGGCCGCCCGCATGCCGGCCCCGCCGGCGCCGACGATCACGACGTCGAACTGGTGGTAGACGACGCCGTCCTTGACGGTCACTTCCTCGCCCTGGTGGGTATCTGTGGTCACGGGAGTCCTATTCTTCGGTTCTGAAAGTCTGCGCTGCGCCCGGCTCGCCGCTTACGAGCCCGTGCAGAAGGAGGCGACGAGCGAAGGGTCGGCGCCGGCGGGGCACGGATCGAGGGTGTAGATCACGAAGGTGCCGAGCAGGATCAGGAGCGCGGCCGAGAGGAACAGCAGCGTCTTGAACGTCTTCGCGAGGACGGGGCGCTCGACATAGTCGTTCACGATGGTGCGCATGCCGTTGGCGCCGTGGATGAGCGCGAGCCAGAGCAGCAGCGTGTCCCAGATCTGCCAGAAGGGGCTCGCGAGCTTCCCGGCGACGAAGCCGAAGTTGATCGCGTGGACGCCGCCCTCGGTGAGCAGCAGATTCGAGGCCAGGTGCCCGAAGACGAGCACCAGGAGCAGCACGCCCGAGACGCGCATGTAGATCCAGCCCCACTTCTCCCAGTTGGTGCTCTTCTTCGCCGCCGCCTGCGAGCGCGGGGTGTCAATCGTCATAGCCATGTCTGCGTTCCCTCGCTCAGTGCCCGAACACGTTCATCAGGTGGCGCGGCAGGAAGCCGGCCATGGTGATGACCCACGCCGCGATCACGATCCAGAACATCGCCCGCTGGTAGCGCGCGCCCTTGTTCCAGTAGTCGACCAGGATGATGCGGATGCCGTTGTAGGCGTGGAAGACGATCGCACCGACGAGGGCGGCCTCACCCAGGCCCATGATGGGCGTCTTGTAGACGCTCATGACCGCGTTGTACGCCTCGGGGCTGACACGCACGAGCGCCGTGTCGAGGACGTGCACGAGCAGGAAGAAGAAGATGGCCACGCCGGTGATGCGGTGCAGCACCCACGACCACATGCCCTCGTTGCCGCGATAGAGCGTCCCCGCCGGGCGGCTCCTCTGCTTCGCCGCGGGTGCGACCTCTGCCGTTTGGGCTGACACGGGCTTCCTCCTTGGTCCTGCTTCGGCGAGCATCGCTCGCCGGCCGACATCGCGTCTCAGCCAGGACACGCGCCTCGCGCGGGCACGGCTGAGTTTTCGCCGTGTTCCATTATGGCACCTTTCAGGAGGGGCCCCGGCACCGGCATCGGCCCCCGCACGAGCGCGGATCATCCGATGAAGACGCCGCTGGCATCGGCCCGTGGGGGTCGCACAGCGCACGCTGGATACACTCGTAGCCATGAGCGAGTCGCAGCCCTCCCCCGCCCTCGAGCGCTTCACCTGCGTGATCCCGGCCGGCGGCGTCGGCTCGCGCCTCTGGCCCCTCTCGCGGGCGAACGCGCCGAAGTTCCTGCTCGACCTGACCGGCTCGGGCGACTCCCTGCTGCGGGCCACCTGGGATCGCCTCGCGCCGGTCGCGCCCGCGGAGCGGGTGATGGTCGTCACCGGCGTCTCCCATCGCGACTCCGTCGTCGCCCAGCTGCCCGAGCTGCTGCTCGACAACCTCATCACCGAGAGCGAGCCGAAGGACTCCTCCGCCGCGATCGGCCTCGCGGCCGCGCTGCTGGAGCGCCGCGATCCCGACGCCATCCTGGGGTCCTTCGCGGCGGATCACGTGATCCGTGGCGAAGTGCTCTTCCAGCGCGCGGTCACCACCGCGGTGCAGGCGGCGGACCAGGGCTACATCGCGACGATCGGCATCCACCCCTCGCACCCGGCGACCGGTTTCGGCTACATCGCCTGCGGCCGGGCGCGCGGCGACCTCGCGCCCTTCGACGTCTACGAGGTGACGGAGTTCGTGGAGAAGCCGGACGCGGATCAGGCGGCCGGGTATCTCGCGCACGGCGGCTATCTCTGGAACGCCGGCATGTTCATCGCGCGCGCGGGGGTGCTGCTGGAGCAGATGGCGCTCGCCGAGCCCGCTCTCGTCGCGGCGCTGCGCGAGATCGCGGCGGCGTGGGACACGGAACGGGGCGCGGAGGTGCGGGAGCGGCTGTGGTCCACGCTGCCGAAGATCGCGATCGACTACACGGTCGCCGAGCCGGCCGCGGCGGCCGGGAAGATGGTGTGCGTCGCGGCGCACTTCGACTGGGACGACGTGGGCGATTTCGCCTCGGTCGCGAATCTGCTGACGCGGGGGCGCGGCAGCGACCTCGCGGTGCTCGGCGACGGGGCGCAGGTGCTGTCTGACGCGTCGAGCGGGATCGTCGTCTCGGAGAGCGACCGGCTCGTGGCGCTCGTCGGCGTCGAGGACGTGGTGGTGGTCGACACCGCCGATGTGCTCCTCGTCACCTCGAAGAGCCGCGCCCAGGACGTCAAGAACCTCGTCTCGCGGATGCGGGTGACCGGGGGCGGGCACCTGCTCTGAGGGCTCAGGCGCCGAGCAGGGTGAAGGGGTAGCGTTCCGAGCTCACGGCCGTGCCCGCGGCGGTGGCCGCGGCGAGGCGGTCGCCGGTCTCGACGTCGGGGTCGCTGGAGATCACCACCCGCCCGTTCGCATTGATCAGCGTCACGGCGGTGCCGCGGCTGAGGCTCGGGAGCAGGGCGTTCTCGAGCGAGGCGACGAGCACATCGGCGCAGATGACGCCGAGGAACCGGTCCTCGTGGATCACCGGAACGGAGGAGGTGATGGTGATCTCGTTCGAGCAGAGGTAGTCCACGAACGGCCCCGCGACGTGCCGCTCGCCCGTGGTCTGAGGGACGCGATACCACTCGAGCCGCACCAGGTCGATCGCAGCCTGGCCCGGGCCGAAGGTCGAGGAGGCGAGCAGGCTGCGATCCGGCCCCTGCCACCAGGCGAGCGGGTTGCCCTCCGAGACCACCAGCTCGCTTGCGCAGTACCCCGCGCCGTACACGGGGCGGTCGGCGGCGTCGAGGATGCGGTGGGCGTCGCCGCGCACGAGATCGGCGAGCTGGGAGCCCGTCAGCCTGCCGTCGCGGGTGTGCGAGCGCAGTGCGTCGATGAGGGCGGGCAGCCAGGCGTCCAGGGGCGCGAACACGCCGTCGAAGAACTCGTCGACCAGCTCTACCGCCTCGTCGAGCTCCTGCACGGTCCGGGCACCCACGTGGCTCACTCCTCCTCGAGAGCGGCGCGGCCCCGATCGGCCGCCCCGCGTGCATCAAGTGTGGCACGGATCGCGGGCTCGCGAGGATCGGCGAGCAGCTCCCCCCGGAACCGCACCAGCCAGCGCACCGAGGCACGGATGCTCTCGCGCACCGCCGCCCGGGCCGCAGGGACGTCCCCCGCCCGGGTCGCCTCCGTCTGCGCGAGCAGCGCATCGTGCGTCGCCATGCGCGCCTCACGGTCGGGATCCTGGAGCGCGAGCAGCGGGGTGAACTCGGTCTGCACCTGGACGTGCTCGTTGGTCAGGCGCACGGACTGGCTGAGGGCCGCCAGTTCGAGCTGCACCTCGGTGATCCGCCGCCGCCAGGCCTCGGGGGGCAGCTCGCGCGCCTCGCCGATGAGCCCGAGGACCACCGAGAGCTCATCGGACGTCGCGCGCTTGCAGGCGTACTCCGCGCAGGCGCTCGCGATCACCTCGTAGTGGACGCCGAGGTCGGCGAGCGCGACGCGCGGCATCCCCATGAGCGCCCGCGCGTTGACCTCCTCGACTGAGCCGCGGGAGGTGGAGACGAAGCTGCCGCCGTTGCGGCCGCGACGGGTCTCGATGAGCCCGCGGTGGCGCAGCGCGCCGAGCGCCTCGCGCACCGTCACCACGGCGACCCCGAGCAGCGCCGAGAGCTCGGTCTCGCTGGGCAGCCGCTCCCCCTCGATGAAGGCGCCGGCCGAGATGGCCTGCACGATGCGCGACGCGACCTGCTCGGTGCGCCCCTCCTCCCCGATCGGGGCGAAGGCGGCGGTGCGCAGGCGACTCGGCGCCGAGTGCTCAGCGATCGTGCCCACCAGCGCCTCCGTTCCCTGCCTGCTCGTCGAGTCTGGCACGGGTGAGCGGGAGAAGCCCGGGAACCCGCCGTGACCGAATCGTAACGCCGGAGTGACGCAAGCGGCGCATTAACCTATAAACCCATATGTTATGGTTCTTGCCATCGGTCCGACAACGACGTTGAGGAGCATCCGCACCATGCACGACACCACTCCCCCCTCCGCACCGGGCGACATCGCCGTCTCGGTGCAGGGGGTCCACAAGCAGTTCGGCGATCTCGTCGCGGTGAAGGATCTCGACATCGACATCCGGGCCGGCGAGTTCTTCTCGATGCTCGGACCCTCCGGCTCGGGCAAGACCACGGTGCTCCGCATGATCGCCGGCTTCGAGGAGCCGACCGCCGGCCGGATCCTCCTCCACGGCCAGGACGTCACCCGCGCCGCCCCCTTCGACCGCCAGGTCAACACCGTGTTCCAGGACTACGCGCTCTTCCCCCACCTGAGCATCGCCGAGAACGTCGCCTACGGCCTCAAGGTGCGCGGCGTGGGCAAGGCGGAACGCGCCAGGCTCGTCGCCGAGGCCCTGGAGCAGGTGCAGCTCGCGCACGCGGCCGAGCGGCGCCCCTCGCAGCTCTCCGGTGGCCAGCGGCAGCGCATCGCCCTCGCCCGCGCCCTGATCCTCCGGCCGAAGGTGCTGCTGCTCGACGAGCCGCTCGGCGCCCTCGACAAGCAGCTGCGCGAGCAGATGCAGTTCGAGCTGAAGCAGATCCAGCGCGAGGTCGGCATCACCTTCGTCTTCGTCACGCACGACCAGGAGGAGGCGCTCACCCTCTCCGACCGCGTCGCCGTGTTCAACGACGGGAAGATCGAGCAGGTGGGCACCCCGCGCGAGGTGTACGAGTTCCCCGACACCGAGTTCGTCGCACGCTTCCTCGGCATCACCAATCTGCTCAGCGGCGAAGCGGCCGGCCGCCTGCTCGGCAGTTCCGAGCCCCACAGCGTCCGCCCCGAGCGGGTGCACCTCGCCGATCCGAGCGCACCGCTCGACGGCGGCACCGTCGCCATCGCCGGCAGCGTCATCGAGGCCGTCTACGCCGGTGCGCGCACCCGCTACCTCATCGAGACCGAGGGCGGCACCCGCTTCATCTCCGAGAAGCAGAACACGCAGACGCCGCGCACCGAGCCGAGCGTGCGCCGCGGCGACGCGGTGAGCGTCCGATTCGCGCGCGACCACGCCATCGCCGTCGGCGGCGAGCGGGGCTGAACCCCGACACCAGTCCACACCCGCACTACGAAGGAGTACTGATGAAGAAGCACCTACTCGCCCCCGCAGCGGCGCTCGCCGCGCTCGGGCTGGCCCTCTCCGGCTGCGCGAGCAGCGACGGCGGCGACGGCGAGGCAGCCGGCGGCCTGCAGATCGACGTGCCCGAGATCCCCATGATGGAAGAGCTCGGCGAGAACGAGAACGAGGTCAACATCCTCGCCTGGTCGGGCTTCGTCGAGCCCGCCTGGGCCGAGCAGTTCACCGCCGAGACCGGCTGCACCGTGAACCGCAAGATCTTCGCAACGAGCGACGAGGCGGTGCAGCTCATGCGCACCGGCGAATACGACCTCGTCTCCGCCTCCGGCGACGCGAGCCTGCGGCTCATCGTCGACGGCAATGTGCAGCCGCTCAACACGGAGCTGATCCCCAACTTCGGCGATGACATCGTCGAGGGCATGAAGGGCCAGCTCTACGACACGCTCAACGGCAACGTCTACGGCATCCCGATCGGCCGCGGCGCGAACATCCTGCAGTACAACAGCGACGTCGTCACCGAGGACCCCACCAGCTGGGACGTGGTGTGGGAGGCCGACAGCCCCTACGCCGGGAAGATCGCCGCCTACGACAGCCCGATCTACATCGCGGACGCCGCCATCTACCTGATGGCGACCCAGCCCGATCTCGGGATCGAGAACCCCTACGCCCTCGACGAGACCCAGCTGCAGGCGGCCGTCGATCTGCTGAAGCAGCAGAACGGCATGGTCTCGGAGTACTGGAACCCGACCACCAACATCAGCTCCTTCACGGGCGGCAACTCGGTGGTCGGCACCTCCTGGGAGGTGCTGCGCAAGGCCACCGGCGACGAGAAGTTCAAGAGCGTGCTGCCCGAGGAGGGCTCGACCGGCTGGTCCGACGCCTGGATGCTCGCGGCCGATGCCGAGCACCCCAACTGCGCCTACGCCTGGATGGACTACACCAGCTCGCCCGAGGTGAACGGCCAGATCGCCATGGGCTTCGGCATGGCGCCCGCCAACGGCGCGTTCTGCGAGATGAGCGACGAGGCGAAGGAGCACTGCGACTACTACAACGCCACCGACGAGGACTACTACAAGCAGGTGTGGTTCTGGACCACGCCCATCGACCAGTGCCTCGACGGCCGCACCGATGTGCAGTGCACCAACTACCAGGACTGGACCGCAGCCTGGGCGACCGTGAAGGGCTGAGAGCCCCCTCGGCCCGCTGCGCCGGCCGTCCGCGATCCCCGCGCGGCCGGCGCAGCGCCCCCGGCGCCCGCTCCACCGGCGCCCGCAGCAGCAAGGAAGCACCGTGAGCACCCAGACCGTTCTCGAACGCCGGCCGAAGCCGATCTCGACCGCGCTCTACCGCCACCCGCGCGGGCGTCTCGCCGCCCTGCTCACCCTCCCGATGGCGTGGCTGATCGGCGTCTACATCTTCTCGCTCGCCCTCATGCTGATCACGGCGTTCTGGACGACCGACCCCTTCACCTCGCGGGTGAAGCCCGGCTTCACGCTCGACAACTTCGAGCAGATCCTCACCGTGCCGGCCTTCGCGGGCACGGCGCTGCGCACCCTCGGCATCGCGCTCGCCGTGACGGCGATCTGCGCGGTCTTCTCGATCCCGCTCGCCGTCTTCATGGCGAAGGTCGCCCGCCCCGGCCTGCGCGCCGTGCTCGCCGTGCTCGTCACCCTGCCGCTATGGGCCGGCTACCTCGTCAAGATCATCGGCATGCGCCTGGTCTGGACCGAGGAGGGCTTCTTCAACTGGTCGCTCTCGATGTTCGGGATCAGCGGCCCCGGCTTCGGTGTGCTGGCGACGATCCTGACGCTCGTCTACCTGTGGTTCCCCTACATGGCGATCCCGGTCTACGCCGCCGTCGCGCAGATCCCCGACAACCTCTTCGACGCCTCCTCCGACCTCGGTGCCGGCGGCGCCCGCACCATTCGCACGGTGGTCGCGCCGCTGCTGCTGCCCTCGCTGATCGCCGGCTCCGTGTTCACCTTCTCGCTCAGCCTCGGCGACTTCATCGCGGCGATGTACGTCGGCGGCTCGAACACGCAGATGATCGGCAGCATCATCTCCCAGAACATCAACCTGAACCCGCCGCTGGCCGCCGCGTTCTCCGTGGTCCCGATCGTGCTCGTGGTGATCTACCTCGCCGCGGTCCGCCGCACCGGCGCGCTCAACAACCTCTAGCCCCCGCACCCGGATCCGAGGAGAACCGACATGCTTCGCCTGACCCGCGGCACCAAGATCGCGCTGGCCCTCATCACCGTCGTGGTGCTCGCCTTCATGTACATCCCGCTGTTCGTGATCGTCATGAACTCCTTCAACGCCGGCCGGGTGGCGGGCTGGCCGATCCCCGGCTTCTCGCTGGAGTGGTGGGGCAAGGCGCTCGTGAACCCCGCCGTGCACGCCGCGCTGCTCAACTCGGTCGTCGTGGCCTCGGTCGCCACCGTCTTCGCGCTGATCCTCGGCACGCTCGCCGCCTTCGCACTCCAGCGGTTCCGCTTCTTCGGCCAGCACACCGTGAACCTGCTCATCGTGCTGCCGATCACGCTGCCGGGCATCGTCACCGGCGTGGCGCTCTCGAACACCTTCACGCAGGTGCTGAAGCCGATGGGGATCAGCGTCGGCTACTGGGGCATGATCATCGCGCACGCCACCTTCTGCGTGGTGATGGTGTTCAACAACGTCATCGCGCGATTGCGGCGCATGAACCCGAACCTCGAGGAGGCGTCGATGGACCTGGGCGCCGGGATCGCGCAAACGTTCCGGCTCGTCACCTTCCCGCAGTTCCGCAGTGCCTTCATCGCCGGCGGGCTGCTCGCCTTCGCGCTCTCCTTCGACGAGATCGTGGTGACGATCTTCACGGCCCCGCCCGGGGTCGAGACGCTGCCGCTGTGGATCATGAACCAGATGGCGCGCCCCAACGAGGTGAACCAGGTCAACGTCGTCGCGACGGTGATGATCCTGCTCTCGCTGATCCCCGTCTACTTCTCGCAGCGGGCCTCGGCCGCCGGGGACGCGAAGTAGGGCGTCACGGCCGGCCGGCCGCGCGCAGATCCTCGGGGATCTCCACCGTCGCGGTCTCGAGGTCCTGGGCCTTGATGAGCGGGATGCCCCGGGTCTCGGGCAGGCTCACCACGGTCACGATCCCGACCACGCCGACGCCGAGCAGGAACCAGCCGGGCACCAGCATGTTGCCGGTCGCGTCGAGCAGCCAGGTCAGCACATAGGGCGCGGTCCCGGCGAACAGGGCCGCCGTGACCGCGTAGGCGATGGAGAGCCCGGTCTGCCGGGTCCGCGTCGGGAACAGCTCGACGACGGTGACGGCGTGGGTGCCGAGCACGATCGCGAGGATCAGGGCGAGGCCGAGCGTCGAGACGAACGCCGAGACGTCATCGCCGCGGCCCATCAGCATGAAGAGCGGCACCGACAGCAGCGTCTGGCCGATCGCGGCGGTGAGCAGCACCGGCTTCCGCCCGAAGCGATCCGAGGCGATGCCCGCGAGCGGTACGACGATCAGGCCGAGCGCGGAGGCGAGCGTCGACAGCAACGCCGCACGTCCCGCATCGAAGCCGATGTACACCTCCTGGTAGGTCAGCAGGTACACCAGTACGACGTAGAAGGTGACGTTCATGAAGATCTCCATGCCGCAGGTCTGGATGAACTCCCGCCGGTTGCGCTGGAAGACCTCCTTGACGGGCGCGTGCGACACGGTCTCAAGCTTCTGGAGCTGCTCGAACTCCGGTGTGTCCTCGATCTTCCTGCGGATGTAGAGCCCGATGAATCCGAGCGGGACGGTGATGAGGAAGGGGATGCGCCACGCCCAGTCGACGATCTGCTGCTCGTCGAAGGCGACGTTGAGCAGGAACACGACGAAGGAGGCGAGCAGGAAGCCGAGGAGACTGCCGAACTCGAGCCAGCTGACGCCAAAGCCCCGGCGCTTCGCCGGTGAGAACTCGCCGAGGAACGCGGCGGCGCTGCCGAACTCGCCTCCCGCGGCGAGCCCCTGGACGATGCGCGTGAGGATCAGCAGGATGGGCGCGAGGAGGCCGATCGTGTCGTAGCCGGGCAGCAGTCCGAGCACCAGCGTCGCCAGTGCCATCGCGAGGATCACGAGGGAGAGGGTCTGCTTGCGCCCCAGCCGGTCTCCGAGGCGGCCGAAGATGACCGCGCCCAGAGGACGCACCAGGAACGACACCGCGAAGACGGCGAAGGTGGCGAGGAGCCCGGCGGTCGCATTCTCCTCCGGGAAGAACACGGAGGCAAGAGTGCCCGCGAGGTAGGCGTACACAGCCCAGTCGAACCAGTGCACCAGGACACCGATCGATCCGGCGACGACGCTTTTGCGCAAGCTCTTCTTGTCGACGAGATCGGCGATCTCGCGGACGGGCGGGGTGGTCGACATTGGGGGTGAGGGGCGGGGGGGGGGGGGGGCGGGGGGGGGCGGGGGGGGGGGGGGGGGGGGGGGGGGGGGGGGGGGGGGGCGGGGGGGGGGGGGCGGGGTCAGGTTCTGGAGCGGCGGATGGCCACGTCGAGCGCGGTCCAGGCCAGGGCGGTCGCGCCATCGCGGAGGGCTTGCTCGGCCGCGGGGCCGACGCAGGCCTGGGCGAAGCCGGGCTGGTGGTTGCTCGCCTCGCCGCCGACCCCGATGTAGGGGTGAATGGCGTCGACGAGCTGGGAGACGTTGCCCATATCGGTCGAGGCACGGTTCATGGCGGCCGCGCCAGGGTCCGCGGTGAAGTCGCGGCCGAGTGCGAGCGCATTGCTGCGGTACAGCTCCTGCGCTTCGCGGTCGCTGCGCATCTCGGCGTAGCGACCACCCTCGGGGGTGACCGTGAGCCGGGCGCCGCTGGCGAGTGCCCCCGCCTCGAAGCAGGCGAGCACCCGCTTCTCGAGGGCGAGCAGCTCCAGGGTGGTTTCGGCGCGCACGTACCAGCGGCCCTCGGTGCGTTCGGGGATCGCGTTGGGGGCCTCACCGCCGCGCGTCTGCACGCCGTGCACGCGCGCGCTGGGCGGGAGCTGCTGCCGCAGGAGCGCGATCGCGGTCTGCGCGATGAGGAACGCGTCGTTGGCGTTGACGCCGCGCTCGGGGTACGCGGCGGCGTGGGCGGCGCGGCCGTCGTAGCGGATGTGCCAGTGCGCCACGGCGAAGGGCTCCGCCTCTGCGACGTCGACCGGGGCTGGGTGCGCCATCAGCGCGAAGTCCAATTCGGCGAAGGCGCCGCGCTCCAGCAGCTCGATCTTGCCCCCGTAGCCCTCCTCGGCGGGTGTGCCGATCACTTCGACGACGATCCCGAGGTCCGCGGCGACGGTTGCGAGCGCGATCGCCGCCCCCGCGCTCATGGCGGCGATGAGGTTGTGCCCGCAGGCGTGGCCGAGCCCGGGCAGCGCGTCGTACTCGGCGAGGAAGCCGACGGTGAACCGCGGCTCCGGTGCTGCGAGGCCGCCGCCGAAGACCGCGCGGAAGGCGGTGGCGAGGCCGAGGTAGGGCTGCTCGACGGCGAAGCCGTGCCGCGCGAGCAGACCGGCCACGCGCGCGGAGGAGCGGTGCTCTTCCCAGCCCAGTTCGGGGTCGGCGTGCAGCGCTTCGGAGAGGCCGATGAGCTCGGCGTCGATCGACTCCCGCCGGGCGGCGATGCGCAGCTTCAGCTCGTCACTCATCGCCCGGCACCCCGTAGGAGGGCGCGGCGGAGGGTGTGTGCCCGCGGCGGACGTAGTCGTCGCGCTGCGGCAGCCACTGGCGCAATGCTGCCCCGAGGCGCCCGATCGGATCGTCCTCGTCCCAGTCGACGCGCAGATCGGTGACGCGCCAGCCGGCGTCCGAGACGACCGCGATACCGGCGGAGTGCACCGGGCCGGCTTCTCCGCCGGCCGCCATCGCGGCTCGGAGGGCGGCGATCAGCCGCTCCTCGATGCGTCCGGTCGCGGTCAGGGCCGTGTCGACGAGCGCGTCGAGCACGTCCAGGCCGGCGAGCATGTTGCCGCCCGCCACCGCGTTCTCGCGGCTGCACGCTCCGAAGGTGCCGAGTGCCCGTTCACCCGAGTATGCTGCGGCGCGCCCGGACGTGTCGAGCACGAGCAGCTGCCGGTAGCCGATCGTCTCGGGGTCCGCGGCGGCGACGACCGCGTCGAGCGCCTCCTGGGAGCTGCGCCTACGCCGCAGCTCGTCGAGCAGCTGGACGCCGAGGCGCGGATCGGTCACGTTCTGCGAGTGGGCCCCGCCGACGCCATCGGCAAGGTTGACGCAGCGCGCGGCGACGGCTGGCGAGGAGGATGAAATTGCGGATCCGAACTCGCCGGTCTCCGGATCGCGCAGGATCAGTGAGAAGGTCACGCCCGCCGCCTCAGCGCTCGCTGATCACGGCCGTGGCGTCGATCTCGACGAGCCATTCGGGCCGGGCGAGCGCCTGTACCACGATCCCGGTGGAGACCGGGTAGACGCCTTTCAGCCATGTACCGACCGTGCGGTACACGTCTTCGCGGTACCGGGGGTCGACGATGTAGATGGTCACCTTCACGATGTCCTCGAGGCCGCTGCCGGCCTCTTCGAGCAGCATCTTGATGTTCGCCATCGCCTGTTCGGTCTGCGCGGTGACGTCGCCGATGCCCACGGATTCGCGCGTGTCGAGGTCTTGGCCGATCTGACCCCTGAGGTAGACGACACCGCCCGCCACGACCGCCTGGCAGAGGTCGTTGTCGAGGTTCTGCTCGGGGTAGGTCTCCCGGGTGTTGAACTTCCTCAGCCGCACGTGGGTGGTCTCAGTCACGGGGTCCTCCTCGTCGAGTGGGGCGGTGGCGGGTGCTTCTCAGCCATTGTCGAGAACCAGAAATTATCTGTAAAATAGACAAAAGTTACGCAGTCAATCTGAAATTCAGATAGACATGGAGAGCAGCGCGCGAGAGGGAGACGTGGCCGACCGATTCCCGTTCACGCTCACGCAGCTGAGCTACTTCGTCGAGTGCGCCCGGACGCTCAACATGACCGCGGCGAGCCAGGAGCTGCACGTCGCCCAGTCCGCCGTGTCGACGGCGATCACGCACCTCGAGCGCGCGCTCGGATCGGCGCTGTTCATCCGCCAGCACTCGAAGGGGCTCATCCTCACGAGCGCCGGGGAGACGCTGCTGCGGGACGCCCGCGGGATCTTCGACGCCCTCAACGACACGGTCGAGTCGATCCGCGCGGATCAGGAGGAGGTGCGGGGCACGATCACCGTGGCCTGCTTCAGCACCCTCGCCCCCTTCGTGCTGCCGCTGCTGCTCGGGCGACTGCAGCGGCGTCACCCGGAGCTCGAGGTGGCGACGATCGAGAGTGACCACGAGGGCACGGTCGCGGCGCTGCGCGGAGGCCGAGCGGAGGTCGCGATCAACTACGTCTTCACGGAAGAGGAGGGAATCGAGCACCGCGTGGTCGGCGAGTTCCCTCCGCACGCGCTCGTTCACGCGGATCACCCCCTCGCCGGACGGGGGCGCGCCTCACTGCTCGAACTCGCCGACGACTCCTTCGTGCTGCTCGATCTGCCGAGCAGCCGGGACTACTTCCTCGGGATCCTCCGCCAGCTCGGCGTGACTCCGCGGCTGAGGTATCGCAGTTCGAGCTACGAGACGGTGCGATCGATGGTGGCCACGGGGCTCGGGTACTCGCTGCTGAATCAGCGGCCGCGCATCGAGGACACCTACACCGGGGAGCAAGCCGTCGCGCTCGAGATCACCGACCCGGTGCCGAGCCTGCGGATCGCGGTCTCACGGTTACGACAGGCGCACCCCACCGCGCGTGCGAGCGCCGTCGAGCGTGAGCTGCGGGAGCTGATCGCGGAGGCCCAGACCGCACCATAATACGCTGATCAGATATCAGCCACGCACCTCCATCTGAAAATCAGATTCAGGGGACCTCGAATCACTATTGGTGCTCTCGGGACCCGCTGCGCTTGGCTGGTCCTGCCCGGTCGATCACTCACCGCCCGCCGCACGCATCCTCGGCGCGCACAGGGTCGTTCCCGGGACTGCGACCAGCGATACGAGCGGAGAAGAACATGTCGGAGCGAGCACCTGCCGAGGTCACCGAGGTCCTCGTCGTCGGCGGCGGTCAGGCCGGTATCGCCGCGAGCGAGCATTTGAGCGCCCGCGGGATCCCCCACGTCGTCCTCGAACGCGACCGCATCGCGGAGCGCTGGCGCACCGCCCGCTGGGACTCGCTCGTCGCCAACGGGCCCGCCTGGCACGACCGCTTCCCCGGCCTCACCTTCGACGACGTCGATCCCGACGAGTTCGCCCCGAAGGAGCGGGTCGCCGCATACTTCGAGGCCTACGCGGAGAAGTTCGGGCTGCCCATCCGCACGGGCGTCGAGGTGCTCTCCGTGCGCCGCACCGAGGGCCGCGGCGGCTTCACCGCGGAGACCACCGCAGGCACCTTCGAAGCGCGCTACGTGATCGCCGCGACCGGCGCCTTCCAGCTGCCGTCGATCCCTCCCCTGGTCGCCGAGGGCGCGGGCGTCGTGCAGATCCACTCGAGCGAGTACCGCAATCCGCGGCAGCTGCCGGCCGGCGCGGTGCTCGTGGTCGGCGCCGGCTCCTCCGGCGTCCAGATCGCGCAGGAACTGCGCGCCTCCGGCCGCGAGGTCTTCCTCGCCGTCGGCCCGCACGACCGCCCGCCGCAGCGCTACCGGAACCGGAGCTTCGTGTGGTGGCTGGGCACGCTCGGGCTGTGGGAGAAGTCGACGCCCGCGGCGGGCGCGGAACACGTCACCATTGCGGTGAGCGGGGCGAATGGGGGACGCACCATCGACTTCCGCGAGCTCGCCGCAGCCGGCATCACGCTCGTGGGGCGCGCCAGTTCCTGCGAGAACGGCGTCATGCGCTTCGGCGCCGACTTGGCCGACAACATCCGTCGCGGGGATGCGAACTACCTGTCGATCCTCGATGAGGCCGACGCCTACGTGGCGCGCACCGGCATCGACCTTCCCGAGGAGCCCGCCGCCCGGGAGCTCGGCCCGCTCCCGGAGTGCGCCACCGAGCCGCTGCTGGAGCTCGACCTCGCCGCCGCGGGAGTCACCTCGATCGTGTGGGCCACCGGCTTCCGCGCCGACTATGGCTGGCTGCCGGCGGGGGCGCTCGACGAGCGCGGCCTGCCCCGGCACGAGCGCGGCGTCTCCGCCGAGCCCGGCGTCTACTTCCTGGGGCTGCCGTGGCAGTCGCACCGGGGGTCCTCCTTCATCTGGGGCGTCTGGCACGATGCGAAGTTCATCGCCGACAAGATCGAGATCCAGCGCAGCTACCTTGCGTACCGGGGGAATTCGGTGCCGCGAGGATCTGGTCGCGGCGCCGTGGCGACGGCGGTGGCGGAAGCGGTCCGGGATCCCGAGCCCGCGAGCGTCTGACCGGACGATGCCGGGTCCGTGTTTCTCGCGGGGCCGGAGAAGCGTCTAGGATTCGGAGCATGAACACCAAAGACGTGGACGGGGTCCTCTACACGCTGACCCGCCGCGACGCGCCGGGACCGGATCTGAGTGCCTGGTACTGGCTCGGCACGGACGGCACCGTGCTCGAGCTCGAAGAGGCGGAGCGTCGCGCGCTCCGCGCCAGCGAGATCATCCTCGACGAGTAGTGCGCGAAGGCGCCCTCGCGCCCGGTCGAGGGGTTCTCGATGAGCCCCCGCCCGTGGCGGAAGACCCCGCTGCCATGCAGCGGGGTCTGGAGCGGAGGGTAGGGGATTTGAACCCCGGCCGCGCGCTTGGGGCAACGCATCGCGTTGCGCGCGCACGCCGCTGGCGCCGCCCTCGGCGCCAGTGAGGGGTTCTCGATGAGCCCCTGCCCGTAGCGGAAGACCCCGCTGCCATGCAGCGGGGTCTGGAGCGGAGGGTAGGGGATTTGAACCCCTGAGACGGGGTTACCGCCTGCTTGTTTTCAAGACAGATTTCAGCATCCATTCGACTCCCCTTGCATCGTATGGGATCGAGGCCACTTGGCTCATTGCCGTTGTAATCATGCGGATCTGCAGTACATGGCGCGAGCATGCACGAGGTGGCATACTGAGTACCACGGAAGTACCACGACCCCGTCTCGGGTGTCTGAGTACCACGCGAGTACCACAACCGGAGGCCCCGAACATGGCGCGCAAAGCATCCCGTGAAAGCTGGGGAATCATCGACGAGCTCCCCTCAGGCCGCTACCGTGCCCGCTACACCCATCAGGGCGAGCGGTTCAATGCACCGACGACGTTCGACGCCAAGGGAGATGCCCGCGCATTCCTCGCGGGCACGCGCGCCGACATTCAGCGCGGCAAGTGGAAGAACCCGAAGCACGTGCAGCACGAGACGTTTGGCCCGTACGCTCGCACCTACATCGAGCAGAAACGCGACAGGCACGGCAAGGCTCGAGCCGCCACCACGAAGTCGCTGAACGAGTGGTATCTCGAGAAGTCCCTTGCTGAGTTCTGCGGCGAGCGCCTCGATGCGATCACCCCTGCCATGGTTCGGGCGTGGCACTCGAAGCGAGCGGAAGTCACTGCGACGTCGGCTGCTCGTGAGGCATCCTTCATGCATGCGGTGTTCGAGCAGGCCAAGCGGGATGATCTGGTGGAGAAGAACCCGGTAGCGGCTGAGCTCACGCGTTCGAAGACTGGACGGAAGACTCGGATCCCTACGCTCGAGGAGTTCGCTCTGATCGTGCAGTGGTTCGACACGAACAGGCCGAAGCTCGCCCTGTGGCCGTGGCTCGCCGCCTACGGTGGCCCTCGTAAGAGTGAGGTGCGTGCGCTCCGACGCTGCGACCTTACGAAGATCACGCCTGACGCTGACGATCGGGCGCGGGACTACTACGTGGTGTCGGTGGCCCGGCAGGCGGTGCGAGTCAAGGGCGAGTGGCATGTCGTCCCGCCGAAGTCGGAGGCCGGGAATCGGACGACTCCCCTGCCTGCATGGATGACGCCAACGATCGACGCGCACCTCGAGTCGCACGTGGGGAAGTTCCCCACGTCACTGCTGTTCTCTGCTGAGCAGGATGAGTATCTTACGAACGCTGCGATTGATCATCCGTGGCGCAAGGCTCGCGAGTACGCCGGCATCGGGAAGGACGTTGTGGTGCGCCTGCACGACCTTCGGGGGCTTGCTCTCACCATGTACGGGCAGACCGGCGCGACAGTGCGTGAGCTGCAGGCTCGAGGAGGGCACTCGACGCAGGCCGCGGCCGCGCTCTACCAGCACACGACGGGGCGTGATGCTGCGCTCGCTGCGCAGCTTCCGAAGCCGCCTACGGCTCCCCCACTGCCGGTGTCGCTCGACGAGCAGCGGGCGAAGCGCGACGCATCATAGGTGATGCATTCTCGTACACGGCACCTATGGTCACGTACATGTCACCTATGACAGGCGAGGCTTTGCGGCGGGCGCTGCGGGCTCGTCATCCTCAGACTCCCAACGGTTCCCTCTGACTCTCAGCGGTGTTATGCTGTTGGTGCAGCTCGGGTAGCCCGCCAGGCCGTAAGGCCCCGCCGGTGAGGAGCCATGACCCCCAGGAAATCGCCTAGAGCGTCCTGGGGGTCGCACTATGTTCAGGAGAAGAATGGGCCCGGAGCTACAGCGCCTCTACCGCGCCACCAGCGCCCCTGTGGCGTTCCTGGACGAGTCTTACGAGGTCGAGGGTGACCGGACGTTCTACGTGCTCGCTACCGCCGTTGTGTCGCGCGACAGGCTCGTGGAGACTCGTGAGGCTCTCACTGCGCACTACGACGGCGAGCCGATGCATGCTGCCCCGATGTTCCATAGTCGCGAGGTGGTGACGCTGCGAGGTGGGATCGCGCTCGCCGCAAGGGAGAACGACGGTCTGGATCTCGTGGTGTCCGCACCGATCGCGCCGGGTGATTCGCTTGGGCATGCTGCGCGGCGTCGCTGCATCGAGCACATCGCCCCGCTGCTGCATGCTGAGGATGGCGTGGGCTTGTTCGTGTTCGACCAGCACCGTGAGGCGGAGTACAACCGGCGTGACCGGTTCACGTTCGGCGATCTGCGGCGTGCGGGCCGGCTGCCTCGTGACGTAACGGAGCATCATGCTCGCCCGTCTGCGGAGCCTCTGCTGGGGCTGCCGGATTTGTTGGCGTGGGCGTACCGTCAGCGGCTTATGGGCCGGGACAGGTCGTGGTTCACACCGTTCGAGAACGCAGCGCGGGTGCACGAACTCGGCTGAACTGCGGCGAGCGCAAGGTGCCTCTAGCAATTCGCCAGCGACTAGATCAAAGGGATTCGCAGTTCCCGGGACTCGGTGGTGCCTACGTTACGCCACTGCACGGCGATTAGATCGGCCCCAGGTCCGTACGCTCGAATCTGGTAGTACCGTAGCGATCCACCTTCGGGCACTTCGTAGGGAGGGGCTTGTCCGTCCTGAACCTGCACGAATCCTCCCACTGTTTCAGGGACGACCTCGATGGAAATGACTTCGATGGACGCGCCGGAGGTATTGACCATCGCACGCACTTTCTCGCTCACGTATTCGGGGCCGCTCCACGCTGGAGGGGTGCGGGCTTCGATCTCGAGGCGGTTCGCTTCCTCTTGAGCTGCCGCCTGACGTTCGGCTGCTGCCGTGGCTTTCCGCGCAAGCTCGAGAGCTTCGTCGCGAGCCGCCTCTGCCCGTCGCTGTGCAAGCTCGGCATCTTCCTGCGCTGCCTTAGCGTCATCGCGACTACCGACTGCTGCCTTGGCTTGCACCCACGCGAAGAGTGCTCCTCCGACGCCGCCTAGTGCACCGACAGCCGCGATCACGATTTCACCAGCGTTCATGAAACATGACGATATCTGGGAAGAGGCAACTTTGACTATCGCGAGGCTCGAGGGATTCCGCGCTAGGCGATTAACGATCGCGCAATGGCTGCACGAGCTCTATTCGCTGGCATTCTAACGATAGATGGCGAGGAACTTGAGAACTATTGCAGGGCCACTGATCCAGTTCTCTTCGTCGCCCTCTTTGGGAGCGTTCTGCATTTTTCGCCGCTGTTCACGGCTAAGAAGAGAGAGCCCTGGCAAGGCCATCAGCGATTTGTGGGTGCCTTCAGGGATTACTTCGACGATCTTCCCTACGAACTCGAGTGGGCCATCAACATCCTCGATATTTACGTCACTACTCAAAGTCCCAGCTACTGACCAATCACTGTCAGCGAAAAAACCAGTAACACTGATTTGATCGCCCATCGAATCAGCGAGTCTGCTGACGCCCTCCACCTGCACTGGGTCTATAGACGATGAGGTTAGTTCCTGGCCCATTAGTGGCCCGAAACTAGACATCAACGTCGACAGCTGAGCAAGCCCGCGCAACTGCTCCTTGCTACCTAGAACCCTACTGAAAGGGGTAACAGCAAAATCAGCCTCGCCAAGCACTGTGAATCCGCGGCCTACACCTTTGAGGTCAACTGCAGGGTCGTTCACTTCGACCCAAGAAAGTTCATCTGCACGATCTGAACCTGCTGCGACGAGACGGTCGAATGCCGCATAAGGATCGTCGGAAAACTCCACCTCAACGCCCTCGGAAGACTCTCTCGACCCCTCTACTCCCACACCCTTAAGCGAGGCCGAAAGCCTGCCTCGACGCCCTTTAGATTGCCGTTCAGTCGAGCGTGTGCGCTGCCCTCCATCAAGCTGAGAAGCAAACTTCAACACCATCTCTTCGTCGAAATAGACAAAATCTTTGAGCATGAGAACCTCTCTGACTGATCAATGCTCACAACCTACCGGGAAGTCATCAGAATGCCGACACCTACCGCAAATGCCTCATAGACGCCCTTGCGCAGGATACTGCTCCCCCACGGTGTGCCAAGAGCTAAGCGCAACTAGCGGGCGACCGAGGCATATCGAGAAGCAGGCCCCAAACCAAAGCGATGAATCTGAGGCGGCACCCTGTAGTCAGAAGCGGCAGGCGGTTCACTAGACGAAAGTCCGGGCAGCCCAGCCGCTTCTCTCGTTTGTTGGCAAGCACAGTTTACTCTGCACAAGTCAGGCCGGGTAGACGCTATCATCCTGAGCCCAATCTGGCGGCAGGTCTAGCTCCAATTCGCTTATCCAGTCGTCCGCTCCGGGCCACGTGTTCGGAGAAGCTGATGCAGAGTAGTACTGGGTGTCAGTTCTGTGCTGACCGCCTATGCCAAGTATCCAGCCACTTGGCAGCCTGCGCCAAGCGCGCCAGACCTTGCGGTCGTCCGTGACCTCCACATGAATTCCATGGTTTGGAGGAAGCTCAAAGCGCGCGGTGGGCTGGATAATTAGCTCTGCCTTCTCCGGACCCCAAAACTGATTCGCTTGCCGTTCAAACCACCCCATCTGGGAAGCCTGAATAAAGCGAAGTGCCCGTTTGGTGCCATCAAATTCTCTACGATCAAGTTGAGCACCCCACTTATCGGTACCGCCCTTGTTGGTCCAGACATCAAGAGTGTGCCGCTGTCTTTCGCGCAGGGTTTCACGCTCCTCGACATCCGACCGGAAGTATTTCATGTAGGCGCGGCCTTCTCGAAAAGTCTTGGCGTCACGAATTGCTCGATAGCGCCCGTTAAACGAGGCGGCCAGGTGAAGAGAACCCCTTAGCCCGAGAAAGAACGCCAGTCGGGAGCGCCTCGTCCAGGGTTCTCCACCGAAGCTTGTGCGTACCGCTGCGCTCTCCATCGCGGCGAAGAATGCGAATGGATACAGCAGCGGAAATAGTGCCAGAGGAAGCCAGATCGAGAGAGCAAATCTCATGAGCAGTTCGACGTGGTTCAGGGTTGCCCAGCTTTCAACGACTTGGAACGAGGTCCACGCCAGAAGCCCCAACCCTGCCAGCACCAACATGCCCCGAGGCCACTTCCGTCCGTCATCCTGGGCATCTGCGAACACGAGCACGATTATCACAACCTGTAGAGGTAGCTCCGCTAGATAGGGAAGCGGTGCGAGGTTCAGGTAGAAGACGAGTAGCGCCGAAACTCCAATGGCTTCACGGTAAACACTCTTGAAGAGTTCGCGGCCGTTCTTTTGCTCTGTCGCTTTTGCAAACAGGACCAGACCTACACCAAAGACAACTAGGATCGTGTCCTTTGTGAGAGCCCATCCCCAGAGCCCAATTCGACTCGCAAAATAAATACATCCGAATACCCATAGAAAGTAGATCGCGAAAGGGATCCAGAGCTTTGGGCTGGCAAGCTGAATTGCAAGATTCTTAAGTTCTCTCTTGAGCGTCCGCCTGGTTGCCGGTTTCCGCAAAGCGAGAAAAGCTATCAAGCCAAGAATGGTCAGCGTCGCTAGCTCGCGGCTGTCCAATGCATTGGCCGCCAGCGCTTCGCCTACTGCAGTCATCTGCCTCAACGCTTCCCGTCGCGGATTTGATAGACCCTCGACCGATGCAGGCCAGTGATCTCCGCGACCTCGGTAGCGCTGGCACCTGCGGCGAGCGCATCAAGGATCGCGACCTTGAGCGGTAGGGCGAGCGCATCGAGTGCCGCCTGATGTTCGCGACGCTGTTTACCGAGTTGCTCGAGTCGTTCTAGTGCTGTCTGTTTCGCCACTCGATCAGGCTACAAGACATACCATTATTATGCGAGCGCTCGACATCATGACTGATCTGTGGCATGCTCGACTCACGCCGAAGAAGGCGAGACCCCCGCGCCTGTTGGAGCAGGCCGGGGGCGTGGACACGATCACAGGAGGATCGCATCATGCACAACCCTACCCACCCGACCGCGGAGTTCGACACGTCGCACCAACTCGACACTGAGCAGGGAACCGTCTGTGTCGAGTCGAGCGCCACGTTCTGGGAAGGCGCCACCGTCGACGATCTGTTCGTGGACTGCGTCACGCTCGAGATGCCCGGCCTGAACCCCACGCCACTCTTCCTGAGAGAGGCGCGAGCGCTCGCCGCAGCCCCCACGGCGGCCGCAACCGCGGGAACGGCACTGCTCGACACCCACACCCGTGAAATGGCCGCAGAGCGCCGTTCAGCGCGCGAGGAGGTGGCTCGATGAGTAGCACCCTCGCAACCACCAGTGCCGTGCCCGACGTGGATCTCCTGCAGTTCACGCCGTCCCGCGAAATCACTCCCGAATCGGCGACCTGGGCGGCTGCGAACCTCGCAGATCTCCCGATCGTCTACACGTTCCATCCCGAGAGGCCGGTGAGGCAGGAAGCGGATACTACCGGTACCGTGTTCCGGCTGGCGTTCGCGATCGTTGCCAGCCCATCAGAGAAGCGCCATTTCAACGTGCACCTGCACTCCGGCGCGTCCTCGGACGACCTCAAGAAGGCGCACCGGCTGATCCAAGAGGCGAAGGCAGGGCTGTTCAATGGCGATATGTGGCGGCTCCGCGAGGACGGCAACTGGATCTGTCGGAAGTGGTGGGAAGTGCGCGACGGCGACCACTGCAACGAGTTGCGCGAGTGCCACGAGTCCGGCTGTGTAAAACTGTGGCACGAGTGGGTCGGCGGTGAGCAGTTCCTCGGGTGTGAGCTCGAGGGTATCGACACCGGCGATTACCTCGTCACCGGTTACCGCTACGACGGCAAGTGGGCTGCCGGCGCGTCCATGAGGGCTGATGTTCCCGAGGGGCCTGCGGGGCTGCGCATGATCCAGGATCTCGCGAACGACTACGCGTGGATGCAAGCCGAATGCGACCGCCTCAACAACGCGCCCCACGCCGTCAGCGCCGCATGAGCGAACACGTGGCATGAACGAGAAACACACCCCCGAACCAGTCTGGCTGTCACCTGTTCAGGTGGCGGAACGTTGAGGAGCTTCGCGCGTAAGGTCGGGGGCCGAGATATCACAAGCCCACTCCGAAGGTCGTTATCTACGAGCAGGGCGACGTCGATCGGTGGGTTCGGTCTACGGTAGTGACCACACGAGACGAGCAGCAGTGACTCTGCGGCGAGCGCGACACATTCGCTGTCGCGTTCGCCTCGAGAAGAGAGATGCGGGAGGCGAGGCATGCAGAACCACTTCGAAGAATGGCTCCGAGAGGCGGAAGCTCGAGATGCAGGCCGATGGCGGGAAGACGGCGTCTATGGCACCGCACCAGTCACCGCAGGAGCGCGCGAGAACGGCCGGCCAAGGGGCAGCAGGATCTACCTCTCATGCGAAGGATCCTCACGGCATCCTCACCCCGCTGCGACGGTAGGCCATGCCGACTTGTATCAGTTGGGGGCCTGGCGCACATGGGTGCTGTTCCCCGACGAGAGTGTGGGCGGCCAAATAGTGGGCATCGATGGCCAGACCGGACGCCCCGTGAACCAAGACGACGTGAAGGCTCGACTGGCAGCCGAGCGGGCCGCGGCTACGGCAGAAAAGCAGCAACGGAAACGCAGCAACGAACTGTTCGGCGATCCCGACTACCTGAGCGGCAATGGGACACCGCCAACAGTAGCACCCGACCCCACGCGACACGTGACCGCCACGTTCGCTTGCCCACGATGTACGGCAAAGCGGCGAGGCAGAGAAGGCGAACGCGTGGACGCTGCACTTGAGCGCTACTGGCAGGCCGCGATCGAAGCGAACGCGCTTCGCAGTGGCACGGAGACAGAGCGCCAGGAAGATATCAGCATGGTGACAAGCGCTCCGGTTCGGATCGTTGAGGCGCCCAGCGCCTAACCAGAATGCGCATACACTGCCCGATCTTGCATCATTCTGCTATCATGGGCAGCGTTCCCCGACAGGGGATCCAGACGCCAATCTGTGGCGGTCGATTTTGACGTACCCACAGAATGGCGTTTTTCATGTCTCCCCAGACCACCCCAATCGCACCGCACTCGCTCGGTACCGTACCGTCCTATGTGACGATGGACGAGGCCGCGCAGGCGCTCGCCGTATCGCGTGACACCATCCGTCGAATGATCCGTCGCGGCGACCTCGACGCACGCAAGATCGGCAAGAGTGTTCGCGTCACCGCCGAGAGTCTCGCAACCGTCGGCACCCCGCTCGCTGTGGCAGGTGCCCGATGAACGCGAAGACCCCGCACAATGGCGGGGCCTCCGAGATCCACAACCAGCCTAACCCCAAAGCCGTCGAGCTGCTCACCCGCATCGACATGCGCACTGTCCGTGAGGCGCTCGAGGGGCGCGGGATCGACCATGTGCGCATGGCCGACGGCAGCCCGCTCACGCGCGCACAGTTCGCTGTATTCATGAGCGTGCGCGAGGTCGATCTCGACGCCGCCCGCGAGCTCATGCGTGATCGCATGGTCACCGCAGAGATCGAACTGCACGAGGCCAAGGAAGGATCAGGCGGTGACGAAGCATGAACGCAAGCCTGGCTCGCTGCTCTACTGGGTCGAGTGGGCACGCAGCCGCTCAGGCCTCCGGGTCGCCGAGAAGGCGGTGCTGCTCGTGCTAGCGACCCGCGCTGACAAGAACGGCGAATGCTACCCAGGGATCAAGCTGCTGGCGCAAGAGGCAAGCCTGAGCGAGCGGGCAGCGCGCGATGCAACGAAGAGCCTCGAGGCCGCGGGCCTCATTCTGCGGAGTAGCCGCTATCGAGGCGGTGAAGGTGCAGGCGGGCGACGCTCGAACGTCTACACGCTGACGCCCACCAGCGCCGCATCTACCGGAAATGTGAGCGCAGGGTTAGAGGCAGATACTGCCGCTAACCCCCTGCAGGAAACTGCAGGGTTAGAGGCAGATGCTGCAGGGACTGTAGAAACTACCAGTGAAACTACCAATAGGAACAACCAGTATGAGGCGCAACCGGCAAGCCGATCGCGCGCGTCAGAGATAACCAATCGACAGATTGCAGCTACGCAGGCACAGCAGAACCTCATCCAAGATCTCTACCTTCACAACAACAACCAGCTGCCGAGCTTCCACGAGATAGAGCAGTGGTCACGCCTCACCGTGAGCCAGGCTTCTGCGCTCATCACCAACCTCTACCGCTCAGTCAACCGACATGGCTGCTACGAAGGCCCCGAGCAAGGAACACCGGAATACGAGGCGCTGTCAGATGCAGGACAAGTCGCAGCCGACCTCGGGATGATCCCCAACTGGACAGAAGAGCTAGCCGCACGAGAGGGATGGTTCGGATGACGGAGACGATGACGAACAAACGCGCACGCCTGCGCGAACTGCATGCTCGAGGGCTGTCTACGCGGGCTATCGCGTCCGCGCTCGGGGTACATCAGTCGACGGTGTCGAAGTGGGCGAAGCAGGACGGACTCACCTTCGACCGGACGCAGGTCGCGAAGGCTGTAGCTGCTCGTCAGATCGATCTTGCCGCGAAACGGCAGGAGCTCGCTGAGCGGATGCTGCTCGCGGTTGAGGCGATGTTCGACAAGCTCGACGAGCCATACACGGTGTACTCGTTCGGTGGCCGCGACAACACCTATTCGGAGCACACTCTCGAGCGTCCACCGATCGAGGTAGCGCGGCACGTGATCACGATGGCGGGGATCGTGTTCGATAAGCTCACCCGAATTGTTGAGCGCGAGCCGAACACAGAGGGCGCGGTGTCGTTAATCCAGTCCCTCGAAGCCGGCTTACTCGCTGCCGCTGACGTACTGCGCGCACAGCCTGTAGGCGGAGGTGAGGAGCAGAGCTAACGAGGATCGCCTTCTCTCTGACCGCACGAGGCCCTGGTGGAGCACTACTGCCTGCCGGGGCTTTGCTGCGTCTACACTCGATCCTGGGCGAGCGGAAAGGGCTGATCGTGAGGCAGATCACCAATCGGAAGTTCTACACCTACGACCAAGAAGCAGAACGCGTGCACCGTCACCCGCAGACGATCCGCAAGTGGCGCATGGCCGGCATGCCGATGACCTGGAATCAGCAAGGTGAGCGTGTTGTCGCGCACGAGATCTTGCTCGCCGAGTTTCGTCGTCGCTGCGAGCAAGACAACCGCAATCAGACCCCAGAGGGTCGGGCGGCAAGAGCCGAGTTCGAGGCCGACCCGCTTGCCTGGTTCGAAAGTGGGCACGACCCTGAGCTAGTCGGAGAAGCCACCGCCGAGCCGCGGACCGTCAATCTGCTCTCCGTAAGTACGAAGTCTCGTAGAGCGTCGCCCGTGGTCGGGGCAACCCCTGCGGCGAGCGCACCAAGCCGTCCACCGTCGCGTTCTCGTGATGGGTCACCGTGGGCTCGCCTCCGCGCCGCGCTCGCCTCGAGTGTGCCAGAGTGCGCCGAGGACGGACGCTTCACCCTCGACGCCCTCGTGCCCGGTGAGGCATGGCATCTCGCCCGGATCTGTTCAGGCTGCCCACTACTCGACGCATGCGCTGATTACGCGCGAGACGCGAACCCCACGGGCGGGTTCTGGCCAACGTCTGAGAATATGGCCGCGCTCGCCGCCGAACACAACCGGCGTCTGGCCTGAAAACGGGCACAGAGCGCAAGCGAGGGGCCGCTGCTGGCCTGTCCTCAGTCTCTCGACCATGGTGAACTGGCTGCAACGGCCCTCGACGGTAGGGGCTGTCCCCCGGTTTCTGTCGGTGCCTTATTCCGCACTCCCAGCGGGACCCCTAGAACCACCTTCGCATGTCGACCCGAGACACAGCAAGAGCCACGACTGGGCTGTACGATCTGAGCACTGCCTGTCATGGCCCGCCGTGCGGTGCCCTAGCCCGCGAGTTCAACCGGCGCATTATTTCGGCGCTTTCACGGGGAGGCCCTACGCCCACCAGTGTACGCCGGCACTGGACCGCGCAACGTTGCGCAGCAAACGCGCACAAGGACGAGAGCAGACGTTCGACGGCAAACGCGCGCACATCCGAGATGCACCAGTGCGCGGCAGCAGCGCGGCGACTCAATGAGCTCAATGAGCCCGATTCAGTATCCCGAGTACCACGTGAGTACCACGGCACCACTCAGTGCGCTCGAGCAGGAAGAACGATGCCCGACCAGAAATAGCTTCTGACCGGGCATTCGTGGCGGAGGGTAGGGGATTTGAACCCCTGAGACGGGGTTACCGCCTGCTTGTTTTCAAGACAAGTTCCTTCGGCCGCTCGGACAACCCTCCGCCGTCGAGCTTAGCAAAGCCGCGGTTCGTCGCGGGCCGTCCGGGGCTCGCCAGCCCCCCCAGCGGAGCTACAGCCAGTCGAAGCGCTCGCGCAGCGCGGTGAGCAGGCCGACCTCCTCGATGGTGCCGGTGACGCGGCTCGCGACGGCCTGCACATCGGGGGTGGCCTGGCCCATGGCCACGGCGTCACCGCGTCGCGCGGCCCAGCGCAGCATGTCGATGTCGTTGCGGCCGTCGCCGGCGGCGAAGACGCGGGAGCGGTCGACGCCGGTCTTCTCGGCGATGACCTCGAGCGCGCTGGCCTTCGTGACGCCGTCGGGTGCGATGTCGAGCCAGGAGGTGCTGCCGACCGCGTAGGAGACGTGGGTGAGGCCGAGGTTCTCGACGACGCTCACGAATTCCTCGAAGTGGTGGTCGGGCGAGACGACGACCACGCGGGAGGCCTGCACGCCGAGCAGTTCGTCGAAGGGCACGCGACGCTGCCGCGCGGGCAGCGTGCCGGCGGGGATCGGCTCCGTGTAGAGGAAGCCGCCGTCGGCGAGCTCGACCGCGAAGCGGGCGGTGACGAGCTGGGTGCGGATCTTCACGAGCGCGTCGCTGGGGTCGAAGGCTTCCACGTATTCGCGTCGGTAGCCGCGGTGCGCGAGGGGGTCGCGGCGCAGGGTGACGGCGCCGTTGGCGGCGACGACCCACTCGGGGCGGATCCCGAGCTGCTCGACGATCGGCAGGGTCGCGTCGACGGATCGGCCGGTCGCGATGACCACCTCGTGCCCGGCCTCGTGCAGGGACCGGATCGCGGCGCCCAGCTCGGGGTCGATGTGCCCGGACTCGTAGTCGTCGCCGGCCCCGCTGAAGCCGTGGTGCAGCACGGTCCCGTCGAGGTCGAGCGCGATCAGGTGCCGGCGCTCGGCCGGGAGGAGTTCCGTCACGCCTCAGGCCTCCGGGCTCAGGATCTCGAGCCCGCCCATGAAGGGGCGCAGGACCTCGGGCACCACGACGCTGCCGTCGGCGCGCTGGTGGGTTTCGAGGATGGCGACGAGCCAGCGGGTCGTCGCGAGCGTGCCGTTCAGGGTGGCGACCGGCGTCGTCTTGCCCGACTCGGTGCGGAAGCGGGTGCCGAGTCGCCGGGACTGGAAGGTGGTGCAGTTGCTGGTGGAGGTGAGTTCCCGGTAGGTGCCCTGCGTAGGCACCCAGGCCTCGATGTCGAACTTGCGGGCGGCGCTGGATCCGAGGTCGCCGGCGGCGACGTCGATCACGCGGTAGTGGAGGCCCAGCGAAGCGAGCATCTCCTCCTGCCATCCGACGAGGCGCTCGTGCTCGGCCTCCGCCTCCTCGGGCGTGGTGTACACGAACATCTCGAGCTTGTTGAACTGGTGCACGCGCAGGATCCCGCGCGTGTCCTTCCCGTGGGAGCCGGCTTCGCTCCGGTAGCAGGTCGACCAGCCTGCGTAGCGCAGGGGGCCTCCCGCGAGGTCGATGATCTCGTCTGCGTGATATCCGGCGAGGGCGACCTCGCTGGTGCCCGTGAGGAAGAGATCCTGTTCGGGGAGGTGGTAGACCTCGTCGGCGTGTTCGCCGAGGAAGCCGGTGCCCCGCATGATCTCGGGCTTCACGAGGGTGGGCGTGATGAGGGGCGTGAAGCCGTGGGCCAGGGCGCGGTCGAGGGCCAGGTTCATGAGCGCGAGTTCGAGTCGCGCCCCGACGCCCCGCAGGAAGTAGAAGCGGGCGCCGGAGACCTTCGCCCCCCGCTCCATGTCGATCGCGCCGAGCATCTCGCCGAGCTCCAGGTGATCTCGCGGCTCGAAGTCGAACTCGGGCTTCACGCCGATCTCGCGGAGGGTGACGAAGTTCTCCTCGCCCCCGACGGGCACCCCGTCGATGACGACGTTCTCGATGCGCTGCGCGACCTCGTCGAGGGCCGCTTCCGCCTCCCGGGCGCGCGCCTCCGCCGCCTTGACCGAGGCGGCCAGCTGCTGCGCCTCCGCGATCAGCGCCGGCTTCTCCTCCTTCGAGGCGGCCTTCACGCGCCCGCCGAACTCCTTCTGCTCGGCGCGGAGGGACTCGAACTCGGCGAGGGCCGCACGGCGGGCCGCGTCGGCGGCGAGCGCCGCGTCCACCACGCCCTCGTCGTTGCCGCGGGCCCGCTGGGAGCGCCTGACCGTCTCGGGATCGGTGCGGAGCAGTACTGGATCGATCACGGTTCCCAGCTTAGCGCTGCCCTCCGACAAGCTCCCGTGCGCGGTCTGGCGGAGCGGCGCGCAGTACCCTGGGTGGCATGACCAGCACCCCCGCGCGCCCGCTGCCGTGCGCCGCCGTGGTGTACCACCCGCTCAAGACGGATCTCCCGGCCCTGCGCGCAGCGGTCGCCGCGCAGGAGCGGCTGGCCGGCTGGTCTCCGAGCCGCTGGTACGAGACAGCTGCGGAGGACGCCGGCGTCTCGGCGACCCGCAGGGCGCTCGCGGAGGGCGCGAGCGTGGTGCTCGCGAGCGGCGGCGACGGCACGGTGCGCGCCGCCGCCGAGGCGCTGCGCGGGAGCGGGATCCCCCTCGCCGTGGTGCCCCAGGGCACCGGCAATCTGCTCGCCCGCAATCTGGGTGCGCCGCTGAACCGGCTCGACGCGAGCGTGCGGGCCGCCTTCGCGGGGCGCAATCGGCCGATCGACCTGGGGTTGCTGTCGATCGTGCGCGAGGACGGCTCGGAGAGCGAGCACGCCTTCCTCGTGCTCGCCGGCATGGGCCTCGACGCCCGGGCGATCTCCGCGACCCGGGCGACGCTGAAGAAGCGCCTGGGCTGGCTCGCCTACGTCGACGCGGGCGTGCGCACCATGCTGCACGAGCGGCCGCTGCAGATCCACTACTCCGTCGACGGCTCGCCCGTGCGGCCGCTCTCGGTCTACACGGTGATGATCGGGAACTGCGGCCTGATGCCGGGCGGGGTGCTGCTGATCCCGGAGGCGAAGCTCGACGACGGGCAGCTCGACGTCGTCGCCCTGCGCCCCCTCGGCGCCTTCTCGTGGCTGCGGATCTGGAACAAGATCGGCTGGGAGAACGGCGTGCTGCGCAAGACGAGGACGGGGCGGCGGATCATCGACCTCGTCAACGACACGCGGAGCGTGAGCTACACGCGCGCCACCCGGTACGCCCTGGCGGTCGCGCAAGCGGAGCCGGTCCAGCTCGACGGCGACGACTTCGGGCTCGCGGTGGCGGTGCGGGGCGAAGTGGATCCGGGGGCGCTGCTGGTGCGGGTGCTGCCGGAGTGGGCGCCGCGGGGCCTCTCCGCCTGAGTGGCGTGAGCGGCCCCGCGCCCTGGGCGGCCCGGGCCGCGCGATCCGGGCCCCGGCCGGTCGTCACTCGGCGGGGGCGACGCCGTCGATGACCTCGCGCAGCCAGTCGCGGGCGTCGCGGAAGGCGTCGTCGTCGTGGGAGTCGCGGACCGTGGCGCGCACCCGGTCGGCGCGCGGGTAGGAGCCGAGGAACACGACCCGCGGGCTGAAGCGCTTCACGCCGAGCAGCGCATCGGCGACGCGCTCGTCCTTGATGTGCCCCTCGGCGTCGATCACGAAGCGGTAGCGTCCCATGCGGTCGCCGATGGGCCGGGAGGCGAGCAGCGTCAGGTTGACGCCGCGCGTCGCGAACTGCTCCAGCAGTTCGAGCAGCGCGCCGGCGCGGTCCTCGGGGAGCTCCACCACGAGGGAGGTCTTGTCGGCCCCGGTGGGCTCGCCCACGGGCACGGTGCGGCTGACCAGCACGAAGCGGGTGACGGCGTCGGGGTTCTCGGCGATGCCCTCCGCGAGCACCTCGACCTCGTAGTGGGCCTCGATCCCGGGGGGCGCGATCGCGGCGTCGGCTCCCTTCTCGGGGTCGAAGAGGTCTGCGGCGGCCTGCACATTCGAGGTGGCGGGGAGGTGACGGTGGCGCGGCACCTGGTCGTCGAGCCAGGCGCGGCACTGCCCGTAGGCGACCGGGTGGCCGGCGACCACGGCGATGTCTTCGAGGCGGGTGCCGGGCCGGGCGACGAGCACGAAGCGCACCGGGACGAGGTACTCCCCCACGATGCGCAGCCCGGGCATGGTGGCGAGGGCGTCCTGCGCGACGGTCACGCCGCCGTCGATGGAGTTCTCGATGGCGATCATCGCCGCGTCGCTGAATCCCGAGAGCACGTCGCCGAGCGCCTCGCCCAGATTCGAGACCGGGTTCCACTCCTGCCCGGCCGCCTCGGGCACCTGCTTGAGCGCCGCCTCCGTGAAGGTGCCGGCCGGCCCCAGGTAGGAGTAGCGGCGGACGGGTTCGGACTGCTGCGGCATGGGTATCAGCGTACCGCGCCCGCACGGTGCGGAATCGCCTCGGAAACCAGGGATTCCCGGCGGCGCGGATCCGACGCGGATCCGCGGGTTCCGCGGCTCCGGATCAGCCGAGCACGCGGGCCACGAGCTCCTGCGCGGCGGCCTGCACCTCCGCGAGGTGCTCGGGCCCGCGGAACGACTCCGCATAGACCTTCATGACGTCCTCCGTGCCGGAGGGCCGGGCGGCGAACCAGGCGTGCTCCGTCTGCACCTTGAGGCCGCCGATCGGCGCGCCGTTCCCCGGGGCCGCGGTGAGCACGGCGGTGATCGGGTCGCCGGCGAGCTCCGTGTCGGCGACGTCCTCGGGGGTGAGCGCGGCGAGGCGCGCCTTCTGCTCGGGTGAGGCGGCGGCGTCCACGCGCGCGTAGGCGGGGTCGCCGAAGCGTGCCGTCAGCTCGCGGTAGCGCTCGGCGGGCGACTGCCCAGTGACCGCCTGGATCTCGGCGGCGAGCAGCGCGAGCAGGATCCCGTCCTTGTCGGTGCTCCACGCGGTGCCGTCGAAGCGCTGGAACGAGGCGCCGGCGCTCTCCTCCCCGCCGAAGACGAGCCCGCCGCCCGCGAGCCCCGGCACGAACCACTTGAAGCCGACGGGCACCTCCAGCAGGGGGCGCCCGTGCGCGGCGACCACGCGGTCGATGATGCCCGAGGAGACGAGCGTCTTGCCCACCCCCGCCTCGCGCGGCCAGTCCGGCCGGTGCTCGAGCAGGTAGTCGATGGCGACCGCGAGATAGTGGTTGGGGTTCATGAGGCCCTCGGCGGTGACGATGCCGTGGCGGTCGGCGTCCGCGTCGTTGCCGGTGACGAGCGGGTAGAGGGAGCGGTACTCCTCGACGGTCGACATGACGTGCCGGGAGGAGGGATCCATGCGGATCCTGCCGTCCCAGTCGAGGTGCATGAAGCCCCACTGCGGGTCGACGCCGGGTCCGAGCACGGTGAGGTCGAGGCCGTAGCGGTCCCGGATCGCGGCCCAGTAGGCGACGCTCGCCCCGCCCAGCGGGTGAGCGGCCATGCGGATCCCCGCCTCCCGGATCGCCGCCACGTCGATGACCTCCGCCAGCGACTCGACGTATTCGCCGAGGAAGTCGTAGCGGCCGACGGGCTCCGCGCCCGCGTCGTGCTCGCCGACGGGCGCGCTCTGGCGCGGGATCGACTCGACGCCGCGCTCGAGCAACTCGTTGGCGCGGGCCGCGATCCAGTTCGTCGCCTCGCTGTCGGCGGGGCCGCCGTGCGGCGGGTTGTACTTGAAGCCGCCATCGGCCGGCGGGTTGTGACTGGGGGTGACGACGATGCCGTCGGCACGCTGCGGATCGTCGTCGGCCCGGTCGCGGTTGTGGCTGAGGATCGCGTGGCTCAGGGCCGGGGTCGGCACGAATCGGTCCCAGCCGGCTCCGGCGCTCGCGAGCACCCGGACCCCGGCCGCGGAGAGCACCTCGGTCGCGGTGCGCTCGGCCGGCGCCGACAGCGGGTGCGTGTCGGCGCCGATGAACAGCGGCCCCTCGATGCCCTGCGCCGCACGGTACTCGGCGATGGCGGCGCTGATCGCCACGATGTGGGCCTCCGTGAAGGAGCCCGTGAGCGAGGAGCCGCGATGCCCGGAGGTGCCGAACACGACCCGCTGCGCGGGGTCCGCGGGATCCGGGACCGTCTCGGCATAGGCGGCCAGCAGCGCCTCGACGTCGATCAGATCCTCCGGCTGCGCCGGCCGTCCCGCTCTCTCGTGCATGCCCCCAGTCTGCCAGCGGCGCCCGGGCGCCTCCAGCGGGACCCGCGGAAACCCCGCGTTCACGCACGAGGATTACGCTGGGGGCATGACCGTGAGCGCGATCCACCCCCCGCCGCAGCGAGATCGAGTGCTGGCTGACCGACATGGACGGCGTGCTCGTGCACGAGAACCGCGCGATCCCGGGCGCGGCCGAGCTGATCCAGCACTGGCGCAGCAGGGAGATCCCGTACCTCGTGCTCACCAACAACTCGATCTTCACGGCCCGCGACCTCAGCGCGCGCCTCGCCGCCTCCGGCATCGAGGTTCCGGAGGACCGCATCTGGACGAGCGCGCTCGCCACCGCCGCCTTCCTGAAGCAGCAGCAGCCCGGCGGCTCGGCGTTCGTGATCGGCGAGGCGGGGATCCTCACCGCCCTCCACGACGCCGGCTACGTGATGACCGAGTCGGACCCCGACTTCGTGGTGGTGGGCGAGACGCGCAACTACTCCTTCGAGGCGATCACGAAGGCGATCCGGCTGATCATCGGTGGCGCCCGCTTCATCTCGACGAACCCCGACGCCACCGGGCCGAGCACAGAGGGCCCGCTGCCCGCGACCGGCGCGATCAACGCGCTCATCACGAAGGCCACCGGCAAGCTGCCCTACATCGTCGGCAAGCCGAACCCGATGATGTTCCGATCCGCGCTCAACCGGATCGGGGCGCACTCGCACAACACCGGCATGATCGGCGACCGGATGGACACCGACGTGGTCGCCGGGATGGAGGCGGGGCTGCACACCGTGCTCGTGATGACCGGCATCTCGAACCGCGCGGAGATCGAGCGCTTCCCGTTCCGCCCCGACGAGGTGATCGGCTCGGTCGCGGAGCTGCTCGACTAAGGCCCGCCGGCGACGGCCGGACCGGGCCCGCCGGGCCCGCCTCAGCCCGCGTTCGTGAGCCCGACGTACATGGAGTCGTGCAGCTCCTGCACGTGCGCGGCGGTCAGCCGGGCGGCCGCGCCGGCGTCGCCGGCCTCCAGGGCTGCGACGATGCGCTCGTGCTCCCGGTTGCTGTCGTGCAGGAGCCCCATGCTGTAGGGCAGGAAGTAGGGGTCGAGGGCCTCGGTGACGCGGGCGGCCTGGCCCTCGGCTCGGGGGGTGCGCGCGGAGGCGACGACGAGCTGGTGGAAGGCGCGGTCGAGGTTGCGGAACTCCGCCCAGCTGCCGGTCTCGGCCATGCGGGCGGTGAGGCGGCGCAGCCGGGCGAGATCGTCCTCGCTGCGCGCGCCCGCGGCGAGCGCAGCGAAACCCGCCTCGATCACGGCGCGCTCGTCGATGAGGGTGTGCACGTGCGAGTCGTCGTCGAGGAAGGAGCGGACCTGGTCGTCGGCGCCGTGGTGGCCGCCCTGCTGGGCGCCGCCCACGTAGCTGCCTATCGCGTGCAGTGCCAGATGTGTAAAGTAGCGGGGCCGGGGGACGGGCGGGCCCGCTTGTGCGGGGGGCGACGCTCACGCCGAACGACTCCGCCATCTCGGCGACGCCGGGCAGCCGCTCCCCGGGCTGCAGCAGGCCGAGGTTGACGGCGAGGGTGAGGCGCGCCCGCACGGTGTCGACGGCGCTCAGCCGGGAGATCGCGGCGACGCGCGGGGCGGCGGCGTCGGGTCGAGCGGTCAGCGGGCCCCGCGGCGTCGCATCGGTCATGCCCCCAGTGTAGGAGGTCGGAACCGGGGCGAGCGGACCCCGGCCCCGGCTCCGGCTCCGGCCCCGGCCCCGGTCCCGGCCCTAGAGCTTCTCCAGCTGGATGTCGACCGTGCGGCCGCCGTCCTTCCGGTTCACGATGGCGCCCGCGACGAGGGCGGCGGGCGGGATGAGGGCGAGCCCGATGCTCACCGCCACGCTGCCGCTGGTGATCATGGTGAAGTTGGAGAGGACGAGCCAGGCCGAGACCGCGAGGGCGAGGACCGCGACGACCGGGATCACGGTGCCCGTCCAGGGGTTCTTGCGCAGCCGCGGGTTGCGGAGGAAGAACACGACCACCGCGAGCGTGGTGAGGAGCATCATCATGACCATGCCGATGGTGGCGACGCCGGCCATGAAGCCGAAGACCTGGACGAGCGGGTCGAGACCGATGACGACGAAGATCCCGATGATGACGAGCGCCGTGACGCTCTGCACGAGCGAGGAGGCCGCGGGGCTCTGATGCCGGTCGTGGACGCGGCCGAGCGCCGCCGGCATGGACCCGATGCGCGCGAGCGCGAACTGGTAGCGGGCGACGATGTTGTGGAAGCTGAGCACGCAGGCGAAGAGGCTGGTGATGAGGAGGATCTGCATGACGCTGCGGGTGAGGCCGCCGGCGAAGTCCCCGGCGGTGTCGAGCAGCATGTTCTTCGATCCGAAGAGCGTCTGCTGGGCCACCTCGACGACGGAAGCCGGACCTGCCGCGACGACGAGCACCCACACCGAGATCGTGTAGAAGACGCCGATGATGCCCACGGCGAGGTAGGTGGCGCGCGGGATGGTGCGGCTCGGCTCGCGCGCCTCGTCGCGGTAGATCGCCGTGGACTCGAAGCCGATGAAGCCGGTCAGCGCGAAGAGCACCGCGACCCCGAGGCCGGGCGTGAGGAACACCTGCGGGTCGAAGGAGGCGAGCGAGCGCCCCTCGGGGCCCCCGTTCACGATCACGGCGACGTTGACGATCATCATGACGAGCAGTTCGAGCACGAGCGCCACGCCGAGCACCTTCGAGGAGAGCTCGATGTGCCGGTAGCCGAGCAGCCCGACGACCACGAGGGTGAGGATCGCGAACACGGACCAGTGGATCTCGGGTCCGCCGAGGGTGCGCACGAGATCCATGATCGCCCAGCCCATATAGCCGTAGATCCCCGCCTGGATCGCGGTGTAGGCGACGAGCGCGACGTAGGCCGTGCCCATGCCGAGGCGGCTGCCGAGGCCGATGGTGACGTAGCTGAAGAAGGCTCCCGCCTCCTTCACGAAGGGCGTCATCGCGACGAAGCCGACGGCGAAGAGGAGCAGCACGAGCGAGGCGAGCAGGAAGCCCACCGGCGCGCCCGCGCCGTTGCCCTGCCCGATGGCGAGCGGGGCGTTGCCGCCGATCACGGTGAGCGGGGCCGCGGCGGCGATCACCATGAAGGCGATGCTGCCGGTGCCGAGATTGCCGGTGAGGCGGGAGCGCCGCGGCGGCGCGGCCTCGGTCGCGGCCGCGGCGGTGCGGGGGCTGGTGGACTCGTGCGTCATTGAACTTCCTCGTTCTCTTTTTCACATCTTACGCTGCCCACCATAATAAGGGTGGGAGAATCTGTTGGGGGCGGCCTCTTTTTAAAAAAAAAAAGAAGAAAAAACTGTCGCGACGGGGTCAGCACGGCGACGAGCTCGGCTCCGGCGCGGGCGGCCGCCCGGACCGTCTCGGGGAACTCCACGTCGAAGCAGATGAGGATCGCGATGCGGTGCCCGTGGAAGTCGGCGAGCGTGCACGGCGCCTCGCCGGCGACGAAGAGCCGCCGGTCCAGTTCTCCGAAGAGCTGGATCTTGCGGTGCCTGGCGAGGACGGTCCCGTGCTCGTCGATGAGCCAGGCCGCGTTGGCGATGGGAGCGTCCTCCCCCTCGGCGAGCGGCTCGGGGCCGCCGGCGATGATCCCGATGCCGTGCCGGCGGGCGATCTCGCCCACCCGCTCCAGCGGCCGGGCTACGGCGAGTGGCCGCAGCCGCTCCCCGATGTTGTAGCCGGTGACGAACATCTCGGGGGTGATGAGCAGTTCAGCGCCGCGCCCGCTCGCCTCGGCCGCGGCGCGGTCGAGCGCGGCGAGATTGGCATCGACGTCGGCCGGGACGCTCGCGGCCTGCCAGAGGGAGATGTTCAGGGTGCGGGCGCCATCGGTCATACGCCCATTGAAACACAATTATCCCTAAATGAGCTAATTAAACTTCCGCTCCGGCCGATACCGGGAGCAGCCCGCCCGCGGCGACGGCCGCGGACCCGGCCATGCCGGGCGGGCTGCATGCCCGGCCCGGACGGCTACTTCCCCGTGCGGCTGCGCAGGGTCTTCACCAGCATCTGCGCGAGCACGAGCACGAGCAGGACCGAGAAGGCGATGTTCGACCAGAACGGGGTGATGTGCGTGGCGACCACCGATCCGATCGGGGAGCACAGGCTCGCGGCGATCCCGAGCACCGCCGCGGCTCGCAGGTCCACGTTGCGGCGCCTGACATTGCCGATCGTTCCCGACAGCGATCCCGGGATCATCATGAGCAGCGAGGTGCCCTTCGCGACGAGGTCGCTCGCCCCGAAGAAGAACATGAGCACCGGCACGACCACGACGCCGCCCCCCACGCCCAGCAGCCCCGAGAGCACGCCCGTGATGAGGCCGGTGACCACCAGCAGCGCGCCGCTGAGCACGGTGATGTCGATCGTCGCGTCGCGCTGCGGCACCACGAACCACAGGCTGATGACGACGCCGAGCAGGAACGCCATGAACATCCAGCGCAGAAACCCCGTGGGCACCCGGGCGAGCAGGTAGCTGCCGATCTGGGCGCCGATGACGATGCCGACCGCCAGCAGGGCCGCGGCGACCCAGTCGACATTCCCCTGCACGGCGTAGCCGATGCTGCCGAGCACCGCCGCGGGCAGGATCGCGGCGACCGAGGTCCCCGCGGCGAGTCGCTGCTGGAAGCCGAGGATCATCACCAGCATCGGCACGAGCACGATCCCGCCGCCGATGCCGAACACCCCCGAGAGCAGGCCGGTGAGCGCCCCGAGGAGGGCGAGGACGATGATGCTGGGACGTGGGGATTCGGACATGAGTGATTCGATTCTGCGGTTCGCGGGCGGTCGGGGCGTGGGGCTTCCGGCGCTCATCCGGCTCCGGGGAGCACGATCGCCGAGCCGTCGGAACGCGGGTCGCTCGCCGCGTCAGTGCCCTCCCGGGTGATCCGGATGAGGTTCGAGTGTCCCAGATCCTCAGCGTAGGGCGGCACCGTCTTCAATTCGAATCCGGCGGCGAGGAGCGAATCGCGGGCCGCCGCGGGCACGTCCTCCTCGATCGTCACGCGGACCCGGCCGTCCGCTCCCGGCTCGTCGACGATCCAGCGCGGCGCGTGCGTCGCCTCGCGCGGGGTCGCGCCCGCCAGCGAGCGCAGCAGCAGCTGCGTGTGGATCTGCGGCTGGGCGGATCCCCCCATCGTGGCCGGCACCCAGGCGAGCTCGCCGTCGCGCAGGATCAGCACGGGCATGAGCGTGTGGCGCGGCCGCCGTCCGGGCGCGAAGGCGTTCGGCGAGGCGGGGTCGAGCGAGAAGGAGGTCCCACGGTTCTGGAAGAGGATCCCCGTGCGCGGCTCGAGCACCGCCGCGCCGAAGGCGAAGTACACGGAGTTGATGAGCGAGATCGCCCAGCCGTCGGCGCTCACCGCGCTCAGGCCCACGGTGTCGCCGCTCGGCTTCGCCTCGCGCGGCGGGGCGTGCTCGGGACGCGGCATCGAGATGAGCTCCGCCCCGCTCGGACCGCCGGCGGCGGGGTCGGCGAGGAACGCCGCACGCACGGCGTTCGCGTCGCGGAAAGCGGCGGCCAGCGCACCGGCGCCCGCGCCGAGGGGGTCTGCGATCCCGGCCTCGATGGCGGCGAGGGCGCGCAGCAGGATGAAGCCGGAGGTGTTGGGCGGGCCGGTGAGGACGCGGTGCCCCGCGAAGTCCCCCGCGAGGGGCTCGTCCCAGAAGGCCCGGTAGGCCGCGGCATCGGCAGGAGCGATGCGCGATCCGAGCTCGCGAAGACCGCCGATCCAGCGCTGCGCCAGCTCACCCTCGTAGAACTCGCGCGCCCCCCGCTCCGCGAGGAGCCGCAGGGACTCTGCGAGGGCCGGCTGCACGAGCGGCTCGCCCTCCACGAGGGGCAGCCCGCGCGGGATGAAGACCTCACGGCACCCGTGGTCGAGCTCCAGCACCTCCCGCTCCTCCACGATCGCGGCAGCGACGGAGCGTGCCGTGGGCACGCCCTCGGCGGCGTAGCGGGTGGCCGCTTCCAGGTGCTCTGCCCACTCCCGCGTCGCGCCGTGCTCGTGCAGCTCGGCCCAGCCCTGCACCCCGCCCGGCACCGTGACGGTGTCGATCCCGCGCAGCGGCAGCAGCTCGCCGTACTCCGCGCGGAGCGCGTCGAGGGACTGCGCGGCGGGAGCGGTGCCGGTGGCGTTGAGGAAGCGCACCTCACCGTCGGGGCTGCGCACGAGCGCGACGAGGTCGCCTCCCAGGGCAACATTGTTCGGGTACACCACGCACAGGGCAGCGGCGGCGGCGAGCGCCGCGTCGATGGCGTTGCCGCCGGCCTCCAGCGCGGCCGCCCCGGCCTCCGTGGCGAGGTGGTGGGAGGTGGAGATCGCGCCCCGCGGGCTCCGGGCTTCCGTCATCGTGGTTCCGTCCTCTCCGAGCCGCGCTGCGCGGCGATCGCGATCTGCTTGCTGATGTCGAGCACGTGGTCCCGGGCCTCCTGCTCGGCGCGCTCCCCGTCCCCCGCCGCGATCGCTTCGAAGATGCGGCGGTGTGCCACGCTCGACGCCTGGCGCCGCGCCTTGGTCTGGTAGCGGCTCGCGCGGCTCGGCGCGATCTGCTGGGCGATCTGCTCGTTGATGAGCGCGAGCAGGGGGTTGTGCGCGTACTGCGCGATGGCCTGGTGGAAGGCTCGGTCGAGCTCGGCGTAGCGCTCCTTCGACACGTCGGCCTCCATCGCCTCCACGAGCTCGCGCAGCTGCGCGAGGTCGCGCGGCGTGGCCCGCGCCGCGGTGATGCGCGCGATGGGCGGTTCGACGATGGCGCGCAGCTCCATGATGTCGCGCAGTTCCGGCCGCATCGCGCTGATCGCCTCGGCAACCACGTCCGAGCCGTTGGAGCGCTCGCCCGGGCTCAGCACGATCGTGCCGCGGCCCGGCTTGCGGTCGATGAGCCCGCGGTTCTCGAGCTCGCGCAGCGCCTCCCGGATCGAGGGGCGCGACACGCCGAAGTACTCGGCGAGCTCGCGCTCGGGCGGCACCTTCTCGCCGGGCGTGAGCTTGCCCTCGAGGATCAGCCGTTCGAGGTCGACGGACAGGCGATCGGGCACGGAGAGGATCGTCGCGCGATCCACCGCCTCCCAGTCCATATCGGCTCCTTTCGCCGTGCTCGACACCGGATACTCGTGCATCGGGCCGCGGCTCATCGGCTCGGCCCGGCGGCGCTGTGACGGGTTCCTCACCGCGATGTTTCGGTTCAGTTACGCGGTTGACGATACCGCCGCGGCCGAGTATCGTCCATCACAGCTTAGTCAGTTGGTCTGACCATCAGCCACCGTCCACAGCATACTCCTTCGCCGTCGAAGGGCAAGCCGAACCACGATCAGTTAGGAGAAACCACCGTGGCTTCCTCCCCCTCCCCCGCCCGCGCCATCACCGGATCCCTCACCGCCCTCATCGCCGCCTCCGCACTCGCCCTCGCCGGCTGCGCGCAGGCGGCGCCCGACACCGCGAAGGACGAGACGAGCGGCGCGAGCGCCGCGGTCGCCCCGCCCACGATCATCAAGGAGGGCACGCTCACCGTCTGCACCGGCGACAGCGCGCCCAACATCTACTACGACGAGAACAACGAGCTGCAGGGCGTGGAGATCGACATCGCCAACGCCCTCGCCAAGCAGCTCGGCCTCACCACCACGCTCGGCGAGTACGCCTTCGCCGGGCTGATCCCCGCGCTCCAGGCCAAGCAGTGCGACGTCATCATGGGCTCGCTCTACATCAAGCCCGAGCGCGAGGAGATCGCCAACTTCGTCCCCTACCTCTACTCCGGGACGGCGGTGTCGGTCAACAAGGCGAATCCGAAGAAGATCACCGGCTTCGACGACTCGCTCTGCGGCACGAAGGTCGTCGCCATCAACGGCGCCACCGGCGCGAGCTCGGCGCAGGAGAAGTCCGACGAGTGCGTCGCCGCGGGCGAACAGGCCATCAACATCACCCTCGTCGACGAAGCCACGAGCGCCCTGCAGCAGGTGCTCGCGCAGCAGGCCGACGCCTTCATCGACACCACCGAGATCGTCAGCTACTACGAACAGCAGTCGGACGGCGAGCTCATCGCCGTCGGCGAGCCCTTCGGCAAGATCCGCATCGGCGCAGCCACGCTCAAGGACAACACGGAGCTGAACGACGCCCTCGACGAGGCGTTCCAGGCGCTCGTCGACGACGGCACCTACCACGAGATCCTCGCCGAGTGGGGCGTCGAGAGCAACGACATCACCCAGCCGGAGTAACCGGGCGCGCCGACACGACCGGGTGGGGGTGCGGCCACCGAGCGCGCACCGCCACCGCTTCCCGACACAGAAAGACGCCGCATGAAATTCGACTGGGACTACTTCTGGCAGAGCCTATTCACCCCCAGCGAGAGCTTCCTCAACGGTCTCGCACTCACCATCGTGATCTCGGTGGTGGCGATGTTCCTCGCCCTGATCCTGGGCCTGCTCATCGCGCTCATGGGCCGCAGCCGCTTCATCCCGCTCCGCATCCTCGCCAGCCTCTACATCTGGATCATCCGCGGAACGCCGCTGCTCGTGCAGCTCGTCATCATCTACACCGGATTCGCCGCAGCCAACATCTTCCGCTTCGAAGACGTCACCGTCGGGATCCTCATCAAGGGCGCTGTGCAGGCTGCCATCGTCGCACTCATGCTGAACGAGAGCGCCTACATCTCCGAGATCGTGCGCGGCGGACTCGAGTCCATCGAGAAGGGGCAGACCGAGGCGGCGCTGTCGCTCGGCATGACTCCGCTCGGCTCCATGCGCTGGATCATCGTCCCGCAGGCGATCCGCGTGATGGTGCCGCCCCTGGGCAACTCCTTCAACGGGCTCATGAAGAGCACCTCGATCCTCTCGATCATCGGCGTCGCCGAGATGTTCCAGGTCGGGTCCTCGATGAGCGCGGCGACCTTCAAGGTCTTCGAGATCTACATCGTCGTCGCGCTCTACTACCTGCTGCTCACCACCATCTGGACCGTGATCCAGACCTTCATCGAGAACTGGCTCAACGCGAAGGCCGGGCTGCCGAAGGCCGAATCGGTGTGGAAGCGCCTCTTCGGCTTCCGCAGCAAGCGCGACCGGGTCGCGCCGAAGAACCCGCTCGCAGAGCTGGAAGGAGTCACGGCATGACCGCCACGGAATTCACCGCCCCCGTCACCACCTCGGACGGTCCGATCGTGCGCACCGTCGACATCAACAAGTGGTTCGGCGACCGGCACATCCTCACCGATGTCTCGATCGAGATCGAGCGCGGCGAGGTCGTGGTGCTCGTCGGCCCCTCGGGCGCCGGCAAGACGACCTTCCTGCGCACCCTGAACCGGCTCGAGCCGATCGACAGCGGCGAGATCTACGTGAACGGCGAGCGGATCGGTGAGCGCGTGCGCGAGAACGGACGCACCGCGGAGATCTCCGCCAAGGCGCTCGCGAAGCAGCGGTCCAACATCGGCTTCGTCTTCCAGCACTTCAACCTGTTCCCCCACATGACCGTGCTCGAGAACATCTGGCACTCTCCCGTGCGGGTGAAGGGGGAGAAGAAGTCGGAGGCCGTGGCCTACGCCCGCGAGTTGCTCGCCCGCGTCGGCCTCTCGGACAAGGCCGATGTGCGGCCGCGCTCGCTCTCCGGCGGGCAGCAGCAGCGCGTGGCGATCGCGCGTGCGCTCGCCATGCGCCCCGCGCTCATGCTCTTCGACGAGCCCACCAGTGCCCTCGACCCCGAGATGGTCGGCGAGGTGCTGCAGGTCATGAAGGATCTCGCGGCCGCGGGCATGACCATGATCATCGTGAGCCACGAGATGGGCTTCACCCGTGAGGTCGCGGACCGGGTCATCGTCATGGACGCCGGCGCGATCATCGAGCAGGGCGATCCGGAGCTCGTCTTCACCGCTCCGAAGCACGAGCGCACCCGGCAGTTCCTCTCGAAGGTGCTCTGAGCGCACGCCGGACGGAACCCGGCACGGGGGGCGCCCGGCGCCCCCCCTCGCACGGGCGCCCCGGACCAGCGCACCCGGGCCGGCCTCAGTGTCCCCCGAGCACCCGCTCGTAGACGTCGAGCAGCACGGTCGTCTGGGCCGACTGCAGGAAGCGGCGGCCCTCCGCCTCGGGGACGCGGTGCGCTGCGGGGTCCCCGGCGAGCGCCGCCACGGCGTCGCGCAGCGCGGCGGCGAGCTCCGCCACACTGCGGCCGGGCACGCGCCAGCCGGCACGCACATCGACATCGTCGGCGATCGCCGGATCGCAGAACACGGTGGGCGTGCCCAGCGCGGCCGCCTCGAAGGGGGTGAGCCCCTGCGTCTCGAAGCCGATCGAGGTCTGCACGAGCGCATCGGCGTCGCGCATCGCGGCGAGCGCTCCGGCATAGGGCACGGGACCCGCGAGCGACACCCGGTCCGCGATCCCCAGCCGCGCGATACGCTCGCGCACCCGGGGCAGCAGCAGGCCGGCTCCGTGCAGCACGACGTCGGCGTCGACGTCCGACTCGCCGATCGCCTCCACGAACTCGAGGATCCGCTTCTCGGGGCTCATGCGGCCCAGCCACACGAGGCGGGGGCGCGGGCGCGGCGAGCGGGGACGCGAGCGGGCCTCGGCGATCGCCTCGTCGTCGACGCCCCCGCGGGTCACGAGCACCTCCGGGGCGACGCCGTGCCGCTCCAGCTCCTCGGCGAAGTGGCGGGAGGGGGCCGTCACCGCGGCGGCCTCCGCGGCGAGCTCCGCCAGGTAGCGCCACGCACCGCGCGCCAGCGGCGACACCGCACCCCTCGGCCGCCCGAGCGCAGCCGCCCGCCACCCGCGCAGCCCGGCGAAGGCGAGCGGCGCGAGCGGGGTGACCGCCCGCGTCCCGGCGTCGACGTGATTGTGCATCGTGAGGACGAGCGGCACGCGCCTCCCCCGGGCGGCGCTCAGTCCCCGGGCGGCGCGCACGCCGGTCATCGCCCCCCAGAAATCGCCCTGCACGTGGACGAGGTCCACGGGAGGCAGCCCGCGCAGGCCGCCCGCGAGGGCCCGGTCGGTGCGGGCGCCGGGCAGGCTCAGGCCGTATTCGCGGTCGCGGGTGATCGGGAGCGAGGGCAGGTCGAGGTACGCCTCGCGGTCCGCGGCGTCGGCGACATAGCCGGGCCGGTGCAGCGCGGGCGCCGCGACCGTCACCCGGTGGCCGAGCCGCTCCAGGAACCTCCGCTGCAGGCGGATCGCCACCTGCACCCCGCCGAGCGAATCGGGGTGCTGATCGGTGACGACGAGGATGTGCATCAGCCGGCCACGGCCTCGCCGCGGTAGAGCGCCTCGAAGGTGTCGAGGGTCCGGTCGATGTCGTGCACCTGCACAGCGTCGAGGGAGGCGCGCTGCATGCGCTGGTACTCCTCGGGCGAGAGACGCAGCACGCGCTCGATGCGCTCGGCGAGCTCGCGGTCGTTGCCGGGCTGGAAGAGATAGCCGTTCTCGCCCTCGTGGACGAGGTGCGGCAGCGCCATCGCATCGGCCGCGACGATCGGCAGGCCCGAGGCCATCGCCTCCATCGTGGCGATCGACTGCAGTTCGGCGATCGAGGCGATCACAAAGGCGCTCGCGCCGGTGAGCTGCGCGCGCAGCTGCTCGTCGCTGACCCGGCCCGTGAAGCGCACGCGGTCCGCGATCCCCAGCTCGACCGCCAGCTTCTCGAGGTTCCTGCGCTGGTCGCCGTCGCCCACGATCGTGAGGCTGACGTCGAGCGCGGGATCGATGCGCGGGATCGCGCGCAGGATCACGTCGATCTCCTTCTCGAGCGTCACCCGGCCCACGAACACGAGCCGGTTGCTGCTGCGCGGGGTGAGGTCGGCGGTGTAGTTCGCGGCGCGCAGCCCGCAGCTCACGGGCAGCACGCCCCTGCGGTGGGTGTTGCGCTCCAGGAAGTCGGCGGCTCGGCGGGGGGGGGGCGTCACCGCCGAGGCGAGGCGCAGCACGCGGGCGGCGGCGGTCCAGCCCCCGCGCACGAAGACGCGCTTCGCCTTCTCGGGGGGGGGCGTGAAGTCGAGCACGTTCTCGGGCATGACGTGGTTGGTGGCCACGATGCGGATCCCGCGCTTGGCGCCCTCGATGGCGAGCGCGCGGCCGATGACGATGTGCGACTGGATGTGGATCACGTCCGGCCGCACCCGGTCGAGCAGGCGGCGTGCGTAACCGCGGGCCCGCCAGGGGAGCACGAAGCGCAGCCAGTCGTGCGGGTACCAGCGCCAGCTCGCCCAGCGGTGCACGGTCATGCGCTCGCCCTCGATGGTCTCCACGAAGGTGCCCGTGCGATTGTGCCGCACCGAGGGCGCGACGACGTGCACGTCCTCGCCGCGCTGCACCAGGCCTGCAGCGAGCCGCTCCGCGAAGCGGGCGGCGCCGTTGACGTCGGGCAGGAAGGTGTCGCAGCCGATCAGGATGCGGATCGGGGCGGGGCGATCGGTGGTGCTCACGGGTGCGGGAGTCCTTCGGTCGGTGAACGTGCGCGGGTGCGCGGACGGCGTCCAGTCTAGGCAGTCAGCCTCGGAACGCCCGGAACGCCCGGAGCGCCCGCGAAGCGGGCGGCGGGCTCAGGGGGTGCGGGGCGGGCGGGAGCGGGGGATGTAGCGCGGGATCCAGCGCGCGAAGCCGAGGCTGCCGAGCACGGCGAGCACCCCGAGGGCCGCGCTCGACAGCGGCAGCGAGGCGACGGCGATCGCCGAGACGGCGAGCGGGGCGAGCGCTCCCCCGAGGTCCGTGAGGGTGCGCCACGCGGCGAGATAGGGGGCGGGATCGTCGCGCGGGGCGAGGTCGGCGCCGAGCGTCAGCAGGATCCCGCTCGACAGCCCGTTGCCGAGGCCCGTGACGATCGCGCAGCCGAGCAGCCACGCCCCCGCGCCCGGCAGATCGTGGGTCAGCGCGAGGACCAGGAAGCTCACCGCCATCGCGACCGTCGCCGGCAGCGCCGCCCACAGCCGGCCGTACCGGTCCATCACCTGCCCGCTCGTGTAGAAGAGGGCGAAGTCGATCGTGCCCGAGACGCCGACGACGAGCGCGATGCTCGCGGCGTCCATGCCGATGGAGACGCCCCACAGCGGCAGCAGCACGTCCTTCGCCGAGCGCAGCCCCGAGAGCACCGCCGCCGCGCCACCGACGCGCAGCAGCGGCCCGCGCCCCGCGCGCACCGCGGCCAGGATCCCGCCGCCGCGATCTGCGCCCGCCGATCCGGTGCCCGCCGCCGGAGCGGGCGCGCCCGCCCCGCCGCCAGCTCCCGCCACCGGCACGAGCCGCTCAGGATCGGGCGCGAAGCCGACGAGCAGCGCCGCGAGCGCGAGACACACCGCGAAGGCCCACACCGGCGCGGCGCCGAAGCCGGTCACGGCGAGCAGCCCGGCCGCGAGGAACGGTCCCGCGAAGCGGCCCAGCCGGTGGGAGCCGCCGATCAGCGAGAGGGCGCGAGCACGGAAGGAGAACGGCACCCGCGTCGTCATGAAGGAGTGCCGCGCGAGGCCGAAGGTGGCGGCCGCGAAGCCGATCACGAACACCGAGATCGCGAGCACGGCGAGATTCGGCGCGAGCGCCACCCCCGCCGCTCCGATCAACGCGACGCCCGCGGCGAGCAGCATCGCGATCCGCTCTCCGGAGCGCGCCACCACCCAGCTCGCCGGGAGGTTGCCCGCGAGCTGCCCCACCACGACCCCCGAGGCGATCGCCCCGGAGAGCCCGAGACCGGCCCCCATGTCGACGGCGAGCACCGGGATCAACGGCAGCATCGCGTACTCGCCGAGCGTGAAGAGGATCGTCGGCCCGTAGATGCTCGGAGCCAGGCGCCACAGCTGCGAGCGTGAGGAGTTCGACATGTCCATCCAGCGTACTCCGGGCCCCGCTTCACCTCGGTGGTGGGGGTGAGCAGGAGCGCGCGGCGCAGGAAGACGAGCAGCGCCTCGGCGAGTCCGAGCGCGAAGACCGCCGCGACGCCCCACAGCACCGCGGTCCGGTCGCCGTCGGTGATGGGGCCGTCGATCACCCACTGGATCACGAGCGGCACGGCGAGCGTGAGCATGGTGGCACCGAGCGCCACGAGGCCTCCGCCGATGAGCCGGGGCAGCGCCGGCCGGGCGAAGGGGACGAGTCGGGCGAAACCGCGCAGCAGCGAGAGGCGCGCGGGGGCGGCGGGCGGCGCGGACGCGGGAGTGGCGCCAGCGCCGGGAGAAGCGTGGGAGGAAGTCATGAACCTGATCGGGCCGGCAGGAATGTGCGGACTCGGCGGGGCGGGCGGGCCTCAGAAGGCGAAGGCGACGCCGAGGAGCACGCCGTAGGCGAGGGCGGCGAGGCTCGTGAGCTGCAGCACGAGGATCAGCTCGCGGGGGGTCTTCGCGGTGATCACGATGAGGACGCAGGGCAGCACGAGCAGCAGCACGAACCACACGAGCAGCATGCCCGGGTTGACGAAGCCGAAGATCGCGGGCACCGCGAAGGGCAGCACCACGCAGGCGACGTAGAGCGCGCGGCTCGCGCGGTCGCCGATGCGCACCGAGAGGGTGCGCTTGCCGGCGAGCCGGTCGGTGGGGATGTCGCGCAGATTGTTGACCACGAGCACGGCGACCGCGAACAGCCCGACGCCCGCCCCCGCGTACCACGCCTCCTGCGTCTGCACCTCGGTCTGCAGGTAGACCGTGCCGACGGTGGCCACCAGCCCGAAGAAGAGGAACACCATCACCTCGCCCAGCCCCGCATAGCCGTAGGGCCGCTTGCCCCCGGTGTAGAACCAGGCCGCGAGGATCGCGAGCACTCCGAGCGCCAGGAACCACCAGCGTCCGCTCAGCACCACCGCCACGAGACCCGCCACGGCCGCGAGCGCGAAGAACGCGAGCGCCGTGACGAGCACCCGCTTCGGGTCGACGAGACCCGAGCCCGTCAGCCGCGCGGGCCCGACGCGGAAGGCATCCGTGCCGCGCACCCCGTCGGAGTAGTCGTTCGCGTAGTTCACGCCGATCTGCAGCAGCACGGCGACGGCGAGCGCGAGCAGGCTGAGCGTCAGCGAGAAGCCGTGCACCATGTGCGCCACCCCCGCGCCCGCGGCGACGGGGGCGATCGCCAGCGGCAGCGTGCGCAGTCGCGCACCGCCCACCCAGTTGCGCCAGGTGATCGCCGGCGCCTCGCCCGCATCGAGCTGCCGCTCGGCCGCCGCGCGCACCGCCGGGTTGCCCGATCTGCGCCGATCCCTCGTGCTCACCGCTGCTCCTCCGCTGTCCGCTCGTCCTGACCCTGCTGCCGTTCCCGGCTCTGCGGCCGCCCGGCGGCCTCCGCTCCCCCGCCGCCGGCCTCCGCCGAGCGCAGCTCGGCGAAGCTCGCCCGCAGCCGCCGCAGCCACTCCCCGAGCGCCACGAGATCGGGCTTGCCGCCGTCCAGGCGCGGGATCCGCTCCGTCTCCGTCGCCCACTCGGGCACGGCCGCGGCGCCGAGCCGGTCCCGGACCGCATCGCGCACGGCGCCGAACGGCGCCGCGCCCGCCTCCGTCTCGACCACCAGGCTCACCCGCTCCCCCCACTCGGGGTGCGGGGCCGCGAGCGCCACGGCGCTGTGCCAGCCGGGCAGCTCGCGCACCACGCGCTCCACCTCGTCGAGCGAGACGTTCACGCCGCCCGAGATGAGCACCCGGTCGAGGCGGCCCGTGACCGTCAGCATGCCGCCGAGCAGTTCGCCGGCGTCCCCCGTGCGATACCACCGCACCGGCTCGCCCTCGCGCCCGGGCTCTTCGACGAAGCGCTGCGCGGTGAGCGCGGCGTCGCCCACATAGCCGAGCGCGAGCGTCGGCCCTGCGAGCTGCACCTCCCCCGCGCGGATGCGCACCCGCGTCTCGCCGATCTCCACCCCGTCGTAGACGCAGCCGCCGGCGGTCTCGCTCATGCCATAGCTGCGGCGCAGCGCGACCCCGAGTTCGTGGGCGCGGCGGCGCAGCGCGAGCGACACGCCCTGCCCGCCCACCAGCACCGCGTCGAAGCGGCGCAGCGCCTCGGCGGCGGCGGCCTCGCGCTCGGCGAGGTCGAGGAGGCGCGAGAACTGCACGGGCACCAGCGACACGTAGCGGCGCTCGTGCTCCATCGTCTCGGCGGCGGCGAGCAGCCGCGCGGGATCGAAGCCGCCGCGCGGCGATCCCGCGCCCTCCGCCCCCGGACCATCCGATCCCGCGGCCGCGAACACCGGGGCCACCCCCGCGAGCTCGGACCGCACGAGCATCTGCAGTCCCGAGATCAGCTGCGTCGGAAGCGCCACGAGCCACTGGCCGGGTCCGCCCAGCGCCTCGTGCGTCGCCTCCGCCGAGGCCCGCAGCGCCGCCGCGCTGAGCGCGACGGCCTTGGGCATCCCCGTGGAGCCCGAGGTGCGGATCACCACGGCCGTGCCCTCGGGCAGCGGGGCCCGCTGCAGCCCGGCGGCCGCCGCCGCGTCGACGCCGGGGCCGAGCGGCAGCACCGGGGCGCCGCCCGACAGCGCGTCCGCGAGCGCGGCCATGAGCCAGGCGCGGTCATCGGTGGGGATGGCGCGGAGTCCGTTAGGCGCAGTCACCGTTCCAGGGTACTCGCGTCGCGGTGCGCACGAAGCGAGCGGGGCACGGGCGGGCACGGGCGCGGGAGCGAGGCCGGCGCGGGGACGGGCGCACAGCCCGGCCGGGGAGCTGAGCCGGCTCCCGAGCCGCAGCGGCCGCGCTCAGAAGTGGTACGGGAACGGGCTCCAATCGGGATCCCGCTTCTCCAGGAAGGCGTCGCGGCCCTCCACGGCCTCGTCCGTGCCGTAGGCGAGGCGCGTCGTCTCGCCCGCGAAGAGCTGCTGGCCCACGATCCCGTCGTCCACGGCGTTCATCGCGTACTTCAGCATGCGGATCGCCGTGGGCGACTTGCCGAGGATCGTGCGCGCCCACGCGATGCCGGTGCGCTCCAGCTCCGCGTGCGGCACCACCTCGTTCACCGCCCCGATCTCGCGGGCGCGGTCCGCGTCGTACTCGCGCGCCAGGAAGAACACCTCCCGCGCGTTCTTCTGCCCCACTTGCCGGGCGAAGTAGGCGCTGCCGTAGCCGGCGTCGAAGGAGCCCACATCGGCGTCGGTCTGCTTGAAGCGCGCGTGCTCGCGGCTCGCGATCGTCAGATCGCAGACGACGTTGAGCGAGTGCCCGCCGCCCGCGGCCCAGCCCGGCACGAGCGCGATGACGACCTTCGGCATGAAGCGGATGAGCCGCTGCACCTCGAGGATGTGCAGGCGCCCCGCACGCGCCGCAGCCTCCGGACCGACGCCCGTCTCGTCGTCCGAGTACTTGTAGCCGTCGCGGCCGCGGATGCGCTGATCCCCGCCGGAGCAGAACGCCCAGCCGCCGTCCTTCGGGCTGGGGCCGTTGCCGGTCAGCAGCACCACCCCCACACGCGGGTTGACCCGCACCCGGTCGAGCGCGTCGTACAGCTCGTCGACGGTGTGCGGGCGGAAGGCGTTGCGCACCTCCGGCCGGTCGAAGGCGATGCGCGCGATGCGGCCGTCCCGGCTGAGGTGCGCGGTGAGGTCGGTGTACCCCTCCGCGCCGGGGGCGAGCTGCCACTCGGCCGGATCGAAGAGCTCTGAAACCGGGTGATCCTGCTGCGTCATGGCCCCAGCCTAGCCGCGGCCGCAGCCCGCTCCGCCCGGCCCCGCACCCGCTACGACACCGCCACCCCGAACACCATCCCGATCAGGTACGTCGCCGCCATCGTCGCGGAACCCATGAGCACATTGCGGAGGATCGCGCGCAGACGCGGCGCCTGCCCGAGCGCCGCGCTGATCCACCCGGTCAGCAGCAGCCCGATCACCACCGCGAGCGCCGCCGCCCACACCCGGTGCTCGCCGAGGGGGAGCAGGATCATGACGAGCGGGATGAGCGCCCCGACCGTGAAGGACACGAAGGAGGAGAAGGCGGCCGCCCAGGGACTCGTGAACTCCTCCGGGTCGATGCCCAGCTCGACCTCGGCGTGCGCGGCGAGCGCGTCGTGCGCGGTGAGCTCCTCCGCGACCTGCCGTGCCAGCCCCGGCGAGAGCCCCCGCTGCCGGTAGAAGCCGGCCAGCTCCTCGAGCTCTTCCTTCGGCTCCTCGCGCAGTTCGCGGATCTCCTTCCGGATCATCGCGCGCTCCGTGTCGCGCTGCGTGCTCACCGACACGTATTCGCCGCCCGCCATCGAGAACGCCCCGGCGACGAGCGCCGCCACGCCCGCGGTCGCGATCGCGATCACATTGCCGGGCGCGGCCCCCGCGACGCCGATCACGACGCCGGCGGTGGACACGATCCCGTCGTTCGCGCCGAGCACCCCGGCGCGCAGCCAGTTGAGGCGCTGGCCCAGGCGGTTGTCGTGGGGCTCGCCGGGATGGGAGCCGTCCGCGAGGGATCCGGCATCGCGGCCCGCGCGCTCCTCCCCCTCGCGAGCCGTCCGCGCACCCCGCTCGGCTCCCCCGGATGGTTCCTGCTGCATGGGCCCATCATCCCCCCGTGCCGGGAGCCCCCGCAAGGACACCCCGGCGAGGCGGGGGCGTGGGAGGATCGAGGCATGAGAGAGCAGGATCCGGTCCCGCCGCTGGCCGAGGTGCTGGCGGCGACCCGGGTCGTCGCGATCCCCACCCGCACCCGCTTCCGCGGCATCACCGTGCGCGAAGCCGCCATCCTCGACGCCCCCCAGGGCGCCAGCGAGTTCTCCCCGTTCCCCGAGTACGGCGACGCGGAGGCGTCCGCCTGGCTCGCCGCGGCGCTCGACTTCGGCTGGGCCGAGCAGCCGCCCGTCCTGCGCGAGCGCATCGAGGTGAATGCGACGGTGCCCGCGGTCCCAGCGGCCGAGGTGCCCGCGATCCTGTCGCGCTTCCCCGGCTGCCGCACCGCGAAGGTGAAGGTCGCCGAGCGCGGGCAGTCGCTCGCCGACGACGTCGCCCGCGTGCGCGCCGTCCGTGAGGCGCTGGGTCCGGAAGCGCGCGTCCGCGTCGACGCGAACGGCGGCTGGACGGTCACGGAGGCGGCGACGGCGCTGCGCGCGCTCGCCGAGTTCGAGCTGGACTACGCCGAGCAACCCTGCGCGACCGTGGCGGAGCTCGCCGAGGTGCGGCGGCAGACGCGGGGCCAGGTGGCCGGCGACTCCGGCTCCGCCCCGACCGTGCGGATCGCCGCCGACGAGAGCGTGCGCAAGGCCGCCGACCCGCTCGCGGTGGCGCGCGCGGGGGCCGCGGACCTGCTCATCGTGAAGGCGCAGCCGCTCGGCGGGGTGCGGCGCGCCCTCAGCATCGTGGCGGAGGCGGGCCTGCCGGTGGTCGTGTCGAGCGCGCTCGACACCTCGGCGGGCATCGCGATGGGCTTGCGCCTCGCCTCCGCACTCCCGGAGGGGCTGCTCGCCGGAGCGTGCGGGCTGGGCACGGTCGCGCTGCTCGACGGCGACGTGACCGCGGATCCGCTGCTGCCGCGGGAGGGATCCATCGCGGTGCGGCGGCCCGCGCTCGACGGCGCCGCGCTCGACCGCTTCGCCGCCCCGCCGGAGCGGAAGCGCTGGTGGCGCGAGCGGATCGCCCGCTGCCACGCCCTCCTCGCGGCGCCGGCGCGTCGACCTCACCAGCGCTGAGCGGCCGCGAGCCCGAAGCGCTCGGGGACTTCACCCCGGCACGGCCCGCCGCAGTCATGCGGGCACGCTCAGCCCCGCCGCTTCAGCCCTTCAGCCCTTCAGCCCTTCAGCCCCGGGAAATCCTCCTCGCGCCACTCGGTCTCGATCCGGCGCCCCTCGCCGTACGCGGACACCTCGCGCTGCCGCAGTTCGACCCGCCGGATCTTGCCCGAGCTGGTCTTGGGCAGCTCGAAGAACTCGACCCGGCGCACCCGCATGTACGGCGGCAGCGCCGCGCGGGCGTGCGCGAGGATCGCGTGCGCCGTGTGCTCGTCGGCCTCGACGCCGGCGGCGAGCGCCACATAGGCCTTCGTCACGTTGAGGCGCGTCTCATCGGGGGCGCCCACCACCGCGGCCTCGGCGACGCTCACGTGCTCGATCAGCGCGCTCTCGACCTCGAAGGGCGAGACCTTGAAGTCGCTCGACTTGAAGATGTCGTCGGTGCGGCCCACGAAGGTGAGCACCCCCGAGTCGTCGCGCACCGCCACGTCACCCGTGCGGAAGAGCCCGCCGGCCGTCGCCCGCGCGGTCGCCCCGGGGTCGCCGAAGTAGCCGGGCATGAGGTTCACGGGCGCGAGGCGCGGGGGCGCCTCGGCGTCCCGATCCGGCTCCGGGTCCGCCTCGTCGGTCCGCAAGCAGATCTCGCCCTCCTGCGCCTCCTCGCCGGTGACCGGGTCGACGAGCACGACATCGACGCCGGGGAGCGGCAGGCCCATCGCCCCGGGCACGACCCGGTCACCCGGCATATTGCCGATGAGCGCCGTCGTCTCGGTCTGGCCGTAACCGTCGCGGATGTCGAGCCCCCACCACTCGCGGATGCGCGCGATCACCTCCGGGTTGAGCGGCTCGCCCGCGGAGACGAGCTCGCGCAGTGCGCGCGGCCGCCGCTCGAGGCGGTGCTGGATGAGCATGCGCCACACGGTGGGCGGCGCGCAGAAGGTGGTGACCCCGTGGCGGTCGAGCTCGGCGACGAGGAACTCGGGGTCGAAGCGGGGCGAGTTGACGACCAGGATCGTCGCGCCCACGTGCCACGGGCTGAAGAAGCTGGACCAGGCGTGCTTGCCCCAGCCGGGTGCGCTGATCACGAGGTGCACGTCACCGGGCCGCACCCCGATCCAGGCCATCGTCGAGAGGTGCCCCACCGGGTAGCTGGTGTGCGAGTGCACCACGATCTTCGGCAGGCTCGTGGTGCCCGAGGTGAAGTAGAGCAGCGCCGGGTCGGTGCTGCGGGTCGCCTTCGCGATGGGGGCGAGCGAGGCGGCGCTCGACTCCTCGTAGCGGTGCCAGTCGTAGAGCTGCGCGCGATGGTCACGGGAGGCGGTGTCGAGGCCGACGCCCACCCCGCGGTAGTCGCCAGGCACCTCGGCGAACTTGACAGCGTCCTCGGCGGCGGCGAACACCCACCGGACGCTGCCGCGCTCGACGCGGTCCTGCAGCTCGTGCGCGCCGAGCACGACCGAGGTCGGCAGGATGACCACGCCGATCTTCATCGCGGCCAGCATGATCTCCCACAGCTCGACCCGGTTGCCGAGCATGAGCATCGCCACGTCACCGCGTCGCGCCCCGATCGATCGCATCCACTGCGCCACCTGGTCGGAGCGCCGCTTCAGCTGCGCGAAGCTCCGTACGGTCTCGCCGCCGCCCTGCTCGACGATGTGCAGCGCGGTCGCGTCGTTCCCCTCTGCGATGCGGTCGAAGACGTCGTGCGCCCAGTTGAAGTCGGGGCCGACCTCCGGCCAGCGGAACTCGGCGCGGGCGCGGGCGGGATCGCCGGCGAGCGCGAGCAGCTGGTCGCGGGCGGCGAAGAACGCGGCGGACGGGTCATGGTGCGTCATGGGGACCATTCTGCACCGTGCCGCTCCTCCTGCCGACCATGATCATCTGCGCGAACACCCCCGTCAGCATCAGCGCACCGAGCCACACCCCGCCCCAGATGCGCTGATCACCGCCCGGCATGGGTAGGAGCGCCCAGCAGAACAGCACGCACTGCGCCGCCGCGGCGAGCGGGATCGCGCCGAAGGCGATGGTGCGCAGCGAAGCGCTCGCGCGCCGGCGCAGGCGCAGCGCGAAGACGAAGGTCCCCGCCGAGGCTGCGGCCACCGCCCCGGCCAAGGCGAGCACCGTCGCGTACGGGAGCTGATACGCGCTGCGATACCGCTCGTAGCCGTCCACGTCCACGTTCGAGAAGGTGCCTGCGGGGAAGTTCAGCACCGCGCCGAGGTCCCCGGTGAGGTCCAGCTCGTACTTCTCGAGGCCCGCGTTGATCTCCTCAGACACTCCCCACGGCCCGGCGGGGGTCTCCGAGCCCAGGTCCTCGGCCACGCGTGACTGCACCGCGTCCGCGTCGAGCGAGACGATGAGCGATCCGTCGCCGCCGTTCCGCTCCTCGCCGATGCGCAGATCATGGAGCACGGAGTCCTCAAGGCCCTCCCCGAGATACACGCGCTGCTCGGACACCCACGGCCGGAACCCGTTGCCACGCTCGGCGGGCACCCGTTCCGCGTCCCGGTCCGAGGCGATCCAGCCGCCGGTCCGGATCTCCGCGACCAGCTCGGGGGCCACCGTGAGCTCGACGCGCAGCGGACGGACGGGTGCGCTGCCGTCGAAGGGGTTGGCGGGGTTCGTGTAGTAGCTGTCCTCCCAGAAGCCGAGCGCTGCGGCCCAGCGCAACTGCTGCTGCGAGTCGGGCCCGTCCGGCGCGTCGACCACGGGCCTCGACAGCGTGTACCGGACCTCGACGTCGGAGGGCCCGTCGCGCACCTCCGACATCCGCGTCACCATCGCCGTGGTGTGCGCCCCCGCGGTCTCCGCGAAGGGCACCTCCTCGCCATCCACCCGCACCGATTCGACGGCGAGGCCGAGGCTCTGCCCGAGCCGCTCGCGCGGCCATTCCCGCGCGAGCTGCGGCACCGAGGAGCCGCCGGGCGTGAACCGGACCCGCAGTCGCTCGGTCACGCTCAGCCGGGCGCCCGCCTGTTCGTCGCGATCCAGCTCCGCCGCGATGTCGAAACCCTCGATCTGCGCCCAGATCGCGCCGGGGGCGTTCGAGCTCGGCCAGGTGACGAACTCGGCCTGCTCGTAGGGGGAGGGTCGCGTGGAGACGGTGAAGATCGCGGCGGCGAGCGTCGCGAGGGCGAGCAGCAGCGCCAGGATCGCCGGCATCGAGACGAAGTGCTCGGTGCGCCAGCCGCGCCACAGCCAGCGGTCGCCGGACTCCTGAGCGGCGAGGCGGGCGACGCCCCGGCCCCCGCGCCGCGGGCCGACGCCGAGCAGCGCGTAGGGCAGCAGCGGATCGTCGACGGGGCCGCGGTCCACGAGCCGCGTCGCGCGCGCGTAGGCGTCGATCCCCTTCAGCTGCTGCATCGCGAGCGCACCCGCGCGGGTCAGCGGCCGCGGTCGCCACACCGCCCAGACGGTGAGAAGTGCCAGCACCGTGGAGCACAGCACGAACAGCGCCGGCCACCAGACGACGGTGAGCATCACCTGATGCGAGAGCTGCCGCAGCAGCCCCCACTGGAGCAGGGCGATGGCGAGGGAACCGAAGATGAAGCTGTCGCGCACGTAGCTGTCCGGCACCCAGCGCAGCTCGGCCGCGACGGCCCGGTCGTCGCGATCCCAGCGCGCCTGTCGGCGCAGCACGCTCGGGAGGTTGCCGAGCCGGCCGGCACGCATGCCTGCTCGCGCCACCGCGGTCAGCCACTGCCGAGAGGGGGGCTCGGCGCGCTCCTTGCGCCGCTTCCGCCCGGGCCGAGGAGGCACGCCCCGGCTCAGCGCGTCGATCAGCTCCGCATGCCAGGGCCGCTGGCGCAGCTGCGCGGCCTCCGCGGCGGTGAGCTCGTCGGGCGGCTCGGCGCGCGGCAGATACCACGGCTCACCCGCGCTGTCCGCCCACACCACGCGACGGGCCGCCAGGGCGAACAGCGCGAAGACGCCGAGCACGGCGAGCGGCAGCAGCGGCCCCCAGCTCTGCCACCAGAACAGGGCCGTCGTCGCCGGCAGGGTGAAGGTGCCCCGCTCGAAGCTGAGGTCGATCACGAGGTCGGGGTAGGGCGGCAGCGTGTCGTCGTTGGTGAAGGCGTAGCGCACGCCCTCCGCGGTCTCGGCCTCGGGGCTGAGCCATGCCGTGCCGCCGATGAGCAGCCAGCCGACATGGGCCCGCGGCGCGCGCAGCAGCGCCGCGTCGAGCTCCGGCGTCAGCGTCACGGAGACCGCGAGGCCCTTCGTGGCCTGCGGCCAGCTCGCGCCGAGCAGATCCCAGGACCACCGCTCGACTTCGGTGCCGGTTGCGTCGTCGTGCTTCTCGGTCACGAGATCGCGCAGCGCGAAGGAGAGTTCGATCTCGCTCGAACCCTCGAAGCGTTCCCCGCCGGGCGGGGAGATCAGCACGCGCGTCACGGTCGCGCCCCGCCGGAGTTCCACCTCTGCGGGTTGCCCGTCGACGGTTGCGGAGCTGAGTTCGAAGCCGGTGTCGCGCCCCTGGAACTCGGTCGGGAAGACCCGTTCGATCCGCGCCTCGGGGCCGTTCGTGAAGTTGGCCGTGTAATGCTCGGTGCCGGTCACCGCGAAGCGGCCGCCGGGGTCGCGCGAGACGGCGTAGTCGATCCGCGCGTCGCTGGCGATCCAGTCCACCTCGTCGATCTTCGCCGAGGCGAGCACATCGTCGATGTCGAGCGGCTCGTTGACGATCGGGCCGACGAGGAGGAAGGCTCCGACGAGTGCGACGATCGCCCAGAGCGCCCGGATCGCGTTGCGCACGGTCGCGTCCCCGCGCGCTCGCAGACGCGCCTCCACGGCGGTGAGGATCCGGGCGAGCCACGCGAACAGCGGCGTGTGGGCGGGCTGCGGGTCGGGAATGCGGCCCGAGTTCAGCAGTTCCGGGTCGGAGCCGGCGAGATCGAAGGGGTCGAACCCGGGTTCGCTTCCCCGCCGCGGCCCCCGTCTCCGTCCCCGTCTCATGCGTTCCGCCACGGCGGTGCGAAGTCCCTGCGCGCGATCATGGCACCGCCTCAGCTGTGGAAGACGGTGTGCAAGGCGGGATCACCGAAGGCCTCGCGGCCGCCGAGCCCGTCGATCTCGAAGAGGATCGCCGTTCCGGCGGTGACATAGCCGAGCTCTGCGAGCAGGGTCCGGGCGGCGATCAGCGTGCCGCCGGTGGCGAGCACATCGTCGATGAGCAGGACGCGCGACCCGGCGGGCAGATCGTCGTGCGCCTCGATCTCGGCCGTGCCGTATTCGAGCGCGTACCTCGCGCTGGCGGCGGGCCGGGGCAGCTTGCCGGCCTTGCGGATCGGCATGAGCCCGGTCCCGCTCGCGTAGGCGGCGGGGCCCGCCAGCAAGAAGCCGCGCGCTTCGAGCCCGGCGACCACGTCGAAGGCGCCGCGGAAGGGCGCGATGAGCGCTTCGACGGTGGCACGCAGCGCCTGGCCGTCCGCGAGCAGGGGCGCGATGTCGCGGAACAGGATCCCGGGCGAGGGGTAGTCGGGCACCTCGCGGATCAGGCGGCGCGCGCGTTCGAGCTCGGCGGGGTGGGGGCTCTGCGGACCGCTCGGTTCCGCCTGCTCAGTGATCGTGTCGGGCACGCGATCCAGGGTACCGGCACGCGGCCGCCTGGCGCTCGAAGCACCCGGCCATGTATCCGGCCGTGCGCGCGGCCCGCCGGTTCTCGCGGGCGCCCGGCACTGACGCGCCCGGGCGACCGCGATTTTCCTTTTCCCCACCGCTCGTGTAATGTCTTTCTGGTCGGGAAGCCGATGTGCGCCCCTAGCTCAGCTGGATAGAGCATCTGACTACGGATCAGAAGGTCGGGGGTTCGAATCCCTCGGGGCGCGCCAATCACCTGAAACCCCCGTCGCGGAAGCGGCGGGGGTTTTGTGTTCCACGGGCGAGACGCTCTCGATCGGCAGGCGGCCGACCATGGAGTGACCACTCGAATCGCCAGCGCGCCATCTTTCCTCGCAACTCGCTCACTCCAGGCGCGGACACCGGACACAGAATGGTCCTGTTGATTCTGATATGCTGCCTCGGTGGCCGGCACGATGCCGGAGTGGTCGCGGAGAGCGATCCGGGCTGAAAACCCCGCATCACTCTCCTCGAAAGGGTCATCCCCCATGCCCGCCGCACCCCCCGAGACCACTTCACACTCGACGCTTCCGCACCCCTCAACAGACCGGATCAGCGGTCGAGACTTGATGGTGCTGATCACCCTCGCTGCGGCACAGCTACTGGTGATCCTGGACACCACGATCGTGAACATCGCGATCCCCCAAGCTGCAGAGGCCTTGCAGCTGAGCGCGGACGGCCGTCAGTGGATCATCACTGCATACGCGCTCACCTTCGGTGCCCTGCTGCTGATCGGAGGCAGGATCGCCGACTACTGGGGGCGCAAGCGCACCTTCATCCTCGGGCTGATTATCTTCGCCGCCGCTTCCCTGCTCGCGGGCGTGGCTACAGGCCCCGGCATGCTGATCGGCGGACGCGTTCTGCAGGGCGCTGGAGCCGCTCTCATGGCTCCCGCGGCTCTGTCGCTGGTCACCGTGACATTCCCGTCCGGCAAGGCCCGAAACATCGCCTTCGGCGTGCTCGGCGGCATCACCTCAAGCGGCGCAGCGGTCGGGATCCTGCTCGGAGGTGCGCTCACCGAATTCACCGACTGGCGCTGGTGCCTGCTCATCAACGTCCCCGTCGCGGCCGCCGCCGTCACTGCCGCGTCCTTGGCGCTGCGCGAAAGCCGAGCCGATGCACGCGGCCCCATCGATTGTGGCGGGGCCATCACGATCGCGCTCGGCTTGAGCGCGCTGGTGTACGGATTCACCCTCGCAGAGAGCGGCTGGATTGAGGGCGGCGCACTGCTGTTCGTCGCGATCTCCCTCGCGTTCCTCACCGCGTTCGTGATCATCGAGCTCAAGGTTGCGGCTCCGCTCCTCCCCCTGAGAGTGGTGCTGGACCGCAATCGCGGTGGCGCACTGATCGTGCAAAGCTGCGCTGGCGCCACAATGGCCACCGTTTCGCTCTATCTCACCTTCCACCTGCAGCAAGTCCTCGGGATGGCACCGCTGATCGCCGGCGTTGCCACGCTGCCCCTCGCGCTCACCATCGGCCTATCGATCCCGCTGTTGTTGCGACTCGTCAACCGGATCGGCCCGAAGCCGCTTCTGGTCGCCGGCCCGATCGTCGCAGCCATCGGCGGTGTTGTTCTCGCGCGCATTTCTGTCGCGGGTTCGTACTGGGGCGAGGTGCTGCCTGGGCTGATCGTCCTTGGTGTCGGGATGGCCGCTATCTTCATCCCCGCGCAGAATCTTGCCCTCTCACAGGTACGCCCCGAGGATGCCGGCGCTGCCGCTGCCGCGGCCAACGCCACCAACCAGATCGGCGGCGCCATCGGGCTCGCTATCCTCACAAACCTCTACGTGGCTGCTTCTGCTGGCGGTCAGACGCCCGAAGCTCTCGTGTCCGGCTACTCCGCGGTGTTCATGGGTACGTCAGTCGTCATGGCGGTTGCCGCCGTGGCCGCGCTCTTGCTCATCCATAAGCCGCAGCTCGGTGACCCTGGCGAGAACGTGGTCGCCATGCACTGACCCACGCAGACGCCCCTCCCCGTTTCGGGGTGAATCCCAGGAGGCACGGCAACACGGCCACTTCCGATCCTAAGAAATGGTGCCCCTCCCGTGAGACGCCGCGGTCACGCAGGTGCTCAGTGACGCTGTCCAGAAGAAAACGGGCGGCCGCGAGATGATCGGGCTCGGCTACGGCGGGCTCAGGCCGGGGGCCGTCCTGGACCCGGGGCCGTCCTGGTCGATGACGCGGGGAATGCTCACGCCGCGAGCCACGACGCGCTGGGATGAGCTTGCAACCGCCCGGGCCTCAGGCATGTCTGAGGCTGGTGGCCGTTCTGTTCAAGATCGGCTGACGTCTGGCTCGTAGCTTGGTTGCATGACACTTAAACTCGGCTTCATCGGCATCGTCACCCGTGACATGGGCTCCTCCCTTGCTTTCTACAGGTCCCTCGGCGTACCAATCGAGGAAGGTCAAGACACGGCACCGCACGTGGACGCCAAGCTCGATGACGGGGTGACCCTCGCCTGGGACACTGTCGAAACGATCCGTGACTTCGATCCCACCTACATGCCGGGCTCGGGCGGACATCGCATCGCCCTAGCGTTCGACAAGGGCTCTCCGGCCGCAGTGGATGCGGCGTTCGCGGCGCTGGTCGAAGCAGGCCACACCGCGCATGTCGAGCCGTGGGACGCCCACTGGGGCCAGCGATACGCCACCCTCCTCGACCCAGACGGAAACTCCGTCGACCTCTACGCCGAGCTCCCGGCGAACTGAGCGGGGGTGATGCCGACCAGTCTGCGAAACTCCCGGGTGAGGTGCGCCTGGTCGGCAAAACCCGCTGTGGCAGCAGCCTCCGAGGGTTTGGCTCCTCGCTCAAGGAGGTGTCGAGCGTTGGCGGCCCGCTGGATACGGACGAGGGTGGCGTATCCGTAACCGAAATCCGAGAGCATGCGTCGGCGGAACGTTCGCTCGGACTCTCCCAGCTCAGCGGCGACTGTGCGCACCGATGCGGCTCTCCCCGCTGCATGCCGAATGAAGTTCAGACGTCGACGGGGCGTGGCCATGCGATCGAGAACTCGGGCGGAGAGCGCGTCGGACAGGCCAGGGTCTCGGGCGACGGGAAGCATCGCCGCGCGCAGGCCGGCGGCGGCGTCGTGAGGTATGAGATCCTCAATTGCTGCTGCACGGTCCACCAGGTCGACGGGGCTCGTTCCCAGCACAGCACCAGCGAAACCCGGGGGCAGCCTCAATCCCACCGATCCACTGTCGCCATCGCTACTCGTGGCGATCCATCGGGTTGACGGCCCTGCAACGACCAGCTGACCGTCGCGCACGATGAGGTCGGTGCATCCATCAGCCGGAACCATGGACCCGAAGTCGCTCCGCGATTGCCACAGGGTCAAGCCCAAGGGCAATCGGGTCTCCAAGTACACCGCTTCATTCTTCCACGCCGTGACCCGACTGTCGGCGTGACCATCAGGCGGCGGCCCTTTCGTACTCGCCAATATGGATATGCCATGCGGTCTGCTCGCCGGAGAGCCTCTTCACACCGTGCGGTCGTGGATTTTCCCCCAGATCCTCAAACGCATCAAGGGACGAAGTGTTCGTGGCGGTCGATCGCCGCACGGCTGCCGGTCCTGACGCTACGGTGCAGCTCGGCCGGTCAATCCAGGACGAGCCGCACCGGCTGACGATCAGTTCGAGCGGTTGCGAGAAGCTACAAACGAATGCCCCCGACGCTCGCAACCGTTACTGTCGAGTCATGGGCAAGCTCTTCGAGGAAATCGACGCCAGGCTGGCCTCCTGGATCGAGGCTCAACCACTCTGGTTCGTCGCCACCGCACCGCTCGCGGAGAACGGGCATGTGAACGTATCTCCCCGCGGTCATGACACGCTATCCGTCCTCGGCCCGCGCCGCGTCGCCTGGGTCGACTACACCGGCAGCGGAGTCGAGACAATCGCGCACCTTCGCGAGAACGGACGCATCTGTCTGATGTTCCTGTCGTTCGACAGCCGCCCTCGGATCGTGCGACTCCATGGGAATGGTTCCGTTCTGCTCCCCGGCGATCCTGGTTTCGATGAGGTTGTCGATCGGCACCCGGACAACCCGAGCACGCGCGCCGTCATCACAGTAGACGTGACCAGGATCAGCGACTCTTGCGGGTGGGGAGTGCCGATCATGGATATGCGCGAGGAACGCGACCTCATTCGGCTCCATGCGGAAAAAAAGGGGCCGGCGGGGATGGAGGACTACCGCCGGGAGAAGAACACGCTCAGCATTGACGGCCTGCCTGGGCTGTAGCGGGCCATGGAATGGAGACATCGTGGGGGCGGTGCTCGACGCGACGGTGAGCTGATGCTGCAATGCGCGCCTACTGCTCCAGGGTCCGCCACCAGGTTCGCCTCGGGCCCTCGGATGTCGCTCCCTGCCAGAACCGGAGATCACCGAGCGCTGAACGCGCGTAGGCGACGATGATGAGCACTTCGCCCGGCGCCGTGGCGGGGACCTGCTGAGCGAGCATGCCCTGGGCGGTGGATTCCACATTCACCACCTGATTCTTCGTGGGTGCTGAGAGGCCGCTCACGCGAATCGTAGTCTGCCCTGGCCCGGAAGCATCCACCTGAATGTCGAGACCATAACCGACGTCATAGACGCCCAGATGCACCACGCCATCCTGGCGGCTCTCCCCCGAGAACGAGTACTCCTGATAGCCCGTAACGGTCACTTGACCCATGAGCTGTGTGGGCGTGTACGCCCAGCGGCCCTGAGCGTCCGCAGTAACCGTATCCTCAGCGGCCTGCCCGTTCTGATTCACCATGGCCAGATGCACGGTCGCATGCGGAGCGCCCTCACCGAGCAGCCGTGGATAGACGCCGACCTCGATCCCGTCTGCCGGGGTGGCTGTCAGCTGAGGCGGGGCACTCGGCGGGGCTTCAGTCAGCGAGTCGGCCGCGCCGTCGGCGTCCGCAGCATCCGCCGCCGCAGACTCGCCCGCCCCCGCCTTCGCGTCGTCGACCGGGTCCTCCCCCGTGCTCTCAGCAGGCCCAGCAGCTGCCCCGTCCGCGCCGCTCGCAGGATCCCGGTCCTCAGCCGTGCGGGCATCCTCGTGGCCATCGCTGTCCGCAAGCGTCTCCGCATACCGAACGGGGGCGTCCTCTGCGTGCAGCGTGCCTGGGCTCTGCGAATCGAGCGGTACTGAAAACACGATCGAAGCCGCCAGCGCCGCCACCGACAGCACCGCCAGCGGCGCCACCGCAGCCTTGGCCGCGCTGCTCCCGACGAGAGAACCCGCCTGCCCGGCGTGCGCGCTCCCCGATGCCACAGCCGCCGCCGGCGCGGCCCCCGACTGCAGCCATGCCGCATACCCAGTGAAGGCGGCACCGCCGAACACGGCGGGAAGGAGCACCATCGCCAGACGCTCATGCACACCTTCGGCCTCGCTGGAGAGCACCGCGCATCTGGTGCAGTTCTCGAAATGTTCGGCTAGCTTCCGCTCGGCTCGCGCAGTGGCCTTTCCCCGAACGAACTGCGGGAGTCTCTCCACCACCCATCGGCAGTCGGCGGATAGGCCAGATGCAGCTTCGAGGTTCGCAGCGATCCACGCCTGCTTGAACCCCTCACGGGCACGCTTCAGGAGCACGGACGCCGCATTGTCGCTCATACCCAGGTAAACGGACAGCTCCTGGACCTGGAGCCCCTCGACTTCCCGGTACCAGAGCGCCTCCTGCCACCGTGTCGGCAGCGACGAGAACACCTGTTGCGTGAATGCGCTCTTCAGCACCGTATCCGCCGTGTCCGGCATGTCCGTGGCCCGCGCATCGAAGACGTGGTCTTCGACACCGGTGATCTCGTCACCGCTCCGGCTGCGGGCCATGTTTCTGGCAACATTGCGGGCGGTCATAATCGCATAGGCGCGAAACGCGGTCTCCGGGCCGCGACCCTCCTGGAGCTGCTGCAGCAGGCGAAGGAACGTCTCCTGCACGACATCGTCGGCGTCGAAGCCGGTGAAGCACCGCACCGCAACGAGCAACGCGGAGTGGTGCCGCCGCCACAACTCCCCGTACGCGTCCATGTTTCCGCTGCGGGCCAGCTCGACCAGCACCATGTCAGATGCCGCAGCAACCGCGATACTCTTCACCGCTGCACCCGCGCACTGCGCGCCCGTGCCGCATGCACGCTATTCGCCCTCATCGCAGGGCGGATCGTATTCGTCAAGGTACTTCGGAACCTCCGTCAGAAATCCAGGACCGCTCGTGTCTATGTTTCTGAGTGGCTGAACTCCCCGACAGGCACTCGCCAGGAGCAACATAATCTTGAAGCCACACTTCTGTCGTTCAGATTCCCTGTTGCGCCCGACTTCGCCCGCCAGGCCAGCTCCCCTGCGCCTGGCGGGCGACGTCATACTCGACGTCTGTACCGAGCCTAGACGCTTCCCCCGCTCAGTGCGCTGAAGGAGCGGGATCAGTGTCATGATCGACACTCACCCCGCCCCTCCATCGCGGGCGCGTGCTCTCCTAGCCGGCGACCACGCGAGAGCGACGCCGCTGCACCCACAGAATGAACGCGATCACCAGACCGGCACCGCCAGCCCCGAGGAAGATCGCAAACGTCCCTGTCCCTCCGGTGAGCGGCAACTGCGGAACCTCCGACTGCACATTCTCGATGGGGACTTCGAACGCCGTTTCACCGCGCACGGTGATCTGACGCGGCGTGTCGTCGAGAACATACCCCGCGGGGGCGCGCGTCTCCGTCAGAACATAGTCCCCGGCAGTGAGCCCGGTGATCCTGAACTTCCCCGGCTCCGGATCCACATCGGCATCACGGCACCCGGCGGCCGTGTCTGCGATGCAATCCTTCACCGCGATCGGGGAGCCGATCGGGCTGCCCTTCGAATCGACTCGCACCAGCGACCACTCCGAAGCAGCGAGATGCTCGGTCGTGTCTCCCGCGTTCACCTTCTCCCACGAGAGCGCCGAGGTGTCGACCTTGATCCCTGCGGGATCGCAGGATTCATCGACCTCCGTGTCTGCGGGGATCGCGCACGCGTTGTTGATCAGCGGCCCGCCAGCGGCTTCGTCGCCCAGCACGATCGAGTACTCGATCGTGACCGCGTTGTCGTCGCCAGGAAGGAGCTCCGGGATCACGGCCCCGGCCGCGAGGCCGTCCGGCAGTGGCTTCAGGGAGGCGAGATCCACCCGGTCATCCGTGATCCGCACATCGGTGAGCGCTTGGTCGCCCGTGTTGGTCACGACCAGGCGGTACCGAACCGTCTCCCCCGCGTAGCGGGTGGGGTAGTCGTCCACGTTCTGCGCGTCGTGCCATTCCCCGGCGGAGTCCTGCACGTACTTTTTCAGGGCGATCGAATTGACTGCTGCGATCTCGAATCTGCTCGAGGTACGCATCTTGAGCTTGGTCCGCTCAGCACGCGCCTCTGCGACATTCACGTAGACGTCTTCAGCTGCTGCCCCCGCGGTGATCACGGGGATGGTGAACTCCTGCTGTGCGGACGGTGCCAGCGCGGGCCCGATGACGCGCACTGCCGTCGCGTCGGGCATGAACGTGGTATCCCAACCCGCCGTATTCCCGCTCGGGTCGTTCGCCGCTCCATTCGCCGGGTCCGCAGGGTCGGCCTTCAGCGTCGCGGGGTCGGCCCGGGTGTAGTAGACGGTAGCGCCGGCGACCGCCTGAACCGGTCCGCTCAGCTGGTAGTCACCGGAGAACTGCGTTCCCCGGCCGTCACCGTTGTAGGGGAGCACATCGATCGTGTCCGTGAACGCTTGCGGCCTGACGTCTGCTGAGGTGATTCGCACCGTCCACGAGTCCTGTGCGGTGCCATCCTGGTGGGGGACCTTTGTGTGCTCCGCAGTCTTGGTGAGGAGGGTCAGCCCGCTCTCGCGGATCGTGGTCGTGGCGTTCGCTGTTGCCCGGTGCTGGCCGATGCTCGAAGCGGCGGAGTTCACGATCTTCGCTCCGGGAACGGCGGTGCCCGGGATCGTCGCTTGGAAGGTGATGACGTAGTCCGTATTCGTGTTGACGGTTGCGAAGTCCCAGGTGAGGGTTTGCCCGCTCACCGAGCTCGGAGCCACTGAAGCGCTGCCGGGCACGAAGCTCATCCCCGCCGGGAGGGTATCGACCACCTTGTAGCCGGGCACGGTGATGTTCGTCGCTCCTTCAGCGCGGTAGCGCAGCGTGTAGGTGACCGTTGCGCCGGGGATCGTCTCGCTCGCATCCACTTCCTTAGTGATGGTGGGCTGGGCTGCGATCACCCGCATGACGTCCCGGAACGCTCCGGTGAAGGGGTAGCGAGAGTTCGGTGTGGCTGTGCCGTAGGCCGGCTTCTTCGCCGGGTCCATCTCTCGCTGCGGGGACACCCAGGCGTCCGAACCGAGCTTGTACGACCCCCACTCCCAGATGTCCTGGCCTTCTGGGACTCCTGCCTTGATCTTCGAGTCGACATACAACATCACCAACTCACGACCGGTCATGTCGAAGCCGCTCTGGTTCCCGATAGCAGCGCGGACGGCTTTCACGCGGCTTCGATCTGCCGGCGGAGTGGAGACCCAGTCGCTGGTTCCCCAGCCGGTATCGCAGTTGAATCCGTTCGGGTTGTAGGAGGAGCTGCTGGGATTCACCAGGGGGTCGGCGCCCACGTAGTACCACTCCGTGACGTTCGGGTCTGGTGTGACTTTCCCGCCACTGGACACACCCACGGCGGCCTGCTCGAACTCGACGTACTTCGTGTCGAGAATGGTGCACACCTGGTTCGTCGTGGTGTTCGTCGTCGGCACGACCCCAACGCCCTGACGGACCGGACCGCCGGCAAACTGCCGGAACGTGTCATCCCAGTAGCTCCCGATCGGGCGCGGCCTCATGGCTTGAGGCTGCCATCCGCCGGTGGCGCTGCCACGCGTGTAGCTCACCGGGTGAGCATTGTTCGCGGGATCGTCAGCGGAGGTCGCACTGGAATTCTGGGCGGTGTACGTCGGCGCGCTCGCCGTCACCGTGAGGTTGCCCGGAGCCGTGTACGAGAAGAACATCCTGAGCTTCCCCGATGCGATCACATTCCAGCCCGAAGGCAGGTCGATCCCGGCGCCGTCCTGCGTCGGATAAGACGCCTGTGTGTAGTTCAGTCCGCTCAGGGTGAGCGTGAAGTTGTTCTTCGAGTCGCGCGTGATCGTGCATGAGGGGAATGCGGCCCGCTGGTCCGCAGGAGCGGCGCCATCGGATCTCGGATACCCGGAGAAAACGAGGTCCAGAGCCTGGCACGGGCCGCTCCCCAAGAGCTGTATATCCTGGTTCAGCGAGTCGGTGACCTGGATGCGGTACGAAACCGAGCCGGGACCCGCGGGTCCATTGGGTCCGTGCCGGAGCGACCACGGCAGCTCGAACTCTTGATTCGCTCCGTTCTGGCTGGGGCGACTCGTCGCCGTCCCGTCGAACTTCAGATCCATCGCGAACACGTTCGTCACGGACAGGGGAGGCAGTTCCGCGGAGGCGGCACCCGCGCTCCCGGACACGGTGACGCGCTCGCCATCCACGGCCTGCACCGACATCCCGGTGATCACGAGTTCGGCGGTGCCCTGGTCCCGTGTTCCGAGGTTGCACGTCATCGTCTTGCCGTCTGCAGAAATCGACGAGGCCGGGCTGACCCCCTCGACCTTGCACACGCTGGGAAGCGTGGTGAACACCGCCCCCTGTGCGGCGAAGGTGAGGGTGACGTTGTCGACGGGATCGTTCGTGGGCGCGGGACCGTCGTCGTTGATGTTGTAGCGCCACGTCGTGCTGACCACGTCACCGGTCTTGACCGTGCCCGGGGTGTTCTCGCCCCACGCGCCCTCGATTTCATAGACGGTGGCAGCCTGGGCCGACGCGGGAAGCTGTGCGGCGGCGAGGCCGCCCAGAACCACCACTGCCAGAGAAGCCGCACTGACCTTCCTCAACCGGGCTCGCAGGCGTTGTGAATGCGAAGGTGCCGGATCCTGCGGCGGCACTGCTCTGACACTGGATGTGACCATAGTTCCGTTCCTCGAAGTTGTTCGAAGCTTGCTCAGGCAACGACTCGGGTGCACCCGACTGCATCACCCCTCGGAAGAGGGACGGGCAATGGGGATTCTTGCTGGGTGAGCAGGGGCTCGATAGACGCCGGATCTGTGTGGGCCGCGGAAGCGCGACCCACACAGATGCGTGCCTATTTAGGCGTCCAGGTCCTGCCGGCGGCGGTTCACCAGCACGAGCCCCGCAGCGATGGCGACCGCTGCGATCGCAGCTGCGATGAGCATGGCCTGACCTGCAGCACCGGTGAGGGGCAGCTCGGGCACGTCCTGCTGCGTGTTCACGATGTCGACGTTGTCCGAGACGGTGGTCTCGCCGATCTTCACGGCCACCGCAGTGAACGGATCAGCCGGGAGGACGTAGCCCGCGGGAGCTGCGACCTCCTTGAGGACGCGGTGTGGGGGCTGAGCTTCTCGAATCCCGCGATAGCAGCGGGACCGAATACAGAAAAGAGCTCGTCCATGCATCACCCGCCTCCCTCGGGGTCACTCCCGAGGCGCCGCTCAGCCACGTCTCTCAAGCGCTTGCTCGCCGGAACCCTCGCGGTCGCCGTCGTCGGCGCGGGCATGTCCCTGGCGAGCTTCACGCTTGCCCCCTCCGATCCCGCGCACGCGGCACCCGGTGACGCCTTCAGCCCGGCAGCGCCAACCGTGTTCATCGCCCAGGAGACGCCGACGCAGCTGCAGCGAGCGGAGACCACGGGCACCGGCAAGTTCGCCTTCATCGACGAAGGCGGTCCCTCGGTCACGACCTACAACGCCATCGGCTTCAACACGGCGGACAACTACATCTACGGCATGGTCTCCGGCGCCTCCAGCGCAACCACCGCCTTTCCCTTCGGCGCTCTGGTACGCGTGGGCCAGGACGGCGTCACCCAGCGCGTAGGCACCCAGGTGTATCGCCACCCCGACGGCACTACGGCCTTCTACTCGGGCGCGTTCAACCCGGCCGACGGACTCTTCTACGTCGGGACCGCGGAGAAGTCTTCCGTCCTCGCGATCAATGTCGCCACCGGCGCGCAGCGCACCATCACCCTCTCGGCGAATCTGGGGGCATTCGACTTCTCGTTCAAAGACGGCTTCGGATGGGGCGCGGACGCCACGGGCACGCTCTTCCGCTACAACTTCACCACGGGTGAGGTCCGGACGTTCCCCAATACGCTGCCCGCCGGCGGTTCGCCATACGGCGCCTCCTGGACCTTCGGCAATGGGAACCTGGGTTTCTCGGACAACGGCTCGGGTGACGTCTTCCAGCTCGCAATCCAGAACGCGGCTTCGAACAACCCGACATTCACCGTGTTCCCGGGAGTCGACGGTCCCCATTCCTCGCTGAACGACGGCACCGCGATTCCGGGCCTCCCGGCCGACCTCTCGATCTCGAAGACGGGACCGGCGTCCTTCACCCCCGGCAACCGGATCAGCTACGACGTCAGGGTGACCAACAACGGCGAGGGCGTCTCCAGCGGATGGACCGTGACCGACTCGCTCCCCGCCGGCCTCACCAACCCGACCGTGATCGGCAACGTCACGCCCAACATCTCCGGTTCCAACGTGACGGTGAGCGGCGGCCGCCTGGGGGTGGACCAGTCGATCACCTTCCGGATCGAAGCGGACGCGAACGCGAACCCGTCCGAGTGCATCGTGAACGGCGCCTCCGTTCTCGGCAACGAGGAGGATCCGAACGCGGAGAACAACACGGACGACACCCGATCCTGCGCGCCAGGCCTGTCGATCGCCAAGACCTCGTCCGCGGGTGCGGACTCCGCCGTCGGTGACGTGGTCGACTACGAGATCACGCTGACCAACACCAGCGAGGCGGACTTCACGGCCGCCAACCCTGCCTCCTTCACCGACGATCTCACGCGAATCCTCGACGACGCGACGTTCAACAACGACCTCGCGATCGCCTTCTCGGAGGGAACCACGAGTGCAACGCCCACGCTCGACGGCACCGAGATCAGCTGGTCAGGTCCGTTGCTCGCCGGCGAAACGGCGACCATCACCTATTCGGTCACCGTGACGAACGCCGGCGACGGGACGGTGCTGAACACCGCCTGCATTCCGGAGGCGCTGTCCTCCGGCGAAGAGAACTGCGCATCGACGACGACGGAACTCCCGAAGCTCACGATCGCCAAAACCTCGAGCACCTCCGAGCTGCCCACCAACGGCGGCACGGTGAACTACCAGATCACGATCACGAACCAGGGGCCGGGCGACGCGACGGCGAGCAACCCCGCCTCATTCGAGGATGACCTGTCAGACGTGCTCGATGACGGCGACTTCGTGGATGGATCGTTGACGGCGTCCTCGGGCACCCCGGCGCGTGACGGGGATGCCCTGTCGTGGTCGGGACCCCTGGCAGCCGGCGACTCGGTGACGGTCTCTTACGACGTCGAATACGACGCGAACAAGGGCGGCACCAAGCAGCTGGTGAACGTGGCGTGCCTCCCGGTGGAGCTCGCCCAGGATCCCTCGGATCCGTGCCGCCAGGTGCAGATCCCCGGAGCCGCGCTGCAGCAGTGGAAGACCGCGGATCCGTCCTCGGGGAACGTCGCCGCGGGCGAGCAGATCACGTACACGCTGCACTTCCGGAACACGGGCCAGGCCGACGCGACGGTCGAGAACAGCGACGATCTGTCCGCCGTGCTCGATGATGCGAACCTCGTGTCGGGGCCGAGCTCCTCTGGCGCCGGCCTCTCCGCCACGCTGGACGGGAACACCGTCCGCGTCTCGGGCGCCGTCCCTCCCGGCGGGGACTACACCGTGTCGTACACCGTCGAGGTGCGGCCGTTCGCGGATCGCGGCGACAGCGTCCTGACGAACGCGCTCGCCCAGTGCGAGGCGAACGACACGGCCCTGTGCGATCCGATTGAGCACCGGGTCCCGCACCTGTCGATCGAGAAGAGCTCGGACGTGGAGACCGCCCGCACGGGCGACACGGTCACCTACTCGATCGAGGTCACCAATGACGGAACGGGCGCGTTCACCGCGGACGCCCCCGCAAGCTTCAGCGATGACCTGACGGGCGTGCTCGATGATGCCAGCTACGGCGAGGATGCGCAGGCGACATCTGGCACGGTGTCGTACGCGGCTCCGACGCTGTCGTGGGAGGGCGCGCTGGCGCCCGGCGAGTCCGCGACGGTGACGTACTCCGTCGTCGTCACGAACGAGGGCGATCACCAGCTGCTGAACGTGGCGTGCGCGCCCAACGCCGGAGAAGACCCTGCGTGTGCCGACAACGCCGTGCTGCTGCCCCACTTCGTGGTCTCGAAGAGCGTCGACCCCGCCTCCGGCACGAAGGTCGACGCCGGTCAGGTGGTGCGCTACACACTGTCCTTCGAGAACGACGGAACGGCGCCCGGCGGCATCGACTATCGCGATGACCTCGCCGACGTGCTCGACGACGCCGAGTTCGGCGACGGCCCCACGGCCTCCGATGCGGCGCTGACGGCCGTGCGCGACGGTGAGAACATCGGCGTGACGGGCACCCTCGCCGCGGGACAGGCCGTGACGGTGGACTACACGGTGACGGTCAAGCCCGATGGCGAGCGCGGCAACAACAGGCTCGGCAATGTGCTCGCCGACAGCGACAACCCGGACCCCGCATGCGGGGACGAGGGCGTGTCGTGCACGGAGAACCCGATCGGCGAGCTCACGACGTGGAAGAGCGTCGACCCGGCCTCCGGGACGACGCTGCGCGCCGGGGACACCGCCACCTACACGCTCCACTTCGAGAACACCGGCACCGCGCCGGTCGATGTCGCCCGCGATGACGTCCTCACGGCCGTCCTCGACGACGCCGACGTCACCACCCAGCCGGAGGCGTCCAGCGACGCGCTGACGGTCTCGCCGATCAGCGACGGCCGCTTCACCGTCACCGGCTCGCTCGATACGGGGGCGCAGGCCACCGTCACCTACACCGTCACGGTGAAGGCCGACGGGTCGCGCGGCGACGACCGCCTGGGGAACTTCCTCGTCCCGCAGGGCGAGGACCCGCCAGCGGAGTGCGTGCCGACCGCCGGCGAGCGCCCGAACTGCACCGTCAACCCCGTGTCCGCGGTGTTCGTGGAGAAGTCCTCGAACCCCGATTCGGGCGCCTCGGTGGAGGAGGGCCAGAACGTGACGTACACGCTGACCTTCACGAACCGTTCGGAAAGCGCCGACTCGGCGCCCGCCGCGATCGACTACACCGACTACATGAAGGACGTCCTCGACGATGCCACCCTCACCGCGGGGCCGGCAGCGTCCAGCACCGATCTCACGGCCGTGACCGAGGGGAACACGATCCGGATCACGGGCTCGGTGCCCTACGGCGAGGTGTACACCGTGTCCTACACGGTCAAGGTGAAGGCCTACGACCAGCAGGGCGACCATCAGCTCGATAACGTCGTCGCGATGACCGGTGTGGCGCCGGTGTGCACACCCGACTCGCCGCTGTGTACCCAGCACAACACAACGCCGCCCAAGCCGGGTCTGCCCGTCACCGGTGGCGAGATGGCGACCGCGGCACTCTGGACGACACTCGTGCTCCTGCTCACCGGTGGCGGGATCCTCTGGATCGCACGACGCCGCGCTCGCGCGGCCCGGGCGACGGAGAACTCGCGTCACCTGATCGAGTAACCGGGATCAGCTGCCTCTTCGGGGGCGGCTGCCATGAGGCGGGTGTGGCGCAGAACCGAAACCGGTTCTGCGCCACACCCGCCTTCCGCATTCTCGGGCCCCGTCGGGGGACCCGAGTGGATCAAGGGCGGCACGCCGGATCGAGGACGACCGCAGGGCCGATCAGCGCGACCAGCGCCGCACGCGCGTCAGAGCGATCGGACCGCGAGGGCGCCCGGGATCGTGGTCCTCTGCGGGAGCCCGGCGCCCGAGGCGAACTGGCCCCAGACCTCTCGAACCCGCCGTCCGCGCCCGTCGAGGTCGTCCCACGCGGCGCCCCGCACGATCTCCGCGTCAGCCCACGCCCGCCGATCCCCGAAGAGCAGTGCCAGATCGATGGTGTGCGCTGCTCCGAGCGCATTGCCCGGAGCCGACCAGGAAAGCCTGTAGAAGTGCACCCGGCCTCCGGCCCGGCGATATCCGCGCGCCCACCGCAGGGCGGGCCACCGGTACACGAGCCCAGTGAGCAGCCACGCCACGGCCTGCTGCAGGCGCCCGCCGACGAACGGCACCCGGCCCAGCGTGGAGAGCGCAGGCACCGCGTCCGCGAAGAACCTTGCCTCGTGCGCGTTGTGCCCGATGAGCAGCTCGACGCGCGGTGCCGCATCCCGCCATGCTCGGCGCAGCGCCTGCCGTTCGGGCACCGGGTGATGCCCGGTCTGCGGCCCAAAGGGCATGAGGGAGGCGGGCCCGAAGCCCCGCGCAGCGCGCTCCACCTCCGCCTGGAGGGCGAGCGCATCGTCCACGGTTGCCGATTCGTCAAGCGCTTCCGCCGCGGCCGTCATCGCGTCGTGCATGCGGCCCCGCCTGCGCGTGAGGACGCCGATGGGCGCGCTCTGCACGATCGCCCGCCGCACCTTCGCGGCGATGCCGTCGGTGGCGAGGAGGTGGAGGATCGCGTCTGCCCCGGCGGACTCACCGAAGAGCGTGACATTCCCCGGATCCCCTCCGAAGGCGGCGATGTTGTCGTGCACCCAGTCGATCGCCATGAGCTGATCCAGCAGCCCGGCGTTCGCCGTTCTTCGGGTGCCATCGCCGATGAAGCCGAGCAGGCCGAGCCGGTACGTGACCGTGACGACGATGAGACGCTGCTCCGCGACGAACGCGGCGGGGTCCATGAAGGGAAGGTCCCCGGCCCCGGAGACGTACGCGCCTCCGTGCAGCCACACCATCACCGGAAGCGGCTCAGGATGCGGCCCGCGCGGCATGGTGACCGACAGCCGCAGGCACGCCTCGTCCACCGGGATGTCCGCGGTGCGGTATCCGAGCCGGCGCTCGAGGATGCTCACGGGGTGCTGCGGGCACGCGGGGGCGGGAGTGACCGCCTCGCGCAGCTCCGTGCCGGGGTCCAGCCGCGATGGGGCCCCGAACCGCTCAGCGCGGGCGAATGGGATGCCCTGTGCGCGCACGACGGCGCCGTCGACGCGACCCCTCACCGGACCGCTGGGCGGGGCGAACAGGGGATCCGTCTCGTCCCCGGCCACGGACATATCGGATTCCCCTCCACCTCTCGCCGCAGAGTCCTGCATGCCCCCGCGCGCTTCTGCTTCCCCCTGCGAGCGTACTCGGCCTCGCTCGGGATGCGGCTCCGGGACGCGCCGTCGAGCGGCGCGCCCCGTTCCCTGCGACGGCTCAGCGGGCCGGGGCTGCGCGCCGGCGGCGGGCCACGAGCGCGGCGCCCCCGAGGAGCAGGAGCACCGCACCGGAGCCGGCCCACAGCCACAGCGCCCCGGCCCCGGTGGCGGCGAGCTGCGCACCGGTCACGGCAGCGCCGGGCGCGGAGCCCGGAGCGGACTGGGCGGGAGCGCCGGGCGCCACCAGCCCGCCGCCCTGAGTGCCGGACTCGGTGCCCGGCTCCCCTCCCGGTCCCGGCTCCCCTCCCGGTCCCGGCTCCCCGCCCGGTCCCGGCTCCGACGGATCGGCGACCTGCACCCGGGCGCTGTCGCTCACCGCAGTGCCCATCGCGTTGCGGAAGACCGCGCGGACGACGAACGTCCCCTCGCGCAGCTCCGTCAGCTCGAGCGCCGGCGAATTCGCCCCCTCGATGTCCGCCCACGCTCCCGCGACCTCCCGCTGCCACTGCACCGTCGGCGCCGGGTGACCGACCGCTGCCGCCGCGACCGTCGCGGATCCGCCCGCCGCCGCACGCACGTCCGCCGGCTGCGCGACGATCCGCGGCGCTGAGTCCGCGAAGTGCTGGGCGCCGTCACCGAGGGGGTCGAGCGCGTCGATCCGGTCTCCGGTGGTTCGTGCCGGCCGCGTGGTGAGCGTACCGCTCACCGTCACCTCCGTCCCCTGCTTGCGGACGTCCTGGTTGCCCGTCGGCAGGAACCAGGGACGCAGGCCGCTGTCGAGGTGGTCGAGGAACGAGGCAGGGAAACTGCTCGGATAGACGGTCGCGTCACCGAGGCCGGGTGCGAGGTAGCTGCGGTGGTCCCACTCCGGGGTCGCCTGCAGCGCGATCGCTGCGGGACTGCGGGTGAGTCCGGCCTGCGCGAAGGTCGCGATGACGACCCGCGTCCGGCCGTCGCTCTCCCCGCTGCTGCCGGCACCACCCGCTCCGCCGCCGTTGTTCCAGAACAGCTCCGCGGTGAGCGTCGCCTGTCCTGACGCATCCACCGCGAGGTACATGTTGGCGAAGGAGAGCTTCAGTCCGTTCATGCCGCCGTAGGGACGGTAGTCCGCCACGCCGCTCCACGATAGCTGCGCCGCCCCGGTCCGCGCATCGAACCAGCCGACGCCTCCGGTGAAGTCGAAGCCGTGGTCCCCGGCAAGCTCGACCCCGCCGGACGCTTCCCGTTTCCAGTCGCGCGAGTACTGGTTGAGCTCCCAGCGCATGCGGGCATCGGCGATCGTGACGGCACCCGCGGGCGCGGCGCCGAGCTCTGCCGCGGCCTCGCTGAGCACCGTCAGGGTTGCCGGGTTCGACTCGACGCGGCGCTCGCCCTGCACCGCGACGGCGCGCAGCCGGGCGCCGTCATCCGCGGTCGTGGCGGCGGGGATCGTCAGCTCCGCTCCGCTCGCGTCAAGGTCCTCCCACTCGCCTCCGGGGCGCTTGATCTGCCAGGACACCGCGGGCTCCGGGGTGCCTGCCACGGCGACGCTGAACACGGCCGGAGATCCCGCCGCGACCTGGACGGGGGACGGATGACGGGTGAAGCTCGCCGGCTCGCCCGCCTCCGACGGCCCCCAGCTCACGGTGCGCGCCTCGCTCACCGTGGTGCCGTAGCCGTTGGTGAGCTTGACCCGCCACAGCGCGTCTTGGGCGTGCTCGGGCAGGGTGACGGATGACTCGGTTGCCGAGTATCCGCTCGTCGCGAGCGGCCCGTCTGCGCTGACGTCGGTGCGTGCGGCCCGCGCCGGGCCGATCGCGGGCGGCAGCTCGGGGCGCGGGTGGACGGCGGTGCGTTCCGCGGCGCGCGCTTCATCCCAGGACTGGGTGCGTCCGGCCCAGTGCGCTCCGCCGTCCAGGCTGTACTCCCAGGCATAGTCGACCGTGTCGCCGGGTGCCTCCGCGCCGAGGCTCGCGAAACTCAGCTCGACCGCCTCGCCGCGCTCCTCGGCTCGGAGCTCACCGAGGTAGCTGATGCGGTACGGCTCGAGGTACTGGGCCACGTACCGGAAGCTCTGGCCCTCCACGCTTCCCGCGAAGGTGTAGGTGGTGTCGTAGGAACTGGCAGCGTGCAGCGAGCCGTGCTGCACGCTCGCGCCTCCGAGGTCGATGGCCTGGTGGGGGGTTCCGTCGAAACCGTAGCGCCACATCGCCGAGCCGTCGGCGGCAGAGGCGATCACCTCCGCGGTCTTCTCGCCGAGGACCACGCTGCCGGCAGGGCCGGGAAGCGCAACGCGGGAGACGAGCTCGAAGCTGGCGTTGTCCAGCACCGCGACCCGGCCCGCATCGTCACTCACCAGCACGTGGCTGGCGCTCGGCACGACTCGGGTGATCTGCCCCATCCCGTGCAGCGCGGCGGTCTGCACGGTGCTCGCGTCGTAGAGGGACACCCGCTCCAGGACCCCGGCACCCGCCGCATAGAAGTTGCCCCAGTTGGCGTCGAAGGAGAGCTGCGCTCCGGGGTTCAGGGGAAGCTCGACCGCCGGCCGCGCCGTGTTGGGGGTGAGATCGTAGGCGTAGCGCTGGGCCACGAGGGCTCCGTCCGCGTTCGGCGCGACTCCGACGAGGCCGCTGCCGATGTCGCCGAGGAGGCGGAGCCGCTCGGGGTGGAATCCGTCTCGCTCCGTGATCGTCGCGATCTGGGAGCCGTCCCACGTGGTCGACTCCGGTGATGCCACGCGCACGAGCGCGGAGGTCCCGCCCGCGAGGCCGCGCACGTAGGCGACGAGCGCCCCGTCGCCTTCGTCGACGAGGGCGACGGCGTCGATGCGGCCGAGGACGTCGGAGAGCTCGATACGGCTCGTGACGAGGCTGTCGGAGCTCCCGACGGTTTCGAGCGAGGTCCGGCCGCCGTCGTTCACGGCTTGGACGTACAGTCCGTTCTGCGTGACGGCGCTGTAGCTGCCCGCGGGGATCTGCATGAACTGTGCGTCAGCCGAATGCTCATCGACCGCAGCGGGGGCGAGCTCGAAGAACGAGCGGAACGAAGGATCCACCCCTGGCACCGTCGTGTCCTCGGCGAGGGCGGGAGCCGCGAGGCCGGTGACCAGCGCCCCGGTCGCGAGCAGTGCCGCTGCCAGGCGCAGCGTGCGTGATCGTGCGTTCATCGAGGCGGAGCCCTCCTTCAGCGCAGGGACTTCCCTGGCGGTGCGTGGCGGTTGACGAGTGCGCCTCCGTCGCATGGTCGCGGAGCGACGTCGGCGCAGGCAGGTCCGATGATAGTTAGGTTATCCTAATCATCGGCACGATCCATCACAGTACCCGCCTTTCCACCCGAACGAGAAATCCCATTCGCGCCGCAGCGCCGGAGGCCCCTCCCGGGAACCTCCGGCGCTGCGGCACCACGCCTTCGCGCGATCACTCCGCGGCGCGTCTCCCCCTGCGGAGCACCAGCGCCGCTCCCGCCGCGCTCAGCAGCACGGCGACCCCGGAGAGGCCGAGCAAGGCCTGTCCGCCCGTCACCGGGAGTCCCGGCTCGGGGCTCCTCCCTCCCGGCTGGCCGGGCTCGTGCGGCTGCGGGGGTGCGGGAGGCTCCGTGAAGGTGTTGGTCACGTGGACGGTGGCACGGCCCGCGACCTCGGAAACGACCCCGTCGCTCGCACCGCCGCTGCCGCGATCATCGCTGTCGAGGATCGCGACCGTGGCTCCGCGGCCATCCTCCTCGGCGACGGCGCACGTGACGCCGGCGATCACCGATATGGTCCGCTGCTCACCGTGACTCAGGGTGAATCGGGCGTCTGCCGCCGGGAGGGGGTAGTCGACGCCGTTGAGGGTGCATGTCGCGGTGAAGGAGTAGGGTCCCGCGGGTCCCGGGCCCTGCACGGTCTTCGAGACGACGATCTCCGCGGGGGCGGCGATGATCCCCTGGTCGACGGACAGGTCCTCGGTGTTCGCGCCCAGCTCGATCGGTCCAGCCACGCCCGTCGCAGGATCGCCATCCGAGTCGAGTCCGTCATCGTCTCCCTGGTGCTGCAGGGTGAAGGACTGGCCCGGGCGCAGCCCGGCTGGGTCGAAAGTCACCGTGTACGTGCCGGACTGCAGCCCGGTGAAGAGATACCGGCCCGAGGCGTCGGTGCGGGTCGTCAATTCGACCCGGTTCCCGCTGCTGTCCGTCCCCGACAGCGCGACCGGGAAGCCTGCGGCAGGGAGCTCGCCGTCGTCCTGGATCCCATTGCCGTTGGCGTCAAACCAGACGTAGTCTCCGATCGCCGACGCGATGATCGTCTCGGGCGCATCCACGGGACCGACGGGCAGCACCAGGCCGTTGACCCGCGCAAAGGCCCGGTTCACATAGCTGTCGCCCGCTGCATTGCCCACCGGCGTGAGCGACACGACGACGCTAACGAGATCGCCAGAGGCGAAATCGCCCGGCCGGACGATGCGGATGGCCGTGACGTCCTCGGCGCTCGCCGGGCAAACGGAGGCCTCGGCGCCGATGACGACGCTTCCGCCGGCCGCTTCGCTGCACCAGGCGGTGGAGCCGCCGGGCGCGTTGCTGGGGTCCTGAGGATCCTGCACCGGGTCGCTCGCCGAGGTGTAGAGGATACGGACGCCGTCCCCGCCGGAGTCGACGGCAGCGTCGGAGAAGGTCAGAGAGCCGGTGAACTCCGACCCGCGCTCCCCCGACCGCGGCAGAACGTCGATGACGTCGACGTCGCTGAGCGCCCCGGGCGCCTGCACGTTCGCCAGCTCAATCCGCCACCGGAGCGGGTCGAGATTCGACTCCTCCGGACGGTTCACCTCCGAGACCGGGGTGAGCGGCACCTTGTCGATCTTCACGCCGGCGGGTTGGTCGATCTTGACCTGGGCTTCGTCGCTGCGCTGCTCGGGCGTCGAGAGGTCGCCGGTAGCGGACACGCGAACCCGGTTGGTGTAGGTTCCGGAGGCCGCCGTCGGCGACACGCGGACGCTCACCTCGATCGGGTCGATCGCGGCATTCGGGACGCGCTCGCCGAGATCCCAGCGCAGGTACGTCTCCCGCGGACCACACTCGATCCCCGCTCCGGCCGGCACCTCCGTCGTCACAAGCGACGGCGCGGGCGCCGCCGACTGGAAGCTCTGGCCGAGCGGCAGGCAGTCCTCGACGATGACGCGCTGGGTCACGCTCGGCGTCGCCGCCGAGGAGGTCAGCGTGGGAGCGAGGCGGTACTGCACCGTATCTCCGCCGGTGGTGATCGGGACGATATGGGAGAAGTCCGAGTCCCGCGGGCCCTTCACGGTCTTCTCGATCCGCGAGTACGCCGGAGCCGCGATGAGGCGGTCCCCCAGGCTTCCCGAGTGGTTCGCGGGGTCGTAGCTGGAAGAGATCCACTCGTTTCCGGGATCCGCGAGAAGCTCATCGAGCGATTGCTGCTCGCCGAAGTGGAAGAGCACCCCGGCGTAGTTCGGGATCTTGGTGCCTTCCGTCGCGGCGTCGGAGACGCGGAGGGCGATCGAGAAGAAGGTCTCGTTGATGTCGTACTGGCTGCCTGCGGCGAGCTCCACCCAGATCCGGACGCGCGAGACCGCGTCGATGCCTCCGGGAACTTCCTCCGGATCGTCGAACCACTGCCCGGAGGCGCACGTGGAGGCGTCGCCGGAGCCCCCGGGGCCGGTCGAATACTGGATGCGGAACCCCGGATCAGGGTCGGCCTCGTACTCACCCGAGCGCCAGACCGCTGCGCCGTTCGAGGGGTACCGCTGGCCGACGGAGCTCACTCCCGGATAGTCGCCCGGTGCGAGGGTGAGGAGCGCGGGATCCCAGGCGTCGCAGGCGAGTGCGGATCCGGGACGATCGGCGGCCGCGTTGCTCCCCTTGATGAGGAGCGATGAGACGACGGTCTGCCCCGGCGCCACCGTGATCTGACCGGAGTGGAGCCGCTGCTGGCCGGGAGGGCCTTCGGCGAAATCGTAGCCGGGGTTGAAGTCGGCCGCGGGCGTGTTGCCTGCGGCGCCCGGAACGCAGACAAAGTACTTGTCGAAGCCGCCCGGCGCCTTCACCTCCAGGTTGATCGTGCGGAAGTTGTTCCACTCCGCGTCCGCGCCGGGCACGTTTGGCGTGCCGTCGAGCGCGGTCGCCGCGAAGTCGCGGAACCGGTTCACGATCTCGAAGGACTGCGTGCTGCCGTCGCTCGACCCGAGATCGCGGACGGCCGCCACCGGAATCTCGAACTCAAGGGACTGGGAGATGATGTAAGCGGTGTTCGCGGGAAGGGTTGCGCCGGCGGGCGCGCCGACACTGCTGGGGAAGGTCGCGAGCGAGGAGTCGGTGCCGGTGACGGTGACCGAGACCGGGGCGCCAGGACCGGACTGCGTGCACGCGACGGAGCCGCTGTCGCGCACGGCGTTCTCCTCGGTTCCGGTGCCGCCCCAACCGGACTGCCCGATCCCCTGGATGGGGCTGGAGTAGAGGTTGCTGTCGTAGCAGCCGATGAGGCGCGCCCCGTACCGCGCGAGCGCGTCAGGGCCAGCCGCGAGCCATGCCGGCGAGGCGGTCGCGCCCTCGGGGTAGAGCGATTCGGGCGAGAGGTCGTCCAGGAAGGTGATCGGACCGGTCAGCGGCGATGTGCCTTTCGCCCCGTTCTGGGCGCCGACGAGAATGCTGACGGTGCGGCGGAAGCAGATCTGCTCGGGGTCGAAGGAGCAGGCCCGGCTGCTGCCGGCGACATAGCCCGTGTCGGGTTGCAGCGCGGTGGAGTTCTTCGACAGGTCCCACTTCGCGGCGGACGACACCACCGAGGACACCGGGTTCGACCGTGCGGGCTCCGGCACCTGATCCGACACCACGGACACCGTGACGTCGTCGGATGCCGTGCCGTTAGGCACTTCCGCGCGCACCTTCGCCGAGACCGGGTAGCTCAGCGTCGACCCGGGCGTGCGCTCGCCCACATTGCACCTGAGCACTTGCTGGCCGAGCCCCTCATAGGAGCTTGCGGTGAGCGGGAGCTCAGGCGCAGGCAGGCGCTCGGGAACGAGCGAGGAGCCGGGACCCGTGCAGATGGCGGGCAACGCTTCGAGCTCATAGCCCAGCGGGAGCACGAGCTCGAAGGTGGTGTTGCTCGAGGCGCCCCCTTCGGCCCGGATCTCGACGTTGTACGTGATCAGGTCGTTCGTCCGGATCACGGAGTTGTCCGGGGAGGAGTCGTTTCCGGGCGCGTCGTCCGCGTCGAAGTCCGGCGTGCCGGTGACCTGCGAGAGCTCGACTTCGAGCGTCTCGCCAGCGGCGACCGCCGGAGTGGCGAGCCCGGCGGTCAGCACCGCCGCTCCGCACAGCGCGAGTGCCGCCTTGAGCCTGCTGCGTGACGACCCGCTGCGGGGTCGAGTCAGGGCACGCGCTGCGTGCCTGAACCCGGGGGTGGAGTGCATCTGAAACCTCGATCGGGGTTGGGCGCCGCGGGACGCGGATCCCGCCACGCCCGTCGGAACGGAACGCGTGTCGCCCGGCCTGCCGGGTGACACGTCATGAGTCGCGTTCAGTGTGCGCGCGGCTCGGATGGCGCGCTGGTCGGCGGACGCGAATTCACCCCTGATTTCACCCTCGCGCAGCGTGGGGTGTTGCGCAGCCGTGGCGAGCCGGGGCCTTCGGGCGGCGGCGCAGCTCCCCCGTGGCGCAGCTCCCCCGCTGCTCGTCTCCCGCCTGCCGGAGGAGCGGCGCTGGGCGATGGGCAGCGGCGAAGCGGGGCGTCGGGCACAATGGGGGGATGCCCGATCCCGCTCCCATCGACCTGGATTCCTGGCCTCGCCGGCCGCACTTCGAGCACTACCTGCGGACGGTGCCGTGCAGCTACGCGATGACCGTCGACATCGACGTCACGGCGTTCGTCCCCGCGGTCCGCGCCGCCGGAAAGCGCGGCTACCTCGCGCAGATCTGGGCGATCACGTCCGTCGTGAACCGTCACCAGGAGTTCCGCATGTGCCTGGACGAGGAGGGCGCGCCGGCGGTCTGGGCGGAGACGCACCCCGCCTTCACCGTGTTCGACGCGGAGCGCGAGACCTTCGCGAGCCTGTGGGTGCCGTTCGACCGGGACTTCGCCGCGTTCCACGAGGCGGCGGAGCGGGTGATCGCCGAGCACGCCGGCAGCCCCGAGATGTTCCCGCAGGGTGCGCCCCCGGCACACACCTTCAACGTGTCGAGCCTGCCGTGGACCGGCTTCACCGGGTTCACCCTCAACGTCGACGAGCGCTCGGGGTACCTTGCTCCGATCTTCACCATCGGCCGCTACCAGCAGCGGGACGGGCGGGTGCTGATGCCGCTCGCCGTGCAGGTCCACCACGCCGCGGCCGACGGGTTCCACACGGCGCGCCTCGTGAACGAGCTGCGCGAGCTCCTCGCCGACCCCTCGTGGGCGGATGCGCCGGCGCGTCCGCGTTCCGCATGAGCCGCGGGCCCTCGCGCCCGGCCCCGGCGCCGCGTGTGCGTCCCCTCGTCGTCGAGGACTGGAACTGGGTGCGGGAGTGGTTCGAGGACGCCGAGCTCGACCGGGCCCTCGGTCCCGTCGACGAGGAGTGGCTCGCCGCCGCCCTCGGCGATCCCGAGGGGGTGCAGCTCGTCGTCGAGCTCGACGGAGCCGTTACGGGGCTCGTAGGCGTCGCCTGGGATCCGGACGGAGACGCCCACTCCGTCACCGACATCGCGGTGCGTCCCGCTGACCGGGGGGCGGGCATCGGCAGGACCGTCCTCACAGCGGCGACGTCGTGGCGCGGTCACCCGCCGGCGCACGGCTGGGTGGCGTTCGTGGAGCCCGCGAACACGCGAGCCCTCGGCTTCTTCGCCCGGCAGGGATGGACCGACGAGGGGCTCGACGACGGCATGCACCGCTTCCGCGGGCGGACGGCAGCGCCGACGCCCACTCCACCGGCGCCAGCCGCTGGCGTGCGGCCGCATCCCGGAGCGACCGAGCGACGCATCGCCTGGCATTTCACCCTGCTCACCTTCGCCATCGCCGGCGTCTTCTCGGGCGGGCTGATCGTCGCCGGCCGCTTCGGGTACGCCGTCAGCAACGTGGTCTCCACGGTGCCGGAGTTCCTGGCGAACGTGCCCTTCTCGATCTACATCCTCTCCCCCGCCATCGCCTCCTATGTCGTCCTCAGGGCGCATCGGCGGGTCACGGGGCCCCTGCAGTGGATCCGCCTGGTCTTCGTCCTCCGCGGCCGCCCGGCGGGAGCGCTGCTCGCGGTCGCGGCGCTCCTGATGTACTTCACGATCCACCTGTGCATCTCGGGGCCGTCCGCCACAGCCCTCCCGTGGACGATGTTCCTCCTCTCACTGCCGGGGAACCTCGTCATCGGCGGCATGGAGGAAGCCGGATGGATGTCCGCGCTGCAGCCCGAGCTCGACCGCCGGTGGGGATTCGTCCGGTCTTCGCTCGTGGTCGGCGTCATCTGGCTGCTCTGGCATGTCCCCCTGTTCTTCATCCCGGGCACGAACCACGCCTCCGGCGTGATCGACTTCGGCATGTTCGCCGTCCAGGTGCTCACGTTCCGCTTCCTCTACGGGGCAATCTTCCGGGCAGGCGGCGGCAACGGCGTGCTGCTGTGCATCCTCACCCACACGGTCTTCAACGCGGCGAGCTTCACGCTCGGGATCCCGCCGACCTCCTGGCCCGGCACCCTCGCGGCGAACGCGGCGGTGCTCGCCCTCGCCCTCACCGCCGCAGCGCTCTTCCCGCGCTCGGGAGCAGCGGTCCGGCGCTGAACCGGGACACACGCCCGGGGGCGCGCCGGGAGCCGCGCCGCGCCGCGGCGCCGGTCGGCATCGGGATGCTGAGCGTCACCGCCAGAGCGAACGCCAACAGTGCCGCGAGGTACGGAATCGGCGCGTCGACTCCGACGAGCAGGACGATCGCGGTGCCCGCGACGCCGCACAGCACCGAGCTCACCGCGCGGGCCACGCTCCCATGCGAACGGACCGCGCTCCCCCGCAGCTGTCGCGCGGACCCTGCCGGCAACGGCGACCACGCACGCAGCATCCCGGTCACGCGCCGGTCCAGCGCGGTCGCGGCGGGGGCGACGAGGCACACCCCGGCAGCGACGGCGAGCAGCCACGGTGCGCGCGTCGCCCACCACGCAGCCGAGTGGGGCGGGGGAAGCGGCGCCCCGACCGCCCACAGCAGGAGCACGAGCACCAGGGTCACCGGCATGTGCCAGAGGTAGACGCTCATCGCGCACGCGTTCGCACGTGCGACGAGGCGCACGAGCCGGGACGTCCGCAGCAGCCTGTCGAGCGCCGGGCGGGCGAGGTTCAGGACGAAGAACTGCGCGAGGCCCCAGAGGGCGAGCACCAGGGTGGGCGGGTTCAGGTTCACGAGCATGTCGGCGGACCGTCCACCACCGGTCAGCAGCCCGACGAGCAGGAGCAGCGGCGCGCTCGCCGCCGCGAGGAGCGCCGGACGGGACCACCGTGCGCAGCCGCCGTCCCGCATGACGAAGCCGAGCTGCTGCATGAGCGCCCAGACGAACAGCAGGTTGAGGAAGCCGACGGGCACCCCGCAGAGCGTGTGCGTGAGATCGACGGCCACGACCGCGGCGCTCAGGCCGGCGAGGAGGAACCCCGGCCGACGCTCGTGCGCCCAGGCCATGGCCGGGACGAGCGCGGTCACCACGAAGTAGACCGCGAGGAACCACAGCGGCTGGCCGACGCGCAGGGCGGACTCGGCGACGAGGCGCTCCTCGGCGTCCGCCCCCAGAGCGCAGAGGAACGCCCCGCCGACGACGGCGGTCATGACCCCGGCCGGCACCGCAAGCCGTCGGACGCGGCCCAGCACGTACTCAGAGGCGGTGCCTCCGCCGCTGCGGAGGCGTCGCCACTGCGTCAGGGAGGCGAAGCCCCCGGCGATGAAGAAGAGCGGCATGATCTGGAAGGCCCAGGTCAGTGGCACGAACCAGGGCTCTCCGGAGAGGGCGACGCTCGTGAGGATCGACCCGTCGGGAGCCGTCTGCACCCCCACCATCAGTGCGTGGAGCACGACGACGGCAAACAACGCTCCAGCCCGCACGGCGTCGATCGTGGTGTCTCGGTGCACCTCGGCGGCGGAGGCGGGGTAGGGGGCCCGGGCTGCGTCGCTGCGCGTTCCCGGCTCGGTGGCGGGCGCGGCGGGCGCCGCTGCCGCGGGCGGACTGCTGATGAGGGTCACTTCGGCTCCTTCTCTCGGGTACCGGGAGCGAAGCTACGGGCGGGGTGCACGGAAGCGCGTCCCCCGGCAGAGTGAACCGCGGCGGCCGGAGGGGTGACTCGGGAGGGCCCGGGCTGCACGACTTGCCCGGGCCGCCCGGCGCTGCACGAGTTGCCCGGGCCGCCCGGCGCCCCGCCCAGAGGGCCGCGGTCAGCGTCCGGCGCGCACTAGCCCGGACTCGTAGGCCGCGATGACCATCTGCGTGCGGTCGCGCAGTCCGAGCTTCCCGAGCACCCGGGAGACGTGGGTCTTCACCGTCTGCTCGGCGAGGAAAAGCGCGCCGGCGATCTCTGCGTTCGTCTTGCCGTCCGCCACCAGTCGCATGACGTCGAGCTCCCGCTCGGTGAGCGCGGAGAGCAGCCGCGAGTCCGAGCGGGGTGCCGGGCGCGAGACGTAGTCGGCGATGAGCTTGCTCGTGATGGACGGGGCCAGGAGCGCGTCTCCAGCGGCGACGACGCGCACGGCGGCGACGAGGTCTTCCGCGGTGGCGTCCTTGAGCAGGAAACCGCACGCGCCGGCCTGCAGGGCGGAGAATACGTACTCGTCCGCGTCGAAAGTGGTCAGCATGATCACCCGGGGATGCTCGAGGCCCGGCATCCCGAGAACGGCCCGAGTCGCATCGAGGCCGTTCATCCCGGGCATGCGCACGTCCATGAGGATCACGTCCGGGCGGGTGCGGCGCACGAGCTCCACGGCCCCGCCGCCGTCCGGGGCGTCACCGACGACCACGATGTCGGGCTGCGCATCGAGCAGCGCGCCGAATCCCTGGCGCACCATCGCCTGATCATCGACGATCGCCACCCGGATGGGGGCGCGAGCCGGGTCGGGGTGGGCCATGTCTCAGAGTGTATCGGGGCGCTGGCCCGGCGGCGTGGCTCGCGGGTATCACCCTCGTTCCCCCGGAGGGGTGATGTCCCCGGGCCGCGCGGCCCGTAGCCTGAGCGGGCAGAATGGAAGGAGCCGAGATGGCGAGCAAGAGACGAGGGACGCCGATGCCGAGTGCCCACAGGATCGCGCGCGCTGGACGCGACGCCGCGCTGATCGCCGACGGTTTTCTCAGCTCGCTCCTCGCCTGCGTCGCGCTCGTCCCGCTGACCGCGGTTGCCGTGTCGACGTTGATCGTGTGGCTGGGGGCCCTGCTCCTGCCGCTGACGCTGCGCCTGGCATCTGTGTTCGCCGAACGCTCCCGCGCCCGGGTGCGGCGGTGGGGGCTCGCTGTGCCGCAGGCGCGGTACCTGCCGGTGGCAAACGGCTTCTCCGGGCGGCTTCGGCCGCTCGCGGATCCTCGGCGCTGGACAGACCTCGCGTTCGAGGCGCTCTGTGCGCTGCCCCTGCGCTGCTTCACCTTCACGGTGTCGCTAAGCTGGGCCGCCGGCGCACTGGGGGGTATCACCTTCCCGGCCTGGGGTGCGTTCCTGCCGGGGAACAGTTCAGGGCTCGGAACGCTGCTCTTCGCGGCCCTGGGCCCCGGGAGCGCAGCGGCGGATCCGGCGTGGACGTTCTGGCTGGAAGCCGGCACGAATCTGCTGCTCGGGGCGATCCTGCTCGTCAGCCTCCCCGCGGTTCTGCACCTTCTCGCTCGCCTCGACGCTGCCGTGACCGCGGCGGCGCTCGGAGCTCCCGTGGCCGCTCCGGGCACGAGCCCCGCTGCCCCCGCCTGGTCCCCGCTGGCGTGGGCGCACATCACGGCGGCCTACGCCGCAGTGGTGACGGTCGCGGTCGGCTGGCCGCTGCTCGCGGTGGGGTACGGCCTCCCGGTGTTCATCGCCGGGCTGTTCGCCTGCGTCCAGGCGGCGGCCCTCGTGCTCGCCGTCCGCCTTCCCGTGCTCGGCGTCGCTCTGCAGCTGGGTGCGGTGCTCGTTCCGGCCTGGCTCGCCGACGACCGCGACGGATGGCCGTGGCCCTGGCCGGTGATGTCACTCATCGCGCAGACCGTCCTCGTCCTGCTCGTCTCGGCGCGGCGCCCGTGGCCGATGGCGCTGTTCGCATGGGCGGTGCCGGCGGTGGTCTCGGTGCTGCCGGTGCTGCTGCTCCCGCGTGCCGGCGGGTGGGGGAACTGGATCGTTGCGGCCTCGGTGTCTGCGGGTCCAGGCGGCGGCCCTCGTGCTCGCCGTCCGCCTTCCCGTGCTCGGCGTCGCTCTGCAGCTGGGTGCGGTGCTCGTTCCGGCCTGGCTCGCCGACGACATGAGCAGCCCCGGGCTCCCCACCCCCGACAGCACCCCCGACAGCACTGCAGACAGCTCCCCCGGCACGGCGGGCGAGATCACCGACGCCGACATCGACGCGCTCGCCGAACGCTACTACGGCACCATCGGGGCGGTCGGCTACGCCGATCCTCTCCCCCTCGACCCAGCAGACACCGTGCTGGTGGTGGTCGACGCCCAGCAGCACATCGCCAAGCCGGCGATCCGCGCATCGCTCACCGCCGCCGGCCTGTACGAGCCGGGCGTCGAGCCGGTGCTCGACGCGATCGAAGCCCGCACGCGTGCCGCCGCCGCGAACATCGGCGAGGTGCTCGCCGCGTGCCGGGCGATCGGCATCCGCGCGGTGCACGTGGGAATCCAGGCCCTCCTGCCCGGGGCGGAGGACACCGGGGCGCTGCACCGGGCCGGCGGCATGCTGTATCCGCCCGGCTCGGCGGCCTCCGAGTTCCTCCCCGAGGCCGCTCCGGCCACGGGGGAGATCGTGCTCACGAAGACGTGCTCGGGCATCCACGTCGGCACCCGGATCGATCAGGTGCTGCGCAATCTCGGAGCGGACAAGGTCGTCATGGCGGGCTTCTACACCGACCAGTGCATCAGCGCTTCGGTGCGGGATCTCGCCGACATCGGCTACCGCGTGAGCCTGATCGAGGACGCCATGGGCGCGATGAGCCCGCAGCGTCATCGCAACGCGCTCGAGAGCATCCGCAAGCTGTACGCGAACTCCGAGACGACGGCCGAGTTCGTGGCTCGTGCTGGCGCGCTCGCGGAGCGGTCCCGCGGCCGCCGCGGCGGCTGGCTGACCGGCCGACACCGCCGGTAGGGGCCCGGATCGCATCCGCGCGGTCTCGCGGACGGGCGTCCGCCGGCCCGGCGGACGCGCACGCCCGCGGGAGGGCTGCGTCACCGCGGATCTTCCGCACCGCTCCGGTGTCGCCTAGGGTATGTCAGGGGGACCCGATCAGCCGTGCCCCTCTCAGCTCGCCCAGCAGCACCCACCCCCCATGACGATCACCGCCATCCACGCCGCGTCCGCCGCTCGCCTGCGCCTGCTCGACGGCGGCCCGAGGGTTCCGCGCACGGCTGCCGTCCGCCGGCTGGACGCCGCCTCGGATCGGCCGATCTCGCTGCTGCGCGCTCCCGCGGGCTTCGGCAAGACCGACGTGCTGCGTGAGTGGGCGCACGGCCACCGCGGCCCGGTCGAGTGGCTGGCGCTCCCGGATGAGGATTCCGCGCAGCAGCAGGCCGCGGCGCTGACTGGGCTCGCCGCCCGCCTGCGGGAGACCCCGGGTGAGGCGCCGCACGGCCGCGACGCCGAGACGGCGGCGGTCGTCGTCGACGGGCTCGCCCACCTCGGCGCCCCGGAGATGCGCGACTCGCTGCACGCGCTGGTCGATGCCCTGGGGGCGCGACGGCTGCTCATCGCCACCCGGGAGGATTCCCCGCTCCCCCTGCCCGCTCCGATCGAGCCCGTGCTGCTGCGCGCCGAGCTCGCCTTCTCCGAAGCGGAGGCGGCCGCGCTCGCTCACGCCCTCGAACTGTCCCTCACCCCGGAGACCACGCGCAGCCTCTGGCGGGCCTCCGCCGGCTGGCCGCTCGGCCTGAGGCTGCTGCTGCGGCACGCGCGCGCGGCGGATCGTTCCGAGTGGAGCGATGTGGCGCAGATGACCGACGCCGCGGGTCACGAGCTCCTGGGTACGCTGCTCGAGGGGCCCGGCGCCCGCTCGCTGCTCATGGCCGCCGTGCCGGAGCGCTGGCCCGAGCGCCTCTTGCCGGTGCTCGCGGATCCGTCCGTGCTCGACGACGCGGCCCGGCAGGGGGCGGGCTGGTGGGAGCGGAGCGGCGTCGAGCCGGTCTTCGTCTTCCAGCCGCTCGTGCGCGGGGTGCTCCGCACCGCCGCGGGCGAGGAGCTCCGGCGTGAGACGCAGAGCAGGCTGGCTCGGGAGTCCCTCGCGGCCGGCCGGGTGCGCGAGGCGTTCGCTGCGGCCGTGGATGCCCGCGACTGGGAGCTGGCCCGCGGGTGCGCATCGCGGGACATCGTGGAGGTGACGGCGCTGCTCGGCGCCGAGCCGCGGCTGCTCGCGGCGGCGCCGAAGTCGGTGCTGCGGCGGGATCCGCTGCTCGGCATGCTCCACGCGCTGGGGCTCTACGTGCAGGGGCGCACGGCCGCTGCGCTGTCGGGGTTCACGGCGATGGTCGCGGATGTGGAGCGCCGGCGGCTGATGAGGCGGGCGCTCCCGGAGGCGGATCAGGTGTGGGCGCAGGGCCTGCTCACGGTCGGGCTGCGCCTGCTCGGACGGTACGAGCTCGTCCGGCCGGCGCTGCGGAGGTTCACGGGGCTGCTCGAGGTCGCCCTCCGGCGCACCTCGGAGCTCGATGCGGCCGAGGATCTGTTCTGCACGGAGTCCGCGGTCACCGCGCTCCTGCTGGGCGACCCGGGCGAGGCGATCGAGTTCCTGGATCGCCGTCCGCTGCGAGCGGAGCGGAGGAAGCGGCAGCACTTCTACGGGGACGCGCTGCGGTTGCTCGCCCTGGCGCAGCGCGGCGAGATCGAGGCGGTCCGGGCGGGGGTGGAGGAGCTCGGCACGCGCGTGCTGCCCCCGGGCTTCGCGCAGAGCTTCTACGCGATCCCCCTGCACCTGGCGTCGGCGCAGCTGCACCTGGAGGCGGGCGAGCCGGAGGCGGCGCGATCGGAGCTCGAGCTGACCGAGGCGCACTGGTCCACCGCCGAGTACTGGCCGCTCATGCTGCTGGCACGCATCGATGTCATCTGGGCGGGCGAGGGCGCCGCGGCCGCGCTTGACGCATTCGCCGCGATGCGGGCGGAGCAGCGGGGTCGCGCCGGCATCAGCCCCGCCCTGCAGGCGGAGCTCGACGCGCAGCAGGCCCTGCTGCTCGCTGCTGAGGGTCGTGTCTCCGAGGCGCTCCGGCTCCTCCCCGAGCGGTCGAGCCGCCCCGTCACCGTCGCCTCCCGCGCGCTGCTGCAGCTCCTCGCGGGGTCCCCGCAGTCGGCGCTGCGCAGTGCGGAGGCCGCGCTGAGCCTCGAAGGCCGCTCGCCTCGCCGCTCGCTCGAACTGCACCTCTGCGCCGCCGTGGCCGCGCATCGGGTGGGCGACGAGCGGCGGCTGGCCCGCGCGCGCTCGCGGATCGAGGCCCTGAGCGTGCGGACGGGCCTCGTCTCCCCGCTCGCGGCGGTGCCCTCCGCGGAGCGGCGTGATGTCTTCGGGGGCTCGCAGCCGCTCCTCGCCCGGATCGAGGGGCTCCCGGAGCAGTTCCCGGCCCCGCCCGAGCGCCCCGCGCTCACGCGGAAGGAGCTCGCGGTGCTGCACGACATCGAGGCAGGGGCGACGATGGCGGAGTCCGCGCAGCGGCACTCGGTGTCGCTGAACACGGTGAAGAGCCAGCGGCGGTCGCTGTACCGCAAGCTCGGGGTGTCGCAGTCCTCGGCGGCCGTGCAGCGGGCGCGGGAGCTCGGGCTCATCTAGGCAGGGGTTCGGCTCAGGGCGCTGGATCCTCGGGGCCTGCCCGCAGGGCGCCGGCGGGCCGGGCGAGGGCGGTCGCGCGGCGGCCCGGCCTCGGACGCGGATCCGGGATCACCGCCGCAGCCGAGCAGAGGGCCGCGACGGCGGCCAGCACGAGGAAGAGCGCGGAGTATCCGCCGTCCAGCGCCGCTCCGTGCGTGGCGGCGCGCACCACCGCCAGCCCGGCGAGGGGGCCGGCGACCTGCCCGAGGGCACCGGCGGCGCTGAAGGCGCCGATGTAGCTGCCGTGCCGGCGCTCGGGTGCGGTCTCGAGCGCCGCGCTGAGCAGTGCGCTGTTGTTGAGCCCCACGGCGGTCCCGCTGAGGGCCGCCGCGGCGGCGATCCACGCGGGGCTGGGGCTCAGGGTGCGGAGGACGAGGGAGGCTGCGAGGAGCACGCCGGCGAGCGCCACGATGAGACGGGGGGATCCGAGGGCCTCGGGGCGCCGGTAGAGCACGCCGGTGGCGGCGACGAGGCCGAGGATCGCGGCGATCGCGGCCCAGGAGCTGGCACTCACCGGGAAGTCGCCTGAGCCGGCACGCGCGTGGAGGTCGAGCGGGTGGTATGCCACGAGGGCCGCGATCACCGAGCCGCTGAGGAACTGGAGCGCGAGCACGCGGATCGGCGAGAGGCCGGATCGGAGGAACGAGCTCGGCCCCGGTGCCGGCACCGGTGGTGCCGCCGATCCGCGGTCGTGCGTGCGTGGCGGCTCGGGCGCGGTTGCGAGCGGACTGCCGCGGCGAGCAGGCGGGAAGAGGACGAGCACGGCGAGGGGAATGAGCAGCGCGGCGGCGGCGAGCCCCAGCGTCACCGCCCAGGCCCGGCCCGGCAGGGCGATGAGGAGGAGCAGGGGGATCGCCAGGCCCCCGTAGGCGGCGACGACCACGACCACGGCGCCGCGCCGGCGGTGCGTGCGCTCGACGGAGACGAGCACGGTGCGCAGCACCGCCATCGCTCCCGAGTATCCGAGCTGCGCGAGGGTCCACCCGCCGAGGAGGGCCGGGGTCGTGTCCCCGGCGGCTGCCGTGAGCAGTCCGGCGGTGCCGACCGCGGCCCCCACCGCGACCCAGAGCCAGCGCGTGCGATGGCTCTGGGTGCCGGCGTCGCAGGCGATCCCCAGTATCAGCGCGCCGAGGACGGCTGCGCCGGCGCCGGCGCTGACGGTCATGGCGACGATCGACGCCGCCTCGCCCGGTCCTGCGATGCGCGTCGCGCGTTCGGCGATCCCGGCGATGACGGGGGGTGCGAGGGCGGCGAGGAGCGCGATCTTGGCCACGTTCACGAGGACGGCCGTCTGCCGGGATGCGCGCGAATCGAGCTCCCCGGCGTGAGCGTGGTTCGTGGTCCGCACGCAGACACGTTACCTGGACGGCGTCCAGTGCGCCAGCATGGATCCGCCGGGGCGTGGCAGGGCGACGGAGACGGGCCGCTCTGAGAGGATCGTCCCGGGTGCGCGCCGCTGCGGCCGCCGGGAGGGAAGCCATCATGCACACCACGTCACCGATCGAGGAGCCGCGGCCGGTCGCCGTGATCACGGGCGCGGGCGCCCCCGACGGCATCGGAATGGCCTGCGCACGCGCGCTCGCCGCGAGCCACCGCCTGATCGTGGCGGCCACGAGCGAGCGGATCCACGAGCGCGTGGCCGAGCTGGCCGCCGAGGGCGCCGATGCGCTGGGCTTCGTCGGCGACCTCACCGCAGCTGAGGCGGCGGAGGAGCTGATCGCGCTCGCGATGACGCGGTGGGGACGGGTCGACGCGCTGGTGAACAACGCCGGCATGGTGGCGGTCACCTCGAGCGATGCGGCGACGCCGCTGGCCGAGTCCTCCCTGGAGCAGTGGCACCGCTCGCTCGCCCGCAATCTCGACACCGCGTTCCTCGTGACGCGTGCGGCGCTGGGGCCCATGGCGGCAGCGGGTCACGGCCGGATCGTGACGGTGGGGTCGCTCTCCGGCGCGCTGATGGCGTACCGGGGCGACGCGGCGTATCACGCGGCGAAGGCCGGTCTCGTGGGGCTCGCCCGCTCGGTCGCGGTGGACTACGCGCGATCCGGGATCACCTGCAACGTGGTCGCGCCGGGGTGGATCGCGAGCGGCTCGGCGACGGACGAGGAGCGCGCGATGGGCTCGCTCACCCCGATGGGCCGGCCGGGCCGCCCCGAGGAGGTCGCCTCGCTGGTCGCGTACCTCGCCTCCCCCGCCGCCTCATATCTCACGGGCCAGGTGATCGCGGTCGACGGCGGCAACACGATCGACGAGGAGCCGGGCGCCGCGGCCTGATCCGCTCCGGCGAGCGCCGGCCGGATCGGGCCGCAGCGAGGGCACCGGCTGCGCTCAGGCGAGCAGTCGCTCCACGTCGTCGATCACGAGCTCGGCACCGAGCACGCCGATGCCGATCATCCAGGTGTCGTCGTCGACCTCGTGGGCATTGCCGCGGCTGGGGCCCGGGAGCGCCGACCACAGTCCGGTGACGCGCTTCTGGGAGGTGGCGGCGGGGTCGCCGCCCGGGCTCATGTAGAAGACCACCTCACCGTCGATCTGCTCGTACAGCTCGGGGCTCAGCTCCTGCATCGACCACTCGTTCCAGTCGCGCTCTCCGAGCTCGAAGCCCATCTCGCTGAGGAGCGATCCCGAGAAGGTGCCGGGTCCGTAGAGACGGAAGTTGTCGGCGCGGAAGCGCACGATGGAGGCGGTCGTGCCTGTGGCGCCGACGGCCTCGCCCACCTCGGCGGCGCGCTCGGAGACCGCGTCGATCCGCTGGCGCATCTCCTCCGAGCGGTCCACGGCGGCGGCGGTGAGCTCTGCCTGCTCCGTCCAGTTCGTGCCGGTGTCTTCGGAGAACACGGTGGGCGCGATGGCGGAGAGCTCGCGGTAGAGCGCCTCGTGCCGGACCTTGGAGCCGAGGATCAGGTCGGGGGCGAGGTTGGCGATCGCGTCGACGTCGGGTTCGGCGATGTATCCGACGGGCTCGGTGCCTTCGAGCTCGTCGGCGAGGTAGGCGGGGAAGCCTCGCCCCTCGCCGATCTGGGGAGCGCCGACCGGTGTGATCCCGAGCGCTACGAGGGCGTCGATCATGGGCGAGTCGAGCACCACGATCCGCTCGGGCACCGCGTCGAGTTCGGTTTCGCCCATCGCGTGCTCGACGGTGTAGGCGCCTTCGGCCGGGGCGTCGGCGTCCGATCCCGGGGGCGCAGAGGCGCCGCATCCGGCGAGGATCAGGGCGAGACCCGCCACGGCGGCGGTGCGCAGGATTCGTCGTGCTGAGGAGATTCGGTTTCCGGTCACGACTATTCATCATATGAAAGTAAGGGTAAGCTAAGCAACCGTGATCCATCCGCCCCAGCCGGAGCCCCGGGTGACGGTCCCCCGGACCGCCGCCTCCGCTCGCCGCTGGACCGTCGCGCTCGGTGCGGCGGTCGTACTGGCGGCTGCGGTGCTGCTCAGCCTCGCCGTCGGCGCCCGCTTCGTTCCCCTCGACCAAGTGTTCCACTCCCTGCTCGGCGCGGGCAACGAGCAGGCGAGCGGCATCGTGGGCACGCTGCGCGCCGACCGCACCGTCAATGCCGTGCTCTGCGGCGCTGCCCTCGGCGCCGCGGGTGTGCTCATGCAGTCGCTCACCCGCAACCCCATCGCCGATCCGGGCCTGCTCGGCGTGAACACCGGAGCCGCATTCGGCGTCGTCGCCGGCCTCAGCCTGGTCGGCACGATCGGGGCCGCCGGGACGGTGTGGTTCGCCCTCGCAGGGGCGCTGATCGCGAGCGGGGTCGTGTTCGCCTTCTCCGTCAGCCGATTCGCCTCCGGTTCCCCGGTGCGCCTCACGCTCGCCGGGGTCGCGTTCTCCGCCGTGCTCGCCGGGGCCTCGCAGGCGCTCGTGCTCGCGAATCAGACGGTGCTCGACGCCTACCGCTTCTGGCGGGTCGGCTCCCTCACCGCCCGTCCCTTCGAGGAGGCGCTGCCGCTCGCCGGATTCGTGCTCGGCGGCCTGCTCCTCGCGCTGCTGCTCGCACCCGCGCTCAATCTGATGGCGCTCGGCGACGACACCGCGGCTGGGCTCGGCGTGCGGCCTGCCCTCGTCCGCGGTCTCGGGCTCGCCGCCGTCGCGCTGCTGTGCGGCGCGGCGACCGCGCTCGCCGGGCCCATCTCCTTCGTGGGCCTCGCGGCCCCCCACCTGGTCCGCCGTCTGATCGGAGCCGAGCTGCGTCTCGTCCTCCCGCTCTCGGTGCTCGCCGGCCCGTGCCTGCTGCTGCTCGCGGACGTGCTCGGCCGAGTCATCGGCAACGGCGCCGAGGTGCCGGTCGGCGTCGTGATGGCATTCATCGGCGGCCCGCTGCTCATCGCCCTGGTGGCCGGCCGCAGGAGCGGGGCCCCGCTGTGAGTCACGACGAGGACGCATCGGCCCTCCGGCCCCCGGCGCCGAAGCCTCTCGGGTCTGCGCCGCCCGGGGAACGGGTGCTGCGATTTGCGGGCGGCCGCGCATCGCTGCGCCTGCATCGGCGCACCGCACGGGTCGGCGCTGCGCTGAGCCTGCTGCTGCTCGCGCTGCTCTGCGTCGCACTCGTCGCCGGCGACTTCGTGGTCACCCCGGCGGAGGTCGTCGACACGCTCCTCGGCCGGCCGCCGGAGCCGCGAGCGGAGTTCTTCGTGCTGGGCAGGCGGCTGCCGCGGGCGCTCGTCGCGATGGCCGTGGGAGCGTGCCTGGCGCTGGCCGGCGCGATCTTCCAGTCGCTGAGCCGCAATGCGCTGGCGAGTCCCGACGTCATCGGCGTCAGCGGCGGCGCCTCCCTCGGCGCGGTGGCCGCGATGCTGCTGTTCGGCGGTGCCGCAGCGGGACCCGGGGCGGTCGCCGGGGCGGTCGGGACGGCGGTGATCCTGCTCGCGATCACCGCGCGAAGCGGCTTGCACGGCGCCCGGCTCGTCCTCACGGGCGTCGCCGTTTCGGCGATCGCGGTGGCGGCGGTCGAGTACGCGCTCTCGCAGGTGTTCCTCGCGAGTGCGACGACCGCTCAGACCTGGCTCGTGGGGTCGCTGCAGGGCGTCGGCTGGCACTCGCTGCCCCCGGCGCTCCTCGCCGTCGCGCTCGCGACGCCGGTGCTGTGGTGGGCCGCACCCGCGTGCCGGGCGCTGGCACTCGGAGAGGAGACGGCGCTGGCGCTCGGCGTGCGCGCCCCGCTCGTGCGCGGGATCCTGCTGGGCGTCGCGACGCTGCTCGTGGCGGCCGCCGTCGCGACGACGGGACCCGTCTCCTTCGTCGCACTCGCGGCCCCGCACCTCGCCCGGCGCCTGTGCCGCTCAGAGAGCATGGTGTGCGCCGCGCTGTGCGGGGCGTGCCTGCTCCTCGCAAGCGACCTCGTCGCACTCACCGCCTTCCCGGCACCGGTGCCCGCGGGTGTGGTCACGGTGACGCTGGGCGGCGCTTTCTTCCTCTGGCTGCTCTGGAGGGAGGGCCGGGGCCGGGGTTGATCGCGGCACGGAAGGGCCTCGGCCTTCCCCGCGCGCGGAGCCGCGCGCGGAGCTGCGCGCCGATGTTAGGTGAGGCCGGGGGCAAGTTCAAGGCCGTCGTGCTGCGGGACGAGCCCCGCAAGGCTGGACACACGACAACGGAAGACGGAGGTGCGCACATGAGCGAGTTCACGACGCCCGGGTCGACGGACCGGCAGCCGGCCGGGCACGACCCCGGCGATCTCTCGCAGCAGACGCCGAGGGCGGATGGCGCCGGCGAAGCCGCGTCGGGCCACGAGCCGGCGGACCCGGCGCGCGACGCGGAGGCGATCGGCACGCCGGCCGGCGCTCCCTCCGGCGGCGAAGGCGGGGAGGCACGCTGCGACTTCGCCGGGACACGGCCGGCCCCCGCCGGCCCGGAGCCCGGCCCCTCGGAAGAGGGCTTCACCGCCACCCTCGCGCCCGACGAGGACGATCCCTGCGACACCGCGACAGCCTTCGACGAGCTGCGCCGCGCCCAGGGGCGCTGAGCCCCGGCGCCCGAGGCCGGACCGGTGCCGGAGTCCCGGGCCGCCGAGCGCCCGCGCGGCGGCCCGGCTGTTCCGGGCCTCAGGCGGTGACGAGCCCGCCGCCGGAGCGGACGCGGAACCACAGCGCGAGCTCTTTGGCAGCGCGTCCGGTGGCGACGCGATCGGGTGCCGATCTGAGGTCCGCAATCGTGTCGCGGAATCCCTCGGGGGCGGGGGTCACCGCCTCGCGCAGCGTCCGGTAGCCCATGCTCCAGTCCTCGAAGCGCCGCTGGAGCGCGAACTCGTCGAGCACGACTCGCACGCGCGTGTGCCGCGGATCGCGCTCGATCTTCTTCATGAGCGCGTCGACGTGTCGCGGCGGGCCCTCGAGGAACTGGATGAACTGATCGTTGCGGTACAGCAGGAGCCCGGTGATCCCGAGTTCGGTGTTGCGGGCTCGGGCCTCGACGAGCAGCGTGTCGAGATCCTCCTCGTAGAAGCGGGTCACCGCCGAGCTCGTGTAGACGAGGAACTTCAGCGTCCCGTGGGGCAGCGCGGGGGTCTCGGATGGACGGTCCAACTCAGTCTCCCTCCGCCGCGAGCTGGGGACTGAGGTGCGTCCCGTGCACGGCGTTCATGGCGTCGTCGAGCGAGCCGTACTCGCCGATCGGATGCGAGAACATGTTGCAGGCGAGGTATCGGCCGTCGGCGCTCTGGTCGACATAGCCGAGGAACTCGCCTGCGCGGCTGCCGACGTAGAAGTCGTCCTCGACCATTGCCCAGGTGACCTCCGCCGCAGGGGGGAGGGTGTCGTCCATCGCGGGCGCCTCTCTGCGGCCTGTCTGACGGCATCGGCGATGTCGAGTGGGGACGCGGGCCCCCGACCACTCCGGCAAGCCTACACTGCGCCTGGTCGTCTGCTCCGCCGGTCCGCCGGGAGGCCGCCGGTGTGCGGCCGCCTCCCGGGGCCGGTCGTTACGCCGGGTGCGCTGCCCCGCAGCAGACGGCGTGGCGCCCGCCCGGAAGCGCGGCCGGGACGACCGCGGGAGCGGCGAGGGCATGCGCGGCGACGGTCCGGTTGACGAATCGCTTGCCGTCCTGCGTGGAGACGTCGTGCACCACCTCACCGTCGATGAGGGTGTAGTTCACGGTGGTTCCGCTCACCTCTGCGATGGGCACGCCGAACAGGTCACGGTCGAGCACCACGACGTCGGCCTGCATGCCCACGCGGATGGCCCCGGTGATCTCATCCTGGAAAAGCTGATACGCGGCCCCCGCGGTGTGCATGAGCAGCGAGTCATTGAGCGCGATGCCCTGATCCGGCGAGAGCGCCCCGCCGGTCTCGGAGAAGGTGCCCGTCCGGTCGACGGCCGTGCGCACCTGGTTCCACGGATTGAGCTTGTCGACGGGCCAGTCGGAGCTGCCCGCGAGGCGGGCGCCCTCGGCGGCGAGCGAGCCGAGGGGGTACTGCTTCCGGTGGCGCTCGGGTCCGACGTAGGGTTCGAGCGCGTCGAGCGTGAAGGAGAAGGGCGCGGCCCACTGCGCCTGCATGTTCGCGATGACCTCGTTTTCCGCGAAGCGCGGCAGGTCCTGCTCGGAGCAGAACTGGATGTGCGTGACGGTGTGCCGGTTGCGCGCGCCGCCATTGGCCCGCTGAGCGGCCTCGAAGCCGTCGAGGCTGGCGCGCACGGCGTGGTCGCCGATGGAGTGGGTGTGGATCTGCCAGCCTTCGCGATCCAGTTTCGTCGCGATCATCGCGAAGTCGTCCTCGGAGACGTAGAGCTCGCCGCGGTGATCGGTGGGCGTGCCGTCGGGATCGAGGTAGGGATCCAGCATCGCGGCGGTCTGGGCCGGGTACTCCGCCACCCCGTCCATGAACACTTTCGCGGTGCCGACGGTGAGGCGCGGGTGCTCCGCGAAGCGCGCCCTCACCCGCTTCATGGCGGCGAGCGTCTCGTCGGCGTTGGCGATCTCCTCTGCCGCGACGCCGCAGGCGATGCTGATCCGCTGCGGGATGACCCCGGAGTCGCTGAGTTCGGCGAAGGCGTCGGCGCGCTCGGCCGGCCCTGCCGCGTCCATGAAGCTCGTGATCCCCACTCCGGCGAGGAAGGCGAAGCCGTACTCGTGCGCCTCCCGCTTCTGCGCTTCGGTGAGCTCGGGAGCCTTGCCCGAGACGAGCCACATCGCGGCGTCCTTGAGGAGTCCGGTGGGACCGTCCGCCTCCTGCACGATCACGCCGCCTTCCGGGGACGGCGTTGCGGCCGTGATCCCGGCGATCTCGAGCGCGCGGCTGTTCGCCCAGCCGTTGTGGAAGTCCGATCCGCGGAGGAAGATGGGTCGCTTCGTGCGGAGCGCGTCGAGGTAGCGGCGGTGCGCGACCGCGTCGGTGAGGCCGGCGGGGTTCCAGTCCACGACGACGAGCCAGTTGTCGGGCCGGTCGTCGCCCTCCTTGTCGAGGATCGCCTGGAGCTTCTTCTGCAGCTCGGCGACGCTCATCGACGCGTTCTCGAGGCTCGGATAGTACAGTCCCTCGGCGCCGCTGAAGGAGTGCATGTGCGAATCGTGAATGCCCGGCATCACGGTTCCGCCCCCGGCGTCGATGCTCTGGGTGCGGGGTCCGTTGAAGCGCCGCACCTCGGCCTCGGTGCCGACGGCCACGATGGTGCCGCGCGAGTCGATCGCGATCGCCTCCGCGAAGCGTTCAGGGCTGCCCGTCCAGACGCGGCCGTTCGAGATGATGATCGCGGCGTCCCCGGCCGGGCGGCGGCTTGCCGCCCCGAAGGCGACTCCGGCGGCGACGGCCGCCAAGCCGACGGCGCCTCCTCCGATGAGCAATCCTCGTCGGCTCAGCTTTCGCGGCGTTTCTCCGGGCTTCGCGGTGTCGTGCGGCGTGGTCGCGCCCTGCGGCGCTTGAGCTTCTTCACTCATGTTCTCTCCCTCGGGATGCGCGGTCGTGTCCCCCGCGTCTCCGTTAACCTATACCCTAGGTCAACGCTCCCGCCAACCCCCGCGCAGCGCGTAGACTCGGAGGCGTCCGCCGCGCGGCGCGGATCAGGCCGACGTCGCAGCGCATCGAATGGAGGGGCACCCCATGCCGCGATCCCGGCGACCGGGCCTCACCCGGGAGACGATCGTGGCCGCGGCGCTGGAACTGGCGGCGCAGAATCGCGAACCGACGCTCGGCGCCGTTTCCCGGAAGCTGGGCGTGCACATCACCTCCCTGTACAACCACGTCGAGGACCGGCAGGATCTCATCAACGCCGTCCGGGCGGCGATCTCGGCGGAGCACGCCGGCCGAGTTCTCCCGGAGGGGTGGGAGGCGGTGCTCCGCCTCCTCGCCGCCGGCATGCGCGACATGTTCGCGCGCTACCCGGGGGTCATCGTCCCCTTCGCCACCACGCCCGTCGGCGGTTCGCCGGTCGCCCCGCTCTACGAGCGATTGACGGAGGCGCTCGTGCGCGACGGCATCCCCCGCCCCGGCGCCGAGCACGCCATTCACGCCCTCAACGCGCTCGTGATCGGCGTCGCGCTCGACTCGCTCGACCCCGACACCGACCCGGTCGCCTCCCGGTCGGCACTGGAACTCGGCGTGGAGGGCCTGATCCTGCGATTGCGCGCGATGGCCGGCTCCCGGTCCGGGTAGCGCACGCCACGCGGGCAGAGGCCCGCGGCCTGACGGCGGCCGCACCGCCTCGAACAGCGTCCGTCACGCCGCGGGCACAGGAAGGTGGTGGCCGGGGGGTTCTTCGGGAAAAGGGCCGACCACCACCTGCAAGGGGCAAGAGATGCCCTCCTGAGGGAACGGTCCATCGCAATTTTGTCTTGGGGGGGACTTGCGAGGACCACCATCAGGTTATGCGCCCGGTACACCCCGCTGCGGGGTCCCGCGGCCCGTTGAGTGACATGGGACGCACCATGGAGTAACGATTGCAGCTTCGCTAGGTATTTTTGTCACTTATGAGGTGATAATGGAATTGCCGAAGCCGTGGCGCCCAGCGTGGGGCGCCGAACGAGCGGCACCAGAACACCGGCATCGCCGCCGCCCTTCCCGGCTCCCACCGGGAGCCCCCGCCCCCCCGCGTGGCGGCCGCAGCCGGAGAATCCGGAGAGCACATGTCCGAACGACGCAGCCGACAGCTCAGCTGGGCCCAGCGCGCCCTCGAGGACCGCGCCGTGGTCGTCATCGCCGGCGACCGCGGCAGCGGACGCTCGCACTTCTGCCAGCACCTCAGGGATCACTTCGACGCTCAGGGCTGGCAGGTGCTGACCGTGCACGGCATCTCGGCCTTCCGCGCCGCGCCCCTCACCGCCCTCACCCTCACCAACATCGGCTCGGAGCGGGAGGCGGCGGGCCGATCCATCGCCGCCGTGTCGAGCGAGCTGCTGAGCTACCTCTCGGCGCAGCACTCGCTCGTCATCGTCGACGACTGGGACGATCTGGACGAGGCCAGCTGGGGGGTGATCTGCGAGCTGCGGCGCCGGCTGGAGGTGCCGCTCGTCCTGACGCGCCGCCCCTCGCGGAGGGGGCAGTCGGCGCCGGGCAGCATGAGCGTGCTGGGGGACGTGTTCCACCTGCAGCTCGCGCCGATGGACCTGCGGGGCATCGAGGGCGCCCTCTCGGCCCGCCTCGGCGGCAAGATCGAGGGCGGCACGCTCTCGCGGATCTTCGCCTCCTCCGGCGGCAACGTCGGCCTCGCGATCGCCATCTGCGACGCCGCGGTGCGCGACGGCACGCTGGTGCACCACCAGGCCGCCTGGGTCGCCCGCGGCGACCTGTGGTCGGAGTCGCTGCGGGAGTACGTCGACGCGCTGCTGGAGCCGCTCGCGCCCGACGAGCTCGATCTGCTCGAGACCATCGCGCTGCTGGGGGCGGTCGATCTCTCCGAGTTCGCGGAGGAGGCGGATCTGCGCACCGTCGAGGAGCTGGAGCAACTGGGCCTCGTCGAGGGCTACGCCTCGGGCGAGCGCGCGATGGTGACGGTGTACCCGCCGCTGCTCGCCGACTACTTCCAGCATCAGGCGCTCCCCATCCGCGGCGAGCGCCTGCGCCGCTGGGCCGCCGAGGTCTCGGCGACGCCGCTCGAGCCCGCGGCCGCCTCCGAGGCGCGCGGCTCCCACTCGCTGCTCATCCGCCTCATCGAGGCACGGCAGCGGCAGCGTCTCGTCGAAGCCCGCGAGCGGTGGGAACGGGAGGGGGACACCGCTTCGGCGGTGGCCTTCCTCGACGCGCTCGCCGACTGCCCCGGCACCGACGAGGCGGTCCGCGAGCTGGCACGCGACCCGCGCCTGGAGCGCCGGGAACGCCTGGACAGCGCGGCGCACGCGGAGTGGCAGCTGCGCTTCGCCGAGTGGCTCGCCTACGGTCAGGGCCTGCCGGAGGAGGCGATGCAGCGGCTGGAGGCCGGCGCCGCCGCGGACCCGGAGCACGGGCCAGCGCTGCTCGCCCTGCACGCGGAGATCGAATGCGAGCTGCTGGGCACGATCCCGGACATCTCCCGGCTGCCCGATCCCGACGACGAGGCGCTCGTCCCGACCACGCGGGTGGCGGTGCATCGCGCACACGCGCTGCTCGCGACCGTCGGCCTCCGCATCGAGGACGCGCACGGCCACCTGGAGGCGATCCGCGCCCTCGACCCCGAGGGCGGCGGGCTGCGGGCCCGCATCATCGAGGGGCACGTGATCCTCGCGCGCGAGGGCCCGCTCGCCCTGCACCGCTACGGCATGGCGGGGCTGCTCGCCGGCGAGGAGCGTCTCGACCCGCGGGCGATCCGCGCCTACGGGGCGCTGTGCGCCTTCGCGGACTTCATGCTCGCGCGTCACAGCCGCGGCTCGGCCATCGTGGAGTTCGCGACGCACCTGGGAGAACCGTCCTGGTATCCGCCCTTCGCGCAGCTCTCGCTGCTGGTGCTCGACAGCGTGTCCGCGTCTCGCCAGGGCGCCCGGCAGGTGAGCGCCAATCGGCGTCAGGACGCGGCCGAGGTGCCGGGGCCCGATGGCCCGCTGCCCACCCAGTCGCGACTACTCGCCGAGGTGCAGGCCGTCGCCGACACCGCGGACCCGGTCGCCGCTGCCGAGCTGGCGACCTCGGGCGGCCTCGACATGTGGCGCCGCGGCTGGCGCTACAGCGCGATCCTCGCCATGGCCGGCGCCATCGAACTCGACCCGAGCCCCGCACGCTACGAGTCGGTGCGCGAGTACCTCGAACCCCTGGAGGGCGGCTTCCTCACGACACTGCGCATCTACGCGACGGCCATGGCGCTGCAGAGCGCCGAGGAGGTCGCTGCCGAGGCGGAGCGGCTCGTCCGTGAGGGGCAGCCGGGCGCGGGTCTCGCGCTCCTCGCCCGCGCCCTGCAGGTGGCGCGCGCCTCGAATCCGCAGGCGGTCGAGGGGATCGAGGCCCGCATCGCCGAGCTGGCGCCCTTCATCGCCGGCGACACCTCGGAGATGCGCCGCCTCGCGGTCGGCCGCATCCAGCTCTCGGAGCGGGAGCAGGAGGTGGCGATGCTCGCCGCCCGCGGCCTGAGCAACGCGGAGATCGCAGCCGAGCTCGTGCTGTCGCGGCGCACCGTCGAGAACCACATGCGCAGGATCATGGCGCGCCTCGGCATCAACCGCCGCACCCAGCTGAAGGAGCGACTCCCCCGCCTCTCCTAGCCCAGCTCCACCATTCCGGCCGCGAGAATACTCAAAGCCCTGTGAGATTCCACCCCTGAGCCCCTCATGAGGGGGCGCATTCGCGCGCCCGACGCTTCTCGCATACTCCACTCAGCTGCGCACCCGCATCGCGGCCGCCCCCACGCCATAGGCTGCAAACGATACTGTGCGCGATCCCACAGGCGCAACGAACGCGACTCACGGGGTCCTCAAGGGATGATGAGGGTGATTGGCGAGGCATGGAGCTGCGGGATTACGTTCACATTCTGCGCAAGTACTGGGTCCTGATCGTCGCCTGCACGCTGCTCGGCATCATCGTCGGCGCGGGAGCCTCCCTGCTCATGACGCCGGAGTACGAGGCCCGCACGGAGCTCTACGTGTCGGTGCGCAACGAGAGCCAGACCTCGGGTGATCTGGTCGCCGGGTCGAACTTCGCCCGGCAGAGCGTGCAGAGCTACGTGAGCATCGTCACGACGGAGAGCGTGCTGCGCCCGGTGGTCGAGGAGCTGCAGCTCGATGACTCGGTGACGGATCTCGCGAAGCGCGTCTCGGCGGAGGCCCCGCTGAACACCTCGCTCGTCAACATCACCGTCAGCGACGACGACCCTGAGCGCGCGGCCGAGATCGCGAACGCGATCGGCGCGAGCTTCACGCAGCTCGTGCAGGACGGGCTGGAGATCATGGGGGCGGAGGACGGCGCGAGCCCCGTGAAGCTGACGACGGTGCAGCCCGCACTCGTTCCCGCGTCCCCGGTCAGCCCGCGCCTCGCACTCAATCTGGCTCTCGGCGCGCTCGTGGGCCTCGCGCTCGGCGTCGCGATCGCGGTGCTGCGCACCGTGCTCGACACCCGCGTGCACTCGCTGCACGATCTGGAGCAGCTCACGGACGCGCCGCTGCTGGGCGGCATCGCCTTCGATCCCAATGCGAAGAGCCGCCCGCTCGTCGTGCACTCCGATCCGAAGAGCCCCCGCGCCGAGTCGTTCCGCACGCTGCGCACCAATCTGCAGTTCCTCTCGGTCAACGAGGATTCGGAGCAGCGGGGCCGCAGCTTCGTCGTCTCATCGGCCAGCCCGGGCGAGGGCAAGTCGACCACGATGGCCAATCTCGCGATCGCGCTCGCCGAGTCGGGTGCCACGGTCGCGCTCATCGACGGGGATCTGCGCCTGCCACGGGTGGCCGAGTACATGGGCCTGGAGGGCGGCGTGGGCCTCACCGATGTGCTCATCGGCCGCGCCAAGATCACGGAGGTGCTGCAGCGCTGGGGCTCGAAGCGGCTGTTCGTGCTGCCCGCGGGCAAGGTGCCGCCGAATCCGAGCGAGCTGCTCGGCTCGGCGGCGATGGTGGAGCTGATGCGCCAGCTGCACGAGCACTTCGACTTCGTGCTCATCGACGCGCCGCCCATCCTGCTGGTGACCGATGCTGCGGTGCTGAGCAAGCTGACGAACGGCACGATCCTGGTCGCCGCCTCGGGGTCGACGCGCAAGCAGGATCTCGCGATGGCGGTGCGTTCGCTGGCCGCCGCGGGAGGCACCCTGCGGGGCATCGTGGTGACGATGCTGCCGACGCGCGGGCCGAACAGCTACGGCTATGGGGGCTACGGATACGGGGGCTACGGCTACGGCTCCGCGGAGTCAGAACTGGATCCGAAGGCCCCGGAAAACGCCGGACGGAAGCGCTGAGGCCATGTTCGAGCTCTTCGACGAGGCCCCGAAGGCCGGGCCCTTCTCCATTCTGACGGTGTGCACGGGCAACATCTGCCGTTCGCCGCTGGCGGCTTCGCTGCTGCGGCGGGAGCTGCGCGGCCTGCCGGTGTCGGTGACGAGCGCCGGCACCCGGGCGATGGAGGGTGCGCCGATGGATGCGCCGATGCGGCGCATCGCCGAGGAGCTGGACCTGCACGACGCCACGCGGCACCAGGCCCGCCAGATCACGGCGGAGGCCGTCGCCGAGGCCGATCTGGTGCTCGCCCTCGCCCGCGAGCACCGCCGCGCCACGGTGGAGCTGGTGCCGCGGGCCAACCGGACGGCATTCACGCTGCGCGAGTTCGCACGGCTCGTCCCCCACGCCGCGGTCGACGGCTTCGGCGCCGACCCGGGGGATGCGGGGGCGAGGATGCGGCTCGCGGTGACGCGCGCCGCGCAGGCCCGCGGGGCCGCGGCGCCCCCCGACAGCCCGGAGGACGACGAGGTCGTGGATCCTTTCGGTTCCTCGCACGAGGTGTACGAGCGGTCGCGCGCGCAGCTCGTCCCGGCAGTGCGCACGGTTGCGGAGTTCCTGCGCGCGGCGGCGGCTCCCGCTGGCGCGGGCTCCGCGGAGGTGAGGACGTAATGGGCATTTCCGCGTTTTCGCGGGGGGGGGGTGATTTCTCAGTGACCTTCTTTCAGCGGCGAAAGAGGCCGCGCGAGGCGAGACGTCCGGATCACACTCCGGTGTCCCGCCTGCTGGTGGGGCTGCTGCTGGGGGTGCTGGCGGTGATCGCGGTCGCGATCACGATCCTCGCGGTGCTCGCGACGCGCCCCTCTCCGGCGAGCCCGGAGGCCCCGCCCGTCCCCACCTCGCTGCAGCCGACCCCTGATCCGGATCCGACGCCCTCGCCCACCGCGACCGCGTCCCCGGCCAGTGCGCCCCCGCAGCGGCTGCTGAGCGTGAGCGAGGACGAGGGCGTGCTGCTGCGCGCGCGGATCGATGCCGATGTCGTCGAGTATTCCTCTGACGGCGGGGCGAGCTGGGAGACGGCGCCGGTGAGCGCGGTGCCGGGCGCGGCGGTGCGGGCGCTCGACGCCCTCGATCCGACCGCGAGCCGCGCGGTGTATTTGGACGCCGATGGCGAGGCGCTGGTGGCTCGCTCCTTCGTGGGCGGGGCGCAGTGGCAGGACGACCCAGACCAGTCGGGCCTGTGGCTCGTGGGCAGCAGCCTTGTGGTGGGGGCGCAGGCGCCGCCGTGCGATGCGGTGGGCTTCGCGGTGAGCGGGGCGCGCGGGGCGGTGCTCTGCGCGGATCAGCGGGTCGCGGTTTCGGAGGATGCGGGCGCGAGCTGGGCGGAGCCGGTGGCGGTGCCCGGCGCAGCCGCGGTGGGTCTCACCCCGGAGGGGGTGGTGGTGGCGAGCGCCGCGGAGCCGGAGTGCGCGGGCGTGCGCACTCGCACCTTGATCGCCGGCACCCTGGGCGATCCCGGCGCCTGCCTCGAACTGCCCACCCTCGACCCCGCCCAGATCGCGGTCGCCGGCGGCACGGGCTCGCTCTCCCTGTGGGCCGGGGACCGCTTCGCCCGTTCGACGGACGGGGGCGCCTCATGGGGGTAGGGGCCCGGGTGTGGGAGCAGGACTATCGGCGGCGTCTGCTGCTGAGCGACGCCGTGGTGGTGCTCGCGAGCGTGTTCGCGGCGCAGTGGCTGCGTTTCGGCGCCGCGGAGCAGGATCTGCACATCGAGCCGACGCGCAGCCTGGGGTTCGGGATCGGTTACACGGTGCTGTCGTTCGTGCTCGCGGCGTGCTGGCTGGCGGCCTTGGCGGTGGGCGGCACGCGCGACCCGAAGGTCTTCGGCGCGGGACCGGCGGAGTATCGCCGGGTGCTCGACATGACGCTGCTGGTGTTCGGCCTGTTCGCGATCGTGGGCTTCGCGTTCCGGGCCGAGATCGGCCGTGGCTATCTGCTGATCGCGCTACCCATCGGCCTGGTGCTGCTGCTGCTTTCGCGCTGGCTCTGGCGCAAGCGCCTGCACCGCGAGCGCTTGCGGGGCCGCAACACCTACCGGGCGATCGTCGTGGGCGACCCCGAGATGTGCGTGCGCCTCGCCCGGGAGGTGTGCGGCAAGCCGCACACGGGGTTCCGGCTGGTGGGCGCGGTCACGAACGGCGGCTCGCTGGTGGGTGAGGATCTGGCGCCGGGCCTGCCGGTGGTCGCCGGGTATGACGGGCTGCTGGACGCGGTGGACGCGCACCGGGTCGACGCGCTGATCGTGACGAGCACCGACTCGGTCAGCCCGGAGCGGCTGCGGTGGCTCGGCTGGGAGCTCGAGTCGCGGCGGGTGGACATGATCCTGACCCTCGCCCTGACCGATATCGCGGGATCGCGCATCCACATGCGCCCCGTCTCGGGCCTGCCGCTCATCCACGTGGAGCATCCGGAGTTCACGGGGCACCGGTTGCTCGAGAAGCGCCTCTTCGACCTGCTCGCCTCGGCCCTCCTGATCGTCCTGCTCAGCCCGGTGCTGCTGGTGCTGGCGCTGCTGGTGCGCCTCGATTCGCCGGGGCGGGTGATCTTCAAGCAGCGGCGGATCGGCGTCGGCGGCCGCTCGTTCTGGATGTTCAAGTTCCGGACGATGGTGGAGGACGCGGAGGACCGGCTGGCGTCTCTTCTCGATCAGTCCGACGGCAATGGGGTGCTGTTCAAGATGAAGGACGACCCTCGTATCACCCGCACGGGCCGGTGGCTGCGCAAGTACTCCGTCGACGAGCTGCCGCAGCTGTTCAACGTGCTGCGCGGCGAGATGTCACTCGTGGGACCGCGGCCCCCGCTCCCCGCGGAGGTGGAGCAGTACGACAAGTGGGTGCACCGCCGTCTGCTGGTGAAGCCGGGAATCACGGGCCTGTGGCAGGTCAGCGGCCGCAGCGACCTCTCCTGGGAGGAAAGCGTGCGCCTCGACCTCTACTACGTCGAGAACTGGTCCCTGACCAGCGACCTCCTCATCCTCCTCCGCACCGTCAAAACCGTCACTCACCCCCAAGGAGCCTACTGATGACAACTAGATCAAGCACCCGGCAAAAGCTTGTGGTTGTCGGCCAAGGATACGTAGGGCTACCCCTCGCCTACGCCGCAGTCAGCGCAGGGCTGGAGGTGGTGGGACTCGACTTGAATGAGCAGCGGGTCTCCGCCTTGAATGCCGGTCAATCAGTCATCGATGATCTTGGAGACGCCGAAATAGCGGAGATGCTAGCCCGCGGCTATCGCGCATCAACCTCCTCGAGCGAGTTTCGAGATGCGAACGTGATTGTCATCTGCGTCCCGACGCCTCTGGGTGCTGGCAATGAGCCCAACCTAGGTGCGGTTCGCACAGCAACCTCTTCCATCGCACGCGAGCTTTCCGCGGGAACACTCGTGATCCTTGAATCCACCACTTACCCTGGCACCACCGTCGAAGAAGTCGTGCCCGTTCTACTGGAATCCGGTCTCGAACTCGGCACTGAGTTCTTCGTGGCCTACTCGCCAGAGCGAATAGATCCAGGAAACAAAAGGTATGGCATTACGAATACTCCGAAAGTCGTCGGCGCTGACGACCCCGAATCGTTAGACCGGGCTACCGCGTTCTACTCGAACTTCATCGATGAGGTGGTGCAAGTATCCGGCACGGCGGAGGCAGAGCTCACCAAACTGCTCGAAAACACCTATCGTCACATCAACATCGGACTGGTCAACGAACTGGCAGTGGTATGTCACGAGCTCGGGATCGATGTCTGGGAGGTCATCCGTGCCGCTTCAACCAAACCGTTCGGCTTTCAACCCTTCTATCCCGGGCCCGGTGTTGGCGGTCACTGCATCCCGATCGACCCGAACTACCTCAGCCACCGGGTGCGGCAGGCGCTGGGGCGACCATTTCGATTTGTGGAACTGGCTCAGGACATCAACTCATCCATGCCAGGATACGTCGTATCCCGCGCCCAGGATCTCCTCAACCAGCAGAAGAAAGCGCTCAACGGCAGCAATGTCCTTCTGGTCGGCGTCACTTACAAGAGCGGCATTTCAGACACCCGCGAAAGCCCTGCCTCCGAGCTTTTCCATCTGCTGAGACAGAAAGGGGCGGTTACCACGTTCTACGACCCTCTTGTCTCGACCTGGCAGATGGAGACAGGTGAAACCCGACTCAGAGTTGACGATCTCGAACTTGCTACTCGACGAAGTGACCTCACCATTCTGCTTCAGGGTCACGAAGGACTCGACCTCGCTGCGCTCGTCAGGGACTCTTCCCTGCTTCTCGATACCCGCGGTCTATGCTCTGGCGAACGAGTAGTGAGCCTATGACACCGGTCAATTCACCTCTTCGTATATCATGCGCAATTCTCGACGTGGAGGTAACACCGACAACCCTTTCAGGCCTTGTGCAGACCGTCTCGGCCACGCTTCGCAACAGAGAACGTTTAATCATCGTTGGCCATAATCTGCACAGCGCGTTCCTGTACCACACTGACGACGGGTTCAGGAGTTTCTACGACCTAGCGGACACAGTGCTGTGTGATGGCGCACCAGTACTCTGGGATGCTCAATTCACTTTGCGTCACTCAAAGAAGAGACTGCAGCGAATCGAGCGAATTGGTTCCACGGACTGGATTCCGTCGATCTGCGGCCTAGCGGAGCTGTCGACGATATGTGTCGTAGGCGCTTCGAGAACCTCGAACGAACGTTTTGTCTCATGGTGCGAGCATCAGAACCCTCGGGCAACAATCATCGGGATTCCTGGCGATCCGTGGGATGAACGGCAGGCAGAGAGCGCGAGAGAAAAAGTCAGTAGGTCAAGGCCGCAACTCATACTGATCGGCCTTGGCATGCCTCTCCAAGAACAGTTCGCGCGCAGTCTGACCGAGCTCCCCACACCTGCTGTCATCGCAACTGTGGGAGGCGCAATAGACCAGTTGTCTGAGGTGCAGAAGAATGCACCGCGCGGGATCGGAAAGTACGGGCTGGAATGGGTGTGGCGCCTGTCCACTCAGCCTAAGCGCCTATGGCGAAGATACCTCATAGAACCCTGGCAACTCCTAGTCCTTCGCTTTTACAAGTGGAGTTCAGGGAAATGAACTCGGTATCTGTCATCGTTCCGACCATTGGCCGCGATTCGCTGCAAGGAGCTGTCGAGTCAGTTCTAAGCCAAGCCGGATGCGTGCCAGAAGTAATCGTCGTACTGGACAACCCGGACCGACTCGACATCACGTCGCGTATGCTTGAGAGGCTCGATCACACGCTCATCGTCGCTGACCGTGTCGGGGCGGCAGCGGCCCGCAATCTGGGATTAGAAGCCGCGAGAGGCGATTTCGTGGGCTACCTGGACGATGACGACCTCTGGTTACCCGGAAAAGCTCACAAACAGATCCAGGCAATTAGAGCATCCTCAGATCCAGCTCACACATTCTCGGTTTGCGCTTCCCGTTTCGTAAGGCGCAATGGAAAGCTCAGTCATGGAGCCAGCAGACAGTACGAACGTGGTCGCATGTCTTTCCCGAATTATCTGGTTGAACGAAAGCGAGTTCGATATGGGTCAGTATTCTTCAATACACCTTCAGTTCTGGGCCCGATGGAGGTAATGAGAAAATACACGTGGGATACAACCCTCTTGGCACATCAGGACTGGGACTACTTCATTCGCCTTATGAGCGACCCGTCCCTACACCTTCAAGTAGTGAATGAGCAGCTAGTGGAAGTCCATCAGGGATCTCCGGGCTCGCTGTCTGCGAATCCAGACTGGCGCCGAGGTTCCGCTTTTCTGGAAAAACACAACGCAAGCATCTCTGGACGTGCGCGGGCCGATTTCGTGCTCTTGCATGTAATGCTCCCTGCGATTCACGCAAGAAGTCTGCCAGGCCTGAAAATCGCTCTGCGACAACTCCATCCTGCTCCGCCCCATACGGGGGCGTTGGCAAGATTCGCCCTCGGCACTCTCACACGTCGCTAACGGCCATGCCAGACTACCTCTACTCAGTCGCAGGAAAGGGCACATCTGCGCTTGTACAAATGGTGATGCTAGCACTCCTTGCGATGCGCCTTCCCCCTCACGCGCTTGCTACAGTGCTCAGCATCTATGCCAGCTCCGCGATTATCTCCGCGCTCGGCGATCTCGGGCTCGGTACCCTTGCGGCCCGCGAACGCGCCTACGGAGACCCGTCCCGCGCCGACCGAGCTATTCGCTTGGGTGACAGGATTGGCCTCACGATAGCGGGACTCAGCATCTTGATTCTTGGCTTCTTCGCTATCCCCAGGCCAGAACTGTGGGCCTGCCTGCCACTGCCTCTCTGGGGCGTCCTAGAGCGTTCCACGGAAACTCGCTCCCTGAGGCTCGTTGCTGACCATCGAATCGCGCGAGTGGCGCTCCTTAACGGCGGCAGAAGGGCATTGGGGCTCTGCCTGTTCGTCATACTCCAGTTGTCGGCCCCGGTCGACTGGGCGTTTTCTGCATCCCTGGCGCTTGCAGGGCTAGTCTCTCAACTCGTAATGAAGAAGTGGGTGCCTCTAGAAGCCGCCAAAGACACAAAGACCACCATTGAACTCCTGCGACGGGCTCTGCCTTTCGCGCTTACTGGGGTCTCGGGTCAATTCAGGAATGCCGATGTGCCAATCGTGACGATGGCACTTGGAGGCACTGCCGCCGCAGCATATGGCCTTGGCTCCCGGTTAGCCAGCCCGTTTCTGCTCGTCTTTTCATCGGCATCCAGTCTGATTCTGGTTCGTGCCCGCTCGTTCACGCGAAGGCAGGTGCGGATGCTGCTGATTCTACTGTTAACAGGAACAGCCCTGTTGGCAATTTCGCTGGTCTCTGCTTCGCACTTGCTCGTCTCACCGTTAAGCAATGTCATTCCTTGGCTTACGCAGGAAGAGACAAGCATCATAGCGTTGGTCGCCTCTGGCTACCTCTTTGCCGGCTCAGCCATCGTTCTTGGCTCTTTATGTGTTGCATTCGGCCTTCAGCTTGCGCTGGTGACGATCAATGTCACGACAACGATTGCTTCGCTCACACTCGTCGCCATACTTTCACACGTGACGGCAGCGGGCCTACCGCCAGCGATTGCTTCAAGCTGTTGCTACGGCCTCCAAGCTTTCATTCTCACACTACTCCTCTTCACTCGGCGCAAGGAAGGAAGTGTGTGATGTCGTCGCACATCACCATCGCCATTGCAACCTACCGGCGACCGGAAGAACTCGACTCCCTTCTGCGTTCGCTACCCCCCGCAATCGCGCAGGTGGCAGATCACGTGTGCCGCGTCATTGTCGTCGACAACGACCCAGACCAGTCGGCGAGCACCACCTGCGCACGGTCTGCCCTACCTCTCGACTATCTCTGGGAGCCGAAGCCGGGAATCTCGGCCGCCAGGAATAGGGCAATAGCCCACGCCAAGGGAACGGACTGGATAGTATTCCTTGACGACGATGAAATCGTTGGCCGCCATTGGCTCGCAGAACTGATTCGGATGCAGTCCCTCACAGGGGCCGAGATGATTGCGGGGCCTGTCAAATCACTCTTGCCTGCGACAACGCCGAGCTACATCGTAGGGTCAAGATTGTTCGACCGTCCGCCGAAAGACAACGGCTCGTTCCAGAACGAAGCCGGTAGCGGTAACCTCCTCTGTAAGTATGCCCTGTTCTCAGAGCGGGAGCCGTCGGAGTGGTTCCTCGACAGCTTTGGCCTCACCGGAGGCGGGGACTCTGAACTCACCCGGCGCTTCAGACGAGAAGGAGCCCGGATCGCCTGGGCTGCACACGCCGAAGTATACGAAACCGTGCCCCTTGCCCGAACGTCATTGAGATGGTTGGCCAGACGATACCGGCGAGTGGGTGCGATCGACTACCGCCTTGGCGAGGACTCCAGATACAAGCGGCTGCGGGGAGTTCTGGGGGGCGCAGGACGCATCGCATCCGGGGCAACCTCACTGGCGTGGAATCTCCTAGCGCACGCCAGACTCGACGCTCCAGCATTCCGCCGGATCTTCCGTGGAGTTGGTTTTATCGAGACCGCTCTGGGCGGCGGATATCGGGAGTACGCGCGTCAAGGCGATGTTTAGCTGATGCTTCGGTCGTTCTTCGTGGCAGCTCTGTTCAGACACACTCATGCACAGGCATGCGGAATGAGTCAGCCTGATCTAATGGGATATCTCGATGAGTTCCGGGACGGACGCGAGTAGCGAATGCTCGGCCACGGATGGGGCCCGGTGAGCGCTCCCGGGACGACAGGGGCGAGGAGTATTGCCAGCAGTATCGGGAGCAAGACATATGGATTATTCGGACCGCTCACAGATGCGCTGTTCGCAATAGCGATGCCCAGCAGCGTTAGCGAGAGCAATCTGCTCACTTTAGCCCTCCGCATCAGAACGAAGATCCCCCCAAAGGCCAGGAGCAAGCCGAGTATGCCCGAGTCGAACAGTACTCTGAGCAGGAACGCATGAAGGATCACCGAGTAACAGGTGCCATCATCCGCGCTTGAAAACAAGCTCTCGTAGTATGAAAGCGACCTACAAGCAGCGCCACTGAGCGGGGTAATGGCGACAGTTCCGAGCACCCATTCCAGCGGACCCCAGTTTCGCGTCTCATCTAGAAAGACCGCTAGGAAGTTCAATCGGTCAATTGCTCCCGAAGCTCCGGCTCGACTCAGGAAGACTTCTACAACAACCCATGCGACTGCGAGCACTGCCAGCGACGAAAGATACTTTGCAAAAACCTTCAGCCTAGATTGTGCGACGGCGAACACATAAAGAACAAAAAAAGCTACGACGCCTGATCGCGAGCCGGAGAGTACCACAAGCAAACCGAGACACGCCAGCATCAAGAACTGGTGCTTTCCGGTCAGGAATCGATAGACCACAGCGGCAAGGCCGCAGAATAGCGCTAATTCAAAGTTGTTTTCCAGCAACAGGCCTGGGCGTTCTCCCGGGCCGAGAAGAACCAAAGTGATCACCGCTTTGCAAAGAGCAAGCAATATGAGGGTCCAGGTCACCCGAATAAGGCCACGCCGATTGGTCCACTCCTTCCCCACCGCAAGAACGAGGACGAACAGGTACGCAACCCAGCGGTAAGCCTGTAGGAAATCCAGAATTGGTGCCGCAGTAATCAACGCACCCGCAATTCGGGTGAGCGTAAAAACACATAGAACGGCCAGGACTCCGCCAGGAAGAATCGACCCTTTGCACAATGCAGTGACAGCAAATAGGCCGAGCCACACATCTAAGACCGTCGTGATTGGAAATGGGCTGGCTTGACCGACGAAAGGGAAAGCAACTGCCGCAGCAACTAACAGGGGTACTAAAAGTAGCCTTTCCAACCGGGGGAACCGAATGTTTAAGGCGACAGGTTCGCTAAGCTTCACGACCTTGACTCCGCTTCTTGAATAATCAACTTCCCCAGGGAGCCCCATAATATCCCGCTATCTTCTTCCTAGGCATGTGACAACCGAGATCCCTCGCCTATAAGGATGTTGCGTAACGGACATTCAGATAGAACGGTGCGGCGATCTGGTGCGAAATCACGGCGCATCGTGGATACTGTTTCTCTTGACTTTGGCAACGCCGAGTCTCAACGCTCTAAATGATCTGCGCGCGCCTTCGGATGACCGTGGCGCGCAGCACGCGGGCACTTCGCGTGTCTGATCCACACGGAGCCCGCCGCTGCCCCAGGGACGCTCGGTCGGCGGCATCAGGGAGGCGATGGCCGGTCGATCACGGGTATCACGAAGCGCTCACAAGGCACCGAGATAGCACATGTGCTACACTGGGGCGCTATGACGACGGTAGGGCTTCGTGAACTGCGGCAGGATGCATCCGAGCTGGTGCGGCGGGTCGAGGCGGGCGAGGAGATCACGATCACCGTCTCGGGGCGACCCAGCGCGATCCTCGTGCCTGCGCGTCCCACCCGGTGGCGCACCTGGGCCGAGGTCGAAGACCTGTTCCACGGCCCGGCCGACCGGGAATGGGAACACGACCGCGGCCTTCTCGATGAGACGCTTCGCGATCCGTGGGAGGCTCGATGAGCCCCAGCGAGACGGCACCGGAGGTTCCGTCGACAGAACGCGCGATCCTTGACACCAGCGTGGTCATCGACGAAGGGATCCGCCCCCTCCCCGGCGTCCTTGCCGTAAGCGCCGTAACCCTGGCGGAACTCCACTCCGGCGTCTTGGTGGCCCGGTCCAGTCAGGTGCGGGCCGAACGGCTGAGGCGGCTGAGCATCCTGCAGCAGCGCTTCGACGCGCTCCCGGTCGACGAGGCCGTGGCCGCGAGCTATGGCCGCCTGTCGGCAGCCGTCGTCGAGGCGGGGCGTCAGCCGAGACGACGGGTCATGGATCTGCTCATCGCCGCCACCGCTCACGCACACGGTGCCAGGCTCTACACCCGGAACATCGCCGACTTCGTGGGACTCGAAGACCTGATCGACGTCGTTGAAGTGTGAGCGAACGGCTCCGACGCGGGGAAACCCTCCCCCCTCGCTCCCGCGCCGAGCACGCTCCGATCAACCGAACCAGCGGGTGAGACGCCCCAGCCCGGGCGTTCCGCCGGCGCCCCATTGATGTTCTCCACGAGGTCCTCGTGTCTCACGCTAAATTGTCACTGTGAGCTCTCCATCCCTGCACAGTTGGGTGGACGAGTCGATCCACACAGCGGGCGGGCCGCTGGCCGAGGGCATCTACCTGCTGGCTGCGACCGTCGCAGACCCCGCCGCATGCGAACCGATCCGCGACACGCTGCGAGGCTTGCTGCTCGGCAAGAGCACCCGTCTGCACTGGTACGACCAGACGCCCCGGCGAAGGCGGCTGATCGCCGGAGTGCTCGCGGACCTGGATGTGACACACACCATCATTGTCGGCGCACCCATCGACCCGCACCGGCAAGAGCGCGCCCGTCGCCTGTGTCTGGAGCGACTGCTGCACGAACTGCACAGCCTCGGCGTCGAGCGGGTGTGGGCTGAGACTCGCACCCAATCGTTGAACGACCGCGACCGTACGATGGTCGCCGCGCTGCGCTCACGCGGCGCGATCCCCGCACACCTAGCCGTCGAGTTCGCCCAGCCCGACCAAGAGCCCATGCTGTGGCTGCCCGACGCCGTAGCCGGGGCGGTCGGCATGCATCACCGGGGCCGCGACCCCGAGCCCTACGAACGGCTCCGCCACACGATCACTGAGCACACCATCCGGCTCCGCTGACCAGCCGCCGCACAGAGCGGATACGATCATCGCCGGGAAAGCGTCAGGGCCGAGTCCCACGACGACGCGGGAATCTCGGCCCTTCCTTCCTCACACCCCTCGGGGGGAGGCACACCCCTATGCTAGCACCCTCGGACGCGACCCCGCTTGTGGTCCCGGGCACCCCAGCACTCCGGGTCAGGGGTTGAGAAGAGCGTTGCAGCCCCTCGGGACGCGCAATCCTCGAACGGGACCTGGGAGAAACGCGCCGCGGGCGCGAAGACGCTGCGCGCCGAGCAGCGGCGCAAGCTCCCCAGCCCGCAGGCGATCGCCTGGCTCTCAGCCGAGCCGGTACCCCGCGGTGACCCCATCACCGCGTCTTCAGGCCGGGGCAAGAGCGCGTGAGCTGAACTCGTTCGCCATCCAGTTCGGAGTCGCGCCACCGGCCACGTGTATCGCCGATCGAACGCAGGCGTCGAAGGCGCACTGCTCACCCACCTCGCACGGGGCTGACGCCCGAGCGGCGCCGCCCCATTGACCAACTTGGTCAACAGGCGTATGCTGGGCGCATGAATGGTGGGATGGTGAACGTGTACGAGGCAAAGACGCAACTCTCGAAGCTGCTCGATCTTGCCGCGCAGGGCACCGAGACCGTTATCGCGAAGTCAGGCAAGCCCGTCGCGAAGCTCGTGCCCTGGCAACCCGAGACTCCCCGCACCCCCGGGGTCTGGGCAGGCCGGGTGCGCATCGGCGCCGACTTCGACGCGCACACCGAGCAGGACGAGCGGGACTGGTACGGCGAGCCGTGAATCTGCTGCTCGACACGCACGTGCTGCTCTGGTGGCTGGCCGACTCGCACCGGCTGAGCGCTCGGCACCGCGAACTCATCCTCGATGCCAAGCGCCGCGTGTTCGTCTCCAGCGTCTCGGTGGCGGAGATCTCGATCAAGTCCTCGCTCGGCAAGCTCGACGCGCCGGAAGGCGTCGCCGATGCGATCACCAGCAGCGGCCTGGAACTGCTCGCCTTCGACGCCGCCCACGCCGAAGCGTTGCGCGAGCTGCCCTGGCACCACCGCGACCCCTTCGACCGCATGCTCATCGCCCAGGCGCAGATCGAGCGCCTGACCCTGCTCGCCGTCGACGAGCGCATCCCGCACTATCCCGGCATCACCACGGAGTGAATGCCCCGCTCCGCCGTCTCAGCGGCGGCGCGAGTGCCGGCGCTCGCGCGGGAAGATGAGGGCGGCGACGGCCAGCCCCAGGCAGGAGCCGACCGTGTTCGCCACCACGTCGCGCACATCCGAGACGCGATCCGGGAGGAAGAAGCGCTGCGCCAGCTCCACCGCCGCCGAGAGCAGGCCGAGCAGGATCGCACCCGCCCAGCGATGCCGCAGCATCACAAGCCCCAAACAGAAACCCAGCGGCCCGAACAGGGCGATATTCGCCGTGAACTCCAGCTCCGCGTACTGAAACCACTCGGGCGCACCCAGCGCGTGCAGCCGATCGAGCACCCGCAGCGCGAGCCACCGCTGCCGGGCGTCGAGCTGCTGCGGAGAGAGCGTCACATACAGGGTCACCGCGAGGCCGGCCAGCAGCCCCGCAAGCCCCACGAGCTGCCGGATTCGCACCGGACCAGACTACCGGCGCCCCGGCCAGGGGCCGCCTCCGCCGAGACGCGAACGAGCAAAACACCGTCCGCCTCGATGCGAGCCGGGGCGCCACCAGGGACTGCATTCACGCTGCATCAGCCCAGAAACGCCAAGCTATGCTCTATGCATAGCCTCTCCTCCCACACCGAACCGCGACGGAGCACGCCGTGACGCAGCAGCCCGACCCCATTGAGCGCCTCTTCGAGACCCAGCCCGCCGAGGGGCCGCGGCGCGGACGCGCGGGCGCGGCAACAGCGGGGGCGTCACCAGCGGCGACGCGGACCGGGGACGGGGGCGGCCGGCGAGGGCGCAAGAAGCGGCGCCGTCTGCGCAACACGCTCATCGTGCTCGGCTCGATCGTCGTGCTGCTCGGGATCGCGGCCGGCGTCGTGTGGGCGTTGCTCGCGAACAGCTACAACGAGGTGGAGCGGGTGAGCATCGCCCAGGATCCCTCGCTCAGCCGCCCCGACCCCGTCACCACGGCGCCCGGCACGCGGGCGCCCATCAACATCCTGCTGCTCGGATCCGACTCGCGCGAGACCACCGACCCCGACGCCACGGCCGAGGAGCTGCGAGGCTTCCGCAGCGACGCGATCCTCGTCGCCCAGGTCTCCGCCGACCGCGAGCACCTCACCGTCATGTCGATCATGCGCGACAACTGGGTCGAGATCCAGGGCTTCGGCCAGGCGAAGATCAACGCGGCCATCGCCTACGGCGGCCTCCCGCTCGCCGTGAACACGATCGAGAACTTCATTGGTGCGCGCATCGACCACGTCGCCCTCATCGACTTCAAGTCCTTCAAGGGCCTCACCGACGCGGTCGGCGGCGTCACCGTCCACAACGAGATCGCCTACACGGCCCAGAACGGCGGAGGCGGCTACACCTTCGAGCAGGGCGACATCATCCTCGACGGTGCGCGGGCGCTCTCCTTCGTCCGCGAACGCTACGCCTTCTCCGACGGCGACTACCAGCGGGTGCGCAATCAGCAGGCCTATCTGAAGGGGCTCATGCGCAGGCTGCTCAGCTCGGACACCCTCGGAAACCCGGGCCGGCTCAACGCGACCTTCCAGGCGGTCAAGCCCTACCTCATCCTCGACGAAGGCCTCGATCTGCAGACCGCCATCGGCCTCGGCGTCGAGATGCGGAATCTGCGCAGCGACGACCTCGCCATGTTCACGAGCCCCACCCTGGGAACCGGCACCTCCGCCGACGGGCAGTCGATCGTGCTACCCGACTGGGACGAGATCGAGCGCGTGCGCGCGGCCTTCCGCGACGGTACCCTCCACGAGTACGCCGCAGGACGGCAAACCGGATCGGAGCTTCCGCAGGGCTGAGCGCCTCCGCCCGCGCGCGCCCCGCGCGGCCGCCGTCCTCAGGACGACGACCGGGCGGGTGCTAGCGTTGGGGGCATGGATGACGCGGCTCTGGCGGTGCTCTGCTGGGTGATCTTCGTGGCGGCGGGGGCGACCGTGGGCGTCGCCATCTGGAAGCAGCGCCGCGACAAGCGCTGACGGCCGCGCACCCTAGCTCGCGCCTTCGGATCCCTCGCCGGCGGCGGCATCGGCCTCCTCCGCGCCGCCCGCCCAGCCGGCGCGCGACAGCGAAAGCTCGTCCGCCATGTCGATGAGAAACCGGGTCACCGCCTCTCGCTCCTCCCGGCTCAGCCGCGCCGCCGCGTAGAAGCGCCGAGCCTGCGTGCGGCCGACCGTGGCCCGCGCGGACGCCGCGGTCTCGGGGGTCACCTCGATTGCGAAGGCGCGCCGGTCCGTGGGGTGCACCCGGCGCAGCACGTGCCCGTCCCGCTCCAGCCGGTTGAGCAGCTTCGTCGTCGACGCGGCCGAGATGCGCAGGTGCTGCGCGATCATGCCGGGGGTGACGATCTCACCCTGCTGCTGCGCGACGATCAGATAGTGCAGGGCGCGCATGTCCTGCGCGCTGAGCCGCATGTACGCGCTCGACGCCTCGGACAGCAGTTGCTCGGCCTCCCGCAGCCGGGCGAGCGCCTGCATGAGGCGCGCGATCTGCTCGACGTCCTCCTGCGCGACCCCCGTGGCATCGACGAGCGAGCTCGGCCCGCCCGCGGCGTTCGCCACATAGAGCCGCTCGGCGATCCGATCCCGAGCAGCCGCAGCCGCGCCACTCTCCATGAACCCATCCTCACGATGCTTGTGAACTTGAGAATATATTAACCTTCGCGATACATTCTACGAATAGTTATCGCTCTCGCGGTGACCGTGAACAGCCGCTGGACCTTGGGGGGCCGCATGCGCATCACAGCACCACAGTCCGCAGCCGCGAGCGCGCCGAGCGCCGGTGCCGGTGCCGGTGCCGAAGCGGACAGCTCCGGGGCCGCGACCGCAGCGGACGAGCAGCGGCCCGCCACGCCTGCCGAGGATCCGATCGCCACCGACCGCATCGAACGCGAGATCGCGGCCGCCTTCGCCGCGCGCCGGGCCCAGGCCGAGAGCTACGGGGCGCCCTTCGCGCGCCTCTGGATCCACGCCTCCGAGTGCGTCGCCGGCGGCAAGCTGCTCCGCCCGCGGCTGCTCCTCGGTGCCTTCGACGCGCTCACCGGCCACGCCCCAGAGCCCGCGGATCCGGGAGACGCCGGCGAGCAGGCGAGCCCCGGCAACCGCACGACAGACGCTGAGACACTGAAACGCCCAGCGCCCCGGCGATCCCGCGAGGCAGCGCTCCGCGTCGCGGCCGGCGTGGAACTCCTCCACTACTCCTTCCTGTTGCACGACGACGTGATCGACGGGGACCTGCTGCGGCGCGGCCGCCCCAATGTGATCGGCGCGATCCTGCACGACGGCGATCCCGCAGCACCCGGCGGCGAAGGACCGTGCCGCAGCGCGGACGAGCGCCGGCTGCACTGGGCGCGCACGAACGGAATCCTGCTCGGCGACCTGCTGCTCTCCGCCGCCTACCAGGTGTTCGCCCGCGAAGACCTCCCCCACGACACCCGCCTGCGGCTCCTCGACCTCGTGGACCGCACCATCACCGAGTCGGTCGCCGGCGAGCAGGCAGACGTCGGCCTGAGCGACGGCTTCATCGCCCCCGAGCTCTCCACCGTGCTCGAGATGAGCCGCCTGAAGACCGCGAGCTACACCTTCGAGCTGCCGCTGCGCGCCGCGGCGCTGCTCGCCGGCGCAGCCCCCGCCGCGGAGAACGCGGTCGGCGAGGCGGGCCGCCACCTCGGCATCGCCTTCCAGTTGCAGGACGACCTGCTCTCCACCTTCGGCTGCGAGGCGGAGCACGGCAAGGACGCCTTCTCCGATCTGCGGGAGGGCAAGGAGACGGCGATCATCGCCTACGCGCGGATGACGAGCATCTGGCCCGCACTCGAGGCCGGCTACGGCAACCCCTCGCTGAGCATCGCCGAGGCGCGCGCCATGCGAGACAGCCTCGCGGAGTGCGGGGCCGAGGGATTCATGCGCTCGCTCGTCCAGGAGCAGACCCAGGCCGCCATCGACCTGCTCGCCACGCAGCGGGCCGCCATCCCCGACGCCCTCGCCCGCTACCTCATCGAGCTCGCCGGCTCCCTCGAAGGGAGGCGGGCATGAGACGCGCCCTCGACGAGCTCACCCCGCTGGGCCGCTACACCGCGGCCTCCGAACGCTCGGCCGCCCGCGTCATCGGCGCGTACTCGACGTCCTTCGGTGCGGCCACCCGGCTGCTCGCGCCGAACCGCCGACGGCACATCCGCAACATCTACGCGCTCGTGCGCATCGCCGACGAACTGGTCGACGGCGTCTGCACGGAGGCCGGCATCGGCCGGGAGGCGCAGCACGAAGCCCTCGACCGCCTCGAGGACGAGACCGAGCTCGCCATGCGGACCGGCTACAGCAGCAATCCGATCGTCCACGCCTTCGCGACGACCGCGCGCGGCTCCGGCATCGACACGACGCTCACCGGACCGTTCTTCGCCTCCATGCGAGCCGATCTGCGGTCCGCAGATCGGCTCGCATCGACGCGCAGAACGGTCCGGTGAGCCTCGGGTCGATGCCCGCGCCGCGCGCGGTCGCCGCGCAGGCGGGGGCGCGCGGAGTGCTGCGGTGGGCCGGCCGGGCCGCGGGGGCCGGATCCGCGGGAGCCGGATCCGCGGCGGCCACGGCGGCCGGATCCCCGGGGGCAGCCGAGGCGCCGGCAGTCGAGCGCGACGCCGACGGCCTCCTCGTCTTCGGCGACGAGGCCCACGCGGCGTACGTGTACGGCTCCGCGGAGGTCGTGGGCCTCATGTGCCTGCGGGTCTTCACGGCAGACGGCGGCTACACCCAGGGCGAGCTCGAACGGCTCGAACACGGCGCACGGCGCCTCGGGGCCGCCTTCCAGAACGTGAACTTCCTGCGCGACCTCGCCGACGACACCGAGCGCCTCGGCCGCAGCTACCTCGGGCAGCGCGCCACCGTGGACGAGGCGCTGCAGGCCCGCTGGGTCGCCACGATCCGCGAGCAGCTCGCCGACGCGGCAGACGCGCTGCCGCTGCTGCCGCGCGACGCCCGCGTCGCGGTCGGCTGCGCGCTGCGATTCTTCTCCACGCTGACGGACCGCATCGCTGCGGTGCCGGCGGCGACGCTGCACGAGCGCCGGATCCGGGTCCCGGGTCCGCAGAAGACGTGGTTGATCGCGCGATCGGTGCTCGGCGCGCAGAAGGGCGGGAGGACATGACGCGCACGGTGATCATCGGGGCCGGGATCGCGGGGCTCGCGACGGCGGCGCTGCTCGCCCGCGACGGGCACGAGGTGCGAGTGCTGGAGCGCGGCGAGCGCGTGGGCGGCCGCGCCGGGACCGTGGACGAGGGCGGCTTCCGCTTCGACACGGGGCCCTCCTGGTACCTCATGCCCGGCGTCTTCGACCACTTCTTCGCCATGCTCGGCACCAGCACCGAGGAGCAGCTGGAGCTGCGCACCCTCGACCCCGGCTACCGGGTCTTCGGGGAGCCGGATGGCCGAGACCGGGATGAGGTCGGGGCCGGCTCGAAGCTCACCGTGCCCTTCGGCGTCGAGCGGGTCGTGGAGGCCTTCGAGCAGCTGGAGCCCGGCAGCGGGCCCGAGCTGCGCCGCTACCTCGCCTCGGCGCGCCGCGCATCGGAGATGGCGGAGCGCTACTTCCTCTACAACCCCTTCACCCGGCTGCGCTCGCTGCTCGCGCCCGAGGTGCTCGCCGCGGTGCCGCAGCTCGTCTCGCTGCTGGGCACCTCGCTCGAACGCTTCGCGGCGAAGCGCTTCGCGAATCCGCTGCTGCGGCAGGTGCTCGGCTACCCGGCGGTGTTCCTCGGCACCGATCCGGCGAGCGCACCGGCCATGTACCACCTGATGAGCGCGCTCGACCTCGACGAGGGAGTGCAGTATCCCATGGGCGGCTTCGGCGTCCTGGTCGAGCGCCTCGCGGCGCTGGCCCGCGAGGCGGGGGCGGAGATCGTCACCGGGGCGGAAGCGGTCGAGGTGCTGACGCGCCGGGAGCGCGCCGGCGCCGGGACGAACGGGCTCGTCGCGAGCGGGGTGCGGTGGCGTGACCGGCAGGGCGGCGAGCACGTGGAGCACGCGAACATCGTCGTCTCGGGCGCGGATCTGCACCACACGGAGACCCGGCTGCTGCCCGCCGAGGCGCGCAGCTACCCGGAGTCCTGGTGGGAGCGACGCACCAGCGGGCCGGGCGCGGTCATCGCGCTGCTCGGGGTGCGCGGCGAGCTGCCGGAGCTGGAGCACCACTCGCTCTTCTTCACCCGCGACTGGGGCGCGAACTTCGACGCGATCTTCGGGGACCGTCCGGCCGTGCCCGATCCGGCCTCCATCTACGTGTGCCGGCCGAGCGCCACGGATCCGGGGGTCGCGCCGGAGGGGCACGAGAACCTGTTCGTGCTGATCCCCGTGCCGGCGGACACCTCCATCGGGCACGGCGGACCGGACGGCACCGGCAGCCCCGAGGTGGAGCGCGCGGTCGACGCCGCAATCGACCAGGTGGCGGCGTGGGCCGGGATCCCGGAGCTGCGGGAGCGGATCGTGCTGCGGCGCAGCCTCGGCCCCGCCGATTTCGAGAGCGACTACCACTCGTGGCGGGGCGGCATGCTCGGGCCCGCGCACATCCTCTCGCAGAGCGCGCTCTTCCGCGCGCAGAACGCCTCCAAGCGGGTCGCGGGCCTCTACTACGCGGGAGCGACGACCGCGCCCGGGGTGGGGGTGCCGATGTGCCTCATCAGCGCGGAGCTGGTGCTCAAGCGGATCCGCGGGGATCACAGCGCCGGCCCGCTCCCCGTGCCGTCCGCGTCCAGGACCGCCTCCGCGCCGAGCACCGCCTCGTCCGCTCCCCCGGCCGCCGCCTCGCCCGCTCCCCCGGCCGCGGCATCGCCCGCGTCGGCGCGAGGGGCGGCGCACCCCTGATGCCCGCCCTCTACCTCGTCTGCCTCCTGCTCGGGATCGGCTGCATGCTGCTCCTCGACCGGCGCTTCCGCCTCTTCTTCTGGAGCGACCCCGTCGCCGCGACGATCGTGACGGCGGTGGGCGTGGTGCTCTTCGTGCTGTGGGATGCGGCGGGGGTCGCCTCCGGCATCTTCCTGCGCGGCGAGGGGGCGATCGCCACCGGGATCCTGCTCGCGCCCGAGGTCCCCGTCGAGGAGCCCGTGTTCCTGCTGTTCCTGGTGCTGTGCACGATGGTGCTCTTCAGCGGGTCGCGGCGCATCGTGACGCGGTTCGCGCGCGGCGCCGGGCGGCGCGGGGACGGCCGCGTCCGAGACGGGGAGGGCGGGCGATGAGCTATCCGGCGCTGGCGACGCTCGGGATCGGGATCGCTGCCGCGGGCGCGGCGGCGCTGCTCGCCTGGACCCGGGCGCGGCGCGGACCCGGCGCCCTGCGCGGGGCGGCGGCGGGGATCCTGGTGGCGGCGCTCGCGCTGATCCTGCTGACGGCGGTCTTCGACAATGTGATGATCGGCGCCGGGCTCTTCCACTACGCCCCCGAGAACCTGCTGGGCTGGAGCGTGGGGCTCGCCCCGCTCGAGGACTTCTCCTATCCGATCGCGGGGGCGCTGCTGCTGCCCGCGCTGTGGCTCGCGCTGGCGCGGGAGGACGGCCACGGGACCGACGTTCCGGGCGGTGCGGGCGGCCTCGGCGCGGGCGCTGAGCGCCGTCGCGTGTTCCGGCAGTTCGTGCTGTCCTCTCGCCCGGTCAGCTGGATCAACACGGCGTTCCCCTTCGGCGCGGCCTACCTGCTGACGACGCACGAGATCGACGCGGTGTTCGTGGTGGGCGTGCTCTACTTCCTGATCCCCTACAACCTGGCCATGTACGGGATCAACGACGTCTTCGACTACGCCTCGGATCTGGAGAACGCGCGGAAGGGCGGGATCGAGGGCGCGCTGCTCACGCCCCGCCTGCACCGGCCGATGCTGTGGACGGCGCTCGTGACGAACGTCCCGTTCCTGGTCTTCCTGGCCGCGGCCGGGGGGCCGCCCGCCTGGCTCGCGCTGAGCGTCAGCGTCTTCGCGCTCGCCGCCTACTCGGTGCCGGGGCTGCGCTTCAAGGAGCGCCCCTTCCTCGACTCGGTCACCTCCAGCACGCACTTCGTGAGTCCAGCGGTGGTGGGACTGGCGCTCGCGGGTGCGGAGCCGAGCCTGCCGCTGACGCTCGTGCTCGGCGCGTTCTTCCTGTGGGGGATGGCGGCGCACGCCTTCGGCGCCGTGCAGGACATCATCCCCGATCGCGCCGCCGGGATCGCTTCGATCGCGACCGTCATCGGCGCCCGCGCCACGACGCGCCTGGCGCTCGCCCTCTGGGCCCTCGCCGGGGTCGCGATGCTCGCGACGCCCTGGCCCGGCCCCCTGGCCGCGATCCTCGCCGTGCCCTACATCGTCAATTGCGCACCCTTCTGGAACGTGACCGACGAGACCTCCGAGGCCACGAACCGCGCCTGGCGCCGCTTCATCTGGCTCAACTACGCCTCCGGCTTCCTCGCGACCCTCCTCCTCATCCTCAGCTGGTCGCCGGCAGTTCGTGCTGTCCTCTCGCCCGGTCAGCTGGATCAACACGGCGTTCCCCTTCGGCGCGGCCTACCTGCTGACGACGCACGAGATCGACGCGGTGGCGGGGGCGGGAGGCTCAGGCGGAGCTGACGACGAGCACCGGGTCGGAGGTCGGCAGGCCCGACGGCGAGCCGCCGCGCTCCTCGACGGTGAGCGCGAGCGCGTCACCCGGCTGGAACCCCTCGGCGAGCATCGCGCCGCCGCCGCCCTCTTCCGGACGCATCACGCCCAGCGAGATGGGCTCGCCGTCGCGCACGATCCACGCCTCGTAGTCGCGGTCGTCCGCGAGACCCGGCAGATCCTCCACCGTCAGCACCGCCTGCCGTTCCGCATCCGACCAGTGCAGCGTCGCCAGGCCCTCCCCGGCCTCGCCCGCCGAGACCGAGCGCGCGTCCGGCGCCGACTCGACCCGCTCCAGCGCCACCGTCACCGGGTCGGGCGGCTGCAGCACACCGCGCATCGGCAGCGCGAGGGCGAGCGCCAGCAGCACGGCCACCGATGCGGCGAGCGCGAACCAGGCTGCGCGGCGGCGGCGGGGTGAGCCGCCCCGCTCCCGATCCGAGCCGAGACCCCGATCCGCGCCGAGATCCCGCTTCGGATCGCGATCCTGCCCCGGATCGCGATCCGCATCCCGATCCGCATCGACGCCGGCCGGCCGCTGCGGCAGATCCTCGATCGCGTCCAGGATCGATGCGCGCAGAGCGGCCGGCGGCGCGATGCCGCCGCTCGACTCGCCCAGGGCCGCCGCGGTCTGCAGATCCTCGTCGACGATGCGCTGCCACTCGGGGTGCTCGCGCAAGGCGTCCGAGAACAGCGCCTCCTCCGACGGCGAGAGCGCCTGGAGGGCGTGCGCGGCCGAGAGCTCCCGGAACTCCTGCTCCCTCATCGCGTCACCTCCAGTTCCGCCCTCAGCCGGGACAGTCCGTCCCGGATCCGTGTCTTGATCGTTCCCAGCGGCGCATCGAGCAGCACCGCGATCTCGCTCTGACTGTAGCCGCCGAAGTAGGCGAGCACGATCGCCCGCCGCTGCGGCTCCGGCAGTTCGCGCAGCCCGCGCACCGCCCGCGAGCCGTCGACCATCACCTGCACGTGATCCTCGACCGCGGGTGCGGCGGCGGCGAGCTCCCGTGCACCGGCCGCGAGATCCCGTCGCGAGGCGGCCTGCGCGGCCCGCACCCGGTCGACGGCCCTGCGGTGGGCGATCGTCAGCAGCCAGCTGCGCGCACTGCCGCGGTCCACGTCGAAGGACGGAGCACGCTCCCAGGCCTCCAGGAAGACCTCCTGCAGCACCTCCTCGCTCTGCGAACGATCCAGGAGCACCCGGACGATGAGGCCGAACACGCGCGCAGAGAGCAGATCGTACAGGGTCGCGAAGGCGCGGCGATCACCGCGAGCCGCCCGCGCGAGCGCCTCGTCAGCGGGATCGGCGCTCGCGCCGTCCTCCGGTATCTCCACCCCGTCGATGACCATCTCTCTCAGCATGCCGTACTCACCTCCGTTCCTCGTGCCTTGTCCCACCGCGAGTCTCCTCCCGCGGGTCCGTCCCGTCTCGCCTCCTGCCGCCGGTGCCGGGCCCCTCCGTGCCCCGCGCTCCGGCCCGGCGCTCCCGCTCACCCGCTCACCCGCTCACCCGCTCACCCGAAGGTGAAGGAGTAGAGCTGCACCCCCTCCGGCACCCGCAGTTCGAGCACGCCGTCCACCGGATCGCCCTCCTGCACCAGCCGGTACGACTGGGGCGTGCCGCCGACCTCGACGGTGCGCGATCCGCCCCCCTCGATGCTCAGTTCGAGCGCTCCCTCGCCTGCGGCGACGACGCGGACCTCGCGGCCGCGGTAGTCGAGCCGCACCGTGCGCTCCCCGCTCGCCCCGGCCGTGGGCGTGATGAACTGCGTCTCCACCGTCCACTCGCCGTCGAGGGCGAAGGTATCGGCCGGCTGCTCGCGCGGCAGCCGGAAACGCTGCTCACCCGCCCGGTACTCGCCGGGACCCGCGAAATTGCGATCCTTCGAGGAGCCGAGGAAGGTCTCGGGCGTCGTGCTGCCGAGCTCGGGGGTCTCGTCGGGGGTCCGCGACTCCGCGGGGAGCTCCGCGCCCGGGTCGGCCTCCCGCAGCAGCTCGCGCAGCAGCTTCTCGGTCGTCTCGTAATTGCCCTCGCCGAAGGAGATGTGGCGCACGACGCCCTTCGCGTCGATGAGGTAGTGGGCGGGCCAGTAGCGGTTGCGGTAGTTCGTCCAGCTCGCGAGCGAGTTGTCGAGTGCGACCGGGTACTCGATGCCGAAGTCGGCGACGCCCGCCTCCACGTTGGCCCGCTCCTTCTCGAAGGCGTACTCGGGCGAGTGGACCCCGATCACGGTCAGGCCGGCGTCGCGGTAGGTCTCGTCCCAGCCCACCACGTGCGGGATCGAGCGCTGGCAATTGATGCAGGAGTAGGCCCAGAAGTCGATGAGCACCACCCGCCCGCGCAGATCCTTGAGGTCGATGCCCTCGCCGCCGGGCGTGTTGATCCAGCTCTCGATGCCCCGGATCGCGGGCGCGGTGCCGCAGGAGGCAAGCTCCGGCGCGTCGTTGGCGCAGTTGTCGAGCTCCCGGTTCTCGTCGGTGACGAGGCCGCCGAGGCTGAGCGCGCTGCGCCCCGCGTCACTGTCCGCGAGGTCGCGCTGCAGCCCCGCCGTGTAATCGGGGACGAGACGCTGCAGCGCCTGCGGCAGGTTGAAGGCGATGCCCACGGCGAGGGCGATGAGAGCGACCCCGCCCACGATCCTGATGGTGCGCTCGCGCTTGCGGAAGCCACGGATGCGCTCGGCCACCCGGTTCCCGGCCAGCGCGAACACCAGCAGCGGGATCGCGACGCCGACGGCGAAGGCGACGGTGAGCAGCACCGTCTCCGGACCGATCGAGCCCGTGGCGCCGGCGACGATGATCGCGGCGAGCACCGGGCCGGCGCACGGGACGAACACCGTGCCGAGCGCGAGCCCCATGCCGAAGCCGTTGCCGCCGTCGCCGACCTTGCGCCGGGGGAGGCGCTGGAAGGGCTTCTCGAGCAGCTGCTCGAAGCCGGGGAAGAGCATGCCGACGCCGATCACGGCGAGCACCGCGACCCCCGCCCAGCGGATCGCGCTCTGCGGGATGTTCAGCAGCCCCAGCAGCAGGGAGCCGAGCAGGGTCACCGCCGAGAAGCTCAGCACCAGGCCGAAGATGATCCAGAAGGGGCGACTGCGCCGCGCCGGGATGACCTCCGGCGCGCTGCCCCTCGCCGCGGGCTTCGCGCCCGCCGTGAGGAAGATGACCGGCAGCACCGGCAGAATGCACGGCGAGATGCCGGTGATGAGTCCGCCGAGCAGACCGATGAGCACGATGTCCATGAGAAGCCCTCCTGTTGCGGAGCATTCGGAGCGGAGGCGCGATCGGATTGCCCCGCCGCCGGCTCGGGGTGAGGCTCGCAGGTGCTGCGGAAGGAACGCGCGAGCGCGCGCGAGCGCTGGCTCCGGAGGGGCCGGCAGCGGTTTCGAACTTTTTTCAATCCGATGCCGCGCGGGCTCCGAAGAACCATGCAAGCCGCAGAGAACTGCGGATCACCACCGAGGAGGAACCATGTTCACGACGAAGAAGACGATCGGCACCGTGTTCGCAGCGACGCTCATCGGGGCCGCGGCGCTCACGGGCTGCTCCATGGACGCATCGAACGACGAGGCGCAGGAGCCTCAGCAGTCGCAGGAGTCGATGCCCGAGTCGAACGACACGATGGACGGGATGGATCCCGCCGCCAATCTCGTCGGGCCCGGCTGCGACGCCTACGCCGAGGCCGTTCCCGAGGGCGCCGGCTCGATCCAGGGCATGTCGCAGGATCCGGTCGCGGTCGCGGCCTCGAACAACCCGATGCTCACCACGCTGGTCTCGGCGGTGAGCGGCGAGCTGAACCCGGACGTGAACCTCGTCGACACCCTGAACGGGGGCGAGTTCACGGTCTTCGCCCCGGTCGACGACGCCTTCGGCAAGATCGACGCCGCAACCATCGACACCCTGAAGACGGACAGCGATCTGCTCACCTCCATCCTCACCTACCATGTGGTCCCCGGTCAGATCGAGCCCGACGACATCGATGGCAGCCACAAGACCGTCGAGGGCCAGGAGCTCGAGGTGACCGGCTCGGGTGACGACCTCAAGGTCAACGGCGTCAACGTCGTCTGCGGCGGCGTCCAGACCGCCAACGCGGTGGTCTACCTCGTCGACGGCGTGCTGATGCCGCCGAGCACCGAGCAGTAAGCGCCGCGCAGCACGCACCGCGCAGTACGCCTCCACCGCGCAGCACGCGCGGTGACGGGTGCCGAGGCGAAAGCCCGGCACCCCCAGGAGCCCCCCGGGTGGCCGCACGGCCATCCGGGGTCACGGCGGGCCCCGGCGATCCCCCATACTCGCCGGGGCCCGTTCTCATGCCCGCGCGGCCGCGGGGCTCAGAGGGAGCCGGCCGCGGATCCCCCGCCGTGCGTCACCGCGATCGCGTCGCGTACCACCGCGCCGAGATCCCCCTGCTCGCGCAGCACCCGGCGCTGCCGCTCCGCGCCGGTGCCGCGCGCCACGATCCCCGCCACGATCTCGGCCACCCGGTCGAGCTCGCCGCTGTCCCGCAGCACGGGCGCGGTGCGCTGCAGCAGCGCGTCGAGCGCCGCCTCCGCCGGCACCTCGGCCCCGGAGCGCGGATCGACCAGGCGGCCCCGCAGGCCGTCGGCGCTGGCCGCCCACATCGCGAGCCGCAGCACGGCCGTCGGAGCCCCGAGCGGAGCCAGTCCACGCCGCCAGTCACGGGCCGCCGCCTCCACGAGCGCACGCGTCAGCGCCACGATCGCGACGGTGTGCTCGACATCCATGCACACATCGGGAACGCGGATCTCGACGGTGGGCACGTGCGCGCTCAGCCGGGCATCGAAGTAGACCATGCCGTGATCCCCGGGCACGCCCGTGTCGAGCATCGCGCGCACGCGGCGCCGGTACGCCTCCACCGAGCCGAAGAGTTCCGTGGGCCCCGCCGAGGGCCAGCGCCCCCACACCTGATAGCGGTAGCTCGCGTAGCCGGTGTCGGTCCCGTGCCAGAACGGCGAATTGCCGCCGAGCGCGAGCAGCGTCGGCAACCACGGGCGGATCCGGTCGAGCACCCCGACGCCCTCCCGCGCGCTCTCCACCCCCACGTGCACGTGCAGCCCGCAGGTGAGCTGCTCGCGCATGGTGATCCCGAAGCGATCCGCCATCGCCAGATAGCGGCCCGACGGCGTGAGGTGCCCGTCGCAGGCGATCGGGCTCGTGCCGAGCGCGACCGCGCGGGCGCCGGCGCGCCGTGCCGACTCGTCGGCGACGCGCCTCCCCTCGCGCAGCACCCGATCCACCTCGCCGAGCTCGGTGCAGGGCGGCGAGATCGACTCGATCTGCTCCAGCTTCGCCTCCCGGTCGAGGAGGCCGGGTGACAGCACCTCGGCGTGCCGCCGCACCTGCTCGCTCGCGGCGAGCGGTGCGCCCGTGCTCCCGTCCACCAGCAGCAGCTCTTCCTCGACGCCCACGGTGCGCAGGCCGTCCGAGCGCGGGTCCGTCACGCGCGGCCCGGGACGCGGCACGGCAATCGGCCCTCCGGCCGGGATCGGCGGCGGCAGCCGCCCCGGGTGCGGGCGCGGCGCGGCGGTCCGCGTCCCTGAACTCCGTGGAACCGTGAGTGGCGTGGGTATCGTCGTCATGGGGTCCCCCTCGATCCGTCAGACGCAGCCGGATCCCCCCGGCGAGTTCACGGTACGCCCGGCCGGAGCCGGCCCGCACCCCCCTTGACAGCGGCCTCAGCGAGCGGGAGTCGCCGACTCGTGCCGGGGGCGGCCCGCGCGCCGGCGGATCCCGAGCCGCGGCAGCACCACCCACAGGCCCACGACCACCACCGCGCCCGCGCCCAGCGCGGCGAATCCCGCGGTGCGGCCGAGGATGAAGTCGAAGATCAGGCTCGTCACCCCGGCGGCCAGCAGCGCGAGCACCACGAGGTCGGCGGCGAGCAGCCGGCTGGCGATCCGGACGATCCGCACCTTCTCACCGCGCCCGAAGTAGGCGCGGTGCAGGCTGACCGGTGCGAGCCCCAGCGACGCGGCGACGCCGGCGAGGGCGACGAGCACGAGATACAGGCTTCGCTGGTACTCGTCGAGTTCGGTGAACCTCGGCTGGAACGCGACCGCGAGCAGGAAGGCGCCGAGGATCTGCGTGCCCGTCTGCGCGACCCGCAGCTCCTGCAGGATCTCGTTCCAGTTGCGGTCGGCGCGCTCGTTGGGCGTCTCGTCCCGGCCGTCGTCCCGGTCATCGGCGACGCGGGACGCCATGCCGGGCTCGCTGGCGACGACGCCGGGCTCGCCGACCACGACCCCCGGCCCGCCGGCCGCGGCACCCGCCTCGCGGGGGCCCTCCCCCGCGTCGGGCGCCGCCGCATGCTCAGCTGATCGCATGTGCGCCTCCCCGCAGATCTGCGGACCCCAGGGGGCGGGCCCGCCGGCCGCCGGGAGATACCGTCGGCCTGAGCCGATGGTAGCTCACTCGCGTGGCGCTTCCGCGAGCCGTTGACACGGAATCGCCGGCGTGCTCAGATCGTGAAGTCGGTGGCGGCGCGCGCCACGGAGATCCGGCCCATCAGCTCCACCACCGGGAGATGCTCCGGGTGGGTCGCGTAGGCGGCCAGGCCATCGGCGTCATCGAAGTCGGCGATGAGCGTGAGGTCGAAGTTCTGGCCGTCGAAGAGCTCATTGCGGTGCACCGACAGGGCACGCAGCGACGGGATGCGCTCGCGCAGCGGCTCCAGGGCGGCGACCGCCTGGAGGGCGCGGGCGGCGCGCTCCTCGGGGGTCTCGCCGGCGAACCGCCAGCTGACGATGTGGCGCAGGGTCATGCGTGCTTCCTCCAGGGGTGTCGTCGCCCTCGCGCCGCGGCCTTCTCGATCGCGGCGGAGAGACGGGCGGGGTCGACCCGCCAAATGGCGTGGCGGCGGCCGTCGATCTGGACGACGGGGATCTCCTCCGCGTGCAGGCGGGCGAGGCCGGAGTCTGCGAGGATGTCGAGTTCTTCGAGCTCGGTCTCCACGCCGCGGGCCCGGAGCTCGGCGCGCACGGCGGCGATCGTCTCACGGGCGTCGTCGCAGAGGTGACACCCCGGCTTTCCGATGAGGGTGAGTTGCACGACCGTCACGGCACCATCCTAGCCGGGCGCCGGAAGCGCGGGGGGGGGGCGCGCCGGAAGCGCGGGCGGGCGCGCCCCGGAAGCGCGGGCCCGTGCAGCGCGGCACCCCGGGCGCGATCAGGGACGGGGAGACCGGCTCGCGCGCACAAGAAAAAGGCGCCAGGCCAGCAGCCCGACGCCCCCACATCGATCGCGGCGAACCGCGCCGACTACTTCTTGTTCCGGCGCTGGTGACGCGTCTTCCGAAGCAGCTTGCGGTGCTTCTTCTTCGACATGCGCTTGCGGCGCTTCTTGATCACTGAACCCACGGTCACCTCACAACGTCTCTCGGGCCGATCGGGATACAGGCCCACAAAACAGTTATTTTACACTGGATGGACTCTCGCAGGAAATCGCGGCTTCGCGGCCGACTCGCCGCCTCAGCTCTTCAGGCGGAAGCGCGCCACCAGCTCCTTCACCCGGTGCTCCGCGCGAGCGGCCGCGCGACCGATCCGCTCAGCAGCGGCCGCCGCCTCCTCGGAGAGCACCTCGCCGTCCTCGAAGGGGTCCGCCGCCGAGGGCCCCGGCACCCGCTCCCCCGCCTCGGAGAGGTACTCGACGGTGACCTCGGTGTCGAAGTCGGCGGAGAGGAAGGGGATCACGAAGTCCTCGACCATTTCGAGCGGCTCGGGATCGAGGGTGTAGTACCGGTGCTGACCCTCCTCGCGCACGCTCACCAGCTCGGCCTCCCGCAGGACCTTGAGGTGCTTCGACACCGTCGGCTGACTGATCTCGAGCTGAGCCACGATCTCGGAGACGCTGATCTCCGCCTCGCGCTGGTAGCGGTCCAGCAGCACCCGCAAGATGTCGCGCCGCGTCGCGTCGGCGATGACCCCGAAAATGTCTGGCATGCAGTCCAGGGTAGTCGTCGGCGCCCGTATTGTCGCACTGCGCACACCCCGTACTGCGCCACCGCCGCGCCGTGTGTAGCATGAAGGATCGAACCGGGCCTCCCGCGCGGTTCGCACGACCGCAGGAAAGAAGGGGATGTGAGGGCACGCGCGGTGAGCAGGCGGGCCGCGGCCCCGCTCACGCAGAGATCGTGGATCAACGCCATGATCCAGTCCTCGCCCGCGCGCTTCGCCCTGCTGGTGTTCACGGCGCTCATCCTGCTCTGGACGGCACTGCTCTCGCTGCCCCTCTCCGCCGCCTCCGGGAAGGTCACGCCCCTCGCGGACGCTCTCTTCACCGCCGTCTCCGCCATCTGCGTGACCGGGCTCTCGACGGTCGACATGGCGACTCACTGGTCGCTCTTCGGGGAGATCGTGATCCTCGTGGGCCTCCAGATCGGCGGCATCGGCGTGCTCACCCTCGCCAGCATCCTGGGACTCACGGTCACCCGCAGGCTGGGCCTGCGGCAGCGGCTCATGGCGGCGAGCGACACGAATCCGATGCGAATGAGCCGGGACGCCTCGGCGAGCCAGGCGGTCGGCCTCGGTGAGATCGGCGGCCTGCTCGCGGCGGTCGCCCTGAGCCTCGTGGTGATCGAGCTCGCACTCACCGCGCTCATCACGCCGCGCCTGATGGTCGACGGCTACGGCTTCTGGCCGGCGCTCTGGAACGGCTTCTACCTGGCCGCCTCGGCCTTCACCAACACGGGCTTCGTGCCGCTCCCCGGCGGGCTGGCGCCCTACGAAACGGACCTCTATCTGCTGAGCGTCCTCGCCGTGGGCGTGTTCCTCGGTGCGATCGGCTTCCCGGTGATCTTCGCGCTCTACCGCTACGTGACCGGCGGCGGCTGGCGCGCGCACAAGCGCCTGGGCCTGCACGCGAAGCTCACGCTGAGCACCACGCTCATCTTCGTCGTCATCGGCTGGCTGGCGATCGGGGGGCTGGAGGCGAACAATCCCGGCACCCTGCAGGGGCACGGGTTCTGGGAGACGCTGCTGAGCTCGGGCTACATGTCGGTGATGACGCGCTCGGGCGGGCTCGGGATCATCGACCCGGCGCAGATGAACGGGTCGACGCTGCTCGTGATGGACATGCTGATGTTCGTGGGCGGAGGCTCCGCGTCGACCGCGGGAGGGATCAAGGTCACGACGCTCGCCGTGCTGTTCCTCGCCGCCTATGCCGAGGCCCGAGGATACAAGGACATGCAGGTCTTCGACCGCAGCATCCCGAACGAGGTGCTGCGCGTCGCCGTGTCGATCCTGATCTGGGGCGCCACGATCGTCCTCGCCGCGACCGTCACCCTGCTGCAGATGACCGGGAGACCGCTCGACATCGTGCTCTTCGAGGTGATCTCCGCCTTCGGCACCTGCGGGCTCTCGACGGGGCTCTCGGGCGAGGTCTCCGATCCGGGGAAGTACGTGCTCGCGGCGACGATGTGGGCGGGCCGCGTGGGCACGGTCACGCTCGCCGCCGCCGTCGCGGCCACGAGCCGCTCCCGCCTGTTCAAGTACCCTGAGGAAAGGCCGATCGTTGGTTGATATACGCAGTGACGCACCCGTCATCGTGATCGGGCTCGGGCGGTTCGGCGCGGCGACCGCCGGGCAGCTCGACCGGCAGGATCGAGAGGTGCTCGTGGTCGACACCGACCCGCAGCTCGTGCAGAAGTGGGCGGACCGGGTGACGCACGCGGTGCAGGCCGACGCGCGCTCGATGGAGGCGCTGAGGCAGCTCGGAGCGGACGAGTTCCAGATCGCGGTCGTGGCGACGGGCGCCTCGATCGAGGCGAGCGTGCTCATCGCCGCGAACCTCGTCGACCTCGGCATCCCGCAGATCTGGGCCAAGGCCATCTCGAGCTCGCACGGCAAGATCCTGGAGCGGATCGGCGTGAATCACGTGATCTACCCCGAACGGGAGGCCGGCGAGCGCGTCGCGCACCTGCTCAGCGGCGCGATGCTCGACTTCATCCAGTTCGATGACAACTACGTGATCGCGAAGATGTACCCGCCGCGCTCGATCCGGGGCCGCTCGCTCGCCGACAGCGGCGTGCGCACCCGCTACCGGGTGACCGTCGTCGGCGTGAAGACGCCCGGCCAGCCCTTCACCCACGCGACGCAGGAGACCGTCATCTCCCCGCACGACCTGATCATCGTGAGCGGCACCGCCGCCGACGTGGAGCGCTTCGCCGCGATCGGCTAGCCCGGCCGGTCTAGGGTGTGTCTGGTAAATCCTCGTCGTTGCGAGCAGAGTCCGGGCGGGGTGGATTGCAAGGCGGAGGAGGAGGCTTTGCTGGTGGCAAAGCCGACGACGACAACGCAGCAAGGCGCCCCGACAGGGCTCGCGCAGTAGACGTAAGATTTGCCAGACACGCCCTAGCCGCGGACGGGCACGGCGGCGAGCTCGGCGTAGACGCCCGCGGCCCACTCGCGCGCCGCCTCGGAGACGGGGATCGAGCCGCCCGCGTCGTGACGCCCGTATTCGCCGACCCGCACCGCGCCGCAGGCCTGCAGGGCCTCGTCGATCAGCTCGCTGCCGCGGGAGTAGGTGCGCTCGTAGCTGCGGTCCCCCATGCCGAAGACGGCGTAGCGCACCCCCGTCAGCTCGGGCCGCTCGTCGCGCAGCTCTCGGTGGAAGGGCTCCGCCGCGCTCGGCACCTCGCCGTCGCCGTAGGTGGCGCAGACCACGAGGTGCAGGCGAGCGGGATCGAGCCCGGCGGCGCTCGTCTGAGCCAGGTCGCGCACCTCAACGTCCGCTCCGTCTCCGCAGGCGCGCGCGAGCTCTTCCGCCACGAGCTCGGCGCCGCCCGATTCGGTGCCGAAGAGGATGGTCGTCGGCACGCCCGCGCCGATCAGCGCGGCGGTCTCGGCGAGCGGCGGCAGTTCGAGCGTCTCGTCGCGGGCGGCCGCGAGGAGCGCCTCACGCCCGCGCAGCTTCGCGCGGGAGCGGCCCGGCGCCGCGGTGAGCCGCTCGCGCAGATCGATGCGCCGCCACCCTTCGAAGCCGGTCTCGCCGTCGATCGGCGGCAGTCCGGTCACGGCCGCGCCGGAGCCGCCTTCGCCGCTCGCAGCCGAGCCGGTGACGCGGGTGCCCACCGCACCCGCGTGCACATCGGCCGCGATGAGGCGGGCGAGCTCCCGGGCGTCGGCGCGCTGATCCGGGATCGTGCCTCGGGGCCCGCGCCGCAGCCAGCCGGCCGTGTAGAGCCCGGCCCGCACCCGCCCGTCGGGGTGCGCGGCCGGTTCGACCGGGCTGCCCGCGTCGGCGGTGAAGCCGACGGCGGTGATCACGTCGTCGGCGGGGATCCGCACCTCACCCGCGGCGCTGTCGAGCACGACCCCGGCGACGGCGGCCTCTCCCTCGAACCGGGAGGGGCTCACGCCGAACCACCACTCGACGGTCACCGGGCCGTCGGCGTCGCCGCCCTCCGCGAGGGCCCGCACGGCGTCGATCCGCGCGTCGCGCCCGTCGTCGGGCAGCTCGCCCGCGCCGTGCAGCACGTGCCGCACCCCGGGCAGAGAGGCGAGCTCGCGGACCATCACCGGATCGAACTTCGCCTGCGCGGGCGCGCTGCGCCCGAGCAGGTGCACCGTGCGCACGGCGCCGGTGAGCGCGCGATGGGCGGAGTCGTCGATGTCGGAACCGTCGAGGCCGCCGCCCGTACCTGCTCCCGCGCCGCCCGCGCCCGCACCGTCCTGCGCGGCCGCGGCGAGCGCCCCGCGCGCGATGAGGCGCGCCAGGTCCATCGCCACATTGCCGTGCCCCACGATGGCGACGCGCTCGCCCAGCGGCGCCGGGGTCGCCTCGTCCGGGTGCGCGTTGAGGAAGCGGGTCACCGCGCCCGCTCCGCGCACGCCCGCGAGATCCGCGCCGGGGATCCCGAGCCGCGCGTCGCGGTGCACCCCGCTCGCGAGCACCACGACGTCGTAGCCGCGCTCGAGCTCCTCGAGCGCGAAGTCGACGCCGAGCCGGCAGTTGCCGCGGAAGCGCACCCCCTCTTCGGCGAACAGCCGGTCGAACTGCCGCCCGACGGCCTTCGTGCCCTGGTGATCGGCGGCGACGCCGTAGCGCACCAGGCCGGAGGGAGTCGGCAGCTCGTCGAAGACGTCGATGGCCGCGCCCGGGAAGGTGCGGCGCAGTGCCTGTGCCGTGAAGCAGCCGGCCGGGCCGGAGCCCACGATCGCGACGGCGGGCGCCGGCGCTTCGCGCCCCCGGCCCGGGGCTCTGTCTTATAAACAAATCCCAACCCACGAGAACGGGGGAGGCATCCCATACCCCCATCCGCATGCAAACTGCGCCGGCAGCCGATCCCGCCGCCCGCCGCCCGCTCCAGGTCACCGGCAGCTTGAGCATGCCGCGGAACACCCAGCCCCCGATCTCGGGATCGTCTCCCGGCACGAGCGACAGCCCCTCCAGCGAGTCGAAGAGCAGCGGCAGGGCCACCTCGGCGACCTCGGCGCGCGCCGCCCACGCCCCGAGGCAGACGTGCACGCCCTTGCCGAACGCCAGGTGGGGCTTCACCTCGCGGCGGATGTCGAAGGCGTCGGGGTCCGCCCACACCCGCTCGTCGCGGTTGGCGGAGAGCAGGCAGATGCCCAGGCGCGCGCCGGCCGGCAGGCGAACCCCGCGCAGCACGGTGTCGCGCGTCACCTGGCGCGAGTAGAGGCCGATCGGGGCGACCCAGCGGATCGACTCGTCGAAGACGGCGTGCCACAGCGCGGGATCCTGCTCGACCGCCGCGCGCTGCTCGGGGTGGGTGAGCAGCGCCCACGACGCCACCCCGAGGGCGTCGCGCGGCTCGTTGAGGCCGCCGCCGATCGTCATCTTCACGTTCGCGCGGATGCGTTCGAGCGGCATCCGGTAGTCGGGGATCTGCAGCAGCTGGGAGAGCAGGGACTCGTTGGGGTTGGCGGCGTGCCAGACGAGCATCTCGTCGAGGGCGGCGTCGACCTCGTCGAAGGAGCGTTTCCCGAGCGCCCACACCTCCGGGTCGTCGGCGTAGTTGCCGGTCGCGTCGATCATGGTCTGCGACCAGCGCTGCAGGTCCTGCTGGGTGGCATTGTGCAGGCCGATCAGCTCGCGCAGGCTCTCAGCGGCGAAGGGCGCCGCGAAGTCCCAGATGAGGTCGGCGCCGGGGCCCTTCGCGACCATCTCGTCGAGGTAGCGTTCGGCGGTGCGCTGGAACTTCGACTTCCAGATGCGCTGCACGGCGCCGGGGCGCAGCGCGGGCTGCCAGGCCTTCCGCTCGACGTAGTGCTCGGGGTCGTCGCGGCGCAGCATCGAGTGGCCCATGGCGCGGATCTGCAGCGAGCCCTGCTCGTCGGCCGAGAACACCTCCTGATCGAGCTCCGTCTCGTGCACCGCCTCGTAGGAGGTGATGAGATAGCGCCCCACCTGCGGCACCCAGTGCACGCCGCCCTCGGCGCGGAGGCGCTCGTAGATGGGGAAGGGATCCCGGTAGAGATCGGGGATCGTCACCCAGTCGGCCACCGGGGCTTCCACCCCTGCGCCCGCCTCGTCTCCGGCCCGTCGCTCGGCCCCGGCTCGTTCACTCATCGCTGCACACCCCATCGTTCTGCGCTGTCGCTCTGCCTCCGAGTATGCGCGCGCCGGAACGGAAAGAAAAACGGAAATGTTCGGCGTATCAATTCGGCTCAGTGAGATAATGGCGCATGCCCGAGAAGCCCGCCGACCCCACCGGCCCCGCCCGCGAAGCGGCTCCCGCCCGCACCGCACCGCGAGCGCCGGAGACTGCGCGTCGGGAGGCAGCGCAGCCCCCCACCCTGCCCGCGTTCACGCTGCGCCAGCTCGCCTACTTCGCCGCGGCCGCCGACGCCGGGACCATCGCGGCCGCCGCTGCGCGGCTGCGCGTCTCCCCCTCGGCCATGTCGGACGCGATCACCGAACTCGAGGCCGTCACGGGCGAGCGCCTCTGCCTGCGCCGCCGCGCGCACGGCCTCAGCCTCACGCCGGCCGGCGAGCGCCTCGTGGCGCACGCCCGCCGCATGCTCGCCGAGGCCGAAGAGCTGAGCCGCGCCGTCGGCGGCGACGGCCGGCTCACCGGCCCCGTGGTGATCGGCTGCTACCCCACACTGGCCCCCACGATCCTGCCGCCCCTCCTGCAGGGTTTCGCCGAGCTCCACCCGGGCATCGAGCTGTCGATCCGCGAGGCCACCCAGGACCGGCTCGTCGCGGAGCTCGGCACCGGCCGCGTGGACGTCGCGGTCGTCTACGACATGCTCGTGCCCGGCGAGGCGGCCCGCACCCGGCTCTACGAGCTGCGGGCCTACGCGGTGCTCGCGGCCGGGCACCGGCTGGCTTCCCGCCCCAGCGTGCGGCTCGAGGACCTCGTCGACGAGGAGCTGATCCTGCTCGACGCCCCGCCCTCCGGCGAGCACACCCTGTCGCTCTTCGCCGAGCAGGGGCTCGCCCCGCGCATCCGGCATCGCACCGCCAGCTACGAGGTGGTGCGCACGCTCGTCGCGCGCGGACTCGGATACGGGATCCTCGTCTCCCCCGTCGCGAACCCCGCCAGCTACGAGGGCCTGCCCCTCGCCTCGATCCCCATCTCGCCCGCGGTGCGGCCGGTGGCCGTCGACATGGTCTGGGCTCCGGATCGGCCGCTGCCCGCCCGGAGCCGAGCGCTCATCGACTTCGCCCGGCGCGTCGACTGGCCGTCGTAGCGACTCCGGGCGGGGCCGGGGTCGCGGCGGGGCCGCGCGACATCGCTATTCGCCGCGCTCCAGCTCCTCCGAGCGGCGGATGTTCGCGGCGAGGGCGCGGTCGAAGAGGGCGCCCCAGTCCGCCTCCTGCAGCACCGCCACCGCCTGCTCGGTCGTGCCCTTCGGACTGGTCACCCTGCGCCGCAGCTCCGCCGGGTCCTCGCCTCCGGCCGCCCACAGCTCCGCGGAGCCCACCACGGTCTGCTGCACCAGCAGCCGCGCCTGCTCCGCATCGAAGCCGAGCCGCTCGGCGGCGGCGATCATGTGCTCCGCGTAGAGGAAGAGGTAGGCCGGCCCCGATCCCGAGACCGCGGCGACCGCATTGATCTGATCCTCGCGCACCACGATCGCCGCGCCCACGGTCTCGAACAGCCGCTGCACGAGCGCCACCTGCTCGGCGCTCGCGGAGGCGCCGCCCGCGATGCCCGTCACCCCGCGCCCGATGTGCGAGGGGGTGTTCGGCATGGCGCGCACCACCGCGACGCCGGGGGGCAGCTCGGCTTCGATCGCGGTGCTCGGCACGCCCGCAGCCACGCTCACCACGACCGCTCCCGGCTCGACGGCGTCGGCGATGCCGCGCGTCACCTCCGCGATCAGCCACGGCTTCACGGCCAGGATCACCAGGCCCGCGCCGCGCACGGCACGGCGGTTCGCCTCCGGATCGTCCTCGGCGGCGAGCGCCACCACCCGCTCATCCCCCGCGAGCGCCGCCGCGCTCGCCGCCGAGCGCGTGGTCACGGTGATCGGGTGCTCGATCCGCACCCCGGGGCCCCGCAGCCCGGCGAGGATCGCGCCGCCCATCGAGCCGACACCGATCATCGCGGTGCGCGGCAGTGCCGGGCTCGCGGCGTCGCCGGCGGCGTGGGGTGTGGGCTCGGAGGGCTCGGTCTGCTGCGGCTCGCTCATCCCCCCAGTGTATTGAGCGCCGCACGCATTCCGGCCCGCTCAGAGTCGCCCGCGTAGAATGATCTGCACGCGAGGAAGGGATCAAGATGGACACCGACACCGAGCACCGGGAAGACATCGAGCGGGCCCTGCTCGACAGCGCACAGATCTCGCGGGTGATCTGCCTCGAACTCGGCGAGTGCGCGGAGGGGCTGCTCGTGGCGGCCAAGGTGGACCTGGATCCCGAGCTCACCATGCGCGAGGTCTCCTACGTGCTGCACCAGGCCAAGCGGCGCGTGCTCGACGCCCTCCCCGCCGCCTCGGCGATCTACCTGGAACCCGACGTCTACGTCGACCCGAACGCGGCCACGCCCTCGACGAGCGCGATCGTCACCCTCTCCTACGACTGAGCCGCTACGGGAGCTCCCTGCGGCGCTCGAAGAAGCCGCGGAGCAGCTCCGCGCACTCCGCGGAGCGCACCCCCGCCACCACCTCGGGAACGGGGTGCGGCAGGCGGCCGTCGCGCAGCAGATCGTAGACGCTGCCGGCCGCGCCCGCCTTGTCGTCCCAGGCACCGAAGACGACGCGCGGCAGGCGAGCCGCCAGGATCACGCCCGCGCACATGACGCAGGGCTCCAGGGTCACGACCAGCGTGCAGTCGTCGAGCACACGGTCCCCGCGAGCCGCGGCCGCGCGCCTGATCGCCAGCACCTCGGCGTGCGCGCTCGGATCCGGGACCGCCTCCCGAGCATTGCGGCCCGCCCCGATCACCGACCCCGCGGCGTCGAGCACCACCGCCCCCACCGGGATCTCGCCCTCCTCGCCCGCGATCCGCGCCTCCTCGAGCGCGCGGGCCATCGCCGCGAGCTCGGCCGGCGAGGGAGGGATCAGGGACACGGCAATAGGATATTGCCATGCGTGTCTTCGTAGCGGATCACCCCCTCATCACCCACAAGCTCACGGTGCTTCGCGACGCCAAGACGCCGCAGCCGACCTTCCGGCTGCTGATCGAGGAGATCATGACGCTGCTCGCCTACGAGGCGACCCGCGAGGTGCGCGTGGAGCCGCACGAGATCGAGACGCCGGTCGCCCCGACCACGGGCGTGCGCCTGAGCGAGCCGCTGCCCCTCATCGTGCCGATCCTGCGCGCGGGCCTCGGCATGCTGGAGGGGATGGTGAAGCTGGTACCCACGGCCGAGGTCGGATTCCTCGGCATGGTGCGCGACGAGGAGACGCTGCAGCCCACGACCTACGCTGAGCGGCTCCCCGAATCGCTCGCCGGGCGGCAGTGCTTCGTGCTCGACCCCATGCTGGCGACGGGCGGCTCGCTCGCCGGGGCGATCGAGTTCCTCTTCGACCGCGGCGCGGACGACGTGACGGCGATCTGCGTGCTCGGCACGCCCGAGGGCGTCGACGTCATCCGGGAGGCTGCCGGCGAGCGCAATGTGACGCTCGTCCTCGGAGCCATCGACGACGGACTCAACGAGCAGGCCTACATCGTTCCCGGACTCGGCGACGCGGGCGACCGGCTCTACGGCACCGTCGACCACTGAGCGGTGGGCCGGCGCGCCGTCGACCACTGAGCGGTGGGCCGGTGCGGCCGCCGAGCCCTCGGCCGTCGACCCTCGCGGCTTCGCTCAGGCGAGCGGGTGGGGGACCATGCCCGGCTCCTCGAGTTCCTCGTCCTCCTCCGGCTTCGGATCGCGCGCGTCCGCGAAGGAGAATACGAGCGCCGCGATCGCGAAGCCCACGGCCACGATCCCGAGCGGATTGCACAGGGCGATCGACATGTCCACCGAGAACGCCGAACCCGATCCGAGACTGAGGATCGAGACCAGGCCCTCGGGGGTGAGATCGGGGACGGTCAGCCCGAAGCCGAGCGCGGAGAGCCACGCCAGGATCAGTGACACCACCGTGCCGCGGCCGGTGCGCCGCCCGCGCAGCGCGGTGACCCGCAGGCGGTGCGCGAGCCACAGCTGAAGCGCCGCGAAGACCAGCCCGATCGTCGGCAGGTACCACCAGGTCAGCGGTCCGCCGATCCCGAACGCCCAGCGGCCGGCCGCCATCCACAGGGCGAGCAGCACTCCGACGATCGACACCACGATCCGGCCCACAGCGACTCCTCTCCTCGTCTGCTTCAAGCCTAGGCCGTGCCGGGCCCGCGTGCGGCTCGCAGCGAGGCCACCGGTGACATGCCCGGCTGCAGCGGGTTTCGCATCGGGTTTCGAAAAGTGCTATTCTCTAACGGTTGTCACCGCAGGGTGGCCGCGCCCCGATAGCTCAGTGGTAGAGCACTTCCATGGTAAGGAAGGGGTCGCCAGTTCAATCCTGGCTCGGGGCTCTGACTCTCCGGCTCGCCTCGCGCGGGCCTGTTTGGCTGAGTAGCTCAGCTGGTTAGAGCGCACGACTCATAATCGTGAGGTCGCGGGATCGAGCCCCGCCTCAGCTACGGAGAGTCACGAGAACCCCCGGCGCCCCCGGGGGTTCTCTCGTTCTGGGCCGAGCCCGAGCCCGTCTCGGCGAGTCCGCACTCGTCCGCCGAGTCCGCACGCTTCGGCCGCGCAGATCCGTGCGGACTCGGCGGGAACGTGCGGACTCGACGGGAACATGCGGACTCGACGGGACGACGGGACGGCGGCGCTACGCGGCGAGCGAGCGGAGCCGCTCGACGGCGGTGCGCAGGGTGGGCTCGTCCTTCACGAAGGTGAAGCGCAGCCACGAGGACAGCGTCTCGGACGTCGCCGAGCCCGGCCTGCAGAACGCCGACAGCGGCACGCACGCCACCCCCGCCCGGCCCGGCAGCTCGCGCGCGAACGCCGCCCCGTCGCGCCCGCCGCCCGCGAGGCCCGCGGCATCAGCACCCGCGCCGCCCATCAGCGGCGCGGCATCGGCACCCGCGCCGCCCATCAGCGGCGCGGCATCGGCACAGACGAAGTACGTCCCCTGCGGGGCGGACGCCTCGAAGCCCGCGTCGCGGAGCCCGTCGACGAGCAGTCCGCGGCGCCGGGACAGCGAGTCGCGCAGCTCGGCGATGTCGCGGTCTCCCTCGGTGAGGGCCCGGGCGATCGCCGGCTGGAAGGGGGCCCCGCCCGAGTAGGTGAGGAACTGCTTGATCGCCAGCACCGCCTCGATGAGCTCGGAGGGCCCGCTGATCCAGCCGATCTTCCATCCCGTGAACGAGAAGGTCTTGCCCGCCGAGGACACGGTGAGGGTGCGCGCCGCCATGCCGGGGAGGGTCGCGATGGGGGTGTGCCTCGCGCCGTCGAAGGTGAGGTGCTCGTAGACCTCGTCGGTGAGGACGATCGCGTCGGCGCGCTGCGCCGCGTCGGCCACGCGCTGCAGTTCGGCTGGGGTGAGCACCGTGCCGGTCGGATTGTGCGGCGTGTTCACGACGATCAGCCGGGTGCGCGCTCCGACCGCCGTGTCGAGGGCCTCCGTGTCCAGCCGGAAGCCGTCGGGGCCGGGGAGCAGCGGCACGGTGACGTGCGTGGCACCCGACATGGCGATGGCCGCGGCGTGCGAGTCGTAGAACGGCTCGAGGGTGACGACCTCGTCGCCGGGGCCGGTGAGGGCGAGGATCGCGGCCGTCAGCGCCTCCGTCGCACCCGCCGTGACCAGCACCTCGCGCTCGGGGTCGAGTTCGATGCCGTAGTGCCGCCGCTGGTGTCCGGCGACGGCGGCGCGCAACTCGGGGATGCCGCGGCCCGGCGGGTACTGGTTCGCGCCCAAGCGCATGGCGCGCTCGGCGGCCTCACGGATCCAGGACGGCCCATCCTCGTCGGGAAAGCCCTGACCGAGGTTCGCGGCACCCGTCTCGTGGGCGAGCGCGGTCATCTCCGCGAAGATCGTGGGGCGGGCCCGCCCGCCGGGGCCGATCAGGCCGGCCGCCTCGGACACGGAGCGCCATCGAGCAGTCATGGGCTCCAGTCTAGGCGGGCTCCGATCCCGCCGCCGCGGCGTCGGGTGGCGCCGGCCGCCCCCGCTTCCAGGGGTTTCCCCCGGCCCTCCAAGGTTCCTCATGGGGGCGGCTGCCACGGTGGTGAGACACCCCCACCGAGCGGCGTCAGGAGCCCACCGTGCAGAAGTCCCAGAAGATCCTCATCGGCGCAGGAGCCGGCGTGCTCGCCCTCGCGGCGATCGCGGCGCTCGCGGGTCCCGTCATCTATCGCGACTTCATCGCGCCGCCCGCCGCGAGCGCTCCGACGCTGAGCACCGAGGAGAGCATGACGGCGGGCGAGCCCTCGGGCGAGAAGCTCGACCCCCAGAAGCTGCTCGGCACCTGGAAGGTGTCGGAGGGATCCGAGGCGGGGTACCGGGTCGACGAGGTGCTGAACGGCACCGACGTCACGGTCACCGGCCGCACGGAGCAGGTGACGGGAGAGTTCACGATCGGCGGTGACGGGCTCACGCTCGAACGCGCGCAGCTCGAGGTGGACGTGGCCTCGATCTCGACGGACAGCGCCCAGCGCGACGCCTACTTCCGCGACGACGCACTGCGCACCGGCGAGTTCCCCACGGCCACCTTCACCCTGACCGACCCGGTCTCGCTTGACGCGGCGCCCGAATCGGGCGCGGTCGTGAAGACGGAGGCGACGGGGGAGCTCACGATCGCCGGAGTCACGCGCACCGTGACGGCCTCGGTCGAGGTGACGTCCGATGGCGAGACCGCGCAGATCGCGGGGTCGATCCCGATCACCTTCGCGGATTTCGGGGTGCAGGCCCCGAGCCTCGGTTTCGTCTCGGTGGAGGACTCGGGGTCGGTGGAGTTCCAGCTCACCGCTGCCCGGGGCTGAGTCCCGTACCGTCCCGCGGGTGCGCCTCACCCGGAGCCCAGCGCGCGCCGGTCCCGCCCGCCGCTCAGCGCGGCATCCGCTCCTCAGCCCTCGGCGAGCTCGGCGGCAGACTTGGGGAGCTTGCGCACCCGGGCCCGGCGCCGCCTGCGATCCGGGATCATGGATCGCATCTCCTCCAGCTTGCCGAAGCAGAGCAGCCGGTCCTCGGGCTCGAGGACGACGTGCTTGCGCGGGTTCGGGATGACCTGCACCCCGCGATGCAGCGTCAGCACGGTGATGTCGCGATCCCACAGACCGAGATCGCCGAGCGCACGGCCCACGTGCTCGGAGCCGGCGTGCATGGTCAGCTCGGCGACGCCGTAGCCGGTCGAGACACTCAGCCGCTGGCGCACGTCGATCTCGGGGAAGTTCACCTGGTTCGCGATGTAGTCGATGATCGCGCCCGCGACGTCGAGACCCGTCGCGGTCTCGATCCCCTGCAGGCCCGGCGAGGAGTTCACCTCCATGACGAGCGGGCCCTCATCCCCCTCGAGCATGTCGACGCCGGCGACGCGCAGCCCCATGATCTGGGCAGCCCGCACCGCGACCTGCTCGTAGGCGGGGTCGAGCTGCACGGCCTCGACCGTGCCCCCGCGGTGGACGTTCGAGCGGAACTCGTCCCCGCTCGCGATGCGCCGCATCGCGGCGACGACACGGTCGCCGACCACGAGGGCGCGCACGTCCCGGCCCCGGCTCTCGGCGACGAAGCGCTGGATGAGCACGTTCTGGCGGGTGGAGTGCAGCGTCTCGATGATCGCCTCGGCGACCTTCACCTGCGGTGCGAGGATGACGCCGATGCCCTGCGTGCCCTCCAGGAGCTTGATCACGACCGGTGCGCCGCCGACGCTCTCGATGGCGGGCCGCACATCGGCCCGGTTGCGCACGAACGCGGTCGCGGGCATGTCGATGCCGTGGCGCGACAGGATCTGGATCGCCCGCAGCTTGTCCCGGGCGTTCGAGATGCCGTTGGCCGTGTTGGGCGTGTAGACGTCCATCTGCTCGAACTGGCGCACGACGGCGGTGCCGAAGTAGGTGATCGAGCTGCCGATACGGGGCAGGATCGCGTCGTAGTCGCTCAGCTGCTTGCCGCGGTACAGCAGGTCGGGCTCCTCCGGTGAGGCCAGGTCAATCGCGAAGCGCAGCGTGTTGAGCACCTTCGCCCGGTGCCCGCGGTCCGCGGCGGCCGCCTGGAGCCGCTGAGTGGAGTACGCGTGCGGGGCGCGCGAGAGAATCGCGAGTTTCACGGTGATTTCCTGCCAAGATGGGAGCGTGAACGGACTCCACCATTCAAGCACCCTGACGGGCTGGCGTGAATGGGTGTCGCTCAGCGGGATCGGAGTTCCGTGGATCAAGGCGAAGATCGACACGGGGGCGCAGACCTCTGCGCTGCACGCGAGCGAGATCACGGAGTTCGAGCGCGACGGCGCGTCGTGGGTGCGGTTCACCGTGCAGCCGTGGCAGTTCACCGAGGAGGACGAGGTCGTGGTGGAGCTGCCCGTGCACGACCGGCGCACCGTGCGGAGCTCCTCGGGCCACGCGCAGGAGCGCCCGGTGGTGCTCGCCGAGATCGGGCTCGCGGGGCGCAGCATCGAGGCGGAGCTCACCCTGACCGACCGCGATGAGATGGTGTTCCGCATGCTCATCGGCCGCGAGGCGCTGCGCCGCGGCTTCGTGGTCGATTCGGCGGCGTCCTTCCTCGGCGGCCGCCCCCCGCGCGAAATTCGCCGCCGCAACCGCGGCCGGGACTGACCCTCCCGTCGACCCGCGACCATCCGGGCCGCTCCGCGCCGCGATCCCGCCTCCACCGCGAACTCCCGCGAGGAGCGCCGCCGTGCGGGTTCGGCCGATGAGTGCGGCGCCCTTCGCAGGATCGGAGCAGGGCTTCGGCCGAACTCGGAGTCATTGCTTTCGCGCTTGCCGAGGTGAATCAGTCAGCGACGAACGCGAATCGCTTGTTTGTGCCCAGCACATTCACAGCCTATCCTTAAGACTGGCTGTCGATTTCTCCAGGTGAGGCTGACGGCTGCTTGCCGTCAGCAGGAAGACATCAAAGGAGATTACTCGATGAGCAGACGAAATACGCCGCTCGCCCTCGGCGCAGCCGTCGTGATCGGTCTCGGCAGCCTCTTCGCCGCTGCCCCGGCACTCGCAGAAGACGCCGGTGCCGCCGAGCAGAATGCGGCAGCAGGCAGCGGCGTGGCACCCGCCGAGGCGCTGAGCCCGGAAGCGCTGAGCGCAGAAGCGCGCCAGGCCATCGACTCGGCGGAGAGCTTCGAAGCCATGACCGGCGGCGAGGCCGTGGCCACCGGTTACTCCCCGGAGGGCGAACTGATCCTCCTCGCCAGCGAAGAATCGGCGAACGAGAAGGTCGAAGCCTTCGCCGAGGCGACCGCCGAGGGCGATACCGCTTTCCACAAGATGCTACTCACCGCGCCGGCGATCGCGTATGCCGACACCGACGTCACCGGCGGTGCGGGCTACGTGACGGACGGCTCGACGGTCTGCTCGATCGGCTTCACCGCCTGGAACGCAGACGGTGATCCCGCGCTGCTGACCGCCGGCCACTGCACCGACGACGGTGCCACCCAGCTGACGGGGCTCACCCTCCCCTCCCAGGAGCCCGCCGTAACGGGCGACGTCCCAGGCAGCGGCGGCATTCCGAACGGCACGGGGATTCTCGGCGACTTCGGGGCCTGGCGCTTCGGCGGCCTGCCCGCAGGTTCCAGCGGGGCGGAAAACGACCCGGAGTCCACGGACATCGCGGTGATCGAGAACATCGACGCGCAGTTCGCGCTGCTCCCCGAGGTGACGGACTGGAGCGCCGGTGGCGCCGACGACCTCGCCCAGAGCACGATCCCGGTGAAGTCGGTGGCCGATCCCGTCGAGGGCCAGGTGACGGCCTCGGGCCGCACGAGCGGACTGCGGCAGGGCGACACCACCGTCACCATCGACGGTGACGACATCACGCTCCTCGACGGCTGGCTGCAGGTCGATGACCGCTGGGTCCACGGCTTCCTCAACGACGCCGCGTCCAGCCCCGGCGATTCGGGCGGCGCAGTGCTCCAAGGGAACACCGCCGTCGGTCTGGTGAGCGGCGGACCGGATGACAACTCCTGGACCTGGGCCACCCGGCTGCAGGACGCGCTCGAACTCGATGAGTTCTCCGGCTACGAGATCCGGCTGGACATCGACGCTCCCGTGGTGGAGAGCCCGGCGGACGGTGCGCTCGTCGATCCCGGGTCCGACATCGTGGTGAGCGTCCCCGGCAATGCCGACGAGCTGGTGGCGAGCTCCGACGCCGATCCCGCCGAGGATGTGCTCGACGCCACGAGCGGTGAGGTCACCATCCAGGCCCCGCTGACTCCAGGAACCTACACCTACACCTTCATCGCCCGGAACGGCCGCAGCCAGTCCGAGCCCGTGACGGTCACCTTCGAGGTCGATTTCATGGCGCCCACGATCGAGAACGTGGACGTGACCGCAAGCGACGGGACGGGTGCCGCGGTCACCCTGAACGGCACTGGGGTTCCCGGCGCGACGGTCGAGGTCACGATCGACGGCCAGGTGATCGGAGCCGTCACGGTGGGGTCCGACGGCAGCTGGACCCTCCCGCTCGCCGACCCCCTCGCCATCGGCGAGCACGCGGTGTCGGCGACACAGAGCTGGGAGGACGAGGTCTCACCGGTCGGCACGGCGCGCGCCACGGTGCGGCCCGGCCCTCCCGTCATCACCTCCTTTGCCAACGGTGACGGCTTCGCCCTCACGGACGCCCCGAGCACCATCTCGGGCACCGGCATCGACGGCGCAACCGTCACGGTCACCGTCGCCGGCCGGGCCTACACGGCCACCGTGACCGACGGCGCGTGGACGATTGCACTCGATAGCCCGCTCATCGCGGGGCAATACACGGTGAGCGCGACGCAGACCGTCAACGGCCTCGCTTCGGACGCCGTCGTCGTCGGCTTCACGGTTGCAGCCCCGGTCACGGATCCGGGTAATCCGGCAGCGACCGCTCCCCCGAGCACTGCTGAGGGACCCACCACCGTGACGACGCCGGGCACAGGGCTCGTCACCACGGGCGCGCCCTCGCTGCTCCCCTACGGCGTCGCGGCGGTCGTCATGCTGCTGCTCGGCGCGACGGCTATCTTCCTCACGCGGCGGCAGCTGCGAACGGACGAGCGCTAGCCCTCGGCGCGCACCGCGCTGCCGAAGAGGGGCTCCGGCCACGCGGTGCGGCCGGGCCCCTCTTCGGCAGTCGGCGCCGAGATCTCCCGCCCTCGGACTCCCGGCAGCACACGATGACATCCGCCGAGACCGCCGAACAGCCACTCGAACGCTCCCGCTTCGTGGGCGTCGACCTCGCGCGCCTCCTCGCGATCGCCGGGATGATGGCCGCCCACCTCATCACCATCGTGACGTGGGATCCCTTCGCTCCGGAGTCGGCCCTGTCCGTCGCCGCGGTGACCGACACCCTCACCGACGGAATCGCCGCGCCATTGTTCGCGGTGCTCGGCGGGCTCAGCGCGGTCTTCGCGACGCGCCGCCTGCACCCGGAGCGGCACGCCGGCCCCGCGATCACCGCCGTCGCGGTGCGCGGCGCGCTGATCCTGCTGCTCGGGCTGTGGCTCGGCATGCTCGACGATCCCTTCGTGGTGGTGCTCGCCTACTACGGCGCAGCGATGCTGCTCGTCGCTCCGCTCATCGCCGCGCGTGGCTGGCTCATCGCCGCCATCGCGGTGGTACTCGGCCTCGCGGGTGGCCCGCTCAACGCGGCCGTCCGCGCCGCGCTCGACATCGACGGCTTCGAGGGGCGCGCGGTGAGCTTCGCCACCTTCGGAGCGGACTGGACCGAGGCGATCCGCGCGCTGCTGCTCACCGGCATCTACCCGGCGATCACCTGGGCGGTGTATCTGCTCGCGGGCGTGCTCGCGGGGCGTGCGCTCGTCGCGGCGGGCCGAAGCGGCACGCTCACGCGCCTCGCGACGGGGCTGGCCGTCGCGGGTGCGGTGCTCGCCGCCACCGCCCAACTCAGCTCGAACCTGGTGCGCGCCAACCCCGTCTCGTACGGTTACAACCCGGCCGGCCCGATCGGCCCCGAGGCGTTCGCCGAGTCGGGCAGCGGCGCACCGCTCTCGACGGAACTGTGGGCGCAGCTGCTCGCCACCCCGCACTCAGGCTCCCCGGTCGACATCGCCCGCACCGTCGGCATCGCGCTCGCGGTGATCGGCCTGCTCGTGCTCCTGTGCGACCGCGACATGACGCCGCGCGGTGCGCGCGTGCCCCGCCTGCTCGACGTGCTCCGGTCCACGGGCGCCGCCCCGCTCACCATCTACGCCCTGCACATCTGGGTCACCGCGTGGTCGCTGGGGCCGGTGCTGCGGGATCAGAGCCTGCTCACCGGCGACACGCTGCCCTGGTGGGCCTTCGGTCCGGACGCCTTCGCCCTGCAGCTCGCCGTCGCGATCGCCATTGGCGCGGTGCTCTCGTTCACGGGCCGCCGCGGCCCGCTCGAGGCACTGCTCTCGGACACGGTGGCGCTCGCGGTGGGGCGCGGGCGTTAGGCGTCGCGGTGGAGTTCGCCGATCTCCTCGCCGGCGGCGTTGCTCACGAGCAGCGTGTCCCCCTCGGGCCGCACCTCGTGCACCCCGCGCAGCCAGTCGTCCACGCCCAGGCAAGCCTTCAGCGTCGAGGCGAACTCCTTGAGCACGACACGGTCGTCCTGCACCTCATAGCTCGTCGAGATCCCATTGCAGCCGTCCGTGCCCTGCACCGTGCCGTCCTCGGAGAACTCCAGCCGGGGCGTGCCCTTCTCGTCGGAGCTCCAGCTGCCCAGCACCTCCTGACCCACGTCCACCCGGTTCCCCTCTCCCGATTCTCCGGACTGTGCCGCTCCCCCGCCCGGCGTGCCGCACGCCGAGAGCGAGAGGGCCAGCACGCCCGCCGCCACGGCGGCCAGCGCCGCTGTGCGGCCGCTCTTCCACGCTCTCCCCTGATGCATAGCAGCATGGTAACCCGCCCGGGTGTGCGCGGCGCGGGAGAATCGCGCCGTGCCCGCCGGCTGCGGCGCGTCATCCCGCAGAAAAATCGAAATTTGGCTTGCGTCCAGCAAACATGCAGGTTAGCTTGGTTGAGGTTTGTGAGCGCTTGCGCGACCAGGAGGGTCCGCACGTCCATCGCTCACGCTTCCAGGGGGGAAACCAGTGAAACACCGTAGACCACTCGCGCTCGGAGCCGCGGCGGCCATCGGCATGGGGAGCCTGTTCTTCGCCACGCCCGCCCTCGCGGAGGACACCGCACCCGCGACGGAGCAGCAGGATCAGGCACCCGCCGCGGAGCAGGTGGCGGAGGCGCCGCAGCAGGAGGCTCCCGCCGCAGCCGGCGCGACCGGCGCCGCTCCGGCAGAGGCGCTCAGCGACGCGGACCGCCAGGCGATCGACTCGGCCGAGGCCTTCGAGGCGAAGACCGGCGGCGAGGCCGTCGGCTCGGCCCGCACGCCCGCCGGCGAGCTCGTGCTGCTCGCCAACGAGGAGACCAAGAACGAGAAGGTCGAGGACTTCGCCGAGGCCACCGATGCCGGCGAGACCGCCTTCGACAAGGTGCTCTACACCCAGCCGATCATCGCCTACGCGAACACCGACGTCGTCGGCGGCGCGGGCTACCTCGCCGACGGCGCGTACTTCTGCTCGGTCGGCTTCCCCGCCTTCAGCCCCACCGGCGATCCGGCCCTGCTGACCGCCGGTCACTGCGTCAAGGACGGCGAGCTGCAGAGCACGGAGCTCGTGCGCCCCTCGGTGCAGCCCGCCGTCACCGGCCAGGACTCCGCCGAGGCCGGCGAGCCCAACGGCACCGGCACCCTCGGCGACTTCGGCTCGTGGCGCTTCGGCGGACCCGGCGTCAACAACCCCGGTGAAGAGAACGACCCCGAGTCGACCGACGTCGCCGTGATCGAGAACCTCGGCTCGCAGTTCGATCTGCTGCCCGCCGTCACCGACTGGGAGAGCGCGCTCAGCGACGATCTCTCGCAGAGCACCATCCCCGTCAAGTCGGTCGGCGACCCGGTCGAGGGCGCGGTCGCCAAGTCGGGCCGCACCACCGGCTACACGCAGGGCGACACCACCGTCACCATCGACGGCCAGGACTACACCCTCCTCGACACCTGGATCCGCGTTGACGGACGCTGGGTGCACGGCTTCCTCAACGACGCAGGCGCGGCACCCGGCGACTCCGGTGGCGCGGTCATCCAGGGCAGCACCGCCGTGGGCGTCGTCAGCGGCGGCCCCGAGGACGGCTCCTGGATGTTCGCCACCCGCCTGCAGGACGCCCTCGAGCTCTCCGACTTCGCGGGCTACGAGGTCGCGCTCGACATCGACGCGCCCACCGTCACCAGCCCCGCGAACGGCGCAACCGTGAAGCCCGGATCCGACATCGTCGTCTCCGTGCCCGGCAACGCCAAGGAGCTCTCGGTCAGCCGCGGCAGCGCAGGCGAGACCATCCCCGTCTCGGGCGGCACCGTCACCCTCAAGGCCCCGCAGGCGCCGGGCGCGGTGAGCTTCACGCTCACCGCGAAGAACGGCTTCAGCACCTCCGAGTCCACGACCTTGGACATCGAGGTCGAGTTCGCCGCTCCGACGATCGACGAGCTGAACATCCCCGCGAACAGCGCTGACGGCACGACCGTCACCCTCACCGGCACCGGCGCCCCGGGCGCCACCGTCGAGGTGGAGCTCGCCGACGAGCCCGTCGGCACCGCCACCGTGGCCGAGGACGGCACCTGGAGCCTCGCGCTCGAGGATCCCCTCCCCATCGGCAGCTACGAGGTCACCGCGGTCCAGATCCTGAACGAAGAGGTCTCCGAGACCGGCACCGGCACCGTCACCGTGAGCCCCGCCGCCCCGAAGGTGACCTCCTTCGCGGACGGTGAGGTCTTCGAGCTCGACGCCGCGCCCACCACGATCTCGGGCACCGGCATCGACGGCGCCACCGTCACCGTGAACGTCGACGGCCCCGCCTCCGAGGCCGCCGTCGCGGCCCTCGCCGCGCAGCTGGTCGCCGCGACCGTCGAGGGCGGCGAGTGGACCGTCGCCCTCCCCGAGGCGCTCAGCGCCGGCAGCTACACCGTCACCGTGACCCAGGCGATCAACGAGATCGACTCGGCTCCGACCACCGTCAGCTTCGCCGTGAACGCGGCGGCGACGCCGGGTGACCCGGGCGGAAGCGCGGGAGCGGTCGGCGGCGCTGACGGCGCCGGCAGCGGCACCGGCGGCGCGGGCAACGGCACCGGCGGCGGCGACAACGCCGCGGGCAGCCTGCCCGTCACCGGTGACGCCTCGCTGCTGCCCTTCGGGCTCGCGGCCGGAGCGGCGCTGCTGCTCTGCACCGGCGTGACGCTGCTGGTGGCTCGCCGCCAGCGCGCAGCGCAGCTCTAAGGAGTCGCGCGGCCTCTTTGGCCTCACGGGGAACGGGTCCCGACCGCACGGTCGGGGCCCGTTCCCCGTTTCTGCGCACGCGGGCCCGTGCCACGGGCCGTCATATGACGCCGCTTTACCTCCCCGCTCGCGCCTCGCCTCCGCGGCAGGAAGCATGGAGGGCATGAGCGACCACGAGGACTGTACCGATCCGGGCGGTGTGCCCTTCGCCGAACTCGATCCCGCCCTGCTGCGCCGCGAGCGCACGAGCCTGAAGTGGACGCGCTACCCGGCCGGGGTGCTGCCGCTCTTCGTCGCCGAGATGGACTTCGCCGTCGCACCCGCGATCCAGCGCACCCTCATCGAGCGGATCCGCGCCTCCGACACCGGCTACCTCGACGGCCCAGGCCCGCTCGCCCCGGCCTTCGCCGGCTTCGCACGGGATCGCTGGGGCTGGGAGATCCCGCACGACCGCATCCATCTCGCGACCGACGTGGCCACCGGAATCGTCGAATCGCTGCGGCGCTTCCTCCCGCGGGGCGGGCGGCTCCTGCTCCCCACGCCGGTCTATCCGAGCTTCTTCGAGATGCTCGACGAGGTGCCGTTCGAGGTGGTCGAGGTGCCGCTGGCGCGGGAGCCCGGCGCCGCGGCCGCCGATTCCGAGGAGCCGGACGGGGATCCCGCCGCGGTTCCCGCCCCCCGTCTCGACCTCGACGCCATCGAGCGGGCCTTCGCGGGCGAGCCCGGCATCGACGCCTTCCTGCTGTGCAGCCCGCACAATCCGCACGGGCTCATCCACTCGGCGGAGGAGCTGAGCCGGCTCGCCGAGCTCGCCGCCCGCTACGGCGTCTTCGTGATCTCCGACGAGATCCACGCCCCGCTCACGCACGCGGGCGAGCCCTTCACCCCCTTCGCCCCGCTGGCCGCAGCGGCCGGGGCGCTCGCCGTGACCGTCACCTCGGCGAGCAAGGGCTGGAACATCGCCGGCACGAAATGCTCGGTGATCGTCGCCGCCGACGAGCGCGCGAACGCGACGCTGCGCGGTCTGCCGCCCGAGGTGGCCTGCCGCACCAGCATCCTCGGCCTGCACGCGAGCATCGCCGCCTTCGCCGAGAGCCGCGACTGGCTCGAACGCGCCGTCGCGCAGATCGAGTCGAACGAGCGGCTCTTCGGCGAGCTGCTGCGGGATCGCCTGCCCGGCGTCCGCCGCACCCGATCCCGCGCCGGCTACCTCAACTGGCTCGACTTCCGCGCAGCCGGGCTCGGGGAGGACCCCGCCCGGCGGCTGCGCGATGCGGCCCGCGTCGCCCTGAACAGCGGGCCCGCCTTCGGCGCCGGAGGCTCCGGGCACGCCCGCATCAACCTCGCCTGCGCGCCCGACACGATCCGCGAGGCCGTCAGGCGCATCGCCACAGCGCTGCCCGAGCGATGACCCCTCCGGTCAGCGCTCCGCCGCCCGGACAGCACCCGCCCACCACCCGCGAAGAAGGCCCCATGAGCTCCTCCCCACGCCCCGAACCTCCCGTCTACGACTGGGACGGCTTCGGCTTCGAGACGCGCCAGGTGCACGCCGGCGAGTACCCCGACCGGAACCACGGGCTGCGCGTGCCGCCGATCGCCCTGTCCGCCGGCTACCTCTTCGACGACTTCGACGACCAGGTGAGCCGCTTCGACGGGAGCATCCACTGGCGGGCTGAAGACCACGCGGGCCGGGCGACCGCCCCGTCCCCCAGTGAGCACGCCCCCATCTACAGCCGCCAGGGCAATCCGACGAACTGGGTCGCCGAGGAGCGCCTCGCCTCGCTGGAGGGCGGGGTCGTCTCGGTCGCGGTGTCGAGCGGCCAGGCGGCGATCACCTCAGCGCTCCTCGCCCTCGCCCAGCACGGCGACCACATCGTCTCGACCGCCTCCATCTACGGGGGCACCCGCATCCTCTTCGGCCGTAGCTTCGCGCGCTTCGGCATCGGCTTCGACTACGTCTGGGACGCCGATGACGACGCCGAGTGGGAGCGCGCGATCCGCCCCGAGACGAAGGCCATCTTCACCGAGACCGTGCCGAACCCCTGCAACGACGTGACCGATCTGCGGCGCATCGCCGAGGTCGCCGCCCGCCATCACCTGCCGCTCGTGGTCGACAACACCGTCGGCACACCCGCGCTGATCCGCCCCTTCGAGCACGGGGCGAACGTCGTGGTGCACTCGACGACCAAGTTCCTCACGGGCCACGGGGCGGCCGTCGGCGGCGCGATCGTCGACGGCGGCAACTTCGACTGGGCGGCCGCCGAGCGGGCAGGCCGCTCCTTCCCGCTCATCACGCAGTCGAGCCGGGCGGGCGTGGCCCCCATGCTCGAGCGCTTCGGCCGCGGCGCCTATGCGCGCGCGGTGCGCGAGTCGGTCGTCAACGACATCGGGCCGACGCTCTCGCCGCTGCACGGCTTCCTGCTGCACCAGGGCATGGAGACCCTGTCGTTGCGCATGGAGCGGCACGTCGAGTCGGCCATCCGCATCGCGGCCTGGCTGGAGCAGCAGCCCGAGGTGGAGTCGGTCGACTACGCCGGACTGCCCTCGAACCCGCTGCACGCTCGCGCCGTGCGCGACTACGGGGCGGACGCCGAGGGACGGGGACGCACCGGCTCCGTGTTCGGCGTGACGGTGCGCGGCGGGATCGAGGGGGCGCGCGCCTTCGTGAACGGGCTGCGGGTGTTCTCGCGCATGACCGGGATCGGCGACACCCGCTCGATGGTGATCCACCCGCTCAGCTCGACGCACTCGACCTTCGCTCCCGAGCTGAACGAGCGGCTCGGGATCACGCCCGGCCTGCTGCGCCTCTCCGTGGGGCTCGAATCCGCCGAGGACCTGATCCGCGACCTGCGCCACGCCCTCGACCGGCTCTGAGCCGCTCGCCGCAGCGCGGGCGGGCTCAGCCGAGGGCCGCGCGAGCGGCTTCCACGGCCTCGGGGGCGGCCGTGTAGCGGTGCTCGGGCCCGGGGAAGGCGCCCGAGCGCACCTCCGCGGCGTATGCGCCGATCGCCGCCACCATCGCCTCGCCGAGCTCGCCGTAGCGCTTCACGAACTTCGCGGTGCGTCCCTCGGTGATCCCGAGCAGATCGTGCAGCACGAGCACCTGCCCGTCGGCCGGCCCGGCGCCGATGCCGATGATCGGGATCTGCAGCACGCGGCGCAGCACCTCCGTCACCTCCGCGGGCACCGCCTCGACGACGACGCAGAACGCGCCCGCGTCCTGCACCCCCACAGCCTCCTCCACGAGCCGCACCGCGCTCTCGACCGTGCGGCCCTGCGCCCGCATCCCGCCCAGCGCCGTCGCGGTCTGCGGGGTGAGACCCACATGCCCCACGACGGGCACCCCGGCCGCGACGATGGCGCGGATACGGTCGAGGCGATCCCGCCCGCCGCCCTCCAGCTTCACCGCGTCGGCCCCCGCCTCCTTCGCGAAGCGCACCGCGGTCTCCACCGCCTGCGCGTCCGACACCTCGGTCGAGCCGAAGGGCACATCGCACACCACGAACGCCGAATCGGCGCCGCGGCGCACCGCCTTCGCGAGCACCAGCATCTCGTCGAGGGTCACCGTCACCGTCGATTCGTGCCCGAGCACGACCTGCGCGCCGGAATCACCGACGAGCAGCATGTCGACGCCGGCCTGCTCCGCCACACGCGCGCCCGGATAGTCGTAGGCGGTCACCATCACGATGGGCTCGCCGCGCTCACGCTTCTCACGCAGCATCGGGATCGTCACTCGGGACATGAGCGCTCCTCGTCTTCGGGGTCAGGGGTCGGTTCGCTGGGTGGGCTTCGCTCCGGCGGCCGGAGGGTCGGCGGGCGCGGCGGAGGCGGACAGCCCGGCAGGTCTTGCGGGATGCGCCTGTCCGACGGCACCGGGGCCGGCCGCTGCCGGTTCTCCCAGCAGCGCGTTGTCGATCAGCCGCACGCCGCCAACGCGCGCCGCGATCGCGAGCAGTGCGGTTCCGTCGAGCCGCTCCAGCGGCTCCAGCGATTCCGGATGGACGACCGCCACGTACTCGGCCGCGATCCCCGCGGCCGCCAGCTCGGCCTCCGCCGCGGCGCGCACCGCCGCCGCATCGCGCGCGCCGCCTCGCAGCGCCCGGGCCGCCGCCTCGAGCGCGCGCGGGATGGCGAGCGCGCGCCCGCGCTCCTCGGCGCTCAATCGCACATTCCGGCTCGAACGGGCGAGACCGTCGGGGTCGCGCGAGGTGGGGCAGCCGACGATGCGGCTCGGGATCCCCAGATCCGCGACCATGCGCCGCACCACGAGCAGCTGCTGAGCGTCCTTCTGCCCGAAGTAGGCCGCATCGGGCAGCGCCGCGAGCAGCAGCTTCGACACCACCGTGGCTACGCCGTCGAAGTGCGCCGCCCCGCGCGCCGCGCCCTCCAGCGTCTCGGTGAGCGGACCGGCGACGCGCACCGTGGTCGCGAAGCCGGCCGGATACATCTCCTCAGCCTCGGGAGCGAAGATCACGTCGACTCCCGCCCCGGCGGCGAGCGCGGCGTCGCGCTCCTCCTGCCGGGGGTAGGCGGCGAGATCGGCCGCCTCCGTGAACTGGGTCGGATTCACGAAGATCGACAGCACGACCGTGTCGTTCTCGGCACGGGCGGCGCGCACGAGCGAGAGGTGCCCCTCGTGCAGCGCGCCCATCGTGGGGACCATGCCGACCCGGTGCACCCCGCCCCGCACGGCGCCGGAGTGCGCCGCGCGGGCCTCGGCGAGCGCGGCGCGCAGCTCGCGCACGGTGCGCACGATCCTCATGCCCGCGCCTCCCCTCGGCCCCCGTCGCGGTCCCGGACCGCAGCGAGCTCACGCGTCGCGGCCGCGAGCGCGTCGAAGAGCGCGACCCCCTCGGGGACCCGCTCGGCCACCGCCTCGCGCTGCGCCGCGACCGTCGCCTCGTCGCCGCGCGCGATGGGGCCGGTCAGCGCCAGAGCAGCGCCCCGTTCGGCCCAGTTGCGCAGCGCGGCCTCGGCGAGCGGGGCGAGCGCCGCTCTCGGCACCCCGGCGGTCGCGGCGAGGCGCTCGGCGAAGCCCTCGAGCGCGACGAGATAGTTCGCGGCGACGGAGGCCGCCGCGTGATAGGCGGCCCGGTCGGCGTCGGCGACCCGGAACGCCGTGAGCCCCAGCGTCGCCGCGAGCTCGCGCGCGACCCCCAGCGCACGCTCGCTCGATCCGTCGATCGCGGCGAAGGCGCCCGCCAGCGAGCGCTCGGATCCCGTGACCGTCAGCAGCGGGTGCAGGCTGAAGCCCTCGTGCGGGGCGAGCGGGGCGAGCCCGGTCGCCCCGGAGAGGTGACCCACCAGCGGCCCCGGCTCGATTGCGGACGCCGCAGCAGCGATCTGGCCGTCCGGCACCGCGAGCAGCACCACATCGGCGCCCTCCCCCGTCGCCCCGCGGCCGCCAGAAGGCAGCAGCCCGATCCCGGCCTCGCCCAGCCCGGCGGCGAGGGCGGCGCCCATGCGGCCACGGCCGACGATCTGCACGCGCATGAGCCCTACAGCTCCAGGCCGTAGAGATTGGGCTCGGGCGCGAGGATCAGGCCGAACTCCTGCTGCACCCGCTGGACCACGAGGCGGGCGAGCTCCGCCACCTCGCCCGCCGTCGCCGCACCGCCGTTCGTGATCGCGAGGGTGTGCTTCGAGGAGATGGCCGCACCGGATCCGGGCAGGCGGAAGCCGCGTGAGAGCCCCGAGTGCTCGATGAGCCACGCAGCGGAGAGCTTCACGCTCCGCTCCGCGGCGGGCTGCGGCACGCGCAACGGGACGCCGGCGGCGAGCTCCTCGAAGCTCGTCACGGCCGGTGCGGACTCCGTCTCGCCGATCGGGAACCGGGGGGCATCCGCCGGCAGGCTCCGCGCGAAGCGCTCCGAGACGATCGGGTTCGTGAAGAAGGATCCCGCGCTCCAGCTGTCGTGATCCTCCTCGTCGAGCACCATGCCCTTCGCCGCCCGCAGCCGCAGCACCGCGTCACGCAGCACCCGCAGCGGCACCCGGGTGCCGAGCTCCACGCCGAGCGCCGAGGCGAGCTGGGCGTAGCGGACCGGGGCGGAGAGCGCCGGCCCCGCGTCCGTCCCTGCCTCCGGCCCGGACCCTGGGGCGGCGTGCCTGCCCGGCGCCGCAGGGTCACCGGCGTCGACGTCGGCTCCGGCGCCGGCGAGCGCCGCTCCGGCGTCCTCCAGCAGCAGGTCGATCGAGAGCACGACGCCCTCCAGCCCGCGCTTGATCGCCGAGTCGCGGTAGCCGAGCTCGAGCTCCGCCGCCGAGAGACGGCGCACCTCCCCCGCAGCCAGATCCAGGAACTCGACCGAGTGCAGTACCTCCGCGAGCTCCTGGCCGTAGGCGCCGATGTTCTGCACGGGCGCGGCTCCGGCGAGTCCCGGAATCCCCGAGAGCGCCTCGATGCCCGCCCAGCCCCGCGCCACGCAGCTCGCGACCAGATGATCCCAGTCGTGGCCCGCCTGCGCGCGCACCCGCACCCGCCCGGCGGCTGCGGCCTCCGCGTCCTCGACCACCGAGATTCCGGTGCTGCGCACGAGCAGCACCGGCCCCGGAAAGCCCTCGTCGGAGACGACGGTGTTGGATCCGCCCCCGAGCAGCAACCACGGCTCGCCGGCATCGTGCAGCTCCGTCGCGAAGCCCGCGAGATCCTCGGCACTGCGTGCGAGCAGGATCCGCTCGGCCGGACCGCCGACGCGCATCGTCGTCAGCTCGGAGAGCCGCGTGCCGTCGCCAACGGGCTCGGGAACGATGTCGGGGAGGATCACCGGAACGCCGCCACCAGCTGCGCCTTGCCGAGCACGGTCGCGCCGTCGAAGACGACCTTCAGGTCGAGGCGCGCGGTGCGGCGCTCCTCGTCGAGCGCGCCCACCGTGACGGTCACCGTCACCGTGGCGCCCGCCGCCGCGTCGACGGGAACGGGTCGCGTGAAGCGCGATTGGAAGTCGAGCACCCGTGCCGCGGCGCCGAGCCAGTCGGTCGCGACCGAGCCGGCCGCGCCCATGGTCAGCATGCCGTGGGCGAGCACCCCCGGCAGGCCGACCTCGGCGGCCACGTCGTCCCGGTAGTGGATCGGGTTGAAGTCGCCGGAGGCTCCGGCGTAGCGCACGAGGCGGTCGCGGGTGAGGTGGAGCTCGCGCTCGGCGACGAGCTGGCCCGGTGCGAGTTCTGCGAAGACGGGGATGCTCATGGGTTCAGGCCTCTCCTGCCTCGTGCTCGGCCGCGCGCACCACGAGCGTGGAGACCGCGGTGACGACGTGCTCGCCGCCCGCGTCGACGATCTCGCTCGAAGCGGTCACCATCGAGTGCCCGCCGAGCTGCTTCACCGCCGCGATCGTGAGGGTGGCGGTCAGCTCGTCGCCGGCGACGATGGGGCGCGTGTAGGTGAAGCGCTGATCGCCGTGCACCACGCGCGAGAAATCGACGCCCGCCTCGGGGTCCGCGAGCAGCTGCGCCAGCGTCGCCTCCTGCACCACCACCGCGAAGGTCGGCGGAGCGACGACGTCGGCGAAGCCCGCCTCCCTGGCGGCGGCCGGATCGAGGTGCAGCGGCGAGGCGCTGAGCACGGCGCGAGCGAACTCGCGCACCTTCTCGCGGCCGACGAGGTACGGGGCGGTCGGCGGATACACGCGACCCTGGATCTCTGGATTCACCACCGGGCCAGTCTACCGTTCGTGCATCCTGCCGGCCCGGCGCGCGCTCATGCGCATCGGCAATGAATCGGGGGAAGGTTTGTGGCTCATATCCAAGGCTCGGCCCCGCGGCTCCAATAGGCTGTCATCCATGTCGCGCATTCGTAAAGTGCTCATCGCCAACCGCGGCGAGATCGCCGTCCGCATCATCCGCGCCGCCGCAGACAGCGGCATCGCCTCCGTCGCCGTCTACGCCGACCAGGACCGTGACGCCATGCACGCGCAGCTCGCCGACGAGGCCTACGCGCTGAACGGCACCACCAGCGCCGAGACCTACCTCGTCATCGACAAGATCCTCGCGGTCGCGCGCCGCTCCGGCGCCGACGCGGTGCACCCCGGCTACGGCTTCCTCGCCGAGAACGCCGAGTTCGCGCGCGCCGTGATCGCCGCGGGCCTCACCTGGATCGGCCCCGGCCCCGAGGCAATCGAGCGCCTCGGCGACAAGGTGTCGGCCCGGCACGTCGCCGAGAAGGTGGGCGCCCCGCTCGCGGCCGGCACGAGCGACCCGGTGCAGAACGCCGAGGAGGTGCTCGCCTTCGCCGACGAGGTCGGGCTGCCGATCGCCATCAAGGCCGCCTTCGGCGGCGGCGGCCGGGGCCTCAAGGTCGCCTACGAGCGCGAGGAGGTCGCCGAGCTCTTCGAATCGGCGACCCGCGAGGCGGTGGCCGCCTTCGGCCGCGGCGAGTGCTTCGTCGAGAAGTACCTGGAGAAGCCCCGCCACGTCGAGACCCAGTGCCTCGCCGACCAGCACGGCAACGTCGTCGTCGTCTCCACCCGCGACTGCTCGCTGCAGCGCCGCCACCAGAAGCTCGTGGAGGAGGCCCCCGCGCCCTTCCTCAGCGCGGAGCAGAACGAGAAGCTCACCGCCGCGTCGAAGGCCATCCTGAAGGAGGTCGGCTACGTCGGTGCGGGCACCTGCGAGTTCCTCGTCGCGAAGGACGGCACCGTGTCGTTCCTGGAGGTCAACACGCGCCTGCAGGTGGAGCACCCCGTCTCGGAGGAGGTCACCGGCATCGACCTCGTGCGCGAGCAGTTCCGCATCGCCGAGGGCGGCGTCATCGACTACGCCGACCCGGTGCCGCACGGCCACTCCTTCGAGTTCCGCCTCAACGGCGAGGACCCCGGAAACGGCTTCCTCCCCGCCCCCGGGCCCGTCACCCTCTTCAAGCCGGCGGCCGGTCCCGGCGTGCGGGTCGACACGGGCGTCGCCACCGGCGACGTGGTCTCGGGCGCCTTCGACTCCATGCTCGGGAAGCTCATCGTCACCGGCGCCACCCGCGAGGAGGCGCTCGAGCGCTCCCGCCGCGCGCTCGACGAGTTCGAGATCCACGGGCTGCCCACCGTGCTGCCCTTCCACCGCAAGATCGTGCGCGATCCCGCCTTCACGGCGCCCGACGGCCGCTTCGGCGTCTACACGCTCTGGATCGAGAGCGAGTTCGAGAACGACATCGACCCCTGGGAGGGCGAGCTGTCCGCGATCGCGCAGGATCCGAAGCGCCGCACCGTCGTCGTCGAGGTCGAGGGCCGCAGGGTCGAGGTCACCATGCCGGCCACCCTGCTGCCGCTCGTCGACCAGGACGTCACGCGCGGCCCCGCGCCCAAGCGCGCAAAGGGCGCCGGCGTGGCGACGGCCACCGGCGACGCGGTCGCCGCGCCCATGCAGGCCACGGTCGTGAAGCTCGCCGTCGAGGAGGGCCAGCGGGTCGCGAAGGGCGACCTCGTGGTGGTGCTCGAGGCCATGAAAATGGAGCAGTCGATCTACGCGCACCGCGACGGGGTCGTGACCGCGATCGACGCACCCCTCGGCCAGACGGTCCCCAACGGGCACCTGCTGCTCAGCGTCGTCGACGGCGAGTAGGGGCGGCGCTCAGCGCGGGGCGGCCCCGGGGCGCAGCGGCGAGTGCTGCTGCACCCAGCTGTACATGGCGACGGCGGCAGCCGCGCTCGCGTTGATCGACCGGGTGGAGCCGTACTGGGTGATCTCCACGACCGCCTCGGCGGAGGCGATCGCCTCGGCCGTCAGTCCCGGCCCCTCCTGGCCGAAGAGCATCACGCAGCGCTCCGGCCAGGCGAAGGTCTCCATCGGCACGCAGCCCGGCACATTGTCGATCGCGACGATCGGGATCCCCTCGTCCTTCGCCCACGCCACCAGGGCCGCGATGCTCTCGCGGTGCTCGACGTGCTGGTAGCGATCGGTCACCATGGCGCCGCGCTTGTTCCAGCGCCGCCGGCCGACGATGTGCACGGTGTCGGCGGCGAAGGCGTTCGCACTGCGCACGATCGAGCCGATGTTCATGTCGTGCTGCCAGTTCTCGATGGCGACGTGAAAGGGGTGCCGGTGCCGGTCGAGATCGGCGACGATCGCCTCCATGCGCCAGTAGCGATAGCGGTCGACGACGTTGCGGGAGTCGCCGTGCTCGAGGAGCTCCGGATCGTAGTGATCCTCGCTCGGCCAGGCCTCCCGGCCGCCCGGCCACGGTCCCGCCCCGGCCGTGCTGCGCTCCGGGTGCACGGCCTCGGCGCTCGGCCGGGCTGCGGGGTGCTCTGCCGCAGTGACGTCGGGCATGGTCTGCTGCTCGGGATCCGGGACCTCACTCACCCGCCCATTCTTCCACTCGCCCGAGGCCACGTGCCGCGCCCGCCGGGCCGCGTGGCGCCGCCACGGGGTGCCGGTAGGATGGGCGGGTGACTGAGCGTGTGTTGATCAAGGACCTGGCCGCCCGCGAAGACGGCCCCGTGCGTGTTTCCGGCTGGGTCGAGAAGGTGCGCGACCAGCGTTACGTGCAGTTCGTCGTGCTGCGCGACGAGAGCGGGGCGGTGCAGCTCGTCAACGGCGGCGTGCTGCGCGAACCGGACCCCGAGAACCCGCGATCCGACATCCTCGTGCCCCGTACCCGCACCATCAGCGAACTCACGCACGGCACCTTCGTCACCGTCACCGGCGAGCTGCAGCACAACGAGCGCGTGAAGCTCGGTGGCGTCGAGATCCAGATCGAGGAGATCGAGGTCGTGACCCGCGCGCTGCCCGACAACCCGATCGCGGCCGACAGCGGCATCGACGTGCGTCTCGACTGGCGCTTCCTCGATCTGCGCCGCCCCGAGCAGAACCTCGTCTTCCGCGTGCAGACCACCTTCCTGCACGCCCTGCGCCAGGTGTGGGTGGAGCGCGGCTTCATCGAGATCCAGACCCCCAAGCTCATGGCGTCGGCCTCGGAGTCCCGCGCCGAGCTGTTCGAGGTCGAGTACTTCGACGGCAAGGCGTTCCTCGCGCAGAGCCCCCAGTTCTTCAAGCAGATGGCCCAGGCCGCGGGCTTCGGCGGCATCTTCGAGGTCGGGCCCGCCTTCCGCGCCGACCCCTCCTTCACCTCGCGTCACGCCACCGAGTTCACCTCGATCGACACCGAGCTGAGCTGGATCGACTCGCACGAGGACGTCATGGAGCTGCACGAGGAGCTCATCGTCGCCGGGCTCAGCGCCGTGAAGGAGCGGCACGGCGAGGAGCTGCAGAAGCTCTTCGGCATCGAGCTCGAGGTCCCCTCCCGGCCGTTCCCGCGGATCCCGCTCGCCGAGGCGAAGGAGATCGTGAAGGAGCGCGGCTACGAGGTGCCCCGCGCCGACGCCGACATGGACCCGGAGGGCGAGCGCCGGATCGCCGCCTACGTCAAGGAGCAGTACGGGCACGACTTCGTCTTCCTCACGGATTACGCGTGGTCGATCCGGCCGTTCTACCACATGCGGCACGCCGACGATCCCTCGCTGACCAACAGCTACGACCTGATCTACCGCGGCACCGAGATCTCGACCGGCGCGCAGCGCGAGCACCGCATCGAGGTGCTCGAGGCGCAGGCCGTGGAGAAGGGCATGGATCCGGCGGAGCTGTCGTTCTACCTGGACTTCTTCCGCTACGGCGTGCCTCCGCACGGCGGCTTCGGCATGGGACTGAACCGTGTGCTCATGCTCATGCTGCAGCAGTCCTCGATCCGCGAGGTCACGTACCTCTTCCGGGGCCCCAACCGCCTCCTCCCCTGACTCCGGCTCCCCGCTGCCGGCAACTGCGGGCGCGCGGAATGGGGCGGGGATTGCCCGGCGCGTCCGAGGGTGTTAGCCTCGCGGGAACGGAGAAACTGGGAAGCTCGACTTGCTTTTCGCTCCGGTGCGTTCGGGGGGACGCGCGGGGGCGCTCGGGCCCCGGCCACCCGGAACCTCTCGACGCAAGACGCAGAGAGGATCCGCAATGCACACCACACGTTCGTCGTCGCGCAGAAACCGCAAGATCGCCGCCGTCGCAGCCGGCGCACTCGCCGTCGGCCTCGGAGCCGCCTACACGCTCGCCTCCTGGACCGACTCGGAGTGGGTGTGGGGCGGAGCCGCCGGCGACGAGCCGGGCATCGGCACGGGCACCTTCGAGGTCGAGCAATTCACCGAGGGCAGCTGGCGCGACGACGAGACGAACCCCGGCGGCGCGCTCGACTTCACGACCGCCGCACTCGCGCTCGCCCCCGGTGACACCGTCTACGCACCCGTCTCGCTGCGCACGAAGACGGGGTCGCTCGGCGGCGAGGTCACCCTGAGCGGCGCGGTCGCGGCACAGGGCATCACCGTCTCCGACGCCGGCCAGGCCCTCTGGAACGCCGTCGAGCTGACCGTGCACACCTCGGCCGAGACGAGCGCGCCGGCCTGCGCCGCCGGCACATTCGACGCCGCCGACTGGACGGCAGTGGACGGCATCGACTCGGCATCGCTGGGCACCGGTGCGAGCGCCGCGCAGGCTCTGGCGGCCGCCACCGATGCGGCACCGGGAGCACCGCAGCACTACTGCTTCGTCATCTCGCTGCCCGCGGACGCCCAGTCCGTCGCGGAGGCCGCAGGGGTCGACCTCATGGGACGCACGATCGCACCCGCCTGGGAGTTCGCGGCCGTCTCCGGCTGACCCGCCACCGGGATGCGCCATGTTCCGCAGGATCTTCGGCACGGTCGTGACCTCGATCGTGGTCGCGGCGGCTCTCGCGCTGGCCGGCTGGTTCGCCTACTCGGCCACGACCGGGGCGGCGCTCGTCGTGCTCCGCACCGGCTCGATGAGCCCGACCATGCCCCAGGGCACGGTCGCGGTCACGCTGCCGGTGCGGGCGGCTGAGGTGCGCGCGGGCGACGTGCTCACGGTGCAGCGAGCCGGTGCGCCCCTGCCCGTCACCCACCGGGTGATCGAGGTGCGGGACGTCGCGGCCCGGGTGCCGAACGGACCGGAACTGCGCGCCGCCCTGCCGGGAGAAGCCCCGCCGGATCCCGGCGATCCCGCCGCGCGCGAGCTCGTGATGCAGGGCGACGACAACGACACCCCGGACCGGTTGCCCTACGTGGTGACGGAGGCGCGGCGCACCGTCGTCGCGCTCCCCCACCTCGGCACGGCGCTCATGCTGCTACAGACCCCGATCGGCGCTGGACTGCTGATCCTCGGCGTCGGGGCGCTGGTCACGTGGGCCTTCTGGCCGGCGCGCCCCGAAGCCGACGCCGACGCGTGCGCGGACGACGGAGCACGCCCGCCGGGAACCGGCCGGGCCGAGAACACCCCACGGCACGCGGAGCCGGTCCCGTGAGCGCGCGCCGGCGCGCCCCCGCCGCCGCGCGCCTGCTGCTCGGCGCGGGCCTCGCGCTCGCCGTGCTCGGCCTCGGTCTCGCGGGTGCGCGGGCGGCTGCGGTGTTCGAGGAGCTCTCGGAGACCGGCGAGCCGGGCCTGCTGCGGCTCGGCGCGCACGTCGCCACCCCGCTGCATGCGACCCTGCGGCCCGGCGACACCATGATCTGGGTGATCGAGGCGTCGATGTGGGACGCCGAGCGCGGGGCGCTCGCGGCGAGCCTCAACGGCTCAGGACCGCTGATCCGGGAGGGCGGGCTGCGGGCCCGGCTCGACAGCTGCGCGGGCAGCTTCGCGCTGCCCGCCGACGCCGACCCCCAGCCGCGGCGGGACTTCGACGCGGACGCGATCCCCTGCTCGGGCGAGCGGGCCGTCGTGCTCCCGCAGACCCCGTTCGAGGAGCTGCTGGGCGGCGGGGAACCCCTTCAGCTCGGAGAGCTGCGGAGCGACGAGCCGCGTCAGCTGCTCCTGGCGGTGACACTGCCGGCCGAGGCCGACGCCGAGGCCGTCTCCCGGCTCACGGCGCGGCTCGGCCTCGGGGTGCACGCCTCCGGTGATGAGGGCGGCGGGCCGGGAGCGGAGCCCGGACCCGGGAAGGGCCCCGGCCCCGAGAGCGCCGGGCGTCTGCCGGTCACGGGCGCGGACCTGCTGGCCCTCGGGCTGCTCGGCGCCGGACTCGTCGGCGTCGGCGCGGGCGCGGCGCTGCGGCGCGGGCGGCGCACGGGTCGCGGCGTCGGGACGGGACAGGGGCGATCGTGAGAGGGCGGCGCGAGGGCGCTCGGCCGGGGCCTCGGGGCGGAGCGGGAGGGGTGACGGGCAGGAGCCGAGCTCGGGTGCTCACCCGCCGCGGCACCGTGACCGCCGCCGGGGCCGTGCTCGCGGTCGCGCTCGTGGCGCAGGACGGGATGACGAGCGACGCGCAGTGGACGGATTCCGAGTGGACGCACGCGGCCCTCGGCACGGCCGATTGCAGCGATCCCGAGGGCCGTTTCGTGACCAGCGGTGAGGGCCGCGTGCTCAGCGGCTCGCTGCTCGGCCCCGATCTCGATGAGACGGCGCGCGTGTCGGGGGTGCGCGTCACCCACGACGGCACCGCCGCAATCCCCGACCCGCCGACCGCCGCACCCGCCAACACGGTCGTCGACGCCTACGCTGACCCCCTCGACGTCACCGCGATCAACGCCGTCAACCTCGGTCTCACGGGCCTCCTGCAGATCCCGCTCGGCACCTCGACGGGTCTGCTGGGACAGTACGCACGCGCTGCGGACGGCGGCGACGCCGTCGGCGCGAGCGGGTACGTGACCGGTTCGGGCGGCATCAATCTGGACGGTGAGGAGGGCGGCTACCCGGATATCGCCACGCTCCGGCTCTCCGATCTGCTCGACTCGCTCGGGACCGATCTCTCCTCCGTGACCCAGGACGTGAGCGACGTCTCCCTCGACGTCGGGGCGGTCGCGGGCCGGGCGGCGCTCGCCGAGGGCTGCGAAGCGCTGTGGGATGGCGAGCCGGCGGCAGCGGTGCAGCGCGACTACCTCGCGGCAGGCCTCGACGCCGATGTGACCTCACCCACCGTCGGCGGCCTCACCGGTGCCGTCGACGCCTCCGTGCTGAACGTGCAGAACGCGGTGAACGGGATCGCCGGACGCACGGGGCTCCTCTCCGGGGTCACCACCTCGCTCGTCACCGCGGTCACGAACGCGCTCGGCCTGGTGACCGGCCTCGCCGGGCTGCGGGTCGCGCCGAGCGGGACGACGGTCACGCTCGCGGCGATCGATCTGAGGCTGGCCCCGCTCAACGCCTTCCTCGCCCAGCCGATCGAGGACGCCGGAGGCATTCTGAGCATCGACCTGGCGGGCGGCACCGTGTCGATCGACACCGCCGCGCTGCTCGGTGCGGCGACCGGCGAGGCCGGCCGCACCACGCTCAACGGGCTGCCGCCGAACACCGAGCTGCTCTCGGACCCGGCGCTCGTCGAGGCGCTCACGGCGGCGCTCGGCAGTGCGCTCACGGAGTGGATCTCGTCGGTCGACGGCCTGCTCGCCTCCGCCCTCGAGCTCGCCACCATCACGATCGACGTGTCGATCCCCTTCCAGCGGTGCAGCCTGCTGGGCGTGCTCGGCGCCTGCGTCGGCACCTGGCAGAACGCGGGGCAGCTCCGGGCGACCGTGAGCGGGACCCTCGCCCAGCTGACGGGTGGCACGGCCACCGTGGCGGTGGACACGAGCGCCCTGAACCTGGGACTCATCGGCAACCTCCTCACGGGGCTGGTGGGCGCGGTGACGGGCGTGCTCGGCACGGTGCTCGGCCCGCTCGTCGGCGGGATCCTGCAGGGGCCCCTCACCCAGGAGGCGCTGCCGCTGGCGCGGCTTCCGGGTGACGCGCTCACGGCCCTGGGGGGTCCGCTCGGCGCTGCGCTGAGCTCCGTCTTCACGGGGCTGTCGAGCGCGGGGATCGCGTCGATCACGGTCAACGCGCAGAACGTGCCCGCCGAGGGCGGGGCCGGCCCGCCGGAGTGGGCCTCGGATCCGCGTGAGGGACCGCTCGAGGTCGCCGCGCTGCGCATCTCCCTGCTGGAGGCGGCGCCGAATCCGGTCCGCCTGTACCTGGGCCGGGGAGCCGTCGGCCCCCTCTGCACGATCACGGCCGCTGCGGGGGGCGGCTGTCCGGGGGCCACGCCCGAGGTGTAGGAACCACAGCTCGGGGCACCGTGCGGACAGCGCCCTCGGGCCACGGTGCGGGCCGCGATTGCGCGCCAGGGCGCGCCCCGCGCTCACCCGCGGCGGCGGGCGACGAGAACGGTGTCCGTGAGGCTCGCGGGCGTGCCGTCGGGGGCGGTCGCCTCGCGGCTGCGCAGCTCGGCGGCGAGCTCCCAGCGCTCGGGGTCGAGTGCCAGCAGCTCGCGCTCGCTCTGCGGAGAGGGGAAGGGGCCGGGATGATCCGAGGCCCACGCAGGCGGGGCGGCGTGCGAGATCACCACGAGCCGGCCGCGGGGCGCGACGAGCCCCGCGGCGGCGCGCAGGATCCGCTCCCGCGGCAGCTCCACCGGCGACTGCAGGAAGCTGGCGGTGACGAGGTCGAAGGATCCGGCCGCGTCATGCTGCTCGGGGTGCGCGATCCACTCCCCGAGATCGGCGGCGATGAAGCGGGCGGTGAGGCCGCGCTCCGCCGCGGCCGCTCGGGCACGGGCGACCGCGGTCTCCGAGAGGTCGACGCCGCTCGCCCGCCAGCCGCGCTCGGCGAGCCACAGCACGTCCCCGCCCTCGCCGCAGCCGAGGTCGAGCGAGCGGCCCGGCTCCCACGCCTCGGCCACGGCCGCGAGGCTCGCGTTGACCCGCCCAGACCACACGGCGCTCTCCCCGTAGAGCCGCTCCCAGAACCGCGTGGGATCCTCGTGCGGGTCGTGCTCCCCGTGCCCGCGCCCCCGGTGACCCTGAGCCGTGTGGCGCCCGTCGTGCGCCGCCGCGTCACGCATCCCGCACCTCCGCTCCGGCGGGAGAGCGCTGCGCCGCCACGAGGGCCGCAGCGCGCGCGAAGTCCTCCTCCACGAGCGCCGCGTTCACGGCCGCGCCCGCGAAGGTGCCGGCGCCCATCACCATCGGCACCGAGGCGAAGGGGGTGACGACGTTGCCCGCCGCCCAGATGCGCGGGTGGCTCGTGCGGCCCATCGCGTCGACCGCGAGCACGGGCGCACCGCCGGGTGTCTCCGTCCGGCGCAGTCCGAGCTCGTCGAGGAAGCCGTCGCGCGGCACCGTCGCGCTCGCGGTGAAGATCGCATCGACGGCGTACTCCTCCCCGGTGGCGGTGCGCACGGCGGAGACCCGGGATCCGTCGCCCCGCACCTCGGCCACCGGCTCAGCCACGAGCCGGACGCCGCGCGCGAGCAGCAGCGCCTCGGTCTCGGCGTCGAGCGCACCGAGCCCCGCGGTGAAGACCGTGAGCTCGTCGCTCCACTGCCGCAGCAGCTTTGCCTGGTGCAGTCCGAGGGGCGACGTGGTGATCACCGCGAGACGTCCCCCGCGCTCCTCCCAGCCGTGGCAGTAGGGGCAGTGCAGCACACCGCTGCCCCAGTGCTCGGCGAGGCCCGGGATCGCCGGCAGTTCGTCGCGCACGCCCGTGGCGACGATGATGGCGCGTGCCGCGACGGTCTCACCGCCGTCCAGCTCGATGTGGACGGACGGCGGGGATCCCGCGCCGTCGCCCGCGGGGCCCGTCACGCCGTCTCCGTCGCGTACCGTACGCACCGCGGCCTCACGGAAGACCACCCCGTAGCGGGCCGCCTCCTGGCGGCCGCGCGCCGCGAGTTCGCCGGGCGGGGTGCCGTCGTGGCCGAGCACGTTGTGCATCTGCGCTGCGAAGCGGTTGCGGGGACTGCCCGAGTCGATGACGAGCGTGCGCCGGAGGGCTCGGCCGAGGGCCTGCGCGGCGCTGAGGCCCGCGGCGCTGCCGCCGATCACGACGGCGTCCCAGGGGGCCGCCTGATCGGCGGGGTGAGGCGTGGCGGGTGCGGGGGTGCGAGGTGTGTGGTCCATGCCGACCATGCTGCCCGGACACATGCGATACTGGCAATCACATTTGCAGAACCGGCAAGGAGTATCCGCCATGGAAGAACTGCGCAGCCCCGGCCCCCGCCTGCGTGCCGCACGCCAGGAGCGCGGCTGGACGCTCGACGAGCTCGCCGGCCGAGCCGGCATGTCGGTGAGCACCCTCTCCCGGCTCGAATCCGGCAAGCGGCAGGCGAGCCTCGAACTGCTGCTCCCGCTCACCCGGCAGCTCGGGATCCGCGTCGACGATCTGCTCGACTCCCCCGAGCGGGACCCGCGCGTGCGGCGCCGCCCCGTCACCCGCGACGGCATGACGATCGCCCCGCTCACCCGAGAGGCCTCGGAGGTCCGCGCCTACAAGATCACCTACCACCCGGGCGCGCCGGAGCGGGAGCTGCAGGCACACGAGGGCCACGAGTGGCTCTACGTGCTCTCGGGCCGGCTGCAGCTCGACCTCGGGGAGCGCCAGCACCTGCTCGGCCGCGGCGAGGCGGCCGAGTTCGACACCACCACCCCCCACCGCATGCGGGCCGCCGGCACCCGGGCCGCCGAGGTGGTCAGCATCTTCAACACGGTCGGTGAGCGGCTGCACCTCCGCCGCACCGCCGCCGAGGAACCGGAGACGGGGCCGGATGCGGAGCAGGCGGCGGGGCGGAGCGACTAGCCCCGCCCCACCCGCCCCCGACTCGCGCTCAGACCGTCGGCTCGCCGAGGGAGAGCATCAGGCGGTTCGCCCAGTTGAAGAAGGCTCCGGCCTGGATCGCGTCGAGCAGTTCCAGCTCGTCGAAGCCCGCCCCGCGCAGCGCGGCCACCTCGGCGGCACCGAAGGCGGACGGCGTGCGGGTGAGGGCCACGGTCGCATCGATCAGCCCGTCCCAGCGGGTGCCGAAGCGGGCGCCCACGCCCTCGTCGAGCAGCCGCTGCACCTCCGCGCGATCCGCCCCCTGCTCGGTGGCGAAGCGCGAGTGCACCGAGGCGCAGAACACGCAGCCGTTGAAGCGCGAGGCCGCGGCCGCGGCGAGCTCCCGCTCGGCCCGCGGCAGCCCCGCATCGGCGTTGTGGAAGATGTCGAGGTCGGTGAGGGTGCGCTCGCGCAGCGCCTCGGGGTCGCGGGCGAGCACGCGGAAGTAGGGCATGTGCACCCGCTCGCGCTCCACGAGCGCCTCGTAGTGGCGGTCGGTGAAGTCCGCGACGGGGAGCGGTTCGAGCCACGGCTTCCAGCCGAGGGCGTCCTGCGTGAAGCGGGGCGGCTCGGTGACGCGCGGAGGCGGCGGCAGCTGCTCGGTCGCGCCGGAGCCGGAAGCCGCGCCGGAACCGGAAGCGGCGCCGTCCAACCGAGCCCGGGCGGCCCGCGCCACCCCGGCGGCGAGGGCTTCGAGATCGGCGTCCGCCGCCTCGGCTCCGCCGTCGGCGGCGCGCACTGCGCCGAGTCCCTGCACCACGCGGAACTGGAAGCTGAGGAAGGCGATGAGCTGCGAGAGCGTGACCACGCCGGTGCTGCTCCACCCCGCGTCGAGCAGGCGCTGGAGGTGCTCGCGGCTCGCATCGCGCGGGTGCAGCACGAGCAGGTGCGCGTGCTCCAGCGCGGCGGCCAGCCGGTCGCCGAGGGCGTAGGCGGCCTCGACGGTGCTGACCTCGTAGACCGGTCCGGCCGTGCTCTCGGGCGCGTTCTCGGCGCGGAAGGCGCCGTAGGGGCCGGATCCCGCAGCCCGCTCGGCCTCCGCGACGATCAGCGGTTCGAGGCCCGCCCCGCCGCCGGTCTCGCGCAGCAGCGCTCCCGTGAAGGCGACCGCTGCGGGCTGCCCGTGCAGGCGCGCCACGAAGAGCGCGACCGCGGCCCGCTCGGGCAGCGAGACATGGCTCTCGTCGTCCGGCACGAACAGCGCCGCGAAGCTGCCCTGCGCGTGCTCGCGGGCTTCGGGGCGGCGTCTCCGGGCGGCGTCGAGCGGATCGCCCGGCGCGATCGCGGTGAGCGCGTCGATGATGTCGGGGATGTCGGATCGCGATGCGGTCGGTGCGGTCATGGGTTTCCTCTCGGGGCTCGCGAAGCGTCTCAGGGACGGGCGGGACGGGCGGGACGGGAACGGCTCAGATCTGCCAGTGTCCCGAGGCGAGGGAGGCCCCGGGGATGGCGTCGATGAGGCGCTGCGTGTAGGGGTGCTGCGGCTGCGCGAAGACCTGCTCCGTGCGGCCGTGCTCGACCTGCCGGCCGCGCTGCAGCACGGATACGGTGTCGGCGATCTGCCGCACCACGGCCAGGTCGTGCGAGATGAACACGTAGCTGAGGCCGAGCTCCTGCTGCAGCTGCGCGAGCAGCCGCAGGATCTGCGCCTGGACGGTGACGTCGAGCGCCGAGACGGCCTCGTCGAGCACCACGAGCTCGGGTTCGAGGATCAGCGCCCGTGCGATGGCCACGCGCTGCCGCTGGCCGCCCGAGAGCTCGCGCGGCCGGCGATGCGTGAAGTCGCGGGGCAGCGCGACGAGCTCGAGCGCCTGCCCGACGCGCGCCTCGTGCTCCCGCCGCGCGCCGATGCCGAAGTTGCGCAGCGGCTCGGCGAGCGTCTGGCCGACGGAGAGCCGCGGATCGAGCGAGCCGTAGGGGTTCTGGTAGACCATCTGCGTGGTCTTGCGGAACTCGCGCAGCGCGCGGCCGCGGAGCTCCGTCACCTCGATCCCCGGCTGCACGCCGCCGGCAGGGCCCGGTCCCCGGCGTGATCCGGATCCGGATCCCGGCCCCTCACCGCCGGCGGCCTCCGCGGCCGCGAAGACCCGCACGCTGCCGGCGCTCGGCCGCGCGAAGCCGGCGATGGCGCGGCCGGTCGTCGTCTTCCCCGAGCCCGACTCGCCGACGAGCGCGTGGGTCGTGCCCCGCGTCACCGTGAAGGACACGTCGTCGACGGCGACGAAGGCGTCGGCGCCGCGGCCGAAGCGCTGCTGCAGGCCGCGCACCTCCAGCACCTGCTCCGCGGCGGCGGCGCTTCCCTGCCCCGCACCCGTGCCGGGAATCGCCGTCTCCGCGCGAGCCCGCACCGTGATGGGCTCACGGGTCACGAGCCTCCCGAAGGAGGGCGCGTCGGCCATCAGCTGCCGCGTGTAGGCCGACTCCGGCCGGGCGAGCACCCGCGCGCTCGGCCCCGACTCCTGCACCTCGCCGCCGCGCATCACCACGACGGTGTCGGCGCGGTCGGCCGCCACCGCCAGGTCGTGCGTGATGAACAGCACCCCGGTGCCAGTCTCCTCGCGCAGGCGGTCGATGAGATCGAGCACGGTGCGCTGCACGGTGACGTCGAGGGCGCTCGTCGGCTCGTCGGCGATGATGAGTTCCGGGTTGCCCGCGATCGCGGCCGCGATGAGCACCCGCTGCCGCATCCCGCCAGAGAACTCGTGCGGATACTGCTTCGCGCGGCGGATCGGGTCGTCGATGCCGACCTGTTCGAGGAGGGCGTGGACCCGATCCCGCACTTCCTCGCGGCTGGGCCGTCCGTGGATGCGCAGCGACTCGCTGATGCTCTTGCCGATGGGCTGCACCGGGTTGAGCGAGTTGCCCGGATCCTGCGGGATGAGGCCGATGCAGCGCCCCCGCAGATCGCGCCAGCGGCGCTCGGACAGCCCCACCAGCTGCGTCTCGCCCAGGCGCCGCTCGTTCAGCGTGATCTCGCCCCGCACGATCCGCCCGTTCGGGGGCAGCAGCCCGATGACGGACTGGGCGACGGTGCTCTTGCCCGACCCGGACTCGCCCACGACGGCGGTCACCCGCCCGGGCTCGACATCGAAGCCGACACCGCGCACCGCCTCGACGGTGCCGCGGCCGGTGCGGTACTCGACCGCGAGATCGCGGATGCTCAGCAGCGGCGCGCTCATCGCTCCCCTCCCCCGCCGATCGCCCGGCTCAGGCGGTTCGTGGCGATCACGACGATGGCCACGACGAGGCCGGGGAAGGTGGTCAGCCACCAGGCCGTCGCGACGTAGTCGCGGCCCTCGGAGATGAGCAGCCCCCACTCGGGTGTGGGCGGCGGCGCCCCGTAGCCGAGGAAGCCGAGAGTGGAGATCTGCAGGATCGCGGAGCCGAGCTGCAGCGCCGCGAGCGCGATCACCGGGGTCAGCGAGTTGGGCAGCACATGCCGCCACAGCACGCTCGCGAAGGTGCCGCCCGAACCATAGGCGGCCTCCACGAACTCGCTCGCCCGCACGCTCACCACCTGCGAGCGCGAGAGCCGGGCGAACACCGCCACGGAGGTGACGCCCACTGCGATCGCCGCGTTCGCGGTGCCGAAGCCGAGCAGGATCACGATGCTCAGTGAGAGCAGCAGCGTGGGGATCGCGAGGAGCACGTCGACGAGGCGCATGAGCACGCCGTCGACGCGGCCGCCGACCGCGCCGGCGCTCACCCCGATGAGGGAGCCGAAGACGAGGCCGACGAGCACGGCGATGAGCGCCGCGCTGAGCGACTGGGAGGCGCCGTACACCACCCGCGTGTAGAGGTCGCGGCCGGTGGCGTCCGTGCCGAACCAGTGCTCGGCGCTCGGCGCCTGGAGCGCCGCGCCGGCCTGCGCCGTCGGGCTGCCCGAGGCGAAGACGCCCGGTGCCACCGCCCACGCGAGCGCGAACAGCAGGATGATGGCGGGAAGGATGAACGAGGGGCGCAGCAGGGCGCGCCACGAGCCAGGCCCGCGCACGCCGCTCGCGGCCGGTCCGCCTGCGCCCTCCCCGGGGCCGCCGAGGCCGGCGCCGGATCCCGGGGTCGCCTCTGCGGCCGTCGTGATCGCGGTCATCGGGTTCCTCCTGCCGAGGTGGCGGATCGGGTGGGGGTGCGGGTCGCCGTGCCGCTGCGGCGCAGCCGCGCGTCGAGGACCGGGTAGAGCAGATCGACCACGAGGTTGATCGTGACGAAGACGACGGTGGCGATCACGACGACCGCGAGCAGCACGGGGGTGTCGCGCTGCGCGACGGCCTGGGCGGTGAGGCTGCCGATCCCCACCCGCCCGAACACGGCCTCCGTGACGATCGCGCCGCCCACCAGCTCGCCGAAGAGGAGGCCGGCCATGGTCAGTGCCGGCAGCAGCGCGTTCGGGGCGACGTTGCGCCACAGCAGCCATGAGGTGCTGGCGCCGCGGGCGCGCACGACGGCCACGAAGGGCTGCTCGCGCACCTCGTCGATGCTCCGCAGGAACACCTGCGCGAGCGGCGCCGCAATGGGGATCATCAGCGTGATGGCGGGCAGGATCAGGGCCTGCGCCGGACTCGCGCCGATCACCGGCACCAGGCCGAGCTTGAAGGAGAAGACCTGGATGAGCACGATCCCGATCCAGAACACCGGCAGCGAGACGAACAGCGGCGGCAGATTGCGGAACAGGCCGCGCAGCCACCGCCCCGGGCCGAAGCTCGCGGTGAAGGCGATGACCACCGCGAGGAAGACCGCCCCGACGAGCGCGATGCCCGCCAGGGTGAGCGTGGAGGGGAGCGCCTCGGCGATCATGTCGGAGACCTTCGCCCCGCTGTAGACGGAGTAGCCGAAGTCACCGCGCAGGAAGGCCCCGATCGAGTCGAGGTAGCGGGCGATGAACGGCCGGTCGACGCCGTAGGTGGCGCGGATCTCGGCCAGCTGCTCGGGGCTCAGCCCGAGCTCCGGGTTGCCGTAGCGCGCGAGCACGGCGTCGCCGGGCAGGGCCGCGAGCAGCACGTAGGCCGCGGTGTAGGCGAGCGCGAGGACCAGGAAGGCCTGGCCCACGCGGCGCGCCAGCAGGCCGAGCGTCACCGTTCGAGCTGCACTTCGTAGAAGGAGGGGCGGCCGATCGACTCGGTCTCGAAGCCGCTGACCTTCGAGGTGAGGCCGAACACCTGCGGCTCCTCGAAGAGGGGCAGCACGTAGGCCTGCTCCACCAGGCGCTCCTGCGCCGCGGCCGAGGCGGCCTGCCGCTCCTCGGTGGTGGGCACCGAGGCGATGCGGGCGAGCAGCTCGTCGAGTTCCTGGTCGAAGACCTTCCCGGTCGCCGGATCGAGGTTGAGCAGCGCGTTGCGGTTCGTGGAGTACAGCTGCGACTTCAGCACGTCGAAGTCGGCGCGGCCGACCATGGAGTGGTAGACCTGGATCGTGCCGACGTCGAGGCGGGCGGCGTCCTGGGCGGCCTGGTCGCCGGGGAAGAGCTTCACCTCGATGCCGAGGGGGGCCAGCTGCTCCTGGATGAGGGTGACGACCTCCTTCGAGCGCGGCTGCGGCAGCGCCTCGTTGAAGGTGATGGAGAGCCGCTCCCCGTCCTTCTCGCGCACCCCGTCCGAGCCCGGCTTCCACCCGGCCTCGTCGAGCAGCTGCTTCGCGCGGTCGGGGTCGTGGACGTAGGCGTCGGAGGTGTCGACGTAGCCGAGGGCCGTCTTCGCGAGGATGCCCGTGGCCAGCGGGTAGCTGTCGGTGAAGAGCGTGTCGACGATCGCCTGGCGGTCGACTCCCGCGATGATCGCCTGACGCACCCTGATGTCGCTGAGCTGCGGGCTCGTCGGGCGGAAGCTCAGGCTGTTGTTGACGCCGTTCGTGGGCGCGGCCACGAGTTCGAGGCCGTCGGCGGCGAACTGCGGCTCATCGGGCGCGGGGATCGTGCGGGCGATGTCGGCCTGCCCGGCGACCACCGTGCCGACGCGGACGCTGTCCTCGCCCGCGACGACGATGTCGATGCCGTCGATCCGCGCGGGACCCTGGTGCTCGCGAGCGGGCGGGGCCCAGTCGTAGTCCTCGCGGGCGGTGAGCTTCAGCTCGCTGCCGAGTTGCTCGTCGGAGATCACGAAGGGGCCGGAGCCGATGATCTCGGTCGCGTTGCCGGGGCCGAACTCCTCGCTCGTGCGGTCGAGGGTGGCGTTGGAGACGAGACCCGAGTTGATGGTGGAGACGGCCTGCGCGAAGCCGGGCGAGGGCTCGGTGAAGAAGAACTTGACCGTGTGCTCGTCGACGACCTCACCGTGGTCGTAATTGTTGATCGCCTCGGAGACCGAGAGCGCCCGGTCCGGGTCGCCCTTGCCGTAGAGATCGAAGTTCTTGACGACGTTCTCCGCGTCGAGGGGCGTGCCGTCGGAGTAGGTGACGCCCTCGCGCAGCGTGAAGGTGTACTCGGTCGCGTCGGCGTTCACCTCGGGCAGCTCGGTCGCGATCCACGGCTCCAGTTCCAGGGTTTCGGGATCCTGCCAGAGCAGGCGATCCGTGACCTGGTTGAGGACGCCGCCGTTGGGGTAGAAGCCGCCGGCCGGCGGGTAGAGCGTGTTCCAGGTCTGCGGTTCGAGGTAGGTGAGGGTCCCGCCCGCGTCGCCGGATCCCCCGTCGTCCCCGCTCGCGGCGCAGCCCGTCATCGCGATGGCGACGGCGGCGAGTGCTCCGATCCAGGCGATACGGCGCTTGTTCATGTGGGGGGCTCCTCGGGTGTTCGTCACGGCCGGCCGGAAAGCCGCCGTCGGGGCGCGGCCGCCGCGCGGGCGGCCGGTGCGCGAAGAAAGCGCACGATGGCTATTCTTATACGTGTCATAAGCAAATGAGAAACCGGGAGCGTCACAGAGCTTCATGTTCACCCCCATCCGGCCCGCGCGGCCGCCCCGCCGTCACACTCCGTCATCCACGGCCAGCGCTGCGAGCCCGAGGGCCTATAACGGAGGGGTGACCCCCGATCCGAACCGCGCCTCGATCGCCCTCGTCGGCGCTGGGCCGCGCGGCACCTCCATCATCGAGCGGATCGGCGCGCAGCTGTCCTCGGAGGAGGCGGAGGCCGGATTCGAACTCGAGCTCCACGTCATCGATGACGCCCCGTCCGGCGCGGGCCGCATCTGGCGCAGCGATCAGCACCGCGAGCTCTGCATGAACACGCTCGCGCACGCCGTGACCCTCTTCACGGAGCCGGGCAGCACCGTCGCCGGCCCCGTGCGGCCGGGACCCACGCTCTACGAGTGGTGCCTGCTCGTGCGAGGCGAGGGGGAGGCGGGCGAGAGTTCCGCACCCGGGGGCGGCACCGATCCCGAGTTCGCGGCCGCGCTCGCCGCGATCCCGTCCGCGCACGAGCGCGCCTTCGCCTCGTTCCCCGTGCGCGCCGGGCTCGCCGCCGACTACCGGGATGAGCTCGCGCGGATGCGACCCGAATCGCACCCCAGCCGGGCCCTCTACGGCGAGTACCTGAGCTGGTGCTACGACCGCGCCGTCGCGGGCCTGCCCGAGGGCGTGCGCGTCATCCGCCACCGCAGCCGGGCCGTGGGCGTCGAGCGCGCCGAAGGCTCGGCACGCGAATCCGTGCGTCTCGCCAGCGGGGAACGGATCGCGGCGGACGCCGTCGTGCTCGCCACCGGCTGGATGCCGCGCAGCCCGACCCCCGCCGAGCGGGAGCTCGCCCGTGCGATCGCCGGACGGCCCGGGCTGAGCTGGGTACGGCCCGGCAGCCCCGCCGAACAGGATCTCTCGCCCGTGCGGGCGGGTGAGCCCGCGATCGTGCGGGGGCTCGGCATGGGCTTCTTCGACACGATGGCGCTCCTCACCATCGGACGCGGCGGCCGTTTCGTCGAGGATCCCGCGGCGCCCGCCGGGCTCCGCTACGAGGCATCGGGCCGCGAGCCGATCCTGCACGTCACCTCGCGCCGGGGCGTGCCGTTCCGCGCGAAGACGCTCTACGGGTCGCTGCCGCCGAGCCCCGAGCAGCGCTTCGCCCGCGGCGTCGACTGGGCCGCCGTCGCGCGCCCCATCGACTTCAACCGGGTGGTGTGGCCGCGCATCGTCGCCGACGCCTACTTCGACCACGCGGCGACGCTGCGGCGTGCGCGCCCCGGCTCCGTCACCGCCGAGGAGCCCGAGCTGCTGCGCGCGATCCAGGCGGCGGTGGACGCGCTGCTGGCGGATCCCGCAGCAGCCGGCGAGCTCTTCGAGGCGCCCGCCCGCATCGGCGAGGCCGTCGCCCCCTTCGTGCCCGATCCCGCGCTGCGCTTCGATCTGGCCTCCGAGATGCTCCCCGTGCAGCGGGACTTCGCGAGCCCGGACGAGTTCGACGCCTGGGTGCGGCAGCGGGTGCTCGCGGACCTGCGCGAGGCGGAGCTCGGGCACGACAGCGCCGTGAAGGCGGGGCTGTGGTCGATCAGCCAGGCCCGCGGCACGGCGGGGGTGCTCGGCACGCTCGGCGGCTTCGACGCCGAGTCTCGCGAGTCGGGCTACGCGCTGCTGACCGCCATCGGCGGCATGGTGGGGTCCGGCCCGCCCGCCTTCCGCAACCGGCAGCTGCTGGCGCTCGCCGAGCAGGGCCTGGTGCGCTTCATCGGCCCGGACGCGCGGCTCGACGTCGACGAGCGCGGCTTCGCGGCCCGCTCGGAGGCCGTCGCGGGATCGGAGCTCGTCGCCCCCGCGCTCATCGACGCGTGGATGCACTTCCACCGCCTCAGCGAAACCGCGGACCCGCTCGCCGCGAGCCTGCTCGCCGCCGGGCGGGCGCGGCCCTTCGCCGTCGCGGACCGCAGCGGAGCCGGACGGACCACCGGAGCCTTCGACCTCGACGCGGCGAGCGGCAGGCTGATCCGCGCCGACGGCACACCGGATCCGGCGATCCTGATCGCCGGGATCCCCGTCGACGAGGCCGTCCACGGCACCATCATCAGCCCCATGCCGGGCACCGACCCGCCCATGCTGCGCGAGACAGATCGCGTCGCCCGCACCGCGCTGGGCATCGCCGGGGCGGCGCACCGCACCGCCGGCACCGCGCACCGAAGAGAGGACGCCCCGTGTCAGATCCCCGCCCCGTAGCCCTCGTCACCGGCGCCTCAGGCGGCATGGGGCGGGAGATCGCCCGTGAGCTCTCCCGCACGCACCGCATCGTCGCCGTGGGCCGCGACGCCGCCCGCCTCGAGGCGGTCGCCGCAGACACCGGCGCCGAGACCTGGCGGCTCGACGTGAGCGACGCCGAGGGACTCGCCGAGCACGTCGCGGGCCTCGACCGTCTCGACGTGCTCGTGCACGCGGCGGCGATCGCGCGCACGCTCGGCGTCGCGGCAGCCCGGGCGGCCGACTGGGCGGAGCACTTCGCGGTCAACGTGACGGCCCCGGCCGAGCTCACGCGCCTCGCACTGCCCCTGCTGCGTGCGGCACAGGGCACGGTGGTGTTCATCGGCTCGGGCGCGAGCACGCGTCCGGTGCCCGGCAGCGCCGTCTACGCGGCCACCAAGCACGCGCTGCGCGCCGTGGCGGACGTGCTGCGGATCGACGAGGAGCCGCACCGGCTGCGCGTCGCGACCGTCGCGCCCGGCCAGACCGACACGGCGATGCTGCGCGCGATGGTCCCCGCGGAGCAGTACGCCCCGGAGCGGTACATCCGTCCCGAGTCCGTCGCGGCCGCGGTGCGCTTCGTCGTGGACGCCCCCGCCGATGCGCACATCACCGACCTGGCCGTCCGCCCCCGGCAGGAGATCGCGCGGATCTAGGGTCCCGGGTCCGGCGCTTCGGGTCCCGGCCCCGGCTCCTCGTTCCGGGTGCCACGCTCCTGGCTCCGTCTCCGCGCGTCGCAGCGCAGCAACGAGAAACCCCCGAGGGCCGGCCCTCGGGGGTTTCGTGTCGTTCGTCTGGCGGAGACGGGGGGATTTGAAACCGCCTCACGCTCAGGCGCTGACTCAACTTCCGCATGGTTCCGCCACATTTCGCCCCACGTCACCCCGCATGAAAACGGGTTGGAACGGGGCGAATGTGGGCAAAATGTGGGCAAACCTACGAGGCCTTTCGCGCCTTCCGCGCCGCCTTATCGAGCCGCTTCGCAACCCCGTCCAAGTCGTCATCGAAGAGGTCAGCGTAGGTGTCTAGCGTCATCGCCGCGGACGCGTGCCCGAGCATGCGCTGAACCGCCTTCACGTTGGCGCCGGAAGAGATGGCGAGCGATGCTGCAGTGTGCCGGAGCTCGTGCGGCGTCACCGCCGGCATGAGGATGACGTCCTTCGCCCCGTCTTCAATCTGCTTCTGATGGCGGGCGCAGATATCCCGGCAGGCCTTGGCGAGCCACGAGTGCGACGGGTGTGGTGGCCGCAGATACCCGTCCGTGCCGGTACCGAAAAGCAGTGCGTCAGCGGGCTTCCCGTCCATCAGATCGGCGATCCCGGAGACGAGGAACTTCGGGTAGGGGACGCTGCGGCGCTCGTGAGTCTTGGGCGTGCCGACGTGGACCTTGTTCCCCACCCAGACGGCATTCTCCTCGACGCTCAGACGGCGGGCAAGCTGGTTGACGTGCTTGACCCTCAGACCCGTAGCTTCGCCCCATCGGAGGCCCGTGTAGGCGAGCACGTAGATGAGAGTTGCATGCTGCTTCGTTTCTGTGGCGAGGGCGGCGACCTGCGCGTGTGAGAGGTAGGTCTTCGACGACTTGCCCTTGCGTGGAAGCTGGACGCCACGAGCAGGGTTTCGAGATAGGCGCCGATCCTGTACCGCGGCGTCGAGTATCCCCGCGAGGATGCCGTGAGCGCGGAGCACGACGGTCGCTGAGCGCTTCCCTCGCAGAGCGGCGACCCAGGTTTGTACTTCCGACTGTTTGATGCCTGAGATCTCGCGCGACCCCCACTTGGGGTCGACGTGGGTGCGCCAGGAGGAGTCGAGCGAGGCGTACTGCGACGGCTTCACGACGGTCTTCTTGCCGGCGAGCCATTCGGGGCCGAGGTGCCCGATCGTGATTCTTCCGAGCTTCGGGTCGACGTAGTCGCCGGTTGCCTTCGAGACCGTCGTCGACGCGAGGAAGAGTTCGGCTTCCTTCTTCGTCTTGAAGCCGCGCTTATCGGTCTGAGAACCGTCCGGCTTCCGATACCGCACTCGGTACCGCTTCCCCGACGCAGTCTCGTATGGCTTAATCGTGGCCATCAGGTCACCGCGATTCGGGCGCGCTCGACTATCGTGTTCAATGGTTCACCTTCCTGGTGGATCGGTTTCTGGCCCTCGTGGCACGCATTCTGTTTGGTGACGGAGCGTGCCGCGGGGGCCCTTTATGTTTCTTCGCGACTACATGCGTGCCAGAATCTCAGCCTTCTTCGCCTCGAACTCGGCCTCGGTGAGAATACCTGCGTCTCGAAGTCCCGCGAGCTGCTGCAGCTGCGCAGAGACGTCTGGCATCGTCGGCTGTGACTGCTGAGCCGAGGCCGGAGCCTGAGTTTGTGCCGTCTGCACGGAAGGGTGAGTGCCGTTGATCAGAGCGTTCAGAATTGAGATCAGCTGATCTGCCTCGGATCGAGACACGCGCATCTCAACGTCACCCGCAGACGACTTGACGATCACCTTGTCTTGGAGTCGCGAGTTGCCGCGCTGCACATGGGAGATGGAACGGATAGGGATGGTCTCCCCCTCTCTCTTACCGCGAATGCCCGTCGCGAGATAAGAGAGCCCGGCCGTTGCGACAGCGACGCCCGCCTTCGCCCCCGTGGACATCAGTCCCTTGCGCGACCACTCCAGGCGGTCTGGCCAGATGCGTACTTGCGCGTTCTTGCCCGCAATGTGGCTCGTAATTTCGTAGATCGGCTGCATGCCGGTCATGCTGCGGTCCTTTCGTAGCGGTGGCTATGGTGTTTCTGCCACTCGATGATGATGTTGGTAGTGAGGTCGAGGTCGAGCGCGATCGATGCGGGGTGCGGATTAATGCGCTCAGATCGCGCGTACTCGTCCACGTCCACGAGAAATCCACTCGCCCATCTCCACGCCTGCGCTTCCGTGGCTGGGTTGGAGCACCCGTGCCCGAGGATGCTGTGGGCGAGCTCATGGCTGCAGGTCTCGAGATACTGCGGGAGGACCAGAGCCTTATCCACGATGATGAGGTTCAGGTCCGGGAGGCTGGCTCCGCGCAGTGGCGGTTCGAGGGGTGCGCGGTGGATGGTGATGCCGCGTCGAGCGGCTTCGGCATGGAGACGCCGCGCGATCGGATGTTGGTCCATGTCTCTCCGTTCTAGGGGCGCGGATCGGCTTCGGCTTCTTCGTCGCGGCCGTCCCGCTCGTCTGCTGCGTATCGATGGGTTCTAAGGAGTTCCGCCGCTTCGTCCGCGGAAAGGTCCGCGCCAAGCGCACTGTCGGGGTCAGCTGCCTGGCGTCGTGCATTGAGATCGTGCACGGTGGCATCTTGCCCGGAACCACCGACATTAGATGCGTCATCGACATCCTGATCAGTATCCGAGTTGATGTCGCCCGACTCGTACCCAGCGGGCATGCCCTCTCGCTCACCGGGCAGAAGCCCGTCATCGAGTTCCGCTCGCGCCAGGGCTTCGGCCTTGGCAAACATCTCGCTTGGGCTCACGTCCAAGAGATCCGCCAGGTGGAACAGATCATCAACGTCGATCGCCCTCTGAGCGTTCAGCGTTTTGTGCAGCGTCGACCGGTTCAGGCCTGCCGACTCGGCGAGGCTCTTTGCGCTACGTCGCTGCCGAGCAAGTTCCGCCCTAAGCTCCTGCGCAACCGCTTCGGTCATAGGCCCGATTTTGCGGGCATTGGAGCCCTTACCGTTATGCATGTGAGGAATCCTAGATCAATTTCGCATATTTGGGTACTGAATGTTGACAATGTATGCAGGTGCGATCTAGCGTTCTGCACATGAAGAACGCAACCATTCAGAAAAGGCCTCGTCAGCGCCTCTCAGGCATCGATCCCCGTCGGAAGCGGGTAGCCGACGAGGTCAGAGCATGTATCGCCCGAAGTGGGAACAGCCGAGCCGCAGTTGAGGATGCGATCGGCATCAGCCAGTCGGCACTCTCTCGGAAGCTTCGGGCGGAGAGCGCGTTCACCGTCGACGAGCTTCTCGGCCTCGCTGCCTTCCTCGACGTCGAGGCATCGGAGTTCTTCCCGAAGGAGCGTGCGCGATGACCACGATCAATCTCTTCCAGTTCGAGGGCCAGCAGGTCCGCCACGTCGTGCTCGACGGCGAGCCCTGGTTCGTGGCCCGCGACGTCGCCCGGGTGCTCGGATACTCCGAGCCGGGGCGCGCGATCCGGCAGCACTGCAAGGGGGGTGCGAATCACACCCCCCTTCAGACGGAGGGTGGGACCCAACAGGCCAGGATCATCGCGGAGCCCGATGTCTTCCGCCTCATCGTTTCCTCGAAGCTCCCCGCCGCCGAGCGTTTCGAGAAGTGGCTGTTCGAGGAGGTACTCCCGCAGATCCGCCGCACCGGCGCCTACGGCACCCAGGCCGCGCTCTCGGAAGATGAGATCGTGCACCAGGCGCTCGCGATCACCGCGCGCCGAGTCGAGCAGCTCGAGGCGAAGATCACCGCAGACGCGCCCAAGGTGCATTTCGCGGAGGCGGTGGCGGCGTCGCCGTCCACGATCCTCGTGGGAGATCTCGCGAAGATCCTCCGCGCGAACGGTGCCCCGTTCGGCGCGAACCGCCTGTTCGAGAAGCTCCGCGCTGACGGGTACCTGATCCGGCGTCGCGGCTCCGATTGGAACATGCCGACGCAGAAGTCTATGGAATTGGGCCTGTTCGAGATCAAGGAATCGACGCGGCAGCACCCCGACGGGCACGTGCTGCTCACGAAGACGCCGAAGGTCACCGGGAAGGGGCAGCAGTACTTCATCGAGAAGTACACGCCTCGTAACCAGCTCGACCTGGGTCGAGCGGCAGCATGAGCGCCGTTGTCTCGGCATTGCCCACAAGCAGGTCGACTCCGAAGCGCGAGCCGGTCTGGCTCTCCCCCGACAAGGTGTGCGAGCGGGTGCCAGGGCTGACTGTACGCAACCTTGAGGAGCTCCGCGCGAAGGGGCGCGGGCCCAGGTACCACAAGCCGACTCCGAAGACTGTGATCTACGAGCAGGGCGATGTCGACGCATGGGTCGAGGCCTCCGCGGTTTCGACGCGCGACTCCGACTGACGCCCGCTCTTCTCCCAGCCCAAATCTTGCGCCCTCTCTGGGGAGGGCTCCCATCACTGCACCCATTTTCGGAAGGAAACCATCATGGACCCCTTGTTCATCGTCGGGATCGCGCTCGTCGCGGTCTGCGGCACCTACCTCGTGCACACGCTCCGGGTCGAGCGGAGGCGGCGTCGGAGTGAGCGTGCGCTCGTGAAGATGCTCAAGCTCGCGAACGACGCGATCGAGAACGAGATCCGACGCGCCCCCCTCACCGCAATCCCGGTGGACTCGCCCGAGGGGCGGGCGATCCTCGAGCGGATCCGCATGGGGTGCGAGTGCCCGAACTGTGAAGAGTCGCGGCGCATCGCGCACGCCGAGCAGCAGCGGGGCGAGAAGTGAATGCGTCGGGTCCGGACTGGATGGACGACTGCCGCCTGGCGGCTCCTGTGCCTGCTCACCGTCATGTCGGGGCTCGCCGCGGCGAGCGGCCTTCTCTGGACGCTCTCGCCCCTGTGGCAGGCCCTCGCCGTAGCGCCCGGTCTGCTCGTGTTGCTGCTCGTCGTGGTGGCGTTCTGCGCCGATTGGGGCGATGGCTGCGGGAGCAGTGGCGGGACACCGAGCGAGCATTCGGGGAGCTGAACCCGTGACCTGGGTGCCCCGGTTCGCATTCCGCATCGGAGGCGATCCCCTCCCGAAGGAACGTCCCCGGGCGACAGGTCAGCGGGCGTTCACCCCGAAACGGACCCGGGACGCGGAGCAGCGGGTACTTGCCGCATTCCGCGCGGCGTACCCCGAGGCGGAACCGCTCGCTGGCCGGCTGCTCGTCGATCTGAAGTTCTTCCGCCGCACACGACGCGGATGCGACTGGGACAACCTCGCGAAGCTCCCGCTCGATGCCCTCAACAAGGTCGCCTACCTCGATGACGAGCAGATCCAGAAAGCCACCGTCGAGCGCTTCTACGGCGCCGGCGATGAAGCCCGCACGGAAGTGCGGATCTACGAGAAAGACTCCCCCGCCTGACCAGGCAGGGGCCAACGGAAGGAAACCCATCATGGTGCTCAAGTACACGAGCAAGCGTCCCGACGAGGAACTCGACGGCATCCAGAGCCTCGAGGACCACTTCAAGGGGCCCCAGCCGAGCGACGTGCTCGCGGTCGTGGTCGTCAGCGGTCACAGCATCGTCGAGAGCCTGGCCGACGGCGCCCGGACGGCGACGGTGCGGATCAAGCAGATCGAGCCCGTCTCCGGGGCTGACGCGCAGACGGTGCGCACGCTCCTCGCTGAACGGTACGAGCAGCGCACGGGGAACGCGCCCCTGCCGCTCGAGGACATCGCCGAGGACGCCGACGAGCTGCCCTCGATCCCGTGGGGCGGTGACGACGCGTGAGCCTCACCATCTCAGACCTCGACACGGCGCCCGCGCTCGCGGATCTCGAGGCGCGCGCCGGCGCATCTGACCAGAACCGCGAGGCGTGGCTCGCTGAACGGCGCCAGGGCATCACCGCAACCGAGATCCGCGACCTCTACCTGCGTCGGCTCGGACGCTCCTCCTACGTCTCGCAGGCCGACCTCATCGCACGCAAGCTCGGCCGCATCGACGAGGTGGCCGACCTGTCCCACGTGCCCGTCATCGGCTGGGGGAAGGAGCGGGAGCCGATCATCGCGGCGCGCCTCACCGGCGAGGGCTTCGCCCCCGAGTCGCGCGTGTTCCACCACCCCGACAACTCCCGGTACCTCGCCTCGCCGGACGGGATCGCGGTCACGTTCGACGACGAGCTGCACGTGTCCGAGATCAAGACGGCCGGCTATGACCTGCCGCCGGGCTCGGAGCGGTTCGACGCGAAGGGCTACCTGTTCCAGGTGCAGTGGGTGATGTACGTGATCGGGGCGGCGCGCTGCCGGTTCGTTGTCGAGGAACGCCACGAGGACCCCGACGGGTCGTTCTTCCCGGGCCCCGAGCACCGGCACTGGATCGAGCGGGATGACGCCCTCATCGCCGAGCTCGTGGCCGTAGCGGACGAGTTCCTCGCCGAGCTCGATCGGCAGCGCGAGGAGGGCGCCCCGGCGATCGACGAGGAAGTGGACACGCACGCCGTGAACTACCTCCGCGCGATCGCCGAGGAGAAGGCGTGGGCGGCACTCAAGAAGCACTCATACGCCGCACTGATCGATCTGGGGATCTCGCAGAAGTCCCCGCTCGCTCGCGTGACGATCACGCCCGGCACGCCGGACGAGGTGCTCGAGCTGGAAGAGGTCGACCTCGAGGCGGCGGAGGCCGCGCACCCGAAGGAGGCGCAGCAGCTCGCCCGGGCGAAGGCCCGCGTGGAGAAGCTGCAGGCCGCCTGGGACGAGCTCGCGAACCAACACACGAAGACGGTTCCGACCGTGAAGAAGGGCAAGGCGGCGCGGGCGACCGTGACCGCCGGGAAGGGAACGAAGTAATGAGTGGCAGGAGCGTCGAGGCAAGCATCAGGGGTGAGTCAGAGACGGTCCTCCGCGCTAAGCGTGCACATACGGTCGCGGCTGGTGTGCACGGCGCGGTACTTCCTCTCGAAAGCCAGAAGGCAATCCGGGAGGCAATCGAGCGGGGCATCTGCCCGATATGCGGCAGTGGGCCGTTTCAGAGCCTCGGCAATCACGTTCCACGTACCCACGGCATCTCGGCGAAGGAACTCCGCGAAATCGCTGGGATGAAGCAGCTCGACAGCATCACGTCACCCGAATACCGGGAGCGCAACGTCCGTCGCGGCAAGAACCAGTTCGCATCACGTGAGGGGAGCCTGCGGGCCGGAGCACGGGCTTGGCGTAATGCGGGCGGAACAACCGAACTCACGGAACCGGGTCGAGCAGCTCGCCGCGAGCAGCTCGACAAGGTCCGTCCAACAGGGGCAGGTGCGTATGCACACCTCGACCCAGCCGTGCGTTCCGAGCGAGCACGTCACGCGGCATCTATTCGACACGGCGTCAAGGAGCAAAAGTAATGAGTGCAGCAGTCACAGAACGCGAGACGAGCACGAACCTCGTCATCGCGTCGGAGCAGACGTTCTTCAACGATGCGCAGCAGGCGGCCCTCGTGCAGATGGGCCTCGGGGATGCGCCTCGGGGTGACATCGAGGCGTTCTTCCACCAGGCGAAGCGGTCGGGCCTGGACCCGTTCGCTCGGCAGATCTACATGATCGCCCGCCGGAGCAAGGTAAACGGGCAGTGGGTGACGAAGTACACGATCCAGACGTCGATCGACGGGTTCCGGGTGATCCGGGATCGCAAGAACACCTTCCGCGGGATGGAGGAGCACTGGTGCGGGAAGGACGGCGTCTGGCGGGACGTATGGCTCGAGAACGAGCCGCCGGCCGCCGCCCGCATCACGCTCTACCTCGAGGGTTTCGTGAAGCCCGTCACCGCCGTCGCGCGGTACGACGAGTACGTCCCTCTGAAGGACGGCCGCCCGACCGGTCAGTGGGGCAAGATGCCGGCGCTGATGACGTCGAAGGTCGCCGAGGCGCTCGCGCTCAGGAAGGCGTACCCGCAGGACTTCTCGGGCCTGTACACGGCGGACGAAATGGCGCAGGCCGACAACGGCCCGCGCGCTCAGAGCGTTCCGCCGCAGCCCGCCCCGGAGCCCGAGCCGGAGACGGTCGAGGGCGAGCTCGTCGGGGAGAACCCGGCGCCGTCGTTCGATGTCGAGGCCTGGGCCTCTCGGATCGCGGATGCCGCCAGTGTGGACGAGCTGCGCTCGGTCTGGGAGGACGCGCAGCGGGAGCAGGTGCTCTCGGAGCCGGTGGACGCGATCGGGACGCCGCTGAGTGCGATGATCCAGCGCCGCAAGGCGCGCCTGCAGGAGCGGGCATGAACGCGCCGACCCCGCACACCGCCGCCGAGGTCGAGGGGTGGGTGGCGAAGATGCGGAAGGAGATCGCGATCGAGCCGCCCGCCCCGGGCGAGGTCCGCACCCCCGACGAGATCGCGAACCAGCTCGAGCTCGTCGAGTCGGTCGCGAACAAGGCGCTGTGGATCGTGAAGGAGGCCGACAAGGTGCGCGCCGACGCGGCCGAGGTGCTGCTGCGCGCCCGGTCCAAGGCGCAGGTCGCCGCGGAGGGCAAGAACGCCGCGGAGCGTGCGGCCGCCGTGGACCTCGCCACCGAGCAGGAGCGGGCGGAGGAGGCGGCCGCGCAGATCGCCTACCGGTACGCGAAGGGCCTCGCTGACCTCGTCGACTCGCGGAAGTCGAGCTTGCAGACGCAGTCGAAGCTCGTGCTCGCCACCTACCAGCTCGCATCGAACCCGAGGAGGGCATGACAGACATGAACGACAACGAGAAGATGCGGGCGGGCGCCGAGCGGCTGCATCAGTTCGCCACGGGGTACGCGCGCGGCGCCATGGACGTGACGAACGCCCTCACCCGCCACTGCGAGGAAGCGTTCGCAGACCTCGGCGAGGAGCCCGACTGGTCGGACGTCTCGCGGCACGCGGGCCTCGTCGCCGAACGTGACGAAGCTCGGGCCGAGGCCGCGGACCTCGGGCGCCGGCTCGAGGAGAAGGAGCGGGAGCTCGACGAGACGAGGCAGCACCTCATCAAGGGCGTGCTGCTCGAGGTCGTGCGGCTCGGCCGGGAGCGGTTCGAGCTGGCCGGCGATGGAATCGCGGAACTCGCAGCCGAGAAGTTCGGGGTGACGCTGTGACGCTGCAGGAGATCCATGTCGGCGACATCGTCCGCGTGGACGGCGAGCCGAAGGCGTACCGGGTGGAGGAGCGGAACGCGAAGACGGGGATGCTCGTCCTCGAGTCGCTCCACGCTTACCCACGCGTGGTCTGGTCCGGGGTCCACGAGTTCCGTGTGCAGAAGTCGAGCGTGTACGGATGAGCAATCGGAAGAGCGGGCCTATGCCGGCGGCCACGGTCGAGAAGCTCGAGGACCGCTCCGGCGGCATGTGCGAGGCCGGGTGCGGGCGGCCGGCGACGAACATCCACCACCGGCGATTCCTCGGCCGAGGCGGGCGCCACAACCTCGCGAACCTGCTCGCGCTCTGCGGGTCGGGGAACCACACCGGCTGCCACGGGAAGGCACACCAGGGGAACCCGCCGGACGGGTGGGCGATCTCCCGGCACGAGCGCCGGCACGAGTCCGAGGTCCCGTTCGTGGATCTCGGTGGCCGGTCGTGGTGGCTCGACGACGAAGGCGGCAAGCACGTCCGTCCAGCAGTAACAGGAAGGAGTTGAGAGAGATGGCTGAAGGATTCGCCGCGATCCCCACGTGGATGTTCCGCGAGCACGAGCGAGTGTCGCTGTACGCCGTGATGGTGTTCGGCGCCCTGGCCACGCGGGCAGGTCTCCGAGGGAACTACCCGTCACAGGCCACGCTGGCCGATGAGGCCCGGTGTTCGGAGCGGAAGGTGCGGGATGCGCTCGCCGAGCTCGAAGCGCTCGGCGTCGTCGAACGCGTGCGGCGAGGAGGCGCAGGAAACGGACGCCTCCCGGACGGGTATCGCCTGATGGATCGGCCGCTGCGCACCGACGAAGAGCTTCCGGCATCAGGTGCCGGTAGGGGTGCTGGGCAACCGGCACCTCACGACAGGGCAACCGGCACCAGCGAGCATTCGTACCTCTCTATAGAGGTAGATAGTTCTGAGGTAGATACATGCGCATCTGCGCATGCGCAGAGTGCGCACTCCTTCGACGAGTGGTGGCAACTCTATCCCCTGAAGAAGGACAAGGGCCGGGCCCGGACCGCCTACAAGGCCGCTCTGAAGAAGACGACGGCCGAGGTGCTCGCTGCTGCGGCGATCGCCTACCGCGATGATCCGAACCGGGTTCAGGCGTTCACGAAGTACCCCGCGTCATGGCTGAACGCTGAGGCGTGGGAGAACGGGCCGCTGCCGCAGCGCTCGGGTGCCGGAGGCGGGACCGCGGTGGAGCGCATGGCCGAGCGTGCTCGAGCGATGCAGGCCGGGGAGGTGCATCGTGCGCTCGGAGCGTGAGGGCATGACCCAGGCGGAGCGCGCCGCAATGGGGCGCACCGCGGGCGATCAGGAGCGCGTCGGCCAGTCGGTCGTCCTTGCCGATTCTGAGGCCGCAGATCGCCGTCCACGGATCGCGACTCGGATCGACGCGTTCAACCTGCTCGCGTACGTCGCGGCTCTCGACAATCGCGAGCGCGGCGAGCACGAGGCGCAAGCATGGCTTGACGCGCTCGGCCCGTACCGGATCGCGATGGAAGACGCGCGCGCCGCGGTGTCGGCGTACTTCCTCGGCCCGAACCGGCACCGGTGGATCACTCCGGGCGACATCGTGCAGATCCTCGAGGACGGAGAGCTCGCGTGACCGAGATCCAGTACGACCCCGCCACGGAGGGCTTCCTCCTCTGCGCGATCTTCGCGGAGCCGTCGCGGATCTGGCAGGTGCGGCAGGTGGTCCGCGCGACCGACTTCGCGGTCCCGCGGAACGCGGCCGTCTACGAGGTGATGTGCGACGTCGCGGACCGCGGGGGCATCGTGTCCCCGATCACCGTGAACGACCGCGTCATAGCGGCGGGCCGCACGCACGAGATCCCGCCCAGCTACCCGCACGAACTGAACGGGCTCGGCGCGTACGGCATCCAGGCGCCGCAGTACGCGGAGATCGTGCGCCGGCACGGCGAGCGCCGCAAGCTCGCCGAGGCCGCGCTCGCGGTACAGCAGCTCGCAGCGGCCGGTGACAACGACGGTGACATCGTCGAGCGCGCGGCCGGCATCATCGACGAGCTGCGGGGCGGGACTCTCCGACAGTCCCGCCCCATCGGGTCGGTGTTCGACGAGCTCGTCGAGGAGATGCGCACGCGGGCGCCGTTCACCCCGACGCCGTGGCCGTCGCTGAACGCGATGATCGGCGGGATCCGGCCGGGCAGCCTCTACACGGTCGCGGCGCGCTCGGGCGGCGGGAAGTCGATCTTCGGTCTGCAGCTCGCGCTTCACATCGCCGAGCTCGGGAAGCGGGTCGGCTACGTGTCGCTCGAGATGACCGAGAAGGACCTCTTGAAGCGGCTGATCTCGATGATGCGCGGCATCCACCAGTCCGCCCTGCAGAATCATCAGCTCACCGAGCAGGGCTGGGCGTCGGTGCGGGAGGCGGAGGCCGCGGTGCAGGCCCTCCCCCTCGAGGTGTACGACCGGCCCGGCGCCCGCTGGGAGGACATCGTCGGCTTCGCCCGCGCCCTGCACCGGAAGGGCGACCTCGGGCTCCTGGTGATCGACTACCTGGGCCTCGTGAAGTCGCCGCCGTCGTCAGCGTCCCGGCAGCAGGATCTCGAGGACTGGGCGAACGGCGGGAAGCAGCTCGCCAAGGAGCTCGGCTGCTCTGTCCTCATCCTCGAGCAGCTCAACCGCAACATGACCAACCGGCCCAACCCGCGCCCGATCCTCTCGGACCTGCGCGGCTCGGCGGGCCTTGAACACGCATCCGACGCCGTCGTGCTCATGCACCGCGGCGAGAAGAAGGTCGGCGGCCGCGTCGTCAAGACGTCCGACGTCGACTTCATCACCGCGAAGAACCGGCAGGGAGACACCGGGACGCGAACGCTCCGCTTCGAGGGCCAGTTCGCACGCATCGTCCAGAAGGAACACGAGACCACGGCTCTCCTCGAGCCGGGAGAGGTATAGATCATGGCCGGAGAGCCGCTCATCACCATCATCGGGAACGTCGTCGCGGACCCCGAGCAGCGTGTCAGCCAGGCAGGGAAGCCCTGGGTGACATTCCGCATCGCTTCCACGCCCCGCGTGAAGGACCGCCAGTCCGGCGACTGGGTCGACGGCGAGGCCCTCTGGGTCGGGTGCCGCGCGTACGGCGACTACGCCGAGAACATCGCCTCGTCGCTAACGAAGGGCATGCGCGTCATCGTGCAGGGGCTACTCTCGCAGCGCTCCTACACCGACAACCAGGGCCAGCAGCGCACGTCCCTCGATCTCGAGGTCGAGGAGGTCGGCCCTTCGCTGCGCTTTGCGACGGCGTCGGTCGCGCGCGCCGGGTCCGGGGGCCCCGCTGGCGGAGGGTACGCGCCGTCCGGCGTCGGCCAGCAGCCGACCTACGGGAGCACCGAGGGCGGCGGCTTCGGCGCCCCGCAGGGTCAGCCGGCGTGGGGTACGCCCGCCGCGGGCGGCTTCGACGACGAGCAGACGTTCTAGGAGGCGGACACCATGAGCATCCAGGAGAGCCGCACCGTCGAGCTCGCGACCGTCGGGTTCACCGACGAGTACCGCGTCGAGCTCCGGCAGCGCCGGAAGCGGCAGGACTACTCCCCCGCGCAGGCGCGCGCCCTGGCGGCCGAGCTCCGCGAGCAGGCCGACGCCGCGGAGGCGGCGATCGACGAGGACATGCACGAGCGGCACGCCCGCCTCAGCGAGTACCAGATCCGCACCGAGGCTGGGGAGGTCGTGCTGTGAGCGCCTGGCCGGACACCCTTCGCACCGGACCCCTCCGCGAATGGCCGGGCACCCTGAGCACGCAGCGGCGCCCCGCGCCGTTCAGTGCCGGGCTCACCGATACCCTGCGCATCCTCGACCGCGAGATCTACAACCTCGTCGATACCCGCGCGCAGCAGGACTCTGCCGAGCTCCTGATCGCGATCCCGGCCGGGGCATTCCGCCGCGACGGGAAGCCGTACGCGAATGCGCGCGCCGAGCACCCGGGCGTGATCTTCTCGCTCGACTCCCGGCACGGGCACCTCTCCTACCCGTGCGACACGTTCACGACGTGGCAGGACAACCTACGCGCAATCGCACTCGCGCTCGAGGCGCTGCGGAAAGTCGACCGATACGGAGTGACCCGGCACGGCGAGCAGTACCGCGGGTTCCTCGAACTCGAGGCAACCGCGGTACCGGCGAGCTTCTCCTCGTGGAGTGCTGCACATGAGTGGCTGGCAGACACCTACGGGTACGAGTACCGCGCGGGTGACCATGAGCAGGCGCGCGGACTCCTGCGCCTGGGTCAGCGCAAGTCGCATCCTGATCTCGGCGGCGACACGGAGCTGTTCCAGCGGGTCTCGCTCGCTGAGGCGAAGTTGCGAGAGGCGGGTTTGCTGTGACCACGTCATCGAGCCGACTGCGGGAACTTCTGGGTTGCGTTCCGCGCGGACGAAAGAGTTGTGAAGTGAACGTTCAGTCTCGCGGTTCAACGCCCGAGTCGGGTGGGACCGTGATTTCGGCGGCAACGCTCTTCGGATCGTTTACCCAACGATTCAGAATCTCCCGCACCCGCTCAATCGTTTTCTCCACATCTGCATACTCAGTTGCGTCGACGGTGGAAGCTTCGAGCACTGCCCAGGCGCGTGGGAGTGGGAGCCCTCTCGGACCGAGTTCATCGCGTAGCTCTTCCAACTGCTCGAAAACAACGGACTCTTCTTCGCTATCGAATGACCGAAGAGCGTTACTGTCGTACAGAACATTGGCGACGTGGACGCGAAGTATCGAAGCATATCGGCGTCGCAGTGCTCGGTACTTCTCCTCGATGATTTCTGCCTCGAAGTCGTTCTGCCTGCGTAGCAGCCGCAGGTTGAGCCATGCGATCCAGAGCGTCCCGATCGCGGCACATGCCGATACCACGAGCGCGAGCCACTCGATCGCCGACGGTTCGTTCATGCGGGCGGACAACTGGTCGATAGCGCAGGCGATGCCGTTCGTGTCGCAGTCCATGAGAGAGAAGCGTACCCCGGCGGTCGGCAAGCCGATGATCGATGGCGGTGCGATGTGAGCGCCCCGATAGCGGTCGAGGCAGCGTCCGGCGCTCAGCTCCTACCGAAGCCTCGCGTTCAGCATCCGCGTCAGACCGTCACGGGCTGGTCGGCGCATCTCTGTGCTGATGCTGACCATCGCACGAATCACAGCGTGTACCGAGTCCTCGCGGCGCGCATCACCATCACCCAGACCGGAAGGAGGAGCCGATGCTGAAGATTGAACCGATCACGCTGAAGGCAGCGAACGCGTACGTCGAGCAGCATCACCGCCACCACAAGGCGAGCCGCGGGCACAAGTTCAGCGTGCGCGTCGTCGACGAGGCGGGACGGATCCGCGGGGTCGGGATCGCGGGGCGGCCAGTGTCTCGGGTGCTCGATCAGGACCAGCACCTTGAGGTCGTTCGGGTCTGCACAGACGGCACCCGGAACGCATGCAGCATGATCTACGGCGCGCTCCGCAGGGCCGGGATCGCGCTCGGCTACGAGCCGCACAAGATCATCACCTACACACTCGCCACCGAGCCGGGTGGGTCGCTCCGCGCAGCCGGGTGGCACGACGACGGACTCGCCGGCGGCGGGGAGTGGGGGCGCACGGGGCGGCCTCGTGAAGTCGTAGCCCCGACCGAGACGAAACGAAGGTGGCGCGCTGCGCTACCGGTAGGAGTTGAGGAGCGATGAGACAGGTTTCATTCCCAGTCATCAGCGACGAAGTCGGAACACGCCGGACGAGCTTCCTTCCCTCTGCAGTAAGACGAGAGGAACCACTTCTTCTGATCTTCTATCTGAAGGTGCTCCGATTCCTTGAGGGACCAATCAGCGTCATCTCGGTGTTGGTACGCCGCCAGGTAGAACTCCTCTACTCCGTGGCAGGCATCGTAGGTGGGATCAACCGCGGCCTCGTATTGGGCGATCTCATCCAATTGCATCGCATCAAGCGTGGCTTGCTCCTCGCTCGTAACCTCACCGTCGGAGTACAGCATGTCGTACTCGGGTCCGTAGAAGGGGTGGTGCGTGTAGAGGTAGTTGATCGCCTCGCTCGCGGTGTCGAATGCGCTCGCGCAAGCCTCGCTGACGACAACAGCAGGCTTGCTTATCGCCACGGGACCGGATGGAGCACATGCTGCGAGAGAAGTCATCCCGAACAAGACAAAAGTCAGGGCGATGCGATTCTTCGAACTCATGATCGAACTCTACCTGGAGGCAAAGATGACTATCGCTGAGCAGTCCCGTGCGACCTGGCTAGAGCTCACCTTCGACGAGGTACCTTCCTTGCTCAGGCGCATGCGCGAGGACGCCGAGTCCGTACTGGGCGCGCAGGACATGCGCACCGGGAGGATCACCGGCTCGAAGGAGCGCGCGACGCTCCCCTACCGCGTAGACGCCGCCGACGACGCGGACGAGCTCTGGTCGGCCCTGGTCGAGTTCGCCCGCGAGGTCGAGGAGCGCACCCAGAACCCCGCTCCCCGGCCCGTACGCGAGTTCGTACGCTCGGGAAGGCTCGGACCCTGGGCGCTGCCGTCCTGCACACCCAGGGAGGCGTTCACCGCAGGGCAGGACGTCGCCCGCTATCTCAAGGCCTGCGCGCACCAGATCGCCCACGACGGCGCCTTCAACGACGCCCCCGACCAGACCGCCGCCCTCGTCCGCAAGATGCGCAACCGCTACCCGAACACCCCACCTCCGGCGCGCCGCTACCTGAACCGCCCGTGCCCGACCTGCGGGGAGCGCGGACTGCACCTCGCCGTCGCCGGTGACCACCTGATCGTGCGCTGCGAGGAATGCCGCGACCGTTGGGCCTTCGAGGAGATGTTCCCGTGAGCGAGTGGCTGACCTATCGCGAAGCCGCCGCGAAGGTCGGCCGCTCCAGGCGGGCGCTGCAGCGGTGGCGCCGCCGCGGCATGCCAATGCGAATCGACGACCGCGGCCGCAAGATCGTCCACGAGGTCGTCCTGTACGCCTGGTACCGGAAGAACCTCCAATCGTGGCCAGCACACCAGGCCAAGATGCGCAGAATCATGCGCGACACGCCGACAGACACCAGAGCTTGACCGCCCCCTAGTGTCACCCCCTACCTTGAGTGTTGAGCAAGTGGGCCGGGAACGCAGAACATGCGCCCCCGGCCCTTTCTCATTCCTGCCGAACGTCGACGGTGTGCGTCGGGCAAGGGCGCCCACAGCCCGCGCACACCCTCGGCTATGGTGAGAGCATGAAGAAGCTCCTCCCGATCGCCGCAATCACCCTCCTCGCCTTCACCGGCTGCTCCTCCTCTGACACCGGCACCGACGCCGCACCCGCCGCCGAGGAGACCACCGCCGAGGAACCAGCGACCCCCGCCGACCTCACCGGCTCCTGGAAGCAAACCAACTCCAACTCGCCGACGAACTACCAGCAGGCGACCATCACCGCGGAAACGATCTCGATCGACTGGGTGAACGAGGAGAACGACAGCACCTCGATCTACTGGGTCGGCACCTACACCGCCCCTACTGAAGCCGGCGACACATGGACCTGGACATCTACCCGCGACGCGGCCGCGACTGACACCGCTATGATGGCATCCACCGACGACACCAAGGATTTCACCTACGCCGACGGCGTCATCAGCTACGAGGTCACGGCGATGGGCACCACCGTCACCGTCGAACTCGAGAAGCAGTAGCCGCCCCACGACCCGCACCTGCAGAGCCCCGGAGCCCAACAGCTCCGGGGCTTCGTCGTTCCCGGGAGGAGAGACGGTGGGCACGCAGCATATCCGCAACGGCGCCGGCCACCGCGCGTACCGCCGCAAGCAGGCCGCCCTCAAGCGACGCACCGCCCGAGAGGGCCTACCCTGCGGATGGGGCAGCGACTACGGCTGCGGCGACCCCATCGACACGACGCTCCCCCATACCGACCCGATGTCGTTCACCGCGGACCACCCGACCGCGCTCGGGAACGGCGGCCACCTCGTCCGGCAGGACCTTCACCCGTTCCACCGACGCTGCAACACGATGAAGGGCGACGCCGCCCAGGTCGAGATATGGGAGGCCACGTGACGTACTTAGCAACGCCTCCTTGCACGGTTAGTGCTCCGAGTATGTAACCCTCTCGGTGCGAAAAAGAGGATTCGGATGCTCGTGGCGCACCCATCCCAGACTGTCCCAGAACCCTCTGGATTCTTCACTGTCATTCAGCGCCGTCAATCTGGGCAGCGGATATACCTCACGGATCATCGCGACTATGGCGCTCCCCACACCTCTCCCGCGCACCGACAGCGCCACCTCAAGCGCAAGGATGTCAAGCTGCCCATGGGGCATATCACCCAGCAGCGGATGGGACATGAATCCTTCATTGAGGGTGAACTTACAGCGCCCCACTTCCGAGCCATCGCGCTGGACCGATACCCAGTGGTCTGCCTCCGAGACAAAGTCCTCCCGTTGCCACCAAGGCTTCTCGAACTCACTAGATGCCTCAAACACATACCAATACACGCGCTTCTTACGCGGACGAAGCTCAACGAGCGACAGCGGAGAACTTTCCATAGCCAGACCGTACACGGTCCCCGACCACCCCAGCCATGACCCCCGAATAAAATCCAGGCTCGCCCTCCCCCTGCCAGCTTCCCGCGCGGCCTTGGCGCGTCTCTCTCCCGGATATTTCGGCGCTTTTCGCATTCGCATTGGGTTCGTAATCGGATAGGAGGTCGAAGTGCCTCGTCCTCCTGCTCCGTGCGGTACTGAGTCGGCCTACAAGCGGCACAAGCGCAAGGGCGAGCCGGTCGACGCTGCCTGCATGAAGGCGATGCGTGACGCTTCTCGGAGACGTTCGGGTCGTGCATCAGACGAAGCGGATCCGCGGCCAGTGGTGGCGCTTCCTGGCGGCGCAGTCGAGTTCCCCGAGGAGCCGAAGGGTGACGTGGATGCGCGTGCCGAGTTGCTCGCGAATATGGCGCTCGTGAAGCGGGCGATGGAGGCGATCGCCGAGGCGGATCCGCTGAAGATCGTGCAGCTGTCGAAACGACACTCCGAGCTCGTTGAGGAGCTAGTCAAGGTGAGCGGCTCCGCGCCGGCCTCGGGTGATGACGGGGAGGGAGATCCGTTTGCCTTCCTTGGAGACGCTGCTCGGGGACCAGCGCCCGCGCCTCGAAAGTCGTCCTGAATCAGTCGGTTCCTGGGGTGAGCTCGCTGTCGACTTCGCGACTGCTGCGGGGATGAAGCTCGAGGATTGGCAGGAGTACGTCCTGTGGGCATGGCACGACATTGATGACGCCGGGAAGTGGGCGGCATCGGAGTGCGGCCTGTTGGTCTCGCGGCAGAACGGAAAGAGCGAAGCGCTCGTCGCATTCGATCTCGCGCGGCTGTTCCTGTTTCCTCTGCCGGACAAGCGCCGGCGCACGGTGCTACATACGGCCCATGAGGTGAAGACGGCCACCGAGACATTCGAGAAGTTGGCGTCGATCATCGAGGCGAACGACCGGCTGATGTCGCTTGTTGACCACGTCTACACTGCGAACGGCAAAGAGGCGATCGTCCTGAAGAAGCGCCGTGGGCAACTGCTCGGGGACCGTGTTCGATTCGTCGCGCGGTCGAAGAAGTCCGGCCGAGGGTTCGCGGCGACTGACGTCGTGTACGACGAGGCGCAGGAACTCCCAGTGTCGGCGCGCAAAGCGCTGACCTACACCCAGTCAACGATTCCGAATCGGCAGGAGATTTACGTCGGCACCGTCCCTTCCGATGAGAACGACGGTGAGGTGTTTGAAGGGGTGCGCGACCGAGGTCGTCGCGGCGCCTCGCGCGTCATCTGGCAGGAGTGGTCGCCGGAGGGTGCTGAGGACCCGAAGCTCGCGAAGCTGATCGACGTCGAGGATCCAGAGGTGTGGAAGCAGTCGATCCCTGCGATGGGGACGTGGATCCACCCGACCACCGTCGCCGAGCAGGTGGACCGCGCTGCGGATCGGGACGAGCTCTTGCAAGAGCGCTTCGCGGTCTGGCCGAATCGCGCCGAGGAAGTAGCCGAGAAGCTCTCGGAGCTCGACCTCGAGATGTGGAAGCGGCACGCAGGCGACTATCCGGTGCAGGGCGACGGCGGTGTCATCGCTATCGCGGTCGGCCGGGGCGGCGGGTACGCGACGATCTCGAAGGCTATCCGCCTCGACTCCGACCACATTGCCGTCGAGCACCACAAGACGGACCGCAAGGTGCGCTGGGTGGCCGACGAGGTGAAGGCCCTGAAGGCCGGGCTCGGGAACGCGCTCGTCGTCGTTGATCCGAAGAACGCCGCGATGATCCTCGCGGATCTCGACCGCGCCGGCATCAAGTACTTGGCGATGCATCTCGACGAGATCGCCGCGGCGCACTCGATCTTCATCGAGATGTCGAACGACGGCCTCGTGCTGCACCGTGACCAGCCCGAGGTCACGAAGTCGCTCGAGCTCGCGACGACCCGTGCGATCGGTCGCGCCGGGTTCACGTGGGAGCCGTCCGATCCGACGAAGCCGATCTCGCACGCTCAGTCAGTCACCTGGGCCGTGTGGGGCGTCATCAAGTCCGAGGCGTCACCGAAGAAGCGAACGCCGCCGCCACCGAAGGCCGCGGTTCTGACCCGCGACAGCGTCGCACGAGATGAAGTGGACCTCCGATCTGCGGGGTTCTGAGAGGGGGTCCGCCTTGGCTGAGATCGGATACCAGGCGGACGCCGGGGTTCTCGGATGGGGGAAGCTCACGGCGGAGACGCACGAGGAGAACCCGGACCTGCAGTGGCCGCATTCCATCGACGTGTTCGACCGGATGCGCCGCGCGGACCCGCAGGTGAAGTCGGTGCTGCGCGCCGTCACGCTCCCGATCATGCGCACAGAGTGGGTCATCGACGGCACGGGCTGCCGGCCTGAGGTCGTCGCCCACGTCGCTGGCGACCTCGGTCTTCCGGTGAAGGGCGAGCCGTTCGTCGCTCCGCTGCGGACGAAGGGCCGGTTCTCATTCAAGGAGTTCCTGCGGCTCGCGCTGCTCGAGCTGGTCTACGGACACAGCTTCTTCGAGCAGGTGTACGACCAGAGCTCGGGCGCGACGCATCTCGGGAAGCTCGCGTGGCGGCCGCCGCGGACGATCGCCGACGTCGAGGTGGCGAAGGACGGCGGCCTCGTCGCGATCAAGCAGCACGGCCGCGATGGGCGTGCCGAGGTCGAGATCCCGGTCGATCGTCTCGTCGCGTTCGTCAACGAGCGCGAGGGCGCGAACTGGATCGGTGAGTCGCTGCTGCGGTCGGCGTACAAGATGTGGATCCTCAAGGACCGCGTACTGCGGATCCAGGCTCTCGCCGCGGAGCGGAACGGACTCGGCCTGCCGGTGTTCACCGCGGCCGCTCCTCCCGAGGGCGCCTCCTACGAGGAGATCGTCGCCTGGGCGGATCAGGAGATCGCGCGCGGGCTGGACATCGCGAAGGGCGCGCGCGCGGGTGACGCCGCCGGCGCATCTCTCGCGCACGGCTCCACGCTGCAGTTCGTCGGCGTCACCGGGAAGATCCCTGACCTCGACAAGCCGATCCGGTACTACGACGAGCAGATAGCTCGCGCGGTCCTCGCGCACTTCCTGAACCTCGGCACCGAGACCGGGTCCTGGGCGCTGGGTTCGACGTTCGCGAACTTCTTCACGGACTCCCTGAACGCCGTCGCCCAGCACATCGCGGACGTGACCAACCAGCACGTCATCGAGGACCTCGTCGACCTGAACTGGGGAACCTCGGAGCCGGCGCCGCGCCTGGTGCCCGCCGCGATCGGCGAGCAGCAGCCGGTCACGGCCGAAGCGATCCGGGCCCTCATCGACTGCGGAGCGATCGAGGCCGACGAGCCGCTCGAGGCGTGGATCCGGGAACGCTTCGGCGCCCCCGTCAAGGCGGAGCCCGCCGTCGGCCGCGAAAAGGACTCGGACGCCGATGCCGCCGCGCGAGCACGCGCCGCGGCGGAGATCGCGCAGAAGGTGTACCTCGCGACCGACAAGGTCCCGCTGCGGCAGGACGAAGCACGCGAGCTCATCCGGCTCGCCGGCGCGGACCTGACAGGAGACGGTCCAGACGTGAGTCGGATCCCGAACAACGAGCCCGAGGAGGCCGCATGAACCCCTTCCGACACGCTGCCCGCGGAGACGTGCAGCGCACCCCGATCCGCGCCGAGGCGCCGACGTCGCGCTCCGACGGGACCGTCGCGACGCTCCGCCTCTACGACCCCATCGACAGCTGGGGCGAGTGGTGGGGCGTCTCCGCAAAGGAGTTCGCGCGCGTCCTCGACGAGCTCCCGGCGGAGACGACCGAGATCCGGCTCCTGATCAACTCCCCGGGCGGCGAGGTGATGGAGGGCATCGCGATCATGAACGCGCTCCGCGCCCACCCGGCGCGCGTCGTCGCGGTCGTCGAGGGCATCGCGGCTTCGTCGGCGTCGTTCATCGCCGCGGCGGCCGACGAGCTCGTGATGATGCAGAACACGCAACTCTACATCCACAACGCGTGGGGCGTCGTCATCGGCGATGCGGCGGATCTGCGGGCGGTCGCCGACGAGCTCGAGAACCACTTCGACCGGAACATCGCGTCGATCTATTCGGCGAAGTCGGGCGACCCGGTCGAGCACTGGCTCGCCGAGATGGACAAGGACCGGTTCCTCACCGCCGAGCAGGCGGTCGCGGAGAAGCTCGCCGACCGGATCGAGGGCGTCGGTGACGCCGAGGCCGCGAAGGCGAAGTTCGACCTGTCGGTGTTCGCGCGATCGGACGGCCGCCGCGCCGCCGCGCGCGCGGATGCCCCCAAGCCCCCGAGCTCGTCCGAGCCGGGTGACCCCAACCGAAAGGAGAACGTCGTGGCTTACGACGATCTGACGGCTGGCATTCGAGAGCGGCTCGGCGTGACCGATGCCGACGCCTCCGACGAGACGCTGCTCGCGGCGCTCGACGAGGCGCTCGAGGAGCGAGCCGAGACCCCGGCGGCGCCGTCCGCCGCCATCCCCGAGGGCGCCGTCGTGATGGACGCCGCCACCCTCGAGGAGCTGCGCCAGAACGCCGCGCTCGGCGCGCAGGCTCGCCGCGAGCAGGAGTCCGCCCGGCGCGACGCTATCGTCGCCGCGGCGCTCCGCGACGGCCGCATCGCGGCGTCGGCCCGCGACAGCTGGCGCGCGCAGCTCGACAAGGACGAGGAGGGCATCGCGGCGCTGCTCGAGTCCTTCCCCAAGAACGCCGTTCCGGTGCTGGAGGTCGGTCACTCCGACACCCTGACCAGCGCCGACGACGCCCTGTACGGCGCCGTGTACGGCTCGATCGAGAAGGGGGCCTGAGATGGCTGACTACCTGCCCAAGTTCAAGCCCGGCCAGTCGGTGACCTTCACCGCCTCGGCCGACGTCACCGGCGGGCGCCTCGTCGAGGTGACCGGCAACCGCTCGGTCGGGCCGGCGGGCGCCGACTCCGCGAGCGTGGTCGGCGTCGCGGGCTTCGACGCGAAGGCCGGCGAGCGGGTGACCGTGTTCACGCGCGCCGGCGGTGTGCAGCAGCTCACCGCGAGCGGTCCCATCGCGGCCGGCGACAAGGTCTCCTCGGCTGCGGCCGGGAAGGCGCAGACGCTCGGCACCACCGAGAACCCCATCGGCCTCGCCCTCGAGGCCGCGGCCGCCGACAACGACGTCATCGACGTCCTGTTCATCTGAGAGGAGATGACATGGCCTACACCTACCCCGTGAGCCACCCCTCGGGGACGCTCACCCCGGAGCAGCTGCACCTGTTCCTGTCCCGGCCGAACCTCATCGCGCGCCGCGTCGCGGACATCACGAAGATGCGGTTCATCGCCGACTACCTCCTCCAGGGGCGCTTCGACGCCACCGGCGGGGGCATCTTCTACGAGACCGGCGAGCCCGTCGACGCGGGCGCCGATCCCGAGTCCATCGCGCCGCTCGGCGAATTCCCGCTCGTCGTGCTCGACGAGGGCGAGGTCGTCTCGGCGAAGACCGACAAGTGGGGCCTGGACACGATCGTCTCCGACGAGAAGATCGCCCGTCAGGGACGCACCCCGGTCGACCGCGGCATCCTCCGAGTCAGCAACTCGATCGTGCGCTACGTCGATTCCGTCGCGATGGCCGTGATCGCGTCGCGCGTCTCGAGCACCTTCAACGCGGGCGCCTGGGACACGGCGGGCGCCGCGGTCGAGTCCCTCATCACGCTCCAGGCCCAGCGTGAGGAGCTCGGCCTCGGGCTCGAGCTCGACACGGTCGTGCTGCGTCCGGCGCAGTACGCGAAGGTCATCGGCATGCTGATCGACGACAAGGCGCTCCCCCGCGAGTCCGGCGCGACGGCGGTGCAGGGCAACCTCCCGGTGGACGCGCTCGGGCTCACCTGGGCGACCACGCCGCACTTCCAGGGCCCGAACCCTCTCCTGGTGGATCGGGACCAGCTGGGCGGCATGGCCGACGAGAAGCTCAACAGCCCGGGCTACGCCTCGGCCGGTGACTTCGGCGTCGAGGTCAAGAGCATCCGCGACGACGACACCGAGGGCTACAAGCTCCGCGGGCGCCGCGTCACGGTGCCGGTCGTGACTGAGCCCCTCGCGGGCGCGCAGCTCGTCGGGACGGGCCTCTGATGGCCGGCCAGAGCGCCGCCGAGAAGGCGGCCGAAGAGCAGGCGGCAGCCGAGAAGGCAGAGGCCGACAAGGCTGCCGAGGCCAAGGCTGCCGAGGAGAAGGCGGAGGCCGACAAGGCCGCGGCGAAGCCCTCGCAGGCGAAGCCCACCACTCCGAAGGCGCCGGCCCTTGTCGTGACCGCCCCGGTCGCGGTCCTCCCGCTCGCCGCTGGTGGGGAGCGGTACGTCTACCGCGGGACTCCCGTCGGCGACGAGTTCACCAAGGAGGGCGTCAAGCACGCCCAGGCTGTCGGCCTCGTCGGCAAGCCGAAGAAGTAAGAGATACAGGGGGCGTTGACGTGATCACGCACGACATGGTCGGCACCGAAGAAGACCTCGCACGCGAGGTGCTCATCGTCGCTCGCGGCATCGCCCCCTGCATCTCCTCGTTCGCTGACGGCAGCGAGGAGCAGAAGGACGCGCTCGCGATCCTGCGCCGCGTCTACAAGGACATCACCGCGCGCGGGCTGCGGTTCGTGAAGTCGCAGCGGATCGGATCGTCAGCCGTCGACTACGGCGCGATCACGTCCGCCTTCGACGGCGACCCGACCCGCGCGCTGCGCGCGCTCTGCTCGAGCTCGAACGGCCAAGGGCTGTCGGTCGGCAGCTTCCCGAAGGAGCGGCCGGTGTCGCGGATCTGGCCGGAGAGGTACTGAGCATGGAGTTCCCGTACGGCAGCACCGTCTACCGCCTCCGCGCCGGCCTCGTCGACGACGAATACTCCGGCGGCCAGGTGGCCGGTGACTGGGATCGCGCCGACGTCCTCACGATCCCGGGCGCGTTCGTCGCGCAGACCTCGACGTCGATGCTCGCCGACGCGACCCGCGAGCAGGCGCTCGAGGCGAAGTCGCTCTACTGCGAGGGCGAGTTCGACGTCCAGAAGGGCGACCGGGTGTTCACCGGCACCTTCGACCCGCCACTGCCCGAGGGCGTGCGGAGTATCCCGGCCGGCACGGAGCTGCTCGGCGAGGTCTATTCGATCGACGGGATCCCGCCTGCCGCGGACACGAACCCGTTCACGGGGTGGACGCCGCCCCGTGAGATCCCGCTGACCCGCGCGGTCGGCTGACCGGAGAGGACCGCATCATGGCACGCAGCGGCGACACCGAGATCGAGTTCAACCCGCGATTCTTCGAGACCGCGATGCGGCAGCCGAAGGTGCAGCGTGTCACCGACGCCGCCGGGCAGCGCGCGCTCGCGAAGGCGAAGGCTGGCGCGCCGGTCGACACCGGCGCCTATCGCGACAGCTTGCACATCGAGCACCACGAGTCCCGGTACCGGCGCACGACGCGCGTCGTCTCCGATGACCCGAAGGCGCTGCTCGTGGAGTCGAAGACCGGGAACCTGGCGCGGAGCGTGAAGGGCGCGAAGCAATGAGGGTCACGCCCCCGGACCTCGAGCTTTGGATGACGGGCTACGTCCGCCGGGAGGCGGCGGCCGCGCGGATCCCTGTCGAGGTCGGCAACAAGGAGCCCACCGACCTCGAGCTCCCGCTGCGCCGCCCGCTGATCGTCATCCGTGACGACTCCGGGACCCGGCTCGACTGGACCACGTTTGACCGTTCGCTTGGCGCGTCGGTCCTCGCCGGCACCCGCACGAACGACAAGCCTGCGAACGACATCGCCCGCTGGCTCGCGGGCCTCATGTTTGACGACGCGCTCCCCCTCGTCCACGGATCGCCGATCGCGTCCGTCGAGTGGGGCGGCTGCAACGGCCCCTATGCCGTCCCCGAGAACCTCGATGTGGCGCGGCGTTATCTGACGGCGCAGTACGTCGTTGCCGGCTCCTGGTGAGCCACCCCCACCACCACCGAAGCCCCGCAGGTCGCGGGGCTTCCGCATTTGCGAAGGAGTACACCCATGGCTGCTGATGAGCAGGGAAACGACCTCGGGGCCGTCGCCGTCCCGATTACCGGCATGGCGGCGTACGCGCCGCTGAGCCCCGAGAACAAGATCACCGAGGCCGAGCTCGCCGCGTCGCCGCTCGTCCTCCCCGCCGCGTTCAAGAAGCTCGGCCTGTACAAGCAGGATGGCGGCCCGACGCCGACCCGCGAGACCGGTGACCCGATCGAGTTCTTCCAGATCGGCTACAAGCTCTCCGGCGAGGGCACGCGCGGACTCACCATCGGACTCGCGGAGAACAACCCGACCGTGGTCGCCCTGATCGAGGGCGTCGAGCCCGATGAGCACGGCGTCTACAAGGTGTCCTCGACGCTGCCCGACAACCGGTTCATCCTCTTCTCGTCGCTGCGCTACCGCGGCGGCCTCGAGGAGCGCCAGGTCGGCGTCGCGTCGATCACCGCCGTCGAGCCCGACCAGGCCGAGCGCGGCTCTGTGAAGGGCGCCGCGGTGACCTTCACCTGGCAGGAGCACGACCTCTTCGACGGGTCGCCGTTCTGGCAGTGGGGCCCCGCGGTCCCCGGCGGCGCGGTCACCGTGACCGGCGTCACCGCCGGCACGCCGGGCACGTTCTCGCCGGCGGGCGCCACCCCGCCGTCGAGCATCGCCGACCTGCGCGCGCTCGGATCGCTCGGCCAGACGACCGCCTGGGCCACGGGCCAGTACGTCGAGTACGGCTCCGGCCCGAAGGCGCACTGGAACGGCACCGACTGGGCGACCGGCGAAGCCGCGTAGCCCCCGAGACGGCTGGCCGGGGTGTTATCGGGTCGCCCCGGCCGGCCTCACACCCGAACCCGAGAATCCCGAAGGAGGGCCACCGTGGCCGCAACCAAGAGCAAGAAGGCCGATACGGCCGCCGACGTCGTCGAGTACGACTTCGACAGCTGGTCGGAGGAGGCTGAGGAGAAGGCGATCGCCAGCCTCGCCCCCGTCGTCCAGCACATCATCGTCGGGAAGGACTTCATCGGCCGTTTCGAGGACGGCACGATCGTGAAGCTCCCGCTGTCGATCACCCTCGACGAGATCGACGAGCTCACCGAGAAGACCGGCAACCCGGTCGATCAGGTGAAGGTGCTGCTCGAGCAGATCGGCGGGAAGGACGCCGTGCGCGAGTTCACCCGTCACAACATGACCGAGACGATCGCCATGGCGGAGCGATTCTTCAAGGTGTTCGCCCGCATCGCCGGGGCCTCCGTCCCGGAATCCTGAGCGTCGTCCGGTTCATCCGAGAGCGCCGCGCCGTCGTCGCGCGCACCCTGCGCGAGCGGTTCGGCGTGGGGCTCTCGGACCTGGGCGGCGCCGTCACGTGGGGCGAGGCCCGCGACCTCATCGAGGCCGCAGCATCCGACCCTTCGACCGCGCTCGGCGCGGAGCTCGCCGGCTGGGCCTACTCGGCATCCACTCTCGAGCTCCTGTCGCTGATCGCGCAGGTCGGGGATCCGAAGGCGTCGAAGCGGCTCATGCCGTGGGCGCTCGAGACCCCGCGCCGGAAGAAGTCGGACGCATCGGCGGAAGAGATCGCCGAGGCGACAGCAGCACTCGAGAGCGGGATCGTGTTCTCGTCCTGACCTGAAGGGGGTGCCATGTCGTCCGAGGTCGGCTCCGCCCACATCAGCATCTTCCCGGTGATGACGGGCTTCAAGTCCCGGGTCACGAAGGGCACGAAGGACGCGGGCGCCGCCGGCGCGAAGTCGTTCGAGGGCGGTTTCAAGGGCGCCGGCGCGAAGGCCGGCCGACAGATCGGCCGCGACCTGAAGGCGTCGATGTCGTCGGCAGCGAAGGGCCTCGGCGCGGCCGAGGTGAAGGGCCTGAACCGGCAGGTCTCGGCGGCCTCGGCCGCGCTCTCGCGGGCTCGGCTGAAGCAGCAGGACGAGGCGGGGCGTGTGCGCGTCGCCGAGGTGAAGCTGCAGGAAGCGATCGCCCGCTCCGGCGCCGGGTCCTCTCAGGCTGTCGCCGCGGAGGAGCGCCTCGCGGCAGCGCGCCGCAACCACGCGGCCGCGACCGAGGGCGTCGCCGCCGCCTCCTCGCGTCTGCAGGGCGCACAGGCCGCGCTCGCTGCGGCATCGGCCGCGACCGCCGTCGCCGCCGACCGCGGCAGCAACGGCCTCGCCGGGTTCTTCACGAACCTCCGCGCCGGCTACGCCGACGCGCGCGCCGGCAAGTCCGCGTTCACCGGGATCGCGGGATCCATCGGCGGGGTCGCGAAAGAGATGACGGTCCTCGCCCGGAACACGAAGCTCGGGAACTGGGCGTCGCTGCAGGCGCAGGCCGTGTCGAAGTCGTTCGGCTCGCTCGCGTCGATGGTCGGGGGCGGGCTCGCGAGGAGCCTGACCTCCGTCCGCACGCAGCTGTCCTCGCTGGGCTCCTACGTCGGCAGCGCGTTCGCTCCGATGGCGCAGTACGTCGCTGCCGCGGGCACCCTGCTCGCGTCGCCGTTTGTGCGCCTCGGCCAGCGCGTCTCGACGTGGCTGTCCCCGGTGTCGACGCAAGTCGGGGCCCTGTTCTCGAAGCTCGGCACCGCCGGCGCAGCGGCAGCGGGCCGCCTCGGGTCGACGTTCGCCACCGGCCTCGGCCGGCTCGGCTCTGCGACGGCCAGCGCCTTCCAGTCGGTCGTCTCCGCCGCGTCGCGCGCGGGCTCCGCTGCCGGCCAGGCGCTCGCCTCCGGCATCCAGAACGCAGCGACCGCGGGAGTCGCGGCCGCAGGCGCGGCGATCGGTGTCTCTCTCGGCGCGGGCCTCTCGCGTCTGACCTCGATCGACACGGCGCGCGCGAAGCTCACGGGTCTCGGCCATGACGGTCAGGCCGTCGCCTCGATCATGAACGACGCGACTGCGTCGGTGAAGGGCACGGCGTTCGGCCTCGGCGAAGCCGCGACCGTGGCCGCGTCAGCGGTGGCTGCCGGCATCGGACCCGGCGAGGCCCTGCAAGGGCACCTGAAGCGGATCGCGAACAACGCCTCCGCGGCAGGCATGTCCATGGAGGAGATGGGCGGCATCTTCAACCGTGCCGCCACGCAGGCGAACGGCGTCCAGAACGACGTCATCTCGCAGCTCGCCGACCGCGGCATCCCGATCTACCAGGCGCTCGCCGACCAGATGGGCGTCACCGCGGGCGAGGTCTTCAAGATGGCCTCCGAGGGCAAGGTCGACTTCGAGACCTTCTCGGCCGCCGCGGAGGCTGCCGCCGGCACCGTCGCGGACGAGATCGGCAAGACCGTCCCCGGCGCGTGGAAGAACATGCTCGCGTCCCTCGGACGTTCGGGCGCCGGGATTTTCGGCGGCATCAACAAGGACACGGGCGAGATGTACGGGCTGTTCGCCCGGATCGCTCCCCTCCTGCAAGCGATTACCGCCGCGATGGCTCCGCTCGAGGAGCGGGCCGCCGCGTTCGGGGAGAAGCTCGACGCCGTCGTGGGCCCCGGCATCCAGCGGGTCACCGACTTCCTCACCAAGCTGAGCGAGGGCGGCGGGATCGCGGGGACCGCTCTTGAGGGGCTATCCGGCATCATCGGTCCCCTCGCGGGAGCGATGACCGCGCTCGGCGCCGGCGGGCTCGCCTCGGTCCTGGCGCGGCTCGGGCCGCTGGGGGCGCTGCTTCCTGGTTTCGGCGGGGCGCTCGCGGCGCTGGCATCCCCGCTTGGGATCGTGGCCGCGGCGTTCGCCGGGTTCGCACTCTCGGGCGGTGACCTGTCCGGGCTGGTGTCCAGCATCACGGGAATCCTCAACCAGGTCGTCGCCGCGCTCCCCGGGATCGTCTCTCAGGTCGCGGCGTTCGTGCCGCAGCTGGTGGAGTCGATCCTCGCGCAGCTGCCCGCGTTCCTGCAGGCGGCGACGTCGATCGTGACGGCGCTCGTGCAGGGTCTGGTGGCCGCGATCCCTGTGCTCATCGAGGGCGGGGTCGCACTCCTCCAGGGGCTGATCAGCGCGATCGTCACGAACCTGCCGATGATCATCGAGGGCGCGCTGCAGCTGATGTCCGGGCTGCTGACGGCGATCGTCTCCGCGCTCCCGATGATCATCGAGGGCGGGATCCAGCTCCTGATGGCGCTGGTGCAGGGCCTGATCACGGCGCTGCCGACGCTGCTGCAGGCGGCCCTCGACCTGGTCATGGGTCTGCTCTCGGCGATCATCGAGAACCTCCCGATGATCATCCAGGCCGGCATCGACCTGCTGCTGTCCCTGGTGAAGGGCCTGATCCAGGCTTTGCCGCAGCTCATCACCGCGGCGATCAATCTCATCATCCAGCTCGTCACCGGGCTGCTGACGATGCTGCCCGAACTCATCAAGGCAGGTATCGAGCTGATCGTCGCACTGATCAAGGGACTGGTCGGCGCGATCCCGCAGATCATCGAGATGCTCCCGCAGATCGTCTCGGCGATCTGGGACGGGCTGATGGGGGTCGACTGGCTCGACCTTGGCGTGCAGATCGTGATGGGGATCATCAACGGACTCGGTTCGATGGCCGGCGCCTTGGTCGACGCGATTGTCGATCTCGCAGGCTCCGCGTTCCAGGGGTTCAAGGACTTCTTCGGGATCAAGTCGCCAGCCAGGCGGATGATCCAGCCGGGCCGCGACGTTGTGCGCGGCGCCGTCGCCGGAGTGGACCGCGAAGCCCCGGAGCTCGGCGATTCCCTGGTGGAGATGGCTCAGAGCGCGGCGAAGCGTGCCCAGGACGCTATGGAGACCGTCACCGCGACCGTCACTGCATCGTCCGACATCGGCGGCCGCGCGCCGGGCGATGGCCCAACACCCGAGGGTGCCGGGTCGGCCCGCACCGTGAATGTGAACACCGAGGTCAAGATGTACGACCGCGATCCCCGGATCGTCGGCAAGCAGATTGGCCGTGGCGTCGAGGAGGTAATCGTTGGATGAGGAAATCATCTGGGTTGACCTCCTCGGCGTCACCCTCGCCGGTGCGAAAGAACCCGACGCCGGTCTGATCTGGTCGAACCTCGAAGGCTGGTGGGGCCTCCCGGACGTACGCGGCACGGCCGACAGCATCCCGGGAGGCCACGGCCGATTCCCGCGCTCCAAAGTCCTCCGCGACTCCCGCGTGATCACCCTCACAGGCCACATCTACACCGGCAGCAATGCCGAACTCCACGCCGTACGCGACCGCCTCGAGGCCGCGCTCGCCGCCGGCGCCGGTCCGATGCGCGTGTCTACAGTCGGGGGTATCTGGGAGCGGTGGGTGGAGATCGACACGCTCAAGATCGACCCCGACCGGGGACGGAAGTGGACGCGGTTCATCGTCGACATGGTTGCACCTGATCCGCGTCGCTACGGTCCGCAGCAGCGCCTGGGTCCGGTCGGATTACCCGTCATCGAGGGGGGTCTGCGACTTCCCAAGCGCACTCCGTGGAACACGGGTCGAACCTCGGAAGCGGCTCGGCTGCTCGTCCCGAACCCGGGCGCGATAGCCCTGAATCCCGTGATCACGGTGTCAGGTGGTTTCGACGCGGTCACGGTGCGCGACATCACCGATGGCAGACGGCTCCGCTTGGAATGGCCGATCCCCGATGGGGAGTTCGTCACGCTTGACTCCCGCATCCGCCGAGCCCAGATGGGTGCGGCGGAGTTGACGCGTTGGATGACGGCGAGGCAGTGGTTTGCGATCCCCGCGGGGGAAACGCACGAATTCCGGTTCGACGTGGAGGGGCGCGCTGGCGACCCGAAGATGTGGGCCGACTACAGGATTGGAGCAATGTGATGCCGATTCCCGGGTTTCTCTCGGACGACTACGACTGGCAGGGTGCGGAAGTTGGGGCGGCACTTGCGGGCCTCGTCGTTCGAGATGCTGTCGGGGTTCCGCTGGCAGGGGTGATGCCCTCGCGCGCGGATCTTGTGCGCGGCCGCTCCGACTGGTACTACGACGTTTCCCCTTTCGTTGCGGTGCGTGTGGAAGGAAGGACCGTCCTCATCGGTCCCTCACCGGAACTCGAGTCGGTGGCGACCTCGCCGGCTCCGTCTTCGAACGCTCGCATCGACATCATTTACTCACGTCCGGCTGATGTTGGCGCTGGCGAGACGGTCGAAGCTGTGTTCGTCGCGCAAGGGCTCGCGAGTTCGGTCCCACAGCCTCCCGCGCTTCCCTCCGGTGCGGTTGAACTGGCGCGCTTCCGGGTTTCCGCAGGGAACACGAGCACGAGTGCAGCGGTCGGCACTCAAACGTTCCAGACGACCGTGTGCGCTGGAGGCGTCCTCCCGTTTCGCACGGCCGCACAGCGGGACGCCTTCCTTGCCACCCCGGGGCAGCTTGCGATGGTCGCGGATGTGCTCTGGCAGCGCACCGCGACGGCATGGAAGCGCGTCGCCCCGGACCAGACCATCACCTACCGGCGCGAGCTCGCAGTGCGTTCCGTGCCTGCCAACTCGACAATCTCTGAGCCCGTCGCGTTCCCGGCCGGCACGTTCTCTTCGGCTCCGGTGATTGCGATCGCATCCCCGCGCAGCGGAAGTCGTGGAGCGCACGCGACCGTGAACAACCTCACGGCCAGTAGCTGCACCGTGCACCTGCACAACGACACGTCCTCGGCGGTCAACATGGGCGTTTACCTGTTCGTCTCGATGTAACACGAAGGAGGGTGTCGATGCGCGCGCTACTCCACGAAACGACCACAGGTGAGATGGTCACCGAGCTCGACTTCTCTGCGATCACTTGGTCGACGGGGGTGTGTCGGGCTGACGAAGCAGCCGTCACGATCCCGGGCTACACCGGGCGCTCCTGGTGGCAGTTCATGGTGCCGCGGAAGTACGCGGTGTCGGTGTCTGAGGATGACGGGCGAGTGCGAGCCGCTGGGATTCTCTCGATCCCGGAAGGTGACACTGACCGGGACGGCACTCATCACGTTGTCTTCCCCTTCCGGGGCCCGGAGTCGATATTCGACCGGCGTTACGTTTTGCCCTACCCCTACTGGCCGCTGGTCGACGCTGACGGCCTACCGATCGCATCGCGCGATACCCGTGTTTCCGGGGTGGAGTACGGGACCATGATGAAGCGTCTCATCCAGCAGGCCCTGTCGCACCCCGGTGGGCAGCTCCCGGTCAGTTTCGAAGCGGACCGTTCCGGCACCCGAGAGAAGTCCTGGACAGCGGTCTCGGGGAAGCCCGTTCAGGACGCGATCGAGGATATCTCAGAGCTCGAGGGGGGTGTCGAGTGGGACTGGGTACCGAGCGTCGACGAGAACGACAGACTCAGGTGGACCTTCGTCACAGCCACCGACACCGCACGAGAACTCGTCTCGGCGTTCTGGCACACCTGGCAGTCAGGCGGCGCCGAGCCTGACATCAAAGACCTGAACGCGAAAATCAGCCCCGAGTTCCTTACCCAGACCGCGATCTTCACCGGCGGCAAAGACGATGACCGCGTACTGGTGGGTCGAGCTACAGGCACGTCGCTCATTGAGGCTGGAGTGCCACTATCCGAGGTGTGGGATTCATCCCACTCCTCGGTGTCCGAACAGGCCACTCTCGACGCCTGGGCTCGACGCAGACTCGAAGATGGTGCAAGCCCGATTCAGTATTGGAGCTTCGCGGTTCGCGCTGAACGAGCAGACGGACTCCGCCATGGCGATTGGTGCACCATCGAGGTCACTGACCACTGGCTGATCCCTGACGGATCGTACCCTCGGCGCATCCTCGAAGTCTCCGGGTCGCACGACAACGACTGGTACGGGGTCGTAGTCGCGGGGATGACGTCATGGTGACCCGCTTCTACACGCCGGCCGACAAGCGTCTCCCCACCGAGCTGCGCCGCATACAGCGATCACTCGCGGACGTGCAGAGCCCCACCGGGACAGAACGCGACCGCGTATTGATGCGGTTGCAGGAGACGGTGGAGAAGCTCGAGGACGCCGCCAAGGTGTTTACGAACTCGACCGGCGCAATGCACACGGGAGCATCGTGGATGCCCGCACCACCTTCCGTGGAGGCGTCCTCCCTGTCTCGGAAGTTTCGGGTCACGGTCACGGGGGGTAGTACCGGTGGCAGCACGATTCTGACCTTCTCCGCGCCGGGATTCACTCGTGACCGCGCGCTCGGGGGCACACCCGATGCCGTACTTGCACGAGCTATGGCGCTCGGCGGCGCCTCAGATGCAGGCACCGCTCAACGGTCGTGGATCGTGATGATGCCTGGGCCTGGACCCTACACATTCACCGCGCAAGCCCACCCCACCGACGGGTTCGCGACCGCAGTCGGACTGCAGATTGACGTGCAGCCCGTCCTCTAAACAGACCCCAAGGGAGTTGAGATGACGATCATTTCCGGCACCATCGCCGACAGCGCCGGCCAGCCGGAGAACGGCAGAATCGAGTTCGCACAAGCCCAGCGCATTGACACCGGAGACCTGCTGGTCACCCGGTCAATCGCCGTAGCCCAGGTCGTCGAAGGTGAGCTGCGCGCGCTGGACGGCGCCGCGTTCGCTCTTCCTGCGAATCCGCCGACGACGGCGGTGCGTGTAAGGGAGATGTTCGGAGGACGTACCCACGATTGGTGGACCGCAGTTCCCGATCAGGAGGCTGTCGAGTACCGCAGCCTTCCTGTGGTGGAGTCGGCTGGTGTACCGGCGTCACCGTGGGGGCCGCCCCCGTGGCTCGTCGCGGTCGAGTCCGCCCGAGACGACACCGTAGCCGCGATCGATAACGGTAAGGAACTCGTCGACGCGCTCGGTGGCCTCGTGGGCCTGAATCAGGCCGTCGAGGACGCGGAAACCGCCGCGACCACGGCCGGCGCTGAGGCGGATCGTGCGGTCGCCGCGGCGGACTCGATCGACCCGGCCGTGCTCAACGGCCGCATCGATGGGAAAGCCGACAAGGTCGCAGGGAAGGTGCCTCTCGAGCAGCTCCCCACCGCGGGCACCGCGACCGCATCCACGATCCCTCTGCGCGGCGCGGGCGGCGTTCTCCCCGGCATCGCGACGCCCGCCGCGGACACGGACGGCGCGAACAAGGCGTACATCGACCGCCGCGTCGGCGCGGTCGCGAACATCGTGAGCTTCGGGGCGACACCGTCGCTGACGATCTCCTCGAGCGCGGCGATCGCGGCAGCGCTCGCGTATCTGGCGGGTCTCGGCGGTGGCACCCTCATCATTCCCCCGGGCACGTGGGGGATCTCGGAGACGATCCGAATCCCCGCCTCGAACATTCGCATCGAGGCCGAGGGCGCAACGATCCGCAAGGTCAGCAACTTCGGGAACATGCTCACCAACTTCAACGGGGCCGTCGCGGGCGGCTATGCCGGGAACTCGGACCTGGCGATCGTGGGCGGCATCTGGGATGCTCGCGGCCACGACGAGGCATACAACGCCGGCGGCGACGGGTTTTTCTTCGCATGCTGCCGGAACGTCCTGATCGAGGGGGTCACGATCCGCAACGTCCGCGCGCACCATGTTGAGGTTCTCGCGGTGAACGGGGCACGGATCCGTGACTGCCGTTTCGAGGGCTTCTTCCGGACCGCGTCTCCCGTGCCGGGCGAAGCCATCCAGATCGACAGTAATTTCGACGGCTCAGGATCCCCTGGTCCGTTCGATAACACTATGTGCAACGACATCGTTGTCGATTCGTGCGTGTCCCGCGCCTCAGCCAATGCTGGCGCACCGGGAGCGATCGTCGGCACCCACGATCGGGCGCCAGGGTCGAGCGCGCTACACACGAACATCACGATCCGCGACTGCGTCGTCGAGGCCACCACCGGCTCCGACTACTACGGCAACGGCATCGGCGCGATCTACTGGATGAACGTCCTCATCACAGGCTGCAGCATCAGCAATGTGGTCGGGGCGGGCATCCGCATGGAGACTTGCACGAACGCGATGATCGACCGCTGCGTGATCCGGAACGCCGCTCAGCGAGGCATCATATGCTCCTCGAACCCGGTCACCCTTTCGACCTACGGACTCACCATCTCGTCGTGTCGGATCATCGGGACCGGGTTGGAGGCGATCCTGCTGTACGGCCGCCGCCGCAACGCCGTGATCTCGAACAACGTCATCACCAACGTCGCGGACAGCAAGGCTGCGATCTGTGTGGACGCCGCCGAATCCGAGACAGCGAACGCGGAGGTCCTGATCACAGGCAACTCGATCATGGACTGGTACGCCGCCACGAATACCGAAGGCTGCATCCGCGTGACAGGCTATGCCCGCCGCATCGGCATCACCGGCAACCACGCGACGAGCCGTCCCGGCAATCTAGGCGTCGGCGTCTACGCGAACGCCGGCACCTCCGAGGTGTGGATCTTCGCGAACATGTTCCGAGCCAACTTTTCGGCAGTCAACGGCGGCACCGGAACGATCAGCACCACCCCGAACTACGTCTGATCGACCACTCCGAAGGGAGCCACAATCTGGTGGCTCCCAACCTCCTCGCTTTCCCAGGAGAGGAGGCTGGGAGCGGCGAGCCTTCGCCTCCGGAGCGGTCTCCGCGTGCCGGTGCCAGACCCGACGTGATCACCGATGCGATGATCCTCGCCGGCGTCCAATCCATCCTCGGCCCCTCCCCGTGAGGGGCTTGCACCTGTGAAAGGAGGGGGCATGGCGACAGATCAGATCGTGCTCTGGCCGTCCCTGAACCCGGTAATCACCGAAGAGGCCGGCACCCGCGGCGGAACCCACATGGGCATCGACCTCGCCGCCCAGAGAGGCGACGCAGTGATCGCTCCGTTCGACGGGGTCGTGATCTTCGCCGGCGGCGACGGCGCGTCAGGACGCCTGCCCGGAACCGACATCTGGGCGAACGGCCAAGCGAAAGTCGTCAGGATCCGCCGCGCAGACGGCCTGATCGCGCACCTCGCGCACCTCGACACGATCGAGGTCGCTGCGGGGCAGGTAGTGAAGGCCGGTCAGCGCATCGGCGGGGCCGGTGACACCGGCTGGTCGACCGGCGTGCACATCCACTGGGAGCTGCGCTGGGACGAGTACTGGAACGGCGGCAACTGGATCAACCCGAGAACCATGAACCCGGTGATCTTCACCGGCACCACCGAAGGAGAAGAAGACATGCGCGGAATCATCTACCGCTCCACCGAGCACGGCAAGCACGGCGTCTACGCGGGCCCCACTGGCGGGTTCGTGATCCTGCAGAACGCAGAGGAAGCGGCGAACCTCAAGGCGATCGGCACCCCCGAGGTGTGGCTGACGCCGAAGACGCTTCAGGAGCTCATCGCCGACGCACGGAAGATGCAGCGGTGAACGACCTCGCGGTGATCCTCGCCGGCGGCGGCGTAGCGCTCGCGATCCTCGGCGCGATCACCGGCGCGAAGTGGCTGGCCGACCGCTACGGAAGGCGAGACGAATGAGCGAACCCGTCATGGTCGCCGTCATCGGTGCCGCGCAGGTCGTCCTGGCAGCCCTCATCGGGAAGATCAGCTTCGATACGCGGCGCGCGAAGAAGGCCGCGGAGTCCGCAGAGGAGCAGGTAGCGAACTCGCACACCCTCCCGACCGGGGAAACCTACAACCTGCGCGACAACATCGACCACAACCAGGCTGCGGTCATGGCAGAGTTCCGCGGCATGCGCCGAGACCTGGGACGAGTCGACAGCCGAACGATCGACCTGGGTCGGGAGATCGGCGAAGTGCGGCGCACCCTGAACAAGCACCTCGACGACTCCGCCGAATGGCGTGAAGAGATCGAAGACACCCTCAACCCTGCGAAGGAGAAACCGTGACCACCAAGACGACCGACACCCGCACCGCCGTCGTGCGCACCGTCGTGCCCGCCCTGATCGGTGTGCTGCTCGCGCGCCTGATCGCCGCAGTCCCGGGGATCGCCGCGGCCCTTGCCTGGATCGATGGCGTGCTCGTCGAAGCCGCGGCCGCCGGCGGTGTCCCGCTCGTCGGAGTCACCGCGGCGTGGCTGATCCAGGCAGCCCTCACCGCCCTGGTGATCTGGGCCTGGTACGCCCTCGCCCGCCACCTCGGCCGCCGCTGGCCCTCCTTCGAGAAGTGGATGCTCGGCAGCGAAGCCACACCCCACTACGAACCCCGCTACGCACGCTGACAGCCCTACCCCACACGACTACACCCCCTCCTAGCCCTTCGGGCCGGGAGGGGGTGCTTTCGTGCGTCTACGGCGCATTCAGGCAATCAGCGAGCATCATTCGCGTCACCGCAAGGTCGAGCTGCGCACCGTGGGCACTGCGCAACCGATCGAGCTCCAACGGCAGGACCTTGCGGCGGACCACTGGCCCCTCCCGGTCCGCGACGTGGATGAAGTACACCCTGCCCGGCTCTCGTCCGTAGACCTCGTCGATGTAGCGCACGGTCGCGGTCGGGCTGCCCAGGACCGCCCGCGCAAGCGCGCAGGCAACATCGTCGGCTACACGCCACCCGACTCGAGGACTGAAACCAGGCATGCGGGAACCCTACGCCCTACCGCCGACGGAGACGACAGGCTGGCAGGTAACGATGCCTGCTGACCATCAACCTCAGCCCGGCGTCGCTGCCCAAACAGGGCTCCGGCTTCGACCTCGCGATCGCGCTCTCAGCTCTGGCCGCCTCGGAGCACCTGCCCGCGCGGCGGCTGCCCGAAGTGGCGCACCTCGGCGAACTCGGGCTCGACGGTGAGCTGCGCCGCCCCGCAGGCCTGCTGCCCGCCGTGCTCGCAGCCCGTGAACTCGGCTTCGAACGGGTGATGGTGCCGGCGGCAAACGGGGCGGAAGCGGCGCTGGTGCCCGGCATCGAGGTCGTCGCCGTGCCCGACCTCGCGAGCGCCGTGGCGTGGCACCGCGGCGAGCGCGGCGCCGCAGCCGCGACCCCGGCCGCGGCCCCGGACCCGTCTCCGGAGACGCGGCAAGCCGGCGAGAGCGACGCGCTCGACATTGCAGACGTGGTCGGTCAGCCCGAGGCGGTCGAGGCACTCGTGGTCGCGGCGGCCGGGCGCCATCATCTCTCCATGCTCGGCCCGCCCGGCGCCGGAAAGACGCTGCTGGCTTCGCGTCTGCCCTCGATCCTTCCCGATCTCTCCCCGAGCGAATCGCTCACCGCGAGCAGCATCGCCGCGCTCGGCGGAGTGCCGCTCACCCGTCTCGTACGGCGCCCGCCATTCGAGGCACCGCACCACACCGCGTCGGTGGTCTCGATCGTCGGCGGCGGCGACGGCGGCGGAGTGCGGCCTGGGGCCATCACCCGCGCCTGCCACGGCGTGCTCTTCCTCGACGAGGCGCCGGAGTTCCCCCGCAGCGTGCTGGATGCGCTGCGCCAGCCGCTCGAATCGGGGCGGATCGAGATCCACCGCGCCAGGCTGCGCACCGCGCTCCCCGCGAAGATCCAGCTCGTCCTCGCCGCCAACCCCTGCCCCTGCGGCAACGCGGGCTCGCCCGACACCGCCGAGCAGTGCCGCTGCTCGCCTGGCACGCGCATCAAGTACCTGCAGCGCATCTCGGGCCCGCTCCACGATCGCATCGACCTGCGACTCGGCGTGCGGCGGGTGTCGAGCGTGCTGCAGCTCGACGTCGGGGGTCCGGCTCCCACCAGCCTCGAACTGCGCGAGCGCGTCGCCGCGGCTCGCAGCCGGGCGGCGGAGCGGCTGCGCGGCACGCCATGGGAGGTGAACTCCGAGGTGCCCGGCAACTGGCTGCGCGGAGGCAGCGGCAGACTCCCGCGCGCGGACACCGCGGTGCTCGACCGTGCGCTGGCACTCGGCTCGCTGACCCTGCGGGGTTACGACCGGGTCCTGCGCGTCGCTTGGAGCATCGCGGATCTCGCGGAACGAGATCGCCCGGGCCGTGCCGAGATCGCGCAGGCCCTCGTGCTACGCGGGGGTGATGCACCGTGAACGCTGCAGAGCTCCGGATCCGGGCGGATGCCGAGATGCGATCGCTGCTCGAGCGACTCACGCACGGCATCGCGATGCCCGGCTGCTCCCGAGACGATCCCGAAGACCGGGGCCGGCCCGCCGACGGCGCCCCCGGCACGGTCGCTACGGCGAGCGCCGATCCGTCACCGGACGCCGGAGACGTGCTGCTCGCCCGGATCGTCTGGTCCCGGCTCGTCGAGCCCGGCGATTCGCTCGCGGGCGGTCTCCTCCGCGCGCTCGGCCCGGTGACGGCGCTGGAGCAGCTGGCGGCGAATGCCTCGGCCGCGCGGGTGCGGGATCTCGTGCGGGAGCGCACGGGCGAGGAGCCTGCCGGCCCGGCGCTCCGGCGGGGGCTGGAGCGGTGGCGGCTGCGCCTCGACCGCGCGGCGACGCTCGCAGATCTGCAGGCGGGCGTGGAGCGCGGAATGCGGGTGGTCACGCCGGAGGCGAGCGACTGGCCGAGGGCGATCGGCGACCTCGGTGACCACGCTCCTCCGGCGCTCTGGGTGCGCGGAGACCCCGCCCTGCTGGGCCGCGCGGCACTCGCGGTCGTGGGGGCCCGGGCCTGCACCTCCTACGGTTCGCACATCACGGCCGAGCTCACCGAGGCCGTCTGCACGCTGGGCGCGACCGTGGTCTCGGGAGCCGCCTACGGGATCGACGCGACCGCGCACCGCGCGGCGCTGGCGCTCGACTCCCCCACGGTCGCCGTGCTGGCCGGGGGCGCCGATGTGCCCTACCCGCGAGCGCACGAGAGCCTGCTGGACCGGATCGCGGCGTCCGGCGCGGTCTGCTCGGAGATGGTGCCGGGCTCCACTCCGACGCGCTGGCGCTTCCTGCAGCGCAACCGCTCCATCGCCGCGCTCACCCGGGCGACCCTCGTGACCGAGGCGGGGGCGACCTCTGGCAGCATCAACACCGCCGGGCACGCGGCCGAGCTGGGGCGCGGTCTCGCGGCGGTGCCCGGCCCCGTCACCAGCGCCGCCTCAGCCGGCTGCCACCGGCTGATCCGGGACTACGGTGCGACCCTCGTCACCAACGGTGCCGAGCTGTGCGAGTTCCTCGAACAGCTCGACGGGCCGGCCTTCTTCGCACCGGAGCCCGGCAGGCCGTCGGCGGGCCCGCACGACGGCGAGCGCCAGCCGACCGGCCGGGCCCCGGATGCGGGAGCCGCGGGCCCTCAGGATCAGAGCGGAACGGGAGGATCGGCGCGGCCGCCAGCGGATCACCGGCGCGCACTCGACGCTCTGCCCCTGCGCGGTGCGCGGACCGCGCTGGACGTCGCCCGCCGGGCGGGGCTCACCCTCGCCGAGGCACACGCGGCCCTCGTCGAGCTCGAGCTGCTCGGGACGGTGGAGCGTCGCGAGGCCCGGGGCAGGGCGGAGACCGGATGGTCGCTGATCCGCAGAGGCTGACAGCGCCGGATGGCGACTATGCGCCATCCGCGCGGACCACGCCGCGCCGCGCCATACGATCCTCGGAGTGACCACAACCGGCGCAGAGATCAAAGGAGTATCGACGTGACGCAGACCCACCGGGGACGAGGCTCGAGACGAACGGCACGCCTGCTGCTTTCAGTCGCGATCTGCGGGGCATTGGCGCTGCCGCTCACCGTCTTCACGGACGCCGGCGACGCGCAGGCCGCGGACGGGCAGGGAGCGGGCAGGGCCTTGTCCATCGGCGTGGGCAGCGACGGCTTCGCCGCCCCTCCGGGAAAGAGCTGGAACCTCGTCCCGAGTCCGGTGTACCCCGGCACCGTCCGCATCGAGGGGCCGCGTGGGACCAGCTGTCTCGCCACGGAAGGCGGCAAGAACGACGGGCACGAGCACGGCGTGCAGTGGACGAAGTGCAATAACGATGCCAGTAAGAACTGGGTGATCGAGCCGCTGTCCACCGCCCCCGCGAGCACCGATCTCACCGCGCAGCGCGACGACACCGATCCGGAGGCCAATCTGAGGGACGACCACGACTCCCCGATCTTCATCCTGAGGAGCTGGAAGTACCCGCAGCACTGCCTGTTCAGCCAGGGTGCCGGATTCGACGGCGCGGAGCCGAAGAACCCGAACGGACGCACCCGCGGCATCACCCCGGACTGCGCGGGCGATGCCGCCGAGCGGAACCCGAGCCTGCAGTTCTCGGTGCTGAACGACACCGAGGACCGCACCGAGTGGGGGTTCCTGCGCGAGCGCATGGCGCTCGGCGCTGCCGCCTTCCACGGACGGGCACCGTTCAAAGCCTTCACCGGGAAGAACCTCTGGACACGGCCGCTCGACCTCGCGATGAACTACGTCGGCAAGCACAACGAAGCGACGAGCGACGGGTACTTCCTTCCGGATGCCATCGCTCTCGACCCCGCGAAGGAGGCGACGGTGTTCTCCGAATCGACGGTCAGCCTCGATTGCGTGGCCGGCGGCTGGTGGCAGGGCATCGACAACTCGAACGGTTCGGGAACCGTCACCCAGAGCGTCACGACCGAGCAGCAGCACACCGACCAGTGGGCGGTCGGCCTGGGCATCGAGGGCAGCATCGAGCAGGAGTCGAAGGAATCGGGCACCAAGGTCGGCGTGAAGATCAACGGCCACGTCGAGTACGCCAACACGAACAGCAGAACCGACTCGCGCACCATCACGATGGAGGTTCCGGCCGGCAAGTGGGGTATGGCCGTCGTCAGCGTGCCCGCGGTGACCGCGTTCGGCAACTGGAAGAGCGGCACCGCACTCGGCCGGGTGTGGAAGTTCAACGGCCCGCTCACCGTGGCGAAGAAGAACAGTGCAGGCCAGCCGGTCTCGACCACCGTCGCCAATGTGAACAGCCGCGAACGCAAGTCCTGCATCGCCCAGGGCGCGACCGTCCTCGAACCGGGTGCTCCGTTCCGCGTGACGACCCGGCCAGGCAGCCTCTCCCCGCAGCCCGGCGACACCGTCTCCGCCGAAGTGCACTTCATCGAGCCCGCGGGCGACCCTCCCCTCGACGTGCGCTACCAGTGGTTCGCGGACGATCGTGAGATCGCCGGCGCCACCGACCGCGACTACCGGATCACCGAGGACGCGGTCGGGCGCAAGCTCAGTTTCGCCGCCTACGAGAACGGCGGTGCCATGAGGTACGAGAGCCAGACGTACCTATCGCAGCAAACCGCACCGGTCGCGGCGGCCTCGCTCGCAGGAAAGAGCGCGGACGAGAGCCCTGAGCTACCGGAAGGATTCGCGGGCCGCCCGTACTCGGTGGTCCTCGCCGGCACCAGCGAGTTCGGTGACGCGGTGACCCTCGCGAACGGTGAAGTTCCCGGACTCGCCTTCGACCCGGCAACCGGCACCCTGGCGGGAATCCCGACGGAAGTGGGAACCTTCACGCTGAGCTTCACGGGCGAGGGGGCGGCGCCCACCGAGGCGAAGATCCAGATCGACCCCGCCCCCACGGTATTCCCCTCAGCTGCGGGATACTCGGTGCGTGTCGGCGACCCCGTGTCGATCCCGCTCGTCGCCGAACCCGGCACCGACGCGGCCTACTCGGTCGAGTTCTTGGACGAGCACGGAGGCGCCCGAGATAAGCCCGGCGGCCTGCGCATCGAGCACGACCAGGACGGTTCGCCCCGGCTCCTGGGTACCCCGACGGCAGCAGGTGTGACCGTGATCCGCGTCTCCGAGCAAAGCCCCCACCCCTCCGCGGAGGATGCGCGCGAAAGCTCCTCCGAGCTGCGGCTCGAAGTGAGCGGCGATCCGCACTTCGCCTACCACGACGGCGAAGTGCTGCGTATCCCGCTCCAGCAGCACGCGGAACTGAGCATTGCCCAGATGGCACCCGGCGGCGATCCGCTCGCGATCGCCGGCGAGCTTCCCCCGGGACTGAGCTTCGACGGCGCCGCCGCTTCCCTGAGCGGCGTTCCCGAGGCGGAGGGATCGTGGGAGATCACCGTCGGTCCCTCAGCCGAGGGCGAATCGCGCACGCTCCGCATCGAGGTCTACGACGCGCCGTCCATCACGCTCGAACGACTCGACGACGCAGCAACAACGCCGGACATCCGCGTCGGCGCACCGGTCGCGTGGCTCGTGCGCGCCACCCCGTCAGACGACATGCAGGTAACCGTGACCTCCGTCGGCTCCGACGCCGAAGTGGACTGGGCAGAGCTGAGCTCGGCTCTCCGCGAGGAGATCGCGATCGACGGCACGCCGACCGCAGCCGGCGCCTACCGCATCACGGTGCGCGCGCAGAACGCCGCAGGGGAGAGCACACGGGAGTTCCCCATCGAGGTCCTGCCGGATCAGGCACCCGTGCCCGAGGAGACCGAGCCCGATGAGGCGGACGACGCCCCGCGGCCGAGCGACGAGCCGCCCGCAGACACGCCCCAGGCGACCGGCGGACTGGCACGGACAGGCGCGCCTGAAGCGGCCCCGGCACTCATCCCGGCGGCCCTGCTCGCGCTCGCGGCCGGCGCATGGGCGCTGGCACGCGCGCGACGTGCCACCCCCTCGGCGCGGGCCGCCGATCGGCACGACACCCCATAGCTCGCGCCCACCGCACATCGGCCGGTTGCGCTCCCAGGCCCGTCCGGCGAGCACAACCGGCCGATGAATATTCCTGGACTCCGTCTGTGTTACCGTTCCTGCGTGGATGAGATGCACGCTCTGCCCATCAAACTGCACCGCGACTACGAGGAAGTGAGCCGGCTCGGTCTGCGGCGCTACCCGGCGGACGCACGGCACCGGCGCATGGTCGACGCACTGGTCGATGCGGGACTCGGAATGATCGAGAACGGATACCTCACGCTGCAGCGGCCGGAATACGGATCGGTGGACTTCCCGCCCGAGTCGCTGGCGATCCTGCAATCCCACTACGAGCAGTGGCTCCACGCGGAAGGGCTCGTCACCGGCGAGCAGGTGCTCTACGGCTACAACGGCTTCTGGCAGCACTGGTGGAATCTGCTCCACGAGCGCGGCTCGGCACCGCTCAGGATGGACCTGGTCGTTCCCGACCTCCCCGAACTCGACACCACCGACTGGAGCAGCGAGATCGAGTCGGAGCTGCTGCATCACGTCCTGAGCACCGGCACCGTGCAGATCCGACTGTTGCTCCCTCCCCGCGACGCCGAAGGACCGCTGCACGAACTCGCGCGGTTCGTCGCCGGGGAGGGAGTGGATGTGCGCGTACGCTCATCGCCGTTCCTCTTCGCGGTGTACAACCGCTCCGCAGCGGTGCTCTCGGCGGCAGAGCCCGACTCGAAGGAAGAGAGCTACTTCCTGACGCGCCGCTCCTCGATCGTCGCCCCGCTGCAACGGGTCTTCGACGACCACTGGGTCTCGGCGCTCCCATGGGAGTCCTACGCGCGCGGAGCGGCCGAGGTGCTGAGCCTCATGTCGCTCGGGTGGACCGATGCGCGGATCGCGGAGGCACTGGGGCTCTCGATGCGCACGGTGAGCCGGCGGGTCTCCGAGGCCATGTCCGCCGCAGGCGTGGCGTCACGCTTCGAGCTCGGCATCAGATACGCCCAGAGCATGAGCCTGGCCGGAAGCTGAAGCGGCACCCGCCGCCAACGCGAAACACCGGCACAGGCCCTGCCCGCACAAGGCCGACTCGGCGAGAATGAGCACATGCAGTTGACAGCGGCGATCGCAGCCTTCCTCGACGCCGTGCAGTACGAGTACGGGTACTCGGAGCACACGGTGCGCGCGTATCGGCGCGACCTGCTCGACCTCGCTCGTTTCGCCCGGGCGTCGCTCGCGGCAGTGCCCGGGGCGGCGCACGGGTCCGCGTCACGTCACGCCGCAGGCGACAGCCCGCTCTCGGCCCCCGAACTCTCGGGCGACACGCCCGAACGCGAGCCCGCGGTCTCCGACTGCGACCTCGAGCTCTTCCGCGGATGGCTCTGGGATCGGCAGCAGCGCGGCCTCGCTCCGGCAACGCTCGCCCGCAACGTGGCGACACTGAAGTCCTTCGGCGCGTGGCTCGAACGCCGAAGGCTCGTGCCCGGCAATCCCGCCTCACGGCTCCGCACGCCCAAGGCTCCCCGCGAACTGCCCCGCGTGCTCGCAGACGAGCAGATGACCCGCATCCTGGACCGCGCCGCGCGCCGCGCCGAGTCCGGCGACCCCGCGCAGATCCGCGACCAGGCCGTGCTCGAGCTGCTCTACGCGACCGCTCTGCGCGTCTCGGAGCTCTGCTCACTGCCCATCGCCGGCCTCGATCGCAGGGAACGCACCGTGCGGGTGCTCGGCAAGGGCGGCAAGGAGCGCGTGGTGCCGCTCGGCGCACCCGCGGCCCGGGTGCTCGAACGCTACCTCGGCGAGGCCCGGCCGGCGCTCGCCGCCCGCGCCGAGCCCGCTGACGGCGTCTCGCTCCTCCTCGGGAACCGGGGCGGCAGACTCAGCCCGGGCGCCGTGTACCGGCTCGTGTCCCGGGAGCTCCAGCAGGAGCCCGGCGGGGGTCCGCGCGGACCGCACGCCCTGCGGCACACGGCGGCCACGCACCTGCTCGATGGCGGTGCCGAGCTGCGAGTCGTGCAGGAGATGCTCGGGCACTCGAGCCTCTCGAGCACCCAGATCTACACACATGTCTCGGCCGAACGGCTCACAGAGAGCTACCGGAGAGCCCACCCGCGCGCCTGAGCCCCGCGCGCGCCGCCGGCCCCTGCGCCGAGCTCTCAGAGAGAGCTCCACGGCGACAGGCGCACCTCGGAGGACCGCGGCCGCGCTGCAGGGCCTTGGAGTTCACCGGTCGAGCCGGGCACCGCTCGTCCCGGCACCGGTCACGGGGGCTCGCCACCCGTCGGGAGCAAGCGGGGCCGGGGCAGGAGGTACCGCAACGGGGTGACGTACTCCCCCTCCACCCGCACCCCGAGATGCACGCATTCCGTGCCGCAGTGCCCGCCCCGGTCCACCTCGCCGAGCAGCGCGCCAGCCGCCACCTGGCTTCCGGCCACGACGCCGCCGCGCACGGGCTCCAGCGAGTACACGGTGCGTTCATCGACCCGGACCGACACCACTTCCCGATCGACCACCCGGCCCGAGAAGGTGACCGTGCCGGCGGCCGGGGCGACGACCGAGTCGCCCGGACTGGCCCTCAGGTCGATGCCCCGGTGGCCGGCCCCGTAGCGATGGGGCGGAGCCCGGTACGGTCCCGTGATGTCGAGTCGCCCGGAGAGCGGAGGCACCCAGAGCGGGGTGGCCGCGGGCGCATCAGCCGCGAAGGGCGTGAGCTCGCCGAGCACCGGGCGGGGATCCGCGAGAAGCACCGGGCGGGGATCCGCGACGGGAGCGGACGCCGTCGCTCCGGGCGCGAGCAGCGCGGGCGCGAGCAGCAGCGGCGCGAGGCGGCCGGGCAACAGCCGGAGTCGGCCGAGCAGCAGCCGGAAGCGTGTGGTGAGCATGCACCGACTCTCGCACGGGGCCGCGCTGCGCGGGACGCCGCTCCCGCATCTGTTGAGAGGTTTCCGGCGGATCCCGGATCATCCCCGCTGTGGACGAAGCTCTGCCTCCGTGCGGAGCACCGCGCACACCGCGGAGCGGCCGCTACTCGTCGAGCGCCAGCTCTTGGGGCAGCGAGAACTCGCGAGCCGAGAGCTCCTCCACGTTGACGTCCTTGAAGGTGAGCACGCGGACCGACTTCACGAAGCGATCGGCGCGGTAGACATCCCACACCCACACATCCGTCATCGAGAGCTCGAAGTAGAAGTCGCTTCCAGCGTCCCTCCGCTGCAGCTCGACCTCATTGGCGAGGTAGAACCGGCGTTCGGTCTCGACCACGTAGCGAAACTGGCTGGCGATGTCGCGGTACTCCCGGAACAGCGACAGCTCGGCCTCGCGCTCGTAATCGTCTAGCTCGTCCTCGTTCATCCCTCCCATCCTACGACGTATTCGCACGCCGCCGGACGTGCTGCGCGACGCCTCGCACCGGCTTGACTTATTCGAACATATGTTCGAATATTGCTCCATGTCTTCCGCAGCGACCGTCCGCTCGCTGCAGCAGCGCATCGCCGAGATGCAGCCGCTGCGGCTCGACGATCGCGCCCTCCCCACGGCTCCGGGGCTGCGACCCCTCTTCCCCGACGGCGCCCTGCGCCGCGGTGCGAGCTACGCGGTGCAGGGCTCGCAGCAGCTGGCCCTGGCGCTGCTCGCAGACGCCTCTGCGGCGGGCTCCTGGTGCGGGGTGATCGGCTGTCCGGCATTCGGGGCAGAAGCCGCCGCCGAGCTGGGGCTCGCACTCGACCGTTGCGTGCTCATCCCCCATCCGGGCGAGGACGCTCTGGGGATCGCCGGAGCGCTCAGCGAAGTGCTGACAGTGGTGGCGCTGCACGCACCGGCGCAGCCCAGGCCAGGAGAAGCGGAGCGCATCTCGGCGCGGCTCAGAGAGCATGGTTCGACCCTGGTCGCGCTCGGGAGCTGGCCACGCGCCGAAAGCACCCTCCACGTGGTGTCCTCCCGCTGGCACGGCCTCGGTCGCGGGAGGGGAATGCTCGAAGACCGTGAGCTCACGGTGCAGAGCCGTGACCGACTGGGCACGCGCGAGCACGTCGTCCGCTTCGCGGGCGGGACGGTCGCGGACGGGACCGCCGCCAGCGGGACGATCGCACGAGGCAGCCGCGCCGCGAGCCGCACGACCCCGAGCCGCACGGCGCCGGGCCGCACGGTCGCCAGCATCTCGCCCGATCCCGCCGTCGCCGGAGTACACCGGCTGGTGCCACGATGAACGGCCGGGCGGCGGTCGCCGCCGGCGCGCAGACCGAGCCGGCCACGGCCGAACGGGTGATCGTCTTCTGGATCCCCGACTGGCCGGTGCACGCTCACCGCATCGAGCATGCACAGTCCACGGAGCAGGCGCAGTCCACGGAGTCTCTGCGCTCAGTGCCGCGCGGAGCCACGGACGCGGAGGCGAGGGCACCCCTCGCGCTCATCGCCAAGCGCCGGGTAGCGGCCTGCTCGGTCGAGGCCCGGGCCGAGGGCGTGCGCCTCGGCTTGCGGGAGAGCGAGGCGCAGGCGCGTTGCCCCGAGCTGCGCATGCACCCGCACGATCCGGAGGTCGACGAGCGGCGCTTCGCGCCGGTGCTGGCGGCCCTGGAGCGACTGGTGCCGGGCGTCGAACCGCTGCGTCCGGGCCTGTGCGCGCTCCGCGCGCGCGGTCCGGCCCGCTACTACGGCGGCGAGGACGAAGCAGCCGAGGTCATCCTGCGCCTGGCAGAGCAGTCGGCCCTCCCCGAGGCGCGAGTGGGGATCGCCGATGGGCGCTTCGCCGCGGAGCAGGCGGCCAGGGCGCTGTCGACGGATCCGGGCATCGTCTCACCCCGGCCGGGCGTGCATATCGTGCCGCCCGGCACCTCCCCCGCGTTCCTCAGCCCGCTGCCGGTGGCGCGGGCCGCAGACCCGGACTTCGCGGAGGTGCTGCACGGTCTCGGCATCCGCACGCTGGGTGCGCTCGCCGCACTGCCAGAGGAGGCGGTGCGCGAGCGCTTCGGACCCGCCGGCGTCTCTGCGCACCGGCGAGCGTCCGCCGCCGGTGCGCAGAGACCCCGCCCAGGAGCTGCACGCCGAACTCGCCCTCGAACCCCCGCTCGACAGCACCGAGCAGCTCGCCTTTGCCTGCATGTCGCTCGCCGAACGCATGCTCTCGGGGCTGACGCGGGATCGGCTGGTGTGCACCGCCCTGCGAGTCGAGCTCACCGACGACATCGGCGTGCGCCACGAGCGGGTCTGGAGTCACCCGCGGCACTTCACCGCTCCCGACGTGGTCAACCGGATCCGCTGGCAGGCCTCCGCGATCTCGGCACCGTCCGGAGCAGCGGGAGCCCCGGACGGGGACGGCCGGGAGTCGGCCGGCATCGCCCACGTGCGCCTGGTCCCGGTCCACACCGACCGTGCGGCAGCGCACGAGCCGGGCCTGTGGAGCACCGAGCCCGACGAACGGGTGCACCACCACCTCAGCCGAGCACAGAGCCGGCTCGGTCACAGCGGTGTCGGCACCCAGGAGCTGCGCGGAGGGCGGCTGCTCGCCGAACGTCAGCGTTTCGCCCCGTGGGGAACCGAGGCTCCGCGCGATTCGCCGAGCACGGCAGCGGGTCCCTGGCCGGGCGCCCTCCCCGGGCCGAAACCCAGCAGCGTGTTCCCGCAGCCGATTCCAGCGCGACTCAGCGACGCGGCCGGCCGGCCGGTCCACGTCGATGACGAAGACCGTCTCTCCGCCGATCCCGCCAGGCTCGGCATCGACGGCACCACGCTCCACGCCCCGGCGCTCGGCTGGTCGCGCCCCTGGGCGATCCGCGAGCGCTGGTGGCGAGGCACCCCGGCCCGCTTCAGGCTGCAACTGCAGCTGGAGGACGGCGATGCCTGGCTGCTGCTCTACTCGGGCGGAGAGTGGTTCGCCGAGGGACACTACGACTGAGGATCCTGCGATGAAGTGGAGCAACTCCCCCCTCCCGTGGCACGAGTTCGAGCGACGGCTCTCACTCCGCGGCCCCGGCCCCGAGCCGACGCCCGCGCCGCCGGCCGGCACAGGTCCCGAGAGCGGCCCCGCGGCGGCCGCTGATGCCGTGCGCGGGCCGGTCTCCGCCCCCACGCCCGTCCCGGTTCCCGCCCCCGGCACGGTGCCGCGGGCACCGGCAGCAGGCCCGGTCGCCGAGGCCGACGCAGAGGCCGAGGTGCCCTATGCCGAGCTTCACGCCCACTCCCACTACAGCTTCCTCGACGGCGCCTCCTCACCCGAGCAGCTCGTCGCCGAGGCCGCGCGGCTGGGTCTCGACGGTCTCGCGCTGACCGACCACGACGGCCTCTACGGCGCGGCCCTGTTCGCCGAGGCCGCCGAGGCGCAGGCGCGCGCGGCTGCCGAGTCCGGCGGGAAGCCTCTGCTCACCGTCTACGGCGCCGAACTCTCCCTCGGACTCGACGCCCCGCAACTGGGGGCGGCCGATCCGGCGGGTGCGCACCTGCTGGTCCTCGCCCGCGGCACGCAGGGATACCATCGCCTCGCGGGCGCCATCACCGAGGCCCAGCTGGCGGGCGGGGAGAAGGGCCGGCCGGTCTACACGCTGGAAGAGCTCGCCGAGGCAGCCGCAGGCGAGTGGGTGATCCTCACCGGCTGCCGCAAAGGCTCCGTGCGACGCGCGCTCGAAGCCGCGGGCGCCTCACACCCTGCCCCCTCGAATCGAGCCGATGCCGAGACCGCCGCACGGGCCGAGCTCGACCGGCTCGCCGCACTGTTCGGCGAGGACAACGTCTACGTCGAGCTCAGCCACCAGGGTCACCCCGGTGACGACTCGCGCAATGCCCGGCTCGCCGCGCTCGCGGCGGACCGCGGGCTTCCCGCCCTCGTCACCGGCAACGTCCACTATGCGAGCCGCGCTCAGGCGCCGCTCGCCGAGGCCATGTCGGCCGTGCGCGCACGACGCAGCCTCGACGAACTCGACCCGTATCTGGCCGCCACCGGGTCCGCCCACCTGCGCAGCGGGGCCGCAGTGCTCCGCCGTTTCCGCGACTACCCCGATGCCGTCGCCCGCACCGTGCCGCTCGCGCGAGAACTCGCCTTCCCGCTCAAAGCCGCCCGCCCTCGGCTGCCCCGGCTCGACATTCCCTCCGGCATCACCCAGATGGAGTGGCTGCGCCGGCTCGTCTGGGAGGGCGCGGAACGCCGCTACGGCTCCCCGCTCCCCGAGTCGAGCCGCGCGCGGCTCGAACGGGAACTCGGGGTGATCGCGGAGAAAGACTTCCCGGGCTACTTCCTCATCGTGCACGACCTCGTTCGCGAAGCCCGCGAGCGCGGGATCCTGTGCCAGGGGCGCGGCTCTGCCGCGAACTCGGCCGTCTGCTTCGTGCTCGGCATCACCGCCGTCGACTCCATCTTCTACGACCTCCCCTTCGAGCGCTTTCTGTCGAGCATGCGCGACGAAGAGCCCGACATCGACGTCGACTTCGACTCGGAGCGGCGCGAGGAGATCATCCAGTACGTCTACGAGCGCTACGGCAGGCGCAACGCCGCCCAGGTCGCCAACGTCATCAGCTACCGGCCGAAGGCAGCGATCCGCGACGCCGCGAAGGCCCTCGGCTTCGGAGCCGGCCAGCAGCGCGCCTGGACGAAGAGCGTGGAGCGCTGGAGCGGCATCGAGGAGGACCCCGAGAGCCCGATCCCGCTCCCCGTGCAGCGGCTGGCGGGCCGCTTCCTCACCGCGCCCCGCCACCTGGGCATCCACTCGGGAGGGATGGTGCTCACGGAGCGCCCCGTCGGCGAAGTCTGCCCGATCGAGCACGCGCGCATGGACGGCCGCACCGTGCTGCAGTGGGACAAGGACAGCTGCGCGGCGATGGGCCTCGTCAAGTTCGACATGCTGGGCCTGGGCATGCTCAGCGCGCTGCAGAAGACGATGGACCTCGTCGCCGCCGGCACCGGCGAGCGGTGGACCTTCGAAACGATCCCGCGCGAAGAGCCGGGCGTCTACGACATGCTCTGCCGGGCCGATGCTGTCGGGGTCTTCCAGGTGGAGAGCCGCGCACAGCTGAACACGCTGCCCCGGCTGAAACCCCGCCGCTTCTACGACCTCGTCATCGAGATCGCGCTCATCCGCCCCGGCCCCATCCAGGGCGGAGCGGTGCACCCCTACCTGCGCCGGCGCAGCGGACAGGAGCCCGTCACCTACCCGCATCCGCGGCTCGCTCCGGTGCTCGAACGCACGCTGGGCGTACCGATCTTCCAGGAGCAGCTGATGCAGATGGCCACCGCGATCGGTGGCTGCTCGGCGGAGGACGCCGACCTGCTGCGCCGCTCCATGGGGTCCAAACGCGGCCAGGAGCGCATCGACAGCCTGCAGGCGAAGCTCTTCGCGGGCATGCGGCGCAATGGGATCTCCGACGAGGACGCGGCGCGTCTCTACGAGCAGATCCGGTCCTTCGCCGATTTCGGCTTCGCCGAGAGCCACTCCCTCAGCTTCGCGCTGCTCGTCTATATGAGCTCCTGGTTCAAGCTGCACTACCCGGCCGCCTTCCTCGCGGGCCTGCTGCGTTCGCAGCCGATGGGCTTCTACTCGCCCCGCGAACTGGTGCAGGACGCCCGCCGGCACGGAGTGGAGGTGCTCCCGCCAGACGTACAGCGCTCGGAGGCGCACGCCGCGCTCGAACCGTTCCACCCCGCGGCGACTCAGCCCACGGGGCCCGATTCCTGCCTCGCGCGGGAGCAGCCGCCCGTGGGACCCTTCGCGGAGGGCACACGGGACACCAGCGCCACGCATCGCCGGGATGGCGCCTTCGCGACCCGCCTCGGCCTCACCGCGGTCCGCGGCATCGAGACCGCCGCAGCCGAGCGCATCGTGCGCGCCCGGGAGCGCGGCCCGTTCGAGAGCCTCGCCGACCTCGCCAGACGCGCCGACCTCGACCGTACCCGGATCGAGGCGCTGGCCGCTTCGGGAGCCTGCGAGAGCCTCGGGATCGGACGCCGGGAGGCGCTCTGGTCCGCCGCTCCCGCGGCCGACAACAGAGAGCGCTTCCTGCCCGGCATCGCGGTGCACATCCAGCCCCCGCTGCTGCCCGTGCTCGATCCCGCCGAGCAGACCGCCCTGGATCTCTGGAGCACCGGGATCCCGCTCACCGCCCACCCCCTGGCGCTGCTCCGGGACACCCTCGACGCGCGCGGCGTCGTGCGCTCCGATCACGTCGCCCGCGCGCGCCCCGGCACCGTGGTCGAGGTCGCCGGCCTCGTGACGCACCGCCAGCGACCCGGCACCGCCGGCGGCATCGTCTTCGTCACGCTCGAGGACGAGGCCGGCAGCGTCAACGTCGTCACCTGGCGCGACGTGTGGCTTCGCAACCGTCTCGTCGCCCGATCCGCTCCCGCCCTGCTCGTGCGGGGCATGCTGGAGCGCTCTCCCGAGGGGATCGTCAACGTGATCGCCGAGAGCTTCGAACCGCTCGCCGCCCCAGCCGGCACCGCATCCCGCGACTTCCGATGACGTCTCCCGGTGACGCCGCGGCGGAGCAGCAGCACAGCGGCGAACCCCGGCCCCGAACGGCCCCCGGCACGCCACCGCGACCGGATAGGCTGTCCGCGTGAACACCTCGACGGCCCTGCTCACCGACCACTACGAGCTCACCATGGTCGACGCCGCGCTGCGCGCCGGCACCGCCCACCGGCGCAGCGTCTTCGAGCTCTTCGCCCGCCGCCTCGCGGGGGCGCGGCGCTACGGCGTCGTGGCGGGTACCGGCCGCCTGCTTGAGGCGATCGAGCGCTTCCGCTTCGCGGAACCGGAGCTCGAGTTCCTCCGCGAACAGCGGATCGTGAGCGACGAGACCCTCGACTGGCTCGCCGACTTCCGCTTCGGCGGCACGATCTGGGGGTATCCCGAGGGCGAGGTGTTCTTCCCCGGCTCGCCGCTGGTGATCGTGGAGTCCAGCTTCGCCGAGGGCGTGCTGCTCGAAACGCTGGCGCTCAGCATCCTCAACTCCGACTCCGCGGTCGCCACGGCAGCCTCCCGCATGCGCCACGCCGCCGCCGGCAAACCGCTCGCCGAGATGGGATCGCGGCGCACCGGCGAGCGCAGCGCCGTGGCGGCCGCCAGGGCCGCCTACATCGCGGGCTTCAGCGCCACCTCGAACCTCGAGGCCGGACGCAACTACGGGATCCCGACCATGGGGACCGCCGCGCACAGCTTCACCCTGCTGCACGAGACCGAACGCGAGGCCTTCGAAGCCCAGATCGCCGCGCTCGGCACCGGCACGACCCTGCTCGTCGACACCTACGACATCGAGCAGGGCGTGCGCACCGCCGTCGAGGTCGCCGGTCCCGAGCTCGGCGCGGTGCGCATCGACTCCGGCGATCTCCCGGTCGTCGTCGCCCGCGTGCGCCAGCTCCTCGACGAGCTCGGCGCCACCGGCACCCGCATCACCGTCACGAACGACCTCGACGAGTACACGGTCGCGGCGCTCGCGGCCTCCCCGGTCGACAGCTTCGGCGTCGGCACCTCCGTCGTCGTCGGTTCAGGATCCCCGACGATGGGCATGGTGTACAAGCTCGTCGCCCATGAGAACGCGGCGGGCGAGTGGGTGTCGGTGGCGAAGAAGTCCGCGGAGAAGGCCTCGGTCGGCGGCCGCAAGAGCGTGCGTCGCGCCTACGACGACCGGGGCGTCGCGACCGCCGAGCTGATCTTCCTGGGAGACGGTCCTGGCGGCGAGCCGGAGGGCGCGGAACTCGCCGGCATCACCCGCGAGGTGCTCGCCCCGCTCGTCGTCGACGGCGTCGTCCAGCCCGGCAGCACCGGAGCCGCGGGAATCGCGGCCGCCCGGTCTCGTCACGAAGCGCGCACGCGGGAACTGCCCATCGTCGCACGCAGCCTCACCCGCGGCGATCCCGCCATCCCCACCGAATACCGCTGATCCCGAGCGGCCGCCCGGCCACCCGGCCTCGCGCGGAAGCAGGCTGAGGGCAGGCTACTTGCGCATCCGCTCGTAGACGCGCTTGCAGTCCGGGCACACGGGAAACTTCTCGGGGTCGCGCGAGGGAGTCCACTTCTTTCCGCACAGCGCCCGCACCGGCTTTCCGGTGACCGCTGATTCGAGGATCTTGTCCTTCGGGACGTAGTGCGAGAAACGCTCGTGGTCGCCGTCCTCGATCTGCGCGTCCTCGAGCAGCTTCTCGAGCTCTCGATCGAGGACGTCCGTTCCTCCGGCGGGAGCGCCGGGGTCTGCATCGCGTCGCATGAACATTCCCATGCGGCCAGTCTACCCCCGCCGCCAACGGACGAGGCGGCCACCTCCCGGGAGCTGCCGGGGCCGCCCATCCTCAGTCGAAGACCTGGGTGACCGCGATCAGCTCGGGGCCGCTGCGATCGAAGAGCCAGCCGCCGAGCAGCACGCCGAGCGCGAGCACCACGGCGCCGTAGCCGACGCCGAACACGAGCGCCCAGATGTTCTCGACGAAGGCGACGTCGATGATCGCGAGCACGGAGAACCACACAGGAGGAACCGACAGCGCGAGCGCGATCAGCATCGACAGCGTCTGCGCCAGACCCGAGCCCGAACCCGACCACTGCGGCTGCACGAAGGGGCTCTCTCCGGGACGGGTCGCCGGATACGGCATCGCGACCGAGAAGACGCTCGAGACGGCGCAGGCCACGAGGAGGACCGCGAGGTTCATCCCGATCACCGCGGGCAGGACCCGCCAGTCCCCCAGCACGGTCACCGTGATGCTCGACCCGATGAGCGCGAGCGGAACGCCGAGCATCATCACTGGGGCGAGGCGCCCGGTGCGGTCGGCGCGGCCGCGCACTCCGCTGGCCACGTGCTCCCAGATGGCGGTCGAGTCCATGGAGACGTCGTTGTGCTGCGACCATCCGAGCAGCAGGAGGATCACGGGCAGTGGCACGAGCGACAGGGCGTTCAGCTCGGCTCCGGCGATCCAGAAGGCGAGCATCATCACCGCTGGGGCGATCGGGATCGCGAACAACGCCACCCGGTATCGGGGATCCCGCGCCCAGTAGGTGAGCTGGCGCGCCGCGATCACCTGAGAGGGGCGGGCGGCGAAACGCTCGAACCACCCGAGACCGGTGCGCGCGGCCCCGGGATCGGCGGGGCGTTCGACGCTCTGGGCGGAGACCACCGCAATCGGGATCCAGGCCGCGAGGAGCAGGATGAGCCCGCCGGCGAGCACGGCCAGCCGGACGAGGGCGGCGTCGAGCTCGCCGTCGGCGGCGAAGGCGAGTGCCGCGAACGGCGCACCGAACGGCGTCCACCCCACGAGCTGCGCGGCCTCCACCGCCGCAGCCCGGCCCTCAGCACGGATGATCGAGGCCCCCGCGAACACCGCCACGGGCAGGAATGCGACGAGCAGCACGGCGCCGACCGTGCGCACGGCCCCAGCGAGACGACGGCCCACGAGGAGCTTCGAGAGTGCGGACGCGAGCCGCGCCGAGGTGAGCGCGAAGAGGGCAGCGAGCCCCAGTGCGAGCGGCGCGAACCATCCCGGGTCATGCCACTCGGGGCGCAGCGCCCCGAGGGCACCCAGCCAGACGAGCAGCAGCAGGAACGGCCAGCTGACCACGGTGGTGATCAGCAACGCACAGGCGATCGCGGCCGGACCGGCGGGGAGCTGCGCGAACTGCCGCGGTTCGAGATGCCGTCGATTCTCGAAGAACGGGACGAGCAGGACGGCGAGGAGGACGAGCGCACCGATCAGCTGATCGGCGATGGCCCGGTCCGTTCCCGCCGGGAGCAGCAGAACGGGGAGCAGCGCGAGCGCCACCGCTGCTGCCGTGAGCAGGAGCGCACCGAGCGCAGCGCGCAGACCGCGGCCGAAGGAGCCCCGGAACCTCCCGCCGAGAAGCGCTAGTCGGAGTCGGAAGAGCCGTGCAACCACTCGAGCCCCTTCCTGCTGTCGTCAATGCCGGTGAGCAGCGTGAAACGCTCTTCCAGGCTCACTCCGTCGCGCACGGCATCGACGGTGCCCTGCGCGATCACGCTGCCATCGACGATGATCGAGACGTGATCGCAGACGCGCTGAATGAGGTCGAGGCTGTGACTCGACATGATCACGCTGCCGCCGCCGCCCACGAACTTCTCGAGGATCTCGGTCACGTTCGAGGCGGACACGGGGTCGATGGTCTCGAAGGGCTCGTCGAGCACGAGCACCTCGGGAGCGTGGATCATGGAGCAGGCGAGCGCGATCTTCTTCTGCATGCCCGCCGAGTAGTCGGACACCAGCCTGCCGAGCGCCGACTCCAGCCCGAATGCCTCGGCCAGCTCAGCCGAGCGCTCCGCGACGGCCGCCTCGGGCACGCCGTAGAGCACCCCGGAATAGTAGAGCAGCTGCGCCCCGGTGAGCCGGTCGAACAGGCGCAGGCGATCGGGAAGCGTTCCGATGAGACGCTTCGCCGCGGGACCGTCGGCCCACACGTCGACCCCGCCCACCGTCACGCGCCCGGAGGTGGGGCGCAGCAGCCCGCTGATCATCGAGAGCGTCGTCGTCTTCCCGGCGCCGTTCGGGCCGACGATGCCGGTGAAGGATCCGGCGTGCACGTCAATGGAGACGTCCCCGGCGGCGACCAGGTTGCCGTAGGTCTTCGTCAGCATCTCGGTCCGCAGCACGACCGGGTTCTGCTCGGCGACGCGGCCGCGCTCGCGAGCCCGCACGACAGAGGGAACCGGAACCTGGATGCGGCCCGTTCGCGGGGTCCGGGCCTCGGCTTCCGCTTCGGGGGCGGACATGGCGGATGAGGTCTCGGGCGGCACGAGTCCAATTTAGCAAATCATCCGAGTGACGTCGGACGCCCCCTCGGCGCGTCCGGCCCGCAGAACCGCACGGACGACGAAGAGGGGCGCGTGCGGCACCGGAGCGCCCGGCGGCGCCGTCTTTGGCGACCGCCGCCGCCCGACCGAGGCGCCGCGTGTGCGCCGATGCGGGCCCACACCACCGGAGCGGGCAGAATAGCTGTCGTGACTTCCTCCTCCGAGTACCGGCCGCTGCGCTCGAGCGCGTGGTCGTCGCTGTGGCTGCTGAGCCGACGCGACCTGAAGGTGCGCTACTCCACATCCGTTCTCGGCTATCTGTGGTCGATCCTCGACCCCCTGCTCATGAGCCTGATCTACTGGTTCATCTTCACCCAGGTGTTCTCCCGCACAGTCGGCGAGGCTCCCTACATCGTCTTCTTGCTCACCGCCATGCTGCCGTGGGTGTGGTTCAACGGCGCCGTCTCCGATTCGACCCGCGCCTTCCTGCGCGACGTGCGGCTCGTGCGCTCGGTGTCGCTGCCGCACTGGATCTGGGTCGGCCGCATCGTGTGCTCGAAGGGAGTCGAGTTCCTGCTCAGCCTGCCCGTGCTGGCGGTCTTCGCCTTCGCTTCCGGCGCCCGTCCGGGCTGGGGACTGCTCCTCCTGCCGCTCGCGATCGTGCTGTTCACCGCGCTGATCCTGGGTATCGGCCTCATCATCGCTCCGCTCACGGTCTTCTTCCGCGACCTCGAACGTGCCAGCAAGCTCGTGCTGCGGGTCCTCTTCTACGGCTCCCCCGTGATCTACGGGGCCGCCGATCTCCCCGCCTTCGCGCAGCCGCTCGCCTGGCTCAACCCGCTCTCGGGGATCTTCGCGCTCTTCCGCGCCGGCTTCTTTCCCGATCAGCTGAACTGGCCGCTCATCGGCGTCTCTGCGGCGCTCTCGATTGCGATCCTGCTGATCGGCATGCTCGTCTTCCGCCGGACCATCGGCGGCGTCCTGAAGGAGCTGTGATGACCGGCCAGACGACGGCACACGACGAGGCGATCATCTCCGCCCGTGATCTGGGCGTGCGGTTCCGGCGCAATCGAGGTTCGCGGCGCAGTTTCAAGGACCTGCTCTCGAGTCGCGCTCGGCGCAGCCGGCCGGGCGAGTTCTGGGCGCTGCGCGGCGTCTCCTTCGAGGTGCGCGCGGGCGAGGCGATCGGCGTGGTCGGGCGGAACGGCCAGGGCAAGTCGACGCTGCTGAAGCTCGTCGCCGGCGTGCTGTTCCCTGACGAGGGCCGCGTGCGGGTGCGCGCCGGGGTGGCACCGCTGATCGAGATCACCGGCGGTTTCGTCGGCGATCTCACCGTGCGCGACAACGTGCAGCTCGCGGCAGGGCTGCACGGCCTGAGCAGGCGCCAGATCGCGGACCGCTTCGACGAGATCATCGCTTTCGCTGAGGCCGAGGAGGTGGTCGACACTCCCTTCAAGCATCTGTCGAGCGGCATGAAGGTGCGCGTCGCATTCTCGCTGATCTCACAGCTGGACGAGCCCGTGCTGCTCGTCGACGAGGTGCTCGCGGTGGGCGACCGGGCTTTCAGGGCGAAGTGCTACCGCCGCATCGAGCAGTTGCTGGCCGAGGGCAAGACGCTGTTCCTGGTTTCGCACAGTGAACGAGATCTGCGCCGCTTCTGCAGCCGCGGACTCTACCTCGACGGCGGCCGGCTCGCGCTCGACGGCCCCATCGACGAGGTGCTCGAACGCTACAACCGGGACCACCCGGCGTAGCGACGACGTCGGCTCCGGCTCCCGCAGCGGGGCCGGCACGTCACCAGGCCGTCTCGCGGACGCGGGCGAGCCCCGCCCTGTCGTTCCGCCCCTCAGCCGCGCGAGCGCCACTCCTCGGCGCGCGCCAGCAGCTCACGGATCGCCGCGTGGAAGCGGGCAGTCGGGGCGCCCGGACTGGTGTCGCCGAAGTAGTGCCGCGACCAGGTGCCGAGCCGTTCACGCGCCGCGGAGTCGCCGATCACCCGGTCCAGCTGCGCGACGATGTCCGGCGCCTCGGCGGCTCCCAGCCACTCGCAGACGCTGAGATAGCCGCCCTCGTCGACGACCGCATCGGGCGCAGTCGGCCTCGTCACCATCAGCGGCTTGCCCGTCGCCAAGCGATCGTAGACCATCGCCGAGATGTCGCAGATCGCCACGTCCGGGAGGCTGAGCTGCCAGCCGAGCGTCGGGGCGTCATCGAAGACGTGCCGGGCGGCGGGATCCTTCGCGTTCGCCTCCTCGAGCATGGCGATGATGCGGCGATTGGCCGCACCGAAGGCCGGATCGACGACGCCGCTGCGCGGGTGGGGACGGTACACCACGCGGTGCCTGCCGCTCGCGACGAGCGCGCGCACGAGCGTCTCGCCGTGCGTGAGCACGGAGCCGTAGCTGGCCGCGGGCCGGTCCCCCTCCCAGGTCGGCGCGTACAGGACCACGGTGCGCCCGTCGGGCTCGAAGGGCGGGCGCCCACCCAGGTGATCGGCCTGCGGCCGTCCGATCGGGATCGTGCGCCGTTCCACGTCGTACTCCCAGAGCGCGCGCGACAGGCGCTCGCGTGCCGCGTCACCCGCGACGAAGGCGTAGTCGTACGCCTTGTGCTGGTTGCTCGTCATGTACATCTTGTCGCTCTCGCCGTGGTTCACGAACACGTGCCACCGCCGGCCGTAGCGCATCATCTGGAAGTTGCGCGTGTTCTGGTTCACGTAGAGGATCACCTCGAGCGGCTGCTCCTCGAGCACCCGCTCGATGTCGGTGACCTTCTGCACGAAGGCGACGTCGAGTCCGCTCTCACGGCTCAGGCGGAGCGCACCGGCCGCATTGCGCGCCAGCACGAGCACCGGCAGTTCGCGTGAGAGCTCGCGCAGCGGCGCATACCACTGCCGCATCTGATAGATGTTCACGTCGCTGTCGGCGAAGTAGACGCCGACGCGGTAGCGGCCCTCCGGGAGGGGCCCGCGTTCCTCCAGCAGGGATCGCAGCTCGAAATAGGATCGTCTTCCCTTGAGCACCCGTCGCGTCAGGCGCACCGCCCGCTTCGCATCCTTCGCCAGTTGCATCCCCCCAGGGTAGCCCGCCGCAGCTGTGGGAGACTTGCTTATGGAGCGTCGTTTACGCGTTTTTAGAGATACTTTCCTGATTCAGCTCATGTATCAGCCCGCTGCCGGCCCAGCCGCCGGTCAGCTACGTGATGCCGGTCCTCAACGAGGAACCGTTCCTGGAGTCCGCGGTGCGCACCATCCTGGCTCAGGACTACGCCGGCGAGAAGGAGCTCGTGCTCGCCCTCGGCCCCTCGCGGGACCGCAGCGACGACATCGCGCGAAGACTCGCCGCCGAGGATCCGCGGGTGCGGCTCGTGCCCCACCCCGAGCGAGACATTCCGGCGGGGCTCAACCCCGCGGGGGCCGCGAGCCGCCACCCCATCGTGGTCAGGGTCGATGCGCACTCCGAGCTCACCCCCGACTACACGCGGCTCGGGATCGCCGCGCTCCAGCGCGAGGGGGCCGCGAACGTGGGCGGCATCATGCGCGCCGCCGGCCGCGGACCCGTGCAGCGGGCGATCGCTCGCGGCTACAACAGCCCCTTCGGGCTGGGTGGGGGGGCGTACCACGGCGACGGCCGCGCGGGCCCGGCGGAGTCCGCCTACCTCGGCATCTTCCGGCGGGAGGCCCTCGACGCGGTCGGCGGCTACGACCCGGCGATCCTGCGTGGCGAAGACTGGGAGCTGAACCTGCGATTGCGCCGGGCCGGCTACACCGTGTGGTTCGAGCCCGCACTGGGCGTGACCTACTGGCCGCGCGCCTCGCTCGGGGACCTCGCTCGCCAGTTCTTCGCCACCGGCACCTGGCGCGCCGTGCTCGTCCGCCGCTACGGCCGCGAGAACCCCTGGCGGTTCTTCGTGCCCGGGGCGCTCGTGCTCGGGATCGCGACGAGCCTGGTGGCGCTCGCGCTCGGCGCTCTCGGGTTCCTTCCGCTGGCCTCCGGCTGGGCCGTGCTGCTCGCGCCGCTCGCGCTGTACGCGCTCGGGATCGCGGTGGCCGTGCTCCGGATCCCCGGGCAGCGGGGGGCGCGGGACCGCGTCCTCACCGCCGCGGCGCTCGTCACGATGCACCTGAGCTGGGGCTCCGGTTTCCTCCGGGGGATCCTGCTGGGCGGCGGCCGGGTCGTCGACCGCTCGCGGATCTGAGCGGCGCGCGGCTCCCCGGCGGCAGGATCGCCCGCCCGGGCCGTCGCGCTTCCCGCACCTACTCGCGGGGCAGAGCACCCCGCTCCGCGAGTACCTCGACCACGCGCTCGGCGGCGTGGCCGTCGTCGTGGGGCGCATAGCGGGCGCGCCATTCCGCGGCGCGGCCGGCGCAGGCGCGGAGCCACTCGGCCTCGGCGCCCTCGGAGGCGAGTTCGTGCGCGCGCGCGACGAGGGCTTCGCGTTGCGTCAGGAGCGGCCCGGGAGCCTCCCGCTCGAAGTCGAGGGTGAAACCGCGTTCCCGATCGCGGTAGGCGGCCAGATCGGGCACGAAGAACGCCATCGGCACGCGCGCCACGGCGGCGTCGAACATGATCGAGGAGTAGTCGGTGACCAGGAGATCCGCGGCGAGGATGACGTCGTTGACGTCCGGGTGACGAGAGGCGTCGATCACGCGCGCTCCGCCGTAGGCACCGAAGGCGTGCGTGCGCGTGTGACCGCGGGCCACGACGACCCACTCGTCCCCCAGCTCCTCGGCGAGGCGGCGGACGTCGAGCTCGTCCACGAGCGTCAGGCCGCCGTCGCGCCACGTCGGCGCGTAGGCGAGGACCCGCGCGTCTGCGTCGATCCCGAGCGCCGCACGCGCAGCCCGGACGGCGACCGGGTTCGGCCGGTCCCCCGCCACGGAGCGGGCGAGCCGGTCGTCACGGGGGTAGCCGAGCTCGAGGATCTCCCCGCGATAGGCGTAGCTGCTGCGGAACTGGCCGCTCGAGTGGTCGTTCTGCGACAGCAGGAGGCTCCACCTGCGACTCTCGCGGCGGATCGCGATGCGCGTGCGCAGGCCGACATCGGGCCTGCCGAGAGCGAGGTGCTTGAGCATGGTGCCGTGCCACGTCTGCAGGACCGTCTGCCCCCGTGCCCTGCGAAAGCCGAAACGCAGCCAGTCGTTGACGACGAGGAGGCGGGCGGTGCGGCGCGCCGCAAGCCACTCGCGCCCGCCGACGAGCAGGGGGATCGCTCCCGGCGGGACCTGCTGCGTCTCGCTCGTGACGCTCCAGTAGCGCGTGACGCCGGGGAAGCGGCCGGCGATCTCCCGGTCGATGGCGAGCGGATTGCAGCCGATCTGGCGCCCGTAGAAACTCTCGAAGAAGACCGCTCCGGGGACGACGAGCTCGCGCGCGGGCCTCCGCAGCCGCCGGATCTCGGCGAGCACCCGTTCGGCCGCCCCTCCCTCGGGGTGCGCGTGGTAGCGGGCCGCCAGAGCTCGGGCTTCCGCCCCGGCGAGGCGCGCCTCCCGGGATCCCGGTGCGAGCTCGACGATCCGTGCCGCCACGGCTCCCCAGTCGCGCAGCACGCGCCCGGCGCTCGTCACTTCGAGGGGCTCGTAAAGGCCGCGGCTCGCACCGTAGCGTTCAAGGTCGGGGGCGAACCAGACGATCGGCCGGCCGAGCAGCGCGAAGTCCAGCGCGATCGATGAGTAGTCGGTGATCACCGCGTCGACGCCTCCCAGCAGCGGCGTCGGGTCGCGCAGGAGATCGCTGCCGAGGGCGTGGATGCGATCGCCCAGGAGCCCGTCGCTCGTGCCTCGCCCGAGCGGGTGACGGCGCACGAGCAGGTGGGCGCCGCTCTGTTCGAGTGCGGCACGCAGCAGCTCCGCCTCCGCCTCGTCGGGTACGGCCGGGTCGGGTTCGCCGTCGCGCCACGTCGGGGCGTACAGCAGCAGGGTGGCGTCAGCGGGGATCTCGGTGCCCGCCTCCGCCAGGATCCGGCGCAACTCCCCCCGGGCGCGCTCAGCGAGCATCGGCTCGCGCGCCTGGGCCGCGAGCGCGTCGTCGCGCGGATCGCCGAGCACGCGCACCTTGCCCGGTACGACGCGGAAGGCGGAGCGGAGGCGCTCCGCGGCGATCGGCGAGCCTGCCACGAAGAGGTCGACCTCGCGGGATCCCGCAAGGTACATGCGCCGGAGGACGGCGCGGATGGGCGCCGGTGCGCGCAGCTCCGTGGTGACGGGCGAGTCGAGGTGGAGCCGCTTGAGGGGCGCACCATGCCAGAGCTGCACCACCGTGGCGCCGGTGACGCCGAAGCGGTTGACGTCGCCGAGTCCGTGCGTGACCACGATCTGCCCGGCACGCAGCGTCGCCCAGAAGCCGGCGCGAGATCGCCGGTGCACCGGCTCGAAGCCTTCGGCGCGGGCGGCATCCGCCTCGGCCTCGTCGGCGACGAGCCACACAATGGCGGCCTCGGGATCGTCGCGGCGCAGGACACGCGCGACGGCGAGGGCGCCTTCCCCCACGCCCACTCCGCTCCCGAACGCCCAGCGACGGGGGTCCCTGGGGACGAACCAGGACAGCAGGGCGGCGAGCAGGTAACGGGGAATGGCGAGGAGCTTGCTGAGGTTTCCACTCGCGAAGGTGAATCCTGGGCTGCTCACCCCACCACTGTAAGCCATTTCGGCAGCGGTCCCGCCGCGGCAGAGGGGACTCGCGAGCGGTGTGAATCCGGCGCGGAGCTCCGTGCGACGGCGGGCGCCGCGGATGCCCCGAGGGGTCCGCGGCGCCCGCGCGCGAAGGGGTCAGCGGCTTCTGAGACTCACCACTCCAGCGTGCCGAGCGTGGCCTCCGTCTGCCCGGCCCTGCCGTCGCGGCTGTAGTCGATCGTCACCTTGCTGTCGCCGGGATGCAGGCGGATCAGCGCGGAGACCGAGGTGCCGTCGACTGCGGGGACCCCGTCGACCGCGGTGATCACGTCGCCCGCGCGCAGGCCGGCCTTGTCGGCCGCGCCGCCTCGGGTCACGTCGACCAGCAGGCCGCCGGCCACGTTCGCGTCAGCGTCCGTATCCTGCGAGGAATCGCCGACCGAGGCACCGAGCAGCCCGTGCGAGGGCTGCTCCCCTGCGATGATCTGCTCGGCAACGCGGCTCGCGAGGTTCGACGGGATGGCGAAGCCGAGGCCGACGCTGCCCGCCGTCTCCCCCGAGGCCGCCGTCGAGGCGATGGCGACGTTGATCCCGATCAACTCGCCGTTGCCGTTGAGGAGCGCGCCTCCGGAGTTGCCGGGGTTGATCGAGGCGTCGGTCTGGATGACGGGGAGGGTGACGGTGCCGCCCGTGCTCTGCTGAGGCTGCTGCTGCTCGTCGGGCAGGCCGAAGCGGAAGTCCCAGGGGAACCCGTTGCCGCCGTCGCCTCCTTCGCCTCCGTCGCCGCCCTGGCCACCGTCGTCGGGTGTGGAGGGGTTCTGTGGGATGAGCGGGCTGCCCACGGAAATGCCGCGGTTGAGCGCGCTCACGACGCCGCTGGTGACCGTGTTGGGCAGGTTGAGCGGCGCACCGATCGCGACCGTCAGGTCTCCCACGTCGAGCTTGTCGGAGTCGGCGACCTTGATGGGCGTCAGCCCATCCGCGTCGATCTTGACCACGGCGAGGTCGGCGTACGGGTCGACACCGACGAGCTCGCCGTCGAAGATGCGGCCGTCGCTCAGCTTGACGCGTATGGTCGCGCCCTCCTCGGCTGCCCCGTCGAGGGTGACCACGTGCGCATTCGTGACGATGTATCCGTCCTCGCTGAAGATCACACCAGAGCCGGAACCCGCTGCGGAGCTGCTCGACACCTCAAGCGTGACGACGCTCGGTGTGGCGACCGCGGCGACCCCGGAGATCGCCGTCGCGTTCTCGGCGTTGTTGAGCGTGATCGACCCTCCGCCACCCGCGGCGTTGCTCTGGGGTCCGATGTTGGAGGCCACGACCGCAGCGACCCCGCCACCGACCACCCCGCCGATCAGGGCACCGGCCGCGAGGCCGGCGAGGAGCGCGCCTGCACGGCTCTTCGGCTGGGCCTGGTGACGATGGTCCTGCTCATGCGCGCCGGCGCCGAGGCCGTGGGGAACGGTGTGCGGGTGCTCCGCTCCGAGCGGCTGCTGGGACGCAGAGGCGAACTGGTGCTGCGGGAGGTGCGAGCCGGAGTCGTGCCCTGGCGCCTGCTGCTGCGGATGGCCGTGCGGCGCCGGCTGCGAAACCGGGTACGGCTGCTGTTCCGTCTGCGGATACCCGGAGTGCTGGGCCGGGTCGGGGTGGTGGGGCTGCTGGGCGGCGGCCGGCCTGGTGAGATCGTGCGCCGCGCCCGCGCCGGGGAGCGGAACCGTGGGCTGCGTCGGCTGCTGACCTGGAACCGCGGCCTGCGGCCAGGTGCCGTCCGTGCTCTGGGGCGCGGCACCCCCGGCCGCGGGCGGGAACGACGCGGTGGCGTCGGCGCCGCCCGCGGACGCGGAGGCGCCCTGCGAGCCCTGCTGGTCGTATTCGGGGGTGTTGGTCATCGGAGACTCCCTTCCTGTACGTCCAGCATGAACCCTCAGCCTATGAATTCGGTTTGCGGGTGCTGCATTCCCACTGCACGTCTGCGCTTCCCGATTGATCATCTCGTCGCTTCGCCTGTCACCGGTCACGCTCCTCGCCGGAGAGGCGAAACTCCGCCTTCGCTCGCAAAGCTCGGGCGTGGCACGGACAGAGCTGAGGCCCCGGCCGCGGGGCGGCCGGGGCCTCAGCTCATGCTTGCTCACCTAGACGAAGTCTTTGGCGTCGGCGCACTCGCGCACGGTGTCCGCGGCGTGGCGGCGGCGTGTTACGAGCAGCACCGTGGCTGCGCCTGCGGTCAGCAGTGCGATGCCTGCGAGCATCGGTGCGGCCAGGCCGCTCCCGCCGGTGGTGGCCAGGGGCTGACGGGACGGGACGGGCGGAATCGGCTCCGGGGTGGCCTGGGCGTCGTCCTCGTTGGACCGCACCTCAGGGTTTTCCGGGTCGCCCGGGTTGCCGGTCGCGACGGCGACGTTGACCAGGGCGTCGAGGTTGCCCTGGTCTTCAAGGCTCGGCGTGTAGCTCGCGGTGCAGCTCACCGAGGCGCCCGGAGCGAGCGCCTGCGTCTCCTCGGCGGGGCAGGCGATCTCACTGATGGTGCCGGACCCGTTGAAGGACACCTCCTCGACCGTGACGTTGTACTCAGTCACGGTGCCGGTGTTCGTCACGGTGAAGGTGTACGTGAGCGTGTCACCGGCCTGGTACGTGGGCTGGTCGATGCTCTTCTCGAGGACGAGCTGCGATTCCCAGACGGTCGGCACCTCGGCGGGGTCTTCGTTGGAGTCCACTGGCGTGTCGCCGGGGTCTGTGCCGTGGGCGATCGCGAGGTTGTCGATCCCTCCGGCGTCCACGTCCGCCTGCGTCGCCGTGTAGGTGGCGGTGCATACAGTCGACTCGCCGGGGGCGAGAACCACGTCGGCCGGGCACGCGACCGGGCTCATCTCGCCAGCGCCGGTGAAGTCGAGCTCCTCCACGCTGACCTCGTCGACCGTGACGTTGCCGTCGTTGGTGACTGTGAAGGAGTAGTTCAGCACATCGCCGACGCGGTAGCTGTCGCGGTCAACGGTCTTGTCGAGGGCGAGGCGCGGGGTCTGGATGCCGGGCACTTCGACCTCGCTGGGTGGCGTCTCCACCGGCGGCCCGTCCGGCGGGGTGCCGCTTGCGGTTGCCGCGTTCGTGATCTCGCCGCGGTCGAGGTCCGCCTGCTGCACCGTGTAGCTGGCAGTGCACTCGGTGGACTCGGCCGGTGCGAGGACGACGTCGGCGGGGCACGCGACCGGGGTCATCTCGCCGGCGCCCGAGAACTGCGTCTCGGTGACGGCGATGTCGCGCATGGTCAGGTTGCCCACGTTCGTCACGGTGAAGGTGTAGGTGATGACCTCGCCGGGTGCCGTGTATTCGGTCTTGTCGGCGGTCTTCACGAGTTGCAGCGCCGGTGCGTGCGGTGCGACCGCGACCGCAGACGACGGGTCAGAGGTCACGTCCGGATGCCGGACCGCGTCGCCGTGCGCGACTGCCGTGTTGTCGATCGTGCCCCGGTCCACGTCCTCCTGCGACGCCGGCGTGTAGGTGGCGGTGCACACGGTCGCCTCGCCCGGTGGGAGCACGAGATCGGCGGGGCACGCGAGCGCGAAGAGGCTGCCCGATCCGTTCCACGCGGCCTCCTCGACCGCGATGTTCGTGAGCGTGAGATTCCCCGTGTTCTTCACCGTGAAGCGGTATTCCAGGGTCTGGTCCTTCTCGAAGCTCGTCGACGATGACCAGCCGGGGCTCCCGGCTGCGGGGTTCGCGATCTCTTTCAGCAGGGAGATCACGGGCCGGTCGGCCGCGGGGATCTCCACGTCATCCGGTCGCGAGGCGACGGGGTCCTCGCCGGGCGGAGTGCCCGTTGCGAGGGCCGCGTTGGTGATCGTGCCCCGCTCCACGTCTGCCTGCTGCACCGTGTAGGTGGCGGTGCAGTCCATCCAGGCGCCCGCGCCGAGCGTCGTCGCCGGGCACACCACCGGCGACAGCTCGCCGGCGCCCGAGAACTCGGTCTCGGTCACCGCGACGTTCTCAAGATCGAGGTTCCCGGTGTTCGTCACACGGAAGGTGTACGTCACGACCTCCCCCGCCGCGGAATAGCTGCTGCGGTCCGCGGTCTTCTCCAGCGCGATCGACGGATCACCACCAAACGCCTGCACCTCCGCTTTGGCGTCGACCGCGTTCACCACCCAGTCGTCGATCGACCGGTTATTACCCCACGCCCCGCATCGATCCTCCATCTCGTGGCAGCCTGCGGAGTAGTCGTAGTCCCACCCATGCACGACACCGGACGAGTCCACGCCGTCGCCGGCATCCAGCACGGCCGTGACCGTCGAACGGTTGCTCTTGGACAGGCTGGAATCATCCCACGAAACGGTCTGGTCCCCCGGTTTGTCACCGTTCATGCGCGTGACACGGATGCCGTCACGGCCCTCCACGTCGCGCTGAATGATGTGCATCTCGCCGACCTTGCTGAACAGGATGCGGGCGTTCATCTTCTTTCCCGACACCGGGACCGCCTTCCCGGACTTGTCCTTCCCGTCCCACACGAACGGGTAGGAGCCCGACCCATCGGCGCTCCGGGGGAAGGAGAGGTCGCCGGGATCCCCGTAGGAGTCGTTCCCGTTCGTGTCGATCTGGAGCACGTAGTTGCCCTCGAAACGCGGCGGGATCTTCGCCGTGAACGTCCCGGCGAAGGACCCCGGCTTGGCCTTCACATAGCTGAGCTCCGACTCGTCCTCGAGTCCCTGCTTCGTCAGGGGCGGCGGCGCGACGTACACGGTCTTGCCGGCCATGTTCGCCGTGGCTGGGAGGTCGGCCGCGGGCTGTGCGAAGAAGATGCGGTAGAGGTCGCCGCAGTTCATCGTGGCTTCCTGACCCGAACGGTACTCGACGGACTCATAGGCCGAGATGCAGGAGCCGGCCTCGGTCATGTTCCCGATCGCATCCGCCTGGATCACCGAGTTCATGCCACGGAAGCCCCTGAGCTCCACCCGGTACTGGTAGCCGGTGTCGTTCACCATCCAGAAGTCCAGGTTCGCCTGCGCCGGGTTCTCGCCGTCGGTCTGGCGCGTGTAGTACCGGTTCGTCCACACCCGCCCGTCGACCGCGGTCGACGCGGACGAGCCGGTGCGGGCCTCGATCTCCCAGGAACCCTCCGGGTTGTCGGGGTCTCCGGTGGCGAGGTACACCTGCCACACGCCGTCCTCCGCTGCCGGCCCGTACAGGCGACCTCCGGCGGACCAGGAGTACTCCGTGCCCGTCTGGGACTTGATGTAGTCGGTCTCCTGGTCCGTCTTCACCCACAGGTACTCGCCCGCCTTCACATACGCGAAGAAGGGGCGAGCGCCCTGCCCGAGAATCGACGACGAGGAGTACCCCGTCTCCGCGCGTGCCGGGGTCGCCGCGGTGACGCCGACAGCGGGGATCGTACCGGCCAGCATCAGCCCGGCCAGCAGAGAGGCGGCGAAGCGCCGGCTGCGGCCGCGCTTCGCTCGTGCAGACCGGGGCGGCCCGTCTGCAGTGTGGTGGGTCGATCGCATCGACATCCTCCTTCATGGGGTATCCGTTTGCCTCGGCGAACGACTCCCCTCGGATCGCAGGGAGCCGCTCACCTATGAAGAAGGAGCCCTGCGCGCAGTCACGAAGAACAGCGGCACCTCGGGAACGGAACGCCCGGGGTGCCGCTGAAGAGGAGGGTGTAGCTCAGGGGCGATTCTCAAAGATCTGCGAGGAGGTGACGCACATGAGGCCGTCCCTGAACGTCCGCACGTCGACACCGACGCCAGTGGTATCCCAACTCGAAGTCGTGATGTTGCGAAGATGATCGCTTGAAGCGATCCACCTCTTCACCGCTCCGTTTGCGGCCGAGGCAACCGTGCTGGAACCCGAACCGCAGAAGCGGCCGATGTTCTCCCCGGTGCCCCAGGTGGTGGAGGCGTACTGCTTGCGCCACTCGGTGGTCGAGTGGGTGAAGGTCTCGGTGGCGTTGAGCTGCTGCACCCACGTCCGCGCACCCAACGCGAGGCGGTCGTCCCACACCATCGCCTGCAGCCCCTGCGACACCCGGTACTCGTTGACGAGCCGATGGATCTCCTTCTCGACCGCGGCCGTGTCCAAGCCCAGCACCGTGTACGTGTCGCTGACCATCACCAAGCGCCCGTAGCCCGGCGCGTCAGCTACGGCGATGACCGTGATGGTCGTTCCTTCGTCCCAGAGCGTAAACGTACTCGACGGGCGGTAGAGGTTGCCGACGAAGTCCTCGTCATCGGGGTCGAGACTGCCGCCCGTATCGAGCGCTTTCTGCAGATTGGGAACCCAGTATGTCTTCGGCTGTACCGACCAGGCCCCCGCGTCCACGGACACCGTCTCCGCGGCGCGGATCGACCCGACGATCTTCGGCTTGGTCCCCGTGATCTTCCCGAGCGCGACCGTGACCGGACTGCTCTGCAGCGTGGTCGCCACGTACCCCGGTGCTTGCGCCGTCGCCCGCACCGCGAGCGTCTTCCCGCCGTGCTCGGGAGCGAGCACGAGCGAGGCGCCCGTGCCCACGGTCTTCCCGTCGATCAGCCACGACACGGACGGGGGCACCGCCCACGAGCCCAGCCGAACGGTGACGGTCTTCCCGACCTGCGCCGTCCCCGAGATCGTCGGCCGCGTCCCAGGCGTCGGATCAAGCTGCTTCGGAGCCACCAGGCTCGGCGGCGACGTCATCGACACCGCGACCGCCCCTGGCACGCTCGCCCGCACCCGGACCTGCACCCGCTTCCCCTCGGCCGAGGCATCCAGCACGAGCGAGCGGCCAATCGCCCCCGCAATCGATGCGCCGTCGAGGAACCACTGGTACGTGAACAACACCCCTTCCGGCTGCCAGCCGTCCGTCTGCGCGGTCACGGTCTCCCCCACCGCGGGCGTGCCAGCAATCGTCAGCGAACCGGAATCGATGACCGCCGGCTCACCTGCCAGCCGGTAGAGGAACGCTGCCATCGCCTCACGAGACACCCGCGCCTTCGGCGCGTACTTCGGCTTCCCCGACTTCTGCTTGATCCCGGTAGACAGGCCCTCGGCGTACATCCACGCGATCTCGCGGTAGAACGGATCGCCCCGCCGTAAATCAGCGAATGGCGACACCGCGGGCACGCCGGCGCGAGCGCCTTCGAGGCGGTAGATGAACGCGGCCATCGCCTCGCGCGACACCGTCGCCTTCGGCGCGTACTTCGGCTTCCCCGACGCCTGCTTGATGCCGGTCGACAAGCCCTCCGCGTACATCCACGCGATCTCGTCATAGAACTTATCCCCCGGGCGCACATCCACGAACGGCGACCGAGCAGGACCACGATACGTGGCACCCTCCATCCGGTACAGGAACACAGCCATCGCCTCCCGCGACACGCCGTCCTTCGGCGCATACCGCACCCCCGCGGCCGACTTGATCCCCGTGGACAGGCCCTCCGCATACATCCACGTGATCGGCCGGTAGAACTGATGCGAGCGCGGCACGTCCGCGAACCGCCTGGTCCCCCCGGATACCGGCAAGGTGGCTCCCGCAGTCGCGACACGGGCATCAGCCGCGGACGGCGCTGGAGGGCCTGCGATCGGCGGTGCACCGGGACCGCCCGGGAACAGCCCGCACAGTAACATGACGGCTAAAACTTTGGTTACACCGCGGAGTCCCATTGCTCCTCCTTGCCTGTTTCTGTGAGTATACGACAGCTCCGGGGAGCGTCACGGAACACGGTGCGCACCAGGGCACCTCCTCATCCGGCCCGGCGCCCGCGGTGTCGGCGCCCGAGCGGCCCCGGATCCGCCCCCGATCCGCGGAGCGGATCTCACCTCGCGCTCCCTGCCGCTCGCGTCCGCAAGGTCGCAGCGCCGGCACGGAACTCGCGCCTGAAGCGCGTCAGCGCCCGGGCATGCGACCCCGACTGCGACGGCCGGAAGCCGGGGTCGAGGAGGAACTGGCCCATCAAGCTGGTCGCCGCCGTGTTCGGGCGGGCGCCGCGGGCGATCTTCATCACGGCGACGACCTGCTCGGCCGTGAGCTTCGGGCAGCGACGGTGCGCCGCGATCCGGTCCTCGGCCTCGTACGAGAGGCGCTGCGGCGGGTTCAGCGCAAGCCACCTCAGCAGTTCGTACACCGCCCCGCGCTCCTCCTCGCCCATCGCCTCCGCCAGGACTGCGAACGTCAGCCGAACCACCTCCTCGAGGGGCGTGTACGGCGATTCGCGTTCCGGCACCTCGAATGAGGTCCCCGCGTCCGCCGCCCGCTCCAAGGGGGCGGCCCGCGTCCCCCACTGGCGACGCACCCAGTCGACTGCGCACGCCCACAGGTAGCCGAAGGGGCTCTCGGCAGCAGCCGCCCGCCGCGCCGCACCCTTCTCGCCCCGCCGCCGCGAGGACAGGAGCCGCTCCAGGATCACGTTCGCCGCCTCATCTCGATCCAGCGCATAACCGTAGCTGGCAGCGAGAGCCATGAGCTTGGGCACGAAGAACACGTACAGCTGTTCGATGAACGCGAGCCCCTCCGACTTGCGGAGGAACGCCGCGCCATCCGCCGCGAACTCCGCGAGCGCGGCTCGCTGGCGACGCGCATCGAAGCGGCTGACTCCCGCCGCTCGCGCCGGGAACGGCTCGAACTCGTGCCCGTCACCGGACATCGTCGGCCTCCAGCTCCAGCCCCGTGATGGACTGCTCCGACAGCATCCGTGTCACCTCTCCGCCGACGCGGGACAGCCGGCTCACGGGAATAGGATCCAGCTGGCACTCGCGGACCACCGTCGATGCGAGCGCTCGGGTCAACGCGACGCGTACCGCCCGCAGGGATTCTGCGGCGCCTCGCCCGAGTCTCGCCGCGGCAGCCAGTTCCTCTCCCCAGGAGCCGGCGAACCGCTCGGCGAGTAGCGTCGTCTCCCTCACCGCTTGGTCCAGGATCCTCTCAAGCTCCTGACGTCGCAGCTCCGCCGGATGCAGCGCAGCGCGACGCGCCCGCTCCTGCCGCAGCAGCAAGGCCCTGTGCACCGCATCCACTGGCGCTCCCGGCCTCGTGAGCTTCTCCAGCCCTCGTCGAGCAGCCTCACGCAACTCCTCCGGAACGGACTCCGACTCCGAGAGCGCACGGATTTCCGTGATCTTGTTCAGCGTCTCGATCGACAGGCCCGTCGCTTCCTTCGCCGCCCGCGGCAGCGACACGCGCCCGGCGGGATCCGTGCCCGTCGTCGAGATCCAGTTACTGGAACTTCCAGTAACTGACGACGAATGCGCGGCCGCGCCGATGACACCGCGGGTGAGGAGCCCCCGCGTTCCGCCCTCGGCCTGCCGCCTCCTCGCTCGCGCGCGGAATGCGGGTTCGTAAACGTTCTTCCACGCCTCCTCGAGCTCTACCGGGCTCAGCTGGAGCCGCACTCGGTTCGCTTCCACCTCCAGCAGACGCCGGTCCTCGTCACTCACTCCGTCGAGCACAAGCGCCGAGATGTGCGTCCACCCGGCTTCCTTCGCAGCCTGTAGCCGATGAGCACCGTCGACGAGGACCATGCACGAGTCGACCACGATCGGCTGGAGCTGCAGCTGCCCGCCCAGCGCGTCGAAAGATTCCCTCAACTGACGCACATGCTCGGAGTTCAGCTTCCGCTGCCGCTTCCGCACGATCACCTCATCCACCGAGAGCGGACGCCAGCGCTGACGGAACTCGTGCCGGTTCACCCCCTCGCTCACGCCGCGGCCCCCGGCTGCGCCAGCTCCGCGGCCGCCGCGGCCGGCAGCTGCCTCGCGGTCCACACCAGCCCCTCGGCATCGCCGTGCGCCGCACAGAGGTGCGAGCGATCCGGGTGGGTGCGGCAGGTACAGTCACGCACGCGGTCGGCGTGCGTGCTGCAGTAGCAGCGCAATGAGGCGCAGAGCACGAACGCCCATCCTGCGTCGACCAGGCGAGCCAGTTCCGTCACCTGCTCCTCCCAGCCGCATCCCGCGGGCCTGGGAGTCAGCGGCGCCACCGCAGCGCAGCTCGGTGCGCCGCGTCGCCGTGTCGCGAGTTCGCACCGCACCGCGACCACCTCGCGCCGAACCACGCGCCCCATCAGCGCTCACCCCCGCGCATCACCCGCTCCCCCTCGGCCCGGTGCCACCGCACCGACCGCGCGGACACCGCCCTGACCGGGGCCTTGCCCGCGGCAAGCCGGCGGGCGAGGCCGCCGGCGCGGGCGGAGCGCACCGCGCCCGTGGGCTCGGGGACGGCGCGCGGTCTTCGGGGATCGGTTCTGGACATGGAGTTCCTCCTGAGCGTGCGGATCGTGAACGCGCGATCGCGCGTCACCGTCGATGCTGCGCTTCCGCGCGAGCGTCGCGACACGCCCGCCCACAGCGCTCGGCCGCCCCCGATTCGCACCTCGGCGGGATCCGTGCTACTGTTAATTCTTGTGCCGCGGGGTGGAGCAGTTCGGTAGCTCGCCGGGCTCATAACCCGGAGGTCGTAGGTTCAAATCCTGCCCCCGCAACGAAAAACAGCCCCTGATCAGGTGAAAACCAGGTCAGGGGCTGTTGGCTTTTCTCGTGAAGGTGTCGAAGTACCCGCAAAAGTACCCGCATGATGTTCTGGCGGTAGACAGCGGTAGTCTCAGCGAAGATCGGCGATCCAGCCGCAACGGCGCGAGCTGAGAAGTCGGCGCGGGCCCGGCACGGGTCTGTGACATGTGCCCTGCCCCCGCTTCGCGGGCGCAGGGCACCGTCGTGCCGCCGGTGCTGCGCCGGGTCGGGCATTGAGAGCTCCGCAAAAGGGTGTACGCAGGAATCGGGGCAGTTCGGCGGCGGAGAACCGCAGAATCACGCGGCTAACCGGGCCGCAGGGCTGCCCTAGCGTGCGTACACCCTTTTGCTACTGGGTAACGCAAAAGGGTGTACGCAGGTTCTGCGGCGGATCAGCGGTCAGAAGTGGCGGAGTCACGCGGCAGAACGAGGTCGCGGCGCTGCCGAGAGCGCGTACACCCTTTTGGAGCGCGAGAGGCAAAAGGGTGTACGCACTTTGGTACATGGCTGCGGCGGTCACGCGACTAACTCGCGTGCGTGCGCGTGCGCAGAACGTTGGTAAACCAGGGAAACTGCTCGCCCGGTCGATTGCTCGGGTTTCGGTGGGGCCTGCTGTGCGTACACCCTTTTGCTCGAATCTCGATCTTCTGGCCATCGCCTGAAGTTCCGCGAAAGTGGTACGTGGCACGTTCCTGCGACTGGATATTGGCCGCTCCGGCAGTGCGCCTATTCGTCGTCGTCCTCGGGCGGCGGCTCGTGACCGGTCAGCAGGTCGAACGGGTGCACGCCGATGCTGTCAGCGATCCTGCCGACCGTCGAGAACTGAAGGTTCCGCTGGCCCCGCTCGATGGAGCCGTAGTAGGCCGGACTCAGACCCAGCTCGTTCGCGAGAGCCAGCTGCGAGATGCCGCGCTCCCGACGGTACGCCCGCAGATTCGACGCGAAGATCTGCTTCAGGATCTCTTCGGCCTCGATCTCGGGGTCTTGCTCGGCGGGCATATCCATCAACGCAATCGCGTTTTCCGCTCGAATACGAGACTATTTGAATGGTCTTGACGCGATAAGGTTGGATATGTAGGCGGTCTCGTTCCGCCTCGGCAGAGACGGGAACAACCGCCCGCGCACCTCGCCAGTGCCGGTGTCCTCAGCCCCCTAACGGCCCGACCTGTCGGCGATCACGTCACTACGACAGGAAATGAGGCCCCGTCATGCGCGCCTTGACGAAGAAGTCCATCACGATGAAGGCAGCGGTGGGGGTAGCGCTGCTGATCGCCCTCACCGGCTGCTCGACCCCGAGCGAGCCCGAGCCCAGCGCACCCACCGAGGCAGAAGCCCCGGCACCAAAGGAATGCTCAGGACTCACCGGTCTCGAAGCGCTTGAGAAGTGGGCGAACAAGGTCGAGACCACCCGTGCGTGGGATACCGCAGGCGAGTACAGCGATGTGAGCGGATACGACGAGTGCGCCGAGCTGTCCTACATCGTGCTGCGCCCTGCGGAATGCTGCACCGCGTTCGAGATCACGCCCGTGATGTTCTTCAACCGGGGCCAGTTCATCCCGGCAGCGACCGTAACCGAACGCGCCCAGGCCAGAACACCTGACGCTGTCACGGAGCGCATCGACGACAGCGCCATAGCACTCACCTTCGCAGTGCCAGGAGGCGCGAACACGCCCCCGATCCTCACCACGACTACCTACACCTGGGATGAAGACTCAGGCGCAGTGATCGCCGAAGATCAAGCGCCCGCTACTGAGGAAACAGTGGGCGGCGACGCCAACGGTCACTGGTGCCCTACCGCCGAGAGCAATGATCAGAACGGGTGCGTGACCATCGCCCTGCCGACGGCCACCTACGACAGCGGCGCCACCAAGGAACTCGTTGATCGAGGCGACCTGAACGGCGACGGCGGCATCGCCTACATCGCACCGGGCGCACCGTTCGGCACGTTCTACCCGGCAGGCACCCCCATCGCGCTGCCCGATTACTACGCAGGCACAGACCTGCCTGACCAAGACCGCATTTGGAACGGCCAGACCGCCGTCATGCTGGTGCGCCAGTAGCTCGCGAAAGGAACAGAAGACATGAACACCCAGCCACGAGCACAACTCGAACAGCGAATCGCTGGCCTATTCCACCTGTTGCAGCGCTTCGAGAGCCTGCAACAGCAGAAGGAAGCGGCCTACCAACGTCACGCGCATCTCTACACCCCGTACATCTCGAAGTGGCGCGCCGGAATGTACTGGCTCTGGGTACTGATCGGCACCATCGCACTGACGATCATCGTCACGATGATCTTCTTCGGCGCGATGTCGGCATGGAGCAACGCCTACCAGAGCGACAGCAGCGCCCAGCCGCCTGTCGGTGTGGCCGCGCTCTTCCTCACCCCTCTGCCGGTGGCCTTGATTCTGGCGGGTGTGCTCGTCGCCGTCCGCAATGGGCGAGTGCCCGCGAAGAACGCGCAGATCGAAGCCGCGAACCAGGCTGCCGCGCAGCAGATCGCTCAGCTTGCCGCACCCGAGGTTGGCCCCATCGACGCACAGCTCGCCGCAGCCCGCAAAGAATACCGCGAGAACTACAACGGATGGTTCCCGGAGAAGTACCGCAACTCCGTGGACGTGGGCGCGTGCTGGCACATCGTTCACGATGGCCGCGCATCCACCGTGCAAGAGGCCGTGAACGCGCTCATCGAAGATCAACGCCACCAGGCGATTCTGGACATGCACGCAGCCCAGATCGCTGAGCAGCAGCGGGCCACCCGGGTGGCCCAGGTCAACGGCGTCATCAACGCGAGCATGCAGGGCGCGATGATCGGCACGATGATCGACCAGGGCAACAAGACCCGCGCAGCGATGAACGTACCAGTGACCGTGAGGCTCAAGAAGTGACGCCCGATGCGGCCCCGAGGCGCAAACGCACGCGCTTCTGGGTGCCGCTCATCGCAGCGGCGCTCGTCGCCGGTGGCGGGATCGCCGCCGTTGTCAGCGTGAACACCTACAAGGCCGAGACCGCGCGCCTGTGCGACGTCGCGCTCGAGAACGCCGAGACGGCTCACAACGCTGCCCAGGAGGCGGCTGCATCTGCCACCGATGCGCTGACCGCCGTGGAGAACACCGAGCTACCAGCCGGAGGCACCAGCACCGCCTACGCCGACCGCAAGGCCGTCGAAGAGGTGAAGGCCCAGAAGGCCGAGGGCGACAAGCCCGAGGTCAAGGCCGTGCCCGCTCGCCAGAGCGGCGCGGACTTCGTCAAGGACGTCACCGACGCCAAGGCGGGGCTCGCCGAGGCCGAGGAGGCGCTCGCCGAAGCCTGCGAGACCCGCGACGACGCCGAGCAGGCCACTGCTCAGGCGAAGGCCGTGACCGACGCGGCCAAGGCCCTGGACACCGCGTCCACCGCGCTCACCGAGGACTTCGCCCTCTTCCAGGCCGATGAGGCCGCTCGCCTCGCCGCGGAGAAGAAGGCCGCCGAGGAAGCCGCAGCAGCAGAAGCCGCGCGCCAGGCCGCCGAGCAGGCGGCTGCCGAGGAGGCCGTTCGCCAGGCCGCCGAGCAGCAGAGCTGGGACAGCGGCAACTCCGGCAACAGCGGCAACTGGGGCGGCGACGGCGGGGGCAACCCCGGCGGAGGCGGCGGCAGCAACGGCGGCGGCACGCAGATCGCGCCCCCTCCCGGCCAGAGTGGCGGCGGATGCCCGCCCGACAAGCCCATCTGCTACGGCTGACACCGATCAGATATTTGAGGGCTCAGGAGGTCATCCTGAGCCCTCAAATCTTTCTGGCTGCCGCCGGTGCTGCGCACCGTTGCCCTCAGAAGGGGGGTCACTCCCCGAAGCCGTACTGCTCGGCAGGGGTCTGCGGGCGAGGCTGCTGCCGTTCCTCGCGCATCTCCCTGGCCAGCCGCTCGCGGTCAGTCTCGACCACGAACGGCGCGGGCCTGCGCCGAGGCTTCACAGGCGGCCCGCTGACAGCCTTTGTCGCCTTCGGCGGGGCCGTGCTCACCTCGGGCGCTTCCACAGCCTCAGAAGGGCTCTCGTATGCCGCCACGCGCTCTACCGTCTGCGCCTCGTGCTCTTCCTCGTCTCGCTGGCGGCGGAGTCCCGCGAGCCCACTGCTGAACGACGGTGCCGCCTGCTGCAGCGCGGGGGTCGGTGCGGGCAGAGACTGCGGCTGCGGCTGCGGCTGCGGCTGCGGAGCGATGTTTTGCTCGATACGCGCGAGCGTTGCCGCCGATCCCAACTCGTCGCCGATGCCGTCACGGCCACCGGCGCGAGCGTTGCGCTGCTTGCCGAGCGCGTCGGTGAGCCGGTAGCTGAAGTTCACCGGCACCCCGTCGCCGAAGTCGGTTCCCGTCTTGCTCTTGCGCGTCTTCAGCTCGATGCCGCGAGCGCTGAGCAGATCGCGGTACTCGTCCAGGCTCGTCGCCTCGGCCTGCGCGTCGGCAACCACCGCCCGCAGATGCGCGCGCCAGTCGTTGCCCGCGTGCTGATCCTCAAGCTCGGCAGCGGTCGCGCGGTCGGCCATGCCGACGCGGCGCTCTTCCATTAGCGCCTCGTTGTCGTAGGCCGTGAGCCCGATGGACTGCATGAACTCCTCGTCGGCGAGCACGCTGTCTACCGTGTGCTGCAACCGCCACGCGTTCGTCATCGCGGAGCTGACCGCACGCCCGGCGGCGCGGGCATCCTGCTGCTCGATGAGGCCGTCGGGCTCAGGCTGCTCGCCCTTGCGGGGCTTGCGCCGGTAGATGTGCACCGCGTCGCGGTCGCTGACCGCCGACACGAGGAAGTGCACATGCCACAGGCCACCCACCCCGTCGCGCTGCACCGCGAGCAGGGCAGGGTGACCGGGGTACTGCTTGTTGACAAGGCGCTGCCCGATGCGCAGCGCCTTGAGACCCGCGTCGGGGTCGTCGGGGTCAAGCTCCTCGCGGCTGAACGAGATGTAGCCCATGATGCCCTGGCGCTTGGCACCCTCATTCCCGAACCGGCGGCGGATCGCCGCGAACTGTCCCGGCGCGACCGCCGGGATGATGCCGCCGACACCGCCGACGTAGACGGCGCGGGGCTCTCCCGAACCGTCGTGCGCGGTGCCGCGCACCATGTAGTTGCAGCCGCGACCCGTGCTCGTGGTCGGGCTCATCGCACTCGATGCCATCAGGCAGCCTCGCTCTCGATCATCAGCTCGTGCAGGCCGAGCCACCGGAGCATCTTCTCCGGGTCGCGGCCCAGGTAGAGCCTCGTGTCGCGCAGCGCACGCCGCGTCTGATCGAACACGGCGATCACCTCGTGATCGTGTGCACGCTCCCCAGAGTTGAGGTGCCGCGCGATCTGGTTGAGGTTTGCTCCCACCCGGTCGAGCGCGACCGCGTGCAGCTCGTGCGCTCGTGCGAACCGCTCGAGCGCGTCGCGCACATCGTCGAGCACCGGGGCCGCAGCGACCGCCGCCGCACCGCCGTCGAGCCGACGCAGCATCAGCCGCAGCGCCTTGCTCTGCGTCACGCCCAACGCCTCGGCGACACCGCGCACCAGGCGCATGTCGTCTTCCGTGAGGCGCAGATGCACGTCGTGCACCAACTCCTCGCGCGTCGTCTTCGTCTCTTCACTGTCGTTCATCGTCTCGTCTCCTCGCTCGTCGTCGGCGCACTCCGTGCGGTCACGGGCACCTCACCGCTGCTGTTGCTGGCAGAGTGAGGCGCCCGTGACCCGGCCAGCAACGCATTTGTGGTCGGTTTCGCTGCGCTCACCTCCCACAAATACGGCTGGCAAGGGGCCGGGGCTAAGCCCCGCCCCTTGACCCCAACCCCGGCGTTCGGCATCGGCTCACGCGATCCCGAACGACTCAGCCAACGCGTCGATCAGCGCCGTGCGCTTCATCGACTTCTTGGCCTCGGCACCGTGCTGCGCCGCGTAGGCGGCGCGCAGCACGGCAAGCTCGCGCTCCTCGGCGAGCTGCGCCTCAAGCCTCGCCAGCGCAGCCGCAGCCTCCTCGACGCGCTCAGCGGTGCTCTTCACCGCCGCCCGCACCCTCGGCGAACTCTTCGGCGTCTGGTCACGGTCGGCGGCGTCCAGAGCCGCGTAGTCGATCTCGCTCATCGGTGTACTTCCTTCGTCGTTGTCGTCAGCTCGCACCCGGTCGGGTGCTCGCAGCCGCCACTCGTGGGCAGCTCGGGTCTACATGGGAACGAGGGCATTCAGCTCGGCGTCGTACTGGTTCAAGGTCTCGTCATCGAGCAGCAGGTCTTCGAGCGCTTCGGCGTCGAGCCCGTCATGCTCTGCCTGCATTCGCAGCTCGACCTCGCGGGCGTCCATCAGCTTCCGCAGCTCCTGGCGGCGGTCGAGCTGACGCACGCGCGCGTCGATCCGGGCATCGTGCTCGCGGTCACGCGCTTCGCGCTCACGATCCTCACGAGCGCGCCGCTCAGCCGACTCGGCCAGCGCGCGATCCTCGGTCTCGCGACGCTCACAGGCGCGATGCTCACGGGCCTCGTCATCGACAGGAACGGCGGGCACAGCGGGCCCGTCAGCGGCAGCCTTTCGCGCCTGCTCCCGGCGCTGATACTCGCGCAGCTCCTCGGCCTCCTCGCGCAGCTTGCGGGCATTCTCGCGCACGTTCTCAAGGCCGCTGAACCTGCCCCGATAGGCAGCCCACAGCTTCGGGTAGTCGAGCTGGACATCGTGGAGCGCAATCTCGCCGTCCATGAGTCGCTGGCGCAGACGCTCGACCAGCGCCTCGGTGTCGCTCTTCTCGTCGGCACGCGCCTTGCGCCCGAGCCAGGCATCGACACGTGCCCAGATGCCCTCGGGATCGCTCGCGAAGAACTCCTCGCGGTGGTACCGGGCTTGCAGCATCTCGTCGACGTGCGTCAGGTAGTGGGCGAACGCCTCCACCGCATTGCGCCCCGCCAAGGGCACCACGCGGATCAGCTCGGGAGGGATGCCACCGGCGGCGATGCGGGCTACAGCCTCGCGCTCGGTGAGCTTCGAGCCGCGCGCCGTGCGCAGGTAACCCTGCACATGCCGCTCGGTGTCGTCGCGGTAGTGGCCGGTGAACAGGTGCTCCTCGACCGTGCCGGAGACGCGGAGGGCGGCATGCAGCCGCTCACGCGACACGAAGGCAGAGCGCACCTCGAACTTGTAGGCGCGGTGGCGGCGTCCGCGATAGCGCGAGACCCGCTTCTGTGAGGTATTCTTGGTCATGGATTCTTTCCGACGACCCTCGCCCGGTGCGCTGTCAACGCCCGGATACCGCGAGGGTCGTCTCATTGTTGAGACGGCTCTTGCGGGGGTCAGACGGCAGAGTTCGACCGCACGGCTTGTTCGTCAAGCCAAGCGTCAAGGTCGGAGACCCGGTAGAAGACCCGGCTGCCCGGCTTGCCGTCGCGGGTGAAGCGGGGCCCCTTGCCGAGGTTCCGCCAGTTGGTGAGCGTCTGAGGCTCAAGACCGAGGTAGCGCGCGGCGGCATCGCTCGACACACGCGCGGGGGTCAGCGCGACGACGGTCGCGGTGGAAGTCTTCATGGCCATGTCGGCACCTCATTCAGATGAGGTGCGACCGAGCCCGTTTCCAGATAAACGAGCATTTCCCGGGTGCGTACTCCCGAGTACTTCTGGCCGACCTGGAGGTGATCTCTCACCCTCGGTCACGAGCCGAGTGTCCACAGCCACCCCGCACGCACCGCGCGAGGTATTTACCACCCTACCGGGCCATACCGACGAATGGGCCGATGTCTACTTCGGCGTGTCGTGCAGCTTGGCGTAGGCCGCCAACATCGCGTCCGCGTTCGTGTGGTCGAGGTACGCGCCCCGGTTCGTCTCGGCATCATGCCCGAAGTTCGCAGACCTGATCTCCTCCGGCACACCGAGCGCCGCCGTCACCGTGTTGAGCGTCGCGCGCCAGATATGCGAGCGCCCTGCCTCGGTGCCCATGATCTCGATGCCCAGAGCCTCCGCCACCTCGTCGTAGAGCGCACTCGTCGCACCCGAGCAATTCCGACGATCCCAGACCACCGTCTGATTGGTTGGCGAGCCGATGACGAGAGCGCCGGCGGCCCGGCGCTCATTCAGCCGCTCGACCACACGGGGATCGAGCACCGGCACAGTGCGCGGCTTCTTGTTCTTCGCGATGTGCTTGGGCACGTAGATCAGCATTTTGCCGTCCTTGGTCATACTGACGAGCGACCAGTCGATGCGGTTCGCCTCGCTCTGACGCAGCCCCGTCGTCGCCTGCAACAGCGCGAGATCGATGGTCGCACGGCGCTTCGCCACGGCATCCTCGCGAGTCCAACGGCCGCGACGCGGCTTCTCAACATCCTCAGGGTCGAGCGCGAGCAGGTACTCAAGTACGGCGAGCCACTGCTCGCGGCTGAGCGACTGGCTGCCGCCCCGGCGGTTCGTGTTCTCACGGGCCCCCGTCTTGAGGTCGATGCTCATACCCGCGAGCGGGTTGCTTTCGAGCAGGCCCTCGCGGATGAGCTGCTGCACGACGTACTTGCCGAGCACCGTACGCGCCTGCCTGGCGCTCTCAGAGCCGTGCAGAGCGGCGATCTCCTGCAAGCATGCCTCCAATACGCGGAAACGCGCCCCAGACGCGATGCTGTGGCCCTTGAGCGAGTTCTCGTGCTTGTGGTCGTCGCAGCCGCCGACGAGCTGCTTCAGAGCCAGGCGGTAGCGGGCCAGCGTGTTCGCGTTGGTGTTCTTCTCGACTTCGGGCATCGAGACCTGCGCGATGTAGTCGGCGAGGCCCGAGGTGCCCCTCCACGCGCCGTGCATGCCGCCCGTCTTCAGGAGTTCCTCGGCGGCCTCGCGAGCGCGCTGCCGCACCTGCGCCTTCGTCGCGCCCTGGGCGCGCTTTCCGGCGATCAGACGGCCATCCTTGAGCCGCACGCTCCACTTCATCGTCCATGCCCCACGGTCGTCGTTCCAGACGGGCGTGACGCGATCCACGGAGTGCTGGCCGGGTTCGAGGCGGGTAGAGGGCGCGCGGTGCAGGGTCTTGCTCATGTCTTGAGGGTACTTTATGCAGTGGTTCAAAGCAATATAAGTACCCGCACAAGTACCCGCATAGTCCGGTAGACACGTATCAAACTCCGGTAGACAAAAGTGCCCTCTGTGTAGGTAGATGCCTGTGTTTTCTAAGGCAAGGTGACCTGTTCGAGGATAGGTCAAGAATAGAACAGTCGTAACCCGGAGGTCGTAGGTTCAAATCCTGCCCCCGCAACCACGAGAAGGCCCCTGACCTGGGATTCATCCCAGGCCAGGGGCCTTCGCCTTTCCCTCGGGGCAGCGCGGCGAACGCCCCGCGCTCAGCCGGTGCCCTCCGCGTCCAGCTCCCCCGTCCGTCTCGGACCGCGCCTCTCCGACGCTCGTCTCAGCGCGAAGAGAATCCCCGCCCAGTGCGTTGAGGTCTCATGTGAGCGGAGGAGGCCGGAGCACCTCCCGCACACGCTCGACGGCCCGGCCCCTCGGCGGGACCGGGCCGTCAGAGCGGTTCCGGGTTACTCGGCCGCGAGGGCCGCCTCCAGCGCCTTCCGCAGTCGCTCGTCCGCCTTGCCGTACGCCGCCCAGTCTCCCGACTGCATCGCCGCGTCGCGGTCCTTGATCGCCTGCTGCATCTCGCGCAGCGACTCGTCGAGGGAGGCATCCCCGCCCGAGGAGCCCGCGCCCGAGTCCTTGCTCGGCTCCCCGGCGTCCGAGGGCTGCTCCGCCTCATCGCCCGTCCCTGCGTCGGTCACCGGATCGGAGACCTCCACGCCGCCGTCTCCGGCGTTGGCGCCGGAGTCGCCACCGAAGAGGGAGTCGAGCGCCTCGTCGAGGGTGTCCTCGAAGGCGATCTTGTCACCGAAGGCGACGAGCACCTTCTGCAGGATCGGGAAGCTCGTCCCGGACGAGGCCTGGACATAGACGGGCTGCACGTAGAGCAGGCCGCCGCCCACCGGCAGCGTCAGCAGATTCCCGCTGATGACCTGGCTCTCGCCCTGCCGCAGGATGTTGAGCAGGCGGGAGACCTCGGAGTCGGTCGTGAAGCTGTTCTGCACCTGCCCCGGTCCGGGAATCGGGTCCCCCTTCGGGAGCGTCAGCAGCTTCAGGGTGCCGTACTCCTCCGAGACCTTGCCCGCCTCGGAACCGGCGTTCGAGTTGGCGGCGAGGTACCCCGTGAGGATGTCTCGCGAGCCCTCGCCCTGCTGGTCCGGAATGTAGGTCGAGTAGATCGAGTAGTTGGGCTCCGCATCGGCTCCGGCCGCCAGCGTGAGGTAGTACGGCGGCTGGGCGAGCTTGTCGGCTCCCGCCGCGGCACCCGACACCGGGTCGTCGGGCGTCCGCCAGCGATCCTCCGCCGAGTAGAAGGCGTCCGCGTCGGTCACGTGGTACTGGCCGAGCACCGAGCGCTGCACTTTGAAGAGGTCGCTCGGATACCGCACGTGGCTGAGCAGTTCGCCGCTCATGTCCGAGACGCCCTTGAGCGTCCCCGGGAAGATCTTGCCCCAGGACTGCAGCAGCGGATCCTCCGTGTCCCAGGCGTACAGCGTCACCTTCCCGTCGTAGGCGTCCACGGTCGCCTTCACGGAGTTGCGGATGTAGTTGATCGTGTTGGGCATCGGGTTCGTGCGCCGGTTGTCGGCGTCGACCGTCATGGCGTTCATGTCACCCAGCTGCGAGTAGGGGTAGTTGGCGGAGGTGGTGTATCCGTCGATGATCCACACGATGCGCCCGTCGACCACCGAAGCGTAGGGCGACTCGTCGATGGTGAGGTACGGGGCCACCTTCTGCACGCGCTGGACGGGGTCGCGGTCGTAGAGGATCTGCGAGCCGTCGACCACCGCGCCCGAGAGGAGGATCTCCATGTCCTGGAACTTCAGCGCGTAGATCAGCTTCGCGAAGAGGTTGTCGAGCGACGGCCCGCCCTCGCCGGAGAAGGTGGTCATGTTCTGGCGCCCGGAGGGCTCCTCGACGACCTCGGTCTTCTGCTCGCCGCCGCCGGCCTGCTCGTCGCTCGCGGCCGGGTCGGCGGGTTCCGGATCCTCCGCGGTCGCCTCGGCCGCGCTCTCGGCGTCGGCCGGGAAATCGAGCTCGATCGGCTTGTCGCGCTCACCGCCTACGATCGAGTACTCGGGTGAGTTCGTGCCGAAGTACACGCGCGGCTCGAAGGTGCCGAGCTTGCCGCTCGTCGGGATGCCGTTCTCGAGGAACACGGGCTCGCCGCCGGGTGAGCGCTGGTTGCCGTAGGCGGCGACCAGGCCGTAGCCGTGGGTGTAGACGAGCGTGCGGTTGTACCAGCCGCTCTGGTCGCTGATGTCGATGTCGCGGATCGCCGACACCGTGTCCTCGACGCGGCCGTCGATGTCGTAGCGATCGACGCTGAGCGTCGACGGGAACTGGTAGTACTGCCTGATCTGCTCCAGCTGGGCGAAGGTGGGCGAGACCACCTCAGGGTCGATGATGCGGATGTTCGCCGTCGTCTCGGCATCGTTGCGCAGGGCTCCGGGCTCGGCGTCCGTCTTCGCGTCGTAGCGCTCCGTCTCGACCGCGTCCAGACCGTAGGCCGCGCGCGTCGCCTCGATGTTGCGCTCGATGTACTCGGCCTCGAGGCTCTTCTCATCGGGCTGCACCTGGAACTGCTGAACGGCCCAGGGGTAACCGATGCCGAGCACGATGCTCGACACGAGGAACAGCGCCGTGCCGATCACGGGCAGCCGCCACTTTCCGGTGAAGGCGGTAACGAGGAAGAGCACGGCGACGATGGCCGCGATGCCCGCGAGGATCTGCTTGCCCGGGATCACGGCGTGGACGTCCTGGAAGAGAGCGCCCGTCCACTGGCCGCCGTTCCCCGTGAGGCTCGCATACTGATCGAGCCAGAGGCTCACGGCCTGCAGCAGGAGGTAGACGGTGGCGAGCACGGCGGCCTGGATCCGCGTTGCCTTCGAGACCCGCACGTCACGGCCCGCGAAGGAGATCCCCCCGTAGAGGTAGCTGGTCGCGACGCCGGCGATCAGGGCGAGGAGCACCACCGCGGAGGCGAAGGCGACGATGCCGCGCAGCACCGGCAGATCGAAGAGGAAGAAGGAGATGTCGAGGCCGAACTGGGCGTCCTTCGTGCCCGCCGGGGAGCCGTTGAGCCAGAGCAGCACGGTCTGCCACTGCGTCGCCGTGCTGAAGCCGGCGAAGAGGCCCACCACGATGGGAAGCGCCCACTTCACGAGCCGGCGCAGCGGCTCGAAGAGCTCCTGGTAACGGTCGAGCTGCGCCGTGAGCCGCGCGTAGACGGGGCGTTTGCGATACGCGATGTCGATCGACAGGAAGAGCGGCACCGCCATGCCCAGGAAGCCGATGAGGAACATGGTCCCCGCGGCGATCCACTGCGTGGTGAGCACCGGCAGATAGCCGATCTGGCGGTACCACAGCACCTCGGTCAGCACCGCGGCCACGGCGAGGAAGCCGAGGATCAGCACCACCACGAGGATGACGGTGATGGCGAGCGGCGATAGCCGGCGCCGACGGGCCGGCGCGCTTGCGTTCTGGTCGGTCACGTCTCTGTAGCTCTTCCTGTCCAGAGTGCACCCGTGAGGGTGCCGGGCGAGGTCCGTACCACCCTATCGTCCACCGCTGACAGGAAACCCGGCGCGGCGCCTCCGCCGGACCTCTTGCGGGCGCGGCGCTCGTGTCCCCGTGCACCGACTCCTTCGCGATGGTGTACCGTTCTCGCGAGCGTGTCGCTTGGTCGCGGTGATTTCGGCACACACTCGAGAGAACGGTGCACGCCCACCGCACGGCATCTACGACGCAGCGGCGCAGCGCTCCACGCCCCGCGGCTCCTCCCCCGCATTCACGGCCTCGATCGCCTGCACGGCCTCGTCGAGAGTGGCGACCGGAGCGATCCGCAGGCCCGGCGGCCGCCGATCCGGCAGATCCGCGCAGTTGGCGAGCGGCATGAGGAACAGCTCGCTGCCCGCGCGATCCGCCGCCCACATCTTCTGCGCGAGACCGCCGATGGCGCCGACCTCGCCGGCATCCGTGATCGTCCCGGTGCCGCTCACGGTGTGCCCCTCCAGCAGCTCGCCCGGCGTCAGCCGGTCCAGCACCGCGAGCGCGAAGACCAGCCCCGCGCTCGGCCCGCCGATGCGGGTGAGCGAGAAGTCGACCTCGGCCGGCAGCTCGTAGCGGGCAGCGACCGTGATCCCGAGCATCGGTTCCTCACCCTCGCGGGGGGCACGCGGCGTCAGCTCGAGCTCCTGCGGCTCGCCGTCCCGTTCGATCCCGAGGCGCACGGCCGCTCGGTCTTCCGAGGCCGCGACGCCGCGTCGCAGCTCCGTGAAGTCGGCCAGCTTCCGGCCGTTGAGGCTCACGATCCGGTCCCCCGCTTCCAGCTCGCCTGCGGCCGGACCGCTCTCGGCGACGCCGGCGACCGTCAGCACGGTCCGCACCTCCTGCCCGAGCGCGCGGAACGCCGCCGCCGCTGCCTGCATCTGCGAGGAGTCCATGAGCACGGCGTTCTCGGTGTCCCGCTCTTCCACCGTCACTCCCTCCGGGAAGAACTCGTCGACCGGGGCGATGCGCTGCGTGGGGTCGAGCAGTGCGGGCACGAGCGCGAGCCAGCTCCGCGGCTGCTCCCGGTTGCCGAGGATCGAGACGGTGAGCAGGTTGAGGCTGCCACTGGTCGGGTAGGTCTCCGCTCCCTCGATCGAGATGACGGGGACGCTCTTCCCGTCGTCCTCAGCCTCCCCGAGCGTGTCCACCACCGGCCCCGGCTGCTCGACCACATAGGGCGAGGGGGTCACCGCCGCGAGCAGCAGCGCGCCGGCCACCGCGGTTGCGCCGAGCAGGGTGCGAGTGCGCCGCCGCTCGCCCGAATCCTGATCCACCCGCGACGTCCTTTCCGGCCCGGTGCCGCTGTTCGCAGTGGGCGCAACGGAATCGCCGAGCGACGGTCAATCTAGCAGGCGGATCTGACCGCCGTGCCGTAGCGTGGTGGGCAACGGACGACCGGAGGAACGGGAATGAGCGCGAACGACCGGAACGAGGCGGGCGACCAGGGGCGGGGCGACGACTTCGAGGAGCTGCAGCGCATGCTGCGCAGCATGCTCTCGGGCGGGGGGCCCGGCGCCGGCATGGATCCCGAGCAGTTCGCGAAAGCCGCGGGTCTCCCCATCGACCCGCAGGCGCTGCAGGGGCTCTTCGCCACGCTCCAGGGTGCGATGCAGCACCCCGGCGAGGGGATCGACTGGTCCGCCGCGCGGCGCACCGCCATCGAGGTCGCGGGTGACGGCTCGGCCGGGGCGGACCCGGCGCCGGCCGAGCGTGCCTTCCCCGTGGCGACGCTCTGGCTGGACGAGGCCACGGAGCTCGGAACCACCCCCGACGCTCCGCGCACGATGAGCCGCATCGAGTGGGTGCAGCAGTCCTTCGACACCTGGGTGGGGCTCGCGGAGCCCGTGGCGGAGTCGATCACCCGCGCACTCACGGACGCGCTGCAGACGCAGATGCCCGAGGAACTCAGCGAGGCGATGCGCGGGGCCACCCCGATGCTCCGCAGCGTGGGCGGGGCGCTCTTCGCCGTGCAGCTGGGCACCATCGTCGGGCGGCTCTCCGGCGAAGTGGTCTCTGCGGGCGACATCGGCATCCCGCTGCTCTCGGGTCCCGGCCGCGAGGGCGGGGCCCTGCTCCCCTCCGGCGTCGCGGCCTTCGCGGAGGGCCTCGACCAGGACCCCGAGGCCGTCACCCTCTACCTCGCCGTGCGCGAGCTCGCGCATGCCAGGCTGTTCCGGCACACGAAGTGGCTGCGGCTGCACCTGCTCACCGCCATCACCGAGTACGCGCGCGGGATCCGGATCGATACCGAGCGCATCGAGGAGCTCGCTCGCGAGCTGGATCCCGAGCGCCCCGAGCAGATCCAGGAGCTCATCGCGGGCGGGGCCCTCATCCCGCCGAAGACGGAGGCGCAGGAGTCGGCGCACGCGCGACTGGAGACCATGCTCGCCCTCATCGAGGGCTGGGTGGACGTGGTGACCGCGGACGCCGCGAAGCGGCTGCCCGGCGCCGACGCGATCGCGGAGATGGTGCGCCGGCGACGTGCGACCGGCGGCCCCGCCGAGCACGCCTTCGGCTCGCTCGTGGGCCTGGAGCTGCGGCCGCGGCGGCTGCGCGAGGCGGCGGCGCTCTGGCGTCTCGTGGCGGAGCGCAGCGATGTGACCACGCGCGACGGACTGTGGGCGCACCCGGACCTGCTGCCCACCGCCGAGGAGCTCGACCATCCGGCTCGCCTGCTGGAGCGCCTCGGTCTCGCGGGCACCGCGCCGGACGCGGAGGCCGATGAGTTCGACACGGCGCTGGCTCAGCTGCTCGACGGCGAGCTTCCTCCGCACGAGGGGGGCGACGGCGGCACGGGCGACGGCGGCACGGGAGGCGACGCGCGCTGAGGTGCTGGCGCCGCTGCGGTCCGCGGGTGGGCGATGCGCGGCGCCCCGAGGTGGGTGAGGCTTCGCTCCCAGCCATCGAGAAGCGCGCGTCGAGGGTGGTTTCGCCATTCCCCTGTGCATAACTCCTCCGAAGGCGGAAAGAGCGCGCACACTCGTGCTATGAGCGCGCACCTCACCCGCATCGATCCCGACCTGCCCCTCTGCTGGGAGGACCCGTACACCCTGCGTGTCGGCTTCGAACGCGCGCACACCCGGCTCGTCGATCCGACCGCGCGCGAGCAGCGGCTGCTCGCGCGCCTGCTGCGCGGGATCGAACGCCCCCGGCTGGGCGAGGCGGTGCGCGCGCTCGGCGTGTCCCGTGGCGACGCCCAGCGCCTGTTCCAACAGCTGCGCGAGGTCCTCGTCTCGGAGCCGCCGCCCCGCCCCCGGCCGCTCTCGCGCCGGCTCAACGCGGTGCTCAGCGACGACGGCCGGGAAGTGCCCGGGCTGCGGGACGCGCTGCTCGGCACGGGTCTGTGCGGTCTCGACGGGCACGCCCCGCATGAGCTGGCGATTCACGTCGAGCGCTTCCTCGAACCCCTCGGGCGAGCGCAGCGCTGGCTCATCGCCGGCGTGCCGCACCTGCTCGTCCGCTTCACCGACGGCGCCGTCCACGTCGGCCCGCTCGTCGGGCCGAGAGGCTCACCCTGCCACAGCTGCGTCACGCTCGCGCTGCTGCGGCGCGACCCCGCCTATCCGGTCCTCGCATCGCAGCTCGCCGGCCGCACGCCGAGCAGTGAATCGGGTGCCGCCGCCCACATGGTCGCGGCCTTCGCGGGGCAACTGCTGCGCGCCTGGCAGGCCGGCGACGACACGGCGCACATCATCCGCTACGTGATCCCGGTGCGGCGCGGGCTCGTGAGCGGCGCCCCGCTGGTCGACGTGGTCGCACCCCATCAGGAGTGCGCGTGCACTCTGCCCGACGACGGCACGAGCCCGGCCGCAGCTGCAGCACGTCCCGCTGGCGCACCCTCCCTCAGGGCAGCAGGCCGGCCTCGCTGACGAAACGCGAGGGTCGCCGCGGCGAGCGCGCCCCGCCCTCCACCCCCGAGAGCCGCAGCACATCGCGGGCCCGCGTGAAGGCCACGTAGCAGAGCCGCCGCTCCTCCTCGATGCTCTCCTCGTCATCGGCGTGCGCGATCGGCAGGATGCCCTCGCTCAGGCCGACGACATGCACCAGCGACCACTCGAGTCCCTTCGCCGCGTGGATCGCGCTGAGCGTGACCGCCTCCAGCGTCGGCTCGTGCTGGCTGCGCTGACGAGCCAGCAGCTCCTCGCTGAACTCGCGGATCCCGGTGCCCGGCGGCATCTCGTCGACGAGCGACAGCAGCGCGCCCAGGGCCTCCCAGCGCTCTCGCTCCGCGGGGCCCTCGGGCGCCTTCGCGGTCCACCCGCTGGCCCGCAGCGCATCGCTGACGATCTGGAAGAGCGGACGCGAGTCGGCGACCTTCGCCTCGCCGCGGATGAGCATCACGGCCTTTCGTACATCGGCGCGCTCGAAGAACCGTTGCGCCCCGTGGACGCGCGTCCCGATGCCGCGCCGCGTCAGCGCCTCCTCGAAGCGGGCGGACTGGGCGTTGGTACGGTAGAGGATCGCGATCTCCGATGCGGGCGTTCCGGCGAGCATCGCCGCCGCGACGGAGCCGGCGACCGCCTCGGCCTCGTCCTGCTCGCGGGCGAACCACTGGAAGGAGGGGGCCAGATCCTCCGGGACCGCGCCCTCACGGGTGGCGTGCAGCGTCAGCGCGCCCGGCCGGTCGCGCATGAGTCGGTTGGCGAGGCGCACCACGGGCTCGACGGAGCGGTAGTTGCGCTCGAGACGGATCTGGCGGGCGTGCGGGTACTCTGCACCGAACCGCAGCAGGTAGCTGCTCGAGGCGCCCGCGAAGGAGTAGATGGTCTGACTCGCATCGCCCACCACGCACACGTCGTCCCGCCCGCCGAGCCAGACCCGCAGCAGGGCATGCTGCAGCGGCGAGACGTCCTGGAACTCGTCGACGGTGAAGAAGCGATAGCGCTCCCGCACCTGGAGCGCGGCACGGGGCTCCGACTCGAGCATCCCGGTGAGCAGCACGAGCACGTCCTCGAAGTCGATCTGCCGGCGTTCCTCCAGCAGCGCGGCGTAGCCACGATGCACCTCCACGAGCTGCTCGGCGCTCAGGCCGAGCGGCAAGGGCCGGGAGTCCACGCGCGCCGCATAGGCGTCGATGCCCAGCATCGAGGTCTTGCGCCACTCGATCTCGGAGGCGGTGTCGCGCAGGGCTTCGCCGCTGAGCCGCAGGCCGAGCCCCTCGACCACCTGCGAGAGCGCCGAGACCTTGCCGGGGAGCATCTTCGGAGCCTCGCCGCCCACCAGCTGGGGCCAGAAGTGGTTCAGCTGCGCGAGCGCCGCACCGTGGAAGGTCTGGGCTCGCACGCCCTCAGCGCCGAGCGCGCGCAGACGGCCCTGCAGCTCCCCCGCAGCCTTCCGCGTGAACGTCAACGCAAGCACGCGTTCGGGAGCGTACACCCCGCTCAGCACGCCGTGCGCGATGCGGTGGGTGATCGCGCGTGTCTTCCCGGTGCCCGCGCCCGCCAGCACGACCACCGGCCCGCGCAGCGATTCCGCGATCTCGCGCTGCTCGGGATCGAGGCCAGCGAGGATCGCCGCGGCGTCACTCCCCACGGGGCCCCTCCGCGATCCAGCGCTCGATCATCCACCGCGCGATCGACAGCCGGCCCGGCAGGAGGATCCCCGGGCCGGGGGCCCTGAGCTCCTCGCGCGTGAACCAGCGCAGCTCGGAGATCTCCTCGGGGTCCGGTCGCAGCGCCTCCGGGTCGGTCCCCGGGGCCAGGCGTGCCCGGAAACCGAGCATCAGCGAGCGGGGGAAGGGCCAGGGCTGAGAGGTCACGTACTCGACCTCGCCCAGGCGCACCCCCGACTCCTCGAAGACCTCGCGCACGACGGCCTGCTCCAGCGACTCCCCCGCCTCGACGAAGCCCGCGAGCAGCGAGAAGCGCCCCGTCTCCCAGAGCGCGTTCGAACCGAGCAGCACCCGCTCCTCATGCTCGACGAGGACGATCACCGCGGGGTCGGTGCGGGGGAAGAGCTCGGCCCCGTGCACGTCGCGGCGCGCCCAGCCACCCTGCTCAGGCAGGGTGAGCTCTCCGTCCCGGGGGGAGTAGCGCGCCTGCTCGTGCCAGCGGGCGAGCGCGGAGGCGACGGCCACGAGCTCGCGCTCCGGCTCGTCGAGCTCGGCGCCCACTTCGAGGATGGGACGCCACCGCTCGTTCTCGTCCCCGGCCCCGCGTCCCGGCGCGGCGGGTGCCTCCGTGCCGCGCGCTGCGGGCTCCTCGACGCGCGCGAAGACGGGCTCACCGTCGATCCGTCCCAGGAAGAGGTGCCCGGCCGCACCCGTCTCCGGCTCGGCGGCCACGAACTCGCCCGCCACGGGCAGGAGCGCGAGCCGAGTGCGCTCCGGGCCCTCCGCGACCGGGACCTCGGCGCCCCTGAGGCGCAGGAGCCGCGCCCCCGTCTCCGCCCACGCTGCGCGCAGTCGTTCCGGCTTCGCCCGGGTGGCTGCGTCGCGATCCAGCGTGGTGCTCGCGAAGGGCGGTCGGTCCGGGCTCATTGCTTCTCCTCTCGGGCCACTGCGCGGCGAGCCGACGGCGCGGCGCGGCGCTCGGGGCAGCACGACCGGATCGCCACCGCGTCTGAGCGGCGGTGCGCGTGGCGCGTGCGCGAGTGCCACGCAGCTGCATACCCTGAATACATGGCCAGCATTCCCTTCACTCTAGCCGCGCTCGCGACCTCGGCGGTGCCGGGCCTCGTCGTCTTCGGCGTGCGCGAGCTGCCGGACGAGGAGGACTTCGCCGCGGCGGTGGTGGTGACCGAGGAGGATGAGCTGCTGGTCCGCGTGCCCCGCACGCAGGCCGCCGAGGTGCAGCAGTCGGCGGAGCTGCTCGGCCTCGCCGCCCTCGGTGAGGGACCGCGCAGTCGTCTGCCCTTCGCCGTGCCCCGCACCCTCGGCATGACCCGCGCCGGTGAGACGCGGGCGGTCGTCTCGTCTCATCTCGACGGGGCCCGCTTCGAGGCGGGTGACCTCAGCGAGGATGCGCTGCTCCTGGACCCCCTGGCGACGGCGATCGCGGCCGTCCACGAGTTGCCGGTGACGGTCGCGCAGCAGGGCGGGCTGCCGGTGCGCACGGCCCAGGATCTGCGGCTGCGCGCCACACGGCTCATCGATCGTGCCGCTGCGAGCCGGCTGGTGCCAGAGACGGTGCTGCAGCGGTGGGAACGGGCCGTCGAGACGGCGGAGCTGTGGGATTTCGCGCCGGTGATGGTGCACGGCTCGCTCGATGCGGGGCAGCTGCGCGTTGACGAGGACCGGATCTCCGCAGTGCTCGGCTGGTCGGAGTTGTCGCTGGGTGATCCGGCCGCCGATCTCTCCTGGCTGCTGGGGGCGGGGTCCGAGGTGCTCGAGGTCGTGCTCTCGCGGTACGCGCGCCGGCGGAACGCGGGCCGCCTGGACCATCTGCGTACGCGAGCGGCCCTGTATCACGAGCTCGAGGTGGCGCGGTGGCTGCTCCACGGCACCGACGCCCACGAGCAGGACGTGATCGACGACGCCGTCGCCATGCTGGATCGCATGGTCAACGTGGCGAGCCCGCTGGGTCGCGCCCTGACCGCCGATGTCGCGCACATTCCGCTCGGGGAGGAGCAGGTGTCGGCGCTGCTCGATGAGACGCCCGAGGTGGTCGACCATCTCTCGGACACGGCGGCGTTCGAGGCTCTCGACGAGGATCGCATGTTCGGGGTCGACACGGACTTCGTCGAGCCGCTGAGCGAAGAGCCCGCCCCGGAGGGCGGTGAGCGCACGGCCGCCGGAGCGGCCTCGGGATCGGGGGGATCCGGCGAATCGGAGGACGCCGGGGGCCCGGCCGGGAGCGGCTCGCCGAGCGGGGGCCCGGCCGGGAGCGGCTCGCCGAAGGGGGCCGAGGCCGCCCGTTCCGGGGCGGGAGCGGGTGCTCGGGATGGGCGTGATCCCGAGCCCGCCGAGCACGATCCCTCGGAGCAGCTCACCGCGCCCCTCGATGACGAGGTGCTCCCCCGGTCCGAGGGGCGCTGATCCCGGTGCCCGCGCGCCTCGGCTCCGGGGAGGGGCGCACCCGGCACCCGTACCTGCATGAGCTGGGGCGGCCGCGGGTGCTCGCGCACCGGGGGCTGGTCACCGCGGAGCTCGCCGCACTCGGCGTGGCCGACAACAGCCGCGCCGCCGTGGCGGCCGCGGTCGCGGCGGGCGCCGACGCGGTGGAGACCGACTGCCGGGTGACGGCCGACGGCGAGGTGGTCCTGTTCCATGACGCCGGGCTGGAGCGGGTCGCGGGCCTGCGGGCGCGGGTCGCCGAGACGACGCTGGGCGAGCTGGCGGCGATCATGGCCGACCGTGGCGGGCTGCTCACCCTGCGCAGCGCACTGGAGGACTTCCCGGGGGTGCGCTTCAACGTCGATGTGAAGGCCCCGGCCGCCGCGGAGCCGACGGGCAGGATCGTGGCCCCGGAGGGCCACCGCGTGCTGCTCACGAGCTTCTCCGACGCGAGCCGCGCGAGGGCGCTGCGCGCCGCCCGATCCGCGGGGGCGACGCCGGTGCCGGCGACCTCGCCGGGGCGGAACCGCCTGCTGGGCATCCTGGCTGCGCTCGCGAGCGGTTCGGGTGCGCTCGCCGGCCGGGCGCTCGCCGGCCTGGACGCGCTGCAGATTCCGGAGCGTTCGGGTCCGGTGCCCGTGCTGAGCGGGAGGCTGCTCGCGGTGGCCGCCGGTCACGGCGTCGAGGTGCACGTGTGGACCGTCAACGACCCGGCGCGGATGCGCGAGCTCGTGGGCCGCGGCGTCTCGGGCGTCGTGACCGACCGCGCGGACGTGGCCCGCGCCGAGATGAGCTGATCCTTCCTAGCGCGCGTCTCGGAGGCGCTCGGAGGCCGCGCGCCAGATCCCTTCGAGTTCGGCGAGGCTGCGCGCGGTGCCGCCCCGCAGCTCGATTCCCTCTGCGACGTAGAACAGCGAGACGTCGATCACGGCGGGGTCGATGCCCGCCCACTGCGCGTAGGCGTGCCGGTACAGGTCGAGCTGGAAGAACCGGCTCTCGCGCTCGGCGTCGCTGCGCGGCGAACGCCCGGCTTTCCAGTCGACGATCTCGTAGCGCGCCTGTCCCTCGTGCGCGGCGCTCGCGCCCGAACCGGGGTCTGCGCGCCGTGGCGCCGCTTCCGCCGCGGAGGTACCGGACGCGGCGTCGACGGGGCCGGAGGCGGATCCGGAGGCACTGCCGTCCGCCTCGGCGGGGCCGATCCGGTAGACGGCGTCGAGTTTGCAGACGAGGGTGCGCCCGGCGAAGGGCAGGCTCACCTCCTGCTCCACCGCGATCGGCCGGCGTGCAGCCCATCGGGACCGCTCGAAGTTCTCGATGAGCCGGCGCAGCAGCTGTTCCTCGTCGGCCTCGAGCCGTTCGAACTCGGCCAGCTCGGGGTCTCCGAGTTCGAGTTCGAGGCCGCTGAGCGGAAGCGCGGTGCCGCGGGCGGTGGTGGCGCGGCGCTCGACCCACTCGTGGAAGCGGTTGCCGATGCGGGTGCGACGGTAGGGGCGCTGCGGCACGGGGCGAAGGCGGCGGCGTTCGGCGAGCACCGGGTCTTCGACGAACTCGTGGAAGGAGGAGGCGGTGATGCGCTCGGGCAGTTCGGCCCCGGGGAGCCCATCGCCGGTGGAACCGTGCGCCTCGCCCCGGCTGCGGTCGGGAGCGTCGACACTGGCTTCGCGGCGCTCCGCGAGCAGCAGGCGCACGGTCTCGTCGAGTTCGGGCTCGGTGAGCGGGTCGGTTCCCCGGGATTCGGCCGCGAGCGCTTCGCGGAGTCGCGCGGCGGCGCGCATGACGGCCGGCCGTCTCGTTCCGAGCGGGTCGAGGGGCCACTGCAGGGTGAGTTCGGCGAGCTCGCTGGGGTCGTGCTCGTGCGCGCTCTGCTCGGGGAGCCCGGTGATGAGCCCCGCGTCTCGCAGCTCGGTGAGGAACACGGAGGGCGTTCGGGGGCGGCTGTGGCCCGCCCAGAAGGAGCCGCTCAGCAGGAGCCGGCTCGCGGAGCGGGTGACGGCGACGTAGGCGAGCCTGCGCTCCTCTTCGGCGTGGCGTTCTTTCAGCGCCTCGCGGTACGCGGCGATGCGGTCGCGCAGTTCCTGCTGGGTGGTGGCGATCCGCCAGTTCAGCTCGGGACGTGCGGAGGCGTCGCCGCGGAGTTCGTCGGGGAGTTCGCCGGTGCGCAGCCAGCCGGCGCCGCTGCGCGCGGAGCCCGGGAACTCGCCGGTCACGAGCCGCGGGACGGCGACCAGATCCCACTCGAGACCTTTCGAGCCGTGGGCGGTGATGAGCTGCACGGTGCCCGGGGCGGGGGCGGCGACGTGTTCGGCCGCCTCGTCGGACTCGGTGGCGCGCTCGATCCACTCCAGCACGCTGGCGAGCGTGCCGCGGGTGTCGATCGCGGCGAAGTTCTCGACGAGCTCGGTGAAGAGGTCGAGGTTGGCGTGCGCGGCCGAGCTGCCCGCGTGCTCGCGGGACTCGTTCGCATCGAGTTCGATATCGAGACGCAGCGCCTGCACGGTTGCGCCGATGAGCTCGGCGAGGTCGCCGCCGACCCCCTGCCGCAGCGTCGCGAGCATGCGCCCGGCCTCGCGCAGCCGTTCGCGTCCGATCGTGCTGATGCCGCGGAGCGCGGCGTGATCGAGGCTGCGCATGCCGGCGATCTGGTCGAGCGCGTCGATCAGGGTGAAGCGCCGGTCCGGATCGGGCAGCACGCGGTCCGCCTCGCGGTCGGCCTCGCTGAGCGGCTGCTGCGAGATGTCGCGGCGCTCGAACCAGCGGGCCGCCTCACGCAGGCCGGCGAGATCGGCGACGCCGATGCCGAAACGGGGGCCGGCGAGCAGGCGGATCAGCTCACTTCCTGCGTCCGCGTACCACAGGCAGCGCAGCGTACTGACGACGTCGGTCACCTCGGGCGTGGTGAGGAGGCCGCCGAGTCCGATGATGCGGTTGGGCACTCCTGCTTCGGTGAGCGCGGCGGAGAAGGCGGCCATGGGACCGCGGGTGCGGAAGATGACGGCAGCGGTGGGGGCTTCGCCGTGCTCGGCGAGGTGGGCCTCCCGGGCTTCGCGCATCCACTCGGCGACGGCTGTCCGCTCCTCGTGCACGGTTTCCGGGTAGCACCACTCGACGGTCCCGTCCGCGGCGCTGGGCCGGGGTGCGAGCGCGGGCACCTCGAGGGCGGAATCCGCGGCGAGCGGTCCGGCAATGATGTTCGCTGCGTCGAGTACACGCTGCGGGTTGCGCCAGCTCGTCGAGAGCGTGAGCGTCGCGGGCGGCACGGACGCCGGTGACCACGCTCCCGAAGCGGTGGCACGCGCCGCACGGCCGCCACGGAAGTCGGCGTGGAAGGAGCGCAGTCCTTCGGCGGAGGCGCCGCGCCAGCCGTAGATCGACTGGTGCGGGTCGCCCACGGCCATGACGCTGCCGCCGGCGAAGATGCGGGAGAGGAACCGGGTCTGGCCCACCGAGGTGTCCTGCACCTCGTCGAGCAGCACGGCTCGGTAGCGGCGACGCAGCGCGGGGATCGCGTCGGCGGCTCGTTCGAGCGCGAGGGTGGCGAGGGCGAGCTGGTCGGAGAACTCGATGACGCCGCGGCGCTGCTTCTCGGCGGCGTACTCGCGGGCGAGACGGGTGATGAGGGGGGTTTCCGAGAGACTGGCGACGGCGTCGCGGACGGGGGCGTAGACCTTGCCGCTCGGCGGGCCGTCGAGCTCCTTCTCGTTGTAGGGCAGCCGGCTCACCCGCGCGAACTCTTCGATGACCTGGTCGACGCGGTCGAGCGTGGTGAGGTGGTCTGAGACGGCGTGGTCGAGCCCGAGCACGTGACGCACGAGCTGCGGCAGGCTGAGCTCGCTGTCGGCGAGTTCGGGGTCGCGGCTGGCGAGGATCGTCTCCCGCGCGATACGCCAGGCGGTCGCCTCGTCGATGACGACCGCGCCGGGGGCGATGCCCGCGGCGGCGCCGTACTCCTGCAGTACGCCGGCGGCAAAGGAGTTGTAGGTGCTCACCTCGGGGAGTTCGAGCCCGTCTCCCAGGAGTTCGGTGAGTTGCTGGGACCGTTCGGCTTCAGGCGGGGTGAGCGCCCGCCGTTCGGCGGCGTCGCTCAGCCGCTCGGTGAAGCGGGCGAGCCGAGCGGTGATGCGCTCGCGCAGTTCGCCCGCGGCTTTGCGGGTGAAGGTGAGGCCGAGCACCTCGCTCGGCTCGAGGAGCCCGTTGGCGATGAGCCAGACGACTCGGTTCGCCATCGTCTCCGTCTTGCCGCTGCCGGCACCGGCGACGACGAGCGCGGTGCCGCCGAGGGGATGTTCGATGACGGCGCGCTGCTCGGCGGTGGGGATGAGCGCGGGCTTCGGTGGAACGGCGAGGATCTCCGCGATCCGCGCCGCCGAGAAGACGGGTGCGGACTGCGCGGCGGACACAGGGGCGACGGGAGTCATGCGCGGCTCACCGCCGGGATGATGTGGAGGCGGCACTCGCCGGGCTGGTGCGGGTCTGAGCAGTGGTGCTCGACGCGGGCGGTGAAGCCGGCCGAGGCCATGACCTCGGCGATGCCGTCGACCCGCTCGCGCAGTGATTCGAGCGCCTGCTCCGAGATGGGCTGCTGCACGCGCTCCGCGTAGTCGGAGCTCCCGGTGGCGTCGGGGTGCACGTAGAGCAGCCGGGCTCCGCCGCTGACGGTGCCCGGCGGGAGCTCGGTCCCCTCCGGCAGCGCGAAGGCGGCGCTGGACACGCCCATCTGGTACGCCTGCAGTTGCGCGTGCTCCTCGGCCGCTGCCTTGCTGGGCGGGGTGCGTCCGGTCTTGAGGTCGAGCACGGCGAGCTCGGCGGCGCCGTCCGAGCGCCGGGTCAGTTCGAGCCGGTCGGCCATGCCGCGGAGGACGGCGCGTGCGAGCGGGATCTCGAAGGGCGCCTCGCTGGCGATCAGCTCACGACCCGAGGCTTCGAAGGCACGCAGATAGGCGGCGAGGCTCTCGGTCATGGCGCGCGCGAGTCGCTCGGCGCGCACCGACTCCCACTCGGCGTCGAAGGGCAGTTTGCTCCACTCAGCGGTGACCGCAGCGAGCAGGGCCTCGGGGTCGGCCCTTCCCACGGTGTCGAGCGCGTGGTGGAGCAGCGTGCCGAGGCCGGCCTGCAGGCTGCCCCTGCCACCGCCGAGGTGCGCGATCGCCCAGTCGAGCGGGCAGGTCTCCGCGCGTTCGAGCTGCGAGGGGCTGACGGGGACCCGCGGATCCGGATCGGCCGTGAACAGCGGAATCTCACTGGAGGCGGGCGGCACCCCGTACCATTCCTCGGGCCGCGCCCCGGGCACCTCGGCGCGCGCGAGCGCCGTGAGCGCCGTCAGCGCGGCTTCGTCGCCGGCGTCGGTGGTGAGCCGGCGGCGCATCTGCGCGACGGCTCCGCGCAGGGTGAGGCGGCTGCTCGGCAGTCCCTCGCGCAGCTGCTCGCGTCCGAGGCCGAAGAAGGCGCTGGGGTACTGGTCTTCGTCGCTGACGGCGGCGACGAGGACCTCTTCCCGTGCGCGGGCGCAGCTGTGCGCGAAGAGCCGGAGTTCGTCGTGCACGGTGTCCTTGCGGGAGGGCGGGGACGCCGCTCCCCCGCGCAGCCAGCGTTCGAGGGCGGCGGTGCCGAGGAGGGAGCCGCGGGCGCGGAGATTGGGCCAGGCTCCGTCCTGCACGCCGATCACGGCGACGATGCCGAACTCGCGCCCGATGGCGCCCTGGGGCGTGGTCACGGTCACCGCTGCGCGCTCGCTGCGCTGCGCGAGCGTATCCTCGGGCACGGCGCTGAGTAGCAGCTCGTCGAGCAATTCGGCGATGGGCTGGCTGCTGGCCTGTTCCTCGTGTCGCTGCAGGGCGAAGAAGAGCCCCATCACGGCGTCGAGCGAGCGGTGTGCCTCGTCGGCGCGGGCTCCGCGCCCGTCGAGCGCTTCGTCCTGCCAGCGTCCGGCGAGCCGCGTGCCCTCCCAGAGCGCCCACAGCGTCTCTCGCGCGGTGCCGCCCGCCGCCCGCACCCGCTCGGCGGCCGCGGCGCAACGGCCCAGGCGGCGCAGCGCCCGCCCGCCGGCGCTGTCGATGACCGGGGCCGCCCCGGGGTGCTCGAAAGCGTCGAGGGCGATCTCGCCGATGTCGCCCGGGGGGCGTTCCTCGGTCTGCGCCTCGCGGCGCTCCTGCAGCAGCAGCGCCCCGCGCAGGCGGCGCAGCTGCACCGGGTCCAGGCCGCCGATCGTCCCGCCCGCCAGCGCCAGCACCTCCTGCCCGCTGAGGGGCGCGATCCCGAGCGCGTGCTGCAGCAGGCGGATCAGCTCGCGAACGATCTGATGTTCCCGCAGCACGGTACCTCCCGAGGCGATGCCGGTGGGGACCTGGTGCGCGGCGAGCGCCCGGGAGACACGCAGCGCCTCGGCGCGGCTGCGGCAGATCACCGCCATCTCGTTCCAGTCGACGCGCCGCCCGTGGTCCAGCCCGAGCCGCCGGGCGCGCAGCCGGTGCGCGATCACCCCGATCTGCTCGGCGGGCGAGCCGAGCGCGGTGAACTCGACCGAGCCCGGCGGACGGTCTTCACCACCGGCGGCTTCGGCCGAGCGCTGCCCGCCGGCCCCCGCCGCGCCGATGCGGTCGGTGAGCTGCCGCACGAAGCCACGCAGCCCGCTCCCGTGGCGGTGCACCGAGCGGAGCACCACGGACTGCTCGTCCGCTGCGCGAGGAGCGCCGCGCCGCGCGAGCTCCTCGGCGAGCCGGGTGAGCACCTCGGTGCGCTCGCCGCGGAAGGCGCCGGTCGCCATATCGGGGTCGCCGAAGACCCAGATCCGGCTCCCCGAGGAGGCGCAGGCGGCGAGCAGGGCGAGATCCCCCTCGCCGAGCTCCTGCGCGTCGTCGACGAGCAGGAGCCGGGGCATCGCGAAGCGCCCCTGCCCGGCTTCGCCGGCTGAGCCTGCCACGCCCCGCTCACGCACGGCCGCCGCGGCGGCCCGCAGCAGCGCGCTCGAACTGAGCTCTCCGGGCCGTTCGGATGCCAGCCGCGTCGCGACCAGTTCGATCAGCAGCAGCCCCGCGCACCACCGGTCGATCAGGCCTTCCTCGGGGGCGCGAGTGTGCGCCGCGGCTGCGGCCTCCCCGCGGATGCGGCGCAGCTCGGAGGCGAGCACACCCGGGTCGAGCCCGAAGTCGTCCACGACGCGCCACAGCTCACGCAACTCGGCTCGGAAGGCGGGGCTGCGCAGCACCTCGGGCGGCAGCACCGCGAGCGCCGCCGCAGCGGCCCGAGGCGATCCGTCACCGGAGCCCGATCCCGACCCCGTCCGCGGACCGCGCGATGCCGGCGCGCCGCCCCCGCCCGCCGCGTCCCCTCCGGCGCCGCCCGCAGCGGCGGCCTCCGCCGCTCCGCCCGCAGGACCGAGCAGCAGCTCCTCGACGGTCTCGGCGATCGCCTCGTCCTGCGCCGTGCCGGTGAGCAGTCGCGGGGCCTCCCGCCCCGCCACCGCGGCCGCGCGCGACAGCACCGCGAAGGCCAGCGAGGTCGTCGTGCGCACCGGCGTGCCGCCGATCGCGCGCCCGGCAGCCCGCTCCACGCGCCGACGCAGCGCGCTCGCCACCAGGCGGTTCGGCGCGAGCACGAGCGCGTCGCCCTCGGCCCACCCCGCACGCGCGATGGCGCGCGCATAGGCCTCGACCACGAGCACCGTCTTCCCGGTGCCCGGCGCACCGAGCACGCGCGCGTGCCGGCCCGGATCGAGGGCCAGAACCTCGAGCTGAGCGGGGTCGAAGGAGATCATGCGATCACCCTACCGAGCACCCCCGACACTGACGGGCGCCGACCGCCGGCGCCACCGCGGATGCGACCGCGGGCGCCACCGCGGATGCGCCCACGGCGAACGCCGGCGACGATCGGGGCCTTCCAGCCACCGCCACCCCTAGACTCGGAGACACTGCACACCGTCAGCACCGCGGTCCGGCCGCGGCACCCGAGGAGGTACCCCGTGGAAGTTCGCATCGGCATCAAGCACTCGCCCCGCGAGCTCTCGTTCGAGACCGAGTCGAGCGCCGAGGAGCTGCGCGCGCTCATCGAGAACGCGGTCGCGGGCGACGCCTCGCTCGTCGCGCTCGCCGACGCCAAGGGCCGTCAGTACCTCGTCGACACCGAGTCGATCGCCTACGTCGAGCTCGGCGGCGAGGGCGGCCGGAAGGTCGGCTTCATCAGCTAGGGCGCGACGAGCGCCGCGGCGCGGATGCGCGCCCTCAGTGGCGGAGCGCGCGCAGCTCGTCGCGGACGGCGTCGAGCAGGCGCTCGGCGACGGCCCGCTTGGTGCCGGTGGCCTCGCAGGCGACGCGGCCATCGGCGTCGAGCACGAGCAGGGCGTTCTCGGCGCTCTCGAAGCCCGCGTTCCAGCCGACCGCGTTGACGGCGAGCAGATCGACGCCCTTGCGGGCGAGCTTGCGGCGCCCGCGCTCCAGCAGTTCCTCGGCGGGGTCCTCCTCGCCGGGGCCGGGGAATGCCGCGTCCTCCGCGTCCGGCTCGGAATGCCCGCGGCCGGCACCCACCGTCTCGGCTGCGAAGCCCACGATCACCTGGCCGGGACGCCGCTCGCGGACGAGCCCGACGAGGATGTCGGGGTTCTCCACGAGCCTCAGCGTCGGCGCCTGGCCCGGCGCGTCCTCCTTGCGGATCTTGTGCTCGGCCACCTCGGCCACCCGGTAGTCGGCCACCGCGGCCGCCATGATCACCACTTCCGCGCCCCCCGCCGCGGCGCGCGCCGCCGATTCGAGTTCGGCGGCCGTGCCCACCGGCACCACGCGCACGCTCGGGCGATCCCGCAACTCGGCCAGCACCGACTCGTCGATATTGGCCGCGAGCAGCACGACCTTCGCGCCGCGATCCGCCGCCGCCGCCGCGACCGCGACCCCCTGGCGTCCGCTCGAACGGTTGCCGAGGTAGCGCACCGGATCGATCGGCTCGCGTGTGCCGCCGGCCGTCACGAGCACGCGCACCCCCTCGAAGTCGCCGGACGCGAGCGGGGACGCCGGAGCCTCCAGCTCGGAGAAGGTCTCGCTGCCGGTGAGCGGAGCCGCTTCGCGACCGGGATCCGGGTCCGGGTCCGCCACCGCAGCGCCGCTCGCCCCCGCCGATCCCGCAGCGCCGGATCCGCTTCCCGCGAGCAACTCGCGCGCCAGCTCGGCGATGCCCTCCGGCTCGCTCATCCGCCCGGGTCCGCTGTCGTCGCCCGTGAGCCGTCCGCTCTCCGGTCCCGCGAACACCACGCCCCGAGCGCGCAGGATCGCCACATTGTCCTGCGTGGAGGGGTGCTGCCACATCTCCGTGTGCATGGCCGGGGCGACGAGCACGGGTGCCCGGGTGGCGAGCAGCGTGGTGCCGAGCAGATCGTCGGCCAGGCCGGCGGTCATCCGCGCGAGCGTGTTGGCGGTGGCGGGGGCCACGATCACCAGATCGGCGCGCTGTCCGAGCGCCACGTGGCGCACCTCGGGCACGTCCTCGTGCACCGAGGTGGTGACGGGGTGGCGGCTGATCGCCTCCCAGGTGGGCGTGCCGACGAAGCGCAGCGCCTCCTCGGTGGGCACCACATGCAGCTCGTGGCCGTCCTCCACGAGCAGGCGTGCGAGCGCCACGGCCTTGTAGGCGGCGATCCCGCCGCTCACTCCCAGCACGATGTTCATGCGTTCATCCTCCCATGCACGCGCTCCGGGCGCGCCGGATCAGGCAGCCCGTTCCCGTTCGAGCAGCACCGCGAGCTCCAGGTGCCGGGTGTGCGGGAACATGTCGAAGATCCTTGCCTCCCGCACCCCATACGACGGCATCGCGGCGAGGTCGCGAGCCAGGCTCTCGGGGTTGCAGCTCGAATACACGAGGCAGCGCACGCCCGAAGCCTCCAGCCAGCCGCTCAGCTCGGGTCCGATGCCGCGGCGCGGCGGATTCACGATCACCGTCTCGGGCAGCGCTGCGGGATCCGCGGCGAGCGCGAAGGCCGTCGCATCGGCGGCGACGAAGCGCGCCGGGATCCCTCGCTCGCGCGCGCTGCGGCGGGCGGACCGCACCGCGGCCTCGCTGATCTCGACGCCGAGGACCTCGGGCCGGGTCGCCGGCGCCGCGGCACCCGCGCCGGAAGATCCCTCGCCCCCCGAGCCGTCGCGGCCCTGGGCGCCGTCAGGACCTGGGCCGCGCCCGCCCGCGGTCTCCTCCAGGGCCGCCGCGATGTGCAGCGCGAAACCGCCCACCCCGCAGTAGAGGTCCCACAGGCTCGCCGGCCGCTCGCGCGCCACCCACTCGGCCGCCTGAGCGTAGAGTGCCCGTGCGACGGCCGTGTTCGTCTGGAAGAAGCTCTGCGGCAGCAGGTGCAGCGGGGCGCCGTCCCCCAGGTCCATCGTGAGCGCGGAGCCGAGCAGCAGCTCCTCGCGCTCCCCCTCGAGCACGGCCTTGTGCTCGGGAAGCAGGTTGACCGAGACGACGACGGCCCGAGGGATCGCCTCGCGCAGCTCGGGCAGGCCACGGCGCAGCACGGCGAGGGCGCGCTCGGAGCGGACCACGAAGCGCAGCATCAGATCGCCGCCGGGCGACGCGGTGAGGTGTACGAACTTCAGCTCGCCGCGGCGGCGCGGCACGTCGTAGGGCGGCAGGCCGCTGCGCTCGATGAACGCGGCAAGGCTCGGGATCACGCCCCGGATCGCGGGCTCCTGGATGAGGCAGTCGCGCAGATCGACGCCCTCGCCGCCGGGGCCGAGGATCCCGAGCGTCACGGCTCCCGGCCGGCCGCCCACGACGAGCTTCGCCTTGTTGCGGAAGTCGCGCGCGCCGCCGCCGACGCTCGGCAGCCAGGCGTGCTCGGGCACCGTGGGCAGCAGTTCACGGCAGCGGGACTCCTTGTCTCGCAGCTGCTCGGCGACGGGCTGCTCGATGAGCGCGCAGCTGCGGCAGCGGCCGCTCGCGAAGTACTCGCAGTGCGGGGGCGGAGCGGACGTCGCGGCGACCGCGAGCGGGATCATGCGGTGAGCCCTAGACCATCCATCCGCCGGATGTGATCGGCGATCAGCTCGGTGAACACGGGTTCCACCTCGCTCGCGTCGAAGGCGCGGCGCTCGCTGAGCGAGAGCACGGCCCGCGAGACGAGCAGCGTGTCCCCCACGAGCCGCCGACCCCACAGCGCCAGCCAGCTCGACAGCGCCTCGTCCGCCGCCAGCGCATCGGCGAGCAGCTTCGCGAGGTCCTCACGGCCGCTGTCGCTGCTGAGGATCTCGATCGCCTCGCTCCGGTAGCCGTCGCGCAGCCCCTCGGCAAGGCTCGCGAAGAAGCCGTCGAAGAGGCCGCCGACCAGGTAGAGGGACAGCACGTGCTGGTGCCAGTCGGGCGTGTCGATCCGCTCCACGTACTCGTCGATCACCCGGGAGTAGGGGCCCATCACGAGGTGGGGCTGCTCACCGCGACGGCGGATCTCGTCGGCGAGGCGCTGATGCTTGGCGAGGGTCAGGCCGGCCACGCGGGCCAGCACCTCCTTCGCCTCGAGCGTCGAGGCACCCGAGACGGCGCGGGTCGCGGCCTCGTACAGCTCCAGCTGCAGGTAGGCGGTCAGGCCCAGGAACGGCAGTATCCCGGGGGCGAACTCCGCGAGTTCGACGCGCTCCGCATCGCTTCCCTCGCCTCGCCCGCGCAGCCTGCGCACCGGGGCGCTGGTCTTGCGCAGCCCGCGAATCCACTCGAACACCCTGTCAGCTTACCGTCCGCTGAGGCGGCGGCTTGGAATAGACTAGTGCGGTACGTATTGATCGCGGGGGACATCGGATTCCCCGCCGCTGCGCCCCTTGCGAACGCGCGCGCAGCACCCGGACGCCCGTGCGGCGCAGAATAGGACGCAACGTGACGACATTCCTCGAACTCGGTGTGGATCAGGACATGGTCGATGCTCTCGCGAATCGCGGCATCGTCGACGCCTTCCCCATCCAGGAGCAGACCATCCCACTGGCCCTCACCGGCCAGGACATCATCGGCCAGGCGAAGACGGGCACCGGCAAGACCTTCGGCTTCGGACTGCCGCTGCTGCAGCGCGTCGGCGCGGACCCGGAGCCGGGCGTGCAGGCGCTCGTCGTCGTGCCGACCCGAGAGCTCGCGGTGCAGGTGTACGAGGACCTGGAGCTTGCGGCGCAGAACCGCGGCGCAACCGTGGTGCCGATCTACGGCGGCAAGGCCTACGAGGGGCAGATCGAGCAGTTGAAGGCCGGGGCGCAGGTCGTGGTCGGCACGCCGGGCCGCCTGCTGGACCTCGCGAGCCAGCGCATCCTCAATCTGGGGAACGTGCGCGAGATGGTCCTCGACGAGGCAGACAAGATGCTCGACCTCGGCTTCCTGGCCGACATCGAGAAGCTCTTCGCGAAGACCCCGGCGACGCGGCACACGATGCTGTTCTCGGCGACCATGCCCGGCACGATCGTCACGCTCGCGCGGCGCTTCATGTCGAAGCCGATCCACATCCGCGCGAGCGACCCGGACGAGGGCGTGGCTCAGGCGAACATCGAGCACATCGTCTACCGCGCCCACTCGCTCGACAAGGACGAGGTGATCGGCCGCATCCTGCAGGCCGAGGGCCGGGGCAAGACGGTCGTGTTCATGCGCACCAAGCGCGCGGCGGCGAAGCTGCAGGAGGAGCTCAACGATCGCGGATTCAACGCCGCGGCGGTGCACGGCGATCTCAATCAGGATCAGCGCGAGCGGGCGATGGCGGCCTTCAAGGCCGGCAAGAAGGACATCCTGATCGCCACGGACGTCGCGGCGCGCGGCATCGACGTCGACGACGTCACGCACGTGATCAACCACACGGTGCCCGACGACGAGAAGACCTACCTGCACCGCGTCGGCCGCACGGGCCGCGCCGGACGCACCGGCATCGCGGTGACCTTCGTCGACTGGGACGATCTGCACAAGTGGGCGCTCATCGACAAGGCGCTCGACTTCGGCATCCCGGAGCCGGTGGAGACCTACTCCTCCTCGCCGCACCTCTTCGCGGATCTGAAGATCCCCGAGGGGACGAAGGGCCGCCTGAAGGCGACGCCGGTGAAGGAGCGGGCGCCGCGGGACCCGCGCTCCGGGGAGGGCTCGGGATCGCGCTCGGCTTCGGGATCCGGGGACGGTCCGGGATCCGGCGAGGGCCGCAAGCGCACCCGCCGCCGCACCCGCAGCGCCAATCCGCAGGGCCCCGGCCGCCACGAGGCGCACGGCCACGATCAGCACGGCCACGACACGGAGGGCGGCGGCGAGCCGGGCGCGCCGCTGCTGCAGGACGGCGCCGAGCCCGCCGCGCCGCGCCGCCGCCGGCGACGTCGCCGGGGTGGCTCGGGCGGATCCGCTGCCGCCGAGTCGGGCGCAGCCGACTCGGGAGCAGCCGACCCGGGTGCAGCCGACTCGGGAACGCAGGAGGACTCCGGCTCAGCGGCCTGAGCGCGCTGCGGGCTGAGGCTCAGCGCGGGTTCGCGACGGCGGCGCGCAGGCGCTCGACGAGCGCGGCGTCCGTGCTGCGCTCCCCCAGCCGGTTGGGCTTGCCCGCGCCGTGGTAGTCGCTCGCGCCGGTGACTGCGAGGCCGAGCGCGGCGGCGGCCTCGGCGAGGGGCGGCAGCCAGTCGGCGCGGTTCTCGGGGTGGTCGAGCTCGACGCCCCACAGCCCGGCCCCCGCGAGCTCGCGCAGTTCCTGCGGGGTGACGGCGCGGCGCTGCCGGGTCGCCGCCGGGTGGGCGAGCACCGCCACACCGCCCGCGGCGCGCACCATGCGGATCGCCTCCGCGGTGTCGATGGCGTGGGTGCCGAGGTAGTAGGGCGAGCCCGGGTGCAGCACCTCGGCGAAGGCGGTGCTGCGATCCGCGAAGTACCCCGCGGCGACCAGCGCGTCCGCGATGTGCGGGCGGCCCACCGTGCGCTCGTCCTCCTCGCCGAGCACCATCCCCCAGTCGATCGCGTAGTCGGCGGCGACGCGGCGCACCATCTCCCGCGCGCGCTCGCGGCGCGCGGTGCGCACCTCGGCGAGCGCCTCGAACAGCTCCCCGCTGCCGCGCTCGATGCCGTAGCCGAGGAGGTGGCGCGAGGATCCGGCGTGCTTCGTGGTGATCTCGATGCCCGGCACGAAGCCGATGCCCGCCGCCGCGGCCGCCTCGCGGGCCTCGTCCCAGCCGTCGACGGTGTCGTGGTCGGTGAGCGCGAATCCGGCGAGCCCGAGCCGCGCGGCCTCGCGCGCGATCTCGGCCGGACGGGTCGTGCCGTCCGAGTGGACCGAGTGGGTGTGCAGATCGAATCCGCCCCGCCCGCCAGCTCCGCTCATCCTCCCATCCTATGCGCAGCCCACCCGGCCGTCCCGCCCGCCCGAGTCCGCACACTTCCGCTGAGTCCGCACGTTTCGTGCGGGCACAACAGTGCGGACTCAGCGGAAACGTGCGGGTTCGAGAAGGTCGGCGCTCGCCAGCGCGCGAGCGGAGGCACCGCGCACGCGGGGGTGAGAGGATGGGAGCATGACCGAGACGGCGCAGTCCACCCACGAGGTGGAGATCGACAACAGCAACCGCAGCACCACCCCGCAGACGGATGCCTTCGGCAGCTACATCTCCGCGCACTGGGCGGCGCGGCCCGAGACGCTGCCAGCGGAGCGGCCCGTGGCCCCGCACGCGGCGCGCCGGCGCGCCGAGCTCGGCGCCCGCTTCCCGGGCGAGCGGCTCGTGATCGCCGCGGGCGCCATGAAGCAGCGCTCGAACGACACCTTTTACCAGTACCGCGCGCACAGCGCCTTCGCGCACCTCACCGGCTGGGGCTCCGACGCCGAGCCGGGCGCGATCCTCGTGCTCGATCCGGTAGCCGATCCCGCCGAGGGTCCCGGCGGCCACGGCGCCACCCACGAGGCGACGCTCTACTTCCGCGAGCGAGCCGGCCGTGACAGCGACGAGTTCTTCGCGAACCCCGAGATCGGGGAGTTCTGGATCGGCCCGCGACCCTCGCTCGCCCAGGTCGCCGCGAGCCTCGGGATCCGCACCGCCCACCTCGCCGACTTCGCCGCCGGCGAGCGCGACCGCACCCTCGACGACGAGGAGCTCGCGCGGGCAGCCTCCGAGCTGCGGCTCGTGAAGGACGCCTTCGAACTCGCCGAGATGCAGGCCGCCGTCGACGCGACCGCCACCGGCTTCGACGAGGTCCTCGCCGCGCTTCCGCGCGCGAGCACGCACCCGCGCGGGGAACGCATCGTCGAGGGCGTCTTCAATCAGCGCGCGCGGCTCGACGGCAACACGGTCGGATACGAGACGATCGCGGCGGCGGGCCCGCACGCCTGCACGCTGCACTGGATCCGCAACGACGGTCCGGTGCTCGAGGGAGACCTGCTGCTGCTCGACGCCGGGGTCGAGCTCGACAGCCTCTACACGGCCGACATCACCCGAACCGTGCCGGTCTCCGGCGTCTTCACCGAGGTGCAGCGCCGCGTCTACGACGCCGTGCTGGAGGCCGCGGACGCCGCCCGCGCGATCGTGCGGCCAGGGATCCGCTTCCGCGAGGTGCACGAGGCCGCGATGACGGTGATCGAGGCGCGCACCCGCGAGTGGGGGCTGCTGCCCGCCGACGACGGCACCGCCTACTACCGCCGCTACATGGTGCACGGCACGAGCCACCACCTCGGCATCGACGTGCACGACTGCGCGCAGGCGCGACGCGAGCTCTACCTCGACGGCGTACTCGAAGCCGGCATGGTGTTCACCATCGAGCCGGGACTCTACTTCCAGCCCGACGACCTCACCGTGCCGGAGGAGTACCGCGGCATCGGGGTGCGCATCGAGGACGACATCGTCGTGACCGAGGAGGGCTGCCTGAACCTCTCCGCCGCGATCCCCCGCACCGCCGACGAGGTCGAGGCCTGGGTGCAGCGCCTGCGCGCCCCGGAGGCGTGAGCTCGGCGGAAGCCTGATCCCACGGCGCGCACCTTCTCGCGGGCCGGCCGGGCCGCGTCCGGAGCGGCGTTCCCGGCGAGGTCGGATGCGGGGCGGTTAGAATCGGGCGCCATGACGGTTTCGAGTTCGGCGCGGGCGCGCGCTTCGCGGCGCGCAGGCCTCGTGCGGGCTGGCGCCGCAGGAGCGTCCCTCGTGCTGCTCGGCACTGCGGCCCTCGCGCCCCTGTCGATGGCCACGGCCTTCGCCGAGCCCGGGTCCGCCGCGTCGGTGTCCCCGAGCACGGCGCAGGCCCTGACGTCCGGCGCCTCGGAGGAGGCCGTGGTGGACACCGCCGTCGTCGCGAACGCTGAACCGGAGCGAGCGGGCCGCAGCGGCTCGGGCGAGGCGCTCTACACGCTGCAGCAGTTCATGTTCGCCGGAGCCGTCAACTGGAACGGCTACCGCTTCACCTACTACAGTCAGCAGGTGCTTCCCGGCTCGGGACTGCAGATCCCCGGCCGCCACGTCAACGAGGGCGGCTACGTCGCCGACGCGGACGGCTTCATCGTGCTCGCCGGCTCGGCGCCGAAGGGCACGGTGTTCGACACCCCCTTCGGCGCGCAGGGCAAGATCTACGACCGCGGCACCTTCGGCAACCACCTCGACGTGTACATCCGCTGAGGCCCGGAGATCAGCGCAGCGGTGACTCGCCATCCACGTAGACCCACCGCCCGGCGGCGTCGCGCGCGAAGCGGCTGCGCTCCCGCTGCTCGAAGCGGCCTTCGGGGCCGCGGCCGATGGCGGCGAAGGTGACGAAACCCTCGCGGTCGAAGGGACCGCCCTCCTCCGTGCGCTCCACGAGCAGCCGACGCCACACGATCGAGGCGTCGAGTTCCAGTGACGGCGGGCGGGTGGCCGCGTCCCAGCTGCGCAGCAGATACTCGGCGAGTCCGAGCGCGAACGCCGAATACCGTGAACGCATGAGGCGCTCCGCGGTCGGGGCGGGGGCCCCGGCGTGCAGCGGACCGCAGCACGCTCCGTAGGCCTCGCCGCGCCCGCAGGGGCACGGCAGCTCGGCGTTGATCTCGTCTCTGCCGGAGGCGCGCGCACTCATGCCACCACTCTATGCCGAAGCTGTGCGGCCCGCCGGTTCGCGAAGTCGCGTCGTTCAGTGCAGAATGGAGGGGTAGCGCGGCGCATCCCGCGCCGCTGCCTGCCGGTACGCGCCTCACGACGCCCCGGCGCAGAGCTTTCCGAGGAGACACCGTGAAGATCCGCACCCGCATCGCAGCCGCCGTGACCGCCGTGACCGCGGCGCTCGCCTCGATCTTCCTCGCCGCACCCGCCTTCGCGCACGACGGCGAGGACCACACCCAGTCGATGTTCTCGACCGCCGGCGATCCGCTCGACATCGTGGCGATCTCGATCGTGGGCGTCGTCCTGCTCGCGGTGGTGCTGATCGGCTCGACGCTCATCGGCAATCTCTTCGCGAAGAAGTAAGCAGAGGTCACGGGAACGGGGAGGCGATCCATCGCGGATCGCCTCCCCGTTCCCGTATCCCCGTGCGCCCGGCTCGCGTACCCCCTGCGGCGGCGAGACGGCGTCCCTCTCACTGGGAACGCGACGCCCCGGCCGCAGCCGGCGGATGTCCTAGCCCGCTACGACACGTACCGTCGCCACCGCGGCGTCCGCGGCCCCCCGCACATACCCCGTGGGCGACGCGGCGACCGCTTGCAGGAACGCGACGGTCTCAGCCGTGATCTCCTCGCCGGGAAGGAGATTGGGGATCCCGGGAGGGTAGGCGGCGAGCGTGTCGGCGGAGACCCGCCCGACCGCTTCCACGGCCGGCACCAGCTCGCTCTCGCCGAAGAAGGCGTCCCGGGGCAGCATGCGCAGCTCTCCCGGCTCCGGCAGCTCGGGGAACTCCGCGACGAGTTCCTCCGCTCCGGTCCGCAGTGCCTCGTCGGCGACCGCATCGAGGGCGGAGAAGAAGCGATCGACGTCGGGAGCACGCAGCGCGCCGATGACGAGCACCACGCTCGTCGCGGTCGACATCTCGAGGTAGACGCCGTGGTCGCGGATCATCCGCTCGCGCACCCAGTGGCCGCTGCGACCGAGCGCCGAGACGTCGATGGGAACGCGCAGCACATCCGTCTCGACGATGTCGGGGAAGGCGTCGAAGTCGTCACTGATCACCGCGAAGCGGGGGTCGCTCCGCAGCCGCTCCCGCACCTTCCCGGCGGCCCGGATCGCGGTCTCGATCCGCTCCTCCCCCGTCGCGAGCGCGCGCCGGGCGACGTCGAGGGAGGCCATGAGCACGCTGCTCATCGAGGTCGACGCCGTCATCGCGAAGGCCCGCGCCACGAGCGGCTCCAGGCGTTCCGCGAAGGGGCCATCGCCCAGGTGCAGCATCGCCGACTGGGTCAGCGATCCCGCGAGCTTGTGGGTGCTCGACACCACGAGATCGGCGCCCAGCCGCGCCGGGGACTCGGGAAGCTCGGGGTGGAAGCCGAAGTGGGCGCCCCAGGCGCCGTCGACGATGAGGGCGGCGCCGTGCGCGTGGGCGACCTCGGCGAGGCCGCGCACATCGGCCGTCGAACCGAAATAGCTCGGCGACACGAGGTACACGCTCGCGGCGGGCCGGCCCGCGGCGGCCTCACGATCGAGCGCCGCGTCGAGCGCTCCGGGGGTCAGTCCGTGTGCGATGCCGTGGCGCTCATCGACGGCGGGCCGAACGAAGGAGGGCACGAGACCGGCGAGCAGCACGCCGTCGGTGAAGCTCGAGTGCATGCTGCGCTGGATCAGCACTCGCTCACCCAGGCCGCGGACCGCGATCGCGGCGGTGCGGTTGGCCTGCGATGCGCCGTTGGTGAGGAACCAGCTACGGCGCGCGCCCCATGCCTCGGCTGCGAGGCGTTGAGCGCGCATGAGGGGCGAGTCGTCACCGAGGTCGATGCCCTCGAGCATGAGGGGAACGTCGAGGCCGGCGATGCGGGGGCCGAGAAGCTCCGCGATATGGGCGCCGCCCAGCTCGGGATCGTTGCCGTGGCCGGGCACCATGAACGACAGCGGGGCGGACTCTCCGAAGCGCTCGACCGCCTCGGCGTAGGGCGCGGTGCGCTGATCCGGCGAGAAGCGATCGCCGAAGCGGGCGCGGCGCGCGGGCAGGCCCGCCTCCGCCGAGGCACCGCCACCCGGCATCGTCACGTCCCTGGTTCCCGTCTCCCCGTGCAGCATGGAGCCATGATCCCGTGCCGCCGGCCTCGGGTGAACCCCGCAATCGACTCCCAGGCACCATATACTGTCTTGAACCAGCGCCCGCGGATACCGTGGTGCGCTCCAGAAGAATCGGGGTACCTCGTGATCGACCTGCGTCAGCTCCAGGCACTCAGCGCCGTCGCGGCCGAAGGATCCGTGGCCCGTGCCGCCACGCGGCTCGGCTGGAGCCAGCCGACCGTCGACTACCACCTGCGCAACCTCGACCGTCTCGTCGGCGCCGATCTCACGGTGCGCAGCACCCGGGGCAGCCGGCTCACCACGGCCGGCACGCTGATGCTCGAGCGGGGCGAGGAGATCCTCGGCCTCGCCGAGCGCGCGCTGACCGATGTGCGCGACCTGTCCCAGCTCGGGCGGGTGCGACTGCGCTTCGGCACCTTCCCCACGGCGGCCTCTCGGCTCCTGCCGGGCATCGCGAGCCGGGTCGCTGAGCTCGGGATCGAACTCGACGCCACCCTCGAGGAACTGGCGCCGCTCGTCACCCGCGTCAATCAGCACACCCTCGATGCAGCGCTCGTGTACGCGGCGGGCGGCTACCGCCTCCCCTTCCGCTCCGAGGTCCACACCACGCATCTCTTCTCGGAGCCGATGCTGGTCGCGCTCCCCGAGAGCCATCCGCTCGCCCGGCTGAGCAGCCTCGACGAGGCCGATCTCCTCTCCCTCGCCCACGAGAGCTGGGTGATGGGCTCGACGCCCGGAGACACGCTCGACGACCTCGTCCGCGAGGTGTTCCAGGCCGCCGGCCACCAGCTCCAGGTCGCGATCCGCACGGACGACTACTCCGTGGTGCTCGGGCTCGTCGCCGCCGGCATGGCCGTCGCGCTCGTGCCCAGCCTCGCCTCCAATCATCCGCCCGAGGGCGTCGCGCTGCGCCCGCTGACCGGCTCCCGCTTCACGCGCGAGCTGCTGCTCGCCGCCCCCGCCGGCCCCGGCGGCCCCTCGGCCGCGGTGCGCCAGCTGGCTGAAGCCGTTCGGCGCTCGATCAGCGCGCTCGACTGAGACGGCGCCGCGGCCGCGCCGCCCCCCGACGGCGGAGCGGCGGTCGCGCGGACCGGGAGCGGGGCCGTCGAGCCCGCGCTCCCCTCCCCGCCGTAAGCGCTCAGCGCCCCGCGTGGACCTCCTGGTCCGCGGGCTTGCGCACGAAGAACGACAGCGCGACCGGCACCACGGCGATGCACGCGGCGACGAGGAATGCGGCGTGCGTGCCCGGCTCCCCGGCCTGCGCGATCGGCAGCCCCCGCGCCTCGCCCGCATGCAGGAACGTCGAGTAGACCGAGATGAGCACCGCGGTGCCGGCCGCCCCGCCGACCTGCTGCAGCGTGTTCAGTGCAGCGGAGCCGTGCGAGTAGAGCGAGCGGTCGAGCGAACCGAGCGACGCCGAGAAGAGGGGCGTGAAGGAGGCGGCGAGTCCCAGTGACATGACGATCTGCACGATCACGAGCAGCCACACCGGCGTGTGCGCACCCACCGTGGCGTAGACGAACAGCGCGGCCGCGACGCCGATGGTGCCGGGAACGAGCAGCGTACGCGGTCCGCGCGCGTCGTAGATACGGCCCATGACGGGCCCGAGCACGCCCATCAGCACCGAACCGGGCAGCAGCACGAGGCCCGCCTCCGTCGGCTCCAGCCCCGCGACGTTCTGCAGGTAGAGCGGCAGCAGCGCGAAGGTGCCGAACATGGAGAGCGCGAGCACGCCCATGATGACCACCGACACGAGGTAGTTGCGCGAGGCGAACACCCGCAGATCGAGCAGTGCGTCGTCCTTCCGCTGCAGCACGAGCTGACGCCACACGAAGAACGCGAGCACCACGAGCCCAGCGCCCATCACCAGCCACGGCATCGCGCCGGCGCCCGCTGACGATCCGCCGCCGTGGCCCCCGCCGAGCATGCTCAGCCCGTAGACCACGCCGCCGAAGGCGAAGGCCGAGAGCGCGACCGAGAGCACGTCGATCGGGGCCTTGCGCGTCTCGCCGAGGTTCGTCATCCACTTCGCGCCGAGCAGCAGGGCGACCACCGCGATCGGCAGGATGATGCCGAACAGCCAGCGCCAGCCGAGGGTGTCGAGCACCACGCCCGAGAGCGTGGGGCCGAGCGCGGGAGCGAGGCTGATCACGAGACCGACCCGGCCCATCATGCGGCCGCGCGAGTGCGGCGGGACGACGTTCATCATCGTCGTCATGAGCAGCGGCATCATGATGCCGGTGCCCGCGGCCTGGACCACCCGGCCCAGCAGCAGCACGGCGAAGCCGGGGGCGAGCAGGCAGATCGCCGTGCCCGCCACGAAGGATCCGATCGCGGCGAGGAACACCTGCCGCGTCGTGAAGCGCTGCAGCAGGAAGCCGGTGGTCGGGATGACGACGGCCATCGTGAGCATGAAGCCGCTCGTCAGCCACTGCCCCTGCTCGGGCGGGATCCCGAGCGTCACGTTGAGCGACGGGATCGCGATCGCCATGGTGGTCTCGTTGAGGATCGCGACGAAGGCGGCGACGAGCAGCAGCCAGATCACGCGCATGCCGGCGGGGTCGATGTCGGGTGCGGGCTGCGCGGGCAGCCGGACGGGGGCGGTATCAGATGACACGAGAGGCACGCTTCCAGGAGAGGACGGAGGCCCCGGGGCGGGAGCGCGGCGAGCTCCGCGGGGCAGACTTTCGAGTATAACCCAGCCGCTCCGGGGCGCATTCCCGGACCTGGACGGGCGCCTCGCGCGCAGTCAGGCGAAGGGATCGCTCAGCCGGCGCAGGAACTCCCGCGTCTCGGGCCGCTCGGGGCGCTCGAAGATCTGCTCGGGCGGGCCGGCCTCGACGATCACCCCGTCCTTCAGGTACACCACGCGATCGGCGACGCGCCGCGCGAACGACATCTCGTGGGTGGCCATGACGATCGTGGATCCCGAGGCCTTCAGTTCCCGCACGAGATCGAGCACCTCGCCTACGAGCTGCGGGTCGAGCGCGCTCGTGATCTCGTCGAGCAGCAGCAGCTCGGGATCGGTCGCGATCGCGCGCGCGATCGCGACGCGTTGCTGCTGCCCGCCCGAAAGCCGGTCGGGATACTCGCGCGCCTTGTCGCCGAGTCCGATGCGCTGCAGCAGCGCGAGCCCCGTGCGCTCCGCCTCCGCCCGTGGCGTGCCGAAGACCCTGCGTGCCGCGAGCGTCACGTTCGCGAGGACCGTCAGGTGCGGGAAGAGGTTGTAGTGCTGGAACACGACGCCGATCCGTGCACGCACCCGGTCCGCATCCGCGCGCGGGTCGCTGATGTCCGCCCCCGAGAGGAAAATCTGCCCGTCATCGATCTGCTCCAGCAGGTTGACGGTTTTCAGCAGCGTCGACTTGCCCGACCCCGATGCGCCGATGAGCACCACCACCTCGTGCGGATGCACGGTGAGGTCGATGCCGCGCAGCACCGTGTGCTCGCCGAAGCGCTTCACCACTCCGCGCACCTCGAGCACCGGGGCGGGATCACCCGGGAGCGTCCCCGTGCCGGCTCCTTCCCCTACCCCAGCAGCGCGAGCGAAGCGCTGCCGGTGGCTGGGCCGAGCCGCGGTCCTGTCAACGTTCACACCGTCCCTCCCGCCTGCTCTCGCCGCTGCGCCCGAGCCGTCACCCAGTCCGTCAGCCGGATGAACGGCAGCGAGAGCAGGATGAAGAGCACCCCCGCGAGCACGTAGGGGGTGAAATTGTAGCTGGACGCCACCTCGATCTGCGCCGCCCGCACCGCGTCGACGGCGCCGAGCACCGAGATCAGCCCGACGTCCTTCTGCATGGAGACGAAGTCGTTCATGAGCGCGGGCGTGACCTTGCGCACCGCCTGCGGCAGCACCACGATGCGCAGGGTCTTGCCGTGGCTGAGGCCCAGGGAGCGGGCTGCGAGGCGCTGCGAGGGGTGCACCGCCTCGATGCCCGCGCGCAGCACCTCCGCCACGTAGGCGGAATAGCAGAGGATCAGCGCGATCGTGCCCCAGAACTGCGCCGGCATGCGGCCCGTCAGTTCGAGGCCCGGGATCCCGAAGCCGACGAGGTAGAGCACGAGGAGCACCGGGATCCCGCGGAACACGTCGGTGTAGCCGGCCGCCAGCAAGCGGATCGGGGTGAACACCGGGCCCCGCAGGGTGCGCGCGATGGCGAGCAGCGTGCCGAGCACGGCCACGCCCAGGGCCGCCACCACCAGCACCTGCACGTTGATCCAGAGGCCCGCGATCACCCGCGGGAACGACTCGACCGCCACGCGCGGGTCGAAGAAGGTCTCGCGCACCCGCTCCCAGCCGGGGCTGTTGACGAGCACCACGGCGATCACCCCTGCGAAGACCAGGGTGCTCGCCAGGCTCACGAGTACGGAACGCCGTCTGCGGGCGCGCCGGTATGCGCGACGGCCGAGTTCGACCTCCGAGGGCCCGGGCGCGGCGGCGCCCGCCGGCGTGGTTCCGGTCACCGCGCTACTGGAGGACCGGAGCGCCCTGATCGGCGATCCACTTCTCCGCGAGACGGTCGAGTTCCCCGCTCGCGCGCAGCGCGTCGACGGCGTTCGAGACCTCGGCGGTGAGCGCCGATCCCTTCGGCAGCACGAATGCGAACTCGTCCCCGCCCGCGTCCGATTCGAGCTGGCCGACGATCACGCCGTCGTCGAGCTGCGCATCGCGCACGTAGAAGGCACCGGGCAGATCCGTCACGAGCGCGTCGATGGTCCCGTTCTGCAGGGCGGCGACCGTGTCGTCGAGGCTGTTGAAGACCTGCACCTGCTGCTCCGGCGCGATGACGTCCTCCGCGACGGTGAGCGAGGTCGTTCCCGAGGCGACGCCGATCACGGCGTCCTTGAGATCGGCGATGCTCTTCGCATCCGCCGCGGAAGTGCCTCCCGCCGCGACCACGGCCTGCGTGGTCTCGTAGTAGGGCGAGGAGAAGTCGACGGCCTGCTTGCGCTCCTCGGTCACCGAGAACTGCTGGATGTTGAGGTCCCAGTCCTTCGGGCCGGGGGCGATGGCCGAGTCGAAGCTGGAGCGCACCCACACCACGTCGTCCTGCGCGTAGCCCATCTGCTCGGCGACCGCGTAGGCCACGGCCGCCTCGAAACCCTCGCCGCTCTCGGGGTCGTCATTCAGCACCCACGGCGCGTAGGCCGGCTCCCCCGTGGCGACGGTCAGCTTGCCCTCGGTGACGGGCGCGACGCCCGCGGCGTCTCCGCCCTCCGCCGCTCCGTCGCCGGGGGCGCAGGCGCTGAGGGAGAGCAGCGCGGCCGCGCCGATGGCGACGGCCGAGAGCAGGCGGGAGGTGCGAGACATGGGGGTTCTCCTTCTGGCGGCCGGCCCGTGACGGCCGGTTCGCGCGGCCTTCCCGCGCGAGCAGGTCACCATTCTACGAGACGGCTCCGAGGCTCGCGGCCTGGACCGTCATCCGGCGTCATAGCCCGCGCCGCGGCGTCCGGGAGCCCGGCCGGTCACTCCCCCGACCCCGGGACGGGGCGTCCCGCGAGGATCGTCCTCCTGGCGCGCCCGGCCCCGTCCTCGACCAGTTCGACGAGCGCGGCTTCGGGTTCGCGGGCGGCGAGCTCGAAGCAGGCGATATCGGCGACCGCGCCCACGCCCAGCTGGCCGATGCGCTCCCGGCCCACGTGCAGGCCCATCGCGGCGGCCCCTCCGAGGGTCGCCGCGGTGAAGAGGCGCTGGTGCAGGTCATCGCCCTGGTACCCCTGCGTCCGGGCGACGCGTGCGAGCGCGGCGACGTCCGCCATCAGGTCGAGTGACGGGGATGAGGAGAGCGAGTCGGTGCCCACCGCGATGGGGTTGCCCTCGCGCAGGTACGCCGCGACGGGCGGCATGTCGAGGCCGATCACCTCGTTGGAGCGCGGGCACAGGGCGACGCTCGTGCCCCGGGCGCGCAGCAGCGCACGATCCTCGGCGCTCACGTACACGCCGTGGGCGATGTGGCAGTCCGGCCCCAGCACCCCGAGGTGATCGACGAACTGGGTCGAGGAGACGCCGATCCCGTGCGAGCGGAGCGCGCGGAAGCTGTCGGCTTCCAGCTCGGGCCAGCCGCCGTGGCCACCCGGCCCGGCCCCCGCGTAGCCGTCGATGCCGTCGAACTCGCGCTCCATGTGCGCCTCGGCGAGGTGGATGTGCAGCCGCAGCCCCTCCTCGCGTACGATGTCCGGCAGTTCGAGCAGCGGCTGCACCTCCAGCGAGTAGGGAGCGTGCGGCGAGACGCCCGCGCCGGGCGGGGACGGGATGCCGCGGATCTGCTCGCGAACCCGCTCTCGCGCTGCCTCCCCCCAGTCGGCGTTGCTCGCGCCGTACACCTCCCAGTAGGCGATGCCGTGCATGCCGGCGTCGTGCAGCGCGCCCAGAGCTTCCCGGTCGGTGACGACGTCGGCCGCCGCCGTGACGCCCGCCGCGAGGCTCGCGGCGGCGCCCTCGGCCGCCGCGGCCGCCCAGTCGCGATCGGCGGCGGCGTAGGCCTCGTCGAAGGCCGTCCCCCAGTCGTCGAAGCCCGCGTAGCTGCGCGAGGCGACCTCCGCCATGCGGGTGTACTGCAGATGCGTGTGCGCATTGACGAGCCCGGGTGCGAGCACGCCCTCCCAGTGCTCCTCGTGGTAGCGCGCGCCGCGCGCGCCGAGCGCGTCGAGCACCCAGCGGCGATCCCCGACGTGCAGGATCCGCCCCTCGCGCACCGCCACCGCGCCGTCCGGGATGGGCGGGCTCGTCACGGGGAGCACGAGCGAGGCGCTATAGACGGAGACGGGGGGTGGCGTGGTCACCCGTCGATTGTAGGGCCCTCCGGTTCGTCCCCGAACCGGCCTCGGTAGCGGTGCACGTCCCAGGGTTGCGCGGCACCGCCCGGCCGGTCCGCGCCGCCACCGGGTTCCGCGCCGCCGCCGCGGGCCGCGAGCGCCTCCCGTGCCACCAGCCGCTCGTCGGCCTCGGGAAGCGCGTGCACGCCGGGCGGCAGCGCTCCGTGCAGGAGCCGGAGCAGCGCCGCGATCTGGGTGGCGAACGACAGATCCATCACCTCGATGGGGTTCCCCTCGGCCGCGGTGTAGTTGACGCCCTCCCCGTCGGCGAGCACCCAGGGGCCGCGGGCGGCGCCCGGCGCCGTCCACTCGCTCACGCCGGGCGCGCGCGAGACCCGGCTCCAGCCGTCGCGCCGCAACTGGTCCAGGCCGAGCTCGCCGTCGATGCCGCCGGCGACGGCGACCGCCGTGCCCGGGCGCATCAGCTCGAAGGCCGCGGCGTCGAGGGTGTGCCACACGCCCGTGGCGCTCACCACCACATCGGCGTCGGGCAGGGCCTCGCGCAGCGGCCGTGCCTCGAATCCGTCGTGCAGCGCGGCGAGTGCGCGCACCGGATCCCGCTCGACCACGGTGACGCGCGCCCCCAGCGCCGCTGCGAAGCGGGCGGTCCCGGCGCCGACCGGGCCGTAGCCGACGACGGCCCACCGGGAGCCCGCGACGCCCCGGTAGCCTCCGCCCGCGTTCCCCGATTCGCCGCCCGGGCCGCCCCAGCCGGCGGCGTCGAGCAGTTCTGCGATGGCGAAGACGCATGACTGCCCGGTGCCCACGAGGTTGTCGAAGCCGGTCTTGGTGCGCGCGTCGTTGACCACGATGACCGGCAGCTGCAATGCCCCCTCGGCCGCCATCTCGCGCAGGGGCCGCACGCCGCTCGTGGTCTCCTCGGCCGCACCGCGCAGGCTGCCGAGCGCCTCGGGGCACTCGGTGTGGGCGAGGCGGATGAGATGCGCCCCGTCGTCGATGAGGTACTCGGGCGACCATGCGAGGATCCCCGCGGCGTGAGCGCGGTCGACGGCCGCGGGATCCGCCTCGGCCTCGGGCGTCCGCTCGTCCGGGGCGAAGACCGCGATCCTCCCGTCCGCGGCGAGCGCCTTCGCCACCTCGGGATCGGTCTCCGAGACCGCCCCGAACACGGCGACCTCGCAGCCGGCCCGGGCGAGGGCGAGGACCAGGGCAGCGGTCTTGGGTTCGAGGACGAGGCTGACCGCGATCCGCGGCGCACCGCCGCTCCGCTCCGCGCACGCGGTCTGCAGCCGCTCTGCCAGGCGGGCGGTGACCGGCATACCGCGCGCCGCCCAGTCGATCCGAGACGCTGCGTCCGCGCCGCGTTCCGAGGCCACGGAGCCGTCGAGGCCCACCCGCACCGCTGGCACCGCGGACGCGCCGGGCTCCCCCGTCCCTGCCGCGCGAGGCGGCAGGTCAGACCGGTCGGCGAAGACGAACTCCCCCTGCCGCCCGGCGTCTTCGGCGCTGCGCGCCCCGGCGCGGGCGAGCGCCGCCTCCAGCGCCTCCCGGCTCCGCGCGTCTGACACGTCGAGCTCGACGATCCCTCCCGCCAGCAGGCGGTTTCCGGCGCGGGCGGCGGCACGCAGCGCCCGCTCGACCGCGAGCGCCCGCGGCCCCTCCGATTCCATTCCCGGCGCCCCCGTCACGGCGCCTGCTCCGGCGCGCCCGCGTTCCCGCTGTTCCCCGGCTCGGGGTCCCCGGCTGCGGGGCCGGCGTCGTCGGCGCCGCCTGCCTCGCCGCCTGCCTCACCGGCGCCGCCGGCGCCGCCGCTCTCCTCCCGCTCCGCACAGGCCGCCTCGGGGTCCTCGGGGAGTCCGAGCGCGGCCCGTGCCGCCGCGGCCGCTTCGCCGGTCACGTCCGCGTCCTGCCAGGCATAGCCCAGCAGCTCGTCAGCGTCGAGCTTCGCCACCCGGCGCGCTTGCGCGGCATCGTCTTGCAGGCTGGCAAGGACGGACTCGACGGCCGCCTCCGTCCCGGCCGGCCACCGCCGGGATGCCGCGTCGAGCTCCTCGGCGGCACGCTCGCTCGCCGTGGCGACCCCGCGAAGGGCCTCGGCCAGCGGCCGCGCGTCGAGCCGCTCTCCCCCGCGCCCGGCCGCGAGCCGCAGGCGGTCGAGTTCGAGATCGGCCGCGTCCCAGGCGGCGTTCACCGGGCAGACGGCGTCGAGATACGCGCCACCGGCGGCGCTCACGGAAAGCACTTCGGGGGGAGGCGGCTCCGGGTCCGAGCACCCGAGCACGGTGAGGCAGAGCGTTGCGCACGCCGCCATCGCGGCGGCCCGGATCCCGCTCCTCGTTCGCACGGTACCGAGGATACCGGCCCTTCCGGGGCCGCTCGGCGGACACTAGGGTGGGGGCATGGCGAGATACTCGGACGAGGTTCAGGCAGCGGCCGACGGTTTCGCAATCGTTCACGAGCCGGATCGGGGGCGCTATGCGCTGTACCGGGAGGACTCCGGCGCGCGCAGCCTCGTCGGGGAGGCGCACTACTCGCTGATCGGCGAGGACGCCATCGACTTCGACCACACGGTGGTCGCCCCCGCGCTCCGGGGCACGGGGCTGGCGGGGCTGCTCGCCCGCCGTGCGCTCACGGGCGATGCGGTCGGCGGGCGCCGCGTGCGCGCCTCGTGCTGGTACGTCGCCGGCGTCATCGAGCGCCACCCCGAGCTGCTCGCGCGCTGAGCGGAGCGACGCTGCGGGCCGGGCCGACCGCGTCGCTCAGGACGTCTTGCCTCGGCGCAGCCTGCGGCCCTTCGGGGAGCCGGTCCGCTGCTGCACGAGCGCGGTGAGGTCCTTCTCGATGAGCTGCTGGATCCGCCCCTCGCGCTCGCTGCGGTACTCCTCGTCGTGGCCGCCGCTGTAGTAGGGGTGCGTCGCGCGTTCCTTCAGCGAGTCGCCGATCTCGTGCCAGGCCAGCTCACGCGCGCGTTCGGCGGTGGCGCGCAGGTACTCCTCGTCGCGGGCGCGCTCGCGCAGCTCGACGGCGACGCCCTCGTACACCTCCTGCCGGTGGCGCAGCGTGCGGTTGTCGTCGTTGCCGTAGTCGGACTCGCTCCAGGAGCTGCGGCCGGTGTCCCGGATCTCGTCGCGCATCCGCGCGATGTGCTGGGCGTCGCGCTCGCGCTCGGAGGCGAGGTCTTCCGTGGCCTCGCGCACCATGTCCACGATCTGCGACTCGTCGTAGTCGACGTGACGCTTCAGCGCGTTCATGATGATCGCGTTCTTGACGGTCATGCGCACGGCCACGTCGGCGACCAGGAGCCCCTGCTCGACGATCTCCTCGACCGGGGCGAGTACGCGGCGGGGCAGCCTGCGGGGCGGGCGGTTCTTCCCGCGCTTGCGTCGTTTCGACCAACCGAACACCGCGCTCCTCTCCAGGCCCCTCGCCCTCGAGTCCATTATCCCGCATCCGGGCCGGAGTCGCCCGCTTTCCGTTCCCCGCGCGAGCCGTGGCGCGGACCGCACCACCGAGGCGCAGACCGCACGACCGTGGCTCGATCTGCGCAGGCGTGGCTTGAGCTGCACAGCCGCCGCACAGCCCGAGCGCTCGGCCTGTGTGGAAGACTGTCTCGGGACCCCTGTGGGAAGGGGTGCGGACGAGGGAGCAGTACCCGCTCACTGACGACTGCCAGAGAGATGAAGCCGTGTCACTCGCGTGGACCGTGTTGATCCTGAGCGGAGTGCTGGAGGCGGTGTGGGCCTCCGCGCTCGATGCGTCGAGAGGTTTCCGCCGGCTCTGGCCGAGCGTTCTCTTCCTCGTCTCACTCCTGGCCAGCTTCCTGGGGCTCGCCTACGCCATGCTCGAGATCCCCGTCGGCACCGCCTACGCGGTGTGGGTGGGGATCGGTGCCGTGCTCACCGCCGCTTGGGCGATGGCCACCCGGCGCGACCGGCCGACGCTGCTCCGCATCGCGCTCCTGTTCGGCCTCGTCGCGTGCGTCGTCGGGCTGAAGGTGGTGAGCTGAGGTGCGCGCCCCCCGCCCCGCCCCGCGGCAGCCTGCCGCGGCGAAGGTCGCCCGCGGCTCGCACTGGGCGGTGCTGTTCGCCAGTGCCGGCCTGGAAGCCGTCTGGGCCGTCGCCCTCGCGGAGTCCGAGGGCTTCACCGTGTTCCTGCCCGCGCTCGTGTTCTGCATCGCGAGCCCGCTCAGCATGGCCGGCCTCGGCTACGCGATGCTCGGCATCCCCGTCAGCATCGCCTACGCGGTCTGGACCGGCCTCGGCGCCGCCCTCACCGTGAGCGCCTCGGTCCTGCTCGGCACCGAGCAGCCGTCGCCGCTCAAGCTCCTCTTCATCGCGGGCATCGTGGCGTGCGTGATCGGCCTCAAGGCCGCGGGTCCCGCGCCACCCACACCGAAGCGGCAGCCGCAGCTCCGAGACTGACCGGCGCGGCGGATCCCGCCACGCGCACCGTCACCGTCTCGGAGTAGGGCTCACCCGGGAGCACCTCCAGCTCGGCGTCGACCACGAGGCCGCGGCTCGCGAAATACTGCAGCATCTCGTTGTCCGAGTCGGAGATCCGCTCGACGCGGACCCGGCAGGGCGCGGGAGCCTCGGCGAGGATCACGGCGTCCGGCCGGTGCACCCGGCCGTCGGCACCCGGGATCGGGTCGCCGTGCGGATCACGGCTCGGGTAGCCGAGCACGCGATCCACGCGGTCGATCAGCCCGTCGGAGACCGCGTGCTCCAGCCGGTCGGCCTCCGCATGGACCTCGTCCCACTCGTAGTCGAGGACGCGCACCAGGAAGGTCTCGAGCAGCCGGTGGCGGCGGATCATCGCCACCGCGTGCTGCCGGCCGAGCTCGGTGAGCGTCACATTGCCGTAGCGCGCGTGCCCGATGAGCTCGAGATCGGAGAGCTTGCGCAGCGCATCGGAAACGGTCGAGAGTCGCACGCCCGCCGCCTCCGCGATCGCGGAGTTCGACACCGGGACGTCCGACCACTCCTGCAGTCCCCAGATCACCTTGAGGTAGTTCTGCATGCTCGGCGAGATATCGTCAACGCTCACCCCTCCAGGCTACCCGCTCGGCGCCGGCCCCATCCGGCGACCGCGCGCCGCCCGCCGGCAGCGGCCGGGCGCCCCGCCGCTCATCGCGGCTCAGCTCCGCAAGAGGATCTCGCGCAGCCGCTCGACCGCCGCCGCGAAGCCCGCGTCATCCGGGCCGCCCAGTCCGAGCACGAGACCGGCGGCCCGGTCCGGCCGCTCGTGCTGCCAGTACGCGCCGAGCGCCGCGATCCCGAGTCCGCCCGGGAACCCCGGCGCCGGCTCACGGGAGCTCGCCACCGTCTCCTCCTCCCGGCGCAGCGCCTCACGCGGCTCGCCCGCCAGTTCGACGACGGCGTGCAGTCCCCCGCTCGTCGGCCGGATGCGCACGCCGGGCACCCCCGCGAGCCGTTCGGAGAGCAGGTCGCGACGCGACGCGTGACGCCGGCGCACGCGCGCGATGTTGCGGCGCAGCTCACCGCTCGCGAGGTAATCGGCGAGCGCCAGCTGCGTCACCGCCGACACCGGCGAACCGAGATCGCGGCGCACCGGCTCGAGCAGCGCGCGCAGCGAGGCGGGTGCGAGCAGGAAGCCCGCGGCGAGCGCGGGCGTCACCGTGCTCGAGAAGGTGCCGAGGGTGACCACCGAGCCGGCCGCGGGGTCGTCGAGCGCGGCAAGCGCGGGCAGCGGACTGCCCACCTGCCGCAGCTCCGAGTCGTAGTCGTCCTCCACGATCAGCACGCCCGTGCGCCGAGCCCAGTCGAGCAGCTCGCGTCTCCGCGGCAGCGGCAGGGACCCGCCCACGGGGTACTGATGGCTGGGTGTCACGATGACGAGATCGAGCAGGCCGCTCGGCAGCTGCTCCGTGCGGAGGCCGTCCGCATCCACGGGCAGCGACACGATCCGCGCTCCGTGCCGGGCCGCGACGCCTCGTAGCGAGGGATAGCCCGGGTCCTCCACCCCGACGACGAGACCGCCGGGCCGCCCGGCCGAGAGCGCCGTCAGCAGCAGCCCCAGCCCCTCGCGCGCACCGGCGGTGACGAGCACGTCACCTGCGGGGCGCGCGGTGCCGCGCACGAGCCGCAGGTGCTCGGCGAGTTCGGCGCGCAGGCGGGCGTCGCCGAGCGCGGGAGGCGGGCGATCGGCCTGAGCGGCCGCCGCTCGCCACGCCGCGCGCCAGGCGGGCCGGCTGGCCACGTCGGTGAGGGGCGTGCCGGGCGCGAGCGGCGGCCGGGGCATCGTCTCGGACCCCGCTGCCGGGGCCGCATCGCGCTCTGCCCGCCCGGCGCCGCCCGCGGCGTCCGGCCCGTCCGCGTCCCGGGGTCCCGCCCCGGGACCGCCCGGGGCTCCCGGGGCTCCCGGCGCGCGCGGCTCCTCGCCCGCCGCGGGGACGGACGGCGGCAGCTCCGGGTTGACGACCGTGCCGCGCCCGCGCTCCGCCCGCAGATACCCCTCCGCGATGAGCTGCTCGTAGGCTGCGACGACCACGCCGCGCGCCACGGCGAGCCGGCTCGCCAGCGCCCGCGTCGCCGGGATCGCCTCGCCGGGCCGCAGGACGCCGCCGTCGATGACCTCGCGCAAGCGCGCCGCGAGCTGCGCCGGCAGCGGGCCGCCGCTGCGGTCGAGTTCCACGGCGAACTCCGCCGGGGCTCGATGGCTGTGCTCGCTCACCCCTCAAGTGTGGCAGGAGAGCCGAGCTCCGCGCGCGAGTCCTCAGCCGGTGTAGCGCACCGGCACCTCCGCCAGCCGCTCCCGCATCACCGAGACGGCGGCCTCGTTCTCGTCGATCGCGAGGAAGCGGCGTCCCAGCGCCGCCGCCGCCGCGGCCGTGGTCCCGCTGCCGGCGAAGGGGTCGAGCACCCAGTCGCCGGGCCGGGAGGAGGCCTGCACGATGCGACGCAGCACGCCGAGCGGCTTCTGCGTCGGGTAGCCGGTGCGCTCGCGTCCCGTGGGCGAGACGATCGTGTGCCACCAGGTGTCGGTCGGCAGCTTTCCCCTGCCGGCCCTCTCGGGCGTGACCAGGCCGGGCGCCATGTACGGCTCGCGATCCACCGCCGCGGAGTCGAAGAAGTAGCGCTCGGGATCCTTCACGTAGACGAGGATGTTCTCGTGCTTGGCGGGCCAGCGCCGCTTCGAGCGGGCGCCGTAGTCGTAGGCCCAGATGATCTCGTTGAGGAAGCGGTCTCGTCCGACGAGCCCGTCGAGCAGCACCTTCGCGTAGTGGACTTCGCGATAGTCGAGGTGCAGGTAGAGCGTGCCGTCCGGCGCGAGCAGCCGCCAGGCCTCCTCGATCCGCGGCTCCAGGAAGTCCCAGTAGTCGGCGAAGCGGTCGTCGAAGGCGAGGGTGCGCTCGCGGGTCACCGCGTAGCCCTGACCCCGGAAGCCGAGGCGGGCGCCCGCGGTGTTCGCATCGGCCCGCACGCCCCGCACCCGCTCGGCCTGGCGGAAGAGGCCCGTGTTGAAGGGCGGGTCGAGGTAGACGAGCGTGAAGGCGCCGTCGGGCAGCTGCCGCATCCGTGCGAGGTTGTCGCCCGCGTGCACCTGATTCATCCCGTCCGGGTGCCACGTCTCGTCCACCGCACCAGCGTAGCGCTCACGGGCAGAGAGCTCGCGCGGGTCTCCGCCGCCCCGCGCCGGCGGCCGGCGGGTAGCCTGGAGGGGTCACGGCAGAGCGGAGAACGGAGCAGCGATGATCACGGTGAGCATGGTCACGATCGACACGGCCGACGCGCGGGAACTGGCCCGCTGGTGGGCGGACCGGCTCGGGGGCGAGGTGACCGACGAGGCGGACGGCTGGTTCTGCATGGTGCAGGCTCCCGGTTCACCCGTGGCCCTCGGCTTCCAGCGGGTCGAGGATCCCACACCGGGCAAGAACCGCGTGCATCTCGACTTCGACCGCAGCGCCGAGGTCGACCGCGAGCGCCTGGTCTCGGAGTGGACCGCAGCCGGGGCGACCCACCTCGGCCGGCGCGGAGAGGCGGGCTTCTCGTGGGACACCTTCGCCGACCCGCACGGCAACGAGTTCTGCATCGGCGACCCCCACTGACCCGGCGGCCGCCGGGGCGCCTCCCCGCGCTCCAGGCCGGATCGTGGCGCCGAGCGGCGGGCGTGTGCGCGAGCGGCGGGCGTCCGCACGGCGGAACAGACCGCCGCTCGCGGAAAACACCGCCGCTCGGGCTCAGAGCTCCAGGGCGGGCTCTTCGGGGCGGAGGGGCGCGAGGATCGCGGCGAGCTCGGCCGGGTCGAGGCCCGCGAGGCTCGCGGGCGACCAGCGGGGCGTGCGGTCCTTGTCGATGACCTGGGCGCGCACGCCCTCTGCGAAGTCGGGCCGGGCCGCCATGCGGCTGCACACGCGCAGATCGTCCGCCAGCACCGCGGCGAGGTCGAGGTCGAGCCTGCGCGTGCGATCGAGCTGAGCGAGCGTGATCGCGACCGAGGCGGGGCACATGCGCCGCACCGTGTCGGCGGTCTCGGCGGCGAGCGGCGATCCCGAGCCGTCGAGCGCCGCGAGCAGTCGCAGTGCTGCCCCCGCCGGATCCTCCTGGATCGGCGGGTGCGCGGCGCCGAGCGCCGGCTCTGCGATGTCGTCCCACCACGCCCGCGCGCCCGGCAGCTCCGGCACGGGCGCCGGCTCGGCCAGCCTGGCGCAGACGGCACCCGGCTCCTCACCCGCGGCGAGCGCCGCACCCAGCTGCTCCAGCCGCTCCGAGGGCACAAAGGAGTCGGCGAAGCCGAGCGCGATCGCGTCTCCCGCGCCGAACTCTCCCGCCGTCACCGCGAGCAGTTCCCCCAGGCGGCCGGGCGCCCTGCCCAGCAGCAGGTGACCGCCCACGTCTGGGACGATCCCGATCCGCGCCTCGGGCATGGCGAGACGGCTGCGCTCGGTGACGACGCGGTGGCTCGCGTGCCCGGTGAGGCCGATCCCGCCGCCCATCGTCACCCCGTCCATGATCCCCACGACCGGAATCGGCGCGGTCGCGATGCGGTGGTCGACGCGGTATTCGAGCGCCAGGATCTCCCGCCCGCCCGGGCCCGAGAGCTGCTTGATGTCGCCCCCGCCGCAGAAGCCGCGCTCGCCGGCGCCGTCGAGGAGGATCGCCGCGGAACCGTCGCTCACCGCGGTCGTCACCGCGGCGTCCAGCAGCTCGAACATCTCCCGGTTGAGGGCGTTGATCGCGCGCGGCCGGTTGAGGGTGATGCGCGTGATGGCGCCCTCGCGTCGCGACAGGACCAGCGGCTCGGGGGCGGTGCCGGGGGCGGTGGCGTTGGCATCGGTGCTCATCACAGCACCGTATCTGTCCTTTATACTCATCTGACGCTTCCGCCGCTAAGCATTGGTTATAAGATGCAGCTTCTCGGGCATCTTTCAAGAAATGTAAGTAGGATCTCTTCATTCTACTTACATTCTCTATCTTATACCAAGGCGAGGGGCGGCAGCGGCGGCGGCAGCAGGCCGCGAGCGGGGGCCGGGCGGCGGCTCAGGGCGCGGGCCGGTGCGCGTCGTAGCGCTGGAAGCCGCGCGCGGTGCGCAGCAGCACGAGCATGACCCCGGCGATCACGAGCCCGCCCAGCAGCGGCGGAGCCCACAGCGCGATGAGCGTCGCCACCGCGCCCGCGAGCAGATCGCCCACCCGCGGACCTCCCGCCACCACCACGTAGAAGAGCCCCTGCATGCGACCGCGCACATCGTCGGGGGCGGCGGCCTGCAGGATCGTCGTCCGGAACACCGCGCTCACATTGTCGGCCGCCCCGGCGCCCGCGAGCGCGATCCCAGCCAGCACGATCGCGGGCACAATCGGCGTCTGGGGGGACGCGACCCCCTCTGCCGCGCCCGTGCCGAGCAGCACGGTGCCGAAGAGCGCCGTGCACACCCCGAACGCCGCGACCGCGAGCGTCACGGCGCGCCCCTGCCGTCGCACGGTGCCGAGCGGTCCCGAGAACAGGCCGCTGAGCAGCGCCCCCACCGCGAAGGAGGCGGTGAGGATCCCGACCGTGACAGGCCCGCCGCCGAGCACGAGGGCACCGGCCGCGGGATAGACCACGCGGGGCGTGCCGAAGATCATGGCGATGAGATCCCACACGAAGGTGGCGCGCACGTTCGGGGCGCGTCGCAGGAAGCGCAGGCTCTCGACGACCGAGGACAGGCCCGCCGCGCGCCGCGCGCCCTCGGGCCGGATGCTCGGCAGCGTGAAGATCCCGAAGAACGCGGCCGTGAAGAGCAGCACGTCGAGCAGGTAGGTCCAGGCGAATCCGACGGTGGCGACGAGCACGCCGGCCACGGCCGGGCCGACGGTGACCGCGAGCCCCATCGTGATGCCGCTGAGCGCCGCCGCCGCAGGCAGCAGCTGCGGTGACAGGAGGCGGGGCAGGATCGCGCCCTGGGTGGCGCCCTTGATCGTGGCCGAAGCGGCGTTGACGGCGGCGAGCGCGTAGTAGGGCCAGATGGCCTCGACGCCGAGGAAGGCGATGAGCGTGAGTGCGCCGATGCTGGCCCAGCCCACGACCGCGGTGATGAGCGCGACCCGGCGACGGTCGAAGGCATCTGCGAGCGCCCCGCCGACGAAGCCCGCGAGGATCATGGGCCCGAGCGCCCACAGCGCGAGCAGCGACACGGCGAGGGTGGACTGCGTGAGCTCGTAGATGTGCAGGCCGACCGCGACGATGGTGATCTGCGCGCCGATCTGGGAGACGGACGATCCGATCCACAGCCGCGCGAAGGCCGGGCTCTGACGCAGCGGGGAGAGGTCGACGAGCAGTGCGCCGAGCCCCCGTCGTCGCTTCTGCGGTGCTGCGGCTTCGGGCGAGTCGTCCACCGCCCCAGCCTAGAGGATCCCGGCCTCGCTCCGCCCGCGGCCGCTTCGGCCGGACCGGCTTCGCGGCCGGCTGCGCGTTGCGGTGGCGGCTCGGCCGGCGCGCGGTAGGCTCGCAGCGATGTTCGATGACAGGTATGCGGGAGACCCGGTCGCGCAGATGCACGCGCGGCGCGGGCCGGTGCAGCGGCGCGAGGTGACCCTCGCCCGCGGACTGGTGGTGGAGCACAGCGAGACCGAGTGGTGCGGAGCCGTGGTGGGAGCCCGCGAAGGGCTCGTGCAGCTCGAGGACTTCCGCGGCAAGGTGCGCGCATTCCCCCTCGCCGATGGCTTCCTCATCGACGGAGAGCCCGTGCGGCTCGTCATGCCGAAGCGCCGGCCGGCGGGCCGGCAGCGCACCGCCTCCGGCTCCTTCGCCGTGGAGCAGCAGCGGGCCCGCACCGCGATGCCGAGCCGGATCTTCGTCGAGGGCAAGCACGATGCGGAACTCGTGGAGCAGGTGTGGGGGGCGGATCTGCGCGTCGAGGGCGTCGTCGTCGAGCTGCTGCAGGGCGCCGACAACCTCGCGGCGGTGCTCGACGACTTCGGGCCGGGGCCGCAGCGGCGCGCCGGCGTGCTGCTCGACCATCTCGTGGAGCGCAGCAAGGAGTCGCGGATCGCGCAGGCCATCGAGCGCGGCCCGCACGGCGCGCACGTGCTCATCGTCGGCCACCCCTTCGTCGACATCTGGCAGGCGGTGAAGCCGGAGCGCCTCGGGCTCGGGGCCTGGCCCATGATTCCGCGCAGCATCGAGTGGAAGACCGGGATCTGCCGCGCGCTCGGCTGGCCCGCGGAGGAGCCCGCCGACATCGCGGAGGCCTGGGCGCGCATCCGCGGCCGCGTGCGGCACTTCCGCGATCTGGAGCCCGCGCTCGTGGGGCGCGTCGAGCAGCTCATCGACTTCGTCACCGTGGGCTGAGCGGCGGGAAGCGCACCGCGGACCGCGATCCGCCCGCCCCGGCGTATCCTGGAGGGGCCGTGCATCGTCTGAGGGAGGTCCCGTGGCCCGAGCCGTGTTCCTGGTGATGCCCGAGTGGCAGGGCTCGGCGTCGTCCCGAGCCATGCTGCTCGCGGAGGGTGCGCAGGCGCTGCGCGAGGATCTGCCCGTGAGCGCCACCCGGGAGATTCCCGTACCGCTCGAAGCCGGGGACGCCCTCGGCACGCCGGTCGCCCGGCTGAGCAGCCTGCTCCGGGCCCGCGACGCCGCGCGGGAGGCGCTCGGCGCGCTCGGACCGGACGACACGCCCGTGATCGTGGGCGGCGACTGCGCCTCCGCGCTCCCGGGCCTCGAAGCGGCGGTGCGTGCGCACGGCGCCGGAGCGCTGGCCGTGCTGTGGTTCGACGCGCACCCCGATCTGCAGCACCCCTCCACCTCGCCCTCCGGCGCCGCCTCCGGCATGGTGCTGCGGCACGCCCTCGGCGACGGGACCCCCGACCTCGCCTCCGGCACCCCGATCGACCCGCGGCTGCTCACCCTCGTCGGGGCGCGCGCCATCGACGCCGAGGAGGACGAAGAACTGAGCCGTCGCGGCGTCGCGCTCCTCGGGCCGGCCGCGCTCGACGAGGACGCCGACCCCGAGGCGGCGGCCGACCCCGCCGCGCTCCCAGCCGCGATCGAGGCCCGCCTCGCCGGCTCGGGTGCGACGCGTCTCTACGTGCACTTCGACCTGGACGTGCTCGACCCCGCGGAGTTCACCGCCGTGCACGATCCGGTGCCCTTCGGCCTGGGCCTCGCAGAGCTCACGGCCGCGATCCGCGCCGCCGTCGCCGCGCTGCCACTCGCCGGGGCCTCGATCTCGGGCTTCGCCCCCGCCGACCCGGCCGCCGCCGCCGAGGAGCTGCCCACCGTGCTGCGCATCATCGCAGCGCTCACCTCGGGACGCGAGGCATGAGCGAGGCGCCCCCGTCCCCGCCCTGGCCGCTCGCCCGGCTCGGCTACCTCTACGCGACGCTCGTCGGCCTGGTATGGGGATCGATCTGGAGCACCGGCCGGGTGGAGCGGCACGAGGGCCTGTGGGTGTTCCGCGGCATGCCCCGCTGGACCTTCGGTCGCGGCGGCAGCTGCGTGGGCTCCTGCTACCTCACCGACCGGAACGTGTCCGCGCCGGTGCTGCGCCACGAGCTGAGGCACCGCGAGCAGTGGCGGCGCTACGGGCTCGCGCTGCCGGTGCTCTACCTGCTCGCGGGGCGCGATCCGCTGCGCAACCGCTTCGAGATCGAGGCGGGCCTGGAGGACGGCGGGTACCTGCGCACCCCGCGGGGCGGCGCGAGGCGCACGCGGAGCGCCTCGCGCACGGCACAGGGGGTGCCGGGGCCGGCCGCGCACGAGACGGCGGCGGGATAGCCTGGGCGGATGAGCCACGAGCAATCGCAGCACGACGACGAGTTCCGCTTCCTGGCGGGCGACGCGGAACGCGTCGGTCACGCGGGCGCTCTGCCGCGGATCGAGCGGGTGCGGGCGGAGGCCCGCGAGGGACGGTGGCTCAGCGGGCTGCGCTTCTCACCGGCGGCGGGAGCTCCGGGGCTGGTGGCCCTGCACGGCGCCGGACTGAATGCGCACAGCTTCGATCCGCTGCTCCTCGCGCTCGGCCTGCCCGCGCTCGCGCTCGACCTGCCCGGACACGGCCGCAGCGACTGGCGCGGCGACGCCGACTACGCGCCCGGCCGTCTCGCCCCGGACGTGACCCTCGCGCTCGAAACGCTCGCCCCCGCCCCGGTGACGCTGCTCGGTCACTCGCTCGGGGGACTCACCGCGGCGCTCGTCGCCGCGCAGCGGCCGGAGACCGTCGAGCGGCTGATCCTCGTCGATATCACCCCCGGGGTCTCGCCCGCGGGCGATGCGGGAGCCATTGCGGAGTTCATCACCGGGCAGCGCGACTACGGTTCCGTCGGCGAGATCGTGGACCGCGCAATCGCCTTCGGGATCGGCAGCGACCGCGCCGCGCTCACCCGCGGGGTGAGCCTCAACACGCGCCGACGCGCCGACGGCCGGCTGGAGTGGACCCACCACCTGGCGCACCTCGAGGGGCTGCCCTCCGCGGCGTCCGGCGATCCCCTCCCCTTCGCTCCCGTGTGGGACGCGCTCACGGCGCTCGCCGGCCGGTCCGTGCCCCTCGCGCTGATCCGCGCGGCATCCGGCATGCTCGGCGAGTCGCACGAGGCGGAGTGGCGGGAGCGGCTGCCGGGCGCGCCCGTGCGCACGGTCGCCGGACCGCACAACCTCCACGAGGCGAACCCGCGGGGCCTCGCCGCAGCCGTGCGCGAACTGATCGGCTGAACAGCTCCGGCGATGCGGGCCTCAGCCTGCGACGCGCAGGCCCCGCAGGATCGCGTCGCGCAGCTCGGCGGGCGGGCAGTTGCTGATCCGCTCGTCCTCGCAGGCCCGCCGCACCACCTCGGTGAGCTGGATGCACACCCGCTCCTCCGTGCGGCAGTCGTCGCAGTGGTCGAGGTGCTCGCGGATCGGGGCCGACTCCTCGGCGCAGAGCTCGCCGCGCAGCAGCTCGTACAGGTTGGCCTTGGCCTTCTCGCAGCCGCAATCGCTCATCGCGCGTCCTCCTCGCTCTTCGTGTCCCGGGCCGATGCCGCCTTCTTCGCCGGTGCCGCACCCGTACCTGTTCCAACGCCCTGCTCGCCCGCGTATTCCCCGAGCGCCTTGCGCAGCCGCGCGCGGCCGCGGTGCAGGCGGCTCATCACGGTGCCGATCGGCACCTCCGCGATGTCGGCGATCTCCTGATAGCTGAAGCCCTCCACATCGGCGAGGTAGACGGCGATCCGGAAGTCCTCGGGGAGCGCGTTGAGGGCGTCGGTCACGACCGTGGCCGGCGTCCGGTCGATGGCCTCGGCCTCGGCGGAGCGCGCCGCCATCGCGGTGGTCGACTCGGCCCCGCCGAGCTGCCAGTCCTCTAGGTCCTCCACGACCCCCAGGTACGGCTCGCGCTGCTTCTTGCGGTAGGTGTTGATGTAGCTGTTGGTCATGATCCGGTACAGCCAGGCCTTCAGATTGGTGCCCTCCGTGAAGGAGGCGAAGGCGGAGTAGGCCTTCAGGAACGTCTCCTGCACGAGATCCTGGGCGTCCTGCGGATTGCGGGTCATCTTCATGGCCGCGCCGTACAGCTGATCGAGCAGGGGCAGTGCCTCCTCGGTGAAGCGCTGTTCGAGTCTCTCCTGCGCTGCGGTATCACTCACACCCTCGATCCTAGGGCGTACCCGGCACGTCCTCGCCAGGCCGGCGCCGGGTAGACTCGGAGGCGATGCTTGAAGCGAAGATGAACCAGGGCAAGGACGGCGACGAGGCGCGCTCCGGCGAGGGAGCGGACGCGGCCGCCCAGCTGTGGCCGGCGCCGTCGGGCAGCGGCCCGCTGAACGCGCGGGTGTCGCTCCCGGGTTCGAAGTCGCTGACCGGTCGCGAACTCGTGCTCGCCGCTCTCGCCGACGGCCCGGGCGTGCTCCGGGCACCCCTGCACTCGCGCGACTCCGCGCTGATGATCGACGCGCTGCGCGCGCTGGGCACCGTGATCGAGGAGATCCCGAACGGCAGCGTCTTCGGCCCCGATCTGCGCGTGACCCCGGCCGCGGAGCTCACGGGTTCCACCTCCATCGCCTGCGGGCTCGCCGGCACGGTGATGCGCTTCGTGCCGCCGATCGCGGCGCTCGCGCTCGGCCCGGTCGCCTTCGACGGCGATCCCTACGCGCGCAAGCGACCCATGCGGCCGGTGCTCGACGCGCTGCGCGCGCTCGGCGCCGACATCGCCGACGAGGGGCGCGGCGCGCTGCCCTTCACCGTGCACGGCACCGGCTCGCTGCGCGGCGGGCGGGTGGAGCTCGACGCCTCGCTGTCGAGCCAGTTCGTCTCGGCGCTGCTGCTCTCGGGGGCCCGCTTCGCGGAGGGCGTGCACGTGGTGCACACAGGCGAGCGGGTGCCGAGCCTGCCGCACATCGAGATGACGCTCGACACGCTGCGTGCCCGCGGCGTCGTGGCCGGCTCCCCCGTGCCCGGCGAATGGACGGTCGAGCCGGGGCCGATCCACGCCCGCGAGGTGCGCATCGAAGCCGACCTCTCGAACGCGGCGCCGTTCCTTGCGGCGGCGCTCGCGCTGGGCGGCTCGGTCACCGTGCCGGGCTGGCCCGAGCGCACGACGCAGGTCGGCGACCAGCTGCGGGAGCTGCTCACCGCCTTCGGCGCGCGCGCCGAGCGGGGCGGGGACGGCGCGCTCACGGTCACCGCTGAGGGCCGTCCGCGCGGCGTGCGGCTGCACATCCCGGAGGCGGGCGAGCTGGCGCCCACGCTCGTGGGACTCGCCGCGCTCGCGGCCCACGGCAGCGACGGCACGGACGGCGAAGCGAGCGAGATCACGGGCATCGGTCACATCCGCCACCACGAGACCGACCGCATCGCGGCGCTCGTGCGCGAACTGCGGAATCTGGGGGCCGAGGCCGAGGAACTGGAGGACGGGATCGCGATCCGCCCGGCCGCCCTGCACGGGGGCGTGTGGCGGAGCTACGCGGATCACCGGATGGCGACGACCGGCGCGCTGATCGGCCTGCGGGTTCCCGGAGTCGAGGTGGAGGACGTCGCCTCCACCTCGAAGACGCTGCCGCAGTTCACCGCGCTGTGGGCGCGGATGCTCGGGCTTCCGGCACGGGACCCCGGGACCGCGGGCGACTCGGGCGGACCGGGACCCGTTCCCGGGGTCGCGGGCGCCACGGGCGTCGCGGGCGGACTCGGCGCCCTCGGGCTCGTGGGCATCTCGGGCACCGTCGCCGAGCAGCCCGCGCTCGACTACGATCCCGTGAAGTGGTTCGGCGGATCCGACGGCGCCGCAGACGCATGAGCTGGCTGCCGCCCGACGACGAGGAGGACGTCCCCTACGGGGAGTACGCCGAGCATCGCGTGCGTGAGCGCCCGAATCCGAAGGCCAACCGGCCGCGCACCAAGCGCCGTCCGGAGCACGCGGACGCGGTGCTCGGGATGGTGACCGCGGTGGATCGGGGCCGGTACACGGCGCTGATCGCGGATGGCGCGGATCCCGGGCATCCGGCAGAGCATGAGGTGCTCGCGGCCCGCGCCCGCGAACTGCGCCGGACTCCCATCGTGATCGGCGATCGCGCGCAGCTCGTGGGCGACACCAGCGGTGAGGAGGGTTCACTCGCACGCATCGTGGGCGTCGAGGAGCGGCGCACTGTGCTGCGGCGCAGCGCCGACGACAGCGACCGGGTCGAGCGCGTGATGGTCGCGAACGCGGACCAGATGCTCATCGTGGTCGCGGCCGCCGATCCGGAGCCCCGGGTACGCCTGGTGGACCGCTACCTGGTGGCCGCCTACGACGCCGGGATCCGTCCGCTGATCTGCATCACCAAGGTCGACCTGGCCGATCCCGAGCCGTTCCTCGCGCACTTCGCCGCGCTGGAGGTGCCCGTCTTCCGGTCCGCGCCCGGCGCGTGGCCGCTGGCGGAGATCCGCGGCGCCCTCGCGGGACACACGACCGTGTTCGTGGGGCACTCCGGCGTCGGCAAGTCGACGCTGATCAACGCGCTCGTGCCCGAGGCGGAGCGCGCCACCGGGCACGTCAACGAGGTGACCGGGCGCGGCAGGCACACCTCGTCCTCATCGGTGGCGCTGCGGGCCCGGACGCCGGGCTGCGCTGGCGGCGAATCGGGCTGGGTGATCGATACCCCGGGGGTCCGCTCCTTCGGCCTCGGACACGTCACCGGCGAGGGGATCCTGCGCGGCTTCACCGAGCTCGCCGAGATCATCGACGCGTGCCCGCGTGGCTGCACGCACCAGGACGACGCTCCCGACTGCGAGCTCGACGCCGCCATCGCGGACGGCCGCCTCGACGCGGCCGGCGCCGCGCGCGTGGAGTCCCTCCGCCGCCTGCTCCGATCGGGAGCGCGGCTCCGCTAGCGGCAACGCGTCCCCGGCGGCACGGGAGCGCCTCGGCCGGGGGCGCCTCGGCGGGGAGCGCCTCGGCGTCGAGCGGTCGCCCGGCGCCCGCGAGCGGCCGGTAGGGTGGGGGTATGACGGAACGCGTGACCCTTGAACCCGGCCAGACCGCACCCGATTTCTCGCTGCAGGATCAGGACGGCACGACCCGCTCGCTCGCCGACTTCCGCGGCGAGAAGGTGGTGCTGTTCTTCTACCCCGCCGCCATGACGCCGGGATGCACGAAGGAGGCCTGCGACTTCCGTGACGCGACGGCGCCCCTGGAGGCGGCCGGCTACCGGGTGCTCGGCATCTCACGCGATCCGGTCGAGAAGCTGCGCCGCTTCGCCGACCGCGACGGCCTCGACTATCCGCTGCTGAGCGACCCGGACTCCTCGGTGCACCGGGCCTACGGCGCCTACGGCATGAAGAACAACTACGGGCGTCTCGTCGAGGGAGTGATCCGCTCGACCTTCGTCATCGACGCCGAGGGGCGGATCGAGCACGCCCTCACGAACGTGAAGGCCACCGGTCACGTCGCGCGCCTGCGCAAGCTGCTCGGGATCGACGGGTAGCGCGCGGCGCGGTGCCCTGCCTGCGCACGGCGGCAGGGCGCGGCGGCCCCCGCTCCGAGCCCATGGAGAGGGCTGCTAGCCGTGCGGCAGTTCCTCAGGCGCAGCGGGCAGCTCGGGGCGGGCGAGCAGCGCGGCGAAGAAGCCGAGCACGGCGGCGGCCGCGATTCCGAGGCCGAGCCACCAGGGGCCGATCTGCAGCTGCAGGCACCCGGTGCCCCCGGCGAAGAGCAGCACGTGAATGGTGAGGGCCGAGCCGCGCACCCACGGCGCCCGGGCGCGCAGCGCGCCGATGCAGGTGGCGAGCACCCAGAGCAGCGAGACGACCGCCATGGCCACGATGCTCACGTTCTGGACGGCGGCTCCCTCGGAGCGCAGCGCCCCGAGCACGGAGACCATCACGACCCACGCGAGGAAGACGCTCTCCAGGCCGAGCAGCACGCGCAGCACGGCCCAGCCCGCGAGCGAGCGCGGGTGATCAGCGGGTGACGAGGTCATTGCGGCTCTCTTTCCAGACAATTGCAAATAGACTATTGATTTGCGTGTCCATCCGTGAAACTATATATTTCGTCGAGTTTCGCGCACACCGACGTGAGCATTCTCAGCCACGTTTCAGGTAGTTACGGCGCGAGATCTAGGCTATCCGGCCTCACCGGTCTTTCGCGTGCGTGCGTTGCACTAGAGGAGGACAATGATGGATTGGCGCGAAAAGGCAGCTTGCCTCACTGTGGACCCCGAGCTCTTCTTCCCGGTCGGGAACACCGGCCCGGCGGTGGAGCAGATCGAGCGCGCCAAGTCGGTTTGCGCGCGCTGCACGGTGACCGAGATGTGCCTCCAGTACGCGATGGACACCGGCCAGGACTCCGGCGTGTGGGGCGGCCTCAGCGAGGACGAGCGCCGCGCCCTGAAGCGCCGCGCGGCCCGCGCTCGCCGCGCGAGCTGAGCCCGCAGCATCGAGAGGCCCCGGATCCCCAGGCTCCGGGGCCTCTGTCGTGCCGGATCGCGTCCCCGCGGTTCGGCGGCTCTCCGCCCCGGCGCGCGCGCCGGCTGGCGGGACCGGTCCCAACGGAGCAGGGCCCCGGATCGGGTGATCCGGGGCCCTGCGGGGTGCCGAGCACGGGAGCTCGCGAAGCGGCTCAGTCGGTGCCGGCGTCGAAGGCGGCCGACAGTCCGAGCTCGTCGGCGTCCTCGTCAATGCCGCCAACGGCGTCCGCGATCTTCGCGGCGCCGCCGGTCTCCAGCTCCCCCACCAGCTCGGCGGTGGCGCCGCCCACGAGGCCGAGCTGCGCGTACTGCTCCAGGCGGGCGCGCGAGTCGGCGATGTCGAGGTTGCGCATGGTGAGCTGACCGATGCGGTCCTCGGGACCGAAGGCGGCGCCCACGGTACGCTCCATCGACAGCTTCTCGGGGTGGTAGCTGAGGCTCGGACCGGTGGTGTTGAGGATCGTGTAGTCGTCGCCGCGGCGCAGGCGCAGCGTCACCTCACCGGTAATCGCCGAGCCCACCCAGCGCTGCAGCGCCTCGCGCAGCATCAGCGACTCGGGGTCGAGCCAGCGGCCCTCGTACATCAGGCGGCCGAGCTTGCGGCCGTCCACATGGTAGGAGGCGAGCGTGTTCTCGTTGTGGATCGCGTTGACCAGGCGCTCATAGGTGATGTGCAGCAGCGCCATGCCGGGCGCCTCGTAGATGCCCCGGCTCTTCGCCTCGATGATGCGGTTCTCGATCTGGTCGGAGACTCCCAGGCCGTGACGGCCGCCGATCGCGTTCGCCTCGAGGACGAGCTGCACGGGATCGTCGAACTCCACGCCGTTGATCGCGACCGGCCGGCCCGCCTCGAAGCGCACCGAGACCTCCTCGGTGGCGACCTCGACGTCGTCCCGCCAGGCCGCGACGCCCATGATCGGCTCGACGATGTCGAGGCCCGCGTCGAGGAACTCCAGCTTCTTCGCCTCGTGCGTGGCGCCCCAGATGTTCGCGTCGGTCGAGTACGCCTTCTCCGTGGCGTCCCGGTAGGGGAAGCCGTGCGCGACCAGCCACTCGCTCATCTCGTGGCGTCCGCCGAGCTCCTCGACGAACTGCTGGTCGAGCCACGGCTTGTAGATGCGCAGCGCGGGGTTCGCCATGAGGCCGTAGCGGTAGAACCGCTCGATGTCGTTCCCCTTGTAGGTGGAGCCGTCGCCCCAGATGTCGACCCCGTCCTCCTTCATGGCACGCACGAGCAGGGTGCCGGTGACGGCACGGCCGAGCGGCGTGGTGTTGAAGTAGGTCTTGCCGCCCGAGCGCACGTTGAAGGCGCCCGTCTGCAGCGCGACGAAGCCCTCCTCGACGAGCGCTCGCTTCGCGTCGACGTGGCGCGCGATCTCGGCGCCGTACTCCTTGGCGCGGTCGGCGACGCCGTCGATGTCGGGCTCGTCGTACTGGCCGATGTCGGCGGTGTAGGTGCAGGGGATCGCCCCCTTCTCGCGCATCCACGCCACGGCGCAGGAGGTGTCGAGACCGCCGGAGAAGGCGATGCCGACGCGCTCGCCCACGGGAAGGGAAGAAAGAACCTTGGACATGATCTCTATCCTAGAGCGCGGCCGGGCCCGCGCCGACCATCCGGGACGCCGGCCCGGGCAGGGCGCGGCACCTCCGCGGAAGGCTCGCGCCCGGGATCGCGCTCAGATGAGACCGAGCTCGCGCACCGCCTCGCGCTCCGCCAGCAGCTCGGCGACGGAAGCGTCGATCCGCTCCCGCGAGAAGGCGTCGATGTCGAGCCCCTCGACGACCTCCCACCGGCCGCCCCGCGAGCGCACCGGGAAGGAAGAGACGAGGCCCTCGGGCACGCCGTACTCGCCGCGGGAGACGACCGCCGCGCTCGTCCACGATTCCCCCGGCGTGCCGAGCACCCAGTCGCGGACGTGCTCGATCGCCGCGTTCGCTGCCGAGGCGACGGATGATCCGCCGCGCACCTCGATGATCTCGGCGCCCCGCTTCGCGACGCGCTCGATGTAGGCGCCGCGCGCCCAGGCCGCGTCCACCGCGTCGAGCGCCGGCGCGCCGGAGACCGTGGCCCGGCTGAGATCGGGGTACTGCGTCGCCGAGTGGTTCCCCCAGATGGTCACGCCGTCGATGTCGCGCACGCCGACTCCGGACTCGGCCGCGAGCAGCCCCATGGCTCGGTTGTGGTCGAGGCGTGTGAGCGCCGTGAAGCGCTCGGCGGGCACGCCGTCGGCGTGCTGCTGCGCGATGAGCGCGTTCGTGTTGGCGGGGTTGCCGACCACGATCACGCGCACATCGGCGGCGGCGCGGGCGGCGATCGCGGCGCCCTGCGGGCCGAAGATGGCCCCGTTGGCGCTGAGCAGATCCCCGCGCTCCATTCCCGCGGTGCGGGGGCGCGAGCCGATGAGCATGGCGACGTTCGCCCCGTCGAAGGCGACCGCCGGGTCGTCGCTCACCTCCACGCCCGCGAGCAGCGGGAAGGCGCAGTCGGCGAGCTCCATCGCGGCCCCTTCGGCGCCGCGCATGCCCTGCGGGATCTCCAGCAGCCGGAGCGCGACCGGCTGCTCCGGCCCGAGCATGTCGCCGGCGGCGATGCGGAACATCGCGGCGTAGCCGATCTGGCCGCCCGCTCCGGTGAGGGTGATGGTGATGGGCGTCTGCGTCACGGTCCTGCTCCTTCCCGGCGCCTCAGCGCACGTCGTAGCTGCGGGGGTCGGGGCCGAAGTTCGTGCCGGCCTCGAGCGCGTCGATGGCGGCCATCTCGTCCCCGCTGAGCTCGAAGTCGAAGATGCTCGCGTTCTCGAGGAGACGCTCGCGGCGGGAGGTCTTGGGGAAGACGATGCGCCCCTGCTGCACGTGCCAGCGCAGTACCGCCTGCGCCGGCGACTTGCCGTGCGCCTCGGCGGCGGCCACGACGGCGGGCAGTTCGAGCAGATTGGTCTTGCCCTGGGCGAGCGGGCCCCATGCCTCGACGGCGATGCCCTGCTCGGCGCAGAAGGCCGACAGCTCGCGGCGCTGGTGCAGCGGGTGCAGCTCGACCTGGTCGACGGCGGGCACCACCCCCGTCTCGTCGATGAGCTGCCGCAGGTGCTCGATCTCGAAGTTGGACACGCCGACCGCCGAGGACCGGCCCGACTCGGCGATGTCGAGCAGGCCGCGCCACGCCCCGAGCGCGCTGCCCGCGAACATCGGCAGCGGCCAGTGGATCAGGTAGAGGTCGACCCGGTCGAGGCCGAGCAGGTCGAGGCTGCGCTGGAACGCCTCGGCGGGACGGTCCTGGTCCGTGTTCCACAGCTTCGTCGTGATGAACAGCTCCTCGCGCGGAATGCCGCTCGCGGCGATCGCGCGCCCCACCTCGGCCTCGTTGCGGTAGATCATCGCGGTGTCGATGTGGCGGTAGCCCGCCTCCAGCGCCTCGCTGACGAGCCGCTCGGTCTCGCCAGGCTCCACGAGGAAGACGCCGAGCCCGAGCTGCGGGATCTCCGTACCGGTGTTGAGGGTGATGTTCGGGATCGGCAGCGCGTTCATGGCTCTCGCTTTCGCTCGGTGCGGGATCGCGGTCCGCCAGCGGGCGGAGCCGGATCCGCTCGGGTGCGGATTCGGGATCGGGTTCCGATCCCCCGCGCCTCAGTCTAAGAGGTCGCGCGGGTAGCTGCGTCGTCGCGAGGATGTGCCGGGCTGGGCTCTGGCAAGGCGGAGGAGGAGGGCTTCACTGGTGGTGAAGACTCCGACGCAGCCAGAGCCCAGCCCGGCACACCGCAGTAGACGTGAGCTACCCGCGCGACCTCTACGCGCCCCCGACATCATGGCCGGGACAACCGGGATAATGGGGGGATCATGTCGCACCCTCACATCGAGTTCCCCGCGGAGCTGCCCGTCTCGCAGATGCGCGAGGAGATCGAGGCGGCGATCCGCGACCATCAGCTCGTGATCGTCGCAGGCGAGACGGGATCGGGCAAGACGACCCAGCTGCCCAAGATCGCTCTCGCCCTCGGCCGCGAGCGGATCGCCCACACCCAGCCGCGCCGCATCGCCGCCCGCACCATCGCCGAGCGCATCGCGGAGGAGCTCGGCTCGGAGCTCGGCGGCCTCGTCGGCTATCAGGTGCGCTTCACCGACAGGGTGTCGCAGGACACCCGCATCCGCCTCATGACCGACGGCATCCTGCTCAACGCGATCCACCGCGACCGCGAGCTCAGCGCCTACGACACCATCATCATCGACGAGGCCCACGAGCGCAGCCTGAACATCGACTTCCTGCTCGGTTACCTGAAGACGCTGCTCCCCCGCCGCCCCGATCTGAAGGTGATCATCACCTCCGCCACGATCGACCCGGAGTCGTTCGCCGCGCACTTCGCGGACCCGAAGACGAAGCGTCCCGCCCCCATCATCGAGGTCTCGGGCCGCAGCTACCCGGTCGAGATCCGTTACCGTCCCCTGGTCGAGGAGACGACGGTGCCGGACCCGAAGGGCGGACCGGACCGGATCCGCAAGACGGAGCGCGACCTCTTCGACGCCATCGGCGACGCCGTCGACGAGCTGAGCCGCGAGGAGCCGGGCGACGTGCTCGTGTTCCTCAGCGGGGAGGCCGAGATCCGCGACGCCGCCGACGCGCTGCGCGGCAGGCACGGCCGCAATCCCGCCCGCCCCATCGAGGTGCTGCCGCTCTACGGGCGCCTCAGCGCCGCCGAGCAGCACCGCGTCTTCGAGCGCTCGCAGACGCCGGGCGCGCGCCGCATCGTGCTCGCCACCAACGTCGCCGAGACATCGCTCACGGTGCCCGGCATCCGCTACGTGATCGACGCGGGCACGGCGCGCATCTCGCGATACTCGGCGCGCAGCAAGGTGCAGCGGCTGCCGATCGAGGCCGTGTCGCAGGCGAGCGCGAACCAGCGCTCCGGCCGCTCGGGACGCACGAGCCCGGGCATCGCGATCCGGCTCTACTCCGAGGAGGATTTCGCGAGCCGGCCCGAGTTCACCGAGCCCGAGATCCGGCGCACCGGTCTCGCCTCGGTGATCCTGCAGATGCTCGCCCTCGGCCTCGGCGACATCGCACGCTTCCCCTTCCTCACGCCCCCCGATCAGCGCGGCATCGCCGACGGGCTGGGACTGCTCGCCGAGCTGGGGGCGGTCGAGGCGGCCACGGGGCGCGAGCGGCGGGGCGCGCGCGGCTCGGGATCCGGATCCGGCTCGGGATCCAGGACCGCGCCCGCGCACCGCATCACGAAGATCGGCCGCGAGCTGGCCCGGCTGCCGATCGAGCCGCGCTTCGCCCGCATGGTGGTCGAGGCGCGCCGGCACGGGGTCGTGCCGCAGGTGCTCGCAATCGTGGCGGGCCTCACCATCCAGGACGTGCGCGAGCGCCCGCAGGCCGAGCGCGGCCGCGCCGACGAGCTGCACGCGCGCTTCGCCGATCCGCAGGGCGATCTGATGACCCTGCTCAATCTGTGGAACTACCTGCAGGAGCGGCAGCGCGAGCTCTCCTCGAGCGCGTTCCGGCGACTGTGCAAGGCCGAGTACCTGAACTTCCTGCGCGTGCGGGAGTGGATGGACCTGTACCGGCAGCTGGCGCGGATCGCGGACGCGCCGAAGCGGGGTGCGCGCTCCGCGGGCTCGGCAGGCTCCGCGGCACCCGGCGCGCTGGTGACCGAGGCTCGCTCGGACTCAGCGGACGCCGCATCCGCGTCCGCCGCGTCGGAGCCCATCCACCGCTCCATCCTCGCGGGCCTGCTCTCCCAGCTCGGCGTGCGCGACGACCGCCAGGACCGCTCTGCACCGGGCCGGGGGCGCAAGGCGCCGGGCGCCGGCGGGCGCCGTCCCGCGCAGGAGTACGTGGGCTCGCGGGGCACCCGCTTCGTGCTGTACCCCGGTTCGGTGCTCGCGAAGCAGCCGCCCGAGGTGGTGATGAGCGTCGAGCTCGTGGAGACCTCCCGGCTCTTCGCCCGCTCGAACGCGGTCGTCGACCCGGCGTGGGCCGAGGAGCTCGCGGGCCCGCTCGCCAAGCGCAGCCTCTCGGAACCGCACTGGGAGAAGAAGCAGGGCGCAGCGGTCGCGTACGAGCGGGTGACGCTCTTCGGCGTGCCCATCGTGGATCGCCGACGCGCGCAGCTCGCGCGCTACGACCGCGAACTGGCCCGCGAGCTGTTCATCCGGCACGCGCTCGTCGAGGGCGAGTGGGACTCTTCGCAGGCCTTCGACCGGGCGAACCGGCAGCTGCGGCGCGAGCTGGGACAGCTGGAGGAGCGGGCGCGCCGCCGCGACCTCGTGAGCGACGACGATGCCGTGTTCGAGTTCTACGACGCGCGGATCCCCGCCGACGTCGTCTCCACCCGCAGCTTCGAGGGCTGGTGGAAGGAGGCGCAGCGCACGCAGCCGAAACTGCTCACCATGCGCCGGGCCGACCTCGTCGAGGACGAGGCAGCGGAGGTCGACGAGCAGGAGTTCCCGCGGCAGTGGCGGCACGGCGACCAGACCCTGCGGCTGAAGTACCGCTTCGACCCGACGGCGGAGGACGACGGAGTCACGGTCAATGTGCCGCTGCCGCTGCTGCCGAGGCTCGACAGCGGCGACTTCGAGAAGCTCGTGCCGGGGCTGCGGCAGGAGCTCGTGACGGCGCTGATCAAGACTCTGCCGAAGGCGATCCGCAAGCACGTGGTGCCCGCGGCCGACTGGGCGCGCACCCTGCTCGACGCCGTGGGACCGAAGCTCGACGCACCGGCGGACGGCGGCGCGGGGGACGAGGGAGCCTCCGCCTCGCTGCTGCGGCTGCTCGCCGACGAGATCCGTCGTCGCACGAGCGTGCCAGTCTCCCCCGGCGACTTCGATCCCTCGCGCCTGCCCGCGCACCTCACGCCGACCTTCCGCGTGGTCGACGGACGCGGCCGCACGGTCGGCAGCGGCAAGGATCTCGGGGCGCTGCAGGAGCAGCACCGGGACCGGGCGACCCAGGGCGTCGCGAAAGTCGCGGCCGCCGCGCTCCCCAGGAGCGAGCTGGAGCGCACGGGCGCGACCTCGTGGGAGTTCGGCGAGCTGCCTCGCCACGTGGACACCGCCTACGCGAAGGGGCGCGGCGCGGGGGCAGGCGTGGTGCGCGCCTACCCCGCGATCGTGGACCGGCGCACCGGCGTCGATCTGGTGCTCGTGGCCGACGCGGCCGAGCAGGCGCGCCTGTCGCGGCGCGGGATCCGGCGCCTCGTGGCGCTGAGCTCGCCGTCGCCGGCGAGCTACGTGCGGGATCACCTGTCGAATCAGGAGAAGCTGCTGCTGGGGGCGGGGCCCTACCGATCGCTCGACGCGGCCGTGGCCGATGTGTCGCTCGCGGTGGCCGACGCGGCGATCCGCCGGCACGCACCCGACGGTCTCGTGTGGTCCGCCGAGCAGTTCCAGCGCATCGCCGACGACTACGCGCGCTCGCTCATCGACGACATCTACGCGGCGATCGGGTTGACGGCGCGGGTGCTCGACGGCGCCCGGCTCGCCCGCAAGGCCATCGACGGCGCGAAGTCGATCCAGGTGCTCGGCCAGGTGGCGGACGCTGCGAGGCAGGTGGACGGGCTCGTCTTCGAGGGCTTCGTCTCGCGCACCGGACTCGCGCAGCTCACGCGCCTGCCCATCTACCTGGAGGCGGTGCGCCACCGGATGCGCGGACTCGCGGAGAATCCGGGCCGGGATCGCGCCTGGCAGAACGAGGTGGACCGCGCCACGGCGCTCTATGAGCAGGCCGGTGGGACGATCCCGCTTCCCGCCGACGCACCCGAGCCGCTGCCGCGTGCGCGCTGGCTCATCGAGGAGCTGCGGGTGAGCCTGTTCGCCCAGCAGCTGCGCACCGCCGAGCCGGTCTCGCTGCAGCGCATCCAGAAGGCGCTGCGCGAGGGCTGACCCTTCCGCGCCCCGGTCCGCACGCCTCAGCCCGGTCCGCACGCCTCAGCCCGGTCCGCACGCCTCAGCCGGGTCCGCACCCTTCGGGCGAGTCCGCACACATCCGCCGAGTCCGCACCCTCCTGCCGCACGGAAAGGCGCGGACTCGGCGGGAATGTGCGGACTCGGCGGGAGAGTGCGGCCGGCTCAGCGCTGGCGGACGCCGTGGATGGGCATCTGGCTCTGCTCGGCCTGGTTCTCGGGCCCGAGACCGATCCCGGGACGGTCCTTGAGGAGCAGCGTCGCGGTGAGACCGAGGAGCACGAGGAGGGCGAGGTAGAGCTGCACGGACACGGTCGTGCCGGTGGCCTGCACGAGGGCGGTCGCGATCATCGGCGCGAAGGCGCCACCGAGGATCGCGCCGATCGCGTAGGAGATGGAGACGCCCGAGAAGCGGACCGACGCCGGGAACAGCTCCGAGTACCAGGCGGACTGCGGTCCGTAGGTGAGCCCGAGGCCGACGGAGAGGATGATGAGCGCGAGGTAGAGGGGCACGACCTCGCCGGTGTTGACGAGCGGGAAGAGCACCGCGATGCCGATGAGCAGGCAGATCCAGCCGAGGACGTAGGTCTTGCGACGGCCGATCGCGTCGGCGAGCCATCCGCCCACCCAGGTGAAGATCAGCCAGGTCGCCGCGGCCACGGTGACGGCGAGCAGCACGGGCACGGGATCCATGCGGAGCGAACCCGCCGGGTCGGTCGCGTAGCGCTGGATGAAGCCGCCGGTGGTCATGTAGCCCACGGCGTTGTTGCCCGCGAACACGAGTGCGGCGAGGAGCACCACGGGGGTGAAGCGCCGGAACAGCTGCCCCACCGGGTTCTTCGTGGCCTCGGCGCGCTCGGCGATCTCGGCGAAGACGGGGCTCTCCTCCACCTTGCGGCGGATGTAGTAGCCGATCAGGATGAGCACGAAGCTGAACAGGAAGGGCAGGCGCCAGCCCCACGAGAGGAAGAACTCCTGACCGGGGAGCGCTGCGAGGGCCATCACGCCCGAGGCCAGCAGCATGCCGAGCGGCACGCCCACCTGGGGCGCGCAGCCGTAGAGTCCGCGCTTGGACTTGGGTGCGTGCTCGACGGCCATGAGCACCGCCCCGCCCCACTCGCCGCCCGCCGAGACGCCCTGCAGGATCCGCAGGGCGATGAGCAGGATCGGCGCGGCGACGCCGATGGTGGCGTAGGTCGGCAGGAGGCCGACGAGCGTGGTCGCGGCGCCCATCAGGATGAGCGTCCACATCAGCACCACGCGCCGGCCGTACTTGTCGCCGAAGTGGCCGGCGAGGAAGGCGCCGAGCGGACGGAACAGGAAGCTGATGCCGACCGTGAAGAAGGCCAGGATCTGCGCGATCGCGGGACCCGCCGGCTCGAAGTAGAGCGCCGCGAAGACGAACGCCGCGCCCTGGGCGTAGATGAAGAAGTCGTACCACTCGACCGTGGTCCCCACCACGGTCGCGAACACGACCCGCTTGCGGTCGGCCTGTGTCGAGATCGTCCCCGTGGGCGTGAGGCTCGACGCCGTCGCTTCACTCATGTCTGTTTCCAACTCCCTCGTTGCACATACGTCACGACCCCGAAACAGGATCGTATCCACGATCATATATGATCCTGATCGGCATCAAGTGCAATCTTCGTCTCGATCCTCCTCACGGAGCACGGTTCTTCCTTGGAACAGACCCTCCCGGCGTCCGGCACGCAGACGCAGCCCGCAGCCGCGGGCTTCCTTCGCTCACAGTCCCGGAAATCCAGAAAAGACGGCCGCTTCTCCCCAGATCGCACCGTGACCGCATCACCGGATCCTCCGATCCTGTACGGTCATTGCACCCGCACCACACGCACCTCAGAATGGAGGCATGTACGTGAGCCTCGAACTCATCGGCACCCTCACCGCGATCGTCCTCGCGGCCGGGGTGGTTTTCGGCGGTCTCTGGACGCTCCTCGCCCACTACCAGCGCAGGATCGACGACCGCTTCGCAGAGATGAAGACCGATTTCAGGGCCTTCGAGGCCGGAGCCAATAGCCGCTTCGCAGAGACGAAGACCGACTTCAGGGCCCTCGACGCCGGGGTCAATAGCCGCTTCGCGGAGATGAAGACCGACTTCAGGGCCTTCGAGGCGAGGATCAACGATCGCTTCTCGGAGCTCCAGGGCGACATCGCCTCCATCACGACCGACCTCAGGACCCTCTCCGGCGAACTCACCGAGGTGAAGCTCGCCGTTGCCCGCCTCGAGTGCCCGGCGCCCCGCTTGCTGCGCGCGCCATAGCCGAGCGCGTCAACGCTAGCCGACGGAGTCCGTGAGGGTCTGGCGGGCCCGGTGCACGAGCTCCGGCTCGGTGATGACGTCGTAGCGCGTCGCCACCATCTGCATCACCGAGGAGAAGTCACGGCGGTTGCGGTTCATCGCGTACGAGAGCACCCCGAAGAGCATCCCGAAGCCGGCGCCGATCACGAGCGCCGACACGAAGACGCCGAGGATCGCGGCGTTGTCCGGCTGGAAGATGAACAGCAGCACGCCGAGGAAGAGGCCCAGATAGGCGCCGGAAAGTGCGCCCATCAACGCGACGCGACCATAGGTGAGGCGGCCCGTCACGCGTTCCACGCTGCGCACGTCGTTGCCGACGATGCTGATCTGCTGCACCGGGAAGCCCGCGCGGGCGAGCACGTCGACCGCGTGCTTCGCGTGCTCGTAGCGGTCGTAAGTGGACACGATCTCGCCCTTCGGGATCTCCGGCATCAACGGCAAGCGACCGGCGGGAACAGGGCCTGGAGTACTCATACCCCGATTCTGCCACTCCCGGCGAAGACGCGACAGGCCCTGTTCTGCGCCGCCCGCGAACCGGCGCGGTACAGGCGGCGCGGCTCGGCGCGGGGTAGCGTAGTCCTGTGAGTGTAACGAGGGTCTTTGTCGGGCGCCTCGCCGGGCGCGGAGTCTTCGATCCGGTCGGCGACCGGATCGGCAAGGTGCGCGATGTGCTGATCGTCTTCAGATCGGCGGGAGCGCCGCGCGTCGTCGGATTGATCGTGGAGATCCCCGGCAAGCGCCGCGTCTTCGTCCCCATCGGCCGCGTCACCTCGATCGGCTCCGGCCAGGTGATCACGACGGGCCTCATCAACGTGCGCCGATTCGAGCAGCGCGGCGGCGAGACCCGCATGATCGCCGAGCTCATCGGCCGCGACGTGCAGCTCGCCCCCGAGCAGCCCGGCGCCGCGGCGAGCCCGGCCCGCATCGAGGACGCCGCCATCGAGCGCAGCCGCTCGGGCGAATGGCTCGTCTCGGAGGTCTTCGTGCGCCTCCCCAAGCCGGCGGCCCCCTTCAGCCGCGGAGACTCCCGCATCGTGCAGTGGTCCGATCTGCGGTGGCCCGTCGCCGGAGAGGGCACCCAATCGGCCGAGCTGCTCATCCGCACCCTCGTCGACCTCAAGCCGGCGGACCTCGCCGACGCGCTCCTGGAACTCCCCGGCAGCCGCATGATCGAGGTCATCGGGGAACTGCCCGATGAGCGCGTCGCCGACGCGCTCGAAGAGATGAGCGAGCAGGATCAGCTCGCGCTGCTCGCCCAGCTGCCCTCCGACCGCACCGCCGATGTGCTCGACCGCATGGACGCCGACGATGCCGCGGACCTCATCTCGGCGCTGCCCACGGCGCAGGGCGAAGAGCTCCTCGACCTCATGGAGCCCGAGGAGGCGGAGGATGTGCGCCGCCTCCTCGAGTACGACGCAGACACCGCGGGCGGCCTCATGAGCCCGTCCCCCATCGTGCTCTCGGGCGAGTCGAGCGTGGCCGAGGGGCTCGCGATGATCCGCCGCGCCGAGATCCCTCCCGCCATGGCCTCCGCCGTCTACGTCACGCACCCGCCCTATGAGACGCCCACGGGCGAGTACCTCGGCATGGCGCACTTCCAGCGCATGCTGCGCTTCCCCCCGCACGAGCGGCTCGTATCGCTCATCGACACCGAGATGGAGCCGGTGCGCGTGGACGCCAGCGCCGCGGAGGTGTCGCGCCGCCTCGCCAGCTACGACCTCGTGGCCATGCCCGTGGTCGATGAGCAGAACCACCTCGTCGGCGTCGTCACGGTCGACGACGTCCTCGACCACCTGCTGCCCGACGACTGGCGGCACGCCGACGACGAGGAGCCCGCGGGCCCGGGCACGACGGGGGCTGGGCGATGAGCATCTTCGGGAGGTTCCGGCGGGACACCGGACTCGACGCCCCGCGGGGCGGGCGCACGCCCAAGGCCGGAGAGACCGGCGGCGGACTGCGGGCGGGCGGCAACGAGCGCTTCGGACGGTGGAGCGAGGGGATCGCGCGCGGCATGGGCACGCCGTGGTTCCTGATCCTGCTGAGCGTCTTCTGCGTGGTGTGGCTGGTGTGGAACACCGTCTCCCCCGAGCCGCTCCGCTTCGACAGCGCCGCCCTCGGCTTCACCGCGCTCACGCTGATCCTCTCGCTGCAGGCCTCCTACGCGGCGCCCCTCATCCTGCTCGCGCAGAATCGCCAGGACGATCGCGACCGGGTGCAGATCGAGCAGGATCGCCAGCGCGCCGAGCGCAACCTGGCCGACACGGAGTTCCTCGCGCGCGAGGTGGTGGCGCTGCGGCTCGCCATCAAGGAGCTGCCGGATCGGGACGTGCTGCGGCAGGAGCTGCGCTCGCTGCTCGCCGAGTTCGCCGAGGAGCAGCGGGAGAGCGAGCTCGCCGCGGCCGAGGCCGCGGCGCACGCGGACGGGTCCGCGGATGCGACCGGAGCAGCCGCGTCCCCGGGCGCTGCTGCCGCTCAGGGAGCCGCCCCCGAGGTGGATGAGACCCGCTCCGCTCCCGCCGGTCCTGGCGCCGATCCTAGCGCCGAGCCCGGCGCCGACCCCGCCGACCGCGCATGAGCTCCCCCGCGGAAGACGCCGTCTGGCGCGCCCTCGACGGGGTGCGCGATCCCGAGATCCTGCGCCCCATCACCGAGCTCGGCATGGTGCAGTCGGTCGCCGTCGACGCGAGCGGCCGCGCCGAGGTCTCGATCCTGCTCACCATCGCGGGCTGCCCCGCGGCGCGGCGCATCGAGGCCGATGTCTTCGCGGCCGCGAGCGCCGCGGCGGGCGTCACCTCCGCGGAGGTGCGCGTCGGCGTGATGACGCCGGAGCAGCGGCGCGCCTTCACCGAGCGCGTGCGCGGAGCGCGCGGATCGCGCCCGCAGCAGTTCGGCCCCGATTCCCTGACGCGCGTCATCGCCGTGACGAGCGGCAAGGGCGGGGTGGGCAAGTCGTCGCTGACGGCCGGGCTCGCCGTGGCCCTCGCCGCGCGCGGCCTGTCGGTGGGACTGGTCGACGCCGATGTGTTCGGCTTCTCGATCCCCGGCATTCTCGGCCTCAGCCGGGACGGGCGCACCGAGCAGCCCACGCGGGTCGACGACATGATCCTGCCTCCCGTCGCGCACGGGGTGAAGGTCATCTCCATCGGCATGTTCCTGGGCGACGCGGATCCCCGCAGCACGGCGGTGTCGTGGCGCGGGCCGATGCTGCACCGCACCATCGAGCAGTTCCTGCGCGATGTGTGGTTCGGCGAGCTCGACGTGCTGCTGCTCGACCTGCCGCCCGGCACCGGCGACATCGCGATCACCGTGGGGCAGCTGCTGCCGCAGGCGGAGGTGCTCGTCGTGACCACGCCGCAGGAGGCCGCAGCCGACGTGGCCGTTCGCAGCGCGCTCGTCGCACGGCAGACCGGACAGCGGGTGGCCGGCGTCGTCGAGAACATGGCCGGGCTCGCGCAGCCCGACGGCACGGTGATCGACGTCTTCGGCAGCGGCGGCGGCGAGCTGGTGGCGGCGCGCCTCTCCGAGGATCAGGATCGGCCGGTTCCGCTGCTGGGCAGCGTTCCCCTGAGCCCCGCGTTCCGCGAGGCCGGGGACCGCGGCACCCCGGCCGTGCTCGGCTCGCCCGGCGACCCGGCCGCCGCGGAGCTGCTGCGCATCGCCGAGCGCGTTGCGGGGCTCGGCCGCGGGCTCGCCGGCCGTTCGCTGAGGGTCACTCCTCGCTGATCCGTCCCGGCGTCGATCCGGGCCCTCCGACGGCCTCCGGCATCCTCGGCCGCGCACCCGACGCTGCGAGCTGCGAGCGCTCCTCCGCGGAGCTACGTGGCTTCCTCGTCGTACCGCAGCGCAGCGGGAGCCTCGGCCGCCGCCACCGCCACGCCCGCGGCGGCGGTCGCGCCGGCTCCGTCGCCGCCCCCGGCCGCCGTCCCCTCCGCGGCAGCCGCCCCGGCAGCTGCGCCCGCGGCTCCAGCGGCGGCACCGGCACCCGCACCCGCAGTAGCGGCAGCCCCGGAGCCCGCCTCCGCCGCAGCCCCGCTCCCACGACGAGCCGCGGCCTCCGCGGCCCGCGCCCGCCTCGCAGCCAGGCGAGCCTCGCGCTCGTCCTCGACGAGCGCGTCCCGGATGATCCGGCGCGGATCGTACTGACGGGGGTCGAGCTGCTTCCAGTCGACGTCGTCGAACTCCGGTCCCATCTCATCGCGGAGCCGGTCCTTCGCGCCGTCCGCCATGCGCTTCACGCTGCGCACGAACTCCCCGAGCTTCTTCGCGTAGACGGGGAGCCGTTCGGGACCCAGCAGGAACATGGCGATCACGAGGATCACCAGGATCTTGTTGATCGTGAGTCCGTCCACTCCCCCATCGTAGCGCCCGGAGGCGGGATCGCCCCCACCGGCAATCGCGCGGAGCTGCGCGTGGTGCCTCCGCCCGAGCGGTGCCGGGATCTACGCTAGGGGAAGCGCGGCTCCCGCACCCGGGACGGCCGCACCCCGGCCGTGGGGCCGGATCCGCCACACCACGGAGGACCACGTGAGCAAGCTCGAACGCAACTGGCAGTACGCCGAGCAGTATCCGGCCGAGACCGGCGCGATCGTGCGCGCCCGGCGCTTGTCACTCGAACTCGGCATCGAGCCGGTCAGCCGCTCGGTGGGAGCCCAGCTCTCCGCGCTCGCCGTGCTGAGCCGGGCCGCCACCGTCTGCGAGGTCGGCACCGGCGTCGGCGTCAGCGGCCTGTCGCTGCTGCGGCACACAGCCGAGACGACCCTCACCTCGATCGAGATCGAGGCCGAGCATCTGCGCGAGGCCCGCGGCGTCTTCGCGGATGCGGGCATCCCGGCATCGCGCCTCCGGCTCATCGAGGGCGATGCGCGCCACGTCATGCCTCGGCTCAATCTCGGCGCGTACGATCTGGTGCTGCTCGACGCCGACCACTCGCTGCTGCTCGAGCTCTTCGAGCACGCGCTCGCCATCGTGCGGCCGGGCGGCTGCATCGTCGTGCCGGGCGCCTTCGCGCACGGCCGGGTGCCCGATCCGGCTGCCCGCGACGAGGCGACGGTCGCGTGCCGGGACCTGCTCGCGGTGGTCGCCGACTCGCCGGCGATCGCACCCGCGCTCTCCCCCGCCGGCGACGGGCTGCTCACGCTCGTGCGCCTCGACGGCTGAACCACCGGCGAGGAGCCCGTCGCCGCACCGGGCAGCAGGAGGCCCCGGAACCCAGTGGGTCCCGGGGCCTCCTCGCGTCTCAGCTCGGGCCGGACGGCTCAGCCGTCGAGCACCCCTGCGAGCACGTCACGGAGCTCGGCCGCCTCCTGATCGTTCACCGACACGACCAGGCGACCCCCGCCCTCGAGGGGCACCCGCACGACGATCAGCCGGCTCTCGCGCACCGCCTCCATGGGTCCGTCCCCGGTCCTCGGTTTCATTGCAGCCATGACGCCTCCTCGCAGAATTGGTGTACCGCCCTATTTTACTGCCCGAGCGGCGGCGAGGGCGAAGCCGCGCCGTGAGGCGAAGCGGAGCAGCGCCTGCGGGACGCCTTTCCGCCGGCCGCGGGGCGGGTCAGGACGAGCCGGCGGCGCGGCCTCCGGTGAGCCAGGAGCGCAGCGCGGAGACGGTGAACTCGATCTGCTCGACCGGCACGCGCTCCTCGTCGGCGTGCGCGAGCAGCGGATCCCCCGGACCGAAGTTGACCGCGGGAATCCCGAGTGCGGAGAATCGCGACACGTCGGTCCAGCCGAACTTCGCCTTCGGCTGCACGCCCACCGCCTCGACGAAGCCCCGCGCGAAGGGGTCGTCGAGCCCGGGCCGCGCGCCGAGCGCCAGGTCCACGATCTCCACCTCGTCGGCGTCCGCGAAGAACTCACGCACGAAGTCCGCCGCCTCCTCGCCGCTGCGGCTGGGCGCGAAACGGTAGTTGACCTCGATGGTGCAGCGGTCGGGGATCACGTTCCCGGCCACGCCGCCGTCGATCCGGACCGCGTTGATCCCCTCGCGGTACTCGAGGCCGTCGACCACGATCCGCTCCGCCTCGTACGCGGCGAGCCGCTGCAGCAGCGGGGCCGCCCGGTGAATGGCATTCACGCCCATCCACCCGCGTGCGGAGTGGGCGCGCTTTCCGTGCATCGTCACGTGGGCCCGCAGGGTTCCGTTGCAGCCGCCCTCGATGGTGCCGTTGGAGGGTTCGCCGAGGATCGCGAAGTCGGCGGCGAAGAGCGCGGGGTGGTTGCGCATGGCGCGTCCGAGCCCGCTGAGGTGGGAGGCGACCTCCTCGTGGTCGTACCAGACCCAGGTGACGTCGACCGCGGGGTCGTCCAGCTCGACGGCCAGGAGGAGCTGCGCCGCGACGCCGGCCTTCATGTCGACCGTGCCGCGGCCCCAGATCGTCTCGGCCCCGGTCTCGGGATCCGGCCGGTCCTGCACGGGGAGGTTCTCGTTGACGGGCACGGTGTCGAGGTGGCCGGCGATCGCGACTCTCCGCGCACGGCCCAGCTCGGTGCGGGCGATGATCGTGTCGCCGTCGCGCACGATGCGCAGGTGGGGGGCTTGGTTGCGGAGGACGGCCTCGACCGCGTCGGCGACGGCGCGTTCGTCCCCGGAGACGGATGGGATGTCGCAGAGCTGCCGGGTGAGGGCGACGGCCCCCGCGGAGGGATCGAGCGGGAGGGAATCTGAGGAGGTCACCCGTCCAGCTTAGAGGTCGCGCGGCAGGCCGATCCCTGCTGCGACGATACGATGGGGGCCATGACTGCCACTCGTCTCGCCTGGTCCTCCGGTATCGCCACGATCGCCTCCGACGGCACCGTCCTCGACGCCTGGTTCCCGTCCCCGTCCCTCGGCGCGCGACCGGCCCAGCGGGATCCGTGGCTGGCGCCGGCGGAGCTCGAGCAGCTGGCCGGCACGGACGAGCTGCGTGGCGTCGAGCTGCGGCCCGTGAACCTGGAGATCGACCTCGACGCCGCTCCCGCCTCCACCGAGGACGCCTACCTGCGCCTGCACCTGCTCTCGCACTGCCTCGTGCGGCCGAACTCGATCAACCTCGACGGCATCTTCGGCAAGCTGCCGAACATCGCCTGGACGAGCGCGGGACCCATGCTGCCCGAGGACTATGCGGCGCGACTGCCGCTGCTCAAGCGGGCCGGCGTCACCGCGGTGGGCCTCGACAAGTTCCCGCGCCTCACGGACTACGTGGTTCCCGCGGGCGTGCGCATCGCGGACGCCTCGCGGGTGCGGCTGGGTGCCCACCTGGCGCCGGGCACCACGGTGATGCACGAGGGCTTCGTCAACTTCAACGCCGGCACGCTGGGTGCGTCGATGGTCGAGGGCCGGATCTCGCAGGGCGTGGTCGTGGGCGACGGCTCCGACATCGGCGGCGGTGCGTCCATCATGGGCACGCTCTCGGGCGGCGGGACGCAGCGGATCACGATCGGCGAGCGCGCACTGCTGGGCGCGAACTCGGGAATCGGGATCTCGCTCGGCGACGACAGCGTGGTGGAGGCCGGCCTCTACGTGACGGCGGGCACGAAGGTGCTGCTGCCGAAGGGCACGGCAGACTCGGAGGGCGCAGCGGTCGAGGTGAAGGCGGTGGAGCTCTCCGGCGTGCCGAAGCTGCTGTTCCGCCGCAACTCGGCGAGCGGCGCCGTCGAGGCCCTGCCACGCGAGGGCGCCGGCATCGTCCTCAACGCCGCGCTGCACGCCTGAGCCGAGGCGCCCCGCACACGGGAAGAACGCGCCGCGCCTTGCGTTCGAATGCGCCGGGCCGGGTGCCCCCTGGGCTCCAGGCCCGGCGCATCAGCGCCAGGGCCCGCTGCGCGCTCAGCCCTGGGCGACGACGCGGGCGAGCAGCTCGGGGCCGCGCCGGTCGAAGAGCCGCGAGCCGAGCATCACGCCGAAGAAGCACACGAGCCCGCCGTTGAGCAGCCCCACCGCGAGCGTCAGCCACGCCCACAGCGGATCGCCGCTCACCCCGGCGACCACGGTCAGCACGATCGTGGGCAGTGTGAGCACGAGCAGCGCGCCGTAGGATCCGAAGGTCCCCACCATGCTGAGCACCCCAGCGCCTGGCTTCGTGGCGAAGGGGTTCTCACCCGACTGCGGCACCGGCATCACGAAGATCGCCGAGGCCACGCTCGCCACGCCGAAGCCGCCCAGCATCACCGCGCCCGACAGCCCCAGCAACGTCGGCAACTGGTCGAAGCGCCCGACGATGGCGGTCGTGACCACCGCGACGAGCAGCACGCACGGCACCGTGAGCAGTGCGTTCGACCAGAGACGGCCGAGCCGGTCGTCGATGCCGCGGACCCCGTGCACCAGGTGCGTGCTGAAGGCGGTGCCGTCATAGGAGACATCGGTGAAGGTCGCGAGGGAGAGCAGGCAGGCCACCATCACCGTGGAGCCGGGCAGCAGGATCTGCATGCCGGTGGTCGCCGAGACGAAGCCGAAGACCACCGGCATCACGAGTACGATGAGCAGGCTCTGCAGGTAGCGGGGATCCCGCAGCCAGTAGGTGAGGGTGCGCGCGGCGATCGCACCGCGCGGGGTGGCGGGGAAACGTCCGAACCAGCCGGTGCCCGCCTTGACCACGGTGCGGGATCCGCCCGCCGCCCCGAAACCGGCGATGTAGAGCGGACGCCACGCGAGGAAGAGCCCGAGCACCGTGGCGAGCGCGATCAGCAGGCGCAATACCGCGCCGAGCCAGTGCCCGGCGGCGAGCTCCGCGGGCACCGCCCACACCGCGCCGAGCGGCGTCCACGACAGCACCTCCGCGACCGTCGGCAGCCACTCGGCGGCGGCCTCGATCCCGGACCCGACACCGGCGATGAGCGGACCGGCGCACACCACCAGCAGCACGATGACGCCGCCGATGATCTCGCGGAAGCGGCGGCTCGCCGTCAGCCGCGACAGTGCCGTGATCGCGAACTGGCACGCGAGCACGCAGCTCGCCGCCGCGACGGGGGCGAGCAGCAGCGCGGCGATCACGGCGAGCGGTGAGCGCAGCCAGGCCAGGGCCGCCAGGGCCGAGACGAGCAGCGTGATGATGCCGGGCACGCCGAGCAGGCTCGCGATGGCGATCCCGGCGAGCTGGGTGCCCGGACGCATCGGGAACACCACGAGCCGGGCAGGGTCGAGGGTGCGGTCCATGCCCGAGGAGACGATGGGGGCGACCATCCAGCCGAGGATCAGCGCGGAACCGCCGAGGATCACCACCGTGCGGGCGAGCGCGGGGTCCGCCCAGGAGAGCGCCACCAGGCCGATCGTCACCATGGAGAGCACGCCGAGGCCGTAGAGGGCGCCGATGATCGCCCCCACCAGCTGCCAGGGGTGGCGGCGCAGCGTGTTCCACAGCACCAGGAAGCGCAGGCGGACGAGCACCCGCACGCGCGCTGCGGGCCCGGAGCGCGGGGCCGACGTGCCGTTGCCGGCGGCGGGCTGCGGGGCGAAGGCGGGGGTCAGGAGAGGTTCAGCCACGTCGGCCCCTCCAGGTGCTGGCGTCCGCCGACGAGCTCCACGAAGCGCTCCTCGAGGGTCGAGGCGCCGCGCACCTCGTCGACGGAGCCCGCCGCGAGCACGCGCCCGGCGGCCACGACGGCGACGTGGTCGCACATGCGCTGCACGAGATCCATGGAGTGACTGGACACGATCACGGTGCCGCCGCCGCGCACATAGCCCTGCAGGATGTCGCGGATGTTCGCAGCGGAGACCGGGTCGACCGACTCGAAGGGCTCGTCGAGCACGAGCAGCCGCGGGGCGTGCACGAGGGCGCAGGCGAGGGCGATCTTCTTGGTCATGCCCGCCGAGTAGTCGACGACGAGCGTGCTCCCGGCCCCGCGCAGCTCGAGCATGTCGAGCAGGTCGGCGCAGCGCCGGGACACGGTCTCCGCGTCGAGGCCCGCGAGCAGGCCGTTATAGGTGATGAGCTGCTCACCGGTGAGGCGGTCGAAGAGCTTCACGCCGTCGGCGAGCACCCCGACGAGCTGCTTCGCCTCGGTGGGCTGGGCCCACACGTCGACGCCGCAGATCAGCGCCTGCCCGTGATCGGGCCGGAGCAGGCCCGTGGCCATGGAGAGGGTCGTCGTCTTCCCGGCCCCGTTCGGGCCGACGAGGCCGTAACAGGATCCCGTGGGGATCGTCAGGGACACGCCGTCGACGGCGACCTTCTCGCCGAAGCGCTTGACGAGCTGTCGCAGTTCAAGAGCTGGACTCAGTGCAGCGGATTCCATGTCCGCCAGCCTACCGGTCCAGCAGCTCAGCGCTCCAGGTGACGCTCTCCCGAGCCGATGTAGAGCTGCTGGGGCCGCCCGATCTTCGTCTGCGGGTCCTCGCGGGCCTCGCGCCACTGGGCGATCCAGCCGGGCAGGCGGCCGATGGCGAAGAGCACGGTGAACATGCGCGTGGGGAAGCCCATCGCCTTGTAGATCACGCCCGTGTAGAAGTCGACGTTCGGGTAGAGCTTGCGCTCCTTGAAGTAGTCGTCCTCGAGGGCGATCTGCTCCAGCTCCTGCGCGAGGCCGAGCAGCGGGTCGTTGACGCCGAGCTCGTCGAGCACCCGCTGGGCGCTCTCCTTGACGATGCGGGCGCGCGGATCGTAGTTCTTGTAGACGCGGTGGCCGAAGCCCATGAGCTTGACCCCGTCCTCCTTGCGCTTCACCTTCTCGACGAAGGTCTCGACGCTCTGGCCGGAGTCGCGGATCTGCGCGAGCATGTCGAGGACGGCCTCGTTGGCGCCGCCGTGCAGCGGCCCCGAGAGGGCGTTGATGCCGGCGGAGATCGACGAGAACATGTTCGCGCCGGTCGAGCCGACGAGCCGGACCGTCGACGTCGACGCGTTCTGCTCGTGGTCGGCGTGCAGGATGAGCAGCTTGTCGAGCGCGTCCACCAGCACCGGGTTCATCTCGTACTTCTCGGCCTTGTTGCCGAAGTTGAGACGCAGGAAGTTCTCGACGAAGTTGAGGTTGTTGTCGGGGTAGAGGAAGGCCTGGCCGATCGACTTCTTGTGGGCGTAGGCGGCCAGCACGGGCAGCTTCGCGAGGAGGCGGATCGTGTTGACCTCGACGAACTCGGGCACGGTCGTGTCGAGCGAGCTCTCGTAGTAGGTCGACATGGTCTGCAGGCCGCCCGACAGCACCGCCATGGGGTGCGCCGTGTGCGGCACGCCCTCGAAGTAGTAGCGCATGTCCTCGTGCAGCAGCGTGTGACGGCGGATCTCGTCGTCGAAGGCCGCGAGCTCGTCGGAGCTCGGCAGCTCGCCGTAGATGAGCAGGTAGGCGACCTCCAGGAAGGTCGAGGCGCGCGCGAGCTCCTCGATCGGGTAGCCGCGGTAACGCAGGATCCCCTGCTCGCCGTCGATGTAGGTGATCGCCGACTTCGTCGAGGCCGTGTTCACGAATCCGTAGTCGAGGGCGGTGTAGCCGCTCTGACGGGTGAGGGAGCTGACGTCGATCGCCGCGTGGCCGTCGACGGCGTCGACGATCGGCAGCTCCGCGGATCCGCCGGGGAACGTCAGCTGCGCTGCGGACGGGCCCTGGCTCTGAGTCGATTCGGTCACGTCGTCTCCTCGTGGGTCTCTCTGCGGGCTGTGCATCGGTGGTGACGCAGCCACTGTTCCACTCTATCGGCTCCGAGCGGGCCGACGAGCACCGTCTGCTCGTCGGCGCTGAGCTTAGATTATCTTGACGTCGAACAAAATGCGATTCGGGCGGCGCGAGCCGTTCCCCTCACGCCGCCGCCCGCAGCAGCCGGGCCGCCGCCGCCTCGATGGCGGCGTCGGAGGCCGTCAGCGCGAGCCGCACGTGCTCCGGGGAGTGATCCCCGTAGAAGTGCCCCGGCCCCACCACGATGCCCAGCCGCGCGAACTCCTCCACGCTCTCCCACGCGTCGACGCCGCGCGTCACCCACAGGTACAGCCCGGCCTCGCTGCCCTCGACGCGGTACCCGGCGGCTTCCAGCGCGGGCCGGAGCACGGCCCGGCGGGCCCGGTACCGCTCCCGCTGCTCGGCGACGTGGGCGTCGTCCCCGAGCACCGCGACCATGGCGGCCTGCACCGGCGCGGCCTGCATCAGGCCGGCGTGCTTGCGCACGGTGAGCAGGCGCGCGATCAGCTCGGGATCACCGGCGACGAACGCCGCCCGGTAGCCGGCGAGATTCGACTGCTTGCTCAGGGAGTACGCGCCCAGCACGCCCCGGTGGTCATCGCCGACGACCCGGGGATCGAGGATCGACGGGATCGGCTCGGCGTCCCAGGGGGCGTCCCAGCCGAACTCGGCGTAGCACTCGTCCCCGACGATCACGGCCCCCAGCTCGCGAGCGCGCAGCACCGCGGAGCGCAAGGCGTCGACGCTCAGCACCCGGCCATCGGGGTTCGAGGGCGAGTTGATCCACACGAGGCGGGTGTGCTCCGGCCACTCGGCGGGATCGTCGCTCGCGATCGCGTCCGCGCCGACGAGTGCCGCGCCCATCGCGTAGCTCGGATAGGCGATCCGCGGGAAGACGACGGCCTCCCCGGCTCCGATCCCGAGCAGGAAGGGCAGCAGCGCGACGAGCTCCTTCGAGCCCACGGTCGGGAGCACCGCGGACGGCTCAACGGCCACCCCGCGACGTCGCGCGAACCACGCGGCGATCGCCTCGCGCAGCGCGCCCGTGCCGGCCGTCGCCGGATACGCGTGCGCGTCCGCCGCGGCGGCGAGCGCGTCACGGGCGATCGCGGGGGCGGGATCCACGGGCGAGCCGATCGAGAGGTCGAGTGCGCCCTCCGGGTGCCGCGCCGCCTGCTCGGCGAACGGCGCCATCGCGTCCCACGGGTACTCGGGCAGCGGCCCGCGCACGCCGCTACTCCCCCTGCGGCGGGAGCGCCGCGACGATCGGGTGATCGAAATCGTAGACGCCCACCTTCGCCGCGCCACCGGGCGAGCCGATCTCGTCGAAGAACTCGACGTTGGCCTTGTAGTAGTCGGCCCACTCCTCCGGCAGATCGTCCTCGTAGTAGATCGCCTCCACCGGGCACACCGGCTCGCACGCTCCGCAGTCCACGCACTCGTCGGGGTGGATGTAGAGCGAGCGCTCACCCTCGTAGATGCAGTCGACCGGGCACTCGTCCACGCAGGCGCGATCCTTCACGTCCACGCACGGAAGAGCGATCACATAGGTCACGTTGCCTGCCTTTCACTCGGGTGGGGGCGGGATGGTCTCCGAGACGCCCCCATCCTATCCGCTCTCAGCCGGAGAGCTCCGCCGGACGGACCGGGATCGAGGTGGTCACGACGGGCAGCTCGGTCGTCTCCGTGTGCAGCGCGCCCGTGTCGCCCTCGCGGGGCAGGATCCCCGCCGAGAGCCCCCGGAAAGGGCCCAGATCGACGCCCTGACCGTCGAGCGGCACCTCGACGGGCGCGCCCTCTCCGATGAGCAGCCCCCGGCCGCGCACCTCCACCGGGACGGGGCCCTCGCCCTCCAGCAGCTCGAAGCGGATGCGGTCCTGCTCCAGCGCCACGCCGACCCTGCTCCCCCGCCACTCCAGGGTGAAGCGCAGCGACCCCCAGTGCTCCGGCAGGCGCGGGTCGAAGCGCAGCTGCCGTCCCGCGTCGCGCATGCCGGCGAAGCCCTGCACGAGCGTCATCCACACCCCTCCGCAGGAGGCGATGTGCACGCCGTCGGCGGAGTTGTGATGCAGATCGTCGAGGTCGACGCGCAGGGCGTGGTCGAAGTAGCGGTAGGCGAGCTCGCGGTAGCCCACCTCGGCGGCGATGATCGACTGCACCACCGCCGAGAGCGTCGAGTCACCGGTGGTGAGCGCGTCGTAGTACTCGAAATCGCGGCGCTTCTCCTCTCGGCTGAACTCGTCGCTCGCGAGCAGCAGGGCCAGCACCACGTCGGCCTGCTTGAGCACCTGGAAGCGGTAGATCACGAGCGGGTGGAAGTGCAGCAGCAGCGGCTTCTGCTCGGGCGGCGTCGCCGCGAGATCCCAGATCTCCCGCTCCAGGAAGTGCGCGTCCTGCGGGTGGATCCGCATCTCCTCCGAGTAGGGCACGCACATGCCCTCGGCCGCCCGCTCCCAGGCGTCCACCTCCGCGGGGTCGAGCGACAGGCGCTCGATGAGGGCGGCGTAGTGCTCGGGCGCCTCATCCGCGATCCGGCGCACCATCTCCACCGCGAAGCGCAGATTGAAGCGGGCCATCACATTCGTGAACAGATTGTCGTTCACCACGGTCGTGTACTCGTCAGGGCCGGTGACCCCGTGGATGTGGAAGCGCAGGGTGCCGTCGGGATCCGGATGCCAGAAGCCGAGGCTCGCCCACAGCCGGGCCGTCTCCACCGGGATGTCGCACGCCCCCGAGAGGAGATACTCGATGTCGCCCGTCGCCGAGACGTAGCGCGCGAGCGCGTAGGTGATGTCGGCGTTGATGTGGTACTGCGCGGTGCCCGCCGCGTAGTAGGCGCTCGCCTCCTCGCCGTTGATCGTGCGCCACGGGAAGAGCGCGCCGTCCTCGTTGAGCATCGTCGCGCGCAGGCGCGCCTGCGGCAGCATCCGCTCGCGGGCCCGGAGCGCGTTGCGCGCCCAGAACGGCGTGGTGTAGGTGAGGAAGGGCAGGGCGTACACTTCCGAGTCCCAGAAGTAGTGGCCGCTGTAGCCCGAGCCCGTGAGCCCCTTCGCGGGGATCCCGCGGCCATCGGCGCGGGCCGCCGCCTGGGCCAGCTGGAACAGGTTCCACCGGATCGCCTGCTGCACGCCCGGCTCCGCCTCGACCTGCACATCGCTGCGCTCCCAGAAGCCGGCGAGGAAGCAGCGCTGGGCCTCCCAGCGCGCCTCCGGCGGCTCGGCCGCCACGCTCTCCAGGGTGTGCACGCAGCGGTCGATCATCTCCGAGAGCCCCGCCGTGTTCGAGGCGTGATAGGCCACCGTCTTCAGCAGCCGCACCGTCCGGCCCTGGCGGGCGACGCCCTGGAACATGTGACGGACCCGATCCGGCGTCTCCTCGATGCGCGTGCGCCAGCCGCCGGCGATGTCGTCGTCGCCGCCGTCGAAATCGTGGTCGACGCCCACGCCGACCGCCATCCGCGAGTGGTGCACGCGATAGCTGAGCACGCTGCGCCCGCCGTCGTGCAGCGAGGGGCCCGGGATGAGCACCCGATCGTGCAGCTGCTCCGCCTTCCGCGGGTCGGCGCTGTCCTCCGCCTCCGAAACCACTTCGGTGCGCACCCGGCCCAGGTCCTGCCGGTTGATGATGAGGCTCGACACCGTCAGATCGGCGTCGGCGTCCAGCACCGTGATCCGCATCTCCACCGTCGCCAGGTGCCGCATCGCGAACGACACCATGCGCCGGGTCTCCACGCGCACCCGCTTGCCGGTCGGCGTCAGCCAGAGGAGCGTGCGGGTGAGGGTGCCGGCCCGCAGGTCGAGCACCCGCTGCACGTCGAGGATGTCCGAGGACGAGAGGTTCAGGCGCTCGTCATCGACGTAGATCCGGATCGTCTTCGCGTCGGGAGCCTCGACCAGGGTCTGCCCGTGCTCGGCGAAACCGTAGGCGCTCTCCGCGTGCTGGATCCGCCAGGTCTCGTGCAGGCCGTTGATGTAGGTGCCGTGGCTGCCCAGCGGCAGGCCCTCCTCGTGATTGCCGCGCAGGCCCAGGAACCCGTTCGCGAGCGAGAACAGGGTCTCGTCCTGCCCGGCGAGCGCCGGGTCGATGCCGTGCACCACCAGCCGCCACGGGTCGTCTCCGAAGTCTCGCCGCAGCTCCTTCACCGGCACATCGAAGAGCTCCGGGTTCACGCGTCCTCCTCCAGCAACTCGGCGAGATCCGGCACCGCGCGATCCGCGCCAGCGGCGAGCAGCGCCGCCGGCCCCGCCCCGCGATCCACGCCCACCACGAGGCCGAAGCCGCCGGCGCGCGCAGCGGCCACCCCCGAGGCCGCATCCTCGAAGACCACCGCCTCCGACGGCGCGGCCCCCAGCAGCGCGGCCGCGCGCACGAAGGTGTCCGGTGCGGGCTTCCCCGCCAGGCCCTCACGCTCCGCGACCACCCCGTCGACCACCGCGAGGAAGCGTTCCCGCAGTCCGGCCGCCCGCAGCACCGCCTCCGCATTCCGCGAGCTCGACACCACGGCGAGGCGCGCCCCCTGGCTCGCGAGCCGGTCGAGGAGCCGCAGCGAGCCCGGGTAGGGCGCGATGCCGTCGCGCTCCAGCACCTCAGTGAAGGCCGCGTTCTTCCGGTTCCCGATGCCGATGACCGAGTCCAGTCCCGTCTCACCCGGCACCCCCTCGGGCAGCGCGACGCCGCGGGCCGCGAGCAGCGCCCGCACCCCCTCGAAGCGATTGCGCCCGTCGAGGGAGGCGAAGTACTCCTCCTCGTGATACGGGGGAAGCCCGCGCGAGGCGAAGAACGCGTCGAAGGTCTCCGCCCACGCGCGGCGGTGCAGCTCGACGGTCGGAGTGATCACCCCGTCGAGGTCGAAGAGGTAGGCGTTGTAACTGTCGATCACAAGATCGGCCCTTCCCGCACATTACGAGCTACTTTTGCGACCCCGCCAGCAGTGCCTGCACGAAGTATCGCTGGAACGCGAAAAACACTATCAGCGGCACCACCATCGACAAGAACGCACCCGAGGAGAGCACGTCGATGTTCGCGCCGAACTGACGCAGCTGCGACTGGATCGCAACGGTCAGCGGCTGGGAGTCGTTGTTCGTGAAGATCAGCGCCACCAGCATGTCGTTCCAGGTCCACAGGAACTGGAAGATCGCGAGCGAGGCGATCGCGGGAAGCGCGAGCGGCAGCATGATCCGGAAGAAGATGCGCCAGTCCCGGGCTCCGTCGATCCGCGCAGCCTCCAGCATCTCCTCCGGGATCTGGATGAAGAAGTTGCGCAGCAGGTAGATCGCGAAGGGCAGCCCGAACGCGGTGTGGAAGAGGATCACGCCGATCACGCTGCCGAAGATGCCGAGCGCGCCGAACAGCCGCGCGAGCGGGATCAGCGCGACCTGCAGCGGCACGGCGAGCAGCACCACCACGGCGATGAACAGCCAGTCCCTGCCGGGGAAGCGCAGCCACGCGAAGGCGTAGGCCGCGCACGCGGCGATGGCGACCACGAGCACCGTCGTGGGCACGGCGATCACGATCGTGTTCCAGAACGAGCCGGTGATCGTCGGATTGGAGAGCAGATTGGCGTAGTTCTCGATCGTCAGCTCCGCCGGCTTCGTGAACACCGTCCACCAGCCGCTCGCCGCGTTGTCCCCCGCGCTGCGGAACGAGGTGAGCAGCAGCCCGAAGGTGGGCACCAGCCAGAACACGGCCACGATCAGCAGCAGCACGTTCACGATGCCGCGGCTCACCGCCCGGACCACCCGGCTTCCCGCACGGCCTCCGCCTCGCCGCCGCGCCGGCGCGTTCGCGCTCATCGGCTCCGCTCCTCTCGGAACCGGCGGACGTTCACGATCATCGAGGGCAGCACGAGGATCAGCAGCAAGATCGCGAGCGCCGAGCCCAGACCCTGGTTGTTGCCGCCGCCAAACGACACCGTCCACATCTCGACGGCAATCACGTTCGCCGCGGGTTTCGATGCACCGGGCGGGATCACGTAGACGAGGTCGAATATCTTGAGCACGTTGATCACCAGCGTCACGAACACCACCACGAGCACCGGGGCGAGCAGCGGGGCCGTGATGCGCGTGAACACCTGCCACTCGCTCGCGCCGTCGGTACGCGCCGCCTCCTGCAGCGAGCGGTCCATCGCGGACAGGCCGGAGGCGATCATCACCATCGCGAAGCCGGCCCAGATCCACACGTAGGCGAGGATCACGACCACGTTGATGAACGACGCGCTCAGCCAGGACACCCCCTGCGCCCCAGCGTCGAAGTTGGCAGCCGGGAGCGCGACCCGGTAGCTCTCCCCGGCCTGCAGTCCCTCGATCGTGAAGGTGCCCCCGGCGCCCGTCGTGGCGTAGCCGCGGATCGACCCGTCGGCGTCCACCGCGTCGACGCGCACGCCCTCGAGCCCCTTCTTGCCCGCGCCGAGCTCGCCGTTCACGCCTCCCCCGCCGCGCACCACGTCGAGGAAGACCGTGCCCGAGATCTCGGTCGGCGACGGATCGGCCGCCGGCCGGGCATCAGCGGCGTCCTCCGGGAGCGCGCTCTGGCGGATCCCCGTAAGCGGGAAGTCCTGCGTGCTCCCGGCGGGGACCGCCTCGCCGGAGGCGATGATCCCCGAGTCCTCCACGATCCCGGTGCCCTCGCGCGGCTTGGCCCCCGGATAGCTCGACTGCTCGCCGAAGATGCTCTGCACGCCCACGATGGCGGCGTTCACCACGCCCAGCTGCGGACTCTCCTGGAACATGCCGCGGAAGATCACCCCCGCCGCCAGCATGGAGATCGCCATCGGCATGAACACGATCAGGCGGAACACGGTCTTCCAGCCGAGCTTCTCCACGAGGACCGCGAAGATCAAGCCGATGATCGTCACCGTCACCGGCGCCACGATCACCCACATGAGATTGTTGCGAATCGCCGTGAACGTGCTGTCGTTCGTGAACATCGTGACGTAGTTCTGCCAGCCGACGAAGGAGGTGCCGCCACGGTCGAAGAACGACCGCACCGCGGAGTAGACGATCGGGTACACCACCAGCGCGCCGAGGACGAGGAACGCCGGCCCGAGGAACCCCGCGACGAGCAGCCACCGGCGCAGGCCCCCGCGGCCGCGGGCGCCCTGCCCGCGGCCGCTGAGGTGCACGGGGACCGTGAGCGTGCGGCTCATGGTCGTGCGCTCCGGCTCAGTAGGCCGCCGCCGCGGCGTCCTCGAGACGCTGCGCCGTGCCGTCGATGTCGCTCGGATCCTGGTAGAAGGTGATCATCTCCTGCCAGAAGCCCTGACCGGGGGTGCCGCCGAAGGCGCTCGGCGTGAGATCCGACATATCGAAACGGAACACCTCGGCGCCCGTCAGCGCCTCCGCGACCTGGCGGGAGACGTCGTCCGGGTAGAGCGAGGTGTCGACGGCGGAGTTCGGGGAGATCAAGCCGCCCTCGGGCACCCACACCTCCGCGGCGTCGGGCGAGGCGAGGAACTCCATCAGTGCGTTCGTGGCCTCGTCGTCCGTGAACTGCACGGCGACGTCACCGCCGCCCACGACGGCCGGCGCGGAGCCGTCCACCGCCGGGAAGTCGTAGAACAGCGCGGTCTCCCCGACCACCGAGGTGCCGTCCGCGGCGATGTTCCCGGCGACGAAGTCCCCCTCGAAGACCGTGCCGGCCTGCGGATCCGAGCCGAAGACCTCGCTCACACTCGTCGGGAAGTCGCGCTGATCCCCGCCGGGCTGCACCAGATCGCTGTCCCACAGGGTCGCCAGCACCTCCAGCGCCTCCTTCACCGAGTCATCGGTCCAGGGGATCTCGTGATTCGTCAGCTGATCGTAACGCTCGGGACCCGCCGTGCGCAGGTACACGTTCTCGAACCAGTCCGTGAGCGGCCAGCCCACGTCCGCGCCCACGGAGATGCCCGCGTAGCCCGCGTCGCGCACCAGGCCCAGCTGAGTGAGGAAGTCGTCCCAGTCCTCGGGGGGCACCGCCCCGGCCTCGTCGTAGATGTCGGCGTTGTACCACACGGTCGACTTGTTCGCGCCCTTGAACCAGACGCCGTACAGCTCGCCGTCGACGGTGGCGAGATCGATCCACGACGGCGAGTAGTTCTCGGTGACGGCGGACTCCACCGCCTCGCTCACCGGAAGGATGTCCCCGTTCTCCGCGAGCGACTGCATGAGCGCGGGCTGCCCCAGGATCGCCACATTCGGCGGCGTGCCGCCCTCGAGCTGACCCTGGATGAACGTCGGCCCGTTGTCGCCGAAGCTCGTGTAGTTCACGGTGGCGCCCGTGCGCCGCTCGAACTCGTCGAGCACGGCCTCGAAGTTCTCCTGCTCCGCTCCGGACCACGCTGCGGCGACCGTCAGCGTCTCACCGGCGAACTCGTCACCGGCAGCGTCGCCGGAGCCGTTCCCGTCACCGCCCGAGGCGCAGCCGCTCAGGACCAGCGCAAGCGCTCCGGCCACCGCCGCGGCCCCGGTCAGGCGCCGACGTCCCCGGAATGACGCCGTGTGGGTTCCTATCGCACTCATGAAGCACTCCGTTCAGTATTTCTTCGTTGACAGGTGCCACGAACCCCGGATCGCGGGCTCCGTGGCAGACGGAGCGAAATCGACTCGGCGCATGCGAGCGGCGCCGCTCCCCCACCCCCAGGCTAGCCAAAGCCGCCCGCGTGCCGACAGCCCCGGGAGAATGATCCGGGATCGTTACCTCCTCCGAGGCTCCGCTGACCCTCCGTCGCGCCGTGCCGCCGCGCCGCTCCGTGCTGCCGCGCCGTGCTGCCGCGCCGCGCGATGGTATCCTCGACGCACGCGAGCGGGACGGCGTCGACCCGGCGACCAGTGAGCTCCGCACACGTTTCACAACGGACCGTCCGGCACGAACCTGCCGGTGAAACGAAAGGACCAGCAATGGCAGGCGTGAGTTTCGACGAGGTCAGCCTCGTATACCCCGGCACCGAGCGCGCCGCGGTGAAAGACCTCGACCTCGACATCGCAGACGGGGAGTTCCTCGTGCTCGTAGGCCCCTCAGGCTGCGGCAAGTCGACCGCGCTGCGCATGCTCGCCGGGCTCGAAGAGGTCACCTCGGGCCGGATCCTCATCGACGGGGAAGACGTGACCGGGCTCTCGCCCAAGGATCGCGACATCGCGATGGTGTTCCAGAACTATGCGCTCTATCCCCACATGACCGTCGCCGAGAACATGGGCTTCGCGCTGAAGATCGCCGGCGTCCCCAAGCATGAGCGACGCCGCCGCGTCGAGGCCGTCGCCGAGCAGCTCGATCTCACCGAGTACCTCGACCGGAAGCCCAAAGCGCTCTCCGGCGGCCAGCGGCAGCGTGTTGCGATGGGCCGCGCCATCGTCCGTTCCCCGCGCGTCTTCCTCATGGACGAGCCCCTCTCGAACCTCGACGCGAAACTGCGCGTGCAGACCCGCACCCGGATCGCCGCACTCCAGAGAGAGCTCGCCGTGACCACCGTCTACGTCACCCACGATCAGACGGAGGCGCTCACCATGGGCGACCGCATCGCGGTGCTCAAGCTCGGCGAACTGCAGCAGCTCGGCACGCCGAGGGAACTGCTCGACAAGCCGCGCAACACCTTCGTCGCCGGCTTCATCGGCAGTCCCGCCATGAACCTGTTCGACGCGAGCCTCGAAGCGGACGGCATCCGCCTCGGCAGCGCCGTCGTCCCGGTCGACCCCTCGGTGTCCGCGCAGGCCGCGAGCAGCGAGGTGACCGTCGGCGTGCGCCCCGAGGACCTCCGCGTGCTCGACGACGCACAGCCCGGCATGGAGCTGAACGTCGCACTCGTCGAGGAACTCGGCGCCGACGGCTACATCTACGGGACGATCCCGCACGGCGACGAGCAGAAGGACCTCGTGGTCCGCGTCGACGGCCGATCGCACCCCGCCGTTGGCGACACCGTGCGCATCGGCGCCGACCCGCAGCAGCTGCACGTCTTCGACCGCCAGACGGGCGAGCGCCTGGGGCGCTGACGCCGAAACCGCCGGCGCGAACCGCAGGCCCGCGGTCCACCCGGGCCCCGGCCCGTACTACCCGCCGAGCGCTGCCAGCGAGAGCCCGCACCACGCGCCCGCGAGCAGCGCGGGCCCGAGGGCGAACACGGAGCGCCGCCGGAGCCGCGCCGCGACGGCCGCGACGGCACAGGCCGCAGCAATCCCCAGCGGCCCCCACAACAGCGCCGCCTCCGGCCCCGACCAGCCCAGCACGAGCCCCAGCACCGGGGCGAGCTTCACGTCCCCCGCCCCCAGAGCACCGCGCGCAGCAAGCCACAACAGCACGAGGGCGGCGCCGTAGCCCGCCGCCGCCGACCCGGCCGGCAGCAGCCGATCCCAGCGCGCCTCCAGCCCCGCGGCCGCCACGAGCAACGCGGCAACCCCCGCCGTCCCCAGCGCGAGGAGACCGTTCGGCAAGCGGCGCTCACGGAGATCGATCAGCGCGAGACGCAGCGAGAGCGCCGCGAACAGCACGTGGGCGAGGACCGCAGCACCGCCCGCCGCCCACGCCAACGCACCCTACCGCCGAACGCTCACGCTCACGGCGTGACCTCCGCCTGCTCCGCAGCCGGAGGCAGACCGCTGCACTGCCTGGTCGGTCACGCTCACGGCGTGACCTCCGCCTGCTCCGCAGCCGGAGGCAGACCGCTGCACTGCCTGGTCGGTCACGGAGTGACCTCCGTACCGATCCCGCGCTCCGTGAAGATCTCCAGCAGCACCGAGTGGGGTTCGCGGCCGTCGATGATGACGGCCTTCGAGACGCCGCCGCGCACCGCGTCGAGGCAGGCGCGCATCTTCGGGATCATGCCCGATTCGAGGCTCGGCAGCAGCTCTTCGAGTTCGGCCGCGGTGATGCTCGACACGAGCGAGTCGCGGTCCGGCCAGTTCGCGTAGAGGCCCGCGACATCGGTGAGGATGACGAGCTTCTCGGCACCGAGCGCCGCAGCCAGGGCCGCCGCTGCCGCGTCGGCGTTGACGTTCAGCGAGACACCGGGCCGATCGGCGTCGGGGGCGATCGAGGAGACGACGGGGATCAGCCCCGCGTCGAGCAGGGCGAGCACCGGCTCCACCCGCACCTCGGCGACGTCGCCCACGAGGCCCAGATCGACCTCCTCGCCGTCGACCACGACGGGCGGACGACGCCGGCCCACGAAGAGCCCCGCGTCCTCCCCCGTGGTGCCCGCAGCGAGCGGGCCGTGCGCGTTGATCTCGTCCACGAGCTCGGGGTTCACCTTGCCGGTGAGCACCATGCGCACCACGTCCATGGTCTCCGGAGTGGTGACCCGGTAGCCGCCCTTGAACTCGCTCTCGATCCCGAGCCGCGCGAGCATCGCATTGATCTGCGGGCCGCCGCCGTGCACCACCACGGGGCGGATCCCGGTGTGCCGCAGGTAGACGATGTCCTCGGCGAAGGCGGTGAGCAGCGCGTCGTCGACCATCGCGTTGCCGCCGAACTTGATCACCATGATCGTGTCGCGGAATTTCTTCAGCCACGGCAGTGACTCGATGAGCACCTGCGCCTTGGCGGCGGCCTGCTCGCGGTCGATGGTTCGGGTAGTGCTCATGGGTCTCCGTTCGCGCCGCTCACCGGTTGCCGCTCCGCGCGGGCGCGCAGCACCGCGTGCGGCCTCGGCTCAGCTGGAATACGCGCTGTTCTCGTGGACGTAGTCGTGGGTGAGGTCGTTGGTCCGCACCGTGGCCTCGGCCTCACCGGCGAAGAGCTCGATGAGCACGTGGGTGCGGCGCGGCGTGAGGTCGCACTCCTCGACGGGGCGGTCGGGCGCGCCCGCGTGGCACAGCCGAACGCCGTTGAAGCTGACGTCGACCTGGTACGGGTCGAAAGCGGCCTCGGTGGTGCCGATCGCGGCGAGCACGCGCCCCCAGTTCGGGTCGTTGCCGAAGATCGCCGCCTTGAAGAGGTTGTTGCGGGCGACCGAGCGGCCCACCTCGACGGCCTCGGCCTCGCTGGCCGCGCCGCGCACCTCGATGTCGATGTCGTGCGCGGCTCCCTCCGCGTCGGCCTGCAGCTTCGCCGCGAGTTCGTCGCAGACCTCGGAGAGCGCGGCGGCGAAGACATGCTCCTCGGGGGCGATTCCGGAGGCACCGCTCGCGAGCAGGGTGACCTGGTCGTTGGTGGACATGCAGCCGTCGCTGTCGAGCCGGTCGAAGCTGGTGGCGCTGGCGGCGCGCAGCGCGCGGTCGAGGGCCTCGCCGTCGAGCAGGGCGTCGGTGGTGATGACGACGAGCATCGTGGCGAGGCCCGGCGCCAGCATCCCGGCGCCCTTGGCCATCGCCCCGATGCTCCAGCCGTCTCCCGCGCGCACGGCGGTCTTCTCGACGGAGTCGGTGGTGAGGATCGCCGCGGGGGCGGTGGTGTCGTCGGCGGCGAGCGCAGCGGCGAGCCGGGGCACGCCGCCGAGGATCTTGTCACGGAACGCCTGATCGCCGGTGCCGATGAGCCCGGTCGAGCAGACGAGGACGCGCTCGGGATCCGGCTCCCCGAGCTCGCTGGCCACGGCTTCCGCGGTGAGGCGAGTGGTCTCGTAGCCGAAGTCGCCGGTGAAGCAGTTCGCGCCGCCGGAGTTGAGGATCACCGCGCGTGCGGGGCCGGCCTGCTGAGCTTTGCGGCTCCAGAGGATGGGATTGGCCTGGGCGCGGTTGCTCGTGAAGACCGCGGCGCTGGCCGGGGCCGGTCCGTCGTTCACCACGAGGGCGAGGTCGGGCTTGCCGGTGCTCTTGAGGCCGACGGCGATGCCCGCCGAACGGAAGCCCCGGGGGGTGGTGACGCTCACTGCTGCTCCTTTTCGATGTGCTGCGATCGCCGCTTCACGGCGCGACCCCGTCCACCGGGAGACCGGTGGTCTCCGGCAGGCCGAGGGCGATGTTGGCGGACTGGATCGCCGCGCCGGCGGTGCCCTTGGCGAGGTTGTCGAGGGCGGCCACGACCACGGCCCGGCCCGCGGCCTCGTCGACGGCGAGCCCCATGAGGCAGGTGTTGGCGCCGAGCGTGTCCGCCGTGCGCGGGAACACCCCTTCGGGCAGCAGCTGCACGAAGGGCTCGCCCGCGTAGGCATCCTCCCAGGCCGCACGCACCTCCGCTGCGCCGACCCCGGGCGCGAGACGCGCGGTCGAGGTGGCGAGAATGCCGCGGCTCATGGGCACGAGCACGGGGGTGAAGCTGATCGTCGGGGTCTCGCGCGCACCAGCTCCGCGCAGGGCCTGCTGGATCTCCGGGATGTGGCGGTGCGTGCCGCCCACTGCGTAGGGATTGGCGGTGCCCATCAGCTCGGCGCCGAGCAGGTGGGTCTTCGCCGCCTTGCCGGCGCCCGAGGGGCCGACGGCGAGCACGGAGACGAGGTCCCGCGCCTCGATCACGCCGGCTGCGATGCCGGGTGCGAGGGAGAGCGCCACCGTCGAGGCGTTGCAGCCGGGGGCTGCGATCCGCGTCGCCCCCACGAGCCGCTCCCGCTGGCGGGAGAGGCCCCCCTCGTCCGCCACGATCAGCTCGGGAACGCCGTAGCTCCAGGCTTCGTGGTGCTCACCGCCGTAGAAGGCCGCCCAGTCGGCGGGGTCGGTGAGGCGATGATCCGCCCCGCAGTCCACCGCGAGACGCACATCGCCCAGCTGTTCGCTGAGGGCGCCCGATGCGCCGTGCGGCAGGGCGAAGAACACTGCTTCGTGCCCGTCCAGCACCTCGGGCGTCGTCTCTCGCAGGGTGAGGTGCGCCAGCGAGCGCAGATGCGGCTGCGACTCGGCGAGAGGACGCCCCGCGCTGGAGTGGCCGGTCACGGTGCGGACCTCGAACTCGGGGTGCGCGGCGAGCAGGCGCAGCAGCTCTCCCCCGGCATAGCCGGACGCCCCGGCCACCGCAACGCTGATTGTCATCGAAGCTCCTCGCTCTCCCGCTCGAACCCTCTCTATTCTGGCACCTCCCCTGGCCCGGCCGGCCCACCCGTGCCGGGTGACCGGCCCGGACCTCGCTGCGCGGCCGGATCTGCGGAGAACCCCGGCTCGCCACCCGCCTGAGGCCCGCCTGTGAGCGACGCGCCCCGGCTCTCCGCCGTCGCGACACGCCGAGGGATGCACAAAATATGTAGACCGGTCTATTATTGACGGCATGACATCCAAAGGAGAGCTGACCCGAGCACGGCTCGCGGAATCGATGCTCGAACTCATCCAGACCAGCGGCTACAGCGGCACGGGACTCAACGCGGTGATCGAACACGCGTCGGCGCCGAAGGGGTCGATCTACTTCCACTTCCCCGACGGGAAGGAGGGGCTCGGGGTCGCCGCGGTCGAGCTCGCCGCGGAGCGCTTCGCCGAGCTCATCACCCAGGCGGCTGCCGCCTCCGGCGGTCCCGGCGCGGCCGTCCGCACCGCCATCGAGGCACTGACGGCCATCGTCGCAGAAGGCGACTTCCGCCTGGGATGCCCCGTCTCCGTCGTCACCCTGGAGATGGGCGCCGAGAGCGAGCGCCTGCGGCAGGCCTGCGCAACAGCCTTCGACGCGTGGATCGCCCCGACCGCGGCGCTTCTCGCATCGAGCGGGCTCGACGCGGATGCGGCCCGATCCCTCGCGACGGTCGTCGTGTCGACTATCGAGGGCGCCGTCATCCTGTCACGTGCCACCCGGAGCACCCAGCCCCTCGAATCCGCAGCGGAGGTCGTGGCCGAGCTCGTCGAGCAGCGCTGCCGCGCAGCGGAGGCGGGCCGATGAGCGCGCACGAGACCCCGCGTCACGCACTCGTCTTCGGCGCCTCCGGATTGATCGGCCGGCACCTCATCCTGGAGCTCGCCGCGGCCGGCGCCGAGGTCACGGCCGCGGTGCGGAGCGTCGAATCCGGGGCCCGGCTCGCTCGCTGGCTCCGGGAGCACGGCCTGAAGCGGAGCATCGGCACCGTGATCGCCGACTTCTCGGCACCCCGGCTCTTTGCGGACGGGGCGGCCGCGTTCGCCTCGGTGACGGAGATCCACAGCTGCGCGGGATCGTACCGTTTCGGCATGTCCGCGGCAGAGGCGCGCGACGGGAACGTCGGCATCGTCGAGCGGCTCATCGACTTCGCCGCGGAACTGCCCGCACTGCGGCGCGTGGTCCACATCTCGGGGTATCGCGTCGGCGGACAGGATCCCGGCTCCGTTCCGTGGTCCGAGGAGCACCGCGCGGCCGTGTACCGGGAACTCGGCGCCTACGAGGCGTCGAAGGTCGAGTCCGATGCCGTCTTCCAGGCCCGCGCCCGGGAGCGTGCGATCCCCTGGACAATCGTCAACCCCTCCAGCGTGATCGGCGACAGCCGCACCGGGGAATCCGACCAGCTCATCGGGCTCCCCGCCACCATCGAGCAGCTCTGGAACGGCACCGCGACGGCGCTGCCCGGCGACGACTCGACGTTCCTGCCGGTCGTCACGGTCGACTACCTGGCCGCCTTCATGACGGTGGCAGCGGTCGACCCGAGCGCCGAGGGCGAGGCGTACTGGCTGCTCGACGACCGCACTCCGCCCCTCGCGGAGCTCCTCGCGCACCTCGCGCGCCACCTCGGGGCGCGGGTCCCGAAGCTCAGGATCCCCGTCGGCCTCATCAAGCGGCTTCCCCAGCGGATCACCGGCGCCGACCCCGAGACGCTCGGATTCATGTCCTCCGATCGTTACCCGACGGATTCGGCGAACGCCCTCGCCGAGCGCCACGGGCTCCGCATGCCGGAGGTGCGGCGCGCCCTCGAACGGTGGGCCGATCACCTCGCCGCGCACCGCTTCGGCGCCGTCCCAGGCGCATCGGCCGGGGACCGTCGCATCGTCGACGCCGGCGGGCTGCGGACCTTCGAGCTCGGCGCAGCCGGATCCCGCCGCGTGATCCTTCCGGGCCTTCCCGTGAACGCCGACAGCTGGGCCGGCGTCGCCTCCGGCATCGGGGCGCGAGCCCTCGACCTGCCCGGGCTCGGCCTGAGCGGCGGCACGGGTGCGGAGGACTGGGAAGACTGGCTCCCGGCCGTGCTCGGAGAGGAGCCGGCCCAGCTCATCGGCCACTCCCTGGGCGCCGCGGCGGCCGTGACCGCGGCCGACCGCCACCCGGGCCGGGTCGCCTCCCTCACCCTCGTCGCACCGTTCTTCCTGCAGGCCAAGTCGGCCGTTCCGAAGGGGCTGCGGCCGCTCGTGCGCGCCGTGCTGCGCCACGCGGATCCGGCTCGGCTGTCCCGGAGGCTGAGCGGCTCGGCCGCGCACGCCGAGGCGCTCGGTTCCAGCGTCGCAGACCTCCGCCGAGGCACCGCGGGGCGGGTGGCTGAGCAGCTCGCCCGCGCCTCCTCGGAGCAGTGGCGCGCGGAGCTCCGGGATGCCCTGGGGCGCTTCCACGGCCCCATCCGGATCGTCACCGGGAGCGCGGATCCGCTCACCACGGAGGCCGTGAATCGCTTCGGCTCGCTTCCGAATGTGGAGCTCATCACGCTTCCGGGCGCCGGCCACCATCCGCAGCTCACTCACGAGGACGCCCTCATCCGGCTGCTCGCCCGCGGGCTGGAGGAGACCGGCGCGCCGGACGCGAAGGACCACGCATCCCGCCGCGGCACGCTCATCGATGGGTGAAGCCGGGTGCGCGCTTCTCGGCAAAGGCGCGCATGCCCTCCTTCTGATCCTCCGTGGCGAAGGCGGCCGCGAAGGCGCGCCGCTCGAAGCGCAGCCCCTCGGCCAGCGTCGACTCCTGCGCCACCTGCAGCGCCTCCTTCGCGGCGTAGAGGGCGGGCAGCGACTTCGAGGCGATCGCCTCCGCGGTCTTCGCCGCCTCCGCGAGCAGTTCGGCGGCCGGCACCACCCGCGCCACCAGCCCCGAGCGCTCCGCCTCCTCGGCACCCATCATGCGGCCGGTCAGGATCATCTCGGCCGCCTTCGCCTTCCCGATCGCGCGCGGCAGGCGCTGCGAGCCTCCGAAGCCGGGCAGGACCCCGAGGTTGATCTCGGGCTGCCCGAACTTCGCCGTGTCCGCGGCGATGATGAAGTCGCACATCATCGCCAGCTCGCAGCCACCGCCCAGCGCGAAGCCGCCGACGGCGGCGATCACCGGCGTGCGCAGCTGCTCGAAACCGCTCCAGCTCGGGAACAGCTCCCCGAGGTACATCTCAGAGAACGACCGCTCCGCCATCTCCTTGATGTCGGCGCCGGCCGCGAAGGCCTTCTCCGATCCCGTCAGCACGATGCAGCCGATCCCGGGATCCGCGTCGAAGGCCTGCGCGGCGTCGATCAGTTCCCGCACCAGGGCCGGGCTGAGCGCGTTCAGCGCCTCGGGCCGGTGCAGGGTGATGGTGGCGACGCGGCCGCGCGTCTCGGTCAGGATGTTCGTGTACTCGGGCATCGCTGCTCCTCTCGGGTTCCGGGGTCCACGCTACCGCGCACCGCAGATATCGCGCGGGCGCGGTGCGCATCGCACGCCGGGCTCGTCATCCGGCCTCGGCCTCCCGCCGCTGCGCGGCCAGCTCCCCGGCCGATGCGACATATCCCGGGATGTGCCGCTCCTCCGGGCCGTCGTAGGCCGAGAGCGGGCGGATCAGCGCGTTCGAGGCCGCCTGCTCCATGATGTGCGCGGTCCAGCCCGTCACCCGGGAGGCGATGAACAGCGGGGTGAAGGTGAGCGTGTCGAAGCCGATGAGATCGTAGGCGGGACCCGAGGGGTAGTCGAGATTCGGGTAGATCCCCTTGCGCGAGACGAACTCGCGCTCCAGGGTCGCGTACAGCTCCCCCACCTCGGGCCGCCCGTAGTGCTCGATGAGCGATTCGAGCGCGGCCTGCATGGTGGGCACGCGCGAGTCGCCCTTCTTGTAGACGCGGTGCCCGAAGCCCATGATCTTGCGCTTCCTGGCGAGCGCGCGATCGAGCCACGGCACCACGTTCCCGGCGGAGCCGATCTCGGCGAAGATGTGCATCACGGCCTCGTTCGCGCCGCCGTGCAGCGGCCCCTTCAGCGCGCCGATCGCGGCGACCACCGCCGAGTAGAGGTCGGAGAGCGTGGAGGTCACGACCCGCGCGGTGAAGGTGGAGGCGTTGAAGGAGTGCTCCGCGTAGAGGATCATCGAGCGGTTGAAGGCGTCGACGATGACGGGATCGGCTTCCTCGCCGAAGGTCATCCACAGGAAGTTCGCCGCGTAGTCGAGGTCGTCGCGCGGCTCCACGATCCCGAGCCCGCGCCGCCGCCGCTGCCCGTAGGCGACGATCGCCGGCAGCGCGGCGTACAGCCGCACCGAGCGTGCCAGGTTCTCCTCCGGGCTCCCCGCAGCGTCCAGCACCGAAGCCGCGCCGGCGGTGTCGGCGGCGCCGATCACGCTCACCGCCGTGCGCACCTCGTCCATCGGGTGCGCCTCCAGCGGCAGCAGCTCGATCGCCGCCCGCACCTTCTCGGGCAGCGCCCGGTGCCGCCGCTCCTCGGCGCGCAGCTCGGCGAGCTGCGCCTCCGTCGGCAGCTCGCCGTTCCAGAGCAGGAAGGCGACCGCCTCGAAGGGCTGCGTCGCGGCCAGCTCCTGCACGGGGTAGCCGCGGTAGAGCAGGCTGTTCGTCTCGGGGTTGACCTTCGAGATCGCGGTGGTGTCGACCACCACGCCCGCGAGTCCCTTCTTGATATCCGTGTCAGTCATCATCGACTCCGTTTCTGGGTGCAGGTGGAAGTGCAGGAAGTGCGGCGGTCGGCTCCCTAGCGTTCCACGGTGAAGTTGAACACCGAGGTGTCGAAGCGGTTGTAGCCCTCGTAGTCGACGAGCTCGTACAGCTCGGCGCGGTGCTGCATCTCGCCGAGCTTGCCGCTGAGGTGGCCCTCGGCGTTCAGCTCGTCGAGCGCACGCTCGGTCGCGCCCATCGCGATCCGCAGCATCGACACCGGCCAGATCACGATGTTCACGCCGATGCCGGCGAGCTGCTGCGCGGAGAACAGCTCGCTCTTGCCGAACTCGGTCATGTTCGCGAGGATCGGCACGTCGAGCGCGGCCCGCATCGCAGCGAACTCGTCCAGGGTGCGCATCGCCTCCGGGAAGATCGCGTCGGCTCCGGCGTCGACCAGCGCCTTGGCCCGGTCGATCGCGAGCGCCAGCCCGCGCTCGCCCGGCTCGGTCGCTCGGATATCGGTGCGCGCCATGATGAGGAAGTCCGGATCGCGGCGGGCGTCGACGGCGGCGCGGATCCGCTTCGCCGCGGTGTCGGCGTCCACGACGGCCTTGCCGTCGAGGTGGCCGCAGCGCTTCGGGTTGATCTGATCCTCGATGTGGCAGCCCGCGATCCCGGCGTCTTCGAGGGTCTGGATCGTGCGCGCGACGTTCATGGGCTCGCCGAAGCCGGTGTCGGCGTCGATGATCGCGGGCAGCTCGGTCACGCGGGCGATCTGCTGCCCGCGGCCCGCCACCTCGCTGAGCGTCGTGAGGCCGATATCGGGCAGGCCGAGATCGGCGGAGAGCACCGCGCCCGAGATGTAGACGCCGTCGAAGCCCTTCCGCTCGATGAGGCGCGCCGAGAGGGGGTTGAAGGCGCCGGGCAGCCGCAGCAGCTCGCCGCTCGCGAGGCGCTCGCGGAAGAGCCTCCGCTTCTCGTGGGCCGGGGTCCGGGCGTAGAGCATCAGAAGAGTCCCTTCGGTGCGGCGGCGAGGTCGATCACGCCGGGTGCGGCGACGATGTTCAGTTCACGCACCTCGGCGGCGCTGAGCTCGGGCAGGCGCTGCACGAGGCCGAGGAAGCGCTCGATCTCGGCTGGCTCCAGCACGGGCTCGGCGAGGATGCGGAACTTGCGGATGTAGTCGGCGCGGGCGAAGGGCCGGGCGCCGAGCGGGTGCGCGTCCGCCACCGCGATCTCATCGACGATGCGCCCGCCGTTTGCCAGCTCGATCTCGACGCGCCCCCCGAAGGCCTTCTCGGCCGGATCCTCCGAGTGGTAGCGGCGCGTCCACTCGGCGTCCTCCGCGGTGGTGATCTTGTGCCAGAGGGCGACCGTGTCTGGCCGGGCCGCCCGCTCGGGGGCGTAGGAGTCGACGTGGTGCCAGCCGCCGTCCTGCAGCGCCACCGCGAAGATGTAGGGGATCGAGTGGTCGAGCGTCTCGCGGGAGGCCTGCGGATCGTACTTCTGCGGGTCGTTCGCCCCCGATCCGATGACGGTGTGGGTGTGGTGGCTCGTGTGCAGCACGATGCTCGCGACGTTCGCCGGGTCGGCCAGCTCGGGGTGCTCGCCGTGCAGCTTGCGGGCGAGATCGATCCAGGCCTGCGCCTGATACTCGGCGGAGTGCTCCTTGGTGTAGCTGTCGAGGATCGCGCGCTTCGCTTCGCCGGGGGCCGGCAGCGGCACCTCGTAGCTCGCGTCCGGGCCGTCGAGCATCCAGGCGATCACGCCGTCCTCGCCCTCGTAGATCGGGCTCGGCGAGGTCTGACCGCGCATGGCCCGGTCGACGGCCTCGACCGCCATCTTGCCCGCGAAGGCCGGGGCGTAGGCCTTCCAGGTGGAGATCTCGCCCTTCCGGCTCTGCCGCGTGGCGGTGGTGGTGTGCAGCCCCTGGCCCACGGCCTGGGAGATCGTCTCGGCGTCGAGGCCGAGCAGGGTGCCGATGCCCGCTGCAGCCGAGGGGCCGATGTGCGCGACGTGGTCGATCTTGTGCCTGTGCAGGCAGATGGAGCGCACGAGGTCCATCTGGATCTCGTAGCCGGTCGCGATGCCGCGGAGGAGGGCGCGCCCGTCGCGGCCCGCGTGCTGCGCGACGGCGAGGATCGGCGGGATGTTGTCGCCGGGGTGCGAGTACTCGGCGGCGAGGAAGGTGTCGTGGTAATCGAGCTCACGCACGGCGACGCCGTTGGCCCAGGCCGCCCACTCGGGGCTGCTGAGCCGCGCCTCGTCCCCGGCGCCGGGGAGGCCGAAGATGCTGGATCCCGCTCCGCCGCTGGAGACGGGATGCGCGAGCGCCTGCGCGCGGGCGGCGACGATCGGGCCGCGGTTCAGCGAGGCGGCGGCGACGGACGCGTTGTCGATGATGCGGTTGACGATCATCTCGACGACCTCGGCTTCGACCTCGACCGGGTCGGTGGCGACCTCCGCGATTTTCCAGGCGAGCTGCTCCTCGCGGGGCAGCTCCTCCTCGCTCGTGTGAACGCGGACGTGGTGGGTGACGGTCATTGCGGTCCTTCCGGGATGGACGTCGCGGATCCTGCGGGATCCGCGATGGAGGTGAGGATCGCCGCGAGCGCCCGGTGCAGGTGCACATGGGTGGCGTGCGCGGCGAGTTCGGGATCGCCGGCCGCGATGGCCTCGGCGATGAGCGTGTGCTCGGCGACGGAGGCGCGCAGACGCGCGTGGTTGTCGCGGGCGAGGCCGCGGGCGCGCGCGAGGTGCGCGCGGACGGTGCGCAGGGCCCCCGTGAGGTAGCGGTTGCCGACGGCGGCGTCCACCGCGGCGTCGAAGCGGGCGATGAGCGCGTAGTACTCGTCGGCGGCGAGCTCACAGCTCTCGGGATGCGCAGCGGCGAAGTCGGCGGCGAGCGCGGCGAACACGGCGCGCTCACCGCGCTCGGCCGCGATCCGGGCGGCACGCTCCTCGAGCGCGCGGCGCGCCTCGAAGAGTTCCCGGATATCGTCGGCGTCGAAGTCCGCGACGACCATGACCCGCGGAGACTGCTGCCGCACTAGCCCGTCCGCGAGCAGGCGCCCGATGGCCTCGCGCATCGGCGTCCGGCTGATCCCGAGGCGCTCGGCCTGCTCGAGTTCGGCGACGACCGCGCCCGGGGGCAGCGATCCGCGCTGGATATCCTCCAGCAGCGTCGCGTACGCCCGGTCGCTCGCGCGCATCTCGCCTCCCCTCGCCATCACTAGCGTATACATTAACGCGAAAAGCCACAAGGAACCTCGCGTGCGGGCGCTGTTTATGTATACGTACGGCGCTCAGCCGATGAGGCTCGGCTGCAGATCCCTGAGCGTCAGGGAGCGGGTCATCTTCGCGACGCCGAGCACCGCGACGAGGAGCGAGACCAGCAGGACCAGCGCGAGCCTCACCGCATCCCAGCCCGCGTCACCCAGATCGCCGCCGTACATGAGCTGGCGCAGCCCGTCCACCGAGAACGACATCGGCAGGTAGTGGTGGGCGGCGGCGAGCGGCGCCGGCAGCGTCTGCCACGGGAAGGTGCCCCCCGCCGCCACGAGCTGCACGACCATGAGCACGAGTCCGAGGAACTGCCCCACGCTGCCGAGCCACACGTTCAGGGCGAGGATGATCGCCGCGAAGGTCACCGAGGCGAGCACCATCAGCCCGTACGCCGGAAGCGGGTGGGCGACCCGGAAACCGAGCGAGCCGGCCACGATCCCGTACAGCGCGGCCATCTGGACGGCGCCCAGCATCGCGGGGATCACCCAGCCCGCCACGGCGACGCGCACGGGCGCGTCGAGCGCCGTGACGGCCCGGCGCGAGACGGGCTTCAGGATGAGGAACAGCGCGTAGATGCCGATCCAGGCGGCGATGCTCACGAAGAAGGGCGCGAGCCCTGCGCCGTAGCTGCCGGCCGAGGCGAGATCCGTGGTGCGCAGCTCGACCGGGTCGGCGATGTTCGCCGCCTGCCGCTCACGCAGTTCGGCGCTGCTGTCGGGCAGGCGCTCGAGACCGGAGGCGAGCCCGTCGCGCAGCTCCCCGGTGCCGTCGGCGAGTGTGCCGAGGCCCGAGCCGAGGTCCTCCACTCCCTCGGCGAGCGTCCCGAGCCCGAGATCCAGCTCGGCGGCGCCCTCGGCCGCGCTCGCGATGCCCGAGGCGAGCTCGGGTGCGGCGTCGGCGAGCGCCCGCGAGCCGCCGGCCACCTCGTTCGCCCCCGCGGCGAGCTCGTCGAGCCGGCCGCTCGCCTGCTGGACGCGCGTGTTCGCGTCCCCGAGCACCGCGCCCACCCCGTCGAGCCGTTCCGCCGCTGCCGCGATCACGGCGGGATCCACGCCCGCGGCGGCGAGATCCGCGAGTATCGCCTCCCGCTCCGCGGCGAGCCCGTCGTACGCCTGCTGACTGACCCCGGCGAGCTCGCGCCCGAACTGAGCCACCTCCGCGTTGCCCGCCGCGACCTCGGCCGCGCCGCCCGCGAGCTGCTCGCTCTGCTGCGGAAGCTGCGCCGTGCCGTCGCGCAGCGTCCCGAGACCCGAGCTGAGCGCCGTGGACCCCTCGTGCGCCCGCTGCGCGCCCCCTTCCAGCTCCTCCGCCCCCGACAGTGCCTCGGCTGCGCCCGTCGCGAGCTGGGACGCCCCGTCGCGCGCCTCCACCGTAGAGGCGCGGATCTCGGCGATCCCGTCGAGCAGGGTCCGCGCCGACTCGAGGTTGACGGAGCGCACCACCTCCCGCTGGATCCGCTGCACGAGCTGCTCGCCGATGGTCGAGGCGAGGTAGCTGTTCGCGTCGTTCGTGGTGAGGATCACCTGCGCCTGGCGCGGGGCGTCACCGTCCGAGGAGTCGAGCGCCTCGGTGAAGTCGCGGGGAATCGTCACCGAGAAGTCGTAGACCCCCTGCTCCACGCCCCGCGCGGCCTCGCGGGCGCTCACACGGTGCCAGTCGAAGGTGCCGTCGTCCACGAGGGCTTTCGCCACCTCCTCGCCGACGGAACGCGAGTCGCCGCCGCCCGAGCCCGCGCCGCCCGCCTCCTCGTCACCGCCGTCGGCGACGCTCGGTCCCCCGTCCGCGGCGCCCTCGTCGGCCACGACGAGCGCCACCGGCACCTCGGAGAGCCGGGCGTAGGGATCCTGATTGCCCCAGAGGTACAGGCCGCCGTAGAGCAGGGGCACGCACATGAGCGCCACGAAGGCGAGGCGCGCCATCGGCGTCGCCCAGAGTCTCGCGAACTCCGAGCGGATGAGCTGCGGGATCTTCACGAGCGCCCCTCCCCCGCTCCGGCCACCGCGCGAGACGGCGTCGCCTCACCGGGAGACCCTCCGCCCGGGCCCGCGAAGATCGCCGTGCGGGCTGCCTTGCCCGCGATGACGAGCACGCCCGGCCCACGGCCCGCGATCTCGCAGGCGATGCGCCACCACTCCTCCGGGTCACCGCCGTGCCGATCGGGCGAGACGAGCACGATGCCCTCGACGCCCGGCCGGCGCAGCGCGAGCTCGCAGAGCACGCGGACGCGGGGCCCCGGGTCGAGGTCCGCCATCGGGGTGCGCGCCCGGTCCGCGAGCCCGAAGCGGTCGAGCGCGCGGCGGACGGCTCGCGGGCCGCAGGGACGTCCCGCGAACATGAGCTCCTCCGCCACCACCGCACTCAGTCGCACATCGCCGTTCGGCTCGCTGACATCGGGCGCGTCGACGAGGGCGAGCGCCCGCCGCAGCCGGCGGGCTTCGGCCACGCCGTCGATCGTCACCTCGCCGCCGTCCGGGCGCATGTGCCCGGTGACGACGAGGCCGAGCACGGTGGGGCGCTGCGCGGTCTCGGCCTCCGCGAAGACGGCCCGGCCGGACTCCAGCAGGACCTCGCTCGGCGGCAGCGCCCGGCCCTCAGGACCCTTGCTCACCGCATCTGCGCGCACCCGCATCGGATCCCCCCTCTCCGCAGCATCCCTCTCCATGGATTCTAAGTTCCTGAGCTGAGTTTGCACCACGGGGTGGCGGAAGCGCGCAGGCAGCCCCTCCGCCGGAGAGACCACCGCGTCACCGGGCACACGATACGCCACTCACGCCGCCTGATCCGCCCCAAGCTGGGGCTTGCCGATCGCGGGAGATGCGCTCAGACTGGGTGCGCGGGGGACGATCCAGCGGAGCCCGCGTCACCGTCGACACCGCAGTGGGGAGCAATCATGTCGATCCGCCTGAACCCGTATCTCAACTTCCACGGCAACGCGAGCGAGGCCCTGGCCTTCTACCACTCCGTGCTCGGCGGCACGCTCGCGATCATGCACTACGACTCGATCCCCGGCGTCATGGGCGACGAGCACGAGGGCGCGAAGGTCATGCACGGCCAGATCGACACCGATGACGGGCTCACGCTCATGGCAGCGGACATCCCCGACTCGATGGCGGGCGCGCCCGACGCGACGGTGAGCGGCATCTCCGTCTGCATCTCCGGGGACGCCGCCGAGCGCATCAGCGCGCTGTGGGAGGGACTGGCCGAGGGCGGCGAAATCTCCCAGCCCTTCGAGACGGCGCCCTGGGGCGACACCTTCGGCATGCTGAACGACCGCTTCGGCGTCCCCTGGATGGTCAGCCTCGCCACTCCGCCGCAGGCCTGAGATCGCTTCGCCGCACCGCACCCGGCCCCCGCGCCGCAGCCGTGCACAGCGCGGCCGCGGCGCGGCGCGCTACTCGCGCAGCTGCGCCCCGAAGGCGAGCTCGGCGGCGGCGACGCCGGCGAGCTTCGCCTCGCTGGCCTCCTCCGACTTCAGCGTCCGGTCCGGCGCGCGGAAGCGCAGCGCGAGCGTGATCGCCTTCTGTCCCTCCGCGATCCCGGCCCCCCGGTAGTCGTCCACGAGGCGGGCGTCCTCCAGCAGCTCGCCGGCGCCGGCCACCACGACCGCGCGCACATCGCCCGCGGGCACCTCCGCCCCGACCACCAGGGTGAGATCCTGCGTGGCGGCCGGATAGCTGGAGAGCGGCCCGGTCTCGGGCTCGCGCGGGGCCAGCTCGATGATTCGCTCCAGGTCGATCTCGAAGGCGGCGACCCGTCCGGGCAGGTGCAGTTCCGCGGCCAGCTCCGGCAGCAGCTCCCCGGCCACCCCGACCACCACGAGGCCGCCCTCGTCCCCGTCGAGATCGGCGCCGTGCTCGGAGACCCGCACCGCCAGCTCGGCGGTGCGGCCCGGGTGGAAGGCGCGGTGCGAGCCCTGCGACACGACCAGCTCCGCCGAGACGGCCCCCGCGACGGTGCGCGCCGCGTCGAGCGCGTCGGCCCAGTCGAAGGGACGCGCCGGCTCGCCGGGCTGCTTGGCGATCGCGTTGCCGATCAGCAGCCCGGCGGCGCGGTGCGGCTGCCGAGGCAGGGAGGCGTTCAGCTCCGCCAGCGTCTCATCGGAGGGCCGCTGCGCGAGCGGGGGCACGGTCTCCGTGCCGAGGCCTGCACCGCCCGCCGCGACCGGCTCGAACACGGCACCGAACTCCACGAGCGCGAGATCCGTGAGCCCACGCGAGACATTGCGCTGGGCCGCGGTGACGATCCCGGGGAGCAGCGAACGGCGCAGGAAGGGCGTCTCGCCGTCGAGCGGGTTGGCCAGGCGCACCGCCTGCACCGCCGTCTCGGCATCGTCCGCGACCCCGGAGCCGAAGGCGTCGAGCTGCGCACGCGAGGCGAAGGGGTAGCTCTGCACCTCGTCGAGTCCCGCAGCGGTGATCGTGTTCGCGGCGCGGCGCAGCAGCCGCTGCTCACGGGTGAGCCCGCGGCCGGCAGGAGCGACCGGCAGCACCGAGGGGATCCGGTCGTAGCCGACGATGCGCGCGACCTCCTCGATCAGGTCGGCGGCGCGGCTGAGGTCGGGACGCCAGCTCGGGGGCGTGACCAGCAGGAGCTCGGGGTCCCCGTCCGCGCCCGGCGCCACGGAGCAGCCGATCATCTCGATCGCGCCCCGGATCTCCTCCTCGCTGAAGTCGGTGCCGAGCAGGCCGTTGACCCTGGGCAGCCGCAGCCGCACCACGGGCGCATCCCAGGGGGCGACGAGGTCGCTGCCGAGGGTGTCCGCCGTGCCCCCGGCGAGCTGCACCAGCAGCTCGACCATGCGCTGCGCCGCGGCACGCGCCACGAGCGGGTCGACGCCGCGCTCGAAGCGCTTGGACGCCTCGCTCGGCAGCTTGTGCCGCCGCGCGCTGCGCGCGATCGTCACCGGGTCGAAGGTGGCCGCCTCGATGAGCACATCCGTGGTGGTGCCGTCGGCCTTCGTCGAGTCGCCGCCCATCACGCCCGCGAGGCCGATGGGGCCGCGGTCGTCGGTGATGAGCAGGTCCTCGGGGTCGAGCCGGCGTTCCTGCCCGTCGAGGGTGACGAGCGTCTCGCCGGCGCGGGCGCGGCGCACCACGATCCCGCCCCGCAGCTTGTTCAGGTCGTAGACGTGGAGCGGGTTGCCGAGCTCCAGCATCACGTAGTTCGAGATGTCGACCTCGAGCGACAGCGAGCGGATCCCGGCGAGCTGGAGGCGCGCCACCATCCAGGCGGGGGTGGGCCGGCTCGGGTCGATGCCGCGCACCACGCGCGTGACGAAGCCGCTCGCCCCCGCGCGCCCGCGGATCGGCGCCTCGTCCGCGATGCGCACCGGGAAGCCCTCTGCCGGCGTGATCTCGACGGCGGAGGCGGGGTCGCGGTAGTCGGCCCCGGTCGCGTGCGCGTACTCGCGCGCCACGCCGCGGATCGAGAAGGCGTAGCCGCGATCCGGCGTCACGTTGATCTCCACGGCCGTGTCATCGATGCCGAGCAGCGCCTTCGCATCGGTGCCGGGCGTCAGCTCGGCGGGGTCGAAGCCGAGTCTCGTGAGCACGATGATGCCGTCGTGGTCGTCTCCGAGCGACAGCTCGCGGGCCGAGGCGATCATGCCGTCGGAGACGTGGCCGTAGGTCCGGCGCGCCGCGATCGCGAATCCGCCGGGCAGCACGGCCCCCGGCAGGGTGACGACGACCTTGTCCCCCGCCTCGAAGTTGTGGGCGCCGCACACGATGCCGCGCACATCGGCGCCGCCGTCCGCCGCCGTCTCGCCCTCGGGGGCGACGCGCACCTGGCACCAGTTCACGGTCTTGCCGTTCGAGTGCTCCTCGGGCTCGCGCGAGAGCACCTCGCCGACGACGACGGGACCGGTCACCTCGAAGCGGCGGACCGACTCCTCCTCGAAGCCGACGCGCACGAGCTCGGCGTGCACCTGCTCGGGGGTGACGTCGGCGGGCAGCGAGACGTACTCGCCGAGCCAGCTGAGTGGAACGCGCATTAGACCAGTCCTCCGAACTGACGGTTGAAGCGGACATCGCCCTCGACCATGTCGCGCATGTCGTTGAGCTCATTGCGGAACTGCAGCGTGCGCTCGATGCCCATGCCGAAGGCGAATCCCTGATACTCCTCCGGATCGATCCCGGCGGCGAGCAGCAGCTGGGGGTCGACCATGCCGCAGCCGCCCCACTCGACCCAGCGCGCGCCGCCCTTCGCATTCGGCTGCCACACGTCCATCTCGGCGGAGGGCTCGGTGAAGGGGAAGAAGTTGGGTCGCAGGCGGATCTGCGCCTCCTCGCCGAACATCTGCCGCGCGAAGTGCTCGAGCGTGCCGCGCAGGTGCGCCATGGTGAGGCCGCGGTCGATGGCGATGCCCTCGATCTGGTGGAAGACGGGGGTGTGGGTCGCGTCGAGCTCGTCGGTGCGGTAGACGCGCCCCGGGGCGACCACGTAGACGGGCAGCTCGCGGTCGAGGAGCGAGCGGATCTGCACGGGCGAGGTGTGGGTGCGCAGCAGCAGGTGGCGCTCGGCGGGGTCGACGAAGAAGGTGTCCTGCATGGCGCGGGCGGGGTGGTCGGGGTCGAAGCCGAGCGCGTCGAAGTTGAACCACTCGTGCTCGACCTCGGGCCCCTCGGCCACCTCCCAGCCCATGCCGACGAAGATGTCGGCGGCCTCCTCCTGCAGCTGCGCGAGCGGGTGGCGGGTGCCCGCGGTGCGGCGCACGGGCGCGGCGGTCACGTCCACCGTCTCGGCGAGCAGCCGCTCGGCGGCCTCACGGGCGAGCAGCTCTGCCTCGCGGGCCTGATAGGCGCCCTCGATGCGGCCGCGGGCCTGGCCCATCAGCTTGCCGGTGGCGGCCTTCTCCTCCTTCGGCACCTCGCGCATGAGGGCGTTGAGCCGGGCGATCGCGGAACCCTCTCCGGCGTGCGCGGTGCGGGCGGCCTTCAGCTCGGCGACGGAGCCGGCCGCGGCGAACGCGGCGAGGGCCGCGGTGACGGCCGCCTCGGCGGCGTCCGGGCTGATCGGATTGCTGCTGCTGGTGTCTGACACAAGTCCCTATCCTACCGGGCCGCAGCCCCGCAGGATCGCCGCCAGCGCCTCGCGCAACGGCCCCTCGTCAGGGCTGTCGAGGAGCTGCTGCAGTGCGGCGGCGACGGCGCCCGAGACGGCGAGCTGCGTCCGGCGCCCGTCGAGCTCCAGCGAGAACGCGACCCGCTCTGCCGAGATCGGCTGCTGCGCCTGCGGGATCGCACCGGGCCGGTCCGGGTCGACCGGCGCGAAGCGCAGCGGCTCGCCGGGCCGCAGCTGCGCGGCGCGATCGAGGTCGGCGTCGATGACGGTTCCGATCACCGGGTAGCCGCCGGTCACGGGGTGGTCGGCGAGGAAGAGCACGGGCCGGCCGTCGGGCGGCACCTGCACGGAGCCGCGCACCACGCCCTCGCTGGGCAGCTCCTCGGCGCGGGCACGCGCGAGCGGGGGGCCGTCGAGGCGGAGGCCGACACGATCCGAGCGCGGGGTCACGGTCCAGCACTGCGCGGCGAAGGCGGCACGGGCTTCGGGCGTGAACCAGTCCTCGCGGGGTCCGGGCACGAAGCGCAGCACGGCGGGGCCTGCGGGCCGGGGCGGCTCGGCCGCATCGCGCGGCGGGCCGGGCTCGGGGCCGGGGCGCGGGGCCGCGGCGGTGCCCAGCTCGGACTCGGGATCGCCGGGCGACGAGCGAGGTCCGGGTTCGGGATCGGAGTCGCCGGGGAGCGAGGAGAGCGCTCCCGGATCGGGGCCGGGCGTCGCGCCGACGGCGAGGCTGTCCCCGCGGCGCAGCGGTGGGGGCCCGAGTCCCGAGAGCGTGTCGCTCGCGGCGCTGCCGAGCGTGCGTGGCGCGGCGATCCCCCCGTGGACGGCCAGGTAGCCGCGCAGGCCGGACTCGGGGGTGGCGAGCCGGATGCACTCGCCGGGCGCGAGCGACACCGCGGTCCCCGGCTCGACGGGGTGGAGGGGCGCCCCTTCCGCGTTCTCGACGGTGGCCCGGGTGACCCAGACCGCCGCCCGCACGGCGCGCTCGGCGCGGAGCACGAGTCCGCCGTTCAGGCTTTCGAGCCCCGCCGCGTCCGGAGGGTTGCCGACCGCGAGGTTGGCGCGGCGCAGCGCCCCGCGGTCGAGCGCCCCGGACGCCGTGACGCCCACCGCCGCGTGGCCCGGGCGCCCGGCGTCCTGCACGAGGGTGAGCAGACCGGGGTCGAGCACGGTCAGCGTACCGAGCACCGCGGCGCCCGGGGGCGCGGCGTCGCGCTCCCCCGATCGCCCGGGCGCAGGATCCCGGACGGTGATCGCCTCGCGCACCGCACGGAAGCGCACCGCGTCGCCGGGCGCGATGAGCGCGGGCGGATCCCGCCGCTCATCCCACATGCGGCGCGCGGTACGGCCGAGCAGCCGCCAGCCGCCGGGTGACTCCGCCGGATACACCGCCGAGAAGCCGCCCGCGAGCGCGACCGAACCGGCGGGCACCGCCGTGCGCGGCGAATCGAGGCGCGGCACGTCGAGCCGCGGCGCGCCGCCTGACAGGTAGACGAAGCCGGGAGCGAAGCCGCCGAAGGCCGCCCGCCACGGGGTGCCGGTGTGCGCGGAGATCACGCCCGCGACGCCGAGCCCGGTGAGCTCGCCCACGGCACGCAGGTCCGCGCCGTCGTAGACGACGTCGATCCTCACCTCGCGTCCCCCGCTCACGGGCGGCTCGTCCCGCACGCCGATACGCTGCGCCGCGCGGGCGGCGCTTCGAGCGCTCGCACGGTTCGCGCAGCGCACGAGCACGGTTCGGGCCGCGGGCACGACGTCGATCACGCCGGGCAGCGCGAGCGAGCGGATCGCGGCCGCCGTCGCGAGCACGGCCGGCAGATCGGGCAGTTCGATCAGGATCGCACGGTCGCCGACGGGGAGGATCCGGCTGCCCGCAGCGCTTCCGTCCGCGCCGGGGGCGCGGTCCCCCGCCTTCGCGGCGGCCGCGTGGACGGCGCCCGCCGCGTCCCGGTCCGCCATCTACGCGAAACTCCGGATCTCGATCCCGGCGCCCTCGATCGCGGCGCGGATGCGATGCGCCAGCCGCACGGCGCCGGGATGATCGCCGTGCAGGCAGAGCGTGTCGGCAGCAATGCGCAGCGGCTCGCCATCCTGCGCGCGAATCGACTCGCCGCGAGCGATGGCGATGGCCTGATGCACGGCCGTCTCCTCGTCGAGCTGCGCTCCGGGTTCGCCGCGCGGCACGAGTGCGCCGTCCGAGCGGTAGCCGCGATCCGCGAAGGCCTCCGCCACCGTCCGCAGCCCGGCCGCGCGCGCGATCCGCTCGACGAGCGAGCCCGGCAGCACCACCAGCGGCAGGCCGGCGTCGACGTCGCGGACCGCTGCGACGACCGCGGCCGCCTGCTCCTCGTGCCGCGCGATCGTGTTGTAGAGCGCGCCGTGCGGCTTCACATAGCGCACCGTGCCGCCCTCGCTGCGCGCGAGCGCCTGCAGCGCGCCGATCTGATACACCACCTCGTCACGCAGCTCAGCCGGGTCCACCTCGATGAAGCGCCGCCCGAAGCCGACGAGATCGCGGTAGCCCGGGTGCGCGCCGATCGTCGCCCCTGCCGCGATCGCCGCCCGGCAGGTGTCCCGGATGCCGCGCGGGTCGCCCGCGTGGAACCCGCAGGCGATGTTCGCGCTCGACACCGAGGCGAGCACGGCGGCGTCATCGCCCATGCGGTAGCTGCCGAAGGACTCGCCCAGGTCGCTGTTCAGGTCGATCGACGGCATGCGGCTCCTTCTCGGGGACGCCGGCCACATAGGGCGCGAGCCGGCGGGGGGACTCCGGACACGGCGGAGCGGCCCGATCGCCGCGGCCTCCGCGCCGGCACTCCCATTCTGGGGCATCCCGTAGACTTGCGGCGTGAGCACCCTCGACCACGCGCGGCCGGATCGTGCCGCACGCGCGTGGCGCGGAGCGGCGGGAGCCGGCATCGCGACGGTGCTCGCGGCGAGTTCGCACGGCCTCGCCGGCGGCTCGATCTCGTGGTTCGCCGTCATCGCCACCGTGATCCTCGCCCTGCCGCTCTGCACCGTGCTCGCGGGGCGCATCGGCTCGCTGTGGCGGCTCGGGATCGCGGTCGCGGGATCGCAGTTCATGTACCACGGCCTCTTCTCGTGGATCGGCGGCCCGGCAGGAGCCACGGCCCCCGCCAGCGCCACGCCCGCCGAGGCGCTGTCTCCGCACGCAGCGCACCTCGGCCTCGCGAGCGGCGCGGACGCGCTGGGCTCTGCGGCGCTCGGCACCCCCGCGCTCGCCGCGGCGCCCGCCGTCGACGCCTCCGCCTGCGCCGCGATGTGGTTCGGCCACGCCGTCGCCGCGATGCTGACCATTGCCCTGCTGCACCGCGGCGAGCGCGCATTCCTCGCGCTCATCCGCCTGATCCGGCGCGCGCTCCCCGCGCCACGGATCCTCGCCCCGCAGCCTGCCCGGCGGAGCCTGCCCGCGCTCACCTCGTGGGCGCCCGTCGTCTCGGCCCGCACCCGCCTCCTCGCGGCGGTCATCAGCCACCGCGGCCCGCCCGCGATCGCGGCCTGAGCCGCACCCGCAGACTCACCCTTCCCATCTCGCGCCGTGGCCGTCGCCACGCGCCGAACCGGCAATGCCGGAGAATACCGAGGAGACCCATGTCTCAGTCAGCACGCGTGCCCGCGCACGCCCCAGTCACCCCCCGCACGGGCCGCTTCGCCCGCCTCGCAGCGGTCGCCGCCCTCGTCGCCGTCCCCGTGCTCGGCTTCGCCAGCCCGGCTCTCGCCCATGACGAGCTCCTCGGCGTCGTCCCCGTCGCCGACGCCGACGGCGGCGTCGAATCCGTGCGCCTCACCTTCAGCAACAGCATCATCGAGGTCGGCACCGAGATCGTCGTCACCGACGACGCGGGCGACGACGTCACCGACGGGGATCCCGTCATCGACGGCCCCGACGTGACGCAGCCCCTCACCGCCGATCTCGCGCCCGGCGCCTACGACGCCGCCTGGCGCGTCGTGTCGAGCGACGGCCACCCCATCGAGGGCTTCTTCGTGCTGAACGTCCCCGAGAGCGGCGACGCCACGGTCCAGCTCGGCACCGCCGCTGGCGAGGCCGCTTCGGACGATGCCGGCACCGCGGAGCACAGTGAGGAGACGGAGAGCGCCCCCGCTGAGGAAGGCGCCGCGCAGCCCGAGGCCGTCGCCGGGGAGACGCAGGAGGCCCCGGTGGGGGTCGTCATCGCGATCGTCGTCGGCGGCGTCGCAGTGATCGCGGTGGCCGTCGCCGCGCTGACCGTTGGCCGCCGACGCCGGGAGCGCGGCATGGCCGCCGATGCGCAGGGCCCCGCTGGCCCCGCGAACGGCAGCGCCACCGACAAGTCCGGCACCGCCGCCGACGACCGGGGAGACCGCGCATGATCGCCCGCACCGTCCGCGCCGCCGAGCGCCCCGCCGTCCGCGCCTCCGCGTTCGCAGCGGCCCTCGTCGCAGGCCTGCTGCTCACCGGGTGCAGCGGCTCCCCCGCCGCCGGCTCCGGCACCCCCGCCACGAGCGAGACCGCCGAGGCCGCGCAGACCGCGTCCGAGGCCGTCGGCCTGCACGACGGCTGGGCCAAGTCCGGATCGGGCATGACCGCGGTGTTCGGCACGCTCGACAACCACGGCGAGGCCGACCGCACGCTCGTGAGCGCGTCGAGCCGCATCGCGGGCGCGGTCGAACTCCACGAAACGGTCGGCACCGGCACCTCCGCCACGATGCAGGAGAAAGAGGGCGGCTTCGTGATCCCCGCGGGCGGCTCCGTCGCGCTCGAACCGGGCGGCAACCACATCATGTTCATGGACATGAGCGAGGATCTGCTGCCGGGCGACGAGGTGCCGCTCACCTTGCGCTTCGACGACGGCTCGGAGCTGACGCTGACCGTGCTCGCGAAGGACGTCGCGAGCGGCGAGGAGAACTACGCCGGCTCAGGCGGGGAGCACGCCGGTCACGGCGACGACTCGCACGGCGACGGTTCACACGGCGACGCCGATGCCGGGCACTAGCCCGAGCACCGCACCCCCGAGCACCGGCGCCCACGACGCGGCCGCCGGCGAAGCGTCCGCGGCCCCCGGGCCGCGGCGCTTCGGCCGGCGCGCCCTGCTCACGAGCGGCGCCGTCGGCGCCGGGGTCGGCGCCGCGATCGGCATCGCGACGGCGCTCGGCGTGCAGCGGGCGCCGGAGGGTTCGGGAGCCGCCGTCACCGCCGGAAGCCGCGAGGCGGAACCTTTCGGGGGCGATACCCTTCCCTGCCACGGCCCGCACCAGGCCGGCATCGTCACCGCGCCCGCGGCTCACGTGCGCTACGTCGCCTACGCGCTGCGCGAGGGGGTCGACCGGGCCGCGCTCACGCGCCTGTTCCGGATCCTCACCGGCGATGTGGAGGGGCTCACCGCCGGCGTGGCGCCGCTCGCGGACTCCGAGCCGGAGCTCGCCGAACGACCCTCGAAGCTCACCGTGACGGTCGGCGTCGGCCCCGGGCTGGTCGCGCGCGCAGGCGCGACCGCTCCCGGGTGGCTGGCTCCGCTGCCCGCCTTCGAGCGTGACCGGCTCGACGGCGCACACGACGGCGGCGATCTGCTGATCCTCATCCAGGCGGACGATCCGCTGCCGCTCGCCCACGCCGCGCGCATGATCGACCGCGAGCTGCGCAGCTTCGTCACGCCGCTGTGGAGCCAGCAGGGCTTCCGGCAGGCGCGGGGCTCCGAAGCCGACGGTACGACGATGCGCAACCTCATGGGGCAGATCGACGGCACCGTCAACCCCGACCCCTCGGAATCGGGCTTCGAGGAGCTGGTGTGGATCGGAGAGGACGGCCCGGCCTGGCTGAGGGGCGGCAGCGCTCTCGTGCTGCGGCGTATCCGCATGGAGCTGGACACCTGGGATCAGATCGGACGCGTCGCCCGCGAGCAGACGATCGGAAGGCGCCTGTCGAACGGATCGCCGCTCACGGCGCCGCCCGAGGCCGAGGAGCATACGCCGATCGACTTCGAGGCGAAGGACGCGAAAGGCCTGCCGGTGATCCCGAGCTTTGCCCACGCGAGGCGCGCGCACTCGGAGGACCCCTCCGAGCGCATCTTCCGGCGCGGCGCCAACTACGACGAGGGCGGCGAGTCGGGCCTGCTGTTCGCCTGCTACCAGCGGAACCCGCTGCGCCAGTTCGTGCCGATCCAGCGCCGCCTCGACGAGCTGGACCTGCTCAACGAGTGGGTGACGCACACCGGCTCCGCGGTCTTCGCGATCCTCCCGGGCTTCGAGCCGGGCGAGCTCATCGGCGCGGCACTGCTCGAAGGCGGCTGATCCCCGCCCGTGGGCGCGCTGCCGCTGCGCGCAGCACCGCAGCGGCAGCGCGCGGTGGAGGGCTCACGCGTCTCTCCGCTGCGCAAACGCGGTCTCGTAGAGGATGACGCTCGCGGCGGTGGCCAGGTTCAGGGACTCGGCGGCGCCGAAGATGGGCAGCTTCAGCGAACGGTCGGCCAGGGCCCGATCCTGGGCGCTCAGCCCCCGCGCTTCGTTGCCGAATATCCACGCGACGGCTCCCGCGAGCACCCCCTCGGAGCGGGCGCCGAGCAGATCGTCTCCCCGCACGTCCGCCGCGAGCAGCGTCAGCCCCGCCTGCCGCAGCTCCCCCGCGAGCTCGTCGAGGCCGCCCGACACGACGACCGGCAGGTGGAAGAGCGACCCCGTGGTCGAGCGCACCACCTTCGGGTGGAAGGGATCGATGCTCTCCCCCGCGAACACGACCGCGTCCGCCCCGGCCGCGTCGGCGGCGCGCAGCACCGCCCCCGCGTTGCCCGGATCCCGCACCTCGTGCAGCACCGCCACCAGCCGTGCGCCGCGTACCGCTTCGCTCACGGGCGTGCTCCACGTGCGTGCCACGGCCACGACGCCCTGCGGATGCACCGTTTCGCTCACCGCGGCCAGCACCTCGTCGGAGACCCGCTCCAGGCGCACCTCCGCGTCGGAGGCGAGCCGGTCGATCTCGTGCTGCCAGCTCACCGCGCCCAGCGTCGCGTAGACCGTCTCGGCCAGCTCGGGCCGGTGCACGAGCAGCTCCCGCACCGCCTGCGGCCCCTCGACGAGGAAGCGCGCCTGCGCGACGCGCTCCTTCTTGCGCGCGAGTGCCGCCGCACGGCGCACACGCAGCGCCTTCGGATTGCTCAGGATCGTCTCATCGGCGTTCGGCGTGCTCACCGCACCAGCCTAGCGCGGGAGGGCGGCGCGCCCGGCCGGCACCCGCGCCGCAGCGGGGTGCCGCCGAGACGCACCCGCACGGAACGCAAAACCCCGCCGCCCGGGGACCGGACGGCGGGGCTGAGCAGCGAGGGGACTCAGGCGGCCTTGGGGGCCGAGGTGTCCTCGGGGAGCGCGTTCTTCGCGACCTCGACGAGCGAGGCGAAGGCCTTCGGCTCGTTCACGGCGAGCTCGGCGAGCATGCGACGATCGACCTCGACGCCCGCGAGGCCGAGGCCCTGGATGAAGCGGTTGTAGGTGAGCCCGTTGGCGCGGGCGCCGGCGTTGATCCGCTGGATCCACAGGCGGCGGAAGTCGCCCTTCTTCTTGCGGCGGTCGTTGTAGGAGTAGACGAGCGAGTGGATGACCTGCTCTTTGGCCTTGCGGTAGAGGCGCGAACGCTGTCCGCGGTAACCCTCGGCGCGCTCCAGGATGACGCGACGCTTCTTGTGGGCGTTGACGGCCCGCTTGACTCTTGCCATTTCAGTTCTTCCTTACGAAAAGTCTTGGGTGGTGACGGGCCGTAATCAGTGGCCGAGGAGCTTCATCGCCTGCTTGGCATCGCCCTTGGCGAGCACCTGCTCGGCGTTCAGGCGGCGCTTGCGCTTCGAGGCCTTGACCTCGAGGTTGTGGCGCATGCCGGCCTGCTGCTTCATCAGCTTGCCGGATCCGGTGACCTTGAAGCGCTTCTTGGCCCCGGAGTGGGTCTTCTGCTTGGGCATCGATTTCTCCTTGTCGTGTGCGCGCCGAAAACGGCTGCGTCGTACACGGCGCGGCTGCGTGGGCAGCCCGCCGCAGATCTATTCGCCGGCGGTGGCGCCGGCCGCCTTGTCCGCCTTGCGGGTGGCCTTCTCCTCGGCGCGGCGGGCGTTCTGCTCGGCCTTCGCCTCGGACTTGTTCTTCAGCGGGGCGATCACCATCACCATGTTGCGGCCGTCGATGCGCGGCGACGACTCGACGGTGCCGAACTCCGCGATGTCCTCCGCGAACTGCTGCAGCAGGCGCACGCCCATCTCGGGACGCGACTGCTCGCGGCCGCGGAACAGGATCATGGCCTTCACCTTGTCGCCCTGCGAGAGGAAGCCGACGGCACGCTTCGTCTTCGTCTCGTAGTCGTGCTTGTCGATCTTCAGGCGGAAGCGGACCTCCTTGAGGACCGTGTTCGCCTGGTTGCGGCGGGCTTCCTTCTGCTTCTGGGCGGCCTCGTACTTGAACTTGCCGAAGTCCATGATCTTCGCCACGGGCGGCTTCGAGTTCGGGGCAACCTCGACGAGATCGAGATCGGCGTCTGCCGCCAGGCGAAGCGCAGTCTCGATCGGCACGACACCGACCTGCTCGCCACTGGGTCCAACCAGTCGCACCTCGGGGACGCGGATTCTGTCATTCGTACGGGGATCGCTGATCGCAGGCTCCTCTGATCTCGGGTGATGGTCGCTCGGGGAGCGACGGACGGAGATCAGGGCCGCGCACGCGCCGCCCGCACCCTTGAGCTGCCGCGTGAGCGACGGGGTGCCAACTACCCGGTAACCTAGAAGGCGGTGCCGGGTGGGAGAATCTCCACTTCCGCATCTCGGTAGGACACCGAGAACCACGGACCATCCTAGCACACCAGCCGCCGATACAGTCAGGACGAGATGACCGAGAACCCGCTGCCCACCGCCCCGTCACCGGACCCGGAGGCGGATGCCGCCGCGCAGGCCGCGCGGGACATCGCCGAGGTGCCCGCGGTGGAGGTGATCACCGCGGCCGCGGTCAATCTGCTGAGCGCCGCCGCGATCAAGTGCGGGCTCGCCGACGACCCGGAAACCCAGACCGACCTCGACGAGGCGCGCAAGCTCATCAACGCCCTGGCGGGCCTCATCACGGCCGGTGCCCCCGAGATCAGCGACTCGCACGCACGTCCGCTGCGCGACGGGCTGCGCTCGGTGCAGCTGGCCTTCCGCGAGGCCTCGGCGATTCCCGACGAGCCCGGCAAGGGCCCCGGAGAGAAGTACACCGGCTCGGTCATCTGACGGCGGCGGCCCCGATCCGGTCCCTGTGCCGGCAGCCTCGGCACACTCCATCCCCGGCCCGGCATGAACCGGCCCGACCCCGCACGATCGTCGGCGCACACGCGCTGCGCTCGTTCTCTGCGGCACAATGATTCCATGCCCGCTCCCCTCGCCCCTGCCGACGCCGCCCCGGCGTCCGAGCGTCGCGCCGGCCTCGCGGACTCGCTGGGCGTGGGCATCGGGATCTTCCCCCTCGGCGTCGCGCTCGGCATGCTCGTCGTGCAGGCGGGCCTGCCCTGGTGGCTCGCCCCCGCGCTCTCCGTCGGGGTCTTCGCGGGCTCGGTCGAGCTGCTCCTGGTCAGCCTGCTCTCGGCGGGCACGCCGCTGCTCACCATCGCGGCGACGGTGTTCGCGCTGAACTTCCGGCACGTCTTCTACGCCTTCTCCTTCCCGCTCGGCCGCGTCCGCCCCGGTCTCCCCCGCGCCTACTCGCTCTACGCGCTCATCGACGAGGCCTACGCCACCTACGCCCTGATCCCGGCGGAGCGCCTGAGCTCGGCCCGGATCGTCACCGGCCAGCTCGCCATGCAGGCCTACTGGGTCGCGGGCGGCCTGCTGGGCGTCGCCATCGCGAGCGCTCTGCCCGAGCCGATCGAGGGCTTCGAGTTCGCGCTCTACGCCCTCTTCATCGTGATGACGCTCGACGCCGTGCGCAGCCGCCGCGAGATCCCCTCGGTGGTGCTGGCCGGCCTCGCCATGACAGCGGCGATCCTGCTCGCCCCCGATGCGGCGCTGCTGCTGGGGCTCGCGCTCTTCACCGCGCTGCTCGTGCTCCGCTTCGGGGTGTCGCTGTGGGCGGAGCGGCGAACCGGGCGGGGCGCGCAGGCGGGGCCGGCCCGGGAGGACGCATCGTGACCGTGACCGAGGCCGCGATCCCCTACCTCATCGCCGCCATCGCGATCAGCGGCCTCATCACCTTCGGGCTGCGCGCCCTGCCCTTCGCGATCCTGAAGCCGCTGCGCCGCTCCCGGCTCGTGCAGCGCCTCGGGATCTGGATGCCGGCAGGCCTGCTGTGCATCCTCGTGATCGCCGTGCTGCGCGACGAGATCCTCGCCCGGCCCGGGTACCTCTGGGCGATCGCCGCCGCCACGGCCGTCACCGTGATCGTGCACCTGACGTGCAAGCGGCGCGCGCTGCTGAGCATCGCGGCGGGCACCGCGTGCTACGTGGTGCTGCTCAACGTGTTCTGAGCCGCGCGCGGTGCGCCGGGTCCCCGTGCGCGGCACGCCCCGTCGCGGCACGGCCCGGCGCGGCACGCCCCGTCGCGGCACGGCCCGTCGCGGCCCGGCCGCTCTCGGCGATCAGGTGTCGCGCATGGGGAAGTGCGGTCCCTCCGCGGGATCCGCCTCCTCGCCGCCGGGCGGGTACTCGTCCACTTCCGGACGGCGCGCGAGGAACACGGCGCTGGCGACGAGCCCGCCCCAGACGATGACGATGGACAGGCACAGGAACACGATCGCGATCGGGGTCATCGCGCACCTCCCTCAGCGCCGGCCGCGCGGGAGACCGGCAGCGACGGCCACGGTGTGAAGCGCTCGGGATCGGAGCGCCACGGACTCGCCGTCAGGGCGATCGCCCCGATCACCATGATCGCGATCGACCCCCATCCCGCGATCAGCAGGTACAGCTCGTCATAGCCGCCATACGGCTCCTGGAACAGCTGCCGGATCGTGGCGACGAGCATGAATCCCAGCACCACCGGCACCACGAGCGAGACGAAGAACAGCCAGCCGCGCCCCACCCGGAAGGTGGACAGCGCGCTCAGGTGCCGGCTGAGCTCGCCGCCCGCACGCCGCACCCACAGCACCGTCACGGTCATCACGATCGCCGATGAGACGATGCCGATGTTGTTCGCCCAGTTGTCGATCGTGTCGAGCGCGATCAGCCCGGTGCTCGTGCCGAACAGCAGGATCGACACGATCGCGAGCCCGCCCCCGATGCTGTACACCGCCGTGCGGCGCGGGATCCCGAACTTGTCGATCACTCCGGCGAGGATCACCTCGAGGATCGAGATCAGCGAGGTGAGGCCCGCGAGCACCAGCGACCCGAAGAACAGCGCTCCGAAGAACTGGCCGCCGGGCATCTCCGCGACGATCGCCGGGAAGGTCATGAAGGCGAGGCCCACCCCGGTGAGACCCTCCAGCTGATCGACGGCGATGCCTTGCTGGAAGGCGAAGAAGCCGAGCGTGGCGAAGACGCCGACGGCGGCGAGGATCTCGAAGGAGGAGTTCGCGAAGGCCACCACCAGGCCGGGCGTGGTCATGTTCGAGCGGCGACGCCGGTACGAGGAGTAGGTCAGCATGATGCCGAAGGCCACCGACAGCGAGAAGAAGATGTGGCCGTAGGCGGCGATCCACACCGTCGGATCGGCGAGCGCCGCGAAGTCGGGCGTGAAGAGCGCGTTGAGCCCGTCCACCGCGCCGGGCAGGAACAGCGCCCGCACCACGAGGATCAGGAACCCCACGACGAGCAGCGGCATCGCGATGAGGTTCGCCGCCTGGATGCCCTTGACCACGCCGGCGCCGAGCACCGCGATGGTGAGGAGCCACATGATGACGAGCGGGATCAGCACCGCCGGCACGAAGTCGAGTGTGAAGCTGCTGTCGGCGAGGCGGAGGTAGTCCCCGGTGAAGAAGCCGGTCGCGTCATCGCCCCAGCGCAGATCGAAGGAGAAGATGAAGTAGCTCGCCGCCCACGCCAGCACGGCCGTGTAGTAGATCGCGATGAACACGCAGATCATCACCTGGAACCAGCCGATGCCCTCGCCGAAGCGCCCCGCGATGCGGCGCAGCGCGAGCGGCGCGGATCCGCGGAAGCGGTGCCCGATCGCGTAGTCGAGGAAGAGGATCGGGATCCCCGCCGTCAGCAGCGCCACGATGTAGGGGATGAGGAAGGCGCCGCCGCCGTTCTCGTAGGCGACCCCGGGGAAGCGCCAGATGTTGCCGAGCCCTACCGCGGATCCGATGGCCGAGAGGATGAAGCCGAACTGCCCGGTCCACTCGGCGCGCGGCGGTGCGGCGGACGCATTGGACGGGGCGGTCGTGCGCTGAGGCATGACTGAGAACTCCTTCACGTTTCCCGAAATACCCCGCGAGCGTAGCAGGATTCGCGTGATCCTCGCGCCTCAACCCGCCACGGGGCGCACCCGCAGCGAGTCGACGCGCGCCGCGATCACGGCGTCGCGCGCCCAGCGCTGCTGCAGTTCGCCGACGAGACCGCCGAGCGCGGCGCGGTCGAGACCGGCCGCGATCCGCAGCACCACATCGGTTTCGGGGGCGAGCAGGCGGGCCTGCGGGTCTCCCGGCAGCAGGGCGATCCCGAGCACCCGGTCCTCACCCGCGAGCGAGGCCCGGAAGGCGTCGAGGACGCGCGGGTCGGCCCAGGCGGGGGCGGTCCGCTCGCCGAGCGCCACGGCCTCCAGCTGCGTGCGCCGCACGCCGAACTCGCGCTCGGGCGTGCCCGGATCGACGATGATGAGCTCGGTCTGCTCCTGCGCCGCGGCGAGCGCCGCCTGCGGGCCGGGCACCGGGATCGGCCGCGCCTCGGCGTGCCAGGCGCGCATCGTGCCGACCGAGCTGAACACGGGCATCACGGTGCGGCCGTCCGGAGAGGCGACCGTGACGATGGAGAGCTCCTGCGACTTGTCGACGGTGCGGCCGTCGGGCGTGAGCCCCGTGCCGCCCGCCTCGGCGAGCAGCGGGATCAGCACCCGGCTCGCGGAGAGCGCGAGGAGCGCCTCGGCGTGCGCCTCGGCCAGCTCCGCGAGCGCATCGGCGGTGGCGTGGGGCGTCGCCGCCCTCGCCGCGCCGCGCAGGCGCTCGACGGCCTCGGCGAACGCCTGCGGCGCCCGGCCGTCGTCCCCGGCGAAGGCGGTCTCGTGATGCTCGAAGGTGCGTCCCGCCCACGGGAAGCCGGCCGAGTCGGCGGCGCCGCCCGGGACCAGGCTCTCGGGCACCCCGGTCGAGCGCGGCGCGTCGCCGGTCGAGGGGAGCTTCTTGATCGCCATGGCGCCCTAGGAGGGCCTTCCGGCCACGTCGAGCGCCGCCGGGAGCGTGAAGGCGCCGTCGTAGAGAGCCTTGCCCACGATGGCGCCTTCGACGCCGAGCGGCACGATCTCGCGCAGCGCCGCCACGTCGTCGAGGCTCGACACGCCGCCCGAGGCGACGACCGGGCGGTCCGTCCGCGCGCACACCTTGCTGAGCAGCTCGATGTTCGGCCCGCGCAGCGTGCCGTCCTTCGTCACGTCCGTCACCACGTACCGCGGGCAGTTCGCGTCCTCGAGCCGGTCGAGCACCTCCCAGATGTTGCCGCCCTCCTCGGTCCAGCCGCGCGCGGCGAGGGTCTCGCCGCGCACGTCGAGGCCCACCGCGATCTGCTCGCCGTAGCGGGCGATCACGGCGCGCGTCCACTCGGGGTTCTCGAGCGCCGCGGTGCCGAGGTTGACGCGCCTGGCCCCCATGTCGAGCGCCGCCTCGAGGCTCTCGTCGTCGCGGATCCCGCCGGAGAACTCGATGTTCACCGACCCCGCGCGCTTGATGATCTTGCGCGCCACCGCGACGTTGCTGCCGCGTCCGAAGGCGGCGTCGAGGTCGACGAGGTGGATCCACTCCGCACCCTGCTCGACCCAGTCGGGGGCGGCGTCGACGGGGCTGCCGTAGTTCGTCTCGGTGCCCGCCTCGCCCTGCGTGAGGCGGACGGCCTTGCCGTCCACCATGTCGATGGCGGGCAGCAGCTGCAGTCGCGGGCCGGTCGCGAGCTCGGTCATGGGTGGGGGTCTCCTTCGGGGCTGGGGTCGAAGATGGTGCGGTCGATCGCGCTAGAGCGTCGAGATCCAGTTGCGCAGCAGGCGGATCCCCGCCTCCCCCGACTTCTCGGGGTGGAACTGCGTGGCGCTGAGCGGGCCGTTCTCGACGGCGGCGACGAAGCGCTCGCCGTGCTCGGCCCAGGTGACGAGCGGGCGGGTGGCTTCACCGCGGCCCTCCAGCGTCCACTCGGTGGCGGCGTAGCTGTGCACGAAGTAGAAGCGCTCGTCCTCGATGCCGTCGAACAGCGCCGTGCCCGCCGGCGCTTCGACCGTGTTCCACCCCATGTGGGGCAGCACGGGGGCGCGCAGCTCGCGCACGCTGCCGGGCCACTGGGCGAGGCCCTCGGTCTCGACGCCGCGCTCGACGCCGCGGGAGAACATGACCTGCTCGCCGACGCAGATGCCGAGCACGGGCCGGCCGCCCGCGAGGCGGCGGTCGATGAGCTCGTCCCCGCGCACGGCCCGGAGCTGGCGCATGACCGCGTCGAACGCGCCGACGCCCGGCACCAGCAGCCCGTCCGCCTCCGCGACTGCGGTGCGGTCCCGGGTCAGCTCGACCTCGGCGCCCGCGTGGGCGAGCGCCTTCACCGCCGAGTGGACATTGCCCGAGCCGTAGTCGAGCACGACGACCCGCTTCGCGGTCACAGGGCTCCCTTGGTGGAGGGGACGCCGGCGACGAGCGGGTCGAGCGCCTTCGCCTGCCGGAAGGCGCGTGCGAAGGCCTTGAACTCGGCCTCGGCGATGTGGTGCGGATCCCGCCCCTCGATCAGCTTCAGGTGCACCGTGAGCCGGGCGTTGAGCGTGAGCGCCTCGAAGAAGTGCCGCACCATCGATCCCGTGAAGTGACCGCCGATCAGGTGGAACTCGAATCCGGCCGGCTCGCCCGAGTGCACGAGGTAGGGGCGGCCCGAGATGTCGACGACGGCCTGGGCGAGCGCCTCGTCGAGCGGGACGAGCGCGTCGCCGTAACGCGAGATGCCGCGCTTGTCTCCGAGGGCCTCGAGGATCGCCTGCCCGAGCAGGATCCCCGTGTCCTCGACGGTGTGGTGCACGTCGATGTGGACGTCTCCCTCGGCTCGGACCGTCAGGTCCGTGAGCGAGTGCCGCGCGAACGCCGTGAGCATGTGATCGAAGAACGGGACTCCGGTCGAGACGTCGGAGGCGCCGCTGCCGTCGAGGTCGAGGCTCAGGCTGATCTGCGACTCGCTCGTGGTGCGGTCGAGCGAGGCGGTGCGCGTCTGGGCAGTCATGGAGTCGATTCTATCGGGGTTCTCCGGCGCTCCCCTCCTCCACGCGGTAGCGCAGCACGCTGGGGTGCTCGGGGCCGGTGTGGAGGCGCCACTGGCCGTGGTTGCGCAGATCCTCGTGCAGGATCTGCAGCGGCGGCACCCCGTCCGCGGGGGGCCGTTTGCGGAAGTCGTGGCCCTGCACGGTGAGCAGCAGCGACTCCCCGGGATGGAAGCGCGTCCCCGAGGGCCAGATCTCGATGTCGAGGGCGGTGGGCACGCCGGCTTCGAGCGGCTGCTCACCGTCGTGCGGGTGGACGGGCACGAGCGGCGTCGACCGCGTCTCGTCGAGCGCGCGGTGGCTGGCCCGCAGCCAGCCGAGCGCGACCGGCCCGTCGGCGAAGAGCGCGTTGAAGGGGAACAGCACCTCGTGTCCGGACGCGTCGAGTTTGCGCACGATGACGAAGACGTCGGCGTCCTCGGCCTCGTCGGCGCTGAGCCACAGTCGCAGGGACATCGGGCCGACGATGTCGGTGGCCTCCGCGAACACATGCCGGAAGCTCGCACTGCCGGTGCTCGCGTCGAGCCGCGTCTCGCCGGCGGCCGCGGGAGGGGCCTCCTGCAGTTCGCCGGCGCGGGCTTCGAGATGCAGCTCCCGCAGCCCGCCGGCGGGCGGCCACTGGCCGAGCGTGCGCCACGCGCTGTCGCGCGGGTCGCCCGTGTCGCGCAGCTCGACGCGTACCCGCGGCCAGCCTGCGATCCCGCGCTCCTCGCCGCGCAAGAAGGTGTCGAAGAAGGCGCGCTGCCGCTCCACGCTTTCCGGATCGTAGAAGTAGGCCCACTTCTTCTGGCCGTGGACCTCCAGCCACTTCTGCTCGGATCCCATCCGCGCGAAGGCGTCGAGCGTGCCGCGGGTGTGCAGGCCGTGATCGCTCCACGAGGCCACGACATAGGCGGGGACCTCGATGTCCTCCAGCGGACCGTACTTGCCTGCGTAGTATTCGTCGTCGAGCGGGTGCGCCGCGAGATTCGCCGCCGTGTCCTCGGTCCGGCTGAGCCCGTAGGAGACGTTCTGAGAGACCCGCGGCCGGAAGCCGGTCTCGGGGATCCCGCCGTGCGTGGCGAACTCGCGGTACCAGTCCGCGAAGCACTCCCACGGGCTGATCGCCTTGAGCGAGGGCGGGCGCACCGAGGCCGCCTGGTACTGGCTGCCCGCCAGGTACGAGACACCGAGCATGCCGACGTTGCCGCTCGACCAGGACTGGGCCCCGAGCCACTCGATCGTGTCGTAGAGGTCGTCCCGCTCCTGCGGGCCGTTGTGCGAGAAGTCGCCCTCCGAGTGCCAGAGACCCCGCGGGTCGGCGAAGGCGACGGCGTAGCCGTGCGCGGTCCAGTAGGCGGGGTCGGGCGACTCGAAGCCCGTGAACTCGGAGACCCAGGCGGGGTCGACACCCGAGCCGCTGAAGGTGCGGCTCGTCACCCAGTGCTTGCCGTAGGGCCCCCAGGCGAGCAGCACGGGAAGCCCGGAGGCCTCGCGCGAGGGCCGGTAGACGTCCAGGTAGATGCGCGTGCCGTCGCGCATCGCGACGGGGGCGTCGCGCTCGACGATCAGGCCCGGGTGCTCGACGATCTCGTGGCGCAGCGGCGGCGGCGGGGGCTTCCCGACGACAGTCGCCGGGTCGTTGCCGGGTCGGGTGATCACGCGGGCCCCGTGACGGTCCTGCCCTGCGGGGGCGCTCATCGGGCACGCTCCGCGTCGGCCGCGCCGCCGAAGCGGTTGGCGGGTCGCGGCAGCCCGAGGTGGTCCCGCAGCGTCACGCCGGTGTACTCGGAGCGGAACAGCCCGCGATTCTGGAGCTCCGGGACCAGCTTCGTGCAGATCCGCTCGAAGCCGTCGGGGTTGTAGGGCGAGTTCAGGTTGAAGCCGTCGCAGGCCCCCGCCTCGAACCACTGCTGCATCCGGTCCGCGACGGTTTCGGCGGTGCCAGCCACCCACTGGTGCCCGGTCGAGCGCGCCCGGTCGTAGATCAGCTCGCGCAGGCTCAGACCCTGTTCGACCGACTTGCGCCGGTAGATGCCCTGCCGGCTCGACAGGGTGCCGATGCTCGCAAAGCGCTCGGCGGGGATCGGCTCGTCGAGCTCGAGATCCGACAGATCGGCCTGCAGGTCGCCGGCGATCTGCAGGCGCCCCTGCTCCACGTCGAGGAACGAGCTCAGCTCCGCCGCGATCTCATCGGCCTCCGCCTGGCTGTCGGCGACGACGGGCACGATTCCCGGAATGACCTTCACCTCGCCCGGCTCACGGCCCTGCTCGGCGGCAAGGGCCTTCATCCGGGCGGAGAATTCAACGGCCTGCTGCAGATCCGGTTGCGCCGTGTAGATGATGTTCGCCACGGCGCTGCCCAGGCGCATTCCGGGCCCGGAGGATCCCGCCTGCACGAGGACCGGCCTCCCCTGCGGCGAGCGCGGCATGTTCAGTGGCCCCTCGACGCGGAAGTAGTCGCCCTCGAAGTCGATGCGCCGCAGCCGTTCCGGGTCGAGCCACCGTCGCTCGGCGCGATCGACGATGACGGCGTCGTCCGACCAGCTGTCCCAGAGCTCCTCGACCACCCGCACGAACTCCTCGGAGCGCCGGTAGCGCTCTTCCGGCTCGGGCGCGGCCTCGATGCCGAAGTTTCGATATCCGTCGGCGCTCGTGACGATGTTCCAGCCTGCGCGGCCGCCGGAGAGGTGGTCGAGCGAGGAGAGCAGGCGGGCGACGTTGTATGGCTCGTACAGCGAGGTCGACAGGGTGCCGATGAGGCCGATGCGCTCCGTGCGCGCGGCGAGCGCGGCGAGCGTCGTCATGGGCTCGTAGAAGCCGTTCATCATGGTGTCGCCGCGCAGTGTCGAGGTGGCGTGCGCGACGTCGCCGAAGAACAGGGCGTCCAGCTTGGCTTCCTCGGCCATACGGGCGATGTCGCTGAGGAAGCCGAGTCCGGGGACCTCTTCGGCGCGGCTTCCCGGCCGGCACCAGCTGTTCCGGTGGTAGCCGAGCGGCATGACGAAGGTGGTCAGGTGCATGTGCGCCATTGCGGGTACCTCATTCACTGTCGGAGGGCGATGCGCCGCGCTGCGCGGATGCGCGCACCGCGATGACTTGGGTGGGGCTGGTCTCGCCGGTCGCTGCGGTTCGCGGTTCGCGGAGCGCCCGGCGCGGGCCGACCGCACCGGCGGGCTCCGCCCCGAGCCGGCGCGCGAGCTGACGCAGCAGCAGCGCCACCACGTAGAGCACGGCGAAGCCGATGAGCAGCAGCACGAATGCGGCGGCCGCGACGGGGGCCCGCCCCTCTGCGTAGAGCTTGTACACCTCGACCGAGAGGAACGTGGACTTCGGTCCGGTGAGCAGCAGGGGCGCGGAGAGCGTGCCGCAGATGATGATGAAGCTCAGGATCCATCCGCTGATGAAGCTCGGCAGGATGAGCCGCGCGATGATGAGCACGAGCGTGGTGCCCTTGGAGGCCCCGCTCGTCCAGGCGGCCTCCTCGAGTGAGCGGGGAATCTGCACCATCGCCCCGGAGGTGGCCCGGCTGGCGATGGGGATCGTGATCACGAACAGCGCGAACATGAGGATGACGGGCGTGGCGTAGAACTGATGCAGTGCCGGCACCGCGAGGAACAGCCAGAGGACGCCGAGTGCGAGGACGAGGCCGGGCATGGCCAGGCCGAGCCACTGGCTGAATTCGATGATGCGCGCCAGCGGGCCGGTGCGGAACCGCGCCGCCCAGGTGAGGATCGTGGCGGCGGTCACGGCGAGCAGCCCGCCGATCGCCGCGATCGTGGCAGTGTTCGCGTAGGCCTCCATCATCTGCGGAGAGTTCAGGATCTCCTCGTAGTTCGCAAGGCTGTACACCCCGGAGGATCCGAGGAAGGGCGAGAGCGACACGATGACGAGCTGCACGGTCGGCAGGATCGTGGCGAGGAGGGTGAAGATCACGATCAGCGCGGTGAACAGCCACTTCCAGGCACCGACGTCGCGCAGCAGCCCGCGCGCCTCTTTGCCGCCGACCGTGGTGAAGGAGCGGCGTCCGAGCACCTTGATCTGGACCACCACGAGGAGGAGCAGCACGATCATCAGCATGATCGAAATGGTGCTCGCCTCCGCGTACTGCGGACCGGTGGACTGCGACAGGTAGGCGTAGATCTCTGTGGGGATCACGAAGATGCCGGCCGGGACGCCGAGCACCTGTGCGGTGTCGAAGGACTCGAGGAAGAGGATGAAGGCCAGGATCATGACCCCGGAGATCGTCGGCAGCAGCACGGGGATCTGGATCTGGAAGAAGGCGCGCGCGGGGCTCGCCCCGCTCATGCGGGCGGCCTCGTCGAGCGAGTTGTCCATCGCCATGAAGGGGCCGAGCAGGAGGAAGAACTGGAGCGCGATGAGCCGCAGCACCGAGGCGAAGACGACCCCCCACCAGGATTCCATGTTGACGACCCGCGCAGCTTCGCCGAAGAGCTCGGCGAGGGCGGCGTTGACGAGCCCGATGCGGGGGTTGCCGAGCAGCCCCCAGGAGATCGCGAAGAAGAGGCCGGGTGTCGCGACGACGAGGCCCATGACGACGGGGATGAGCTTGCGCAGCGGCGTGCGCGTGCGCGTGTAGATGGCGGCGAAGGTCGCCGCGGCGAGGGTGGAGATGAGCACGGTGACGACGCCCATGCTGACGGTCGTCCAGACGACCTCCCAGGTGCGCGACCGGCCGAGGACCCCGGCGACGGCGGCGCCGGTCCACTCCGTGTCACCGACGGCCGAGGAGCGGAAGGCGCCCTGGATGACCATGGCGGCCGGGGCGAGGAAGCAGATCGCGCAGACGATCACGGCGCTGATCTGCGGGTTCGTCAGCCCGGAGCGCAGTCGGCCGAGCGTTCGGCCGCGGGTGGCACTCACGGCGTTCCCGCCCGCATGGCGCCCACGATCGCGTTCTCCGCTGCTGCCGCGGCGAGGTCGTCGTCGTGATCCGGCGCGTGTACGCGGAACCACAGCTTGGAGATCTTCCAGACGCCGTCCTCGCGTCGGTACTCCGCGTCGTAGCGTCCCTCCGACCAGGGCCCCCACACGCGCATCCAGCCGAGCGAGGTCTTGAAGTCGGCCTGCAGCCGGTGCCACGTCCAGATCGCGTGCGCGGTCTCTCCCGTGACGGTGATGTTCGGTGAGGAGAGGATGTACCCGTCGTTGGAGTGCACGACGGGCAGCAGTTCCTCGGAGAACATGTCCCGGATCGCCTTCCGGCCCTGGTGGACGCCGTGCAGCCGGATGTCGCAGATCGCGTCGTCCGTGTACGCTTCGGCGACGGCGTCCCAGCGCCGCGCGGCGAGGTTGCGGACGTAGTCGTTGTGCAGCTTCGTGATCTCTTGGACGGATTCGAGACGGTCGATGCGGGCGAGCAGCTCCGCGGCGATCGGATCGGCGACGACTTCGTTCATCAGAACTCCTTGTGTTCGGGACGGGCGGGCTCCGGGTTGCGGTTCCCGTCCGGGCAGCGGCTCCGGCGTCAGGGCCGGTGCCGCTGCCCGCTGGCTGGTGCTTCGGCCGCTACTCCGCGAAGAGCGACTGGAAGGTCGGGGTGAGCTCTTGCGTGGCCGGCCGGAGCACGTCTTGCGCTTCATAGACGACGAAGTCGACGTCCTGCAGCGCGGGCCAGCCGTAGGGCGACTCGAGCTCGGGCGACTGGTTGATCGGGAAATTGCCCGAGGTGAGTGCCTGCTCCTGGGCGTCCACCGTGTGGAGGTAGTTCAGGAAGAGCTTGCCGGCGTCGGGCGACGGGGCGCCCGCGGCGAGCATCCACTTCTCCGAGGCGATGACGTTGTTCTTGTCGAGCAGGATCGGGGCTACGGGAGCGCCCTGGTTCGCGGCGTTGATGACCGAGGTCATGGCCGACAGGGGCTGCAGCGCGAACTCGCCCGAGGAGATGCCCTGCAGGGCGAGCTGATCGCTGGCAACGATCTTCGTGTTCGCGGCGATCGCCTCGAGCTGGCCGTCGTCGAGCACCCCGGCGTTGACGAGCTGGGTGAGCGTGGTGGAGGTGCCGCCCGGCGTGGCGGGGTTCATGAAGGTGAGCTGGCCGGCCCACTTCGCGTCGCCGAGTTCCTCCCAGCTTGCCGGCAGTTCGTCCTCGCTGAGCGCCTCGGTGTTGTACGACATGTTGAACATGAGCGCCCAGGGCGAGTAGTACATGTGCTCCTCGTCCGTGATCTGAACGGGATCCACCCGGCCCTCGAGCGCCGGGTTCGCCTCCCAGGTGGCGACCTCGTAGGGCTCGACGAAGCCCTGCTCGGCGTAGCGGTCGCCGTTCGGGTTGGAGATCACCGAGGCGACGTGCTTGTCGGTCTGGTTCTCGGCTTCGAGCAGCGACTGGAGTTCGGCGCCGTAGTAACTGCCGGTGGAGATGGTCAGCCCGGGGAAGCGCGATTCGAAGCCCTCGTAGATCGCGGTGAACTCATCGTGGTGTCCCGCGTAGATCATCACCTCGGTGTCGCCGGATTCGATCGCGGACTCGTAGAGCGAGGCGAGTTCCTTCTCGACCTCGGCCGAGAGTCCCAGTCCGTCGAAGTCGGGGCCGCTGGCCGCCGCTCCCTGGTCGGAGGACGCGGAGCAGCCGCTCAGCGTCAGTGCGCCGACCGCCACCAGGCTGGTCGCGGTCAGCAGAGTTCGTGTGTACAACGCCATTGTCGTTTCCATTCTTCTGATGGGTGGGGGCCCGGCCCGTCGTCCCGAGGTGCTCGGGGCGCGGGCCACGAGGTGACCGAGATGAGCTAAACAAAGTTTCACGGGTTAGTCAAGATATTAATTAGTTACCCCGCCGAAAAACGCCGTTCTTCCGGTTGAAGCTGAAAAGTTGATTCAGACGTGTACTATTTCGATTCACGGTGTTACTGTGTTTCCGCGGCGATTCCCGCCAGCTGGGACGCGGGCGCCGCACGGACGAAGGAGTCATCGAATGTGGGATGTGATCGTGGTCGGCGGCGGCTCCGCCGGAGCCGTCGTGGCGAGCCGGCTCAGCGACGACCCCGGCCGCCGGGTGCTGCTGCTCGAAGCCGGCCCCGACTATCTCGGGCAGGACACCCCCGAGGAGTTCCGCGACCGGACGCGCGGACTCGGCATGCAACTCGCGGCTCCCCCGACCATGCGCAGCCCTCAGTTCTACTTCCACGGAGCCACCGCACGCCGCGGCACCGACCATGAGGTCTTCCCCTACCGGCGCGGACGCGGCCTCGGGGGCTCCTCCACCGTCAACGGCCTCTACGCGATCCGCGGCGTCCCCGACGACTTCCGCCACTGGGAATCGCTCGGGGCGACAGGCTGGGGCCCGCAGGACATGCTGGAGAGCTACATCGCCATCGAGGACGAACATGACTTCCCCGACGCCCCCTGGCACGGCACCGGCGGCCCCTTCCCCGTGTATCGCGAACCCGAGAGCGGCTGGGGCGGCATGGACCGCGCACTGCGCGACGCCGCCCTCGACGCCGGGCACCCCTGGGCCCCCGACCACAACGACCCCGCTTCGAGCGGCGTCTCCCCCTTCGCGATGCACATCCGCGACGGCCTGCGCGTCTCCACCAACCACGCCTGGCTCGATCCGGTGCGCGGCCGCCCCAATCTGACCATCCACGGTGACACCCACGTCGACCGCGTGCTCCTCTCCGGCGATCGCGCCCGCGCGGTGCTCGATGCGGAGGGCACGCAATACCCGCTCGCACCCGGGGGCGAGGTGATCCTCTGCGCGGGCGCAGTGCACACGCCCGCGATGCTGTGGAGGTCGGGCATCGGGCCCGCCGAGGATCTGCGGGCCCTGGGCATCGACCCCGTCGCCGATCTGCCCGTCGGCCATCATGCCCAGGACCACGCCGTGGTCTTCGCGGAGGTGAGCGTGCGCGAGGAGGAACAGCGCAGTGTCGGCAACCGCCCCACGAACACGATCCTCCGCTACACCTCAGGACTCCCGGGCGGGCGCAGCAACGACATGATGCTGCTCGCCACCAACCACAACTACTGGTTCGGGCAGCCGACCGCAGGCGTCGCCGTGTCCCTCGAGCAACCACTCAGCACCGGGCACATGACCCTGACCTCGGCAGACCCGCGCCAGGATCCGCACTTCGAGCTCCGGCTGCTCTCGGACCCGCGCGACCTCGACCGCGCACGCGACGGCGTCGCGCGCACGCTGGAGCTGATGCAGCACGACGCCTTCGCCTCGCGCGCACTCGGCCCCGTACGCGCCCCGCGCGACGACCGCGAGCTGCTCGCCGGCGTCAAGGACACGATGCACCTCACCTCCACCGCGCGCATGGGCGCAGCGGGAGACCGCGACAGCGTCGTCGATCCCGAACTGCGCGTTCACGGCATCGAGGGCCTGCGCGTCTGCGACGCCTCAGTGCTGCCCACCGTCCCCTCCGCGAACACGCTGCTCACCGTGCTCGCCGTCGCAGACCGCTTCCTGCGACGCACCCCCGACCTCGCCCGCTGATTGGAGACCCGCGTGCACGATCAGACCAGCGCCGAGCACTGGCGCGACCGCATCGCCGAGACGCTGCGCACCCGGGGCATCACAGCCCCGCCCGGCACCCCGGGAGTGAGCCGCGTCCGCGTCCCGTGGCGGCTCGACTGGGCATTCGAGCTGCGCGACGCCGAGCCGGCGGACGTGGGGGCCGCGGTGCAGGCGGCGCGCGACGCGCTGCGCGAGTGGCGGCTCGATGCGGCGCCCCGGCGACGCGCGCTCACCGAGCTCGCCGACGCGCTCGCCGCGGAGGAAGAACTCCTCACCCATCTCATCTGCTTCGAGAACGGCAAGCTGCAGCGCTCGGCGGCCATGGAGGTGGGCGCCGCGATCGGCTCGCTCCGCCACCATGCGGGCCTCGACATCCCGGAAGAGGTCCTGCGCGACGACGCCTCCGGTCGTCTCCGTCTGGTGCGCGAGCCGGTGGGCGTGGTCGCAGCCGTCACACCGGCCAATATGCCGCTGCTCATGCTCGTGAACAAGCTCGCCGCCGCACTGCTGACGGGCAACACCGTCATCGCGAAGCCCTCCCCCCAGACCCCGCTGTCTGCGCTGATGCTGCAGAGCCTCTCGAGGCCGCTGCTTCCGCCCGGGGTGTTCCGGGTGCTTCCCGGCGGAGCGGAGCTCGGCCGCACCCTGGTCGCCCACCCGGGCGTCGGCATGATCACGCTCACCGGTTCACGCCGGGCCGGACGGGAGGTCATGGCGGCCGCCTCGGCCACGATCACCCGCCTGCAACTCGAGCTCGGCGGGAACGACCCGGCCATCCTCCTCGACGATGCCGACGTCGAACGGGTCGCCCCAGAGATCTTCCGTTCCGCGTTCGCATCGAGCGGCCAGGCCTGCGTCGCGGTCAAGCGCGTCTACGCACCTCCCGGGGTGCTCGGCGCACTCACGGAACGCCTCGTCGAGCTCGCGAACGCGGCACGCGTGGGAAGCCCCTACGATCCCGAGGCGAGCCACCCCGTGCTCTCCGGAGAGGATCAGTACCGCCGGGTGCTGGGACTGCTCGCGGGTGCGGAGCGCGAGGGCGCGACGATCCGCACCGGCGGCGCCGAAGCCGTCCCCGGATTCCTGGGGGTCCGGCCCGCGGTCGTCACCGGGCCGGACCCGGATGGCGAGCTCGTGCAGGAGGAGCAGTTCGGGCCGGTGCTGCCGCTGGTCCCGTACGAGGATCTCGACGCGCTGGTCGACGCCGTGAACGCCGGGCCGTACGGGCTGGGCGCCACGATCTGGACGGCGAACCAGGCCGCGGGCGAACGACTCGCCCGCCGACTCGACGTCGGCATGACCTGGGTCAACCGCACCCCCGTTCCCGACCCGGGCATGCCCTTCGGGGGAATGCGCGAGTCGGGGCTCGGACGCGAGGGCGGGCGGGCCGGTCTCGACGCATACTGTGAGCTGAAGACCATCGGAACGGCAGGAGCAGACCATGACTGACGAAGAATCTTCCCGTTCGCCCCAGACCTTCGAGGGCTTCGTCGCCGACGCCCAGGATCGGGCGCGCGAGCGGCTCGGGGACATCGGGCGCAGCAACGCCGTCCCCGTCGGCATGATCCTGCGCCGCCTCCACAAGCTCATGGCGGTCGAGGTGGAGCTCGAGGGAATCATCCCCGAGGGGCTCACCTGGGCGAGCTTCCGCGTCTGCTTCGCGCTGTGGGTGCGCGGCCCGCTGGAACCCGGACGCGTCGCCCTGCTGTCTTCGATGAGCCGCGCCGCCGTCTCTTCGGCGCGCAAGACGCTCACCGAGCGCGGCTACGTGACCACGGTCGACTCCCCCACCGATCAGCGCTCGATCGTGATGTCTCTGACGCCCGAGGGCGTGGCCAGCACGGAGGAGACGTACCGCCGGCACCTCGCACTCACGCAGGAGTGGCTCTCGCCGCTCTCCGACCCCGAGCAGCAGATCCTGCTGGGCTTGCTCGGCAAGCTGATGTCGAGCCCGAGCGCCCTTCGCTTCGGCCCGGGCAAGGCCATCAATTCCTCCCTCCTCTCGATCGGAGAATCATGAACGAGCAGCTTGCGCAGATGGATCAGGCCGCGTTCCGGCACGTCGTCGGCCACTTCGCCTCGGGGGTGACCGTCATCACCACGAACCACGACGGCGTCCTCTACGGCACGACCGCCTCGGCGGTGTCGTCCCTTTCGATGGATCCGCCGATGATGCTGGCCTGCCTCAACCGTTCCAGTTCCACGCACGATCACGTCGTCGCGGCCGGCCGGTACGCGATCAACATCCTCGCCGTCGATCAGGGCGACCTCGCCGCCCACTTCGGCCGCAAGGGCGCCGACAAGTTCTCCGGGGTCTCGCACACGCTCAGCGAGCAGGGCCTGCCGCTCATCGACGGCGCGCTCGCGACCATCGAGTGCGTCGTCGCAGAGACCGCGATCGGCGGCACCCACACCGTGTTCCTTGGCGAGGTGACGGCCGCGCAGGCGCGTCCCGGTGATCCGCTCGCCTACTTCCGCGGACGCTTCGACGCCCTGGAGCGGACCTCGCTCGAGACGGAGGCCTACGACCGGGTCCGTCTCCGCGTGCTCGGCCGTGGCACGCCCCTGGGCGAGCCGATCGCCGTGCGCGAGCTCGCCGCGATCGTGCAGTCGGACGAGCCATCCGTATACAACGCGCTCGTGCGGCTCGAAGCGGAGGGGCTGGTGTCGCGCGAGCCCGGGGGCGCGTTCGTCCCGACCCCTATCACCGCTTCGCTCGTCGAGAATCTGTACAGCGCACGGGAGACGATCGAGTCGGGGGTGATCCAGCAGTATCTCGCCTCCGCTTCGGATGCGACCATCGCGGAGATCACCCGCCTCGCGGAGGATCTCGCCGCGCGTGAACCGCGGAACTCCGAAGAGCTCGACGCTTTCCTCGAGGCGAACCTCAATCTGCACTGCGCCATCGTGGCGCTCGCCGGATCCCGCCGTCTCGTCTCGCAGTTCCGGCAGCTGAGCATCTCCGCTGCCTGGCGCGACACCTACCGTTCCGAAGTGTGGCAGGAGAAGCTCGGCCACCCCTTCATCCCCGAGCTGACCGCGGCAATCGCGGCACGCGACGCCGAGGAGGCTGCGCGGGTGGTGCGCGCCCAGATCGCCTTCGTGGTGTCGGCTGCCGCGCACATGATCGACCAGAAGGGCGGCGCGCTGTAGCGCCGCCCCGCAACCAGAAGGAGCCTCCCATGGGAGAGATCGTGATCGAAGGCCTGGAGAAGACCTTCCACGCCACGCGTGTGCTGCACGCCCTGGACCTGCACGTCGCGGAGGGCGAGTTCGTCACGCTGCTCGGGCCGAGCGGATGCGGGAAGACGACGACGCTGCGCTGCGTCGCCGGCCTGGAGACGCCCACCTCGGGCCGGATCAGTATCGGCGCGCAGACCGTCGCCGATGGTGAGCGGGCCAGTTTCGTGCCACCGCACAAGCGCCGCGTGGGCATGGTCTTCCAGAGCTACGCGATCTGGCCGCACATGTCGGCACTGTCGAACGTGGAGTTCCCGCTCCGCCGCCGCAAGCAGGGCAGCAGGGCAGAGCAGCGTGCTGCCGCCGAGCGGGCCCTGGAAGCGGTGGGCATGTCGGCCTACGCCTCGCGGTACCCGCATGAGCTGTCCGGCGGCCAGCAGCAGCGGATCGCGCTCGCGCGCGGCCTCGTGGCTGCGGGAGAGGTGATGCTCTACGACGAGCCGCTGTCGAACCTCGACGCGAAGCTGCGCGTGAAGATGCGCGACGAGGTCCGCCGCCTGCACGACGAGTTCGGGCACACCTCGATCTACGTCACGCACGATCAGGAGGAGGCCTTCGCGATCTCGGACCGCATCGTCATCATGAATGGCGGCCGCATCGAGCAGGCCGGCACGCCACGGGAGATCTTCTCCTCGCCGGAGACGCGCTATGTCGCCGACTTCGTGGGCTACGAGAACATCCTCGAACTCGGCGAGGTGGCCGCCGACGGCACGCGCGCCGTCGCGGCAGGCTTGCCGGTGAGCGGCTTGTCCGGCGCGCAGCCGGGGGACGCGGTCGCATTCCGCAGCGGCAGCGTGAAGCCCGGCACGGGCGACGGGGCGGCGCTCGCGTTCGCCGCGACGCCGAGCCGCGAGGTCTACACGGGCGAAGAGATGCTGGTACGCCTGACGACGACGGACGGCACGGAGCTCACCGCTCGGGTGCCCGCCGACGAGGAGCTTCCGGTCGATCGCAGTTCGGCCTTCCATGTCGCCGCCGCAGATCTGGTGCTGCTCCACCACTGAGCGGACGCGCCGCCGGCCGGCCTGAGCGAGCGGTCGGCGGCGCGTGCGGCGAGCGTGCGAGGTGCGTCAGGCGGGATGGGCGCGCGCTTCCGGCCTCTGCCGCTCAGTCGGCTGCGGGGGGCTCGCCGAGCGCGGTGATGGCTTCGATGAGCGCGCTGGTCTCCGCCTCGGTGCCCGCGGTGATGCGCAGGTGCCCGGGGATGGCGAGGTTGCGGACGAGGATGCCGCGCGCGCGGAGGGCCTCGAAGGCGGCTGCGGGATCGGCGAAGCCGCCGACGAGCAGGAAGTTCGCCCCGGAGGGGTGGACGCGGTAGCCGAGCCCGGTGAGGGCGGCGGCGAGCCGCTCGCGCTGGGCGCGGATGTCGGCGACGGTGGCGAGCATCTCTCCGGAGTGGCGGATCGCCGCGGTGGCGGCGGCCTGGGTGAGCGCGGAGAGGTGGTAGGGCAGGCGGACGAGGCGCAGCGCATCGATCACGGCGGGGTCTGCGGCGAGGTAGCCGAGGCGCACGCCGGCGAAGGCGAAGGCCTTGCTCATGGTGCGGGAGACGAGCAGCCGGGGACGGCCGGGCAGGAGTTCAACGGAGCTGGGCCGTTCCGCGTCGAACTCCTGGTAGGCCTCGTCGACGATGAGGATGCCGTCGAAGGCGTCATACGCGGCGCGGATGACCTCGCGCTCCGTGGGCGTGCCGGTGGGGTTGTTGGGGCCGCAGAGGATCGCGATGTCGGGCTGGTGCTCGCGGAGCGCGGCGGCGACGCCCTCGGCGGTGAGCGCGAAGTCGTCGGGGCGGGGCACCCCGATCCACTCGGTGTCGGTGCCGGAGGCGAGCAGCGGGTACATCGAGTAGGTGGGGGTGAAGCTCAGGAGGGTGCGGCCGGGTCCGCCGAAGGCCTGGAGCACCTGCTGGAGCACCTCGTTGGAGCCGTTCGCCGCCCAGATCTGCTCCGGGACGAGTTCGTGCCCGAGGTAGCCTGCGAGCGCTTCACGCAGTTCCATGAACTCGCGGTCGGGGTAGCGGTTGACGCCGCGCACCGCCTCGGCAAGCGATGCGACGATGTCGGCGACCACGTTCTCGGGGATCGGGTGCGTGTTCTCGTTGACGTTGAGGCTCACCGGCACGGGCTCCTGCGGCGCACCGTAGGGTTCGAGGCCGACGAGGTTGTCGCGGAGGGGCAGATCGCTGAGGCTGGTCACCGCCCCATTCTATTTGCCCGCCGACGCGGCGGGCTGCCACGGCCGCAGCCGGGCGACTTCACAGGTGAAGCCGGCGCCGCTTGACAATCGGCTCGTAGGCCGGCCCATCGCCGGCCGACCATCGGTTCAGAGGCCGACCCATCGCCGGCCGACCATCGGTTCAGAGGCCGGCCCATAGCCGGCCGGCCAAAAGTTCAGAGGCCGGCCCATAGCCGGCCGGCAATCGAATCAGAGGCCGAGCTCGTCGGCGGAGACGACACCGGAGCTCTCGGAGTAGCGCAGCGGCACGGCGAGGGGCTGGCCGGCCTCGACGCCGGAGCCTTCGAGCTGGTTGAGGCGGACGATCTCGGCGACGAGGTCGCGGGGATCCGCGGCGGGATCCAGCTCGGACGCAAGCTCCCAGAGCGATGATCCGGGCTGCACGACCGCGTAGTGGAACTGCTGCTCGCCCCCCTCGGCGTCGCTGGCGATGGCCTGGGGAGCGCCGAGCGCGGCGATGAAGGCCAGCAGCCCGGCGATGAGCACGGTGGCGAATCCGCCGAGCACCACGCGTCCGCGGCGCGTGAGGCGCAGCCTGCCCGTGACGTGAGCGGGGGCTTCGACGGGCACGGCCCCTGCGGGCACTGCCTGCGCGCGAAGAGCCTGCACGTTCATTGTGGCGTCCATCGTGGCGTTCATCTTGCCGTCCCTTCTGTCGATCCTCGTCAGCCAGGCCGAGCGAACATCTGTTTCGAATATATCTTCGATTGTTCGAATCGGCAAGCCCCGGATCGAAACTGACTTTCGATGTTTTTCCCGACACTCGAAGGTGTGTTTGCCCGCGTTCACGGGCAGCGGCTAGGGTTTCGAACAACGGGATCACTGAATCAGCAACCACTGACACTCACGGATCGCACGACCTGAGCACCGCCCCGGCCGAGAAAGGAACAGCGATGAGCAACGCTGCCTCGCCCCAGTCCGTGAAGCCTCTCAGCGAGAAGCAGCAGGCGATCCTGGAGTACATCGCCCGCTCGGTCGAGAGCCGCGGCTATCCGCCGAGCATGCGCGAGATCGGCGACGCGGTCGGCCTGTCCTCGCTCTCCAGCGTCACCCACCAGCTCAGCAGGCTCGAGCTCGGCGGCTACATCCGCCGCGATCCCAACCGCCCGCGCGCGCTCGAGATCCTGGTCGAGCTCGCCGGGACCAGCGCCGCGGTGGCGGACTCCCCGGCCCAGCAGCCCGAGGAGGCCGCCTACGTACCGCTCGTCGGCCAGATCGCGGCGGGCGTGCCGATCACCGCGGATCAGCAGGTGGAGGAGATCGTGCCGCTCCCCCGCCAGCTCGTGGGCGACGGTCAGCTCTTCATGCTCCGCGTGGTGGGCGACTCGATGATCGACGCCGCGATCTGCGACGGCGACTTCGTGGTGATCCGCCAGCAGCGCGAGGCAGAGAACGGCGACATCGTCGCCGCGATGCTCGACGGCGAGGCGACGGTGAAGGTCTTCCGCCGTCGCGACGGGCACACCTGGCTCCTCCCCCGCAACAGCGCCTTCGAGCCGATCCTCGGCGATCACGCGGAGGTGCTCGGGCGCGTGGTGGCGGTCTTCCGCTCCGTCTGACCGCACCGCAGTCCGCAACGCAGAGCGGGCCGCGCTTCCAGCCGGAAGCGCGGCCCGCTTTCTTCGTCGACTTGATTTGTTGCACCCGGTAAAACTATTCTGGCGGGCATGCGATCCTCACTCGCGGCGCCCTCCGAGGCGTCCGCCGCTGATCCCGAACCCGCTCTCCGGAACCACCGCCCTTCAAGCGCTCCGCCGCATTCGCCCCGCTTCGTCACCGCGGGCCTCGCGCCCGAGTTCGTGCCGTACGCACGCGGCCTCGAACTGCAGCGCGCAGCGGCGCAGCGCGTTCGCGAGGGCCGGGATCGCGGCACGGTGCTGATCCTGGAGCACGAGGCCGTCTACACCGCCGGCCGGCGGGCGCTGCCCGAGGAGTACCCGAGCGACGGTACGCCGGTCATCCCGGTCGACCGCGGGGGCAAGGTCACCTGGCACGGGCCCGGCCAGCTCGTCGTCTACCCGGTGATCCGGCTGCGCGAGCGCTTCCGGGTCGTGGACTTCGTGCGCGCGCTCGAACGCGTCATCATCGGCACCGCCGCCGACTTCGGCGTCGCCGGCTTCCTCATCGAGGGCCGCACCGGCGTGTGGGCTGACGCGGGCGCCCCGGCTCCCTCGAAGTTCGCCCAGATCGGGATCCACACCGCGGGCGGCGTCGTCACCCACGGGCTCGCCGTGAACTGCTGCAACGATCTCGCCCCCTTCGGCACCTTCATCCCCTGCGGCATCGCCGACGCCGGGGTCACCACGCTCAGTGAACTCGCAGGGCGCCGCATCGCGCCCGCGGACATCGCACCGGCGCTCTCGGCGAGGCTCGCCGCCGCGCTCGCGGAGGCCGCCGAGTGAGCGCCCGGATCCTGCCCGCCACCGGCGTCCGGCCCGAGCCCGAGGGCCGCAAGCTCCTGCGCATCGAGGCGCGCAACGCCGAGATCCCCATCGAGAAGAAGCCCGAGTGGATCAAGACCCGTGCCCGCCTCGGCCCGGAGTACCGCGATGTGCACGCGCTCGTGCAGCGGGAGGAGCTCCACACCGTCTGCCAGGAGGCCGGCTGCCCCAACATCTTCGAGTGCTGGGAGGACCGCGAGGCGACCTTCCTGATCGGCGGCTCCATCTGCACGCGCCGCTGCGACTTCTGCATGATCGACACCGGCAAGCCCCTGCCCCTCGACACTGACGAGCCGCGTCGCGTCGCCGAATCGGTGCGCACCATGGGGCTGCGCTACGCCACCATCACGGGCGTCACGCGCGACGACCTGCCCGACACGGGCGCCTGGCTCTACGCCGAGACGATCCGGCAGATCCACGCGCTCAACCCGGGCTCGGGCGTCGAGGTGCTGGCCGACGACCTCGGCGGGCGGCCCGAGGATCTCGCGCGGGTCTTCGACGCCGCCCCGGAGGTCTTCGCCCACAACCTGGAGACGGTGCCCCGCATCTTCCGGCGGATCCGGCCGGGCTTCCGCTACGAGCGCTCCCTCGGCGTCATCTCGCAGGCCCGCGACGCCGGCATGATCACGAAGTCGAACTTGATCCTCGGCATGGGCGAGACCCGCGCCGAGATCACGAGCACGATGCGCGAACTGCGCGACGCGGGCTGCGACATCCTCACCCTGACCCAGTACCTGCGCCCCTCGAGACTGCACCACCCCGTCGATCGCTGGGTGCGACCCGAGGAGTTCGTCGAACTGAAGGCCGAGGCCGACGCGCTCGGCTTCGCGGGCGTGCTCGCGGGCCCCCTGGTGCGATCGTCCTATCGCGCAGGGCGCCTCTGGGCGCAGACCATGGCCCGCAAGGGGCGCGACGTGCCCGAGGCGCTGCGTCACCTCGCGGAGCGCGCCGCCGAGACCTTCCCGCAGGCCGTCTGAGCCGCCCCGTGTTCGAGACGCCGAGCCCGGTGGGCGCGCAGTGGCCGTCGCGGGAGCCCGGACCCCGTCCGGGTGCTCCCCGCGGCGGCCTGCGCGGCCCCTACGCGACGTAGGGTTCGAGCTTCGCGGCCATTTCCGCGGTGACGTAGGCGCGGACCCGCGTGCCGTCCTCGACATAGTCGGTGGCGAGCACCCGGTTCCGCTCGTGCAGCTCGGCCACGAGCTCGCCGCGGTCGTACGGGATCACCGCCGTGAGCTCCCGGTCCGGCACCGGCAGCGCGGCGTCGATGCGCCGCCGCAGCTCCTCGATCCCCTCACCGGTGCGCGCCGACACGAACACCGCGTCCGGCGCGAGACCGTGCAGCACGAGCCGCTGGGAGTCGTCGAGCAGATCCGCCTTGTTGAAGGCGACCAGTTCGGGGATGCCCTGCGCGTCGACCTCCGCGATGACCTCGCGCACGGTGCGCAGCTGCGCCTCCGGGTCGGGGTGGGAGCCGTCGACGACGTGCAGGATCACGTCCGCCTCGCCGACCTCCTCGAAGGTGGAGCGGAAGGCCTCGACCAGCTGGTGCGGCAGCTGCCGCACGAAGCCGACCGTGTCGGCGTAGGTGAAGCTGCGGCCGTCATCGGTCTCGGCGTGGCGCACCGCCGTGTCGAGCGTCGCGAAGAGCTGATTCTGCACGAGCTCCTGCGTGCCGGTGAGGCGGTTGAGCAGGCTCGACTTGCCGGCGTTCGTGTAGCCGGCGATCGCCACGGAGGGCACCTCGCCGCGCTTGCGGTTGGCGCGCTTCGCCTCGCGGGCGGGCGCGAAGCCGGCGATCTGCTTGCGCAGCTTCGCCATGCGGGTGTGGATCTTGCGGCGGTCAAGCTCCATCTTCGTCTCGCCGGGGCCACGGGAGCCCATGCCGGCGCCGCCGGAGCCCACCTGGCCGCCGGCCTGCCGCGACATCGACTCGCCCCAGCCGCGCAGGCGGGGCAGCAGGTACTCGAGCTGCGCGAGCTCGACCTGGGCCTTGCCCTCGCGGCTCTTCGCGTGCTGGCTGAAGATGTCGAGGATGACGGCGGTGCGGTCGATGACCTTCACCTTGACGACGTCCTCCAGGGCTCGGCGCTGCGAGGGCGCGAGCTCGGTGTCGGCGACCACGGTGTCGGCGCCCACGGCCGCGACGAGCTCGGCGAGCTCCTGTGCCTTGCCCTTGCCGAGGTAGGTGCTCGGGTCGGGGTGGGCGCGGCGCTGCAGCAGGCCGTCGAGCACGCGCGCGCCCGCGGTCTCCGCGAGGGCGGCGAGCTCGCGCAGCGAGTTCTCGGCGTCCTCCGCCCCGCTGCGGTTCGAGCCGGAGTAGACGCCGATGAGCACGACGTTCTCGAGCCTCAGCTGCCGGTACTCGACCTCGGTGACGTCTTCGAGTTCGGTGGAGAGGCCGGCGACGCGCTTCAGCGAGGCCCGGTCCTCTCGCTCCATGCGGATGAGTTCGAGGTCTTCGGCGAGCTGATCGTGGGCGGCGTCTCCGAGCGCCTGGGCCTCCCCGTCGAGCAGCGAGGAGCTGCGCTCGGCTTCGCGGATGACGGTGGCGGATCCCGCGCCCCTGGTGCGTGAAAGCACCCGGTCGAGCGGGTCGGGACGGGCTGCGGGATCGGCGTCGCGCGGCGGCGCGTGCGTCGCGGCTTCGGTGTCGACGTCGGCGTCGGTGGGGGCTGGGTCTTCTGCGGAGCGATGAGTCATGTGGTCTCCAGTGTATGCGCTGCGCGCTCGGGCGTGTCGCCCGTTCGCCCTCGGCGCAGCGCCGCCGGAGGCGAGGGCGGGAGCGGCGGCCGAGACGTCCTACCGGCCGAGCACGGAGCGGGGCAGGAACGCGGCGCGCCAGCGGGCTCGGGGCCGTGCCCCTGCGCGCAGCGCGCCGATTGCGAGCCGAGCCTCGGCGCGGGACGGGGCGGTGCTCGCGGCGCCCGAGAAGCGCTCCGCCACGACGGCGCGAGCCAGCGCCCCGGCCGCCTCCGCGCCCGTGGTACCGAGCAGGCCCCGCCCGGCCAGGTGCTCGACCAGCGCCTCGGGGGTGCGCGCCCGGGTGCCGCCCGCGCCCGGTCGGTGCAGGCCGAGGTCCGCGGCCGTGTCCACGAACTCCGCCCACAGCTGCGAGGCGGGATCGTGGCCTCTCCTGGCGCGCCGCATCCGCTGCGCGCGGCGAAGCGCCCGCAGCGCGGGGGCGATGCCGAGCAGCAGGAGCATCACCCCGAGCGTCCCGAGCAGCGCGGCGAGCGGGGCGGGCACGGCGTGGCCCGTCGCCGTGGCTGCTCCCGGCTCCGTCTCGGCAGTCGCACCCGGCTCGATGGCGTCGGGGCGCGCCGGATCCTGCGGCTGCTCGCGTTCGATCGGCGTGTCCGGGGCCTGCAGTGGCGACGACTGCTCCCCCGCTGGGGCCGACGCCGAAACCGTGGCCTGTCCGGTCTCGGCCCGGTAGCCGGCCCCGCCCGGGGTGGGCTCGAAGGCGACCCACCCGATCCCGGTCACGAACACCTCCGGCCAAGCGTGCAGTTCACGGGCGCGCACCGGGGTCCAGCCGTCGTCCGCGGGCCGGGAGACGTAGCCGACCGCGACGCGGGTGGGGAGGCCGAGCGAGCGGGCCATCACCGCGAAGGTCGAGGCGTAGTGGACGCAGTAGCCGCTGCGCTGCTCGAGGAAGGTCTCCATCACGGCATAGGGGTCGCTCCTGTCGAGGCCGGGCTCGTACGGGGCGCTCACGTCATAGGCGAAGTCGCCGGAGCGGAACCACTGCTCCAGCGAGGCCGCGGTGAGGAGCTCACGAGTCGCCTCCTCGCCGAGCCCGGAGGGCACGACGGTGCCGCTCGTGTAGTGCATCGCCCCGCCCGGATTCGAGCGGAGCAGCTCCAGGTCCGCGTCGACGGAGGCCGTCGCCTCCTGCGCGGCCTCCGTAATCGCGGCCGGCATGCCCGCGGGCAGTTCGGTGTAGGGCTCGGGATCGAACTCGGCCAGCTGCTCCGCGGTGTAGCGCTCGGCCACCCGCAGCGACCCGAAGGCCTCGGGGCCCACCACGGCGCGGTAGGCGTCCCGCGGCCGAGTAAGCGCGGTGTCGGAGCGCGCGGTCGCGGTGCCCGCGACCCAGTTCCAGCTCCCCGGGTCGAAGTCCCCGTCCACCGCCTCCACGCGCTGCACGGTCTGCGGCAGCGGCAGCCAGGAGCTCACGAGCCCCTGCGATCGCACCGTCACCGAGGCTTCGCGGCGACGGGGATCCGCGCCGCCACCCGTCGCACCGCCCCCGTTCCGGGCTGCATCGACCGTGGCGCCGGAGGCGTCGAGGGCGTCCTCGGGCAGCCAGGTGCCGCGCTCGAAGTCATCGAGCACGGCAAGCGTGAAGCGCACCGGCGCGGCGCGGTCATCCACGCGATAGTCGAAGGCGACCGTGCCGCTGCCGGAGCGCAGCTCCTCGCCGAGCGCGATCGTCACATCGGGCACGCTCGCCGAGACCGGGCCCACCGACACCGCGCTCGCGTTCCACACCCGGTCCCGGCTCGGCGGCAGCGCCGCCATGATCCCGGCCGCGAGGGCGAGCGCGATCCCCGCCGCCGCGATCCCGCGCCACCGGCCCGCCGCCGGCGGCGCCTCGAGCCACAGCAACAGCAGCAGCAGCGCACCCGCCGCGAGCAGCAGCGGCGGCGAGACGCGCAGCGAGGTCACGGTGACCGGCGCCAGCATGAGCAGCGCGGACGGCAGCCCCGCGGCGAGCAGCAGGCCGAAGCGGGCGGAGAGCAGCACGGAGAGCAGCAGTCCGGCGAACCACGCCGCCAGGACGACGTCGAGCAGCGGCCCGCTCAGCTCCATCGGCGGCACCCCGGCGGAGACGGCGAGCCAGGTCTGCTGCAGGGCCTGCTGCGGGGCGATCAGCCAGGCCGCGAGCCGCCCGTCGGCAAGCCCCCACCAGCCGAGCAGCGCCGCGCCCGCCAGCGCGCCGAGCAGCCACGCGAGCGTGCCGGAGCGCGGCCGCAGGCTGCGCAGCGCCCCCGCGGCGGCGAGCACGGCGGCGGCGAGCACGAGCGCGCGTCCGGTCCAGGCGGCGCCGACGAAGAGCTCGCGCAGCGCGATCAGGCACACCGCCCACAGCGCCCAGAGCAGCGCCGCTGCGAGCAGGGGCCGCCAGGAACGGCGGGTCGAGCCGGGCGCTGGGGCGCCGAGGCTTCGGGCCCCGGGCGTGCGGTTCGCCCGGATCGGCGACGCGGGATCGCGCCCTGCGCGGGCAGCGGTCGCCTGCGCGCTCACCGCTCGGCCCCCGCGAGCCGAGCAGGATCGATGTCACCGGCGAGCGGCTCGGGGTCCCCGGAGGGGAACGGGCGGAGCACCTTCCAGCCCGGCGGCAACGGTGCCCGGGTCCCGGGAGTCCGCTCGCCCCCGGCCCCCCGCTCGGACACCGCGACCACCACCCCGGCTGCGCTCGCGGCGGCGAGCGCAGCGACCGCGGAGGTGACGGCCCCGGTGACGATCACGGTGGGGGCGAAGACGGCGGGGGCGGCCGAAGCGGCGGCCGGGCCGTCCGCGGGGCCGCGAGCACCACCGCCGTCCGGCTCGGCGAGCGCGAGCGCGCGGAGCGCCTCCGACGGCGAGGAGCCGAGGCGCTCGACCCGCGGCCCGGCCGCCCCGGCACGCACCGTGCAGAGATCCGTCGCGCGCCCGGGCGACTCATCCTGCCGCCCGGTCCCGGCCCGCCGCGTCACGAGCGCCGCCGCGAGCGACACCGCGCACTCGAAGTCCTCGGCGCCTCCCGGGTAGGCCTCGGCGTCGAGCAGCAGCGCGGTCGCGATCCGCTCCCCCGCCCCGCGTTCGGGCTCGTGGACGAGCAGGCGGTCCTGTCGCGCACTCTGCTTCCAGTGCACGCGCCGGGGCGGATCGCCGGGGCGGTACTCGCGCAGACCGCCGCTCGACTCGGCCGCCGCACCGCCGCTTCCGCCCGACGGCGCTCCCGCCAATGCTCCGGAGCTCGTCCCGCGCACGCCTCCGCGGCCCGCAAGCTCGTCGGGCAGGCGCTCAGGTGGCAGCGGACGCGGCAGCACGAGCAACTCCGCGCTCGCACGCAACGGGATCCGGAGTCGCAGCAGTCCGAGCGGGTCCGTCACCAGCAGCGCCTCGACCGCGATGAGCTGCGCACCGCGCCGCCGCACGAGCCACCCGGAGCTCTGCCGCGCGGCCGCACCCCGTGGCAGCAGCACCGGCAGCTCGCGTGAGCCCTCCGGTCCCCGCCAAGCGAGCTCCGCACGCTGCGCGAGCGGCAGACCGTGCCACAGCGTCGCCGTGACCGTCACCTCTTCGCCTGCGGTCGGCGTCCGCCGCTCGCTCATCATCTCCGCCCGCGGGCGCAGCAGCGCGCGCAGCAGCAGCAGCCAGAGCAGTGCCACCGCGAGGGCCCCGGCTGCGAGCGCCACGAGACCCAGCAGATCCCGCAGCCCCGCGAACCCCCAGCCGATGCCCGCCGCAACCGCGACGCCGAGCAGTCCGGCGCCCGCCACGGTCGGGCTCAGCGGCAGGGCGCGAAGCCGCCGGGGTCTCGCGCTCATGACAGCCCGGGCACCCCGGTGCGCGCGACCACCTCGCGCACGATCCGCACCGCGGCCGCCAGTGCCTCTGAGGCCGAGGCGTGGAGCGCGCCGGTCACGATGCGGTGGCTCAGCACGATCTCCGCCATCGTCGCCACATCGTCCGGAGAGACGAAGGCGCGTCCCGACATCGCCGCCCGCGCCCGCGCCATCTGCGCGAGGTGCAGCGAGGCCCGCGGGCTCGCCCCGTGCACGGCGCCGGGATGCTCGCGCGTCGCCGCAACGATGCTCACGAGGTAGCGCGCCACCGGCGGCGCCAGGTGCAGTCGCGCGACCGCGCGCCGCGCGGCGATCACCTGCGCGAGCGGCACGACCGCCTCGATCCCGGCGAGCGCGCTCCCGGCCTCGCGCGCTTCGAGCAGCGAGACCTCCGCCTCCAGCGAGGGGTAGCCGAGCGAGATCCGCGTCATGAAGCGGTCGCGCTGCGCCTCCGGCAGCGGGAAGGTGCCCTCCATGTCCTGCGGGTTCTGGGTGGCGACCACCATGAACGGCTCGGGCAGCGGGTAGCCGGTGCCGTCGACGGTGACCCTGGCCTCCGCCATCGCCTCCAGCAGCGCCGACTGCGTCTTCGGCGTCGAGCGGTTCACCTCGTCGGCCACGACCACGTTTGCGAACACAGGCCCCTCGTGGAAGCGGAACTCGCGCGTCGCCTGGTCGAACACCGAGACGCCCGTCACATCCGTGGGCAGCATGTCGGAGGTGAACTGGATGCGCACGGCGTGGGCGCCGAAGCTGCGCGCGAGCGCCGAGGCGAGCGTCGTCTTGCCCACTCCCGGCACGTCCTCGATGAGCAGGTGGCCGCCCGCGAGCAAGGTGGCCACGGCGCTCTCGATCTCGGCGGGCTTCCCCGCCACGGCCGTGCCGACTTCATCGGCGATCCGGCGTGCGATCGCGGCGACCGCGGCCGCCTCGCGCTCGGTCGTCTGCGTCATGAGCCCCGCAATCGCTCAGTGGTGTGCGTCGTCGCCGTGGTCACCGCGCCCGCACGCTGTGCAGGCGCCATGGCGGCGCAGTCCATGCTGTCAGCCCCGCCTGGGAATGCGCCACCCCGACGCACGCCGCTCCCCGCCCAATCCGAGATTCCAGCCCGGTTCGTCTGAGCTCCGCGAGTGCCGGCTCGGATTGACCGGGCCGGATTCCGAGGTGAGGAGGGGTGGCCCAGGCTGGGATACTGAGGGGGTGACGCAGCACTACTTCTCCGAGACACCGGCCGGCGAGTTCCGCACCCGCGAGATCGAAGTGCGGCTCGCGGGGGCGCCGCGCACGGTCGTGACGTCTGGCGGCGTGTTCAGCCCGGAGCAGCTCGACCGTGGCACGGCGGTGCTGCTGCGCGTCGTCGGGGAGGACGCCGCGGACGACCCCGCTGCGGAGGCGGACGCGGGAGCCGAGGCGGACCCGGGCGCGGCCCCCGGCCCGCTGCTCGACCTCGGCTGCGGCTGGGGGCCGATCGCGCTCCACGCCGCGCTGCAGGAGCCGGAGCGCGAGGTGTGGGCGGTCGACGTGAACGAGCGCTCGCGGGAACTGACCCGGCTGAACGCGGAGCGGCTCGGCCTCGCGCGGGTGCGGGTGGCCGCCCCCGAGGAGGTGCCCGCAGCGCTGCGCTTCGCGGAGATCCGCTCGAACCCGCCGATCCGCGTCGGTAAGGAGGCGCTGCACGGGATCCTGCGGGCGTGGCTCCCCCGGCTCGCGGAGGGAGGCATCGCCCGCCTCGTGGTCGCGAAGCACCTCGGCGCGGACTCGCTGCAGCGCTGGATCGCCGCCGAGTTCCCCGAGCTCGACGTCGATCGGGTCGCGCGCGACAAGGGCTTCCACGTGATCCGGGCGCAGCGACCCTAGGCCGGGCGCAGCGACCCTAGGCCGGGCCACGGGCGGATTCCCGAGGGCGGGCCGGAGACCTCAGCGCTCGCTGACCCGGCCGAAGACGCTCGCGATGGGGGCGAGCACGAGGGGACGGGCGGCCCAGGTGGCGAGCGCGGTGACGAGCAGGCCTGCCGCGAACCACCAGAATCCGGTCCAGGTGGCGGCGTCACTGCCCGCGAACATGTGGTTCAGATTGCGCAGCGCACCGGTCGCGAACACGAGGAACACGTGCACGACGATGAACAGCACGAAGAACAGCATGACCGGGAAGTGGAGCGCACGCGCCAGCGGCGCCGGGTAGATCCGGTTCAGCCGCTCCGCCCGCTCGGGCCACCACGCGCTCATCCGCACCCCGGTGATCGCCGCGAGCGGGGCTGCGAGGAACACGACGACGCAGTACATCAGCTGCTGCAGCGCGTTGTAGTTGACCCACCCGTTCTCGAGCGGCCAGTCCAGCGTCAGATACTGGAGCCCCGCGGAGAGCGCGTTCGGGAACACCTCCCAGCTCGTGGGCACGATCCGCGCCCAGTGCCCCGTCGCGAACAGCAGCACCACGAAGACGACGCCGTTCGCGAGCCACAGCACGTCGAGCGAGGTGTGCATCCAGAGGTGGATCGACACCTTCCTCCCGCCCCGCCTCGGCGCGAAGAAGGCGTCCGGCCGCTGCTTCGTGCGCACGAGCAGGCCGGAGCGGATGATCAGGACCATCAGGAAGAAGTTGAGGAAGTGCTGCCAGCGCGCCCATGCCGGGAAGCCCTCGTCCACGGGCACGGCGGGGTGGTATTCGCCGGGGTAACGCTCCAGGAACGCGGGCACCCCCGGCAGGGTGGTCACCCCGCGCGCGGCGAGCACGATGATCGCGGCCGCGACGACCGCGCCCACCGCCCACAGCACCACGAGCTTCGCCCACTGGCCGAGCGTGCGCGAGCCGATCGTCACCGGCTCCCGCTTGGTGGCCGGTGCGGCAGCGGGAGCCGGTTTCCCGGTGGCCGCCGCCCGGGGTCCGGGATCGGAGATCTGAACGGCCCGGGCCTCCGCCTGCGGCGCGGACGACGGTCCGGGCTCCGGCGCAGCGGCGAGGCTGGCCGGGGCCTGCGCGACGGCGCGCTGCACGGTGACCGTGCCGGCGGGCGGCCAGGGCTCCCCGCCCGGCTTCCGCGGCAGTCCGCGCCGCAGCACGAGCTCCTCTGCCACCGTCGTGAAGCCGGCTCCCGGCTCCACGGCCGACACGCTCGCCGAAGCGGCGGGAGCGGGAACCGAAGACGGGGGCGCTGCGGCCGTGGCCGGAGCGAATCCGGGATCCGGCGAGACATCCTCACCCGGGGCGGTGACCGCGTGGGGCGCGGGCGTTCCGCGATCCCCCGCGACGGCACCGGCGGGCGGCCACGGCTCCCCGCCCGGCACCCGCGGCAGTCCCTGGCGGACACGTCCAGCCGCGTACCTCGCCACGGTCAGGCCCTCAGCTTCTCGATCTCGGCCAGCAGCGCGGGCACCACCGTGAAGAGGTCCCCCACGACCCCGAAGTCGGCGAGCTCGAAGATCGGCGCCTCGGCGTCCTTGTTGACGGCCACGATGAACTTGGCGGTCTGCATGCCCGCCCGGTGCTGGATCGCCCCCGAGATGCCGAGCGCGATGTACAGATTCGGCGACACCGAAACCCCTGTCTGCCCCACCTGATGTGACTGCGGGATCCAGCCCGCGTCCACCGCGGCCCGGGAGGCCCCCACGGCCGCCCCCAGGGCGTCCGCGAGCTGTTCGACCAGTTCGAACTGCTCCTTGCCGCCCAGCCCGCGTCCGCCCGACACCACGATCTTCGCGCCGCGCAGCTCGGGCCTGGAGCCTCCGGTGGCCGCCGGCTCCACCGACAGCACCTCGGCCGCCGGCGCGCCGCGCTCGGGCACCTCCAGCGGCACGACATTCACCGGCTGCGCTGCGGCACGGGCGTCGATCACGCCCTGCCGCACCGTGATCACCGGCGCCCCGTGGGTGACCGCGGACTGCACGGTGTACGCCCCGCCGTAGGCCGAGTTCGTCGCGACCACGCCCTCCGCATCGCGGGCGACCGCCACCGCGTCGGCGATGACCGCGGAGCGGGTGCGGGCGGCGAAGCGGGCCGCGGCCTCGCGCCCCTCGATCGAGTGCGAGACGAGCACCGCGTCGGGGCGCACGACCGCGGCGGCGGCCACGAGGGCGTCCGCTGCTCCCGCGCCGACCACGGCTGCGGCGTCGGCCCGGAACACGGCCGTCGCTCCGAACTCCGCTGCCTGCTCGGCGGCGCTCTCGGGTCCGACGACCACGGCGACCGGGGTCCCCAGCTCCGACGCCGCACCCAGCAGCGCCGCCGCCGACTTCGCCGGCTCGCCCTCAGGGGTGACGTCCACCAGCACCAGGATCGCGTCTGCCGCAAACTCCGTCATCGTCATGTTCCCTTCGGGCTCGTCAGATCAGCTTGTTCTCGGCCAGGAACGCTGCGAGCCGCTGCGCGCCGTCTCCCTCGTCGACGATCTTCACCCCGACCGTGCGCGGAGGCCGCTCCGCGAGCGAGAGCATGATCGCCCGCGAGGGACCGAGGTCGTTCGCATCGATGCCGTAGTCGCCGAGGCTCTTCACCTCGATCGGCTTCTTCTTCGCCGCCATGATGCCCTTGAAGCTCGGGAACCGCGCATCCGGCAGCGCCTCCGTGATCGACGCGACCGCGGGGAGCGGCGCCGTGACCCGCTGGGTCGCGCCGTCGCTCACCCGCGCACCGCTCACGCCATCGGCGCCGATCGTCACCTCGGACAGATTCGTCACCGCCGGCACCCCCAGCAGCTCGGCGAGCCACACGGGCACCATGCCGCCCATGCCGTCCGTCGACTGGTTGCCCGCGAGGACCAGATCGAAGCCCTCGGCCCGCAGCGCGGCGGCGAGCACCTCTGCCGTGAGACCGAGGTCCGCGCCCGCGAGCCCGTCGTCCACGATGTGCGTTGCGGCGTCCGCTCCCATCGCGAGCCCCTTCCGCACCGATGCCGTGGCGCCCTCCGGCGACATCGCGAGCAGCGTCACCTCGACGCCGTCGTTCGCGTCCGCGTGCGACAGCGCCACCTCCAGCGCTCGCTCGCAGATCTCATCGAGCACGTTCTCGCCGCCGGCGCGCACCGCGAGGCCGGTCTCCAGGCTCAGCTCGCGCTCGCCGTAGGTGTCGGGCACTTCCTTCAGCAGGACGACGATCTTCATCGGGCGCTCCACTCTGTTCCGTCAGGGCTCGGGGGTCACTTGGGTCACTTGCGGCCGGTGACCGCGCGGGCGACGATCTCCCGCATCACCTCGTTGGACCCGCCGTAGATGCGGTGGACGCGCGCGTCGAGGAAGGCGCGGGTGATCGGGTACTCGGTGATGTAGCCGTACCCTCCGTGCAGCTGGACCCCGGCGTCGAGCACCTCCCACTCGCGCTCGGTGCACCAGAACTTCAGCTTGGCCGCGTCGTCGGCGGTGAGCTCGCCGCGGCTGTAGAGATCCATGGCCTGATCGACGTAGGCCCACATCGCCTCGACCGTGGTGGCCATGTCGGCGAGCCTGAAGCGGCTGTTCTGGAAGTCGGCGACGGCCTGTCCGAAGGCGGTGCGGTTCGAGGTGTACTCCAGCGTCCATTCGAAGCCGGCCTGCGCGGCCGCGGCCGCGCAGACGCCGATGGAGAGCCGTTCGAGCGGCAGGTTCTGCATCAGCTGGACGAAGCCCAGCCCCTCCCGGCCGCCGAGGAGATTCGCCTCGGGCACGAACACGTCGCTGAAGCTCAGCTCCGCGGTGTCCTGACCGTGGAAGCCCATCTTGTCGAGCTTCTTGCCGTGCTCGAAGCCCTCCATGCCGTGCTCGATGACCACCAGGCTGAAGTCGCCCGCGCGATTGCCCTCGCCGGTTTTCACGAAGGTGACGACGACGTCCGCGGTCTTGCCGTTCGAGATGAAGGTCTTGGCCCCGTTGACGAGATACCCGCCATCGACCTTCTTCGCGGTGGTCGTCGCGCCGCGCAGATCGCTGCCCGCGCCTGGCTCGGTCATGGCGAGGGCGCCGAGCGCCTCGCCGGAGGCCATCTTCGGCAGCCACTTCTGCTGCTGCTCCTCGGTGCCGAAGTGCACGAGATAGGGCACTGCGAGATCCTCGTGGACGCCGAAGGTGCCCGCGAGCGAGCCCAGACCGGCTCGGATCGTCTCCTCGTTCACGACGGCGCGGAAGCGGTAGTCCCCGATCATCCCGGCACCGCCGAACTGCTCGGGCACCGACAGCCCGATGATCCCCTGCTCTCCAGCGGCGAGGATCGTCTGCCGGTCGATCTCTCCGTCGCGGTTCCACTGCTCCGCCCGCTCGTTTGTGGCGTACCGGCGGAGGAACTCCTTCACCACGTCGCGGAACGCCTCGTGATCCTCATCGTAGATTCTGCGCTGCATTGCGGTTCCTTTCCTTCTGCCCATCTTCGCATGCGGAACGCACACTCGGTTCATGCCGCACACATGAAGTATGACTGAGACGGAGTCTCACATCAAGAGCGAAGCAAGCGCCGGAACACTCGAAACCGTCGATACGATAATGATCGGCGTGCCTGACACCGCGTCGCATGAAGAGGGCGGGGCGGAGCTCCGCCCCGGAGGCTCAGTTCCACGGGCGAAGCTCCGCCCCGGAGGCTCAGTCCCGCGGGCGGAACAGGGCGCGACCGAGCAGCAGCGCCCGACGGCGGAGCTCCTCCGCGTCGGCCGGCACGAGGCCGGCTCCCATGTCGTACTCGTAGCCGTCGAAGAAGGCGAGGTACACCGCGACCGCGTCCTCGAGCTCGCCGAGCGGCGACAGCTCACCGCTGCGCACTCCCTCCCGGACCGCGCTCCGCACGTACTCCTCCCAGGACCGGTACACCCGCTCCAGGTGCGGCCGCAGCTCCGGATGCCCGGCCACGGCGGCGCCGAACGCGACCCACATGAAGCTGTGCTCCTGCAGCCCGGGGACCGAGCACAGCCGGTCGACCAGCAGCTCGATCCTCCCCCAAGCGCCGACGGGCGCGGCCGGAGGCTGCGCGAAGGCGGCGAGCAGTTCCTCGCTGAGGTGCCGGATCGCCTGCGCGAGCAGCTCGTCGCGCGTCTCGAAGTAGTGCTGGATGAGTCCGATGGAGACGCCGGCGCGCTTGCCGACGTCGCGCAGCCGCACCCCGTCGTACCCTTGCAGGGCGATGCACTCCGAGGCCGCGGCGAGGATCGCCTGGCGGCGCTCCTCGGCGACGGGATCGAGCGCACGCCCCTCCTCGCCCGTGGCCGCCTCGGTGAGCGACGTCGTCGACATAGCCTCACTCCTCACCGTCGCGGCATGCGCACCGCCCACTCCGTCCCAGACTACTCGTGCAAGCCCGCGAGCCGGGATCCGAGGCGGGCGAAGATCGAGGTCCGCGTCGCCCCGCGCCGCTCCTCGTCCCAGTCCGCGAAGGCGAACATCCGGTACATCGCGTGCACGCCGGCCCAGCGGATCGGCTCCGGCTCCCAGTTGCGCGTCTGGCGTCCCGCCCACGGCAGCGCGGCGTCTCCGTCGCGCTCCCCCAGCACCCGCTCGGCGAGGGTCTTCGCAGCGAGGTACGCCGAGGTGACGCCGTGACCGGCATAGCCCTGCGCGTGGCCCAGCCCGCTGGACGGGTCGAAGCGCACCGAGGCGCACCAGTCGCGGGTCACGCCGAGCACCCCCGACCAGGCGTGCGCGATCCCGTGCGCTGCCGTTGCCGGGAACATCGCGTGCAGCCGCGAGGTGAGCGCCTCGACGGTCGCGCGGTCCACGCGGCCGTCGCCGCCCGTTCCCGAGCCGAAACGGTAGGGGTTGCCCCGGCCGCCGAGCAGGATGCGCCCGTCGTCGGTGCGCTGCGAGTAGCTGAACACGTGCGCCGCATCGCTGAAGAGTTCCCTCCGATTCCAGCCGATCTCGTCCCAGACCTGCTGCGGCAGCGGCTCCGTGATGATGATCGAGCTGTTGATGGGGATGATGCGGCGCGGGTCATCGGCGAGGTCGACGGAGTATCCCTCGGTGCAGCGCAGCACCACACGGGCCCGCACCGATCCGGAGGCGGTGCGGGCCACGCCGGATGCGATCCCCGTGACCTCGCTGTGCTCGTGGATCACCGCGCCGCGGCGCTCCACCAGCGCCGCCAGCCCGCGCACCAGCCCGCCCGGGTCGATGCGGCCCACCGTCGGGTAGAACAGCCCTCCCACGGCGCCCCGCACGCGAATGCGCTCGGCGAGCTCCGCGGCGGAGAGCTCGGCGCCCTCGGCGACCGTATATCCCCAGGCGCGATCAGCGGCCAGGCGGTCCCTGAGGCGCTGCATCGCCGCCGGATTCCGCGCCACCACCACATTGCCGCTGCGGATGGCCGCAGCGTCGATGGACTCGCGTTCGACGATGCCGAGCACCTCGTCGACCGCCTCCAGCATGCGCCGCTGCAGCCGCACGCCCGCCTCCCGAGAACCGGCAGAGCGGGAGAACACGCGGCGATTCCCCGGGACCAGCGGCGAGAGCCACCCCGCATTGCGGCCCGAGGCCCCGTATCCCGCGATCTCGCGTTCGAGGATCACGATCCGGAGGGCCCGATCACGCAGCAGAAGGTGGTAGGCGGCCCACAGCCCCGTGAACCCGGCGCCGACGATGCACACATCGGCGTCCACATCGCCGTTCAGCTCGGCGCGAGCACCGTCGCGACGGCCGGAAGCGAGTCCGCGGGACTGCATCCAGTACGAGATCTCCCCGTTCCTCACGGCGTCCTCACCTTCCCGGCGCGAGGAGCTGGCGGGTCGCGAGCTCCTCCTCGCCGCCACGCGTCGCGCGCTCGTCCTCCGGGACGACGACGGCATGCTCCGGTCGCCAGTGTACGCGGACCCGGTCGCCACCGCGCACCGCGAGCGCGGCCTCAGAGCGCGGCGTGCGCACCTCCAGCTCCGCTCCGTCGTCGGTGCGGACGAGCGAGATCAGCGCCGATCCGACATAGATGACGTCGGCGACGGTGCCGGCGATGCTGTTCGCCGCGCCCGCTGCTCCCCCGGTGGCATCGTCGGGGGCGATGGTGAGGTCCTCGGGGCGGAGCACCAGCACGCCGCGTCCCTCGCGCAACTCCGCCCGCTTCGGCAGCGTGCCGTGCCAGCCGAGCCCGTGGCAGCTGCCGTCGGGCTCCGCGACGCAGGGCAGCAGCACGGACTCGCCGATGAAGTCGGCGACGAACCGGGTCCGCGGCGTTTCGTAGAGCTCGCGGCTCGTCCCCAGCTGCTCGATGGCGCCGTTGTTGTAGACCGCGATGAGATCGCTCATGACGAGCGCCTCCTCCTGATCGTGCGTGACGTACACCACCGTGGAGCCGAGCTTGCGGCTGATCCGCATGATCTCGATCTGCATCTGGGTGCGCAGCCGCTTGTCGAGAGCGCCGAGCGGCTCGTCCATGAGCAGCAGCGGCGGCTCGAACACGACCGCGCGGGCCAGTGCGACGCGCTGCTGCTGCCCGCCGGAGAGTTCGCGGGGCTTCGAGCCCGCGCGCGTGCCGAGCTCCACCATCTCCAGCGCCTCGCGAGCTTTCGCGAGGGCTTCGCGGCGGCGCACGCCCTGCATTTCGAGGGGGAAGGCGACGTTCTGCTCCACGCTCAGGTGCGGGAACAGCGCGTAGTTCTGGAAGACGACGCCGATGCCGCGCTGGTGGGGCGGGACGGCGGAGATGTCGCGCCCGGCGACCGTGATCGTGCCCTGGTCCTGCTGCGTGAATCCGGCGATCATGCTGAGCGTGGTGGTCTTGCCCGACCCCGAGGGGCCGAGCATGGTGAGGAAGGTGCCGGGTTCGAGTGCGAAGGAGACGTCGTCGACGGCGGCCTGCGAGCCGTAGCGCTTCGTCACCCCGCTCACTTCGAGCGCGAAGCGGGAGGCCTCGGTGCCGGGGCCGGGTCGGCCCCGCTGCGAATCTGGGGACATCAGTCGTTTCCCTTCTGGAGTCGGCGCATCGAGACGAGCGCGACGATGGAGAGGACGGTCAGGAACACGCCGACCGCGGCGAGCGTCGGCGTCAGCTGCGTGCGCACCTGCGTCCACATGAACACCGGGAGCGTGCGCGTCTGGGCGTCGGTGAGGAAGATGGACACCACGACCTCGTCCCAGCTCATGACGAAGGCGAAGAGCGCGCCGGCGAACATGCCGGGGGCGATCAGCGGCAGCGTCACGCGCCGGAAGCGCGTCCAGGGGCCGGCACCGAGGCTCGCCGCGGCCCGGTCGTAAACGGGGTCGAGCTGGCTCAGCGTCGCCGTCACGGTCACCACGACGAACGGGAGCGCGAGCACGGTGTGCGCGAAGATCAGGCCGATGACGGATCCGTCGAGGTACCACTTCAGGTAGAGCACGTAGGTGCCGATGCCGATGATCACCGGAGGGATGATCATCGGGCTGACGATCACGGCGGTGATCGGGAGCCGCCACCTCGCGGACACGCGCTGCAGTCCGAGCGCGGCCGCCGTGCCGATCGCGGTGGCGAGCGCGACGGTGCCCAGCGCGACCTGCAGGCTCGTCAGCGCGGTCCGCCCCCAGCTCGGCTCGGTGAGGATCTGCGAGAACCAGTCGAGCGTCCACCCCTCGCCGAAGACGCCGAGCACCGAGGACGCGTTGAGCGACATCGGGATGACGATCAGCGTGGGCAGCATGAGGTAGACGCCCACGAGCGCGGCGAACACGCCCAGCAGCACCCAGCGCGCATGAATCCGCTTCATCGTGCACTCCTTCGGCTCGATCCGAGGCGCTGCACCGCGAAGAGCAGCGCGAGCGAGATCAGGGTTCCCACGAGCAGGACCAGGCCGAGCGCGCTGGCCGTCACCGGGCCGTAGCGGGTGACCTCCTGCACGATCGTCTCGCCGATCATCGCGTCACGGGCGTCGCCGAGCAGCGCCGGCGTGATGTAGAAGCCGAGCGACAGCACCAGCACCAGCACGCAGCCCGAGAGGACGCCCGGCAGGCTCAGCGGCAGGAAGACCCGGACGAAACGACGCCACGGGCCGGCTCCGAGGCTGCCGGCGGCGCGCAGCACCGAGGGCTCGATCTGTCCCATCGTCGTCACCAGCGGCAGGACCATGTAGGGCAGCAGCACGTGCACCATGCCGATGAGCACCCCCAGCGGCGTGCGGATCAATTGCAGCGGCTCGTCGATCAGGCCGAGTGCGCGCAGGGCCCCGTTCACGATCCCCGAGTCCTGCAGCAGCCCCACCCAGGCGAAGCTGCGCACGAGCAGGCTCGTCCAGAACGGGAGCAGCACGACGCCCAGCATGACGAGCCGCATGCGCGGGCCCACCCGCGTCAGCACATAGGCGTAGGGGTAGGCCAGTAGCAGGCAGAGGAGCGTCGTGAGGACGGCCGTGCGGAGCGTGTTGCCGAGCACCAGCCGGTAGATCGGCGAGGTGAAGATCTCCGCGTAGGTGTCGATCCCGTCGCGCAGGCTCGTCTGGACCATCAGGCCCAGCGGGATCACGAAGAAGAGCGCCAGCAGCAGCGCGGCGGGGAGCAGCAGCAGCCACCCCGCCGACCGCGCCGCCGCCGGCCGGCGCACCGTCAGCTCAGCAGCCATTCCTGGAACTTCCGGTCGGTCTCCTCCTGGTGCTCGCCCCACCACTCGTCATCGATGGGCACCTGCGTGTCCAGGTGGTTCGTGGGCCGGTTCGCGTTTTCCTGCACCTCGGGGTTCTCGGCCGCCGCCGCGTTCACCGGGCCGTAGTCCGAGAGCTTCGCGAAGGCGAGCTGCGGATCCTCCTGCAGCAGGAAGCCGAGGGCCCGCTGGGCGTTCGCGGCGTTCGGCGCGCCCTTCGGGATGACCCAGTAGGCGTCGACCTGCAGCCAGGAGTCCCAGCTGATCCCGACCGGGGCCTCTTTGCCGGCGTCGACCGCGCGGCCGACCCAGGCGAGCCCCATCGAGGCCTCCCCGGAGGCGAGGAGCTGCTGCGACTGCGCCGAGGTCTCCCACCAGACGATGTCGTCCTTGATCGTGTCGAGCTTCTTCAGGGCCCGGTCCACGTCGAGCGGGAAGAGGTCCTCGGGGGCGACGCCGTCCGCGAGCAGGGCGGCTTCGAGGACCCCGCCCGAGACGAGCTTGTTGAACATGCGCTTGCCCGGGAACTTCTCGGTGTCGAAGAGGTCTTCCCAGCTGCTGGGGGCGGATGCGTACTCGTCCGTGCGGTACGCGAGCACGGTGGCCTCCACGTCGGCGGCGACGCGGTACTCCTGGGCGGCCCCGTCGATCAGCTGATCCGCATCGACCACCTCGTAGTCGATCGGCTCCAGGTAGTCGGCGTCGGCGGTGGTGCCGAAGTCGTTCGCGACGAGCACGAGATCCCAGGCGGGCCGCTCGCTCTCCACCATGCTGCGCAGCTGCGCGTAGTCGGTGGGACTGTCCTCGACGACCTCGATGCCGCTCTCCTCGGAGAACGGGGCGAAGAACGCGCTCGACTGCGCTTCCTGATAGGGGCCGCCGTAGGAGACGACGGTCATCGTCGTGCTGTCTCCGCCCTCCGCGGCGGGCCCGCCCGCGCAGGAGCTCAGGGCGAGCGCGCCGGCCGCGACGAGCGCGGTCGCCGTGAGGGCTCTGCTGATGGTGTTCATGGTGTTCTCCTTCATCACTCCGGTGTGGTGGGGATCGTGGTCGTGGCTGAGGTGGTGCGGATCGGGGGGGGCGGATGGGGGGCTGATCAGGTGCGCATCCGGTCTGGATCAGCTGCGGATCCTGCTGCCGGTCGAGGCAGCTGCGGGGGCGTCCGGCCGGCTCGGGGCCGGCGGAACCTCCGCTTCGGCGCGCGAGGAGGCGGGCGCCGAGCGGGAGGCGCGCGCTGGCCGGGCGCCGCGCGACAGGGCGGCGAGCCGCACCCCGGCGGCGCTGGCCTCGTCGAGCGAGTAGGCGGCCTCGCCGCGCGCCGAGCCGACGACGACGATGCGCTCGCCGCCCGCCCGGCTCACGGCGTCCGGAGCGGCCTCGGCGTCACTGCGGATCTCGTCGTGCGAACCCGAGTCGCCGTAGACGGCGTGCAACGAGAGCTCCTCGGCGGCGCGGCGCGGGCCGACGGCGCAGACCAGCTCGGCGCGGATGCGCCGGGGCAGCACCGCGTCTCCGGGCCCGGCTGCGCCGCGCAAGCGCACGCCGGTGGCGCGCGACCAGCCGGTGATGCGCTCCACCCGCTCGGCGGGCACGGTCGCGACGATCCGCACGCCGTGCGCGCCCAGCGCCGCGGCCACATCGCCGGCGCGCGGGTCTCCGTCGATCACCACGGCACGTCGCGCCGGGCGCACGCCCTCCACTTCGGCGAGCCTGAGCGCGCCGTCGGGGAGCATCACCCCGGGGAGATCGTGTCCGGGGATGAGCAGCGGCGTCTCGTAGCTTCCGGTGGCCAGCGCGATCGAGAACGGACGGACCTCGTGGCGCACCGGCCGATCCGCGTCGATCACCGGCACCAGCCCGTCGATGAGCCCGATCGCGGTGCCGCGCAGCATCGTGATCCGTGCGTGCGCCGAAGCCCGGCGCAGCAGTTCGCGCACCACATCTGCCGGGCGGGAGGCGGCGGATCCCACGCGCACCGCTTCCGTGCGCACGCGGCTGCGCCCGCCGATGAGCTCCTGATCGACGAGCAGCACGCTCGCGCCTGCGTCTGCGGCGGCGAGCGCCGCGGTGAGCCCGCTCGCACCCCCGCCGATGACGAGCACCTCCGGCTCGTGCCGCTCCACGCGGGCGATCTTCGCGGCGGCGGCGGCGGCCGCGTCGGGGGCCCGGCCGCCGCCGGCGAGCACGGCGAGCACGGCTCCGGCGAGCCGGGAGAGCCGCGGCTGCCGGGCGAACAACGTGAACTGGAAGCCCGCCCTGAGGAAGGGGCGCATGAGGTCGGCCGTGCGCAGCAGGTCGAAGCGGGTGCTCGGCAGCCCCGTCTCGCGCCGGACCCGCTCCCCGCCGCGCACCGGCGTGGTGCAGGACACCGTCGAGGGCATGCCATCGACGCGCAGCGGGCAGTCCCCGCACGCGCCGAAGCCGCAGGTGTATCCGCGCGGCCGGTGATACTTGATGCCGCGCGACAGGGTCCGGGTCCCCGTGGCGTGCAGCGCCCCCGCGATCGACTGCCCGGAACGCGCCGGGATCCGTCGGCCCTCGAAGGTGAAGCTCAGTTCTCGTTCGGTGCTCACGCGGTCTCCTCCGCAAGATCCATGTCCACCACAAGCGAGCCCTCGCGGATCCACGCGCCGCTCCGGGTGCGCTCGATGCCGAAGGGGGCCATCCGCGGATCCGTGTCACCGGACACGATGTGCCGGGCGAGCAGCTCCGCGGCGCCGGGGGCGCCCATGAAGCCATACACCCAGCCGACGCTCAGCACCAGACCGGGCACTTCGGGCACCGGGCCGAGCACCGGGGCGAGGTCGGGGGTCTGGCTGACGGTGCCCGCCCAGTGCCGCAGCAGGCGGACGCCCGCGAGCATGGGGAAGAGCCGCACGAACTTGCTCGCCATGTCCTGCAGCACCGTCCAGGTCCCGTTGAGGCTCGTGCTCTCGTCGACCCGGGCCAGCTCGGTCCCGCCGACGAACTCGCCGCGTCCGGTCTGGTGGCAGTAGCCGAGCAGTTCGAGGGCGGCGACCCCGGGCTTGAGGAAGGGGCGCACGGGCTGCGTGACGAGCATCTCCAGGCGGGCCGCGACGAGTGGCATCCGGAGGCCCGCCATCGCGTTGATCTCGAGCGCCTGCCCGCCGGCGGCGTTCACGACGGTGCTCGCGCGCACCTCCTGCCCCCGCGCGGTGCGGACGCCGATCACGGCGTCGCCGTCGCGCAGGAGCTCCACCACCTGCTCACCGGCCACGATCTGCACGCCGAGGCGCGCCGCGTTCTCCAGGTACGCCGCCACGACCGAGTCGTGGTGGGCGAAGCCGGCCTGTTCCTGCAGCACCGCACCGCGCACGAGATCGGGGTTCGCGGCGGGCAGCGCGCGCCGCGCCTCGCGCTCGTCGAGCAGCTCGGTGCGGATGCCGAGACCGTGCTGGAATCGGTGATCGGCGCGGCACTGATCCCACTGCTGCTCGGTCGAGGCGAGGACGGCATAGCCGCTCCGGTTGAAGAGCACGTTCATGTCGAGCTCCTGGGAGAGCCCGAGCCACTTCCGGCGGGAGAGCTCGAAGAGCTCGCACCACTCGCGGGAGCCGAATGCCGAGCGGATGAGTTCCCCGTTTCGGCCGCTCGCGCCGCCGCCCGGCCAGGAGCGATCCAGGACGAGCACGTCGCTGTGCCCGCGCTTCGCGAGCTCGTAGGCGATGGCGACGCCCTGCACCCCCGCTCCGATGATGATCGTGTCGTATCCGGAGCGGAGCGGGCTCGTCGAGACACCGGGCAGCGCCATCAGGCCGCCTCGCCCTCGGGGAGCTCGCGGGGAGCGGGTGCGCCGGTTCCTTCGCGCTCCGCGCTCGGGTCGACCTCGATCAGCGCACCCAGGGCGACCGGGGCGACGGGCACGCGGGCGGCGGGGCGGCGCTGCTCGCCGACACGCTCGACGCCACGCTCGGCGAGGAGTCGCTGGACGAGGGGCGAGCAGAACTTGCCCTGGCACGCCCCCATGTACACGGCCGTCGCGCGCTTGATCGTCTCGGGATCGGTGTGGCCATGCGCGATGGCGTCCTCGATGTCTCCGACCGTCACGTCGTGACAGGGGCAGATCACCGCCCTGCGCGCTTCCTTGCGTGTCATGTTTCCTGCTTCGTCGTCGATGCCTTCGCCCGGTATCACCATAATACAAACTTATTGCCAGTGCGCAAGAGGATCTTCGCGCAGGGCCACGGCGCCGCCCACGGCGGCGTGAACGGCAGCCCCGCCGAGTCAGGGAAGGGCGATCTCCCCCGAGAAGACGAGCTCGGCGGGCACCTCGCGGCCGCGAAATGCACAGCATTTCGCAGCGAGGTGAAAGCGCCGCCCACGGCGGCGAGAACGGCAGCCCCGCCGAGTCAGGGAAGGGTGATCTCCCCTGAGAAGACGAGCTCGGCGGGTCCATTGAGAGAAACGTGCTCCCCCTCCTCCGTGGGGAACATCCGCACCGCGAGGCGGCCTCCGGGCACCTCGACGCTCCAGTGGTGCGGCATGCCCTCGCCACCCCAGTGGCGGAAGGCGAGCGCGGCGGCCGCCGTGCCGGTGCCGCAGGAGAGCGTCTCGCCGGAGCCCCGCTCGTGCACGCGCATGCGGATGCGAGCGACGCCGTCGCGGATCAGCGGCTCCTCGGGGACGACGAACTCCACATTGGCGCCCTGGGCGGGGGCGGGCTCGATGGCCGGCGGACGGTGCAGATCGAGTCCTTCGAGCTCCCCGAGGTGGGCGAGCGCGACGACGAGGTGCGGGTTGCCGAGGTCGATCCCGAGCCCCGGCCGGGCCACGTCGAGGCCGTGCGCGGCGACGAGGCGCTCCTCGGAGAGCCGCCAGCGCCCGAGGTCCACGGTGTAGCCGCTGACTCCCGCCAGGACGTCCTTCACCCCGGCGCGGGTGCCGATGGGCAGCGTGTCGCGGCGCTCGGGCGCGACGAGCCCCTCGGCGATGAGGTAGTGGGCGTAGACGCGGATGCCGTTGCCGCACATCTCGGCCGGCGTGCCGTCGGCGTTCCAGTAGTCCATGAACCACTCGGCTTCCGGCTCCTCCTCGAGAATCGCGGCGCCCTCGGGGAGGGATCGGGAACGGACGGCGCGGATGACTCCGTCGGCGCCGACCCCGAAGCGGCGGTCGCAGAGGAAGCGGATCTGCTCGGGGGTGAGCGGCCGTTCGCCCTCGGGGTCGGTGAAGAGCACGAAGTCGTTGCCGGTGCCGTGGCCCTTGGTGAAGGAGAGCGTCGTCATCCCTCCAGTCTAGGGCGGGGCTCGCACGGGGCGTCAGCGCGCGTCGATCCACTCCACGCCGGGGTAGCGCTTGAACCAGCCGATCTGGCGGCGCGCGTAGCGGCGGGTGAGCGCCTGCGTCTGGGCGATGGCCTCGGCCTCGCTGAGGCGGCCGTCGAGCTGCGCGAGGGCCTGCGCGTAGCCGATGGCGCGGCTCGCGGTCCTGCCCTCGGCGATGCCGCGCGGGAGGAGGCCGCGCACCTCGTCGAGCAGGCCCTCCGCCCACATGCGCTCGACGCGCCGGTCGAGTCGTTCCACGAGCGCTGCGCGATCGCGGCGCAGGCCGAGGAGGCTGGTGTTCGGGTGCCACAGAGCGGGGGCGCTGGGCAGCGTGAGCTGCGGGTCTCCGCCGAGCAGCACGACCTCCAGCGCCCGCACCACGCGCCTGGGGTTGCGGGCGTCGACCTGTTCCGCGGCGGCGGGGCTGAGGGTGCGGAGCCGTTCGAGCAGCGGTTCGGTGCCGCCTGCAGCGAGCTCGGCCTCGAGCTCGGCCCGCAGGGCGTCGTCGCGAGGCGGGAAGCGGAAGTCGAAGATGACGCTCGACACGTAGAGTCCCGAGCCTCCGACGAGGATGACATCGGATCCGGAGGCCATGAGCTGGCCGATGACGGCGCGGGCGAGCGGCTGGTACCAGGCGACCGCGGCCTCCTCGGAGGGTTCGCGCACGTCGAGGAGGTGGTGCGGGATCCCGCGGCGCTCTCCGGGCGGCAGCTTGGCGGTGCCGATGTCCATGCCGCGATAGAGCTGCATGGCGTCGGCATTCACGATCTCAGCGGGCCGTCCCGAGGCTGCGAGCTCTTCGGCGAGATCGAGCGACAGCTCCGATTTGCCGGTGCCGGTCGCGCCGACCACCGCCCAGAGGCGCGGGCCTGCGTCGGCGGCTGCGGTCCCGTCCACGTCAGTTCGCGGCGACGGCGCGGATCGCGGGCATGCCGAGTCCGACCGCGCGTGGCGTCCCGGACGGCGCGGGCACCCCGCAGCTGTCGGCCTGGCGGCGATCCCAGGCGTCGCCGGCGCGGGTGCGGCGGACCGCGTAGCTGCCGCTGAGGTCTGCGATGAGGAAGTGCGGGGCGGCCGAGGTCACGGCGACGGTGACGACATCGCCGGGACGGGGCTCCGCGCCCCCTTCGGGGACGGCGAAGTGGACGAGGCGGTTGTCCTCCGCTCGCCCGGAGAGGCGCCGCGTCTCCGCGTCCTTCTTGCCCTCGCCGACGGAGACGAGCACCTCGACGGTGCGGCCGATCTGCGCCTGGTTCTCTTCGAGCGAGATGCGCTCCTGCAGCTCCATGAGTCGCTCGTAGCGTTCCTGCACGACGGCCTTGGGCACCTGCTGCTCCATGGTGGCTGCGGGGGTCCCGGGGCGGATGGAGTACTGGAAGGTGAAGGCGCTGGAGAAGCGCGACTGCTCGACGACGCGCAGGGTGTCTTCGAAGTCGGCGTCGGTCTCACCGGGGAAGCCGACGATGATGTCGGTGGTGATCGCGGCGTGCGGGATCCGCTCGCGCACGGCGTCGAGGATGCCGAGGAAGCGACGGGAGCGGTAGGAGCGGCGCATGGCCTTGAGCACCGTGTCGGAGCCCGACTGCAGCGGCATGTGCAGCTGCGGCATGACGTTCGGGGTCTCGGCCATTGCGGCGATGACGTCCTCGGTGAAGGCGGCCGGGTGGGGGCTGGTGAAGCGCACCCGCTCGAGCCCGTCGATGTCGCCCATGGCGCGCAGCAGCTTCCCGAATGCGAACCGGTCCCCGAACTCGACGCCGTAGGTGTTCACGTTCTGGCCGAGCAGGGTGACCTCGATCGCGCCGTCGTCCACGAGCGCCTGCACCTCCGCGAGCACGTCGCCGGGGCGCCGGTCCTTCTCCTTGCCGCGCAGCGAGGGCACGATGCAGAAGGTGCAGGTGTTGTTGCAGCCGACGGAGATCGACACCCATCCGCTCGAGGACGAGTCCCGCTTGGTGGGCAGCGTCGAGGGGAACACCTCGAGCGCCTCGAGGATCTCGACCTGCGCCTCGGCGTTGTGGCGGGCGCGTTCGAGCAGCTGTGGCAGGGAGCCCATGTTGTGGGTGCCGAAGACCACGTCCACCCAGGGGGCCTTCTCGACGATGACGCCCTGGTCCTTCTGCGCGAGGCAGCCACCGACGGCGATCTGCATGCCGGCCCGCTCGCGCTTCACGCCGGCGAGGTGTCCGAGGTTGCCGTAGAGGCGGTTGGCGGCGTTCTCGCGCACCGCGCAGGTGTTGATGACGACGACGTCGGCGTTCTCGGGATCGTCGGCGGCGACGTAGCCGGCGGCTTCGAGCGAGCCCGACATGCGCTCGGAGTCGTGCACGTTCATCTGACAGCCGAGGGTGCGCACGGTGTAGCTCCGCGGACTCCCGTCGGGACGCAGCGCGGCGGGCGACGGTGCGATCTCGGTGGGTGCGGAGGTGGCGGCAGTCATGCGATCCAGTCTACCGAGGGGAGCCTGGGCCGAGCCCCGCGGACGGCGCCGGGGACACGGCTGCAACGCTCCCGGCCGCGAGGCGCGCGAGCGGAACCGGCTCAGACGAAGCGCACTCCGCCTGCGCAGCCGCCGCGGCCCTCGCCTCCGACGCCGTCGAGCGCGTCGCGAGCTGCGCGGAGGGCCGGCTCACCCGACCAGCCGCGGCGGGCGAGGTAGCCGAGCAGTCGGCGCTCGGCGGTCTGGCGGTCCACCCCACCCAGCTTCCGCGCCCGCTCCGCGGCGGTCTCGCGCAGGATCGCGAACTCCTCTTCGGCATCGAGCTCGCCGACGGCCTCCTCGATGACCGCGTCGGGCAGCCTGCGCTCGCGGAGCTTGACCCGGATCTGGGATCGGCTCGCACGCTTGGCGTCGCGCAGCTTCTCGGTGAGGGCGCGGGCGAGACCGAGGTCGTCGAGATAGAGGCTGTCCGCGAACTCCGCGATGACCGCCTCCACCTCGCCCGGCTCGTGGTCGAGGCGCAGCAGTTCCTCCCGGAGCTCTCCGCTCGATCGCGCGCGGCGCGCCAGAATGCGCACACCGTCCGCTTTCGCGGTCGGCCGCTCGACCGAGCCGGGGGCCTCGCCGAGTTCCTCGGCTTCCTCCGCTTCGGAGGCAGCGCCGACGCGCTCGGGCGCCGTCGCCGCCTCGCCCGCCGACGACTCGCCGTCGTGGCCGGGCTCCCCCGCCGGCCGGTCCTCGGCCTCCCGGCCGCGGCGGCTGAGCAGCGACCGCAGTTCGATCACCTCGGCCAGGTCTTCCCGGTCCGGCGCGCCGTGCGCGGGTCGCTCGCCCGGGTCTGGCAGGAATCGGACAGCCATGCGCTCAGGCGCTCGCGCGCTGCGGGGCGGGCGCCACGGCCGGGGCCTCCGCCGCAGCCGCCTCCTCTTCGCCGCGGCCGTTGACGCCGAGCTTGGTGAGGATCTTCTCCTCGATCTCGGCTGCGACCTCCGGATTCTGGATGAGGAAGCGCCGCGCGTTCTCCATCCCCTGCCCGAGCTGATCGCCGTCGTAGGTGAACCAGGCGCCGCTCTTCTTGATGAAGCCGTGCTCCACGCCGTAGTCGATCAGCGAACCCTCGCGCGAGATGCCGACCCCGTAGAGGATGTCGAACTCGGCCTGCTTGAAGGGCGGAGCCATCTTGTTCTTCACGACCTTGACCCGGGTGCGGTTGCCGACCGCGTCGGTGCCGTCCTTGAGGGTCTGGATACGGCGGATGTCGAGTCGCACCGAGGCGTAGAACTTCAGCGCCTTGCCGCCGGAGGTCGTCTCGGGGCTGCCGAAGAACACGCCGACCTTCTCGCGCAGCTGGTTGATGAAGATACAGGTGGTCTTCGTGGCATTGAGGCTGCCGGTGATCTTGCGCAGCGCCTGCGACATGAGCCGCGCCTGCAGGCCGACGTGGCTGTCGCCCATCTCTCCGTCGATCTCCGCCTTGGGTACGAGGGCCGCCACGGAGTCGATGACGACGAGGTCGACCGAGCCCGAGCGGATCAGCATGTCCGCGATCTCGAGCGCCTGCTCGCCGGTGTCGGGCTGCGCGACCAGCAGCGCGTCGATGTCCACGCCCAGCTTGCGCGCGTACTCGGGGTCGAGGGCGTGCTCCGCGTCGATGAAGGCGGCGATGCCGCCCGCGCGCTGCGCGTTGGCGATCGCGTGCAGGGTCAGCGTGGTCTTGCCCGAGGACTCCGGGCCGTAGATCTCGATGATGCGCCCGCGCGGCAGGCCGCCGATGCCGAGCGCCACGTCGAGCGCGACCGAGCCGGTGGGGATCACCTCGACGGGCGCGCGCTCGACGCTGCCCATGCGCATGATCGCGCCCTTGCCGAAGTTCTTGTCGATCTGGGCGAGCGCGGCCTCGAGCGCCTTCTCGCGGTCCTTCGGTGCTGCCATGGTCCTGCTCCTTCGTCTCTGCGCGGCGGTCGCCGCCGGGTTGCTGCCTACCGACTGTCTCGACCCCGGTGCGGGGCAGACAAGGCATCGATGGCCGATTGCTTCTCACCCTAGGAGGGACCACTGACACTGACGATGCCGAGGGATCGATCTGTGGATGGGGAACAGTTCAGCTCACCTGTGGACGAAGATACCACCACTCGAACACATCTTCGAACACCGCTGCTCGGAGTGTCGGGGCGTGGCGCCGGCAGGGACAGGGGCGAGCACTGCGCAGAGGGCACCTCCCTTACCGCCGGGCGACCCACCGGGGCCGCAGGCCCGGCTCGGTCAGTCGCGCGGGTCGCGCAGGCCCCTGCCGTAGCGACGCTGCTCGGGCACCCCGAGATCGACGCAGAGCGCCTCCCACACCTCTCGGGCCGGCACCCCCCGCTCCAGCGCCTCCTCGGGGGTGCCCTGGAGACTCGCGAGCCAGTGATCCCGCAGCAGCACGCCGGAGTAGTCGGCGCCGAACTCATCGGCGCAGGCGCGCCGGAACTCGCTCAGCTTCACCGGGCGGCCCACCTCGCAGCGAGGTGCGGCGCCCGGGAGGAAACGCGCAGCCCTCCGGCGCCCCGCGGAGCGGACAGCGGAAGGGCGCCCGCATCCCGGAGGATCGAGCGCCCTGATCGCGGCGCCGCCGAGCGGCCGCCGCCGTTCACGCGCGGGACGTGCACCGCCCTACGACACCAGCTCGGTGGCGTACCCCGAGACGAGTTCCGCGGGAACCGTGTCGGGCACCCGGTCGCCGAGCGGCATCGTGAGCCCCTCGACCACGGCGAGACGCTCGCTCACCTCGCCCATGATCACCGAGAGCGGCGTGTCGAGGGCGTCCGCCACGGCGGCGAGGATCTCGCTCGACGCTTCCTTCTGCCCGCGCTCGACCTCGCTCAGATACCCGAGCGCGACGCTCGCCTCACCGGCGACCTGACGGAGCGTGCGGCCCTTCTGCAACCGGAAGTCCCGCAGCACATCGCCGATCTCCTGACGCATCAGCACCATGTGGGCCCTCCTTCACTCGCACGAACCCCTCGTGCGTCCACCATACCCGCTCACCGGCGGGAGTGCCGCTGCGGGGACACCGTCCAGTCTGACGGGCGTCACTGAGAGTAACCCCGGCGAGAGCGGCGGTATTCCTGATATTTCGCTGAACCTGAGCCGGGTCGACTCAACTATCCAGGAGCGCGGATACTTCGGCGGCGAGCAGTTCGACGGCGGCCCGGACGCTGGCTTCCCTGATCTCATCGCGATCGCCGGAGAAGTGGAACAAGCGCGCGAAGGTGCGGGCTTCGGAGCTCAGTCCGATCCACACGGTGCCCGCCGGTTCGCCCGTCTGGGGGTCGGGGTCCGGCCCGGCCACACCGGTGGTCGCAATGCCGAGCTCGGCGGGGCGGGGATCCTCCTCCCCCTCACCGGGCAGCGCGCAGGCGGCGCGCACGCCGGCGGCCATCTGCCGCGCGACCTCCTCGTCCACGGGGCCCGTCTCGCGCAGGCGGTCGGCGTCGACGCCGAGCATGCTGTGCTTCAGAGCCGTGTCGTAGGCCACGACCCCGCCCGAGAACGAGCGTGAGGCGCCGGGTACCGTCACCAGCGCGTCGGCGAGCAGCCCGCCCGTCAGCGACTCGGCGGTGGCGATGCGCAGCCCCCGCGAGGCGGCCCACTCGATGGCCGCCGCGGCAGCAGCGCGGTAGGCGTCGTCACTGACTCCGAGTTCGCTCATCGCCTTCCCTTCCCCGCCCGCGCGAAGGCGAGCACATAGTCGATGCCGCTCAGGATCGTGAGCAGCACGGCCGCCGTCATCGTCACGATGTTCGCCCATACGGCGAGCGGGGCCGCAGAGCCGAGCACGCTTGCCAGCGGGAGCAGCGCGAGCGTGATCGCGACCGACTGCGCCACCGTCTTCAGCTTGCCCATCCACGCCGCCGCCACGACGACGTCGCGGGCGACCATCAGGCGGTGGACGGTGATCCCGATCTCCCGCACCAGTACGACGATCGTCACCCACCACGGCAGCTCGCCCAGGACGGAGAGCGCGACGAGGGCCGCCCCGGTGAGCAGCTTGTCCGCGATCGGATCGAGCAGCTTGCCGAGATCGGTGATCAGGCCGCGCGAACGCGCGAGGTAGCCGTCCCACGCGTCGGTGGCGATCGCGACGACGAAGAACGCAGCCGCCGCCCAGCGCCAGGGCCCGTTCCGCCCGTCGTCGGCCAGCAGCATCCAGACGAAGAACGGCGTCGCGACCATCCGCGCGATCGTGATGAGGTTCGGCGCGTTCCAGTTGCTCGGCTTGGCTCGGGGCGCGCTCGCTCCAGGAAGGCTCACGGCGTCAGTCCCGTCCCGTCAGCTGCCACGCGTCCTCGTCGCCGTCGCCGTCGACCTCCTCCAGCGCGTCTTGATGACGCGCGATGGGATCGTCGTAGCGATCGTCGCCGAAACCGCCGTCGAAGGCATCCGTGGGGCTGTCCGCCCCGAGAGGCTCGATCACGTCGGTGGCCTGCTCGCCGCCGCTCACCGGGCCGGCCGCCGCCTGCGGCGCCGGCGTCGCCGGTGCTGCTGCAGACGGCGCTTGCGCGGCTGCGGGAGCCGCGAAGGGCGCCGGGGCCGCAGAACCGCCCTTGATCCGGGCCAGCACCTCGGGCAGCTGCTCAGGGGTGACGAGCACATCGCGCGCCTTCGAGCCCTCGGAGGGACCGACGATGTCGCGCGACTCCATGAGGTCCATGAGGCGCCCCGCCTTCGCGAAGCCGACGCGCAGCTTGCGCTGCAGCATCGAGGTCGAACCGAACTGGGACGTGACCACGAGATCGATCGCGGCGAGCAGCACCTCGAGGTCGTCGCCGATGTCCTCGTCGATCTCCTTCTTCTCCGCGGACTGCGCCACATCGGCACGATACTCCGGCTGCGCCTGCGCCTTCACGTGCGAGACCACCTGGGCGATCTCGGCCTCGTTCACCCACGCGCCCTGCACGCGCATGGGCGTCGATTCGCCGTTGAGCAGCAGCAGCCCGTCGCCCTGGCCGATGAGCCGCTCGGCGCCGACCTCGTCGAGGATGACGCGCGAGTCGGTCCCGGAGGCCACCGCGAAGGCGTAACGGCTCGGCACATTCGACTTGATCACGCCCGTCACCACGTTCACCGAGGGACGCTGCGTAGCGAGGACCAGGTGGATTCCTGCGGCGCGGGCGAGCTGGGTGATGCGCTGGATCGAGTCCTCGACGTCGCGCGGGGCGACGAGCATGAGGTCCGCGAGCTCGTCGACGACGACGAGGAGGTACGGGTAGGGCTTGAGCACGCGCTGGCTTCCCTCCGGAAGCACGATGGAGCCGGATCGCACCGCCTCGTTGAAGTCGTCGATGTGACGGAAGCCGAAGCTCGCCAGATCGTCGTAGCGCATGTCCATCTCCTTCACGACCCACTGGAGGGCCTCAGCGGCCTTCTTCGGGTTCGTGATGATGGGGGTGATCAGATGGGGCACCCCCTGATAGACCGTGAGCTCGACGCGCTTCGGATCGACGAGCACCATCCGCACCTCGGCGGGCGTGGCCCGCATGAGGATGCTCGTGATCATCGAGTTGATGAAGCTCGACTTGCCCGAGCCGGTGGCGCCCGCGACGAGCAGGTGCGGCATCTTCGCGAGGTTGGCCACGACGAAGCCGCCCTTCACGTCCTTGCCGACGCCGATCGTCATCGGGTGGGTGCTGCGCTGCGCCTTGTTCGAGCGCAGCACGTCGCCGAGCGCCACGTTCTCGCGATCCTTGTTGGGAATCTCGATGCCGATGGCGCTCTTGCCGGGGATCGGCGAGAGGATGCGCACCTCGTTCGAGGCCACCGCATAGGAGAGGTTCTTCGAGAGCGCCGTGACCTTCTCGACCTTCACGCCGGGGCCCAGCTCCACCTCGTACTGGGTGACCGTGGGACCGCGGGAGAAGCCGGTGACCTGCGCATCGACCTTGAACTCCGCGAAAACGCGCGCCAGCGCCGCCATGATCTGATCGTTGGCCTCGGTGTGGGCCTTCGGCGCGTCACCGGCCGACAGCGCGGACTGATCGGGCAGCCGGTATTCGGCGCGGCTCGCCGAGGGGTCGTGGGGAGGCGCGACCGCGAACGGCGTGGTCTGCGCCGGCTCTGCCGCGCGGGGCACCTCCTCGGCAGGCTCCGCAGCGGCGTCCCACGAGTCGTCGCCGAGCCCGGAGGCGCGCGGCGTCCCGGCGGCCTGCACGGCGGCCTCCGCCTGGTCCAGCTCGTCGAAGAGATCGGAGGGGAAGACGTCGGTGGCCGGGTCGGGGGTCAGCGCCGACTCGAAGGCGCCATCAGCGGGCTCCTGCGCGCCGCCGAGCGCGGAATCGAGCCCGGCACGGTCGCCGGCGTAGGCGGGGTCCTCCTCCCGGCCGGTCTCCGTCCGCCGCCACCACGGGAGCGAGCCGCCCTCGGGCTCCTGGTCCTCCAGGTCGAACAGCGCGTCGTCCTCGCGCTTCTTCCCGCGGCGCGGCTTCTTGCTCTCCGCCTGCTCCTGAGCAGGCGCGGGCTCCGGGCGATCGACCACGCCGAAGAGGAAGTCATAGGCCTCGCGCAGCCGCCGGAGGATCCTCCCCGGAGGCGTCTTGGTGACGATCAGCACCGAGAGCGCGAGCAGCAGCGAGAGCACCGGGACCGCCGCCCAGATCGTGAGGGCCAGCAGCGGCGTGCCGATCATCCAGCCGAGCAGCCCGCCCGCCTCCGCGAGCGCGGGCATGCCCTCGCGCGGCACCGGCTGCCCGCCGTACACGTGGCTCAGACCCGCGATGCTCGTGACCGCGAGGAAGAGCCCGATCGCGATCCGCCGGTTGTCGTTGACGCTCGACGGGTGGTTGAAGAGCCACAGGGCGAAGCCGGCCATGATGATGGGCAGGCCGAAGGCGACCCGCCCGAACAGACCGCCGAAGGTCCAGGCGTCGAGCTGCACGGCCACCGGCTGGCCGATGAAGAACCACTCGACCACCGCGCCCACCACGGCCAGCAGCACGAGCAGCATGGGGATGCCGTCGCGCCGGTCCTCCGGGGCGAGCGGTTCGACGCGGAAGGCTCGCGCGGCACCGCCGACGGCGTGCGAAAGCCCGTTCCAGGCGCGGACGATCACGCCGTCCGTGGGCTCGGGCTCGGCGAGCACGCGCGTCTTCGCGGTCGACCGGGTGGCCGTGGAACGGGTTCCCCGTGCCGCGGTCTTGCCCGATTTTTCGCGCGGTGAAGCTTTGCTGGCCATGCTACGAGGGTACGTGCGCCCTCCGACATTCGCGAGGTGACGCTCCGAGCCGGGGCGATTCGACGGTGCTCCAGCCGGGCGGCGGCGCACGGCTGGAGCCGGGAAGCGGCCGGAACGGGGCCGGAGCCGGGAAGCGGCCGGAACGGGACCGGAGCCGGGAAGCGGCCGGAACGTGCGCTCGCCGGGAAGCGGCCGGCTCAGCGCCGACGCAGCGCGCGGACCACCTTCTTGGCGAGCGGCAGGCCCTCCGTCCACAGCGTGTAGCCGGAACCCGGCCGATCCCAGGATCCCGCCAGCAGATCTTCGTGCGAGGCCCAGCCCTTCTTGAAGGTGGTCACGCCGTCGTTGATGAGCCCGCCGAAGTCGTAGCGCTCGATCCCGAGCTCCCGCATCTGCCGGATGACGTGCCACTTGAGCGCGTAGTTGGCCCGCAGCCGCTGACCGGTCTCGTTCATGCCGCCGTACAGCTCGAAGGCGGTGCGCGCCGACTTCGCCATGAACAGGAACGCGACGGGCCGCTCCTCGACGTAGGCGGCCCACACGGGCGCGTCGTCACCGAGCATGGTGAAGGCGTCGTGGTAGTAGGAGTCCTCGTGCAGCCCGAAGTCGGCCCGCTCGCTGGTCTCGCGGTACACCTCCAGGCACGCGTCGAGCTGCTCGATCGACTCGACGGGGCGGATCGACAGGGCCTCCTCGCGGCCGGCCTTGCGCACGTACTGCCGGTGCTTCTTCGACATGTCCGCGAGCAGCTCCTCCTCGCTGCGGCGGAGGTCGAGGATCAGGGTCCGCGCCGGGAGCACGGGCGTCTTCGCCTCCCGCCACCGCCCGTCGAGCGGGAAGGTCCCCGCCGGCTCGTCCGGCTCGATCGACACGGCGACCGCGCGCCGGGATCCGAGCACGTAGTCCGCCACCGCATCCGCCACCGCGCCCGCGCCAGGCGCCTCGGCCAGACGCGAAGGGTCGGCCTCCGAGCGCAGCACCACCGGCCCGCGCGGCGCATACACGAACCCGCCGAGCGGGCCGGGAAGGGCGCGGGTGAGCAGCTGACAGGCGCCGACCACGGGCGCCGAGACATCCGATCCCGAGCGCACCAGGACCCGCTCCGCGCTCCAGCGGTGCGCCGACTTCAGCTCGCCCCACCCCCAGAGCTGCAGCGGGTGGCCGCCGAGGGATCGAACGGTGGCGTCCCACTCGGCGCGATCTGCGCAGGGGGTCACGGTGAGGGTCACGTGCGGTTCCTTCCGAGTTTGCGGGAGACGAAGGCGGTCAGCTCGCCGAGCTCGGGCGACCGCAGCAGCGCGAGGAGCACGGCGTACACGGCCCCCGAGACGGCGGCGACGGCGAGCGCGAAGGGGATGGCGACGATCGCGTCGAAGCCCGGCACGGCCAGCCGGAGCAGCCAGCCGACGAGGAGGCCGGCGAGCAGGGCCGGGATGGCGGCCAGCACGAACTTCACGAGGCTCTGTGAGATCCGGCGCCCGTCGATCGCCCCGATCTTCCGGCGCAGCAGCCACGTCGCGAGCACGGCCTGCACGATCGTCGCGAACGACCAGACGAGCGCGAAGAGCATGCCCACCCGGGCCGGTGGCGCGAGGAGGAGCAGCAGCGACAGCGCCACGACCAATCCCATCTGCACGGAGGTGAAGAGGAAGGGGGTGCGCGTGTCGGAGAGCGCGTAGAAGGCGCGCTGCACCATGAACAGGAAGCTGTAGGCGGCGAGGCTGATGACGTACCCCTGCAGCGCCTCCGCGAACTGCTCGACCTGGAGCGGCGTGGCGCCGAAGTTGATGATGCGCGCCACGAACGGCGCCGCGGCGAAGAGCGCGACGGCGGCGAAGACCATCACGAGGGCGATCTGCCGGGCCGAAGCCGAGAAATCGGCGATGAACTCGCCCATCCGGCCGCTCTGCCCCCACTCGGAGAGCCGCGTGAAGTAGGCGGTGGCCAGCGACACCGCGATCACCGAGTGCGGCATCATGAAGATCAGCCAGACGTTCGCCATCGCGCTCGTCGAGGGCCCGGCACCCGATCCCGTCGCCACGATGTTGTTCGTGATGAAGCCGCCCAGCTGCATCACCGCGATCGTCGCGAGGCTCCAGGCGGCGATGCGGGCGGTCGCGCCGAGCCCCATGCCGCGCCACCGGAAGTCGGGACGGTAGCGCAGCCCCGCCTTCCGCCAGGAGACGAACAGGATGAGCGCCTGCGCGGCCACCCCCAGTGTGGCACTGCCGGCGAGCACCGCGATCGAGGCGGCGTTCCAGTCGAGGGTGGTGCGCGCCTCCCCCGTCGGGTCGCTCCCGAACATGAGCATGAACACCACGATGCCGGCGATCGCGATCACGTTGTTGAGCACGGGCGCCCAGGTGAACGGCCCGAAGACGCTGCGTGCGTTCAGCACCTCGCCGAGCACCGTGTAGAGGCCGTAGAAGACGATCTGCGGCAGGCACCAGTAGGCGAACGCGGTGGCGAGCGCCAGCTGCTCCGGCGGCCACGCGAGCGCCGTGGCCCACACGATCCAGGGCGCGGCGAGCATCGCGATCGCGGTGATCGCGAACATCCCGACCGAGATCAGCGTGAGGATCCGGTTGATGTATCCGGCGCCGCCGTCGGGGTTCTGCGCGGCCTTCACGATCTGCGGCACGAGCACGGCGTTCAGCATGCCGCCGAGCAGGATCATGTAGAGCGTGTTGGGCAGCAGGTTGCCGTTCTGGAACGCGTCGGCCGACTGCGAGCCGACGGAGCCGATGGCGTAGGCGAGCAGGATCGCCTTCACCAGTCCGAGCACCCGGGAGACCATCGTCCCCGAGGCCATGACCGCGCTCGCGCGCATGATTCCCGATGCCATCAGTAGTACGGATCCTTCTGCAGCGCCAGCGAGGCGCGGCGCGCGATCCGGTCGCCCAGCCGCACCCAGAACGCGTAGGCGGCGGGGCGCAGCGGCAGATCGAAGGCTCCGGCGTAGTCGGTGATCTCCGGCGAGAACGAGCGCTTGAACTGCCCCACCCCGAAGAGGGGGTGCTCGCGGTCGTCGGCGCGGTCCGCGGGGGGTGCACCGCACAGGTCGTGCACGCGCGCACCGCGATCCCGGGCCCAGCGGATCACCTCCCACTGCAGCGCGTGCGAGGCGCCGTAGGCGGTCTTGGCCCGTATCGAGGCGCCGTCCTTGTAGGTGGTCTTCTCGCCGAGCGCCATCGCGAAGGCCCCGGCAACGAGCTCCCGCGACCCCTCGCCGCCGTCGCGGCCGTCCCCCACCCGGTAGGCCAGGAACATCTGCCCGGCCCCCGCCGCTTCGAAGGACTGCCAGAACTCCCGGTAGTAGCGCTCGCTGCGCAGCACGAAGCGCCCCTCGGCGGTCTCGCTCAGCAGCCCGAAGAGCGCGGCGCAGTTGGCGTCGGTGGCGGGCACCCGCTCCGCCACGATGCCGTCGCGCCCGGCGCGGGTGATCGCGTTCCGGGCCTTCTTGCCGAGCCGCCGCAGCAGCTCGGCGTCGTCGAGGCGGGAATCGGGGCCGGATCCCTCGCCGGAGCCGAGGCCTGCCTCGCTGCCGGGATCGCGGGGATCCCCCAGCTCGACGAGCACCGTGGAGGGGTTCGGGATGATCCGGACCGTGTCGCGGTAGCCCGCGGCGTGGATCGCGTCGCGGGCGGAGGGATCGAGGCGCGGCTCGATCTTCAGCAGGAACGCACCCCGGGATCGCGCCAGGCGCGCCACCGCCGAGGCGAGCTCCAGCACCGCCTCGACGTCCTCACCGGCCGGGCCTGCGGGCAGATGCCACCACTCCCCCAGGAGCGGCACGCGCTTCGCGAGCACCCCGACCGCGACCGGCGGCAGCCCGTCACGCTCGACGATCACGCGATAGTCGCGGTATCGCCCCTCGCGTCGCTTCAGCGAGAGATAGGCATCGCCCATCCAGACCTCGCCGCCGCCGGGGTTCGCCGCGACGAGCGCGTCCCAGCGGGACGCCTCCCCCGCGCTCGCGAGGCGCGCGCGAGCCCCGCCCGGGGCCTGCGCCCCCGGCGAGCCTGCCCCCGAGCGGGATCCCGGCACTCGCTACACCACCACCACGACGGGCACGATCATCGCCTTGCGGCGCAGTTTCGTGCCGACCCAGCGGCCCACCGTGCGGCGCGTGATCTGCTGCAGCTGGTGATGATCGGTGACGCCGTCCTTCATGGCGGCCTCCAGGGCGTCGGCGATCTGCGGCTTGATCTTCTCGAAGACCTGCGCCTCCTCGGCGACGCCCTTGGCGTGGATGTCGGGGCCGGAGACGATGTGCGCGGTGGTGGGCTCGACCACGGTGATCACCGAGATGAAGCCCTCCTCCGCGAGCGTGCGGCGGTCGCGGAGGTCGTCGTCGGTGACCCGGCCGACGCTCTTGCCGTCGACGTAGATGAACTCGGTGTCGAGCTGGCCGACCGCACGCGCGACCCCGCCGGCGAGGTCGACCACGGTGCCGTTCTCGGCGATGACGGTGCGGTTCTGCGGCACGCCCGTCTCGATGGCGAGCGCCGCGTTGGCGACGAGCATGCGGTACTCGCCGTGGATGGGCATGACGTTCCTGGGGCGCACGATGTTGTAGCAGTAGAGCAGCTCGCCCGCGGCGGCGTGCCCGGAGACGTGCACCTTCGCGTTGCCCTTGTGCACGACGTGCGCGCCGAGCTTGATGAGACCGTCGATCACCCGGTAGACGGAGGTCTCGTTGCCGGGGATCAGGCTGGAGGCGAGGATGACCGTGTCGCCCGTGCCCACCTCGACCTGGTGCTCGCGATTGACCATGCGGCTGAGCACGGCCATCGGCTCGCCCTGGGATCCGGTCGACATGTAGACGATGCGGTGGTCGGGGATGTCCCCGCTCTTCTTCAGGTCGACCAGGACTCCCTCGGGCACGTCGAGATAGCCGAGGTCCGAGGCGATCTTCATGTTGCGCACCATGGAGCGGCCGAGCAGCACGACCCGTCGCCCGTTGGCCTGGGCGGCGTCGAGCACCTGCTGCACGCGGTGGACGTGGCTGGAGAAGCTGGCGACGACGACCTTGCCCGGCGTCTTCGCGATGACCTGCTCGATGACGGGGCCGATGTCCTTCTCCAGCGGCGTGAAGCCGGGCACGTCGGCGTTCGTGGAGTCGGTCATGAAGAGGTCGACGCCCTCCTCACCGAGCTTCGCGAAGGCGCGCAGATCGGTGATGCGCCCGTCGAGGGGAAGCTGGTCCATCTTGAAGTCGCCGGTGCCGATGACCAGGCCGGCCTCGGTGCGGATCGCGACCGCGAGCGCATCGGGGATGGAGTGGTTGACGGCGACGAACTCCAGGTCGAAGGGGCCGTACTCCACGCGGTCACCCTCGGCGACGACGCGCGTGACGGGGCGGATCCGGTGCTCCTTGAGCTTCGCCTCGACGAAGGCGAGGGTGAGCTTGGAACCGACGAGGGGGATGTCCTCCCGCATCTTCAGCAGGTAGGGCACGCCGCCGATGTGGTCCTCGTGCCCGTGGGTGAGCACGACCGCGACGATGTCGCCGAGGCGGTCCTCGATCTTGGTGATGTCGGGCAGGATCAGGTCGACCCCGGGGTGCTGGACCTCGGGGAAGAGCACGCCGCAGTCGACGATCAGCAGCTTGCCGTCGATCTCGTAGACGGTCATGTTGCGGCCGACCTCTCCGAGACCGCCGAGCGGCGTGATGCGAAGGGTGCCCGGTTCGAGCGCGGGCGGGGCGTAGGGAGGATTCGTCATGTGTTCTTTCCCCGCCGGCAGCGCCGGGGCGTGGGCCAGGGATCGTGCGGCCCGACGGCCCCGATCCCCTCCCCTGCTCCCGAGCTGCACGGCGGTTTCATTGTTAGCGGGTGGTGCCTGCGATCTTCGGCAGGGCACCGCCGGCAGCCGCGTTGCGGTCCGGCCTGAAGTTGGAGAGCTCGATGCCGGGCACGTCGCCGACGAGCGCGAGTTCGTCCTCGATGAGGGCCGCCTCCCACTCTTCGGGTCCGACGAGCGGCAGACGCACGCGGGGGCTGCCGATGCGGCCCAGCCCGTGCAGGATGTACTTGGCGGCGACCGTGCCCGGCACGTGGGTCATCACGGCCCGCACGAGCGGCTCCAGCCGCTGGTGCATGTCGCGCGCCGTGCGCAGATCGCCGGCATTGACGGCGTCGATGATCGCGCGGTAGGGGGCGGCGGCGATGTTCGCGGTGACGCCGATGAGGCCGGTCGCCCCGATGGCGAGGTGCGGCAGCACATTCGCGTCGTCGCCGGAGAAGTACATGAGATCGGTCTGGTTGAGCACCCGGCTGACCTCGCTGAAGTCGCCCTTGGCGTCCTTCACGGCGAGGATGTTCGGGTGCTTCGCGAGGCGCAGGATCGTCTCGTAGGTGATGGGGACGCCGGTGCGGCCGGGGATGTCGTAGAGGATGACGGGCAGCTCGGTCGCGTCGGCGACCATGCGGAAGTGGGTGAGCAGGCCCGCCTGCGTGGGCTTGTTGTAGTAGGGGGTGACGATCATGACGCCGTCCGCCCCGGCCTTCTCGCTGGCCTTGTAGAGCTCGATGGCGTGCGCGGTCTCGTTGGATCCGCCACCGGTGATGACCTTCGCCCGGCCCCCGGACACCGACTTCGCGACCTCGACCAGCTTGATCTTCTCGGGGTCGGTCAGCGTCGAGGTCTCGCCGGTGGTGCCGGTGACCACGATGCCGTCGGCTCCGCTCGCGATGCAGTCGTCGATGTGCTGCTCGGTCGCGGCCCAGTCGACCTCGCCGTCCGCCTGGAACGGCGTGACGAGGGCGACGAGCACCTGACCGAAGGGGTTCTCCTGGTTTGCCACCTCACTAGGCTACCGGACTCCCCCGCAAAGACCGCTTCGCGTCCGCGACGGAGCCGCGAAGCCCGCGCGGTGCCGGGGGCTCCCTCAGTCGCGCGTCCAGCGCTGGAAGCGATACCGGAGACCGGTGGCCGAGCGCGCTTCCTCGCTCTCCTCGACGTGAGCGAAGGCCCCGGGGATCTCGGGCGCGAAGGTGTCGGCGTCGGGCACGTCGAGCTCGATGCGGGTCACCGAGAGCTCCGCGGCGAGCGGCATGGCGGCACGGTAGAGCTGCCCGCCGCCGATGATCCAGGCGCGCTCGGCCCCGCGATCCCGGACCACTCCGAGCGCGCCGTCGAGGGAGCGCGCGATCTCCGCTCCGGGCGCCGCGAGGGCCGCATCACTCGTGACGATCACGTTCTCGCGGCCGGGCAGCGGCCGGAAGCGCTCCGGCAGGGATTCCCAGGTGCGCCGGCCCATGATCACCGGCGCGCCGCTCGTGACGCGGCGGAAGTGCGCCAGATCCTCCGGCAGATGCCAGGGCATCTCCCCGCCGCGGCCGATCGCGCCGCCGCGGGCCTCGGCCCAGATCATCCCGATGCGCATGAGCGCGCCCGCAGCCTAGACCGCCACCGGGGCCTTGATACCCGGGTGGTGCTGGTAATCGAGCAGCTCGAAATCCTCGAGGGTGTAGTCGAAGATCGAGGCGGCCTTGCGGATCTCGATGCGCGGGTAGGGGTACGGGGCACGTGCGAGCTGCCGTTCGACCTGCTCCACGTGGTTGTCGTAGATGTGGCAGTCGCCGCCCGTCCAGACGAACTCACCGGGCTCCAGGCCCGTCTGCTGCGCGAGCATGAGCGTGAGCAGCGCGTAGCTGGCGATGTTGAACGGGACGCCGAGGAACATGTCCGCCGAGCGCTGATAGAGCTGGCACGAGAGCTTGCCGTCGGCCACGTAGAACTGGAAGAAGGCGTGGCACGGCGCCAGGGCCATCTGATCCAGTTCGGCGACGTTCCACGCCGACACGATGATGCGCCGGGAGTCGGGCGTGTCGCGCAGCTGATCGACCACCTTCGCGATCTGGTCGATGTGCTCGCCGTTCGGCGCCGGCCACGAGCGCCACTGCACCCCGTAGACGGGGCCGAGCTCGCCCTGCTCGTCCTCCCACTCGTCCCAGATCGTGACGTCGTGCTCCTTCAGGAAGGCCGTGTTGCTCTCCCCGCGCAGGAACCACAGCAGCTCGATCGCCACCGACTTGAAGTGCACCCGCTTCGTGGTGATCAGCGGGAACGACTCTGAGAGGTCGTAGCGGATCTGACGTCCGAAGAGGCTGCGGGTGCCGGTGCCGGTGCGGTCGGATTTCGCCGCTCCGTGCTCGTAGACCTCGCGGAGCAGTTCTTCGTAGGGGGTCGGGATCGCGTTCGCACTCACACCCTCGAGTCTACCTTCCGAGCCCGCGCGATCCGGCGCGCGGGCCCGAGGCGGCCCGCCACACCCTAGCTGCCGAGCCCGTCGTCGAAGAGCTCCACGGCAGAGGTGTCGCTGCTCGCGTCGGCCTTGGCCAGCACGCGCCCGCGGAAGAAGTCAGGAGCGATGCGCGAGTAGATCAGCATGAGCACCACGCCGAGACCCAGCACCACCACGCCGATGATGCCCACGAGGCCGACGCCGCCGATGTTGCTGCCCGAGCCGAAGGCCGGATCCATGCTGTCGATCGTGGTCTGCACGAAGACGATGAGCAGCAGGACGCCGCCGATGAGCGGCAGCACGATCTTCGAGAGGCCGGCGCCCAGGCCCTCGCGGAACGCCGTCTTGCGGAAGTACCACGGGCTCGCGAGGGCCGTGATCCCGTAGTAGAAGCAGACCATCATGCCGAGCGCCGTGATCGTGTCCCACAGCACGTCCTCGCTGATGAAGCGCATCACGGCGTAGAACGCCGAGGCGATGATCGAGGACCACAGCAGCGCGACGTAGGGCGACTTGTACTTCGGGTGGATCCGCTTCATGGACTTCGGCAGCGCCCCGTAGTGCGACATGGCGAGCAGGGTGCGCGCGGGCGAGATCGCGGTCGAGTTGATCGAGGCCATCGCGCTGACGAGGATCGCGATGGAGAGCAGGATCGCTGCCGGACCCATCACCGGGTGAGCGAGGGCCGCGAAGACGTTCTCGGCGATGTCGGGGTTGTTGAGACCCGTGGGACCGTCGCCCAGGCCGGCGAAGGCGACCGTGGCGGCCGCGGTGCCCACGTAGAGCACGACGAGGATGAGCACGAGGATCATCGCGGCCTTGCTCTCGGTCGAGAGGCGGCCCTTGGAGGGCTTCGTCTCCTCGCCCATGGTGAGCACGGTGTCCCAGCCCCAGTAGACGAAGATGGAGACGGCGATGCCGGCGGCGAAGGCGCTGAAGCTGTCCACCTCGAGCGGGTTGAACCAGGACAGCTCGGGCAGCTTGCCCTCGGTGTTGGCGGGATCGCCGGCGCCCACGAACATCGCGATGATGAACCACACGAGCACCGCCATCTGGAAGATCACGGTGATGTACTGGAACACCTTCGTGGAGGTCATGCCGCGGTAGGAGATGACCGTCGCGACGGCCATGAAGCCGAGGCACACGACGATGTTGATGAGGCGGTTCGAGGCGATCTCCGCGATCGCGGGATCCCCCACGGCGATGCTGATCGACTGGAACAGGAACTCGACGGCGATGCCCGCGAGATTCGAGAGCACGAGCACGGTGGCCGCGATGAGGCCCCAGCCCGCCATCCAGCCGATCCACGGGCCGAAGGTGCGGGTGGCCCAGGTGAAGGAGGTCCCGGAGTCGGGCATCGCCGAGTTCAGGGCGCGGTAGCCGAGCGCCACCAGCAGCATCGGGATGAAGCCCATGAGGAAGATCGCGGGCGTCTGGTAGCCCACCTCACTGGCGGCCGGGCCGACGGCGGCGGTGAGGGTGTAGGCGGGGGCGCAGACCGACAGCCCGATCACCAGCGCTCCCAGCACGCCGACGGTGCCGGAGGGAAGCCCCTTCTTGCTGATACCTGTGACGGAGTCGAGGGTGCGCGTCGCCGGTTCCGGGGACGTCAGGTCGTATTTGGTCATGTGTTTCCCGTAGCTTTCCCCGGCGAAGCCGCCCGTTGCGCATCGCGATCTCGCGTTCCCCCGTGGGGGTCATACGGACCCCCAGCGACGATCGTCCGCCGATGATTGTAGGCCGGGGGTGCGGTGAGCACCTAACCGGCCGCAGAATCTTCAGCCGGCGCCCGCACCGGCGCCCGCACCGGCACCCGAGCCTTCGGCGCCGTCAGAGTTCCCGCGCGCCGTCGGCTGCGCGGCGCTCCGCGCGCTCCCGCGCGATCGCCTCGCGGATCGCGGCTCGTGCGCGACGCCGGTCCCCGCACGCGTCGTACACGATGCCGAGGCGCAACCAGCTCTGCCACGCCTCCGGCTCCGCCTCGGCCTCCGCCCGGTAGCGGGGGAAGGCGGCCTCCGCATCTTCCCGCATCGCCCGTCCGGAGGGGTGCGTGGCGACGGGCTCGTCGGGCATGCGGCCCTCGGCTTCGAGCCGGTCGGCGAGCCGCGTCGACTGCACGCCGAATCGCAGCTCACGCACCAGGGCCCAGACCCCGATGAGCGGGAGGACGAGCAGCGCGGCCCCCATCACGACCGCCAGCGCCTCGCCGCTCGCGAGCAGCGTGAACGCGAGGACACCCGCGAATACGAAATAGAGCGCCAGCAGCGCGCTCATGATCGCGACGCCGAGGATCGCCCGGAGGCGCGGCGTCACGCGCCGATCCCCAGCACGCGGTCGAGGCCGACGGTGAGCCCCCGCTGCGCCTCAGCGGCTTCGAGCGCGGCCCGGATCCCCGCCCGGTAGGCCTCGTTCGAGTGCGTGTCGTGCGTGATCGTGAGCACTTCGCCGGCTCCGCCGAAGCGCACCTCCTGCTTCGCGACGACGCCCGCGAGCCGCAGGCTGTGCACGGGGATCCCGGCCACCAGCTCGCCGCGCGCGGGCTGCTCGGCGAAGGGGGCCTCGACGGGACGCCCGGCGCGCGCCTCGGCCATGAGCTCCGCGGTGCGCACCGCGGTGCCGCTCGGCGAGTCGACCTTGCCGGGGTGGTGGGCTTCGATGACCTCGATGGCGTCGAAGTAGCGGGCGGCGAGCGCGGCGAGTGCCGTGCCCAGCACCGAGCCGAGCGAGAAGTTCGGCACGACGATGACGCCCGCACCCGGGGTGGCCGCGATCCGCTGTTCGATCCGCGCGAGGCGATCGGCCGACCAGCCGCTCGTGCCGACGATCACCTTCTGGCCCCGGCCGATCGCGCGCTCGACGATGCCGGGTGAGGCGTCCGGGTGGCTCACGTCGACGAGGATCCCGGCACCGGCTCCCTCCTCCGGCCCCGAGGCGCTCGTGAGGCGCGCGACGAGTTCGAACCCGGGGTGCTCCTCGACGACCTCGCAGACGAGGCGTCCGAGCCGGCCGGTGGCCCCGGCCACCGCAACACTCACAGACATGCGTCCAGCCTAGGGCACGGCGCCCGGGGCCCTCGGGGAGGCGCCTCAGGCGGAGAGGCCGGAGCGGCCGAGCTCTCCGACCCCGACCACGGTGAGCGGCCGCGCGGCGAGCACGCCCGCGATCTCCCGGATCTCCTCGGCGGTGACCGCGGCGAAGCGTTCGAGCGAGGCGTCGAGGTCGTAGAGTTCGCCGCTGCCGAGTTCCGCCCGGGCGAGACGGCCCATCCGCGTGTCGGAGTCCTCGAGCGCGAGCGCGGAGGAGCCGGCGATCTGCCCGAGCGCGCGCTCGCGCTCCTCCTCGGTGATGCCCTCTGCGGCGACCCGTTCAAGTTCGAGCCGGGCGAGCTCGATCACCTCGGACGCCTTCTCGGGCGCGGTCCCGGCGTAGATGCCGAAGACGCCGCCGTCCGAGTAGCTCGCTCCGAAGGAGTAGGCGGTGTAGGCGAGGCCGCGCTTCTCGCGGATCTCCTGGAAGAGCCGGCTCGACATGCCGCCGCCGAGCACGGAGTTCATCACCCCGAAGGCGAAGCGCCGAGGGTCGGCCGAGCACAGGCCGCGCGTGCCGATCATCAGGTTCAGCTGCTCCGAGGGCCGGTCGGTGAGGTGCAGGGCGGGGGCGGCCGCGTCCTGCCCGGCGGACACCGCTTCCGTGGCCGCGGCGTCGTCGAGCCGCTGGACGCGGCGCGCGGGTTCGGCGCTGCGGTCCGTGCGCCAGCGCTCGTCGGGCGCCAGCTGCAGCGCCGCGAGGACCTGGGCGACGAGACGGTCGTGATCGACGGCGCCCGCCGCAGTGATCACCAGCGTGGACGGATCGTAGCGCTCGCGGTAGTGCAGCTCGACGTCGTCGCGCCTGGCGGCGCGGATGGTCTCGGGGTTGCCGCCGATGGGTCGGCCGAGCGGGTGCTCCCCCAGCACCGCCTCGAAGAAACGCTCGTTGGCGACGTCGCCGAGGTCGTCTGCGGCCATCGCGAGCTCCTCGAGGATCACGCCCCGCTCGGTCTCGAACTCGCCGGGGTCGAGCACCGAGTTGGTGACCATGTCGGCGAGCACGGTGACGGCGTCTTCGAGGTCGGCGTCGCGCACCTTCGCGTAGTAGCAGGTGTACTCCTTGGCGGTGAGCGCGTTGTGCTCGGCGCCGATGCGGTCGAAGCTGGTGGCGATCGCGTAGGCGTCGCGCGTGGGCGTGCCCTTGAACAGCAGGTGCTCGAGGAAGTGCGTGGACCCGAGGCTTCCGGGAGCGTCGTCGCGCTCGGCCTGCTCGTCGCGGGAGCCGACGCCCACCCAGAAGCCGATGGAGGCGCTGCGCGCGCCGGGCATGCGCTCGGTGAGCACGCGCAGGCCGCTCGGGTGGACGGTGCGCCGGACCTGGCCGCCGCTCAGGTCGACGTCGAGCTCGGGGAGATCGAGGGGCAGCAGGATCGGTTCGCGCATCCCCTCACACTATCGCCGCCCGCCTGTGCGCCCACTGGCTCCCCCGCCGGGCGACGGACCGCGCCGGGTCAGCGGGCGGCGCGGCCCGCGAGGCGGGCGCGGCGCAGCAGCAGGTAGAGCTCGCAGCCGAGGCAGAAGGCGAAGGCGGCGTTGAGGAACGCCGCGATGAAGGCGGCGGCCGCGGCGACGGGCAGCGCCCAGGGCACCCCGGCGAGGTGCAGCGCGAGACCCGCACCGGTGACGACCGCCCCGACGCCCTGCGCGAAGGTGGGCGGCGCCGCGGCCTCGAACTCAGCCGGCGGTGCGAGCCGGGGACGCACGAGCCGGGCGAAGATCAGCCCGAAAGGATGCCGTTTCACGCCGGCCGCGGCGCCCCAGACGAAGAGCGCGAAGAGCACGAGCAGCAGCAGGGAAGCCGGCTCGACGAGGCGCTGCAGCGGGCTCAGGGCGGCGAGCGCGGCAGGGTCCGTCGCGGTGCCCGTCAGCAGCGCCAGGGCGACGGCGGCGAAGAGCAGCGTCGCGGTGATGGCGGCGGCGAAACGCGGGCCGCGCGGATCGACGGCGTCGGCGGGCGGGGTCTTCGTCGCCGGCGCCTGGCCCCCGCTCCGAGGGCCAGTGCGGCCTGCGGCAGCGGTCGAACGGTCGGTCATCTCCGGCTCCCTTCGAGGGCGTGCGGCGCGGCGAGGTGTTCGTCGAGCAGGGCACGGGCCTGCGCGGTGCCGACGGGCCCCGAAACCCGCGTCAGCGGGCGGCCGTCCGCGTCGAGCACGAGCAGCGTGGGGGTGCGCATGATCGAGAACCGCGCGATGAGCTCGTCCCGGCGGGTCACGTCGATCTCGACATGGGCGGCCCCGTCGCGCTCGGCCACGGCCGCGGCGAGCACCCGGGCGGTGCCGGGGCAGCGCGCGCAGCTCTCCGTGCTGAACTGCAGCACCGTGAGCTGCTCGCCGAAGCGCGGCGCGGGCTCCCCGGCGGCCGCGAGCTCAGCGGGGACGACGGGATCCGGCCCGCTCGTGGCGCGCGGAACCCCGCCTCCGTCACCGTCCCGGCGACCCGGGGCAGTCTGCGGCGCCAGCCGTCGCACGCGGGTCTGGGTCCGGCGGAGCACGACGCCGAGCGCCGATGCGAACGCCACCAGTCCGAGCAGGATCAGCGCAACGACCACAGGATTCATAATGCGACCCATTATGCCCCCGAATGCGTCGAGCGTCGTTCTCGTCGCCCGGATATGACGCCGCATGTCGCATCTCGCTTCGGCGCGCTCCTTCGGAAGCGGCGCACACCGCCAGGAACGACGCAGCGCCCGCCGCACCTTCTCGGGTGCGGCGGGCGCTGCGGGAGCCGGTCAGGCTCCGACCGGCTCGGGGGCCGGAGCCGTTTACTCGGCTGCGCTCTCCACGGTCTCAGCAGGCGCGGCCTCGGCGGCCGGGGCCTCCTCGGCGGCGGACTCCTCGATCACGGGCTCCAGCGAGAGCTTGCCGCGGTCATCGACCTTCGTGATCTTCACGAGGATCTTCTGGCCGATCGAGAGCACGTCGTCGACCGAGTCGATCCGCTTGCCGCCGGCGAGCTTGCGCACCTCGCTGATGTGCAGCAGGCCGTCCTTGCCGGGCAGCAGTGAGACGAAGGCGCCGAAGGCGGCGTTCTTCACGACGGTGCCGAGGTACTGCTCGCCCACCTCGGGGTTCTGCGGGTTCGCGATGGCGTTGACCTGGGCGCGGGCGGCCTCTGCCGAGGGGCCGTCGACAGCGCCGATGTACACGGTGCCGTCGTCGTCGATCGAGATGTCGGCGCCGGTCTGATCCTGGATCCCGTTGATCGTCTTGCCCTTCGGGCCGATCAGCTCGCCGATCTTGTCGACGGGGATCTGCACCGTGATGACGCGGGGCGCGGTCGGCGCCATCTCATCGGGAGCGTCGATCGCCTGCGAGAGCACGTCGAGGATCGTCGTGCGCGCCTCCTTCGCCTGCGAGAGCGCACCCGCGAGGACGTCCGAGGGGATGCCGTCGAGCTTCGTGTCGAGCTGCAGCGCGGTCACGAACTCGGAGGTGCCGGCCACCTTGAAGTCCATGTCGCCCAGCGCGTCCTCGGCGCCCAGGATGTCGGTGAGCGTCGCGTAGCGGGTCTCGCCGTCGACCTCGTCGGAGACGAGGCCCATCGCGATGCCTGCGACGGGGGCGCGCAGCGGCACGCCCGCGTTGAGCAGCGACAGCGTCGAGGCGCAGACCGAGCCCATCGAGGTGGAACCGTTGGAGCCGAGCGCCTCGCTGACCTGGCGGATCGCGTAGGGGAACTCCTCGCGGCTGGGCAGCACCGGCACGAGCGCGCGCTCGGCCAGGAAGCCGTGACCGATCTCGCGGCGCTTCGGGCTGCCGACGCGGCCCGTCTCACCGGTCGAGTAGGGCGGGAAGTTGTAGTGGTGCATGTAGCGCTTCGACGTGGTCGGCGACAGCGAGTCGATCTGCTGCTCCATCTTGAGCATGTTCAGCGTGGAGACGCCCAGGATCTGGGTCTCGCCGCGCTGGAAGATCGCCGAGCCGTGGACGCGCGGGATGACCTGCACCTCGGCGTCGAGCGCGCGGATGTCGCGCAGGCCGCGGCCGTCGATGCGGGCGCCCTCGGAGAGGATGCGGCCGCGCACGATCTTCTTCGTGACCGACTTGTAGGCGGCGGAGACCTGGCCCTCTGCCTCGGCCGGCAGCTCGCCAGCGGCGACCTTGGCGGCGATGGCCTCCTTGACGCGCGCCTTCAGCGCATCGTCGGCGTCCTGGCGCTCCTGCTTGTCGGCGATCTGGTAGATGCCCGAGAGCTCGGCCTCGGCAAGCTCGGCCACCGCGGCGTAGGTCTCCTCGGCGTAGGGCAGGAACACGGGGTACTCCTGCACCTCCTTCGCCGACTGCGCGGCGAGCTGCTCCTGTGCCTTGACGAGCTGGGTGAGGAACGGCTTGGCGGCTTCGAGGCCCTGGGCCACGACCGCCTCATCGGGCTTGGTGGCGCCGCCCTGGATGAGGTTCCAGGAGCCCTCGGTGGCCTCGGCCTCGACCATCATGATCGCGACGTCCTCGGAGCCGTCGGCCTTCGTGACGACCCGGCCGGCGACCATCAGGTCGAAGACGGCCTCCGTGAGCTGCTCCTCGTTGGGGAACGCAACCCACTGATCGCCGATGAGCGCGAGGCGCACGCCCGCGATGGGACCCGAGAACGGCAGGCCCGAGATCTGGGTCGACGCCGACGCCGCGTTGATCGCGAGCGCGTCGTAGAACTCGCCGGGGGCGATCGAGAGCACGGTCACGACGATCTGCACCTCGTTGCGCAGGCCGTCCACGAAGGACGGGCGCAGGGGGCGGTCGATGAGACGGCAGACGAGGATCGCCTCGGTGGAGGGACGGCCCTCGCGGCGGAAGAACGAGCCGGGGATCTTGCCCGCGGCGTAGGAGCGCTCCTCGACGTCGACGGTCAGCGGGAAGAAGTCGAAGTGATCCTTCGGCTGCTTGGAGGCGCTGGTGGCCGAGAGGAGCATCGTCTCCTCGTCGAGGTACGCGGCAACGGCGCCCTGCGCCTGCTGCGCGAGGCGACCGGCCTCGAATCGGATGGTGCGCTTGCCGAACTTGCCGTTGTCGAGCACGGCCTCGGCGAACTTGATCTCAGGACCCTCCACGGGTTCTCCTTCGCGTCGGTGAGCGCGCGGCGGCAGCTCGAAGTGCTGCGAGCCTTCGCTGCGGAGCACCGCGGGTGCTGATGTTCAGTAGAAGGTCACCCTGCGCCTTCCCGACGCCTGAGCCATGCGGATCACGCGCGGGCGGTCAGGGGAATCCACTACCGAAGACCAGCCCGCCGGCCGGCGCGCTCGGTTCTTCTGTGCGGGCGGATGCCCGCAGTCCCCAGGATAGCACCGGAGCAGCCGGATGCCGGGGAATACGGCTCGCGGGCGGGATCGCCCGGCGCCCGTGGCCGCTACTCCCCCAGGGGCCGCTGCTCGCCGACGAGGTTGAGGCGCAACAGCAGCGCGAGCCGCTCGCCGGTATAGCCCGCGCGCAGCAGCGCGCGGAGTTTCGCGATCGCCGCCTCGGCGGTGAGATCGGAGCCACCGATCACCCCGGCCTCCGCGAGCGCCGCCCCCACGGCGTAGCGCTGCAGCTCGACCGCGCCGTGCGCGCAGCGGGTGATCGCGAGCACGGGCGTGCCACGATCCCTGGCGCCGAGCAGCACCTCCCTCGCGTCACGGCCCGAGAGCGGGGCGGTGCCCGCCCCGTAGCACTCGAGCACGAGTCCGTCGGGGAAGGCCAGCAGGGCCGCCTCGACGAGCGCGGGAGGCAGGCCCGGCACGGCGGTGAGCATGCCCACCCGCGGCGGGATCGCTCCCGCTGCTCCGGCGAGCGCTGCGGCGAGGCCCGGCACGGAGGTCGTGGGCTCGGCGAGCGGGCGCGTGGCGGCGAAGGCCTCATCCGCCTCACTCGAGCGCTTCACCGCCCGCACGGCGGGCAGATCCGCGCTCCCGAACACCAGCCGCACGCCGGGACCGCCGCCGGCGAGCGCGGCGGCGAAGGCGCGCGCGAAGTTCCGCTCGGCGTCGCCGCCGGGCGTGCCCAGAGGGTGCATCGCGCCCGTGTAGACGACGGGGGTGCGCAGATCCGCGAGGGCGAACGCCGCCTGCGCGGCGGCGTGGGCGAGCGTGTCGGTGCCGTGCACCACGAGCACCCCGGCGAACGGCGAGCCGGCACGGTCGGCTGAGCCGAGCCGCTCGCGGATCAGGTCGGCGATGGAGAGGGCGGTCCCGTGCCCGGCCTCGGCGCTGTCGATGATCTCCGGCGGCTGCGCCAGCTCCCAGTCGACGTCCCGGCTGCGCTGCGCGGAGCACTCGCGCACGAGCTCGCCCAATACGCCGCCGAGATCCCGCTGCGCGACGAGCCCGCGGCCAGAGTCGCGCATGCCGAAGGTTCCGCCGCAGTAGACGAGGAGCAGCCTCTCGGCTCCGTCGGCCCCGGTCATCGGGGCCTGTGCTCCGAGCCCGGCTCGCCCTCGCCCGAGCCGGCGGTGCCGGGTCCGGCCCCGGTGGAGGATCCCGGTCCCGATCCCGATACGGATCCCGATGCGGACGCGGATCCGGCGTGCGGCACGGCCCCCGCGCCCGCCCAGACGGGCTCGGCCGCGTCCTCCGGGATGGTGAACACCGAGGTGAAGGCCTCGGGGTTGATGCGTCCGCGCACCGCGAACCAGCCGACCACCATGAGCACGACGACGCCCAGGAAGACGAGCAGGGTGATCCGGCCGATCGCGGCGTCGAGGGCCATGAGGATCACGATTCCCGCGAGGAAGACGAGCGTGACCGCATTCGTGAGCGGCGCGAAGGGCAGCCGGTAGCCGGGTCGCTGCTCGCCGGTGCGCCGGGTGCGGCGCACGTACAGCCAGTGGCAGAGCATGATGGCGGCCCAGGTGCCGACGATGCCGATGCCCGCGAGGTTGAGCACGATGTCGAAGGCGCGCGCGGGGACGATGAAGTTGAGGCCGACCCCGGCGACGCCGATGGCGGCGGTGATCATGATGCCGCCGTAGGGGGCGCCCGCGCGGTTGAGGCGCTTGGCGAAGGCGGGAGCGGTGCCGGCGACGGCCAGGGAGCGCAGCGTGCGACCGGTCGCGTAGAGGCCCGCATTGAGGCTCGACATCGCGGCGGTGAGGACGACGAGGTTCATGATGTCTCCGGCGTAGGGCACGCCGATCGAGTTCATCACGGTGACGAAGGGGCTCTCGCTGCCGGAGTAGGCGTTCCACGGCAGCAGCAGCGTGAAGAGGATCACCGATCCCGCGTAGAAGAGGATGATGCGCCACATGATCGAGTTCACGGCGCGAGGGATCGCGGCCCGCGGATTCTCGGACTCTCCCGCGGCCACGCCGACCATCTCGGTGCCGCCGAAGGCGAAGACCACGCCGAGGGCGATCACGAACATGGCGCCGACGCCGTTGGGGAAGAATCCGCCGTTCTCCGCGATGAGGTGGAAGCCGGGGGTCTGACCGCCGACCGGCGTCTGGGTGACGAGGAGGAAGATGCCGATCAGCCCGAAGATCACGATCGCGCCGACCTTGATGATCGCGAACCAGTACTCCATCTCGCCGAAGAGCTTCACCGAGGCGACGTTCATGGCGAACACGATCGCGAGCGCGATGAGGGCGAGCACCCACTGCGGGATCGGCACGAAGACGGCCCAGAAGTGCATGTAGAGCGCGACGGCGGTGATGTCGGCGATCACGGTCGTCGACCAGTTGAGGAAGTAGAGCCAGCCCACGGTGTAGGCGCCCTTCTCCCCCATGAACTCCCGCGCATAGGAGACGAAGGCGCCCGATGAGGGGCGGTACATCACGAGCTCGCCGAGCGCCCGCACCACGAGGAAGGCGAAGAGCCCGCAGATGATGTAGACGAAGGCGAGGGACGGGCCGGCGATCTCCATGCGCCCGCTCGCGCCGAGGAAGAGGCCGGTGCCGATCGAACCGCCGATGGCGATCATGGTGAGGTGCCTGCGCTTGAGGCCGCGGTGGTAGCCGTGGTCGCCCTGGTCCACGGCAGTGGCGGGCGCGGTGCCCTCGGGATCCCGATGCGGGAGAACTCCGTCGTTCATGTGTGAGGTCCTTCTGTCTGGCGTGGGCCGGAGCACGAATGATCTGTCCGGCTGTCCGACAGATTACCCGAATCTTCGAAAATCTCAATACGCTGTTCTCGGAAGATCCCGCCCTCGACGACGCCGGCCTCGCGCGGCGCTCCGACACCGCGCCCCCGAAAGGCCCACGCCATGCACTCCCCCGTCCAGCGCGTCAGCGCCACCGAAGCCGCATTCCAGGCGATCCGCGCGCTCATCGACGACGCCGAGCTCACAGTGGGCGACCGCCTCCCAGGCGAGATCGCCCTCGCCCGCCAGTTCGGCGTGAGCCGCTCCGTCGTGCGCGAGGCGCTGCACGCCTGCGCCACGCTCGGACTCACCGAGACGCGCAGCGGCAGCGGCACCTACGTCGTCTCGAAGACCCCCTCCGGGGTCTCCGAGTTTGGCGGCTTCGACCCCGACGAGCTCATGGAGGCGCGCATCCACGTCGAGGTCCCCACCGCCGGCCACGCCGCAGAGCGACGCACCGAGGCCGAGCTCGACGCCATGCGGCAGCTCGTCGCGCGCATGGTCGACACCGTGTCCCTGCACGAGTGGGTGCGCCTCGACCGCGACTTCCACACGCTCATCGCCGAGGCCAGCCACAACTCCGTGCTCGTGAGCATCACGGCGTCCATGCGGCGGTCGCTCGACCTGCAGTCGGAGTTCCTCAACATCACCCAGGCCCGGCAGCGCGACTCCGACGTGGAGCACGCCGAGATCCTCGCCGCCGTGGAGGCCGGGGACCGCGCGGCCGCCGAGCGCGCCGCGCGGCACCACATCGACGCCGTCGCCGCCGCCATCCGCGCCGGGCGGTAGGCCCCGCCTACAGCGCGTCGACGTCGATCGTGACGAGGCGCTCCGCCCCGATCGCACCGCGCAGCGCGCCGATCAGCGACTCCTCGACGGGAGCGTCGACGGCGAGCACCGACAGGGCGGTCCCCTTCTTCTCGTCGCGGGCGATCTGCAGCCCGGCGATGTTGACGCCCGCCTCCCCGAGGATGCCGCCGTAGGTCGCGACGATGCCCGGCCGGTCGACGTAGCTGAAGACGATCAGGTGCTCCGGGATCGGCAGCTCCAGATCGTAGCCGTTGATCTCCACGATCTTCTCGACCTGCTTGGGGCCCGTCAGGGTTCCCGACACCGACACCTGCGTGCCGTCGGTGAGGGCGCCGCGCAGCGTGATGACATTGCGGTAGCTCTCCGAGACGCCGTCGACGGAGAAGCGCACCTCGACGTTGCGCTGCTCGGCGAGCAGCGGCGCGTTCACGTAGGAGACCGGCTCGCTGACCACCTGGGAGAACACGCCCTTGAGGGCCGCGAGGCGCAGCGCCTCGACATTGCGCTCGGCCAGCTCGCCGTGCACCTCGATGTCGAGCGAGGCGATGGGGCCGTCCGCGAGGCCGGCGAAGATCTGGCCGAGCTTCTCGGTGAGCGGGAGACCCGGGCGCACGACCTCGTCGATCACGCCGCCCGCCACGTTCACCGCGTCGGGGACGAGATCGCCGGCGAGCGCCAGGCGCACCGACTTCGCAACCGAGACGCCGGCCTTCTCCTGCGCCTCCTCGGTGGAGGCGCCGAGGTGGGGCGTCACGTTCACGTTCGGCAGGCCGGTGAGCGCGGTGTCCGCCGGGGGCTCCTGCACGAAGACGTCGAGCGCCGCGCCGGCGATCTCGCCGGCGGCGAGCGCGGCGGCGAGCGCCTCTTCGTCGATGAGCCCGCCGCGCGCGACGTTGACCACATAGGCGCTCGGCTTCATCGCGCGCAGCTGCTCCGCGCCGATCATGCCGAGCGTCTCGGGCGTGCGGGGCATGTGGATCGTGAGGAAGTCGGCGCGCTCGACGAGCTCGTCGAGCGTGACGAGCTGCACGCCGAGCTGCTGCGCCCGGGCCGCGGTGACGTAGGGGTCGTAGGCGATGAGCTCGACGCCGAAACCGCGCAGGCGCTCGGCGACGAGGGCGCCGATCCGCCCCAGCCCGATGATGCCGACGGTCTTCTCGTAGAGCTCGACGCCGGTGAAGGAGGACCGCTTCCAGGCGCCGGAGGAGAGGGAGGCGTGCGCGCGGGGCAGGTGGCGCGCGAGGCCGAGGATGTGGGCGACGGTCAGCTCCGCCGCGCTGATGATGTTCGAGGTCGGGGCGTTGACGACCATGACCCCGGCCTGGGTGGCCGCCTTGATGTCGACGTTGTCGAGGCCGACGCCGGCACGGGCCACGATCTTCAGCTTCGGCGCCCAGCTGAGCGCCTCCGCGTCGATCTGCGTAGCGGACCGCACGAGCACCGCGTCCGCGGTCGCGAGCGACGAACGCAGCGCGTCGCGGTCCGTTCCGTCGACGTGCACCACCTCGAAGTCGGGGCCGAGAGCGGCGATGGTGGCGGGCGAGAGTTGTTCGGCGATCAGCACGACCGGCGCAGACATCAAGCGGTTCCTTCGGAGTCGTCGGAGGGGAGGATCCGGCGCGGGGCACCGGGATTCCATCCTAGCGCTCGCCCGGAGGGCCGGAATCCTCGCCCCAGAGAGGACGGGCGGCGACGCGAGGGACGGGTGCGGGCCCCGGACGGGCGGATCCGGACCGTCGCGGCGGGCTCAGGACGCGAAGTAGCTGAACTGCGGCACCAGGTGCATCACCTCGAGCTGCCACGCCGCAACGACCCCGAGCCCGGCGGCGAGCACCAGGATCCGCAGCCCGGCGGTCCTGCGGCGCCCGATGACGAGCGCGATCGCGAACACCGCCACCGGCATGAGCACCCCGAAGCTCAGCCAGAACCAGCCGAGCGGCGACATGCCGAGCCCCAGCTGCGCGGCCAGCTGCGGCAGCAGCACGAAGTTGCCGACCGCGGCGACCACGGTCGAGGCGTAGAGCGCGGTCAGCACCGCGCCGACGGCCCAGGCTGCGATCCGACGGCCCATCAGGCGGCACCCCCCAGGAAGAGCGGCAGCGGGACGAGCACGACGGCGCCGATGGCGATCCAGAGCGCCGTCCAGCGCAGCCCGCGCCCGCGGTTGAGCCACAGCGCGGCAAGGAACCAGAGGATCGGGGCGAGCGGCGCCGCCCAGAAGACGATCTGCTGCAGCACCGCGCCGAGGGAGCCGCTCGTGGCCGCCTGCTCGGCGTTGACGCCGGCGTAGTACTGCGCCCAGCTCAGCCAGATCCAGGCGTAGAGCAGGTAGAGTCCGCCGGTCACGCCCAGCAGCACGAGCGCGCCGTTGCTCAGCTGGGGCCGAGGCCCCGCGTCGGCTCCCGGCTCGTCGGCGCCGGCCGCGGTTCCGTCGGCGGCAGCAGAGCCTGCGGCGTTCTCCGCGGCAGGCTCGGCCTCCGCTCCGGTGATCTTCGGCCCCGGCGCCGTCTCGGGCGCCGCCTCCGGGGGCGCCGCGGACTCGGGCGCGGGGTCTGCCTCCACGGTCCAGCCGCTCGCGAGGGCGCTCTCGCGCGCCTCACGCGGGGTCTTCTTTCGCATGTGCTCCAGCCTAGCGACCCGAAGCTTCACGCCTCCTCCGCTCCTAGGATGGTGGGGTGACGGCACATCGTTTCGAGCTCGGGCGGATCGGCGAGGGGTTGCCGGTCGCCGCGGCGGCGCCGGAGCTCCTGCGCGCCGCGGGCTCGGGCGCGATGGTCGTGTCCGCGCCGCCGGGGACGGGCAAGACCACCTTCGTGCCGCCGCTGGTGGCGAACATGCTCGCCGAGCGGACCGCGGAGCTCGCGGAGGGCGCCGAGGGCGCGGATGGCTCCGTGCAGGCCCGGGTGCTGCTCACCCAGCCGAGGCGCGTGGCGGTCCGCGCCGCGGCCGCCCGCCTGGCCGCGCTCCAGGGCGAGCAGCTGGGCGGGGCGGTCGGCTACACGGTGCGGGGCGAGCGTCGCGCCGGCTCCGGCACGCGGGTGGAGGTGCTCACCCCGGGGGTGCTGCTGCGGCGCCTCCTCGCAGACGCCGAGCTGCCCGGCGTGGGTGCGGTGATCCTCGACGAGGTGCACGAGCGCTCGGTCGAGGGGGACCTCCTGCTCGGCATGCTGGCCGAGCTGCGCGCCCTGCGCGAGGATCTGATCGTGGTCGCCATGTCTGCGACGCTCGACGCCGGCGCGATCGCCGCCCTGCTCGGCTCGGGGCCGGGGCCGGGATCGGGATCGGGACCGGGATGCGCTCCCGCGCCCGTGGTCGAGATCCCCTCGCCGCTGCACCCGCTGCGCACCGACTACGCGCCCTTCGCCGGCGCGCGTCTCGACGCGCGCGGCGTCACCCGCGAGTCCCTCGCGCACCTCGCGGAGCTCGCGGCCGAGGCGCAGCGCGCCGAAGGCTGCGACGCGCTCGTGTTCGTGCCCGGCGCGCGGGAGGTGGACGAGGTGGTGCGGCTGCTGCGGCGGCGTGTCGCTCACGGAGGCGCCGAGACGCACGGCGGCTGCGGGGAGGCCGATGACGGCGCTCCCGAGATCCTGCCACTGCACGGCCGCCTGCCGGCCCGCGAGCAGGATCGTGCCGTCCGCGGACGCGCTCCCGGCGATCCGCCCCGGATCGTGGTGAGCACCCCGCTCGCGGAGAGCTCGCTCACGGTGCCCGGGGTGCGGCTCGTGATCGACTCGGGTCTCGCGCGTGAGGTGCGGCGCGACCGGGCCCGCGATATGAGCGGCCTCGTGACGGTCAGCGCCTCGCGGGCGAGCGCCGAGCAGCGCGCGGGCCGGGCGGCGCGTCAGGGGCCTGGTCGCGTGATCCGAGCGTATGCGCAGGCCGACTTCGCCCGGATGCCCGCCGAGGCCGCACCCGAGATCCTGGCCGCCGAGCTCACCGACGCGGCGCTGCTGCTCGCGGTGTGGGGCACGCCGCGCGGCGAGGGTCTCGCCCTGCTCACCCCTCCCCCGGCGGCGGCCATGGACGATGCCGAGCGCCTGCTGCGGGCGCTCGATCTCGTCGATGCGGCGGGGCGCCCCACCGCCCTGGGCGCCCGCGTGGCGGCGCTGCCGGTCGGGGTGCGTGAGGCGCGTGCGCTGCTGGCCGGGACCGCCGGGCTGGGCGACCCCCGCCTCGCGGCCGAGGTGGTGGCGGCGATCTCGGACGACCACCGGGATCCGGGTGCCGAGCTGCCGCGGCTGCTGCGCGAGCTGCGCGCGGGCCGCTCCCCCGGCTCGCAGCGCTGGCGACGGGAGGCGGACCGCCTGGAGCGCATCGCCGGCACGCAGCCACCCCAGGGCGCCTCCGCCACCCTCCGCGCCCGCACGGCCCACCGCTCCGAGGCCGCGGGCATCGTCGTCGCGCTCGCGCGCCCGGAGTGGATCGCGCGGCGCACCGCCGAGGGCTCTCGCAGCTATCTGCTGGCGAGCGGCACCCGGGCCGCGCTCCCCGAGGGCAGCGGCCTGCTCGGCGAGGAGTGGATCGCGGTGCGGGAGGTGCAGCGGGCGGAGGGCCGCGTGGCGGAGGGCACGGGCGCGGTGATCCGCCTCGCCGCTCCGCTGCGGCGGCCGACGCGCTCCGCCTCGGCGCTGGCCTGCTGAGCCGCACGCGCGAGGCGCACGTCGCGGAGGGACGCGTGCGGGTGCGCGAGGAGCAGCGGCTCGGAGCGATCCTGCTCTCCTCCACGCCGGTCGCGCCCACCGCCGAGGACGCCCGTCCGGCCCGCACGGCCCAGCTGCGTGAGGAGGGTCTCGCCGCGCTGCACTGGACGGATGCGGCGTCCGCGCTGCGTGCTCGCCTGGGGCTCGTGCGCCGGATACTCGGCGAGCCGTGGCCCGCGGTGGACGAGAGCTCATTGCTGGCGTCGCTCGACGACTGGCTCGGACCGGATCTCGCACGGCTGGGGCCGGGAGAATCGCTCCGCGGCATCGACATCGCGGGGGCCCTGCGGCGGCTCCTGCCGTGGCCCGAGGCGGCCCGGCTCGACGAGCTCGCCCCGGAGCGGCTGCGGGTGCCCTCGGGATCGATGGTGCGGATCGACTATCCGCGGCTGGGGCCGGCCTCCGGGCGGGGATCGGCCCTCGTGGCGGACGGGGCGGACGGCGCTTCCGGGGCAGACGCCGACGACTCCGCCGGGGACGCCGACCCGGGCGGGGCGGGCGACGGCGATTCGACGACGCCGCCGGTGGTGGCGGTGAAGCTGCAGGAGCTGTTCGGGCTCGCCGAGACGCCGCGGCTCGTGGAGGGCCGCGTGCCGGTCCTCTTCCACCTGCTCTCGCCCGCGCGGAAGCCGCTGGCGATCACGGACGATCTGTCCTCGTTCTGGAACGGCCCGTACCAGCAGGTGCGCCGTGAGATGCGGGGCCGCTACCCCAGGCACCCCTGGCCCGAGGATCCGTGGACCGCGCAGGCGACCGCCCGCACCTCCCGCGCAGCCCGCGGCGGCGGTCGCTGACAGGCCGACCGCCAGGAGGCGCGCGGGAACGCCGAAGGGCCCCGGGATCCTCTCCCGGGGCCCTTCGCCCGATCAGCCCATCAGGACTCCGTGGGCGTCAGCGCGCAGCGCTGCCGTCGACACCCGAGGATCGCTCGCGATCCTCGGCAAATCAGCACTGCCCCTCAGAACTCCGTCGGCATCAGCGCGCAGCGCTGCCGTCGACACCCGAGGATCGCTCGCGATCCTCGGCAAATCAGCACTGCCCCTCAGGACTACGTCGGCGTCAGCGCGCAGCGCTGCCGTCGACGTAGTCCTCATCCTGCTGCTTCCACGCGAAGAGCTTGCGCAGTTCGCGGCCGGTGGTCTCGATGGGGTGCTGCTCGGCCTTGGCGCGCAGCTCCGTGAACTCGGCGCCGCCGTTGTCCTGGTCTTCGATGAAGCGCTGGGCGAATGCTCCCGACTGGATGTCGGCGAGCACGGCCTTCATGTTCTCCTTGACGCTGGCGTCGACGACGCGCGGGCCGGAGACGTAGTCGCCGTACTCGGCGGTGTCGGAGACGGACCAGCGCTGCTTGGCGATGCCGCCCTCCCACATGAGGTCGACGATGAGCTTGAGCTCGTGGAGCACCTCGAAGTAGGCGATCTCGGGCTGGTAGCCGGCCTCGGTGAGCACCTCGAAGCCGTACTGCACGAGCTGCGAGGTGCCGCCGCAGAGCACGGCCTGCTCGCCGAAGAGGTCGGTTTCGGTCTCCTCGGTGAAGGTGGTCTTGATGACGCCGGCGCGGGTGCCGCCGATGGCCTTGGCGTAGGACTTGGCGGTGTCCCAGGCGGTGCCGGAGGCGTCGACCTCGACGGCGATGATGTCGGGGATGCCGCGGCCGGCTTCGAACTCGCGGCGCACGGTGTGGCCGGGGGCCTTGGGGGCGACGAGGATCACGTCGACGCCCTCGGGGGCCTCGATGTAGCCGAAGCGGATGTTGAAGCCGTGGGCGAAGGCGAGGGTCTTGCCAGCGGTGAGCTTGTCCTTGATGGAATCGTTGTAGATGGCTCGCTGGTGCTGGTCGGGGGCGAGGATCATGATGAGATCTGCCCACTCGGCGGCGTCGGCGACGGTCTTGACGGCGAAGCCGGCCTCCTCGGCCTTCTGGATCGACTTCGACCCTTCCTTGAGGGCGATGACGACCTCGACGCCCGAGTCGCGCAGGTTCATCGCGTGGGCGTGCCCCTGGGAGCCGTAGCCGACGACGGCCACCTTCTTGCCCTGGATGATCGACAGGTCGGCGTCGGCGTCGTAGTACATCTCTGCCACTGGGTTCTCCTTATATTGTGCGGTTCTGGGTGATCGGGATCCTGCGGCTGGCGCGCGGGGTGCGTGCGGCCGGGGCGGATCAGTTCTTGAAGACGCGCTCGGTGATGGATTTCGATCCGCGCCCCATGGCGATGAGGCCGGACTGGGCGATCTCCTTGATCCCGTACTGGTCGAGCACCTTGAGGAAGGCGTCGATCTTGCCGCTGTCGCCGGTGACCTCGATGGTGAGGGCGTCGGGCACCACGTCGACGACACGGGCGCGGAACAGGGTGACGGCTTCGAGCACGTGCGAGCGGGTCTGGTTGTCGGCGCGCACCTTGATGAGGACGTGCTCGCGCTGCACCGAGGTGGTCTCGTCGAGCTCGACGATCTTGATCACGTTGACGAGCTTGTTGAGCTGCTTGGTGACCTGTTCGAGGAGGGTTTCGTCCTCGTCGACGACGACGGTGATGCGGGAGAGGCCGCGCATCTCGGTGGGGCCGACGGCGAGCGATTCGATGTTGAAGCCGCGGCGGGCGAAGAGGCCGGCGACGCGCGTGAGCAGACCGGGCTTGTCTTCGACGAGGAGGCTGAGAACGTGGCGGCTCATGGTTACTCTTCCTCCCACTCGGGGGCGTGCTCGAGGGCGTACTGGATGTCGCTGTTGGAGGTGCCCTGGCGCACCATGGGCCAGACCATCGCGTCGGCGCTCACGACGAAGTCGATGACGACCGGCCGGTCGTTCGTCTCGAGCGCGAGCTTGATGGCGTCGTCGACCTGGTCTTCGCGTTCGACGCGGATCGCGAGGCAGCCGTAGGCGTCGCCGAGCTTCACGAAGTCGGGCACCCGCCGGGAGCCGTGGCCGGTGTTGAGCTCGGTGTTGGAGTAGCGGCCGTCGTAGATGAGGGTCTGCCACTGGCGCACCATGCCCAGCGAGGAGTTGTTGATGATGGCGACCTTGATGGGGATGTCGTTCACCACGCAGGTGGCGAGCTCCTGGTTGGTCATCTGGAAGCAGCCGTCGCCGTCGATCGCCCACACGACGCGCTCGGGCTCGGCGACCTTGGCGCCCATAGCTGCGGGCACGGCGTAGCCCATGGTGCCCGCACCGCCGGAGTTGAGCCAGGCGTTGGGCCGCTCGTACTTGATGAACTGCGCGGCCCACATCTGGTGCTGGCCGACGCCCGCGGCGAAGACGCCTTCGGGTCCGGTGAGCTCGCCGATCCGCTGGATGACGTGCTGCGGGGAGAGGTGTCCATCGCTGGTGGGCTGGTACCCGAGGGGGAAGCGTTCCTGCAGGAGGTGGAGGCGCTCCCACCAGGGCGCGAGGTCGGCGCATTCGCGGCTGAGCTTCGCGGTGGAGACGGCGGCGATGAGGTCGGAGATCACGTCGGCGGCGTCGCCCACGATGGGCACGTCGGCGGCGCGGATCTTGCCGATCTCGGCCGGGTCGATGTCGGCGTGGATGACTTTCGCATCGGGGGCGAACAGGGCGGCCTTGCCGGTGACGCGGTCGTCGAAGCGCGCGCCGAGGGTGATGAGCAGATCGGATTCCTGGAGGGCGAGGACGGCGGGGACGGTGCCGTGCATGCCGGGCATGCCGAGGTGCTGCGGGTGGGAGTCGGGGAAGGCGCCCCGGGCCATGAGCGTGGTGACGACGGGCGCGCCGACGAGCTCGGCGAGCTGCAGCAGCTCTTCGGACGCGCCGGCGCGCACGACGCCGCCGCCCACGTAGAACACGGGACGCTGCGCTGAGGCGATGAGCTCGGCGGCGGCCTGGATCTGCTTGCTGTTGGCCTTGGTGATGGGCCGGTAGCCTGCGAGGTCGACCCGCGGATCCCACACGAAGTCGAACTCGCCCTCCTGCGCGTCCTTGGTGATGTCGACGAGCACGGGGCCGGGGCGCCCGGTGGAGGCGAGGTGGTATGCGGCGGCGATGGCGCCGGGCACGTCCTCGGGTCGCTTCACGAGGAAGGAGTGCTTGGTGATCGGCATGGTGATGCCGACGATGTCTGCCTCCTGGAAGGCGTCCGACCCCATCAGGTGCGAGAACACCTGGCCGGTGATGGCGAGGAGGGGCACCGAGTCCATGTAGGCGTCGGCGATGGCGGTGACGAGGTTCGTCGCGCCGGGGCCGGAGGTCGCGATGCAGACGCCGACCTTGCCGCTGGCGGAGGCGTAGCCCTCGGCGGCGTGCCCGCCGCCCTGCTCGTGGCGGACGAGGATGTGGCGGACCCGGTCCGCGTCCATGATGGTGTCGTAGAGGGGCAGCACGGCCCCGCCGGGGAGCCCGAAGACGTCTTCGACACCGAGCGCTTCGAGGCTGCGGAGGACGGCCTGCGCTCCGGTGAGTCGCTCGCCGCGTTTCGCGGCTGCCGCGGGCGTGGGAACTGCACTCGATTCCGAGGTCATTGCACACTTTCTCAGTTGGGGGTGACGGGCGTGTGGTGCGCGGTTCGGGTGGTGCGCGCGGCGCGCGGCGGGTGCCGGCGGCCGTGTTCGGCCGCCGTCGGACCCGTCGGCGGGGTTCAGCCGGTGATGGCGCCTTCCGATGCTGAGCGCACGAGCTTCGCGTACTTCGCCAGAACTCCGCGCGTGTATCGCGGGGGAAGCGGGGCCCAGTGTTCGCGTCGGGCCTCGAGCTCAGCGGGGTCTACCAGCAGATCGAGCGTTTGTGCGGCGATATCGACCCGTATCAGGTCTCCGTCGCGTACCAGGGCGATCGGACCTCCGTCCGTCGCCTCAGGGGCGATGTGGCCGATGCACAGGCCGGTTGTGCCGCCCGAGAATCGTCCGTCCGTCAATAGTAGTACATCTTTTCCGAGCCCCGCGCCCTTGATGGCTCCGGTGATCGCGAGCATCTCGCGCATACCGGGGCCGCCCTTGGGGCCTTCGTAGCGGATCACCACGATGTCGCCCTTGCCGATCTTCCCCTCGGTGAGGGCGTCCATGGCAGCGCGCTCGCGTTCGAAGACCCGCGCGGGCCCCTCGAACACCTCGGCGTCGAAGCCCGCGGTCTTCACGACGGCGCCCTCGGGGGCGAGCGAGCCGTGGAGGATGGTGAGCCCGCCGGTCGCGTGGATGGGGTCGTCGAGCTGGTGGACGACCTCGCCGTCGAGCGGGTCGGGGTTCAGCTCGGCGAGGTTCTCGGCCATCGTCTTGCCGGTGACGGTGAGCGCGTCGCCGTGCAGGAGGCCGGCGTCGAGCAGCGCCTTGAGGATGACGGGGACGCCGCCGTGGCGGTCGATGTCGGCCATCACGTACTTGCCGAAGGGCTTCATGTCGGCGAGGTGGGGCACCTTCGCGCCGATGCGGTTGAAGTCTTCGAGGCTGAGCTCGACCTCGGCCTCGCGGGCGATGGCGAGCAGGTGCAGCACGGCGTTGGTGGAGCCGCCGTAGGCCATGAGCAGGGTGATCGCGTTCTCGAAGGCCTTGCGGGTGAGGATGTCACGCGCGGTGATGCCGAGGCGGAGCATGTTGACGACGGCCTCGCCGGAGCGGTGGGCGAAGTAGTCACGGCGGCGGTCGGCGCTGGGCGGGGCGGCGGAGCCGGGCAGGCTCATGCCGAGCGCCTCGGCGATGGAGGCCATGGTGTTCGCCGTGTACATGCCGCCGCAGGCGCCTTCGCCGGGGGCGATGGCGCACTCGACGCGCTTGAGGTCTTCTTCGCTCATGGTGCCGGCCTTGCAGGCGCCGACGGCTTCGAAGGCGTCGATGATGGTGACTTCCTTCTCTGTGCCGTCGCTGAGCTTGACCCAGCCGGGGGCGATGGATCCGGCGTACAGGAAGACTGAGGCGAGATCGAGTCGCGCTGCGGCCATGAGCATGCCGGGCAGCGACTTGTCGCAGCCGGCGAGCAGGACGGTGCCGTCGAGGCGCTCGGCCATCACCACGGTCTCGACCGAGTCGGCGATGACCTCGCGGGAGACGAGCGAGAAGTGCATGCCCTCGTGGCCCATGGAGATGCCGTCGGAGACGGAGATGGTGCCGAACTGCAGCGGGTAGCCGCCGCCGGCGTGGACGCCCTCCTTGGCGCCCTGAGCGAGCCGGTCGAGGCTCAGATTGCAGGGGGTGATCTCGTTCCACGAGCTCGCGATGCCGATCTGGGGCTTGTCCCAGTCCTCATCCCCCATGCCGACGGCCCGGAGCATGCCCCGCGCGGCGGCCTTCTCGATCCCGTCGGTGACGTCGCGGCTCCGCGGCTTCATATCGATCTCTGACATACGCGCCATTCTAGTCTCCCACCCCATACCGCGTCTGCGCGCGAGGCGTTAGGCTGGCCGCATGTCTATCGGGAAGTACGTGACCAATCCCGGCGTCGTCGGGGCAGCCTTCGGCGCCGTGGGGACCGCGCGTCGCACCCAGAACATGCGGAAGGACTGGCGCCGCTTCCTGGTGTGGGGCGTGTGGCTGGCCGGGCTCGCCCTCGCGGTCGCGAGCGTGGCGATGCAGGACGAGGACGAGGAGTTCTCGGGGAAGGGCCGCAAGCGCCTGAAGAAGTAGCGGTTCGCATGCGGGCCGGGGCGCAGGGTAGGCTGGTCTGCGGTGCGCCGGGAAGTCTGGTCGGCAATGTCCTTGCCGAGCGACAGCGAAAGGCTCCCATGCCCAGCATTCCCGCACAGCGCGGCCGTACGCGCCGCATCCTCACCCTCGTCAATCGGCGCGAAGCCGCGCGGGTCAGCCGCCTGCTGCGCGCCGAGCTGCCGGGCGGCATCCTCGTCATGCTGGCTGCGCTCGCAGGCTTCATCGCCGCGAACAGCGGGCTCGCGGAGGGGTATTTCGCGCTGCGGGACACCCGCGTGGGCCCCGAGGCACTGCACCTCGATCTAACGCTCGGACACTGGGCGGCAGACGGGCTGCTCGCCATCTTCTTCTTCATGGTGGGCCTGGAGCTGAAACGCGAATTCGTCGACGGGGCGCTGCGCCGCTTCTCGACGGCGATCGTGCCGGTCGCGGCGGCGTTCGGCGGGGTCGCGGTGCCCGCGCTCATCTATGTGGCGTTCACCGCGGGCACGCCGGCGGCGCACGGCTGGGCGATTCCCACCGCCACGGACATCGCCTTCGCGGTCGCGGTGCTGGCGCTCATCGCTCCACGCATCCCCCCGGCGCTGCGCATGTTCCTGCTCACGCTCGCGGTGGTGGACGACCTCATCGCGATCACGATCATCGCGCTGTTCTACACGAGCGGGATCGAGCTGTGGGCCCTCGCCGCCGGTCTCGCGGTGATCGCGGTGTACGGGCTGATCGCGCGGCGCTTCGCGCCGGGCCTGGCGCGTTCGGGGTGGGCGCCGTGGCTGGTGCTGCTGCCGATCGGGGTGGTGGCCTGGGCGCTGTTCCACGCCTCGGGCGTGCACGCGACGATCGCGGGGGTGCTGCTGGCGTTCACGGTGCCGGTGTCGGGGCGGGGCGGCACCCAGCTCGCGGAGGTCTTCGAGCGGCGCTTCCGCCCGCTGTCCAGCGGCATCGCGGTTCCGGTGTTCGCATTCTTCGCGGCGGGCGTGGCCGTGGGCGGGGATTCCCGCTTCCCCTTCGATCCGATCGCGCTCGGGATCATGGCGGGCCTGGTGATCGGCAAGCCGCTCGGGATCTCGCTGGTGACGTGGCTGCTGACCCGCTTCACGCGGGCGGAGCTGGACGGCGCGGTGCGGTGGCGGGAGCTGATCGGCGTGGGCGCGCTGGCGGGGGTGGGTTTCACGGTGTCGCTGCTCGTGACGGAGCTGAGCTTCGACGATGCGGCTTCGGCCGACACGGCACGGCTGGCGGTGATGGCCGCCTCGCTGCTGGCGGTCGGGGTGGCGGCTGCGTTCCTGCTGCGCCCGCGGCGGGCGCGCGGATAACGGGGCGCCGCGCCACGCCCGGGCCGCGCCGGCGGATTTTCTGCCCGCCCGCCTCTCGTGCTAGGGTATGTATCTGTTGCCGCGAGCGCAGCGAGCGCCTCTAGCTCAATTGGCAGAGCAGCTGACTCTTAATCAGCGGGTTCGGGGTTCAAGTCCCCGGGGGCGTACGACAGAAAGGCCCGGCACTCATGTGCCGGGCCTTTCGCGTATCCGGGCCGAGCTTCGGCCGATCCCCGAAAGGCGTCCTCGATGGCTCAGGATCCTCCCGTCCCCTCCGCCGATCTGGAGTTCGCGCTTGCGCTCGCGGATCTCGCGGACGGCGTCTCGCTCCCCCGCTTCCGCGCCGCCGATCTGACGGTCGAGACGAAGCCGGATCGCACCTTCGTCACGGACGCGGATCGCGCCGTGGAGGCCGCGATCCGGGAGCGGATCGCGGCGGAGCGGCCGAGGGACGGCTTCTTCGGCGAGGAGTCGGGACGTGAGGATCGCGGATCGCGGCGCTGGATCGTCGACCCGATCGACGGCACCTCGAACTTCCTCCGCGGCGTGCCGAACTGGGCGACGCTGATCGCGCTGGAGGTGGACGGCGTGCCGACGGTGGGCGTCGTGTCGGCTCCCGCCTTCGGCGCGCGCTGGTGGGCGGAGCTGGGCGGGGGCGCCTGGGGCCGCCGCGAAGGCGAGGAGGCCCGCCCGCTGCGCGTCTCCGGGGTGCAGCGGCTCGAGGACGCCTCGCTGAGTTTCCAGAGCATCGAGCAGTGGGATCTCGCCGGCTACCTGCAGCCGCTCATCGCACTCAGCCGCGCGGTGTGGCGCGACCGCGCCTACGGCGACATGTGGTCGTACATGCTGCTCGCCGAGGGCCTCGTCGACATCGTCGCCGAGTTCGACGTGAAGCCCTACGATCTGGCCGCGCTCGTGCCGATCGTGCGCGAGGCGGGGGGTCGCTTCACCGACATCGATGGCGCGGAGAGCGCCTGGAACGGCAGTTCGCTCGCCACGAACGGAGCGCTGCACGAGGCCGTGCGCGAGACGATCGCCGCGGCGCGGGAGGCCTGAGATGACGCATCAGGGAACGGAACCGCTGCGCCGCAGCGCGAGCCTCACGGTGGTGGCGGCCGCCTTCGCGGCGGATGCGGCGCTCGTCGTGCTCTTCGCGGGGCTGGGACGCAGCGAGCACTCCCGCGCGGCGACGCTGGCGGGCCTGGTGGAGACGGCCTGGCCGTTCCTGGCGGGCCTCGCGATCGCGTGGATCGCCGCGCTGGCCTGGCGCGCCCCGCTCGCGGTCGTGCGCGCCGGCATCCCCGTCTGGATCGGTGCCGTCGCACTCGGCATGCTGCTGCGGGCGCTCACGGGAGCGGGCACCGCGCTCCCCTTCGTGATCGTCGCGACGCTCACGCTCGGTGTCTTCCTGCTCGGCTGGCGGACGCTCGTCGCGCTGGTCTCGCGGCTGCGCTCCGCGAAGCGCTGAGCTGCGGCGGTCCGGCGTACACGGCAGGACGCGCCCTCGGCGCGCACGGTGTTCACGAGCCGGCGCCCGACGCTCGGCGCCCGCCCCGCCTCCGCACAGCCGCGCCCGCGGCCCCGAGGGGACCGCGGGCGCATCCGGCGAGCGGCGCGGCTCAGCTCGCGAGCTTGCCGAGCATCTGCGCGGCGCGGTTGGAGAAGCCCCACTCGTTGTCGTACCAGGCGACGACCTTGACGTAGCGGCCACCGGCCTGCGTGAGGTCGGAGTCGAAGATCGAGGAGTACGGGTTGCCGATGATGTCGGAGGAGACGAGCGGATCCTCGGAGTACTGCATCACCCCGGCGAGCGGGCCGTCCGCCGCCGCGCGGTAGGCGGCGAGGACCTCGTCGAGGGTGACGTCGCGCGAGACGGTCGCGTTGAGCTCGACGATGGAGCCGACGGGCACGGGCACGCGGATCGAGGTGCCCTCCAGCTTGCCGTCGAGCTGCGGGAGCACGAGGCCGATGGCCTTGGCCGCTCCGGTGGTGGTGGGCACGATGTTGAGGGCGGCGGCGCGGGCGCGGCGCGGATCCTTGTGCGGGCCGTCGATCAGGTTCTGGTCCTGGGTGTAGGCGTGCACGGTGGTCATGAAGCCGTGCTCGATGCCGGCGAGCTTGTCGAGCACGTCGGCGAGCGGCGCGAAGGCGTTCGTGGTGCAGGAGGCGTTGGACACGATGACGTGCTGCTCGGGATCGTAGAGCTCGTCATTGACGCCGTAGACGACGGTGAGGTCGGCACCGGTGGCCGGGGCGCTGATGAGCACGCGCCGCGCGCCGGCCTCGACGTGCTTGCGCGCGTCCTCGGCCTTGGTGAATCGGCCGGTCGATTCGAGCACCACGTCGACGCCGAGCTCGCCCCAGGGCAGCTCGGCGGGGTCGGCGGATGCGAAGACCTTGATACGGCGATCGTCGACGCGCAGCTCGCCGTCGGCGAAGGAGATGTCGCGGTCGAGGCGGCCGTAGACGCTGTCCCACTCGAGCAGGTGGGCAAGGGTGGCGCCGTCGGTGAGGTCGTTGATGGCCACGACCTCGAGATCGCTGTCCTGGGCGAGCAGGGCGCGGAGCACGCCGCGTCCGATGCGTCCGAAGCCGTTGATTGCTACACGATCGGTCATGGGTTCTGGTTCCCTTTCAGAGGCGGTTCGGCTGGTCTGTCACTCCAGCCTGACGCACGCGCTTCCGAGATGCCAGTGGCTCAAATGCCATAGTTCGAACGAATAGCGCCAATCTGCTCTTCGGGGCCTCACGCCTCGGAGAAGGTGCGGCGATACTCCGTCGGCGTGGTCCCGAGCACGCGGCGGAAATAGCGCCGCAGATTCGTCGCGGTGCCGAGCCCGGTCGACGAGGCGATCTCATCCACCGCGAGATCCGTCTCCTCCAGCAACTCCCGCGCGCGGTCCACCCGCGCACGCATGATCCACTGCATCGGCGTGTACCCGGTCTCGTCGCGGAAGCGACGCGAGAGCGTGCGCGGCGAGACCGCGGCGTGCTCCGCGAGCCGCTCGATGGTGATCGGCTCGCCGAGGTGCCGGAGCGCCCACTCGCGCGTCCGGGTGAAGCGCTCGCCGTGCGACTCGGGCACGCTCTGCGGCACGTACTGAGCCTGCCCGCCGCTGCGGTAGGGGGCCGCGACGAGCCGCCGCGCGGCGTGGTTCGCAACCGCCATGCCGGCTTCCTTGCGGAGGATGTGCAGGCACAGGTCGATGCCGGAGGCGGCGCCGGCGGAGGTCAGCACGGAACCCTCGTCGACGAAGAGCACGCGCTCATCCACCCGGATCGCGGGATAGCGCTCGGCGAGCGCGCGGACGTAGTGCCAGTGCGTGGTCGCCCGGCGGCCGTCGAGCAGCCCCGTCTCGGCGAGGGCGAAGGCTCCGGTCGAGATCGCCGCGAGCCGGGCGCCCCGCGCGTGCGCGCGGCGCAGGGCGTCGGTCAGCTCCGCCGGCGCCCGCTCTCGATCCGGGTTGCGGTAGCCGGGGACGAAGACGAGATCCGCGTCCTCGATGGCTTCGAGGCCGTGCTCGACGCGGTACGAGAGCCCGTCACCGCCCGCGATGGGGCCCGGCCGCACCCCGCACACCGACACCGAGTAGGGCATGCTGGCGCGCGTGGTGAACACCTGCGCCGGGATCCCCACGTCGAGGGGCTTCGCCCCCTCCAGCACCACGACTGCGACCCGCCTCATGCTGCACGATCCTAGTGCCCCGCAGCTGCTCCACCGCGCGCCGCCCGCTACAGCTCCGGGTGCCGCGCGTGGTGATCCGTCGCTCCCTGGAACGCGGCGGCGAGGCGCACGAGCCTGGCCTCCGTGCAGCCGGCGCCCACGAGCTGACCGGCGACCGGCAGCCCCTCCCGCTCGGTGAATCCGATGGGGAAGGTGATCGTGGGCACCTGGCTCATCGTGAACGGGACGGTATAGCGGTGCACCTCCGCGAGCTGCTGCGCCCCCATCCGGACCGTGTCGGCGGCCGGCGGGGCCTCGTAGGGCAGGCCCGGGATGAGGAGCGCGTCGACCCCGGAGAGCAACCGCGCGACGCGGCCCTTGAAGGTCTCGCGACGCTGCAGCACCTCCTGGTAGCCGATCCCGCTCGTCCCGCGCCCGATGGAGATGAGCTCGTGCAGCGCGCTGCCGTAGCTCGGCTCGTGACGGTCGAACCAGGCGCCGTGGGCGGCCGCCGTCTGCACGCCGCACACCACGAACCAGTCCTCGTTGATCTGCTCGGGATCGGGGAAGCGAACGGGAACGAACTCGGCGCCGAGCCCCTCGAACACGTCCATCGCGCGCAGCAGGCTCACTCGCACGGTCTCCGAGACGTCGCCGAGCGCCCAGTCCGCATCGAAGCCGATCCGCATCCCGCTGAGATCTCCGGAGCTGCGCGCGCCGTAGGCGTCGACGGGTGCGGAGAGGGACGTCGGATCCAGCGGATCGTAGCCGGCGATGGCCTCGAGCATGATCCCCGTGTCACGGGCCGAGCGGGCGATGGGTCCGACGTGGTCGAGGGTGGCGGCGAGCTCGAAGACGCCGTAGCGGCTGCAGCGGCCCCAGGTGGGCTTGAGGCCGGTCACGCCGTTCGCGGCGGAGGGCATGCGGATCGAGCCCCCGGTGTCCGAGCCGAGGGTCGCGAAGGCGAGGCCGCCCGCCGCTGCGGAGGCGCTCCCGCTCGATGACACGCCGACCCAGCGGTCGAGCCCCCAGGGGTTGCGCGGCGCGACGAACGGCGCAGTGTGCTCACCGTAGACGCCCTCCGTGGTGTGCACCCGTCCGACGATCACCGCCCCCGCTTCGCGCAGCCGCCGCACGACCGTCGCGGTCTCGGCGGCGACCGCGCCGATGCGGCTCGGCATGCCGACCTCCAGCGGCTGGCCGGCGTCCGCGTAGATGTCCTTGACCGCGATCGGGACGCCGTGCAGCGGTCCCCGCCACTCCCCCGCAGCGAGCTCCTCGTCGAGTCGCGCTGCGGTGGCACGGGCGGCCTCGGCGTCCACGTGGGCATAGGCCCCGAGCACGGGATCGACGGCGTCGATGCGCGCGAGCAGCGACGCCGTCAGTTCGGCCGAGCTGAGCTCCCGCCGCACGATCCTCCGCGACACCGTCTCGATCGAGTCGTAGTGCAGCATCTCGTCAACCATGGTTTCTCCCCCCGGGTCAGGCCGCGACCGGCACGGGCGCGACCGCGTAGAAGCGGCCGCGCGTGGCCGCCGTCAGTGTGACGTGAATGATCGGGCCGATGAGCATGGCCGCGAATGAAGCGTAGTAGACGGGGTACACCCCGAAGAGCCCGAGCGCACCGACGAGCACGGCGACGGCCATGGCGATCATGCCGCAGGGGTTCCACTGCCGCACCTCGTGGTCCTCGTACTCGATGCGGTCGGTGGAGGCGAAGCGGAGCAGGCGCCGGCACACGAAGTAGTCCGCGAGGAGGATGAAGATCCACGTGTTCGTCATGATCCCGGTGACGGCGAGGAAGGTGTCCGTGTACTGCAGCACATTGACCGGGTAGAGCAGGATCCCGAGCACGAGCAGCCCGACCATCCAGTGGGTGCGCCGGATGGGGCGCTTCGCGAAGGCGTCCCAGGTGTTCGCGAAGGCCAGCGATCCGGAGTACAGGTTCATGACGTTGATGCGGATCTGAGTGATGATCGTGAAGACGACCCCGAGGAAGCCCATGACGAGCGCGAAGACGAAGCCCGGGTCCGTCGCCCACAGCTGCGGGTTCTCCTGGCTCAGCGTCGGGTAGAGCGTGAAGGCGAGCAGCGATCCGAGGATCATGACGACGGCGATCATGACGAGCTCCCCGAACATGATCGCCGCGGTGCCGCGATAGCCGATCTGCGGCCGGGAGAACCTGCCGTAGTCGGTGGCGAGGAGCGCCTGGAAGACGATCTGGCCGTTCGCGAGCGAGAACGCCTGCGCCATGACGGTCGGATCCCCCGGTGACAGCGACTCCCACTGGCCGGGGCCCACGAGCGCGTGCCCATCGGCGAGCATGAGCATACCGACGATGAAGAGCCCGATGAAGATCGGCATGCCGAAGCGCTGCAGGATGTTCATGGAGTGCATGCCCCGCCACGCGAAGAAGAGCGCAGCGGCTCCCACCAGCGCGAAGATGACGCTCGCCACGGCGGATCCCTGTCCGATGCCGAAGTACTGACTGAGCGCGTGCGAGACGATGCTGCCCTCGAAGATGAAGTAGAAGATGTAGTTGATCCCGTAGACGAAGGATGCGACCGCGGATCCCTTGGCGCCGAAGCCGAGCCCCCGCGTGAGGAGCACGAGGCTGAGCCCCTCCTTCGAGGCGATCCGCATGATGAGCGCGCCCAGGATCGTGGAGACCACGACGAGGTAGCCGATCGGGAGCAGCATGCCCGGCCACCCGACGAGGAAGCCGATCTGCCCGCCGAGGGTGAACCAGAACATCGCGGTGACGTTGCCGGTGAGGATCAGCAGGATCGCGAACGCCGGCCACCGCTGCGCATGCGGCACGCGGCTCGTCGCGTAGCTCTCCATCTGATCGTCCAGCGAGGTCGCCGGGCTCCTGAACGCGTCCCTCAGTGACATGGTGAGGCTCCTTTGCCGTCGGTGTTGGGGGGAGGTGCGGAGCGGCCTGCTGGCAGGCCGCTCCGCCGCTGGATCACGCGGCCTGGGCGTAGATCCGCCGGTACAGTTCCTCGATCTCGCCGCGGCTCGGCACGCGCGGATTGTTCGCGGGCGAGCCGGAGGCGAGCGCCTGCTCGGCCATGGTGCGGAGCGCGGCTTCCCAGTCGTCTGGCGCGATCCCGAAGTCCGCGGGCGCCGGGACGGCGAGCTCGGCGCGCAGGCGGTGGAGCTCGGTGACGAGTGCTCTCGCCGCCTCGGCGTCGGCGTCCTGCTCCCCTGCGACGCCGAGTGCCCGCGCGCAGTCCGCGTAGCGGGCGTCCGCCGCCCCGAGCGAGAACTCGGTGACCGCGGCGAAGAGCATCGCGTTGGCCATGCCGTGGGCGATGCGGAAGCGCGCCCCGAGCGGGCGGCTCATGCCGTGCACGAGAGCGACCGAGGAGTTGGAGAATGCGATCCCGGCGAGGGTGGCGGCCTCCATCATCGACTCGCGGGCCCCGGCGTCGCCGCCGTCCGCGTATGCGCGCCGCAGGCTGCCGCCGATCTGCCGGATCGCCTGCAGGGCGAGGGCGTCGGAGAAGCCGGAGGCGCGGCTGCTCACATAGGCTTCGACGGCGTGGGTGAGCGCGTCGAGGCCGGTGTCGGCGGTGAGGCGCGGGGGCATGCTGAGCGTCAGCTCGTAGTCGACGATCGCGGCCGAGGGGAGGTAGGCGGGTCCGCCGCACAGCATCTTCTCCCCGGAGGCCGAATCGGTGATGACGGTGAACTGCGTCGCCTCGGAGCCGGTGCCCGCGGTGGTGGGGATCGCGATGACGGGCAGGGCGGCTCCGTCGTACTGCACGGGCGCCTTGAGCTCGCGCATGGCGCCGCCGCGCACCGCGAGCACCGCGAGCGCCTTGGCGCTGTCGATGGCGCTGCCGCCCCCGAGGCCGACGACCACGTCGGCGTCGTGGTCTGCGACGGCGCGGATGCCCGCTTCGAGGGACGCCGTGGTGGGATCCGGAACGGTCTCGTCGAAGACGGTGGCGGGCACCCCGGCGGCGTCGAGCGCCCGCGCGATGTCGGCGGCGACGCCGGTGCCCGACAGGAAGGCGTCGGTGACGATGACGGCGCGCGAGGCGCGCAGTCCGCGCACGGTGTCGGGCAGTTCGGCGAGGGCGCCTCCGCCGATGCGCAGGACTGGGGGGACTGAGATGCGATGCACCATTGCGCGACTGACTCCTCGTCGATGGCCTGGTCTGCGTGGACGAACGCGACACCCCGAGTCTGGCCTGACAATGTTGCGGAATCAACGGCTATCTGCGCAGACTTAACTGCACAATTGCAGTTACACGGAAGGAGCTCCATGCTTGAGCACATCGGGGTGTTCCTGGAGCTCGCGCGCGCCGGCTCGCTCCGCGGCGCAGCGTCGCGGCTGGGCCTCGACGAGACGACCGTCTCCCGGCGCCTGACCCGCCTGGAGGAATCGCTGGGCGTGCGGCTCATGGATCGCGGCCGCGAGCGGTGGCGGCTGACCGAGGCGGGACGGCGGCTGCTGCCGCACGCGGAGGCCATCGACTCGGAGGTCGTCGCCGCCACGCAGGAGGTCGTTCCGGGCTCCGGGGAGCTGTCGGGCGCGCTGCGCGTGGTGACCTCGGACGGCTTCGGCGCCTATGTGCTGATGCCCCAGCTGCAGGAGTTCCATGAACGTCACCCCGCCCTGCGGATCGAGGTGTCGACCTCGACCACCCACGCCGCGGCGACCGAGCGTGACTTCGATGTCGCGATCACGCTGGAGCGCCCCTCCTCGCGTTTCGCCGAGGTGCGCGCCCTGACCGACTACGAGCTGAAGTTCTACGCGACGCAGGAGTACCTGGACACGCACGGCACTCCCGGGAGCGCGGCGGAGCTGCGCCGAGATCACACGCTCATCTGGTATGTGGACGCGCTGCTCGACGTCGAGCAGCTGCGCCTCCTGGACATCGTGGTGCCGCACGCCACCGCGATGATCCAGACCAACAACATCGCCGGCCACCTCGAGGCGGCGCGGGCGGGTCTCGGCGTCGCCCTCCTGCCCACGTACATCGGGGAGCGGGCGGCGGAGCTGCGGCCCGTGCTCCACGATCAGCTGTCCGCACGTCGCCGCTACTGGGTCGCGGTGCCGCGGGCCACCCTGCTCCTCGCCCGCGTGACGGCCTTCTGCTCAGCGCTGGACGCGATCGTGTCGCGTCACCCGCAGCTGCTGCCGGTCGCCGGCTCGCGCGCGCCCGGCTCGCGCCGCGCCGCGAGCGGGCCGGGCCGGCAGCTGCGGCAGGGCGAGCCTCGCTGAGCCGCAGCGACCGGCAAGCGAGCCCGACCGGGCCTGCCCGCCTTGCTCCTCGACGGACTCACCCGCCCCGGTGAGCTCGCCCGCCTGTTTCCGCGGAGCTCATCGGTTTCCGCCGAGTCCGCGCACTTCTGCCGCGGCCCAGCGTGCGGACTCACCGGGAGCACGCGGACTCGCCAGACAGCCGCACACCATGCGCTGCGTCCTTCCGAGACGCAGCGCTACGATGGGGAGCATGTCCGTTCCTGGCGCGCATCATCTTCCGGACGGCTCCGCCGAGCAGCAGCGGGAGAGCGTTCCTCCCGGCTTCTACTCCTATGCCGATGTGCGAGCGCAGCTGCGGTGGTGGAACGGGAGCACCTGGGAGGACCGCTGGCAGCAGGTACCTGCGCCGGGGCATCGCTTCACGTGGGGCACGGGGAACGGCCGTGCCCAGGTGATCGGCGGCAGCGTCGTCGCCGGCTTCATGGGTGTGCTGTTGCTGCTCGGCCTTCTGCGCCTGTTCGCCATCGAGACCGCAGTGGACGTCCTGATCGCTGGGCTCGGGGTCGTCGCACCGCTGCTGATGCTGGGGGTGGCGGTGGTCGTGATCGTCAATGGCAACGTCGCGCTCCAGCGCAAGCGCGACCGGGAACGCGTCGGGTCCTTCTGAGCTGATGCCCGGCAGCCCGGACATTCCGAAGACTCGTGCGGTGGGACGGTGGAGCGGACGACCTTTCTCGTTCCCACAGCGTGCAATGCGAATGCGTACGTGGAGCCGCGGGGAATCGAACCCCGCCCGGCCGCTCGAAGCGAAGGCCCAGTGGGCCTTCGCGCGGCCACGGCGCTGGCGCCGCCCCGGCGCCAGTTCGAGGGGTCACGGAGATTCCCCGCACCACGGAACACCACGAGAGAGACCGCCCCGAGGGGCGGCCTCTCTCGTTCCCACAGCGTGCGATGCAAATGCGTACGTGGAGCCGCGGGGAATCGAACCCCGGTCCACTTCGACGATTCCGTGCCTTCTACGAGCGTAGTTCGTGCAAGCGTTCTGCTCGGCCCCGTTCATTGTCACGAACACCTTGAACGACAGGCCCAGCCTCAGTGAAAGTCCCGGCGCGCCCTGAGACACGACGCGCCAGCAAGCCTCCTAGATGACGCCAGGAAACCGGGGCGGAGGCCCACCCGACCTGACGGACTCGGTCTCGTGCTTAGGCAGCGAGAGCGAAGTCGGTGCGCTTAGCGTTGGCACCTATGGTTTGCGAAGGGCGTTTACGAGATAACTCCGCGTCCTCGGCCCGCTTCTCACAGTCTCAAATCGACGTGTCGAAACCGATCGGCCCCTGAGCACCCTGGGGTGCGCGCACCCGCGGGTGCGGTCTGGGGCATTCGCATCACACGCTGTGGAATTGTCACTCCGGGCGAGCCCGGCGCTCCAGAATACCACCACGGAGCCCCGAAGCCAAGGACCCGCCCTCCGCGCCTCCCCCGCCGAGAGGGGAAAAATGCAGGCCCCGAAGAGGTCGAAGGATACGCTTTTCCCCTCTCGCCGGCGGTGGGATCCGGAAGGATTCACGCGCGGGCCGCGCTCAGGACCCGGCCAGCAGCGCGCGCAGGGTCCCGGGGCGCAGTCCGAGCGCCCATTCGGCGACGTCGGCGACGAAGTGCGCATACGCCTCGTGGGCGATGAGCGAGGGGTTGTTGGCGTAGGCGCCGAAGCCGTCGACCGCGAGGAAGATCCGCACGCACGCCGCCTCGGGGTCCTCCGCCGCGAACGCCCCGGCGGCGCAGCCCTCGGCGATGAGCGCGGTGAGCCGCTCGCGATCCAGCCGCTCCTGCTCCTGCACGGCCTCCGCGAGCGCGGGGGTGAAGCGCGCGAGGTGCTTGGCGTTGAGCCAGAGGCGCGAGAGCTCTTCGCCATCGCGCTCCACGAGCCGCACGAAGGCGGCGAGGCGTGCGAGCGGCCCGCCCGCCGCCGCGTGGAGTTGCTCGCGCTCCCGCGAGGCGGCGAGCTGGAAGGCGGCGATCACGAGCTCCTCCGCCGCGGGGAAGTAGTGGGTGATGAGGCCGGGCCGCACGCCCAGCCGCTCGGCGACCGCGCGCAGCGTGATCCGTTCGAGCCCCTCTTCGAGCGCGATCCGGGAGGCGGCCGAGATGATCTCCGCACGCCGCTCCGCGGGCGCCTTGCGCACTCGGGTCGCTCGCTCTGCGGCCACGCGGGGCGCTACTCCCCCAGCCGGTTGCGCGAGCGCATGGCCCGCTCGGCCTCGCGCTTGTCCTGCCGTTCGCGCAGCGTCTGCCGCTTGTCGTATTCCTTCTTGCCCTTGGCGAGCGCGATCTCGACCTTCGCGCGGCCGTCGAGGAAGTAGAGCCGCAGCGGCACGATCGTCATGCCGCCCTCGCGGGTCTTCTGGTAGAGCTTGTCGATCTGCTGGCGGTGCAGCAGCAGCTTCCGCTTCCGGCGGGGGGCGTGGTTCGTCCAGGAACCGTTGAGGTACTCGGGAATGTATGCGGCGTCCAGCCAGGCCTCACCGCGCTCGATGAAGACGTAGCCGTCGACGAGGGATGCGCGGCCCATGCGCAGCGACTTGACCTCGCTCCCGCTGAGCACCATCCCCGCCTCGTAGGTGTCGAGGATGTGGTACTCGTGCCGTGCCTTCTTGTTGGAGGCGATCAGCTTCTCGCCGGTCTCCTTGGGCATGGTCACATCCTCTCTCGGGGTCGGGTTCTGGCGCGAAGAACCAGCTTACACCCGGACGCGCGCTCGCCGGCCCCACCGCTACACCCGCAGGTACCGCCCCTACACCCGCAGGTACCGCCCCTACACCCGCAGGTATCGCGTGATCGCGATCTTCGCGGCCAGCGCCGAGAGCAGCACCCCCACCAGGATCAGGACCGGCGGGACGACGAGGGATTGCTCGACGGTGATATAGCTCGTGAAGGGCACCTCGCGCGCGAGGAAGCCCTGCACGAAGAACCGCACGATCGCCACCGAGGCGACGCTCGCCAGCACCGCCCCGACGAGCGCGGCGATGATTCCCTCCAGGATGAACGGCGTCTGGATGAAACGGTTCGAGGCGCCGACGAGGCGCATGATGCCGATCTCCCGCCGTCGGGAGAAGGCGGAGAGCCGGATCGTGGTGGAGATGAGGAGCATCGCCGCGACGAGCATGAGACCCGCGATCGCGATCGCCGTGTAACTCGCGACGCCGAGGAAGAGGAAGATGCGGTCGAGCAGGCTGCGCTGATCCGAGACGCTCTGCACGCCGGGGATGCCGGAGAAGGTCTCGGTGATGATGTCGGAGCGCGAGGGATCGTTGAGCTTCACCCAGAAGGTCTGATTGAGCTGCTCGGGCTTCGTGATGTCGACGATGGGGTTGCCTTCGAACTGCTGGGTGAACTCCTCGTAGGCCTGGTCGTGGGAGACGAAGAAGAAGTCGTCCACATAGGGGGCGAGCGTGTCGGACTGCAGCGCCGCCTCGACCGCGGCGATCTCGTCCTCGCCGGCGTCCTGACCCGAGCAGGTCGCGCTCTGGTCGAAGTCGGTGCAGAGGTAGATGGCGACCTGTGCGCGGTCGTACCAGAAGGTCTTCATCTGCTGGATCTGCAGCTGCATGATGATGGCCGCGCCGACGAAGCTCAGCGACACGAAAGTCACCAGCACCACCGAGATGACCACCGAGAGATTGCGGCGCAGGCCGTTCCAGACCTCGCCGAGCACCAGCCCCGCCCTCATCGCACCGGCCCCACATCCGTCTGATCGTCGTCCTTGCGGCGCAGTCCGAGGTGCTCGGCAAGGCTGCCGGTCTCGGACATGCGCACGGGGTCCAGAGGCCGGTCGGGGTCGAGGAAGGCGGGGATCCGCCGGTCCTGCGGTCCGCCGGGTCGCACCGTCTCGTCGTCGATGTCTGCGGCCTCGTCGCCGAAGGGCCGGGGCTCCTCGAAGACCGAGGCCTCGTGCTGCGGCTCCGTCTCGGGCGGCACGATCTGGGCGACGCGATCCTGCAGCGCGGCGAGCACCTCATCGGCGCCGGCGGGCTCGGACGCCGCGGGGGCCGAGGCGGCGGGGCCGTGCGCCTCCGCGGCGGTCGCCGCCTCGACGGTCTCTGCGGGTTCCGTCTCGGCGGTGTCGGCGGGCGAGAGCGCGGCGCGCACGACCGCCTCCGTGGTGCGGAGGACCTGGACGCCCTCGGCGGAGAGATCCGCCACGGGGATCGAGGCGGTCTCGCCGTAGCCGCCCCCGACCTCGTCGCGCACCACGACGCCCTGGGAGAGCTCGACCACGCGCTGCTGCATGATGTCCACGAATGCTGCCTCGTGGGTGGCCATGACGACGGTCGTGCCCGAGGCGTTGATCGCGCGGAGCAGCTGCATGATCCCGAGGCTCGTCGCGGGGTCGAGGTTGCCGGTGGGCTCGTCGGCGAGCAGGATCGCCGGCTTGTTCACGATGGCGCGGGCGATGGCGACGCGCTGCTGCTCACCGCCGGAGAGCTCGTGCGGGAAGCGCTTCGACTTGCCGGCGAGGCCGACCATCTCGAGCGTGTCCGGCACGGCCTCCTGGATGAAGCCGCGCGACTTGCCGATGACCTGCAGCGAGAACGCCACATTGTCGTAGACCGTCTTGTTGGTGAGGAGGCGGAAGTCCTGGAACACGGTTCCGAGGTTGCGGCGGAAGTAGGGGACCTTGCGCGAGGAGATCTTGCTGAGGTCCTGGCCGAGCACGTGGATCCTGCCGGCGCTCGGCTGATCCTCGCGCAGGATGAGCCGCAGGCAGCTGGACTTCCCCGATCCCGAGGCGCCGACGATGAAGACGAACTCGCCGCGATCGACCGAGAGGTCGATGCCGTCGAGCGCGGGCTTCGCCGTGCCCCGGTACTTTTTGGTGACGTTCTCGAAGAGGATCATGACGCATCGACCTTACGCCCTGTGCGCGGTCCCCCTCCCCAGGCGCGCGGTCCGCGCCCGCCATTTCTGAGGGAAGTCGCAGCTTCACCTGCGGGGGCGGGGATCACTCCGGGGCGGGTCGTGGTCAGGCGAGGCGGATCGTGGTCAGGCGTCCTTGTTCAGCGAACGCCAGCGGATCCCCGCCGCGATGAAGCCGTCGAGTTCGCCGTTGAAGACCGCGTCCGGCTGCGAGGACTCGTGGCCCGTGCGCAGATCCTTCACGAGCTGCTGCCCGTAGAGGAAGTAGGAGCGGATCTGATCGCCCCAGCTCGCCGTGATCGATCCGGCCAGCTCCTTCTTCTTCGCGGCCTCCTGCTCCTTCTGCAGCAGCAGCAGCCGGGTCTGCAGCAGGCGCATGGCCGCGGCGCGGTTCTGGATCTGCGACTTCTCGTTCTGCATGGAGATGACGATCCCCGTGGGCAGGTGGGTGATGCGCACCGCCGAGTCCGTCGTGTTGACCGACTGGCCACCGGGGCCGCTGGAGCGGAACACGTCGACGCGGATGTCGTTCTCGGGGATGTCGACCTCGGTGGCCTCCTCGAGCAGCGGGATCACCTCGACGCCGGCGAAGCTCGTCTGGCGCTTGTCCGCGGAGCCGAAGGGGCTGATGCGCGCGAGGCGGTGGGTGCCGGCCTCGACCGAGAGCGTGCCGAAGGCGTAGGGCGCGTCCACCTCGAAGGTGGCCGACTTGATGCCGGCGCCCTCGGCGTAGGAGGTGTCGAGCACCTTCGTCGCGTAACCGTGCTGCTCGGCCCAGCGCAGGTACATGCGCAGCAGCATCTCGGCGAAGTCCGTGGCGTCGTCTCCGCCGGCGCCCGAGCGGATGGTGACCACCGCGGCGCGCTCGTCGTACTCGCCGGAGAGCATGGTCTGCACCTCGAGCTCCTGGACGACCGCCTCGATGGCGGCGAGTTCCTCGGCGGCTTCCGCCGCGGAGTCCGCGTCCTCGGCCTCCTGCGCCAGCTCGACCAGCACCTCCAGGTCGTCGATGCGCTGCTCGACCCCCCGCAGGCGCTTGACGCGCGCCTGGCGATGCGAGAGCCCGCTCGTCACCTGCTGGGCCGCCGCCGGATCGTCCCACAGATCGGGCGCTGCGGCCTGCTGCTCGAGCTCTGCGATCTCACGATCGAGCTTCCCGAGATCGGTGACCGCGGCGATGTCGGCGTAGGTGGCTCGGATGGCGCGGATGCGGGCGGCGAAGTCGATGTCGAGCATGATCCCCCAGCTTAGCGGCTCGGCGGCTCACACGACCGCGGCCTCGCGCTCCGGCACCGGTGCCGCGGAGGGCTCGGCCTCCCAGGCTTCGGCCAGCCGGGACACGGCGTCGACGAGCTGCCGCTCCGGCAGGCTGAACGGCAGCCGCACGAAGCGCTCGAACACCCCGGGGCTCCCGAATCGCGGTCCGGGTACGAGCCGCACCCCCCGCCGCGCGCTCTCACGGCTCAGCGAGCTGCTGCGGTGCGCGCCGAGATCGACCCAGACACTCGCACCGCCGCGGGCGGGCGAGGGCCGCCAGCCCGGCAGCGCCGCCCGCAGCTGCTCCGTCAGCGCGCGGTGGCGGGCGGTCAGCGCCCGGGCGCGGGCGGCGAGCACCTGCTCGTACTGCTCCAGGGCGAGCGTCGCGAGCACCTGCTCCCAGCTTCCCGTGCCCAGATCGCCGATGCGGCGGGCGACCTCCAGGCGGGCGATCAGCTCGGGGCTCGCCCGGATCCACCCGATGCGCAGGCCGCCCCACACGGTCTTGCCGAGCGAGCCGACGGTGAGGATCGCGTCCTGCTGGTGGGCGCGCTCGGCCGATGCGGCGAAGGGCAGCACGGACCGCGGCTCCCCCAGCGCGAGCTCCGCGGTCGTCTCGTCGGCGATGACGTGGCTGCCGCGCGCGCTGAGCTCCGCGATCAGCGCGGCGCGCAGCTCGGGCGGCATGCTGAGCCCGCTCGGATTGTGGTGGTCGGGGATGAGATAGGCGAGGCGGGGCGAGGTGCGCGCGACGGTGTCGAGCATGGACGCCGGGTCGTAGCCCTGGTGGCCCACGGGCAGCTCCGCGACGAGCGCGCCGGTGGCGGCGAGCGCCTCGCGGGCGTGCGGGTAGCTGGGCGATTCGATGAGGCTGCGATCCCCCCGGCTGAGCAGTGTCCGGGCGATGAGGAAGATCGCGTGCTGTGCGCCGAGCGTGATCATGATCTGCCCGGGGGACGTGGGGAGACCGCGGCGCGTGTAGCGCTCCGCGACCGCGGTTCGCAGGGCCGGGAGGCCGAGGGTGTCGTAGCCCGGCAGCAGGAAGGCGTCGGGGTGCTCGCTCATGGCCCGGGCGGCGATGCCACTCAGTCCCTCCCACGGCTCCGGGCAGGCCGTCGACAGGTCGATCTCGACGGCGCCCGCCTCCGCGCCGGCGGCCTCGGACAGGCTCCGCGGGGATCGCACCACGGTGCCCGAGCCCTGCCGTGAGAGCGCCAGGCCGTGCTCGCGCAGCCGACGGTAGCAGGCCGCGATGGTGGTGCGGCTGACGCCGAGGGCCTCGGCGAGGGCGCGCTCGGGGGGCAGCGCCGTGCCGGGGGCGATCGCGCCGTCGCGGAGGAGGAGTTCGATGCTCTCGCTGAGCTCCAGGTAGCCGTGACCGGTGCCGCGCCAGTTGCCGAGCAGGCCGAGCAGCTTGGCGGCGGAGAGTCGGTGCGCGATCATCAGGCCAGTCTAGGCGATTGGCATCTTGCAGAGCAGTCCAATATGCAGTGGACTGCTCCTGTGACCCTCCGCATCCTCCGCCTCATCCCCGGCCTCATCCTCTACGGCGTCGCCGACGCCTTCATGATCCGCGCCGCCATCGGCGTCGACCCGTGGACGGTCTTCGCACAGGGCGTCTCCCTCCACAGCGGCTTCGGGATCGGGATCCTCACCAACGTCATCGGACTCCTCGTGCTGCTGCTCTGGATCCCGCTGCGCCAGCGGCCCGGCATCGGCACGATCCTCAACATCCTGCTCGTGGGCCCCGGCATCGAGCTCGGACTGTGGCTGCTGCCCGTCCCCGTCACGCTGTGGGCGCGGATCGCGTTCTTCGCCGTCGGGCTCGTGCTGCTCGCCGTCGCGAGCGGCATCTACATCGGCGCGCACCTCGGCCCCGGGCCGCGCGACGGGCTCATGACCGGCATCCACCGCCGCTTCGGCACGCCCATCTGGGTCGGGCGCACCGCGGTCGAGGTGACGGTGCTCGCGATCGGCTGGGTGCTCGGCGGCAACGTGGGCGTCGGCACCGTCGCCTTCGCGCTGCTCATCGGCCCGCTGTGCTCCGTCACCCTGCCGCCCTTCGACCCCGAGCACCGGCGGCGGCGCGCCCGCGAACGGGCGGCCGCCGCCGAGCCGGCCGGGGCGGCCTACTCGGCGGGAACCTTGTTGTAGCCGGTGACCGGCTGGTTCTCGTCGAAGGCCGCCACCTTGCGGGTGAAACCGCGGGTCAGGAACAGCAGGTAGACGAGGCCGAGAGCAAGCCACACCAGACCGCCCACGAGGGCGTCCGCGTGCAGGTTCGCCCACAGGATGCCCGTGAGCACCATGCCGATGCCGGGCATCACGATGTAGGAGAAGATGTCGCGCGGGGTGCGGCGGCGGCCCTTGCGCACCGCGAACCACGCGATCACCGACACGTTCACCGCGGTGAAGGCGATCAGCGCACCGAAGTTGATGAACGCCGCGATCATCTCGAGCGTGAAGGCGATCGCGAACATGCACACGACGCCCGTCAGCACGATGTTGAAGGTCGGGGTGTGCGTCTTCGGATTGACGTAGCCGAAGAAGCGGCGCGGCAGCACATTGTTGCGGCCCATCACGAGCAGCATGCGCGACACCGAGGCGTGCGAGGCGAGGCCCGAGGCGAGCGTCGCGCAGAAGCCCGCGGCCGTGAGGATCGCCTGCAGCGCCGGGCCGCCCACGAACTGGCCGATCAGCGGCAGCGTGCTGTCCTCCACGAACTGCATGTCGCCGCCAGGCGCGAAGACGTTCCAGTCCGGGAAGCGCAGCTGGGTGAAGTAGGCGGCGACGAGGAAGATCCCGCCGCCCAGGATCACCGTGAGCAGGATCGCGCGCGGCATGATCTTCGGGCTCTTCGCCTCCTCCACGTACATGGTGACGGCGTCGAAGCCGATGAACGAGAAGCACACGATCGTGGCGCCCATCAGCACCGCGCCCATGGTCACGCCGTCGTGCAGGAAGGGCTGCACCGAGCCGACCGTGCCCACGCCCTCGCCGCCGGCGAGCTGCACCCACACCATCACCACGAACACCGCCATCACGACGATCGAGATGACGAGCAGGATCATGTTGACGTTCGAGGTGCCGCGCATCGTCAGGTAGATGATCCCCGTCGTCAGCACGCAGTAGAGCACGACCCAGATCCAGCCGGGCACCCCCGGGAACACGGCCTCCAGGTAGCTCCGGATGATGAGGCAGTTCACCATCGGCAGCAGCATGTAGTCGATGAGCGAGGTCCAGCCGACCATGAATCCGACATTGGGGTGGATCGACTCGCGCACGTAGGTGTAGGCGGATCCGGCGCTCGGGATCGCACCCGACATCTTCCCGTAGCTCACCGCCGTGAAGATCATGACGATCAGCGCCACCAGATACGCGAGCGGCACCACGTTGTTCGTGTCGCGCGCGACCATGCCGAAGGTGTCGAAGATGACCGTCGGGGTCATGTACCCGAGCCCGAGGCCCACGATGGCCCACAGGCCGAGGTTGCGCTTGAGTGTGCCGCCGCGCTTCGCCGCGGGCACGAACGTCTTCGTCATGCGATCTCCAAGACTTCCGGAGTCGCCCGCGCTGCTGCGCCGCGGCGGCTCTCCCCAGTGCGGCTCCTCTGCCGCCAGGGGACCATCATTCTCCCCTCGCACACGCAGCGCAAAGAGCGGGCGCCCCCGCCGCAGAATCTGCGGCGAGGGCACCCGGGCAGGCGGCGACGGCCGAAGCTATGCCCTCGAAAGCCGCTTCTGCTTGTTGATGTTGATGACCTGGACGACGATCACGAGCAGCAGCGCGCCGAAGAACACGATCGAGGCGAGCACGTTCGCCTGAGCCGGAACGCCCTTCAGCGCCGACACGTAGATGAACTTCGGGAAGGTCGTGGCCGTGCCAGAGTTGAAGTTCGTGATGATGAAGTCGTCGAAGGACAGGGCGAAGCTCAGCAGCGCCGCGCCGATGATGCCAGGCATGAGCATCGGCAGCGTGATCCGCCAGAACACCTGGGCCGGGGAGCCGTAGAGATCCCGCCCCGCCTCCTCGATCGAGGGATCGAGCGAGGCGACGCGCGCCTTCACCGCCACCACGACGTAGGAGATGCAGAACATGGTGTGCGCGAGGATGATCGTCCCGATCCCCTTCTCGACGCCGAGCAGCAGGAACTGCGCCGCGAGGCCGGCGCCCAGCACCACCTCGGGGGTCGCCATCGGCGTGAACAGCAGCAGGCTGACCGTCGAGCGCCCCTTGAAGTGGAAGCGCACGAGCGCGATCGCGATCATGGTGCCCAGCGTCGTCGCGACCACCGTCGCGACCACCCCGACCAGGATGCTGTTGCCGAAGGCCTGGCACACCTGAGGCGCGCCGCACGGATTCTGCCAGTTCTGCAGCGAGAAGCCGTTCCAGGTGATGTTGTTGCGGCCCCGCTTCTCGTTGAAGGAGAACAGGATCACGTGCGCGATGGGCAGCAGCAGGTAGATCAGCGTGATGCCGGCGACGACGGGCACGAGGAGCTTGCCGAGGCTGAACTTGTTCACAGCAGATCCTCCGCCCCGCTCTTGCGCACATAGGTGGCGACCACGACCAGGATGACCGCCATCAGGATGATCGAGAGCACGGCCGCCATCGGGTAGTTCTGCGTCTGCAGGAAGTTCGACTCGATCACATTGCCGATCATCGCCGTGCCCGTGCCGCCCAGGAACTCCCGGGAGGCGTTCACGTAGTCACCCGACATCGGAATGAAGCTCAGCAGCGTCCCCGACACCACCCCCGGCATCGACAGCGGCAGCGTCACCCTCCGGAACACCGTCACCGGGGACCCGTAGAGATCCGAACCCGCCTCCACGAGCCGCAGATCGAGCGCCTGCAGCGAGGCGAACATCGGCAGCACCATGAACGGGATGAAGTTGTAGATCAGGCCGAAGACCACCGAGAAGTGCGTGCCGATCAGCTCGTCCGGAAGGATCGACTTCCAGGCGAGGGTACGCAGCAGGAAGCTGATGAAGAACGGCGCGACCACGAGGATCAGCAGGATGCCCTGCAGCATCGGCCGGTGACGCACCTTCACGCCGATCAGGTAAGCCAGCGGGTAGCTGATCAGCAGGCCGACGATGGTCGCGATGATCGCGTACACGAAGGACCGCAGCAGCTGCGGCCAGTACTCCTGCACGCCCGCCCAGTAGTTCGAGAACTGGGCGGCCGCCACGTACTGCCCGATCCCGGCCCCCTCCGCAGGCGCCTGCAGCGAGGTCAGGATCAGCTGCACGAACGGCGCCACGAAGAAGAGCAGCATGTAGGCGATGCCGGGAGCGAGGAGCACCAGGGCGATGAGGCCCTTCTTAGCGGGCTTCTGCTCGACGAGCTGCGTGCTCGCGGAAAACGCGGTGAATGCCATGTGCGCCCCTACCCGCCGAGATCCGCCTGCGCCGCGATCACCTGCGTCGAGAGATCGGCGGTGAGGGCGCCGGTCTCCAGGTGATCGTCCGCGAGGCCGAAGGTGTGCTCCACGTGCCAGCTCACCCAGACCTCCTCGCCCAGGCTCGCCGCGGGACCCGCCTCGACGTTCTGCGAGAACACCTCCACGGAGCCGACGCCCGGCAACTCGACCGTGTACTCCGTGCTCACCCCGATGAAGGACACATCGGTGATGCGCCCCGGACCCAGCACATTGCGCTCGGCGGTGCCCACGGGCGCCTCCCGGTGCAGGCGCAGCTTCTCGGGCCGCACGCCGACCGTGATCGAGCCGCCGTCCCGCTCGCTGCGCGCCCGCGGCAGGCTGATCCGCGTCCCCGCGAGATCGGCGTGGATCATCCGATCCGAGCCGCCGGTCACCTGCACCGGGAACAGATTCGACTTCCCCAGGAAGTTCGCCACGAACACCGTCTTCGGCAGCTCGTAGAGCTCCTCCGGGGCGCCCATCTGCTCGATCCGGCCCTTGTTCATCACCGCCACCGTGTCGGCCATCGTCATGGCCTCCTCCTGGTCATGGGTGACGTGCAGGAAGGTCAGCCCGACCTCCTGCTGGATCTGCTTGAGCTCGTGCTGCATCTGCCGCCGCAGCTTCAGGTCGAGCGCGCCGAGCGGCTCGTCCAGGAGCAGCAGCGCCGGCCGGTTGACGACCGCACGGGCCAGCGCCACGCGCTGCTGCTGACCGCCCGAGAGCTGCGCCGGCTTGCGATCGGAAACGTGGTCCAGCTCCACGAGGCGGAGCGCCTCGTGCGCCTTCCCCACGGGATCGCCGATCCTGCGCCGCCGCAGGCCGAAGGCCACGTTCTCGAGCACCGACATGTGCGGGAAGAGCGCGTACGACTGGAACACCGTGTTGACCGGACGCTTGTGCGGCTTCCGCGAGGTCACGTCCGTGCCGCCGATCAGGATCCGGCCCGCGGTCGGATCCTCCAGGCCGGCCACCATCCGCAGCGTCGTCGTCTTGCCGCATCCGGAGGGGCCGAGCAACGCGAAGAACGAGCCTGCCGGAATGCGCAGGTCGAGCTCCTCGACCGCAGTGAAACCCGGATACCGCTTCTGCACTCCCGCGAGCTCGAGATCCGCACCCGCCTCCGCGAAGGAGTTCTGTGCCTCTGCGCCCATCTACAGCCCCATCACCTTCTGGAACATCTCCGAGTAGCGGTTGTCCTCCTCGGCGGTGAGCGTGCGGAACGCGTGCAAGTGTTGCCAGTCGGTCTCGCTCGGGAAGATGGCCGGATTGTCCACGTTGTCGGGGTTCACCTGCTCCATCGCCTCCTGCGCCCCCTGCACCGGCGTGACGTACTGCACGTAGTCGGCGACCTGCGCGGCGATGTCGGGCTGGTAGTAGAAGTTGATGAGCTCCTCGACGAGCTTCTTCTGCTCGGCGCTCGTGCCGTTGGGCACCGTGAAGGAGTCGGAGGCGATCATGCCGCCCGACTCGGGGAACTCGACCGTCCACTGATCGTCCTGCTCGGCGTTCAGCATCACCACGTCGCCGGTCCAGACGAAGGCGGCGAGCGTCGCCCCGGTCTCCAGATCCTGCGTGTAGCTGTTCCCCTTGACCTGCGTGATCTGCCCGCTCTGGATCGCGTCGTCCAGCCAGGCGATCGCCTCGTCGTACTCCTTGTCGCCCCACTTCCCCGAGGGGTCGTAGCCGAGACCGGAGAGGATCAGCCCCATGGTGTCGCGCATCTCGGTGAGCACGCCCACCTTGCCCTTGAGCTCGGGGGCGAGGAAGTCGTCGAGGGTCTTCAGGCCGTTCGGCACCGCCTCCTTGTTCCACGCCCAGCCCGTCGTCGGCATCTGCCACGGGATCGTGTACTTGCGGCCCGGATCCACGTCGAGCGCGTCGCGCTGAGCCGGGATCAGGTTCGCCTCCACATTCGGCAGATTGGCGTAGTCGAACTCCTGCACCTGCTCGGCGAGCACGAGCCTGCCGTTCATCCAGTCGGTGAAGGTCACCGTGTCGTAGCCCGTGTCCTGCCCGAGCTGCAGCGCGTCCTTGATCTTCCCGAAGAAGGTGTTGTTGTCGTCGATGTCTTCCAGGTAGTCGACCGCGATCCCGGTCTCCTTGCTGAACTGCTCCAGCGAGGGCCAGGTGCCGCTCGCCTCGTCGAAGTCCATGTAGTAGGTCCAGTTCGCCCAGGTCACGGTGCCGGCCTCCCCGCCGCCACCGCCGCCGCCCGTCCCGCAGGAGGCCAGGCTCAGGGCACCGGCTCCGGCGGCGCCGACGGCGGCACCCCTGAGAAGCTGGCGGCGACTGAGCTGGGCGCCGCGGATCATGCTGACGATGCTGCGGACGATCGGATCTTCGGGCTGGCGTGGCATGAGGTATCTCCTTCGGTACTCACTGCTCGATACCCGGCCCGCGCACGGCGACGGCGCCGGTTCGATGACACGAACTATGACACAACTCGAAAGAGACACCAAACCCTCACACGCGCCGTCACGATTTCTTCATGAAACAGTTATGAAAACGGGTGTTCGCTACGAAAACTACTGTGGAATTCGGCACAGTGCGCGGTATCCGGCAGTTCGCCCGCCGGGACCCCGGCACTGGCGCCGGCTCCGGGGTATACAGCGCTGTATTTCTCTGAATCGAATCCGTATATCTACGGATTCCTTTGCTTTTTCTGCTCTTCACTGCAACAATCAGTGGCGTGAGCAGCAAACGCACGTCTCCGGCGCTCGACTCCACGTCGAAGGCGATCATCGAGCAACTCCAGCGCGATGGCCGCCGTTCGTACGCGGAGATCGGCAAGGCGGTCGGCCTCAGCGAGGCCGCCGTGCGCCAGCGGGTGCAGAAGCTCACGGATGCCGGGGTCATGCAGATCGTTGCCGTGACCGACCCGATGCGACTCGGCTTCAGCCGACAAGCGATGCTCGGCATCCGCGTTTCCGGCGACACGCGGGTCGTCGCCGATCGTCTCGCAGAGATGCCGGAGACCAGCTACGTCGTCCTCAGCGCCGGCTCCTTCGACATCCTCGTCGAGGTCGTCTGCGAGGACGATGACGGGCTGATCGAGCTGCTCAACGAGAAGATCCGCGGAATCGACGGAGTGGCCTCTACCGAGACCTTCGTCTACCTCCAACTCACCAAACAGAAATATGACTGGGGAACACGATAACCATGTCTTTTGATCCCACCGCAGCGGTCGACACCGCCGCCCTGCAGGCCTCGGCCAAACGCCACATGTGGCCGCACTTCACCAACCGGAAGGTGCTGAACGACGGCATCCCCGTCATCACGCGTGCCGAGGGCCACCACATCTACGATGCGGCCGGCAAGCAGTACATCGACGGCCTGGCCGGCCTGTTCGTCGTGAACGCGGGCCACGGCCGCCAGCGCATCGTCGAGGCCGCCGCGAAGCAGATGCAGCAGCTCGACTTCATGCCGCTGTGGTCCTACGCCCACCCGGCCGCGATCGAGCTCTCCGAGCGGCTCTCCTCCTACGCGCCCGGCCAGATGAACAAGGTGTTCTTCACCACCGGCGGAGGCGAGGCCGTGGAGTCGGCGTTCAAGCTCGCCAAGCACTTCTGGAAGATCCAGGGCAAGCCGATGAAGCACAAGGTCATCTCGCGCTCCGTCGCCTACCACGGCACCCCCCAGGGCGCCCTGGCGATCACCGGCATCCCCGACATGAAGAAGTTCTACGAGCCGCTCACCCCGGGCGGCCACCGTGTGCCGAACACGAACTTCTACCGCGCCGAGGAGATGGGCGCCCCCTCGAACGATCTCGAGGCCTTCGGCCAGTGGGCCGCGAACCGCATCGAGGAAGCCATCCTCTTCGAGGGCCCCGACACCGTCGCCGCCGTCTTCCTCGAGCCGGTCCAGAACTCGGGCGGCTGCTTCCCGCCGCCCCCCGGCTACTTCAAGCGCGTGCGCGAGATCTGCGATCAGTACGACGTCCTGCTCGTCTCGGATGAGGTCATCTGCGCCTACGGCCGCGTCGGCGACTTCTTCGCCTCGAAGGCCCTCGGCTACGAGCCCGACATCATCACCTCGGCGAAGGGCATCACCTCGGGCTACGTGCCCCTGGGCGCCATGATCGTCTCGGACAAGGTCTCCGAGCCGTTCAACTCGACCGAGAACACCTTCTACCACGGCTTCACCTTCGCGGGTCACCCCGCGGCGGCGGCTGCGGCCCTCGCGAACCTCGACATCTTCGAGGAGGAGAACCTCAACGGCCGCGTTCGCGAGAACAGCCCGCTGTTCCGCGCCGAGCTGGAGAAGCTGCTCGACATCGACATCGTCGGCGACGTCCGCGGCGAGGGCTACTTCTTCGGCATCGAGCTGGTGAAGGACAAGGCCACGAAGGAGACCTTCAACGAGGAGGAGTCGGATCGGCTCCTGCGCGACTACCTGTCGCCCGCGCTGTGGGACGCCGGCCTGTACTGCCGCGCCGACGACCGTGGGGACCCCGTCATCCAGCTCGCTCCCCCGCTGACCATCGGTCCGGCGGAGTTCGCGGAGATCGGCGGCATCCTGCGCAGCGTGCTCAAGGACGCCTCCTCGAAGATCTGAGTCTTCGAGACCGCCGCGTGTGGCCCGTCCTGCTTCGGCAGGGCGGGCCACACCCGTCTCTCCTGCCCCTTGCCCCATTCGGCCCCGTCCGTCCGCCCCCGGATGCCCCTTCTCGGTCGAGCCCGCCCATTTCCGCTGAGTCCGCACGGTTCTGCGGCCCTGAAACGTGCGGACTCAGCGGAAACGTGCGGACTCAGCGACGTGGGCAGAACGGCGCAGCCCGGGGATCGGCACGCCGAAGGCGCGGAGCCGCGCGGCCAGGGCCTCGGGCGTCCGGGCCTCCTGAAACCCCCAGCGCACGACGCGCTTTCCCGTCACGCCCCGGATCCAGTCCTCCCGCGCCTTCTCCGCGAGCACCACCTCACGAGCTTCGCGACCAGCGAGCAAGCCCTCGTCCGTGTACTTGTAACGACCGTCGACCTCGCCGAAGACCCCGAGCCCGACGAGCTCGAAATCCACGCGATAGGCACCCCCTGAGGGCGAGGGGACCTCCACCTGGCTCTCCACCTCGTAGCCGAGCCGGTGCAGCTGCAACCGGCTCAGACTCTCCGCGACGGAGTCGGAGCGCGGGTCCGCGATCCCCAGCAGTTGCCGCGCCTGCCCCACCCCGCGCTGGCCGCGCAGTCGCCCGAGTTGTTCTCCGAGCTCCCCGGCCCAGGCTTCCCCGCCCGCCCCGTTTTCTGCCGAGGCGAAACGGAGTCCGGCATCGAGAATGGGGAGAGCCTGCTCAGTGGATGCGAACCTGGCGACGTCGAGCAGCGTGCGCTGCAGCGTCGTGCACAGGAGCCCACCGCGCTCCACGATCTCCTCGGGTGCGTGCGCTCCCAGGTGCCGCCGCACAGTGGCGCTGCTGTCACCCGTGCGCCGGCCCCGAGCGAGGACGTCGACCCGTCCGTAGCCGACGCCATAGAGCGGCAGACCCCAGAGGGCGGCCGCCGTGACCCTGCAGAAGAGCGGAGGCCGCCTCCGCGCGTGATGATCCGCCGCAATCGCAACCGCCAGGTGACGGTCTTCCCGGCTCAGGCTCGTCCACGCCTCGGCTCCGGCATATGCGCCGGCAGCGACGCGGACGAGCGAGCCGTCGCGCAGCTCGCTTCGGAGCTTGTTCTCGGTCATGCCGCGCAGGAGGGCGGCGCGGAAGGCGATCGTCTCACGCAGGCGGTGTATTCGTTCGTCGGAGTTCATGACGACAGGCTGGCATCCCGCGGCTCCCCCGGTTTCGATACGCGGCATGATGTGCACAACTCGTGTGGCTCCCGAGCAATTCGCGCCCTCCGGGCGAAGCACGAATCCCCCGCCGGCTCCCCTCGCCCGCCTCGCCCACCTCGCCGCCCCTGCCCTGCCTCGCCCAGCTCGCCCGCCCTGTGCGGCACGCCCTAGGGTCCGTGAGTCCACGCATTTCCGCTGAGTCCGCACGCTTCATTTGTGTTGTTTTTTGTACCGACGGGCGCCCCCACCGCGACCCACCCGCCTGCATGCCGTCGGCGGCTTCGGATGTGTATAAGGGACGGGTCGAGGACGGTGCCGAGGAGCGGATTGCGCGCCCTGGCGTCGATCCAGTGCCGGCCCGTCACCTCGTCGAATCCCTGAGCCAGATCGGCCTCGACGCCGAGAAGCCGAGGGAGCGGGATCCGGATCCGTCCCTCCCGGCCGAGACGCAGCCGAGCCGCAAGCGAGCGCATGCGGAAACCGCCCTCGGGGCTCGCCTCGCAGCGCAGCAGCAGCTCCACCCGGCCTCGCTCTCCGAGCCGGTTGCGCAGCGTGCCCGGCCGCGGCCCCGGCGTGAGGAGATCGCTGAAGACCTCCGTTCCACCGGGAAAGCGCAGCGAACGCGTGGCGCGCAACGCCGGCTCCCCGCCTGCTCCGCCGTCTCCGGCCCCGAAGCGGTTCGTCAGCACGAACGACACGTTCCGGCCTCGCCGCGCGATGAGCGCTCCCGGGCCGAGCAGCGGGCGGGCGAGCCGCAGCAGCGGCGCCCACGGGCTCCCGACCGCCTCGAACACCCCCACGATCCGCTGTGCACCCGCGGTGTCGGCCCCCGCACCCGCCGCATAGGCCAGCACCTCGGGGTGCAGCGACGCGGTGCCGCGCTCCCCCAGCGCCCCCAGGAACACCGATCCGCTCCCGCTCACTCGCGCAGCTCCTCCCGGTAGGGCTTCACCGTCTCGGGGACCGGCACTCCCGAGAGATACTCGCAGCTGAAGACACCGCGATATCCGAACAGCCTCCCCACGAAGCGATTGCGCACTTCGAGATCGATGACGAAGCATCCGCGGTCCTCGTCGTAGTGCTCGTGCAGCTCCGCGAACCCGCTCAGGAGCATGGGGAAGCGAAAGCCGATCAGACCCTCGTAGAAGCGCTGCGCTCCCGATCGCAGGCGCAGTCCACCGCCCGGGGTGACCGACAGTTCCAGGTCGACCGCGAGGTGCTGGTGGGTGCCGAGATAGTCGACCACCCGGCCACGCCGCTCGCTGTACACCATCGTCGCGTCGAATCTGCGTCGCCGCCCCCGGCTCACCCGCATCGTGCGGACGAAGCTCACCGTCTCGCGGCCGAAGCCGTCGAGGTAGGCGTAGTTCTCGATCGTGAACGGGACGTTGCGGCCGCGCTCCGGGAACATGATGTTGCGGAGCGCTCCGAAGGCGAGGAACAACGACACCCAGCGCGGACCACTGCGAATCTCCTCCATGACGCCGCGACCCACGCAGGCGTAGCCCGCGGCGATACCCACGCCGAACCGCCTCTGCATCTCGGGGTGCAGTCGCGCGAAGTCGTCACCGAGCGCCCGGCGAAAGACCCCCTCCCCCTGCATCCCGCTCACCTCAGGCGCCCCAGGGTGGCGGGAGCCGAGTCCATGACCTCGCCGCCGCGGCCGGGCGGCCGCGTCAGGCACCGCCGGGCTCGTGGCCGGGGATGTCGCCCCGGCAGCAGCGTCCGCCACCACCCGAGCCGTTCCGGAGGCGTGCCCGTCTCGATCCAGATCCGGAGACGATCAAAGCTCAGCGCCGTGAGCCAGCGGATGACCGGCCGGGTGATCACGGGGTCCAGCAGCCGGCCGATCACCCCCCAGCCCGGCGTGTAGTCATAGCCCGTGAGGAAGCGCACACCGCCGTCAACCGGCAGGTAGCGCCAGTACCCGCGTCCCCGTGCGATCGGCGAGAGCCGGCTCTGAGCGGAGAACACGAGCGCAGAGGTGCGTCCTCCATTCGCAGCGCGGCGCTCACCCAGGGACACACCGGTTCCCCGGATCGTTCCGACGGGGAGCCGAAGCTCGTATCGGAACTCCTGTGCCCCGTCCTCGCGCGCCAGCGTGGGCACGATCTGAGTGAAGCGCGCATCCCAGCGCACATGCTGGGCAGGATCCTGCGTCAGCTCCCAGACGCGCGACATTGGTGCAGCGATCAGGCACTCAATATACAGCGGGGCGCTTCCGCGGGGCGAGTCTCCTCGGCGTTCCGGCATGTTCCGACCCTATCGTCACGACGACGAGCGGGTGCGTCCGCTGCTCCGCATCCTGCGATCCTCCTCGCCGTCGGACCGCGGGTGGTGCGGGATCGCCCGGACACGCCCTATGCTTCGCTCATGAGCATCAATGATCCCGCCCCAGGGGCGCACGACGGCCCCGAGTTCCCCCGCTACGCCCCGCCGCAGCCCGAGCCCGGGCCGGCGCAGCCGCAGCCCGGGCCGGCGCAGCAGTGGGCGGCGCCGCCACCAGGCGCTGCACCGCACTACACCGCTCCCCTGCCCGGGGGCGCGGCACCGCAGTACCTCCCGGCTCCGCAGTACGCGGCGCAGCAGTACGCCTCGGCGCAACCGCAGTACGCGCCGGGAGCCCCAGCGTTCGCGACGGGAACGGCACGCGCAGCGGGCGGCCCTCTCAACGTCCTCGGCCTCGTCGCGCTGATCCTCACCGCGACCACCGCGGTGGTGTGGACCAGCGTCCTGCCGGCCATCAACCGTGAGCTCTTCCGCCAGGCCACGATCTCCTTCGAGCCCGGTCAGCTCTTCTGGGCGCAGTGGCTGGACCTCATCGTGGGCGGCCTCCTGTACCTCGTCGCGCTCGGCCTCGCGCTCGGCGGCACGCTCACCCGCAGCCGGCCCCGGGGCCGGGTCCTCGCGCACATCGCCCTCGGGGGTGCGGCGGTGGGCCTTGCGACGACGGTCATCACGACGCTCGCGAACGCCCTCGCCTACGGTCCCGGCTTCTTCTGAGGCCGCGGGATCGGGCCGCACAGGCAACGCAGAGGCCCCCGTCACCGACCGGGTGACGGGGGCCTCGCAGCGTGAATCCGGCGATCACCGGACCCTGGGCGGCACCTTAGCGGCGCAGGCCCAGGCGCTCGATGAGCGAGCGGTAGCGGGTGATGTCGACGTCCTGGAGGTAGCCCAGGAGGCGGCGACGCTGGCCGACGAGCAGCAGCAGACCGCGGCGCGAGTGGTGATCGTGCTTGTGGGTCTTGAGGTGCTCGGTCAGATCCTTGATCCGCTGGGTGAGCATGGCAACCTGCACCTCGGGGGAACCGGTGTCACCGGGCTTGGTCGCGTACTCTTCGATGATCGCCTTCTTGACGTCTGCTTCCAGTGCCATAGGGATCCCCTCTCTCTTGCTGCGCGGCGCCTTCAGCGGGATGCTGGGGCTCTCTTTATCCGCGGCCGTTCTGACGGCAACCTGTGCATCTTAGCACCCTTGCCGGCCGGCGCGCGCCGGAGGCGCTGCACGCGGGTGGGACGGACGGCGGGCGGGGCGGGCGAGCCGGGACGCCTGCGCCGGGCGGGCGAAACGAGACCGTCACACACATGTGATGGGGGCGAAACTGCGGCGAGACGGCGGGGTAACAGCCCCGGCGCACACTGGCCACACGACAGCGATCTCGGCCGGCCCGAGAGAAAGGCGGCAGGATATGGAACTCACCACAGGAGACGTGTGGACGCTCGCGAGCACCGCACTCGTCCTCATCATGACCCCGGGCCTCGCGCTGTTCTACGGCGGCCTGGTGCGCGTGCGCTCCGTCGTCAACATGATGCTCTTCAGCGTCAGCGCGATGGGCGTCGTCGGCGTGCTCTGGATCCTCTTCGGCTACAGCATGAACTATTTCGCCGAGGGCGAGAGCGGCTTCGCCGGCAGTCCCTTCAAGGACTTCGGCCTGCTGAACACGCTGCCCGAGGACTACATCGGCGTCGGCTTCGGGGCCGTCTTCGCGATGATCACCACCGCGCTCATCTCGGGGGCGATCGCCGACCGCGTCGGCCTCGGCTCGTGGGTGCTGTTCTCGGGCGTGTGGGCCACCCTCGTCTACTTCCCCGTCGCGGCATGGGTGTGGGGCGGCGGCTGGATCCAGAACCTGGGCGCGACGCTGGGCACCCCCGATGTCATCGACCTGGCCGGCGGCACCGTGATCCATATCAACGCGGGCGCCGCGGCGCTGGCGCTCGCGATCGTCGCGGGCAAGCGGATCGGCTTCGGGCCGGGATCGCACCAGCCGCACAGCGTGCCGCTCGTGACGATCGGCGCTGCGCTGCTGTGGTTCGGCTGGATCGGCTTCAACTCGGGCCTCGCGACCGAGGCGGGCGAGGCCGGACTGATCCTCGTGAACACGCTGGGGGCGCCGGCGGCCGGAATCGTCGGCTGGATCCTCGTCGACGTGCTGCGGGGGAAGAAGCCGGGTGTGGTGGGCGCCGCCTCGGGCGCGGTCGCCGGCCTGGTGGCGATCACCCCCTCGGCGCTGAACCTCGCGCCGATGTGGGCGCTGCTGCTCGGCCTCATCGCCGGCATCGCCTGCGCCTTCGCAATCGAGCTGAAGTACCGCTTCGGCTACGACGACTCGCTCGATGTGGTGGGCCTGCACCTGGTCGCCGGCGTGATCGGCTCGATCTACCTCGGCTTCTTCGCCTTCGACGACGGTCTCTTCACGGGCGGCGACGCCGGCCTGCTGCTCGTGCAGACGATCTCGGTGCTCGCGGTGGCGGTCTACTCCTTCGTGGCCTCGCTGATCATCGCGCTGGGCGTGAAGCTGGTCACCGGCCTGCGGGTGCCGCAGACGGTCGAGGAGGCCGGCATCGACTTCGCGGCGCACGGCGAGAACGCCTACGCGATCGATCCGACGGAGCCGGTCGGAGCCCGCTGACGGCTCCGCGTCTCCCTCCCGCACCCGAACGGGGGTCCGCCGCGCGGTGGGCCCCCGTTTCCGCCTGCGTGCGACAGGGGGTCCTGGCCGCCTCCGGCTCCGTGCGGGCTGGGGCACGGAGCCGGGGACGGGTCGGGGACGGGCGGCGGCAGGCTCGGTCTCGCCGCCCGGCGTGCCCTAGGCTCGGAAGCATGACTGCGCCGAACGCCCACGACCCCGAGTCCCTCGCCCGCCTCGCCGCCGGGGTGGCCACGCGCGCCGGTGAGCTGATCGTCCGGATGCGGGATCGCGGCGTTACGGTGGCCGCGAGCAAGTCGAGCGCGATCGACGTGGTCACTGAGGCAGATCGCGCGGCCGAGCGCCGGATCGTCGACGAGCTGCTCGCGGCACGGCCCGAGGACGGCGTGCTCGGTGAGGAGGGGGCCGGCGTGGCGGGCACGAGCGGGATCACCTGGGGGATCGACCCGATCGACGGCACCACGAACTACCTCTACGACATTCCCGCCTTCGCGGTGAGCATTGCCGCGACCGTCCCGGGCGACGCCTACGCGGACCGACGGCGCGCGGTCGCCGCCGCGGTGTGCAACCCGCGGACGGGCGAGTTGTTCGAGGCGTGGGAGGGCGGCGGCGCCCGACTCGGCGGCACGCGGCTGCGCTTCGCCGGGCGCGCGGAGCTCGGCGCGCTGCTGGTCGGCACCGGCTTCGGCTATACGGAGGAGCGCCGGCGGGAGCAGGCCGAGGCCGCTGCACGACTGATTCCGCACGTGCGCGACATCCGCCGCATCGGCTCGGCCGCCCTCGATCTCTGCAACCTCGCGGCGGGGCGCCTCGACGCCTACTACGAGCGCGGACTGCAGCCGTGGGACTACGCCGCGGGCGCGCTCATCGCGACGGAGGCCGGGGCGGCGATCATCGGCCGTGACGAGGCGACGCCTCCCGGCGAGCCGTACCTCTTCGCGGGCGACGCAGCCGTGGTGGACGAGCTGCGCTCCGTCGTGCTCGGCGGCTGACGCCCGCGCACGCAGCCGTCCGGGTCCGGGTGGGGCGGCGCGGACCGGCGCTCACCCTCCCTCGGCGGCCTTCCACTCCGCCGCGCGGGCGGTGATCGCGTCGGCCAGGCGCTGCAGCGCCGCGGGGTCGCCGGAACGGCCGACCGCGAGACCCAGCAGGAAGGTGCTGAGCGGGGCCGCGGGGCGCGCGACGTCGTGCGCCACATCGCGCGCGACGTCGAGCACGGTGCCGATGGGCACCTCTGCGGCGTCGAGCTGCAGGGTCTCGGCGGCGGCGGCGAGCCACGCGTCCAGGGCCTGTGGCGGCAGATGCTTCGGGGTGTCGTTCATGCGTGCTCCTCTGAGTCGGCGGGGATACTGACGTTCGCTGCGGCGGCGGTCGGCGGGCCGCTGCCGGGCGGGCCGCTGCCGGGCGGAGCGGCGCCGGGCGGCGAGGCGCCCGGCAGCGGGGCGGGCTCGGCAGCCCGGGCACGGGCCAGGTCCTCCGGCGCGTCGATGTCGTCGCTCGCGGAGGGAGGCGCCTCGACCTCGCGCAGCCGCAGCTCGCCGAAGACGAGGCGCAGAGGCGCGTGCTCCGGACCACCGCGCAGGCGGCGCAGCCCCTCGCGCAGCGCCGCGGTGCGGTAGAGCCCCGCGAGCCACTGTGCCCGGCCGTTCTCGTCGCGCAGCAGGATCCCGTCGCCCATCTCCGCCTCCCCCGGCTTCCCGAGGACGGCGGCCTCGGCGAGCAGCGCGGCGCAGACCCGCTCCGGGTGGACGAGGTCGCAGCTGAGCAGCAGCAGCCAGTCTGCGCGGACGCTCGGCAGCGCGGCGGCGAGCGCGGCGAGCGGTCCGGTGAAGGGCGGATCCTCGCGCACCAGCAGCGCCCCGGGGACGCGAGCCGAATCCGGCCCCGCCACCACCGCGAGCTCCGCGCCGGCAGCCCGAGCCGCGCCGACCGCTCGGTCCACCAGCCGCTCGCCGCCCAGCTCGATCCCGGCCTTGTCGACGCCGCCCAGCCGACTCCCGCGGCCTCCCGCCAGCACCACCGTGTCTAGGGTGTGTTGCCAAACCCCGCGCGCGCTGCGGCGCGGCTCCGCACCCATCACGCACCCACCAGGATCACCGGCACGTCCTCGCCGGAGGCTACATCGCCGCGCTCGGCCTCGACGAGGGCGTAGCCGTTCGCGCCGCCGTGCCCGCCGACCGCGTGCGAGACCCCGCGCAGATTCACGGCGGGCACGCACAGCAGTCCGTCGCCTCCCTGGCTCACCACGACCGGAAGCACCTGCAAGCGCCCCGGCGCCCCGCGCCACCCCTCGGCCGCTCGCGCGCTCAGGCGCAGGCGGCCGGTGTCGCTGCGTCCCTGCATGGCGAGCAGGGCGGGACGCACGAACAGCTCGAAGGAGACCGCGGCGCTCACGGGGTTGCCGGGCAGCGCGAAGAGGAAGGCACCGCCGGCGAGCCGCCCCGCGCACTGCAGCTGGCCGGGCCGCATCGCGACCCGCACGGCGCGCACCCCGGGCTCCTGCTCGGCCGCGATCCGCACCACGTCGTGGGTGCCGGGCCCCACTCCCCCGGTGGTCACCACGGCGTCGCAGCGCTCGCCGAGCTCCCGCAGCGTGCCCGCCAGGCTCACCGCGTCGTCCGCGCTGCGCCGCACCTCGACGGCGTCGATGCCCAGCTCACGCAGCAGCCCCGCGATGAGCAGCGAGTTGGACTCGGGAATCTGCCCGCGTCGCAGGGCCTCACCCGGACCGCGCAGCTCCGAGCCGGTGGCGAGCACCACGACCCGGGGCCGCTCGCGCACGCGCAGCCGCTCGACCCCGGCGGCGGCGAGCGCGGCGAGGCGCGCGGCGGGGAGCGGCGATCCGGCCGCCGCGATCCTGCCGCCCGCCGGGGTGTCCTCGCCGCGGCGGCGCACATTCGCCCCGGGCCCCACCGCCCGGAGCACTCGCACGGCGCCGTCGGACCAGGCGCCGGCGTCCCATCCGCTGCCGCGCCGCCCCTGCGTCGCCTCGACGGGCACCACCGCATCGGCGTCGCCGGGGAGCGGGGCGCCGGTCATGATCCGCACCGCCTCGCCGGGGGCGATCGCGGGGTCCTCCGCGCTGCCGGCCGGCACCTCCCCCGTCAGCCGCAGCTCGACGGGAGTCTCCGCCGAGGCACCGGCGACGTCGGCCGCGCGCAGCGCGTAGCCGTCCATTGCGGAGTTGTCCCAGAGCGGGATCGCATTGCGGGCGCGCACCTCCTCGGCGAGCGTGCGCCCGTGCGCTTCGGCGAGCGGCAGCGACCGCACCGGCAGCGGCTCGAGCGCGCCGAGGATCCACGCGCGGTGCGCCTCGACCGTGGTGCTCACGCGAGCGCCTCCCTCCGTTGCGACTTCACGAACTCGTGCCCCCAGTCTGCCCTGAACCACCGGCACTCGGCCACGGCGCCCCGCCCCGCGCGCCGACCTTGCCCGCGCCGCCGTTCGGTGCTATCCAGGGAGCATGTCACGCATCGCAGCCCGCCGCCGGGTGACGCGCCTCACCGCAGGCGGCGCACGAACCGAGCGGGCGGACTACCTCGCCGTCGAGGAGCCGCTCGAGATCCGCGTCTTCGGCCGCTCGCTGGCGGTGACGATGCGCACCCCCGGCAACGACGTCGACCTCGCCGCGGGCTTCCTCGTCTCGGAGGGCGTGATCCACCGCGAGGGCGATCTGGCGGCCGCCATCCACTGCTCCAGCGACGGGGAGCCCAACACCTACAACGTGCTCGACGTCGGCCTCGCACCCGGCGTCGCCCCGCCCGATCCGAGCCTGCAGCGCAACTTCACGACGACGAGCGCGTGCGGCCTGTGCGGCAAGGCCAGCATCGAGGCGGTGCACACCGCGAGCCGCTTCACCGTCGCGGAGGACCCGCTGACGGTCGACGCGACCGCGCTGACCGCGTTCCCCGAGACGCTGCGCGCGGGGCAGGCCACCTTCGAGCGCACGGGCGGCCTGCACGCCGCCGCGCTCTTCGACGGGCGCAGCGGCGAGATGCTGGTGCTGCGGGAGGACGTCGGCCGCCACAACGCGGTCGACAAGGTGATCGGCTGGGCGCTGCGCGACGGCCGGCTGCCCGGGCGCGGTCTGGTGCTCATGGTGTCCGGCCGCGCGAGCTTCGAGCTGACCCAGAAGGCGCTGATGGCGGGGATCCCGATGCTCGCGGCCGTCTCCGCGCCGTCCTCGCTGGCGGCCGAACTCGCGGAGGATGCCGGGCTCACCCTGGTGGGATTCCTGCGCGGACCCTCGATGGTGGTCTACAGTAGGGCGGACCGGATCGTCGACCTGGGCACCGACGATCACCCGGCAGATCCTGCAGACGCAGCAGACGCACCCGCGGACGCGGCAGACGCAGACACAGCAGAGGCATCAGACGCAGCGCACGCGCGGGAGCGTGCGCCCGAGTTTCAGAAGGCGGTTCGCCCATGACACCCCAGGCCCCGAAGGAAGACTTCTCCGACGCCGAGATCGAGGTCACCGAGCCCAAGCGCTACGCGGCGGGCCTCGGCGGCGTGTTCCACTCGATGGAGCCCGCGATCACGCAGATGGGCCTGGGCCGCACCGCCCGGCTCATGACGAAGATCAACCACAAGGACGGCTTCGACTGCATGAGCTGCGCGTGGCCCGATCCCGATCACCGCAAGATCGCGGAGTTCTGCGAGAACGGCGGCAAGGCGGTCACCTGGGAGGCGACGCCGCTGAAGATCGAGCGCTCCTTCTGGAGGGAGCACTCGCTGAGCTCGCTGGAAGACAAGACCGAGTACTGGCTCGGGATGCAGGGCCGCCTCATCGAGCCGGTGTACAAGCCGAAGGGCGCCGACCACTACGAGCCGATCTCCTGGGACGCCGCCTACGCGAAGATCGCCGAGCACCTGAACGCGCTCGACAGCCCCGACGAGGCCGCCTTCTACACGAGCGGCCGCGCCTCCAACGAGGCGGCGTTCCTCTACCAGCTCTTCGCCCGCGTGCTCGGCACGAACAACCTGCCCGACTGCTCGAACATGTGCCACGAGTCGACGGGGACGGCGATGCTGCACACCGTCGGCATCGGCAAGTCGACGATCCGGTACAACGACTTCCTCGAGTCGGACCTCATCATCATCATGGGCCAGAACCCGGGCACCAACCACCCGCGCATGCTCACGGCGCTGCAGGAGGCGAAGGAGAACGGGGCGAAGATCGTCGCCATCAATCCGCTGCCCGAGGCGGGCCTCATCGGCTACAAGGATCCGCAGCGCGTGCGCGGATACCTGGGCAAGCCGACGCAGATCGCGGACCAGTTCATCCAGATCCGCTCCGGCGGGGACATGGCGCTGCTGCAGGCCGTGTCCAAGCGGGTGCTGGAGGCCGAGGCGAAGGCGCCGGGGACGGTCCTCGACCACGACTTCATCGAGCGGCACTGCGACGGCTTCGGGGCCTTCGCCGAGCACATCGCGCGGCTCGACGAGCGCGAGGTGGCGCGGGCCACCGGCGTGCCCGAGGCGGAGATCGAGGAGCTCGCGAACCGCTACCTCGGCGCGCAGAAGGTGATCGTCTGCTGGGCGATGGGGATCACCCAGCACCGCAAGGGCGTCGACACGATCCGCGAGATCATCAACCTGCTGCTGCTGCGCGGCAACATCGGCAAGCCCGGCGCCGGCGCCTCCCCCATCCGCGGCCACAGCAATGTGCAGGGCGACCGCACGATGGGCGTGTGGGAGCAGATGCCCGACTCCTTCCTCGACGCGCTCGGCAAGGAGTTCAACTTCGAGCCGCCCCGCCATCACGGGGTCGACGCGGTGCACGGGATCCGCGCGCTCGACGAGGGCCGGATCAAGGTGTGGATGGGGCTCGGCGGCAATCTGCTCGGCGCGATCTCGGACACGAACCTCGCGGAGTCGGCGATGCGGAAGACCCGCCTCAGCGTGCAGCTCTCGACGAAGCTCAACCGCTCGCACGTGATCACCGGCGAGGAGGCGCTGATCCTGCCCGTGCTCGGCCGCACCGAGGTCGACATGCAGGAGACCGGGCCGCAGTACGTCACCGTGGAGGACTCGGTGTGCGCGGTGCACGCCTCGCACGGGCAGATCCCGCCCCTGTCGGATCAGATGCGCTCGGAGACGGCGATCATCGCGGGCCTCGGGCACGCGACCTTCGGCGACCGGCACGGCATCGACTGGCTGGGGATGGGCCGCGACTACGACGTGATCCGCGACCACATCTCGCGCGTGGTCCCCGGCTGCGAGAACTACAACGAGAAGACGCGACGCAAGGACGGCTTCGTGCTGCCGAACGGGCCGCGGGACGAGCGCCGCTTCGACACCGAGACCGGCAAGGCCCGGATCACCGTGAACGAACTGGAGCACGTGGAGTGCCCGCCCGGGCGCCTGCTGCTGCAGACGGTGCGCTCGCACGACCAGTTCAACACGACGATCTACAGCCTCAACGACCGCTACCGGGGCATCAAGAAGGGGCGCTACGTCATCTTCGTGAACCCCGACGACCTGGCCGAGCTGGGCCTGGCCGACGGGCAGACGGTCGACATCTTCTCGGAGTGGAAGGACGAGCCGGATCGCGTGCTGCGCGGCTTCCGCGTGGTCGCCTTCCCCACGGCCCGCGGCTGCGCGGCGGCGTACTTCCCGGAGGCGAACGTGCTGGTGCCGCTCGACAGCACCGCGCTCGAGAGCAACACCCCCGTGTCGAAGGCCGTGGTCATCCGGCTGGAGCCCTCCCGGGAGCCGGCGGGCGTGGGGCGCCCCGCGGTCGTCTGAGCCCCGGCCGGCCGCGGAGGGGGTGCGGGCCGCGGCCGGCGGCCGGCCCGCACCCCTTCCGCGCTGCCGCTACCGGTTCGCCGCGGAGGGCGCGCCGATGCCCGGGTCGATCCGGTGCGGGCCGTCCGCCGAAGGCCGCACGTCGAAGTCGAAGATCTCGACGGGCAGGTAGACGGTCGAGCAGGAGTTCGGGATGTCGACGACGCCCGAGAGGCGCCCCTCGATCGGTGCGGCGCCCAACAGCAGATAGGCCTGCTCGGGGCTGTAGCCGAACTTGGTGAGGTACTCGATCGCGTGCAGGCAGGCCCGCTGGTATGAGAGGTGCGAGTCGAGGTACCTCTGCTCGCCGTCGAGCGTCACCGAGGTGCCCGAGAACGCGAGCCAGTGGCTGTACTGGGGCTCGACATTGCCGGGCATGAAGATGGCGTTCTCGCTGACGCCGTATACTTCCATCCCGTTCTTGATGATGTCGACGCGCAGATCGATGAAGCCGCCCATCTCGATGGCCCCGCAGAAGGTGATCTCGCCGTCGCCCTGCGAGAAGTGCAGATCGCCGACCGAGAGGTTCGCGCCGTCCACGAACACCGGGTAGAAGACGCGGGAGCCCTTCGTGAAGTTCTTGATGTCCTGGTTGCCGCCATTCTCCCGGGGCGGGGCGGTGCGCGCGGCCTCGGATCCGACCCGCGCCCACTGATCGCGCGGCAGCCCGCCGAGGATCGCGTGCTCCGCCTCCGGCGGCAGCGCGAGCGGCGGCACGCGCTCCGGATCGGTGGCGATGAGCGCGCCCTCGCGATTGTTCCAGGTGGCGAGCAGATCGGCGGACGGCGCGGTGCCCATCAGCCCCGGGTGCGTGATCCCGGTGAAGGACACCCCGGGCACGTGGCGCGAGGTGGCCGTCTGCCCGGAGAAGTCCCACACCGCCTTGTAGGCGTCGGGGAACTGCTCGGTGAGGAAACCGCCGCCGTTGCCCCGCGAGAAGATGCCGGTGTAGCCCCATCCCTGGCCGGCGAGCGGCCCCGAGTCCTCCTGCGGGATCGGGCCCACGTCGAGGATGTCGACGACGAGCAGGTCGCCCGGCTTCGCCCCCTCGACGCGGAAGGGGCCGCTGAGGGTGTGGACCGTCAGCAGCGGGGCGTTGAGGATGTCCTCGGCGGAGTCGTCGTTCTTGATCGCGCCGTCGAACCACTCGCGGCAGTCGACGCGGAAGCTGTCGCCGGGCTTGACCGTCGCGACCGGCGGGATCTCGGGGTGCCAGCGGTTGTGGCCGAGCTTCTCCTGCTCGGTGAACTTCTTCGAGGAGTCGAGCTTGAAAAGGTGTTCGGGCATCGGTGTCTCTCCTGTCTTCGGGATCGGCTGCCTCGCCGGTCCGTCTTCTTCGGGGCTTCGGTGGATCAGGGCCGCGGCAGCTTCGCGTGCAGCGGATGGGAGGTCACCCGCTGCGCCCGGCCGGGAGCGCGGGCGGGCAGACGGTCCACCACGGCCGGCTCGTGGGCGCTGCGGGCGGAGTGCTCGATGAGCCCGTAGGCCGAGGATCCGGCGGCCGAGAGGTGGGGCGCGGTGATCGCGCGCCGTGCCGGAGCGCCGCAGCGGCGGCAATCGGTCTCACGGGGCACCTCGGACATGGCGTAGAGGGCGTCGAAGCGGCACCCCTCGGAGCACTGGAACGCGTAACTGGGCACTGCGCGGCCTTTCTCTCGGGACTGGGCGGGGGGGTGTGCGCCGGGGCGAATCCGGCGGTATCGGACGATCAGCTCGGCGCCGGATCCTGCCGGGACGCCGCCGCGGGAACGGCGGGAGCCGCGGGAGCCGGATCGGCCACGGGGGCAGGACCCGCCGTGACTGCGGGGGCGACGGGAGCCGCGGGAGCCGGGTCGGCGGACGCGGCAACGGCGCCGGTCCCCCGCGTGCGCACCGCGCCGGGCCTGCCGAGCACCCACGAGATCCCGAACAGCGCGATCCCGGCCACCGCGGCGACGATCCCCTCGATCGCGCCGGTGACGTAGCTCCCCGTGAGCAGGAGCATCGCCGGGACCGCGCCCGTGAAGATCCCGAGCAGCAGCGTGAACCAGCCGGTGAGCCGGGTGAGGGCCTCCCGTCCGAGCGCGAGCACCAGGAAGAACAGGAACCACAGCACGGCCCAGGAGAACCAGATCACCCCGAACACGGGGTCGGCGAAGATGCTGAATTGCAGGGAGCCGTAGACGACGGCGCAGCCCGCGACGAACAGCGAGAACCAGCCCAGGCCCTCGCCGCCGGCGCCGGTGAGCTCGTTCCACGCGACGTAGAGGTAGGTGAAGCCGAAGAGGTAGAGCCCGGAGGCGGCGAGCACCGTCGCCGGATCGCCGCCGGAGCCGAGGATGATGAGGGTGGGGAAGATCACCTGCATCCCGCCGACGAACAGGTTCATGGCGGCCGCGGCCTTTCCCGGCACGAGGCCCAGCAGCATGAGGCCGTTGATGAACAGCACCGCGCCGACGTACAGCAACCCCACACTGCTCATCACTCCCCCGCCCTCGCGTCACTGCGCTGGATCTGCCGGGGTGACCCTGAGCACTCCCCGTTCGTGCGGTGCCGAGCCGACTCGGTCAGGTACTCGGGACGCTAGTGGACCGCCTCGGCTTCGTCAACGCACCGCCTCGATTTCGCCGCAGATGCGGATATAGAGTGAGTCTCATGACGCATTATCGGATCAGTGAGGCCGCGGCGCTCATCGGAGTCAGCGACGACACCGTGCGCCGCTGGGTGGCGGACGGTCACCTGGAGAGCTCCCTCGACTCCGCCGGCCGGCAGGTGGTCTCCGGGCGCTCGCTCGCGGCGCGCGCCGTCGCGATCGCGCCGGCGGGCCACGGCGAATCGGGCGTGAAGCGCAGCGCGCGCAACCGCTTCACCGGGCTGGTCACCGCCGTCGAGATCTCGGGACTGGTCGCGCAGCTCGAGCTGCAGTGCGGACCCCATCGCGTCGTGTCGCTGATGACCTCTGAGGCGGCGCGCGAGCTGCGGCTCGAGGTCGGCTCGCGGGCGACGGCCGTGGTGAAGGCCACGACCGTGATCGTGGAGACCGAGGAGCGGTGAGCGGCCCGCGCTCCGATGCGCGCCCGCGCCGCGCCCTCGCCGCGTTCGCGCTCGCGGCCACGGCGGCTCTGCTGCCTGCTTGCGCGGGGCAGGCCGGGAGCGCGACGGAGGCGGGCGGAGCGGCAGGATCGGCCGCTGATGCCGGTGCGGTGCGCGGCGAACTGTCCGTCTCGGCCGCTGCCTCGCTGCAGCCCGTCTTCGAGCCGCTCGCGGCGGAGTTCACGCGGCAGCACCCCGGGGTCTCCTTCGCGCAGACCTTCGACGGCTCCTCCGTGCTCGCCGCGCAGATCGTCGGCGGCGCCCCCGCCGACGTCTTCGCCTCCGCAGACGAGGCGAACATGCGGACGGTGGTCGAGGCCGGGCTCGCCGCCGGTGAACCGCTCGCCTTCGCCACGAGCGAGCTGGTGATCGCGGTCGCGCCCGGAAACCCGCTCGGCATCGAGACGCTCGCGGATCTCACCGCGGCGGGCGCGAACGGCAGCAGCCCGGTCGTGGTCGTCTGCGCCGCCGAGGTGCCCTGCGGCGCCGCCGCGCGCACCCTGCTCGAGCGAGACGGGGTCGCGCTGCGGCCCGCGAGCGAGGAGCAGAACGTGACCGCCGTGCTCACCCGCGTGCGCAGCGGCGAGGCCGACGCCGGGCTCGTCTACGCCTCCGACGTGGTGCGGGCCGACGGCGAGGTCGAGGGGATCCCCATCCCGGGCTCCGAGGCGGCCGCCGGGAGCTACCTGATCGTGCCGCTCACCGGATCGGACGCCCCCGAGGCGGCTCGGGCCTTCGCGGAGTTCACGCGCTCCGAGGAGGCCCGGCGCCTCCTCGACGAGCTCGGATTCGGGGCGGCGTGAGCCGCGCGGGGATCGCGGGTGCGGCGCTGCCGCGCGCCGTCCTGCTGCCCGCCGCCCTCGCCGCGACCCTGCTCCTGCTGCCGCTCGCGGCACTGCTGCTCCGCGTCGACTGGGCGCTCGTACCGACCACGCTCGCCTCGCCCGAGGCGCTCAGCGCGCTCGGGCTGTCGCTCGGCACGGCCGCCGTGGCGACGCTGCTGTGCCTGCTGCTCGGGGTGCCGCTCGCGCTCGTCATCTCGCGCGCGAGCGGTGCGCTCGCCACCGTGCTGCGCGCGCTCACCACGCTGCCGCTCGTGCTGCCGCCGCTCGTCGGGGGCCTCGCGCTGCTCTCCCTGCTCGGGCGCGGCGGCCTGCTCGGCGACGCGCTCGCCGGGCTCGGCGTGCGCGTGCCCTTCACCACGGCGGCCGTGATCATCGCGCAGACCTTCGTCTCGCTGCCGTTCCTCGTGATCGCGGTGGAGGGGGCGCTGCGCGGACTCGACGGCGCCTACGAACGCACCGCAGAGAGCCTGGGCGCGGGGCCGTGGACGGTGCTCCGGCGGGTGACGCTGCCGCTGCTCGCGCCGAGCCTCGCCGCCGGCACGATCCTGTGCTTCACGCGCGCGCTCGGCGAGTTCGGCGCGACCGCGCTCTTCGCGGGCAACAGCCCGGGCACCACGCGCACCGTCCCGCTCGCGATCTACACGGCGTTCAACGGGGCGGGGGTGAGCCAGGACACGGCGCTCGCGCTCTCGCTGCTGCTCGTGCTGCTCGCGGTCGCGGCCCTGCTGTGCCTGCGATCCCGCTCGCCGCAGGCGGCGGCATCGTGAGCGGGCGGATCGTGAGGCGGGACGCCGGCGGGGCCGGAAGCAGGAGCGCGGCCCGAAGCGGGGACCGGAGCGGGGCTGAGGGCCGGAACGGCGCAGGGGGCGGGCAGCCGGGCCAGCCGGGCCTCGACTTCGAACTGCGCGTGCGACGCGGCGGCTTCGCGCTGCGCGCGGCCGCGGCGGTGCGCCCCGGCGAGGTGCTCGGGATCATCGGCGCCAACGGCTCGGGCAAGTCGACGCTGCTCGGCGCGATCTCGGGCACGCACCGGATCGAGGCCGGCCGGGTGGTCCTCGACGGGCGCCCGCTCGTCTCCCGCGCAACGGGCGTCCGAGGCGTCGAGGTGGCGCGGTCCGGACGGCGCATCGCGCTGCTCGATCAGCGATCCCGGCTCTTCCCCCACCTCGGCGCGCGCGCCAACATCGCCTTCGGCCCGCGTGCTCAGGGCGTCCCGCGCCGCGAGGCGGACGCGGTCGCAGAGGAGTGGCTCGGCCGGATCGGCCTCGCCGGCCGCGGCGGCGCACGGGAGCCGCAGCTCTCGGGCGGACAGCAGCAGCGCGTTGCGATCGCCCGGGCCCTCGCGGCGGGACCCCGAGCGCTCCTCCTCGACGAGCCCTTCGCCGCGCTCGACGTGACGAGCCGGGCGGAGCTGCGGTCCCTCGTCGCGCAGGAGCTGCGACGGCTCGGGATCCCTGGCGTCATCGTCACCCACGACCCCACCGATCTGCTCGCGCTCGCCGACCGCGTGCTCGTGCTCGAAGCCGGTGAGGCCGCTCAGCTCGGCACGGTCGCGGAGGTGCTCGACGCACCCGCCACCCCCTTCGCCGCCGAGCTCACCGGCCGCGTGCTGCTCGCCGGGACCGCCACCGGGGCCGGCACGCTGCGACCCGCTGCCGCCCCGCTCGACGAGCTGCGCGGCGTCGGGGAGTTGCCCGCTCCGGGAGAACCGGCCGTCGCGAGCTATCCGCCGGGCGAACTGCGGATCGCGCCGCTCGCCCCGCAGTCCGGCGCCGTCCCCAAAAGCCGCGATCGGGGATCAGCCGGGGTTTGGTGGGTCGGGGAAGGGGAAAAAGAGAAAGCCCCCACCCCGGCCCCCGCCCTCGAGGCCGCGGCAAACAGGGAGGCGGGGGGGGGCAACCCGCGCACCAACGCCTGGACGGGCACGATCGGCGCCGTCTCCGCCGAGGCCGCCGGCCTGCGCGTCGACTGCGCCGAGTGGCCCGGGGCATGGGCGCGCCTGCCGCTCTCGGGTGCGCCTCCCGCCTGGATCGCGCCGGGAACGCGCGTGCGCTTCGCGCTCGATCCGGCCGTGGTGCGCTTCGCCGCGCCCGGAGGCTGAGCCGAGCCCGCTCCACGGTCGCGGTGTTAGGGTCGGGTGGGGAAAGCCGGCGCGCGTGCGCGGCAGCAAGGCGGGAGACGAGGGGGTGCGCAGATGCTGAGAGATCCGCGCCCCGATCGCGCCCCCGCCGCATCCCACGCATCGACGCCGCAGCCCGAGCGCCCCGCCCGGGCCGCGATCCGCCGCCTGCCCGCCACCGGCACCCGGGACGCCCGCGGCCGAGCGCTGCGCGATCTCCGCATCTCGGTCACCGACCGCTGCAACTTCCGCTGCGTCTACTGCATGCCGCGCGAGATCTTCGGCCGCGACTACCAGTTCCTCGACGGGGATCAGCTGCTGAGCTTCGAGGAGATCGTGCGCATCGCCCGCATCGCCGTGGGGCTCGGCGTCCGCAAGCTGCGGCTGACGGGCGGCGAGCCGCTGCTGCGCCGCGGGATCGAGGGCCTCATCGCCGAGCTCGCCGCGCTCCGCACTCCCGAGGGCGAGCCCCTCGATCTGGCCCTCACCACCAACGGCTCGGCGCTGCCCGTGAAGGCTGCGGCGCTGGCCGAGGCGGGGCTGCGCCGCGTGACCGTGTCGGTGGACTCGCTCAGCGAGCAGCGCTTCCAGGCGATCAACGACGTGCGCTTCCCGCTGTCGCGCGTCTTCGACGGGATCGCGGCCGCCGAGGCGGCCGGGCTCGGGCCGGTGAAGGTGAACGCCGTGATCAAGCGGGGCGTGAACGACGACGAGGTCGAGGCGCTCGCCGAGCACTTCCGCGGCACCGGACGTACCCTGCGCTTCATCGAGTACATGGACGTCGGCACCTCGAACGGCTGGGTGCTCGACGAGGTCGTGCCCTCTGCCGAGATCGTCGCCCGCATCGACGCGATCCACCCGCTCGAAGCGCTGCCGGCCAGCCATCCCGGAGAGACGGCGAAGCGCTGGCGCTACCGCGACGGCGGCGGCGAGATCGGCGTCATCTCCAGCGTCACCGGCGCATTCTGCGGCTCGTGCACGCGCGCCCGCATCTCTGCGGAGGGGCGGCTGTTCACCTGCCTCTTCGCGAGCTCAGGCACCGATCTGCGTGCGCTGCTGCGCGACGGCAGCGACGATGCGCGCCTCACGGCAGCCCTTGCCGGGCTGTGGAACGAGCGCGACGACCGCTACTCCGAGCTGCGCGCCAGCGGCGCCGCCGCGGCACCGGGCCCCGACGCCCCCGCCCGCATCGAGATGTCGTACATCGGCGGCTGAGCCCGCCGCAGCGCCACCCGGCCCCTGCCCTAGAGACCGACCCACTCGGAGGTGTCGTCGGCGAAGTGCTGGCGCTTCCAGATCGGGATCTCGGCCTTGATGCGCTCCACCAGGCGCTCGATCGCGGCGAAGGCCTCCGCGCGGTGCGCCGCCGCGGCGGCCGCGACGAGCGCAGCGTCGCCGATCCGCAGCGCCCCCACCCGATGCGCCGCCGCGAGCCGCAGCCCGCTGCGCGCGGCCTCGTCGGCCACCAGCTCGGCCAGCAGGCGCTGCGCCTCGGGGTGGGCGCTGTAGTCGAGCGCGCGCACCGCCGCTCCCCCGTCGTGGTTCCGGATCACCCCGTGGAACACCACCACGGCCCCGCTCTCGGGCGAGTCGACGGCCGCGCGCACGGCTGCTTCGTCGATCGGCTGCTCGTCGACGCGGGCGTAGGGCTGGGTCATCGCCGTCCTTCCTCCGCCCGCGGCGCTCGCGCCGGGGTCCCATCGAGCGTAGCGCGATCCGTATCCGCCTCGCCCGCGAGCAGCTGCGGCGCCGTCGCCGCGAGCGCGCGGATGCCACCCCGCAGGTAGCGCACCCCGGTGTGCCCGCGCTCCTGGAGCAGCCGGGCGGCGCGGATGGACCGCGGATCGCGTTCGCAGTGCACCACCACCGGGCCGGGAGCGATCTCCCGGCCCGCCTCCAGCTCGTCGAGCGGCACGGACTCGGCGCCCGGCACGAAGCGCTGCGCGTGCTCCTCGGCCGTGCGGACGTCGATCAGCCGCGGCGGCTCGCCCGCCTCCATGAGGCGCGCCAGCTCGGCGGCGTCGAGGGCCTCGGGCATGGCGGGGCCGCCGGGGCCCGCGCAGAACAGCTCGTAGTCGATGAGCCCCGTGACGGGCTCCGCCCGCGGATCCCGCGCGAAGGGCAGCTCCCGGGTGCGTGCCGCCAGCGCGTCGTACACGAGCACGCGGCCCAGCAGCGGCTCGCCAACGCCCGCGATGAGCTTCATCGCCTCCGTGGCGAGCAGCGAGCCGACCGTGCCGCAGAGGCCGGGCAGCACGCCCCCGGTGCCGCAGTCGAGCACCTCCTCGGGCGGCGGCGGCACCGGGAAGAGGTCGCGGTAGCCCGGATGCTCGGGCCGCCACGACACCCCCACCTGGCCGTGGAACTGCAGGATCGAGCCCCACACCAGCGGCACGCCCAGCAGCTCGGCCGCGTCGGCCACGAGGTAGCGGGTGGGGAAGTTGTCGCTGCCGTCGATCACGAGGTCGTATCCGCGCATCACCTCGAGCGCGTTCGCCGCGGTGAGCCGCAGATTGAGGGCGTCGAAGCGGACGGCGGGATCGAGCGCGGCGACCGTGCCGGCGAGCGAGGCGACCTTGGGGCGGCCGACATCGGCGGTGCCGTGGGCGATCTGCCGGTGCAGATTCGAGAGCTCCACGCGGTCGTCGTCGACGACGCCGATCCTGCCGATCCCGGCACCAGCGAGGTAGGGCACGCTCGCGCTGCCGAGCCCGCCGGCGCCGATGACGAGCACGCTCGCCGCGGCGAAGCGGCGCTGCGCGAGCTCGCCGAAGCCGGGCAGGGCGATCTGCCGCAGCGCGCGCTCGCGCTGCTCGCCGCTGAGCGCCGCACACGGTTCGACGAGGGCCCCCGGGGCGCCCCTCTGCTCGGGATCCATGCGGCCATTGTAGGGGTTTCCCCGCCGCTCGGTTGCGGGCTACGATGGCTGATATGTCAGTGATCACCGTGCGCTTCTTCGCGGGGGCGGCCGAGGCCGCGGGCCGCGATGAGGAGCAGTGGACGCCGCCGGCGGCGGCCACGCTCGACGCGCTGCGGGCGGAGCTCGCCGAGCGGCACGGGGAGGCGATGCGCCGGGTGCTGCGCTCGGGCTCCTTCCTGGTCGACGGCACGGTGCGGCGCGACGGGGGCGAGATCCGCGGGGCCGTGGTCGACGTGCTGCCGCCCTTCGCGGGCGGATGAGCGGCGGACCCGCGGCGGCGCGGCGGCGCAGTGTCGAGCAGCACCGCGCCGAGGTGCTGAGCCTGCTCGCGGCGGTGGAGCACCGCATTGCGGCGGAGGGCGCCGAACGGCTGCCCGTCGACGACCCCGGGCTCCTCGGACAGGTGACGGCGGAGACGCTGAGCACCGATGGCCCGCTGCCACCCTTCGACAACTCGCAGATGGACGGTTACGCGGTGATCGCCGCGGAACTCGCCGCGGCGAGCGCCGAGCACCCGGTCCGGCTGCGGCTCGGGCGCGCCACTGCGGCGGGCGCTGCCCCGCTCGCGCACGAGCCGGGCAGCGCCTCGCCGGTGATGACGGGCGCCCCCCTCCCGCTCGGCGCCGACGCCGTGGTGCCCGTCGAGCGCACGCTGCCGCCCCGCTTCCCGGCGCTCAGCCGCGCGGGCGGGCCCGCACCGGACCGGGACGCCGAGGTGGCGTTCGCCGAGCCGAGCGCGGCGGGCCGCTTCGTGCGGCGGGCGGGAGAGGACCTTCCTGCCGGGTCGCCGGTACTCGACCCCGGGACGCGGCTCACCGCCGCCCGCATCGGCCTGATCGCGGCGGCCGGGATCGCGGAGGTGCCGGTGCGGCGGAGCGTGCGCGTGCTGCTGTGCTCCACGGGCGACGAACTGGCGGAGCGATCCGCGGGCGGTGACGGCGGATCGGGCGACGCGCCGCTCCGGGCCGGGCTGATTCACGACGCCAACACCCCCATGCTCGCAGCCGCCCTCCGCGCCGCGGGCGCGAGCGTCGGCACGCTGCGCACCGGCGACACCCCCGAGCGCTTCCGCGCGGCGCTCGCCGAGGCCGCCCCCGGCCACGATCTCGTGGTCACCACGGGCGGGATCAGCGCGGGCGCCTTCGAGGTGGTGCGGGAGGCGCTCAGCCCGCTCGGCGTGCGCTTCGCCCCGATCGCGATGCAGCCGGGCGGGCCGCAGGGGCTCGGCACGCTGGGCGCCCTCGCCGGAGCCGATCGCGGCGGCGCCGTCGGCGACGCGGCTCCGGGCGGGGCCCCGGGCGCAGCCGCGGCCCCGGGCGGGGCTGCGGCGGGGATCCCGGTCCTCTGTTTCCCCGGCAACCCGGTGAGCGCGCTCGTCTCCGCCGAGATGTTCCTGTTGCCCGAGCTGCGACGCCTCGCCGGACTGCCCGCCGAGCGCCGCCGCGAGAGGCGCCCGCTGGCGCACGCCGTCGAGAAGCCCGCCGAGAAGCACCAGGTGCGCCGCGGCCGCATCGACGCCGACGGGCGCGTCTCGCTGAGCGCCCCCGGCTCGCACCTGCTCGCGGACCTCGCCGCGGCCGAGCTGCTGGCGCAGCTGCCGCCCGGCCCCGCCGAGCTGGCGGAGAACACCCCCGTCGAGATCTGGAGGATCGATGACTGACACTTCCCCCGCGCCCGAGCACGCGCCCGAGCACGCCCCCGAGACTCCGGGAACTCCCACGGTCCCCGAGCCCCAGCGCCTCACGCACCTGCGCGGCGACGGCAGCGCGCACATGGTCGACGTCACCGAGAAGGCGGTGACCAAGCGCACCGCGCGCGCCGAGGCGACCCTCGTCACCCGCTCCGACGTCGTCGAGCTGCTCGTCGCCGGCGAGCTGCCCAAGGGCGAGGCGCTGGGAACGGCCCGCGTCGCCGGCATCATGGCCGCCAAGCGCACCTGGGAACTGATCCCGCTCTGTCACCCCCTCCCCCTCACGAAGCTCGCCATCGACTTCGAAGCCGCCGCAGACCGGGTGCGGATCCTCGCCGCGGTGACCACGAAGGGCGTGACGGGCGTGGAGATGGAGGCGCTCACCGCGGCCAGCGTGGCCGCGCTGACGCTCTACGACATGATCAAGGCCGTCGACAAGCACGCCACGATCACGGACACCCGGGTGCTCGCGAAGTCGGGTGGCAAGAGCGGCGACTGGGCGATCGGATGAGACGGGCCGCGGTCATCGTCGCCTCGACGCGGGCGGCCGCCGGGACTGCGGAGGACCGCACCGGGCCGGTGATCGCGGAATGGCTCGCGGAGCGGGGCTTCGAGACGCCATCGCCCGCGGTCGTCGCCGACGGGGCACCGGTGGGAGAGGCGGTGCGAGCGGCGATCCGGGATCGCTGCGCGGTCGTCGTGACGACGGGCGGCACCGGGGTCTCCCCCGACGACCGCACCCCCGAGGAGGTGGCACCCCTGCTGGAGGTGCAGCTGCCCGGCTTCATCGAGGAGCTGCGCCGCCGCGGCGCCGCAGCGATGCCGGCCGCGCTGCTCACGCGCGGAGTCGCGGGCTTCGCGCGCGGCACCTTCGTGATCACGCTGCCCGGCTCGCTGGGCGGCGTACGCGACGGCCTCGCGATCCTGGACCCGCTGATCGATCACCTGCTCGGGCAGCGCAGCGGCGGCCCCGGCGGGCAGCACGACTGACGCACGCGTGCCCGGGCGGCAGCACCGCGCCGCCCGGGCACGCCGAGCAGGCGAGCGCTACGCCCCGAACAGCGCCTCGATCGGCCCGCGGGCGAAGAACACCACGAAGCCCGCGGCGACCACCCACAGCAGCCAGTGGATGCTGCGCGCCCGGCCGCTGAGGGCGTGCACGAGCACCCAGGCGACGAAGCCCGCGCCGATGCCGTTCGCGATCGAGTAGGTCATCGGCATCACGGCGGCCGTGAGGAACACGGGCAGCAGCACCCGGAAGTCGCCGAGGTCGATGTGCTTGATCTGCGCCATCATCAGCGCGCCCACGATCACGAGCGCCGCCGCGGCGACCTCGGTGGGCACGATCTGGGTGAGCGGCGTGAAGAACATGGCGAGCAGGAACAGCGCCCCCGTGACGAGGTTCGCGAAGCCGGTGCGCGCGCCCTCGCCGATGCCCGCCCCCGACTCGATGAACACCGTGTTCGAGGAGGCGGACGTCGCTCCGCCCGCGATCGCGCCGATGCCCTCGACGACCAGCGCCGACTTCAGCCGCGGGAAGTTGCCCTTCTCATCCGCGAGCCCCGCCTCCCGCGAGAGCCCCGTCATCGTGCCCATCGCGTCGAAGAAGTTGGTGAAGAGAAGGGTGAAGACGAGCATCACGACGGTCACCACGCCGACGCGGCTGAGGTCGAAGCTCACCGCGCCGACGAGGCTCAGGTCGGGCAGGCCGAAGGGCGCGGATCCCAGCTCGGGCACCGTCAGCCCCCAGCCGCCCGGATTCGCCACACCGCCGTCCTCGCCGGCACGCGGCCCGAGGTGCCAGATCGCTTCGACGATCACCGAGATCACCGTGCCGCTGACGAGGCCGATGAGCAGCCCGCCCTTCACCTTCGCCGCGACGAGCACTCCCGTGAGGACGAGCGTCACCACGAAGATGAGGGTCGGGATCGTGACCACCGAGCCGCCGATGCCCAGGCCGACGGGCGGCGAGCTCTGGCCCGTCGAGGTGACGAAGCCGGCGTTGACGAAGCCGATGAAGGCGATGAAGAGGCCGATGCCGACCGTGATCGCGAGCTTCAGCTCGACGGGCACCGCGTCGAAGATCATGCGGCGCAGGCCGGTGGCGGCGAGCAGCACGATCAGCACGCCGTTGATCACCACGATCGCCATCGCCTCGGGCCAGGTCACCTGGCCGACGACGGAGAAGGCGAGGAAGGCGTTGATCCCGAGCCCGGCGGCGAAGCCGAAGGGAAGCCGCGAGACCACGCCGAAGAGGATCGTCATCACGCCGGCGGTGAGCGCGGTCACGGCGCTGACCGCGGGGAAGGCGAGCGTGTTGCCCTCGACGTCGACCCCGCTGGTGAGGATGATCGGGTTGAGGATCACGATGTAGGCCATCGTGACGAAGGTCACGAGGCCGCCGCGGATCTCCGTCGCGAAGCTGGAGCCGCGCTCGGTGATCTGGAAGTAGCGGTCGACGGCGCCCACGCCGCCCTCCCGAGGCCGGTCCGTCCCCGTCTGCTGCCCGCCGCCCTGCTGCCGCGCCTCTGCCACCGGCCACTCCGTTCTGTGCTGCCTCATCCCCGAGTCCGGGGCTCCCCTGAACAGCAGTACGCTACCACCCCGCAGCGGGCGCCCCGCCCGAGTCCGCAGCTTTCCGCCGAGGCCGCACGCTTCTGCGCGACGGTTCGGTGCGGACTCGGCCGAAATGCGCCGACCCGGCGGAAAGGGGGGCGGGACGGGCGCGGCGGGGACGGCGCAGGCCGGGGCGCGGTTCGGGTGAACCGCGCCCCGGCCTGCGGAGGGACGTCCCGGGTCGGCTCAGCTGACGCCGAGCAGATCGATCACGAAGATCAGGGTCTTACCGGAGAGCGGGTGCCCGCCCGAGGTGCCGTAGGCCTGGGCCGGCGGCACGATCAGCTTGCGGCGACCGCCCACCTTCATGCCGGGGATGCCGGCCTGCCAGCCCTGGATCAGCGAGCGCAGCGGGAAGTTGATCGACTCCCCGCGGCTCCACGAGGAGTCGAACTCCTCGCCGGAGTCGTACTCGACGCCGAGGTAGTGCACCTCGACCGTCGAACTGGCGAGAGCCTCCTCGCCGCTGCCCTCCACGATGTCGACGATCTGCAGCTCGGCGGGGGCGGGCCCCTCCGGGAACTCGATCTCGGGCTTGGTCATGGGTGATTCGCTCATGCCTTCATTCTTCCCGATCCGCGAGGGGCGGCGGCACCGCGTTCGCTCTCAGGGGAGCGCGGCGCGCCCCCGGGCGCAGTACGGTTCGCACAAAGAAGCGCGGCCGCTCGTGTGGGAGGCGGACGCAGGGGGCTGAGCCGCTTCGACTAGGCTTGAAGGTGTGAGATTCGCGCATCTGTCCCTCTCCCCCGATTCCGCTCCCGAGCTCGCGGTGGTACGCGACGACCGCTTCGTGCCGGTCCGGGCGCTCGCATCCGGATACGCGACGCTGCAGCAGCTCATCGAGGCGGGGCCGGACGCGCTGCAGGTGGTGCGCGAGTCCGCCGGGCGGCTCGAGGACTCCGCCTGGCGCGAGCTCGCGGGCGTCACCTACGCCCCGGCGGTGATCGGAGCGCCGATCGTCCTGGCCGTCGGCCTCAACTACGACGAGCACGCGAGCGAGCTGAGCCTCGACAACGATTCGGGCCCCGTGCTCTTCTCGCTCTTCCCCAACTCGCTCGGCGCGCACGAGGGCAGCGTGCCCCTCAACGCGGAGATCAGCGAGGAGGTCGACTACGAGGGCGAGCTCGGCGTCGTCATCGGCCGCGCGGCGAAGGACGTGACGGCGGAGGAAGCGCTCGACTACGTCTTCGGCTACACGGTGATCAACGACATCACCGCGCGCAACATCCAGTTCCAGGAGCCGCAGTGGTCGCGCTGCAAGTCCTTCGACGGCTTCACGCCGATCGGCCCCGTCGTCGTGACCGCGGAGCAGATCCCGGATCCGCAGGCGCTCGCGATCACCACGGACGTCGACGGCCTGCGCGTGCAGGACTCGACGACGGGCTTCATGATCCGCAGCGTCGCACAGCTGATCGCCTCGATCTCGCAGTCGCTCACGCTCCTGCCGGGCACCGTCATCTCCACCGGTTCCCCTGGCGGGGCCGGCCGCTCGCGCAAGCCCCCGCTCTATCTGAAGCCGGGGACCGAGGTGACCGTCACCATCGAGGGCATCGGCGCGCTCACCTCCCACTGCATCACCGCCTGAGCGCTCAGAACGCGGAAGGGGGACGGATCCGGGATCCGTCCCCCTTCCGCGTGTGCGGACCGCCCGCCCGGGTTACTCGCCGTCTTCGAGCTTCTGGGGCGCCGGGGTCTCGCTCGTCTCGGTGATCGTCTCGATCGTGCCGGTTTCGGGTGCGAGCCCGGCGAGCTTCTGCGGCTGCAGGATGTCGTCGAGCTGGGCCTGATCGAGCAGCCCGTGCGACACCACGAGATCCGAGACCTTCTCCTTGCCGGCGAGCGCCTCCTTGGCGAGCTTCGCCGCCGCGGCGTAGCCGATCACGGGCGCGAGCGCGGTGATCACGGTGACGGAGCGCGAGACGGTGTCGGCCAGGTGCTCCTCGTTCGCGGTGATGCCGTCGACGCAGTTGACGCGCAGCGTCCGGCAGGCGCGCTCCAGCCAGGTGATCGACTGGAAGAGGGAGTGGGCGATGATCGGCTCGAAGGCGTTGAGCTGCAGCTGGCCCGCCTCCACCGCCATGGACACGGTGACGTCCGCCCCCGCGACCGAGTAGGCGACCTGCGACACCGCCTCCGGGATCACCGGATTCACCTTGCCGGGCATGATCGACGAGCCCGCCTGGCGCGCCGGGAGGTTGATCTCGCCCAGGCCCGCCTGCGGGCCCGAGGAGAGCAGCCGCAGGTCGTTCGAGATCTTCGACAGCTTGAGCGCGCTGCGCTTGAGCGCCCCCGAGAAGGTCACGAACACGCCCGTGTCGCTCGTCGACTCCACGAGGTCGCCGGCCGTGACGAGCTCCAGCCCGGTGATCTCACGCAGATGGCGGATCACCGCCTCCTTGTAGCCGCGCGGCGCGTTGATGCCGGTGCCGATGGCGGTCGCGCCCATGTTCACCTCGCCCAGTAGGGTGACGGCCTCGCGGAGCCGGTCGATGTCCTCGCGCAGCGTCACGGCGAAGGCGTTGAACTCCTGGCCGAGGGTCATCGGCACCGCGTCCTGCAGCTGCGTGCGGCCGACCTTGATGATGTGGGAGAACTCGCGCCCCTTCGCCGCGAAGGAGTCCGCGAGCAGTGCGAGCTCCTCCAGCAGGCTGCCGAGCGAGAAGGCGAGCGCGATCTTGATCGCCGTCGGGTAGGTGTCGTTCGTCGACTGGCTGTGGTTGGTGTGGTCGTTCGGGTTGATGAAGGCGTAGTCGCCCTTCTCGTGACCGGCCAGCTCCAGGGCGCGGTTCGTGATGACCTCGTTGGCGTTCATGTTCGTGGAGGTGCCCGCGCCGCCCTGCACGACGCCGACGACGAACTGATCGTGGAGCATGCCCTCCTTGATCTCCTCGCACGCGCGGTCGATGAGGGTGGCGCGCTGCTCGTCGAGCGCGCCGATCTCGAGGTTCGCCCGCGCGGCCGCCTGCTTCACGCAGGCGAAGGCGCGGATGAAGTCCGGGTAGACGGAGATGGGACGGCGCGCGATGGGAAAGTTCTCGTGCGCCCGGGCGGTGTGCACCCCCCAGTAGGCAGAGGCGGGAATCTCGACGCTGCCGAGCGAATCGGTCTCGGTACGGGTCTGCGCTGACAAGAAGTCACTCACCGGTATCTGGGCTCCACTACTCGAAGAACACGCGGCCGCGGCCGCACAACATCGACCAGCCTACCCCGCGGAGGCACCGCGGCACGGCCCGCGACGCCGGGGCGCCGGGCGCCGTCCGGCACCCCGGATCCGGGAGCCGAACGGACGCGGCACCGCAGCCGCAGCGCCCCGGCCACAGCCGGGGCCGAGCACGGCAACGCACGTCCGGGAACAGGACCCTCAGCACTCGACCACGTTCACGGCGAGTCCGCCGCGAGAGGTCTCCTTGTACTTCGACTTCATGTCCTCGCCCGTCTGGCGCATCGTGGTGATCGCCTGGTCGAGGCTCACCCGGTGGGAGCCGTCGCCCGCGAGCGCGAGCCGCGCGGCGTTGATCGCCTTCACCGAGGCGATCGCGTTCCGCTCGATGCAGGGCACCTGCACGAGACCGCCGACCGGATCGCAGGTGAGCCCCAGATTGTGCTCCAGGCCGATCTCCGCCGCGTTCTCCACCTGCTCGGGCGTGCCGCCGAGCACCGCGCAGAGCGCACCCGCCGCCATCGAGCAGGCCGATCCGACCTCCGCCTGGCAGCCCAGCTCCGCACCCGAGATCGAGGCGTTCCGCTTCATCAGCGTGCCGATCGCTCCCGCGGTCAGCATGAACTCGATCACGCGGTCCTCGTTCGCGTCGCGGATGAAGCGCGTGTAGTAGTGGAGCACCGCGGGAATGATCCCGGCGGCCCCGTTGGTCGGCGCCGTGACGATCCGGCCTCCCGAGGCGTTCTCCTCGTTCACGGCGAGCGCGTACAGATTGACCCACTCCAGGGCGTGCAACGAGCCGTCCTCGCGGTCCTCCGCGCGGAGACGGGCCAGCAGGCCGGGGGCGCGGCGCCGCACGCCCAGCTTGCCGGGCAGCAGTTCCTCCTGTCGCGTGCAGCCGTTCTCCACGCACTCCTCCATCACCGCCCAGATCCGCAGCAGGCGCTCGCGCAGCTCCGCCTCGTCGCGGTGCGCGGTCTCATTGACGAGCATCACGTCGGCGATCCCGCCGCCGATCTCGCGGCAGCGCTCCAGCAGTTCGCCGCCGCTCGCGAAGGGCAGCGGATCCGGGTGCTCCTCCTCCGGCGGCGAAGCCAGCTCCTCGTCGGAGACGACGAAGCCGCCCCCGATCGAGTAGTACTCCCGCTCGAGCACGACGTCTCCCGCCGCGTCGAACGCGGTGAGGCGCATGCCGTTCGGGTGCCCCGGCAGCGAGCGCCGCAGGTGCAGCACCACGTCCGCCGCCTCGTCGAAGGGGATCGGCCGCTCGCCGCCGAGCAGCAGCGTCCTCGTCTCGCGCGCGCGACCGACCAGCTCCGGCACGATGCCCGGGTCGACCGTCTCCGGCTCGTGCCCCGAGAGCCCCACGATCACGGCCGTGTCGGAGCCGTGACCGCGGCCCGTGGCCCCCAGCGAGCCGAACAGCCCGCACTGCACCCGGTTCACGCGCTCCAGCAGCCCTGCGCCCCTGAGCTCACCGAGGAAGCGGGCCGCGGCGCGCATCGGCCCCACCGTGTGCGATGAGGACGGGCCGATGCCGATCGAGAAGAGGTCGAGCACGCTCAGCGGCATCAGGACCCCCCTGGCTCCGCGAACTCGACCATGGCGTCGAGCAGCCACCGCACCGTGAAGTCCGCGAAGGACGCCCTCGGGAAGACGCGGAAGGTGCGCTCATCCGATCGGTGCAGCAGCACCGGCACCAGCCCCAGCTGGGTGACGATCCCGCTGCCCGCCGGGAACACCCGCGGGTGCAGATCCGCGGGGCAGCCCTTCTCGAGCACCTCGCGGGCGCTCGGCCCGCGCAGCTCCAGCACGGTGCGGTTGGCCGAGAGGTCCACGCACTGGCCGGGCAGGCCGTCGAGCGCGGCGGCCACTTGGGCGCCCTCCCCCGGCTCCTGCTGCCGCGACACGTCGACCGCGAGGAACTCGTCCGGGCCGAGCCACAGCACGTGCAGGCCGTCGGGGTCGCCGCTCACCTCCCCCACCCGGGCGGGCAGCGGCAGACCGAGCGCCTCCTCGACCGCCGCCGCGGAGGCCGAACCGGGGACGCAGCGCAGACCCAGCTGCGGCACGAAGGGCAGCTCGCGCAGCGAGACGGCGCGCGGTCCGGTGATCTCGCCGGCGCGCATGGCGTCGGCGAGATGGGCCGCCGGCGAGACCCGCAGGCGGTTCAGCTCGATCGTGTGCTCAGCCATCGCGTCGCTTCCCTTCGGGATCGTAGAACACGGGAGAGGTGATCTCCACCTCGATGATGTCATCGCCCGCCGGCACGCGCACGAGCTCGCCCATCCGGTTGCGGCCGTTCTCCACGAGCGCGAGACCGAAGGGACGGCCGAGCGCCGCCGACTGGTAGGAGGAGGTGACATGGCCGATCATGGGCACCGGCCCCCGCTCCGGGGTGATCGGCGTGTCCGCCGCCACCAACTGCGCGCCCTCCTCCAGACGGGTCCGGCCGTCGACCGGGAGCACCCCGACGAGGTGCTTGCGGTCCTCGCGCGCCGTGTCCTCCCGGGCGAAGGAGCGCTTGCCGATGAAGTCCTTCTGCTTCGACACCACCCACTCCATGCCGGCGTCCTGCGGGGTGACCGTGCCGTCGGTGTCCTGCCCGACGATGATGAAGCCCTTCTCGGCGCGCAGCACGTGCATCGTCTCCGTGCCGTAGGGCGTGATCCCGAACTCCTCGCCCGCAGCGGCCACCGCCTCCCACACCGTCAGGCCGTAGCAGGTCTCGACATTGATCTCGAAGGCGAGCTCGCCCGAGAAGGAGATGCGGCAGATGCGGGCGGGGATCCCGCTCGCCAGGCGCGTCTCCTGGAACGTCATGAAGGGGAAGGCCTCGTTGGAGAGCTCGAGATCCGGTGCGAGCTTCGCGACGACCTCGCGGGATCGGGGTCCGACGACCGCGACCGTGCTCCACTGCTCGGTCACCGAGGTGAACACGACGTCGAGCTCGGGCCACTCGGTCTGGTGCCACTCCTCCAGCCACTCGAGCACGCGCGCCGCGCCGCCCGTGGTGGTCGTCATGAAGAAGCGGTCCTCCGCGAGGCGCAGCGTCACCCCGTCGTCGAAGATCATGCCGTCGGGAGTGCACATCACGCCGTAGCGCGCGCTGCCCTGCTTGAGCTTCGCGAAGCCGTTCGTGTAGATCCGGTTCAGGAACTCGCCGGCGTCGGCGCCGCGGATCTCGATCTTCCCGAGCGTGGAGGCGTCCTGGAACCCCACCGACTCGCGCACCGCGGCGCACTCGCGCAGCACCGCGGCGTCCAGGTCCTCACCCGGCTGCGGGTAGTACCAGGGCCGCTTCCACTGGCCGACGTCCTCGAACTCGGCGCCGTGAGCCACGTGCCAGGGGTGGATCGAGGTGAGCCGGGCAGGATCGAAGAGCTCGCCGCGGCGCCGTCCGGCCACCGCAGCGAAGGCGACGGGCGTGTACGGAGCGCGATGCGAGGTGCTGCCGAAGCCGGCGAGGCCGTCGCGGCCGAGCGCCGCGGCGATGACGCCGATCGCGTTGACGCCGCTCGTCTTGCCCTGGTCGTTCGCCGTGGAGATGGAGGTGTAGCGCTTGACGTGCTCGATGGAGCGCATGCCCGCGCCGGTCGCCCGGTACACGTCGGCGACGGTCTGGTCGCGCTGCAGGTCGACGAAGTGCTCACGCCACTCCCCCGGCTCGCCCGTTCCCGGGACGAGCCACAGCGGCCGGATGCCGCCGTCCTCCGGGGCGGCCGCAGCGGCGTGGCGCCCCGCGGCCTCGGAGGCGCCCGCGGCATCGCCGCCCGCCGCACCCGCCTGCGGCACCATCAGCGGCGCGGCGAAGCCCGCGCGCTGCGCCGCCCGCTGCCCGGCCGTGGCGCCCTCGAAGAGCGCGTCGTCCAGCGCGTACCGCCCGTTCACCGCACCGGCGAGCGCCTGATTCGCGACGGCCGAGCTGGGCACGAAGCCCGCGATCCGATCGTCCCACGCGACCCGGCCCTGCCGCTGCGTGTGCAGGTGCACCACGGGCGAGAACCCGCCCGAGACGGCCAGCAGATCCGCCTCGATGGTCTCGACCTCGCCCAGCAGCGCGCCGGCGTCGTCGATGCGGGAGACCCGCACCGCGCTGACGCGGCCGGCCGGGCCGTCGCCCGCGGTGTCGACGACCGCGGAGCCGAAGATGCCGCGCACGCCGGCGCGGCCGAGCGCCGCGGCTGCCGACGCCGAGGCCTGCTCACGCGAGTCGACCACGGCGACCACGTCGACGCCCGCGTCGTGCAGCTCGCCGAGCAGCTCGTAGGCCGAGTCGTTGGTGGTGGCGATCGCGATCCGGGAACCCGCCGCCACCGCGTAGCGGTTCAGGTAGCTGCGCACCGCCCCGGCGAGCATGACGCCGGGACGGTCGTTGTTCGCGAAGACGATGGGGCGCTCGTGGGCCCCCGTGGCGAGCACCACCTGCTGCGCCCGGATGTGCCAGATGCGCTGCCGGGGTGAGCCGGGGTGCGGGGCGGCCAGCAGGGCGTCGCTGCGATCCTCCACGGCGACGACGTAGTTCGCGTCGTAGCTGCCGAAGGCGGTGGTGCGGGGCAGGTAGCTGAACTCGCCCAGCCCGCTCAGCCGCTCGACCACCGAGGCGGCCCACTGCGCACCCTCGATGCCGTCGATGAGCTCCTCGCGGGCGCTCAGCAGCGCGCCGCCCGGCGCGCTCTGCTCGTCGATGAGGATGGTGCGTGCGCCGCTCTTGCCCGCCTCGCGCGCCGCGGCGAGGCCCGCCGGGCCCGCGCCGACGACGAGCACGTCGGTGTGCACGAACTTGTGGTCGTAGACCGACTCGTCCTTCCGCGGGTCGAGCGTGCCGAGGCCGCTCAGGTACCGCGCCTCCAGGCCCTCCGTGATCTGCACCCGGGTGGCGGGCAGCATCGACTCGTCGACCTCGCCTGCGGCACGCGCCTTGACCGCGACGAGCGCGTTGGGCTCCTCCACCCCGGCGGAGAAGACGCCGCGCGGGCGGCCGAGATACATCGAGGGACCGCAGTCGATGCGGCCGGCCGCGAGCAGCGCGCTCGCGATCGTGTCGCCCGCGAAACCGCGGTAGGCGGTGCCGTCGACGGAGAAGGAGATCTCGCGGGATCGGTCGATCCCGCGTCCGGCCGCGCGGCCGGCGTCCAGGCGTGCTGCGCTCATCGTGCGTCCTCTTCCTCGGGCAGTGCGGGCCGGGGCTCGCCCATGCGGTAGACGGCCTTGAACTCGTAGGTGACGGTGTCGCGGAGGGCGTTGAACCACTTGCGGCACCCCGCGCTGTGGCTCCACCGCTCGGCGAAGACGCCGCGGGTGTTCTCGCGATAGAAGAGGTACTCCGCCCACTCCCGGTCGCTCAGCGCGAAGGGATCCTCGGGGTAGGGCACGTGCGCCTGTCCGCCGTAGTGAAACTCGACCTCGTCGCGCGGGCCGCAGTTGGGGCACTCGATGAGCAGCATGATCGTTCCTTTCTGCTGCGCTAGTGGGCGACGGCGGCAGCGCCGTGCTCGTCGATGAGGCGACCGGTCTCGAAGCGGTCGAGCGAGAAGGGGGCGTTGAGGGCGTGCGGCTCGCCCGTTGCGATCGTGTGCGCGAAGGAGAATCCGGCGCCGGGAGTGCCCTTGAAGCCGCCGGTGCCCCAGCCGCAGTTCACGAACATGCCCTCGATGGGCGTCTTCGAGACGATCGGCGAGGCGTCGAGCGTGACGTCGACGATGCCGCCCCAGGTGCGCAGCAGGTGCGCTCTGGCGAAGATCGGGAACAGCTCGACGGCCGCCGCCAGCTGCTCCTCGACGACGTGGAAGGCGCCGCGCTGGCCGTAGCCGTTGTAGGCGTCGACGCCGGCGCCCATCACCAGCTCGCCCTTGTGCGCCTGCGAGACGTAGACGTGCACGTGATTGGACATGACGACGGTCGGGTGCACCGGCTCGAACAGCTCGGAGACGAGCGCCTGCAGCGGGTGCGACTGGATCGGCAGCTTGAAGCCCGCGAGATCGGCGAGCACGGAGGAGTTGCCGGCCGCGGCCAGGCCGACCCGCCTCGTCTCGATGCGCCCGCGGCTCGTCTCGACGGCGACGACGCGGTCGCCCTCCTTGACGAAGCCGGTCACCTCGCAGTTCTGGATGATGTCGACCCCCATCTCGTCGCACTTGCGTGCGAAGGCCCACGCCACATGGTCGTGCTTCGCGATCCCGGCGCGTGGCTGGTAGGTCGCCCCCATCACGGGGTAGCGCAGCTCCTCGCCGATGTTGATGATCGGGCACAGCTCCTTGACCTCGGCGGGGGTGAGCCACTCCGCGTCGACGCCGTTGAGCACGTTCGCGTTGACGCGGCGCTTCGACTCGCGCACGTCCTGCAGGGTGTGCGCGAGGTTCATCACGCCGCGCTGCGAGAAGAGGAAGTCGTACTCGAGCTCCTCGGGGAGCTGCTCCCACAGCTTGAGGGAGTGCTCGTAGATCGCGGCCGACTCGTCCCAGAGGTAGTTGGAGCGGATGATCGTCGTGTTGCGCGCCATGTTGCCGCCGGCGAGCCAGCCGCGTTCGAGCACGGCGATGTTCGTGATGCCGTGGTTCTTCGCGAGGTAGTAGGCGGTGGCGAGGCCGTGGCCGCCGCCGCCGACGATGACGGCGTCGTACCCGGTCTTCGGCTCGGGGTTGCGCCACAGGAATGCCGGGTGCTCCGGCAGCAGCTCGGCCATCAGCGTGCTCCGATCGGTGCGAGTTCGGGGTAGAGCGGGTGGGCATCGGCGAGTGCGGTGACGCGTTCGCGCAGGGCGGACACGGTCGCGGGCTCGGCGCCGCCCTCGGCGGTGCCGGCGATCAGCGTCTCGGCGATGATGTCGGCGACCTCGGCGAAGGCCTCCTCGCCGAAGCCTCGGGTCGCGAGCGCTGGGGTGCCGATGCGCAGGCCGCTGGTGACCATCGGCGGGCGCGGATCGAAGGGCACCGCGTTGCGGTTGACCGTGATCTCCACCTCCGCGAGCAGATCCTCCGCCGCCTGCCCGTCGAGCACGGAGTCGCGCAGATCGACGAGCACGAGATGCACATCGGTGCCGCCGGTGAGCACGCTGATGCCGCGCTCGGCGACGTCCGGGCGGGTGAGCCGCTCGGCGAGGATCCGCGACCCCGCGAGGGTGCGCTGCTGGCGCTCCGCGAAGGCGTCGCTCGCCGCGATCTTGAAGGCGACCGCCTTCCCCGCGATGACGTGCTCGAGCGGTCCGCCCTGCTGACCGGGGAACACCGCCGAGTTGATCTTCTTCGCGATCTCCGCGTCGTTCGAGAGGATGATCCCGCCGCGCGGCCCGCCCAAGGTCTTGTGCGTGGTGGAGGTCGTGACGTGCGCGTGCGGCACGGGGCTCGGGTGCAGCCCGGCGGCGACGAGCCCCGCGAAGTGGGCCATGTCGACCATGAGGTAGGCCCCGACCTCGTCCGCGATGCGGCGGAACTCGGCGAAGTCGAGCTGGCGCGGGTAGGCGGACCAGCCCGCGATGATGAGCTGCGGGCGGTGCTCGCGGGCGAGCCGTTCGACCTCGGCCATGTCGACGCGATGGGTCTCGGGATCGACGCCGTAGGGCACGATGTTGTAGAGCCGCCCCGAGAAGTTGAGGCGCATGCCGTGGGTGAGGTGGCCGCCGTGAGCGAGGTTGAGACCGAGGATCGTGTCGCCCGGCTTGATGAGCGCGTGCATGGCCGAGGCATTGGCCTGGGCGCCGGAGTGCGGCTGCACATTCGCGAACTCGGCGCCGAAGAGCTGCTTGAGGCGGTCGATGGCGAGGGTCTCGATGACGTCGACCTCCTCGCAGCCGCCGTAGTACCGGCGTCCCGGATAGCCCTCGGCGTACTTGTTGGTGAGGACGGATCCCTGCGCCTGCATGACCGCCTGCGCGGTGTGGTTCTCGGAGGCGATCATCTCGAGCCCGCGGCGCTGGCGATCGAGCTCAGCGTCGATGCGCTCCGCCACCTCGGGGTCGAGCTCTGCGATCGGGGCGTTCAGCTCGTGCGGGGTGCGGGGCTGGAAAGCAGCGGGCTGCGTCATCGGAACTCCTTCGTACGATTGATCACCAACTAATATATCAGGTGGTCCCTAGTAGAATATTGCCAGGACATGAGCCCGTCAAGGTCCGTCCCGGCCCGGCGAGCCGCTGCTCCCCGGGAGCAGTGACGCGGCGGGCCGTGCGGCACCGGTCGCCGACGGCGGGCCGGCTATCGAGAGGAAGCTCCGTGGAATGGTCGCTTGAGGAGACGAAGGCCGACCGCGCCTATCGCGAGCTGCGCAGCCGCCTGATCATGCTGGAGATCCCGCCGGGCGCGGCCATCAACGAACTGGCCCTCTCGCTCGAGCTCGACCTCGGGCGCACGCCCATCCGCGAGGCGCTGAAGCGACTCGAGAACGATCACCTCGTCGTCTCCTACTCCCGGCGCGGCACCTTCGCCACGAACGTCGACATCACCGACCTCGCCGCGATCTCCGAGGTACGCCAGGTGCTCGAACCGCTCGCGGCGCGACACGCGGCGAACTCGCTGCGGGAAGAGCAGCAGGCCGAGTTCGAGGCCGTCATCTCCGAACTGGAGGGGATCGACCCCGCCGAGAACAAGCGGGGCCTGCTCGAGTACGACCTCACCGTGCACCGGCTCATCTATCACGCGATCGACAACCACCACCTCGCCGAGACCCTGGAGCGGCTCGACGACCTCGCGACGCGCATCTGGTGCCTCGTGCGCGATCGGATCCCGGACATCAGCGGCCACATCACCGAGCACATCGATCTCCTGAGCGCGATCCTCGACGGCGACAGCGAACGCGCCGCGCAGCTCGCCGGGGATCACGTGCGCAACTTCGAGGCCACGGTCCGTACCGTTCTCTGACCCTGCCCCTGTTTCTTCCTGTTTCTTCCTGTCCGGTTGGTTCTCGGCTGCGGTGAGTGGTGGTGGTGTGCGAGTGGCGGTGGTGTGCGCCATGCCTTGGGGTTTCGTTCGCGCACGGCACCGCCGCTCGCTGTCGCGTGTGCGGGCGGGGGGGCGGGGGGTAGGGGGGGGCTCTTTTACACATCTCCGAGCCCACCAGAACGAGGGTGGGTTCGTATGGCGGCCTTTTCTTGGAAAAAAAAAAAAAATGTGAGTGCATGCAATAGATCTGGAGGGTCAGAGGTGTATAGGAGACGGGGATTGGGGGATGCGGGCAGAGCCGCGTACTTGCGCTTCGCGCCGCGAGCCGGTTAGCATCGCAGTGATATATCAGTTGCCTATTATAGGTGCCGGCGTCCACGGCGGGAAGCCACCCCGAGACACTCGGGGCGGACCGGCCGCGGATCCGGCCCACCCGGACCACCCCGCTCACCAGCACCGACGCAAAGGCGGTTTCATGTCTCCTCTCCCCCAGCGGACGTTCATCCTCACCTTCACGTGCCCGCAGCAGATCGGCATCGTCCACGCGCTCACCGGAGTCCTGGTGAAGCACGGCTGCGACATCATCGACCTGCGCCAGTTCGACGACCTCGTCACCGGGCGCTTCTTCTTCCGGGCCAAATTCGCCTTCGCGGACGGCGAGCCGGCAGACGCGGCGAGCGTCTCGGCCGACTTCGCAGAGCTCGCGGAGAGCTTCGAAGCCGAGTGGTCGGTGCGGCCCGAGACCGAGAAGGTGAAGACCCTCGTGATGGTCTCCAAGTTCGGGCACTGCCTCAACGACCTCCTGTTCCGCACCCGCGCCGGCGAGATCCCCGCAGACATCGTCGCCGTCGTCTCGAATCACCCCGATCACCGCCAGCTCGTCGAATGGCACGGCATCCCCTTCTTCCACATTCCCGTCACGCCCGAGACGAAGCCCGAGGCGGAGCAGAAGCTGCTCGAGATCGTGGACCGCTTCGAGGTGGACCTCGTCGTGCTCGCGCGCTACATGCAGATCCTCTCCGATCATCTCTCGCGCGAGCTCAGCGGACGCGCGATCAACATCCACCACTCCTTCCTGCCCTCCTTCAAGGGGGCGAAGCCCTACCACCAGGCGTGGGAGCGCGGCGTGAAGACCGTCGGCGCGACCGCGCACTACGTCAACCACGAGCTCGATGAGGGCCCGATCATCGCGCAGCAGGTCCAGCCGGTCGATCACTCCTTCGAGCCCGAGGACCTCGTCGCCGCGGGCCGGGACACGGAGAGCAAGGCCCTCGCCGACGCCGTCAAGTGGCACTGCGAGTCGCGCGTGTTCCTGAACGGCAACCGCACCGTCGTGCTCCGCTGAGGCGACCCGCCCGTGCACCGATAGACCCTGGGGCGGGGCGGCACTGCCCACGTCGCCTCGCCTCAGCACTCTCCTCGCATGCGCCGTGCGAGACCTCGCGGCCCGATCGCGAGACCCACCGGGCGCGCACCGCCGCGCGTCCGGCCGCATCGCCGATCAAGGAGGATCACCCCCCGATGTCCCTGCGCTCCGCCCCTACCCCCCTCCGCCCCTACGACGAGGCCCCGGTCAACCGGATGGTCGTCATCGTCACCATCGCCGCACTCGGCGGCATCTTCGTCGACGGCTACATCCTCGGCGTCATCGGAGGGGCGGTCGGCCCAGCCTCGGAGGAGCTCGGCCTCTCGCTGCTCGGCAGCGGGCTCATCGCGGCGAGCGCCCTCATCGGCATCTTCATCAGCGGCCTGTTCTTCGGCCGGGTCGCCGACCGCTTCGGCCGCAAGCGCGTGTTCTTCTGGAATCTCGTCGGCTTCGTCATCGTCTCGATCCTGCAGCTCTTCGTCGTCGGCACCTGGGACCTCGTCGCCTACCGGCTGCTCATCGGCCTGCTCATCGGCGTCGAGTACGCCGTCGGCACCTCGCTCCTCGCCGAGTTCACCCCCGTGAAGAAGCGCTCCCTGCTGCTCGGCATGATCGCGCCGTTCTGGTTCGTCGGCTTCATCTCGGCGTTCGTCGTCTCCCACTTCTGGGACCCGGCGGCGTGGCGCTGGCTGCTCGCCACGAGCGCGATCCCGGCGGTGCTCGTGCTCATCGTGCGCGTCACGATCCCCGAGTCGCCGCGCTGGCTGCAGAGCCGTGGCCGCATCGCCGAGGCCGAGCAGGTCGTGAGGAAGCACTGGGGCGCCGAGTACGGCCTGCCGAGCATCGTGAAGACGGAGACCAGCAGCTCGCTGCGCGAGTTCTTCACGCAGAACGACTGGCGGCGGATCGTCTATTCGGGACTGTTCTGGCTCTGCCAGGTGGGACCGCTGTTCGCGATCTTCACCTTCATCACTCCCGTGCTGGACAGCCTCGGCTTCGGCGGCACCTTCGGCTTCGATCTGCTCGTCAACGCCTTCCAGCTGGCCGGCGCCGCATTCGGGATCTGGCTGCTCGCGGTCATGTCGCGCCGGGGTTTCGTGATCTGGACCTTCGCGGTGCTCGCGGCGATGCTCGTCTACCTGGGCCTGTGGGCGGATCAGCCGCCGGTGCTGAAGCTCGTGGTGTTCGGCGCCTTCGTGTTCGTGATCGTGGCCTCGAACACGATCCAGTACGTCTACCCGCCCGAGATGTTCGAGACCCACTACCGGAGCACGGGCGTCGGCTTCGCCGCGGCGATCAGCCGCATCGGCGCGGCCGGGGCGACGTACCTGTTCCCGCTGGCGCTCGACTCGCTCGGGGTGAGCACCACGCTGCTCCTCATGGCGGCTTTCTCGCTCGTCGGGCTCCTCGCCTCGATCGCGTGGGCGCCCGAGACCAAGCTCGTCGCCCTCGACACCGCGCCGGTCGATCTCCGGCACTGACATCACGCGGGCCCCGGAGCGCTCGGCTCCGGGGCCCTTCGCGGCCTGTGCGCGGGAGGGATCAGCCTCCCGTGACCTGCTTCTCGGTGGTGTCGGGACCGGCCTCGGCATCCGGGCCCGCCGCCGCTGCCCGGTCCGGCTGCGCGGCAGCGGGGTCGGGATCGGCGCCCGGTGAGGCGCCCTCGACGATCGGCGAGCCGCTCGCCGCTCGCTTGGCCTCGGCGTCCGCGGTGATCTGCTCCTCCGTGATGATCGTGATCTCGCTGGTGACCAGTCCGAAGGCCTGGCCTTCGGCGTGCCGGTCCACCCCCGCCACGACGGCTTCCTCCAGCAGCTTGGAGGCGAGTGCGCCGCGGATCACGAGCGGGTCGCGGGAGAGATCGCGCCAGAGGGCGGCGCAGAGCAGCACCATCACGATCACGAAGGGCAGCGCAGACACGATCGTGATGTTCTTCAGGCCGTTCAGCGCCTCCGAGGGGTGATCGCCTCCGGCCAGCAGCATCACGGCCGCCACGGCGCCGGTCGCGACGCCCCAGAAGATCACCGAGCGCTTCGTCGGGTCGAGCACCCCGTTCTCGGAGAGCGCCCCCATCACGATCGAGGCCGAATCGGCCCCGGTGACGAAGAAGATCGCGATGAGCACGACTGCGAGGGCGACGAGCGCCATCGTGATGAACGCGGGAAGCGGCAGCGCATTCAGCAGGTCGAAGAGCGCGGTGTCGAAGTTCAGCTGCGGCGCGCCGTCGACCATCTGCACGAGCGCTTCGACGTTGTCGCGTCCCTGCTCGGCGCGCTGCTGGATGCCGATCGCGCCGCCGCCGAAGATCGCGAACCAGAACAGCGACACGAGGGACGGGACGAAGAGCACGCCCACGATGAACTGGCGGATCGTGCGGCCGCGTGAGATGCGTGCGATGAAGATGCCGACGAAGGGCGACCACGACACCCACCACGCCCAGTAGAACACGGTCCAGTTGGACAGCCACGTCGACACGTCATCGCCGAGGCCGGTGGTGCGCGAGGCCATCTGCGGCAGCATCTCGACGAAGGAGCCGATCGAGGTCGGCACGACGTTGAGGATGAAGAGCGTGGGGCCGCCGATGAAGACGATGACCGCGAGCAGCACGGCGAGCACCATGTTGATGTTGGACAGCCACTGGATGCCCCGCTCGATGCCGGAGACGGCCGAGGCGACGAAGGCGGCGGTGAGCACGGCGATGACGCCGACGAGCAGCGGGGTCGTGACCTGGCCGACGATACCGCTCGACTGGATGCCGCCGCCGATCTGCAGTGCGCCGAGTCCGAGCGAGCAGGCCGAGCCGAAGAGGGTCGCGAGGATCGCGAGCACGTTGATGATGCGCCCGCCCGCCCCGTTCACGACGCGCTCGCCGAACAGCGAGGTGAACATCGAGGAGAAGAGCATGGAGCGCCCGAGGCGGTAGGTGCTGTAGGCGATGCCGAGGCCGACGATCGCGTACATGGCCCACGGGAAGAGCGTCCAGTGGAAGAGGGTCTGACCCATCGCGACGCTGATCGCCTCGCTCGACGCGGCGGTCACCGTGTCCGGCGGGGGCGCGAGGTAGAAGAACAGCGGCTCCCCCACTCCGTAGAAGACGAGCCCGATGCCCATGCCGGTGGCGAACATCATCGAGATCCACGAGGCGGTCTTGAACTGCGGTCGCTCGTCGTCCTTGCCGAGCGGGATCCGGCCGAACTTGCTGACGGCGACGACGATCACGAAGGTCGCGAACAGCGCCCCGGCGACGACGAAGAGCCAGCCGAAGTTGTTCATGGTGCCCGCCAGCAGCTGCGAGGCGACGTTGCCCAGGCCCGACGGGGAGATGATGCCCCAGACGATGAAGGCGAGAGCGATCGCGCCTGCGGCGCCGAAGACGATGGCGTCGACGCCCGTGCGCCGTCGGGTCTTCGTCGGCTGCTTGCTCTGCTGCAGGAAGGCGATGTGCTCCTCAGTGGTCTGAGGGCGCTTGGGGCGGGGTGAACGTGCCACGCGGCACTCCTTTCACGGGCGCCGAGCTCGCGGCACCTCAGTTCCCCCAGGGAACCGGGCGCTCACGGTCGGCGCTGACCGGTACTGCGAAATCCCGCTCGGGCCGCGGTCCCCCCGGATCGCGGAGCGCGGTGCGCCCAGAGCCGGCTCCGGAGCGGGGGGCGGGGGGCCGAGGGGGGACACCGTGACGTGTAACTCATATATCTGTTTCAGGCTATCGCGCTCGGGTGCCGTCGCCAAGCATTACGCCCAAATTCACACTGAGGCCACTTTCTCCGCGGGTGCGCCTTCGCGCGCCGCGCTGCCCCGCCCGCCTATCCGCGCGCGGGCGGCACCCGGTGGCCGAGACGCCGCGACAGCTCGTCCGCGTGCGCGCGCAGGGTGGCCGCGAGGGCCGGCAGCTCGCTCTCCGGCATGCGGAAGGCGGGCGCCGTGACACTCAGCGCCGCGATCACCGCGCCGTCCGAGTCGCGGACGGGCACCGCGACGGCGTGCGCGTGCTCCTGCCACTCCGCGAGTGCCGCGGCCCAGCCGCGGTCCCGCACGAGCCGCAGCTCGTCCGAGAGCCGTTCCGGCTCGACGATCGTGGACTCGGAGTAGCGCCGGAGCCCCTCCGCGATCACGCGCTCCAGGGCGGCGGGCCCCTCCGAGGCGAGCAGCACCTTCCCCGATGAGGTGGCGTGCGCCGGCGTGCGCTGACCGACGAACTGATCGCGGACCGCGACGCTGCCGCTGCCCGTCGCCTGGGCGATGTTCACGGCGTCGCCGTCCACGAGGATCGCCACGTTCGACGTCTCCCCCAGCTCCGCGGTCACCTCGTCGCAGACGAGCTGCGCTTCCCGGGCGAAGTCGACGCGCGCCGTCACCGCGCCCGCGATGCGCAGTGCGCCGCCCCCGAGCCGGTAGGCGCCGTCGGGGCCGCGCACCACGAAGCGACGAGCCTCGAGCGTGGCGAGCAGGCGGAACGCCGTGGAGCGATGCACCCCGAGTTCCGCGGCGATCTCCGCGATGCCGGCGGCGCCCCGGTCGGCGACGTGCTCCAGGATCCGCAGCGCCCGGTCGACCGATTGCACCGGCGAGGCGTCACCGCGACCACCCCCGCCGCCCCGGGCGGCCACCTCCTCGCGCATGCCCGACAGTCTAGTCACGAGTCCTCGGAGAGCCGCGTCTCGAGGATCGACGCAGCGATGCCGCGCAGCGCGAGCAGGGACTCCCGGATCAGCGTCGACTCGGCAGCGCCCCGGCGCACCACGGCCAGGATCGTGCGCTTGGGCGCCGCAGCGCCCGCGATCCGCACCCGCGTCACATTCGGGGTCCCGGCCACGCTCACCAGCCGGGGCACGAGCCCCACCCCCATGCCCGCCCCGACGAGCGCCATCGACGTCTCCCACTCGAGCACTTCATGGCGCACCCGCGGGGTGAGGCCAGCGGCCGTGAACGCCGCCACGAACAGCGCGAAGTACGGGCCGGACGCGGCCGTGATCCAGTCCTCCCCGGCCAGTTCGGCGAGGGCCACGGAGTCGCGCCCCGCGAGCCGGTGGTCACTGGGCATCATCACGTCGAGCGGGTCCGCGAGCAGCTCGAACTGCTCGAAGCGCGAGTCGTCTCCGTCGCGGGCCTCGGCCTGCATGGCGACGATCACGGCCAGGTCGAGCCGCTCCGCGAGCAGCAGCTCGGCGCAGCGCGCCGGATCCGCCTCGACCACGTGCACCCGGACATCCGGGCGGCTCTCGCGCAGCCGCGCGGCGAGCGGGGCGAGCAGGTTCGCGGCGGCGGTCGAGAAGCCGCCGATCCCCAGCCGGGACTGCAGCTGCCGTCCCTCGCTCAGCACCGCCGCCCGGATCCGCTCCCACTCCTCGACGAGCCCGTCGGAGCGGCTCACGAGCTCGTGACCGGCGGCCGTGAGACGCAGGCCGCGGCCGTCGCGCACGAGCAGTCGCACCCCGAGCGCCCGCTGCACCTCGCGCAGCTGCGCGGAGACCGCCGACGGCGAGAGGCCGGTGAGCTCGGCCGTGCCCGAGATGGTGCCGCAGGAGGCGAAGGTGCGCAGCGTCGCGAGCCGAGGGTCGATCATGCAGATATTCTGCACGATGATCAACATTGTTTTGCACCTTTCTTGAACGAGCCTAGATTGAGGGACGTCAGCGTCGTCAGGGCCGCTGCGGCTCCCCGGGGTCGCTCGGCCACGGTTCAATCAATGGAGATCGCATGAGCTACACCCTGACCAGACCCCGCAGCGAGCAGCGCCCGGACACGGGCTTCGTGCCGGCCGAAACGCTCGCGCAGCTCACCGAGCTGCTGGAGCGCCGCCGCACCGGCTACTCGATGGAGGGGCCCTTCTACACCGATCCGGGCATCTTCAAGGCCGATATGGAGGGCATCTTCGGCAAGCACTGGATCTTCACGGCGAGCATCGCCGAGATCCCCGAGCCGGGCGACTACGTCACGCTCGATTTCGGACCCTATGCGCTCATCGTGCTGCGCACGGACGACGGCGGGGTGAACGTGCTCCACAACATCTGCCGCCACCGCGGCGCCCGGGTGCTCACCGAGAGCCGCGGCTCCACCGGCAACATGGTCTGCGGCTACCACTCGTGGACCTACGCGGAGGACGGAACGCTGATCCACGCGTCCACGGCCCCCGGTGAGAAGCTCGACAAGGAGTGCTTCGCCCTCAAGCGCGCGCAGGTGCGGATCGTCGCGGGCCTCGTCTTCACCTGCCTCGCGGAGGAGCCGCCCGAGGACTTCGACGAGGTCATCCCGCTCATCGAGCCCTACCTCGCGCCGCACGACATCTCCCAGACGAAGGTCGCCTACCAGCAGAACATCATCGAAGAGGGCAACTGGAAGCTGGTGATGGAGAACAACCGCGAGTGCTACCACTGCGACGGCCACCCCGAGCTCGCCTGCTCCCTGTTCCCCACCTGGGGGCTCAGCGACGGCCTGATCCCGCCCCACCTCGAGGAGGTCTGGGCCCGCAACGTCGAGGCGAAGATCCAGCTCGAGGAGCGCTGCGACCGCTACGGGCTCCACCACGAGGTGATCGAGCAGCTCGACACCCGCATCGCGGGCTTCCGCATCTCCCGCGAGTCGCTCGACGGCGCCGGCGAGTCGTTCTCGGCCACCGGCCGCCGGCTCTCGAAGAAGCTGCTGGGCAGCCTGCGCGACTTCCGCCTCGGCCGCTGCTCGCTGCACCTGCAGCCCAACTCGTGGTTCCACTTCCTCTCCGATCACATCGTCACCTTCGCGGCGATCCCCATCAACGAGCACCAGACGCTCGTGCGCACCACCTGGCTCGTGGCCGACGACGCCGTCGAGGGCGTCGACTACGACCTCGACGAGCTCACGCACGTGTGGAAGCAGACGAACCTCCAAGACAAGGCCTTCGTCGAGATGTGCCAGCTCGGCGCAGCCAGCCCCGCCTACGAGCAGGGGCCCTACATGGACAGCGAGTACCAGGTCGAGGCCTTCGTCAACTGGTACACCCAGCGCATGCGGGAACACATCGCATGACGCTGAGCACCTCGCCCATCTCGGCCCCCGAGCCGCTGCGCATCAGCGGGCTCGAGATGCCCTGGAACCGCGCGCTCGCGGCGGCGGCCGACGCCCCGGCGTCGAGCCCGGCCGCGCGGGCGCTCGATCCCTACCGCCCGCAGGAGTTCCTCGCCGAGTGCGTCGAGACCGTGACGGAGCCCGGGGACATGATGACCTTCGTGTTCCGCCGGGTGGACGGGGCCCCGCTCTCCTTCCGCGCCGGGCAGTACCTCAACATCGAGTTCCCGGTGCACGGCGAGGGCGAGGCCCCGGTCGACCGCAGCTACTCGATATCGAGCGCGCCGACGCAGCCGTGGACCTTCTCGATCTCGATCAAGCGGGATCCGAACGGCCTCGTCTCCTCCTGGGCGCACGAGCAGGTGCGCCCGGGCACGGTGCTCGACATGCTCGGACCGGTGGGTGCCTTCCACCTGCCCGACGCGGACCGGCGCGCGCGCTACCTGCTGCTGGGCGCCGGGGCGGGCATCACGCCGCTGATGTCGATGATCCGCACCATCCACAGCCTGCCGGGCCAGGCCGATGTGGTGCTGCTCTACCACGCGGCGAAGGCCGGTGGCTTCGCCTTCTCGAACGAGCTCGAATACCTCGCGGCGACCGACTCCCGGATCAAGGTGTTCTGGTCCCTGGGCAACCGGGACACCCCGGGCAGCTGGGAGTGGATGGCGGGCCGGCTGACGGCGTCGATGCTCAACGAGGTGGCGCCCGATGCGAACGGCCGCCAGGTGTACGCCTGCGGGCCCGAGGGGTACCTCACGATGGCGGAGGAGCTGCTGCGGAGCATCGGCGTCGACGACACCTCGATCTTCATGGAGTACTTCACGGGCGACCGCCAGACGATCCGCGAGTATGCGGAGGAGGTGGCGCTCGCGAGCGATCTCGCCGTCGAGCTCGCGGCCGACGAGCCGCCCGCCGAGGAGCTCTACGGCCCCGAGTCGGCCTACGCGGTCGAGGGGCTCGGCGAGCCGGTCGCGGAGGAGGGATCCGCAGCCCCGCCGGAGGCGTCGCCGGGAGCGGCGGAGCCGGGTGCGGCGGAGCCGGGTGCGGAGGCTCGAGCGGGATCGGCAGACGGGGTTTCCCCGTCCGGCACCGCGGAGGGTTCCTCCGGCGCCGCCACGGAGGGTCCGGGAGGCCGGGACCGGGACGACGTCGCTGCGGCGGCCGATGCCGCGGACTTCGAGACGGTCGGCTCCGGCAGCCTCACGATGTGCTTCATGCAGAGCCGGCTGAAGGTGCGCATCGAGCCGGGTGAGACGATCCTGCGCCCCGCGCAGCGTGCGGGCATCCGGATCCCCGCGAACTGCGAGGAGGGGATGTGCGGCTCGTGCAAGAGCGTCAAGCTCGAGGGCGAGGTCGAGATGCAGCATCAGGGCGGGATCCGCGCGCGTGAGATCGAAGCGGGCAAGTTCCTGCCCTGCTGCTCGACCGCCGTCACGGACCTCGTCATCGACGCCTGAGCCGCGCCGCGGGGTGACGCATGCGCCGCGCCGCGGTCTCCGAGGCGCGCCCCGGGGCGGGGTCCGGGTCGCGGGAAGCCACGTGCCCCGGTGCCCCGCGTGCTCGACCCGCCGCGCGAGGTCTTGCGCCGTCCGGCGCACCTCATCGATACTAGATGCGTAGTACGCACGATGTGCGTAATGCGCACACACCGAACAAGGGAGTTCTCCAGTCATGACCGCTTCCCCCTCCCCCCGCGTCGTCATCATCGGCGCCGGCATCGTCGGCGCGAATCTCGCCGACGAACTCGTCCAGCGCGGCTGGAACAACATCCTCGTGCTCGAGCAGGGCCCGCTCGGACTGCCGGGCGGCTCCACCTCGCACGCGCCGGGCGTCGTCTACTCGACGAACGGCTCCAAGTCGATGACCGAGTTCGCCCAGTACACCATCGAGAAGCTCAGCGGCCTGATCGGCCCCGACGGGCGCGGCTCCTTCAAGCACGTCGACGGGCTGGAGATCGCGACGACGCCCGAGCGGCTACTCGAACTCGAGCGGCGGGCGGGATGGAACCGCTCCTGGGGAGTGGAGGCGCACGTCATCGACCCAGCCGAGTGCGCGCGGCGGTACCCGCTGCTCAACCAGGACGCCGTGCTCGGCGGCCTCCTCACCCCCGGCGACGGGCTCGCACTCGCCAAGCAGGCCGTGCAGCTGCTCATCGAGCGCACCCGGGCGCAGGGCGTCGAGTACCGCGACCGCACCACCGTCACCGGGATCGAGCAGGCGAACGGCCGCGTCACCGGCGTGCTCGCCGGCGAGGAGCGATTCGCCGCGGACCTCGTGGTGAGCTGCGCCGGCTTCTGGGGCCCGAACATCGGCAAGATGGCCGGCGTGCCGATCCCGCTGCTCCCGCTCGCCCACCAGTACGCGTGGAGCACGCCCGTGCCCGCGCTCGACGGCAAGAACGAGCTGCCGGACGGCGCGCAGCTGCCCGTGCTGCGGCACCAGGACCGCCGCCTCTACTACCGCGAGTGGGGCGACCGGATCGGCATCGGCTCCTACGCACACCAGCCGATGCCCGTCGACCTCGACCGGCTGCCCTGGGTGGCTCCCGACGACATCACCGAGGACCGCATGCCGTCGAGTCTCGACTTCACGCCCGAGGACTTCGCCGCCGAGTGGGAGGAGTCGCAGCGGCTGCTGCCCTGCCTGCGCGAGGCGGAGGTGCAGAAGGGCTTCAACGGCATCTTCTCCTTCACCCCTGACGGCGGCTCGCTGGTTGGCGAGGCCCGCCAGCTCGACGGCTTCTTCGTCGCCGAGGCCGTGTGGGTGACCCACTCGGCGGGCATCGCGAAGGCCGTGGCCGAGCTGATGACGCAGGGATACTCCACGACGAGCCTCGCCGACAGCGACCTCAACCGCTTCGAGCGGGTGCAGACCACGCCCGAGTACGTGGCCGAGACCTCGCAGCAGAACTTCGTCGAGGTCTACGACATCATCCACCCGCTGCAGCCGCGCGTCTCGCCCCGCAATGTGCGCCTCAGCCCCTTCCACGAGCAGCAGCAGGCGCTCGGCGCGTGCTTCCTGGAGGGTGCCGGCTGGGAGCGCCCCCACTGGTACGAGGCCAATGCGGATCTCCTCGACGAGCTCCCCGCGGAGTGGCGGACGCCCGAGCGCGATCCCTGGGCCGCGCGATACTACTCCCCCATCGCGGCCGTCGAGGCGTGGAAGACGCGCACCGCGGTCGCCATGTACGACATGACGCCGCTGAAGCGCCTGGAGCTCACCGGCCCCGGCGCGGGACCGCTGCTGCAGCGACTCACCACCGGCGAGATGCTGCGCGCCCCCGGCGCCGTCACCTACACGCTGCTGCTCGACGAGGCCGGCGGCATCGCGAGCGACATCACCGTGGCGCGGCTCGGCGAGCACCGCTACCAGGCCGGCATCAACGGCGGCATCGATGAGGTGTACATCGAGCGGGAGGCCCGGCGGCAGAGCGAGGCGGATCCCGCCCAGTGGGTGCACGTGCGCGACATCACTGGAGGCACCTGCTGCATCGGCCTGTGGGGCCCGCTCGCGCGCGAGGTCGTCGGCAAGGTCAGCGAGGACGACTTCACGAACGAGGGGCTCAAGTACTTCCGCGCGAAGCGGGCCTCGATCGGCGGCATCCCGGTCGTGGCGATGCGGCTCTCCTACGTCGGCGAACTGGGCTGGGAGATCTACGCCTCGGCCGAGGTCGGACACCGTCTCTGGAACGTGCTGTGGGAGGCGGGACAGGAGTTCGGCGTGGTCGCGGCCGGCCGCTCCGCCTTCGGGGCGCTGCGCCTGGAGAAGGGCTACCGTTCGTGGGGCACCGATGTCACGACCGAGCACGAGCCCGTCCAGGCGGGGCTCGGCTTCGCGGTGAAGAAGGGCAAGGAGGACTTCGTCGGCGCGGCGGCGCTGGAAGCACGGGCGGCAGCCGCCACGACGCGCCTGCGATGCCTCACCGTAGATGACGGCGTGACCGTGGTGATGGGCAAGGAGCCCGTCTACGTGGGCGACGAGGTGCGCGGCTACGTCACGAGCGCCGCCTACGGCTTCACCCTGCGCACGCCCATCGCCTACGCCTGGCTGCCCAGCGAGCTCGCGGAGGGCGACCGGGTCGAGATCGAGTACTTCGGCAAGCGGGTGCCCGCCACAGTGGCCGCCGAGCCGCTCTACGACCCCGGCATGAGCCGCCTGCGGGGCTGAGGCGGGCGGCGGGTGCGCGCCCCGGGACGCCCGCCGGCACCTCCCCCGCGGCCGTCCCACGGCCCGCTCGCCCTCAGCAGTCCGGCCCGTTCCCCCCTCAGCGGCCCGGCCCGCTCGCCCTCAGCGGCCGGGCCCGGGACGGCCGCCGCGTCCGGGCTCACGGCGCGGCTCGGAGCCGAGGACCGGATCCGCCTCGCCGATGCGGATCGCGCCCGTCGCGGAGGCCGTCGAGCCCTCCACGGGGGCGGACTCCCCCGCCCCGATCGACGGTCCTCCGCGACGCAGCACCGTGAGCGGCGCCGTCAGCGTCTCTCGCTGCTCGGCCGGCGCCTCACCCAGCCACGGTCGCCCGGCATGCGTCACCGCGAAGCGCAGGCCCCGCTCGCGGTGGAAGCGCAGACGCCGCTCGGTGAACAGCCACGTCATGCCCACCCCGAAGGCGAGCAGCCCGGCGACCGCGCTGATGACGAGCGTCGACCGCGGCCCGAGGGCGTCGGCCGCGAAACCCACGAGCGGCGCACCGACCGGCGTGCCGCCCATGAGGATCGCCATGTAGAGCGCGAGCACGCGGCCGCGCACCGCTGGGTCCGCCGTCGTCTGCACGAAGCCGTTCGCGGTCGTGAGCATCGTCGAGATCGCGAGACCGAAGAAGACAAGGGTCGCGGCGAAGGTCCAGAAGGTGGGCATCACCGCGGCGACCACGCTCACCACGCCCACGCCGCCGACCGCGACGATCACCACGCGCATGCGCGCGCTGGGGCGCCGGGCGGCGAGCAGCGCACCCGAGAGCGATCCGATCGCGAGGATCGAGGAGAGCAGTCCGTAATCGCTCGCGCCCCGGCCGAACTCGACCGCCATGGTCGAGGAGATCACCGGGAAGTTCATGCTGAAGGCGCCGACCAGGAACACCATCACGAAGATCACCAGCAGGTCGTGGCGGCGCGCGACGTAGCGGAACCCCGCGGAGAGCTGCCGCAGCTGCGACTCGCGCCTCGCCTCCGCCGCGCGCGGGCGATGGCTGCTGCGGATCGCGAGCAGCGCCCCGAGCACCGCCAGGAAGCTCACCGCGTTGATGAGGAACACCCAGCCGGAGCCGACGGCCGCGATGAGCACCCCCGCCACCGCCGGGCCGATGAGCCGCGCCGAGTTGAACGACGCCGAGTTGAGCGCGACCGCGTTCGAGAGCTGATCGGTGCCCACGAGGTCGGAGACGAAGGCCTGCCGCGACGTCGTGTCGAAGGCGTTCACGATGCCGAGCCCGAGCGCGAAGGCGTACACGTGCCACAGCTCGGCGTGGCCGAGCACGAGCAGCAGGCCGAGGCCCGCGGCGAGCAGCATGAGGAGCGACTGGGTGACGAGCAGCACCCTGCGCCGGTCGAAGCGATCCGCCACGGCGCCGCTGAAGGGCACGAGCAGGAGCTGCGGGCCGAACTGCAGCGCCATGGTGAGCCCGACCGCGGAGGCATTGGTGTCGGTCAGCTCGGTGAGCACCACCCAGTTCTGCGTGGTGGCCTGCATCCACGCTCCGATGTTCGAGACGAGCGCCCCCGCGAACCAGATGCGGTAGTCACGGACGGCGAGCGATCGGAACATGTTCGACACGGAGCGGGCGACCTCCTCGGGCGGACGGGCGTGCCGGCGAGCGCCGGCGGACACGCCCACCGTACAACGCGGACCGAGCCGGGACTATTCCCTTGCGGCGGGCGCGCGCCCGCGCCAAGGCCCGGTCAGAAGCGCCCGCCCCCCCGGGGCGCTCCAAGAAACGCACCGCGTTTCGCGCCCACCGCGCCTCGCCCGCCCCCCCCGGGCGAGGTCAATGGGCGGTTAAAAGCGTCCGCCCATGTCCAGCAGCCGCCGGATGCGATCCGGGATCGGCGGATGGGTCGCGAAGAGCCGCTGCATGACGCCCGGCTTCAGCGGGTCCGCGATCCACAGGTGCGCCATGCTCGACTGCTGCTTCTGCAGCGGACGGCCGTACTCCGAGAGCTTGTGCAGTGCGCTCGCGAGCGCCTCGGGGTGGCGCGTCGTGAGGGCGCCGGTGGCGTCGGCCAGGTACTCCCGCTGCCGAGAGACGGCGAGCTGCACCATGGTGGCGACGAGGGGTGCGACGAGCATCGCGACGAGCCCGAAGATCATCACGACCGGATTGCCGTTGTTGTTCCGCCCGAAGAAGGCCATGCGCATGAGCACATCGGCGATCATGCCGACCGCGACGACGAGCCCGTAGACGATCATGGAGACGCGGATGTCGTAGTTGCGGACGTGCCCCAGCTCGTGCGCCATGACGCCCTCCAGCTCGGGGTCGGTCATGATGTCGAGCAGGCCGGTGGTGGCGGCGACCATCGCGTGCTCGGGATCCCGCCCCGTCGCGAAGGCGTTCGGCGCGGGATCGTCGACGATGTAGACCTCGGGCATGGGCGTGCCGGTGGTGATGGCCAGGTTCTCGACGATGCGGTAGAGCCGCGGGTTGTCGGCTTCGGTGATGCGCCGGGCTCCGCTCATCGCGATGGCCTGACGGCCGGCCGCGAAGTACTGGATCACGGCGTAGCCGAGCGCGATGACCACGACCGTGATGACGATCCCCGGGGAGCGGTAGATGGCCGCCGCAAGCCAGCCGAGCCCGCCGACGATCCCGACGAACAGCAGGATGATGAGGAAGCTGTTGACCTTGTTGCGGCGGATCGCGCTGTACACGGCGCCCCTAGAACTGGATGCGCGGGGGCTCCGAGATCGAGGCGACGTCTTCGACCTCGAAGAACTCGCGCTCGGTGAAGCCCATCGCCCGCACGAAGATCGTGTTCGGGAACACCTGGATCTTCGTGTTGTACTCGCGCACGCCGCCGTTGTAGAAGCGTCGCGCCGCCTGGATCTTGTTCTCGGTGTCCACCAGCTCACCCTGCAGCTGCAGGAAGTTCTGGCTGGCCTGCAGCTGGGGGTACGCTTCGGCGACGGCGAAGATGCTCTTCAGCGCCTGCTGCATGTGGTTCTCGGCGACGGAGGCCTCGGCGGGGCCCTGCGCCGAGATGGTCTCGGCGCGGGCGCGCGTCACGGAGTCGAACACTCCCTTCTCGTGGGAGGCGTATCCCTTGACCGTCTCGACGAGCGAGGGGATCAGGTCGGCTCGGCGCTTGAGCTGCACCGTGATGTCGCTCCACGCCTCGTCGACGCGCACGCGGAGCGTGACGAGGGAGTTGTAGGTCACCCAGACGTAGCCGATGAGCAGGACGAGGACACCGACCCCGATGAGCAGGGCAATCAATCCACCAGACATGGCTGTATCCTATCCGGCCAGGCCCGGAACCGCCTGGGCATCGGGCGAGTGCGCTTCGGACGGATCGGGCGTGTCAGGCGCCGAGGACCCGGGTGAGGTAGGGGTTCGCGAAGATCCGCTCGGGATCGAGCCGGTCCCGGATCTCCGCGAAGCGGTCGAAGGCGGGGTACCGCCGCCGAAGCTCCCCGGCCCCGAGCGTGTGGCTCTTGCCCCAGTGGGGCCGGCCGTCGTGGGCGGCGAGGATCGCCTCGGCCTCGCGCTGGTAGCTGCGGTCGGCGTCCCGCCAGTAGCGGTGCACGGCGATGTAGCCGCTATCGCGGCCGTGCGCGGTGGAGAGCAGCAACTCGTCGGCCGCCGCCGTGCGCACCTCGATCGGGAAGGACACGCGATAGCCGCGGCGCTCGATCATGGTGCGCAGCTCGCGCACCGCCTCCGGCACCGCCTCCAGGGGCACGCCGTACTCGGTCTCGTCGAAGCGCACGCGACGGCGCGTGATGTACACGCGATGCGACTCGTCGCTGTAGCTGCGCCGGCTCGAGAGCTGCTCGACGAGCCGGTTGATGCGCGGGATCGCGGCCGGGACGGCCGCGCCGATCGCGTTGCACGCCCCGAAGGCGACGTTGTTCGCCAGTTCCTCGTCGGCGAAGCGCGCGAAACGGCTCAGCGGCTCGGCGCCCGCGTCGAGCGGCAGCCGGGTGTTCGTCTTGGTGCGGGCGAGGCGGGTGTGCGGAAACCAGAAGAACTCGAAGTGGTCGCGATCCCTCACCCGCTCCGCAAAGCCGTCGAGAACCGCGTCGAGCGGCTCCGGCGCTTCCTCGGCCCGCAGCAGGAAGCGGGGCACGCACTGCAGCGTCACCGTGACGAGCACGCCGAGCGCGCCCAGGCCGAGCGCGACGGCGGGCAGCAGCTCGGGGTGGTGGCCCTCGTCGACGTCGATCAACTCGCCCGTGCCGGTGACGAGCCGGGCGCCCACCACCCCGGCGGCGATCCCGGGCAGCCGCAGCCCCGTGCCGTGCGTGCCGGTCTGCGTCGCCCCGGTGATGGTCTGGCGGTCCACGTCGCCCATATTGGGCAGCGCGAGGCCGAGCGGGCCGAGGATCGCGGGGAGTTCCCACAGGTGGGTGCCCGCCCACAGGGTCACCCGCCCGGCGCCGACGTCGGCGGAGACGAGGCCACGCATGCGGCTCATGTCGAGCCGGATGCCGTCACTCGCGCCGATCCCCGTGAAGCTGTGGGAGGCGCCGATGGGCTTGACGGTGTGGCCCGTCTCACGAGCCCGCTGCACCGCGAGCGCCACGTGCTCGGGCGTGCGGGGCGCGATCACGAGCGCGGGCCGCGACGACTCGGTGCGGGCCCAGTTTCTCCAGCGTGCGTTCACAGGAAGCACCTTCCCTCTCCCCGATAGCTCGGGATCGCCGGCAGGGCGGCGCCGTCCGCGTCGAGCGGCACCACCTCGTTCGTGTGTTCCATCACCTCGCCCGCCTTCGCATGCCGCATCCAGACCCGGTCGCCGGGCCGCAGCGCGCGGGCGGCCGTCCCCCGCACGGGGGTCTGCACCTCTCCCGCCCCCTCGCGCGGCTCGAAGGCGAGGCCGGGCGGCCAGACGGGCAGCGGCAGACGGTCGGCGGCCGCGGGGCCGGAGGCGATCCAGCCGCCGCCGAGCAGCGTGGCGCGGTCGGGCGTGGGCTTGCGCACCACGTCCAGGGCGAACGCCACGGCCGGAGCGACGGCGAAACCGGCGTAGTGGTCGAAGAGGTGCGGGCCGAAGAGGCCACTGCCGGCGGCGAGCTCGGTCACGACCGCTTCGCAGGCGGTGCGTTCGAGCGACCCCGTGCCGCCGCCGTTCACGAATTCCAGGTCGGCCAGCTCGCGCACGGCGGAGACGGCCGCGGCGCGGCGTTCGGCGAGCTCGGCCCCGCTGAGCCGCTGCACCGCGCGCAGCAGCGCACCCTGCGCGGGGCGGCCCGACGGCCGGTCCCCCACTCCCGCGATCTGCGCCTCGTACGCCATCACGCCCACCAGCACGAAGCCGGGGCGCGAGACGACGGCTGCGGCGAGCGCGCGCAGCTCGGCGGGCTCGTGGACGGGCGAGCGGCGCACGCCGATGTGGCCGAGCGCCGCGCTGCGCCAGGAGGCGTCGAGCTCGAGGCAGACGCGGATCGGAGCCCGGCTTGCGGGCGGTGCCACCGCGTCGACGAGGTCGAGCTGCTCAACGCCGTCGACCATCAGCGTGACGCGGGCCGCGGCCCGCTCGTCGGCGGCGAGGCGGGCGATGGCGTGACGGTCGGCCGTGGGGTACCCCACGACCACGTCCTCGATCGTGTCGGCGAGCCACAGCGCCTCGGCGAGCGTGTAGGCGAGCACCCCGGCGAAGCCCGGCAGGGCGAGCACCGCCTCGATCACCCCGCGCACGCGCAGTGACTTGCTGGCGAGCCGGACGGGGATCCCGCCCGCGCGCCGCGCAAGATCGTCGGCATTGCGCCGCAGGGCGGCGAGACTCAGGACGACGACGGGGGCGGGCAGCTCCCGCGTCGCCTCGGAGCAGCGACCCCACCACTCCTCCGCCCGCTCCCACGGCGCCGCGGCGGCAGCGGCAGCGAGCGCCGGTGCACTGACGTCGAGGGTCATGGGGGCAGTGTAGAACCTTCGGGGCCGCTGTGCATCCCCTCGCGTCCCCTCGAAGCGCTCGCCGGGTCTATTCGCCGCGGAGGTCCCGGCGCAGCTCCGCCTCCCACCGTGCGCGCGCCTCGGCGCGCCGTTGCCGCCACGCCCGCAGGCGGAGGAAGAGGGCGAGCACGATCACGACGAGAATCGCGATCACGAGCAGCACCTTGGCGAAGAGCACGGGGCCAGCTTACGCGGCCCGCGCGGCGTCGCTCAGTTGAGCGCGATGATCCCGATGTTGAGGCTCGTCGCGAAGAGCAGCCACAGGAGGTAGGGCACCATGATCCCCGCAGCGACTTTCGACCACGGCGCCGCAGCTGCGGCCAGCCACACGACCGTGATCGCGAGCGCGACGATGATGGCGAGCGCGATCCACCACGCGGCCTCGCCGAAGAGCGGGAAGCCCGCGAAGAACACGGGCGTCCACAGGGAGTTGAGCACGAGCTGCGCGACGAAGATGCCGAGCGCGCGCCGGGCGCGATTCGGCCGGCCGGCGGCGAAGCCCGCCCGCCAGATCAGCCAGCCCGCCAGCGCGATGAGCGCGTAGAGCACCGTCCAGACCGGGCCGAAGACCACGTTCGGCGGATCCCACGGCACCTTCTCGGCCTCCGCGTACCAGCCATCGACATTGCTCGCGGAGGCGAGCGAGCCGAGGACCGCGATGAGGGCCACGATCAGGAGGAAGGCGAGGGCGGCGAGCAGCTGTCGCGGCCGCGACGGCCCGGCATCCGCGTCCGTGCGCCGCCACTCCGCTGGGCGCGTCCCCGCTCCGGTGTGCGTGCTGGCCATCCCGTTCCCCCGTCTCCCGCTGTCCGCCGCGCTGCGCAGCGCCTGACCCTGGCCTGCCACCGTAGCAAGCGGGAGGGGCAGACGAAAGGGGGTGGCGGGGCCTACGCTGGTCGCATGTGCGGGAGAGTGATCGTCGACTACGACGAGAATCTGGGGGTCGCCGAGGGCGGGGCTCTGTCGGAGTGGATGGTGGGCCGCCCGGACGGCTATGCGCCGAGCTGGGACCTGAAGCCGACGCAGCCGATTCCGGTCGCCTTCACGGACCGGCGGGACGGCTCGCGCCGATTCGAGTACGCGCACTGGTCGCTCGTGCCGCCCTGGTCGAAGGAGCTGCGCAGCCGCTTCCCCACCTTCAACGCCCGCGCGGAGACCGCGGCCGAGAAGCCGAGCTTCCGTCCCTCGCTGCAGTCCCGGCGCTGCGTCGTCCCGGTTTCGGGCTTCTACGAGTGGACCGGCCCGAAGTCGGCCCGCGTCCCCCACGCGATCTTCGGGCCGGAGCCGGTGCTCCCCCTTGCGGGCCTGTACACCTGGTGGCACGAGCCGGGCGCCGCGGACGACGCGGGCTGGCATCTGACGGCGACGATCCTCACCCGCAGCTCGGCCGGCGTGATGGAGCCGCTGCACGATCGCATGCCGGTGTTCCTGGGCGAGGAGCTGCTGCGCGACTGGCTGGATCCGCAGACGCTCGGTGACCAGCTCCTCGTCAATGCGGTCGCGGAGTCCTCGCTGCCGATCTCGGAGCGGCTGCGGGAGTACGCGGTGCGGCCACTGCGCGGTGACGGGCCGGAGCTCATCGAGCCGGCGTAGGGCGCGGGCGCCGCGGCGCTCGGATCCTGACCGTCGTCGACGTCCTCATCGCGACGGTCTGGAAGCAGCCCCGCGGCCTCCTGCCGGGCGCGTCCTCCCTACGGGTCGATGTGCCGCTCCAGGGCGAGTCTCAGTGGGGGCAGGTGCGTTTCGACGACGTCTCGGACCGTGGCCGAGTCAACACCGAAGTGCTGGTGGACGAGAATGTTCCGAAATCCCCGGATCTGCGCCCACGGGATCTCGGGGTGTGCGGCCGTGACGCCGGGAGAGAGATGCCTGACAGCCTCGCCGATGATCTGGAGATTTCGCTGGATGGCATCCTCAGCCATCATCGCGATCACCGGATCTGCTTCGGTGAGCGCATCCGCATACTGACGGCATCGATTGACCGCCTCGATGATGTGAGCGATGCGTTCACTGTCACCGCGAGTCACAAAGGAACCGCATCCGCCAGGGCCCGCTCGGAGACGGGACGTTTGAGCAGTTGCACCGGAAAGATGTCGACGTCATCGCGCCCGAAGAGTGCGCGGGTTTCCTCCATCAGGCCCGCGGCTCGCATGAGCAGGTTTCCGTCGGCAGGGTCCATCTCCACGATGATGTCCAGGTCGCTGCGGTCGTGGGCGTCACCACGGGCGACTGAGCCGAACAGTCGCGGATTCGTGGCCCGATACCTTGCAAGCAGGTCCCGAAATGCGTCACCGTGCTCGCCCAGCAGCTGGCGCAGTGCCAGCGTCGCAGTCGTGGGAGGCGGCGCGGTCATGCCCCCAGAATACCGGGAGCACGCAGCCGCCGACAGAGAGGGCTCGCGCGCACGCCGCCGGGGCGCGCCTCGCGCCCCGGTATTGGGTTCTTCAGGAATCCCAGTGCGGGGGACCTTCGCCCCCCCTGGGATTCGAACCCCGGCCGCGCGCTCAAAGCGACGCATCGCGTCGCGCGCGCACGCCGCCGGGCGCGCCCTCGCGCCCGGTAATGGGTTCTTCGGGAATCCCAGTGGGGGGACTCTCGTCCCCCCACTGGGATTCGAACCCAGACTGCACCGATTTTAAGTCGGCTGCCTCTGCCGGTTGGGCTATGGGGGGCTGCTGCTCCGCTCATAGCCTACCGAGCGCGCCGGACCCGCAGCGCGGCGGTTGGGCTGCGCGAACCGCAGACGGCAGCAGTGAGCCCCGCAGTCGGGCAGAACTGCGGGGCTCACGGTCGGTGCCGGCACAGCGGGCGCGTGTCCCGCAGCCGGAGTCTCAGGCGCTGAGTCGCTTGCGCAGGCCCTCCAGCTGCTCGCGCAGCGCGGCGGGGACGCGCTCGCCGAACTGCGCGAAGAACTCCTCGGTGAGATCGGCCTCGGCCAGCCAGGAGGCGGGGTCGATCGAGAAGAGCTCCTCGAGGTCGGCCTCGGGCACCTGGATGCCGTCGAGCTTGAGCTCGCCCGCGGCGGGGACGGTGCCGATCGCGGTTTCGCGTCCCTCGACCTCGCCCTCCACGCGGCGGATGATCCAGTCGATCACGCGCGAGTTCTCGCCGAAGCCCGGCCACAGGAAGCGGCCGTCGGCGCCCTTGCGGAACCAGTTGACCTGGAACACCTTCGGCGCCTTGTCGCCCAGCTGACGCCCGATCTCGAGCCAGTGACCCCAGTAGTCGGCCATGTTGTAGCCGCAGAAGGGCAGCATGGCGAAGGGGTCGCGGCGCAGCTCCCCGACGGTGCCCTCCTGCGCGGCGGTCTTCTCGGAGGACACGGTGGCGCCCACGAAGACGCCGTGCTCCCAGGAGAGCGACTGCGCGACGAGCGGCACGTTCGTGGCGCGGCGGCCGCCGAAGAGGATCGCGTCGAGCGGCACGCCGTCCTGCTCGTACCAGTCGGCGGCGAGGGTGGGCGTCTGCTGGATCGGCACCGTGAAGCGCGAATTGGGGTGGGCTGCGGGGCGATCGGCCGCCGGCGTCCAGTCCTCGCCCTGCCAGTCGATGAGGTGCGCGGGGACCTCGTCGGTCTTGCCCTCCCACCACACATCGCCCTCGTCGGTCAGGGCCACGTTCGTGAAGATCGTGTTGCCCCACAGCGTCTCCATCGCGACCGGGTTCGTCGACTCGCCGGTGCCGGGGGCGACGCCGAAGAAGCCGGCCTCGGGGTTGATGGCGTAGAGCCGGCCGTCCTTGCCGGGGCGGAGCCAGGCGATGTCGTCGCCGATGGTCTCGACCTTCCAGCCGGGGATGGTGGGCTGCAGCATGGCCAGGTTGGTCTTGCCGCACGCGGAGGGGAACGCGGCCGAAAGGTGGTAGGCCTTGCCGGTCTCGGTGTTGGTGAGCTTGAGCAGCAGCATGTGCTCGGCGAGCCAGCCCTCGTTGCGCCCCATCACCGAGGCGATGCGCAGCGCGAAGCACTTCTTCGACAGCAGCGCGTTGCCGCCGTAGCCGGAGCCGTAGGACCACACCTCGAGCGTCTCGGGGAAGTGGGTGATGTACTTGGTGTCGTTGCAGGGCCACGCGACGTCCTCGGCGCCGTCGACGAGCGGTGCGCCCACGGAGTGCACCGTGCGCACCCACTCGCTGCCGGGCGTGATGCCGTCGAGCGCGGTCTGCCCCATGCGGGTCATGATCCGCATGTTGAGCACGGCGTAGGGCGAGTCGGTGATCTCGATCCCGAGCTGCGTGATGGCGCCGCCGACCGGGCCCATCGAGAACGGCACCACGTACATGGTGCGTCCGCGCATGGAGCCGGTGAAGAGGGGCGTGAGCTCGGCCTTCATCTCGGCGGGGGCGACCCAGTTGTTGGTGGGGCCGGCGTCCTCCTGCTTCTCGGAGCAGATGAAGGTGCGGTCTTCGACGCGGGCGACGTCGCCGGGGTGCGAGCGGGCGAGGAAGCTGCCGGGGCGGAGATTCTGGTTGAGCGGGATCAGGGATCCGGCTTCGACCATCTCGGAGGTGATCCGGTTCCACTCGTCCTGGGAGCCGTCGCACCAGACGACCTCATCCGGCTGGGTGAGCTCGGCGATCTCGGTGACCCACCGCAGCACCTCCTCGTTGTCGGTGCTGGCGTTCTCGCGGACCAGATCGGCGATCGTGATCTCGGCGTCGATGACCTGGATTGCGCTCATGACGTTTCGTTCTCCTTGGGTTCGCACCGTGCCGGTGAAGAATCGGTGACATCTTCTATTCTGAGCAAGCGATTCACCTCGTGTTCACCAGAACGGCTGTCAATTTTCGCGCTTTTTGCCTTATAGTCAAATCATGACCCCGGATGTGACCCCTACCCAGAGCGAGGCCGAACTCGACCGGATGCTCGTCGGCAAGCGCCTCCGCTTCTTCCGGACGCGCGCCGGACTCACCCTGGAGCAGCTCGGCGAGCGCGTGGGCGTCGTCGCGAGTCAGCTCTCGCTCATCGAGAACGGGCGCCGCGAGCCCCGGCTCGGGTTGCTGACCTCGCTCGGGCGCGAACTCGGCATCGACCCTTCCGAGCTGCTGAAGCGGGAGGCGCCGGATCGACGCAGCGAACTCGAGATCGAGCTGGAGCGGGCGCAGACCTCTCCCGGCTACCTCCGCCTGGGCCTCCCCCACGTGCGGGCGCCGCGTACGCTCAGCGATGAGACCCTGGAGGCGCTCGTCGGCCTGCACCGCGAGCTGGCGCGCCGCTCCCGCGCCGCCGCCACCACCTCGGAGGAGGCGCGCCGGGCGAACACGGCGATCCGCATGCAGATGCGGGAACGCGACAACTACATCAACGAGATCGAGCTGGTCGCCTCCGATCTGATGCGCCGGATCGGGCACACGACCGGCGCGGTCACGCACCGCGAGGTGGCCCTGGCGGCCGAGCTGCTGGGCTTCACCCTGATCTTCGTCGACGAGCTGCCCTCGAACACGCGCAGCATCACGGATCTGGAGAACGGCCGCATCTACCTGCCGCCGGCCTCGATCCCGGGCGGGCACGGCCTGCGTTCGCTGGCGCTGCAGGCGATGGCGCACCGGGTGCTCGGGCACACGGAACCCGCGAGCTACGCGGAGTTCCTGGAGCAGCGGCTGCAGATCAACTACTTCGCGGCGGCGTGCCTGATGCCGGAGGCTCGCGCGGTGGATCTGCTGCAGCAGGCGAAGCGCAATCGCAATCTCGCGATCGAGGATCTGCGCGACGCCTTCGGCGTGACGCACGAGGCCGCCGCTCACCGCTTCACGAATCTCGCCACCCGGCACCTCGACCTCCGCGTGCACCACTACCGTGCGGATGGTGCGGGCGCCCTGATGCGCGGCTACGAGAACGACGGGACCCCGTTCCCGAGCGACGACTCCGGGGTGATCGAGGGCGAGATCCTGTGTCACAAGTGGGGCGGCCGCACCGCCTTCAACCGGACGAACCGGACGAGCGAGTTCTACCAGTACACGGACACGCCGGCGGGCACCTTCTGGTCGAGCGTGCAGACCGGGGACGCCGAGCAGGGGCCGTTCGCGATCGCCTGCGGGGTGCCGTTCGACGACGCGAAGTGGTTCCGCGGCCGCGACACGCAGGAGCGGCGCGTGTCGAGCTGCCCGGATCCGGCGTGCTGCCGCACGCCCAGCCCGGAGCTGCTGGCGCGCTGGCAGGGCAAGGCGTGGCCGAGCGCGCGCATGCACGCGCATGTGCTCTCGCCGCTGCCCACGGGCACTTTCCCCGGGGTTGACGACACCGAGATGTACGCCTTCCTCTCGAAGCACGCGCCTGCGCCGGAGGCTTAGGGAAAAACGCATCGTGTTTTTCCGCCGGAGGCGCGCGGCTCACCAGCCGCGGGAGCACTCGCAACGCAGGAACCCCCGCGGTCGGCGACAGCGGGGGTTCCTGCGTGAGGGCTGCGGCTTCGGAGATCCCGCAGCGGAGAAGCGGCTAGGCCTTGGGCCGCGCGGCGAACTCCTCGAAGATCTCACGGGGCTGCTGCACGGCCTCGATGCCCACGATGTCGCGGCCGAGGAAGAAGTGGCCGACCCAGCCGCCGAACACGCGCCACTTGCGCTCCCACGAGGGGATTGCGAGGCCGTGGTAGAAGCGGTGCGCGAGCCACGCGAAGTACCCCTTCATCGCGAACTTGCCCGACTGGAACACGCCCGTGTTCACGCCGAGGCCCGCGACCGCGCCCTTGTTCTTGTGGTTGTACTCGCGCACGCCCTCGCCGCGCAGATCGGCGGCGATGTTCTTGGCGAGCAGCTTGCCCTGGCGCACGGCGTGCTGCGCATTGGGCACGCAGAAGCCGCCGGGGCCGGGGGTCGGGGAGATGTCGGGCACCTGCGAGGTGTCGCCCGCGGTCCAGGCGCCCTCGAGCGCCTCGCCGTCCTCGGTGGTGATCCGGAGCGTCGGGCTGCCGATGACGTGCCCGCGGGGGCCGATGGGCAGGTCGGTGCCGCGCAGGAACGGCCGCGGCATGACGCCGGCGGTCCACACGATGAGGTCGGACTCGAAGTGCTCACCGGTGGAGAGCTCGATCTTGCCGCCGACCGCGGAGGAGAGCTGCGTGTCGAGGTGGATCTGCACCCCGCGCCGGGTCTGATCCTTCACGACCCAGTCGGCGGTCTGCTGCGACACCTCGGGCATGATCCGCCCCATCGCCTCGACCAGGTGGAACACCGTCTCGTCGAAGGAGATCTCGGGGTAGCGGCGCAGCAGCGAGGTCGCGAAGGAGCGCAGCTCGGAGATCGTCTCGATGCCGGCGAAGCCGCCGCCCACCACGGTGACGGTGAGCAGGCGGGCGCGCTCGGCCGAGCCCTTCGGCAGGGAGGAGGCGCGCTCGAAGTTGCCGACGAGGCGGTCGCGGACCGCGACGGCCTCCTCGATGGTCTTCATGCCGATCGCGTTGTCGGCGATGCCCGCGATCGGGAAGGTGCGGGAGACGGAGCCGGTGGTGACGACGATGTGGTCGTAGGCGAACTCGAAGGGCTCCCCTGCGTTCGGGGTGACGGTGGCGGTCTTCGTCGCGTGTGAGATGCCCGTCACCTTGCCGGCGATGTTCGCGGTGGTCTTCAGGTGGCGCCGGCGGGCGACGACCGCGTGACGCGGCTCGATCGACCCCGAGGCGACCTCGGGCAGGAACGGCAGATAGGCCATGTAGGGCAGCGGATCGACGATCGTCACCTCGGCCTCGCCCGCACGCAGCAGCTTCTCCAGCTTCCATGCGGTGTAGAAGCCGGCGTAGCCGCCGCCGACGATCAGAATCTTCTTCGCCACGAAGCAGTCTCCTTGGGGCTATGAGCGTGATGCGTGCCCACCTCACGGGCACAGAAAAAGCGGGCGTCGGGCGCCCACGGCTTTCACTTTACCCGCTTTCATCGGCGAGTCCTGCCGTTTCGGCGGAAAGCGCATGAAAAAAGCGCATATCGCCCGGAAATGCGGGCGGGGACCGATGCTTCTGCGGATGTTCGGGCGTTCGGCCGGCCGCTCAGCCGTTCCAGTCACAGCGCTCGAGCGCGAGGTCGCCGATCGGGTTCACGCCCGGTCCTGCGGCGAGCGCGTGACCGATGAGCGCGTGCAGGCACTTGACGCGCGTGGGCATTCCGCCGGCGCTGACGCCGGCCAGCTCGGGCACCTCACCCACGCTGTCGCGATCCGCGATGTACTGCTCATGGGCGCGCCGGTAGCGTTCGCGCAGCTCCTCGTCCTCGGCGAGCAGCTCATTGAACTCCTGCATCACGCCGGCGGCCTCCAGCCGTGAGGCCGCCGCGACCGCCTCCGGGTGGCACAGGTAGTAGAAGGTGGGGAACGGTGAGCCGTCGGGCAGGCGCGGGGCCGTCGCCACCACGGCGGGATCGCCGTCGGCCGCACGGGCCGCGATCCCGACGACGCCGCGGGCCTCGCGTCCCAGCTGTTCGCTCACCGCCGCGATGTCCTGGGCGGTCGGCTCGGTGTAGGGCGGGCGGCTCATGGCTGGGTCTCCTCGGTGGCGGGGTCGGTGGGTGCGGAGTCTCCGGTGGCGGGGTCCTCGACGCCCGGGGCTTCGGACGAGGCCCCGCCGCCGTCTCCGGCGAGTTCCTCGGGCGGGGCATCTGTGAGGCCCGCCCCCAGGAAGGACGCTGCGAGGCCGCGCGCCCATGCGCTCTCGATGCGCGTGAGCTCCGCGTTCGTCTCCTCCTCGGCGTCGCTGGGCATCACGATGTCGTCGATCACATTGAGCTGCGTTTCGCCGGGCATCACGTAGAAGAGCCGGTCTCGGGCCTGCGAGCGGATGTAGACCGGGTCCTTCCACTTCGCGCGCTCGGCGTCGATCTCGGTGACGGCTTCCTGGTGCTGCCGCACGCTCTCGCGCAGCTCGGCGATCTCCCGCCGCTGCTGCACGAAGGTCGAGAGCGTCGGGCTCACGATGATCGCCCCCGCGAGGACGAGCACGACGACGAGCGCGGTGAAGCCGCTGAAGCGCAGGCTGCTGGCCCACGCACTGAGGTCACCTGCCCAGCGGCGCACCCCGCCGCTGCTGGTGCTCGTGTCGTTCATGCTCGGTCCTCGGGAGTGTGGGGACGGTGGCCCGGTGCCCCCGGCGGCGGGGGCACCGGGGGCGGGGCTCAGGCCGAGAAGCGCGGGAAGGCGCCGCGTCCCGCGTAGCGGGCGGCGGCTCCGAGCTCCTCTTCGATGCGCAGCAGCTGGTTGTACTTCGCGACGCGCTCGCTGCGGGCGGGAGCGCCGGTCTTGATCTGGCCGCAGTCGGTGGCGACGGCGAGGTCGGCGATGGTGACGTCCTCAGTCTCTCCCGAGCGGTGCGACAGGATCGCGGTGTAGCCGGAGCGCTGCGCGAGCTGCACGGCGTCGAGCGTCTCGGTGAGGGTTCCGATCTGGTTGACCTTGACGAGCAGCGAGTTGCCGGCGCCCTTCGCGATGCCGTCGGCCAGGCGCTCCGGGTTGGTGACGAAGAGATCGTCGCCGACGAGCTGCACGCGGTCGCCGAGCTCGGAGGTGAGCTGCTGCCAGCCCTCCCAGTCGTCCTCGGCGAGCGGGTCCTCGATCGAGACGAGCGGGTATCGGTCGAGCAGATCCGCGTAGTAGGCGGTCATCTCGGCGGCCGTGCGGTCCTGCCCCTCGAAGCGGTAGACCCCGTTCTCGAAGAACTCGGTGGACGCGACGTCGAGCGCCACGGCCACGTCGCGGCCCGGCTCGAGGCCCGCGCGCGTGATGGCCTCCACGATCAGGTCGAGCGCGGCCGAGTTGTGCGGCAGATCCGGCGCGAAGCCGCCCTCGTCGCCGAGTGCGGTGGCGAGGCCCTGCTCCTTGAGCAGCGCCTTCAGCGCGTGGTAGACCTCGACGCCCCAGCGGAGGCCCTCGGAGAAGGTCTCGGCGCCGAGCGGCACCGCCATGAACTCCTGGATGTCGACGCCGGTGTCGGCGTGCGCGCCGCCGTTGATGATGTTCATGAGCGGCACGGGGAGCGTGCTCGCGTTGGGGCCGCCCAGGTAGCGGTAGAGGGGCAGCTCGGCGGCGGCCGCGGCGGCGTGCGCGGTGGCGAGGCTGACGCCGAGGATCGCGTTGGCGCCGACGCGCTGCTTGTTGTCGGTGCCGTCGACCTCCTTGAGCACGGCGTCGATGACGCGCTGGTCGTCGGCGGCGAAGCCCTCGATCGCGGGGCCGAGCTCGTCGAAGACGGCGTCGACGGCCTTGGTGACGCCCTTGCCGAGATAGCGGTCCTGCTCGCCGTCGCGCAGCTCGTAGGCCTCGAAGGCCCCGGTTGAGGCGCCGGAGGGAACCGCGGCGCGGCCCACGGAGTCGTCGGTCAGGCCCACCTCGACCTCAACGGTCGGGTTGCCGCGTGAATCGAGGATCTCTCGGGCGATCACCGCGTCGATAAATGCCACCATGCGCTCCTTCGGAGTTCTGTCTGCCGGTCTGCGGCGTGCTGCTGCGCGCCGCGACCCAGTCTAGGGCAGCCGCCCTGGAGCGGCCCCGCCCGCGAGGGGGCGGAGCTCGAGGGCGTCGGCGTCGCGCACGCCGGCGCGCACGTTGGCGATGGCGGCGAAGCCCTCGGCGGCGACCCGGGCGAGGAGCGCCTTCATGTTCTTCTGGCGCTTCTCGATCCGCACGCGGTGGCCGCGCGCCACCAGCTCGCGCTTGAGCGCGAGCAGATCCGCGAGCTCCGCATCGGCGTCCGCGATCAGCGCGACCGCCTCCGGCCCGCTCGCCTCCGGCAGCGCGATGAGGTCGACGACCCGCTCGAAGCCGATCGAGAAGCCGACTGCGGGCACGTCCTGTCCGAGGAAGCGTCCCACCATGCCGTCGTAGCGGCCGCCGCCGCCGACCGAGCTGCCCGATCCGGGGTGCGCGACCTCGAAGATGGTGCCGGTGTAATAGCCCATGCCGCGCACGAGGGTCGGATCGAAGCGCAGCTCGACCCCCTCGGGCAGCGCGCCGGCGAGTGCCTCGCCCAGCGCGGCCAGGTTCTCGATGCCTGCGGCGGCGCCCGGCTGCTCGGCAGCGCCCGGCAGCGCGGCGGCGATCGCGGAGCGGGTGAGCGGGATCCCCTCCCCCGCGAGCGCCGGCTCGACGGCGGCCAGCACCTCGCCGAGCCGCTCGGACGCGGCGGCGTCGATCTCGCGCAGCTCGTCGACGACGCCGGCGGCGCCGATCTTGTCGAGCTTGTCGACGGTGATGAGGGCGCGGTCGTGGGTGTCCGCCGCGAAGCCGCAGCGCTCCAGCAGCCCGAAGAGGATGCGGCGGTCGTTGACGCGGATCACGCAGCCCTGCAGGCCGAGCGCCGCGAGCGCCTGGGAGGTGGCGGTGATGAGTTCCATCTCGGCGAGCGGCCCGGCCTCCCCGATGATGTCGATGTCGGCCTGCACGAACTGCCGGTAGCGCCCCTTCTGCGGGCGCTCGGCCCGCCACACGGGCGCGATCTGGATGGAGCGGAAGACGGGGGGAAGCTCAGCGCGGTGGCTGGCGTAGAAGCGGGTGAGCGGCACGGTCAGGTCGAAGCGCAGCCCGAGGTCGGCGAGGGCCTCGGCGTCGCCCGCCTTGGCTGCGGCGGCGAGCGCCTCGGGCCGGATCCCGCGCTTCAGGATCGAGAAGCTGAGCTTCTCGTTGTCCCCGCCGAGCCCGGCGTGCAGCCGCGCGTAGTCCTCGACCACGGGCGTCTCGATCTCGTCGAAGCCGTGCGCGCGGTAGACCCCCCGGATGATGCCGAGCGCGTGCTCGCGCCGGGCCTTGTCGGCGGGGAGGAAGTCGCGCATGCCGCGCGGCGGATTCACGGGTGCTGCCATAAGCACCCATTCTTCCATCCTTCCCGCCCGCGGCGTGACCGCTCCCTCTTTCCTCCCCTCACACGACGACGTCCCGGGGACGAGCGGTCTCGACCGCGGGTCCCCGGGACGCGGCGCGCGAGGCGCCGGGCGAGCCCGCTAGTGGTTGACGGGCGGCTCAGCACCGAAGCCGGTGAGCGCGCGCACCTCCATCTCCGCAGCCAGCTTCTTCGACTCGGCACGGTTGTCGAGCACCGACACGATCCAGCCGAGCAGGAACCCGACGGGGATCGAGATGATGCCGGGGTTCGACAGCGGGAAGATCGCGAAGTCGGCGCCGGGGATCATCGCCTTCTCGCTGCCGGACACCACCGGCGACAACGCGATGAGCACGACGGCCGTCAGCAGGCCGCCGATCATCGACCAGACCGCACCGCGGGTCGTGAAGTTCTTCCAGAACAGCGAGTAGAGGATCGTCGGCAGGTTCGCGGAGGCCGCGACCGCGAAGGCGAGCGCGACGAGGAACGCCACGTTCTGCCCCTGCGCGAGGATGCCGCCCAGGATCGCTATGATGCCGATGCCGAGCGTCGTGAAGCGCGCCACCTTCACCTCCTGCTTCGCGGAGGCCGTGCCCTTCTTGATCACCGCGTTGTAGATGTCGTGCGCGAAGGATGCCGAGGCCGTGATCGTGAGGCCGGCCACGACCGCGAGGATCGTCGCGAAGGCCACCGCCGAGATGAAGCCGAGCAGCACCGGCCCGCCCAGCTGGTAGGCCAGCAGGGGCGCGGCAGAGTTCTCCCCGCCCGGCGCTCCCGCGATCGTCTCGGGACCGACCAGCGCACCGGCGCCGTAGCCGAGCACGAGAGTGAAGAGGTAGAAGAAGCCGATCAGCCAGATCGCCCACACCACAGACTTGCGCGCCTCCTTCGCCGTCGGCACCGTGTAGAAGCGCATGAGCACGTGCGGCAGGCCCGCGGTTCCGAGCACGAGGGCGAGGGCGAGCGAGATGAAGTCGATCGGATTCGCCCCGTACTTGATGCCCGGCGCGAGGATCGCCGCGCCGTTGGCGTTCTCCGGGTTGTTCACGGCCGCATCCAGCACCGCAGCGAGGTTGAAGCCGTGCAGCGCGAGCACCCAGATCGTCATCGCGGCCGCGCCCGCGATGAGCAGCACCGCCTTGATGATCTGCACCCAGGTGGTGCCCTTCATGCCGCCGATGAGCACGTAGAAGATCATCACGAAGCCCACGGCCGCGATCACGATCCACGTGCCGAGCTTGTTGTCGGCCGGGATCCCGAGCAGCAGCGACACGAGGCCCCCGGCGCCCACCATCTGCGCGAGCAGGTAGAAGAACGTCACCGCGAGGGTGGTGAGGGCCGCCGCCATGCGCACGGGGCGCTGCTTCAGGCGGAAGGAGAGCACATCGGCCATCGTGAACTTCGCGGTGTTGCGCATGAGCTCGGCGACGAGCAGCAGCGCGACGAGCCACGCCACGAGGAAGCCGATGGAGTACAGGAAGCCGTCGTAGCCGTTGATCGCGATCGCACCGCAGATGCCGAGGAACGACGCCGCCGAGAGGTAGTCGCCCGCGATCGCGATGCCGTTCTGCGTGCCGGAGAAGGAGCGGCCGCCCGCGTAGAAGTCGGCGGCGGTCTTGTTGTTGCGGCTCGCGCGGATCACGATCACCATCGTCACGATCACGAAGACGAGGAAGATCGAGATGTTGAGTGCCGTGTTCTGCGTCGCGGCCACGGGCTCCGCGGTGTGGAAGACGGTCGGGTTCATCGTGCGCCTCCCTCGGCGTCGTCGGATCGGGAACCGGTGCCCGCGGCTTCGAGGGTCTCGAGCTCCGCTCGCAGGGCGGTGATGCGGGGGTCGTGGTGCTTGTTGGCCCACGACACGTACCAGGTGGTGATCGCGAAGGTCGTGACGAACTGCGCGATGCCGAGCCACAGTCCCACGTTCAGGCCGAGGAACGGCACGGCGTAGAGCGCGTGCGCGTAGGTGCCGAGCACGACGAACAGCAGGAACCAGAGCATGAACGCGACCGTGAGCGGGAAGACGAAGCGCCGGAAGTCGCGCTTCATCTCCTGGAACTCGGGCTTCGCCTGGAACGCCTCGTAATCGATGGACGGGTGCTCGTCGAGCGTGTTCGGATCAGATGACATGGGGCCTCCTTGCCGCATGGATGGTGTTCAATCGAGGGTATTGGGATTTGAGTCCGAATCTCTACCGAGGCACGGACACGGCCTGCGTCGCCGGCGCGGACACCGTCGTCGCCAGCGCCGCGATGAGATCGTCGATCACGGCCGGATCCTCGATCGTGGCCGGCACCGCGTAGGGTTCGCCGTCCACGATCTGACGCATGGTCTTGCGCAGGATCTTGCCGGAGCGGGTCTTCGGCAGGCGTTCGAGGATCGTGACGTCGCGGAAGGCCGCGACGGGGCCGATGTGCTCGCGCACCAGGCGCACGAGCTCGGCGGCGAGCTCCTCGGTAGCCGTCCTCGTCGAAGTGGCCGGCGTCGCCCGTCGCGTAGTAGCCGGGAAGGCCCTGAGGTAGGAGTCGATGAAGCGCTGGCGGCTGCCCCAGATCTCGAGCAGCCCGCCGGGCGGCAGAAGCAGGGAGAGCTCGTGCCCCGCACGCTCCGCGAGCTCGGGATCCTCGCGCCGGATCGCGCGCAGCGCCGTCGGCGCCGTGGAGAGCACCTTGGCGCGGTACACGGAGAGGACCCGCCAGAACGCGCCAGCATCCGGCGTGCCGACCGGCTTGCCCTCGTAGAGCACCGTGGTGCCCCCGGCGAGCAGCGGGCCGTAGACGATGAAGGGGTGGCCGGCGACCCACCCCACGTCCGAGGCGGTGAAGATCGTGTCGCCCGGACCGAAGTCGTAGACGTTGCGCATCACCCAGGAGAGCGCCACCGCGTAGCCGCCGCTGTCGCGCACAACGCCCTTCGGGCTGCCCGTGGTGCCCGAGGTGTAGAGGATGTAGAGCGGCTCCTCCGCGCGCAGCGGCACGGGATCAGCCGGGGTGGCGGCGGCCTCGGTCTCCGCCCAGTCGAGCCACTCGATCCCGAGCTCGCCCGAGAAGTCCGCCGCGGAACCGGGGACGGCCTCCCGGTCGTGGACGATCACCGTCTCCACACCCCCGCGAAGGCGGCGACCCTGTCTCGCAGCGTCGCGTAGCTGAACCGCGCCTTCGTTCCGGTCATCGCGGAGTCGTAGATCAGCGCGGTGTCCTCGCCGCGCCCTGCCGCGACGTGCCGGTCGAGGGCGTTGGCGCAGACGTTGAGCTCGCCGTCCGGAAACCAGCGCCACTCGGCCTCCCCTCGCTCATCGAGGGCGCGCGAGGGAGACGTCTGCCACTCGAGCGCCGTGGCGGTCTCCAGCCAGAAGCCCTCGGGATCCCGGCGGGCCCGGTCAGCGATCTGCCGATACGCACCGTAAGCTGATGATGATTCGTGTGAGGCCACTGCTTCTCCTATGAATCGGTGATCACGCACACCGCAACGCTGCGAGGTGCGCTCACGATGCTAGGCACCCCAGCCCGCAGGAAACACCTCCGAAAGTTGGTAGTCACGATGACGAAGCTCACCGACGCGCCCGCGCAGCGGGTGCTCGACGACGCGGTCGCGGAGTTCGCGCGCGCGACGCGCCTCCCCCTCGCCTTCGGCGGCTTCGTGAGCGACGGGGTCGCGACCGTCACCGCGCTCGCCGGGCACCGCACCATGAGCCTCGACGGCCTGCGCGTCGAAAGCGGCAGGGGGCTCGGGGGGCGGGCGATGCACGAGCTCCGGCCGCGGCTGACCACCGACTACATGCGCTCGCGGCAGATCACGCACGACTACGACACCGAGATCAACGCGGAGGACATCATGCTGCTCGTCGCGATGCCGGTCGTCGTGGAGCGGCGGGTGCGCGCCGTGCTCTACGCGGGCACCCGGGGAGGCTCCGTGCACGACGCCTCGTTCGTGAACGCGGCCGCGGGCGTGGCCGGGGACCTCGCCCAGGAGATCCGGGTGCAGGACGAGGTCGAGCGGCGCCTCGCGGCCGCCTCGCTGGAACGACCGGTCCACGCCGCGGCGCCCGCTCCGCTGCTCGAATCGCTGCGCAGCAGCCAGGCCGAGCTGCGCCGCATCGTCGCCGAGGTCGAGGATCCCGCCCTCCGCGAGCGGCTCGCCTCCCTCGAACGGCGCCTGGCCTCGGCGGGCTGCGGGAGCGAACCGCAGCGCCCCGCGCCGCGGGAGGGCGTCGCATCGTCCCTCTCCCGCCGAGAGCTCGACGTGGTCGCCCACGCCGCGCTCGGCCTCAGCAACGCGCAGATCGGCTCGGCGCTCGGGCTCACGGAGAGCACAGTGAAGAGCTACATGCAGGCGGCGATGTCGAAGCTCGGCGTGTCGAGCCGGCACGCGGCAGTCTCGACTGCCCGCCTGCACGGGCTGATCCTCTGATCCCGATCAGTCGCCCGTGTGCAGGGCGCGGGCGGCGAGCCGGTCCACGGCGAGCCGCAGTGCCCGGTCCGGGTCGACTCCGGCCGCGTTCGCGCGCGTCACCAGCGCGAGCATCGCGTCGCCGATGCCGAACTCGGCGAGCCGCTGCTCGTCGGGGCCGATCACCGCGGCGAGCGGATCCTCGTGCGAGCGCTCCGCCGCCGAGGGGTTGATGAGCCCCGCGCGCCGGAGCCGGTCCACGACCTTCGCCGCGCGCGCGAGCGCCGGCATGGACGCCGGGATGCCGTCGAGCGGGCTCCGGGACCCCCGGTCCTCGCCGGCGGCGTCCTCCTTGAGCCGCTCCCACTCGGCGTTCAGCTCCGCCGCCGTCATCGGCCCGCGGTCGCCGAAGACGTGCGGGTGCCGGGCGATGAGCTTCTCGTTCAGCGACTCGGCGACGCTGGCCAGATCGTAGCCCTCGCCGTCCCGCTCCGCGATCGCCGCGTGGAAGAGCACCTGGTAGAGCACGTCCCCGAGCTCGGATCGCACCTCCTCCACCGGCAGCTCGCGCTCCACCGCATCGATGAACTCGGCGGTCTCCTCCACGAGGTAGCGGGTGAGCGACTCGTGGCTCTGCTCGGCGTGCCACGCGCATCCCCCGGGGAAGACCAGGGCGCGCACCGTGCGCTGCAGCGCGGCGATCGGATCGGACGGTTCCTCGGCTGGGGTCGTCATGCTCACACAGCCTAGCGGCCTGCGCCGGGACGTCACGCCGGGCTCCCTCGCAGAGACCTTCGACGCGTCCACGGCTCGCGCGCCGTCGTATCGCGGCCCGCCCCCGCCTCCCGGCGCCTGCTACGCTGCTACGGGCGATCAGCTATCGCCTCTACCAGAACAAGCTGAGGGGGGACCCCACACATGACCCGCAAGAAGACGATGTTCAAGGCGGCCGGAACGGTCGGCGCGGCGCTGCTCACGCTGAGCCTGGCCTCCTGCGCCGGCGGCCAGAGCGTCGCCGAGGCGTGCCAGATCGCCGAGGACACCATGACCGAGGTCGTCTCGCAGTCCCAGGCGGACACGCAGCAGGCGCTTCAGGACGCCATGCAGGGCGAGGACATCGACCTGGGCGCGACCCTTCAGCCCGTGCTCGACGCACTCGGCGATGCGCAGAAGAAGGTCACCAACGCCGAGGTGAAGGACGCCCTCGACGGCTTCGTCGACGAGTACCAGACCTTCGCCGACACGATCTCGGCGATCGACCTCTCCGCGTTCCAGGAGCTCTCGGACCTCTCGGATCTGGATCCGAGCGACCCCGAGGCGATGGCGAAGCTCGACGAGCTCCAGCAGAAGAGCCAGGAGCTGCAGCAGAAGAGCCAGGAGCTGCAGACCGAGCTCAACGAGCGCACCGAGGCACTGACCTCGGCGAGCTCGAAGCTCGAGGAGCTCTGCAGCAAGTAAGAGCTCGCACGGAAGGGGTCCGGGCGCTCGGCGTCCGGGCCCCTTCCGTGATTCCGGCCGGCCGCGGCCGCGCGACGCCTCAGGGCGAGGCCGGCGGATCCTCTTCGAGCAGCGTCGCGAGCACGCGGCCGGTCCACGCGACGATGTCCGATTCGTCGCCCACGTGCCGTTGCCCCACGCCCGCGAGCGGGCTGCGGGAGGAGGCCGTTCCCCCCGGAAGCGGCACCTGCAGCGTGCCCGTCGCCTCCGTGTAGCGCGCGCCAGGATACATGCGGTTCATGCGCATGCGGCGCGAATCGGGCAGCTTGACCGGCTCCAGGCGCAGGGAGGGACCGGCCGCCACCACCTTCGCGAGGCCGAGCCTGGCGGCGCGCCGCCGCAGCGCCGAGACGGCCGCGAGCCGCTGCACCTCGGCCGGAGGCTCCCCGTAGCGGTCGCGCAGTTCGTCGAGCACGAGCGCGACGTGATCCTCGGGGGCCTGCGGGTGCGAGGCGGCGGAGAACTTCTGGTAGGCCTCCAGGCGCAGCCGCTCGCTCTCCACGTAGCTCTCGGGGATGTGGGCGTCGACCGGCAGTTCGAGCACCAGCTCGACCGGGCCGGTGGCCTCCTCACCCTTGAAGGTGTTCACCGCCTCGCCGATCATGCGCAGGTAGAGGTCGAAGCCCACGCCCGCGATGTGCCCCGACTGCTCGCCACCGAGCAGATTGCCCGCTCCGCGCAGTTCGAGATCCTTCAGCGCGACCTGCATGCCGGAGCCCAGCTCGTTGTTCGCGGCCAGGGTCTCCAGGCGCTCGTGCGCGTGCTCGGTGAGGGGCTTCTCGGGGTCGTAGAGGAAATAGGCGTAGGCGCGCTCCCGGCTGCGCCCCACGCGACCGCGCAGCTGGTGCAGCTGGCTCAGCCCGTACTTGTCGGCCGAGTCGATGATGATCGTGTTGGCGTTCGCGATGTCGAGCCCGGTCTCCACGATCGTCGTGGAGACGAGCACGTCGAACTTCCGCTCCCAGAAGTCCTGCACGACCTGCTCGAGCTGGTGCTCGCTGAGCCGCCCGTGCGCCACCGCCACCCGCGCCTCCGGCACGAGCTCCGAGATGTGCGCGGCGACGCGCCCGATCGACTGCACCCGGTTGTGCACGAAGAACACCTGTCCCTCGCGGAGCAGCTCGCGCCGGATCGCGGCCGTGATCTGCTTGTCGCTGCGCGGGCCGACGAAGGTGAGGATCGGGTGCCGGTCCTCCGGAGGCGTGGCGAGCGTCGACATCTCGCGGATGCCGGTCACCGCCATCTCGAGGGTGCGCGGGATCGGCGTCGCGCTCATCGCGAGGATGTCGACGCCGGTCTTCAGCTTCTTCAGCGCGTCCTTGTGCTCGACGCCGAAGCGCTGCTCCTCGTCGATGATGAGCAGGCCCAGATCCTTGTAGACGATGCTCTCCGAGAGCAGCCGGTGCGTGCCGATGACGACGTCCACGGTCCCCGCGGCGAGCCCCACGATGGTGTCGCGCGACTCCTTCTCCGACTGGAAGCGGCTGAGCGGCCGCAGCCGCACCGGGAAGCCGGCGAAACGGTTCTGGAAGGTCTCCAGGTGCTGGTTCACGAGCAGCGTGGTCGGCACGAGCATGGCGACCTGCTTGCCGTCCTGCACCGCCTTGAAGGCCGCGCGCACCGCCACCTCGGTCTTGCCGAAGCCGACGTCGCCGGCGAGCAGGCGATCCATCGGGATCGGCCGCTCCATGTCGCGCTTCACCTCCTCGATGGTGGTGAGCTGATCCAGCGTCTCCGCGTAGGGGAAGGCCTCTTCGAGCTCGTGCTGCCAGGGCGTGTCGGGAGAGAAGGCGTGGCCCTTGGAGGCGACGCGCGCCGAGTAGAGCTTCACCAGCTCGACCGCGATGTCGCGCACGGCCTTGCGTGCCTTCTTCTTGGCGTTCGCCCAGTCGCTGCCGCCCATCTTCGACAGCGCCGGCGCTTCGCCGCCGACGTAGCGCGAGAGCTGATCGAGCTGGTCGGTGGGCACGTAGAGCTTGTCCTTGGGCATGCCGCGCTTGCTCGAGGCGTACTCGAGCACCAGGTACTCGCGCAGCGCCTTCGTGGCGTCGCGGCCGATGCCGGTCGGCACCATGCGCTGCGTGAGCTCCACGAACTGCCCGATGCCGTGCGTCTCGTGCACCACGTAGTCGCCGGGCACGAGCTTCAGCGGGTCGACCACGTTCTTGCCGCGGCGCTTCGCGAGCTTCTGCCCGCCCGCGGCCTGGGCTCCGGCCGAGCGGCCGAAGAACTCGGCCTCGGTGGCGAGCAGCAGCTTCGCCTCCGCGCTCTCGAAGCCCGACCACGCGGTGCCCGCCACGAGGTACACCACGCCGTCGTCCAGCCGATCCGGCAGCTCCTCGACGATGCGGGCCGCAGCGCCCGCCTCTGCGAGCACGTCGCGGGCGCGCTCCACGAGGCCCGTACCCTGCGCGGTGACGACCACGTGCCAGCCCTCGCGCAGCCGCTCGGAGAAGAGCCGGATCGCCGAGCCCGTCGCCTCGGCGCCGGGTGCGTGGCGCGGGAAGGCCCCGCCCGCGACGGTGATCGCGAGCGGATCGCCCGCGGAGGCGGCGGGCGCCGGCGTCGTCGCGTCCTCCGCCATCGCGTCCTCGTCGGCCGCGAAGGTCGAGACCGTCCACCACGGACGCCCCGCGGCGGCGGCCCGCAGCTCGCCGAGCGACAGCATGCCGCGGTCGTCCGTGGGCACCGGGGCGTCGGCCCCCGCCGTGGCCGCGCTCCACGCGGCCTCCAGGAACTCCCGGTTCGTCTCGGCGAGGCTCACGGCCCGTCCCGCCACCCGCTCCGGGGAGGCGACGAGCACGGCCCCGCCCTCGGGCAGCAGCGCCGTGAGCGGCCGCAGTCCGTCCACGAGCTGCGGCAGCAGGCTCTCCATGCCCTCGACCGGGATCCCCTGGCTCATCTTCTCGAGCAGGGCGCCGAGGGCGGGGAAACGCGGCAGCAGTTCCGCCGCGCGCTCCCGCACCCCCTCGGTGAGGAGCAGCTCGCGGGCGGGCCAGAGCTCCACCTCCGGGATCGGATCACCGGCGCTGCGCTGATCGGAGACGGCGAAGCGGCGGATCTGATCGACCTCCTCGCCGAAGAAGTCGACGCGCACCGCCTGTCCCGCCTCGGGCGGGAAGACGTCGAGGATGCCGCCGCGCACCGCGAACTCGCCGCGACGAGTGACCATGTCGACGCGCGTGTAGGCGCGCAGCACCAGTTCGCGCGCCACCGCGTCGAGGCCGAGCTCACCGCCAGCCTCAGCGGGCTCGCCGGCGCGCAGCAGCAGCGGCTCGGCCTGGGCGGCGTGCGGCGACACGGGCTGCAGGGCTGCCCGCACCGAGGCCACGAGGACCAGGGGGCGCGAGCCGTCGTGCTCGCGCAGCAGTCGCAGGGCCGCGGCGCGCCGCCCCACCGTCTCGGCGCTCGGGCTCAGCCGCTCGTGCGGCAGCGTCTCCCACGCGGGGAACTCCGCCGTCTCAGCCTCGGGCATGAGCGAGGCGAGCGCCGTGCGCAGCGCGTCGGCCTCGCGGCTGGTCGCCGCGACGACGAGCAGCGCTCCCCGGTCCCCCGCCTCCCTGCGGCGGCGCAGCAGGCCCGCGATGAGCGGCGCGCGCAGCCCCTCGGCCGCGACGGAGAACTCGGCGTCCTCCCCGCTCACCTCCAGTGCGCGCGCGAAGCTCGCCGAGGCCTCCAGCAGCCGGTCGATCCCCCGCAGCGTCACTTCGCATCCCGCCCGTGAAAACGCTGCTGCGCCGCGAGCAGTCCCTCGTCGACGAGCGCCTCGGCGGCGTCGGCGGCGTCCTCCAGCAGCACCGGAAGCGTGCCGCGCTCGGAGGCGCCGAAGGGGCGCAGCACGAAGTCGGCGGGGTCCTGCTGCCCGGGCGGCCGTCCGATGCCGACGCGCACGCGCAGGAAAGCGGGCGTGCCGAGCGCCTTCGCGATGTCGCGCAGGCCGTTGTGGCCGCCGTGGCCGCCGCCCAGCTTGAGCTTCAGGGTGTCGAAGGGCAGATCGAGCTCGTCGTGGATGACGACGATGCGCTCCGCGGGCACGTCGAAGTACTTCGCGAGCGCCGAGACCGGGCCACCGGAGGTGTTCATGTAGCCGTTCGACTTCGCGAGGATCAGCTTGGGCGCGCCCGGGCGGACGCGCCCCTCGGCGATCCTGGCGCCCGTGCGATGGGGGGTGAAGCGGGAGCCGAGGCGGCCAGCGAGCACGTCGAGCGCCATCTGCCCCACGTTGTGCCGCGTCGCCTCGTACTTGGCGCCTGGATTGCCCAGGCCGACGATCAGCCAGCTGTCACCGGACACGCGATCCTCCGTCTTTTCCCGCTTGCGCCAGAACATCATTCATCCTCCCAGAACGCGAACGGGCCCGTCGAGCAGGCGATGCTCCACGGGCCCGGACGCGCGACGCGACTACTCGGCGGCCTCCTCCGAGGCGGCCTCGTCGTCGGCGCCGCCGGCGCCGCGCGGCACCACGATGTGGACGACGAGCTGCTCGGCGTCGCCCAGCAGGGCCGCGCCCTTCGGCAGCGTGACATCGCCCGCGAGCACCTGGGTGCCCTCCTCGAGCCCCTCGACGCTCACCTCGACGTTCTCGGGGATCGCGGTGGCGGGGACGCTGAGGTGCAGGGTGTTGAGCTCCTGCAGGGCGTTGGTGCCGGGGAAGGGCTCGCCGAGCACGTGGACGGGCACCTCGACGTCGACGGTCTCGCCCTTCTTCACGACGAGCAGGTCGACGTGCTCGATGACCTGGCGCACCGGATCCTTCTGCACGTCCTTGACGAGCACGAGCTGCTTCTTGCCCGCGAGGTCGAGCTCGATGAGCGCGTTGGCGTGGCGGATGATGAGGCTCAGGGGGTGGGTCTCGACCGAGATGTGCACGGGGTCGGTGCCGTGGCCGTAGACGACCGCGGGGGTCCGGCCGGCGGCGCGCAGCTTGCGGGCCGCGCCCTTGCCGAAGTTGTCGCGTTCGGTGGCGACGAGCTGATTGGTCTCGCTCATGGTGTTCTCTCCTTGCGGGCTCTCGCCCAATGAGGGCGGCAGTGCCGCCAGGATTGGTGTCTCGCACTTGCGTTGCAACGCAGCAAGATGGCCCGCTGAGGCAGTCCGTCCCGCGTCGATCACGGGCGCCGGAGCGCCCCTCGCCGAAGTACAGCTCACCATTCTACACGTTCCCTGCGCTGCGGCGGGCGGAGCCGGGGCTGCGGGCGCGTCCGCCGCTCACGCCCGCCGCGAGCGGCCGTGGATGCGGGCCGAGAGCGTCTCCGCGGTGCGCTGCACCTCGGCGGCGAGCGCGGGAAGCGCGTCCTCGGCGACCGCACCCTCGGCGAAGGTCGTGGCGATCGCGGCGACCGGCCAGCCACGGTGGTCCAGCACCGCGACGCCGATCGAGGCGAGGCCGGGGGTCACGGATCCGCGTTCGACGGAGTAGCCGCGCACTCGCGTCGCGTCCAGCACCGAGCGCAGTCGCGAGTAGCGGTCGATGTCGTCCGCGCCTCCGTCGTGACGGTGCACGAAGGCCTCCCGGTCCGGGAACAGGGCGCGCAGCTGCGACGGCGGCAGCGCGGCGAGCATCGCGCGCCCGCTCGCCGTCAGCTGCGCGGGAAGCCGCACGTCGACGTCGCTCACGAGGTGCGGCGAGCCGGGCGCGCGCTCCTCGATCAGATAGAGCACGTCGCGCCCGTGGGGCACCGCGAGGTGGCAGCTCTGGCGCACGCGATCCACGAGCGCGGTGACGAGCGGGCGCCCGATCCGCGCGAGCGGCTCCTGGCGCGCGTAGGCGCCGCTCAGCTCGACGGCCGCGATCCCGAGCCCGTAGCGCCGCTCCTCGGGCAGGTGCATCACGAAGCCGTGGTCCTGGAGGGCCGCGAGCAGCTGGTAGACCGTCGAGCGGGGCAGCCCGAGCCGCTGCGAGATCATGCTCGCCGCGAGCGGCCCTCGCGAGCTCGCGAGGAGGCCCAGGATCCGCAGCGTCTGATCGGCGGCGGGTGACTTCGGCGAGCCCACGATGCTCCTCAGCGCAGCGGCGCGCCGACGGCGCCCTCGACGGCGGCGAGCACCTCTCCCTCGGCGACGAAGGCGTGGGCGGCGGTGATCGCGGGAGAGAGGAAGGCGTCGGTGTCGGGCTCGGGGATGCGGGTGCGGAACAGGGCGTGCACGGCGGCGGTCGCGGGGGCGGGATCGCCGGCGCCGGCGGCCGCGCGGAAGTCGAGGGCGCGGGTCGCGGCGAGCAGCTCGATGCCGAGCACGCGCGCGAGGCCGTCGATCGCGCGGCGCAGCTTGCGCCCGGCGTGCCAGCCCATCGAGACGTGGTCCTCCTGCATCGCCGAGGAGGGGATGGAGTCGACCGACGCGGGCGAGGCGAGGCGCTTCAGCTCGGAGACGATGCCCGCCGCGGTGTACTGCGCGATCATGAGGCCCGAGTCGAGTCCGGCGTCGGCCGCGAGGAAGGGGGGCAGCCCGTGGTTGCGGGCCACGTCGAGGAAGCGGTCGGTGCGTCGCTCCGAGATGCTCGCGACGTCCGCCGCGGCGATCGCGAGGAAGTCGAGCACGTAGGCGACGGGGGCGCCGTGGAAGTTGCCGTTCGACTCGACGCGGCCGTCGGGGGTGACGACGGGGTTGTCGATGGCCGACACGAGCTCGACGGCGGCGACGCGCGCGGCGTGCGCCGCCGTGTCGCGGGCGGCGCCGTGGACCTGCGGGGCGCAGCGCAGCGAGTAGGCGTCCTGCACGCGCGTGAACTCCCCCTCGCGGGGGCGCTGGACCAGCCCGGAGCCCGCGAGCACCGCGCGCATGTTCGCGGCGGCGTCCGCCTGGCCGGGGTGCGGGCGCAGCGCCTGGAGATCCTCCGCGAAGACCGCGTCGGTGCCGGTCAGCGCCTCCACGCTCGCCGCCGCCGCCACATCCGCGACCGCGAGCAGGCGGCCGAGGTCGTGCAGGGCGAGGCAGAGCATGCCGAGCATGCCGTCGGTGCCGTTGATGAGCGCGAGCCCCTCCTTCTCGGCGAGCACGAGCGGCGCGATGCCCGCGGCGGCGAGCGCCTCGGCGGCGGGCACGGGGGCGGCGCCGGGGTCCGCGCCCACCCGCACCTCCCCCTCCCCCATGAGGGTGAGCGCGCAGTGCGCGAGCGGGCTGAGGTCGCCCGAGCAGCCGAGCGAGCCGTACTCGTGCACCACGGGGGTGATCCCCGCGTTGAGGATCGCGGCGTAGCTCTCGACGACCGCGGGCCGCACCCCGGTGCGCCCGCTGGCGAGGGTGTTCAGGCGCAGCAGCATGAGCGCGCGCACGACCTCGCGCTCAGCCTCGGGGCCGGTGCCGGCGGCGTGCGAGCGGATCAGGCTGCGCTGGAGCTGCTGGCGCTTCTCGACGGGGATCTGCACCCTGGCGAGGGCGCCGAAGCCGGTGGAGACGCCGTAGTGGGGGCGGCTGTCGCTCGCGAGCTCCTCGATGACGCGGCGGCTGGCGGCCACGCGATCGAGCGCTTCGGGCGCGAGTGCGACGGGCGCGGCGTGACGGGCGACGGCGACGACGTCGTCGACGCGGAGGGGGCCGGCGCCGAGCACGACGGGCTCGGAGTGCTGCGCGGTGACGGATGCGTGCGAAGAGCTGCTCATGTCCACGATTCCATCCGATGCCCCCGCTCCGGGCGACCGCCCCGCACCGACCATTGTCCGGTATCCCGGACAGGGCGGCAAGGCCCGGGGATCGCCGCGATCACGACCGCTTGCTAGCGTCGCAGGCATGAGCACCGCAGCCGCCTCCCCGCCCCTCGCGCACGATCCCTCCTGGCCGCGGACCGGCGACTGGCCGGCACCCGGGCCGGCGGGCGGACGGAGCGACGAGCGGAGCGACCTCGCGCTCGTCGGCGTGCCCACCTCGCGCACCTCGCTCTCGCCGAGCGCCGCGCACGAGACGCCCGCCGCGATCCGCGCCGCGCTGCGCCGCTACTCCTCCCACCTGGTCGCGCCCGGTCACCCCGGGGGGCGCGGCGCGGAAGCCGAGCTCGTGCTCGACGAGGCGCTGCGCATCGTCGACGCGGGCGACCTCGCGGACCCCGACACCGAGGAGGGCGAGCGTGCCGCGTGCTCGCGGCTCGCCGAGCTCGCCGCGCGCAGCGAGCTGCTCGTCGCGCTCGGCGGCGACAACGCGCTCACCGTGCCGGCCGCCCTCGGCGTCGCCGGGGACGCGCTCGACACCGCCGGGCTCATCACCCTCGACGCCCACCACGACCTGCGCGACGGCCGCAGCAACGGCTCCCCCGTGCGCCGGCTCGTCGAGGCCGGGCTCAACCCGCGCCGCATCGTGCAGATCGGCATCGCCGACTTCGCCAACTCGCGCGCCTACCGGCAGCGTGCCCGCGACTGGGGCATCACCGTGATCCACCGCGAAGAGCTGCTGGAGCGCCCGCTTGCGGAGATCGCCGCCGAGGCCCTGCACATCGCCGGGGCGGGCGGCGGCCCGATCCACGTCGACCTCGACGTCGACGTCTGCGACCGCTCGGTGGCGCCCGGCTGCCCCGCCTCGATCCCGGGAGGCCTCGCGGCCCACGAGCTGCGACGCATCACCCGCCTGCTCGCCGCCGACCCCCGGGTGCGCGGCATCGACATCGCGGAGGTGGACGCCGCGGCCGATGCCCCCGACGGCCGCACCGTGCGCCTCGCCGCGCTCCTCGTGCTCGAGGCCGCCGCCGGCCTCGCCCGCCGCCTCGGCCGCTGAGCCCGCCCCGCCCCGCTGCCCCGCCGAGCAGGCCGCTCCCTACGTGACGGCGCCGCGCTCGCCGAACTCGGGCGCCCGCCACAGCTCCTCGTCGAGCACGCGGCGCAGCGCCTCCACCGCGTCCCACACCTCGGCGAAGCCGTTGTAGAGCGGCGCGAAGCCGAAGCGCAGCACCTCCGGCTCCCGGTAGTCCCCGATCACGCCCTGCGCGATCAGCGCCTTCATGACCGCGAAGCCCTCCGGGTGCCTGAAGCTCACGTGGCTGCCGCGCCGGGCCGGGTCCCGGGGCGTGACGAGCGTGAGCGGGTGAGCGGCGAGCCGGGTCTCCACGAGCTCGATGAACAGCGAACTCAGCGCGATCGACTTGCGGCGCAGCGCCGCACCGTCGGCCCCGAGCGCGATGTCGATGCCGCACTCCGCGGTCGCAAGGGAGAGGATCGGCTGCGTGCCCACCTGGAAGCGCCGGATGTCGCTCGCGGGCTCATAGCCGGGCTCCATGTCGAAGGGCCGAGCGTGCCCCCACCACCCCGTCAGCGGCTGCCGCGCGCTGCCCAGGTGCTGCTCCCCCACCCACACGAAGGCCGGGGATCCCGGGCCGCCGTTCAGGTACTTGTAGCTGCAGCCGACCGCGAAGTCCGCCCCGGCCGCGTCGAGGCCCACCGGCACCGCTCCCGCCGAGTGGCACAGATCCCAGATCGCGAGCGCGCCGGAGGCGTGGATCTGCGCGGTCGCCGCGGCGAGATCCCACAGCCGGCCCGTGCGGTAGTTCACCTGCGTCAGCAGCACGACCGCCACGTCGACGCCGAGCGCGTCCTCGAGCGGCGCGTCCTCGTCGATCAGCCGCAGTTCGTAGCCGCGATCCAGCCACTCGACCATGCCCTCGATCACGTAGAGGTCGGTGGGGAAGTTCTCCCGCTCCGAAACGATCACGCGCCGCCCGGGATCGACGGCGCGCTGCAGTTCGAGCGCGGCGCCGAGCACCTTGAAGATGTTCACCGAGGTGGTGTCGGTGACCACGCAGGCACCCCGCTCGCCTCCCACGAGACGCGCGATCTTCGCCCCGAGCCGCGTCGGCAGCTCGAACCAGTGGTGCTTGTTCCAGCTGCCGATGAGATCGCGGCCCCACTCCTGCTCGACCACCTCGCGCGCCCGCTCGGGCGCGTTCCGCGGCATGGCTCCGAGGGAGTTGCCGTCGAGGTAGATCACGCCCGCCGGCAGCGCGAACAGCTCGCGCGAGGCGGCGAGGGGGTCGGCGGCGTCCAGAGCCAGGCACTGCTCGCGACTCGGAGCCGCCGGGAGCGGGGCGAAGACGGCCGCCGCACCCTCGGGCGCGAGGGCCCGCGCGGCTCCGGCCGCGGCGCCAGGGACATCGGGGTGCGTCACGGGGCGCTCCTTTCACGCTTCGGATGCCCCCATCCTGGCAGGAGGCGCTGCCCCGTGCCAGGCTCGATCCGGGATCGGCCGGAGCGACGCGACCCCCGGCCCGGGAGCCTCAGCCCGGCAGGCGCCAATCCACCGGATCGGCCCCCTGGGACGCGAGCACCTCGTTGGCTCGGCTGAAGGGGCGCGAGCCGAAGAAGCCGCGCGAGGCCGACAGCGGCGAGGGGTGGGCGCTCTCGATGCGCGGGATGGCGCCGAGCATCGGTGCGAGCGAGCGGGCGTCGTTCCCCCACAGGATCGCGACGAGCGGGCCGCCGCGCGCGACGAGGGCGCGGATCGCGAGCTCCGTGAACGCCTCCCAGCCCTTGCCGCGGTGCGATGCGGGCACGCCGGCGCGCACGGTCAGCACGCGGTTGAGCAGCATCACCCCGTGCTCGGCCCAGGCGCTCAGGTCACCGTGGGCGGCGGGCGGGATCCCGAGGTCGTCGTGCAGCTCGCGGTAGATGTTCTGCAGGCTGCGCGGGATCGGCCGGACCTCGGGCGCCGTCGCGAACGACAGGCCGATGGGGTGGCCGGGCGTCGGATAGGGATCCTGCCCCACGATCAGCACCCGCGTCTCGGCCAGCGGCCGCTGGAAGGCGGCGAGGATCCGGTCCCCCGCCGGCAGCACCCGGTGCCCGGCGGCGCGCTCCGCGTTGAGGAAGCGGCCCAGCTCGGCCAGGCGCTCCCCCATCGGGGCGAGCGCCTCGGCCCAGTCGGCGGCGATGTACCCGTGCTCGGCCAGCTCGGGGATCGACATCGCCATGATCTCGCGCTCCAGGCTCACTCGGCCCTCGGGGCCAGCGGCCCGCGATGCGTGTGGAAGACGCTCGACTGCGCGACCGGGCGCAGCACGATGAGGTCCTGGTTGACGTGCGGGGGCTGCTCGAAGGCGCCCACGAGCACACGCGCCACCTCCTCGGCGGTGAGCGGGGTGACGTCGAGGTAGGGCTTCGCCGCGGCGGCCGCGTCTCCGCGCAGGCGGTTGAGCGTGAACTCCTCGGTGTGCACGAGGCCGGGGGCGAGCTCCATCACCCGGATCGGCTCGCCGGCGAGCTCCAAGCGCAGCACCCCCGTCACGGCGTGGGCGGCGAACTTGGCGGCGTTGTAGCCGGCGCCGCCCGGGTAGACGTCGTGCCCCGCGGTGGAGGTGAGATTCAGGATCGACGCCCAGCCCGTGCGGCGCGCCCCCTCGCGCAGCACCGGCAGCAGCGCGGCGGTCACGGATCGCAGCCCGAGCACGTTCACCTCGAACATGCGGCGCCAGTCCTCGTTGGAGGAGCGCTCGACCGACTCGGTGCCGATCGCGCCGCCCGCGTTGTTGACCAGCCCCGTCGCCCCGCCCGTGTGCGCGACCTCCGCGGCGAGGCGGCTCACCTGCTCCTCGTCGGTGACATCGCAGACGAGCGGGTACGCGCCGGTCTCGGCGGCGAGCGCCTGCAGGCGATCCGCGCGCCGCGCGACCGCGACCGTCTGCCAGCCGAGCTCCGCGAAGCGGCGCACGGTCGCCGCGCCGATACCCGAACTCGCCCCGGTCACCACGACCCGGCCCGGCGATCCCGGTCCCGATCCCGACCGAGATCCCGATCCCGATCCCGCGCGCTCCGCCTCCGCCACCGGGACTCCCTTCGCCTCGAACACTGACACCGGCCTCCCTATTATTGCGCGCCCGCATTACGCCTCGTGTCCCCGGCATTGCCCCGTGCCGGAGCGCTCCGTAGTCTGTTCACCGGCGCCACACCGCGTCCCAGAACTCACGACCAGCCCCGGACGCCCTGCGGCCGGGGGCGCACAGCCACCCGCACTCACCGAGGAGCACCATGAACGACCAGACCGCCTGGGGATTCGAGACCAAGCAGATTCACGCGGGCCAGCAGCCCGACCCCGTCACGGGCGCCCGCGCCCTGCCGATCTATCAGAGCACCGCCTTCGTCTTCGACAGCACCGAGCAGGCCGCGAACCGTTTCGCGCTCTCCGAGCTGGGCCCCATCTACACCCGCATCACCAACCCCACCCAGGACGTCGCCGAGCAGCGCATCGCCGCGCTCGAGGGCGGCACCGCTGCGCTGCTGCTCGCCAGCGGCCAGGCGGCCTCCACCTTCGCGGTGCTGAACATCGCGAACTCGGGCGATCACATCGTCTCCTCCAGCTCGATCTACGGCGGCACCTACAACCTCTTCAAGTACTCGCTCGCGAAGCTCGGCATCGAGGTCACCTTCGTCGAGGACCAGGACGACCCCGCCGCGTGGCAGCGCGCCGTGCGCCCGAACACCAAGCTGTTCTTCGCCGAGTCGATCGCGAACCCGCGCTCGAACGTCCTCGACATCCAGGCCGTCGCCGACGTCGCACACGAGAACGGCGTGCCGCTGATCGTCGACAACACGGTCGCGAGCCCCTACCTGGTGCGCCCCTTCGAGCACGGCGCCGACATCGTGCTGCACTCGGCCACGAAGTTCCTCGGCGGCCACGGCACCACCCTCGGCGGCGTGATCGTCGACGGCGGCCGCTTCCCCTGGTCCGAGCACGTCGACCGCTTCCCCGGGCTCACCGAGCCCGACCCCTCCTACAACGGGGTCAGCTACACGGGCGCCGTGGGCGACGGCATCGCGTACATCATCAAGGCGCGCGTGCAGCTGCTGCGCGACCTGGGCTCCGCGATCGCGCCGCAGAGCGCCTGGCAGCTGCTGCAGGGCGTCGAGACGCTGTCGCTGCGCCTGGAGCGCCACGTGCAGAACGCGCAGGCCGTCGCCGAGTGGCTCGACTCCCACGAGGACGTCGCGACCGTCTACTACTCGGGCCTGCCCACCTCGCCCTGGTATGCCGCGGCGAACCGCTACGCGCCGAAGGGCGTGGGCGCGGTGCTCTCCTTCGAGCTGAAGGGCGGCGTGGACGCGGGCAAGGCCTTCGTCGACAACGTCGAGCTGTTCAGCCACGTCGCCAACATCGGCGATGTGCGCTCACTCATCATCCACCCGGCATCGACCACGCACTCGCAGCTCACCCCCGAGCAGCAGCTCACCGCGGGCGTGACCCCGGGCCTGGTGCGCCTCTCGGTGGGCCTGGAGCACATCGACGACATCACGGCCGACCTGGAGCGCGGCTTCGCCGCAGCCCGCGAGGTCGTCGCCGCGGGCCGCGCCGCCTGAGCCGCCGCGCCGCGGCACCCGCTCGCGCGGCGGCGCCCGCCGCGCGGCACCCGTCGAGTCCGCATATTCCCGCCGAGCCCGCACATTCCTGTCACGCAGAAAGGTGCGGGCTCGGCGGGGAATCGTTCCCTCTACTCATTTTACGGCGTCGCCGATATTCACAGGGGCAGCCTTTGTGGCGGCCGCACCTCTTTTTAAAAAAAAACAAAAAACTTTGAGCAATAATTCAGATATGTGTATCTACTGTGTTTACTGCAACTGTTATCAATAAGTTTTTGTTCTACATCAGTAGTCAAATCAAGTTTTTTTTTTTCAAGCAAAAGTCG
>NZ_MWZD01000016.1 GCF_002982315.1 Leucobacter massiliensis | reverse complement strand
ACTGGGAGATGTATATAAAAGACAGAACTTCATCACCGACGCGCAGCTGCGCGCGCTGATGGGGCGGCCTCCCATCTCCGGCGGCTGGCGTGACGGCGACCCGGTGGGCGACCGCCTGTTCGCGAGCATCGGCGAGCTGCGCACCGAGGCGGGCGGCACGATCCCGAACGTCCGCATCGCCTACGAGACCTTCGGCGAGCTGAACGAGCGCCGCGACAACGCGATCCTCGTCTTCCACGCACTCACCGGCGACAGCCACCTCGCCGGCACGGCGGGTCCTGGGCACCCCACCGACGGCTGGTGGTCGGAGATCGTGGGCCCGGGGCTCCCGCTCGACACCGAGCGCTACTGCGTGATCGCCCCGAATGTGCTCGGCGGCTGTCAGGGCTCGACCGGTCCCGGCTCGCTCGACCCGGCGGGGCTCGAGTGGGGCGGGCGCTTTCCGTTCCTGACGATCCGGGATCAGGTGGCTGCCGCGGCACGCTTCGCCGACGCGATCGGGATCGAGCGCTTCGCCGCCGTGATCGGCGGCTCGATGGGCGGCATGCACGCGCTGGAGTGGTGCCTGATGTTCCCGGATCGCGCTGCGCGGCTGGCCGTGATCGCGGCGCCGCCCGTCACGACGGCCGATCAGATCGGGCTCAACCTCGTGCAGCTGGAGGCGATCCGCTCCGACCCCTCCTATCACGGAGGCAACTACTACGACGCTCCCGATGGGGTCGGCCCGCACCACGGCCTCGCCACGGCGCGCCGCCTCGCGCTGCTGAACTACCGCAGCAACACGGAGCTCGATGAGCGCTTCGGCCGCGCCTGGCAGTCGGCGGTCAGCCCCCTGGGCGGCGGCGGGCGCTTCGCGGTGGAGAGCTACCTCGACTTCCACGGCAACAAGTTCACGCGCCGCTTCGACGCGAACAGCTACGTCACGCTGGTACAGGCGATGAACTCTCACGACGTGGGCCGCGACCGGGGCGGGGTGCGGGCGGCGCTGTCGACGCTGGAGCTGCCGACCCTCGTGCTCGGGATCCCGAGCGACCGTCTCTTCACCCTCGACGGCCAGGACGAGATCGCCCGCCACACCCCCGGCAGCCTCGACGGCGAGCGCGCCACCCGCATCGACTCGCCGTTCGGCCACGACGCCTTCCTCATCGAGTTCGAGAAGGTCGGCGCCCACCTCACCCGCCTCCGCCCCCTCCCCACGCGCCTGTCCACCCCCGCGATCGCCGTGCTTGCGGCGGCCACCCTCACGCTGACCGCATGCGGCGGCGAGCAGGGACGCGGATCGGAGGCCGAGGAGGGCCCGCTCTCGGAGTACCTCTCCGCCCTCTGGGACGGCGAGGAGTACACCCAGGAGATGCTCGACGCCGAACAGAAGAAGACCGAGGACCTCGTCGCGGAGTGCATGAACGAGCAGGGCTTCGAGTACGTGCCGAATCTGCAGGGCGGCGGAGTGATCCTCTCCTCAGAGGGCGACGACATCGACTGGGGCTCCGAGGAGTTCGCGAAGCAGTACGGCTACGGCCTCGTGAACTCCCCCGGCATGGAGGACATGCCGAGCGACGACGAGGAGATCGTCGACCCCAACAGCGACTACTACGATTCCCTCAGCGAGTCCGAGCGCACCGCCTACGACGAGGCGCTCTGGGGCCCCAGTCCCACGGAGGAGGAGATGGCCGCGATGGAGGAGGGCGACGGCAGCTCCGAGTACGACTGGACGAAGGCCGGATGCTACGGCGCCGCGCAGCACGAGGTGAGCACCGAGTCCAACGGTGTGCAGGCCGCCTACGAGGACCCCGAGTTCGCCGAGCTCTTCGCCGAGATGCAGAACGTCTGGAGCGGCATATACGACGGCGAGGGCTCGAACGACGAGGTGGCCGCACTCGACCGCGACTGGGCCGACTGCATGGCCGAAGCCGGTTACGACGGCTTCGCCTCGCCCATGTCGGCGCAGCAGCAGCTGAGCGACGAGTACATGGAGCTGCAGATGCCCGACGGCGAGGACGGCGAGTGGCAGGAGCCGAGTGACGCCGACAAGCAGGAGTTCCAGAAGCGGGAGATCGCGACGGCGCTCGCCGACCGCTCCTGCCAGGACGAGATCGGCTACGAGGAGAAGCTGCAGAAGATCCAGTTCGCGCTTGAGCAGGAGTTCGTCGACGAGCACCGGGCCGAGCTCGACGCGCTGATCGCCAAGCACGGCGTCGAGCAGAAGAAGTAGGCGACGGTGCTGCTCAGGCGTGGCAGGGGCGAGGACGCCGCGCGGCCCGCAGCCACGGACGCCGAGGCCGCGGCCGATCCCGGATCGCGGCGGCACGCCTGGTCGGGGGCCCGCCTGGTCGCACTGATCGCCGGTGTCGCAGTGGTGTCTCTGCTGGCGGGCGTCGCCGTCATGCAGTTCATCGTCTCGCCCGCGGAGATCGCGGCCCGCACGGCCGCGCCCGACCCCGGGCCGGTGACCGCGCCCGTCGAACTGCGGGAGATCGAGAACACCGTCGTCGCACGCGGCGAGATCACCTACGCCGATGCGGTCGCCGTGTCCATCGACGCCGCGGGCGGCGAGGAGCGTCCCGTCATCACGGGGCACATCCCCGAGGTCGGAGCGATCTTCCAGCCCGGCAGCATCGCCCTGGAGTTGGCCGGCCGGCCGGTGGTCGTGCTGCCCGGCGAGCTGCCCGCCTACCGCACCCTGAGCGTGGGCATGCGCGGTCCCGACGTGCTGCAGCTGAAGGCCGCGCTCGTCGCGATGGGCTTCGGCGTCGGCGACCCCTCCAGCGACGCCTTCGACTACGACACGGCCGTCGCCGTCGGTGCGCTCTACGAGCAGATCGGCTACCCCGCGGCGGACGGCGGGGACGAGTCTCGGCTCGCGCTGCGGGACGCCGAGCGCGGCGTGCGCGACGCGAACACGGCGCTCGCGCAGGCGCAGGCCGCCCTCGCGGAGGCGCGGGACGCGGGCGCGCCGAACCCGATCGGCGAGCAGGCGGCGGTGAACGCGGCCGCGGAGGCGCTCTCCGACGCGCAGGAGGCGCTCGGGATCGCGCAGGAGGGGGTGCTGCCGCGCCTGCCGTCGAGCGAGGCGCTGTTCCTCGGCGATCTTCCGCGCCGCGTCGACGAGGTGTCGGTGCGGCGCGGCGACATCCTCTCCAGATCGCCCATGAGCGTCTCTGGCGCGAGCCTCACCATCACGGGCACCTTCTCGCGCCAGGACGCCGAGCTGCTGAGCGAGGGGGACGTGGCCTTCTACCCCGGCCCCGACGGCGAGGAACTGACCGCGACGGTGCAGTCGATCCGGGCGCCGGGAGCGGGCGGATCGAGCGGTTCCGGATCGGGTTCCGGCGACGGCGGCGAAGGCGAGGACACCGGGGCGGAAGGCGGCTCGGCTTCGGGTTCCGGCGGGGGCGGCGACCGCTACACGGTCACCTTCTCCCCCGGCGAGCTCACCCCCGAGCAGATCGACGCGCTGCGCGGCACGAATGTGCGCGTGCGCGTGCCGATCGCCGCGACCGACGGCGAGGTACTGGCCGTCCCGATCGCCGCGCTCTCCGCGGGCTCAGGCGGCGAGGACCGCGTGGAGCTGCTGATCGACGCGCGCGGCGGCGCCGACGCCGAGACCGAGCTGATCCCGGTCGAGGCGGGGCTCGCCGCCGACGGCTTCGTGGAGATCGTCTCCGACGACCCGCGGATCGAGGCGGGAGCGAAGGTCGTGGTGGGGCGGTGACGCGCATCGCAGGGCTCCTCGCAGCGACGGAGGGGCCGGACGGAGCGGCGGAGACCGCAGCGGCGGCGGCTGCTCCGGGCCCCGTGATCCGCCTCGACGACGTCACCCGGTACTTCCCGGGGCCGCCGCCCGTCAACGCGCTGCGCGGCGTCGATCTCACGGTCGAGCGCGGCGACTACCTCGCCATCGTCGGCCCCTCGGGTTCGGGCAAGTCGACCATGCTCAACACCCTCGGGCTGCTCGACCGCCCGAGCACCGGCAGCTTCCTGTTCGAGGGGGTGGACGTCTCGGCCCTGAGCGACGACGAGCGCGCGGCGATCCGGGGCCGGGCCATCGGCTTCGTGTTCCAGTCCTTCCATCTGCTGCCCACGCGCACGGTGCTCGAGAACGTGATGCTCGCGGGCGCCTACGCGGGTCTCGGCCGCGAGGAGCGCGAACCGCTGGCGCGTGCCGCGCTCGATCGGGTGGGGCTCGCGCACCGCGTCGGCTTCTCGCCGGCCACGCTCTCCGGCGGGGAGCGGCAGCGCGTCGCGATCGCGCGCGCCGTGTGCACCTCGCCGCGGCTGCTGCTCGCCGACGAGCCGACCGGCAATCTGGATCGCGAGAACTCGGCCTCGATCATGCGGCTCTTCGACGAGCTGGGCGCCGAGGGGCTGACGATCGTCATGATCACGCACGACGAGGCCGTCGCCGCAGCCGCCCGCAGGCGAGCGCGGATGCACGACGGCCGGCTGACGGAGCTGCTGTGAGGCTGCGGCCCGGCGGGAGGCGTGCTCGCGAAGGCCGGGGCACGGGCGCCCCCGCCGCGACGATCTCCCTGCGCGATCTCGTCCACGAGTCCCTGGAGGGGGTCGGATCCCGTCCGTCCCGGCTCATCATCACGCTGCTCGGCACGGTGCTCGGGATCGCCTCCCTGGTCGCCACGATCGGATTCGCGCAGACCGCGGCGGGGCAGATCGCCCAGCAGTTCGACGCCCTGGCGGCGACGCGCGTGACGGTGGAACCGGGCACGACGAACAGCGCGGGCGGCAAGGAGCGGGCGACCGCGCGCATCCCGTGGGACGCGGTGCAGCGCACCGACGGCCTCGTGGGCGTGGTGCGGGCCGCGCTCTACGCGAAGGTGCCCGGCGCGACGCGGGTCGACGCGGTGCAGGTGGTGGATCCCTCCGAGGCGCGGCGCAGCTCACCGCCGGTGATCGCCGGCTCGACCGATCTGCTCGAGGTGGTGGAGGGTCACGTGCAGACGGGACGCTTCTTCGACGCGGGCCACGAGCGTCGCGCCGACCGGGTGGCGGTGCTCGGAGCTGCGGCGGCCGAGCAGCTGGGGGTCAACCGCGTGACCGGTCAGCCGGCGGTCTTCATCGGCGATCGCGCGTACACGGTGATCGGCATCGTCGACGAGGTCGGCACGCGGAACGGCCTGCTCGACTCGGTGATCGTGCCGGTGAGCACGGCCCGCTCCGATCTGGGGCTCACGACCGTCGACAGCCTCGACATCCGCATCGACGTGGGCGCCGGCCAGGTCGTCGCGCACCAGGCGCCGATCGCGCTGGACCCGAACAGTCCGGAGTCCTTCAAGGTCTCGGCCCCGAGCAGCACGAGCGAGCTGCGGCAGAGCGTGGAGGCCGACGTGAACGTGCTGTTCCTGGCGATCGGGATCGTCGCGCTGATCGGCGGCGGGATCGGGATCGCGAACGTGACGCTGCTGTCGGTCGCGGAGCGCCGGGGGGAGATCGGCCTGCGGCGCGCGCTCGGCGCCCGCACGCGCGACATCGCCCGGCAGTTCATCTTCGAGTCGCTCACCACCGGCGTGCTGGGCGGGCTGATCGGGGTCGCGGTGGGGCTCTTCGCGCTGATCGGGGTGTGCCTGGCGCAGCAGTGGACCCCGGTGATCGCGCCGTGGGCGGCACCGCTGGGAGTGCTCGTCGGCGCGCTGGTGGGGCTCGGGGCGGGCGCCTACCCTGCGGTGAAGGCGGCGCGGATCGAGCCGGTCGATGCGCTGCGCGACGCGTGATCGCGCCGTCGCGCGCAGCCGCGCCCTCGGGCCGTCCCGGGGCCCCGTCGCGCACCTCCGCCGCGCCCGGCGCGCACATCTGCTGCGCACGGTGCGCATCGCTGCTGCGCGCCGGGCGCACGCTCGGCCGCCTCACACCTTGAGGGCGTAGTCTCGCCGCGTACCGTCGAGAGGTGAAGGGTCGGAATGTGGCTGTGATGCGCGTGCGCCGCTCCGTGCGAACCATCGGGGTCGTGGCCACCGTCTCGGCCGCGCTGCCCCTGTGCCTGGTCGGCTGCGCCGTGACGTCGGACGCGAGCCACCAGGCGGCAGAGCTGCGCGCGGCCGTCGATTCGGACGTGCTCGAGCTGCCCGAGACCCGCACCTACGACGTCGTGGACACGCGCCTGCTGGCACCGCTCGACTCGCCGGCGCTGGAGGCCCTCGCCGGGCACCTCAGCTCCTCGGGCTTCATGGTGCTCAACGACGGGGTGATCACCGAGGCCCGCTACGAGGTGAGCGCCGCAGGCATGCCGAGCGCGGGCTTCGAGCTGACCGAGCCGCTCGTGCTGCGGCGCGCCGAGAGCGAGATCGGCACCCTCACCGCCACCGGGACCCTCTTCGTCGACGGCACCCCGCACCCCGGCACGACGCTGCGCCTCACCCCGACCTCGCTGAGCGTCGACTCGGCGGAGTTCGACGTCGCGATGAGCCTGCCCGATCAGCCGCTGCTGGCGAGCGGCGGCTTCCCCGTCGACGAGCTCTCGGCGCACCTCACCTTCGTGCTCCGCTGAGCGGCCCCGCCCGCAACGACTCGGATCCACCGGACGCACCGGGCCTAGGACCGGCGGGTGGCGTCGTGGACCTCGCCCACGAGCTCCTCGATGACGTCCTCGAGGAAGACGACGCCGAGCTCCGCGCCCTCGGAGTCGTGGATGCGGGCGAGGTGGATGCCGCGCGCCTGCATGCGCGCGAGCACGTCCTCGAGCTCGGTGTCCGCGTGCAGCGCCATCATCTCGCGGATGCGCTTGGGCGGGATGGGCTCCGCGATCCGGTCCTCCCCGAGGCGCAGCAGGTCCTTGATGTGCACGTAGCCGTCGAGGCCGCCGGCGGCTCCCGCGATGGGGTACCGGGAGAAGCCGTGCCGGGCGACAGCCGCCTCGACATCGCCGGGGGTGGAGCCGGCGGGCAGCACGATGAGCTGTTCGAGCGGGATGAGCAGGTCCGAGGCCCGCTTGGTGGTGAACTCGAAGGCGGCCGTCAGCGCGCCGCTGCGGTCCTCGAGCACTCCTTCCCGGGTCGAGTGGCTGACGATGCTCGCGACCTCTTCGAGGGTGTAGGTGCTGGTCGTCTCGGATTTGGGCTCCACCCCGAACAGCCGCAGCACGCCGTTGGCGGTCGCGTTGAGCGCGGCGATCACGTGCCGCAGCACTCGCGAGATCGCGACGAGGGGCGGCGCGAGCAGCAGCACCGCCTGGTCGGGCATGGAGAAGGCCGCGTTCTTCGGGACCATCTCCCCGAACACGACGTGCAGATACGACACTCCCACGAGGGTGAGCACGAATGCGACGACGGTCACCGCCTCAGGCGTCATGCCCGTCCAGGCGAGCGGCCCCTCCAGCAGGTGGTGGATGGCGGGCTCGGAGACGTTCAGGATCAGCAGCGAGCACACCGTGATGCCGAGCTGGCTGGTCGCGAGCATGAGCGTCGCGTGCTCCATCGCGTACAGGGCGGTCTTGGCGCGCTTGGATCCGGCCTCCGCCTTCGGCTCGATCTGCGAGCGTCTGGCCGAGATCACGGCGAACTCCGCGCCCACGAAGAAGGCGTTCGCCGCAAGCAGCACGACGAGCCAGACGATCCCCATCCAGTCGCTCATCGCGATCCCTCCTCATCCGCCGCGTCCCGGCCGGGCTCGCCGGCCTCGGCGGTTCCCGCCGGCAGCGGCGCGCTGCGGAATCGCAGCCGCGCGATGCGCCGGCCGTCCATGCGCTCGACGCGGAGCGTGCCGCCGTCCGGCAGCGTCACCTCCGCGCCCGCCTCGGGGATGCGCCCGAGCTGCTGCAGCACGAAGCCGGCGACCGTGTCGTACTCGTCGCCGTCCGGCACCTCGACGCCGGTCTGCTCGCGCACCTCGTCCGGGCGGAGATCGGCGGGGAAGGTCATCTCCTCGGCCGTGCCGACGACGCCGGCCGCGGCGCGGTCGTGCTCGTCGGCGACCTCCCCGACGATCTCCTCGACGAGGTCCTCGAGGGTCACGATGCCCGAGGTGCCGCCGTACTCGTCGACGACGATCGCCAGCTGGAAGCCGGTGGCGCGGAGCTCCTCGAGGAGCTGGTCGAGGCGCATCGTCTCCGGCACGCGCACGGGATCCTCCGCGAGGGCCGCGACGGGCACCTCGGCGCGGCGGGCGCGCGGCACGGCGACGGCCCGCTTCACGTGGACGACGCCGACGACGTCGTCCCGGTCCTCGTCGATCACCGGGAAACGCGAGAAGCCGGTGCGGCCCGAGAGCTCGAGCACCGCGGAGGCGGGTTCGAGGCGCTGCAGGCTCTCGACGCGCAGGCGCGGGGTCATGACGTCCGCGGCCGTGAGCGCGGCGAAGCGGAGGGTGCGGTCGAGCAGGGTGGCCGTGTCGGCCTCGAGCAGCCCGGCGCTCGCGGAGTGCCGCAGCAGCGAGGACAGCTCCTCGGCGGATCGCGCGCCCGAGAGCTCCTCCTTCGGCTCGACGCCGATGCCGCGGAGGATCCCGTTCGCGCTGCCGTTGAGGAGGAGCACGGCCGGCTTGAACGCGGCGGTGAACGCGGCCTGCGCTGGCACCACGAGCCGGGCCGTGGCGAGCGGCTTGGCGAGCGCGAAGTTCTTGGGGACGAGCTCGCCGACGATCATGGAGAACACGGTGGCGAGGGCGACGGCGATGGGGGCGCTGATGGCTCGCCGCAGCCCCTCGGGCACGCCGAGCGCGCCGAGCGGGGCATCGAGGAAGCCGCTGACCGCGGGCTCCAGCGTGTAGCCGGCGAGCAGCGTGGTGAGGGTGATGCCGAGCTGCGCGCTCGACAGGTGCGTGGAGGTGATGGAGAGGGCGCGGATCACGCGGTCGAGGCCGCGCTGCCCGCCGTCCCGGCGGCGTTCGAGATCCTGCCGGTCGAGTGCGACGAGCGAGAACTCGGCGGCGACGAAGACGCCGGTGCCTGCGGTCAGCAGGATGCCGATGAGCAGCAGGATCCAGTCGTTCACCGTGGGCTCCCGCCGAGGAGGATCCCGGGGGATGCAGGGGGCCGCGCGTCTGCGCGGCCGGTACTCGGGGGCTCCGCCGGTCTTCGAGAGTCTGCGTCCATAGGGTTCATGATCCTACCAGGAGGCGATGGAGAATCCACAGGGCGTATGAGCACGCGAACCCGGGGAAAGGCGTAGGCTGGTATGCGGCGTGGCTACGGAGCCGCACCCCGGCTACCAGATCGGTTGCCCACCCGGCACGACACGAGAGGACGTCGCTTTGGCGGAGCGAACGGAGACCACCGGACAGGTTGGTCCCGCAGAAGATTTCGGTGCAAACGAGTGGCTCGTCGACGAGCTGTGGAAGCAGTACCAAGTCGACAAGAACTCCGTGGATCGCTCCTGGTGGCCGATCCTGGAGAAGTACGGTACGAACGCCGGGTCCGCCGCCCCCGCAGCGGCCCCCGCGGCCACCGGTCCCTCGACCTCCCCCATCACCGCGCCCGCGCAGCCGGCGCGCACCACGAACGCCGCGCCGCGCGAGACGCCGATCCCGGCGGACGCGCCCCGCACGGCACCGCGCGCGGAGTCGGCCGAGGCCGCGAGCGAGGACCGGGTGACGCCGCTGAAGGGCATGGCGCGCACCCTCTCGAAGAACATGGACCTGAGCCTCACGGTGCCGACGGCGACGAGCGTGCGCACCGTGCCGGCGAAGCTGCTCATCGACCAGCGCATCGTGATCAACAGCCACCTGCGTCGCAGCCGCGGCGGGAAGGTCTCCTTCACGCACCTCATCGGCTGGGCGATCATCCAGTCGCTCAAGGACTTCCCCAGCCAGAACGTCGCCTACGCCGAGGTCGACGGCAAGCCCGCGATCGTGGCTCCGGCGCACATCGGCCTCGGGATCGCGATCGACGTGCCGAAGCCCGACGGCACCCGCTCGCTCCTGGTCCCCTCGATCAAGCAGGCCGAGTCCCTCGACTTCAACGAGTACCTCGCCGCCTACGAGGACCTCGTGAAGCGCGCCCGCGACAACAAGCTCACCGCGAGCGACTTCCAGGGCACCACGATCTCCCTCACGAACCCGGGCGGCATCGGCACCGTGCACTCCGTGCCGCGCCTCATGCAGGGCCAGGGCTGCATCATCGGCGCGGGTGCGCTCGAGTACCCGGCCGAGTTCCAGGGCGCTTCCGAGGACGTGCTGGCGAATCTCGGCATCGGCAAGACGATCACGCTCACCAGCACCTACGATCACCGCGTGATCCAGGGCGCGGGCTCGGGCGAGTTCCTGAAGCTCGTCCACGAGCGGCTCACCGGCGGGCACCGCTTCTACGAGCAGGTGTTCGAGGCGCTGCGCATCCCCTACAAGCCGATCCAGTGGCACTCCGACATCCACGTGGACGTGTCGGGCGCCATCGACAAGACGGCGCGCGTGCAGGAGCTCATCAACGCCTTCCGCGTGCGCGGCCACCTGATGGCCGACATCGACCCGCTCGAGTACAAGCAGCGGATGCACCCGGATCTCGAGATCGAGTCGCACGGCCTCACCTTCTGGGACCTCGATCGCGAGTTCGTGACCGGCGGCATGGGCGGCAAGCGGGCGATGAAGCTCCGCGACATCCTCGGCGTGCTGCGCGACTCCTACTGCCGCAAGATCGGCATCGAGTACATGCACATCCAGGATCCCGCCCAGCGGCTGTGGCTGCGCGAGCAGCTGGAGGCGCCCTACGCGAAGCCGAGCCGGGATGCGCAGATGCGGATCCTGGAGAAGCTCAACGAGGCCGAGGCCTTCGAGACCTTCCTGCAGACCAAGTACGTCGGCCAGAAGCGCTTCAGCCTGGAGGGCGGCGAGTCGGTGATCCCGCTGCTCGACGCGATGCTCATCGACGCGGCCGAGGACGGCGTGGACAGCGTCGACATCGGCATGGCGCACCGCGGTCGCCTGAACGTGCTCTCCAACATCGCCGGCAAGACGTACGGCCAGATCTTCCGCGAGTTCGAGGGAGCCCTGTCGCAGAAGGGCGGCTCGGGCGACGTCAAGTACCACCTCGGGACCTCGGGCGTCTTCACGGCGCCCAACGGCACGCAGGTGCCGATCCACCTCGCCGCGAACCCCTCCCACCTGGAGACGGTCAACGGCGTGCTGGAGGGCATCGTCCGGGCGAAGCAGGATCTCAAGCCCATCGGCTCCTTCACGACGCTGCCGATCCTCATCCACGGCGACGCGGCGATGGCGGGCCAGGGCGTGGTGTACGAGACCCTGCAGATGTCTCAGCTGCGCGGCTACCGCACGGGCGGCACGATCCACATCATCATCAACAACCAGGTGGGCTTCACGACCCTCCCGATCGACTCGCGCTCCGGGGTGTACTCCTCCGAGATCGGCAAGGTGGTGCAGGCCCCCATCTTCCACGTGAACGGGGACGACCCCGAGTCGGTGGTGCGCGTGGCCAAGCTCGCCTACGAGTTCCGCCAGCGCTTCCACATCGACGTCATCATCGACCTCGTGTGCTACCGCCGTCGCGGCCACAACGAGGGCGACGACCCGTCGATGACGCAGCCGCTCATGACCGACCTCATCGAGGCGAAGCGCTCCACCCGTCGCCTGTACACGAGCGCGCTCGTCGGCCGCGGCGACATCACCGAGGAGGAGTACGAGCGGGCGAAGCAGGACTTCCAGGAGCGGCTCGAGCGCGCCTTCCAGGAGACGCACGCCGCGCAGACCGGGGCGATTCCGGTCGTCGACTCCTCCGGCATCGCCCAGCGCGCCGAAGCCGGGGGCCCCGGGCCCGCGCCGCTCGAAACGGCCGTCGACCGCAGCGTGGTCGAGCGCATCGGCGACGCCTTCGGCAACAAGCCCGAGGGCTTCACGGTGCACCAGAAGCTGCAGCAGCTCCTGAACAAGCGGGTCGAGATGAGCCGTCAGGGCGGGATCGACTGGGGCTTCGGCGAGCTGCTCGCCCTCGGCTCGCTGCTCATCGAGGGCACGGCGGTGCGCTTCACCGGGCAGGACGCGCGGCGCGGCACCTTCGCGCAGCGGCACGCGGTGTTCCACGACCGGGCCAACGGCCAGGAGTGGATCCCGCTGCTCAACCTCTCGGAGGAGCAGGCGAGGTTCTGGATCTACGACTCGCTGCTCTCCGAGTACGCCGCGCTCGCCTTCGAGTACGGCTACTCGCTGCAGCGCGAGGACGCCCTCGTGGTGTGGGAGGCGCAGTTCGGCGACTTCGCGAACACCGCGCAGGCCGTCATCGACGAGTACATCGCGGCGGCCGAGCAGAAGTGGGGGCAGCAGTCCTCGGTCGTGCTCCTGCTGCCGCACGGCTACGAGGGCCAGGGTCCGGACCACTCCTCCGCGCGCATCGAGCGCTACCTGCAGCTGTGCGCCGAGGACAACATGATCGTCGCCCGGCCCTCGACCCCGGCGAACTACTTCCACCTGCTCCGCCGGCAGGCCTACGCGCGGCCCCGCAAGCCGCTCGTGGTCTTCACGCCGAAGTCGATGCTGCGCCTGCGCGGCGCCACCTCCGCGGTGGAGGACTTCACCTCCGGCACCTTCCAGCCGGTGATCGACGACCCGGTGGTCCAGGACAAGCAGTCGGTGGAGCGCGTGCTGCTCGTCTCGGGCAAGATCTACTACGATCTGCGCACGGCGCTCGAGAAGCGGCCGGATCCGCGCCTCGCGGTGGTGCGCGTCGAGCAGTTCTACCCGATCCCGGGCCCGCAGCTCGGCCGCGTGCTCACGCAGTACCCGAACGCGGAGCTGGTGTGGGTGCAGGACGAGCCCGAGAACCAGGGCGCCTGGCCGTTCATCTCCCTCGAACTGTCGAAGCAGCTCGCGGGCGACCGCATCCGGGTCGTGTCGCGCCCCGCCTCCGCCGCGCCGTCGACGGGTTCCGCGAAGGTGCACGCGGTGGAGCAGGAGGCCCTGCTCGCCCGCGCACTGCAGTTCGACGACGACGCGGCCTGATCGGCTCCGCACGTGCAGCGCCCCTCGCTGGGATCGGCCTCCCCCCACGGTGAGGCCGACCCCGGTGCGCCGAGCGTGGAGGGGATCGCCCAGCGCATCGCCTCCGCGATCTCCATCGGCGTGCTGACGGTCGGTGAGCGCCTGCCGGTGGAGGCTGAGCTCGCCGGCCAGTTCGGGGTGGCGGTGGCGACGCTCCGCAAGGCGCTCGCCGAGCTGCGCGCGCAGGGCATCGTGGAGACCCGGCGCGGCCGCAACGGCGGCACCTTCGTGGTGCAGGCCCCCTTCCCCTCGCCCGGGGTGCTGCGCAACTCACTGCTCGGCACCAGCGTCGTCGCGCTGCGCGACTTCTTCGACGAGCACGCCGCGATCTCGGGCATGTCGGCCTGGCTCGCGGCGGAGCGCACGCGGCCCGGCCTGCGCACCCGGCTCGCGGAGTTCGCCTTTGCCGCCCGCGAGGCGCGGACGGGCCGGGAGCGCTCCCTTGCGGACAGCCGCTTTCACTTCGAGGTCGCCGTGCTCAGCCACTCGCGCCGGCTGCTGGCCAGCGAGCAGCGGCTGCACTCCGAGCTGTCGCCGTTCCTGTGGGGGGAGGGCATCTGCCGGGTGTCGACCCAGCAGGCCTTCACCGAGCACCTCGCGATCGTGATGGCGATCGAGCAGCAGCGGCCCGACGAGGCGCAGCGGCTCGCCGTGGAGCACGTGCGCGGCAATATGCGGCTCATCATCGACGGCAAGCTCGCGCTGCACGCCGAGGCAGAGGAGGAGCGATGACGGCGGCTTCGGCGGAGCGCGTCGCGGCGCAGGTGGAGCAGTGGCTGGACGAGCGCTTCGCCGAGCTCGCAGCGCTCACGGAGCGCTTCATCGGGGTCCTCGACCTCGATGAAGCGGGCCGGCCCGATCCGAACGAGGCCGCGCGGCGCCGCCTGCGCACGCTCGCGGTGCGCTACCTGGCGGAGCATCCGGTCGTCGACGGCTGCGGGATCATCTTCTCCCGCGCGGCACTCGGCCTCGAACGCGGACACCTCGAGTGGTGGGTGCGGGAGGACGAGACCCGCTTCGCGAGCTTCACCTTCGGCGTGGTGCCCGGGGGCGACCGCTTCTACGACTACGAGCACCACGAGTGGTTCACGCGGGCCTACGACGAGGGCCTGCCCGCGCTCGTGGGGCCCTACTACGACTTCCTCGGGGTCGAGGCCTACATCGTCACGCTGACGCTGCCCGCCGCGGTGCGCGGGACGCGCATCGGGGTCGTCGCGGCGGACATCCAGGTGGCCGATCTGGAGGGCGCCTTCCTCCCCGTGCTGCAGGGCGCCGGGGCGGAGATGGCCCTGGTCGGCAGCCGCGGCAATGTGCTCGTCGGCAACAGCTCGCGGCTGCTTCCCGGCACGCTCGTGTCCGAGGCGCCCGCGGGCTTCGAGCGGCGGCTGCTGGGCGCCGAGGGTGCCGGCATCGAGCTGATCTACCGGACCGGCGACGCCGCCGGCTGACGCCGCGTGCGGGCCGAGCCGCTCGCGGGCCGATCCGCGCGCGGGCCGAGCCGCTCGCGCCGAACCGCCGGCCTACCGCACCGGCCGCGCCCTGGCGGCTTCCGCGCGCACGATCCCGGCGAATCGCCCGGCCATGCCCTGCCACAGCTTGGCGAGCCGTGGCTCGGCGGCGCGCACCGCCGCGACGAGCGAGCCGGCATCGGCGCCGATGCGCACCAGCCCCTCGGGATCCTCCTCCACCCAGTCGACCGCCTGCGTGCCGACCGCCTCGGGGTGGAACTGCACGCCCCACGCCGCCTCGCCCAGCCGGAAAGCCTGGTGGGGGCACGCCGCGCTCGACGCGAGGAGGCGCGCCCCTGCGGGCAGCGCATCGGCCTCCAGGTAGTGCCACTGCATGACCGGCACCCGCTCCCCCGCGAGCGGGGCGAAGAGCCGATCCTCGGCAGCCGTCCCGTCGAACTCGACCTCGCACAGGCCGATCTCCGGCCCCGCCGGCATCTCCCGCACGTGGCCGCCGGTCGCCGTCGCGAGCAGCTGCGCGCCGAGGCAGATGCCCAGGGCCGGGACCGCCCGGTCCACGGCCTCTGCCAGCAGCGCGCGCGTCGCCGGCAGCCAGGGCGCCTGCTCGTCGTCGAGCGGCCCGACGGCGCCGCCGAGCACGATCAGCGCGTCATAGCCGTCGAGGGCCCCGGGCACGGGGACGCCGGCGTCGGGCCCGGCGGTCTCGATCCGCAGTCCCGCCCGGCTCAGCGGCTCCCGCAGCTGCCCCAGGCCGGCGTTCCCCTGGTGCTCGATCACCAGCACACGTGGCTCGCCCATGCCGTCGCTCCTCGATCCCTGCCCCCGCGCTCCGTCCGCGGCACGTCCCGCGTTCACGCCTCGCCGTCCATTCTCTCCCGTGCCCGCTCGATCAGCCACGCGAAGAGCGCGTGCTGCCGCTCGTCGCTCGCGGCCGTGTCCTCGGGGTGCCACTGCACGGCGAGCAGCGGCGCCGCGGCGTGCTCCAGCGCCTCGACCGTCCCGTCGGGCGCCAGCCCGGTGACCTGCAAGCCCGCGCCCACGCGATCGACCGCCTGATGGTGGTAGGAGGAGACGGGCAGTGCGCGTGCGCCGAGCACCCCGGCGAGCCGCGATCCCGGCGACACCGTCACCTCGTGCACCGAGTTGCGGTGGATGCTGTCGGCTGCGACGTCCTGCACGAGCGATCCGCCGCACTCCACGTTGAGCAGCTGGAAGCCGCGGCAGATCGCCAGCGTCGGCAGGCCCGCCTCGATGGCCGCCGCGAGCATCCCCGCCTCGAAGTCGTCCTGCGCGGGGAAGTCGGCGGGGGTCGTCGTCGGCAGGGGCTCCTCGCCGTAGCGGCGCGGATCTACGTCGTTGCCGCCCGGCACGAGCAGCGCGTCGAAGCCCGCGAGGCGATCCCGCGGGGCCAGCGCGCTCTCCGCGAAGAGCGCGAGCGGCTCGCCGCCCGCCCGGATCACGGCGCGCAGCACGGCTCCCGAGACGGCGCTGCCGTCGAAGCGGAGGCCGTGGATCTGATTCGACCACATGCCCGTCACCGCGATCCGCGGGACCCGGGCCGCGCCCTGCTCGCCGCGGCCGGCCGCTGCGCCGCCCGTCGCGTCCCCCCGCACGCTCATGCCTCCTTCGTCAGCGGGAAGTCGAGCAGCGGCATCCACTTCTTCCAGACCGCCTCCAGCGCGCCGTCGGCGATCGACCCCTCGAGCGCCGCGTTCAGTTCCTCGCGCAGCGCATCGTTCCCGGGAGCCACGCCCACGCCCCAGCGGTTGCCGGTGGGCACCGTGAAGGCCTCGACGAAGTCGGGATCCTCGCGGCCGAGCGGGATCATCACCACGTCGTCGTCGACGAAGCCGTCGATCGCGCCCGAGCGGGTCGCGGCGATCATGTCGCTCCAGACGTCCTCCCCCTCGAATTCCACGAGTTCGACGCCGGGGAAGGTCTCGGCGAGCTTCATGTTCGTGGAGTTCTTGATGGCTCCGATACGGTAGCCGGCGAGTTCCTCGGGGGAACGGGCCGGGTCGTCGGCGCGCACGACCAGGGTCTCGTTGAAGACGGCGTAGGGGCGGGTGAAGTCGACGAGGGCGGCGCGCTCGGGCGTCTCCCCCTGCCCGCACCACACGGCGTCGGCGTCGCCGCGGCGCACCGCGGGGATCATCTCCTCCCACGGCACCATCACCCACTCGATGCGGGCGGGGCCGCCCCCGAGGCGGGACGCGATGAGCGCCGCCGCCTCGGGTTCGTAGCCGTCGCGCGTGATGCCGTCCGGGCTCTTCGCGAAGAGCGGCAGCGCCTCGGAGTCGATGCAGGCGAGTCGCAGCACGCGGCCGTTCGCCGCCTGCGCGCCGGCTGAGTTCGTGGCCTCGGTCACGGAATGGCCTCCCAGTACTGATCGAACTCCCACTGCGTGATGAGGCCGCAGTAGCGTCCCCAGTCGTCGCGCTTGAGCTGCAGGAAGATGCGGGTGAGTTCCTCGGGCATGGCGCCCATGAGGTATTCGTCGGCCTCGAAGGCCTGGATCGCGTCGCCGAGGGTGTTGGGCACGCGCACCGCGGCGATGTCCGGCGTCGGCTGGCCCGGGTCGCCCGGGTCGATCTTCGCCTCGATCCCGTGCTCGATCGCCGCGAGCAGGTACAGGTGCGAGAGGTAGGGGTTCACCGAGGCGTCGGGCAGGCGGTACTCCATGCGGCCGTTGGCGGAGATGCGGACGGCGACGCCGCGGGTGTCGAAGCCCCAGTCGGCGCCGGAGGGGGCGAACTGGCCGGCGTCCCAGAACCGCTTGTAGGAGTTGACCGTGTTCGCCATGACCAGCATCGAACCCGGCGTGTGCAGCAGCATGCCGCCGATCGCATTGCGGGCGGTGTCGGTCACGTGCAGCTCGACGCGGCCGTCCTCGACGATGTTCTCCTCGCCGTCCTCGGTGACACGCCACAGGCTCAGGTTGTGGTGGCACCCGTTGCCCATCTTCCCGTTGTAGGGCTTCGCCATGAAGCTCGCCTGCAGGCCCAGCTCGCGGGCCACCTGCTTGCAGATCTGGCGGTAGGTGGTCATGCGCTCCGAGGTGAGCTCGGCGCGGTCATAGTTCCAGTTCAGCTCGATCTGGCCGTCGTCCTCGTAGTCGCCCTGGATCATGTCGAAGCCGAGCGCCTGCGCGTAGCTGATGATCTTCTTGAACACGGGGCGCATCTTCTCCAGGTTCTCGACCTGGTATGCAGGGCTCGCGTCCTGCTTCGCGACGACCTCGATCCCCTCGCCCGTCCACGTCATCTCGGGCTCGAGGCCGCTGCGCAGCTCGAAGCCGGTGCGCTCGGTGAAGCCCCGGTGGGCAGCCCGGAAGAGCGCGCGGGTGTCGAGGGGCACGAGCTTGCCGCCCTCGGCGCCCAGCTGCGGCGGGTCGTAGGCGGTGCAGAAGATGCGGCCGACCTCGGGATCCCACGGCAGCACCTGGAAGGTCTCGGGATCGGGCAGCGCCCAGAACTCGTGCGCGGCGACGCCGCCGCCGATGAGCTCGCCCTCGCGGCTGGTCTGCAGATCGGTGAGCGCGGTGCGGTGGAAGGCGATGCCCTTCTTCAGCAGCCGCTCGTAGTGGTGGGCGGGGATCACCTTGGCGACGGTGCGGCTGCCCAGCGTGGGGATCATGTAGTAGATGTACTTGACGCCGGTCTCGCGGATCCGCTCGCCCAGGGCAGCGACGACCTCGGGTCGCAGATTCGCGTCCTGATGGCGCTCGAAGGCGCTGCGATCGTCGAGCAGCTCGCGCAGGGCGGCGCCGAAGCGCCCGCCGGTGTTCAGCTCGGACATGTGGGGGGTCCTTTCGTCATTGGAAGGGGTGGGGCCGGTGCGGCGTGAGCCGGGCAAGCTCGGGGTCGCGGATCGCAGCGGCGCCCGGTATCCGCGGTGCGGGGGCGGCGGGGGTCGATCCCGCAGCCCCTCAGCGCACCGTGAAGTCGATGGGCAGGCGCACCGGTCCGTGGTTGCCGGAGTCGGGCAGCCACTCGTCGCCGCCGGGGCAGCTGATGTCGGTGAAGGCCTGCGCGAGGAGCGGCAGGGCGACGCCGATGTCGGCGCGGGCGATGTAGTGGCCGAGGCAGTGGTGCACGCCGCCGCCGAAGGTGTGGTGCTGCTTGCGGTCGGTGGCGGTGAGGTCGACCTCGGGGTCGGGGAAGGCGACCGGGTCGGTGCCGCTCGACATCGTGAAGAGGTGCACCGTGGTGCCCTTCTCGATCACCAGGCCGTGGAACTCGAAGGTCTCGTTGGCCTCGCGGGTCACCCAGCGCGTCGTCGGGTTGACGCGCAGTCCCTCCTCCAGGGCTGCCTTGCCGTACTTCTCCGGGTCGGAGGCGAGCAGCTCCCACTGATCGGGGTTGCGCATGTAGGTCTGCAGGATGAGCCCGATCTGGTTGCGGGTCGTGTCCATGCCGCCGAAGAGCATGAGCACGAGGCCGTTCCGCAGCTCCGCGTCGGTGAGCTTGTCGCCGTCCTGGGTGAACTGCACGAGCTTCGTCACGACGTCGTTGCTCGGGTTCTTCTTGCGGTCCTCGATGAGCTCCTCGACGAAGTCGTAGAGCTCGTGCACCGCCTGGTCGATCTCCTCGATGTCCTCCTTGATGTTCACGCTCAGCGCGTAGCCGATCGTGTTGGCGCGCGAGGCGATGAACGGCCAGTGCTGGTGGTCGACGCCGAGCATGGCGCAGAGGGCGCGGGTGGCGAAGGGCTCGGAGAAGTCGTGTACGAACTCGACCTGCTCGCCGCGGGCGTGCTTCGCCTTCATCTCGTCGATGAGCTCGTTCGCGATCGCCGCGAAGGCGGGCTCGAGGCTGCGCGCCACGGTGGGCGAGAAGGCGGGGTTGAGGAGGCGGCGGATGCGGTGATGCTCTTCCCCCTCGAGCACCAGCAGGTTCTTGGCCCACCAGTCGTAGAAGATGCCCGAGTGCACATCGTGGTAGTCCGGCCACTTCGCGCTGCCCTGGTTGAGTCTCGGGTCCTTGAGCAGCTCGGTCACCTCGGCGTAGCGCAGCACGCCGATGCCGTAGTTCGTCCTGGCGTACCAGCTCTGCTCGCGGGCGTTGCGCACCGCCTCGGAGTTCATCGCGAACGCCGGGGAGGCGATGTCGAGGTACGGAACCTCCGCCTGGATCGACTGATCAGTCATGCAGCACTCCTTTGTCGAATCGTGATCGTGCCCGGCCTGGGGAGCGGTCGGTTGAGAAATAAGCTATCCATGAATGTTTTATAAAGCAAGGATCCAAAGGTTACGCTCGTGTAAATGCCAGATTCAAGGCCGGATTACATGCAGAGCCGGTTTTTTTACGGCTACACTGTCCCCATCGGTCTCCCGAGTCCCGCGCACTGCCCGGATGGAGCGCCGTCCCGCACCCGAACACACACCGCACCGCGAAGGAGCTGCGATGTCGTCACCCACGAAGCCGCGAGTCGCCGTGATCGGCAGCGGCCCCGCCGGCTGCTACCTCGCCCAGTCCCTGCTGCGCGCCGTCCCCGGCTGCGAGATCACGATCTTCGAGCGCTTCGCGGCCCCCTACGGTCTCGTGCGCTACGGCGTCGCGGCCGACCACCAGCACACCAAGGCGATCACGCGGCAGTTCGAGCGTCTCCTCCAGGACCCGGCCGTACGCTTCGCGGGCGGGATCGAGGTGGGCCGCGACGTCACGCTCGGGCAGCTGCGGCACCTCTTCGACGCGGTGGTGATCGCGACCGGGCTCGACGCGGACCGCGGGCTCGGAGTGCCGGGGGCGGATCTGCCGGGAGTGATCGGCTCGGGTGCGCTCACCAGGGTCCTCAACAGCCACCCCCACGCGGGAACCGCGCTTCCGCCGCTCGGAACCGAGGTGGTGGTGGTCGGCGCAGGCAATGTGGCCCTCGACGTGCTGCGCTTCCTGGTGAAGGACCGCGAGGACTACGCGGGCAGCGATGTCGCGGATGCCGCGCTCGACGCCTACCTGGCAGCGCCGGCCGAGCGCGTCACCCTCGTCAGCCGCTCCGCCGCCGCGCTCTCGAAGGGAGATCCCCAGATGCTGCGCGAGCTCGCGGCGCTCCCCCGCGCCGCATACCGCTGCCCCGACCCGCTCGACGCCCCCGCAGACGCGGAGCGCGACCGATCGGTGATCGCGCGGCTCTCCGCGATCGCGGAGATGATCTCGCCCGAGCGCCCGCACTCCGGGGGCCCCGAGGTGACGCTGCGCTTCGGCCTGACCCCGCAGCGCATCCTCGGCGGGGACCGCGTCGAGGCGGTCGAGTTCGCCTCGGCCGATGGTGAGACGGTGACGATCCCCGCCACCTCCGTGGTCACCGCGATCGGCTTCGAGTCGGCCCCCGGCCACCCCTTCGCGTGGCTCACCTCGGAGCCGGCCGAATCGGGCCGCATCGAGGCGGGCCTCTACCGCACCGGCTGGGCGAAGCGCGGACCTCGCGGCGCGATCCCCGAGAATCGCGCCTGCGCCAAGGCGGTCGCCGAGGAGATCGCCGCCGACCTCGCGGACGGCACGCTCGCGGTCCGGCCAGGCAGGCCCGGCTTCGAGGGTCTTCCCGCGGAGCTCCGCGAGCGCGCGATCGACGCCGGGCAGTGGCTCGCCCTCGACGCCCACGAGCGCGCGGCGGCCGCACCCGGCCGCGCCAGGCGGAAAGACCCCGACCACGAGCGCATGCTCGCGGTCGCTCGCGGCGAGTGAACGGCCGGCCGCGGGATCCCGAGACGTACCGGGGGCCCGGCGCTCATCCTGCAGCCGGGCGCCTCCGCCCCAGACCATCGATCGCCCGGCCGCACGGCCCGGGCGCACGACCCCACCCCAGACCCCACGAGAGAGGAACCCCGCTGTGAAGTTCACGGTTCTCTACGGCACCGAATCCGGCAACTCCGAGCTCATCGCCGAGGACCTCGGCACGACGCTGCGCGAGAGCTTCGACGACGTCGAGGTGATCGACCTGCAGCGCTTCGATCCGGCGGATCTCACCCCGGAGCGCTTCTACCTGGTGGTCTGCTCCACCCACGGCGAGGGCGACCCGCCGAACACGGCGCTGCCCTTCATCGAGGCCTTCGACGCGGCGCCGCCGCGTCTCGACGGCGTGCGCTACGCGATGTTCGGCCTGGGAGACACCTTCTACGAGGAGACCTACAGCCAGGGCAGCGAGCACATCGACCGCCGCTTCACGGAGCAGGGCGCCGAGCGCGTGGGAGAGTACGGCCGGCACGACGCTTCCTCCTGGGACCTCGGCAGCGACGTCGCCCTGGAGTGGCTCCCCGGCGTGCTCGAAGCGGCCGGCGCCCCCGCCGCGAGCTGAGCGGCCCGCCGGGCGGTCCGCTCAGCCGCGCGCGCGGCGCACGAGCTCGCCGAAGAGCAGGGCGCGGTCGGCGAGCTCGGCGTCCTGCTCCTCGGGGTGCCACTGCACGCCGAGCACCCACTCGGCCTCGCGGTGCTCGGTCGCCTCGACAATGCCATCGTGGGCGTGGGCCGCGGCCCGCAGCTCGGTGCCCACCGCGTCGACGGCCTGATGGTGCCCGGTGCGCACGGTGAGCCGCTCGCGGCCGTAGAGCCGGGCAAGGTGGGAGTCCGGCTCCAGCAGCACCTCCTCGTCGAGGAAGAGCGGTTCGTCCGGGGCGCCGTGGTGCAGCGCGTAGTCGGCGATGTCGGGGATCAGCGTGCCGCCGAAGGCGACGTTGAGCAGCTGCGAGCCCTTGCAGATCGCGAGCAGCGGCAGCTCCCGGTCCACGGCCCGCCGCATCAGCTCGATGCAGTAGTCGTCGCCGCGGCGGTCCATGCCGTGCAGATTCGCCGGCAACTCGCCCTCGTAGCGATAGCAGCCCGGGTCCACGTCGGAGCCGCCGAGGAAGACGATGCCGCGTGCCCCCGCCAGCGCCTCTGCGTGGGGCAGCAGCGGCTCCCCCGTCGTGTACGGCACGAGCCGGGGCCTGCCGCCCGCGAGCCGCACCGCCTCGAAGGCGTGCCGCGTGGTGGAGCCCTGGATGCCCGCGGCGGCCTGATCCATGCCGGGGAAGCCGAGCGACACCACCATCGGGATGATCGGCCCGTCCGGGTCCTCGTGGGGCTGGGGGCGGAACTGGTCTGCGTCGATGATGAGGCCGGGCACGGGGGTCCTTCCGGTGCTGATGGGTGGAACGGGGGTCGGGTTCGGAGGCGCGCGCTCGGCGCGCGGCAGCGGGTGGCGGATCCGTTCCGGGTCCGCCACCCGCTGCTCTCAGCGCGAGACCGGGCGCGCTACCGGGCCACGGTCTTGATCGGGCCGCTCGCGTCGGCCGCGGGCGCGTCGCCCTTGGTGTAGGCCTTCGAGGCGAGCATGTAGATCCAGCCGAAGGCGACAATGATCGCCGTCGTGAGCAGGATGATCCAGTCGAGGAAGGTGTTCCCGTTGATCGGCCACGGGAAGGCGATGTTCACGATGGCGAGCACGCCCCAGACGAGCGCGACGATGTTCACGAAGTAGGCCCACTTGCCGAGCTTGAACTTGCCGGCCGGCTTCCAGCCCAGGATGCGGGCGCGCAGCGCGGCGAGCACCACCATCTGGAAGCCCATGTAGATGCCCACGGTGCCGAAGCCGATGAGCGCGGTGAGCGCGTTCTCGGCGAAGAGCGACAGCACGATGAAGATCGCCGGGATGACCGCCGCGGTGATGAGCGCGTTGTAGGGCACCGCGTGCTTCGCGCTCGTCTTCGCGAGCTGGTGCGAGGAGGGGAGGAATCCGTCGCGCCCCATCGAGAACATCAGGCGGCTCGCCGCGGCCTGCAGGCTCGTGACGCAGGAGATGAAGGCGATGCAGACGATGATCATGATGATCGGGAACACCGGCCCGAAGGCCTCGCTGATCGCCGCGCTGATCGGGTTCGCCACCGTCCCGTCCGCCACCGCAGAGTAGTCGGGCACGGCGAGCACGAGCGAGAACACGAGCAGGTTCGCGGTGACGCCGCCGATGTAGAGCGTCATGCGCATCGACTTGGGCACGCGGCGGCTCGGGTCCTTGACCTCCTCGGCGACGTCGCCGTTGGCTTCGAAGCCGTAGTAGGCGTACATGCCGATGAGCGCGGCCCAGGCGAAGGCGCCGAAGTAGCCGCCCATGCCGCTGCCGAAGGGACCGTCGTTGCCGATGCCCTGGTTGTCGAAGAACACCCCGAAGGTGTGGCCCGTCGGATCACCCGCCCCGAGCTTCACGAAGTTGCGGATGATGAGGTAGAGGCCGACCGCCACCGATCCGATCATCTCGGCCAGGAGGCCGACCATGGCGGCGATGCTCAGCACCTTCGTGCCGAGGAAGTTGAGGATCGTGGCGACGGCGAGCACGCCAAGCGCGATGAGCACGGTGACGCCGGGCGTCGGGTCGGCATTGTCGGGGCTGTAGCCGCGGAAGATGTCGAACATGAACGGCGCGGGGCTGTAGGCCACCGCCGCGATGGTCCCGATGAGCGCCCACACGTAGACCCAGCCGTTCATCCACGCCCACTTGCGACCCCAGAGCCGGCGGGACCAGGGGTAGACGCCGCCGGCGACCGGGTAGTTCGAGACGACCTCGCCGAAGACGAGCGCCACGAAGAACTGGCCGACGAGCGAGATGACGAGCGCCCAGGCCATCGGCGGCCCCGCGGACATGAACGAGAGGGCGAACATCGCGTAGACGCCGGCGATGGGCGAGAGATAGGTGAATCCGAGGGACACGTTCCCCCAGAAGCCCATCTCGCGCTTGAACGTCGGATCGTAGGTGTAGCCGAGGGACGCGAGATGCGCCGCATCCTCATCGTGATGCTCGGCCGTGGAGGTGTGTTCTGACATGGTCGCGAGTACTCCCTTGTACCTGATTGCCTGTTCAAGAAAGACGGCCGTCGGCTCGGCGGACACGTCTGATACAAGCTACATGTAGATGATTTTCTCGGCAAGCCTCGAAGCAGCACCGAGACCGAGCTGTCATCAAAAGGTAATCGAATCATGCAGAAATGAAGCTTTCAGCCCACCCGGGAAGGGCTCCTATTGGTCACCCACCCAGTAGACTGTCCGGTACCGTGACGCGCAGAGCTCGAAGGAGAACCGGATGACCACGTGGACCATGCCCATTGAGGGACACCCGCAGGAGCGGCTCTGGCTCGCCTGGCCGACGACCGGATACACCCTCGGCGACACCGAGGCGGAGGCCGAGGAGGCGCGGCGCACCTGGGCCGCCGTCGCCAACGCCGCCTCCGAGTTCCAGGCGGTCACGATGGTGGTGAACCCGGGCGACGAGGCCGTCGCCCGCCGGCACCTCTCCGCTCAGGTGACCCTGCTCTCCGCCCCCCTCGACGATGCGTGGATGCGGGACATCGGCCCCAGCTTCGTGATCGGCGACGACGGCAGGCTCGGCGCCGTGAACTTCGTCTTCAACGGCTGGGGCGCGCAGGACTGGGCGAGCTGGGAGCACGACCAGCACATCGGGAGCATCGTCGCCGAGGCGGCGGGCGCGGAGCGCATCGACTCCGAGATGGTGAACGAGGGCGGCGGGATCCAGGTCGACGGCGCCGGCCGGGTCATCCTCACCGAGACCGTCCAGCTCGACCCGGCTCGCAACCCGGGCTGGAGCAAGGAGCGCGTCGAGGCGGAGCTCGCCCGCACCATCGGCGCCACCAGCGCCATGTGGCTGCCGCGCGGCCTCACCCGCGACCACGACACCTTCGGCACCCGCGGCCACTCCGACATCCTCGCCGCCTTCGCCACCCCCGAGGTCCTCCTCATGCACCGGCAGGACGCGGCGGCGCATCCCGACCACCCCGTCGCGAAGACCAACCGGGCCGTCGCGGAGCGCTACCGCGCGGACACCTCGGCGGGCTTCGAGATCCTCGACCTCCCCGCTCCCGAGACCCTGCGCGACGAGGAGGGCTACGTCGACTACAGCTACATCAACCACGTCGTCATCAACGACGCGGTGCTCGCCTGCGCCTTCGACGACCCGGCGGACGACCGCGCGCTCGCCACGCTGCGGGAGGTGTATCCCGGCCGCGAGGTGATCGGGATCGACGCGCGGCCGCTGTTCGCCCGCGGAGGCGGCATCCACTGCATCACGCAGCAGCAGCCCCGAGTGGGATGACCGTATTCTTGCACGATCCGGAGGCGCGGGATTGTGCGAGGCGGCAGGATCGGCCGCGTGTCGCGCCGTGGGAACATGGTGAGGCGCGCGCCCAGCGAGCGCGCCGAACCGCCGAACCGCCGAACCCGAAGGAACCCGCATGAGCCACGCGTCCCTGTCCCCCGAGCTGGAGGCGGTCGTCGCCCGCGCCGCAGCCGCGGCCCCCGCGTTCGCGGCGACCGCGCCCGAAGACCGGGCACGCGCCCTCGTCGCAGTCGCCGACGCCCTCGAAGGCGCGAAGCCGCGGCTCGTGGAGATCGCCGCGCGCGAGACGGGGCTCACGGAGGCCCGGCTCACCGGCGAGGTGACCCGCACGGCCGTGCAGCTGCGCCTCTTCGCCGACACGGTGGTGGACGGCGCCTACCTCGACGCCCGCATCGACCCCGCGGACCCCGGTTTCGCGCTCGGCGCCCGCCCCGATCTGCGCCGCACCCACCTGCCGCTCGGACCGGTCATCAACTTCTCCGCCTCGAACTTCCCCTTCGCGTTCTCCGTGATGGGCGGTGACTCCGCCGCGATCCTCGCAGCCGGCTGCCCGCTCATCGTGAAGGCGCACTCGGGCCACCCCGAGCTCTCCGACGCCACCGCCGAGGTGGCGTCCACGGCTCTCGCCGCAGCCGGCATGCCCGACGGCGTCTTCCAGCTCATCCACGGCCGCGAGGCGGGTGTCGCGGTGCTCCAGGACCCGCGCATCCAGGCGGGATCCTTCACCGGTTCGATCCGTGTCGGCCGCCTCCTCGCCGACATCGCCGCGAACCGCCCCGCGCCCATCCCCTTCTACGGCGAACTCGGCAGCGTGAACCCCGTGTTCATCACCGCGGACGCCATCGCGGAGCGCGCCGAGGAGATCGCACGCGGCTACCTCACGAGCGTGTCCGGCTCAGCCGGTCAGCTCTGCACCAAGCCGGGCTTCGTCTTCGTCCCCGAGGGGTCCGCCCTCCCGGCGGCGATCGAGGCCGCCGCCGCCGATTTCGCCGCCGAGCACCGCCTGCTCGACCCGCGCATCGCGCAGAGCTTCGCCGAACGCCGTGACGCGATCCTCGGCACCCCGGGCGTGCGCACCATCGTTCCCGGGGCGCTCCGCTTCGACCAGGACGGCCAGGGCTGGGCCACCCCGACGATCGCCGCGGTCCCGCTCGCCGGCTTCCGCGCCGGCAAGGCCGCACTCGTCGAGGAGGCCTTCGGTCCGCTCTCGATCGTGGTCGAGGTGCCAGAGGGCACCCCGCTCGCCCCTCTCGTCCCCGAGTTCTTCGAGGGCAACCTCTCGGGCACCCTGCATCTCGGCGCAGCCGAGGCCGACGGCTCCACCCCCAACGCAGACGAGCTGCGGGCCCTCGTCGCGGCCCTCGCCCGCCAGGTGGGCCGCGTGCTCTTCAACGGCTGGTCCACCGGCGTCGCCGTCACCCCCGCACAGCAGCACGGCGGCCCCTGGCCCGCCACGAGCAACGATGCCAGCACCAGCGTCGGCTCCGCCGCGATCTCCCGCTTCCAGCGTCCCGTCGCCTACCAGAACGCCCCCACGACGTTCCTGCCTGCGGAGCTGCGCGACGACAACCCCCGCGGCGTCCCCCAGTCCGTCTCCCCCGCCGGAGAGTCCACCGCGTGGGGAGCCCGCTGGCGGTAGCCGCCGGCCGGCGCGCAGCGCAGACGACGAAGGGGCGGGGCGGATCGTGTGATCCGCCCCGCCCCTTCGCGCGCGCTGCGCTCAGTTCCAGAGCACCGCGAGCGCGACGTTGAGCACCGAGAGCCCGGCGATGGCGCCGATCATGCCGCCCGGCACGTTCTCCTTCTTGCGGTTGACCAGGATGAGCACGAAGATCAGGACGAGCACCGCCAGCTTCACGGTGATCTTCGCGTTGTTGGGCTGACCCCCGGTCATGTAGATGGTGGCCACCAGCAGCAGCCCCGTGACGAGCAGCAGGTTCGCACCGTGCATGATGCCGGGCGTGATGCGCGCCCGGCCGTGCTTCACGGCCGGCAGCTGCGCGAGCGTGCTGCCGAACACCGCGCCGAAGCCGACCAGGTGCAGAACGATCAGAATACCCTTAACGATCTCCATGCCGCCCATTATCTCCCGAGAGGGGAGGAAACGCCCCTTCCGGCTCGCTTCCCGGCGAGCCGAGCCCGCTCCGTGCTTCCGCCCGCCGAGTCCAGCGGAGCGGCGATCAGTGGAAGAAGTGCCGCTGGCCGGTGAAGTACATGGTCACGCCCGCAGCGCGGGCCGCCTCCACCACCTCGTCGTCCCGCACCGAGCCGCCGGGCTGGACGACGGCGCGCACGCCCGCATCGAGGAGCACCTGCAGTCCGTCGGCGAAGGGGAAGAACGCGTCCGAGGCCGCGACCGAGCCGCGCGCCCGCTCCCCCGCGCGCTCGACGGCCAGCCGGCACGAGTCCACGCGGTTGACCTGGCCCATGCCGACGCCCACGGAGGCGCCGCCCCGGGCCAGCAGGATCGCATTCGACTTCACGGCGCGGCAGGCGCGCCACGCGAACTCCAGCTCGGCGAGGGTCTCCGCGTCGGCGGGCTCACCCGCCGCGAGCTCCCAAGCGGATGCCGGCGCGAAAGAGCGGTCCGCGTCCTGGAGCAGGAAGCCGCCGGAGACCTGCCGCAGTTCGACCGGGTCGAGGGCGAAGCCGGCGGGCAGCACGAGCAGCCGCACGTTCTTCTTCTGGGTCAGGATCGCAAGCGCCTCGGGGTCGAAGCCGGGTGCGACGATCACCTCCGTGAAGATCTCGGCCACGGTCTCCGCCATCTTCGCGGTGACGGTGCGGTTCGCGGCGATCACGCCGCCGAATGCGGAGAGCGGATCGCAGGCGTGGGCGAGCTCGTGGGCGGCGGCGATGGGATCGGCGGCGCCCTCGGGGGCGACGGCGATGCCGCAGGGGTTCGCGTGCTTGATGATCGCGACGGCGGGGCGCTCGTGATCGAAGGCGGCGCGCAGCGCGGCGTCCGCGTCGACGTAGTTGTTGTAGGACATCTCCTTGCCGTGCAGCTGGGTGGCCTGGGCGATGCCCGCCCCCTCGTTCTCCGTGAAGAGCGCGGCGCGCTGGTGGCTGTTCTCGCCGTAGCGCAGCACCGACTCGCGCAGACCGAACAGCTCGTAGCCGACGTAGGCCTCGGAGGTCTCGAAGATGCTGTCGACAGAGGCTTCGGCGCCGGCTTCCGCGGCGGCGGGAGCGTCGCCCCACGCGCGATCCTCCTGCTCGAGGAACCAGTTCGCGACGGCCGCGTCGTACTGAGCCGTGTGCACGAAAGCCTCGGTGGCGAGGGAGCGGCGCTGCGCGAGGGTGGTGCCTCCGGCACGCACCGCCTCGATGATCTCGTCGTAGCGCGCGGGCGAGACGACGATGGCGGCGTTCGCGTGGTTCTTGGCCGTGGCGCGCACCATGGCGGGGCCGCCGATGTCGACGTTCTCGATGACGTCGGCTGCCGGCTTGCCCGAGGCGACGGTCTGCTCGAAGGGGTAGAGGTTGACCACGACGAGCTCGAACGGCGCGAAGCCCAGTTCGGCGAGCTGCTCGCGGTGCGCGGCGAGCCGCAGATCGGCGAGCAGGCCGGAGTGCACGGCGGGGTGGAGCGTCTTCACGCGCCCGTCGAGCGCCTCTGCGAAGCCGGTGACCTCGGAGACGTCGGTGACGTCGTGCCCGGCCTCGCGGATCGTCGCCGCGGTCGATCCGGTGGACACGATCTCGACGCCCGCTTCGGCGAGCGCCGCGGCGAGGTCGAGCAGACGGGCCTTGTCGCTGACCGAGATGAGGGCGCGCCGCACGGGCACGAGGTCGCGGTGCTCGTAGAGGCTGGGGTCGTGGCTCTGGACTGCCATGGAGTTCCTTACGCTGGTGTTCTGCGGGGCAGGGGTCGGATGGTCGGGACGGATCGGCTCGGCGGCTTCGGGCTCGGGATCAGTGCGCGGCAGCGAGGTCGAGCTCGCCAGTGGCGATGTCGCGCACGGTCTGCACGAGCAGCGGGCGCTCGAGCTCCTTGATGCGCTCGTGCAGCTCGTCCTCGCGCTCTCCCGGCCGCAGCTGGACGCGCGCCTGCCGCAGCACGGGGCCGGTGTCGACGCCCTCGTCGATGACGTGCACGGTGACGCCGGTCTCGGCCACCCCGGCCGCGAGCGCGTCGCGCACGGCGTGCGCGCCCGGGAAGAGCGGCAGCAGCGCGGGGTGGGTGTTGATGAGGCGGGGAGAGAACTCGCGGACGAACGGGGCGGGCAGGATCCGCATGAGGCCCGCGCTCACCACGAGCCCGGGCTGCTCCGCGGCTTCGGCTGCTGCCGCGGGATGCACACCTTGCTCACGGATCCTGGCGGCGAGCGCGCGTCCCCACGCCTCCCGGCTGCCGTAGTCGCGCGGGCGCACGACGAAGCTCGGCACGCCTGCCGCCTCAGCGTGCGCGAGACCGGCGGCGTCGGTGTCGGATCCGACGCAGGCGACGCGTGCGGGGAACCCGGGTTCGGCCGTCGCGTCCAGCAGGGCCCGCAGGTTGCTGCCGCCGCCGGAGATCAGGACCGCCACTTTCAGCACCGCCCCAGTCTACCCGCCCCGAACACGGGCCCCGGCGGACCGGCACCGGGTTCATCGCACGCGGACGATCTGGTCGGCGAGCTCCCAGGGACGGTGCTCGGCGTAGTGCGCTTCCTCCTGCGCGGCCCAGCGATCCCAGTGCGGGGCGTAGCTGTCGCCGTCGCGGCCGAGCGCCCGCGCTCGGCGCAGTTCGGGCGGGCACTCCAGCCAGAGCGCCCGCACCGTCCCCGCGGGCCCCGCCCAGCGCCTCGCCGCGGCCAGATTGGCGACGGTGAGCGCCCCGCAGCCCTCGACGATCAGCGGACGGCCGGCATCGATCGCGAGCCGCTCCGCGAAGCCGCCCGCGAACCAGTCGTAGCGGCGGTAACTCCCGGTGCCGAGCACCCCGGCGACGGCACGGGATCCGGCGGCGAGGCCGTCCCAGCCGGGGTACAGCTCGTCCAGGTGCAGCGTCTGCGGCTCCCGTCCGTTCTCGCCCCAGCGTCGCGCGAGCCGCGCCGCGAGTTCCGTCTTCCCGGCCCCCGAGCGCCCGTCGACGAGGAGCACTCGCGCCTCGTCGAAGGCGCCCGGGTCGAGCGTCGCCGCATCGATCACCTCCGGCCCGCGTGGCCTCGCAGCCACGGGCGGCGTGCTCCCCGATCCCTTCCGGTCCCGCATCAGAATTCGCCCCGTCCGTCGGTGCGCAGGCGCTCCGCGAGCAGCATGCTCGTCGCGGCGAGCGCCGCGAGCACGACCGCCGCCGCGAGCCCGGCCCCGTAGCTCCCCGGCGCCTGGTGTCCGATCAGCTGAGCGATCGCGACCGGCAACGTCTGCTCGCCCGGACGCACCAGGAACGAGGTCGCGCCGAACTCGCCGAGTGACACCGCGAACGCGAAGCCGAGCGCCAGCCCGGCCGAGCGCCCCAGCATGGGCAGCTCGATGGTGCGCAGCACCGTGAGGGGCCCGGCGCCGAGCGAGGCGGCGGCGAGGCGCTGCTGCTGCTCGATGCCGCGCAGCACCGGCAGCAGGGTGCGCACCACGAGCGGCAGCGCCACGAGCGCTTGCGCGATGGGGATCAGCGCGGCCGAGGTGCGCAGATCGAGCCCGATGCCGAGCGGCCGGTGCATGGTGAGCAGCAGGCCGAAGCCGAGCGTCACGGCGGAGACGCCGAGCGGCAGCATCACGAGGCCGTCGAAGACGGCGAGCCCGCGGCGCAGGACCGGGGCGGCGGGGCGGCGGGAGAGCACGAGCGCGAGCAGCAGGCCGAGCACCATCGCGATCGCCGCCGCGAGCAGGGCGATGCGCAGCGAACGGCCGACGGCCGCGATCACCGGCTCGTCGAGCGGCAGCTCGGCAGGCGGGTCGAGCAAGGCGAGATAGTTGGCGAGGGTCCACGCCCCCTCCCGGTCGCGCAGCGAGCGGGCGAGGAGGGCCAGGATCGGCGCCACCTGCAGCAGCAGGGTGCTCACGGCGAAGACGAGCAGCACCGGCAGATCGGCCAGGCCGGGACGCTGGGCGCGGTCGGCCTCCTCGCGCAGTTCGACGGCGCGCTCCCCCGCGCTTCGCAGCCGTGCGGAGACGAGCAGGCTCGCCCCCACGATCGCGAACTGCGCGAGCGACAGCACGGCCGCGCCGCGCAGATCGAGGAACTGAACGGTCAGCCGGTAGATCTCCGTCTCCACGTTCGCGAACTCGCGGCCCCCGAGGATCAGCACGATCCCGAAGGAGGTCGAGGCGAACAAGAACACGAGCGACGCGGCCGAGGCGATGGCGGGCGCGAGCGCCGGCAGTACGACGGTGAGCCAGGCCCGCACCCGGCCGGCGCCGAGCACCCGGGCCGCCTGCTCCGCGCTGCGATCCAGCCGCGCCCAGAATGCGCCCACGGTGCGGGCGACGACCGTCACGTTGAAGAAGGCGAGGGCCGCGACGATCACCGCGAGGCTGCGCTCCAGCCCCAGCCAGGCGAGCGGCCCGCCCGGGCCGAGCAGCGCCGTGAAGGCGACGCCCACGACGACGGTGGGCAGCACGAAGGGCACCGTGAGCAGGCCGCGCAGCAGCGTGCGCCCCGGGAAGTCGAGGCGGTAGAGCGCGTAGGCGGCGGGCAGTCCCAGCGCGAGCGACACCGCGGTGGCGAGCGCGGCCTGCGCGAGCGTCTGCCCGATGACGCGCCAGCTGCGCGCCTGGCCGAAGACCTCGGCGATCCCGCTCGCGTCGAAGCGCCCGTCCGCGGTGAAGCCGGTCGCCACGAGCGAGGCGACGGGCCAGAGGAAGAAGAGGCAGAGGAAGGCGAGCGGGATCGCGGCGGCCGCGGTCCAGGCGGCGACGGCCCAGGGCCGGGGCGGGTCTCCCGCACCGATCCGGGAGGCCTCCTCGACCCTCGGGATCGCGGCCGACCGCGATCCCGGAGCCGCGCGCGATCCTCGTGGCATCTACAGCCCGATCTGCTCGCTCAGGGTGCGCAGCCAGCCCTCACGGCCGCGCTCGATCTCTGCGGGGTCGAGGTCGTGGGTGCGGCCCGCGGCCGGCTCGGGCGCCAGCTCCGCCCACGAGCCGGGCATCTCGACGGAGTCGTCGATCGGGGTCATGTACATGGCGTCGGGGATCGTCTGCTGGAACTCGCGGGAGACGAGGTAGTCGAGCACGGCCCGGGCGCCTGCCTCGTTCGCGGCCCCGGCGAGCACCCCGGCGAATTCGACCTGGCGGGTGCAGGTGTCGAGCAGGGCGCGGGTGCTCGTCTCGGTGCCCGCCTCGTTCACGGTGAAGGCGGGAGAGGAGGCGTAGGAGAGCACGATGGGCCGGGTGCCGCCCTCGCCGCCCTGCGTGAACTGGCCGTAGTAGGCGTCGCTCCATCCCTGCTCGATGCGCGCGCCGTTGTCCATGAGCCGCTGCCAGTAGCCGGCGAAGCCGTCCTCGCCGAACTCGGCGACCGTGCCGACCAGCAGGGAGGCCCCGGTCGAGGAGGCCGTCGGATCGAGCAGCACCGTCAGATCGCGGTAGGCGGGGTCCGCGAGATCCTCGTAGCTCTCGGGCTCCTCGATGCCCTCGGCGGCGAACCACTCGGTGTCGATGTTGAAGCACACCGCGCCCCGGTCGACCGGGGTGAGCAGGAGCTCGCCGTGGTCCCCGGCGATCGCGTAGTCCTCGCCGCTCGCCGGGAAGCCGGTGGGACGGTAGGGCGACACGACCCCGTTGTCGACGAGCCGGGAGGCGAAGTTCGTGTCGACGCCGAAGAAGGCGTCGGCGATGGGGGCGCCCTTCGTGAGGACGAGCTTGTTGGTGAGCTCGCCGCCGTCGCCCGCCGAGACCACCTCGACCTCGTAACCGGTCGCGGCGCTCGCGGCAGCGGCGAACTCCTCGTTGGGGAAGCTGTCGTGCACGGCGAGCACCACCGTGCCGCCCTTCGCCTCCTCTGCGCCGGAGTCCTCTGCCGCGCCGCCCGCCGGGCCGGTCGCGCAGCCCGCGAGCGCGAGGGCTCCGGCGACGGCAAGGACGAGGGCGGTGCGCGGGGCGCGGGCGGCGCGCACGCGGCGCTCCGGGCGATCGCCGCGGCTGGGGGTGGGGTGTGCAGGCGTCATCGAGGCTTCCTTCCTCCGCTGGCATGAACCAGATCAGGTTGAACGGTCGGAGCTCGCGTGCTCCCTCTCAGCCCGCCGCGCGCGGACTCCCGTGGATTGCCCCTCCAGACTAGAGCATCGCGGAAGGATCCTCGGCATCGCGAGGGAACCGCTCCCCGGACGGCGCAGGAGGCCCAGTTATCCGCGCGGCTCCTGACGCCGCCGCCAGCGCGCGGCGAGGCGGGAACGCTTCGCATCGACCGGACCGTCCTCGCCCCCGTCGCCGGCCGCGCCGAGTGACTCGCCCTCCCGGTCGATCGTGACGGGCCCGGCGGCGTCCCAGGAGTAGGCCCGCAGCAGCGCCTCGGCGTCGAGGGCGCCGGTCTCCGGGCTGTCGTTGCCACCGGCCGCGCGAGGTTCCGATTCGGGCTCGGTCTCGTGCTCGGCGCCGGCCTGGGGGCCGGGATCGGGCGTGGGCTCGGGATCCGGAGCCGGATCCGGCGCGGGCTCGGGATCGGGATCCGGCGCGGGATCGGGATCGGCGCTCGGCGCTTCGCCCCCGGTCCCGCCGCCCGCCCAGCCGGGTACGCGCAGGCGCGACAGCGCGTCCCCGAGCGGTGCGGTCTCCTGATCGTCCTCCCGCCCGGCTTCCGGGGTGCCTGCGTCGCGCGCCGCCTCTCGCGTCTCCGATGCGGGGACCGCCCCCGCGTCCCGGTCCTCCGCCCTGCGGCGGCGCAGCGCGCCGGCTGCTGCGGCCATCGCGGGAAGGGTGCCGCGCAGCCGGGCGGCGTCCGCCTTCCCCGCCACGAGGCCGAGCAGCAGTCCCGTGCCGAGCTCCGCGGCCGCGAGACCGCCGGCCGTCCAGGGATCGGCGCCCGCCTCGGCGAGCCTGCCGGGGCCGATCGAGCCGCGCGCGAGCGCGGCGAGTCCGGCGACGGCGAGGCCCGCGAGCGCGCCCGCGAGCAGGGCGCTCACCACGGTGACGCCCCATGGCGCACGCCGGATCTCGGGGCGCCGGGCGAACAGCAGCCCGACCGCGAGGCCGCCGAGCACGAGCAGACCGGGGGCGAGCGCCCCGAGCGCGCCCCATCCGGAGGGAATGGCACCGAACAGCGGCAGCGAGGGCACGGGCCCGAGCAGCGTCTCGAACGGCGTCACGGAGGTGCCGGCGCCCAGCGAGAATCCGGCGCCGGTGAGCCAGGCCAGGGCCCAGACGAGCGCGTCGGGAAGGAGCGCGAGCTGCCCGAGGAAGAGTACGAGCGAGCCGAGCGGGTCGAGCTGGAGGCCCTGGCCGAGCGCGATCACGCGCGGATAGCCGACGACGATCGCGACCGTGAGCGCGAGCGCCGAGGCGCCCACCGCGATCGCGAGGAGGGCCGCGGCGAGGCGCAGCATCTGCCCCGCACGCGACGGCATCGCCGCGGCTCCGCGCACGCCCAGCGCCTCGAGCGCGTGGAGCGTCTCGCGCACGGAGGCGCGCCACCACGGGTGCTCGTCGCGTGCGGCGCGCAGCACGAAGGCGAGGGCCGAGGCCGCGCCGTAGCTCAGCGCGGGCACGGCGGCCACGGCGCCGAGCGGCCACGGCGTCTCGGGCGCGGAGAACAGCGCGAGCAGCAGCGCCACCGCGCCGAATCCCGCGGCACCGCCGAGCACGCCCGCGGCGCCGACGCCGCCGCGTCCGCCGAAGCGCCACCCCGCCCGCGCGGCGAGCAGCAGCGTGACGAGCGTGATGCCGAGCGGGGCGAGCGAGAGCGTGAAGCGGAGCTCCTCGGGGAGCTGGCCGAGCGCGAGCGCCGCCTCCGGTGTGAGGGCGAAGCCGAGGGGCACCCAGTGCGCGAGCAGCCAGATGCCCGTCACGGCCGCGAACACGCTCGCGGGCTCGGCGGCGAGCTGGAAGGCGACGACCCAGACCAGCAGCGCGGGAATGGCGACGAGCAGCACCCCCGCGAGCGCGGCGGCGGCCGCCTCGATCGCAGCGATCGTTGCCGTCACCATGGATCTCATCGTGGAGCAGCTTACTCTGCGGCGGTGGAAGCCTGCCGGAGGCCCGGCGCGTCGCCGGCGCGCGAACGCTCAGCCGAGGGGGACGTCGCGGGCGAGCGCCGCCGCGTGCGCGCGGCTCTCGGCTCCGAGTTTCACGAGCACGCTCGACACGTGCGTCTTGACGGTCGGCACGGAGATGCCGAGGCGCGCGGCGATGCGGGCGTTCGAGAGCCCCTCGCGCAGTGACGCGAGGATCTCGCGCTCACGGGCGGTCAGCTCCGCGATGCCGGGCACGGGGTCCGGATCGTACCCCGGGGGACGGACGTCCGCCAGCGCGGCGAGCGCGCGCCGCGTGACCCGCGGATCGAGCACGCCGTCGCCGCCCGCGACGCGGCGCACGGCCTCGACCAGCTCCTCCGCGGCGGTCGTCTTCAGGAGGAAGCCGGCGGCGCCCGCCCGGATCGCCGCGAACACCAGCTCGTCCTCGTCGAAGCTGGTGAGCGCCAGCACCTCCGCGGTGCGTGCGCCGACGATCTCGCGCGTCGCGCTCACGCCGTCGGTGCCGGGCATCCGCAGGTCCATGAGCACGACGTCGGGGCGCAGCGCGGCGGCGTTGCGGACCGCCGCCGCGCCGTCTGCGGCCTCGCCGACCACCTCGATGCCGTGCGCTTCGAGGATCATGCGCAGGCCCTCACGAATCATGCCGTGATCGTCGGCCAGCAGGACCCGCAGCGGCGGGGCCGGGGCCGGGAGCGGCCCGCCGCCGCGCAGCGTCTCGGGGGCGGACGCGCGCGCCTGAGGGCTCATGCGTGCTCCTCCCGCGGCAGCCGCGCGCGCACCACCCACTCGGACTCCCCCTCGGGCCCGGCGTGCAGTTCGCCGCCGAGGGCGCGCGCCCGCTCCGCGAGCAGTTCGAGCCCCATGCCGCTGCCCTCCAGGCCGGGGTGGCGCAGCGCGGCTCCCCCGCGGGAGCGCACCTCGACCCTCACGGCTCGGTCTGCGGCGCCCAGGCGAACCTCCACCCGGGCTCCCGAGGAGTGGCGCACGCTGTTCGCCAGCGCCTCCTGGACGATCCGCCCGACCGCCTGATCCACGGGCGCGGGCAGCTCGCCCGCGATCTCATCGTTCAGGGTCGCCCGCACACCGGAGGCGTTCGCCTCGGCCACGAGCTGCGGCAGCCGCGCCCGCCCCGGCGGCACCGCGAAGTCGCGCTCTCCCGAGCGCAGCACCCCGATCATGGAGCGCAGCGCCCCGTGCGCCGCGAGGCTCGCGTCACGCACCGCGCGCAGCGCACTCAGCGCCGCCGCCTCGGCCGCGCCCTCCGCCGTCAGGGCCGGCACGGCCCCGTCGCCTGCGGTCCCGCCCGCTCTCGCGGCGTCGGGGACCGCGCCGCCCGTCCCGGCGGCGGCGAGCGCTGCCTCGCTGCGGATGGCGACCGCCGAGATGTGGCCGGCCACCACATCGTGGAGTTCGCGCGCCATGCGATCGCGCTCCCCCTGAACGGCGGCGAGGCGGTCGAGCTCGGCCGCCTGCTCTGCCGCCTCGGCCCGCTGCCGGTAGAGCCGCACGAGTTCCTGGGACTGCGCGATCGAGTTCGCGTACCAGTAGGAGAAGCCGAGCAGCGCGCCGAACTGCAGCCCCAGGACCACGGTCGCGCGCGGATCCCGCGTCACCGCCAGTGACAGCGCCGTCAGCGCCACCGTCGCGACGACCACCGCCCCGAGCATGCGCCGGCGGCCCGCCGTGTCGAGCCCCACCACCGTCGCGTGCAGCATCTCGAGCATCACGAGCAGGGGCACGAGCCCGCCCGCGGTCAGCAGATCGGCCGCGAAGAGCACCGTCGCGAGCACCAGTCCGGTGCGCGGAGCACGGCGCTTGAGCAGCACGATCGCGGCTGCCGGCACGGCCGTGAGCAGCGTGCTCCACGCCGCGGGCCGCTCGCCCAGCAGCGATAGCGCGCTCCACAGACCGGCCCAGCCCAGCGCCGCGAGCAGCACGGCGATCAGCAGATAGATCAGCATGAGCACCCAGGGGCTCAGTCCGGCGCGCGGCCCGCGCGGCGTCTCGCCGCTGACGACCGGGAGGCCCGGGGCGCCCGCGCCTTCCCGCGCAGCGGCAGCCTCCAGCCGCGGGGATGCGCTCCCGTGGCCCGGGGCCGGCTCGTCGCTCATGCCTCCATCCAAGCAGCAGCCACTGACATCCGGCTCAGCCGAAAGGATGAGCCCGGCTCAGGCTTTGCGCCGATCCGGCGGCTGCGATCCGCGGGCAGTCTGAGGTGATGGACCTGCTGAACGGCCTCCCCCTGCCCCTCGCGCTCGCGATCCTCGCCCTCGTCGACGGGCTCAGCATCGGAACGCTGCTGATCCCGCTCTTCCTGCTCATCGCCCCCGGCCGCACCCGGGTCACGCGGATCCTGCTCTACCTCGGCACGATCACCGTGTTCTACCTGGCGGTGGGCGTGCTCTTCATGCTCGGCCTCGTGAACGTCATCGACGCGGGCAGCGCCTTCCTCACCTCCGCCGCCGGCCAGACCGTGCAGTTCGTCGCGGGGGCCGCCATGCTGGCGGGCGGGATCTGGATCGGCGTCGCCGACGCGCGGCGCAGCAAGCGGGCGAAGGCCGGCGAGCCGGAGGCGCTGCGGCACCGCGGGCGCCTGCTCCGCTGGCGCGACCGCCTGCTCGCGCCCGGGACGAGCCCGGGGACGGTGATGGCCGTCGCGGTGGCCGCGGGGATCACGGAGCTGGCCACCATGCTCCCCTACCTGCTCGGGATGACGATGCTCGCGAGCTCGGAGCTCGGCTCGGCGGCGCGCTTCGCGATGCTCGCCGGCTACTGCCTCGTGATGATCGCGCCGGTGCTGCTGCTGCTCGCGGCTCGTCTGCTCACCGGCCGCCTGATCGAGGGACCGCTGCAGCGCTTCGCCGCCTGGATGCAGCGCACGGGCGCCGAGAACACCTCGTGGATCTTCGGGGTGGTGGGCTTCCTGCTGCTGCGCTCGGCGGCCGCGCAGCTCGGCATCGAGCTGCCGCTCATCGGCTGAGCTCCGCGGTCGAAGCGCGCCGCCGACCGTGACGGAGGCGCGCCGCCGGCTGTGACGGAGACGCGCAACGGGCCGGCCGTCCCTGGGGACGACCGGCCCGTTCGCCGTGCAGGCCGGGCTCAGAGCGCGGCGTAGGCCTGGCGCAGCAGCTCGGCGGTCTCGGTGGGGGTCTTGCCCACCTTGACGCCCGCGGCCTCCAGTGCCTCCTTCTTCGCCTGCGCCGTGCCCGCGGAGCCGGAGACGATGGCGCCGGCGTGGCCCATCGTCTTGCCCTCGGGAGCGGTGAAGCCCGCGACGTAGCCGACGACCGGCTTCGTCACATTCGCCTTGATGAACTCCGCGGCCCGCTCCTCGGCGTCGCCGCCGATCTCACCGATCATGACGATCGCCTTCGTGTCGGGATCCGCCTCGAAGGCGGCGAGCGCGTCGATGTGGGTCGTGCCGATGATCGGGTCGCCGCCGATGCCGATCGCGGTCGAGAAGCCGAGATCGCGCAGCTCGTACATCATCTGGTAGGTCAGCGTGCCCGACTTCGAGACGAGGCCGATGGGGCCCGTGCCGGTGATCGTCGCGGGCGTGATGCCGGCCAGCGCCTCACCGGGGGTGATGATGCCGGGGCAGTTCGGGCCGATGATGCGGGTCTTGTTCCCCGTCTCCTGGGCGTGCGCCCAGAGCTCGGCCGAGTCCTTCACGGGCACGCCCTCGGTGATGATGACGAGCAGACCGATGCCCGCGTCGATGGCCTCGAAGGCCGCGTCGCGCGTGAAGGCCGGGGGCACGAACGCCACGGAGACGTCGGCGCCGGTCTCGGCCATCGCCTCGGCGACGCTCGCGAACACCGGCAGCTCGACGGTGTTGCCCGCCGCGTCGAGGTGGGACACCGTGGTGCCCGCCTTGCGCGCGTTCACGCCGCCGACGATGTTGGTGCCGGCCGCGAGCATGCGCGCGGTGTGCTTGGTGCCCTCGCCGCCGGTGATGCCCTGGACGATGACCTTGGAATCCTTGTTCAGGAAGATCGACATGTGCTTTGCTCCTGTGTCTTTCGTCTCGGGATCAGCGGGCGTTGGCCAGCTCGGCGGCCTTGTCGGCGCCCTCGTCCATCGTCGCCGCCTGGGTGACGAGCGGGTGCGCGGCCTCGTTCAGGATGCGGCGCCCCTCCTCGACGTTGTTGCCGTCGAGACGCACGACGAGCGGCTTGTTGGCCGCGTCGCCGAGCTTGCCGAGCGCGCCCACGATGCCGTTGGCGACCGCGTCGCAAGCGGTGATGCCGCCGAACACGTTGACGAACACCGACTTGACCTGCGGATCGCCGAGGATCACGTCGAGCCCGGCGGCCATGACCTCTGCCGAGGCGCCGCCGCCGATGTCGAGGAAGTTGGCCGGCTTCACGCCGCCGTGGTTCTCGCCGGCGTAGGCGACCACGTCGAGCGTCGACATGACGAGGCCCGCGCCGTTGCCGATCACGCCGACCTCGCCGTCGAGCTTCACGTAGTTCAGGTCCTGCGCCTTGGCCTTCGCCTCCAGCGGATCCTCGGCGGCCTTGTCCTCCAGCGCCGCGTGCTCGGGCTGCCGGAAATCGGCGTTCGCGTCGAGCGAGACCTTGCCGTCGAGCGCGATGATGTCGCCTGCGCCGGTGAGCACGAGCGGGTTCACCTCGACCAGGGTCGCGTCCTCGCCCGAGTAGACCTCGTAGAGCTTCTGGAAGACGGGCACGACCTTGCCGATCAGCTCCTCCGGGAAGTTCGCGGCGCGCGCGATCTCCTCCGCCTTCGCGGCGTCGATGCCCGTGAGCGGGTTCACGTCGACGCGCGCCAGCGCCTCGGGCTTCTCGACGGCGAGCTGCTCGATCTCCATGCCGCCCTCGACCGAGCACAGCGACAGGTACGAGCGGCCGGCACGGTCGAGCAGCACCGAGAAGTAGAACTCCTGCGCGATGTCGGCGCCCGCGGCGACCATCACGCGCTTCACGACGTGGCCCTTGATGTCGAGGCCGAGGATCGCCTGCGCGGCCTCGTAGGCCTCGTCGGGGTTCTTCGCGACCTTCACGCCGCCGGCCTTGCCGCGGCCGCCGGTCTTCACCTGCGCCTTGACGACGACCACGCCACCGATCTTCTCGGCGGCCGCGCGGGCTTCCTCGGGGGTGTCGGCGACGATGCCGGCGAGCACCGGCACTCCATATCGCTCGAAAAGATCTCGTGCCTGGTACTCGTACAGATCCACGTACTGTCCTTCGTTTGGGAGTCGGGGTGATCCGAGGCAGAAAAATGTCTCGATGTCGAGATAAGTCGACCAGTGCGAAAGTCTACCATCGCCGCTCGGGGAGCTCCCTCGACGTCACTCCCGGCCCTTCGCCCGGTAGAGTTCGCGATCCGCACGGGCGATGGCGGCGTCGAGGCCCTCCTCGTCGCCCACGGCGACGCTCCCCCAGGACCAGGCGTGCGGCGAGTCACGCCGCGCGCGGCGCAGCTTCGCCTCGGCCTCACCGCGCTCGGCGAGCAGCAGCACCACGAACTCGTCCCCTCCGACCCGGGCGACGAGCCCCCCGGAGCGGTCGGACACCCCGCGCATGCCCACGAGGCGCCGCCACGCCTGCGCCGACTCCCGCAGCGCCAGATCCCCCGAGGAGTGCCCTCCGGCGTCGTTCACGTACTTGAAGTCGTCGAAGTCGATCACGGCGAGCGTGACCGGCAGCCGGCGCCGGCGCGCCCGGCGCAGCATCCGCTCGGCGGCGCTCCGCAGCCCGCGGCGGTTGAGCACTCCCGTCAGCGCGTCGGTCGCCGCTTGCGCGAGCGCCTGGGAACGCACCGCCCGCGCACCGCCGAAGACGAACACCGCGACCAGCGTCGCATAGCTGAGGAGCGCCTCCGGCTCGCCGAGGCCGCTTCCGAAGCCCGGGTTCCACAGCGGCGTCGCCCACACGCGGGCCACCGACAGCGCGGCGAACGGGAACGCGATCCGGCGCGGGAAGAACCAGCCGAGGTACAGCGCGGAGAAGGGCAGCGCGAGCAGCGCGGTGATCTCGGCGGGCGGATGGTGCGAGGTGACGAGCAGCACCGTCGACCAGAGCTCGATCAGCCCGGCGAGGACGAGCCCCATCCAGAGCCGGAAACGGCCGCCTGCCAGCAGCGGTGCGATCGTCGTCACGAGGAACACGCCGAGCCAGGCGATGACGGGCGCGGGGTCGTCATGCGCGGTCCCGCTCACCAGCTCCACCGCGATCACGAGCGCGAGCTGCAGCGAGATCGCCGCGCTGACCACCGAGAACGGGGTCTGCCTGGCCGCGACGCGCTCGACGGTCTCGCGCAGCGCTCCGGCCCCGCGCTCCCCCGTCGTCTCCAGGCGGCGCCGGCGCCTATCCACGGCGGCCGCCCGCCCGCAGCCGCTTGTGCGCGTAGAGGGCCCCGTCCGCACGCGCCAGGAGCTCCTCCGGCCCCTCGCCGGGCACCGCCTCAGCCGCGCCCCACGACCAGGCGTGGGTCATCCCCTCGCGGAGGCGGGCGATCACCCCCGCGCACTCGGCGATCCCGACACCGGGCAGCAGCAGCACGAACTCGTCGCCGCCGACGCGGCCGATCACGTCTCCCGAGCGCACGACCGCGCGCCAGTCGTCCACCGCGGAGACGAGAACCGTGTCCCCGGCCGCGTGGCCGTGCCGGTCGTTGAGCTGCTTGAAGCCGTCGAAGTCGATCGCCACCACCGAGAGCACGCCGCGCCGGCGGCTGCGGCGGCGCAGCCGCGCCTCGAGCCGCTCCATGAACCCCCGCCGGTTGAGCACGCCGGTGAGCGGGTCGGTGACGGCGACCCGCATGTGGCGGCGCCACAGGTAGAGCCCGACGGCGTAGCCGAAGACGAGGCTCAGCATGCCGTGCGTCACGACGCGCGGTCCCATCACCCCGTCGGGCCCGAGCTGCGGATTGCTCAGCATGGCGGCCCCGAACACGAGCAGGCCGAGCGCGAGCAGCGAGACGCCCAGGGCAGGTCGCACGAACCACCCCAGGTAGAACGCCATGATGGGCATCTGCAGCGTCGAGGCCACCACGGTCTGCGGATCGTCGACGATCCCGAGGAAGTAGCCCTGCGCCGCGATGAACACGAGCGCTCCGCCGGTTCCGATCCAGCGCGGCACGCGATCGCCGTAGAGGAAGGCCGCGACACTCGCGGCCAGGCAGACGAGGATCAGCGCGCCGACGACGGCGGGGTTCAGGACCCCTGGGCGAACAACAGGTCCGGGGCCAGGGTGAGCGCGAACAGCAGCGCCGCGAACGTCAGGTACAGTGAGTGCGCACTCTGCTGGCGGAGTCGCTGGGACAGCCACGTCATGGCCCGACTTCCCCTCTTCCCCCGGAAACAGCCCCCGCTCTTTCCCTCTCAGGCTACACAACTCACCGGTGAGCCGCCCGTATACCACGCATCGGCCCGCTGCCTTTCATTCGCTATTCACAGGAAGTGCGTTTAAAGTGGTGTTGCTGTGTCCGTTCCGGGAGTCCGCAGCCAGTCCAGCGGCGAGAATTGAGATGTCGTGAACCGTCCCGAAGACCCCAAGCCCGAAGCTCCCCAGCCCGAGGCCCACAAGCCGGAAGGCCTGCGAGCCCGCAAGCGCCGTGCGACCGAGCACGCGATCGAGCGCTCCGCCGTGACGCTCGCCCTCCAGGAGGGGGTCGAGAACGTGACGGTGGAGGCCATCTGCGAAATGGCGGACATCTCCCGGAGCACCTTCTTCAACTATTTCTCCTCCCGGGACCACGCCATCGTCGGCCGCTCCGCGGTGGTGCCGGAGGGCGACGAAGCCCACCCCGTCTTCGATGCCAGCCCGGACGATCTGCCGCTGGCGATCATGCGCCTGTACTTCGCGGCCGTCGGCCACAGCCGGGTCGAGCCGGAGGTCGCCCGGCTGCGCGAGCGACTCGTCGCGGAGCAGCCCGAGGCCCGGCGGCTGACGCTCATCTCCCTGCTCGACTCGGGCCAGCACCTCAGCGCTGCCGCCACCTCCTGGCTGAAGGCGCACCCCGAACGGGTGCACCTCGAATCGGCCCAGCGGGAGGCGACGATGACGGTGAGCCTCGTGCTCGGGGTCATCATCTCCCAGCTCGGCACGCGGGACAGCGGGACGCGCGGCGAGGAAGCCGACGAGCGGGAGTTCCAGCGCATCCTCGAGGACTACCGCCGGGTGCTCTGAGCTCTCCCTGCACGGCGCACGCCGGCAGCCGCGTCCCGGGCGCTCAGCCCTCGACCTTCGAGATCGGCGCGAGCTTGACCAGCAGCTTGCGCTCCCCCACCGAGTCGAACACGACGTGCGCGATCCGCTTCGAACCGGACCCGCTCACGCCCGTGACGCGCCCGTCGCCGTACTCCTCATGCCGGATCCGGTCCCCCGGCCCCAGTTCGAGCTCGCCGTTGTCCCGCACGCCGCCCCCGATGAGGTTCGGGAATCCGCCCCCGGCGGCCTGAGCCTCCTTCGCGAGGCGCTTTCGCTCACGCCACTTGTCGAGCGCCGACTGCATATTGCCGCTCGCGGGCTCCGCGACCGCCGCTGCGCCGCTGCCGCGCCCGCCCCCGCCGGAGAAGGAGACCGCCGAGTCACGCGCGCGGCTCCCCGATCCACCGCTTCCCGCTCCGCCGAAGCCCGAACCGCGGGGCGCGTTGAGCGCGCGCGACGCCGTGCCGCCGCGGGAGGTCACCTCTCCGGGGGACTGCCGCCAGTCGATGAGCCCCTCCGGGATCTCCTGCAGGAAGCGGGAGGGCATCGCCACGGAGACGTCGCCGAAGGTGGCGCGGGTGGAGGCGAGGGTGAGGTAGAGCCGCTCCCGCGCGCGGGTGATGCCGACGTACATCAGCCGTCGCTCCTCGCTGATGCCGCCCACCTCCTCGACCGACATCTGGTGCGGCAGGAGCCCCTCCTCGACGCCCGTGATGAACACGGCCTTGAACTCCAGGCCCTTCGCGGTGTGCATGGTCATGAGCGAGACCGTGCCGCTCGAATCGTCGAGATCGTCGGCTGCGGCGACGAGGCTGACCTCCGTGAGGAAGGCCACGAGTCCCGCGCCGGGCTGCTTCGCGTCGAACTCGCGGGCGACGGCCAGCAGCTCTTCGAGGTTCTCGGCGCGCGCGTCGTCCTGCGGGTCGCGCCTGGCGCGCAGCTTCTCGATCATCTCGGTCTCGTCGAGGATGAGCTTGAGCACCTCGCCCACCGGCGCGGGCGCCGCAGCCTCCGCCGAGTCGTCGGTCGCGCCCCCGCCGGCGGCCATGCGCGCGGCACGCGCCAGCAGCCCGCCGAGTTCGAGGACGGTCGCGCGGAGCTTCGGCCCGAGCGCGGGCACCTCCGCAGCGCGCAGCATCGCGTCGTGGAAGGAGATGCCCTGCGCCTCCTGGAAGTTCGCGAGGTGCGCCTCCGCCATCGGGCCGATCCCGCGCTTGGGCGCACCCAGCATGCGCGACCACGCGATCGGGTCGAAGGGGTTCGCGATGCTCGTGAGATACGCCATCGCATCCTTGATCTCGGCGCGCTCGTAGAACTTCGTGCCGCCGAGCACCCGGTACGGGATCGCCGATCGGATCAGCAGCTCCTCCAGCGCACGGGTCTGGGAGTTGGTGCGGTAGAACACGGCGATGTCGCCGTAGGCGACGCCCTCGCGGTGGAGATCCTCGATCTCCTCCGCGACGAAGCGCGCCTCGTCGTGCTGCGAGTATCCGGTGAAGCCGACGATCTTCGCGCCGTCGCCCGCGGTGGTGAAGAGGTTCTTCTCCTGGCGGTCGAAGTTGTTGCCGATGACCGCGTTCGCCGCCGACAGGATGTTCTGCGTGGAGCGGTAGTTCTGCTCCAGCTTGACCACCTCGGCCCCCGGGAAGTCGCGCTCGAACTCGACGATGTTGCGGATGTCGGCGCCACGGAAGGCGTAGATCGACTGGTCCGAGTCGCCCACCACGGTGAGGCTGGCGGCCGGGATCCGCCCGCTCGCGTCGAGCTCCCGATCGCGCACCGGAGGCACCAGGCGCTCGATCTGCTCGGGCTCGACCGGCCGGGTGAGCTCGCGGATGAGGGAGTACTGCGCGTGGTTCGTGTCCTGGTACTCGTCGACGAGAATGTGCCGGAAGCGACGCTGATACACGGCGGCCACGTCCGGGTGCGAGCGGAAGAGGTGGACCGTCTGGCCGATGAGGTCGTCGAAGTCGAAGGCGTTCGCCCGGCGCAGCTCCTGCTCGTACATGGAGAAGATCTCGACGAACAGCCGCTCGCGCGGGTCGCTCTCGTTCATCGTCGCCCGGTAGCCGTCGACGCTCGTCAGCTCGTTCTTGAGACGCGAGATCTTCCCGCCGGCGTTCGCCGGCGTGAAGCCGTAGCTGTCGGCGTCGAGCTCCTTGATGATGCGCTTGAGGAGCGCACGCGAGTCGGCAGAGTCGTAGATGGTGAAGCCCGAAACGTAGCCGAAGCGCTCCGACTCCCGGCGGAGGATGCGCACGCACGCGGAGTGGAAGGTCGACACCCACATGCCCTCGACGCCCGAGCCCAGCAGCGCCTCCATGCGCTCGCGCATCTCGGCGGCCGCCTTGTTCGTGAAGGTGATGGCGAGGATCTGACTCGGCCACGCCTCGCGATCCCGGATCAGCTGCGCGATCCGGTGGGTGAGCACGCGCGTCTTCCCGGATCCGGCCCCGGCGACGATCAGCAGCGCAGGCCCGCGCGCGGTGACCGCGCGCTCCTGAGCCGGATTCAGGCCGTCGAGCAGCGGATCCGCGCCACCGGCGGCGGCGCCCCACGGGGCACCGGGTTCCAGGAGTTCGAAATCGCTCATCGTGCCCCCCAGTCTAGGCCGCACCACTGACATTCCGGCCGGGCTCCCGCTCCTCCCACCGCACCGCCCGCACCGCCGGCCGCGGCCGCGGGCGCGAAGGCGCCGCTCCCCGCGCGGACGTCTCCGCGCGCTCTCCGGCTGGGCCACAATGGGAGGATGCCAGGATCCGCCCCCCAGCGCCCCACCGTCCTCGTCTTCGCGACCGGCGGCACCGTCGGGATGCACGAGACCGACCGCGGTCTCGCCCCCGACCCCGACTTCCCCGAGGCACTCGAACGCCTCGTCGACGGCGTCTGCTCCCCGCTCCGCATCGACGCGCGCATCAATCACCTGCTGCCCGCGATCGACAGCGCCAACGCCGACGCCGAGACCGCCCCGCGCATCGCCCGCGCCATCCGCGCCCGAGTGCGCACGCACCGGCCGCGCGGCGTCGTGATCCTGCACGGCACCGACACCCTCGTGCACACCGCGGCGCGCCTCGCCTTCGAGCTCGCCGGCGTCGGCAGCCCCGTCATCCTCACCGGCAGCCAGCTCCCCCACGGCGCGCAGGACGGCGACGCCGCCGACAACCTCAGCCTCGCGATCCGGGCGGCCGTGCGCGCCGCCCCCGGGGCCCCCGTCTCGATCGCCTTCGGCGGCGAGCTGCTGCCGGCCGTCCGGGCCGCGAAGTTCGACACGGTCGCGCGCACTGCGTTCCGGGCCGAGCGGCCCCTCGCCCCTGGCTCTTATACCCCTTCAGATCGCTGTCGGCGTCGCGGGCGTGGGGAGGTGTATCTAAGAGAAAGATGCAACGTATGTGGGTGCCGGCTTAGTGTTTTTCAAAAGGAAGAAGACGCAGCGAGAGCCCGCCCGGGGTCTCGGGGCCGGGGAGTTGAAAAAAAGAGACCCCCCCCCCGCCGCGCCCGCGCGCGTCATCTCCTTCCGCTTCACCCCCGCCACGACCGCGGAGGACCTGCGCGCCTCCGTCGGCGGACGCCCCGACGGCCTCGTCCTCGAGTGCTACGGCACCGGCAACGCGCCCGTCTCCCGCCCGGGCATGCTCGGCACCCTCCGCGAGCTGAGCGCCGCCATTCCGGTGCTCGCCATCACGCAGTGCGCGCTGGGCGGGGTCGATCTCACGCGCTACGCCGTCGGCCGCGAGCTGGAAGCGGCGGGCGTCATCGACGGCGGCGACCTCACGCTCGAGGCCGCGACGGCCAAGCTCGGCTACCTGCTCGACCACGGCCATCGCGGAGAGGGACTGCGCGCCGCGCTGCGCGCGAACCTCGTCGGCGAGCGCACAGCGGGGAACTGACGAGCGCCGGTCACTCCTCGGGCGTGTTACTCACCCCGCGCGCGGAACGCGCGGCGACGCCCAGCTCGGGATGATCGACGAAGATCCCGTCCACCCCCGCGCCCACGATCGTGCCGAACTCCCCGGCCCAGTCGCCCCACTCCCCTTTCCGCTCCGAGGAGCGGAACCCGGGGGCGAGGAACCGGTTCTCCGGTCGGAGCGTCCAGGTGTACACGAGCAGGCCCCGGCCGTGCGCACGCTCCACCAGATCCGTCGGACCGAGGACGCGCCCTTCGGCGTCGAGCCGCAGCAGATCGCCCTTCGCGACGCTGATCCCGTCGACGCGATCCGCCAGCAGCGCGAGGCCCGCGTCGCCCCGGTACCAGCCGAAGCTGCGTGCCGGGGCGCCCGGAAGCGGCTCGTCCGCCGGGGCCCCCGTGCGCTCCGCGAGGAAGACGAGCGTCGCACGCACCCCGGAGCGGCGCAGGCGGTCCAGCACGCCCAGCTCGAAACTCTCGATCACGAGCCGGTCCGGCCGCTCAGCCCACCCGCACGCCGCGAGCTCCGCGAGCAGCAACTCGCCCAGGTCCAGGCCGAGGCCCAGGAAGTACGCCGCGTGCTTCACCTCCACGACCACGCCCGCCTCACCCGGCCCCGCATCCACGATCGCGAGCACGTCGCGCAGCCTCAGCACCCCTTCGCACCTGTCGTGTGCCGCGTTTCCCGGACGCACGCCCGGCAGCCGCTCCCGGCACCGCAGCGTCGCGAGCTCCTCCCAGCTGAAGTCCTCCGTGAACCACCCGCTGAGCCGCACCCCGTCGATCACCTTCGTGCGGCGGCGGTCGGCGAACTCCGGCCGCCCCGCCACGTCCGTCGTGCCGGAGATCTCGTTCTCGTGCCGCACCACCAGCACGCCGTCGCGGGTGGCGACCACATCGGGCTCGACCGCGTCCGCGCCGAGCTCGAGGGCCAGCCGGTAGGCGGAGGCGGTGTGCTCCGGGCGGTGACCGGAGGCTCCCCGGTGGGCGATGACGCGCGGCACGGGATGGTCTCGCATGATCCCCAGCCTACGTCGGGCCACCCGGCCGTGCGATGAGCCGGCGCGATGAGCCCGCGCGATGAGCCGGCGCGATGAGCCCGTTCATCGAGCGCGAAGTCACAGCCGGTTCCGGGGGCCGAACCGCTAGGCTGTGCCCAGACCCATACGCCAGGAAAGGATTCCGACGCATGAGCAATCCGGCACTCAGCAACAACCCGGCTCTCAACGGCAAGACCCTGTCAGCCGATGAGCTGCGCCGCATCTACGATCAGCCCGCAGCGCAGACGCAGCGGCCCGGAATCGACACCCCGGCGACGCAGGGCGGCTTCGAGCAGCCGCCCGCCATCACCCCCTCCGACCGGCCGATGACCTACGAGAACACGATCTCGAAGACGGCGATGCTCTTCCTCATCGTCCTCGCGACCGCGGCGGTCGGCTGGTTCATGCCGCTCCTGGCGCTGCCGGCCGCGATCGCCGGCCTCGTGCTCGGCCTGGTCAACGCCTTCAAGAAGGAGCCGAGCGTCCCGCTCATCGTGCTCTACGCCGTCTTCCAGGGCGTCTTCCTCGGCGGCATCTCCGGCATCTTCGAGGCCCGCTGGTCCGGGATCGTCTCGCAGGCCGTGATCGGCACCCTCTCGGTGTTCGCGGTGGTGCTCGTGCTCTTCCGCAGCGGCAAGATCCGCACCAGCCCGCGCCTCAACAAGATCTTCTTCGTCGCGATCATCGGCTACGCCGTCTTCTCGCTCGTCAACTTCGTGATGGTCATGTTCGTCCCCGGAGCGGACGGCTGGGGCATGCGGTCCGGCTGGCTCGGCGTCGCCATCGGCCTGCTCGCCGTGCTGCTCGCCTCCTACTCCCTCGTCATGGACTTCGAGCTCATCCAGAACGGCGTGAAGAACCGCGTCCCCGAGAAGTGGGCCTGGTCGGCGGCCTTCGGCCTCATGGTCACCCTGATCTGGCTCTATGTCGAGATCCTGCGCATCCTCGCGATCCTGCGCGGCGACTGAGCCGGGGGCGCGAAGCGCGCCGCAGAACGCAGAGGAGGGGGTCCGGCACGCCGGACCCCCTCCTCGTCTCTGTGCCCCCGCCAGGGGAGCACGGCTCAGTCGCCCGGCTGCTCCGCGAGACGCACCAGCCGCTCGTGCCCAGACTCTTCCAGCTCCACGACATCGGAGCGGGACTTCAGGAAGTCGGAGAACGAGCGGAAACCGAGCGCCTTCTCGCTGAACGAAGGATCCATGCGGCGCATCTGCTGCTTCACCGCCGAACTGTAGAGCCAGCCGCTGTCGTCCTTGTCGTGGCTCAGCCAGAGCGCCCGGATCAGCAGGCCGGTCACCGCGATGTCGCGATCCTCGGCCGACTCGTGCGGCTCCTCGTCCTCCGTCGCGCCCTCCGGGCTGCCCGACTCCGGCACCGGAGGCGCCGGCTCGGGAGCGCTCTCCCCCTTCGCGCGCCGCTGGCGCTTCGCCGGCGGCGCCTCGGCGGCCCGCTCCGGCCGCTCCACGCGCCCGACGCCCGGAAGCGCGTCGTAGGAGGCGAACTCGTCGCAGGCCGCCGTCAGCGACTTCGCCGTCGAGCCCGCCACGCCGACCCCGACCACGTAGCGGCCGAGCCGCTTGCAGCGCTGCGCCAGCGGCACGTAGTCGGAGTCGCCGCCCACGATCACCACGTGCGTCAGATCGTCGAGCCGGAACATGTCTTCCACCGCGTCGACCGCGAGACGGATGTCCGCCCCGTTCTTCGCGTACGCCGCCGCGGGAAACAGCTGAACCAGATCGACGGCGCGCGCCACCAGCTGCGAACGATACTCGGCGTTGATCGGCGCCGACCAGTCGGCATAGGCGCGCGTCAGCACCAGCGTGCCGAACGAGGAGGCGTAGTCGATGATCGCGCCCACGTCGATCACCGCCGCCCTCAAGCGCTCCGCGATCTCCGGATCGCCCGGATCCTCGGCGATGCGCTGCCGGTCCCGCGCGAAGGAGTTGCGGCCGTGCACCCGGTCGTACCAGGAGAGGACGATGTTGTCGAAGTCGAGATAGACGGCGACGCGGTTGTTCTGTGAGTCAGGCACGGCTCACTCCCACTCGATGGTTCCCGGCGGCTTCGAGGTGACGTCGAGGACGACGCGGTTGACCTCGGGCACCTGGTTGGTGATGCGGTTCGAGATGCGGGCGAGCACCTCGTAGGGGACGCGGGTCCAGTCGGCGGTCATGGCGTCCTCGGAGGAGACCGGACGCAGCACGATGGGGTGGCCGTAGGTGCGGCCGTCGCCCTGCACGCCCACCGAGCGCACATCCGCGAGCAGCACCACCGGGCACTGCCAGATCTCCGCGTCGAGGCCGGCGAGCGTCAGCTCCTCGCGGGCGATCGCGTCGGCCTCGCGCAGCACCTCCAGGCGCTCCCGCGTCACCTCCCCCACGATCCGGATGCCGAGCCCGGGACCCGGGAACGGCTGGCGGCCCACGATCGCCTCGGGGATCCCGAGTTCGCGGCCGATCGCGCGCACCTCGTCCTTGAACAGCGCTCGCAGCGGCTCGATCAGCTCGAAGTCGAGGTCGTCGGGCAGGCCGCCCACATTGTGGTGCGACTTGATGTTGGCCGTGCCGGCCCCGCCGCCCGACTCCACGACATCGGGGTACAGCGTGCCCTGCACGAGGAACTTGACCTGCTCCCCCTCGGCCTTCGCCTCGGCGACGAGATCGCGCTGCACCTGCTCGAAGGCGCGGATGAACTCGCGGCCGATGATCTTGCGCTTCTCCTCGGGGTCGGTGACGCCCGCCAGGTGGCCGAGGAAGGTGTCGGCCGCGTCGACCGTGATGAGGTGGACGCCGGTCGAGGCGACGTAGTCGCGCTCCACCTGCTCGCGCTCGCCCTTGCGCAGCAGGCCGTGGTCCACGAACACCGCCGTGAGCTGATCCCCGATCGCCTCGTGCACGAGCGCGGTCGACACCGCCGAGTCCACGCCGCCGGAGAGGGCGGAGATGACGCGGGCGCCGCCCACCTGCTCGCGAATGCGCGCCACCTGCTCGGCGATCACATTGCCCGGGTTCCAGTCCGGCGTGATGTCGGCGACGTGGTGCAGGAAGCTCTCGAGGATCCGCTGCCCGTAGTCGGAGTGCCGCACCTCGGGGTGCCACTGCACCCCGTACATGCGCTTCTCGGGCGAGCCGAAGGCGGCGACGGGCGTGACGGCGGTGCGCGCGAGCACCTCGAAGCCCTCCGGCGCCTCCTGCACGGCGTCGCCGTGGCTCATCCACACCTGCTGCGTCTCCGGCTGGCCGCCCAGGATCGCCCCGCCGCCGCTGAGCACCTGAGCCTCGGTCGCCCCGTATTCGCGGTCGCCCGTGTGCCCGACGCGCCCGCCGAGCGCGCGCGCCATCACCTGGAAGCCGTAGCAGATGCCGAGCACCGGGATCCCGAGCTCGAAGACGCGCTCGTCGAACTGCGGTGCGCCCTCCGCATACACGGAGGACGGTCCGCCGGAGAGCACGATGCCCAGCGGCCGCTTCGCCTCGACCTCCGCCGCGGTGATCGTGTGCGGCACCAGCTCGGAGTACACCCCGGCCTCGCGCACGCGGCGGGCGATCAGCTGCGCGTACTGCGCGCCGAAGTCGACGACGAGAACCGGGCGGTGCCCGGTGTCACTGAGTTCTGCCATTACCGGCCTTTCAGTTCGGGAAGCTCGATCATTAATTCTACCGGGGACCGGCGACACGCTCCGACGCGCCGGAACACTGCCGGCGCACAGGAGCGTCCTGCCGCAACCGGCCGGACGACTCCGGAGGATGGGCGCCGGCTACGCTCCTGCGGCCCCGGCCGTCGCCGCCTCCGCCTCCTTCGCGGCGAGGAAGGCGTTCACCTCGCGCACGTTGCGCGCCTCCAGGAAGAACGACAGGAAGGGGATGACGCCGCCGAGCGCGATCACGAGGAAACGCCAGAACGGCCAGCGCATCGGGCTCCAGAGCAGGAAGTCCGAGACGAGGTAGACGACGTAGAACCAGCCGTGCGCGATGAGGAAGGCGCGGAACAGGTCGAAGCCCTCCGGCTTAAACTCGGCCTCGAGCCCCTCGGGCGGGATCGGCACGAACTCGGCTGCGGCATCCGGCGTGAAGAGGAAGAGCTGCACCCCGAAGCCGTACTTCATCACCATCACGGCGCACAGCAGCAGGAGCATCACCCCGGTGATCACCGAGGTCACCTTGTAGAGCCCGAGGGCCTTGCGAATGCGGGGATAGTCGGAGGGCTTCGGCTGCAGCTGCATGATCCCCATTCTACGTTTCGGTCACTGGGGGAACGCCCGTCTCGGCCGCCTCGGCCGCAGCGCCCGCCTCGGCCGCAGCGCCCGCCTCGGCCGCCTCCGCCGCAGCCAGCAGCTGCAGCTCGTGCTCCTTCTCCCACGCGTCTCGGGTGAGGCGATACCACAAGAACACCGCAAACCCCGCGAACACGATCCACTCGACGGCGTAGAAGACGTTGAGCCAGTTGACGGCCTGCGCGGGTTCCGGCGGGACGGAGTCGATCGCGTCGAGCCCGGCGGCTGCGAGCACCGCGGCGCCGTCCTCCGCGGGGTGCAGGACGAGGTACCCCGAGTAGACGGGGCCCGGCACGCTCTCCCAGGTGTTGACGAGCTGCGCGGGCACCATCGCGCGCAGGGCCTGCGGATCCTCCCCCGCCTCGGGGACGACCGGCCCCTCCGGGGGCATGAACCGTCCCTCGAAGCTCAGCGCCTCCGCGAGCGCGGGATCCTCATCGAGCCGCTGCGCGGCGGCCCGCGCCTGCTCAGCGTCGGGCGCCCACCCGATCGCCACCGCGAGCCCCTCGCCGGCGCCGCCGGTGGCGTCGGATCCGGGTTCCGAGGGCTCGACCGCGAGGTGCCCCACGACCCAGGCGCCCATCGCGTCGCCGTTCTGGCGTGGGGCGACGACGCCGAAATCCCCGGGGACGAGGGTTCCCTCGACGGTCGCGACCATGCCCGCGGCCGCGTCGGTGACCCCGGTGCCCGCCCGTGTCAGCTCGTCGAGGGGGCGGGGCGTCTCGGTGTCGACTTCGATCTGGGCGTCGGAGCGCACGGCGTTGTCCATCTGCCACTGGCCGAGCCACGCGAAGACGGCTGCGACGAGGAGCGCGAACAGCAGGGCGAGCAGCCAGCGGGGGCGGCGCATGACCTGCCCGAGCGTGGGCTCTCCCAGGTACTCGGGACGCCGGGACGCACCGCCTGCCGCCGCATCGGCGGCGCGCTCCGCGGCGGGCGCCTCGCCCGGTGTGCTGCTGGACACGCTGACCGCCTCTACCGCTCGGCGTAGACGATGCCGATGCGCTGGAAGCTCTTCAGCTCCGAGTAGCCGGTGGTGGCCATGGCGCGGCGCAGCGCGCCGACAAGGTTGGCGCTGCCGTCGGCGACGTGGGCGGGCCCGTTCACGATCTCGGCGAGCGGGGCGACCGCCTCGACCGCCATGCGGCGTCCGCGCGGCAGGTCTTCGTGGTGGGCCTCCTGCCCCCAGTGCCATCCGCGGCCGGGGGCGTCGGAGGCCTTCGCGAGGGCGGCGCCGAGCATCACGGCGTCGGCACCGCAGGCCATCGCCTTGATGAGGTCGCCGGAGGTGCCGAGTCCGCCGTCGGCGATGACGTGCACGTAGCGGCCGCCCGATTCGTCGAGGTAGTCGCTGCGCGCCCCGGCGACGTCGGCGATGGCGGTCGCCATGGGGGCGCGGATCCCGAGGGTGGCACGCGTCGTGGAGGACGCGCCGCCCCCGAAGCCGACGAGAACGCCGGCGGCGCCGGTGCGCATGAGGTGGAGCGCCGACTGGTAGGTCGCGGCGCCGCCGACGATCACGGGCACGTCGAGCTGGTAGATGAACTCCTTGAGGTTGAGCGTCTCGCGCCCTTCGCGGGCGACGTGCTCGGCGGAGACGGTGTTGCCGCGGATCACGAAGAGGTCGACGCCGGCGGCGACGACCGTCTCGGTGAACTGCGCGGTGCGGTGCGGCGAGAGCGCACCGGCGACCGTGACCCCGGCCTCGCGGATCTCGCCGAGGCGGGCGCGGATCAGCTCGGGCCGGATCGGGGCGGCGTAGAGCTCACGCATGCGCTTGACGGCGGCGACCTCGTCGCGAATGCCGGCGAGCTCCGCGAGGAGCGGCTCCGGGTCCTCGTGCCGGGTCCACAGGCCTTCGAGGTTGAGCACGCCGAGACCGCCGAGACGGCCGAGTTCGATGGCGGTGGCGGGCGACATGACGGAGTCCATCGGCGCGCCGAGCACGGGGATCTCGAACTGGAACGCGTCGATCGACCAGGCCGTGGAGACGAGCTCGGGGTCGCGGGTGCGCCGGGTGGGCACGATCCCGATCTCGTCGAAGGTGTAGACGCGCCTCGCGCGCTTGCCGCGGCCGATCTCGATCTCGTTACTCACCCGCCCAGTCTATCGGGGGCCGCCTGGAAGCCCCGCCAGGGCGGGTGAGCCGGGATCAGCGGCGGTAGTTGGGCGCCTCCACGACCATCTGCACGTCGTGCGGGTGCGACTCCTTGAGTCCCGCCGAGGTGATCCGCACGAAGTTGCCGCGCTCCTTCAGCTCCGCGATGGAGCGGGCACCCACGTAGAACATCGACTGGCGCAGGCCGCCGATCATCTGGTGCGTCACCGCGCCCACGGGGCCGCGGTAGGGCACCTGCCCCTCGATGCCCTCAGGGATCAGCTTCTCGTCGCTGGGCACATCGGCCTGGAAGTAGCGGTCCTTCGAGTAGGAGGTGCGCTCGCCGCGCGTCTGCAGCGCACCGAGCGAGCCCATGCCGCGGTAGTTCTTGTACTGCTTGCCGCCGACGAAGACGAGATCGCCCGGGCTCTCATCGGTGCCGGCGAGCAGCGATCCCATCATCACGGAGGAGGCCCCGGCGACCAGCGCCTTGGCGATGTCGCCCGAGTACTGCAGTCCCCCGTCGGCGATGACCGGCACGCCGAGCGGGGTCGCCGCCCGGGCCGCCTCGTACACCGCGGTGACCTGCGGCACGCCGACGCCCGCGATGACGCGCGTGGTGCAGATCGAGCCGGGCCCGACGCCGACCTTCACCGCGTCGGCGCCCGCCTCCGCGATGGCCTGCGCCCCGGCGTAGGTGGCCACGTTGCCGCCGATCACGTCGACGGAGGCGAAGGCGGGATCGCCCTTGATGCGGGCGATGATGTCGAGCACGCCCTTGCTGTCGCCGTTGGCGGTGTCGACCACGAGCACGTCGACGCCCGCGTCCACGAGCTCCCCGGCGCGCTTCCAGGCGTCGCCGAAGAAGCCGACCGCGGCGCCGACGCGGAGCCGGCCGGCATCGTCCTTGGTGGCGAGCGGGTACTGCTCTTCCTTGTCGAAGTCCTTGACGGTGATGAGGCCGGTGAGCTGGCCCTCGCCGTTGACGAGCGGCAGCTTCTCGATCTTGTGCTTGCTGAAGATCGCCGCCGCGTCCTCCCGGGAGATGCCCTGCGGTCCCGTGATGAGCGGCATGGGGGTCATGGCGTCCGCGACCCGCACCTGCGAGCGGTCCTTCGGGTCGATGAAGCGCATGTCGCGGTTCGTGATGATGCCGAGGAGCACTCCGTTGGTGTCGACGACGGGGAGACCGGAGACACGGTACTCGCCGCAGAGCGCGTCGACCTCCGCGACGGTCGCGTCGACGTTCGTGGTCACCGGGTTCGTGATCATCCCGGCCTCGCTGCGCTTGACCCGGTCGACCATCTCGGCCTGATCCTGGATCGAGAGGTTGCGGTGCAGGATGCCGAGGCCGCCGTTGCGCGCCATCGAGACGGCCATGCGCGTCTCCGTTACGGTGTCCATGGCGGCGGAGATGAGCGGGATGTTGAGCCTGATGCGGCGTGTGAGCTGCGTGGAGGTGTCCGCCTCGCTGGGGATGACGTCGGTGTGCGCGGGAAGCAGCAGCACATCGTCGTAGGTCAGACCGGTGAACGCGAAGGGGTCACGCTGTTCCATGAAACCTCATCTGTGTTGTGGTTGGATCCTGCGGGGTCGGAGGGGTCGCGGTAGCAGGCCCCCACACCCTGCAAGTCTACGGGAGTCGCGCTGCGGGCCCGCTGCGCCGTGGGCGAAACGCGCGCCGCTGCTGGGCGATCATGTCGGCGATCAGGATCGTGAGCGCGATCCACACCGCGATGAAGCCGATCCACCGGCTGAGCGGCATGTCCTCGTGCATCACGAAGTAGCCGTAGAGGAAGCCGAGGATGGGCGTGAGGAACTGCAGGAAGCCCATGTAGGCGAGCGGTAAGCGGCGGGTGCCCTCCCCGAAGAGGATCAGCGGCACGGCGGTCATGATCCCGCTGGCGAAGACGAGCGCGGTGACCCCGGCGCCGAAGGAGAAGGCGTTGATGCCGACGATGAGTGAGACGGCGAGGAGCTGAGCCGCGGCGACGGGAAGCGAGGCGATGGTCTCGACGGTCAGCCCGGTCACTCCGTCGACGGCTTCGCCCGCGTGCTTGTGCACGGCGCCGTAGAGCCCGAAGGAGACTGCGACGCCGAGGGCGATCCAGGGGAACGAGCCGTAGGCGATGGCCGCGACGGTCACGCCGACGGCGGCGACGCCGACCGCGACCCACTGGGGCCGGGTGAGCCGCTCCTTGCGGAAGACGACGCCGATGAGGATCGTGAAGAGCGGATTGATGAAGTAGCCGAGCGAGGACTCGAGCACGTGCCCGGTCATGATGGCGATGATGAAGATCTGCCAGTTCGCGTAGAGCAGCAGCGAGGAGAGGCTGAACCAGCCGAGCAGCCGCGGGCTGCGCAGGATGCGGCCGACGTGCCCCCAGCGCCGCGTCGCGGTGATGATGATCGCGCAGAAGACGAGGGTGGCGGCGACCCGCCAGGGCACGACCTCGAGGGGCCCGACCATCGAGATGAGGCCGAAGTAGAAGGGGAACACGCCCCACAGCAGATACGCCCCCAGCCCGTATGCGAGGCCTGCTCGAGTTTGCGTCACCGCGACAGTCTACGGCTTCGATGGAGGGCGGCGGGTCGCCTCGGACGCACGAGCGGCCCCGCCGATCACCGGGGATCGGGGGGCCGCTCGGGGTGTTCATCCGGCCGCGGGAACGGCCGGGGCGGAACGGATCAGCGCTCGACGACCGCGAGAATGTCGCGAGCGGAGAGGACGAGGTAGTCGTCGCCGCCGACCTTCACCTCGGTGCCGCCGAACTTCGAGTAGATCACGAGGTCGCCCACGCTCACGTCGAGCGGGATGCGGGTGCCGTTGTCGGAGATGCGGCCGGGCCCGACGGCGACGACCTCGCCCTCCTGCGGCTTCTCCTTCGCGCTGTCGGGGATCACGAGACCGGAAGCGGTGGTCTGCTCTGCCTCGACCTGCTTGATAACGATACGATCTTCGAGCGGCTTGATGGCAACCGACACAGTTGACCTCTTTTCCAAAATGTCTGAAGGGTTCTCGCGCCCGTCCAGTACGGAGCGGGCCTGGATCAGAGTCTAGGACGCCACTTGGCACTCTCGCAAGGGGAGTGCCAACGGCGGGGTGCGGGATCGCGCACAGCGAACGTCGGAGCGGGAGCGGGAGCGGCCCGGAACCGGGAGCGGCGCACGGCGCGCAGGGGCCGCGGGCGCTTCACCGCTTCCGGCGCTGCGGGCCGGCCTCTCCGGCCGAGCCGAGTTCGACGCGGTAGGCGCGGAGGAGCTCGGTGAGGGCGGCGCGGCGTTCGGGGTGCCGTGCGGGGTTGCGGCGCAGGAGGCGGCGCTGTTCGCCGAGCCAGACCCCCAGGCGGCGCTCTTCGGGGTCACCGCATAAACTTCCGCTTGGGTGGGCTCGATGTGGAGTATAAGTGACAGGTGGGGGCGGGGAGGCGGCCCTGCTCGCGGAGGAAGTCGCGGAGCCCGTTCACGCGTTCCTCGAACACGGTGCCCGGCACCGGGGCGGGGGAGAGGCTGCGCCACTCGGGGAGGCGCTCGTCGAGGAGCGCGACGCGTCCCTCGTCGAGGTACGCCTTGTCCGGTGGCCTGCGTTCGATGAGCACGGCGACCCGGCGCAACCACTCGCCAAGAGCGCGCTCGGCGGGATCGGCGTGGCTGCCGCGGCGGGGCAGCCTCCCGTGGTGGCTGTCACGGAACGCGGCGCACGCTTCCAGGCGGGCCCGGAACACGGGCGAGACGAGGTCCCCGGCGGGCGCGATGCGGCGCTTCGGGGAGAGCCGTTCGCGGACGGTGCGCGCGGCGAGCGGGGTCCCCGGGGGCAGGCCGTAGCACTCACGGTACGCGTCCGAGGTGACCCCGTGGACGCGCAGGTGCGAGGGGAGGGTGGAGAACCAGGCCCCGCAGGCGTGGCACTGCACGAGCTCCCCGGTGTCGGCAAGGCGGCCGTACTCCCCGAAGATCGGGTACGCGTTTCCTGCCCCGCGACGCGATTCCCGGCGCGGGCGGCGCTCGGCGCTCGTTTCGGCGGCGACGGCGGGAGGGGCGTCTGCGCTGTCTGCGGGGGCGCGGGCACCGGTGGCGGCGAGGGCGTGGACGGAGGCTGCGGCGACGCCGTCGCCGAGGGTGTGGAGGCGGCCGTCGGCGACCATGCCGGCAACGGTGCGGGTGTCCACGCCCAGTCGCTGCGCCGCTTCGGGCCAGGAGAGCACCCCGGCCTGCCCCAGGCCCGCACCGACCTGCGCGAGGAGCACCCCGAGCCCGGTCTCGAAGAACCCGGGATCGGTCACGTTCGGGGCGAGGCCCGCGATGATCTGCTCCCCGATCAGGCGCCGCATTCCCGTGTCGGGGTGGCCCAGGTGGGTGAGGAGCCGGTCGGCGACCTGCCCGAGCAGGCCGTGGTCGTCGGGGTCCGCGACGAGGTCGAGGGCGGTCGCGTCCCGCCCGAGGAGCGCCTGCAGGCTCGTGAGGCGCTCACGGATCAGGGCCACGAGCTGCCCCCTGGCCTCCCCGCCCCCGGCCGGGGCGGCAGCCACAGCCGAGGGGGCCGGCCGCACCCCGGCACCCGCAGGGACGGGACGGGCTCCGCTCTCCCCGGCCGCGGCCCCGGTCCCGGGGACCGCCCGCACCGCGCTCACCCGCACGGCCTCCCGCATCGGGATGGGCGCGCCAGTGCGCTCGGGCAGGATGGCCTGTGCTTCGCTGCGACGCATCGCGTCACCTCCTCACGGTTCGGGCCCGCCGCCACGGCGGGCGCTGCTGCTGCGTGGGCTCCCGGACTCTCCTGGTTCAGGGGGTGTCGGGTGCGGGGTGCCCGCCCCGTTCGGGGGCGGGAGTGAGGGTGCCCAGGGGCAGCATGCCCCCGTTCTCCCAGGCCTGGGTGTGCTGCTGGGTTTTCTCAAGGAACCGGGTCAGGACCTTCCGCTGCCGGCCCAGATCCTCCAACTGGGTCTCCACATCCAAGGTCATCGTGGACAGCAAATCGTCCGCGTCCCGGGTCAGGGTACTCGCCCACACCATCGCCTGCGCCGCCATCTGCTCGGCCCGCGCCTGCGCCTCGGCCAGCTCCTGCTCCCCCGCAGCCCGCATCCGCGCCACAATCTGCTCGGCCTCGTCCACGAGCTCCGCAGCCCGCCGGCTCCCCGCAGCCACATGCGCGCCCGCTTTCTCGTACGCCTCGTTCGCATACCGTTCCGCTTCGGCCTGACTGCGGGCCCGCTCCCGCTCAGCCTCCTCGGTCTGCCGGCTCAGCTCCGCCTCCACGCTCACCTGCCGCTCCTGCGCCTGATGCAGCACCTCTTCCGCTTCCCGCCGCGTCTGCTCCGCCGCCCGGCTGGCCTCCGCCCGCACCTCGGCCGCTTCTTTCTCGACCTGCGCAAGCACCTGCGCAGCCTGACGCTGCGCACGCTCTTCCACATCCTGCGCCCGCGCCAGCTGCTCCTCAGCCTGCTGCACCACCCGCGCCGCATGCGCTTCGGCATCCATCCGCAACTGCTCCGCGACCCGCGCCGCCTCCCCCGTGATCTGCCCCGCATCCTGCCCGGCAGCCTCCCGCAACAAGAACGCCTCCTGCCGGGCCTGCGCCACGACCTCCCGCGCCTCCTCACTGGCGTCCTGCACCATCCGGGCCGCCTGCGTCTCCGCGACCCGCAACGTCTCCTCGAAAGTGTGCCCCAGCTCCGCGAAATTCGGTTTCAGCGACGCCGCACGCTCCCGCGCCTCCGCCAGATCCCGGGCCATCTTCTGCGCCAGACGCTGCGCCTCGAACCGCTCCTCCTCCGCCCGGCTCCGCCCCTCCTCAGCCCGCCCCCGCCCCTCTTCGGCCCGCGCGACCCGGTCCCGCAACTCCGCGAGGATCCGCTCCACATCCACCGGATCATAACCACTGAACTTCCGCCGGAACTCGATCACGTTCCCCGCATCAGACACATCCGAACTCATCCCACACCACACCCTTCACACCAACAAACAACACACAAGCAACAAGCAGAACCAGAACCACCACGGACACGCAGCAACACCCGCCACCCGCCAGACAGGCAGGGCGGGCACACCCGCCCGCTCACGCGCTCACACCCCTGCCTCTTATACACACCTGACGCCGCCTCGCACCACTGCCGGGCAGCCTGGCACGCAGTCTCTTGCGATGGGGCAGCATGCCGCCCAAGGCGGAGAGGCGCACCCCACCACCAGCCGCCACCACCGAGCCGACCGCGTCCTCCGGGCACAGTGCACCTGCAGACGCTGTTGCGTCAGCGGGATGCGCCTCCGCGGGCCGCGGGCTGGCAGGCACCGGGGCCTGGGCCGGAGCACGGTCGTCAGCGATGGCGCTACCGTCTGCGGAGTCGCTGCCGTGTGCGGGGGCTGCGGAGAATTCTTCAGCGGTCCGGACCGCAAGGACCACCCCGGCAGGCCCGAACGCCCCGGCCGGAGCGGGGGCTGGGGTAGGGCTGGTGGCGGGGTGCGCCTCTCCGCCTTGGGCGGCATGCTGCCCCATCGCAAGAGACTGCGTGCCAGGCTGCCCGGCAGTGGTGCGAGTGCGCCCGGCCGCATGCCCGGGCACGTGACCGTGCTCGGGAGTGTGGGGGTGTCCGGATGCTTCGGCAGAGAGGCCCGCACGCCCGGCTGCGGAAGCAGACCCCGCACTCGCGGCGTGCTCGGGCACATGCGCCTGCCCGGCAGCCACGGCAGACACCAGCACCTCCTCGGAGCTGCGCCCGGCCCGGCTCGCGGCTCGGTCAACGCTTTCCGGGACACCCACCACCGGGGTGGGAGTACGGCGAGGACCCGGATCGGGGGCCGTACTGATACTCCGCCGCCACCACCGATCCTCCGCGGTCTCACGACTCGGCAACCACCGCCGCCCCCCGCTCCGGAGGTGGCGGCCCCTTGGAGGGATGGATCATAAAGAGGAGAACGGACTGAGGTGAGTACCAGATAGATAGGCTTGGACATTGATTAGGTGCAGAAGATGTTTATGGTATGAGAAAGAAGCCCGACGCCCGGAGGAATATACAGCCTGCATGTGGTCGGCAGCGTAAGGTGTGTAAAAGAGACAGGACGAGAACCGCTCCGACGCCCCCACGGACGCAGCCGGCGGATCCTGCCCGCCCGCCGGCCCTGCCGGGATGGTAGGGAACTGCGCCTCGTGCCGACGGAACGCCTCCTCCATCAACCGCAACGACGCCTCGAACCCTGCCCGCGCACCCGGCGCCGGGGCGCCCGGCCTCACCGCCCCCGCGGCCGGCGCAGCCGCCCGCACTCCAGGCAACTCCCCCGCCGCAGCCGGGACCCCCGCCGCGGCGGCCGGGACGGACGGCGCGGGCGCCTCCCCGGGAACGGCAGGAGCGGTGGGCACCACCGGCACCGGGCGCACCCGCGACACTGGGGCCGCCGGAACGACCGGAGCAGCCGAGGCAGCCGGGGCGGCCGGCCACGAAGCCTCCGGGAACGGGACGGCCCGGAACAGAACGTCCGTGGCATCCGGGATCGCCGCCGCAGACGCAGCCGGGGCCCCCAGAACCGGAGCCGGGACTCCCGGAGCGTGTTCGCGATCCCGGACCGTGACGGCCCCCGCCTGCGCTTCGAGCATCCGGGCGCGATCGTCCAGGAGGCGGCGCTCGCGCTCCAGGGCGGCCTCCTGCACGCGCTGCTGAGAGGCCTGCAGCACCAGGCGGGACCGCTCCTCCCACAAGCGCTCCGTCTGCGCGACCAGCTCACGCTCCCGCTCCGCGACCTCACGCTCGCGCACCTCCACCCCCTGCAACTGGGCTTCCAGCACCGCCAGCTCCTGCTCCCGCGCCCACACCCCGGCCTCACGCTCCTGCACCTGCCGGGCACGCTCCTCGTACTGCTCCTGCACCTGGGCCACCTCGTCCCGCAGCACCCCCAGCCGCTGCTGCCACCCCGCAAGCTCCGCACGCTCCGCCGCGACCGCCTCCTGCTGCTGCGCGAGGCGGAGCACCTCGACCGCGAGATCCTGCTCCGCAACCTCCACCTGCCCCAGACGCCGCCCCAGATCCTGCTCCGCCCCCGCCAAGGCCTCACGCTCCCGCACCAGGGCCGCCTCACGCTCCTGCACCCGCGCCTCCCACGCACTCACCCGCTCCACCCGCTCCGCAAGCAGCACCGCACGCGCCTCCACCCGCTCCGCCTCCGCACCCAACTCCGCCTCACGCGGTGAACTCGCATCGGCTGCTGGTGCGCGGGCAGCGCCTCCTCCGGGGTGGGGATGCGATGCCCGCGCACCAGCAGCCGATGCGAGTTCACCCCGATCGGGGTGCACGTCACCAAGGTCACATAGTCCCCGCCCGGGATCTGCCTGAGCGCATCCAGATCGGTCGGCAAGACCCTCAGGATCTGATCCACCTCATACGTGAGCGTCTCACCGGCGACCACCACCTGGAACTGGTCCTTCTTGCGCAGCTTATTCAAATCCGTGAACAGCGTCGCCCCCGGGATCCCGCTATGCGCCGTCAGCACACTGTGGGTGTTCTTCCCGCCCACCGGCAGCGCACTCCCGTACAAGTGCCCCACCCCCGCATCCAGGGACTTCTCGTCCGTGTCATGAAAGATCGGCAGATCCACCCCGATCTTCGGGATCAGCAACTCCCCCATCATCCCCAGCTCCTCGAACCGCAACGTCTGCTCGTACGCGTCCTTGCCCTCCCCGATCGGGATCGGATTCCCCTCCGCATCCAAGGCGTACGGATCCCGCAACGGACCATTCGGGAGCAGCGCGTTATAGTCCCTCGCCGCCTGCACCGCCGCCTCCAGCTCGGCATCCGGCAAGCGGGTCACCGCACCCACATAACTGTGCACCTGCGAGGCATGCAAGCGGTCGTTGTACCAGTTCGCCGCCGCCGGATACGTGAACACCCCCACCCCCGCCACCATCGCCAGCACCGTCACATCTCCCAGCCCACCAGACCCACCCTGACCCCGTACGCCGTCTTCTGCCTGCACACAAAAAAAAAATTACTCCACATAACCTCTAGTATCCTCATTAACTGTCGATACTACAATTCACCCTCACGTGACGCGACCCGCATGCCCTATCTAAATATTTTTTTGATGTTAACACATACCCCCACCACCAACACCTACGCCCTCCATGGCGGCGGCAGCTGCGTATGAGAGAAAGAAACAGCCGCCACACGCCGCACCATCACCCCACCCCCGCACTATCGGAAGCACCCGAGCCGTCAGAGCCACCAGGAACACCGGAGCTGTCAGGAACACCGGGGGTGCCGGAGCCGTCGGGGAGCTGGGCGTGGGCGAGGGCCCGGGCCGCCTCCCACCCGGCCTGGGTGGCCGCCGCGGGATCGGGGTGCGGGGTCGCAGCGATGAGGACGGGGGTGTGGTCGACGCCGAGGACCCAGAACACGCGCCCCCGCCGGGTGCGCACCCCCACCATCACCCGCCCGGCCTGCGCAGCGTGCGCGTCCTGGAGGGCGGCCTCCGGGGTGGCGTAGGCATGGGCGGACACCCCGACCAGGGTGCCCCCGAGGAGCAGACTCCAGGTGTGCGCGCCCCCGCTGCGGCGCGTGATCTTCCCCACCGCAGCCCCGCCCCCGGTGAGCAGCGGCGCGTCGGCGAGAATGCGACGGTCACGGCCGAGGACACGCGTCCGGTGCTGTTCCCACGCCCGCAGCTCCCCCGACCCGGACGGACGCCACATGACCGACACCGTCGGGCGCCCACCCCCGGAGGGGACCGCTCCAGGGCAGCCTATTCTAAACATCTGACTTTGCCGACCAACGGTTGTTTAAGTAACATCCAGGTTAACACCAACGAGATTCCCGCCGCCCAGCCCGCACCGAACCCCCACCTCCAGCATCCCCGGCGCCGCTCACGGCGGCACCCGTACGCGTACCAGGACCCGCGGTGTCCTGTATCGTCACCATGCTCATCTGTCACCTCCCCCAGTTATCCCGCACCCGCACTACCCGCCCCGACGCCCGCGACCACGCATCAGCACCGCACACCGCGGGGGGATTAGCGGAAGGAGGAAGCCGACGCACCGACTCCCTCCCCGCCCCACCCAGGGCAACCGTGCGGCCCCAGGAGTGGGGGCGGTTCACCGCCACACCACGTGTGACAGCGACCCGCCCCGCTCCTTTACAGCAGGGCCGCAGCCGCAGCCGCCTGCTCACGGCGACGACGCGCCACATGCAGACCCAGCAGCAACGCGCCACCACCCATCAGCACCGCACCGGTACCGATCAGCAGACCCAGGCCCGCACCGCCCGTCAGGGGCAGCTCAGGACCGCTATTGAACGGCTTGTTCACCACCGGAACCTGCGTCGCGCCCTCACCCGAAGCAGGCGTCGTCACCACGAACGGCACCGCAGCAGCGAGCAGCGAGTACCCCTCAGGCGCATCCACTTCGACCAGCAGATACTTGTTGTACTCCGGATCCGTCTCGGTCACAGCCTTGCCATCAGCCCAGTTCGAGTACCGCAGACCGTCGATCACGACCTTGCCGTCATTGCCCGTGGTCCACACATCAGGGCCCGCAGTCCCGTCCTGGTCCACTGCCGTGTCGGTGCCCTCATCGAGCTTGCCGTTCCCGTTGACATCCACCCACACCTGGAACTTCGCACCCGGCTGAGCGGCATTCGTATCCGACGCGGTCTTCACCAAGGTGATCCCACCGAACTTCTGCTCCACGGTCGGCGTCACCGTCGGCGGCACATCCTGCTCGTCCGGACCCAGCTCAGTGTCGTACCCGTTCGTGTACACCTGCGCAGTGTTCGGAATCACACCGCTCGCGTTCGCGACCGTGTCAAACGACACCGCCAGCTCGCCCCCGTCACCGGCAGCGTTCAGTTTCGCCAGACCCTGCTCGGTGAACTGGATCAGCATCACCGCACCCGCAGGAACAACGCCCTCCTCGTCCGGCGCCGGATCCCACGTCACCGTGTAGTCCGCCGGGACCAGATCCACACCATCCACCTTCAGCTTCAAGCTGTCAGCCAGGTACACGAGCCGGGAATCCAGATCATCCCGCACCGCGAACCCGGTGAACGAGTGCACCTCGTCACCAGTGATCGTCGAATCACCATTCAGATCATGAGGCGCACCCTGAAGCGTCGTCGTGATCGTCCACGTCGTGACCTGGCCCCTGTGGTGGATCTCAGAGTCCTCAACCGTTTTCACCGGTGCCGGGGTCACCGCATTCTTCGGGTACACGTGCACGTTGTACAGCCACCAGTCACCCGTCCAACTCGTGGTCTCCGGGTGCGGGCCGGGCTGCGACAGGGGCAGCGTCACCAGGAACGGGCCAGCAGGCGTCACCCCAGCAGGGGCCGACACCTCTTCCACCAGGTACAGACCCAGCTCCAGATTGTCGAACACCGCCAGGCCGTCCTCATCGGTCGTCTCTTCCACCCCTGTGGACGGCACCGAAAACGGAGCCGAAAGCGACACCCCATCCCACGAACCCAGCACCTGCGCAGCAAGCTGCTGCCCCGCAATCGTCCGCATATCGATAGGAGTGCCGCTATGCGACACTCGCCTCACCTCGAATACGACATCCTCAACCGGGTCGCCCGGCGCCGAATCGAGCTCCATACCTGAAGCGCCCCGGGTTTTGTGGAGGCTCGGTTATCTGGAACCGGCTCCGATCGGAACCTGCTCGTGAGCGTAGCGGGCCGCGTCGTGCGATGCCCAATGCGACTGCTCGAACTCGGCCGGCGGGACGTGCCCGATCTCGCCGTGGAGACGCCGCTGGTTGAACCAGTCGACGTATTCGGCGACGGCGATCTCGACGTCGCCGATGGATGCCCAGCCGCCCTTCGGACGCATCGCTGGGTTGCGGATGCACTCGCCCTTGAACAGCGAGTTGAACGCCTCGGCCATCGCGTTGTCATACGAATCGCCTTTGCTTCCAACGGAAGCAACGGCATCGGCTTCGGCGAGGCGCTCGGTGTAGCGAATGGCGCGATACTGGACTCCTCGGTCGCTGTGGTGGATGAGCCCGGTCGTGTCCTGCCCGTTTCTGCGGCGCTGCCAGAGCCCCATATCGAGCGCGTCGAGCGCGAGTTCCGTGCGTAGGCTCGTGGACACCTGCCAGCCGACGACGAGCCTGCTGAACACGTCGATCACGAACGCCGCGTAGACCCATCCGGCATGGGTGCGGATGTAGGTCAGATCCGCGACCCAGAGCTGATTCGGTGCTGTCGCGGTGAACGCTCGTTCGACGAGATCCGCTGGCCGCTCCGTCTCCGCAGTATCACCCGAGGTGGTCTTGATCGTCTTATCGCGCCGGAGCCCCTGCAGCTCGAGCTCGCGCATCAGTCGCTCGACGGTGCAACGGGCAACCGAGACGCCCTCTCGATTCAGCTCGGCGTGGACCTTCCGCGCCCCGTAGACGCCGAGATTGTCGGCATGGACAGCCGCGATGTCCGCTTTCAGTTGCTCGTCTCTGACCGCTCTGGCCGAGGGCGGGCGCGTCTTGGCGGCGTAGTAGGTGCTCGGGGCGATCTTCAGGCCCGCATCACGCAGGACATGGCAGATCGGCTCGACCCCGAACCGGTCGCGGTGCTCATCGATGTAGTCGACGAGCACCGCGACCGGCACCCCGGTTACCTCAGCTTGCGGTCGAGCTCCGCGGCCGCGAAAAAAGCCGACGCGGTCTTCAAGATCTCGTTCGCCCGCCGCAGCTCACGGACCTCTCGTTCGAGGTCGGCGATCTTCTGCGTGTCCGCGGTCGTGGTGCCTGGCGCGTCGCCGGCGTCGATCTCGGCCTGCCTCACCCAGGTGCGCAAGGCCTCGGGATGGATATCGAGCTGGTCGGCGATCCGTTTGATCGCTCCGGTCTTCGTCGCGGGGTTCTGGCGCGCGTCCAGCGCCATCCGCGTCGCGCGCTCCTTGAGCTCCTCGCTGTACTTCCGTGGTGCTGCCATGACTCTCATCCTTCACTGGATTGAGAGCCTCCATCAGACCCGGGGCGCTTCATACCCGTTCCGGGCTCCCCCACCCCATCCGAGGTGTCGCGCTTATGAATCGTCAGCGACGCCCTCTGGCCCGCGTCCGGCGTCACAATCGGCGACAGAGGCGGCTCCTCCACCAGTGCATTCGCCGCCACCGGACCCGAAAGCACCAGGCCCACCGCAGCCAGCACGGCAACCGCCGCACCCAACCGCTTCCTACGTACCACGCTCATGATTCTCCTTAAACTCACTGGTACAACAACTTGAAAACACTCACTAACACCGGGACACCAGCACCTACATGCGCCCTCCCGTCGAAGAAGCTCCCGGCCCGTAAGCAGAGGCAGGCGCTGCACTGCCGCGAGGCGCATGGAACCGAGGAGTCATGAGAGCATCGCCACCCTCCCCGCCATATCCGTGCCCCGACGGCGCAACCGCCACGACACCACCGAACCCGCCATCCCGGCAGCCGCAAGCACACCACCCAGGCCATACACCCACCACACGCCAGGACCTCCCGACTTCGGCAACACCACCGCAGGCACGTCGCGCACTTCAATCTGCGCCGCCGTCTCTCCCGAAGCGGGAGTGAACACCACCGTGCCCGAAGCAACGTCCCCGGAATCGACCGACACCACGCCCGTGTTCGACACCGTCACCCGCAACGGGGCCGCCAGCAGACTGAACCCAGCCGGAGCCTCAAGCTCAACGAGGAGATAAGAGCCCGGAGGAACCTGATCAACCACGAACCGGGGCGCCTGGCCACCCACCGGATCCACCGGGGTGATCACCACGCCAGGAGCCGAGTGATCCATCGGCGGCGCCCCATCATCCACGAACAGACCCCACCGGGAACCCGCCATGGGCACCCACGTCCCGCCAGCGTTCTCACCCGTCTTGAGGACCTGGAACTTACCCAACGGAAGTGGAACTTCGTCGAAGTCCGCCTGATCCGTGTCTCCACCGACCGTCTCGTTCTGCACTATCTCGCTCAGTGGACGCTCCGGATCATACGGGTTCGCCGGGTTGGAGACCGTAACGTAGTTGCGGAAATGGTTCTCCGGCGGCGGAACCGCCCCAATCGTGGTGTACACCGTGATCGTGCGCGACTGGCCCGGATTCAGGTCTCCCACAAGCCACTGCGTGCCATCTACGGTGGTAGGCGCGGGTGGCGTGCCCCACGACACGTCATCAGGGTCTTCGGACAAGCCCGCACCGGGGATTTCTTCGACCACGACGTCCCGGGCCTTCAACTCGTCGCTGTTTTTCACCGTCACCTGCCAGGTGAGGGTGTCGCCCACAGCCCAGCCGTCAGCCTCCACAAACTTCTTGTCGACCTGCAGCACCCCGCCAGTGGGAACCACCGAGTTCGTGATCGTGCAAGTGATGTCGGAACCCCACACCGGGACGATCCTCAGCCCCGCCACGGGATCGAACGTCACGCCCTCGGGCAGACCCGTCTGCACGTTGTTCGCGTCGACACACACAATCCTCTTCACGTAGTTGGCGAGATCCGCACCACCACTCCCGGCCTCCGTCACGTAGTACGCCGTCCCCGCCGTCGCGGTATATGGGGCCGAGACCGCCAAGGTCGCTGTCCCCGCGGTCGTCACCGAGGTGCGCGTCGCCCCAGACACGCTCCCCTCCCGCAACGACACCGTGAACTGATCCGTGTCGTCCCAGCGACCATTCGGAATCGACTTCGCCACTCGAATCACTGGAGCAGGCGGATCAAGCTCCAGAACATCGACCGCCTCGTCCGCGAAGTCCGTGCGATCCTGAATAAAACGGTTGTCCCCCCAGTTGCCCTCAAGAGGCGTGTTGTTCGGAAGAGCCCGGAACTCGCCCCACTTGTGGACACCGGCAGAAGAATCCATCCCGGTGGTGACCGTTGGGTTGGGGGTGAGGCCCACTAGGGCAGTGCCCATGTAGTTGGGCTGGCCGACGAAAATGCTGTCATCCCAGATCAGGTTGTGGGAACCCACATAACTCGCCGGCCCCCGCAACATGGTTGATGTGATCCCTCCCGTGCGTGCCTCAGTGTCGGAGTTGACGAAGTAGACATACGCGGGGACGTACCAGACCAACCGGACCCGAAGCTTATGCGACAGTTCGACCGGCGTAGCCGCACCCGCCAGTCCATCCCAGGGAATGACCTGCGTACCGCTAGGCGTGTTCCCCGCGTTTGGCAAGGTGATAGTCCGATCCACCGTGCCGTTCGCGTCGACGTCGATCTCGAGCCTCGCCGTACCTCTGGTGCTGCTGTCGCCGCCCAGGCTCACAGTGAAGTTCCCACCGTAGGTCCCGTTCGAGACCGGCGTCGTCTGCGTGTAAGACACATCCGCCGTTGCAGACACGTACGCAGGCAAGAGAGGTCGAGTCGACCCGTCAAACCACTTCGCACTCGCTGGCATCGCCGTATTCGGCTGCTGGAAGAACAGCTTGTACTGCATAAAGTCAGGACATGCTCCGGAAACACCCCAGCGGGTGACATTACCAGCGGGGGGCTCTCCCGGGTTCGTAGTGCCGGAACGGTTCACGCGAACGCAAACGTCCGCGGGAGCCGCACCGACAAGACCGTAGTTGTCGGTCCTCGTCATGGAGGTCACACCGTTGAAGCCTCGCTCCACGTTTCGGTACAAGGCCCCGTCCTCACTCAGGTTATACAGGGTACGGTCATAGCTTCGTGCCAGTTCAATCCACCTTGGAACCTGCCCAGCCTTCAGAACAGTCTCGGCGTTGGGCGCGGAGAGGCCGTATGACGAGATCTCATCTGTCCAAACCTGGCCAGTCAGCGTCACTCCCGAGGAGTTCCGCGGAGCGATGGTGCTGTCGGGAAAATACAGGACACCTCTGCCGTCCGTTCGGGACCCGTTATCCCATCTCCCGAAGGTTAGGTCCCGGGCAGGGGACACGCTCGTGTCCTGCCACCAGATTCGCCACACACCACCCGTCTCACTCGGGTTCGTATCACTGAAGGTCATCACCCCCAGGTCCAAGGTGCTGTTCGTGGCAGTGGCAGGTAGACCCTGATACGCGAGGGTCTTTACACCCGAAGGAGACTGCACGTAGAGCTTCAATCCGTCCCACGTACCAGGCACACCGGCACCAGGATCTTCTGCGATCAGGGCGAGGTTCAGATCAAGCTGGAGGCTTCCCCCCTTCGGCACATAGGCGAAGAATTCAGTCTTGATCGAGATCAACTCGCCTGTACCCGCGTTTTCAGTGCTCCCGTTCATCGAAGAGGTCAGGCGCGTACCCCCTGCGATGGCCGAACTCAGAGGGGCGACACTGATCGGCGCGCCCGTTCCTTCCTCGGGCGTTTCATCAGCCACAGCGAGGACGGCTTTGGCGGTGTTCGAGGGCACCCGCCCCGCGGTGCCCGCGGCATCCGTGAAGCGATCCACGAGCGGCTTGCCGTCCGGGCCCTCCGCATCGAAGACCCCCGACACGCTCACCCCCGCGGAGATTTCGCCCGCCTCGGTCGTGAAAGTCGCAGAACCCGTCCCACCCACGGGGAGCGCGCCGATCTCGGCACCCACCCCGGCATCCAGGGTGTCCGTCTCGTTGGCCGTCGCGGTCGCGACCTTCACGTCCGTCAGGTCCACATTGCCGGTGTTCGTGGCCGTCACCCGCCACACCACCTCGGCCCCCTCGGGCGCAGCCACCTCGCCCGCCCACGTCGTGCCGCCGTCGGCCGACACCTCCAGGCTCGCCTCCAGCTGCGGCTGGGCGACGAACACGCTCGTCTGCGCGGAGGCACCCTCCGGCCCCGTCACCGCAAGCCCGGTCGGCTGGGCTCCCGTGTTCACGACCGCCGCATCCGCGGCGGGAATCTCCCAGCGCAACTGCGCCGCACCCGCACCCGTATCGGGCAGGGGGGCGGTCTGCAGAACGTCAGCTAGAGAAGCCCCCCCCCCCGAGATTTCTTCGCCCGAAACCGGGGCAACGCTCACAGAGGCGGACGCATCGTCCCCGGTGTTCCACGCAGCCGCAGAACCCGTCAGGGTGTCGCCCTGCAGAATCGTCACCGTCTCACCCGCACCCGCGATCGCAGCTCCCGCACCCTCCGTGCCGCCCGCGTAGTCCACGCCGTACGCGTACTCCACCGCGGACGCCACACCCGGCAGCGTGCCCGACGCCAAGGGACCCGACACCGCCGCATCACCCGGCTGCCAGCTCGCCGCCGCATCCGCGCCATCCGCCGCCGAGGTCAGGCCCGAACCCGAGAGCGCCGGCAGCACCCCCACCACCAGCGCCCCCGCGGCGACAGCCGCCACCACCGCGGGCACACGCCCCCGGAGCACGCCGCGCCTCCGCGCCCGAAACACGCCCGCAACACCACGCCTGGCCACCCCGCGCATACCTGAACTCCCAAGGCTCGTAGACCACGAAGGGCCGGAAGAGATCCGGCCTCACCCTTGAAGTCTCCTGCCGCCCGCACCGCCCCAAGCCTCCAGCACATCCCCAATGAGTACGCCACGCACACCATTGAGTACGCGAACACCCCACCCAGCCCACCACGCCGCTCCCCGGCCAGCCGGGCGGCTACGGCGCGCCTCAGGGCGGCGGGCAGCCGGGTTACGCGAACGCCGGGCAGCAGCCCACCCAGCAGCAGGCGCAGCAGGCGCAGCAGGGGCAGCAGCCCCCGGCCGCCCCGGCCGGCTACGGCCAGTCCCCTGCCGCCTACACGAGGCCCGCCGGCCCCGCGCCCGCCACGACGCTGGGCCAGACGAACACCTTCGCCTTCCTCGCGATCATCTTCGCCTTCCTGTCGCCCATCGCCGGCATCGTCTTCGGCCACATGGGGCTGAGCCAGATCAAGCGCACCGGGGACGCCGGCCGCGGCATCGCGCTCACCGGGCTCATCATCAGCTACGCCTACTTCGTGTTCCTGGCCCTCTTCATCATCGTCTACGTGGGCTTCATCATCACGATGATCGGCACCTTCGCCTCCCTCAGCTCCAGCTACAGCTCCTACTGAGCGAGCCGGATCCCGAGCGGCGCGAATCCTCGCGGTCGCGAAGCGCCGCACGCACCGAGCCGCAGCACGAACCCGGTGGGACCGCCGTCCCACCACGAAAGGAAGACCCCGTGTCCGAGAACCAGCCGCCGGTCAACGGCAGCACCGGCCCGCAGGCGCCCGCGCAGGGCCAGGCCCCCCAGTTCGCGGCGCCGCAGCCGCCCGCCCCGCCGCAGCCGCCCGTGCCGCCGCAGCCGCCCGTGCCGCAGTACGGCGCCCCGCAGCAGTACGGCGCCGCACAGCAGAGCTACGCGGCCCAGCCCGCCGGCTACGCCCAGCAGCCCGCCTACGCGGCCGCTCCTCCGACCAACACCCTCGCGATCATCGCGCTCGTCGGATCCTTCTTCGTCGCGCTCGTCGGCGTGATCTGCGGGCACATCGCCCTCAAGCAGATCGCCCGCACCGGCGAGGGCGGCCGCGGCCTCGCGCTCGCCGGCCTCATCATCGGCTACGTCCACCTCGCCGTGTGGGTCGTCGTGATCCTCATCTACGTGATCTTCATCGGCGCCCTCTTCAGCGTGGCATCGTACTCCTGAGCCGCCGGGCACCCGCGTGACGGACGGATCAGACGGCGCCGGGGCGCGGGGGGCGACCCCCGCGCCCCGTGCCGTATCCGCGCTCCCCGGCTGGCAGGAGCTGACGCAGCCGAGCGGCGCGCGACTGCTCGCGGAGGTCGAGCGGATGCGCGCGGACGGGCTCGGCTCCGACGCGATCTCGCGGAGGCTCCGTTCCGCGGGCGCGGACCCGGCCCTCGCCGCCGCCGCGCTCACGCAGAGCGAGCTCCGCGCCGCCGCCCTCCGCAAGTTCGGGCCGCTGTCGGCCGGGCTGCTCTTCACGCGCGCCGGCCTCGAACAGGCCACCCGGGCGCCCGTCGCCGCGCTGCACGCCGCGCGCTTCGTGGCCGCGGGCTGCCGCTCCGTGGCGGATCTCGGCTGCGGGATCGGCGCCGAATCGCTCGCGCTGCTCGCAGCCGGCATCGAGCCGCGGCCCGTCGAGATCGACCCGCTCACCGCCGGCTTCGCCCGGCACAACCTCGCCGTCCTCGCCGCCGCCCGCGGCGTCGCCGCACCCGAGGTGCGCGTGGGCGACGCCGAGCAGATCGGCCCCGGCGACGCCGACGGCGTCTTCCTCGACCCCGCACGCCGCACCGCCGGTCACAGCGACACGCGCCGGATCGCCTCCTCCGAGGACTACTCCCCGAGTCTGCGCACCGCCTTCGGCCTCGCCGAGCGGCTCCCCGCGGGCATCAAGCTCGGTCCGGGCTTCGACCGCGAGCTGATCCCCGAGCGCGCAGAGGCGCAGTGGGTGTCGGTCGACGGCCAGCTCGTCGAGACCGGGCTGTGGTTCGGCGCGGCGGCCCGCCCCGGGATCCGCCGCGCGGCGCTGGTGCTGCGCGGCGAGGCCCCGGCAGCCGAGCTGAGCGCCGCGGCGGACGCGGCGGACGCGCCCGCGACGGCGCTCGGAGAATACCTCTACGAGCCCGATGGCGCCGTGATCCGCGCGCGCCTCATCGGCCTGCTGGCCGAACGGCTCGGCGCCGGGATGCTGAGCGAGGGGATCGCCTACCTGAGCGGGGCGCGGCTCGTCGAGACCCCCTTCGCGAGTGCATTCCGCATCATGGAGGAGCTCCCCGCACGCGAGCGGGAGCTGCGGCGCGCCCTGCAGCAGCGCGGCATCGGGAGCCTCGAGATCAAGAAGCGCGGCAGCGACGTGGACCCCGCCGAGCTGCGGCGGCGCCTCAAGCTGCGCGGCGAGGGACGGGCGAGCCTCATCCTCACCCGCGTCGCGGGGCGCCACGTGGCGCTGCTCGCCGAGCGCTGCTGAACGGGCGGGCAGGAGCGGGCGGGCGCACGGGCGCACGCGGGCGGGCGGCAGGATCCGGCGAGGACGCGGCGGCCACACAGAACAGCGGCCCGGAGAGACCGATCGTCTCGCCGGGCCGCTGCTCGCGAACGCGGGTCTCAGCCGGTGACCGTCGAGCAGTCGATGACCTGACCGCCGATCTCCACGGTCGCCGCGCCGTCGAGGCAGGCCTGCGCCGCGTCGACGCCCAGGCCGAGCACCGCGAAGAAGGCGATGGTCACGAAGGCACCGATGATGAGGCCGATCGCGCCCGTGATGAGGCCGGTCAGCGCGAAGCCCTTCGGCTGCTTCTTGACGAGCGCGACGATGCTCAGCACCAGGCCGACCAGCGCGAGGACCACGCCGAGGATCGGCACCCAGCTCAGGACGAGGCCGGCGATGCCGAGCGCCATGCCGGTGATGGCGAGGCCCTTCTTGGGCTGCGCCGCTGCGGCGCCGTAACCGGGGGTCGCGGGCGGGACGGGCGCCGCAGGGGGAACGGGGTTCGAGGCCGGCTGCTCGCCGGGCAGATTCTCAGACATGATTCTCCTTGTGTTTGGCGTCGCGAGGAGAAGCCACCCTCTCCCCTTGCACTCAAAGATAACGTTCAGGAAGGCTCCGTGTCCCGCCATCCCCCGGGTTTTCCAGAATCTCTTGCCCCTGCGGCTCAGCGCAGCTGCACCTCGGTGACGGGCAGCGTCGAGTCCGCGCCGAAGGCGAGGCCCGATGGCGCGTGCCCCGCCATCACCAGCTGCGCGCCGATCGAGGCGATCATCGCCCCGTTGTCGGTGCACAGGGACAGCGGCGGCACCCGGAGCTCGACGCCCGCAGCGGCGCAGCGCTCCCGGGCCAGCTCGCGCACGCGGGCGTTCGCCACCACGCCCCCGCCCAGCAGCAGGCGCGGCACGCCGAGATCGCGGCAGGCGGCGAGCGCCTTCGTCAGCAGCACATCCGCCACGGCCTCGCGGAAGCTCGCGGCCACATCCGCCACCGGCAGCGGATGCTCGGGATCGCCGCCGTGCTCCGACTCGAACTTCTCGACCCAGCGCGCCACGGAGGTCTTCAGACCGGAGAAGGAGAAATCGTAGCGGTGCCGCTCCAGGTCCTTCGGCCGGGTGAGTCCGCGGGGGAAGCGGATCGCCTGCGGATCGCCCTCGGCGGCCACCCGGTCGATCTGCGGGCCGCCCGGGTAGGGCAGCCCGAGCAGCCGCGCGACCTTGTCGAAGGCCTCTCCGGCCGCGTCGTCGATGGTCTCGCCCAGCATCTCCACATCGCCCACGAGATCGCGCACGAGCAGCAGCGAGGTGTGCCCGCCGGAGACGAGGAGCGCCACGGTGGGCAGCTCGAGCTCGCCCACGGCGCCCACCGCCTCGCGCAGCCCCTCGCCCGAGAGCAGATCGGCGCCGACGTGCCCCACGAGATGGTTCACCCCGTAGAGCGGCTTGCCGAGCGCCACCGCGAGCGCCTTCGCCGCGGAGACGCCGACCATCAGCGCACCCGCGAGGCCGGGCCCCGCGGTCACGGCGAGCGCGTCGAGCTCGTCGAGCGTCACCCCCGCGTCGGCGAGCGCCCGCTCGATGGTGGGGCGCATCGCCTCCAGATGGGCTCGGGCCGCCACCTCGGGCACCACTCCCCCGAAGCGGGCGTGCTCGTCCATGGAGGAGGCGATGGCGTTGGCGAGCAGGGTGCGGCCGCGCACCACGCCCACGCCGGTCTCGTCGCAGCTCGTCTCGATGCCGAGCACGAGCGGTTCGGCAGCACTCATCGGCGGTCCCTCATCTCCAGTCGCATGACCACGGCGTCGACGTCGCCGGGCTGGTAGTAGCGCGGCCGCACCCCGATCTCGGCGAAGCCGAGCGCGCGGTAGAGCGCCTGCGCCACCGGGTTGTCGGCCCGCACCTCCAGGAACACCTCCCGCACGCCGCGCCGCTCCGCCTCGTCGAGCAGCGCCTCCATGAGCCTGCGGCCGTGTCCGCCGCCGCGCGCGCCCGCCTCGACGGCGATGGTCTGCACATCGGCCTCCGCGCCGAGGCACAGCAGCCCGGCGTAGCCGCGCACCGCCCCCGCGCCGTCGACGAGCGCGAGGTAGTGCCGGTGCTCGGCGCTCAGCTCCTCGCGCATCATCTCCCGGCTCCACGCCTCCGCGCCGAAGACGTCGCTCTCGATCGCCCAGATCGCGTCGAGGTCCGAGGCCGAGGCCTCGCGCAGCGCGTACGCACCCTCGCTCACCGGGACACCCGCTTCGGCGCCCCGGGCTGCGCCACATCGGGTGCCCGCAGGTATACGGCGCGCTCCGGCTCGAAGCCGCGCCCGCTCGCGAGCCGGCGCGCGGCGAGCCGCACCAGCCCGGCGCCGGGCACCCGCTCCGGCCACAGCTCGTTCACGATCGGCTCGTACCCCTCACGGGCGACGATCGACGGCCCCGCGACCCGCTGCGGAACCCCAGCCCAGTCGAGCCCGTCGTACTCCGTGACGAACAGCTCCCGGCGCTTCGCGTCCTGCACCACCCGCAGCCGCGCCACCGCCGAACGGTCCAGGACGTCGAGCGCCACGGCCTCGTGCCCGTGCAGCGGGAGCAGCGGCAGCCCGCGCGCCAGGGCGAATGCCTGCGCGGCCGCGATCCCGACCCGTAGCCCCGTGAAGGGTCCCGGCCCGATCCCGCACACCACCCCCGTCACCTCGGCGGGCGCCGCCCCGCTCTCCCGGAAGACCTCGTCGAGCAGCGGGCCGATGGCCTCCGCGTGGCTGCGCGGATCGTCGCTGACGGCCTCGAACACCGCACCGCCCGCACCGAGCGCGACGCTCGTGCCGACGGAGGTGTCGATCGCGAGCAGCACGCCCCCGCCCAGCTCCGGGACCGCTTCGCTCACGGCAGCACTCCTTCCGCCCAGCGGGGGCCGTAGCCGCTCAGGGTGACCAGGCGCGGTTCGACGGGAGCCTCCGACCAGTCTGGCTCCGGGTCCGCGGAGGCCGGATCCGCCGGTGAGGCGCCGGTGCCGGGCTCACCGCCGCCGCGGGGCCGCTCGATCACGATCTCCAGCCACGACTCCGGCGTCTCGACCACGCCCGCGCCCCACTCCGCGACCACCACGGAGCCCGCGAAATCGATGTCGAGGTCGTCGAGCTCCTCCGGTCCCGCAAGCCGGTAGGCGTCGAGGTGCACGAGCGGCGCGCCTCCCACCAGCGAGGGGTGGGTGCGGGCGAGCACGAAGGTCGGGCTCTGCACGGGGCCGCGCACGCCCAGCCCCTCGCCGATCCCCCGCGTGAGGGTCGTCTTGCCCGCGCCGAGCGGGCCGGTCAGCAGCAGCAGGTCCCCCGCCCGCAGCTCGCGGCCGAGCGCGACGCCGAGGGCGTGCATGGCCTCGGGATCCGGCAGCTCCCAGCTGCGCTCCACGCTCACTGCCCGGCCTCCGCGCCCCGGTCCGCGTCCCCGCCCGCGGGCGCCTCCGCGGGCACTCGCAGCACCCGCGGCCCGATCCCCGCGACGATCTCGTAGTTGATGGTGCGCATCAGCCCCGCCCAGATCTCCACGGGCGGATGCCCGCGCTCGGGATCCCCGAAGAGCACCACCCGCTCGCCCAGTTCGAGGCGGCCCGCCAGCGGGCCGACGTCGACGATGAACTGATCCATGCCGATGCGCCCCACGATCGGCCGGTGCTCCCCGGCGACCGTCACCCAGGCGCCCGCGCCGTTCAGGGCGCGCGGCATGCCGTCCGCGTAGCCCATCGGCACGAGCGCGAGCGTCGTGGCGGTCTCGCAGACGTGGTTGAAGCCGTAGGAGACGCCCGTGCCCGCCGGCACGCCGCGCAACGCGACGATCTCGGAGCGCAGCGTCATCGCCGGGATCAGGCCCAGCTGCGCCGAGCTGCGGTCGGCGAGGGGGCTCAGGCCGTAGGCGATCACGCCCACGCGCACCGTGTTGTAGTGGAGGTGCGGGGAGGTGAGCGTGGCCGCGCTCGCGGCGAGATGGATCATCTCGGGTTCGATCCCGCTCGCCCGCAGCAGGGCGACGCCCTCGTCGAAGCGCGCGGCCTGCGCCCGGTCGTGCGCGTCGCCCGCGTTCGCGAGGTGACTGAACACGCCGCTCACCCGCACGAGCCCCGCCCGCTGCAGCTCGGCCGCGCGCGCGAAGAGCGCAGGCCACTCCTCCGGGGCGGCGCCGTTGCGGCTCAGGCCGGTGTCGAGCTTCAGCTGCGCCGTCGCCGTCGTCCCCTGCTCGCGCGCCGCGGCGGCGAGCGCCTCCAGCTGCTGGGCGTGGCTCACGCCGACCTCGATCCGCGCCGCGACCGCCTGCCCGAAGTCCGCGCCCACGCCGTGCAGCCAGCACAGGATCGGCGCCTCGATCCCCGCTTCCCGCAGCGCCAGCGCCTCCTCGATGTCCGCGGTCGCCACCATCGACGCGCCGCCCGCGAGCGCCGCCTGCGCGGCGATCCGGGCACCGTGGCCGTATCCGTCCGCCTTCACGACCACGATCACCCTGCCGCCGGTGAGCTCGCGCACCCGCTGCACATTGTGCCGGATCGCGGGCAGCGAGATCTCGGCGACCCGCATCGAACCCGTTCTCATGCCCGCCCCGTTCCACTCGATTCGACGACCACGAACGCGGTCGCCACTCCCCCGTCGTGCGTCATCGACAGGTGCACCCGGTCGGCCGCGCGCGCCGCGAGCGCCGCCGCCAGCCCCGGGGTCTCCACGAAGGCGGGGGCGCGATCCCGATCCCGCACCACCTGCATGTCGTGCCACCGCAGCGCGCCGGACCCCCCGAGCGCCTTGATCAGGGCCTCCTTCGCGGCGAAGCGGGCCGCGAGCGAGTGCGCCGGAAGCTCCGCCTCCGCGGCGGAGAACAGCCGCTCACGCAGGCGCGGGGTGCGGCCGAGCTGGCGCGTGAAGCGCTCGATGTCGACCGTGTCGACCCCGATGCCCATGATCATCGCGTCCTCCCGTTCCGGCGGGAAGCCCTTCAGGCCCCCGCCACCCCGCCCGCTGCGGCCTACTCGACCGTCACCGACTTCGCGAGGTTGCGGGGCTGGTCGACGTCGAGGCCCTTAGCCGTCGACAGCTCCAGCGCGAACCACTGCAGCGGGATGACCTGCAGCAGGGGCTCGAAGAAGGGGTCGGCCAGGGGCAGGCGGATCACGTCGTCCGCGAAAGGCAGCACCGCGGTGTCGCCCACCTCGACGATCGCGATGACGCGGGCGCCGCGGGCGCGGATCTCCTGGATGTTGGAGACGACCTTCGAGTGCATGAGCGGCGAGGTGCGCGGGCTCGGCACGAGCACGAACACCGGCTGGCCGTGGTCGATCAGGGCGATCGGCCCGTGCTTCAGCTCGCCCGCGGCGAAGCCCTCCGCGTGGATGTACGCGATCTCCTTCAGCTTCAGCGCGCCCTCCAGGGCGATCGGGAAGCCGACGTGGCGGCCCAGGAACAGCACCGAGCGGCTGTCCGCCATCCAGTGCGCCAGCTGCGCGATCTGATCGTGCGTGTCGACCGCCTCGCGGACCTTCGCCGGCAGCGTCTCGAACTGCTCCACCGCCCGCGCCTGATCCTCCGCGGAGAGGGTGCCGCGCACGCGCCCGAGGTGGAGACCGATCAGGTAGAGCGCCGTGATCTGCGCGACGAAGGCCTTCGTCGAGGCGACCGCCACCTCCGGCCCGGCGTGCGTGTACACGGCCGCATCCGACTCGCGCGGGATCGTGGCGCTCTGCGTGTTGCAGACGGAGACCGTGGTGACGCCGCGCTCGAGCGCGTACTTCACCGCCATGAGGGTGTCCATCGTCTCGCCGGACTGGCTCACGGAGATCACCATGGTGCGCTCGGAGAGCACGGGATCGCGGTAGCGGAACTCGTGGCTCAGCTGCACGTCCACCGGGACGCGAGCCCACTGCTCGATCGCGTAGGCGCCCACCTGGCCCGCGTACGCCGCCGTGCCGCAGGCGATGATGATGACGCGGTCGATGCCGGCGAGGCGCTCATCGCCGAGCGCGGTCAGCTCCGGGATCTCCACTCCGCGCTCCGAGACCCGGCCGCGCACCGTGTTCTCGACGGCGTCGGGCTGGTCGTTGATCTCCTTCGCCATGAACGAGGACCAGCCGCCCTTGTCGGCGGCGTCCGCATCCCACTGCACCTCGTACTCCTCGAACTCCACCGGGTTGCCGGCGAAGTCCGTGATGCGCACCTCAAGCGGGGTGATGACCGCGATGTTGTCCTCGTCGACCGCGACCGCGCGGCGCGTCGAGGACACGAAGGCCGCGACGTCGGAGCCGAGGAAGTTCTCGCCGTCGCCGATGCCGACGACGAGCGGCGAGTGGTGGCGGGCCGCGACCACCTTGCCCGGCTCGTCGCGGTGCATGGCCAGCAGGGTGAAGGTGCCGTGCAGGCGGGTGACCACCGAGCGGAAGGCGGACTCGAGATCGCCGTGCTCCGCCATCGCCACGCCCACGAGGGCGGCGACCACTTCCGTGTCGGTCTCGCTCAGCAGCTCCACGCCGGCCGCCTCGACCTCGCCGCGGAGCTCCGCGAAGTTCTCGACGATGCCGTTGTGGATGAGCGCCAGCTTGCCGCCGTCGCCGAGGTGCGGGTGCGCGTTCACGTCGGTGGGGCCGCCGTGCGTGGCCCACCGGGTGTGCCCGATCCCCGTCCCCTTCGCGGCGACCGGATTCGCCTCCAGCAGTTCCTCCAGCCGGGCGAGCTTGCCGGAGCGCTTGCGCACCGACACCTGATCCGCCTCATCGATCACGGCGATGCCGGCCGAGTCGTAGCCGCGGTACTCGAGGCGCCGCAGGCCGTTCAGGAGCACTTCGACCGTGTCATTGGGGCCGACATATCCGACGATTCCACACATGGGTACGAGTTTAGTGGCACCATGGGTGGACGATGGCCGAGTACAGCAGCGACCCCAGCACAGACACTCAGGCGCTCGTGCGCCCCGAGTTCACCTCGCCGTTCACGGAGATCGGCCGAGAGGAGTGGTCCCGGCTGGCCGGTGAGACCCCCATGCCCCTCAACGAGCGGGAAGTGGCCGCCTTCCGCGGTCTCGGCGAGCCGCTCGACCTCGCCGAGGTGTCCGAGGTGTACCGGCCGCTGAGCCGGCTCATCAACCAGTACGCCATCGCCGCCCGCGAGATGCACCGCCGCACCCGCGGCTTCCTGCACCGGCGTGCGGAGCGGCAGAGCCCCTTCGTGATCGGGATCGCCGGATCCGTGGCGGTGGGCAAGTCGACGGTGGCGCGCATCCTCCGCGACCTGCTGGCGCGCTGGCCGGAGACGCCGCACGTCGAACTCGTCACCACAGACGGATTCCTCTACCCGAACGCCGAGCTGCAGCGGCGCGGCATCTCGGCGCGCAAGGGCTTCCCCGAGTCCTACGACCGGCGCGCGCTGCTGCGCTTCGTCTCGCAGGTGAAGGCGGGGGTGGAGGAGGTCCGGGCGCCCCACTACAGCCACCTCGTGTACGACATCGTCCCGGGCGAGTTCACGGTGGTGCGGCGGCCCGACATCCTCATCGTCGAGGGCCTCAACGTGCTGCAGCCCCCTTCCATGCAGCATCCGCTCGCCGTGAGCGACCTCTTCGACTTCTCCGTCTACGTCGACGCGCGCACGAGCGACATCCACGGCTGGTACCGCAACCGCTTCCTCAAGCTGCGGCAGAGCGCCTTCTCCGACCCGAGCTCCTACTTCCGGCGCTTCGCCACGCTCGACGACGACGCCGCCGTGGCGCTCGCCGACGAGTTCTGGACCAACATCAACGAGCCGAACCTCATCGAGAACATCCGCCCCACTCGCGCACGCGCCACGCTCGTGCTGCGCAAGGAGTCGGACCACCGCGTGCAGAAGGTCCTGCTGCGCAAGATGTGAGACGCCGCGGCTGCGACTCCGCCACGGCACGGATTCGGTCCCCGTAGACTGCATGACATGGCAGTACCACGCCTGACGTCCCGTGTCGTGGTCGCCGCTCTCGCGGCGACGCTCGTGATGGGTGGCGCTCTGCCCGCGATCGCGGTCGGCGAGGGAGACACGGCCAACGGCTACCCCAGCTGGGACGAGGTGAACGCCGCGCGCGCCTCGGAGAGCGCGAAGGCGGCGGAGCTGGAGAAGCTGCAGGCGGCGCTGCAGCGCGCCCAGTCCGAGTCGGCGGCGGCGTCGACTCGCGCGGTGCAGGCGCTGCTCGACAGCCACCAGGCCGAACAGTCGCTGGCCGCGGCGCGCGAACGCGAGCAGCAGCTGAGCGAGCGGCTCGACGCCGACCGCCGCGAGCTCGAGGAGAACAGCGACACGGTCGCGCGGGTGGTGGCATGGATGTACCGCGACGGAACGGGCCTCGCCAGCACGAGTCAGCTGATCCTCTCCGACGACCCCGGCGACTTCATGGCCAAGTACGGCACCGCCACGCAGGTCTCCGGCACGTGGGAGGCCCTGGCGGCGCGCGCCGCCGAGTCCGTGAACGCCGAGTCCGATCTGGAGAAGCAGGCGGCGACGGCCCGTGAGGAGCGTCAGCGGCTCGCCGCGGAGGCGCGAACCGCGGCCGAGGCGGCCGCCGAGGCGCAGCGAGCCGCCGACGCGGCCGTCGAGACCGCGAGCGACAACGCCGACACCGTCACCGCGCAGCTCGCCTCCCTGCGCGGCACCACGGCCGAGGTGGAACGCCAGTACCAAGTGGGCCTGCAGGTCGCGGAACAGGAGCGCGCGGCCGATGCCGAGCGGCAGCGGCAGGCGGAGGAGGCTCGGCGGCGGCAGCAGGAGAGCGGCCCGGGAGGGGGGGGGCCGTCTCTTTTACACCGTCTCTTTTACACATCTCCCGGGCTCGGCGGCGGCAGCAGGAGAGCGGCCCGGGAGGGGGCAACATCGGGGTGGGCGGCGTCGACGTCGACCCGGCCGCCGCGCAGGCCATCGCCGCGGGGATGCTGCCCGCGTACGGCTGGGGCAACGACCAGTTCTCATGCCTGGTGTCGCTGTGGAACGGCGAGTCGGGCTGGCGGGCGGATGCGCTGAACCCGTGGAGCGGGGCCTACGGAATCCCCCAGTCACTGCCCGCCGAGAAGATGGCGGCCGCGGGACCGGACTGGCGCACCAACGCCGCCACGCAGATCTCGTGGGGCCTCGCCTACATCAGCGCGGCCTACGGCTCACCGTGCAACGCGTGGGCGATGTGGCAGTCGCGCAACCCCCACTGGTACTGACCCTCGGCGGCCGCATGCCCGGACGCGTCAGACGAAGCGGCAATGCGCGCCCCGAACGGTTACACTTATTGCGAATACTGCGTTTGTTTTGATTGAAGGGGGCGCAATGCGCGAGATCGCCACACTCCTTCCCGAGCCCGCCGATACTGCGCTTGCCTCATCGGCCCTCCACGGCTTCGACGAGGTGCTCGGCGCGGAGGGACCAGTGAGCCTCCGGATCAGCGGCCAGCCCGGGGAAGTCGAACTCCCCCGGGCCGCACTCGCCGCACTCGCAACGGTGCTGGATAGCTTTGCCCAGGGCGAAGGCGTCACCGTGATCCCGAATGAGGCAGAACTCACCACCCAGCAGGCTGCCGAAGCCCTCCAAGTCTCCCGGCCGTTCCTGATCGGCCTGCTCGAGTCGGGCGAGATCGAGCACCGCACCGTGGGCACGCACCGCCGCGTGAAGGCGACATCGCTGGCCCGATACTTGCGCGACGATGACGAGCGTCGCCGTTCTGCCGCCGATGCGCTCGCACGGGAGGCCCGAGAACTCGGACTCGCCTGATGCCCCGTGTCGTCGTCTACGACGCCAACGTGCTGTATCCGTCAACGCTGCGCGACGTGCTGATCCGCGTCGGGCTCGCACGGCTCGTACAGCCGAAATGGACGGAGCAGATTCTGGATGAGGTGTTTCGGAACCTCCGCGAGAATCGCCCCGACCTTGAAGCCACACGGCTGAACCGCACCAGGCGCCTCATGAACGACGCGATCCGCGATGCAAGCGTGAGCGGATATGAGCCGCTGCTCGCCGGACTCGAGTTGCCGGACCCCGACGACCGGCACGTCCTGGCCGCCGCCCTGCATGCCAGAGCGAGCACGATCGTCACCCGCAACCTGCGCGACTTCCCCGAGAATCATCTGAGGCCCTGGGGCGTCACCGCCCAGCACCCCGACGACTTCCTCTGCGAGCTCCACTCGGATCACCCGGACGCACTCGGCGCTATCGCCAGCGCCATCGCGCGCGCCTGGTCCGACGGCGCCGCACCGCTGGAGGTGGTCGACCGGCTCGCCATCGACGCCCCTCATGCCGCAGCACTCGTCCGAAACTCTCTCAGCGACTCCTCATAGGCCACCGGTCTTCGCGGCGCGCTCGAGCCAACGACCGCACCTGCAGAAACGCGAAATCCGGGCCCGCGAGGCTGCACGCTTCGACCGCCCGGCCTATGCGACCCGCGGGCTCAGACCGCGAGGCGGTCCTTGACGATCGCGGCGAGGTCGTCGGCGAGGCGCTGCGCCTGCTCCTCGTGCTCGGCCTCCACCATCACGCGCACCACCGGCTCGGTGCCGGAGGGGCGCAGCAGCACGCGGCCCTTGCCCCCCAGGGCGAGCTCAGCCTGGTGCACGGCCTGCTGCAGCACCGCATCGCCCGTCACGCCGGCACGATCCACGCCGCGCACATTGACGAGCACCTGCGGGTACACGCGCATGCACTGCGCGAGCTCCGCGAGCGTCTTCCCGGTCCGGACCACCTCGGCCGCGAGATGCAGGCCGGTGAGGATCCCGTCGCCCGTGGTCGCGTAGTCGCTCATGATCACGTGGCCCGACTGCTCCCCGCCCAGCGAATACCCCTCGCGGTTGATCGCCTCGAGCACGTATCGGTCGCCGACGCCCGTCTCGACGATCCCGATGCCATTATCCGCCATCGCGAGCTTCAAACCCAGGTTCGACATGACGGTCGTGACCAGCGTGTTCCGCTCCAGGCGCCCCCGGGCCGACATCGACAGCGCCAGGATCGCCATGATCCGATCCCCGTCGACGACGTTGCCGTCTCCGTCGACTGCGAGACAGCGATCGGCGTCGCCGTCGTGCGCGATGCCCAGATCCGCGCCGTGCTCGCGCACCGCGTCGATGAGGGGCCCGAGGTGGGTGGACCCCACCCCGTCGTTGATGTTGAAGCCGTCGGGATCGTTGCCGATCACCGTCACGCGCGCCCCGGCATCGCTGAAGACATCCGGCGAGATGCCCGCGGCCGCGCCGTGCGCGCAGTCGAGGACGACGTGCAGGCCGTCCAGGCGCAGGCCCTCGAGCGTGCCCAGCAGGTGCACGAGATAGCGGTCCTCGGCGTCGGCGAAGCGGCGGATCCGGCCCACCTCGCGTCCGGTGACCGCGATCGGAGAGCCGCTCATGGCCTCCTGGATCGCATCCTCGACCTCGTCGGGGAGCTTGCGCCCGCCCTGCGCGAAGAACTTGATGCCGTTGTCCGGCGCCGGATTGTGCGAGGCCGAGACCATCACGCCGAAGTCGGCCCCCGTGTCGGCCACCAGATACGCGGCCGCGGGCGTCGGGATCACTCCCGCGTCGAGCACATCGACCCCGGCGGAGGCGAGCCCGGCGGCCACCGCAGCCGAGATGAACTCACCGGACACGCGCGGATCGCGGGCGATCACGGCGGTAGCGCGACGGCTCTCGCTCCGGGCATCGCGCCCGAGAACGAGAGCCGCAGCGTGCGCGAGGTCGAGGGCCAGGCCGGCGGTCACATCGACCCCGGCCAGGCCCCGGACCCCATCGGTGCCGAAGAGGCGTCCCATGATGGGGGAAGTCCCGATTAGCGCTTCGAGTACTGGGGCGCCTTGCGGGCCTTCTTGAGACCGGCCTTCTTGCGCTCCTTGATGCGGGCGTCGCGGCTGAGGAAGCCGGCCTTCTTGAGCGTCGGGCGGTTGTGCTCGGCGTCGATCTCGTTCAGCGCGCGAGCGATCGCGAGACGCAGCGCACCGGCCTGGCCCGAGGGGCCGCCGCCGACGATGCGGGCGATCACGTCGTAGGAGCCGTTCAGCTCGAGCACCGTGAAGGGATCGGTGATGAGCTGCTGGTGCAGCTTGTTGGGGAAGTACTCCGCGAGCTCACGGCCGTTGACGGTCATGGTGCCCGAGCCGGGGACGAGGCGCACGCGGGCGATGGCCTGCTTGCGGCGGCCGACGGCCGCACCGGGGACGGTGAGCGCGGGACGCGGGCTCGACACGGTCGCCTGCGACGCGGGGGTCTCGGTGGTGTAGCTCTCGGTGGCCACGGTCTGCTCTTCAGTCACTGTGAAGTCTCTCTCTGAATGTCTCGTCGTCGCGACTACTGCGCGACCTGGCCGAAGGTGTAGGGGGTGGGCTGCTGAGCCGCGTGCGGGTGCTCGGCGCCCGCGTAGACCTTCAGCTTGCGGAACTGGTCGCGGCCGAGGGAGTTCTTGGGGAGCATGCCGCGGATCGCCTTCTCGACGGCGCGCTCGGGGTTCTTCTCGAGCAGCTCGGTGTAGCTGACGGAGCGCAGGCCGCCCGGGTAACCCGAGTGGCGGTAGGCGAGCTTCTTGGCCGCCTTGCCTGCGGTCAGCACGACCTTGTCGGCGTTGATGATGATGACGTAGTCGCCCATGTCCATGTGGGGGGCGAAGGTCGGCTTGTGCTTGCCGCGGAGCAGGGCCGCGGCGTGCGAGGCGAGACGGCCGAGCACGACGTCGGTGGCGTCGATGACGAGCCAGTCGTGCTTCTGGTCGGCGGCCTTCGGCGAGTAAGTGCGAGTCACGAGAGTGCTGCTTTCTGTCGAAATGGAGGTGTTCGCGGATCCCGCTCCGTTGCCCGGTCCCCTGCGGGTGCGCGAGCGATGGAGGGCTCAACAAATCGGGTGCTGACGCACCAAGGATCAACGATAGCACAGGATGGGCGCCGCAGTCCCGTCAGATCGGCGCCGGAGCTCCGTCGCGCTCAGTCCAGCGGATCCCGGCGTGCGCGCGTCTGCTCCGCGCGCGCGGCGAGCTCCCCCTCGGCGGGATAGGCGATCTCCTCCAGCGACAGCCCGTGCGCCGGCATCACGGAGAAACGGCTCGTGCGCTCGCGCGCCTCGCGCAGCGCAATCAGCTCCTCGTGCCCGATCCGCCCGCTCCCCACCGCCACGACAGCGCCCACCAGCGCGCGCACCATCGAGTGGCAGAAGGCGTCCGCCTCGATCCGCGCCGCGAAGGCTCCGTCATCGGTCTCGCGCCACTCGAAGCACAGCAGATCGCGCACGGCGGTGGCCCCCTCGCGCGCCTTGCAGAAGGCGGTGAAGTCGTTGAGCCCCAGCAGCTCGTCGCTCGCCCGCTGCATCACTGCGAGGTCGAGGCGGCGCGGCAGCTCGGCGGTGAAGCGGGCGGTGAGGGGATCCCGCCGTGCGCCCTCGCCGCGCAGCCGGTACTCGTAACGCCGCCGCAACGCCGAGAAGCGCGCATCGAAGTCGTGCGGGACCACCCGCGCGGCGTGCACCGCGATGTCCGGCGCGCGGCGCTGCAGCACCCCGTTCACGCGGCGTGCGCGGAGCTGCTCGACCGGTGCGGGCGAGGGCCTCCCGTCCCACTTCGCCAGCGCCTCGGGCGGAATGTCCAGGTGGGCGACCTGGCCGCGCGCATGGACGCCCGCGTCGGTGCGTCCCCCCACGGTGAGCTTCACGGCGGGCACCCGCAGCAGCAGCGCGAGCGCGCCCTCCAGCTCGCCCTGCACGGTGCGCAGGCCCGGCTGCGCCGCCCAGCCGTGGAAGTCCGTGCCGTCGTAGGCGAGGTCGAGGCGCAGGCGCACGCCGCGGTCGGCGGGCCCGGAAGGCGCGGTGGCCGCGGCCTCCGGAGGCTCGGGCACGGAAGGGGCGTTCACGCTTCGATCCTGCCAGACTCCGCCGCAGCACCGCACGGCGCTGCTCCCTGCCCGGCGCCGCACCGCAGGGCGCTGCTCCCTGCCCCGCCGCCCACCGTCCTTCCCGGGCACCCGCGTACACTGGGGGACCGGCGCGGCGGCGCACGCCCGCGCCGCGAAAGACTCCCCTATGGCACCATCACCCGCTTCCTCCCCGGCACGCTCGCCGCTCCGCGCTGCGCGTTTCGCCGGCCTCGACGGGCTGCGCGCGGTCGCGGTGGGCCTCGTCCTCGTCTACCACCTCTTCCCGGCGGCGCTGCCCGGGGGCTTCCTCGGCGTCGACGTGTTCTTCGCGATCAGCGGCTTCCTCATCACCTCGCTGCTGCTGCGCGAGATCGACGCGAGCGGCAGGATCCGGCTTGCCGCGTTCTGGCGTCGCCGGGCCCGGCGGCTGTTCCCCGCCCTCGGCCTCGTGCTGCTGGTCTGCACCGCGGCCGCGCTGCTCGTCGGCGGCCCCACGAGCAGGTCGCCGGGGCGGCGCTCTTCGTGAGCAACTGGGTGTTCATCGCGAACGGCGCCGACTACTTCGCCCGCGACACCCCCGAGCTGTTCCGCAACACCTGGTCGCTCTCGATCGAGGAGCAGTTCTACATCCTGCTGCCGCTGCTGCTGCTCGCGCTCGTCCGGATGCGCGGGCGCGTCACCCGCGCCGTGCCGCTGCTGGCGCTCGCGCTGCTCTCGGCAGTGCTCATGTTCGAGCTCGCGCGGGCGGGCGCCGAGCCGACCCGCGTCTACTTCGGCTCCGACACGCACACCTTCGGGCTCTTCGGCGGGGCGGCCATGGCGATGCTGCTGCACCGGGACGGCGCGCCCGCTCGGGACGGCGCCGGCGCACGGCCGGGACTGCGCACCCAGCTGCTCGCGAACGCCGCCGTGGCCGCCGGCGGGACCGTGCTGGCCTGGCTGGCGCTCACCCTCCCCGAGGGCAGCCCGCAGAGCTTCGCCTGGGGCTTCCAGCTCGCGACCGCGGCGTCCCTGGCGCTGGTCTGGGGCGCGACCCGTCCGGGCGCGTGGGCCGGCTCCGCCCTCGACGTGCGCCCGCTGCGCTGGGTGGGCGAGCGCTCCTACGGCATCTACCTGTGGCACTGGCCACTGCTGCTGATCCTCTCCGCGGCGCTCCCCGCGGCGCCCGCGCCCCTCGTGCCCCTGCTCACCCTCGCCACCACGCTGCTGCTCGCGGAGCTCTCGCACCGCTTCGTCGAGCAGCCGGTGCGCCGCATCGGCTTCATCCGTTCCCTGCGCCTGCTGTTCAGCATCCGCGAGCACTCGCCCCGGCGGCGAGCGGTGGCCGCCGGAGTCGGCGCGACCCTGCTCGTCACCGTTCCCATGTCCGCCATCGCGATCGCCACCGCGCCCGCCCAGAGCACCGCCTCCGATGCGATCGCGCGCGGGCAGGCGGCGCTCGACGCGGCGGACGCGGATGCCGGAGCGGATGCGGACGCCGGGGCGGATGCGGACGCCGGGGCCGATGCGGACGCCGGGGCCGATGCGGACTCCGGGGCGGATGCCCCTGCCGGAGAGCCGGGGGCCGGCGGCGCCGAGCGCTCGGAGCCGACGGCGCCCGAGGGCCGCGACATCAGCGCGGTGGGCGACTCGGTGATGCTGGCGAGCCTCCCCGAACTACAGGAGGCACTCCCCGGCATCTCGGTCGACGCGGCGGTATCGCGCGGCATGGGCGCGGGCATCGGCGTCGTCTCCGATCTCTCAGAGCAGGGCGCCCTGCGCTCGGTCCTGGTGGTCGGTCTCGGGACGAACGGCCCCGTGCGCGCCGAGGAGCTCTCCGAGATCTGCCGCATCGCCGGCGACCGCCCCGTGGTCCTCGTCAACGCCCACGCGGATCGCGAGTGGATCCCGGGGGTCAACGAGGTGCTCACGAGCTTCGCCGACGCGCACCGCGGGGTGGTCGTCGCAGACTGGAGCGGCTCGGTCAGCGGTGTGCCGGGTGCCCTCGCCGGTGACGACATCCACCCCAATCCGAGCGGCGGCGAGATCTACGCCTCCACCGTGCAGCGGGCGCTCCAGGAGCTCCAGACCCCCGAGGAGGCGGTCGGCTTCGCGACCCCCCGGCGGTGAGCCCCTCAGGAGGTGCGCTCGACCACGACCCGCTCGTTCGGGACGACGTGCGTCATCCTCAGGCCGCTGACGTCACGGGGGCCGTTGCGTCCGAGCCGCTCCAGCCGGCGCAGCTCGGCCTCGCTCAGGGTCTGCGACTGCAGCGGAGGCAGATCCGCAACGTCTTCGACAGCGATGCCCAGGCCTTCGCCGACGCGCAGCCCCAGCTCGTCGTCGCACATCAGGAAGTGCCACACCATCCGCTGCTGCACCTCCGGGACGGCCTGCCCGATCAGTTCGACGAGGTTCCGCACCAGATCGTCCTTCTCCCACTGCTCCATCAGCTGGTAGCGCTGCCCGGCCTGGGTGTAGTCGTCGGTGCGCGGGATCCGGGCGCGGGTGAGGCGCCCCTCGATGACCGGCCCCTGCTCGTCGCGGGTGGGGTACTCCGCCTCGCGCAGCCCGCCCATGATCGAGGGCTCGTAGTTGACGTGCGGGTTCTGCCCGTCCAGGTCGACGCCGTACGACATCTGGCCGCCGCGCTGATTGGTGGCCACGCGCGCGTTCTTGGGGCGGTTCACCGGCAGCTGCAGGTAGTTCGGTCCGACCCGGTAGCGCTGCGTGTCGGAGTAGGAGAAGGTGCGGCCGACGAGCATCTTGTCGTCGGAGAAGTCGAGCCCGTCCACCAGCACGCCCGTGCCGAAGGAGATCTGCTCGTTCTCGTTGTGGTGGTCGGAGACGTTGGCGGTGAGGGTCATCGTGCCCACCAGCTTCGGCTCGAAGTCGTTCTCCGGCCACACCTTCGTGTCGTCGAGCGGATCGAAGTCGAGCTCGGGGTGCTCGTCGTCGCTCATCAGCTGCACGTACAGGTCCCACTGCGGGAAGTCGCCCGCCTCGATCGCCTCGTAGAGATCCTTCGAGGCGTGCCCCAGCTCGGTCGCCTGGATGTTCGCGGCGTCCGCCTCGGTGAGGCTCTTCACCCCGGCGCGCGGAATCCAGTGGTACTTCACCAGGTGGGTGTCGCCGTCCGCGTTCACCCACTTGTAGGTGTTCACCCCGAAGCCCTGCATGGTGCGGTAGTTCGCCGGGATCCCCCGCGGGCTGAACAGGTTCACGAGCATGTGCATCGACTCCGGCGTCTGCGACATGAAGTCGAAGATGCGCGCCGGCTCCTGCCGGAACGTGATCGGATCCGGCTTCAGCGAGTGGATCACATCGGGGAACTTGATCGCGTCCCGGATGAAGAACACGGCGAGGTTGTTCCCGACGAGATCCCAGTTGCCGTCCTCGGTGTAGAACTTCACCGCGAATCCGCGCGGGTCGCGCGCCGCCTCCGAGGAGTCTCGGCCGCCGATCACCGTGGAGAAGCGGATCGCGAGATCCGTCTTCTTGCCCGCCTCGGCGAAGAGCTTCGCGCGGGTGTACCGGGCGATGGGCTCGTCACCCCACTTCCCCGTCGCCTCGAAGTGTCCGAAGGCCACGGCGCCGCGCGCGTGCACCACGCGCTCGGGAATGCGCTCCCGGTCGAAGTGGCTGATCTTCTCCAGGAACTGGTAGTTCTCCAGGGTGGCGGGACCCCGGGCTCCGATGGTGCGGGAGTTCTGGTTGTCGGAGACGGGATGCCCTTGGCGGTTGGTCAGCTCGGGACGGCTGCGCTCGCTCGGCTCGGGCGGCTGGCTCGCGACATCACTCATGACGGGTCCTCTCGTGTCGGCGCATCTGGTGCTTCCACCCAACGCGCTCCCCGGATTCCCGGCAAGGCGCTTGACTTTCGGGCCGCGTCTCGCGACACGGTCGGCGCACGGCGGCACCCTGCTGCACGCCGCCGCGCCCCGTGCGCGCGCTCGGCGCTCCGCTGCGGCGCAGACAGCGAAGCGCCCCGGGGTCCTCTCGGATCCCGGGGCGCTTCGCGCAGCTGCGCGAGCAGGCTCAGGCCTTGTCCTGCTCCGCGGTGTTCTCCTCGGCGGCAGCCTCGGTGCTCTCCTCAGCGGCAGCCTCGGTGCTCTCCTCGGCGGGCGCCTCGGTCTCATCGACCGCGGCCTCCTCCGCCTGGGGCTCCTCGGCGGGGGCCTCGGCAGCGGCGGCCTTCTTGGCCTTCGGCTTCGGGTTGACGGGCTCCAGCACCAGCTCGATCACCGCGAGGGGCGCGTTGTCGCCCTTGCGGAACCCGGTCTTGATGATGCGGGTGTAGCCGCCCTCGCGGTTCTCGACCAGCGGCGCGATCTCGGTGAAGAGCTCGTGCACGACCGACTTGTCGAGGATCTGGCGCATCACGCGACGGCGCGCGTGCAGGTCGCCGCGCTTGGCGAAGGTGACCAGGCGCTCGGCCACGGGCTGCAGGCGCTTGGCCTTCGTCTCCGTGGTCTGGATGCGCTTGTGCTCGAAGAGCTGCGCAGCCATCTGGTTCAGCATGAGGCGCTCGTGTGCGGGGCCGCCTCCGAGGCGGGGGCCCTTGGTGGGCTTGGGCATTGTTTACTCCAGTAAGTGTGCGATCGGGCGGGACGATGCCGGATCGTTAGTTGTTGTCGTCTTCGTAGCTGTAGAACTGCGCACCGTCGAAGCCGGGCACGGCGTCCTTCAGCGACAGACCCATCTCGGTGAGCTTGTCGCGCACCTCGAACACCGACTTCTGGCCGAAGTTGCGGATGTTCATGAGCTGCGCCTCGGAGAGCGCCACGAGCTCGCTCACCGTGTTGATCCCCTCCCGCTTCAGGCAGTTGTAGCTGCGCACCGACAGGTCGAGATCCTCGATCGGGATCGAGAGCTCACCCTCGGCGGCCACCTCGACCGGCGCGGGGCCGATCTCGACGCCCTCGGCGGCGGTGTTCAGCTCGCGCGCGAGCCCGAAGAGCTCCACCAGCGTCGAACCGGCCGAGGCGATCGCGTCGCGGGGGCTGATCGCGGGCTTCGTCTCGACATCGACCACGAGGCGGTCGAAGTCGGTGCGCTCGCCCGCTCGCGTGGCCTCCACGCGGTAGGTGACCTTCAGCACCGGCGAGTAGATCGAGTCGACCGGGATGCGGCCCACCTCGGCGTCCTCGTTGCGGTTCTGCACGGCGGAGACGTAGCCGCGGCCGCGCTCGATGGTCAGTTCGAGCTCGAACTGAGCCGAGTCGCTGAGCGTGGCGATCACCAGCTCGGGGTTGTGCACCTCGACGCCCGCCGGAGCGGAGATGTCGGCCGCGGTCACTTCGCCCGCACCGGTCTTCCGCAGGTAGGCGGTGATCGGCTCGTCGTGCTCGCTGGAGACGACGAGACCCTTGATGTTGAGGATGATCTCCGTGACGTCCTCGGTCACGCCGGGGATCGTGGTGAACTCGTGGGCGACACCCTCGAAGCGCACGCTGGTGACGGCAGCGCCCGGGATCGAGGAGAGCAGGGTGCGACGCAGCGAGTTGCCGAGCGTGTAGCCGAAGCCGGGCTCGAGCGGCTCGATGGCGAAGCGCGAACGGTACTCGGAGATCGATTCTTCAGTCAGAGTGGGTCGCTGTGCAATGAGCACTGTGTGTGGTCCTTTCGCTGGAGTCCGCTATATGACTCGTGCGTGATGTGGAAAGGGGCCCAGGGTGCAGGGTGGCGTCCTGAGCGGTTGCCCCCGGTCGTGCGCGGGTCCCGGAGCGGAACCCGCGCGCGGCCGGAGGCCGCCAGCGCTCGCCGCGCGCACGCGGCGAGGCCATGAGTTCAGACGCGGCGACGCTTCGGCGGACGGCAGCCGTTGTGCGTCTGCGGGGTGACGTCGGTGATCGAACCGACCTCGAGGCCCGCGGCCTGCAGGGAGCGGATCGCGGTCTCGCGGCCCGATCCGGGGCCCTTCACGAAGACGTCGACCTTCTTCATGCCGTGCTCCTGCGCCTTGCGAGCGGCAGACTCGGCGGCGAGCTGCGCGGCGAAGGGCGTCGACTTGCGCGAGCCCTTGAAGCCGACCCCGCCGGAGGATGCCCAGCTGATCACGGCACCGGTGGTGTCGGTGATCGAGACGATCGTGTTGTTGAACGTCGACTTGATGTGGGCCTGGCCCACGACCACGTTCTTCTTGTCCTTGCGACGCGGCTTGCGAGCCGCCGTCTTTGGTGCAGCCATTGAGTGTTCTCCTGAAAAGCTCTGTGTGATGGTCGAGTGGACCGGCGGTTACTTCTTCTTGCCGGCGACGGTGCGCTTCGGGCCCTTGCGGGTACGAGCGTTCGTCTTGGTGCGCTGACCATGCACAGGCAGGCCCTTGCGGTGGCGGAGCCCCTGGTAGCTGCCGATCTCGACCTTGCGGCGGATGTCGGCGGCGACCTCGCGGCGGAGATCGCCCTCGACCTTGAAGTTGCCCTCGATGTAGTCGCGGAGGGCGACGAGCTGATCGTCGGTGAGATCCTTGACGCGGATGTTGCCGTCGATCCCGGTGTCGGCGAGGGTCTTCAGCGCGCTGGTGCGGCCGACCCCGTAGATGTACGTGAGTGCGATCTCGACGCGCTTGTCGCGCGGGATGTCGACTCCTGCAAGACGTGCCATGCTGGCTCTCCTTGGCGGTAGTGGAGGTTTGGTGCGTATCGGGGGTTCGGGCCTCCGTCCCGAGGTGTCCCCTGCTCCGATGGGAGGCGAGCCGGTGAGCTCACCGCGACTCCCCGCCGGACGCTTCGCGCCCGTGGAGACTCGCGCAGGTTCTTCGATGCGCTGTGTGCGGTATTCAGTTGCGTGTGTGATGCGCTGCCGGACGTGCGCGGGAGGCGCTCGGCCGGCCTGCAGGAGTTCCGGGGGACGGATCCCCCGCGAGCTCGACGCGGATGCTCCCCGCCGCGGGCCCAGGGGCCCGAAGCGGGAGGCGCGCTAGCCCTGCCGCTGCTTGTGGCGCGGGTTGCTCTTGCAGATCACCATGACGCGCCCGTGGCGGCGGATGACCTTGCAGTGATCGCAGATCGGCTTGACGCTGGGCTTGACCTTCATGATGGTTCCTTCGTTGTTCGCTGTCCTCGTACTCGCGGGATGCCGCGAGCCGTTACTTTCCAGCGACCTACTTGTAGCGGTAGACGATGCGGCCGCGGGTCAGATCGTAGGGCGTGAGCTCCACGATCACACGATCCTCGGGCAGAATACGGATGTAGTGCTGCCGCATCTTCCCGGAGATGTGGGCGAGCACCTTGTGGCCGTTGCTCAGCTCGACGCGGAACATCGCGTTCGGCAGTGCCTCGACAACCTGTCCCTCGATCTCGATGACGCCGTCTTTTTTCGCCATAGCCTCACTATCGCTTGCGTAGGTGTGTGCTGGTCTTGCGAATGCCGGGCGCTCGATTTCGCCAACGCGAAAGCAGGCGCAAAGCACCAAAGATCAATCGTACCCGGGCGAGTCCGCTTTGTAAAGCCGAAGCGTGTGTCGCGCTCAGGGGATCGGGACCGGGGTGATCCCGAGCGGCGCGAGGCCCGCGGCGCCGCCGTCCTCGGCAGTGAGCACCCAAATGCCGTCCCGGTGCACCGCGACGGAGTGCTCCCACTGCGCGCTCATCGAACCGTCGGCGATCGTCACCGTCCAGTCGTCATCCTCGACCACCGTGTCGATGCCGCCCGCCGAGATGATCGGCTCGATCGCGACGACCAGCCCGGGCTTCACCTCCGGCCCGCGCCGGCGCACCGGCACGTTGAACACCGGAGGATCCTCGTGCATGCTGCGGCCGATGCCGTGGCCGATGTAGTCCTCCAACACGCCGAAATCGCTGTTCGCCCGCACGTACGCGGACACCGCCTCCCCCACCTCGTTGAGGTGCGAGGCGGTCGCCAGACGCGCGATCCCGCGCCACATCGCCTGCTCGGTCACCGCGCTCAGCTTCTCATTCGCCGCGGTGCGCTCCGGATCGGCCGGATCGGGCAGCACGGCCGTGAAGGCAGCGTCCCCGTGCCAGCCGCCCACCACGGCTCCCGCGTCGAGCGCGACGATGTCACCGTCCTGCAGGGGGCGCTCGGTGGGGATCGCGTGCACCACGTGCTGGTTCACGTTCGCGCAGATCGTGTGGCGATAGCCGGGCTCCAGCATGAAGTTGGGCGCGCCGCCGCGGGAGCGGATCGCCTCCTCGGCGATGGCGTCCAGCTCAAGGGTGCTGATCCCCGGGCGCACCGCCGCACGCATCGCCGCGAGCGCCGCGGCGGTCGCCAGACCCGGCTCGACCATCAGCCGCAGCTGAGCCGGAGACTTGTAGATCGAACGACGCAGCATCCCCCGACGGGCCACGCCTAGCGCCCCGCGGTGGCTGCGAGCCGGGCGTCGAGACCCGTGGCGATCCGCTCGGCGACCTCGTCGACGGAGCCGAGGCCGTCCACGGCGACGAGAATCCCGCGCTCCGAGAAGAGCGCGATGAGCGGAGCGGTCTGCTCGGCGTACACCTCCTGGCGGTGGCGGATGACCTCTTCCGTGTCATCCGCTCGCCCCTCCAGCTCGGCGCGCTTCAGCAGCCGGGCGACGACCTCGTCGGTGTCGGCCTCGAGCAGGATCACCGCGTCGAGAGCGGCGCCGTCGAGCATGCCGTCGAGCGCGTGCACCTGGTCGACGGTGCGGGGGTAGCCGTCGAGCAGGAAGCCGCCGCGCGCGTCCTCCTGTGAGAGCCGGTCGGCGACGATCTCGTTGGTGAGCTCGTCCGGGACGAGCTCACCGCGCTCGATGATCGCCTGCACGCGCTGGCCCAGCTCCGTGCCGCCCGTGATGTTGGCGCGGAAGATGTCGCCGGTAGAGATGGCGGGGACGCCGTAGCGCTCCGCGATCCGCGAGGCCTGCGTGCCCTTGCCGGCGCCGGGAGGGCCGATGATGAGCAGGCGAGCAGTGGTGTTCTCGGTCACTTGAGAAGCCCTTCGTAGTGGCGCTGCTGCAGCTGGGCATCGATCTGCTTGACCGTCTCGAGGCCAACGCCGACGATGATCAGGATCGAGGCGCCACCGAACGGGAAGTTCTGGTTCGCCCCGAAGAAGGACAGCGCGATGAGCGGGAGAAGCGCGATGACGCCCAGGTAGAGCGAGCCCGCGCTCGTGATGCGGGTCAGCACGTAATTGAGGTACTCGGCAGTCGGCCGGCCGGCCCGGATGCCCGGGATGAAGCCGCCGTACTGCTTCATGTTGTCCGAGACCTCCTCCGGGTTGAAGGTGATCTGGACGTAGAAGAAGGTGAAGCCGATCGTCAGCAGGAAGAACACCAGCATGTACATCGGCTGGTCGCCGTAGACGAGGTTGTTCTGCACCCAGACGACCCACTCCTTCGGGTCCTCACCGATCTTCGGCTGGTTGAACTGGGTGATGAGCATCGGCAGGTACAGGATCGCCGAGGCGAAGATGACGGGGATCACGCCGGCCATGTTCACCTTGATCGGGATGTAGGTGCTGCTGCCCCCGTAGGTGCGACGCCCGACGACGCGCTTCGCGTACTGCACCGGGATGCGCCGCTGCGACTGCTCCACGAACACGACCGCGGCGACGACGAGCAGGCCGACGGCGATGACGATGAAGAACGTCTCCCAGCCCTGCGACTCCTTGATGACCCACAGGCCGCCGGGGAAGGTCGCCGAGATCGAGGTGAAGATGAGCAGCGACATGCCGTTGCCGATGCCGCGCTCGGTGATGAGCTCGCCGAACCACATGATGAGGCCGGTGCCCGCCGTCATCGTGATGATCATGATGAGGATCGCCCACCACTCCTGCGACACGAGGTTCTGGCAGGCCTGGTTCGCGAGGCTGCCGAAGAGCTGCCCGGAGCGTGCCACCGTGATGAGCGTCGTGGACTGCAGGATCGCCAGAGCGATCGTCAGATACCGGGTGTACTGGGTGAGCTTCGCCTGCCCGGCCTGCCCCTCCTTGTGGAGCGCCTCGAAGTGCGGGATCACGACCCGCAGCAGCTGCGTGATGATGGAGGCCGTGATGTAGGGCATGATGCCCAGCGCGAAGATCGACAGCTGCAGCAGCGCGCCGCCGCTGAACAGGTTGATCATGTCGTACAGGCCCGAGGTTCCGGCCGACTGGTTGGCGACGAGACACGCCTGCACATTGTCGAACTGCACGAACGGCGCGGGAATGAAGGATCCGAGCCGGAACAGCGACACGATCGCGAGCGTGAACACAATCTTGCGTCGCAGATCGGGAGTCCGGAAGATCCGTCCGATGGCGCTGAACAAAATCTGCCTCCTGGGAACGTCGTGAGGGCCTTCGCCTGACGACGAGAAACCAATGAGCCTAGCCTACACGGCGGGCGGGGCCGCACCACAGCGGGGACGCGGCGTGAAGAAAAAAGCGGGGGCGCGGGAAGCGGCACGGATGCCTGCTCCCCACTCCCCCGCGGCCCGGGCGAGGCCCGGACGATCGGATCCTGCGGGATCCCTACTTGATCTCGCCGCCGGCGGCCACGATCTTCTGCTCTGCCGAGCCGGAGACCTTGTCCACCGAGACGGTGAGCTTGACCTGCAGATCGCCGTCACCGAGCACCTTGACGGGCTGGTTCTTGCGCACGGCGCCCTTCGCCACGAGATCCGCGACGGTCACCTCGCCGCCCTGCGGGTACAGCTCCGCGAGCTTGGCGACGTTCACCACCTGGTACTCGGTGCGGAACGGGTTCTTGAAGCCGCGCAGCTTCGGCGTGCGCATGTGCAGCGGCATCTGCCCGCCCTCGAAGCCGGCCTTCACCTGGTAGCGGGCCTTCGTGCCCTTGGTGCCGCGGCCCGCCGTCTTGCCCTTGGACGCCTCGCCGCGACCCACGCGGGTCTTGGCCTTCTTGGCGCCCGGAGCAGGACGGAGGTGGTGCGCCTTGAGCACCTGCTCGCGCTCCTCGTTGTTCTCGCTCATGCGTCGATCTCCTCAACCTCTACAAGGTGAGCAACGGCGCGCACGTACCCGCGGTTGGCCTGGGTGTCCTCGCGAACGACCGACTGGCCGATCTTCTTGAGGCCGAGGCTGCGCAGGGTGTCGCGCTGGTTCTGCTTCTCACTGATAACGGACTTCGTCTGCGTAATCTTGAGGCTCTTCGCCATTACGCACCTGCCTTTGCCTTCGCGGCAGCGTCGGCCGCGGCCTTCGCCTCGGCGCGCACGATGCGGGCCGGGGCGACGCGGTCGAAGTCGAGACCGCGGCGGGCTGCGACGGAGCGGGGCTCCTCGAGCTGCTGCAGCGCCTCGACGGTCGCGTGCACGATGTTCAGGGTGTTCGACGAACCGAGCGACTTGCTCAGCACATCGTGGATGCCGGCGCACTCGAGCACGGCGCGAACCGGGCCACCGGCGATGACGCCGGTACCGGCCGCAGCCGGACGCAGCAGCACGACGCCGGCTGCGGCCTCGCCCTGCACGGGGTGCGGGATGGTGCTGCCGACGCGGGGGACGCGGAAGAAGTTCTTCTTCGCCTCCTCGACGCCCTTCGAGATCGCGAGGGGCACCTCCTTGGCCTTGCCGTAGCCGACGCCGACGGTGCCGTTGCCATCGCCCACCACGACGAGCGCGGTGAAGCTGAAGCGACGGCCGCCCTTGACGACCTTCGAGACGCGGTTGATGGTCACCACGCGCTCGAGGAACTGGCTCTCGCTGCGGTCGCGTCCGCCGCGCTCACCGCGGGTGCCGCGATCGCGGCTGCCGCGACGCTGCTCGCGGGGCTCGTTGCGGTGATCCTGAGCCGGGGCCGAAGCCTCCGTGGTCTCAGTCGCCTGTGCAGACACTTCCTGCTCCTTCGTTTCGTTGCTCACAGGGTCAGCCCCCCTTCGCGAGCGCCGTCGGCGATCGCAGCGACTCGACCCGCGTACTTGCTGCCGCCGCGGTCGAACACGACGGCCTCGATTCCGGCGCTCTTGGCGCGCTCGGCGACGAGCTCGCCGACCTTGCGGGCCTTGGCGGTCTTGTCACCCTCGAAGGAGCGCAGATCCGCTTCCATGGTCGAAGCCGAAGCGAGGGTGAGACCCTTCGAATCGTCCACGACCTGCACGAACACGTGACGCGCGGAGCGGTTCACGACGAGACGGGGGCGCTGCTCCGTGCCGACGATCTTCTTGCGCAGGCGGGTGTGGCGGCGCACACGTGCGGCCGAGCGCCCCTTGGCGCGGATTCCTGATGCGGCCATCGTTACTTACCAGCCTTTCCTGCCTTGCGACGGACGACCTCGCCCGCGTAGCGGATGCCCTTGCCCTTGTACGGCTCCGGCTTCTTCAGCTTGCGGATGTTGGCAGCGACTTCGCCGACCGCCTGCTTCGAGATGCCGCTGACGGTGATCTTCGTGTTGCCCTCGACCGCAAGGGTGATGCCCTCCGGCGCATCGAAGCTCACCGGGTGCGAGAAGCCGAGCGCGAGCTCCAGGCCCGAACCCTTCTGCTGCACGCGGTAGCCCGTGCCGACGACCTCGAGCTGCTTCGTGTAGCCCTCGGTGACACCGATGATGTTGTTGTTGATGAGCGTGCGGGTCAGGCCGTGCAGCGCTCGGGAATCGCGCTCGTCGTCGGGACGGGTGACCAGCACCTGTCCGTCCTCGACTGCAACGCGGATGGGCTCGGAGACGACGAGCGAGAGCTCGCCCTTCGAACCCTTGACCGTGACCTTCTGGCCCTCGATCTTGACGTCGACACCACCGGGAACGGTGATGGGAAGCTTACCAATACGTGACATGACGGCTTACCACACGTAGGCGAGGACTTCCCCGCCGACGCCCTTCTGCTCGGCCTCGCGGTCGGTGAGGAGCCCCGAGGAGGTGGACAGGATCGCGATGCCGAGGCCGCCGAGCACGCTCGGGATCTCGGTGGAGCGCGCGTACACGCGAAGGCCGGGCTTCGACACCCGCTTGATGCCCTCGATCGAGCGCTCGCGGTTGGGGCCGTACTTCAGGGACATGGTGAGGGTCGTGCCGACGCGCGCGTCCTCGACCTTCCAGTCCTTGATGTAGCCCTCTCGCTTGAGGATCTCAGCGATCCGCTCCTTCAGCTTCGAGCCGGGAAGCGAAACGTCGTCATGATGCGCAGAGTTCGCATTGCGCAGCCGGGTCAGCATATCTGCGACCGGATCAGTCATCGTCATGAGTGACTCTTCTTTCTCGCCTGGTATCGCACCCCGTTACACGGAGTACGACCTGGGTGACACACGGATCGGGTGCCCGGGAAACTCCCGGGCACCCTCGCCGCTTGGACTATTCAGTTATTCGGCCTTGAACGGGAAGCCGAGCGCGCGAAGCAGCGCCCGTCCCTCGTCGTCGGTCTTCGCGGTGGTCACGACGGTGATGTCGAAACCGCGCACCCGATCAATCTTATCCTGATCGATCTCGTGGAACACACTCTGCTCGGTCAGACCGAAGGTGTAGTTGCCGTTCCCGTCGAACTGCTTCGGCGAGAGCCCGCGGAAATCGCGGATACGCGGCAGGGCGAGATTGACCAGGCGGTCGAGGAACTCCCAGGCGCGGTCACCGCGGAGGGTGACGTGCGCGCCGATCGCCTGGCCCTCGCGCAGCTTGAACTGCGCGATCGACTTGCGGGCCTTGGTGACCATGGGCTTCTGACCGGTGATCTTGGTGAGATCCGCGATCGCGCCCTCGATCACCTTGCTGTCGCGAGCGGCGTCGCCGACGCCCGTGTTCACGACGACCTTCACGACGCCGGGAACCTGCATGATGTTCGGGTAGCCGAACTCCTCGCGCAGCTGCGGAACGATGTCGCTCCGGTACTTCTGCTTGAGACGGGGCTGAACCTTGGTCTCAGTCATTTAGAGGTCCTTCCCAGACGACTTGGCGTAGCGGACGCGCACGGTCTTCTTCTTGCCGTCGCGCTCCACCTCTTCGACGCGGAAGCCGACGCGGGTCGGCTTCTTCGTCTCCGGGTCGACGACGGCCACGTTCGAGACGTGGATCGGGGCCTCGACGGTCTCGATGCCACCCTCGCGGGTGCCACGATCCGACTGGCCGACGCGCACGTGCTTCGTCACGAAGTTGACGCCCTCGACGATCACGCGATCGCTCTCGGACAGCACCTCGATGACGCGCCCCTGCTTGCCCTTGTAGCCGCCGCGCTCCTGCGACGGTCCCGAGATGACCTCGACGAGGTCACCCTTCTTGATCTTTGCGCCCATAGGACTAGATCACCTCCGGTGCGAGCGAGACGATCTTCATGAACCGCTTGTCGCGCAGCTCACGGCCGACCGGCCCGAAGATACGGGTGCCGCGGGGCTCCCCGTCGGCCTTGAGAATGACGGCGGCGTTCTCGTCGAAGCTGATGTACGAGCCATCGGCGCGACGGGTCGACTTGCGCGTCCGGACGACGACGGCCTTGACCACGTCGCCCTTCTTCACGTTGCCGCCGGGGATCGCGTCCTTGACGGTCGCGACGATGGTGTCGCCGAGACCGGCGTACCGACGCTTCGAACCCCCGAGCACGCGGATGGTGAGCAGCTCCTTGGCGCCGGTGTTATCGGCGACCTTGAGCCGGGATTCCTGCTGAATCACTAGTTACTCCTTCACTCAGTAAGCGCGAGGCTTACTTCGCCTTCTCGAGGATCTCGACCAGACGCCAGCGCTTGGTGGCGCTCAGCGGGCGGGTCTCATGGATGAGCACGAGATCGCCGATGCCGGCGGTGTTCTGCTCGTCGTGGGCCTTCACCTTCGACGAACGGCGCATGACCTTGCCGTACAGCGGGTGCTTCACGCGATCCTCGACCTCGACGACGATGGTCTTGTCCATCTTGTCGCTGACGACGTAGCCGCGGCGGGCCTTGCGGTAGCCGCGCTGTTCCTTCTCGACCTCAGCAGCCACGGTCAGGCCTCCTTCGTCTCGGTGCTGGCCGACTCGGCGGGCTCAGCCGCCTGCTCGGCCTTCTTGCTGCTCTTCTTCTTCGCGGGAGCCGGGGCGGCGGCCGGGGTGACCCGGATGCCCAGCTCGCGCTCGCGCAGCACCGTGTAGATGCGGGCGATGTCGCGCTTCACCTGACGGACCCGGCCGTGGCTCTCCAGCTGGCCGGTGGCCGACTGGAAGCGAAGGTTGAAGAGCTCGGCCTTCGCCTTCTTGAGCTCCTCGGCCAGACGCTCGTTCTCGAAGGAATCGAGTTCAGTGATGGCCAGTTCTTTCGTGCCGATCGCCATTACGCGTCGCCCTCCTCGCGCTTGATAATGCGGGCCTTCAGGGGCAGCTTGTGGATGGCGCGGGTGAGCGCCTCACGAGCGAGCTCCTCGTTGACACCGGCGACCTCGAAGAGGACGCGGCCCGGCTTGACATTGGCCACCCACCACTCGGGCGAGCCCTTACCGGAGCCCATGCGGGTTTCCGCGGGCTTCTTGGTGAGGGGACGGTCCGGGTAGATGTTGATCCACACCTTGCCGCCGCGCTTGATGTGACGGGTCATCGCGATACGAGCGGACTCGATCTGACGGTTCGTCACGTACGCGGGGGTCAGCGCCTGGATCCCGAACTCACCGAAGGCGACCGTGTTGCCGCCCTTCGACTGGCCGCTGCGGCTGGGGTGGTGCTGTTTGCGGTACTTGACTCGACGGGGAATCAGCATGCTTACTTCTCCGCTCCTGCTGCAGCGGGTGCAGCCTCGGCCTGCGCGCCACGGGGCGCGCGGCGACGATCGCCGCGATCGCGCGACGGCTTCTGGGCCGCCTGCTCGCGAGCGAGTTCCTTGTTGGTCAGGTCGCCCTTGTAGATCCAGACCTTCACGCCGATGCGGCCGAAGGTGGTCTTCGCCTCGTAGAAGCCGTAGTCGATGTTCGCGCGCAGGGTGTGCAGCGGCACGCGCCCCTCGCGGTAGAACTCGGAGCGGCTCATCTCGGCGCCGCCGAGGCGGCCGGAGACCTGGATGCGGATGCCCTTGGCACCGGCGCGCTGCGCGCCCTGCAGGCCCTTGCGCATCGCGCGGCGGAACGCCACGCGAGCAGCGAGCTGCTCGGCGATGCCCTGGGCGACCAGCTGAGCGTCGGCCTCGGGGTTCTTCACCTCGAGGATGTTCAGCTGGATCTGCTTGCCGGTGAGCTTCTCGAGGTCGGCGCGGATGCGCTCGGCCTCGGCGCCGCGGCGGCCGATGACGATGCCCGGACGCGCCGAGTGGATGTCCACGCGAACGCGATCACGGGTGCGCTCGATCTCGACGCGCGAGACGCCGGCGCGATCGAGCTGCTTCGTCAGGTGCTGGCGGATCTTGATGTCCTCGGCCAGGTAGTCGGCGTAACGCTGACCCTTCTTGGTCGAGTCCGAGAACCAGCGCGACACGTGGTCGGTGGTGATCCCGAGGCGGAAGCCGTAGGGATGAATCTTCTGGCCCATACCGTTAGGCTCCCTTCTTCGCGGCCGCGAGCTCATCGGCGGTCTGCAGAACGACCGTGATGTGGCTCGTGCGCTTGTTGATGCGGAATGCGCGTCCCTGTGCGCGGGGGCGGAAGCGCTTGAGCGTCGCGCCCTCGTCCACGAAGGCGCGAGCGATGACCAGCTCGTCCTCGTTGAGACGCAGGTTCTCCTTGTCGGCCTTCACGCGGGCGTTGGCGATTGCCGACGCGACCAGCTTGAAGATCGGCTCCGAGGCGGCCTGCGGGGCGAACTTCAGGATGGCCAGGGCCTCCTGGGCGTTCTTGCCGCGGATCAGGTCAACGACGCGACGGGCCTTCTGGGGGGTGATGCGGATATGACGCACGCGTGCGATCGACTCCACCATTTCTCTTCCTCCTTCACGTCCCCGCGTCAGCGGCGACGGCCCTTCTTGTCGTCCTTCACGTGACCACGGAAGGTGCGCGTGGGCGCGAACTCGCCCAGCTTGTGACCGACCATGGTCTCGGTGACGAACACCGGGATGTGCTTGCGACCGTCGTGCACCGCGATCGTGTGCCCCAGCATGGCGGGGATGATCATCGAGCGGCGCGACCAGGTCTTGATCACGTTCTTGGTGCCGGCTTCGTTCTGGGCAACCACCTTGTTCAGCAGGTGGTTGTCGACGAAGGGGCCCTTCTTGAGACTACGAGGCATCTTCTACTCTCTCCTACCTGCCGATTAACGCTTCTTGCCGGTCGGACGGCGACGCACGATGAGCTTGTCGCTTTCCTTGTTCGGATGGCGCGTACGGCCTTCCTTCTGACCCCACGGGCTGACCGGGTGACGACCGCCCGAGGTGCGGCCCTCGCCACCACCGTGCGGGTGATCGACCGGGTTCATGACGACACCGCGGACGGTCGGGCGCACGCCCTTCCAGCGCATGCGGCCGGCCTTGCCCCAGTTGATGTTCGACTGCTCGGCGTTGCCCACCTCGCCGACGGTCGCGCGGCAGCGCGCGTCGACGTTGCGGATCTCACCCGAGGGGAGGCGCAGCTGGGCGTAGGGGCCGTCCTTCGCGACGAGGCGCACCGAGGTGCCTGCGGAACGGGCGAGCTTCGCTCCCCCGCCCGGCTTCAGCTCGATCGCGTGGATCACGGTACCGGTCGGGATGTTCTTCAGCGGCAGGTTGTTGCCGGGCTTGATGTCGGCGCCGGCACCCGACTCGACGACGTCGCCCTGCTTCAGCTTGTTCGGGGCGATGATGTAGCGCTTCGTGCCGTCCTCGAAGTGCAGCAGCGCGATGCGCGCCGTGCGGTTCGGATCGTACTCGATGTGCGCGACACGGGCGTTCACGCCGTCCTTGTCGTGACGACGGAAGTCGATGACACGGTACTGGCGCTTGTGCCCGCCGCCGATGTGGCGGGTGGTGATGCGGCCCTGGTTGTTGCGGCCGCCCGTCTTGGGGAGCGGGCGAAGCAGCGACTTCTCGGGCGTGGAGCGCGTGATCTCGGCGAAATCAGCGACGCTCGAACCGCGACGACCGGGGGTCGTCGGCTTGTACTTGCGAATAGCCATGTTGTGTTCCTCTTCGCCCCTTCTACAGCGCAGCCGTGAAGATGTCGATGGAGCCCGACTTCAGCGTGACGATGGCGCGCTTGGTGTCCTTGCGCTTGCCGAGGCCGTTGCGAGTGCGGCGGGTCTTGCCCTTGCGGTTCAGCGTGTTGATCTTGCCGACCTTCACGTTGAACACCTCCTCGATCGCGAGCTTGATCTCCGTCTTCGAAGCGTTCGGCTGCACCTCGAAGGTGTACTGGCCGTTCGCGTCGATGAGGTTGTAGCTCTTCTCGGAGACGATGGGGCGGATGATGACGTCGTGTGCAGACTTGGGCAGGCTCACTTCGTGCCCTCCTTAGCGGTGTGTGCCTCAGCCGTGCGGCCGCCGACGAAGGCGTCGAAGGCTGCCTTGGTGAAGACGAGATCGTCGCTGACGACCACGTCGTAGGCGTTGAGCTGATCCTGGAACAGCACGTGGACGTGAGGCAGGTTGCGCACGCTCAGCGTGGTGACCTCGTCCTCGCGCTCCACGACAACGAGCACGCGCTTGCCCGGCGCCACCGAGGCGAGGAACTCGCGCGCGGTCTTGGTGCTGGGCTTGTCCCCGATGCCGAAGGACTCGACGACGTGCAGGCGGTTCGCGCGAGCGCGATCCGAGAGCAGGCCGCGCAGAGCCGCAGCGATCATCTTCTTGGGGGTGCGCTGCGCGTAGTCGCGCGGCACCGGGCCGTGCACGACGCCGCCGCCGCGGTGCTCGGGAGCACGCACCGAACCCTGACGGGAACGGCCGGTGCCCTTCTGCTTGAACGGCTTGACGCCCGAACCGGAGACCTCGCCGCGGTTCTTGGTCTTGTGCGTCCCCTGGCGGGCAGCGGCGAGCTGCGCGGTCACCACCTGGTGGATCAGCGGGACGTTGGTCTCGACGGCGAAGATCGACTCGGGAAGCTCGACCGAACCGGCCTTCTTACCCTGGGCGTCGAGCACCTCGAGCTTGGTAGCGGTAGCCATGAACTACGCCCCCTTCACTGCGTTGCGAACGAAAACGAGACGACCGCGAGCACCGGGAACCGCACCCTTGACCAGGATGAGACCCTTCTCGGCGTCGATCGCCTGCACGGTCAGGTTCTGCACGGTGACGCGCTCGCCACCCATGCGACCGGCCATGCGCTGGCCCTTGAACACGCGACCGGGGGTCGCGGCGCCGCCGATCGAGCCCGGCTTGCGGTGGTTGCGGTGCGCACCGTGCGAGGCGGAGACGCCCTTGAAGTTGTGACGCTTCATGGTGCCCGCGAAGCCCTTGCCCTTCGAGGTGCCGACGACGTCGATCTTCTGACCGGCCTCGAAGGTGCCGTCGACGGTGAGCTCCTGGCCCAGCGCGTACTCGCCGGCATCGGCCGTGCGCACCTCGGTGAGGTGACGACGCGGGGTGACCCCGGCCTTCTCGAAGTGGCCGGCGGTGGGCTTGTTCACCTTGCGGGGGTCGATCTGACCCGCGGCGATCTGCACGGCGCTGTAGCCGTCGACCTCGGGGGTGCGGATCTGCGTGACCACGTTGGGAGCCACCTCGATGACCGTGACGGGAACGACCTTGCCGTCCTCGTCCCAGACCTGCGTCATGCCGAGCTTGGTGCCCAGGAGACCCTTCACATTGCGTGCAACAGACATGTTCGGATCCCCCCTTAGAGCTTGATCTCGATGTTGACGTCGGCAGGCAGATCGAGTCGCATGAGCGAATCGACGGCCTTCGGAGTGGGATCGACGATGTCGATCAGGCGCTTGTGCGTGCGCTTCTCGAAGTGCTCGCGGCTGTCCTTGTACTTGTGGGGCGAACGGATCACGGCGATCACGTTCTTCTCCGTGGGGAGCGGCACGGGGCCGATCACGGTCGCACCCGCGCGGGTCACCGTGTCGACGATCTTGCGTGCGGAGCTGTCGATGACCTCGTGGTCATACGACTTCAGTCGGATGCGGATCTTCTGTCCCGCCATGTGACTCTCTACTTTCTACTTGCGTCGTACCGGGATCCGGGGATCTCGGCATTGGACGTCTTGCGTACCAGCGCCCTGGCACCCGCGTGTCTGCTGACACCGCATGCTGGGTCTCTGTTCACCTGTCAAAACGCGCTCGCGCGCGCCCCACACACACGAAGACGGCCGGACTCTCGTCTGGCCGCCGAACGGCGTGCGGGTGTTGTTCGCTACCCGCGGCCTAGCCCGGGCCCCGGAAACCGGAGCGGCTATGCACAGCCTGGCAGTGACCCGCCCCGAAGCGCGGAGTACTGAACCTGTCTATTCTCGCACGGCGCCCCGGATCGATGCAACCCGGGCGTGTCGCGGGTGTTAGGGGCGGGGGGAACGAGCCGGGAGGAGGCTCGGGAGGAGGAGGTAGATGACGAGCACGGCAAGGCCCGAGAGCAGCAGCCCGAGGGTGCCGAGCAGGTTCGTGAAGATCGAGCCGAGACCGAGCAGGGAGGCCGCCAGGGTCGCCGCGGCCGTCATCCCGGACGCCGCCACATGCGAGTAGCCGAGCTGCTGGATCCGCTGATAGGTGTGCTCCTTGTGCGGCTCGTCCCAGCGGTGCCCAGCGCGCAGCCGCTTCACCAGGGTCACCCCCACGTCGCCGAAGTAGATCACCATCGGGCCGATCGTGGCCAGCAGCGGCACCCCGCCGACGAGCGCGGCGAAGCTCGTGATCGCCACGGCGCCGCCGAGCAGGTAGCTGCCCACATCGCCCAGGAAGGCACCCGGCTTCGTCAGGTTCCACGGCAGGAACCCCGCGAAGGCCGCCGCCAGCACAAGCCCCGCCGTCAGCAGCCACGGCATCGAGAGGATGGCCCCCGAAGCGGCGAAGGCAAGCCCGGCGATCACGCCGTGGAAGCCGCTGATGCCGTTCAGCCCGTCCATGAAGTTCGCCACGTTGATGTAGCTCGAGATGAACAGCACCGCGTAGACGCCCAGCAGGATGAGCCCCCACAGCGGCAGCTGCACGTGCGCCCAGGCCGCCCATCCGAACGATGCGGCTCCGAACTCCCCGACATACGGCGCGAAGGCCTCGGAGGTGTTCCCGAGCCACAGCAGCGCCGTCGCCGACGCCGCCGCGATCCCGAGCAGCAGGGCACTGCGCACCCCCACGCTGAGCCCGCGCAGATCCTCCGCGAGCCCCAGCAGGCCCGCGCACAGCGAGCCGAGCAGCACCACCAGCAGCACCGCGCCGCCGGGCAGCGGCATCGGCTGGCCCGCCAGCAGGGCGAGCGTCGCCGCGCCCTCCGCGATCACCAGCGCGATCAGCACCGCGAGCCCCAGGCCGCGCAGCACCGGGCGCTGATGCGAGGAGCGCTCGTTCGGCACGTCCATGATCCCGAGCCGCACCAGCAGGGGACGGACCGCGAACGGCAGCACCAGGCTGAGCATCAGGGCGATGCTAGCGGCCAGAACGGCGACGGTTCCTCCGCTCACTGCACCCGCTCCTCTGCCGCCTCGGTCAGGTCCATGCGCGCGACCCACCCCTCGTGATCGAGCACCTCCGGCGAGATCGTGTCGACGTGCGCGTGCGCGATCTTCGGGTGGAACGGGCGCTCGTCGCCCTCGCCCTCGCCCACCAGTTCCTCGTGCAGCTTCTCACCGTGCCGCAGCCCGGTGAAGATGATCTCGATGTCCTTCCCCGACTGCGCGATCATGCGCTTCGCGACGTCGAGGATGCGGACGGGCTCCCCCATGTCGAGGATCAGGACCTCGCCGCGGCGCCCGATGCCGCCTGCCTGCACCACGAGCTGGCAGGCCTCCGGGATCGTCATGAAGTAGCGCGTCACCTCGGGGTGCGTGACCGTGACCGGCCCGCCGGCATCGATGAGCTTGCGGAACGTGGGCAGCATCGAGCCACGGCTGCCGATCACATTGCCGAACCGCACCGAGAGGTAGCGCTCGCCCGTGTGCTCCGCCATCCACGCCGTCAGCTTCTCGGCCACCCGCTTCGAGTGGCCGAGCACGCTCGTCGGGTTCGCGGCCTTGTCGGTGGAGATGTTCACGAAGGTGCCCACCCCCACGGAGGCGGCGGCGCGGAGCACGTTGAGGGTGCCGAGCACATTCGTCTTCCACGCCTCGTCGGGGTACTGCTCGAGCATGGGCAGGTGCTTCAGTGCGGCCGCGTGGAAGACGACCTCGGGCCTGCGCTCGGCGAAGATCCGGTTCAGCGTCTCCGGGTCGCGGATGTCGGCGAGCACCACGTCGTTCGTGTCGAGCAGGCCGTGCCCGCTGATCGACAGCTGCGTCTCCTGCAGCGCGGTCTCGTCGCGGTCGAGCATGATGAGCTCGCTGGGGGCGAAGCGGGCGAGCTGCCGGCAGAGCTCGGAGCCGATCGATCCGCCAGCGCCCGTCACGAGCACGCGCTTGCCCTGCAGGTACTCGGCGATCGACTCCGTCTCCAGGCGGACCGGGTGCCTGCCGATGAGATCCTCGATCGCGAGCTCGCGCACATTCGAGATGACGGAGGCGTTGAGCAGGATCTGCTCGAGCGGGGGCAGCACCATGGCGGTCATGCCGCAGCGGTCGGCGAGCTCGTCGACCCTGCGCATCAGCGTGGCGTCGGCGTCGCCGATGCAGACGATCAGCTTCGTGGCGCGCGTCATCCGCCCGATCCGGGGAAGATCGTCGAGGGAGCCCAGCACGCGCACCCCGCGCACCTCCTGGTGACGCTTCGCGGGGTCGTCGTCGATGAAGCCGACCGGCAGGGCGGAGCCCTTCGCATCGGTGAGGAGACGCTTCGCCGTCTGCACGCCGAGATAGCCGGCGCCGTAGAGCAGGGTCCGCTCGGCCTCCTCCCCGGGCTTGAGCTGCCGCTCGTTGGAGAGCCGGACGAGATACCGGGCGACGCCCATCAGGCTGAAGGCGATGGGGGCCGCGATGATGAGGGTGCTGCGCGGGATCCCGTTGCCGTAGCCGACCAGATAGGCGAAGAGCCAGGCGGCGACCATCACCGCGGTGATGTCGAGGACGAGCGAGCGGACCTCGTCGAAGCTGCCCAGCTCGTAGCGGTTGCGGTAGAGCCAGAACACCCACCCGCCGAGCAGCTGGAGCACGATCGTGACCCCGATGACCGCGGCCGTCCAGCCGGGGTGGATGCGCGCGAGATTGAAGTCGAAGCGGAGGACGAGCGCCGCGAGGATCGCGATCGCCCAGGCGAGGGCGTCGAGCAGGAAGAGCAGCCCGTACTGGCGAATGAAGTGCGCCAGGCGCGCTCCGACGGTCTGCGGCACTCGGCCTCCCTCTCTCCTCGGGCGGGGGAACCGATCCCCGGGCGGGATCACCTCCGAGGATACCGCCCCGCGGCTGCCGAACGGCCGCGCCGCGCGCCTGAGGGACGGCGGCGCCGCCCGCGATCGCCCTCCCTCGGAACGCGAAGAACCCCCGGGGATGTCCCCGGGGGTTCTTGCTGCGTTCGCCTCAGCGAGCGTCGCTCAGAGCGACTCGCTTACTCGATGACCTTGGTCACCGTGCCGGCGCCGACGGTGCGGCCGCCCTCACGGATCGCGAAGCCGAGGCCCTCCTCCATGGCGATCGGCTGGATCAGCTCGACCGTCATGTCGGTGGTGTCGCCGGGCATGACCATCGGCTTGTCCTCGGGAAGGGTGATGACACCGGTCACGTCAGTCGTACGGAAGTAGAACTGCGGACGGTAGTTCGTCTCGAACGGGTTGTGACGGCCGCCCTCTTCCTTCTTCAGGATGTAGGCGGTGCCCTCGAACTTGGTGTGCGGGGTGATCGAGCCGGGCTCGACGACGACCTGACCGCGCTCCACGTCCTCGCGCTTGGTGCCGCGGAGGAGCAGACCACAGTTCTCGCCGGCCCAGGCCTCGTCGAGCTGCTTGTGGAACATCTCGATGCCGGTGACGGTGGTCTTCTGCGTCGGGCGCAGACCCACGATCTCGACCTCGGAGTTGATCTTCAGCGTGCCACGCTCGGCGCGGCCGGTGACCACGGTGCCGCGGCCGGTGATCGTGAAGACGTCCTCGACGGGCATGAGGAACGGCTTGTCCTTGTCGCGCACCGGATCCGGGATCGACTCGTCCACGGCCTCCATGAGCTCGAGAACGGCGTTGACCCACTTCTCGTTGCCCTGCAGTGCCTCGTAGCCCGAGACGCGGACCACGGGAACGTCATCGCCCGGGTAGCCGTGCTTGGAGAGCTCCTCGCGGACCTCCATCTCGACGAGCTCGAGGATCTCCTCGTCGTCGACCATGTCGCTCTTGTTGAGGGCGACGAGCAGGTAGGGCACGCCGACCTGCTTGGCGAGCAGGATGTGCTCCTTGGTCTGTGCCATCATGCCGTCGGTGGCGGCGACCACGAGGATCGCGCCGTCCATCTGGGCGGCGCCGGTGATCATGTTCTTGATGTAGTCGGCGTGACCGGGGGCATCAACGTGCGCGTAGTGGCGCTTGGGGGTCTCGTACTCGACGTGCGAGATGTTGATGGTGATGCCGCGCTGGCGCTCCTCCGGAGCCGAGTCGATCGTGTCGAAGTCGCGCTGGACATTGGTGTCCGACGGGTACTTGTCGGCAAGCGTCTTCGAGATCGCCGCGGTAAGGGTCGTCTTACCGTGGTCGACGTGACCGATCGTTCCGATGTTCACGTGCGGCTTGGTCCGCTCGAACTTGGCCTTCGCCACTATGGTCCTCCTCAGGACGTTGAGTACCCTCCCCCTTCGACGGTTTCGAAGGGCACGAGTACGGGGTGTGTACTTATGTTACAAGCTCAGGAGTGCGATCGCGACCTGAGCGGGTGGGCCGGCGGCTGACGGTCGGCCAGCCACCGGCCCGAGGGCGGCGTTACTCGCCCTTTGCCTTCTGGACGATCTCGTCGGCCACGGCCTTCGGCACCTCGGCGTAGGAGTCGAAGGTCATCGAGAACACCGCGCGGCCGCTGGTCTTCGACCGCAGATCGCCGATGTACCCGAACATCTCGGAGAGCGGCACGAGGGCACGCACGACCTTGACGCCGCTCGCATCCTCCATCGCCTGGATCTGGCCGCGACGCGAGTTCAGGTCGCCGATGACGTCGCCCATGTACTCCTCGGGCGTGCGCACCTCAACGGCCATCATCGGCTCGAGCAGCACGGGCTGCGCGAGGCGGGCGGCCTCCTTGAAGGCCATCGAGCCGGCGATCTTGAACGCCATCTCCGAGGAGTCGACGTCGTGGTACTGGCCGTCGAGCAGGGTCGCCTTGACGTTCACCACGGGGAAGCCTGCGAGGATGCCGTACTGCATGGCGTCCTGGATGCCGGCGTCGACCGAGGGGATGTACTCGCGCGGCACGCGGCCGCCGGTGACCTTGTCCTCGAACTCGTAGGTCTTCTCGGAGTCGGCCTCGAGCGGGGCGAGCGCGATCTGCACCTTCGCGAACTGGCCGGAGCCACCGGTCTGCTTCTTGTGCGTGTAGTCGTACTTCTCGACCGCGCGGCGGATCGTCTCGCGGTAGGCCACCTGGGGCTTGCCCACGTTCGCCTCGACCTTGAACTCGCGCTTCATGCGGTCCACGAGGATGTCGAGGTGCAGCTCGCCCATGCCGGCGATGACGGTCTGACCGGTCTCGGCGTTGAGGCTCACCCGGAAGGTGGGATCCTCTTCGGCGAGCTTCTGGATCGCGACGCCCAGCTTCTCCTGGTCGCCCTTGGTCTTGGGCTCGATGGCCACCTCGATCACGGGCTCCGGGAAGGTCATCGACTCGAGCACGACCTGCTTGTCCGGATCGCTCAGGGTGTCACCGGTGGTGGTGTCCTTGAGGCCGATCACCGCGTAGATGTTGCCCGCGGTGAGCTCGTCGACCGGGTTCTCCTTGTTGGCGTGCATCTGGAAGATCTTGCCGATGCGCTCCTTCTTGCCCTTCGTCGAGTTGACGACCTGGGCGCCCGAGGGCACGTGACCCGAGTAGACGCGCACGTAGGTGAGGCGGCCGAAGAAGGGGTGCACGGCGATCTTGAAGGCCAGCGCCGAGAAGGGCTCGTCGCGGTTCGGCTTGCGCTCGATGATGATCTCTTCGTCGCGCGGATCGTGTGCCTGGATGGCGCCGATGTCGAGCGGGTTCGGCAGGAAGTCCACCACCGCGTCGAGCATGGGCTGGATGCCGCGGTTCTTGAACGCCGAGCCGCAGTACACGGGGTAGATCTCGTTGTTCACGACCAGCTTGCGGATGCCCGCCTTGAGCTCGTCGATCGACAGCTCCTCGCCGCCGAAGAACTTCTCGAGGAGCTCGTCGTCGCTCTCGGCGACGGTCTCGACGAGCTGCGCGCGGTACTCCTCCGCCTTCGCCTGCAGATCCGCAGGGATCTCCTGGGTCTCGTACGCGGCGCCCAGGGTCACATCGCCCTTCGAGTCGCCCTCCCACACGAAGGCCTTCATGGAGAGGAGGTCCACGACGCCGATGAAGTCGTTCTCCGCGCCGATGGGCAGCTGCATCACGAGCGGCTTCGCGCCGAGACGGCTGACGATGGTGTCGACCGTGAAGTAGAAGTCGGCGCCCATCTTGTCCATCTTGTTGACGAAGCAGATGCGGGGCACCCCGTACTTGTCGGCCTGACGCCAGACGGTCTCGGACTGGGGCTCGACGCCCTCCTTGCCGTCGAACACGGCGACGGCGCCGTCGAGCACGCGCAGCGAGCGCTCCACCTCGACGGTGAAGTCGACGTGGCCGGGGGTGTCGATGATGTTGATCTGGTTCTTGTTCCAGAAGCAGGTCACGGCGGCGGACGTGATCGTGATGCCGCGCTCCTTCTCCTGCTCCATCCAGTCGGTCGTCGAGGCGCCGTCGTGGGTCTCGCCCAGCTTGTGGTTGACACCCGTGTAGAACAGGATGCGCTCGGTCGTGGTGGTCTTGCCGGCATCGATGTGCGCCATGATGCCGATGTTGCGGACCTTGCTCAGGTCGGTGAGCACGTCTTGTGCCACAGGGGTCTCCTCCGGTGTGGGGATGGAAGTTCGGGTGGTGTCGGCACGGCTGCGTGGTGATCAGCCGGAGCCGCGGGGCTCGCGCCCCGCAGGAGCCGGGCCGGATCCCGAGAGGGATCCGACCCGGTTCCCGGGTCTACCGGACTGGCTTACCAGCGGTAGTGAGCGAACGCGCGGTTCGACTCGGCCATCTTGTGCGTGTCCTCACGGCGCTTCACGGCGGCGCCGAGGCCGTTGGAGGCGTCGAGGATCTCGTTGGTGAGGCGGTCGGTCATCGTGTTCTCACGACGAGCCTTGGCGTAGCTGGTCAGCCAGCGCAGCGCGAGCGTGTTGGCCCGGTGCGGCTTCACCTCGACGGGCACCTGGTAGGTGCTGCCGCCGACGCGACGCGAGCGGACCTCGAGGGTGGGGCGCACGTTGTCGAGCGCCTTCTTGAGGACCGTCACGGCATCCTGGCCGGACTTCTCGGCCACGTTCTCGAGCGCGCCGTAGACGATGCGCTCCGCGAGGCCCTTCTTGCCGTCCAGCAGGATCTTGTTGACGAGCTGGCTCACCACGGGAGAGCCGTAGACGGGATCGGCGACAACGGGGCGCTTCGGAGCAGGACCCTTACGAGGCATTACTTCTTCTCCTTCTTGGCACCGTAGCGGCTACGAGCCTGCTGGCGATCCTTGACCGCCTGCGTGTCGAGCGCGCCGCGCACGATCTTGTAGCGGACACCGGGGAGGTCCTTGACACGACCACCGCGCACGAGCACCAGCGAGTGCTCCTGCAGGTTGTGGCCCTCGCCCGGGATGTAGGCGGTGACCTCGGTGCCGTTGCGGAGCTTCACACGAGCGACCTTGCGCATCGCCGAGTTCGGCTTCTTGGGCGTGGTGGTGTAGACACGGGTGCAGACCCCGGCCTGCTGCGGGTTCGCCTTCAGGGCGGGCGCCTTGGTCTTGGAGACCTTCGGCGTCCGGCCCTTGCGAACCAGCTGCTGAATAGTAGGCACTGATTCTCCTCATTCGTCCTGCACGGTGACAGGAATGCTTTCTGTGATCAAGCATGTGCGACCGCTTGCGAGGCCGCGGAGCTGCTGTCCCCCGCCCCGCGCGAGCGTGGAGCCGGCGACCGAGTGCAGCTATGCCGTGGGGGTATCGCCCGTGGCGGGCGAGTGACCCTTGGCCCGCTCCCCCTCCGACCCGTCGCACCGAGGCACGGCAAACGGGAGGTGGAACACACCAAACATCAACTATAGGCGCTGCTGGGCCCGCCGCGCAATAGCGAGCGTCCTGGCCCGCCGTGGCCGCCCATCCCGGGCCGCCCGCCTCCGGACACGTGGGCTACTGCGGCGGTTCGAGGTGCCGGCTCAGCTCATCGAGGAGCGCCTGGACCTGCGGCTCCACGAAACGGGTGATCGCGGTCTGGATCCGGGGACGATGCGACACCAGCGCGAAGCACACCGCGCGACCGGCCTCCTCGGCGCAGCGATCCGCCAGCTCGATCTCCCGGCGCAGCCGCTGCTTCTCCTCGGCGCTCAAGGGCGGTCGCGGCAGCGGCGGCTCCGGCCGCGTCTCCTCCGCGAGACCGGCGAGCGTGAAGAGGAAGGGCTGTTCCCCCTCCACCGGCTCGGGATCCGGATCCAGGCCCTCGTACTCGGGAGCGAGGCCGGCCGCCGGGTCGTAGCCGCCGCTCCGCCACAGCTCCGCGCCGGTGAGCTCGGCGTGCAGCGTGGGCAGCTCCCGCTCCGTGAACTCGTCCACGCGGCGATCGATGATGCGCTGCATCCGGGACACGAGCGCGTGCGTGACCTGGTGCGGCACATCCGCGCCGATGCCGGCCGCCGTCAGCAGCGGCGATCCCGTGCACCGCCGGCACAGCCGCGCCCGTCCGCGATGCGTTCCCGGAGACCAGCCCGGCAGCCAGCGCAGCCACGCGTCGACCGCGCCCGTCACCCGCTCCTCGATCGTCAGCGCCACGATCAACGCCCCCGGCCCTCACCGCCGGCGTCGTCCGGCCGCGGACCGTCGCCGCCCCAGTCGATGTCGTCGACCGTCGCAGGACCCTCGCCCTCGTCCCGCTCCCACGGCCAGCGGGGCGGCGGCCGGTCCGTGTACACGCGCCTCGCCAGCACCGCCCAGAAGACGAGCGAGGCCAGCGCGCAGATCGGGATCAGCACCGCCGAGAACGGGCTCAGCCACGTCTCGCCGATCGACATCCGCGCGAGCACGCCGCCCAGGCACCACAGCAGGTACGCGCCCACCGCGAGCGCCGTCACGATGCCCCACGCCGGTCCGCGGCGCCCCCGGAGCAGCACGATGGCCTGGCGCCACAGCCCCCACGCCAGCAGCGCGAGGATGCAGAGCAGGATCACCGGCGCCGCCCACAGCGGCACCCCCGCGCTCGTCACCGGATCCCGCAGCAGCGCCAGCGCGATCAAGCCCCACGCGGCGACGACCAGCGCGATCGCCACCACGACGGCGGCCGCGACCAGGCCCCCGACGTAGCCTCGCGTCACGCCGCGGCGGGAGCCCTCGGTCATGGCCGCTGCGCCTGCACCTCGGCCAGCGCCGCCTCGTACTCGGCGAGCGCCTCGGCGTTGCGGCGCTTCATGCGGCGGCCCCGCGCGCCGATCCACGCGCCGAACCAGACCGTCGCCTCACGGGCCACGACCGCCGCGCCCAGCACCGGCACCGAGGAGCCGATCCACTGGAACAGCACCCGCAGCCCGTCAACGTCGAAGGTGATCGGCGGCACCGGCTCGCCGTCGACGCTCCACGGACCGCCCGTCAGCGCGCCGGCGATCGCCGCGGCGAACCACACCAGCACGGCCACGAAGAAGCCCCCGAGCACGTAGGCCCACCAGCCCGCGCGTCCCAGGATCAGCACCAGCACCGTGAGCCCCACGAAGAACGCCGCAACGGCCGCAATGAACACCCACGAGGTCAGCCACGGCACCAGCCCGTTCGCGACGAACTGGGACGGGGCGAAGCTCGGCGCCAGCCAGAGCGCCAGGACCCCCGCGTACACCAGCGCGAAGCCCACCGTGCCGAGCAGCGCGATCAGCACCCCGGCGCCGCGGTTCCCGCGGATCTCCGGGGGCATGGGCGTCTGCATGTACAGCGCCGCCATCGGGTGGTCGGCGCTGATCCGGATCTCGCCGTCGCGCACCGGCGTCGCCGGCTCCCCCGCGGCGCTCGGCAGCTCTTCGAGCTCCGCGATCCGGGCGTCGAGCGCGGTACGGGCCGGACGATCCTTCACGTCCATGTCGAGCTCGGTGTCGACCTCGGAGAGCGCGCGGCGTCGCGCCGCCTCATCCGCGTCGGCATCCGCCGTCGCCACCGGGGCCGCGAGCACCGCGCCCTCTGCGCCCGCTGCGCCCTTCGCAGGAACCTCTGCCGCAGCGCCGCCCGCCGTCTCGGAGCCCGCCGCCCCCTCGGCCGCCGCGGGCTCGCCGAGCGGCGCCGAGCCGTCGCCGCCGCTCGCGCGCGAGCGCTCGACCGCGCGCAGCACCTCCGTGCGGCTCGCCTCGGACTCCTCGACGGGCGCACCCGGGTTGCTCGGGGTGTCGGGGGTCTCCGCCGCCCTCGATGCGGGAGTCTCGCGGTCCTCGCTCATGGCCTCACCTCTCGTCGCCGCCCCGGGTGCCCGCTTCCGGACACCAACACTTCATCGACACATTACAAGCCGGTCCCGCCAATCGCGCCTGGCGCGCTCGGCACGGCGCAAAAAAGAACGGGCGCCCGCACCTGAGTGCGAGCGCCCGTTCCCGGTCGGGCCCGGGAAACTAGCTGTAGTTGCCCGGGTTGAACTCGTCGGCCGTGAAGCTGTCGAAGTCCACGAAGGAGAGGTCGTTCTCGTCGAAGGTGCCCTCCGTCGCGAACAGGCGGTTCGGGTAGCGCTCCGCCTTCGCCTCCTCGGTCGCCTCCACCTGCACGTCGCGGTAGGTGCTCAGGCCGGTGCCGGCCGGGATGAGCTTACCGATGATGACGTTCTCCTTGAGGCCGATGAGCGGATCCTTCGATCCCTCCATCGCCGCCTGCGTGAGCACCCGGGTGGTCTCCTGGAAGGAGGCCGCCGACAGCCACGACTCGGTCGCGAGCGAGGCCTTGGTGATGCCCATGACCTCGGGACGCGCCGTCGCAGCGCGCTTGCCCTCCAGCAGCGCCTCGCGGTTGATGCGCTGGTAGCGCGAGCGGTCCACGAGCTCACCGGGCAGCAGCTCGGTCTCGCCGTGATCCACCACCGTCACCTTGCGCAGCATCTGGCGCACGATGACCTCGATGTGCTTGTCGTGGATCGGCACGCCCTGCGAGCGGTACACGCCCTGCACTCCCTCCACGAGGTACTTCTGCACCGCGCGCTCGCCGGGAATGTGCTTGCCGTGCTCGGTGGAGCCGACCTGCAGGATGTCCTTCGGGTCGAGCGTGCCCGCCAGGAAGGGCTGGCCGAGCTCGACGTGGTCGCCGTCCTCCACCAGCAGCGTCGCGCGCTTCAGCACCGGGTACGCCTTCTCCTCGCTGCCGTCGTCCGGCGTGAGGAGGATGCGGCGGCTCTTCTCGGTGTCCTCGATCGTGATGCGGCCGGCCGCCTCCGCGATCGGGGACGCGCCCTTCGGGGTACGCGCCTCGAACAGCTCCTGCACGCGGGGCAGACCCTGCGTGATGTCGTCGGCCGAGGCCGAGCCACCGGTGTGGAAGGTGCGCATCGTGAGCTGCGTGCCCGGCTCGCCGATCGACTGCGCGGCGATGATGCCCACCGCCTCGCCGATGTCGACGCGCTGGCCCGTCGCCAGGGAACGCCCGTAGCAGGTGGCGCAGACGCCCACCGCGGACTCGCAGGTGAGCACGGAGCGCACCTTGATCTCCGTCACGCCCGCAGCGACCAGGCGGTCGATGAGCACATCACCCACGTCCTCGCCGGCCTCGGCCACGACCGTGCCGTCGGGCGAGCTCGCCGCGGCGGCGAGGGTGCGCGCGTACACCGAGTTCTCGACGTTCTCGTCCCGCACGAGCACGCCGTTCGCGTCCTCAGCGGCGATCACCAGGTCGAGGCCGCGGCGCGTGCCGCAGTCCTCTTCGCGGATGATGACGTCCTGCGAGACGTCCACCAGACGACGGGTCAGGTAACCCGAGTCGGCGGTGCGCAGCGCGGTGTCGGCGAGACCCTTGCGGGCACCGTGGGTCGCGATGAAGTACTCCGCCACCGACAGACCCTCGCGGTACGAGTTGATGATCGGGCGCGGGATGATCTCGCCCTTCGGGTTCGACACCAGGCCGCGCATGCCCGCGATGTTGCGGATCTGCAGCCAGTTGCCTCGCGCACCCGACGACACCATGCGGAAGATGGTGTTGTCCGCCGGGAAGGACTCGCGCATCGCCGCGGCCACCTCGTCGGTCGCCTCGGTCCAGATCTCCGTGAGCGCCTTGCGGCGGTCCACGTTGCTGATCAGGCCGCGGTCGTAGTCGCGCTGCACCTTGGCGGCGCGCTTCTCGTGCTCCGCGATGATCTCGCCCTTGCCCTCGGGCGTCACGATGTCCGAGAGCGCCACGGTCACGCCCGAGCGCGAAGCCCAGTAGAAGCCGGCGTCCTTGATCCGGTCGAGCGTCGCCGCGACCTCGACCTTCGGGTAGCGCTCGGCCAGGTCGTTGACCAGGCCGGACAGGCTGCCCTTGTCGGCGACGCCCTCGAAGTAGGGGTAGTCGGCCGGCAGCGCCTCGTTGAAGATCGCCCGTCCGAGCGAGGTCTCCACGAGCACGGGCTTCTCGTGCGTCACGCCCTCGGCGTCGGTGTAGCCGGTGAGACGGATCCGCGCCTGCGCCCCCAGGTCGAGCGAGCCCTCGTCCATCGCGAGGATCGCCTCGGCCACCGAGCCGAAGGCGCGGCCGGTGCCGGTCGCCTCGGGCTTGATGGTGGTGAGGTGGTGCAGGCCGATGATCATGTCCTGCGAGGGCAGGGTCACCGGGCGGCCGTCCGAGGGCTTCAGGATGTTGTTCGAGGCGAGCATGAGCACGCGCGCCTCGGCCTGCGCCTCCACCGAGAGCGGCAGGTGCACGGCCATCTGGTCACCGTCGAAGTCCGCGTTGAACGCCGCGCACACGAGCGGGTGGAGCTGGATCGCCTTGCCCTCGACGAGCTGCGGCTCGAAGGCCTGGATGCCCAGGCGGTGCAGCGTCGGAGCGCGGTTGAGCAGCACGGGGCGCTCGCGGATGATCTCCTCGAGCACGTCCCACACCTCGGAGCGGGCCCGCTCCACCATGCGCTTGGCGGCCTTCACGTTCTGCGCGTGCGACAGATCCATGAGGCGCTTGATCACGAAGGGCTTGAACAGCTCGAGCGCCATCTGCTTGGGCAGGCCGCACTGGTGCAGCTTGAGCTGCGGGCCCACCACGATGACCGAGCGGCCCGAGTAGTCCACGCGCTTGCCGAGCAGGTTCTGACGGAAACGACCCTGCTTGCCCTTGAGCATGTCGCTCAGCGACTTCAGGGCGCGGTTGCCGGTGCCCGTCACGGGGCGGCCGCGGCGGCCGTTGTCGAACAGCGCGTCGACGGCCTCCTGCAGCATGCGCTTCTCGTTGTTCACGATGATCTCGGGGGCGCCGAGATCGAGCAGGCGGCGCAGTCGGTTGTTGCGGTTGATGACGCGACGGTAGAGGTCGTTGAGATCGGAGGTCGCGAAGCGGCCGCCGTCCAGCTGGACCATCGGGCGCAGCTCCGGCGGGATCACCGGCACCACGTCGAGCACCATCGCCGCCGGGCTCGCACCCGTCTGCAGGAAGGAGTTGACGACCTTCAGCCGCTTGATCGCGCGGATCTTCTTCTGGCCCTTGCCCTCGGCGATCTGCAGGTGCAGGGTCTCGCTCTCGGCGGCCAGGTCGAAGTTCTCCAGGCGCTTCTTGATCGCCTCGGCGCCCATGTAGGCCTCGAAGTAGTCGCCGTAGCGGTCCATGAGGTCGGCGAAGACGGCGTCCTCGGGCTTGAGGTCGCCCACCTTGAGGTTGCGGAAGTCCTCCCACACGCGCTGCAGGCGCGCGATGTCGTCGTCGAAGCCCTTGCGGATCGCGGCCATCTCCTTCTCGGCCGAGGCCTCGGCGCGGCGGCGCTGATCCGCCTTCGCCCCCTCCGCCTCGAGCGCCGCGAGATCCGACTCGGCCTGCTGCTGGCGCTGCGCGATCGCGATGTCGCGCTGATCCTCCAGCGCCTTCAGCTCGAGCCGCAGCTCCGCCTCCAGCTCGGCGAGGTCCTCGTGACGGCCCTCCTCATCGATGTCGATGATCATGTAGGCCGCGAAGTAGATGACCTTCTCCAGGTCCTTCGGCGCCATGTCGAGCAGGTAGCCCAGACGCGACGGCACACCCTTGAAGTACCAGATGTGCGTGACGGGCGCGGCCAGCTCGATGTGCCCCATGCGCTCGCGGCGCACGCTCGACTTCGTGACCTCGACGCCGCAGCGCTCGCACACGATGCCCTTGTAGCGCACGCGCTTGTACTTGCCGCACGCGCACTCCCAGTCGCGGCTGGGACCGAAGATCTGCTCGCCGAAGAGCCCGTCCTTCTCGGGCTTCAGCGTGCGGTAGTTGATGGTCTCCGGCTTCTTGACCTCGCCGAACGACCAGCTGCGGATGTCGTCTGCGGTGGCCAGACGGATCTGCAGCTCGTTGAAACTCGTACCCTCGAGCAAAATGTTCTCCTTGAGAATCTGAAAAGTATGTCTGCGGGATCGGCGTGCGCCCCGCCCGCCTCAGGCGGGGCGGCCGATCGGCTCGGATCTCATGCGCGCATGAGATCTCACGGGATCAGATCTCGTCGACGGACGAGGTCTCGAAGCGGCTGGACAGGTTGATGCCGAGCTCCTCCGCGGTGCGGTGTGCCTCGTCGTCGTTGTCGCGCAGGTTGACGACGGATCCGTCGGCTCCCAGGACCTCGACGTTCAGGCAGAGCGACTGCATCTCCTTCATGAGCACGCGGAACGACTCGGGGACGCCCGGCTCGGGGATGTTCTCACCGCGCACGATCGCCTCGTACACCTTCACGCGACCCAGGATGTCGTCCGACTTGACCGTCAGCAGCTCCTGCAGCGCGTAGGCGGCGCCGTAGGCCTCCAGCGCCCACACTTCCATCTCACCGAAGCGCTGACCGCCGAACTGGGCCTTACCGCCGAGCGGCTGCTGGGTGATCATCGAGTACGGGCCCGTCGAGCGCGCGTGGATCTTGTCATCGACGAGGTGGTGCAGCTTGAGGATGTACATGTAGCCGACCGAGATCGGGTACGGGTACGGCTCACCCGAGCGGCCGTCGAACAGGCGCGTCTTGCCGCTGGAGTCGATCAGCCGCTCACCGTCGCGGGTGGGGAGCGTCGAGTCGAGCAGACCCGCGATCTCCGCCTCGGACGCGCCGTCGAACACGGGGGTCGCGACCTTCGTGCCGGGAGCGGCCTCGAGGGCCTCCGGCTTCAGCTTCGCCGCCCACTCGGGGTTGCCCTCGACCTTCCAGCCTTGCTTGGCGATCCAGCCGAGGTGGATCTCGAGCACCTGCCCGAAGTTCATGCGGCCGGGGATGCCGAGCGGGTTCAGGATCACGTCGACGGGCGTGCCGTCGGCGAGGAACGGCATGTCCTCGACCGGCAGGATCTTCGAGATGACGCCCTTGTTGCCGTGGCGGCCGGCGAGCTTGTCACCCTCGGTGATCTTGCGCTTCTGGGCGATGTAGACCACCACGCGCTGGTTGACGCCCGAGCCGAGCTCATCGTCGTTGTCGTTCTCCGCGTCGAAGACCTTGACCGCGGTGACCGTGCCCGAGACGCCGTGCGGCACCTTCAGCGAGGTGTCGCGCACCTCGCGGCTCTTCTCGTTGAAGATGGCGCGCAGCAGGCGCTCCTCGGCCGAGAGCTCCGTCTCGCCCTTCGGCGTGACCTTGCCGACGAGGATGTCGCCCTGCTTGACCTCGGCGCCGATGCGGATGATGCCGCGCTCGTCGAGATCCTTCAGCGCCTCCATGCTGGCGTTCGGGAGATCGCGGGTGATCTCCTCCTTGCCGAGCTTGGTGTCGCGGGCGTCGATGTCGTACTCCTCGATGTGGATCGAGGAGAGGGTGTCGTCCTTCACCAGGTTCTGGCTGAGGATGATCGCGTCCTCGAAGTTGTGGCCCTCCCACGACATGAACGCGACGAGCAGGTTCTTGCCGAGCGCGAGCTCGCCGTTCTCGGTGGCGGGGCCGTCGGCGATGACCTCGCCGGCCTCGATCCGGTCGCCCTGCTTCACGATGACGCGGTGGTTGTAGTTCGTGCCCTGGTTCGAGCGGTCGAACTTGCGCATGAAGTAGCTCTTCGTGCCGCCCTCGTCCTGCTGGATCGTGACGACGTCGGCCGAGACCTCGGCGACCACGCCCGACTTCTGCGCGGTGACCACGTCACCGGCGTCGATCGCCGCGTAGCCCTCCATGCCGGTGCCGACCACGGGCGACTCGCTCATCACGAGCGGCACCGCCTGGCGCTGCATGTTCGCGCCCATGAGCGCGCGGTTCGCGTCGTCGTGCTCCAGGAACGGGATCAGCGAGGTCGCCACCGACACCATCTGGCGCGGGGACACGTCCATGTACTGCACGCGATCCGCGTCGACCAGGACCACCTCGGAGCCGCGGGGGCGCGCGAGCACCTGCTTCTCGGCGAAGGCGCCGTCCTTGGTGAGCGGGGCGCCCGCCTGCGCGATGAGGAACTCGTCCTCCTCGTGCGCCGTGAGGTAGTCGACCTGGTCCGTGACCTTGCCGTCGACGACGCGGCGGTACGGGGTCTCGATGAAGCCGAAGGCGTTGATCCGGGCGAAGGTCGCGAGGGCGCCGATCAGGCCGATGTTCGGGCCCTCGGGGGTTTCGATCGGGCACATGCGGCCGTAGTGCGAGGGGTGCACGTCGCGCACCTCGACGCCGGCGCGGTCACGGCTCAGGCCGCCGGGGCCGAGCGCCGAGAGACGGCGCTTGTTGGTCAGGCCCGCGAGCGGGTTGTTCTGATCCATGAACTGCGAGAGCTGCGAGGTGCCGAAGAACTCCTTGATCGCCGCCAGCACGGGGCGGGTGTTGATCAGGGTGTTCGGCGTGATCGCCTCGATGTCCTGCGTGGTCATGCGCTCGCGCACCACGCGCTCCATGCGGCTGAGGCCGGTGCGCACCTGGTTCTGGATGAGCTCGCCGACCGCGCGGATGCGGCGGTTGCCGAAGTGGTCGATGTCGTCGGTGTCGAGGCGGACCTCGATCTCCTTGCCGTCGCGCACGCCCGGCAGCGTCTCGGTGCCCGCGTGCAGGCCGACGAGGTACTTGATCGTCGCGACGATGTCCTCGAGCGACAGCACCGAGTCGGTGATGGGAGCGTCGAGGCCCAGCTTGCGGTTGATCTTGTAGCGGCCGACCTTCGCGAGGTCGTAGCGCTTCTCGTTGAAGTAGCTGTTGTCGAGGAGCGCACGCGCCGCCTCGATGGCGACCTGCTCGCCCGGGCGCTGCTTGCGGTAGATGTCCTTGAGCGCCTCCTCCTGGGTGAGGATGCCGTCCTTCTCCAGCGTCAGGGCGATCGACTCGTAGCCGGCGAACTCCTCGAGGATCTCCTCGCTGGTCATGCCGAGCGCCTTCAGGAAGACCGTGACGGACTGCTTGCGCTTGCGGTCGATGCGCACGCCCACCTGGTCGCGCTTGTCGACCTCGAACTCCAGCCATGCGCCGCGGCTCGGGATCACGCGGGCGGTGAAGACGTCCTTGTCGCTCGTCTTCTCCTGGGCGCGCTCGAAGTAGACGCCCGGGCTGCGCACGAGCTGCGACACGATGACGCGCTCGGTGCCGTTGATGATGAAGGTGCCCTTGTCGGTCATGATGGGGAAATCGCCCATGTAGACCGTCTGGCTCTTGAGCACCTGCGTCTCGGTGTTGTAGAACGCCGCCTCGACGTAGAGCGGCGCGGCGTAGGTCTTGCCGCGCTCCTTGCACTCCTCGATGGTGAACTTCTGCTCGTCGAGGATCGGGTTCTCGAAGGACAGCTGCATGGTGCCGGCGTTGTCCTCGATGGGGGAGATCTCGTCGAAGATCTCCTCCAGGCCGCTCTTCAGCGCGATGTCGTCGCGCCCCTCGGCCTGTGCCTGCTTGACGCGCTCCTTCCACGCGTCGTTGCCGACGAGCCAGTCGAAGCTCTCGAGCTGCAGCGCCAGCAGATTCGGCACCGACAGCGTGTCGGAAATCTTGGCGAACGAGAGCCGCTGGTGATCGCGGCCGTTCTTCGGGTTATGGGTTGACGATGCGTTGCGCGCAGCAGCCAAGGAAACTACCTCCGTGGGCCCCGTCGGGCCGGTTGACCTGGTCTTGCGAGAATTGCATCGGATCACGCGGTCGAGGCTCATCTGCGCTTGCGCGCCAGCTCCCGTGGCCTACCGCTATTTGCAGGCATGGTGGTGTCCGTAGTGCAACTATCAACTGTAACACCATCGTTATGGGATGTCCAGCATGGTGCGAGAGCCGGACGGCACGGGCTTTCCCAGGGACGATCCGGGTAGCTTGGGGGAATGCCGCCGAACCCGCACCAGCGTCCCGGCGCCGGCAGCCGCCAGCCGGGAGGCGCCGCACTGCGCGGCGCCGTGCCCTGGGCGGTGCTCGGGATCGTCGCCGTCGCGGGCTTCGGCCTCTTCCTGCGCTTCGCGCACTCCGGCCCCCTCGGCCTCGACGAGTGGTGGCACGCGAGCGCTGCGGTGACGCCGGGCGGCGCAGCGTCCGCGGTGGCCGTGTTCATGGCGCAGGTCGGCGGCTCCGCCGGCGCCGCCGCCTGCGCGGCCATCGCGTGCGCGCTGCTGCTCGCGCTGCGGCGTGCACGCGACGCCGCAGCGCTGGCGACCGCGATGCTCCTCGGCGTGCTCCTCTCCGAGACGCTCAAGGCGACCGTGCTGCGCACGCGTCCCTGGGATCAGCTGTACGACTCCCACGGCTCCTCCTACCCCTCGGGGCACTCGATGGGGGCGGCCGCCCTCGCCGTCTCGCTCGCACTGATCGTCGCCGGCTGGCGTGAGCTCGGCGGGCGCGCCGCCCGGGGAGCCGCGGTCGCCGCCGCGTGCTGGATCCTGCTCATGATGTGGAGCCGCACCGCCCTGCACGTGCACTGGGCGAGCGACGTGCTGGCGGGCGCGGTGCTCGGCGCCTGCGCCGCGGTGATCGCCCGGTGGCTGTGGTACCGGCGGGCGCCCTCCGCCCCCGCCCGCATGGCGTAGAGTCGGGTGCCATGATCTCGAAGAGCGGCGCCCGGCCCCGCGTTACGGAGTGGCGGGCGTGAGACTGCCGGATCCGATCACGCTGAGCTCCGGCCTCAGCGCCGTGATCGAGGAGGACCGCTGGGTCCCCGGCGCGGTGCAGCTGCTCGTCGACGGCACCCCCCAGTCGCACGTCAACCTCCGCGACCCCTCGGAGCTGTTCTTCGAGTACGTGCGCCGCATCGGGCACGTCATCGATCTCTTCCGCACCCCCGGTCAGCCCATCTCGGCGCTGCACCTCGGCGGCGGCGCCTTCACGCTGCCCCGCTACGTGGAGGCGACCAGGCCCGGCAGCCGCCAGCAGGTGATCGAGCTGGAGGGCGCGCTCGTCGACCTCGTGCGCGAGGCCGCTCCCCTGCCGAAGCGCGCGAGCATCCGCGTGCGGCGCGGCGATGCGCGCGCGGTGCTGGGACGGCTGCCCGAGGGGATGCGCGGCGCCATGGACCTCGTCGTCGTCGACATCTTCGCCGGCGACCGCACGCCCGCCCACGTCTCGAGCGTCGAGTTCTACGAGCTGCTGCGCCCGCTGCTCGCCCCCGGCGGCGTGGTCGCGGTGAACGCCGCCGACGGCGCCGGACTGCCCTTCGTGCGCGGGCAGGCCGCCACGCTCGCGAGCCTCTTCCCCGAGGTCGCGGCGATCGCCGAGCCCCAGGTACTCAAGGGGCGTCGCTTCGGCAATGTGGTCTTCGTCGCCTCGAATGAGCCGCAGGGCGCGCTCGACTGGCTGCCCCGGCTGCTCGCCGGCGGCCCGCACCCGGCACGCATGCTCGCCGGCCGCGAGCTCGGCGAGTTGCTGCGCGGTGCGAGGCCGGTCACCGACGCGAACGCGGTCGACTCCCCCGCACCCGCCCGCGAGCTCTTCGACCGTGGCTGAGCTGGATCGCGTGCGCGTGTGGGCCGAGGCCCTGATCCGCATGCACCTCGACCCGGCGGAGTGGAGCTTCGGCTTCGACCACGCCAAGCGCCGGGCCGGGCTGTGCAACTACGCGGAGCGGCGGATCACCGTGTCGCGCTATCTCGCCGCGAGGTTCGAGGACGACGAGATCCACCAGGTGCTGCTGCACGAGGTCGCCCACGCGCTCGCGGGGCCGTCGGCCGGGCACGGCCCGCGGTGGAAGCGCATCGCCGCCGAGATCGGATATGCGGGCGGGCGCACCCACGACGGCGACATCGCCCACGAGCGCGCGCCCTGGGTGGGCAGCTGCCCCGCCGGGCACGCGCACTACCGCTTCCGCCGCCCCACCCGGCCCGCCTCGTGCGCGCGCTGCGCCCGCGGCTTCTCGGAGGCCCACCTCATCGCCTGGCGCCGCCGCGCGGACGTCTGAACCGCAGCCGGCTCCGCCGCGGCGCGATCGGCGGGCGGACTGCGCGCCGCTTCAGCAGCCGAGAGCGGAGAGCAGCTGCCGCAGCAGCACGCCGCGACCGCCGGGAAGCTCGTCGAGCACCTGCGGGGAGAGCGCCTCCTCGGGCGACATCCAGCTCACCTCCAGCGCGTCCTGGCGCGGGCTGCAGGTGCCCGTGACCGGCACCACATAGACGAGGGACACCGCGTGCTGACGCTCGTCGACGTAGTGCGAGATGCCCGGCATCGGGAAGTACTCGGCGATCTGCGCCGGCACCAGCTCGGCCGGCATCTGCGGAAACGCCATCGGACCGAGGTCGTTCTCGAGGTGGCGGAACAGCGCCTCACGCAGCGGCTCCCCGAAGCGCACCCGGCCCGAGACGAGCGTGCGCGTCATCACCCCCTCAGGGGTGCTCCGCAGCAGCAGCCCCACCTCCGTGACCTGCCCCAGCCCATCGAGGCGCACCGGCACCGCCTCGACGTACACGACCGGCAGCCTCCCCCGCACGAAGCGCAGTTCGTCGTCGCTCAGCCACCCCGGGTTCCCCGGCGGAGTCGGACGGTCCTCGGGACCCTCGGGCTCAGGCAACTCGGCGGTGTCGATGCTCATGAAGTCATTCTCGCATCCGGCGGCGAGAGCGTCCCGCAGCCCAGGGGCGCGCCGCGGCCCAGCGGCACGATCCGCACCACGGCCGAGCGGCACGATCCGCGCCGCGGCGCCCGCTCCTCACCCGGCCGCGGGCGGTCCGCCGTCCGGGTAGATGCTGCGGGTCTCGGCGCGGCGGTTGCGTCCCCCGCGCCGGGAGAAGATCCGCACCGCCGGCAGGATCTTCACGATCGACACCACCACGTAGGCCACCGTGTTCAACGCCACGAAGGTCGCCAGCACGCTGAACCAGGTCGTCTCCAGGATCTCCTGCGGAAGCAGGATCCCGCCCGGCAGCGGCCCGCCCACCGCGGCGACGGCCCCGCACGCGAACGCTCCGATCACCCCGCCCGTCATCATCGCGCCTCCGCTCGGCTGGACCCCGCGTGCTCCACGTGCTTCCACGCGCCCTGCCGCCCGAGCGTGATGTCGATCACGCCCTTCACGAACACGACGTTCAGGAAGCAGGCGTAGCACAGCTCGGGAAGGATCAGGACCGCGAGCAGCCGGGCCCGCACGCCGCCCCGCCACACCGTGACCAGGCGCTCGAATGCGAAGAGCGCCCCGATCCCGAGCCAGAACGGGAACCACACCCAGCTGTCCATCGCGAGGATCATGAGCAGCATGAGCGCGAAGTAGGAGGCCAGCGCGATCGCGCTGTAGGCGATGCCGAGCTGCTGCGCCCAGTAGCGCACCGTCACCGGCGTGACGCCGTAGGCGCCCAGGTTCTCGAGCGCGCCCCGCTGCCAGCGCAGGCGCTGCGCCCACAGCATGCGCCACGTCGGCATCAGCTCGGTCACCACCGTGCACTCGCGTGGCGAGGTCATCAGCGCGCCGAGCGACTTCAGCGCGATCGTCAGCTCGTTGTCCTCGGTCAGGGCGATCGTGTCGTAGACGTCACCGGGAACGCCCGGGAGCTGCCTGCCACGCGCCTCGGCCACGGCGGCGAGCGCGGGCGCGCGGAACACGGAGGCGGTGCCGGTGAGCACGAAGAGCCGCCCGCCGCGGCGCTCGATCTGCCGCTGGTACCGCGTGTACTCGTCGCGCTGGAACTGCCCGATGAGCCCGTGCCCCTCCTCTCCGTGGAACAGCCCGCCCACCGCGGCGAGCGCGCGGTCGTCGGTGAAGCGGCGCACCGCGGTCTCCAGGAAGCGCTCCCCCAGCAGCGTGTCGGCGTCCATCACCATCACGGTGTCGTTGTGGCCGAGTCCCGGCAGCAGCAGACGCAGCGCCTGGTTCAGCCCGCCCGCCTTCTTCAGCGCGTTGTCGACGGTCTCCAGCACCTCCGCTCCGGCACGGAGCGCCACTCCCGCCGTGTCGTCGGTGCAGTTGTCGGCGACGACGATGACCCGGTCGGGACGGCGCGTCTGCCGCTGCAGCGAGTCGAGGGCGAGCGGCAGCGATCCCTCCTCGTTGTGGGCCGGGATCAGCACCGTCACCGTCACCTCGCCCAGGAACACACCCCGGGTGCGCTCCATCAGCGCCCGCGGCGAGAGGGGACGCGTCGCCGCGACCGAGGGATCGGCGCGACGATAGCGGTTCGTGACGATGCGCTCGGTCAGGGTGATGGCCGCCACGAGCAGCAGCGCCACCGCGACCGCGATGAGCAGCACCGTGGTGGACGGCGGCTGGGCGTCGTAGAGCACCGTCCAGATCCCGGCCACGGTCGCCTCCGCCGGGTGCCAGAACCGCGGCGGCTCGCTCGCGGCGATGACGAATGCGAAGATGCCGGCGGCGGCGAGCACCGCGAGCATGACGAACAGACCGACCCCGCGTTGAAACCACTTCGACGATCCCATGCGCCCCCCCCTGAGCCGGAGCGTCCCCCGAACGGCTCCGGTCCATGCATCCTATGGGCTGCGGGCGCCCGTGTCAGCCGCCGCCGCTAGGGTGGATGGCATGTCCGCCCCCGCATCGCCCAGCCCCGCGCCCGAGCGCGATCGCGAGTCCGCGAGCAGCCGCGGGGCCGCCGTCGAGATGCGGCGCGTGGCCCTCGTCCAGCTCGCGAGCCCCGCCGACGAGACCCGGGAGCAGCGCATCGAGCGGGTCGAGGCGCTGCTGCGCGCGAACGCCGGCGCCGAGCTCTACGTGCTCCCCGAGCTGTGGAGCGCCGGGTACTTCTCATTCGACCGCTACGCGGAGCTCGCGGAGACCCTCGACGGGCCCACCGTGTCGATGGGGCGGCGGCTCGCCCGGGAGCTGGGCGCCGCGATCCACCTCGGCAGCATCGTGGAGCGGGGCGCGGAGGGTGCGCTGCACAACACCGCGGTGCTCGTCGACGCGGACGGCAGGATCGCGCAGACGTACCGCAAGATCCACGTCTTCGGCTATCAGTCGCTCGAATCGCAGCTGCTCACCCCGGGCGACTCGCTCAGCGTCGTCCCCGGGCCGCTCGGACCCACCGCCGGCACCACCTGCTACGACCTGCGCTTCCCCGGACTGTGGCAGGAGCTCAGCGACCGCGGCGCCGAGGCCGTGGTGGTGCCCGCGGCGTGGCCCGCCGCCCGTCGCGAGCACTGGCGGCTGCTCACGCAGGCGCGCGCCGTCGAGCACCAGCTCTGGGTGCTGGCCTGCAACGCCTGCGGCGAGCAGGGCGAGCCGTCCGCCCCCGTGCGGCTCGGCGGCACCAGCAGGATCGTGGACCCGGCCGGCCGCGTGGTCGCCGAGTGCGGCGAGGACGAGCAGGTGCTGATGGCGGATCTGGACCCGGGCAGCGTGGCGCGGGTGCGCGCGGAGTTCCCGGTGCTCGCGGATCGCCTGGGCGCGGCCGACTACGCCGCGCTCGGCTCGGATCCTGGGGCGGAGGCCGGCGCAGCGCGAGCTCACGGGCGGTGAGGATGTCCCGCGCCCGCACTCGCGTCGCCGCCGTACTGCTCGCGGGCGCCCTCGGCCTCTCGCTCGCCGCCTGCGCGCCCGAGCCCGCTCCCGATCCCGCGCCGGGCGCCACGCCACCCGCGACGAGCGCACCCGACCCGGAGCCGGCTCCCGAGCCCACGCCCGAGCCCACGCCCGAGCCGCCCGCCTTCGACAAGACGGCGCACTCGATCGACGACCCCATGTCGATCTGGGTCGTCAGCAACAAGCAGCGGCCGCTCACCCCCGCCGACTTCGAGCCAGCCGACCTCGTGCCGACGGAGGGCGTCGCGAACCTGAACGGCCAGCCGCTGCGCGAGGTCGCGGCACGCGCCGCCGAGGACTTCATCGCGGGGGCCGCGGGCGCCGGTTTCCAGGTGCAGATCATCAGCGCCTACCGTTCCTACGGCCTGCAGCAGGAGCTCTACAGCGGCTACGTGGCCCGCGACGGGCAGGCGGCCGCCGACACCTACTCGGCACGCCCGGGGTACTCGGAGCACCAGACCGGCCTCACCGTCGACCTCGACGACGCCAGCGGCTGCGCGCTGGAGAGCTGCTTCGGCGAAACCCCGGCAGGGCAGTGGCTCGCCGCGAACGCCGCCGACTACGGCTTCGTCGTCCGCTACCCGGAGGGCAAGCAGGAGATCACCGGCTTCATGCCCGAGCCGTGGCACTTCCGCTACGTCGGGGTCGAGCTGGCCCAGCAGATGCGCAGCGAGGGCGTGACGACGCTCGAGGAGTTCTTCGGGCTGCCCGCCGCTCCCGGCTACGCCTCCTGACCCTGCCGCGCCGTGCCGTTGCGCCTCGTGGCGCACGTACTAGGCTCGCTGCGTGAGCGAACAGGATTCCCCGCCCGTCATCCGCGTCAGCGCGGTCGTCATGCGCGACGCCGAGGGGCGCGTGCTCAATGTGCGCAAGCGCGGCACCGCGATGCTCATGCTCCCGGGCGGGAAGCACGAGACGGGTGAGGATCCGCGGGAGACCGCGGTGCGGGAGTTCGGCGAGGAGCTCGGGATCGCGCTGGACCGCTCGCGGCTCATCCCGCTCGGGGTGTTCCGGGCGAGCGCCGCGAACGAGCCCGGGCACGTGGTCGAGGCCGCCGTGTTCGAGCACCCCTTCGTGGTGGAGGCCGCGACGGCCGGCGCGCTCGCCGAGATCGAGCACCTGGAGTGGGTGGATCCCGCCGTCCCGCGCGGCGACCTCGCGCCGCTCAACACCGAGCACGTCTTCCCGGCGCTCCTCGCCCATCCCTGACCCCGCCCCGCCCGAGGACTCGGGCGAGGTCTCGCGCGGGGAAGGGGGAGCGTCAGAGCTCGCCCGAGCCGGGGACGTCGAGGCCGAGCAGGGCGTTCTCCACGACCTCCATGAGCGCGGGATGGATCCAGTACTGGCCGCGCGCGGCGCGGTGCGCATCGATCCCGAAGCTCATCGCCATGACCACCGCCTGCACCAGATTGGAGGCCTGGTAGCCCATCGCCTGCGCGCCGAGGATGCGCCCGTCCCGGCGGTCGGCGACGACCTTGAAGATGCCGCTCTGGTCCTCCATCGCCCAGCCGTAGGCGGTGTCGCCGTAGCGCTGCGTCTTCACCGTGACGTGCTCGGCGCCGATGCGCGCGCCCGCCTCCTCCTCGCTCAGCCCCACCCGCGCTAGCTCGGGCGAGCTGAACACGGCAGCGGGCACCGCCTCCTGCCGCGACGCCCGCAGATCGCCGGGGTGCTCGAGGTTGTGCGCGACGACCCGGGCCTCGTGGTTGGCGACATGCTTGAGCTGGTGCGGGGAGGAGACGTCGCCGAGCGCGTAGAGCCCCGGCACCGGCTCGCCGCCCCTGAGCACCCGCTGGAACCCGTCGACCGCGATCCGGCCGTCCGGGTGCAGGTCCAGGCCCGCCTCCGCGGCGCCGACGAGATCGCTGTTCGGGATCCGGCCCACCGCGACGAGCACCGCGTCGAAGCCGAGCCGCTCCGCCGCAGCCTCGTCCGCCCCGGCGCCGGCGGGCACGAGCTCGGCGACGACGCCCGGGCCGTCACCCGCCTCCGCGATCCGCTGCACCACGCAGCCCAGCCGGAGCTCCCACTGCCGCGCGGCCTCGGCCGTGAAGGCGGCGGAGATCTCGCCGTCGAGCGCGCGCATCAGGCGATCCCCCCGCACCACCTGCACCACCTCGGAGCCCAGCCCCGAGAAGATCGCCGCGAACTCGCAGGCGATGTAGCCGCCGCCGATGACGAGCACGCGCCGCGGCTGCTCGGCGAGGCGCATGATCGTGTCGGAGGTGTGCACCTGCGGCAGCTCGACGCCCTCGATCTCGGGGATCACGGCCCGCGAACCGGCGGCGATCACCAGCTGCTCGGCCTCGATCCGCGTGCCGTCCTCCGCGAGCAGAGCGTGCGTGCCGTCGAGGCGGACCTGCTGGGAGATCAGCTCGACATTGTCGAGCTCCTCGGCGCGGTAGCGCTCCCCCGCGGCCGAGATCGCGTCGATGCGGCCGAAGATGCGGTCCCGGATCGCCGGCCAGTCGACCGACTCGGTGCGCATCGTCACCCCCAGCCGCGCCGCCTCCTCCGGCGTCCGGGCGAGCGCGGCCGGGCGCACGTACATCTTCGTCGGGATGCAGCCGGCGTTCAGGCAGGTGCCGCCGAAGACGCCGCGCTCGGCGATCACCACCCGGCGGTCGTCCCAGAACGGCGTGATGAGCGAGTTGCCCGATCCCGAGCCGATGATCGCGAGGTCAGCCGTGAGAGTGCGCATGCAGCTCATCCTGCCAGACCGGGCGGGCCGCAGCCTGCAGGCCCGGCCCGCCCGGACGCTCCGCGCCGACGCGGATCAGGCGAGCCCCTGCTCTTCGAGCCAGTCGCCGGCGATCTGCTCCGCCGAGAGCTGCTCGTCGACGCTGCGCGCATTGAGCGCGAGCAGGTCCTCCGCGCTCATCGCGGCGCTCACGCCGTTGACGATCTCGGCGGCTCCGGCGTCGAGCCCGTCGCTCGCCAGCGGCACGAGGTGCGAGGCGAGGAAGATGCCCTTCGTGTCCTTCAGGGTGACGAGGTCGTTCGCCCGCAGCGAGGGGTCGGCGGTGTAGATGATCGCGAGCTGGATGGAGCCGTCCTTCAGCGCCTTCACCGTGAGGGGTCCGCCCCCATCCTCGATCGGGGTGAAGCCGAGCCCCTCGATGCCGTAGCTCTTCGCCAGGCCCTCGGGCCCGTAGGGGCGGCTCTCGCCCTCGGAGTTGGCGCCGAGGGTCAGCGGCTCGGTGACCTTCGCGAGATCCTCGATGGTGGTGAGGTCCCAGGTCTCGGCGAATTCCCGGGTCACCGCGTAGGAGTCCTGGTCCGTCGCAGGGGACTGATCGAGCACCTGCAGGCCCTCGGGCGTCGCCTCCCGCAGCGCGTCGTAGACCTCGTCGGAGAGGCGCGCCTCGGTGCCGGGTTCCCAGTACTGCAGCAGATTGCCGGTGTACTCGGGGAAGAGGTCGATGGTCCCCGCCTCGATCTCGGGCAGGTAGACCTCGCGCTGGCCGATGCGGAACTGCCGGTCCACCGCGTAGTCCCCGGCCTCGAGCGCCTGCGCGTAGATCTCCGCGATGATCTCGTTCGAGTAGTAGTCCTGCGAGCCGATCACGATCGGCTCGCCCGCGGCGCCCTCGCTCGTCTCGGAGCCCTCGGGCGAGGCGAGCGGATCGCTGCTCGCGCAGCCCGCGAGCAGCAGCGCGGCCGCGGCGAGCGCAGCGACGGCGTGGACGGGCCGGAGGCGGCGGGCCGGAGGTGCGTCGTGTGCGGTGCGGTGGAGCATGGTCGGGCTTCCTCTCAGTGGGTGGGCATGGAACGTCGAACGGGGGCTGCGGTGGGCGCCGCCGCACGGGAGAGCCGGGCCGAGGCGGCGCGCTGGCCCCAGGCCAGGAGCAGCTCGACGGCGACCGTGAGCAGCACGACGAGCAGGGCGCCGCCGAGCATCTGGGCGAAGTCGCGGGATTTCAGCCCGGCGAAGAGATACCTCCCGAGGCCCAGATCCGCGGTGTAGGCGGCGAGCGTCGCCGTGGAGATCACCTGCAGCGTCGCCGCGCGCACCCCGCCGATCATCACCGGCAGCGCGAGCGGCACCTCCGCGCGCAGGATCACCTGGGCCGGGGTGAAGCCGACCGCCCTCGCCGAGTCGGGCACCGTCGCGTCAACCGCCTGCACGCCCGCGTAGGCACCCGCCAGCAGCGACGGGATCGCGAGCACGATGAGGGCGAGCAGCGGGGCGGCGAGGCCGATCCCGAGCGCGAGGCCGAAGAGCGTGAGCAGGCCGAGCGTCGGCAGCGCCCGCGCCGCACCGCTCAGCCCGCCGACGAGTCCGGCCCCGCGGCGCGTGTGCCCGATGAGCACACCCGCCGGCAGGGCGACCGCGCCCGCGATCAGCAGCGCCAGGGCGCTCACGCCGAGGTGCTGCAGCGTGCGCGCGGGGATCCCGGCCGGTCCCTGCCAGTTGGCGGGATCGGCGAGCCAGGCGAGGGCCTCGGCGAAGAGGTTCACGATCCGGCTCCTGAGATCCGGGAGGGGCGCAGTCGCAGCAGGCCGCCTCCGCCCGCGGTGCCGCGGACCGCGAGCCCCCACGGCGCGAGCAGACGCCCGATGCCGAGCACGGCGGCGTCGAGCGCGAGCGCGAGCAGCACCGTGGCGAGCACTCCCGTCCACACCTCGGCCGCGATCCCCCGCTGGAATCCGTCGGTGAGCAGCGTGCCGAGGCTCGGCACGCCGACGAGCGCCCCCAGCGTGACGAGGCTGACGGTGGACACCGTGACGACGCGCACCCCCGAGACGATCACGGGCACCGCGAGCGGCAGCTCGACGCGCCACAGCAGCCCGCGTGAGGAGAAGCCCGTCGCGACCGCAGCGTCGCGCACGCGTCCGTCCACCGCGGCGAAGGCGTCGCAGGCGGTGCGCACGAGCAGCGCCACGCCGTACACCGTGAGCGCCGCCACCATCGTCTGCCAGGAGCGCAGCGGCGTGCCCAGGATGGCGGGAATGATGATGAGCAGCGGGAGCGCGGGGATCGCATAGGCGAGCGTCGCTGCCGAGAGCAGCGGTCCCCCGATGCGCGGCCGGCGGTACGCCAGCCTGCCGAGCGGGACGGCGATGAGGACGCTGAGCGCAATGGCCGGCACGCTGAGCAGCAGGTGCTCGAGCACGAGCTCGGCCACCCAGGCGGCGTTCGCGAGGAACCACCTCACGGTTCCAGCACTCCCACCGGCCGGCCTTCGCCGTCGACCGCGACGCGGCGGCCGGAGACCTCGACCGCCCGCAGACGGCGCTCGGCCCGGTCCGCCCCGATGAAGTCGCGCACGAAGTCGCTCGCCGGACGCGCGATCAGCTCAGCGGGGGCGCCGCGCTGCGCGATCCGGCCGCCCGCTTCGAGCAGCACCACCTCGTCACCGAGCAGGAACGCCTCGTCGACGTCGTGGGTGACGAACACGATCGTCTTGCCGAGCTCGGCCTGCAGCTGCAGCAGCTCGCGCTGCAGATCGCGGCGCACGATCGGATCCACCGCGCCGAAGGGCTCGTCCATGAGCAGGATGTTCGGGTCTGCGGCGAGCGCTCGGGCCACCCCCACGCGCTGCTGCTGGCCGCCGGAGAGCTGCGCCGGATAGCGCCCGCCGAGCGCCGGATCGAGGCCGACGCGCTCGAGCAGGGCCGCGGCGGCGCGACGCGCCTCCCGCCTCGGCGTGCCGGTGAGGACCGGGACGGTCGCCACATTGTCCGCGATGGTGCGGTGCGGGAGCAGGCCGCCGTGCTGCATCACATAGCCGATCGAGCGGCGGAGCTCGACCGGATCGCGCCCGCGCACGTCCTCGCCGTCGATGAGCACGCGCCCCGCGCTCGGCTCCACCATCCGGTTGACCATGCGCAGCAGGGTGGTCTTGCCGCAGCCGGACGAGCCCAGCAGCACGACCGTGCGGTGGGAGGGAACCGTGCAGCTGAAACCGGAGACGGCCGCCGCCCCGCCTGGATACTCTTTCGAGACGGACTCGAACTCAATCATGCTCGCGCCCTCCCCTCCGCTTTGATCGGGCGCTTCCTCGGCAACACCCTATCGAGCCGGACCGCCCGCGCCCACCCCCGCGCGCCGCCGCTCCCCGAACGGGCGCCGCGGGGCTCCGACGCGGGACGGGATCGGGGGGGCCGGGACGCCGCAGGCCGGTGCATGTGGCAGCACGCAGGGGGCTGGCGTAAACTGGAGTATTGGATTGGCGGAAGAGGGACGGCGAAGTCCGTTCCTCTTCTTGCATGTTCGCCGCCCGGAGCGGGGGGCGACTGACCGAACGGACCCGAATGAACCCCTCCCTCCCGCCGCGGACCGGCCCGGGGACGGCCGCGCCGAGCGCCGCGGCCGCGTCGGCCGCCGCCTCGGCCGCCGCAACAGCGACCGCGGCCGAAGCCGCCCACGAGCGCGGCCACGGCATCGGCTCTGCCCACGCGAAGGCCATCCTCTTCGGCGAGCACGCGGTGGTCTACGGCGCGCCGGCCATCGCGGTGCCGCTGCACCAGCTCGAGGTCGAGACGCGGATCCGCTCGACTCCGGGCCATGAGCTGCGGATCGAGAGCGAGCTCTTCGCGGGGACCGCATCGTCTGCCCCCGAGCGGCTGCGCCCCGTGATCACCGCGGTGCGGGCCGCGCTCGCCGCCGTGGGCCGCCCCGACGACCAGGTCCAGCTGCGCGTGCGCAGCGCGATCCCGCACGGCCGCGGCCTGGGATCGAGCGCCGCGGTCGCAGCCGCCGTCGCCCGCGCGGCGGCGGACCTCACCGGCGCAGAGCTCGGCGCCGACGCCTTCCACGAGATCGTGCAGCAGGCGGAGCGCGTCGCGCACGGCAACCCGAGCGGCATCGACGCGCGCGCCGTCGCGGCCGCGGGGCCCATCCGGTTCCACGAGGGCCGCGTCTGCGCCACGGGCGTCGGCGCCCCGCTCACCTTCGTGCTCGCCGACTCGGGACGGCCCGGCTCCACCGCCGAGGCCGTCGCCGGAGTGCGCGAGCGGCGCGCCGCCGACCCCGTCGCGATGGATCGGGCCCTCGCGCAGCTCTCGGAGCTCGCGGAGGGTTCGGTGCTCGACCTCGAACTCGGCGACCGGCCGGCCCTCGGCGCGCGCATGCTGCAGGCGCACGAGCTGCTGGGCCGCATCGGCGTCAGCACCGTGCGGCTCGACGCCCTCGTGGATGCGGCGCGAGCCGCGGGCGCGCACGGCGCGAAGCTCACCGGGGGCGGCCTGGGCGGCTGCGTGCTCGCGCTCGCCGACTCCGAGCAGCAGGCCGAGCACATCGCGCTCGCCCTGCGCGCCGCGGGCGCGCGCCGCACCTGGACGACGACGGTGGCCGCATCGTGAGCGCCGGAGACGGGGCCGCAGCGGCGACCGCCCGCGCCCACCCGAACATCGCACTCGTCAAGTACTGGGGAAAGCGGGACGAGGAGCTCATGCTGCCCGCCGCCGGCAGCCTCTCCCTCACGCTCGACGCCTTCGCCACCACCACCGAGCTGCGCCTCGACCCGGACGCCGCCGAGGACCGCTTCGAGCTGAACGGCGAGCCGCAGTCCGGCGAGCGGCTGAGCCGCGTCTCCCGCTTCCTCGATCTCGTGCGGGAGCGAGCGGGATCCCCGCTGCGCGCCGTCGTGCGCTCCCGCAACGAGGCGCCGACCGGCGCCGGGCTCGCCTCCTCGGCATCGGGCTTCGCGGCCCTCGCCACCGCCGCCTCCGCGGTGTACGGGCTGCCGCAGGATCCCGCCTCGCTCAGCCGCCTCGCGCGGCGCGGATCGGGCTCGGCGGCGCGATCCATCGTGCCGGGCGTCGCGGTGTGGCATGCGGGGGACGGGGACGACAGCTCCTTCGCCGAGGCGGTCGACGCCCCCGAGCTGGCGATGGTGATCGTGACGGTCGACGAGCGCCAGAAAGCCGTGTCGAGCCGTGAGGCGATGCGGCTGAGCGCCCGGACCTCCCCGTTCTACGCCGGCTGGGTGACCAGCACCGAGGAGAGCCTCGCCGAGATGCTCCAGGCGTGCCGGGAGCGCGACTTCACCCGCATCGGCCGCATCACGGAATCGCACGCGCTGCGCATGCACGCCGTGATCCAGTCCTCCGAGCCGCCCGTGCGCTACCTCTCCCCCACCAGCATCGCCGTGTTCGACGCCGTGGTGGCGCTGCGCGAGCGCGGGGTCGAGGCTTACTCCACCGCCGACGCGGGGCCGAACGTCGCCGTGCTCGTGCGCCCGGGCGACGCGCCCGCCGTCGCCGAGGCCCTCGCCGGCTTCGGCCGCGTGCGCGCCGTCGGCGCGGGACCGGGCGCCGCGCTGTTGCCCGCCGACGCGGCCCGCGGCGGTGAGCCCGCGTGATCGAGTGCTTCGCGCCCGGCAAGCTGTTCATCGCCGGTGAGTATGCGGTGGTGGAGCCGGGCGAGCCGGCGGTGCTCGTGGCCGTCGACCACGGGGTGCACGTGCGCTTGGAGGCGTCCGAGGGCGCCGGCCGGGTGCGGTCGAGCTCGTACGGGCCGGCGGCGCGCATCTGGGTGCGCGATCGCGACAGCGGGCGGGTCGTGCCGGAACGCGAACCGCTCGACTACGTGTTCGCCGCGATCGACGCGGCCGAGCAGCTGCGCGCGGAGCGCGGGCTGCCGCCCCGCTTCTTCGACCTCGACATCGGCAGCGCGCTCGAGGACGATGCCGGGCGCAAGTACGGCCTCGGATCGTCGGGAGCGGTCACCGTCGCCGTGATCGCCGCCATCGACCGCTTCGCCGGCCTCGGCCTCGACGCCGTGGAGCGTTGCAAGCTCGCCCTGCTCGCCACGGTCGAGGTGTCGCCCCGGGCCTCGGGCGGCGACGTCGCCGCCAGCACCTTCGGCGGCTGGATCCGCTACACCGCGCCCGACCGCGCGGCGCTGCGCGCGTCACGGCAGCGGCACGGGGTCGCGGCGACACTCGCCTCCGAGGAGGCATGGCGCGGTTTCTCCGTGACCCGGCTGCCCGAGCCCGGCGGCGTGCGCCTGCTCGTGGGCTGGACCGGCTCGCCCGTGTCGACCGAGCTCATGGTCGCGGAGACGGGACGCTCGGTGCTCGTGGACCCCCGGCCGGGGCTCCACGTACCGGAAGCAGGCGGCGATGACGTATCGGGGCCGCCGGCCCGGGAGGCGTCGAGCGGTCCCTCGGATCCCGCCTCCTTCGCCGAGCGCAGCCGCCGATGCGTCGACGCGCTCGCGGCCGGGATCGAGGAGGGCGACGGCGGCGCGGTGCTGGATGCGGTGCGGAGCGCCCGGAGCCTGCTGCGCGGCCTCGGCGAGCAGAGCGGAGTGGAGATCGAGACCGCGCAGCTCGCGGCGCTGTGCGACACCGCTGAGCGGCACGGAGCGGCAGCCAAGCCCTCGGGCGCCGGCGGCGGGGACTGCGGGATCGCGCTCGTGCCGGTGCGCGGCGGGGCGGGCGCGGAAGCCGACGCGAGCGCCGACGCCGACGCCGACGCGATCGTGCGCGAGTGGGAATCGCGCGGGATACGGGTGCTGCCGCTCGCGGCATCCGTGAGGGAGGACGACCATGGACGCTGAACGAGCGGCCCGCAAAGACGACCACGTGCGCCTCGCCCGTGAGCAGCGCGACGAGCCCCGCGGTCGCACCGACTTCGACGACCTCGAGTTCGTGCACCACGCCCTCGCAGGCGTGGACGCCGAGCGCGTCGAACTGTCGGTGCGTCTCGGCGAGTGGCACTGGCCCACGCCCTTCTATGCGAACGGCATGACCGGCGGCACCGAGTGGACGACCCGCATCAACCGCGAACTCGCCATCGCGGCCCGCGAGACCGGCATGCCGATGGCCTGCGGCTCGGTGTCGGTCGCGCTCGACGACGCCGAAGCCGCCGGCGGCTTCGCGGTGATCCGCGAGGAGAACCCCGACGGCTTCGTGATGGCCAACATCGGCGTGGGACGGGACGCCGACGACGCCGTGCGCGCCGTCGAGCTGCTGCGGGCCGACGCGCTGCAGCTGCACCTCAACGCCGTGCAGGAGACGGCGATGCCCGAGGGCAGCCGCGACTTCTCCGGCTGGGAGCGATCCGTCGAGCGCATCATCGCGGCCTCGCCCGTGCCCGTGATCGTGAAGGAGGTCGGCTTCGGCCTCAGCCGCCGCACGCTGCGGCGGCTCGCCGAGCTCGGCGCGCAGTTCGCCGACGTCAGCGGCGCCGGCGGCACCGACTTCCTGCGCATCGAGAACGCGCGCCACGACAGCGCGAGCCGCAGCGCGGGCGGCGACTTCGCGATGCTCTCCGGCTTCGGCCAGTCTGCCCTCGCCTGCCTGCTCGACGCGCCGGCGGACGGCCCCCGGCTGCTCGCCTCGGGCGGGGTGCGGAACCCCTTCGACGTGGTGAAGGCCCTCGCGGCCGGAGCGGGCGCGGTGGGGGTGGCCGGCAGCTTCCTGCAGCCGCTGCTCGCCGGCGGCGCCGAGGCGCTCGTGCCGCTGATCGAGCGCTGGATCGCGCAGACCACCGCGATCCTCGCGCTCCTGGGCGCCGAGACCCCGGCCGCGCTCGGATCCACCGACCTGCTCGTGCGCGGGCGCCTGGCAGAATACTGCCGACTGCGCGGCATCGACCTCGTCGCGCTCGCCTCCCGATCCGGGCCCTGAGCGAAGGACCGGCCCGCGCCCCCTCCCGCGATCCCGCACCGCGAGAGACCCCGCGCCCCGCGATCCCGAACCGAATCCCCCCTGCCACCCATCCGAGGAGCACCGACGTGACCGACTCCGACACCCTCGTCACCGAGATACCGACCCGCTGGGTCGGCCCGCTGCGCGTCAGCGGCGACGCCGTCGCCGGCGATGCGCCGCACGCCGAGATCTCGGTGCCGCTCGCCACCTACGAGACCCCGCTGTGGCCCTCCGTGGGTCGCGGCGCGAGCATCTCGCGCGAGATCGAGGGCGGGATCCGCACCGTCGTCATCGGCGAGCGCATGACCCGCTCCGTGCTGTTCGTCGCGGAAGGGGCGGTCGGCGCCGACGCGGCCGCGCGCACGATCCGTGACCGCCTGCCCGAGCTGCAGGAGGTCGTCGCGGCGGGCAGCCGCCACGCGCAGCTGCTCGAAGCCCACCCCGAGGTGGTGGGCAATCTGCTCTTCGTACGCTTCGCGTTCCTCACCGGCGACGCCTCCGGGCACAACATGGTGACGAACGCCTCGGACGCGCTCATGCAGCGCATCCTCTCCTGGGGTCTCGGCGTCGACTACGGCTCCATCTCGGGCAACTTCTGCTCGGACAAGAAGGCGACCGCCGTGAACGGGATCCTCGGCCGCGGCCGCAATGTGGTCGCCGAGATGCTGCTCCCGCACGAGGTGGTGGAGCGGCGGCTGCGCACCACCGCCACCCGCATCGCGGAGCTCGCCGTGCGCAAGAACCTCGTGGGCAGCACCATCGCGGGCGCGATCCGCTCCGCGAACGCCCACTACGCGAACATGCTGCTCGCCTTCTACCTGGCCACCGGGCAGGACGCCGCGAACATCGTCGAGGGCTCGCAGGGCATCACCTACGCGGAGGCGCGCGAGGACGGGCTCTACTTCTCCTGCACGCTGCCGCACCTCATCGTGGGCACCGTGGGCAACGGCAAGCACCTCGCCCACGTGAACGAGAACCTCGAACGGCTCGGCTGCCGCGAGCCGCGCGAGCCCGGCGACAACGCCCGTCGCCTCGCGGCGCTCATGGCCGCGACCGTGCTCTGCGGGGAGCTCTCCCTCCTCGCAGCCCAGACCAACCCCGGTGAGCTGATGGCAGCGCACCTGCTCATGGAGCGGAAGGAGCGGCCGAGCGCATGACCTCGATCGGCATTCACGACCTCGAACTGGCGACCGCGCACCACGTCGTCGAGCTGGACCGCCTCGCGGAGTACGCTGGCGTCGACCCCGCCAAGTACCGGCTGGGGCTCGGCCAGGACCAGATGAGCTTCCCCGCGCCCGACGAGGACATCATCACCATGGGCGCCTCGGCCGCGCTGCCCGTCATCGAGCGCAACGGCATCGACGGGATCCGGACCCTGATCTTCGCGACCGAGTCCGGCGTGGACCAGTCCAAGGCCGCGGGGGTGTCCGTGCACCGGCTGCTCGGCCTGCCGCCGCAGGTGCGGGTCACCGAGTTCAAGCAGGCCTGCTACAGCGGCACCGCCGCGCTGCAGGCCGCGATCGGGATCGTCTCCCGCTTCCCCGGCGAGCGGGTGCTGGTCATCACGAGCGACGTCGCGCGCTACGCCCTCGACTCGCCGGGCGAGCCCACGCAGGGGGCGGGCGCCGTGGCGATGCTCGTCGGCGAGAACCCCGCGCTCGTCGAGATCGAACGGGCGGCCGGGATCTTCACGGCCGACGTCGACGACTTCTGGCGGCCGAACGACTCGACGACGGCCGTGGTCGACGGTGCACTGTCGATGTCGGCCTACCTCGACGCGCTCACCGGCTCCTGGGACGATCTGCGGGCGCAGGGAGGACCGGAGATCGACCAGATCGACCGGATGCTCTACCACCAGCCCTTCACCAAGATGGCGAAGAAGGGGCAGCAGCGGCTGGCCGAGCACACCGGTGCGCCGCTCAGCGCGGCGCTCACCCGCGAGGAGCAGGCGGCCGCGCCCGCCGGGGCACGCGACACGGGGCTCTTCACCGGCTCGATCTACAACCGGCGGCTCGGCAACAGCTACACGGCATCGCTCTACGCGGCGCTCGCGGCGCTGCTGGATCACGACACGGAGCTGGCGGGACGCCGCATCGGCATGTTCAGCTACGGCTCGGGCAGCGTGAGCGAGTTCCTGACGGGCGTGGTGCAGCCGGGCTACGCGGAGCACGGAGCGGCCTCCCGGGTGGAGGCCGCGCTCGACGCGCGGGTGCCGCTGGAGGTCGCCGAGTACCGTGAGCTGCACGCCCGCGTGCTGCCGAGCACCGAGGACGCGCAGACGCCCCGCGTGACGCGCGCGCCGTTCCGCTTCGCGGGGGTGCACGGCCAGGCCCGGCAGTACGAGCGCACGGCGGGCTGAGTCTCGTGGGCGGTCCCGAGGACTCCGCCGGCGCTCCCGGCTCCGCAAGCGCCCGGATCGCGCGTCCCGGCCCCGTCTTCACGATCGGGCGGGCGGTGCTCCGGCCGCTGCTGTGGCTGCGATTCCGGCCGCGGGTCACGGGCAGGGAGCACGTGCCGGCGAGCGGGCCGGTGCTGCTCGTGAGCAACCACCTCTCCGGGCTCGACACGATCCTGATCCCCAGCTGCTCGCCGCGGAAGGTGCAGTTCCTGGCGAAGGCCTCCCTGTTCCGCTCCCGGCTCGGCGGCTGGTTCTTCCGGCAGATCGGCGCGATCCCGGTGCACCGGGAGGCCTCCGCCGCGGCGCAGGCCGCGCTCGAAGCCGGACGCCGGGTCCTCGCGGAGGGACACGTCTTCGCCGTGTTCCCCGAGGGCACCCGCTCCCGCGACGGCCGCCTCTCCCCCGGCAAGCCCGGGGCGGCGTGGATGGCGCTCGAGACCGGGGCCGCCGTGGTGCCGGTCGGACTGATCGGCACGAACCGGCGGCTGCGCGAGCCGCGCGCCGGGAGGCGCGAGCGGGTCGCCGTGCGCTTCGGCCCGCCCATCCCGCTCGGCGACCTCGCCGGACTTCCCGGCGGCCGCGCCCGCCGCGAGGCCACCGAGCGCATCATGACGGCCATTCAGGCGCTCACCGGCCAGGAGCGCGCCGACAGGAGCAGCGCGGGCGACGCTGACGCCTGATTCGCGGGCGAAGGCCGATAATGGGGGCATGGACGCCGACGTCATCATCGTGGGCGCGGGCCTCGCCGGGCTCGTCGCCGCACGCGAAACGCACCGCGCGGGGCTGCGCACCGTCATCGTCGATCAGGAGGGACCGCAGGATCTCGGTGGTCAGGCCTGGTGGTCCTTCGGCGGGCTCTTCCTCGTCGACTCCCCCGAACAGCGACGCCTGCGCGTGCGGGACTCCTTCGAGCTCGCGTGGCAGGACTGGCGGGGCAGCGCCCAGTGGGACCGGCTCGACGGCGAGCACCCCGAGGACCTGTGGGCCGAGCGCTGGGGACGCGCCTACGTCGAGTTCGCGGCGGGCGAGAAGCGGGCGTGGATCCGCGAGGCCGGGATCGAGCTGACGCCCGTCGTCGGCTGGGCCGAGCGCGGCGGCCTGACCGCGGGCGGGCACGGCAACTCGGTGCCGCGCTTCCACGTGCCGTGGGGCAAGGGCACCGGCGTTGCGGGGCCGTTCGTCGCGGCCGCGCAGGAGGCCGCGGCGACGGGGCGGACGCGGATCCTGCACCGGCACCGCTGCGACGAGCTGATCGTGGAGGGCGGGCGCGTCGCGGGGGTCCGCGGCACGGTGCTGGCCCCCGACGCGAACGCACGCGGCACGGTGTCGTCCCGTGAGGCGGTCGGCGACTTCGAGCTGCGGGCCGGGGCGGTGATCGTCGCGAGCGGCGGGATCGGCGGTGACCACGGGCTGGTGCGCAGATTCTGGCCGGAGCGGCTGGGCACTCCCCCGCGCCGCATGATCACCGGAGTGCCGGCATACGTGGACGGCAGGATGCTCGGGATCGCGGAGGCGGCGGGCGCGCGGCTCGTCAACCGGGACCGGATGTGGCACTACACCGAGGGCGTGCGCAACTGGAACCCGGTGTGGCCGGGGCACGCGATCCGGATCCTGCCCGGCCCCTCGCCGCTGTGGCTCGACGCGCTGGGGCGCCGGCTCCCGCCGCCGGGACTGCCGGGCCACGACACCCTCGCCACGCTGCGCATGCTGCGCACCGATCCGCTCATCGCCGCCCACGACCACTCGTGGTTCATCGTCACCCACCGCATCGCCGCGAAGGAGTTCGCGCTCTCCGGCTCCGAGCAGAACCCCGACATCACCGAGCGGGATCGCCGGCTGCTGCTGCGCACGCGGCTCGGACGTGGGGCGCCGGGGCCCGTGCAGGCCTTCATCGACCGCGGCGCCGACTTCGTGTCGGCTCCGACGGTGCCCGAGCTGGTGGAACGCATGAACGCGCTCACCGAGGAGCCGCTGCTCGACGCCGCCGCGGTGGAGCGGGTGGTGCGGGAGCGCGACGCGGAGATGCTGAACCCCTTCTCGAAGGACGCGCAGGCCATGAGCATCCGCAACTCGCGGCGCTACCTGGGGGACCGGCTCTCGCGCACCACGGCCCCGCACCGGCTGCTCGATCCGGCCGCGGGGCCGCTCGCGGCGGTGCAGTTGCACGTGCTCACCCGGAAGTCGCTCGGCGGGATCCAGACGGACCTCTCCGCCCGCGCCCTGGGGTCCGACGGCGCGCCCGTGCCGGGGCTCTACGCGGCGGGCGAGGCGGCGGGCTTCGGCGGAGGCGGACTGCACGGCTACAACGCACTGGAGGGCACCTTCCTCGGCGGATGCCTGTTCTCGGGGCGCACCGCCGGCCGCGCCGTCGCCGACGTCGTCGCCTGAGCGGCGGGCGGGGTCGCGCGGGGCAGCGCTCGACGGGGAGGAGCCGGGGCTCAGGCGCCGACGAGGCGGCTCGCCGCGAGGCGATTGAGCGAGACCCGCTGCTCGGCGGCTTCGAGCGCGAGCTGCCGGTGCGCCTCGGGCGTCAGGCGAACCACGAACTTGCCGGAGTAGCGACGGTCCGCGACGACCTGCCGCACCTCATCGCCCCTGAGCAGTATCACTAATGATGCTATTGCGCCGGAGATCCCGGGAGCCCGGCTCTCCGGGGGCGCGGGGGCCCAGGCCGAGGAGCCTGCGCGGTGGTTCAGGCGGCGGGCGCGGCGTGGGCGGGGAGCACATCGTAGGCGAGGCGGGCGAACTGGCCGACGGGGCGGGCCTCGCGCAGGCGGAGGCGCTCGGGGCCGATGCGGCGCGGCAGCAGCGGGGCGCCGGAGGGCAGCGCGGCGGGAGCGACGGACAGCTCGATGCGGTCCAGCGCCCCCGCGTCGAAGAAGCGGCCCGCCAGCTCGCCTCCGCCGAGCACCCAGATATCGCCCGAGCCCGCTGCCGCGCGGATAGCGGGCAGCGCCGCCGCGACCTCGCCCGAGACGAAGCGCACATCGGCGCCGGCGGGCAGGGGCAGCTCACGCGAGGTGAAGACGAAGATCGGCTTCTCGCCGTAGAGCTCGCCCCACCGCTCGGGCCGTTCGAGCAGCCGCTCGTGCCGCAGCACCCACTCGTAGCTGTGCGCCCCCTCGACCAGCACCGTCGCGTGCGCCGGGTAGAGCCCCTCCTCGGGCTGCTCACCGCCCTCCACGGCGAACAGCCAGTCGAGCGAGTGCTGCTGGTCGGCGATGAATCCGTTGAGCGTGGTCGCGGCGTCGTAGATGATCTGTCCCATGCGCGCGACGCTACCGGGCACCACTGACATTCACGCGCGGCGGTTGCGCTCCAGCCGGTCGAGGCTCCACTCGTAGCGCTCGACCCAGACGTGGGCGTGGATCCAGGTCTCCACCCGCGCGACCTCCGGGTGGGCGCGCAGCGCACGCACGATCTCCGTGTAGTCCACGAGCGAGCGCGCGGCGATCGTCGCGATCAGGCCGTAGCGGCCGAGGGTGCGCGCGGCGAACTCGATCGTCGGCACCCCGAGCAGCAGCTCCTCGACCGAGGCGGCGCCCTCGCCGCCGCGCAGGATCACCCCCACGCCCGAGAGGACCGAGCTCGTCGCGCTGCGCCGGCTGCGCACCGCCCCGATGCGCATCACGCCCGAGTCGAGCAGGCGCAGCACGCGCGCGCGGCAGGCCGAGGCGGAGCGGCCCGTGCGACGCGACAGCTCGCCGAAGGTCAGCCGCCCGTCGAGCTGCAGCTCGGCGATGAGGGCGATGTCGAAGTCGTCGAACACCAGGTCGGAGACCGCCGGATCCTCGCCGAGGCGGAGCCTGCGCAGCACGCGGTCGTAGAGGGAGAAGTCGACGCCGACGACCCCGTCGATCGCCTGGATGGCCCGCACCGAGCGCCCGACGTCCTCCTGATCGGCGGCCCACACCTCGACGACGGCCTGGGTGCGACCGCTGATCTCCGACAGGAAGACCACATTGCTGAACTCGCTCAGACGCTCGAAGACCGGCGAGGTCGGGCCGCTCAGCCGCAGCTGCAGATTCGCCTGGATCGGCAGCCCCACCACGCGGGGGTGGACGGCGGCGAGGATCCGGATCTCGCCCTCGGCGATGAGCTCGTGGACGCGCTGGGCGACGAAGCCGCGGTGCACCCCGAGGCGGTCTGCGAGCGCGGAGAACTGCGCACGGCCGTCGAGCTGCAGCGCCCGGATGAGGTCCTCGTCGATGTCTTCCACGCCGGCCATCCTGCCAGATGCATCGCGCCGAATCTGGCAAAAACGCTGCCGGGCTCGCTCTTTTCACAGCAGATCACGCACTTTTGCCCACTGGGAGCGACATTTCGACGACAGAGTGTTTCGCGACGCACATTCTGGTTTTTCTTCGGCGGCGAAGATGCGTACGCTCGGAGCGATCCGACACGAAGGAGTTCACCGTGCGCAAGCTCGCGTTCACCCAGGCACCGGCCCCGGCAGCACCGCAGATCATCACCGCGGCGCGCATCCACGCGCTCGACGCAGCGGGGACGACCCCCGAGGCATTCCTCGTGCTCGGGGACCGCATCGCGCACGTGGGTGACATCGACGCGTGCCGCGCCGCCGCCGCCGAGGTGAGCGCGCTCCCGGCCGAGCTCGTCGAGCTGGGCGACGCCGTCGTGGTGCCCGGGTTCATCGACGCCCACGCCCACCCGCTGATGCTCGGCCAGATGATGAGCTGGGTCGACTGCGGCCCCGAGCGCGCCGGCTCCATCCCGGAGATCATCGAGCTGCTGCGCCAGGCCGCCCGGGAACTCCCCGCCGGCCGCCCGATCCGCGGCTACGGCTACGAGCAGCGCAACCTCGCCGAGCGCCGCCACCCGACCCGCTTCGAGCTCGACGAGGTCGCCACCGACCGCGAGGTGTACCTCATGAACGCCTCCGGCCACGGCGGCGTCGTGAACTCGTACACCTTCGAGCTGCACGGCGTCACCCGCGACACTCCCAACCCGAAGGGCGGCGAGTTCTTCCGCGACGCCGACGGCGAGCTCACCGGCGAGCTCTCCGACGCCGCCTGCAATGTGCTCACCGGACTCGAGGGCGTCAAGATCGGCCACCACGGACCCAACTTCCACCTCGCCGACGAGCCGGAGGAGCACCGCCGCCAGCTCGCCGCCGCCCAGGAGAACTTCCTCGCCGGAGGCGTCACCACCATCGGCGACGCGCAGGTCAGCCGCCGGGAGTTCGACATGTACCTGCGCCTCGCGGAAGCCGGCGATCTGAAGGTGCGGGTGAGCATGTACCTGCTCTCGCACCTGCTCGACGAAGCCATCGAAATGGGCCTGCACGGCCAGTTCGGCAACGAGCACCTGAGCTTCGCCGGCATCAAGTTCTACTCCGACGGCACGCTCGGCGGCTGGACCGCCTACTTCCCCGACGGCTACGTCGGCGACCCGTGCCGCACCGGGCAGCTCTACCACGAGCCGCGCGACTACGCCGAGCTCATCAAGCGGGCGCACCGCGTCGGACTGCAGACCGCCACCCACTCCCAGTCGCCCACGGCGCTCGAGATGGTCATCGGCGCCATCGAGGAGGCCCTCGCAGAGCGGCCGGACGCCGACGCCCGCCACCGCATCGAGCACTGCGGCCTCCCCACCCCCGAGCAGATCGAGCGCATGGCCCGCGCCGGCATCTACCCGGTGAACCAGCCGCAGCACCACTACAACTGGGGCGAGGGCGTCGAGCAGGCCATCGGCACGCCCGGCGAGCGCTTCAACCCGCTGGGCGAGTTCGAGCGCGCCGGCGTCCCCGTGACGATCTCCTCGGACGCACCCGTCGCCGACCCGCGTCCGATGGAGGCGATCCAGGCCGCCGTCTCGCGCATCACCCGCCGCGGCACCCAGCTGGGCCCCGAGGAGCTGGCCGTCTCCCTCGACACCGCGCTGCGCGCGCACACCATCACGGCCGCGCGCGCCCTCGGCCGCGAGGACGAGCTCGGCAGCATCGAGCCCGGCAAGCGCGCCGACTTCGCCGTCCTCGACCGCGACCCCCGGACCACCCCCGTACCGGAGCTCTCCGGCATCACCGTCACGCAGACCTGGGTCGGCGGCGAGCGCGTCTACGCCCGGTGACCCGGCCCCGCAGCACCACCCCGCACACCACCCGGCATCCAGCAAAGGAGCTCTCATGTCCGCAACAGCGACCGCCCCGCCCAACTCGCACAGACGCGCGCTGAAGGGGGGAATGGCCGCGCTCGTCGGCACCTCCATCGAGTGGTACGACTTCTACGTCTACGCCACGGCAGCCGCGATCATCTTCCCCTACGTGTTCTTCCCGGAGGACCTCGACCCGGCGCTCGCGACCCTCGCCTCCTTCGGCACCTACGCGGTCGCGTTCTTCATGCGCCCCCTGGGCGGCATCATCTTCGGGCACATCGGCGACAAGCTCGGCCGCAAGCCCGCCCTCACCATGACCCTCGTGCTCATGGGCGTCGCCACGACGCTCGTCGGCGTGCTGCCCGGCTACGCGGCCATCGGCATCTGGGGCCCGGTCCTCCTGATCCTCTGCCGCATGGCGCAGGGCCTCGCCGTCGGCGGCGAGTGGGGCGGGGCGAGCCTCATGTCCGTGGAGAGCGCGCCGCCGAAGTGGAAGACCTTCTACGGCGGCTTCACCCAGGTCGGCAACCCGCTCGGTGCGCTGATGGCCACCGGTGCCTTCTGGGCGCTCTCGGCGCTCGGACAGGACGCGCTGCTGAGCTGGGGCTGGCGCCTGCCGTTCCTCTTCAGCATCGTGCTCATCGGCGTCGGCTTCTGGGTGCGCTTCCGCGTCGAGGAGACTCCGGTGTTCGAGGAGAAGGTCGGCGGCCAGGAGCAGTCCACCCCGATCCTGTTCGCCCTGAAGAACAACTGGGCGCCGATCCTGCTCGGCTTCTGCATCATCGCGATGTCCTCCGGAGGCTACGTGATCGCCACGACCTTCGTGCAGAACTACGCCGACTCGCCCGAGATCGGCCTCGACCCGACCGTGATCCTCGGGGCGCTCACCATCGCCTCGCTCGTCGAGATGCTGGTGACCCTGCCCATCGCCGCGCTGGGCGACAAGATCGGGCCGAAGCGCGTGATGTACCTCGGGATCATCCCCTCCTTCCTCGTCATCATCCCGCTGGTGCTGTCCATCCAGGCGAAGAACGTCGCACTCATCTGGCTCTTCGTGATCCTCATCCGCGTCACCCTGAGCGGCGCGTGGGCCCCGCTGTCGACCCTGATGGCGCAGATGTTCCGCCCGCAGTCGCGATACACCTCGATGTCGCTCTCCTACGGCGTCGGCGCCGCGGTGTGGGGCGGGCTCTCGCCCGCGATCGCCTCGCTGCTGCTCGTGCTCACGGACGGCAACTTCTGGTCGGTCGTCGCCTTCTTCGGCCTGCTCACGCTCGTCGCCTGGATCGGCGTGCGCTTCGCCCCGCAGCACTCGGACGCCGCGCCCGTGACGGGATCCTTCCGGCCGCGGCTCGACACCACGGCGATCGACACGACGGACCGCTGAGCCGCGGCACCGCCGCGCCCGCGCCGGCCCGCCCCCGCCCTTCCCCAACGAACACGAGGAACCCTTGGAAACCATCGCAAAACGCACCACCGGCTGGGTGGTCATCGAGACCCTGCGCAACTACGGCGTCGACACCGTGTTCGGGATCCCGGGCACGCACAACCTCGAGTTCTACCGGCCGCTGACCGCGCTGGGGATCCGCGCCGTCACGGCCCGGCACGAGCAGGGGGCGGGCTACGCCGCCGACGGCTGGTCGCTGCAGAGCGGCAAGCCGGGCGTCGTCATCACCACGAGCGGGCCCGGCCTGCTCAACGCCCTCTCCGCGGCGGGCACCGCGTACTGCGAGTCCCGGCCGATGATCCTGATCGCCCCCGGACCGGCGCGCGGCGCCGAGTTCGCCGACGTGGGCACCCTGCACGAGACCAAGGACCAGCTCGCGGCGGCCTCCGCGATCGTCGAGTGGGGCCGGCGCGTGCAGACCGCGGAGGAGGCCGTCGCCGCGATCCACGACGCCTTCGCGCTCTTCGCGACGGGCCGCCCCCGGCCCGTGTACGTGGAGGTGCCGCTCGACCTGCTCGAGGAGAGCTGCGAGCTGCCGCAGGAGGCGACCGCCGCACGCGAGGCGGCCCCGGTCGCCGCGCCCGACCCGGGCGCGATCGCCGAGGCCGCGGCGCTGCTCTCGGCCGCGAGCACTCCGGTCATCCTCGCGGGCGGCGGCTCCCGCGGCGCCGCCGCGGAGCTGCGGATCCTCGCCGAGCGCCTGGGCGCCCCGGTGGTCACGACCGGCAACGCGAAGGGCGTGCTCGACGAGCACCACCCCCTCGCGCTGGGCGCCAACCTCAGGCTCGCCGCCGCGCGCGAGCTCGCCCGCGACGCGGACGTGCTGCTCGTCGTCGGCTCGAAGCTCGGCGAGGCCGAGCTCTGGGTCGACCGGCTCGACGCCCGCGGCGCGGTGATCCGCGTCGACCTGCTCCCCTCGCAGATCCACAAGAACCAGGAGGCGCGGATCGGGATCGTGGGCGATGCCCGCGCGGCCCTCGCCGCACTGATCCCGAAGACGGAGGCGGCGGCCCCCGCGACCACCCGCGCCGAGGCGCTCGTCGCCGAGACGCTGGGCGCCGTGCGCGCCGAATGCGCGGCGCTCTCCCCCGAGAACACCGCCATCGCCGAGGCGATCGCCGCGGCGCTGCCCGCCGACGCGATCGTCGCGACCGACTCCTCGCAGATCGCCTACTGGGGACTGCTCAACACCCTGCGGGTGCGCACCCCCAACTCGACGCCCTACATGACCACCTACGCGACCCTCGGCTACGGCGTCCCGGCCGCGCTCGGCTCCCGGATCGCCGCGCCCGGGCGCCCCGCGATCGTGGTCACCGGCGACGGTGCGCTCATGTTCTCCGTGAACGAGTTCATGACCGTCGTCGAGCAGGGCGAGGACGTCACCGTCATCGTCGTCGACAACGGCGGCTACGCGGAGATCCAGCAGAACGAGGCCGACGCCGGCATCGCCCCCATCGGCGTCCGGCTCGCACAGCCCGACTGGCCCGCGCTCGCAGCGGCCTTCGGCGGCACCGGGCGCCGCGCGCGCAACCGGGCGGAGCTGAGCGCCGCCGTCGCGGAGGCGGTCGCCGCGGGCGGCCTGCAGCTCATCCACATCGAGCAGGCGAGCTTCGACGCCTCGGAAGGACGGTGAGACCGTGAGCACGAACCGGCCCGTCGCCGTCTACACCGACGTGGAGGACACCGACCCCGCCGCGGGGATCCGGCTGCTGGAGGAGCAGGGATTCGAGGTCCGCGTGCTCGGCACGCGGGATCCGGAGCGGATCATCGCAGGATCCCGCGACGCCGTCGCGCTGCTCCCCGGCTACGCGGCCATCGACCGGAGCGTCATCGAGGCGCTGCCGGAGCTGCGCATCATCTCGCTCATGTCCATGGGCTTCGACTACGTCGACGTGGCCGCCGCCTCGGAGCGCGGGGTGTGGGTGACGAACGTCCCCGGCGCCGCCACCGAGGAGGTCGCCACGCACACCCTCGCGATCCTGCTCGCTTCGCTGCGCCAGCTGGCCTCCTACACGGCCTCCGCCACCCCCGAGCGCTGGAACGAGCGGGCGGCCACCGCCCCGCCGCGGCTCAGCGAAACCACGCTGGGCATCGTCGGGCTCGGGCGCATCGGCCGCGAACTGGCGCGCATCTCCGCCCCCCTCTTCGGCCGCGTCCTCGGATACGACCCGCTGCTCCCCGACACCCCCGAGGTGCGGGCCGAGCTCGCGGCGCTCGGGGTCACCCGCACGGGACTCGGCGAGCTGCGCCGCACCGCGCACCACCTCTCGCTGCACCTCCCGCTCACCCCCGAGACGAGCGGGATGGTCGACGCCGAGTTCCTCGCGCAGATGCCCGCCGGATCCACCCTGGTGAACGTGTCTCGCGGCGGTCTCGTCGATCACGACGCGCTCGCCGCCGCCCTCGACTCCGGGCATCTCGCCGGGGCCGCGCTCGACGTCCTCGAAGCGGAGCCGCCCGCACCCGATCACCCCATGCTCGGCCGCGACGACGTGGTGCTCACCCCGCACATCGCCTACTTCTCCGCGCGCACGGAGATCGAGTACGTGCGCATCCAGGCGCAGAACGTGGCGTCGCTGCTCGCGAACGGCGCCCCCGACTCGCCGGTGAACCGGCCCGCGCTCCCGGAGACCGCGCACGGCTGATTCCCCGGGAACGGTGCGAGGGTGAAGAGTCCTGCACCAGCACCGCCGCTGCGAACGCCTCTCCGGCTCGCGCGGCCCAGCGCGAGGAGGACGCGATGAACGATCAGCACGCCATCGAGGTGACGCGGGACGCGGCGGGGAACCGCTTCGTGATCCGGGTCGACGGGCACCCCGCCGGCTTCGCGCAGTACCGCCCCGGCGACGGCTCCTACGACTTCACCCACACCGAGATCGACCCCGCCTTCACGGAGCGGGGTCTCGGCAGCGTCCTCGTGGAGCGGGCGCTGGAGCAGACGCGGGAGCTGGGGGTCACGATCGTGCCCCACTGCCCCTTCGTCGCCGGCTGGCTGCGGAAGCACCCGGAGTTCGTGGCCTCCGTCACGTGGCCGGAGGGGCGGGCGCCCATCGGCGAGACGGGGTTCTGAGCGTCGCGCGACGCGCCCATATCGGCTCGCCGCGCCGCTCGCAACGGGGTGCATGAGCGCGGCGCCGCGCGCTTCACTGGAGGGGACCGAATCGATCGAGCAGACCCCAGGAGAAGAGCATGTCCCATCTCACCGGCAAGCGTGTAGCGATCCTCGCGACCGACGGCTTCGAGGACTCGGAGCTGACCGAACCCCAGAAGGCGCTCGAAGAGCACGGCGCGCAGACCGAGATCGTCTCGACCGAGACGGGTACGATCCGCGGGAAGAACGGCCACGAGGTGAACGCCTCGCGGGCCACCTCCGCGGTGAGCGCCGCCGACTACGACGCGCTCGTGCTGCCCGGCGGCGTGGTGAACGGCGACCAGATCCGGCTCGACCAGCACGCCGTCGACTTCACGCGCGACTTCTTCGCGCAGCACAAGCCCGTGGGCGCGATCTGCCACGGCGGCTGGATCCTGGCCGACGCGGATGTGCTCGGCGGGCGCACCGTGACCTCCTACGCGAGCCTGCGCACCGATCTGCAGAACGCCGGGGCGGAGTGGGTGGACGAGGAGGTGGTCGTGGACCAGGGCCTGGTGACGAGCCGCACCCCCGACGACCTTCCCGCATTCAACGCGAAGCTCGTCGAGGAGATCGCCGAGGGCAAGCACGAGGGTCAGACGGCCTGAGGCCCTCAGCTCCCCGGCCCATGCCCCGGCCCCGCCCGGCCTGGCACGCTCCGCCGGCCGGCGGGGCGGGACCGGGGCGGGGCCGGGGCCGAGGACCCGGGCGATCAGGCGGCGACGGCCTCCGCGATGGGGAGCTCCCCGTCGTTGAAGCGCAGCGTACGGTGGACCGTGGTGTCGTCCGCCAGCACGGCCGCGATCACGCGGGCCACGTTGCCGCGGGACACCTGCGTGGCGGAGCCGGCGAAGGGGTCGATGCGCCCGCTCGGCGCTTCGAGGGTGAGGGCGCTCGGAGCGAGCACGGTCCAGTCGAGCCCGCAGGCCCGGAGCCACTCGTCGGCCGCAGCCTTCGCCTCGGCGTACGCGAAGAACGGGTTCTCGGGCGGCACCCCGTGATCCGGGCCCGCCCCGAAGTACGAGACCATCACATAGCGCCGCACCCCCGCGCGCATCGCGGCCTCCATGGAGCGGATCGCCGCGTCGCGGTCGACGGCCCGCGTGCGCTCGGGATCGCCGCCGCCCGCTCCGGCCGACCACACCACGGCGTCGTGACCGGAGACGAGCTCCGCAAGCTCGGCGACACCGAGCCGCTCCACGTCTGCGACGAGCGGCGTGGCACCCGCCGCCCGCACCTCCTCCGCGTGGTCCGGATTCCGGATCACCGCCGTCACCACATCGCCGCGGTCTGCGAGCAGCGGCTCGGTGAGCAGCGCGATCTTCCCGTGTCCCCCGAAAACGATGATGCGTCCCATGCGCCCACCCTAGGCGGCGCGCCTGTCCGGCGGGTGTGAGCTCAGGTTCCGCAGAAGGTGACGTGCGGCCGGGAGCCCGCGGGCGCCGCGCGCTCGTATCGCTCGAAGCCCGGGAGGGGCCCGAAGGGATGGGAGACCGCCTCGAGGAGCCGCTCATAGGGGGCGTGGTCCCCTGCGGTCGCGGCCTCCAGCGCCTCGTCCACCAGATGGTTGCGGGGGATCCGCAGCGGATTGACGGCAGCCATGCGCGCTGCGTCGGGGCGCAGTGCGAGCCAGCGGTCGAACCACTCGCCGGGGACGCCGCCGAGCAGCTCCCGGTAGGCGCTCCCATCGCCGTCCGCCGCCGCGCCGAGGGCCACGAAACCGCTCGTGAAGTCGACGCCGCGATCCCTCCACTCGGCGAGCATCGCGCCCGCCACATCCGCCAGCGCCTCGTCGCCGAGGACGCCCGCCCGTTCCACCCCGAGCTTCGCGCGCATCCCCCTCCCCCACTCCTCGCCGTAGCGCTGGGGGAAGCGGTCGAGCGCGGCGAGCGCGAGCGACTCCGCGTCCTCCTCGGCCCCTCCGGTGTCGCGGGCCTCGGCCGCGATCAGCGGCAGCAGGCTCTCGGCGAAGCGGGTGAGGTTCCACAGGGCGATCGAGGGCTGATTGCCGTAGGCGTAGCGGCCGCCGTGGTCGATGGAGCTGAAGACGGCGGCGGGCTCGTAGGCGTCGATGAAGGCGCAGGGGCCGTAGTCAAGGGTCTCCCCCGAGATGGTCGTGTTGTCGGTGTTCATCACCCCGTGCACGAAACCCACGAGCATCCACGCGGCGAGCAGCTCCGCCTGCGTGGCGATCACCGCGTCCAGCAGCCCCAGGTAACGGCGATCCGCTCCCAGCAGCTCCGGGGCGTGGCGCTCGATCGCGGCGTCGGCGAGGCGCCGCAGCAGGGCGGGATCGTCGAGGGAGCGCGCGAACTGGAAGGTGCCCACGCGCAGGTGGCTGCTCGCGACCCGCACGAGCATCGCCCCCGGCAGAGGGTCGAGCGCTTCCGGCCGGTGGATGCGCGCACCCGTGCGCAGCACCGCAAGGGCTCGCGAGCTCGGCACGCCGAGCGCGTGCATCGCCTCCCCCATGAGGTGCTCGCGCAGCATCGGCCCGAGCGCGGCGAAGCCGTCGCCGCCGCGCGCGAAGGGCGTCGGCCCCGAACCCTTCAGGTGCAGCTCCCGGATGCGCCCGGCACGGTCGGTGAGCTCCCCGAGCAGCAGCGCCCGCCCGTCGCCCAGGCGCGGCACGTAGCCGCCGAACTGGTGCCCGGCGTAGGCCTGCGCGACGGGCGCGGCGCCGGCCGGAAGCTCGGCTCCGGTGAGGAAACGCACGCCGTCGTCGCTGCGGAGCCATGCGGGGTCGAGACCCAGCTCCCTCGCCAGATCCTCGCCGAGCTCGACGATCTCCGGCGACGGGAACGCGGCGGCGCGCCAGGGCACCGTCAGCTCGGGGAAGCGGGAGGCGTAGTCGGCGCCCAGGCGGGGCGGCGCGGAGGACGGGGCGGAGGACATGCCACCACGCTACGCCTCCCGCCTCGGCCCGCCCAGGGATCCGTCCCCCGTGGCGTTCCGCGGCACGGATATGCTAGCGGTGACACCGGAAGGGGGCCCATGAGCGGCGCGGGCGGGAAGCACGGGACGGAGAGCACGGCCGGGACGGCCGGGACGGAGGGCACCGCGCACGCGGCGGAGCACGCCGCAGGGCGGACCGGCGGGCGGGGGCGGCGCCCCCTCCGAGCGCTCAGGATCCTGCTGCCAGCCGTGCTGATCCTGGTCTGGCTGGCCGCGGCCGGCATGGGCGGGCCGCTCTTCGGCAAGGTCGACGAGGTGTCCTCGAATGACCAGACCGCCTACCTGCCCGAGTCCGCCGAGGCGACCGAGGTGCGCGCCGCCCAGGACGGCTTCTTCGAGGGGGACGAGATCCCCGCCGTCGTGGTGTTCACCACCGACGACGGCAGTGCGCTCGGCGAGGAGCGGCTGTCCGGGATCCAGCGCGCCGTCGAGGACGCCACGGCGATCGCGGGCGTCGGCGAGGACGTCTCGCCCGTCATCCCCTCCGAGGACGGGGCCGCCGCGCAGCTCTTCGTCCCCGTCGACTCGGAGGGCGAGCTCGCAGACACCGTCGAGCGGCTCGGGCAGACGCTCCGGGGTGACGCCCCGGACGGCGTGGACGTCTACGTCACCGGCCCCGCCGGCTTCACCGCCGATCTCGTCGCCGGTTTCGCCGGGATCGACGGGATCCTGCTGCTGGTCGCGCTGCTCGCCGTGCTCGTGATCCTCGTGATCGTCTACCGCTCCCTGCTCCTGCCGATCGTGGTGCTGAGCACGAGCCTCTTCGCGCTCTGCACCGCGCTGCTCGTGGTCTGGAACCTCGCCAAGTCGGGCGTGCTGCTGCTCAGCGGCCAGACCCAGGGGATCCTCTTCATCCTCGTCATCGGCGCCGCCACCGACTACTCGCTGCTGCTGGTCGCGCGCTTCCGCGAGGAGCTGCGCGTCACGGAGGATCGCGGCACCGCGATCCTCGCCGCGATCAAGGGCTCGATCGAACCGGTGCTCGCGTCCGGCGGCACCGTCATCGCCGGCCTCCTCTGCCTGCTGCTCAGCGACCTGAAGTCGAACAGCACGCTCGGCCAGGTCGCGGCGATCGGCATCGTCTTCGCCATGCTCGCGGCGCTCACGCTGCTGCCGGCGCTGCTCTTCGTCTTCGGGCGCGCGGCGTTCTGGCCGAAGCGACCCGCCTTCGAGCCGGAGCTCGTCCGCGAGGAGAACGGGATGCCGCGACGCGGCATCTGGCCCCGCGTCGCGCGCTTCGTGGCGCGCCACCCGCGGCCGATCTGGATCGTCACCGCGCTGGTGCTCGCGCTGGGCGCCGCGTTCGTGCCGCAGTTGCAGGCGCAGGGGGTCCCGCAGTCCGATCTGGTGCTCGGCGCCTCCGAGGCCCGCGAGGGCCAGCAGGTGCTCGGCGAGCACTTCCCCGGCGGATCCGGCAGCCCCGCCTACGTGCTCGTCGACGAAGCCGAACTGCAGCCCACCGTCGACGCGCTGCTCGCGCACGCCGGCGTCGAGAGCGTCGCCGTGACGAGCGCGGACTCCCCCGCGGGCACCGCCCCCGTCACGGAGGATGGCATCCAGGCCTTCGGCCCGCCCGGCACCCCGGCCCCGGAGCCCACGGTCAGCGACGGCAAGGTGCTGCTGCAGGCCACCCTCAGCGACGCTGCCGACTCCGATGCCGCCGCCGAGACGGTCACCAGCCTCCGGGCCGAGCTCGGTCCCGATGCGGCAGACGGCACCGGGGCGCTCATCGGCGGCGTCACCGCCACCTCGGTCGACACGAATCAGGCCTCCATCCACGACCGGACGCTGATCATCCCGGTGGTGCTGCTCGTGATCCTGCTCATCCTCATGCTGCTGCTGCGCTCGATCCTGGCCCCGGTGCTGCTGGTGCTCACCACCGTGCTGTCCTTCGGCACCGCGCTGGGCGTCGCCGCGCTCGTCTTCAACGGGATCTTCCAGTTCCCGGGCGCCGATCCGGCCGTGCCGCTCTACGGTTTCGTCTTCCTCGTCGCCCTCGGCATCGACTACAACATCTTCCTGATGACGCGCGTGCGCGAGGAGTCGCTGCTGCACGGCACGCGCGAGGGCATTCAGCGCGGACTCGCCATCACCGGCGGGGTGATCACCTCGGCGGGCCTGGTGCTCGCGGCGACCTTCGCGGCGCTGTCGGTGATCCCGATCCTGTTCCTCGTGCAGATCGCGTTCATCGTGGCCTTCGGCGTGCTGCTGGACACCTTCGTCGTGCGCTCGCTGCTGGTGCCGGCGCTCGCGAGCGACATCGGCAAGGCGATCTGGTGGCCGTCGAAGCTGTGGAGGAGCGGGAAGTAGCCCGGCAGGCGAGACGAAACGGGAGGGTGAGATCATGAGCGCTGAGGATCGGAACCGGGATCGGCGGGCCGAGGGCCCAGGGGATCCGCCCCGGCGCGCGCCCCGCGTGCGGCACGTCGTGATCGCGGGAGGCTCGGGCCTCATCGGCGGGGAACTCACCCGGGCGCTGCGGGCCGAGGGGGCGACGGTGACCCAGCTGGTGCGCCGGCCGCCCCGCACGGCAGAGGAGGCGCAGTGGCAGCCCGGTGCCAGGCTCGACCCGGCACTGCTCGCCGGTGCGGACGCGGTGGTGGGCCTCAACGGGGCGAGCATCGCGCGGCTGCCCTGGACGCGGGGCTACCGGGAGCTGCTGCGCGAGTCGCGCATCGCTCCCACCCGCAGCCTCGCCACCGCGCTGCGCGAGCTGGGCGCGGACGCCCCCGCATTCCTCAGCGCCTCGGCCGTCGGCTACTACGGCGACCGTCCCGGCGAGGACCTCGACGAGACGAGCGGCGAGGGCCGCACCTTTCTCGCCCGGCTCTGCGCCGACTGGGAGCGCGAGGCCCTGGCGGCGGGTCCCGGCTGCCGGGTCGTGCTCCTGCGCACCGCCCCGCTGCTGCACCCGCGTGCCGTGCTGCGACCGCTGATCGCGCTCACCCGCCTCGGTCTGGGCGGGCCGCTGGGCCCCGGCGGACAACTGTGGCCGTGGATCTCCCTGACGGACGAGGTGCGGGCGATCCGTCACCTCATGGACGTCGCGGTGGCGGGGCCGGTCAATCTCACGGGGCCCGTGCCGGCCTCCGCGACGGACATCGGACGGGCGGTGGCGCGCCAGCTGCGCCGGCCCTACCTGCTGCCGGCCCCCGCGCCGGCACTGCGCCTCGCCCTCGGCCGCGACGCGGCCGATGCGCTGCTGCTCGCCGACGCGCGCGTGCGCCCGGCGGCGCTGACCCGATCGGGTTTCGAGTTCACGCATCGCACCGCCGAGGCTGCGGTGGCGGCGGCGCTCGGCGGGTCCCGCGCGCGAACAGGGCGGTGAAGCCGCGGCGAGCGCACCCCGCACGCGCAGAGTGTGTTCGCTTCCCGTCGACCCTGTCGCGGAGCGTGGGAACCTGTGGCAATGGGGAATTTGCGGTATGGGGAAGCCGATTTCGAGTTCGACGATCGCGTGCTCGCGCACCTGAAGGCCGCTATCGGGGTGAAGCTGCGCCGCCGGCAGAGCTTCTTCCTGCACTGGACGAAGCCCCCGACCGAGGGCAGCGGGCGGGTGTCCCTCTGGATCTCGCCGGATGCTCCCCTCGCGTTCCGATTCGGGAGCAGCATGCCGCCGGAGCTCAACCACGCGTGGGTCCGCACGCTCATCCACCTCGCCGGCACGGAGCGCGGCATGCGCGTCGTCTCCGAGGAGGAGGCGGAGCACTTCGCGAAGCGCCGCCGCGTGTGACGGGGTACTGTATCGTTCAGGGAGCCGCCTGCACAAGGCCCGCGTCGCGAATACCGTCCCCGTGACCGCTCACCTATGCTCAGAACGCTTCCCGTCCCGAGACAACTCGACACCGAAGGTCTGATGCATGTCCAGCACAGAGGGCATCCTGCGCTTCCACTCCACCGATCCGGACGACGTCGCCGACGTCTGGACCCGCTTCGCACCCACCTCGAAGCTCCTGCACATCGACCCGCAGCGGTGCCGGCTCGACTGGTTCTCGGCATCGGCCCCCGGCTTCTCGGTCGTCCGCTACCGGCTGAGCGCCGACGTCCAGTCCTCGGTGGCACCCGATGACCAGCTCTTCACCTGCCGGATCATCACCGACGCGGGCGGCTCGGAAACGCAGGCGGGGCGGATCGACCCGGAGCGTCCGTGGATGACGAACGGCACCCCCGTTCACGCCCGCTGGGACGACACCGCGACCGTCCACGCCATCGTCTTCGACCGGGAACGGGCGGAGGGCCTCGCCCGCCAGCTCAGCGGCGACGACACGCTCAGCGTGCGCGTCAAAGCTCCCGAGGCGGTGAGCCGGCTCGCCGGGGAGCAGTGGTCGCGTCTCTTCCAGTACCTCGCCGCGGCCGTCGCCTCCGATGCGGACGCGCTCGACCAGTCGACGCCCCTGGGCGCGGAGCTGCAGCGCCACGCGCTCGCCACGCTGCTGTCCGTGTTCCCCACCTCCCTGCCCGACGCACAGCGGCGCTCCGCGCAGACCTCCGCGGCGCCGCTCACGGTGCGGCGCGCGCTGTCCTACATCGAGGCGCACGCGCACGAGGGGATCACGATCGACGACGTCGCCCGTGCCGCGCACATCTCCACCCGGGGGCTGCAGTACGCCTTCAAGCGGGCGCTCGACACCTCCCCCAGCGAGGCGCTGCGTCGTGCCCGCCTCGCCGGCGCCCACGACGAGCTCCGCTACGGCTCAGGACACGACTCGGTCACCGCCCTGGCGCGCCGCTGGGGCTTCGCCAGCGGTTCCCGCTTCGCGGCCGCCTACCGCGAGGCGTACGGCGAGCATCCGCGAGAGGCACTGCGGCGGCGCGGCTGAGCCGCGCGCCGCCGCAGCGCCGGCTCGGCCTGCTTCAGTAGTGGGCCGGCGGGTCGCTTCCCGGGAAGGACTCCTCGCCCCACTCGTCGGCGAGCTCGTCGGCGCGCTCATGCGACACCTGCTCGCTTCCCGGCCGCTCGGCGACGTCGCCCTCGGGCTCCTGCGACGCCTGCTCCGTCGTATCCTCGGCGCCCGGTGAGTGATCCTCGGGCGTGTCAGCTCCGGCCGAACCGCGTTCGTTCTCCGCCATGTGCGCTCCTCTCGCCAACTGGTGCCGGCACCCGCAGCCGGGGCCGTCCCTTCCAGACTGGCCCGGCGGCGCGGCCTTGTGAAGGGGTTGCGCCCGGGCGGCGGCCGTGATTCTGTCCGGAGCGCCCGCCGGACCGGCGGGCTCGGAGCGCATCGACCACACGCGCGGGCCGCCGGCGATCTGCCACTCGGCGACGACCCGGAAGCCGGCACGCTCGTAGAAGCGCACATTGTCCTCGGCCGAGGTTTCCAGCGAGATCGCCGCCCGCGGATCGTGCGAGCGCACGCCGTCGAGCGCATGCCGGAGGATGCCCGAGCCGAGCCCGGATCCCTGCGCATCGGGGTCGACGGCGATGGTCTCCAGGCGCCACTGCGCGGGGGGCGCCACCTCCTCGCCGGGTTCCCGCTGCCCGGTCTCGGAAGCCTGGGCGAGGCGCTCGATCCGGTCCCCGTGCAGCTCGACGACCCGCGCGACGAGCTCGGGCCCCGGCTCGGGCGCACTCGCGGGCAGCAGCGCGGCGACGCTCCGCAGCCCCTCGTCGACGACGACCGATCCGCACTCCCGTGCGTGCCCGAGATACAGTCGCTGCAGCTCGCGCAGCCGGTCCTCGTATCCCTCCTCCGGGATCACCCAGCGCGTCCACGCGTACTCGGCGAAGGCACGAGCGAGCACCCCGCTCACGGTCTCCAGTTCCTCGGCCCGCATCGCACGAAACCGCGTCTCCATCTCCAGCGCTCCCCTTCCTCGTCCCCGGGCCGGGGCATCGCAGCGCCGAGGTGCCGCGCCCGCCCGGACAGAACCTCCACCGTAGCGCAGAGCGGCGTCGGGCGTGCGCCGCCGAAGACCGGGTACGCTGTTGGGCGACGGGAGTGGTCGCGGCGGCGGGGGCGCCGCGGATCCCGTGGCACGATCCGCTCCCCGCGCCCGACAGAGAACCCGGTGGCAGAGTGAGCACGGAACGCACCCCCGCTTCGACGCAGAGCCCGCGGCGGCCGGCGCGCCGCAGCGCCGACGCGGCACCGCCCGAGGCGATGGACCGCGCCCCGGACGAGGTGGCGTGGCGTCCGGCCCCCGCCGCCGAGGCGGGCGGCGCGGACGCCTTCACCCGAGCCGCGGAGCAGGTGGTGGCGTACCTCAACGCGCACACCCCGCTGACGGACTGGTCGGTCTCCCGGGCCGTCGGCGGCGAGCAGATCCACCTCCACGTGCACCGCGACCAGCTGCTCTCGCGGGGCGACCGCTTCGCGTGGAGCGACACGTTCTGCAGCCGGATGGCGTCCGGGGCCGCGCACGTCGTGCGCGACTCGCGAAAGGATCCGGGCTACGCGGATCTCCGCCTCGCGGAGCACGTGGGCGCCTACGCCGGCTACACGATCACCGACGACCGCGACGAGATGTTCGGCGTGCTCTGCGGCGTGCGGCGCGATCCGCTCCGCGCCGCCGAACGCGTCGACGAGCCCCTGCTGCGGCTGCTCAGCGAACTGCTCTCCTCGCAGTTGCGGCTCGCGCGCGGCTTCGACCGGGAGCGCCGCAACCACCGTCTCGCCCACGCGCTCGCGCAGACCGACGCGCTCACCGGGGCGCTCAACCGGCGGGGCTGGGAACGGCTCGCCGCAGACGCGCAGGAGCGTCTCGACAGCTTCGGAGACCCCGTCGCCGTCGGCATCGTCGACCTGGACGGCCTGAAGGCCGTGAACGACGCGGCGGGCCACGCGTCAGGGGATGCGCTGATCCGGCGAGCCGCGCAGGCGCTCATCGGCGCCTGCACCCCCGCCTACCGCGTCGCGCGCTACGGCGGCGACGAGTTCGTGATCCTCGCGAACGGCGTGACACGGTCCGGAGTGGAGGCGTGCACCACGATGTTCGCGGAAGCGCTCGCGCGAGCCGGGGTGGCGGCGTCGACCGGCTTCGCCGCCGCGGAGCCCGGCCGCGTCAGCATCGAGCGCGCGCTCGCCGCCGCCGACTCGCTCATGTACCGGCGCAAGCGGGAGCGGGACCTGCCGCGCTGATCCGCCGCTCCGCGCCGATCCGACGTCCCGCTCCGCCGTCCCACGACGATCCGCCGCTCCGCGCGACGCCGGGGGACCGGTCTCGGAGGGCGCGTTCCGCTTCAGGCGCCGCGTACCGCGTCGTATGCGGCGAGCGCACGCAGCCGGGTCGCGCGCAGATCGACGACGGGCGGGATGGCCGCGCTCTCCGGCGCCCACCGCGTGACGTAGCGCCCGCTCGGATCGAAGCTGCGCTGCTGCGTCTCGGGATTGAAGATCCTGAAGTACGGGGCAGCGTCGGCCCCGCAGCCCGCCACCCACTGCCAGTTGAAGGGGTTGCTCGCCGCGTCCGCGTCCACGAGGGTGTCCCAGAACCAGGCCTCCCCGATCCGCCAGTCGATCATCAGGTTCTTGGTGAGAAACGAGGCGGCGACCATGCGCACGCGATTGTGCATGGTCCCCGTCTCCCACAGCTCGCGCATGCCCGCATCCACGAGCCCGTAGCCGGTGGTCCCCCGGCGCCACGCCTGCCACTCCGGGCCCTCGGCCGGGCGCCACGGGAAGCCGTCGAATCGCGGGTCGAGCCCGCGCAGCTGCAGGGGCCCGCGGTGGTAGGCCGTGTGCCAGGCGAACTCCCGCCAGCCGAGCTCCGAGAGGAAGGCGCCCGCTTCGGCGCCCGAGCCGAGGGAGCGGTGCCAGACGGTGCGCGGGCTGATCTCGCCCCAGCGCAGATGCGGCGAGAGCTCCGAGGTGGAGCGCTCTGCGGGGATGTCACGCCGATGGGCGTACTCCCCCACCGGCCCGTCGAGGAAGTCGTCGAGGCGTCCGCGTGCAGCGTCCTCCCCCGGCTCCCAGCGCGCCGCGATGCCGGCGGCCCAGTCGGGCCGGGAGGGCCGCAGCCCCCAGTCGCCGAGCGACTCCGAGGCGGGCTGGCGGGGAGCGCGACGGGGCTTGCGGGGAGCGCGACGGATCGCCTTCGGCGGCGTGAGCGGGCGGGGCGGGGCGGGCGCCGCGAGGCAGGCGCGCCAGAACGGCGAGAACACCCGGTAGTGGCCGCCCGTGCCCGTCTGTATGGTCCAGGGTTCGAAGAGCAGCCCGCCCGGCAGGGACCGGGCGTCGACGCCCTCGCTCCGCAGCCGCCGCTTGATCCGGGCGTCCACGTGCCGCTCGGCGCCGTAGCGCCGGTTCCACCGCACCCGCTCCGCCCCCGTCTCGGCCACGAGCTCCGGGACGACGCGCTCGGCCCGCCCGCGGCGCAGCACGAGCGGCACGCCGCGCTCCGCAAGCGCCGCCGCCAGGCGTTCGAGCGAGCCGTGCAGCCACCATCGCGCGGCACCGCCCAGGGGACGGCACTCCTCGGACTCCTCGTCGAGGACGTAGAGCGCGATGACACCATCCTCGTCCTCCGCGGCCGCGGTGAGCGCGGCGTGGTCGGCGAGGCGGAGGTCGTCCCGGAACCAGATCAGGGTCGTCATCACACCATCGTAGGCTCGGGCTCGGAGCCGCCGGGCCGGGACGCCGCAGCGCTCAGGCCCGGCGGCGCAGCAGCGCGGCGCCGGCGATCAGCAGCAGTGCGGCGAAGCCGGCGAGCGGGAGGATCCCGGCCGCACCCGTCGCAGCGAGGCCCCGGGAGTCGTCAGCCGCGGAGCCGCCGATCCCGGATCCCTCCGCCCCGGAGGCGCCGCCCGCGGAGCCCCCCGGCGCCGGCTCTTCCGGATCGCCGCTGCCGGGATCGCCGCTGCCCGGATCGCCGCTGCCGGGATCCGGGGCGGCGGGCGCCGCCGAACCCACGACCGCGGAGCTGCTCGCCGTGGTGTCCGCGCTCGCCGCCTCCACCGTGAGCTCCGCCGACTCGCCGGGCCGCAGGCCCGAGACCACGATCCGATCGCCGTCCCGCTGCGCTTCGCCGTGCGAGACCGCGACGGTGTAGTCGAGCCGGGGATCGAAGTCGAGGATCAGGACCTCGAAGCCGCCGCGGACGGACCGCGGCTCCGACAGCCGGGGCGCGGTGCCGGCCAGCTGGGCGGCGCCCGCGATCGCGGTGGCCGCCGCCGTCGCACCGCCGCGCTGCACGCGCACGCGCAGCTCGGCCAGCTGCCCCGGCTCGAGGCCCGAGACGATCACCGTGCCGCCGTCCATGCGCACCGTCACGCCCTCGGGGGCGTCGACGGCGTACTCGGCGTGGGGATCGAAGTCCGTGATATCGAAGACGAATCCGTCGGCCGTGCGGGTCACCGCTCCGAGCTCGGGGGCGACGCCGGCGTCCAGCGCGGTGCCCGCGAGCTCGGCGCGCGCCTCGACGGCGCCCGGGCGCGACACGGTGACGCCGAGACCGGCTTCCGTCCCCGGTGCGAGCCCGGTCACCGTGATGGTGTCGCCGTCGCGCACCGCGCTCGCCCCCTCGGGGAGGGCGGAGGCGTCGAGGGCGTAGTCCGCATCCGGATCGTAGTCCGCGATGCGCACCACGTAGCCGTCCGGGGTGCGCCGGGGCTCGCCGAGTTGCGGGGCGCGTCCCGCTTCGAGGGCGGCGCCCTCCTGCTCCGCGCCGCCCGTGGCGTATCCGCTGCGGGCGGTCGACACCGAGACGGTGGCGGACGCGCCCGGCGCGAGCCCGACCACCGTGATCAGGCCGGTCTCGTCGAACAGGACCCGTCCGCCGCTGCTCTCGACGGTCCAGGCGTAGACGGGGTCGTAGTTCGACAACCGCACCCGGAAGCCGTCGGGGGTGCGCTCGAGCGGAGCGAAGGCAGGCACGATCGCGGGCGAGAGCGCCTGTCCCTGGGCGGTCGCGCTCGCCGGGGTCGAACCCGGCTTCGCCGCCTGCACCGCCACACGGCCGGTCTCGCCGGGGGCGAGGCCGGTCACGGTGATGACGCCCTGCGCGTCGAGCGAGGCGTGTGCCGTCCCCGCGGGCTGGAGCGTGTACTCCGTGCCGGGGTCGTAGTTCTCGATCGTCACGCGGAAGCCGTCGCTCGTGTGCGTCGGGGACCCGAAGCTCGGCGCGATCCCCTCGAGGAGGGCGGTGCCCGTCGTCGACGCGGAGGCGGGCGTGTAGCCGGAGCGCGTCACGGTCACGCCGATCGGTGCGCCCACCCCGGGCGCGAGCCCGCTCACCACGATGGTGTCCCCGGTGCGGCCGGCCCTGGCCCCCTCGGGAAGACCGGAGGCGTCCAGCGTGTAGCTCGCCTCGGGGAGGTAGTTCGCGATGGTCACCGTGTAGCCGTCCGTGCCCGCGTGCACGGGCCCGAAGACCGGGGCCACGCCCGGCTGGCCGGGGGTGACGAGGAGGCGGGGCTCGGAGCGTTCGGAGTACTTGCCATCGGCGCCTCGCACGCCGTAGCTCTGCAGCGACACGTAGTAGTCGCGGCCGTTGACGAGGCCGGTGACCGTGAGCGCCGTGCCCGTCGTCGCGTGCGGGCTGCCGACCCGGTTGCCGCCGACGGGGGCGTCGAAGAGCGAGACCTCGTACTGTCCGAGTTCCCGGCCGTTGAGATCGGCGGGGTCCCAGCTCACCGCGACGCTGCCGTCGCCCGCGGTGGCGGCGACGCCCGCGGGGGCGAGCGGGTAGCCGTAGGGGATGCCGCTGCGCGGCGCGGACGCCGCGCCGGGCCCGGCCTCGCTCACCGCGCGGATCCGCACCTCGTAGGCGGTGCCGTTGCTGAGGCCCGACAGGGTGCCGGGGCTGGCGGCGGCGAAGGGGGCCCAGCTGCGGCCGCCGTCGATGCTCGCCTCGTAGCGGAGGATCGGGCGATCGCCCTCGGCCCCTGCGGCGAAGCTCAGGGTGAGGCGCTGATCGAGCTCGGTCACCGCGGTGATGGCCGGGGCTGCGGGACGCTGGAGCGGCGTTGCGGAGGGACGGCGCTCCGACTCGGGACCCGCGCCCGCGGCGTTCACCGCGACGACGGCGACGAAGTAGCCGGTGCCGTTCGTGAGGCCCTGGATCGTGCAGCCCGAGGCGTCGGCGCTCACGCAGCTGGCCACGGGCGTCGACGAGCTCGGGTCCGTGTAGGCGCGCGCCTCGTAGCCGGTGATCGGCGAGCCGCCGTCGGAGGCGGGAGCCTCCCAGCGCGCCTCGATCGAGGAGCTGTTGCCGGTCGCCGAGACGGCCACGGGAGCCCCGGGGACCGTCAGCGGGGTGGCCGTCCCCGTCGCGGCGTCGCCCGCGCCGATCGCGTTCACGCCGCGCAGCAGCACCTCGACGGGAGCGCCGTTCTCCCGTCCGCCGAGCAGGAATCCGCCGCTGAGGCTGCCCGTATCGATCCAGCTGGTGCCGCCGTCGAGCGAGTACTCGACGCGGGTGAGCGGTGCTCCCCCGTCCGACGCGAAGCTCGCGGACACCGCCACGATCGTGTCACCGGGGGTGAGCGTCAGCCGGGGCGCCGCGGGCGCGCCCGCGGGGATCGCGGTGAGCGCGTTCGAGGCGTCGCCGGCGCCGACGGCATTGACCGCGCGCAGCTGCACGGTCGCGCTGCGGCCGTTCGCCAGCCCGTCGACCACCACGCCGCCGTCGGCGGAGCCCGCCGCGTGCCAGCTCGCGCCGCCGTCGGCCGAGTACTCGTATCCAGTGAGCGGCGATCCGCCGTCGTCTCCGGGCGCGACCTCGAGGGTCAGCCGTCCGTCACCGCGCTGCACGCTCGTGAGCGTCGGCGCGGCGGGCACTCCGGCCGGTGTTCCCGTCACCGGTTCCGAGGCGGATCCGGGTCCCGAGGCGGTGACGGCGCGCACCCGCACCGGGTAGCCCGTGCCGTTCCGCAGCCCGTCGATCACGAAGGCACCGGCGAGCGTGCCCGTCGGCCGCCACGTGTCTCCGTCGAGCGAGTACTCGTAGCCCGTGACCGCCGCTCCCCCGTTCGGGCCGGGAACGAAGCGGACCGCCAGCGCGCCCGGACGGGAGTCGACGGCGTCGATCCGGGGAGCGCCCGCCGGCTGCGCCGGCACGGGCCCCCGGGTGTCGTGACCACCCGATGCGGGCCCGGCGCCGACTCCGTTGACGGAGCGGAGCGTGATCGGGTACACCGTGCCGGGATCGAGGGCGCTGCCGTCGCTGCCCACGGTGATCACCAGGGGGCTCCCGTTTCCGCCGGCGCTGCGCCAGGTGACGCCTCCGTCGCTCGAATACTCCGTGTCGAGGATCGCCGATCCGCCGTCATCGCCCGGGGCGCGGAAGACGAGTTCGAGCCCGCCGAGTCCGTTGTCTCGCACCGAGTCGATCGCGGGGCTTCCGGGCACGGTCGCGGGGGTCGCCGCGACCGAGCTCTCGGGTCCCGCGCCCACCGCGTTGACGGCTCGCAGCAGCACCCGCTGCTCGACGCCGTTGGGGAGATCGCGGACGATGAGGGGTGAGCTCGGGGGCACGGCGGCCCAGCTCGCGCCGCCGTCGAGGCTGAACTCGACGCTCGTGATCGGGGATCCGCCGTTCGGGCCGGGGCGGAAGCCCACCTCGATCACACCGTCGCCTCCCGTGGCGGCGGGGTCCGCGAGCGCGCCCGGCACACCGGGCGTCGCGAACTCCGCGGCCTCGCTCGCCGCACCGGGACCGGCCGCGTTCACGGCCCGGATCCGCACCTCGTGCGCGCTGCCGTCGGCCAGCCCGGCGAGCTCAAGGGGACCCGACCCCGAGGGCACGGACTCCCAGGGGCCGCCGTCGAGCCGGTACTCGTAGCCGGTGATGGCGGATCCGCCGTCGAAGCCCGGTGCGAAGGCCACCGAGGCCGAGCCGGGAGCGACGGCGGCGTTCGTGATCGTCGGGGCCCCGGGGGCCGCCAGCGGCGTCCCGGTTGCGGGGGCGCTCGGCGCACCCGCGCCGCGCCCGCTCGTGGCGCGCAGCTCGATGGACGCCTCGGCGCCGTTCCGGAGGCCGGTGACCGTCACCGAAGCGTCGGCGACGGTGGCCGGCACCCAGGGGCCGCCGTCCACGCGGTACTGGTAGCCGCTCGGCGTGGCTCCGCTCGCGGGTGCGGTGAAGGCGAGCCGCAGGGCGCCGTCCTCGGGGGGGGCGGTGTCGGGCGTCAGCTCCGGCGAGGGCGGCGAGAAGGCGCCCGTCCCTGCGGGGGTGACGGCCGCCACGCGGAAGACGTAGCCGGTGCCGTTCTCCAGGCCGCCCACGGTGAGTTCGGTCGCGGCCGAGCCCACGGATCGCGGCGCGCTCCAGTTCGCGCCGCCGTCCGAGCTGTGCTCCACGAGGTAGTCGACGACCGGCCCCTCGCCGATCTGCGCGGGAGCGCGCCAGTACACCTCGACCTCGCCGGTGCCCGCGACGCCCTGCGGAGCGGCCGGGGCGGCGGCGGTTCCGGTGACCCAGCGGATCACGATCGAGCCGGGCTGCGCGGTCTCGGCGCGGTGCTCGTACCCCGCGCTGAGGGTGGGGATCCCCGCCGTCGCGTTCTGGCCGACCGATCCGCCGTAGCCGAACCACTCCGTCGAGGTGCCCGCGCCGAACTCGACGGTGCCGCGTGCGCCGCCCTGGGCGCCGCCCCCGCCGCCGCCGGAGCCGCCGCCGTCGTTGTTGCCGCCGGAGGGCTGCAGGCCGTCTTGGCCGTTCGTCGCGCTCGCGTCCGCTCGCGGCACGAAGTTCGCGTCGGAGGTGCGGCCGATGGTCGGCGTGTACTGACCGGATCCGCCGTTCCCTCCGCCGCCGCCGGCGACGACGTCGACGCCGTCCATCCGCAGCACGCTCGCCGCGCCGCCGGCGCCGCCCTGGCCCGAGGAGCCGACGCTGCCGACCTGACCGCCGGCGCCGCCCGCGTAGCCCGCGAGCGGGTTGGCGCCGCCCGGCGCCACCGGCACGGGGGCGGCCTGCATGTTGACCCGGCCGCTCCCGTCCGCGCCGCCCGCGCCCACCGCGACGGTGAGCCGCTGCCCCGGCTCGACGTCGATCGTGCCGGTCACGAGCCCCCGGTAGGAGCTGACCTCGGGGGACGGGGCGGCGTCCCGCCCGCCGTTGCCGCCCTGGCCGCCGCGGAGCTCGACCTCGATGGCGTTCACGCCCTCGGGCACGGTCCAGCTCTCGGCCTCTCCCGTGTAGAGGAAGGTCTGCGCGTGCTGCTGCGGAGCGCTCCACCCCGGCGAGGCCGCGACGACGAGAGATCCTGCGGCGAGCGCGGCGGCGCTCCCGACGGCCAGCGCGCTCCACAGCGCCCGGCGCACTCCTGCGTTCTGCAAGGTCCCCACACCTTCTGCGACTGAATTCGCCTCGGTCGAGGGCTCCCCTGTTCAGCTGCGTCGCTCACAGCCTAACCACGGGCGGCCCTCCGGAGCGCACCGCTCCCCCGATCCTCACCCAGGTCTTCACCCGCCGCTCACCCCGTTCCGCGAGAGCCGGCACCGGCCGGGGTCGCGGGTGGTGAAAAAGCGGGTGAAAAACGGGTGATCCCGCCGAGCCGGCCTCGGCGATGTCCTTGACTACCGGATGGCGTGCGCAGAAACGGGATTCGGATCCAATACCTCAGGATGGCCGGCCGCTTCTCCCACGCCCGGACGCGACGGCACTCGCGCGCGCCCGCACATCACGAGGAAGAGGAGATCGGTGTGAGGATACGGTGGAGCTCGCGGCAGCGGCGAGGACCCGGAGCGATCGGCGTCGTACGGCGCACCGTCGCAGCACTGGCGGCCCTCGCGGTGGGCCTCGGCATCGCCGGGGCGACCGCGTCCACGGCACAGGCGGCCACGCCGGGGATCGAGATCGCGGTGCTGCACGACGGGGCGGTCATCGGCGACGGCGCGACCATCCCGGAGGGGGCGGAGATCACGCTCCGCGTGCAGTACGACGCCGCTCAGCCGATCGCGGGCACGAGCATCGTCATCACCCTCCCCGCCGACATCACCGTGGCGGGCGAGCTCCCCGGGAACGAGGCCATCGATTCGGTGGTGCAGAACGGCGACGGGACGCTCACCGTCACCTTCAAGGATCCGATCCCGTCCGACATCACCGAGGGCGCATTCGCCCTCAAGCTCACAGCCGGACAGGTCGACGGCGACACGGAATCGCCCGTCACCTGGAAGATCGGCGACGACGAGGGCGGCGTGCGCCTCATCGTCGAGGACGAGGTGACGCCCCCGGCGACCGTGGAGGACGGCTACGCGAAGTCCGTCAACCCCGGTAACCTCGACGGCTTCGTCGTCACGAGCGGTTCCCCCGACTACGCGTTCGAGGGCCTGCGCCCCGACATCGCCGAGCAGCTGCTCAGCTACACGCTCGTGCTGTCCTCGGCGGAGGCGCGCAGCGGCTACACCATCAGCGACGAGCTCGCTGCGGGCCTCGGATTCGTGCCCGGATCCTTCACCGCGGAGCTCACCACGGCCGAGGGCAGCAGCCCCTACTCCTTCTCCCCCGCCGTCTCGGGCAACAGCTTCTCCGGCACGGTCGACGTGCCCGCCCAGTCGACGCTCCGCATCAGCTACCAGGTGCGCGTGACCGATGCCCCCGCCCTCGAGGCACTGCTGCGGGCCCAATACGAGGCGCGCGGCAACACCCCCGGGAACTACGAGATCCAGCTCCCCAACCACGTCGTCTTCGGCGGCCAGCACGAGCGCTCCGTGAACGTCCGGCTGCGCGGGAACATCCCGGGCGTGTGGATCGGCGACCACTTCGCCAAGCGCGGCGAGTGGACGCTGCGCGACGTCGTCGCGAACGCCGACGGCACCCTGCGGCCCGCGGCCGAGATGGTCTACACGCTCCACGCCGACCTCACTCCCTGGGACGGCCGCAACGCGAACTTCACCCTCGACCGGAACGTCGTGATCCGCGACACCCTCATCGAGCAGGCATCCTGGAAGACCGGCGAGGGCTTCATCGAGCTCAGCGGCACCGGCCCCCTCACGGGCCTCACCGAGGCCGCCGGCTTCACCGGAACGGCCGCCGACTTCGCGGCCGACCGCTACGTCGGGCAGTACGCGCTCCTCGGGCGGACGCTGCTCGTCAACGTCGGCAAGGACAACACGACCGCCGTCGACGTGCGGGTGCGCGCTCAGCTCGACACCGTCGCGGGCCTGCCCGGCAGCGGCGAGACCACGGTCGTCGACGGCACCCGCTTTCCGTGGAACAACCGCGCGCAGTTCTTCGCCGGCACCGGCGACCCCGTGAACCGGGACCACAACGCCGGCGTGGTCGTGCTCCCGGAGGGCTACGAGGACGGCGTCAACGACTCGGCCGCGTTCAGCAAGACCGCGCGCAATGAGGAGGTGCGGGTGAACCCGGGCGAGCGCGCCCAGGTGCCGTACCGCTTCGAGATCGACACGAGCAAGCCGAACATCGACCCGCTGCGCAGCCGCATCGTCGACGAGCTCGACACCACCGTGTTCGACGTCTCCGATCCCGCAGCGATCCCGGTGAGCGGATCTTACGGCTCGCAGGCACTCTCGCAGGAGCACTTCGCGCTGAGCGCCGACGAGCAGGGACGCCTCGTGATCCAGCTCAGCGAGGCGGGGAAGACCCTTGTGGCATCCCTGCCGAAGCACCAGCGGTGGACGGTGGACGTCGTCTTCACCACGGTGCCGTTCGACGGGAAGCAGACCTTCGAGATCTACAACCGCGCGACGCTGCACAGCGCGGGAGCCGACTGGGACTACTGGAGTGACGACGACGCGGAGGCCACCTCCTACGGCGACGAGGCGGAGCTGCGCAAGCGCCTCTACGACGCGGAGACCGGCAGCTGGACGCCGCGCCTCGAGGCCGGGATCCGGGAGGGGGCCTTCGTCGACGACCGCTTCGTCTACTCGATCGAGCTGATCCCGCGGGGAGACTACGGCCGCGCCTTCCCGGTGAGCATCTTCACCCGCGAGGACGTGCTGCCCGAGTCGGTCGAGTTCCTCGGCTTCGTCGGCCTCGACGAGGACGGCAAGCCCTCCGCCGAGGTGCTGAGCTCCGAGTCCGTCGACATGAACGGGAACGTGCTGGCGAGCTACGCCGACGGCGTGGTGACGATCCGCCAGCAGGAGGGCACCAGCCTGAATCCGGGCCAGGGCCGGATCGTGACCACCTTCGCGGTGCGCGCGAAGGACGCCTCGCAGCCGATCGTGAACACGATCGCCGGCTCGGAGGCCATCATCGTGCCCGTCGGCGATCCCAGCGTCGACATCGAGAAGTGGAGCGACGAGGGCGAAGCGCCCGCCTATGACGATCGGGGCGCCCTCACCAACGACGGCTTCGCCGGCGACTTCGACCGGGCTCCTGGCAAGCCGCTGTCCGCCGGCACCTCGCAGCAGCTCCGCTTCACGGTCTCCAACGACGGCCGGGAGGAACTGCGGGACGTCACCGTCAGCGACGAGCTCATCGCCGGTGGCGGCGAGCTGCGCGATCTCAGCTGCGTCTTCCCGGACGGCTCCGAGGGCACCCGGTGGCCCGGCCCCTTCGCCATCGGCGCGCAGTTCTCGTGCACGGGCACCCTGCCCGCTCTGGCTCCGGGGCAGAGCCACGGCGACCGTGCGACGGTGACCGCGGTGGGGGCGCATTCCGGCACCTCCGTCGACGATGCGGATGAGTGGCACGGCTTCACCGAGTCCGTCCCCGGGACGTCGACGCCGCCCTCCCCGGGCGGGGACCCCGCGCAGCCCGCCGCGCCGCACGCCCCGGCTGCGGCCCCCGCGCTCGCGAGCACGGGCGGGGCGCCGGCGCTGTGGCTCGGTCTCACCGCCCTGCTCGTGACGGGGATCGGGGCCTCGCTGGTCCTGGTGCGCCGCCGTCGCTCCGGCGGAGCAGGCGCCGCCGAGTAGCGGCCCGGCGATCCCTGCATCGGCCGGGCGGGCCCGCCACCTTCCGGGTGGCGGGCCCGCCGTCGGTTCGGAGCCGCACGCATTATGCACACCGCGGAGCTTCTTGTGAAGACCCCCTTAAACTAAGAATCTCTTCTTAGTATCGCTTCGGGATCACTCGACACTGGGGAGAGACATGACACGACGCAGGAGACGCATTCTCGGCGGCGCCGCCGCACTGGCAGTAGCGGCGGCGGCCCTCTGGGCAGGGGGGACCGCGGCCAGCGCGGTGCCGGGAGAGCCAGGGCGCGGTCCGCGCATCGGCCCCGACACGGTGCTCACCATGTCGGGAACCGCCGAGGGTCAGAACGTCACCGGGTTCCTGCCGGCGGACTCCTCCGTCAGCGACCCGTCCGAGGCCTATCCGGCGACGCCCCCGCCCACGCACACCGAGCCCGAGAACGTCTTCGCCGGCCTGATCACCGCGGACGAGGTCGGTGGTGAGGCCTCGATCCGGCTCTTCTGCATCGACATCCGCACCTCCACCTACAACGGCATCGGCTACGTCGACGGCAGCTGGGAGGAGTCCGGCATGCCGAACCTCGGCTACGTCGCCCGCATCCTCAACGACTACTACCCCAACTCCGGTGAGCCCTCGAGCGCGCCCGACGACAATGTGCGCGCGGCTGCCGTGCAGGCGGCGCTGTGGTACTTCACCGACAACTACGTGCTCTCGGCGGACAGCCCGGTCCGCCCCTTCACCGAGGAGATCGTGAACACCGTGCGGCAGCAGGAGCCGCTGCCCTCGCCCGAACCGCCGGCACTCACCGTCACCCCCTCCGAGACGAGCGGCACGCTCGGCACCCCCGGAGGGCCGTTCACGGTGAACACCGACTCGCCCGACGGCGCCGAGCTCGAAGTGATCGGGGGCACCATGTTCGCCGACGCCGAGGCGACGATCCCGATCCCGGACGGGACCACCGTTCCCGATGGGCAGCTCGTCTGGGTCCTGCCCGACACCGAGGAGCCCGGATCCACCGTCGAACTCGTCGCGCGCGGATCCGCCACCACACCGAGCGGCAACGTGTTCCTCTACGACGGCTACACCCCCGGCATGACCGATGCCCAGCGCCTCATCCTCGCCGAGAGCGTGAGCCTCACGAGCGAGTCGAGCGGCCTCATCACCTTCCTCGCCGAGGACACCGGATCGCTCACCGTCACCAAGTCCTTCGCCGGGGCGGACGCGGGCGCGCAGGACATCGTGGAGATCGACGTCACCTGCGACAACGGCTCCGCGGACATGCTCATCATTCCCGCCGGGGCGACCGAAGCCGCAAGCCTCACCCTCGAAGAGCTTCCCCTCGGCACGAGCTGCGAGGTGACCGAACCCGCGACCGGCGGCAGCGAGACGGTGATCGTGGTGCCGGAAGGCCTCGGCACGGTCACAATCGAGTCCGCGCTCACCGAGCTCGCGGTCACGAACACGGTGACCCGCGAGGGCGACTCCGACTCCGACGCCGACAGCGACGCGACGGCGGACGCCGACGCCGATGCCGGCGCAGGCGCGGGCGGCTCCGGTGCGAACGCCGACGCGGGCGCCAGCGGGAACGCCGGCACCGGCGGCGCGCCGCACCCGGGATGGCTGCCCCAGACGGGCGCCGCGCCCGCGTCCTGGTGGGCCATCGGGGGCGCCGTCGCGCTCCTGGCCGCCGGCGGAACCGCGCTCCTGCTGCGGCAGCGCGCCAGACGGGGACCGAGACTCGGCTCGGAGACGCCCGGCACCGAGTAGGCACGCAGGACCGGGGCCGGGGGCGCCGCACTCAGCACCCCCGGCCCCGCGCCGCGGTAGATTCTGAAGAGACGAACGGGGAGACACGTGGATCCTGAGCGATGGCGGACGTTCCTCACGGAACAGCAGGAGCGGGTGCGGGACCGCACGCGCAGGCTTGAGGCCGAACTCAAGACGCTGGTGCGAGCCCGTCGCGGCGAGTCCGACGACGACGAGCACGACCCCGAGGGCGAGACCCTGTCGGCTCGCTGGTCGATGCTCGCCGGCCTCCTCGAGTCCGCCCGCGAGGACGAGTGGCAGGCCGAGCGCGCCATGGCCCGCCTGGCGAGCGGGGCCTACGGCGTGTGCGACTCCTGCGGCCGCCCGATCCCGTTCCCCCAGCTGGAGGTCCGCCCGTTCCGCGAACGCTGCGTCTCCTGCTCCGTGTGAGGCTGCGGCCTCAGCGCCCGGCGTCCGGCGGCTCGGCCGCCCGGTCCGCCTCCTCGGGGAGTTCGGCCGCGGCGATCACCGCCACGTCCTGCACCTTCCAGTCGAGGGCCGCGATGCCCTCCGAGAGCTCCCGGATCCGCTCGACCGAGATGCGGCTCCGGCGCGGCACCACGAAGGCCTCCACGTGGAACACCTGCCCCTGATCCCGCATCCGCACGGCGGCGTCCGCGATGCCGGGCTGCGCCCGCAGATACGCGGTGATCCGGTGGGCGAGCGGATCCGGATGCCGGTCGTCGACGCTGTGCGCGCGCTGGTCCATGAGGTCGGCGATCGCGGCCCGCGTGTTGCGCACGCCGTCCCAGACGACCCCGATCGAGATGAACAGGGCCGCGGCCCCGTCCAGCCACCACAGGCCGACCCCCACGCCGAGCACGCCCACGATCGACGCGACCGTGGTCTGCCAGTCGGCCTTCGCCATGTCGGCGTCCGCGTGGAGCAGTTTGTTGTGGAGCACGGGAGCGAGCTTCGACTTCGCCGGACCGTAGAGAAACACCGGGCCGACCACGATCACCGCCATCACGGCGATCATCAGCCACCCCAGCCAGATCGTGTGCCCGAACAGCACCACGGTCCCGATCGTGGGGTGCTCGGCGGAGATCAGGCCGATCACCGCCTCGACGGCGAGGTTCGCCCCGACCGCGAACAGTGCGACGCCCGCGACGAGATGTCCCACCCCCATCGCCCGGTGCATGCCGTAGGGGTGGTTGAGGCTCGGCCGCCGGCGGACGAAGATCAGCGCCACGAGGAAGGCGATCTGCGGGACGAGGGAGAGCATGTCCTCGATCCACGCCGTCCGCATCGCCTGCGAGTTGCCGACGACGAACGCCAGCAGGACGATAGTGCCGGAGGTGTAGGCGATCGTGAACCACTCCCACCGCACCGCCCGCTTCAGCGCCCGCGCCTGCGCCGGGGGGAGATCCACCCGGCCGAACTGGTGCCGGTCTCTCATCGCCCCACCTCCTCGTCCAGGAAGGTCTCGAGTTCGCTGAGCAGCGCGTTCTCGCCGAGCGGCACGAGCAGCACGATGCGGCGGCCGTCCGCACCGTCGATGCCGCCGTAGCCGCGGGTGATGCCGGCGCGGTCGATCCAGGGCGTGTCTTCGGTGAAGCCGCCGACGACGAGGTCGAGGTCCCCGCTCTCGAGCCCGCGCACGAGGGTCTCCTCGCTGCCGACCGTCCACTCGGGGCGGGCGCCGACGGACTCTGCGAAGTCTCCGGCGAGATCCGCGAGCGGCCCCGAGGGTTCCGCGCCGCGGTCCTCGACGAGGCCGGGGTCGGGCGAGACGCCCACCCGCAGCTCGCCGCCCATGACCCGGTCGAGCGTGCCGTCCGGGTCCGTGGGGACGGTGATCCCGCAGCCTGCAAGGGCCGCCGCACACACCGCTCCGAGCAGTGCGCCGCCCGCCCTCCGCACCATCCGTGGGGCCGGCACACGCGCTCCTCTCCCCCGCTTTCGCGAACGATCCATGCGCCGAAGGTACCGCCCGCCGCGCGCGTGCCGCGAGGCGTTGACGGGGCCGGTCCGCCTCCGCTAGTGATGGGAGGCATGGATCATCCGCCACTGCACTCCCTCGCCCGGCTCGCGGAACTGGTGCGAGCGCAGCCCGGACTGCACGTCCGCTACTCGGAGGGCCCGGAGCGTGACGCGGCGCGCGGCAGCGTCGACACGGAGAGCGGTCTCGTGCTGCCGGGCCTGTCGGTCAATCCCCTCGACGCCGAGCCCTGGTGGACGCGCCCGCTGGAGGACTGGCTGGCGCGTCAGCTCTGCCAGTACCGGCACCTCGCCGAGCGGAACCCGGATCGTTTCGCCTGGATCCTCCGCGGCACCGTCGTCGGCCGCGGACCGGACTGCGAACCGCTGCTCGGCGAGGTGCACGCCGTCGCGGCCCTCGACCCCGCCCTGCTGTCTGAGGCGGAAACCCGCTACCGCGAGAACTTCGACGCCCGGCAGGGGCCGGAGTAGCCGGCGGCGCGGTGCCACCACGCCCGCGTCCGCCCGGGAACGCCGCGCACCGGACGCGCGCCCTGCTCACAGGGTGCGCGCTCGCTCACCGGACGCGCCCTGCTCACAGGGTGCGGAGCCAGCGCCGGAGCCGCCCGCGCGCGTTGACGTACGGGGACGAGGTGTTGAGGGAGATCATGCGCCCGAGCGTCCACTTTCCGTACCAGGGGCTCCCATAGAGCTCCGCGTCGGTGTGCCCTTCGACCAGTTGCGTGATCGCGACCTTGCTCGAACGCAGCTGCCGGCGGAGATCGTCCCAGCCGAGGTGTTCCCGCTCGGCGTAGTAGCGCTGCGCGAGGAGACCCAGCTCGTTCCACTTGACGCCGCGTGCGGGAAACTCGTCGGGAAGCCCCTCTGCCCGCCGTTCGCACCAGGTGAGGATCTGCTGCCCCCAGCCGATGAGGTAGGCGAGCAGATCCGCGGGGCTCATCGTCGTGCCCGCGACGTGCCCCTCGAGCACTGGCTGCCGGGCGACCTCGGGAGGAACCCGATCGAGTTCCGCGTCGAGCCGCGCAAACGACGTCTCAATCGCCTCAAGCAGCTCGGCGCGACTGGCAGGAACGGCCATCACGTGCCTCGCTCTCACATCACCGGAACGCCCCCAGCCTACCGGCCGCCAGGAACAAGAGAACCCCCGCGATGTAGAAGCTACGCGGGGGTTCAGTAGCGGTGTAATAGCCGCTACGTGGCTCCGACCGGCATCGATCCGGTGACCTTTCGATTTTCAGTCGAACGCTCTACCAACTGAGCTACAGAGCCGGGCACTCACCAAGGCAGGTGCCTGAGACGAAGAAACCCTTCCGAGGAAGGGTTCTTCATCTGGCGACCCTGACGGGACTTGAACCCGCGACCTCCGCCGTGACAGGGCGGCGCGCTAACCAACTGCGCCACAGGGCCATGGTGTATTCAATTGTATTCGGTTTGCGTGACCCCAACGGGATTCGAACCCGTGCTGCCGCCGTGAAAGGGCGGTGTCCTAGGCCGCTAAACGATGGGGCCGAAGCGATTTCTCGCTTGCTACCGAGATGAAATCCTATGACGGATCGCACACGCAGTGCAAATCGGGGCCCGCGAACGCTGCATCCCTGGCGTGTCGTCAGGGCGAAGCCGCACCACCTCGCGATCCAGGCTCCCGGACGCGAGCCGCGCCAGGCCGCCTCAGCCCTCCAGGGCCCGCTGCACGCGGCTGAGGGAGATGTTCTCGTGCAGCATGGTGCCCGAGCTCGTGCGCTGCTCGAAGTGGTATCCCATGCGCCCCTGGCACAGCATCCCGATCAGATACGGCTCGTCCGCGTTCCACATGATCCAGGTGGGCAGCCCACGCGAATTGTTCCCCAGGAATGTGATCTCGATGTCGCGGCCGCCGATGCGCTGCACGCTCGGCGTCAGCGTCTCGCGCGACAGGGCCACGCTGCCGTTACCCGCCTGCTGCATCTCGTTCATGCCACGATCCTAGCGAACCCGGACGGCGCTCCGACAGGGCAGCTCGCGCGGCTGCCCGCCCCGCCGCAGCTCAGGCGAAGAAGGCGCCCGCCGCACGCGCCAGCCCGTGCAGGTCGTCGACGTGCGCCAGCTCGCGCGCGGAGTGCATCGAGAGCAGCGGCACCCCGACGTCGACGGTGCGGATCCCGAGCCGTGTCGCGGTGAGCGGGCCGATCGTGGAGCCGCACGGCACCGTGTTGTTCGACACGAACTCCTGGGTGGGCACCCCGGCGCGCTCGCAGAGCCGCGCCCACAGCGCCGCGCCGTGCGCGTCGCTCGCGTAGCGCTGGTTCGCGTTCAGCTTCAGCATGGGTCCTCGGCCGGCGAGCGGCCGCACGCGCGGATCGTGCTTCTCCGGGTAGTTGGGATGCACCGAGTGCCCGGCGTCGGCCGAGAGGCACCACGAGCCCGCGTTCGCCCGCGCCGCCTCCTCGGCGGTGGCTCCGAGCCCCGCGCGCAGCCGCTCCAGCACCTCGGCGAGGAAGGGCCCGCTCGCGCCCGAGCGGGTCTCCGAGCCGAGCTCCTCGTGGTCGAAGGCGGCGAGCATCGCGATCGTGCCGGGCTCCGGCTCGCTCTCCAGGAGCGCCGCGAGCCCCGCGAAGGTCGAGCTGAGGTTGTCGAGGCGCGGCGACGCGAAGAGGTCGGAGCGCGCCCCGATCCGCTCGGGCGGCTGCGTGTCGAAGAGCCGGACATCGGCTCCGGCGATATCCGAGGCGCGGAGCCCGCTCCCGGCGCTCCCGGCACCCCCGGCGCTCCCGGCTGCGAGCAGCTCGAGCACCGACACCCCGTCCGCGCCCGCCGCAAGCACCGGCTGGACGTGGCGCTGCCGGTCGAGCGTCAGCCCCGAGTTCGCCTCACGGTCGAGGTGGATCGCGAGCTGCGGGATGCGCGCCACGGCGCCGGTGCGCACCAGCGCCGCCGCGCCGTCGCGGGTCACCACGCGGCCGGCGAAGCCCAGGTCGCGATCGAGCCACGAGTTGATGAGCGGCCCGCCGTAGACCTCGACCCCGGCCTGCGCCCAGCCCTCGGCCGTGAAGTCGGGGCGCGGCTTCAGCACGAAGCCGGGCGAGTCGGTGTGGGTGCCCATGATGCGCACCGGGCTCGTCGCGGTGACCTCCTCACCGGCACGCCAGGCGACCACCGCGCCGTCGCGCACCACGAAGCCGCGCGCGCCCGCCCGCAGCGGGAACCATGCCGCAGCCTCGTCGTGCGCGGAGAAACCGGCCTCGCCCAGCCGGGCGGCGATCGCCGCGGCCGCGTGGTACGAGCTCGGCGCATCGACCACGAAGCGCGCGAAGGCCTCGATGTAGGCGTCGCGTCCGGCGAGGAGCCGCTCCCCCGCTCCCACGGGCCTCAGGCCTCGCCCGTCTCGCCCGGAGCGGCGTCGGTCTCCCCGGACACCGTGTCGGTCTCCTCGACCGCGGGCTTCTCAAAGGCCGCCGCGAACTCCGCGAGCAACCGCGCACCGAAGCCCGTGGACCCCGTCGAGCGCCAGAGATCATCGCTCTCGGCCTGCATCGTCCCGGCGATGTCGAGGTGCCCCCAGGGCAGCCCGTCCACGAACTCGTTGAGGAACAGCGCCGCGAGGATCACTCCCGCGTACTGACCGCCGATGTTCGAGAGGTCCGCCGTCGTCGACTTGAGCTGATCCCGGTAGCGGTGGTCGAGGGGGAAGCGCCAGATGTTCTCGTCGGTGGCGTCGGCGGCGGCCTGCAGCTGCGCGGCGACGTCGTCGTTGTTGGCGAGCATGGCCGCGGTGCGGGTGCCGAGCGCCATCATGGCGGCGCCGGTGAGCGTGGCGATGTCGACGATCGCGTCGGGGCGGCGCTCCTCCTCGGTGGCGAGCACGAGGCCGTCGGCCATGACGAGGCGTCCCTCGGCGTCGGTGTTCTTCACCTCGACGGTCTTGCCGCCGCGGATCGTGAGCACGTCGCCCAGTTTCGTCGCGCTGCCCGAGGGCATGTTGTCGGTGCACATGAGCCAGCCGGTCACCGCGGTCTTCGCACCCAGGTCTCGCAGCGCGGTCATGGAGGCGAACACGGCGGCAGCGCCCATCATGTCGAACTTCATGGCGGCGTGCATCGCGTTCGAGGGCTTGAGGCTGATCCCGCCGGAGTCGTACATGATGCCCTTGCCGATGAGCGCGAGGAAACCGTCCGCGTCCTCGGGACGGTACGTGACCTTGATCATGCGCGGCTCCTCCACGCTGCCCGCGTTGACGCCGAGCAGGCCGCCCGTGCCGAGCTCGATCAGCGCCTCGCGGTCGAAGACCTCGGCTTCGAGGCCGAACTCGGGCGCGAGCCGCTCGATGACCTCGGCGAACTTCACGGCGCTGAGGTGGCGGGGCGGGGTGTTCGCGAGGTCGCGGGCGAGCGCGGCGGTGCGCGCGAGCACCAGTCCGCGCTCGACGCCGATCTCGGCCGCCTCGATCTGCGACTCGTCGAGCTGCAGCGACAGCTCCTCGAGCGCGACGGTCTTCGGGTCGCTCTTCAGCGCGTCGTAGCGGTAGCGCGCGAGCGCGGCTCCCTCGATGGCGGCCTGCACGGCCACCTCGACGTCCCAGTCGCCCTCCGCGAGCACGCCGGTGAGGTCGATGGCGAGCCGGCCGGCCTCGCGCGCGGCGCGTGCGAAGGCGGCGGCGGCGTCGCGCAGCTGGGCGTCGCTCTCGATGCCGCGCTCACCGGTGCCGACCAGCACGCGCAGCCGCGCGCCGGGCAGCAGCAGCGTCTGGTTCGCGGCCCCGGTGAAGCCCGCCGCGGCGAGCGCCTCCCGGCCGGCCTCGGCGAGTTCGGCGGGCAGCTCCCCCTCGGAGCGCACGAACACGGCGGTGGCGATGTCGTCCACGGGCGGCAGCGCGGTGAGGCTGACCCGCGTGCTGCGGGCGAGCGAGGGGACGGGATCGAAGGCGGGATCAATCACAACACTCATGGGCCCCAGCCTAGTCCCGGCCTCCGAGGAGCCGTCGGCGAGCCCGCCCGGGCCCGCACGGCGCGGTCCGTCGGCCCGCCCGGGCCCCGCGCCCTCAGTCCACGGCGAGAGCGACCACGGGGGCGACGCGCGTCGCCCGCCGCGCCGGCAGGGCGGCGGCGATGAGCGCGACGACCGCGCCGAACACCACCACCCCGGCCACGGCGAGCCACGGCACGCTGGGCGGGGCCCAGCCGCTCTGGGAGCCGAGCATCGACTGGGCGGCGATCCAGCCGTAGAACACGCCGAGCAGCAGCCCGAAGCCGAGGGCGGCGAGGATCATCTGGGCGCTCTCCACGAGCACCATGCCGCGGATCTGCGCACCGGTGCAGCCGAGGGCGCGCAGCAGCCCGAGTTCCCGCGTGCGCTGCAGCACGCTCAGCGAGAGGGTGTTGACGACGCCGACGGCGGCGATCACGGCGGAGAAGGCGGCGAGCCCGGTGAGGATCGCGGTGGTGATGGCGAGGGTGTCGTTGAGCCGATCGGCAAGCTCCGGGTCGTTCGCGAAGGCGAGGAGGGACATGCTGCGGTAGCTGTCGAGCGCGACCGCGAACATCGTGACGAGGGTCACCCCGATCACGAGGCCGATCGTGGAGCGCGCGCTGCGCTCGGGGTAGCGTTCGGCGTTCGCCGCCGCGAGCCTCCCGGTGACGCTGCCGGTGAAGAGGCGGGCGGTGAGCCGCAGCAGGGGCGGCACGATGAGGTGGGCGCCGAGCACGATCCCGGTGCACGAGAACAGTCCGCCGAAGAAGGCGACGAGGATCCCGAGCGGCATGAGCATGCCGAGGAGGAGGCCGAGCGCCAGGAGCACGGCCCCGAAGGCGAGCAGGATGATGGCCCACACGGTGCGCGCGGGCTTCGCGGCGGCCTCCGCGGCGTTCGCGTCGATGGCTGCGCCGGTCGCAGCCACGGGCGACACCCGGCCGACGCGCCGGGAGCCGGCCCACGCGGCGACCCAGGTGGTCAGGATGACGACGACGGCCCCGAGCGGCGCGAGCGGGTCGAGGATCGGATAGTCGCGTCCCTCGGGCAGCCAGCCGAGGCCCGGCCCCCAGGCGCCGACGGCGGCGGCGAGCGCCGTCGCGATCCCGAAGCCGATGGCGGCGCCGAGCGTCCCCATCAGCAGCCCCTCGCCGGCGACGCGGGCGCGCACGCGCCGGGAGCTCGCCCCGACGAGGCGCAGCAGCGCGATGGTGCGCGTGCGGCCGGCGATGATGGTGGCGAAGGTGTTGGCGGTGACGATCGCCCCCACGTACAGGGCGATCGCGACGAAGATGAAGGACACCACGAGCAGGGTCGCCCGGAAGGTGCCCGATTCCTCGACGAGCCGGGGGTCGAGGGCGGCGGTGAGGATCCCGGTGAGCAGGATCAGCCCCGAGGCGAAGGCGGTGCTGATGGCGGAGACCACCACCGTCGCAGCATGCTCGCGGATGCGGCCCCCGGTCTTCACGCCGCAACCCCCTGCGCTTCGAGGCCGAGCATCGTCTCGGAGATCTGCTCGGGCCGCATGGGACCGCGGTCGGAGACGATGCGGCCGTCGGCGAGGAACAGGATGCGGTCCGCGTGGCTCGCGGCGACCGGATCGTGGGTGACCATCGCGATGCTCTGGCCGCCCTCGACCACTGCCGAGCGGAGCAGGCCGAGCACTTCGCGCCCGGTGCGGGAGTCGAGGGCGCCGGTGGGCTCGTCGGCGAAGATCACGTCGGGCCGGGTGGCGAGGGCGCGGGCGATGGCGACGCGCTGCTGCTGGCCGCCCGAGAGCTCGTGGGGCCGGTGGGAGGTGCGGCCTTCGAGGCCGAGTCGTTCGACGAGGGCCGCGATCCGCTCCCGCTCCTGTGCGGAGGGACCGCGGCCGTCGAGCTCGAAGGGGAGGCGGAGGTTGCCCATGACGTCGAGGGTGGGCACGAGGTTGAAGGACTGGAACACGAAGCCGATGCGGCGGCGGCGCAGGCGGGTGAGCGCGGCGTCGCCGAGGTGGGTGATCTCGTCGTCGCCGAGCCACACCTGCCCGGAGCTTGCCGAGTCGAGACCGGCCATCACGTGCATCAGCGTCGACTTGCCGGAGCCGGAGGGCCCCATGATCGCGGTGAACTGGCCGCGGCGGATCCCGATCGACACGTCGTCGAGGGCGGTGACGCGGTGCGGGCCGTCGCCGTAGTGCTTGCTGAGGTGGGCGACGCGCGCCGCCAGATCCATGTCGCTCGTTCGGATGTCCATGCTTCGACGCTACGGATCGGGGGCTGCGCCGGGATCGTGCCGTGGTACCCGGGGCATGGTCCCTGGGTATCGCGATGCCGGATCGGCTCCCGCCCCGTTCCCGCCCCGAACCCGCCACGAACCGCCCCGAAGCCGAACTATATGCGCAGGAATATAATCCTGCTGGCAACGTTGCACCGGGTATGAAAGCCTTCGGATTCCTCTCCTTCGGCCACTACGGCCCCGTCCCCGGCTCGCGCGTGCGCACCGCGGGCGACATGCTGCGCCAGACCATCGAGCTCGCGGAGGGCGCGGACGAGATCGGCGTGAACGGCGCCTACGTGCGCGTGCATCACTTCGCGCGCCAGGCGGCGTCGCCGATCCCGCTGCTCACCGCCATGGCGGCGCGCACCCGGCGGATCGAGGTGGGCACGGGCGTGATCGACATGCGCTACGAGAACCCGCTGTACTTCGCGGAGGAGGCCGCCGCGCTCGACCTGATCGCCGAGAACCGGATCGCGCTCGGCGTGAGCCGGGGATCCCCCGAGACCGCTCTGCGCGGCTACGAGGCCTTCGGCTACACGGGCTCCGAGGATGCGCGCGGCGCCGATCTCGCCCGCGACAAGTTCGAGCTGTTCCTGCGCGCGACCGACGGCGAGCCGCTGGTGGACAGCGATCCGCAGATGGCGCCTCCGGGCCGCCTCGCGATCGAGCCCCGCTCCCCCGGCCTGCGGGACCGGATCTGGTGGGGTGCGGGATCCCGCGCGACCGCCGAGGAGACGGGCCGCAAGGGCCTCAACCTGATGAGCTCGACCCTGCTCACCGAGGCGACCGGCGAGCCCTTCCACGTGCTGCAGCGGGAGCAGATCGACCGTTTCCGCGCCGCCTACCGCGAGGCCGGGCACACGGGGGCGCCCCGCGTCTCGGTGAGCCGCAGCGTGTTCCCGATCGTGAGCGCCGAGGACGAGGCCTACTTCGGCCTGCGCGGGCGCGACGGTCAGGACCAGATCGGGATCATCGACGGTTTCCGCTCGACCTTCGGCAAGACCTACGCGGACACCCCGGATCGCCTGATCGAGCAGCTCCGCGCGGACGAGGCGGTCATGTCGGCCGACACCCTGATGCTCACGATCCCGAACCAGCTCGGCCCGGAGTACAACCTGCACGTGCTGCAGGCCTTCGCCGAGCACGTCGCTCCCGCCCTCGGCTGGAAGCCCAACACCGAGGGCCCGGTCCAGGGCGACCCGGCCTGAGCCGGGGCCGGCCCTCCGCCCATTCTCGAATCCGCATACTTCCGCCGAGTCCGCAGGTTTCTGTCGCACAGAAGTGTGCGGACTCAGCGGAAACGTGCGGACTCGGCGGCACGCCCGAAGGGGTGGGCAGGTGCTCGGGCGAGCAACGACCCAGGTGAGCGGTGCGCCATCATGGAGGGCATGGACGAATGGGTGATCCGTGAGCTGACGGCCGAGGAGACACGGGATGCCGGGTTCCGGCGGCTGCTGTGGCTGGCGGCCGAGGTGGACGATCGCGAGCTGGACCGGATCGTCGCTGCGGAGCTGCCGCGGCTCACGGCGCTGGGCGCCTTCGACGGCGGGCGCCTGCTCGGCTTCGTCGCTTTCGACGCGGGCTCCGATCCGGTGACGGTCGAGTACATCGCGGCGGCGGAGGCGGCGCAGGGGCGCGGGATCGGGCGGGTGGCTCTTATACACATGGCTCTTATACACATCCGACGCTGCCGACGCAATGCAGTGGTGCCGGCTCATACACATTCTGACGTCAGAGGGGCTCAATCAAAAAAAAAAAAGAGAGGTGTGGGTGCAGCGAGCCGCGTGTCACCACCCATCACCACTGTCGAGATTTTTTTTTTTTTTAAAACGGCGGCGCCCCCCGCAAATCCC
>NZ_MWZD01000015.1 GCF_002982315.1 Leucobacter massiliensis | reverse complement strand
AGATGTGTATAGGAGAGAGGCAGGGTGACGGCGGGCAGGTAGCTCGTCGGCTTCGCTGGTGTCGCCGGGGATGCCCTGGAAATGCTGTTCGTCGAGGCCGATGCCCGCGGCACGGGCGTCGGCTCCGCCCTGCTCGACGCGGCGATCACCCGCCACGGCGTCGTCCGCGTCGACGTCAACGAGCAGAACCCCGGCGCGACCGGCTTCTATCTCAGCCGAGGTTTCGCGCAGACGGGGCGCAGCGCGCTCGACGGCGACGGGCGGCCGTACCCGGTCCTGCACCTCTCCCGCGAGTAGGGACGAGCGAAGTGCCCGGTCCGCACGGCTGACAGAATGAGGGGATGAGGATCCGCGCTTTCGTTCCCGCTGACACCGAAGCCGTCGTCGCCCTGTGGGAGGAGGCCGGACTGACCCGGCCCTGGAACGATCCGCATCGGGACATCGCGCGCAAGGCGACGGTGCAGCCCGAGCTGTTCCTCGTCGCGGAGGACGCCGAGGGGCGGATCGTCGGATCGGTGATGGCGGGCTACGAGGGGCACCGCGGCTGGATGAACTACCTCGCGGCGGCGCAGGACGCGCGCGGCCTCGGGATCGGGCGCGCCCTCGTCGAGCGCGTGGAGCGCGAGCTGCACGCACGCGGCTGCCCCAAGGTGTCGCTGCAGGTCCGCAGCGGCAACGCGCGCGTCATCGACTTCTACGAGCATCTCGGCTACGCCGTCGACGATGTCGTCTCGCTCGGCAAGCGGCTCATCCCCGATCTGCCCGCGGATGCAGCAGCCGGAAACGCTCGCAGATGACCGGCATGTCGGCTTCGAAGCCGCGCGGGTTCTCGGAGTGCGTGCGCCAGTAGCGCTCGTGCACCTCCCGCCAGCTCGCCAGGGTGCGGTCGTCCTCGCCCTCCGAGTGGGCATGCTCGGCGCTCACCTCGTCGAAGGGGACGATCTCGATGGCGGTGGTCTCGAGCACGGCCCGGGGAGATCCGGCGCCGTCGAGGATCACGCTCAGATCGCCGACGGCGGGGACGGGCTCTCCGCTCGCCTCGTAGTCCCAGAGCGAGGACGCGGTGCCGGTCTTGATCCCCGCGAGCACCAGTTCGAGCAGCGCGTCGGCGTGCTCGGGCGTCGCGCCGAAGGACCACACCTCCGGCAGTGCCTCGGGCAGGGCGGGGTTCTCCGCCCGTCGCGCCCGCCAGAACTCCTCGACCTCCGCTGTCACGTCCATGTCGTCAAGGGTAGTGATCCCGGAGGTCGTCCGGAGCCGGCCCCGATCCGCATCTTGCAACCGGTGCCGGGCCCGATCAGGATCCCGGAACCGGAGCCGGCCCCGATCCGGATCCCGCAACCGGAGCCGGGGGCCGCCTACGCCCCCGCCCGGTCGACCGCCGCGATCACCTCGGCGAGCTCGTCGCGCAGCGCCATGAGCCGCTCGACGGGCATGCCGAGGCGCTCGATCACGGCGGGCGGAACGGCGAGGGCGCGCTCGCGCAGCTCCCACCCCTGCGCGGTGGGCGAGAGGGCGAAGGTGCGCTCGTCGCCCTCGACGGGAGCGCGCTCGATGAGGCCGGACTGCTCCAGCCGTTTCACGATGGGCGAGAGGGTCGCGGGATCGAGCCGGAGCGTATCGGCGAGCTCGCGAAAGCGCAGCGGAGCGTCGCCCCACAGCGCGAGCATGACGAGGTACTGCGGGTGGGTGAGGCCGAGCGGTTCGAGGATGCTGCGGTACACCCCGATCACCCCGCGGCTGGCGACGGCGAGCGCGAAGCACACCTGCCGGTCGAGTTCGAGGGCGTCTTCGGGCAGCGGATCCATGCCCCCATCGTAACTCGTTTGTACACAAATGACTGTGCTAGGGTTTCATTTGTGGGCAAACAAAAGCGGAAACGGCAGCTCTGGCACAAGAGCCCCTACGACGGCGTTCCCGGCTTCTACGCGGCCGTGCAGCGCTTCCTCTACCAGATCGAGGGCCCCTCGCAGCTCGGCGAGCGCGGGGAGCCCGCCTACGTCGCGCCCGCCGATCCGAAGTGCCCCGTCTGCGGGCAGTCCATGAAGGACCATCGGATCGACCGCGGCGGCCCGGGCCGGCCCACCCACATGGTCTGCCCGCCGCGTCCCGCCGCGGACTAGCAGAGCCCCGGCGCGACGGGAACCCCGCGCGCGAGCGCCGCTTCCGGGTTAGTGTGGACGCATGGCTAGGGTGACAGGAATCGCAAGACTGGTCGGCTGGGCCGGGCTCACCGGGGCGGGCGTGCTGCACGCCATCTGGGCCTCGGGATCCTCCTGGCCCGAGAAGAACTCGAAGCGCCTGAGCAAGGCCGTGGTGGGAAGCGCGAAGGGGCTGCCCGACGCGGACGCCACCTGGGGCGTGGCCGCCGCCGCCGTCGCCGGGGGCGCGATCGCCGCGGGCGGACTCGGCGAGGGCCGCGCGGTGGTGGGCTTGCGCCGCCTCATGGGCCTGGGTCTGCTCACCCGGGCCGCGGTCGGCGGCGATGCCGCGCTGGCAGCGCTGGGACTGCCCGAGCCGGGCAAGCGCTTCCGTGAGCTCGACCGGCGCTGGTACCGGCCGCTGTTCGGGGTGCTCGGGATCGCGCTGCTGATCGGCGCGAAGAAGTAGGCGCGCGGGTTCGCAGGCCCTCAGGGCTGCTGCGACAGGTACGCTTCCCGCAGCGCCGGGTAGTACTGGTCGAAGCCGGGACGCTCGGTGTCCTCGGTCGCGGCGACGAGCAGATCGAGGTAGTACTCCCAGCCGGGCCCGATCTCCCCGATCCCTGCAAGCCCCTCCGCGTCGAGGTGGTGCACGAAGCGCAGCAGCGAGTCCTCTTCGCCGTCCTCGTCGAGATGCAGCTCGAGCTTCCAGCCGCCGACCTCTTCCTCCGCCTCGACGGCGAGCCGATACGGCGCTTCGCAGGCGACGATCCGGATCCGGATCGCGGGTTCGTGGTCCTCGAAGCGCATGCGCACCCGCACGCTGCCGCCGGGTCTCGCGTCGCCCTCCCACGGCCCGAACCAGCGCTCGGTCCACTCGGACTCGGTGATCGCGGCCCAGGCCTCGTCGAGCGGCAGGGCGAGCGATCGCACGAGCACCAGGTCGACCCCCCGCTCCGTGCGCTGCAGCCTGCCCGTCGCCTCGCTCATCGCCATCCCGCCTCCCCGCGACGGCACCGCGCCCCCGCACCCCACAGCCTACGCGCCCGTGCCGCCCCCTTGCCCGCCGCCGCCCGCGCGGCCACCCGTGACACCGGCGCCACGCACCGCACGCACCTCGCCGTCGAGGGCGTCTCGCACGCCTTCCCGGACCGCCGGGTGCTCAGCGACATCACCTTCGCCGCAGCTCCCGGCGACCGCATCGGCCTGATCGGGGAGAACGGCACCGGCAAGTCGACACTGCTGCGCATCCTGGCCGGGGAGCTGCGGCCGGATCGCGGGACCGTGTTCCTGCCCGGCAGCGTCGGGCTGCTCGCCCAGGAGCTGCCGCATCCCCCGGGCGCCACGCTCGCCGCCGTGCTCGACGAGGCCCAGCGGGCGCAGCTCGACGGGCTCGCCGCCATCGCCGCGCTCGGGGAGCGTCTCGCGGCGCACCCCGAAGACCCCGCCACCGCGGAGGCCTACGCCGAGGCGCTCGAAGCGGCCGAGCGCACGGACGCCTGGTCCGCGGAGGCGCAGCGCGGCGAGATGCTCAGCGGACTCGGGCTCGGCGGCATCTCCCCGCAGCGCGCCGTCGGCGAGCTCTCCGGCGGCCAGCGGCTGCGCCTCGCCCTCGCGGCCCTGCTGCTGCGCGCCCCGCACACCCTGCTGCTCGACGAGCCTTCCAACCACCTCGACGACGCCTCCGCCGCCTACCTCGAGGGGGTGCTCGCGGGCTGGCCAGGCATCGTGATCGTGGCGAGTCACGACCGGGCACTGCTCGACGCGGTGACGACGCGGATCCTGGATCTCGACCCGCTGCCGGTCCCGGCGAGCGTGCTCGCGGACGCGGCCGGAGCGGCCGACGCGGCCGACGCGGGCGGCACGGAGGGCACGGAGGGCACGGAGGGCACGGACCACGCCGCCGCGGCGCCACCTGCGCGCCCGGCGCACGCGGGCTATGAGACGGCCAGCACCGACGACACCGGATCCGGGCTCGGCGCACGCATGTGGGGCCTCGGCTACTCGGCCGCTCGCTCGGCCCGGCAGGCCGAGCTGGAGCGCTGGCGGCAGCGCTACGCCGCCGAGCTCGCCGAGCGGGAGCGGCTGATCCACGAGATCGAGGTGGGGGCTCGCGAGGTCAACCGCAAGCACGAGTCGAAATCGGAGGCGAAGATCACCCGCAAGTTCTACGCCGACAAGGATGCGCGCGTGACCGCCCGCCGGGCGCGCAACGCCCGCGTGCGCCTCGACGCGCTCGAGCGCGAGCGGGTGCGGCGCCCGCCCGAGCCGCTGCGCTTCGGTGGCTTCGCCGGCGGCGGGGCGGACGCGGTGCGGGCTCCAGGACCGGGCGCGGCTCCCGGCACCGCAGCGCCGCTGCTGCGCGCGGAGGCCGTCGCCGTGCCCGGCCGCCTGCGGGAGACCACGCTCACGATCCCGCCCGGCCACCGGCTCATGCTCACCGGCCCGAACGGCGCGGGCAAGTCGACGCTGCTCGCGATCCTCGCCGGAGAGCTGCGTCCGCACCGCGGCGCCGTGCACCGCGGCGCCGCAGCGGAGGCGGTGCGCATCGGCTACCTGCCCCAGGAGGTCGGCTTCGCGGATCCCTCGCTCACGGCCGCGGCGGTGTTCCGCACGGCGGTCGGCGAGGAGCGAGCGGATGAGGTGCCTCTCGGCTCCACGGGGCTGCTCGCGCGGCGCGACCTCGATCGTCCCGTCGGCGCCCTGAGCGTGGGGCAGCGCCGCCGCCTCGCCCTCGCAGCGCTCGTCGCCGATCCCCCTCCCCTGCTCCTGCTCGACGAGCCCAGCAACCACCTCTCGCTCACCCTCGTCGAAGAGCTGGAGGCGGCGCTCGGCACCTTCCCGGGAGCGCTCGTAATCGCCACTCACGACCGCTGGCTGCGCGCACGCTGGCGCGGCGATGTGCTCGCGCTCGAACCGCCGGGGTAGCGGCCCGGCGGCACCGCGACGGCCCGGTCCCCCGGAGTTCGGGGCGGCGAACTCGCGGGTGCGCCGCGGCGAGGCGCAGAGCGGGCTTCTCCCTCTCGCCCGAAAGCGGCTAACGTGACTGATCGTGCCCGGACGCGGAGCGCGCGGCCGGGCGCCTCCCCGCGCCCGGCCGCCGCCTGAGTTCCTGCCACGAAGGCTCCGCCCGCACCCGGGCGCACCCCGCACGACCCACTGTCACAGAGGCGAACATGAACGACATCGACATCTCCAAGCCCCACGAGTACGACCACCGCCACGCCGATGTCTCCTCGGGGTGGCTGCGCGCCAGCGTCTTCGGCGCGATGGACGGGCTCGTGTCGAATGTGGGCCTCATCGCGGGCATCGCCGCGGCCGGCGCCTCGCCGGGCATCGTGGCGATCACCGGCGTCTCGGGTCTCGTCGCGGGGGCCGCGTCGATGGCGCTGGGCGAGTTCACCTCGGTCCGCACGGCGAACGAGCAGCTCGACAAGGAGGTGCGCACCGAGCAGGAGGCGCACCGGCGCAACCCGGCGGGCGAGCAGGCGGAGCTGGCGGCGCTGTTCGCGCGGCTCGGCATGGAGCAGGACGTCGCCGAGGTGGCGGCGGGCCAGGTGCACGCGAACAGCGAGCAGGCGGTGCGCGTGCATCTCGCGCACGAGCTGGCGCTGACCCCCGAGGACCGCCCCTCGCCCTGGGTGGCGGCGGTCTCGTCGTTCGTGGCCTTCGCGATCGGCGCGCTGATCCCGATCCTGCCCTTCCTGTTCGGCTTCGGCACCCTGTGGTGGGGGCTCGCCTTCGGCGGCGCCGGCCTGCTGCTGGCGGGCGGGATCGCTGCGGGCATCACCCGGCGGAGCTGGCTCGCGGGTGCGGTGCGGCAGCTCGTGCTCGGCGGCGTCGCCGTCGCAGCCACCTACGCCGTGGGCATGCTGCTCGGCGTCTCCTCCCTCGGCTGAGGCGCGGGCATAAGCTGGGGGCATGGTGTCGGAGGAGTTCGCGGAGCAGGTGCTCACCGTGGTGCGGCGCATCCCCTCCGGGCGCGTGATGACCTACGGCGATGTCGCGCTGGCGCTCGGCTCGCAGGCGCCGCGCGCGGTCGGCCGGGTGATGGCGCTCTTCGGTCACGCGGTGCCGTGGTGGCGGGTGGTGCCCGCGAGCGGGCTGCCGCCGCAAGGGCACGCGCGGCTCGCCCTCCCGCACTACCGGGACGAGGGCACGCCGCTGCGGCACGTCACCGCGCCCGACGAGTACCGCATCGCGCTCTCCGCGGCGCGCCTGCCCTACACCCACGAGATCTACGCGGAGGTCGCGCTGTGAGCGAGCACCCCGAGCTGCCGGAGCAGCCGAGCCACCCCGAGCAGCCAGAACCCCCGGGACTCCCGGAGGCCGCCGAGCTTCCCGGGCGCAGGCGGCAGGCGGCGCGGGAGCGCCCGGCGGAGGCGGATCCCCCGGCGGAGGCGGACGCCCCGGCGCGGTCCACCGCGGCCGCTCCCCTGCGACTCGGTTTCGCGCGCGGCACGGCGCCCGGCAAGTGGGCGAAGCGGTGGCGGCAGGCCGGCGGCGAGCCGCTCGAGCTGGTGGCGCTCGAGGTGAGCTTCGGCCGGGGTGTGGGCGCGGATCCGCTGCACGACGCGAGCGGGACCGACGTGAGCGGGATCGACGTGAGCGGGATCGACGTGGTGATCGAGCGCACGCGGCCCGGCGACATCCCGGCCGGCGCAGCCGGCGCCGAGCGCAGCCGCCACGCGCTGCGCCTGTACGCCGAGGCGGTGGCGCTGGTCGTCCACGCCGAGCATCCCCTCGCGGACGCGGGAAGCGTCTCCCCCGCCGATCTCGCGCTCTTCACCCTGCTCGACCACCCCGACCACGCCGCAGCGTGGCCCGCCCCGCAGCGGTGGGAGGATCCCGCGTGGATGCCCGCCGACGCGGCTGCCGCCCTGGAGCTGGTGGCGAGCGGCGCCGGGGCCGTCCTGCTGCCACTGCCCCTGGCGCGGCACCTGGCGAGGAAGCGGGATCACGCGGTGCTGCCCGTGACCGGCGAGCCGGCGCTCGCGCAGACCGAGGTGTGGGCGAGCTGGGCGGTGGAGCGCGACGACGATGCGGTTCAGCAGCTCGCCGGGATCATGCGGGGTCGCACCGCCCGCAGCTCGCGGCCCGGGGCGGGCGCTCCTCCCGGCGCGGCCGGCGGGGGCGCCTCCGGCCGGGGCGGCTCGGGATCGCGGAGCGGCGAGCGCGCGAGCGCCGCCCGCGCTCAGGCGCCGGCGGCGCAGCAGCCCGCCCGCAAGCAGCCGAAGCTGAAGCCGAACTCGCGCGGCGCCCAGCTCGCCGCGGCCCGGGAGAAGGCCGAGCGGGAGAAGGCAGCCCGTCGCCGCGCCAGGAAGCGCCGCTGAGGCGGCCCGTGCGCGCCGCGCCGGCCGCGGTGCCCGCGCCGGCACCCGCGCCGGCACCAGCGCCGCGGACCGCCGCTACAGTTCGGCTGACGATACGGCGAAGGTGTCGCAGGCCTCGGGCCCGCCGCGGTACCCGTTCTGGAACCAGCGCTGACGCTGCTCCGAACTGCCGTGAGTGAAGCGCTCGGGATTCACCTCGACGCCCGCCGACTCCATGATGTGGTCGTCGCCGACGGCTGCGGCCGCGCTCAGCGCATCGGCGATCTGCTGCTCGGTGACGGGCCGCAGCAGCGGGACGCCTTCGTCGTCGGTCACGGTGGAGGCGTCGCGCACCCACGCGCCCGCGAAGCAGTCGGCCTGCAGTTCGAGGCGGACCGAACCGGAGTCGGCCCCGCTCTCGCGTCCCGCCCGCTGGAGCGTGCCGATGAGCTGGGAGATGTGATGCCCCCACTCGTGTGCGAGCACGTACATCTGGGCGAGGGAGCCGTCCGAGGAGCCGTAGTCGCTGCGGAGCGTGTCGAAGAAGGCCACGTCGAGGTAGATCGTCTCGTCGCCCGGGCAGTAGAACGGCCCGGTCGAGGACGAGGCGGTGCCGCAGCCCGAACCGGTCTGGACGTCGTAGAGGGCAACGTCGGCGGGTGAGCGGTAGCCGTCGATCTGCCCCGCCCAGAAGCGGTCGAGCGAGTCGGCGGTGGCGGCCATGCGGCACTCGACGTTCTGGTTCGCGTCCGCCCCGGTCTCGCAGCCCGCCAGCGCCTCGCTGCGCTCCCCGGTGAGCGCGGTGTCGCCCATCAGCCCCTCCACCGCGGGCGCGAAGGGCAGCAGGTTGACGCCGAGCAGCTGCGATCCGAGCGCGAGGAGCAGCACCACCGCGCCGCCGCCGCCCGCGATCAGTCCGCCTCGGCGGGCCCCGCTGCGCTTGGAGACCTTGCTCGTGTCGATCCGTGCGTTGTCGTTGAAGGTCATGCGTCGCCCGTTCCGAGAAGTGAACCGTGGTGCTCTCACTCTACGCGCAGCGGTGCGGAAAGCGGCCCTCCGCAGGCCGCGGCGCGCGGCCGCGGCGCGCGACGCTAGGCGTCTACCCGTTCGCGCTCGGAGGCGGGGCGCGGCGTTGTGCCGCCCGAGCGCTCGCGCTTGCGGAGTTCCTTCTCGTGGATCGGCCAGGTGCCGGCCGCGATCTGCTCCTGGACGTAGGCGTGCGCCTCCTCCTGCCGCTCGGCCTCGATGCCCGTGGCGATCTCGGCGCGCAGCAGGCCGGGCGTGAGGCCGAAGGCCTCGACCAGGTCGAGCGCGTGCGGGCGCAGCCGGGAGATGAGCCGGTCGATGTAGGCGGTGAGCGCCTCGGCGCGCTGGCCGGAGATCCGGCCGCTGATGAGATACCAGGCGGCGTTGCGCTCGATGATGCCGAGCCCGAAGAGGTCGCGCAGCCAGGTCAGCACCTGCCGGGATCCGGCGTCGCCGATCCGCTCGATCGCCTCGGTGAAGGCCTCCCACTGCAGCAGCTCGCCGTGGGCGCGGGCCGCCTCGATGAGCTTGTGCTGCTGGGCGTTGAAGGCCTCCTCGCCGGCGATCGCGCGAGCCCGGCGGTCCTCCTTCGGGATCCCCTTCGTGGCCTCGCGCAGCGCGAGCGCGATTTCGGCGACCATAGTCTGCACGCGGTCGGTGAGCAGCTGGCGCTGCGCCTCGGTGCTGCGCAGGCTCTCGACGGAGCGCGACACCTGCCCGAGGTCGGCGATGCTCTGCCCCATCTGCCGCAGCCCGAAGCGGCTCACCCGCTCGCCGAGCTGCGCCGCCGCGGCCTTCGCGATCGCCGCCCGGTCGCCCGGCTTGAACTGCGCCGCGTAGTCGGTGAGGAGCCGCTTGCCCACGAGCTGCAGCAGCACGTTGTTGTCGCCCTCGAAGGTGACGTAGATGTCGAGGTCCGCGCGCAGCCCGACGAGGCGGTTCTTCGCCAGGAAGCCGGCCCCGCCGCAGGCCTCCCGGGCCTCTTGCAGGGTGTCGAGGGCCGCCCAGGTGGAGAGGGGCTTGAGGGCCGCGGCGAGCGTTTCGAGGTCTTCGCGATTCTCGGGGGTGTCGCGCGCGCCCGAGAACACCTCGTCGAAGATCGTCAGCAGCCGCTCGTCGGCGAAGGCCATCGCGTAGCTCTGCGCGAGCCGCGGGATGAGCCGCCGCTGGTGCTGTCCGTAGTCGAGCAGCACGGTCTCGCGCCCGGACGCCCCGGGGAACTGCCGGCGCTCGCTGCCGTAGCGGATCGCGATGGCGAGCGCCGCCTGCATGGCACGCACGGAGGCGCCGTCGAGGGAGACGCGCCCCTGCACGAGCGTGCCGATCATGGTGAAGAAGCGCCGTCCCGGGCTCTCGATGGCGGAGGAGTAGCTGCCGTCGGCGGCGACGTCGCCGTAGCGGTTGAGCAGGTTCTCACGGGGCACGCGGACCCGGGTGAAGTGGAGGCGGCCGTTGTCGATGCCGTTGAGGCCGCCCTTGACGCCGTCGTCCTCGCTGCCCACGCCGGGCAGCATCTCGCCGTCGGGGGTGCGGATCGGGACGAAGAAGGCGTGCACGCCGTGGTTGACGCCCCGCGTGATGAGCTGCGCGAAGACCACTGCGGCCTGTCCGTGGAGGGCGGCGTTGCCGAGATAGTCCTTCCAGGCCCCCTTGAACGGGGTGTGGATCTCGAACTCCTCGGTCTCGGGGTCGTACGTCGCGGTGGTGCCGATCGAGGCGACGTCGGAGCCGTGCCCGATCTCCGTCATGGCGAAGGCGCCGGGCAGCTTCAGGCTCATCACATCGGGCAGCCACTTCTCGTGGTGCGTGCGGGTGCCGAGGTGCAGGATCGCGGCGCCGAAGAGCCCCCACTGCACGCCGCTCTTGATCTGCATCGACGGGTCGGCGAGCACGAGCTCCTGGAAGGCGGCGATGTTGCCGCCGTGGTTGTCGGAGCCGCCGAGATCACCGGGGAAGGCGCGCTGGATCGCCCCTTCTTCGACCAGGATCCCGAGCTGTTCGAGGACGCGCGCCCGGTGATCGTCCATCGACTGGCCGGGAATGGTGTGCAGGCGCGGATCCTCCGCGAGCCGGCGCGATTCGAGGCGCTCGGCCTTCCAGCGGCCGAGCAGCGCGTCGCCGACGGCGGCGACGTCGAGGCGGGCTTCGGGGGCGGTGCGGGTGTCGTTCATCGCTGCTCCTTCGATGTGACGTGCGAGGGGCGCTCTCGCAGATGTCCCCTCCGACTGCTGCCAGGCTAGGAGCGAGCACCGGCACTTACAAGCGCGGGCCCGACTCCCCACAATCGCCCGGCGCGGACCCCGGGATGCTCCTTGTCGATGCTCCACAAATCAAGCCCGGCATTCCTGGCGACATGCTCTAGGCGCCTCGCGCTCCCCCGCCCGGTTCGAAGTCTCCGAAGAACTCAGGGGCGATCCCCGCCTCCGCGAGCAGTTCGCGAGTGCGCTTCTGCCGGGTGCGCGGGATCACGGTCAGCACGAGGCCGTCCTTGCCGGCGCGCCCCGTACGGCCCGCGCGGTGCACGTAGCCCTTCGGCTCGTCGGGCGGATCGGCCTGCAGCACGAGGTCGACGTCGTCCACGTGGATGCCGCGCGCCGCGACGTCCGTCGCGACGAGCACCGAGGCGGCGCCCGAGGCGAAGCGGGCGAGATTCCGCTCGCGCCGGGCCTGGCTGAGGTCGCCGTGCAGCGGGACCGCGCGCAGCCCGGCTCCGTCGAGCAGCTCGGTGACGCGCTCGGCGTAGGCCCGGGTGCGGCAGAACACCATGGTCCGCCCGGGGCGCGACGCCAGTTCGACGAGCGCCCGGTCCTTGTGCTCCCGCAGCACGATCAGCACCCGGTGCCGCACCTCGCCGGGCGCCGCCTCCTCGGCCTCGTGCACCGCGGGGTCGCGGAGGAACTCCTCCACCAGCTCGGACACGCCACTGTCGAGCGTCGCCGAGAAGAGCAGTCGCTGCCCACCGCGCGCCGTCTGCCGCAGCGTCCACTGCACGGCGTCGAGGAAGCCCAGCTCGCACATGTGGTCGGCCTCGTCGATCACGGTCACCCGCACCTCGCGCAGATCGAGCGTGCGCCGGTTCACGAGATCCCGGACCCTCCCGGGCGTGCCGATCACGATGTCGACGCCGCGCTCCAGGGCGTGCCGCTGGGGGTCGATGGGCACGCCGCCCACGAGCTGCGCCGTGTAGAAGCCGACGGAGCGCGCGATGGGCTGCACGGTGCGGTCGATCTGCAGCGCGAGCTCGCGCGTGGGGGCGAGGATCAGCGCCTTCGGCTTGCGCGCGGCCCGCTTCGGCGCCCGCTCCGCGCGCTCGCCCCGCCGGGGTCGCATGCGCGAGGGGGCGGGATCCGAGGCGAAGGCGCCCTCGGCCTTCAGCTTCAGCAGCCGCTCGACGAGCGCCGCGCCGAAGGCGATGGTCTTGCCGGATCCGGTGCGCGCCCGTCCGAGGACGTCGCGGCCGGCGATCGCGTCGGGGATCGTGGCGGCCTGCACCGGGAAGGGGCGCTCGGCGCCCAGCTCTCCGAGGGTGCGCACGATGTTGCCGCCCAGCCCGAGATCGGCGAAGCTGAGCCCCGCCGCATCGGCCGCGGTGGTGAGCTTCGCGTCCAGCGGCGCCGGGCTCCCCTGCCGTTGCGGGGCGCCGGCCTCCGCGGTGCGGCCCGGGCTCCGCTCCTCCCGGGCGGGGCGCTCGGAACGCTTCCCGGACGGCCCGGGACCGGAGGGCGTGCCACCGGCCGCGGCCTCGGCGCGCGCTCCGGCGTCGCCGCCGCGCGCCTGCTGGCCGCCGCGCTCACTCCAGCGTCTGCGTGCGTTCGGCTTGCGCCCGGGCTCGTAGTTGGCGGGCGGGCGGTAGCCGCGCCTGCCCCGCTGAGCCACCTCAGCGCTCCCCGGCGCCGGCGTCCGGCTCGGGGTCAGCGCCCGGCTCGGCGTCAGCGCCTGGATCGCTGGCCGCACCCTGCCGCGAGCCGCGCTCGGGCTCGTCGACCTCCTGCGTGGCCTCCCAGAGCAGCTGCTCCCAGTCGAGCTCGCCCGTCACCGGGGGCGGCGCCGCGGGTGCGGTAGCCGCGGGCTGCGGGGCGGCGCCGTCTCCGGCGTCCGCGGCGGCGTCCACGATGGCGTCCTGCGCGGCCGCCGCGGGCGCAGTGTCGCCGGCCGGCCGCTCAGCGGATTCCCCTCCGGCCCCGGGCGTCTCGCCTGCCGCGCTGCTCTCGGCATCGCCGGGCTCTTCGGGAAGACCGGCCGGGTGCTGCGGGGCGGGATCCGCGGGCACTGCTCCGGGCGGCTCCGGCAGCACGAGCGGCGCGAGCTGTTCGTCCTGCCGGGCGGCCTCGTCGCTCTCACCGAGCAGGGTGCTCAGCGGGTCCGCCGGGTGCGGGTCCGCCGGGCCCCCGGCGAGCAGCGGGTTCTCCTCACCCGTGAATCCGAGTTCGTCGAGCGCGAGCGAGATGCGCGCCGTCTCGGTCCCCATGCCCTCGCGCGTCGGCTCGTCCCCCTGGGCGAGCTCGGCCTCCTCGGCCGCGATGCCGGTGTCCGCTCCGGCGGCGACGTCCCCCGCGGTCACGGGGTCCGCATCGGCCACGGCGGCATGATCCGCATCGGCCACGGCGGCATGATCCGCATCGGCCACGGCGGCATGATCCGCAGCGGGCACCGGCTCCGCAGCGGGCACCGGCTCAGCGGCGGGCATCGGCCCCGCCGCACGCGCCGGACGCGTCGGCACCGGAGCGGCGGCCATCACCGCGGTCCCCGCGGCACCGGCGGTCGCGGCCCCCACGGCGCCGACGGCGCCCGCGGTTGCGAGGCCGGCACCGCCCCCGTCCGATCCGCGCCGGATGCCGCGCCGCCGCGGCCCGACGGCGGCACGCCCCCCGGATCCGTCCGTGCCGGGCCCGCCCGGGCCGCGGCTCGATCCGGCACGACGCTCGCGCCACTTCTCGCGCCGGTGCTCGACCGCGTAGTAGAGGGTCGGGAGCACCACGAGCGTGAGCACCGTCGACGACAGCAGGCCACCGATCACGACGACGGCGAGCGGTTGCGAGATGAACCCGCCCTTCCCCGTGATCCCGAGCGCCATCGGCGTGAGCGCCAGGATCGTCGCGAGCGCGGTCATGACGATGGGCCGCAGTCGCTGCAGTGAGCCGTGCACCACCGCGTCGCGCAGCGCCTCCCCCCGCTCCCGGTACTGGTTCACGAGGTCGATGAGCACGATGGCGTTGGTCACGACGATGCCGACGAGCATGAGCACGCCGATTAGGGAGGCGACGCCGAGCGGGATCCCGGTGGCCACGAGCAGCAGCAGCGCACCCGTCGCCGCGAACGGCACCGAGACGAGCAGCAGCAGCGGCTGCAGCAGGCTGCGGAAGGTGGCGACCATCACGACGTAGACGATGAGGATCGCCGCGAGCAGCGCGATCCCGAGCTGCTGGAAGGCCTCGCTCTGCTGCGAGCTGGCGCCGCCGATCTCCGCGGACGCCCCCGCCGGCAGTTCCACGGCGGCGAGCGCGTCGCGCACGGCCGCCGTCGCGGCGCCCAGGTCGTCGCCCACGGGCAGCGCGGAGACGGTGACGGTGCGCGAGCCGTCGACCGTGTGCAGGTTCACGGGCCCATCGGCCACCTCGACGGCGGCGAGCGCGTCGAGCCGCTGCGGGCCGAGCACCGTCTGGATCGGGAGGGCGGCGACGCCCGCCTGGTCCTCGGGGGCCACGCCGCTGGCGAGGTACACGGCGACCGTGTCCGCGTCCATGACGATCTGCCCGATCTGCCGCGGCTGCATCTGCTGCTGCACCTGTCCTGCGACGGCGGCCTCGGTGAGACCGGCGGCGGCCGCGGCGGCGCGGTCGACGGCGATGCGCAGGAAGGGACGGGACTGGCCGAGGTCGCTCTCGACCTGCTGCAGGCCCGGCTCCGCGCGCAGCTGCTCGGTCACCGCCTCGCTGGCCTCCCGCAGCGTCTCCTGGTCGGGGGCCGCGACGTCGACCTCGATGGCGCTCGACGCGACGGCCCCGCCCCCGGACTGGGCGATGGCGAACTCGCCGGCGTCGTCGAGGCCGTCGACGGCGTCGCGGATCCGCTGCTGCACGCGGGCCTGATCCGCGTCGGGATCGCTGGTGATGGAGTAGCTCACGGTGCCGTCGCCGCCGCCGCCGAAGAGCGAGGTCACGCCGCCGGCGCTGCCGATGGTCACCTGCACGGTGCGCACCTCGTCGACGGAGCGGAGCGCCTCCTCGACGCGCTCCGCCTGCGCGAGCTGCGCGTCCAGGCTCGTTCCCGGCGCGAGGGTCTGGGTGAGTCCGATGCTGTTCTGCCCGTCGGAGCCGATGTAGTTGGTCTTCAGCAGCGGCGTGAGCGCGATGGTGCCGCCGAACACGAGCGCCGCCGCGAGCAGGGTCACGGCCGGACGCCGCAGCGTCCACTCGATCACGGGACGGTAGCCGCGCTGCAGCGCGGTCGCCTCCGACGCGGGGAGCTCCGTCGCCGGACGCTCCGCCGCGGGGACTCCGGTCGGCGGAAGACCGCTCGCGGCGGGCCCGGCGGCGGGCAGCCCTCCGGCGTCCGCAGCCATGCCGCCCTTCGCCGCGGCGGAGCGGCGGCGCCTCGGCCGCTCGGGACGCAGGAACCAGTAGGCGAGCACCGGCACGATCGTGAGCGCGACGAGCAGGGACGCCAGCAGGGCGATCGTGACCGTGAGCGCGAAGGGCCGGAACAGCTCACCCACCATGCCGCCCACGAAGGCCATCGGCAGGAACACGGCGACGGTCGTGATCGTCGAGGCCGTGATCGCGCCCCCGACCTCGCGGACCGCCTCGATGATGGTGGCGGCCCGGTCCCCGCCCGCGGCGAGGTGGCGCTTGATGTTCTCGATGACCACGATCGAATCGTCGACGACACGGCCGATGGAGATGGTGAGCGCGCCGAGGGTGAGCAGGTTGAGCGTGTAGTCGGCGAAGGTGAGGCCGACGAGCGTGAGCAGCACGGAGGTCGGGATCGAGATGGCCGTGACCAGGGTGGCGCGCACCGACATGAGGAACACGAGGATCACGAGGACCGCGAAGACCAGCCCCAGCAGCCCCTCCGTGGTGAGCGTCTCGATCGACTGCTCCACGTACGGTGCCTGGTCGAAGATGACGGTGAGCTCGGCGCCGCCGAGCTGATCGCGGAGCTCGTCGAGCTTCTCCTGCACCGCGTGGGACACCTCGACAGTGTTCGCGGCGGAGGTCTTGGTGACGGCGATGGTGAGGGCCGGAGCGCCGTCGACCCGCGAGATGCCCTCCTGCGGGCCGGGCTCGAGCCGCACCTCGGCGAGGTCGCCGATCGTCACTGCGGCGGCCGGGGACGCTTCTGCCTCGGGCGCCTGCCCCGGCAGGGCGGGCTGCGCCTGCTGTGCGGCGGCCTGCTCTGCGGCGATGGCCTCGGCGCTGCGCGGCACGGGCTGGGCCGCGATCTCGTCCGCGGAACCGAGCTCCGAGCCGGCCTGCACGGCGAGCGTGCGATCCCCGTCCGCCACGGTGCCTGCCGCGAGGAGCACGCCGCTCTGCTGCAGGGTGTCGACGATGCTCTGCTCGCTCAGGCCCTGCGCGGCGAGCGCCTCGGCGTTGGGCTGGATCGTGACGCGGTCGGTCCTCGCCCCGGTGAGCTGGGCCTCGCGCACGCCGGGAAGGTCGCTGAGCTCGGAGATCGCGACGCGCTCGATCAGCGGCGCGGCCTGCTCGGGACTCTCCCCCTCCGCCGGGGTGACGGCGATCTGGATGACGGGGAAGTCGTCGATGCTGCCCGAGAGCACCTGCGTGTCGGCCTGCTCGGGCAGCAACTGCGAGATGCGGCTGATGGCGCGCTCCACGCGCTGCTCGGTGACGGCGAGGTCGACGCCGTAGGCGAACTCCGCGAGCACGACGGAGGATCCGGTGCTGGAGGTGGCCGAGGTGCCCTCCAGCTGTGACACGCCGCGCAGCGCGGTCTCGATGGGGGCCGAGACGTCGTTGTTCACGACCTCGGGCGATGCGCCCGGGTAGCTGGTGATGACCGCGATCGTCGGGAACTGCACCGATGGCATGAGCTCCTGTTTGAGGGATCCCACGCCGATGAGACCGAACACCGCTGCGACGATGGTCACCAGGGCGATCAGTGCGCGGTTCTTCAGGCTGAACGCCGTGAGCAGCTGCATGACGACGATTCTCTCACGCGCGCCACCCCGCCCACGGCCGCGCCGTTCGCGCGATAATACTCGAATGCCGCTGCTTCGAGCCCGCCGCGCATCGCGCACGCTGGGCGCCGTCACGCCCGCCGACTTCGAGCGCCTCGCCGAGCTGCGGCGGATGCAGGCCATCGCGCTCGGCCTGCTGCTCGTCATGGCCGTCGTGTTCGCCGTCTCCTTCGCGCTGCAGGATCGCCTGCCGTGGCTCGGCTACGTGCGGGCCGCCGCCGAGGGCGGGATGGTCGGCGCCCTCGCGGACTGGTTCGCGGTGACGGCGATCTTCCGCCGTCCGCTGGGGCTGCCGATCCCGCACACGAACCTGATCTCCAACAAGAAGGACGAGATCGGCGAGGGGCTCGGCTCCTTCATCGAGGAGAACTTCCTGGCCGACGAGGTGGTGCACGAGAAGCTCGCGACGATCAGCGGCGCGCGGGCCGCCGGCGAGTGGCTGCGGCAGCCCCGCAACGCCGAGCACGCGGGATCCCTCATCGCGAGCGCGGCGCTGGGGGCGCTGACGGTGGTGAGCGACGACGACGTGCAGGAACTGCTCGAGGCGCTGGTGCGCCGGCACGTCATCGAGCCGGAGTGGAGTCCGCTGCTGGGGCGCGCCGCCGAGTCCTTCGTGGCCGGCGGGCACCACGAGGCGCTGATCGACATCGCGGCCGGCCGCCTCGAGCACTGGCTCCTCGCGCACCCCGGCGCCTTCGACCGGGTCGCCTCGTCGAGGCTCCCGAGCTGGGTGCCCAGCGTCGTCAACCGCTTCGTCGACGACCGCCTGCACAGCGAGGCGGTGCGCTTCGCGCAGCGGGTCGCCGCGGAGCCCGAGCACCCGTTCCGGCTCGCCGTGCAGCGCTTCCTCTCCGAGCTCGCCCGCGAACTGCAGGAGCAGGAGGGGCTGCAGGAGCAGGTGGAGAGCTTCAAGCGCGAGGTCTTCGACAGCCCGCGCGTCCGCGCGCTCGCCGCGAGCACCTGGGAGTCGGCACGCACGGCGCTGGAGGGGATGCTGCGCGAGCCGGACAGCGAGCTGCGACGCCGCCTCGACGGCGCGCTTCGCGACTTCGGCGACCGCCTCCTCGGCGACCCCACCCTGCAGTACAAGATCGACGTCTGGGTGATGGGGGTGGTGGAGCACCTCGTGCGCAGCTACCGGCACGATCTCGCGAGCGTCGTCTCGGAGACGGTGCAGCGCTGGGATGCGCAGGAGGCGGCGGAGAAGATCGAGCTGCAGGTGGGCAAGGATCTGCAGTTCATCAGGATCAACGGAACCGTCGTCGGATCGCTCGCCGGTCTCTCGATCTACACGATCGCCACGCTGCTCGCCGCGGCGATCCCGGGCTGATCCCGGGCCGCACCAGCCTTCCGCGGGCGCCCCGGCCCGCCGGCGGCGCCCCGGCGCCCCTCGCCGGCCTCAGTCACGGAAGGCGACCGGCAGGAGCATGTCCTGGACGCGGTCGCCGGAGGCGGTGTGGTCGGCGCGGGTCGCGATCGCGCAGCGGTCGACCCGGCAGTCGATCCCGTCGCCGCTCGCCTCGGGAACGGTGAGCTCGACCTCGAAGGATCCGTTCTCGCCGAAGCCGTGCGTGGCGAAGTTGCGCCAGGCCCAGTCGTTCGTGATCCAGGCGCTCGCGAGCAGGCTCTCGTCCGCCTCTCCCGTCATGGCACCCTCGGGGATGCCGCCGAGGCAGGGGCCCGGCTTCTCCTCGGGGGACGCCGGGATCCCGCAGATCGCCAGATATATGCCGATACCGGAATCGAAGCCCTCGCCGCGCACGACGAGACGCTCGCCGGGGTTCAGCGCGTCGAGCTCAGCGGGCTGCCCGTCGGCGGTCTCGACGCTGAGCGTGCGGGTGCGGCCGTCGGCGCCCTCGGCGCTCGACTCCGCGGCGAAGTCCTGCGGGACCCGCTGCCCCGATCCGCCTGCGCTCTGGTGCGTCAGGATCGGCAGCAGCACCGCGAGCACGCCCGCGAGCACGATGACCGCGAGCACCAGCAGCGCGATCAGCACGATCCTGAGGGGACGCCGCGAACTCATGCCCTCATCGTAGTGGGCGGGCCGGTGGCCGCGCGGCGTCATGCTAGAATCTGCTCCATACGTCTAGTGGAATTGGGTCTGCCTCGCGGTACGTGACCGCGAGGCCTGAATGTGTAAGGGGGTCACGCATGGGGCGCGGCCGTCAGAAGGCAAAGCACACCAAGGTCGCACGGGAGTTGAAGTACTTCAGCCCCAACACGGACCTCACGGAGCTTGAGCGCGAGCTCGCCCGGAAGGCCGAGCAGCGCGAGCAGGACGACCCCTGGGCGGAGTACGCGAGCAAGTACAACGACGACGAGGACGAGCGCTAGCTCGACCGTTCGCCGCGCTCGCGGCTTCCCGAACGACACACGGCGTCGGCCCGCCCCCGGCGTCGGCCCCGTCCCGCGTCGGCCCCGTCCCAGCGTGTACCTTTCTCACGAGTGTGCACCCTATTCACGGTGATCCAGGTACACGCTCGCGAGAAAGGTACACGCTCGCGATAGGGGCGCCGGCCAGCGCTCCGCGCGCCCGGCGGGCGCAGGGCGCGCGGAGGAGGAGCCTACTTGCCCTGCGCGGCGACGGCTGCGGCACCGGCCGCCGCGGCCTCGGGGTCGAGGTAGCGGCCGGGACCGGTCGCGGTGCCGTCGTCCTCGATCTCGTAGACGAGGGGCATGCCGGTCGGGATGTTGAGACCGGCGATGTCCTCGTCGGAGATGCCCTCCAGGTGCTTCACGAGCGCGCGCAGGGAGTTGCCGTGCGCGGTGACGAGCACCGTCTTCCCGCCGCGCAGATCCGCGAGGATCTCGCTCTCCCAGTAGGGGACGAGCCGCTCGATGACGTCTTTCAGGCACTCGGTGCGCGGGATCTCCCCGTCGATGCCGGCGTAGCGGGGATCGTCGATCTGGGACCACTCGCTGGCGTCGTCGAGCGCGGGCGGCGGCGTGTCGAAGGAGCGGCGCCACTCCATGAACTGCTCCTCGCCGTACTGCTGCAGCGTCTCCGCCTTGTCGAGCCCCTGCAGCGCGCCGTAGTGGCGCTCGTTCAGTCGCCAGGAGCGACGCACCGGGATCCACAGGCGGTCTGCGCTGTCGAGGGCCAGGTTCGCGGTCTGGATCGCGCGGCTGAGCACCGAGGTGTGGAGCACATCGGGCAGCATCCCCGACTCGGCGAGCAGTTCGCCAGCGCGGGCCGCCTCGCTGCGCCCCTGCTCGGTGAGGCGCACATCGACCCACCCGGTGAACAGGTTCTTCTGGTTCCACTCGCTCTGGCCGTGGCGGAGCAGGATCAGCGTATTCGTCATGACTCCCAGTCTATGGGTGGCTACAGGCGCGGGAGGCGGGGAACGTCGCGGGCGGCACCCGCGTCGGCGGGCACCACGACTTCCTGGGTGGCGGCGATCCGCTCCCCCGCGGCGGCGGGATCCGCGGCGTCCGCTCCGATCCGCACCTCGAGCGGCGCATCCTCAGCCACCGAGCGCTTGAGCAGCGCGAGGGCGATCCCGCCCCACTCGTAGTGCAGCGCGGCCCGCGTCACGCGGCCCACCGGCCGCGCATCCGCCCCCTCCCCTGCCCGGTACACGAGGGCACCGGGCGGCGGCAGCTCGCCGCCGGAGCCGTCGAGGTGCAGCAGCACGAGGCGGCGCGGCGGGTGGCCCAGGTTGTGGACCTTCGCGACCGTCTCCTGCCCGCGGTAGCAGCCCTTCGTGAGGTGCACGGAGGTGCGCAGCCAGTCGAGCTCGTGCGGGATGGTGCGCTCGTCGACGTCGGCCTGCTGCGCGGGCCGGCAGGCGCGCACTTCGAGCGCCGTGAGCGCGAGCAGCCCGGCGGGGCGGATCGGGTCGGCGGAGGCCGCGGCGGAAGGGCCTGCTGCTGCGCCGCTCGCGAGCTGCGCGAGCTCCGCGGCCCGCGCGCGCGGGAACACGAACTGGGAGGCGGTCCACCCGGCGCCCGGGTGCTCGCCGCGCGCGTACTGCACGCCGCCGGGGGCGACCGCGGCCCAGGGGTCGCGCCACTCGGCCGCCGGCCCGGCGTCGCGCAGCGCCTCGGCGGCGGGTCCCGCGAAGGCCTGCACGGCGAAGAACTGCTCCGAGACGTCGGCGACCTCGACCCGCAGCGCGAAGCGCATGCGCGTCAGGAACGCCGCCAGCGGCTCGGCCGAGCCCTCGTCGACGAGCAGCCAGCTGCGCTCACCGTCGTCGACGAGCCTGATCGCCCGCTCGATCCTGCCGTTGGGGTCGAGCAGCAGCGTCTCCACGCTCTCGCCGGGTGCCAGGCCGGTGAGGCGCTGGCTCGTCATCGAGTGCAGCCAGCTCAGGCGGTCGGGCCCGTCCACGGCGACGACGCCGCGGTGCGAGAGCTCGACGATGGCGAGGCCGCGGTCGAGGGCCCGCTGCTCGGGCAGCGGCTCGCCGTAGTGCGCCGCGACCCCCGTCTCCGGGTCGGCCACGGCTCCCTGCAGGGAGAGAAAGGGATTCACGATGCGGCGCTCGGCGATCCCGAGCGCGGGATCAGCGCTGGCCCTTGTAGAGCTTGTAGATCACGGTGCCCGAGACCCAGGCGATCGCCGCACCGGCGAGGCCGAGCAGCCCGAGGAAGAAGAGTTCAAGCGCGAGAAGCATGCCGCCAGTCTACACGGGAGCGGGCCGGGGCGGCCGCCGGCGGAAGGCGCGGGATCAGCTCAGCAGCAGGCCGATCACGTCGATCACGGCGATCACGAGCACGGATCCCGCCACGCTGAATGCGAGCCGCGTGATGAAGCCCTCGCGCTGGGCGGTGCCGAGCTGCAGGCCGAAGGTGACGAGGGTGCTGAGGCCGATGGCGAAGGCGAGCCAGGCGAAGCGCTCGTCGCCGGAGAAGAAGACCGTCACGAGCACCCCGATCACCGCGGCGACGGCCCACGCGGCGAACAGCCGTGGCAGGTGCCACGAGTGCGCCGTGGGCATCTCGGGGGCGTCGTCGGGTGCGGTCACCCCCTCATCTTCCCACACCCCGACCCGGCGCACCCGCCGAGCCCGCGCCCCTCCGCCGAGCCGGCCCATTTCCGCCGAGTCCGCCTGTTTCCGCCGAGTCCGCACGTTTCGGTGGCGCAGGAATGCGCGGACTCGGCGGAAGAGTGCGGACTCGACGAGTTCTGGCCGGGCGGACGGCGGGCGCGGAACGCGCACGAAACGGGGACGAAACAGTGCGCACAGTACTATTGCACCGGGACGAAGCAATGGTGAAGGAGGCGGTTCGATGCAGCTTCTCTGCCTCACCGATCGCGATCCGGCGGACTCGCTGCCGGGCCTGGACCTGCTGCCGCACGCGGTGCGCACCTCGCCGCTCTCGCTCAGGGTTCCCGAGACGATGGCGGAGCGTTTCGACGCGATCCTGGTCGACGGCACCCTCGATGCGCGCCGCGCCCGCTCCGCCTGCCTGAGCCTCGTCGACGGCGCTGCGACGCCTCGGGTCGTGATCCTGCCGGAACTCGCCCTGACCGCCCTCACCGCGGAGTGGGGCGTGAGCGAGCTGCTGCTTCCCACGGCGAGCCCGGCCGAGATCGAGCTGCGCCTCCGCCTGCTCGAGCAGCCCTCGGCAGCAGCGCCTCCGCCCGCGGTCCAGGCCGCGGGCGTCGTCATTGACGAGTCGAACTTCACCGCGCGGCTCTTCGGGCGCCCGCTCGACCTCACCTATAAGGAGTTCGAGCTGCTGCACTTCCTCGCCGCCCACCCGGGTCGCGTCTTCACCCGGGAGCAGCTGCTCAGCGAGGTGTGGGGCACGGACTATTTCGGCGGCACGCGGACGGTGGACGTGCATGTGCGGCGCCTGCGCGCGAAGCTCGGCGAGCACGACGGGCTCATCAGCACGGTGCGCGGCGTCGGCTACGGCTTCGCGCGGGCGCGGTTCGAGGACGGCGAGGAATAGGGCGGCGCCCGCTGGCCCGGGATGCCGGTGCCGGGTTCGGGATCGCGGCTCGGGATCGCGGCCCGTGCTGCAGGCGCTCGGGATCGCCGCTCGTGCTGCAGGCGCTCGGGATCGCGGCTCACTGCTGCAAGCGCGCTGGATCGCTGCTCGGGATCGCGGTGCCGTGCCCGGCATTGCGGGGATGTCAGTGGCGCCCAGTAGCCTGGTGCACACCGGGATGACGGGAGGCGATCAATGGCAGCAGCACTGCTGGCGCGGGAGGCGCGCACCGAGCAGGATCTCGCCGAGGCCCGCGCGCTGATCGCGGCGGCCGAGGCCGCGGACGGCGTCTCGCCGGTGTCGGATCAGGCGATGCTCGCTGCCGCGCAGGGGCAGCGGACGCTGCTGCTCTTCGGCGAGGAGGGCGGCGCCCCCGAGGCCGGGGCGGTCGTCGCCCTGGGCGTGATCGGCCAGGGCGAAGTCGATCTCGTCGTCCGGCCGGAGGCGCGAGGGCGGGGGCTCGGCTCGGCGGCGCTGGCGCTGCTGCTCGGGCACGGCGGCGATCCGGACGGCGGCGAGCTGCGGGCGTGGGCGCACGGCGAGAATCCGGCGGCGGAGGCGCTGCTGCGCGGTGCGGGCTTCGCTCCCGTGCGCACGCTGCTGCGCATGACCCTCGATCCCTCCCGGCTTCCGGACGACGGCCGAGATCCGCTGGCGCTGCCCACCCCGCCCGGCCTGGAGCTGCGCGCCTTCGATCCGGCACGCCCCGGCGACGCGGGCGCGTGGGTGCGCGCCAACGCGGCCGCCTTCGCCACCCACCCCGAGCAGGGGCGGATCACGGAGGACGACTTCGCGCTGATGCGGCAGGAGCCGTGGTTCGACCCGCCGGACCTCATCCTGTTCGCGGAGCGCGACGGCGCCGAGCTCGCCGGATCGACCTGGATCAAGACCGTGCGGACGGAAGCAGCGGCCGGCGGGGGCGGAGCGGCCGGAGCCTCCGGAGGCGCGGGCGCGAGCACGGGCACGGACACGGGCACGGGCACGGACACGGGCGCGGTCGAGTGCGAGCTCTACGCGGTGGGCGTGCGCCCCGAGTACGCCGGCCGCGGCCTGGGCCGGCTGCTGCTCGACGTCACGCTCGCGCGCATGGCCCAGCACCGCCCGGACCGCGTCTCGCTCTACGTCGACGGCGAGAACGAACCGGCGGTACGGCTCTACGAGCGGGCGGCGTTCACCGTCGATTCACGCAGCCGTCAGTGGGCGCGCTCGGGCCGCGAGACCGTCGATGCCAGAATGGAGCCATGAGCGAAGACACCCGTGAGTCCGCCGGCGGCGCCGAGGCGCTGCCCGCGCCGCTCGACGCCCAGCTTCCCCCCGACCGCTACATCGACCGGGAGCTGAGCTGGCTCGCCTTCAACCAGCGGGTGCTCGAACTGGCCGAGGACCCCTCGGTGCCGCTGCTGGAGCGCGCCAACTTCCTCGCGATCTTCGCCTCGAACCTCGACGAGTTCTTCATGGTGCGCGTCGCCGGCCTCAAGCGCCGCATCGTCACCGGCCTGGCGGTGCCCACCAACATCGGCCGCGCCCCCACCGAGGTGCTCGCCGACATCAACCGCATCGCCTACGAGCTGCAACTGCGGCACGCCCGCTGCTTCCGCGAGCAGGTGCAGCCCGAGCTGGCCGCCGCGGGGGTGCGCATCGTCGACTGGGAGCAGCTCGACGACGCCGACCGCGAGATCCTCACCGACTACTACGAGAAGCACATCTACCCCGTGCTCATGCCGCTCGCGGTCGACCCCGCCCACCCCTTCCCCTACATCTCCGGCCGGGCGCTCAACCTGTCGATCCGGGTGCGCAACCCCCGCACCGACAAGGTCGAGTTCGCGCGCCTCAAGGTGCCGCAGATGATCCCGCGCTACGTGCGCGTCGACCGCCGGGAGAGCGCGGACGATGTGCGCTTCATCCCGCTGGAGGGGCTCATTGCGAACCAGCTCGGCGGGCTCTTCCCCGGCATGGAGGTCATCGACCACCACGTCTTCCGCGTCACCCGCAACGAGGACATGGAGATCGAGGAGGATGAGACCGAAAACCTCATCCAGGCGCTCGAGAAGGAGCTGCTGCGGCGACGCTTCGGCCCGCCGATCCGCCTCGAGATCTCCGACGACATGGACGACGCGACCCTCGAACTGCTGGTGCGCGAGTTCGACATCGACGAGCAGCAGGTCTACACGCTGCCCGCCCCGCTCGACCTGAGCGGCCTCTTCGCGCTGACCCGCGTGGCCCGGCCCGATCTGAAGTTCCAGCCGCACATCCCCGTCACCGCGCCGCAGTTCCGCACCAGCTCGCCCAGCGAGAAGCCCGACACCTTCGCGGCGATCGCGCGCCGCGAGGTGCTCGTCCACCACCCCTACGAGTCCTTCTCCACGAGCGTGCAGGCTTTCGTGGAGCAGGCCGCCACCGACCCCGACGTGCTCGCCATCAAGCAGACCCTCTACCGCACCTCGGGCGACAGCCCCATCGTGGCCGCCCTCATCAAGGCCGCGGAGGCCGGCAAGCAGGTGCTGGCGCTCGTCGAGGTGAAGGCACGCTTCGACGAGGAGGCGAACATCACCTGGGCCCGCAAGCTCGAGCAGGCCGGGGTGCACGTCGTCTACGGCCTCGTCGGCTTGAAGACCCACTGCAAGCTCGTGCAGGTGATCCGGGACGAGGGCGGCCGGCTCGCCCACTACTGCCACATCGGCACCGGCAACTACAATCCGAAGACGAGCCGCATCTACGAGGATTTCGGCCTCTTCACCTCCTCCCCCGAGGTGGGCCGCGACGTCACCAAGCTCTTCAACGTGCTCAGCGGCTACGCCATCGAGACCGACTACGACCGGCTCCTCGTCGCACCCCTGCAGCTGCGCGGCGGACTGCTCGAACGCATCGAGCGGGAGGCGGAGCACGCGCGGGCGGGACGGCCGAGCGGGATCCGCCTGAAGGCGAACTCGATGGTCGACGAGTCCATCATCGACGCGCTCTACCGGGCGAGCCAGGCCGGGGTGCCCATCGACGTGTGGGTGCGCGGCATCTGCTCGATCAAGGCGGGCGTGCCGGGGCTGTCCGAGACGATCCGCGTGCGCTCGGTGCTCGGCCGCTACCTGGAGCACTCCCGCATCTACGCCTTCGAGAACGACGGCGAACGCGAGGTGTTCATCGGCAGCGCGGATCTCATGCACCGCAATCTGGACCGCCGCATCGAGGTGCTCGTGCAGCTCACGGACCGCGAGCACCTGGCCCGCATCGACCGCTTCTTCGGCTTCGCCTTCAGCGACGAGGTATCGGCCTGGCGCATGCTGCCCGACGGCAGCTGGCAGCGCCGGGTGGTGGGCGAGTCGGGCGAGCCGCTGCCCGATCTGCAGGATCTGGTGATGCTGGACCGCACCGAGGCGCGGTCGCGGAGGGCCAGGTGAGCGGGGGCGCGCGCACGGGATCGCAGGAGGAGGTGCTGGCGGCGGGCACGGTGTGCTGGCGGCGCGTCTACGACGAGCACGGCGACGCCCGGATCCTGGTGCTGCTCATTCACCGCGCGAAGCAGCGCGATGTGTCGTTCCCGAAGGGGAAGCTCGATCCGGGCGAGAGCATGCCGGCGGCAGCGGTGCGTGAGACGCGCGAGGAGACCGGCTACCGGGTGCGGCTCGGCATCAACCTCGGCACCATCCACTACGAGCTGAGCGGCAACCGCACCAAGACGGTGCAGTACTGGGCGGCGAAGGTGCGCGCCAAGGACGTGGAGGCGGCCCGCTTCAAGCCGAACCGTGAGGTCGCGGCGATCGAGTGGGTGCCGATGGAGGAGGTGCGCGAGCGGCTGAGCTACCGGGCGGACCGGGAGCTCTACGACGTGTTCGTGCGGCTCGCCTCCCGCGACCTCATCGACTCCTACGCGATCACGCTGCTGCGCCACGCGAAGGCGGATCCGCGCGGGAAGGGCTCCCGCAAGGATCACCTGCGGCCACTGACCGAGCTCGGCGAGGAGCAGGCGGAGACGCTGGTGCCGATCCTCGCCGCCTTCGGCCCCGGGCGCATCTACTCCTCGACGGCGGAGCGCTGCCTGCGGACCGTGGCGCCGCTCGCGGCGCAGCTGCGGAAGCGGGTGCGGGCGAAGCGCTCCCTGAGTCAGGACTCCTGGGACGAGGGGGATCTCTCTGCGCTGCGCCGCCGCGTCGGCAAGATCGTGGGCCGCCGCAAGAACGCGATCCTGTGCAGTCACCGCCCGGTGCTGCCCGATCTCGCCCGTGAGCTGCGCCGGGCCGCGGGCAGCCCCGCGGGCGCCTACCTGGACGCGGCGACCGCGCTGCCGCCCGCGGGCTTCTCCGTGTTCCACCTCTCTCGCCGCCACCCCGACGCCGGCATCCTCGCCGTCGAAAGCTACCCCCTCAAGCACTGACCTCAGGCCCGAGCCTCGCCGACGACAAGGAACGAACCCGGGCTCCCACCGCGTTTCCGGACGCGCTCTCTCCCTTTCGGCGATGGCGAATCGACAAGGGAAGCTCGGCGGGCGCGCAGGGGGCAGCGCTCAGGCGCAGGGGCCCGTCGAGACGGGCTCACGCAGGCCGGGGGCCTGGGCGAGGACCGGGGCGAGCTCGTCCATCCCGAGGGCGAAACCCACGCGCGGGTCGGTGTCGGAGCGCGCGAAGATCATGCCCGACACCGCCCCCTCCGCGGTGAGCAGCGGGCCGCCCGAGTTGCCCGGCTCCACCTGCGCGGCGAGCCGCACCGCGGAGCGGGTCACCGGGCCGCCGCCCGCCACCTCCACCGCCGTCATGGGCCCCGCGGCGAGCACCGCCGCACTGCGCGAGACGAAGGGCCCTCCGTAGGGGTAGCCCTGGAAGAACACCGTCTCCCCCACCGCCGGGGTCGCGTCGAAGGGCAGCGCGGCGGCCTGCAAATCCGGCACCGCGAGCACCGCGATGTCCGCCTCCGGGTCGAAGTAGACCACCTCGCTCGCCCGCGGCAGCTCACCGCGCGCCGCGACCACCACCTCGCTCGCGCCCGCCACCACGTGCGCGTTCGTCATCACCACCCCGTCCGACACCACGAAGCCGCTGCCCGTGCTCGCCGTCGCGCAGCTCGGCGCGCTCGTCGTGATGCGCAGCACGGACTCGGCGGCGGTGCGCAGCGCCGGGGTGTCAGCGTCGGCGTCGGGCACGGGGGCTCCCGTGATGCCCGCCGCGTCGAGCACGGTCGGAATACCGTCGTCGACCGCGATCGCGCGCAGGCGGGCCAGGGCCGAGGTGACCGGCGACGGCACCGCATCGTCGAGGAAGCGCAGCACCGTCGACGAGGCGACCGCCTGCGTCGCCCCGGGCACCCCGGACATGGCGGCGCTCATCGACAGGATCAGCACCACCGCGACCGCGGCGGCCAGGCCGGCCGCGCCGCCCAGGAGCCGGTCGAGCACCCCCAGCCCCACCCGGTGCACGGGCCGTCGGAACGCCTTCGCGATCCACGCGCCGATGGAGACGCCGACCGCGATCAGGGCGAGCCCGGCGGCGAGCGCCGCGGCCACGTTCCAGCCGATCGCCGGCACGTGCGCGGAGACGAGCGGCATGACCACCAGCGCCGCGGCTCCGCCGGCGATCAGCCCGATGGCGGCGCCGAGCCCCCGGATCAGCCCGCGCGCGATCCCCGTGATGACCGCGGAGAGCAGGACGAGCACCACCGCGACATCGATGACGAGACCCACGGACATGTGCTCCACCCTAGGACGCGGCCGCCGGGCGTCTCATGAGAGCCCGCCCCATCCGGCCCCCGAGCCGCGTTCGCCCGGGCCGGCCGCCAGGCTCACTCCTGCGTGATGAGCGGCTCGCGGGCACCCGTCGAGCGCTGCGTGTTCACCCGTTGTTCACCCTCCGGCAGACCGCGCTTCACGCAGCTTGCCTAGCGTGGAGTCGTGGCCGATCGCGGCCGCGCCCCCATCAGCTCTCAGATTGGATCACCCCACCGTGAAGCTCTCAGCATTCGCCAAGGTCGCGGCCATCGGCGGCATCGCCGCCCTCGCGCTCACCTCCTGCGCCGCCAACGAGGCTGCGCCCGCTGACTCGGGCGACGGCAGCACCTCGGACTCCTCGCTCTCGGGCGAGCTCATCGGTGCCGGCGCCTCCTCGCAGGGCTCGGCCCAGGAGGCCTGGATCGCCGGATTCCAGACCACCCACTCCGGCGTGACCGTGAACTACGATCCGACGGGCTCCGGCGCGGGCCGCGAGACCTTCCAGCAGGGCGCCAGCGCCTTCGCCGGCTCAGACCGCGCCTTCACGGTCGACGAGATCGCGGCCGGCCCCTTCGAGGGCTGCGCCACGGGCGACATCGTCGAGTTCCCGGCCTACATCTCCCCGATCGCGATCATCTTCAACGTCGAGGGCGTCGACTCGCTGCAGCTCGACGCCGCCACGGTCGCGCAGATCTTCAGCGGCAAGATCACCAAGTGGAACGACCCGGCGATCGCCTCCCAGAACGAGGGCGTCACCCTCCCCGACACCAACATCTCGGCTGTGCACCGCTCCGACGAGTCGGGCACCACCGGCAACTTCACCGACTACCTCTCGGCCGCGGCGCCCGATGACTGGACAGTGGGCTCCATCGAATCGTGGCCGACCGAGTTCGGCGGCGAGGGCGCCCAGGGCACCACCGGCGTCGTCGACGCCGTCACCAACGGCACCGGCACGATCGGCTACGCCGACGCCTCGCGCGCCGGCGATCTCGGCACCGTGAAGATCAAGGTCGGCGACGAGTTCGTCGGCTACTCGCCCGAGGCCGCCGCCGCCATCGTCGACGCCTCGCCCTTCGAGGAGGGCCGCAGCGACCACGACCTCGCGATCACCCTCGACCGCACCTCCACCGAGGCCGGCGTCTACCCGATCGTGCTCGTCAGCTACCTCATCGGCTGCGAGAAGTACGCCGACTCGGCCAACGCCGAGCTGGTCAAGGAGTACTTCTCCTACATCGTCAGCGAGGAAGGCCAGCAGACCGCGGCCGAGGCGGCCGGCAGCGCCCCGATCTCCGAGGAACTGCGCGGCAAGGTGCAGACCGCGATCGACGCGATCGGCTAGCATCCGCAGCGAGCGGACGCCGTGCCCGAAACGGCCGGCGTCCGCTCTCTGCGGCACATCTCCGAGCCCACGCTTCTACACATCTCCTCGCCCCCCGGACCCTGGTTGAAATCGTATGCCCCTTTCTTTTTTTAAACGGCGGGCCCGCGAAGAGGGCGGAGCGCGAGAACCCCCGCCCCCGTCCAGGCCCCGGCGAAGCCCGTGCTCAGCCTCGGCGACCGCGTGTTCTCGCGCTCCGCCCTCTTCGCGGGCAGCATGATCCTCGTGACCCTCGCCGCGGTCGCGATCTTCCTCGTGGTGCGCAGTCTCCCCGCCTTCGTCGCCACCGACGAGACGGCCTCGCTCCTCACCTCCAACTTCTGGGCCTACGTCGGCCCGCTCGTCTTCGGCACCGTCTGGGCCGCGGCGCTCGCCCTCCTGATGGCGCTGCCCCTCTCCATCGGGATCGCGCTCTTCATCTCGCACTACGCGCCCCGCAAGCTCGCTCAGCTGCTCGGCTACGTCGTCGACCTGCTCGCCGCCGTGCCCAGCGTCGTCTTCGGCCTGTGGGGCATCGGCGTCCTCGCACCCGCCGCCCAGCCCGTCTACTTCTGGCTCAACGAGCACCTCGGCTGGATCCCGCTCTTCGGGGGGACCGCGAGCGGCACGGGCCGCACCATCCTCACCGCCTCCCTCGTGCTCGCGGTGATGATCCTCCCCATCATGACCGCGATCTGCCGCGAGGTGTTCCTGCAGGCGCCCGCCCTCCACGAGGAGGCCGCGCTCGCTCTCGGCGCCACGCGCTGGGAGATGATCCGCCTCGCCGTGCTGCCCTTCGGCCGGCCCGGCATCGTCTCCGCGGCCATGCTCGGCCTCGGCCGCGCGCTCGGCGAGACCATGGCCGTCGCGATGGTGCTCTCCGCCACCGGTCTGCTCACCTTCCGGCTGCTCACCAGCGAGAACCCCTCCACCATCGCCGCGAACATCGCGCTCTCCTTCCCCGAGGCCTACGGCGAGAACATCAACGTGCTCATCGCGACCGGCCTGATCCTGTTCATCGTCACCTTCCTCGTGAACGCCCTCGCGCGCTGGATCGTCTCGCGTCGCGCCGAGTTCTCGGGCGCGAACTGATGCTGCAGCCGAGCCGAGGTGCCGCACGAGGCACAGAAAAGAGGACCGAAGCCGTGGCCCTGACCGTCCGCACCGTCACCCCGGGCTCCGCGCTCGCCGGCAACCGACTGCCCCGCACCACCCCCTGGCTGGTGCTGGCCGGAGCGCTCCTCGCCTCCTTCGCGCTCTTCGGGCTGCTCGCGGCGGCCTCAGGCGGCACCCTCTCCGTCGTCGGCGCCGTGCTCGTCGCCGCGATCCTCTACCTCCTCGTCATCACCGTCATGTCGGCCATCGTCGAGGGCACGCGCCAGGCGATGGATCGCTTCGTCACCGGGCTCGTCACCGGGGCCTTCCTGCTCGCCATGGTGCCGCTCGTCTCCGTCGGCATCACCGTCGTCTCCAACGGGCTCGCCCGCTTCGACGGCGAGTTCTTCAACTCCTCGATGCGCAACATCACCGGCGAGGGCGGCGGCGCCCTGCACGCCATGATCGGCACCCTCCTCATCACCCTCGCCGCCACGATCATCTCCGTGCCGCTCGGCCTCATGACCTCCATCTACCTCGTGGAGTACGGCCGCGGCCGGCTCGCGAAGACCATCACCTTCCTCGTCGACGTCATGACCGGCATCCCCTCCATCGTCGCCGGCCTCTTCGCCTACGCGCTCTTCGCGGTCTTCCTCGGACCCGGCGTGCGCATGGGCATCGTCGGCGCCGTGGCGCTCTCCGTGCTCATGATCCCCGTCGTCGTGCGATCCAGCGAGGAGATGCTGCGGCTCGTGCCCAACGAGCTGCGCGAGGCCGCCTACGCGCTCGGCGTGCCCAAGTGGCGCACCATCGTGAAGGTCGTGCTGCCCACCTCGATCGCCGGCATCACCACCGGCATCATGCTCGCCATCGCCCGCGTCATCGGCGAGACCGCGCCGCTGCTCATCACCGCCGGCTTCACCGCCTCCATGAACTACAACCTCTTCCAGGACCGCATGCAGTCGCTGCCCGTGTACGTGTACACGCAGTTCGCCAACCAGGGCAACCCCGCCTTCGCGTTCTTCGAGCGCGCCTGGGCAGCCGCGCTGCTGCTGATCCTCATCGTCATGGCACTCAACCTCCTCGCGCGCCTCATCGCGAAGTGGTTCGCGCCGAAGACCGGCCGCTGATCCCGCCCCGGATCCTCCCCTCCCCCAGACTCCCGAAGGAAAGCCACACCGCATGTCGAAGCGCATCGAGGTCTCCGACCTCAACGTCTACTACTCCAAGTTCCTCGCCGTCGAGGGCGTGACGATGAACATCGAACCCCGCAGCGTCACCGCCTTCATCGGCCCCTCCGGCTGCGGCAAGTCGACCTTCCTGCGCACCCTCAACCGCATGCACGAGGCCATCCCGGGCGCCCGCGTCGAAGGCCAGGTGCTGCTCGACGGCGAAGACCTCTACGGCCCCGGCGTCGACCCCGTGCTCGTGCGGCGGCAGGTCGGCATGGTCTTCCAGCGCCCCAACCCCTTCCCCACCATGTCGATCCGCGAGAACGTGCTCGCCGGGGTGCGCCTCAACAACCGCCGCATCTCCAAGAGCGACGCGGACGAGCTCGTGGAACGCTCGCTGCAGGGCGCGAACCTCTGGAACGAGGTGAAGGACCGCCTCGACAAGCCCGGCTCCGGGCTCTCGGGCGGCCAGCAGCAGCGCCTGTGCATCGCTCGCGCCATCGCCGTCTCCCCCGAGGTACTGCTCATGGACGAGCCCTGCTCGGCACTCGACCCCATCTCCACGCTCGCCATCGAGGACCTCATCGACGAGCTGAAGAAGGAGTACACGATCGTGATCGTGACCCACAACATGCAGCAGGCCTCCCGCGTCTCCGACCGCACCGCCTTCTTCAACATCGCGGGCACCGGCAAGCCGGGCAAGCTCATCGAGTACGACGACACCTCCACGATCTTCTCGACGCCCGCGGTGCAGGCTACGGAAGACTACGTGTCGGGTAGGTTCGGGTAGACGGACCCGAGGCCGAGACGGCCTCGGCGCGGCTGTACGACAGCCAGAAATGGCTGTCGCCGCCGAGCAGCCGCGCAGGCCGCACCGGGTAGACGGACCCGGGATCGAGACGATCCCCGGCCTCACAAGCAACTCTCAGCATGGACTCCGTCTCAGAGGCGTACTGTTGCGCCGTGAACACGCGCAGCGCCGCATCGAGCTCATCGCTCGAGACCGCCCCCGAAGACCCCGACGAACCCGGGCGGGGAGCCGCCCTCCGGCGCTGGCTTCTCGCCGACACCGCAGAACCCCCGGGGCAGCAGACCGGCCCCCACGGCCGCCCCGATCAGCACCGCCGCCAGCACTGGCTGCGCGTCATGTGCCTCACCGGGCTCGACTACTTCTCCACCCTCGGCTACCAGCCCGCCATCGCCGCCCTCGCCGCCGGCGCCGTCGCCCCCATCGCGACGATCGTGCTCGTGCTCGTCACCCTCGCCGGGGCGCTGCCCGTCTACCGTCGCGTCGCCCAGGAGAGCCCGCACGGCACCGGTTCGATCTCGATGCTCGCCAAGCACCTCCCCCGCTGGAGCGGCAAGCTCGCGATCCTCGCCCTCCTCGGCTTCGCCGCCACCGACTTCATGATCACCATGACGCTTTCGGCGGCCGACGCCACCGCGCACCTCGTCGAGAACCCCTTCGCGCCCCGCTCGCTGCGCGGCCAGGAGGTCGTCATCACGCTCGCGCTGCTCGCGGGGCTCGGCGTCGTGTTCCTGCGCGGCTTCCGCGAGGCGATCCGCCTCGCCACCGTACTCGTGGGCGCCTTCCTCGCGCTCAACCTCGTCGTGGTGGTCGTCGCCGTCGCGCACCTCCTCGCGAACCCCGTCGTCGTGGGCGACTGGTGGACGGTGCTCACCACCCAGCACGGCAACCCGCTCTTCGTGGTCGCGATCGCCCTCGTCGTCTTCCCGAAGCTCGCCCTCGGGCTCTCCGGCTTCGAAACCGGCGTGGCCGTCATGCCGCAGATCCGCGGCGACGAGAGCGACACCGAGGCGAACCCACGCGGCAGGATCCGCGACGCCAAGCGCCTGCTCACCACCTCGGCGCTCATCATGAGCGGCTTCCTCATCACCTCGTCGATCACGACGGTCGCGCTGATCCCCGCCGAGAAGTTCGAGGAGGGCGGCGAGGCGAACGGCCGCGCCCTCGCCTACCTCGCCCACGAGTTCCTCGGCGACGGCTTCGGCACCGCCTACGACCTCGTCACCATCGCGATCCTCTGGTTCGCGGGGGCCTCCGCCATGGCGGGCCTGCTCAACCTCGTGCCCCGCTATCTGCCGCACTACGGCATGGCGCCCGCCTGGGCACGCGCCACCCGGCCGCTCGTGCTCGTCTTCACCGGCGTCGCCTTCCTCATCACGATCATCTTCCAGGCCAGCGTCGACGCCCAGGGCGGCGCCTACGCGACCGGCGTGCTCGTGCTCATCACCTCGGCGGCGGTGGCGGTGACGCTCGCCGCGCACGCCCGCGGTCAGCGCGGCGCCACGGTGGGCTTCGGGATGATCACGGCCGTCTTCGTCTACACGACCGTCGCGAACATCGTCGAGCGCCCCGACGGCATCAAGATCGCGGGCTGGTTCATCCTCGGCATCGTCGTCGTCAGCATCGTTTCCCGGGTCGCCCGCTCCACCGAGCTGCGCGCCACCTCCGTGCGGCTCGATCCCGCAGCCTCCGCCTTCCTCGATCTCGCGCCCGGGCAGACCGTCCGCCTCATCGCGCACGAGCCCGACGACGTCAGCGCCGAACGCTACCGGCTCAAGCTGGAGCACGCACGCCTCGCGCACCACCTGCCGGAGGGCGACGACGTGCTGTTCATCGAGGTGGAGGTGGGCGACAGCTCCGACTTCGAGGGCGAGCTGCTGGTGCGCGGGATCGAGCGCCACGGCTACCGCGTGCTCGCCGTGCAGGGCACCACCGTGCCGAACGGCATCGCGGCGGCGGCGCTGCACCTGCGCAGCGAGCTCGGCTGCAACCCGCACATCTACTTCCGCTGGACGGAGGGCAACCCGATCACGAATCTGCTGCGCTTCCTCGTCTTCGGCGCGGGCGAGATCGCCCCCATGACGCGCGAGGTGCTGCGCGAGGCGGAGCCGGAGCTGGTGCGGCGGCCGTGGGTGCACGTGGCCTGAGCGGCGCGGATCCGGGCCGGGATCCTGGACGCGGGCCGAGATCCGAACCGGGATCCGGGGGCCGGGCCCTGAGCGGCGCGGATCCGGGCAGAAAAATACCGGACCGCAGAACGCCTCTCGGCGGAAGGCCGCTCGAAGCGGCAAAAATTGGAGCCCGGGGTTACTGCGGCCCGGCACTCACCATTCTACCGCGGGCAGCCCGGCCGCGTCCGAGAGGGTTTCCTCCGGGCGCGCCGGGCGGTACGCTCCGCACCCGTTCCGGGAGCGGGACCGCCGGACCGGAGAAGCCTCACGCCAGGGTGCCGTCGCGCCACCGCCGGGCACCCGCGTGGAGCTCCTGCGCGAGCGTCTGATAGCGCAGCGCGCGGGTCGTGAGGTGCGCGGCGTGAGCGTCGTCGAGCTCGTCGCGCGCATCGGCGAGATCGGCGGAGCCCAGGGACATGATCCGGCAGTAGCTCGCGGCCCGGTCGAGCGCGTCCCCGAGATCCCCGGTGAACGCGCCGCGGAGGATCGTGTCGCACAGCTCCGCGATGCCGAGTGGCGTCACCGGCTCGGCGACCCCCGCGACCACCGGGTCGATCGTGACCGCCACGGCGACCCCGCGGCGGAACAGCTCGGCGGAGCCCTCGGCGTCGCCCGCGACCACCCTGCGCAGCAGGTAGAGCCGCCACAGCACCCCCGCCAGGGAGTGCGTGCTCTCCCCCGCCCACAGCTCCGCGATGTCGTCGATCCCGCTTCCCGAGGCCAGCCCGACCACCCGGTCGACCACTGCCGGGTCGGCTCCCTCGCGCACGCGATCGAGCAGCGCCCAGGAGGTCTCCTGCGCGAGGCGCTGCGCCGCGCCCGGCTCGTCCGATCCGATGATCCAGTCGAAGTCGTCGGTGGGCTGCAGCAGAGGACGTGGGTGCTCTCGGGTCACTCGGCTCCTTCGGGACGGGGGTGGAGGATGCCGCGCCGGCCGCGCGGACCCCGCGAGTCTACGCCTCGGCCCCGGCTTTCGCCCCCAGCCGGCGCCCACCTGCGGGGAGTACCATCGAGCTATCGCTCGCGAGCGTCCTCGCGGCACCCCGCTCGCGGTCTCCTGGCAGCGCAGCCCTCGCGTGCTCCCCGCACCGTTACCCCGCCCCGCTCGTCGCAGGGGCCGGACGATCCATCGCCCGGGCGGCGCGCGCGGTGACCCGCTCGAGCGGACCGCGCCCGAGCGTCAGCGCCCAGGCCGTGCACCCGAGCAGGAGCACTCCGACGCAGGCCAGCCAGAACGCGTTGCTCGTGGCACCCCCCTCGAAGCTCATGATGCCGGGAGCGAGGCCGATGGGCGAGATGAGCACGGCGAACGAGACGACGTGGGCCGAGTACGCGGTGAGCGGCATCGAACCGACCGCCGCCACCGGGATGAGCAGCCAGCGGAGCGGCCGAGCGAGCAGCAGGCAGGCCCCGACGAGCGCGAGGGCGAAGCCCCCCGAGCCAAGGATCTCGAACGTCCCTCCGGAGTGCGGCGACACGCCCCACGCGCCCGCCAGAGAGGCGCCGAGGTCGGAGGACCCCAGCCGTTCGAGGTAGCTGCCGCTCGCCTCGCCGAGACCGCCCGATCCGGCGCCCGAGCCACCGGAGCCGGGGAAGCAGGCGATCGGGCCCTCGGACTTCGAGACGCAGGTCTTGCCAGTGAGATCTCCGCCGCCGGGCTTCAAGCCGCCGGCGCCGAAGGAGGCGGATGAGCCGCCCGAGCTCCCCGCCATCGCCAGTCCGGACGCCCATCCGTTCCCGGCGCCGTTGAGCGCGGTGCCGACGCCGTAGCCGCCGACGGCCAGGAGCACGCCCAGGCCCGTCACGATCGCCGCGGTCCGCGTCTCGCGCAACGAGGATCGACCCACCGCCATGCCCGCGAGGATCAGAGGCAGCCACACGGTGAGCGGATACGAGCCCGAGATGAGGAATTCGACGCCGGCCCCGCTCCCCCCGAGCGCGAGCGCGCGGACGAGCGCGAGCAGCGTGGGGCCGGCGAGCGCGAGCGCGATCGCCGTGATCACGAGCGTCCTCCGGCGCACACCCAGGAAGGGGATCAGGATCAGGAACAGCAGCCCATAGACGGGCAGGATCACGGCGATACTGCTGCCCAGCAGTTCGAGCGCGAGCCCGACCGCGAGCACCGCGATCGCCCTCCCGGCCATGCGCAGGCGCGCGCTGCGCAGCACCTCGCCCGTCGGGCGCGAACGCATCCCGGTCGCGAAGGCGACGGAGATCCCGGCGACCACGGCGAAGAGGATCGAGGAGCGCCCCTCCACGAGGGCGGTCCAGCTGAGCGGATTCCCCGCCTCGAAGCTCGCGGAGACGCCGGCATGCACGCCGATCATGCCGAAGACGGCGAGCCCGCGCGCGACGTCGACTCCCATGAGCCGCGGGGCGCGGCCGAACTCCCGCCAGGCGTTGCGGAGCGAACGGCGGGGCTTCCGGGTTGCCGGGTCGCCGACGGTCGGGGCGGCGCCGGGAGCGGAGTCGAGGAGCTGCATCGGGGTTACGCCTTCGTGAGCGAGGGCGCGGATTCAGCGCGCCGCGATGCGGAATCGCCGCGCTGCCCCTCGGATGACGGCCGCTGCGCGAGCTCGCCGCGGCGCTGCGCGAGCGGCCGGAACGGGCGCCGTCGCCACTGGATGACGCGCGTGAACGCCTCGACGACGATCCCCGCCGACATCTTCGAGCGGCCGTGCGCACGCTCCGAGAAGACGATCGGCACCTCCGTGATGACCGCGCCGCTGCGGTGGGCACGGTGAAGTGTCTCGATCTGGAAGCTGTAGCCGTTGGACACCGTCGAGAGCGCGTCGATCGTGTCGAGGGTCGCCGCGCGGAACGCGCGGAAGCCGCTCGTCGCGTCGCTCACCCGCGTCCCGAGGAGCAGTCTCACATAGCGGCTCGCCATCCGGGAGAGGAGATGCCGGTGCCGCGCCCAGCCCGCGGTGCTCCCGCCCGGCGCCCACCTGCTGCCGATCGCGAGATCCGCGAAGCCGAGCGCCTCCACGAGCGCGGGAAGACGCCGTGCGGGGTGCGATCCGTCCGCGTCCATCTCGGCGACAATCTCGTAGCCATGCTCCAGGGCGTGCGCGAAGCCCGCCCGGTACGCGTCCCCGAGACCGCTCTTCCCCGCGCGGGAGAGCAGGGCGATCTGCGGATCCGCGAGACCCCGCGACGCCACGAGATCCCCCGTGCCGTCCGGAGAGCCGTCGTCGACGACGAGCACATCGGCCTCCGGCAGGTACATGCGGATCTCATCGAGGGTGTGGAGGATGTTCGCCGCCTCGTTGTAGGTGGGGACGATGACCAGCGTGCTCATGGGGTGCCTTTCGTGTAGAGGAGGATGACGTCGCGCGAGAGCCAGTGGGTGTCCACGAGACGGAAGCCGGCGCGGCGCAGCGTGCGCTCGTCGTCGCTCGTCCCCTCGTCGGAGCGAGCGATGACCCACACGCGCTCCCGGCCGTCGAGCGCGCCGGGGAGCTCGTGCAGCGGCTTCACCACGTCCCACAGACCGTCGGTCTGCTCGTAGGAGCGGACGAGCCCGAGATCGCTCGTGTCCCTGAAGCCCTCGGGGTACAGGCGCAGGGCCAGACGGGGCTTGCGCGACGGCCGCACCCCCTCGTCGAAGACGACGCCGTCACCGGGCTGGCTGCGCGCGCCCACGTAGGCGGACACCTGCGCCCAGTCGCTGCCGTACTTCGCGTTCTCCGTCCGCTGGGACACGGCGAACGGCACGGTGAGCAGCAGCGCCACGGCACCGACGACCGCGGCGAGCGGGCGCGGTCGGACGAGCGAGACGGCGGCGCCCATCAGGATCCCGGCCGCCGGGGCACTGAACGACAGGTAGCGGCCGGTGTAGAGCGGCCCGGCCACCGCGTCGGCGAGCAGCAGGAGCAGCATCGGCACCATCAGCCACGCGGCCGCGATCGAGATGAGCGCGCGGCGATCCGCGTCCGCCTCCCGCGAGGGCGCGCGCACGCGAGAGGTCACCGCCCAGGCGACAGCGCCGATGATGAGGATCCAGGCGAACACCGCGATGGGCAGCGCGCCGAACCACTGATGCACGAAGATCGCCATCGGATTCTTCGGATCCCGGCGGGCCAAGAACGCGATCTGCCCCTGCTGGCCCGAGGCCACGAGCGCGAAGGGGATGCACGCCAGGCCCGCGAGCACGGTGGCCCACGCCCACCGCCACCACACCGGGCGCGGCGCGCGCAGCACCAGCAGGGTCAGCAGGTGGACGGCCGCGATCAGCGCGGTGTAGAGGAAGAGGTGCACGCTCACGACGAGCACGACGCCGTACAGCACCCACCAGCGCAGGCGGAGCTCGCGAGACCGCACCAGGTGCACGAGCAGCACCGTGAGCCACGTCATGAGCGCCGCGGACAGGGCCGCGGAGCGGGTCTCGGCAGCCATGAAACCGAACCGGGGCAGCAGCACGCAGGCGATGCTCGCGATGAACGCGAGCCGCGCTTCGGAGAGCATCCGGCACAACGTGAACACTCCGGAGACGGCGACGCCGACGGCGAGCGCGCTGGGCAGGCGGACCGCGAAGGCGGAGGCCCCGAACGCGTCGATCCAGAGGTGCAGCAGCGCGTAGTACATGGTATGCACGGCGTCGATGTTCGCCGCCATCGCCCACAGCGAATCCCAGGGCCGCTGCGCGGACATCACGCTGGCCGCCTCGTCGCCCCACATGGAGGGCACGCCGATCCCGATGCCCGAGACGAGCGCGGCGCCGAGCCCCACCGCGACCGGGACGGCGGCCCCGTGGCGCAGGAGCGTCCGCCGGGCAAGCTTCCGGGCGGAGGACGGCGAATCAGTGGTCGAGGTCACGAGAGCGACGCTAGGCGCCCATCGTAAGCGCAAGGTAAACGGGCTTATCTGCGTCTTAAGCTGACTGGGTACCGTGAGCCCATGCGGAGAGACCCTCGGACGGCGGCGGGCCGTCTTCTGCTCATCATCGCGGCGATCACCTATTCGGGCGTTCCCTGGGAGCTGGCCGCCGGCACGCCGCTGGATCCCTCCAGCTCCTACCTCTCCGAGCTCGCGGCGGCAGACCAGCCGAGCGGGCCCCTGTTCCGCGCCCTCGACCTCACGAGCGGCGCGCTCATCCTCCTCGCGCTCCTCATCACGGGCGCGCTGAACCGCACCCGAGGGGTGCGCCGGGCGGCCGCACTGGCACTCGCGGCCTTCGCGCTGCTCACGATGCTCGACGCCCTCTTCCCCATGGCGTGCGCGAGCTCGGTGAGCGCCAGCTGCGCTCGGGCGGACGCCGCGAACCAGCTGGGCCTCGCCCACCAGATCCACACGCTGAGCAGCTCGGGGGCGGTGGCGGCAGCGGTGGGCGCGGTGATCCTGCTCGCCATCTGCGCGGCACGGGAGCCACTCCGGCGAAGCGGCGGTGCCAAGGCCGCGATCATCGCACTCGCGGGCGTCCTCGCCGTCGTCACCGCGATCGTGAGCGTGCTCGCGCTGCTGAGCGGCAGCGACGGGCGCCTCGTCGACGGCGGCGGGTTCTTCCAGCGCATCCAGGTGCTGCTCATGAGCGCCAGCCTCATCGCCTTCGCGCTCGCGGCGCTCCCCGCGCCGGCAGGCGGCCGGGACGCGGCACCCCGCGACGGGGCACCGCTCGACGCGGGCGCGGCGCGGACGGCGAGCGGCTCGTGAGCCGCCCGGAGGCGCGGGCGCCGCGCGCATCAGGGCGGCTGCTCGGCCTGGACCTCTTCCGTGCCGTCGCGGTATTCGGCATGCTCGTCGCCCACGTCGGCCCGGCCGCCTGGACCCCCGGCGAGGGCTTCGGCACCGTTCACGTCGAGTGGGAGATCTTCCACTCCCGCATGCCCGCAATGTTCGCCTTCGCCGCAGGACTCTCGCTGAATCTCGGCCGCGCGCACGCGAGCGGCGCCGCGCAGCCCGCCGTCGTCCCCACCCTGATCCGGGCCGCGCTGCTCGCGGCCTGCGGCTTCGCCCTCACCTGGCTGGGCACCCCCGTCGTCGTGATCCTCACCTCCTTCGCCGTGTGGTTCGTCCTCGTGCTGCCACTGCGCCGGCTCGGCGCACCGGCCCTGCTCATCGTCGCCGGTGCCTGGGCCGTGCTCGGGCCAGCCGCGTCCTTCCTGCTGCGGCGCTCCATCACACTGCCCGGCAACGCCCTGTGGGACGCCCTCGTGGCCGGTGACTACCCGGCGATGACGTGGATGCCGTTCGTGGTGGCGGGACTCGGGGTCGGCCGCCTCGAACTGTCGTCGAAGCGGATCCGCCTGCGGCTCGCCGCGGCGGGCGCCGCGCTGATCGGCATCGGATACCTGCTGTCGGGCCTGCTCCTCTCCGGGGGTCTCACCGCGCGCATCCTGGACACCCTTCCCGCCGGCGCCGACGGCGACGCCGCACAGCAGTTCGCCCGCCGCTTCTTCGCCGAGAGCGGCGTCACCGACACCGGGAGCTGGCTGTGGCTGCTCGTGCCCGCACCCCACTCCGGCAGCTGGGCCGATGTGCTCGGCTGCCTCGGCGTGTGCCTGCTGCTCCTCGCCGTGCTGCTGCCCATCGGCGAACTGTCGCGCTGGGCGGAGAACGGCCGGCCAGCGGGCCAGCGGGCCGTCGGCCTCCTGGTCACGCTCGCCGCCCCCCTCGGCACCATGGTGCTCTCGGTGTACGCGGCGCACATCGTCGCGATGGCTGTCATCACCGCCGCCACCGGGCACTCCTTCAGCGGAGCACAGAGCCCCCTGATGCTCCTCGGCTTCACCCTCGGCCTGATGCTGTTCTCGGTGCTCTGGCTGCGGCGCTTCCCCCGTGGCCCGCTCGAGTGGCTGCTCGGGCGGGCCACGGCCGTCATCGAACGAATGGGAAGGCGAGCGTCTGCCGGATCGACGCGCCCGTCCCGGCCATGACGATCCGGTCGACGCCGAGCCCCAGGCCCCCCGTCGGCGGCATGCCGAACTCGAGCGCCGAGAGGAAGTCCTCGTCGAGCTGCATCGCCTCGGGGTCGCCGCCGGCCGCCAGAACCGACTGACGCGTCAGCCGTCGGCGCTGCTCGATCGGGTCGGCCAGCTCCGAGTAGGCGGTGCCGAGCTCCATGCCGAAGGCCACGAGGTCCCAGCGTTCCGAGAGCCCCTCGATCCGCCGGTGGGGCCGCGCGAGCGGGGAGGTGTCCGAGGGGAAGTCGGTGTAGAAGGTCGGCAGGGTGGTCTGCCCCTCGACGAGCTCCTCGTAGAGTCGCTCGATGAGCACGCCGGCGGTGTCCTCAGCGCCGACGTGCACGCCGAAGGCCCGGCAGATCTCGCCCAGCGACTCGGCCCCCAGCTCCACGGAGATCGGCACGCCGATCCGCTCCGTAAGCGCGTCGCAGACCGACACCGCCCGCCACGGCGCCGACACGTCCAAGGACGTCCCGTCCGGGGCGACCATCAACGGCGACCCCGTGCGGACGCTCAGCATGTCCTTGACGAGGCGCTCGGCCAGCTCCCGCATATCGTCGTAGTCGGCGTACGCGCGGTACGCCTCCATCGCCGTGAACTCCGGATTGTGGGTGCTGTCCACACCCTCGTTGCGGAAGTTGCGGCCGATCTCGAACACCCGCGGCAGCCCGCCGACAATCAGCTTCTTCAGGGCGAGCTCCGGGGCGATCCGCAGCGACAGATCCTGATGGTAGGCGTTGATGTGCGTGCGGAACGGGCGCGCGTTCGCGCCGCCGTGGGTGCGCTGGAGGATGGGGGTCTCCACCTCCAGGTAGCCCTCGTGGATCAGACGATCCCGCAGGGCCTTGACCGCGAGCGAGCGTGTGCGCAGCAGCTCCGTGGCTTCGGCCGAAGTCGCGAGGTGGATGTGCCTGCGCCGGGTCCGGGCCTCCGGATCCCGCAGTCCCGTCCGCGGATCGGGCGGCGACTGCAGCGCCTTCGCCGCGTACATCCAGTTCACCGCGTAGAGGCTCGGCTCGCCGGAGCGGCTGCGGCCGAGCTCGCCCGTCACCGAGACGATGTCGCCCAGTGCCGCCCGGACCAGCTCGCGGTAACCGGCCGTCCGATCCGCGCTCGCGATCACCTGGAACCGCACGTGATCCTCGACGAGATCGATGAAGGCGATGCCTCCGTGCCTGCGCCGGGCGACGACGCGCCCCGCGACCGAGGCGCTGCCGGAGTCCACGCCGCGCACCTCGGAGATCGCGTGCGTGCGCGGCACGGACGGCGGATACGGCTCCACGCCGCGGTGCCGCAGCGCCAGCACGGAGGCCGCCCGCGGGGTGGCCGGCGCCGGCAGCTCCTCCGCCGCCTCGCCCTGCACGTGCTCGGACTCCAGCGCCTCCAGGAAGGCGCGGCTGCGCGGCCGGTCGGAGGCGCTGGACCCTCCGCAGTCCGAACCGGCGAAGCCCTCGGCGCGAGCGACGGCGAGCACCACCGCGCTGAGCGAGGTGCGCCGCGACCACAGCAGGAAGCGGGGCCGCCACTCCGGCGCGTACTTCTCATTGGAGCGACGCAGCGAATCCAGCTGCCAGCGCAGCGAGAGCAGCAGCAGCAGGCGGCGCTGCGCGCGCAGCAGCGGGCCGGCACCGACGCGCGCACCGCGGACCAGCACATCGCGCAGCACCGCGAAGTTCAGCGAGACGCGTCGGATCCCAAGCCGCTCCGCCTCGGACAGGAGCGCCGAGACCAGGAACTCGTTCACGCCGTTCACCGCGTCCGGGCTGCGCCGCATGACGTCGAGCGAGAGGCCGTCGCGATTCCACGGGACGAAGATCAGCAGTGCGGCGAGCTCGCCGCTGCTGTCGTGGGCGGTCACGCACAGCGAGTCTGCGTCGCAGGGGTCGCCGATGCGCGAGAGCGCCATCGAGAAACCGCGCTCGGCCCCCGCGCCGCGCCACCGCTCCGCCCGCTCGCGGAGCCGAACCAGCTCCTCCGCCGAGAGCTCCCGCTGACGCCGGATCTGCACGGTGTACCCGGCCCGCCTCGCCCTCCGGCGCGCGGCGAGCAACTGCGGGGAGCGAAGCACGGAGTGCCGGAGCGGATCGTCGATCATGAGGATCGCCTCGTCGCCGAGCCCCGCCCCGCGCATGCCGTGGCGGGCGAAGTGGTCGGCTCCCCGCTCCGTCGCCGCGAGCACCGCCGGGCGCCATCCGTGGCCCTCCACGACCCGCAGCCACTCGCTCGTCGCCGCGTGCCACCGGCCCTCCGGGCCGAGCGGGTCCCCGCTCGCGAGTGCCACGCCGTTCACGACGCGATACGAGACGGCTGCGCTTCGGTCGGGCGAGAACACGACCGACTTGTCACGCCGGGTCGCGAAGTAGCCGAGCGAGTCCTCCGTGCGGCTCGAGCGCAGGATCCGCCGCACGCCCAGCTCCTCGGCCTCGCTGATCAGCCGCATCTGCCGCGCGCTGCGCAGCAGCAGCCACAGCGCCACGAGCAGCGCGCAGGCCGACAGCGACGCGACCGTGAGCTCGACGCCCGTGGCCAGCTCGTTGGCGCGGTCGCCCAGCAGCCAGTCGCCCGGCGAAATGCCCGTCGCCGCGTGCAGGGAAGCCCACCACCGCTCCGACGTCGTCAGGTCCCGGACCGGGAACATCCCCGAGAGCACGTGGCCGACCATCACGGCGACGCCGGCTCCCCCCACGAACACCGCGAGCGCGCCCAGATACGAGGCGGGCTCACTCCGCGCGGAGTACTCGCCCCGCGCGGCCACGAGCAGCGCGATCACGCCGGCGGCGACGAGCCCGGCGATCAGGTCGACGATCCCGCCGCTCTCGAAGAACGCCGCTCCCCCGTCGTCGGAGCGGATCAGCTGCACCACGGGGAGCAGCACCGTCGGCACTTCGAAGGCGATCAGGAACAGCATCGCCCCGCGGAGCCTGCGCTTCGACGCGCTCCCGACGATGAACAGGAGCACCGCATTGAAGACGAACGGCTCCGGGCTGAGCCCGATCACGGCGAAATAGGAGGCGGCCCAGTACACGCCCTCGGGGAGCACCACGTCGGTGAACGCGATCAGCAGCATCGTCACCGACACCACCTGCAGCGCCCGCCCGAGCCACAGGGGCACGCCCGCAAGGGGGTGCGCCCGGCGCCTTTGCCCGCGCGGCCGCCCCGCGCCGGGGGCGCCGCCCCCCGCTGCGGGGGTGGCCCGCTCGGCGGGGACGGGCTCTGGTGCGATGGTGCTCGCGGGCCCGCCCGCGGCTCCGGCAACGACCGGCGATGCGTGCATCCCGAAGTCCTTTCCCTCATGGCGTGGCGTGTCTGCCCGCCGCTGGAAGGCAATGATCCACCGCTGAGGGAAGTGCCGGATATGACTTCACCCGGATCCCAGCTCCCGAGCTCCGCGGACCTCGTACGCTCGGATCGCCGGCTCGAAACAGAGCGCCCCGTCTGGCGGGTGCCGGCGGAAGGAGGAGCACATGGACCCGGACGCCCCCATCGAGGTGCCCCCGACGCTCCTGCAGGATCCCGGGACGGACCTGCTCTCGACGTACTGGCCCTCGGCCATCGCGGCGCTGATCGCGATCGCCGTGATCGTGCTCGCCGTGCGAGGAGCCCTCAGGAAGAGCCGCAGCCGGGGCCGGCGCGTGCTCAGCGCCGGAGGCTGGGGCACGCTCGGCGCGGGCGTGCTGGTCGTGTCGCTCGCCCTCGGGGTGAACACCTGGGTCGGGTACTTCCCCTCCGTCGTCACCTTCCAGCGCTGGGTCGACGACAAGCTGCGCGCGCCCGTGGCCGAGTTTCCGGAGAGCGCGGTGCAGGCGAGCGAGGACGGCGGACCGAAGGACGGGGAGCGCGTCACGACCGACAGCCGCGGCTACTCCTTCCTCACCGCCGTGCCTTCCTCCGCCGAGAAGGTCCCGAACACCGGCGCCTGGGTCTATCTCCCTCCCGGATACGACGCCCCCGGTAACACGCAGCGGTACCCCGTGCTCTACCTGCTGCACGGGGCGCCCGGCAGCGCCGCAGACTGGTTCGCCGGAGGACGCATCGACTACGTGCTGGACACCCTGATCGCGGCCGGGAAGCTCCCACCCGTCATCGCCGTCTCACCGGATCTCAACGCCGGCGCCGACCGCGTCGACCAGGAGCCGCTGAACCGGCCCGGAGGGGCGCAGCTCGAGACCTTCGTCACCCAGGACGTCGTGCAGTGGGCGGACAGCCGCTTCCGGACTCGCGCAGACGCCGAACACCGGCTGATCTCCGGCATGTCCGCCGGCGGCCTCGCCTCCCTGCTGTACGGGCTCCACCGGCCGGATGTGTTCGGCGGGGTCGTGTCGATCATGCCGTACACGAAGCCGTACACGCCGTCGGTCGTGCAGAATCCGGAGGCACTGCGGCAGAACTCGCCCCTCGAAGTGATCGCGGCCCGGAAGTCCGCGACTTCCCAGCGCATCTTCCTCGGGCAGGGGGACGGTGAGCCGAGCGAGGAGGCGACCCAGATCCGGGACGCGCTCCGGGCGCAGGGCCAGACCACCACGCTGCGCGTCCTCCCCGGCCTCGCCCACAACTGGACGGCTGCCCGCACGATCATGCCGTACGGCCTGGTGTGGGCCGCGGGGCAGCTCGGCTGGGAACAGCAGTGAGACGCACCGCACTGCTCCGGCAGCTCACGGCCTTCGGCGCCGTCGGGATGATCGGCCTGCTCGTCGACGTCGGCCTCTTCAACCTGCTCCGGGCGAGCATCCTCACCCCCGAGGCCTTCGCGGGGGCCGTGCTCCTCGCGAAGGCGCTCGCCTCCGTCGCCGCGATCGCCGTGAACTGGGTCGGCAACCGCTACTGGTCGTTCGCCGCCCAGCGCACGGAGCGCCCCGGGCGCGAGGCGCTCGGCTTCTTCGCAGTGAGCATCGCCGCGATGCTCATCCCCCTCGCCTGCCTCTTCGTGTCGCACGTCCTGCTGGGACTCCGCTCCGCCCTCGCAGACAACATCTCGGCGAACGTCGTCGGCCTGCTCCTCGGCGCCGCCGCCCGCTTCGTCCTCTACCGGCGCTGGATCTTCACCGGGGTCAGCCGGCCGGATCGGGAGACGGCCCCTCGGCCGGCGGGAGCCGCGGGATCGTAACCGCGAAGCGGGTCCCGCTCGAATCCGACTCCACGCTCACCGAGTAGCCCGAGGCGTCCGCCAGGGCCCGCACGATGGCGAGACCGAGGCCCACCGTCGACTTCCGGGTCACTCCCGCGTCACCGCCGGCCTGGGTGAAGCGGTCGAAGAGCGTCGGGATCGCCTCAGCCGGGATCCCGGGGCCCTCGTCCTCCACGGCCAGCACGATCTCCCCCTCGTCCTGGCGGAGCGAGACGCGCACGCTCGTGCCCCCGGGGGTGTGATGCCCGGCATTGCCGACGAGGTTCAGCAGGATCTGACGGATCGCGTCCTCGTCGCCCGTCGTCATCACCTCCTCATCGGGCAACGCCATCCTCCACCCGTGCTCGGGGAAGGCGAAGCGCGTGTCGGAGACCGTCTCCAGCACGAGCTGCGTGAGATCCACCGGCTCGTGCCGCATCCGCGGGTCCGCGTCGAGGCGGGCCAGGAGCAGCAGATCGTCGACGAGGGCGCTCATCCGCTTCGCCTCGGAGCCGACCCTGCCGAGGGCGTTCGCCATCTCGTCGGGGTCCGCGCCCGGCTGCGCGTAGAAGTCCGCATAGCCGCGGATCGACGCCAGCGGATTGCGCAGCTCGTGGCTCGCCTCCGCGATGAAGCGCCGCATTGACTCCTCCGCCCGGTGGCGCGCATTGAACGACGACTCCACGTGGTCGAGCAGGAGGTTCAACGCCAGAGCGACCCGGTCCGCCTCCGAGCCGCGCAGGCGCGGATCCCGCGGCGCCCGGCCCTGCGGTGCAACCGCACCGGAGGACATCGGCGTCGCCGCGACCTGCTGTGCGATCTGCGCGACGTGCTCCAGGGGATCCAGTTCGCGCGAGACGAGGCGATACCCGAACAGCGCGGCGAGCGCGGCCACGACGAGCCCCACCAGCGTCGTCCAGAGGACATAGATCGTGATGATGTCGTCGGTGTCCGTGAGCCCGACGCCCGTGACCACGGTGTACCGGGTCCCCTCCGGTCCCTCGACGGTGCTCGCGGTGACCAGATAGTTCCCGTGCACCCCGAGCGTCACCGTGCGCGTTCCGTCCAGCACGAAGGGCTGATCCCGAAGCTCCGCGATCTCGGCCCGGGACAGGCGCCGGAAGTCGTAGTCGCGGGTGAAGAACGCCGTCAGGCGCGGGGTGCGCCCCTCGAGCACGAAGAAGAAGCCGTCCGGCGGGATCACGATCGAGAGGTCGTCGAAGGGCGGCAGGCCGCCGTCCTCGTCGAGCGTCGTCTCGACCCGGCTGCGCACGCTCTCGTTCGAGAGGTACGCCGTCGACTCGACCTGCGTGACGAGGCTCTCCCGCAGGATCACGACCGAGGTCGCTCCGAGCAGCACCAGGGCGGAGAGAAGCAGGCCGGTGACGACGACAAGCAGGCGACCCCGGGTGCTGCGCATCCTCCGCGCGGCGCGCCTCACCGCGGCGCCGCTTCCGGGGCTGCCTCCGGGGGCGCTTCCGCGGTTTCCTCCGGGGGCGCCGCACGCAGGATGTAGCCCACCCGGCGGAGGGTGTGGATCATCGGCGGGCGCCCGCGATCGATCTTCTTGCGGAGATAGGAGATGTAGATCTCGACGATGTTCGACTCGCGCCCGAAGTCGTACTCCCACACCCGGTCCAGGATCTGCTCCTTGCTGAGCACGCGATCGGCATTGAGCATGAGAAAGCGGAGCAGCGAGAACTCGGTCGCGGTGAGCCGGATGTCGACGCCCCCTCGGCTCACCTCGTGACTGTCCTCGTTGAGTCTCAGATCGCCGACCTCGAGGATCGGCGTGGGAGCATCGGCCATCAGCATCGGGCTGCGCCGCAGCAGGCCGCGCAGGCGCACCACGACCTCCTCGACGCTGAACGGCTTCGTGACGTAGTCATCGCCTCCCGCCGCGATCCCGCTGATGCGATTCGCGACGGTCCCGTTCGCCGTGAGGAAGAGGACCATGCTCTCCGGGAGCTCCGGGCGGATGGCGCGCAGCACCTGCATCCCGTCGATATCGGGCAGGACGACGTCGAGGACGATCAGGTGGGGACGCACCCGGCGCGCGGTCTCGATCGCAGCGTGACCGGTCCCGGCAACCGACACCTCCCAGCCCTGCCGGCCGAGCACCGCTGAGAGCAGGTGCCGGAGGTTGGGCTCGTCATCGACGATGAGCACCCGGATCGAGGGCTCCGCGGAGGTTTGCTGCATGGTGTCCATTATCCGGATCGGGATATGTGCCGGGTAAGGGCCCGCTGCGCGCAAGCCGCCAGTGCGCGAGGCGGCGCGCGGGCAGCGCGCGCCGGCCCGGGGCCCACCGAGCGAGGCGGCGCCCGGGCAGCGCGCGTCGATCCGGGGCCTAACGCGCGAGCTGCGCCGGGGCAGCGCCCGCTTATCCGGGGCTTAACGCCCGCGGATAGCCTGCCTGCGATGACCACCACTACACCGCCCCCGCCCGCACCGGAGCACGGCGCCGTGCCGCCGCCCGTCACCCGCGACGAGCCGCGGCTGCCGAACCTCGGCACGCTGTGGTACTTCGTCCGGCCCTACCGTGGCCGCCTGGCGCTCGGCCTCCTGCTCGGACTCGGCACCACCGCGGCCGCGCTCGCGACCCCGCTCGTCGCCAAGCGCATCCTCGACGCCGTCGGCACCTCCGGCGAGGTCGCCTGGCCGATCGCCGTGCTGCTCGGGCTCGTCGTGCTCGGCGCAGGATTCGGCTTCGCACAGGCGGTGCTGCTGGGGAACCTCGCTGAGGACGTCGTCTACTCGGTGAGGAAGCTCCTGATCCGCAGGTTCCTGCGCGGGCGCATCCCCGATCTGCAGTCGCGGCCGAGCGGCGAGGTCGTCACCCGCGTCACCTCGGACACCGTCCTCCTCCGGGAGGCGACATCGTCAGCGCTGGTGAACATCGTCAACGAGCTCATCGCGCTCATCGGGGCGCTCGCGCTGATGGCGATGCTCGACCCCGTGCTCTTCGCCCTGACACTCGGCTGCGTCCTCGTGGTGGGTGCGCTCGTGGGCCGGCTCATGCCGCGGATCGGCGCGGCGCAGCAGCGCGCCCAGGAGTCCGTGGGCCGGCTCGGCACGATCCTCGAAAGCGTCTCTCGCGCGGTCCGGACAGTGAAGGCCGCGCGCGCCGAGCGCACCGAGGAACAACGGATCCTCGACGAGGCCGACGAGTCGCGCCGGCATGGCAAGCGGGCGAACCGCACCGAGGCCCTGGCCTGGACGATCGCGTCGACGGGAATCCAGCTCGGCATCCTCGTGATCCTGTCGATCGGCGCCTGGCGGATCGGCGCGGGCGCGCTCGAAATCTCGACGCTCGTCGCGTTCCTCCTCTACGCGTTCCAGCTCGTGGAGCCGGTGAGCTCGCTGACGATGTACGTGTCGGAGCTCCAGGCAGGCTCGGCGGCCGCCGCGCGGATCCGCGAAACCGAGGACATCGTAGCCGAGGACACCGACACCGGCCAGGACGCCGCCGCACGGCGGCCGGGCGCACCCACGCTGGAGCTCGATCGCGTGACCTTCACCTATCCGGGAACGGCACGCCCCGCCGTCGAGGAGCTGAGCCTGTCGCTCCCCGAGCGCGGCCGCCTCGCCGTCGTCGGCCCCTCGGGCGCCGGCAAGACGAGCCTGTTCTCGCTCATCCTGGGGTTCTCGCACCCCGACGCGGGGAGCATCCGCATGTGCGGAACGGACTACTCCAAGCTGTCGCTGCGCTCGATCCGGGAGCGGATCGCCTACGTGGAACAGGACACGCCGCTGCTGGCGGGCACCATCCGCTACAACCTCGCCTACCGTTTCCCGGAGGCGAGCGACGCGGAACTGTGGGCGGCCCTGGACGCGGTCAGGCTCCGCGGAATGGTCGAGGCGCTGCCCCGCGGACTGGACGAACCGGTCAGCTCGACCGGCATCTCCGGCGGGCAACGCCAGCGGATCGGCGTCGCACGGGCCATCGTCCGCCCGCCCGAGGTGCTGCTGCTCGACGAGGCGACCGCCCAGCTCGACGGGCTGACGGAAGCGGCGGTCCAGAGCGCCATCGCCGCGATCTCCGAGGACACCCTGGTCATCACCATCGCGCACCGGCTCTCCACCGTGATGGACGCGGACCGGATCCTCGTCATGGACCACGGCCAGCTCTGCGCGAGCGGCACGCACGCCGAGCTCCTGCGGTCGAACGGGCTGTACGCCCGCCTGGTCGAGGCCCTGCGGATCCGCCCCGAGGCTTCCCCGGGCGCCACCGAGTCGCCGCAGCCCCTCACGCGGTGAATCCGCGAGGCGCGGCGGCGGCGGTCGCCGCGGTGGCCGCGGTGACCGCGGTCGCCGTGGCGTCACCGCGGTCACCGTGGTCACCGTGGTCGCCGCGGAACCGCTAGAATCGGTGTCCGCGGGCCTCTAGCTCAGTTGGTAGAGCATCGGACTTTTAATCCGCGGGTCGTGGGTTCGAGTCCCACGGGGCCTACGACACCGCTCGGCTGCGCGCGACGGCATTCCCCCACCGGGGCGCCGCTCCGGCCGGGATCCTGCTCCGGGATCCTGTTCTCGCCGGGATCCCGCTCCGGCCGGGATCCTGTCCCTGCCGGACCGCCGTGCGGTCAGTGCACGAAGAGGAGCAGCGCCGCCATCGCGATGAACAGGCCCCCGAAGACGCGGTTGAGGATCCGCTGGCCGCGCGGCGTGGAGACGTACCGGCGGAAGGGCCTCGCCGCCACCGCGAAGAAGAACCACATCACCAGGATGTCGACGCCCACGATGGTGCCGATCAGCACGAGGTACTGCGGCAGCAGCGGCTCGTCTGCGCGGACGAACTGCGGGACGAACGCCAGGAAGAACACGACCGCCTTGGGGTTGAGGATGTTCACCCAGAATCCTCGGCGCAGCAGCGACCATGCGCTCTCGCCCCGGTACCCCGATTCGACCTCGCTCGGCGCGGCGGGGTTCGGCCGCGAAAGGATCAGCCGGAGCCCCAGGAAGACGAGGTACGCGGCCCCCGCATAGCGGATCGCGGTGAACACGACCGGGTTGCTCGCGACGATCACGCCCACGCCCGCGGCCACGATCAGGATGTAGGCGAGCAGCGCGAGCTGCTGCCCGAGCACCCCCCAGAGCGAGCGCCGCCAGCCCACGGAGAGCGCGTTCGACATCGTGTTCACCGCGCCCGCGCCGGGCGTCAGGCTGATGACGACCGAGGTGGTGAGCAGCGAGAGCCAGATCGCGGGGTGCACGGGCACAGTGTAGTGCCCGTCGGGATCGCGTCCCGCCCCCGGAGTCACGCCACGGGAATTTCGTGTTGAGTGGCCGATCCTGCTAGAGTGGGTCGCTGTCAGGGTCTGTGGCGCAGTTGGTAGCGCGTCTCGTTCGCAATGAGAAGGTCAGGGGTTCGATTCCCCTCAGATCCACCCTTGAAAAGCCCCGCAGCGCGGGGCTTTTCCGATCTTCGGGGAATCGCGCGGAATCCAGCACTCCCGGCGAGCCAGCGTTTCAGAGTGTGGTGGAAGTGTGCGATCTTGCAGCTTTGCTTACGCTCATCGGAACAATGGTCACTCGAGATGTTCGTGTTCCGCGAACTATACGCAACATTGAACTGATGACGGGAGCCTTGAATCAGACTCCTCAGGAGTCTGATTCGTACGAGGCACTTGATTCGATGCTCAAGAAATACATTGAGGATACTGGCTCGGTGCTGACCGCTTCGAAGAAAGTTAACAAGTTCAACGCGGGCATGAGTCGTGACTCGGAATGCCGCCGCGTGGGCGCTGGAACTCGTCTGAGGTCAAGACGCTCGCGGACCACTTCGGATCTGGTCAGCGTTCAGAGCGGGCAAGTACACTGATCCTATGACTCCTAAGCTGGCGGACTACATCGAGGCGGGCAAGCGCCTCGATCCTGATGAGCGCGAGATCGCAGCGCTTGCCCTCCAGCAGCTCGATGATACCGAACAGGCTGAAGTCGACGCCGCGTGGGATCAGGAGATCGACCGCCGCGTCTCCGAGATCGTGAACGGCGAGGTGGAACTCGTCGACAGCGACGAGACGTTCGCGATGATCCGCCGGATGATCGCTGATCGTCGAGGCGTATGAGTCTGCCGCGACGAGAGCATCCCGAGGCTCGCCGCGAAGCATACGAAGCCGCGGTCTGGTACGCAGACCGGGAACCTCGTCTCGCCGAGCGGTTCGCCCACGAGGCGCAAGATGCGCTCACGCCGAGGCTGTCGCGGAGCTCGAGGCTGCGGTTGCCTGGTACGAGGCCCAGCAGCCCGGTGCCGACGTGGCGCTGATCTCGCCCCCAAGTCAGGTCACGCGACGACGTCGAGTGCGCAGCACCTGCGCGGCGCCGAGCAGGAGAAGCGTGAGCGATGCGATCACGAGCGACCACAGCCCGCACAAGCGCCAGCTCATCGCCCCGACCACAGCCCCACCGCTGATCGCTCCCCACAGCAACAACGGACGGACCCAGCTGCTGCTGCGGCTCCCGCTCATGCGCTCCGCGACACTGAGCCCGAGGCTCACGAGCGTCCCGGTTGCATAGGTCAATGCGATCCGAGCTCGCCCGTCCACCACGAACAGCGTGTTCATTGCCCCCATCACGACTGCGAGACCCACCAGCGGGACGCCCGCGGTGGGCCAGAGCGCCACAGCGCCGGTTGCAGCGCCGAGCCCGAAGGCGATGGTGATGATCCGGCCCCCGACGCCGCGCCCCGGAAAGCGCAACGTCAGCAGCCGCCCCAGCACGACCCCGCCGACAAACGCTCCGACGAGGCCGAGAGCCAGCACCGCCGTTTCAGCATCGCCTCGGGTCAACTCCACGCCCGCCTGGGTCGAGTTCCCGCTCATGAACGAGACAAACAACCCGCCGGAGAGAATGAAGCCGATCGCGTCAACGAAGCCGGCGACACCGGTGAGCACGAGAGACCCTCCGTACGCGGCCCCCGACATCGACTTCATCTCTCTGTTATACCCCGCCGGAACACCGCACGCGCGCCACGCGGGTACAGGCGCGGACTCATGTCTGCCGCTCAGACGGGCACCTTGCAGCTTCGCCCCGTGGCCTGATGGCCACCGCCCATCTCGACACCCTCGGATCGAGGCGTAGCGATCCCCCGAGACGAAATCGGCCACCGGTCTCCCAGCAGGGCGCTGCGGGCGTGACGGAGCCGCTCAGCTGGCGTTGCGGCGGCGGCGCAGCGCGGCGTCGAGGTCGGGCATGCCCTGGCTCGTGTCGCCGATCACGCCCATCTGGCGCAGCCGCTCGCGGGCGGCGCGCTGCTGCGGGGTGAGCGACTGCGCAGGGGCACGGCGCGACACGACCGGCCCGGCGGAGTCGCGGTTGCCGGCCTCCAGGCCGGGAGTCGCGGACGGCACGTTTCTCGCGGCCGCCGCGGCCGCCGCCGCGGAGGCGGACTCTGCGTGTCCCGACGCGGGCCCCGACGCGGAGCTCACAGCGGCATCGAGCATCGCGGGAGCGGGAGCGGAAGCAGCCGGAGCCTGAGCGGCGCCCGCCCGGTCCCGCGCCACCTGCTCGCGCGCCTCGCGCAGCAGCATCGAATCGGGCTGGTTCTCGCGGGCGGGCGGGCGCTCGGCCCGCGCCCGCGCGAGCGCACGGGCCCGCTCGATCCGCTCGGCCGCCGCGCGCTGCGCCGCGGCATGGGCCTCGGCGGCCCGCTCCGCGTCCGTCTCGTCCAGCAGCTCCGCCCGCTCTGCGGTGTCGACGAACGGCTCGGCAGCCTCCGCGCGAGCACGCGCCGCCGGCTGCGCGTCGAGCCGGGCGCGCCCGGGCGCCATCAGCACGAGCCCGCCGACCGCCGTGGCCGAGATCAGGGCGCCCCAGACCAGCACGGCCGCGCCGCTGCCGGCGAGCGCGATCCCCGCCCCCACGAGCACGCCGAGCAGTCCGACGAGCGCGGCGAGCGCCGCAAGCGCGCGCAGCCGGCGGACGGCGGGCCGGCGCAGCCGTGCAGCGCGCCGCGCCACGATCTCGCGTCGCCGCGCCAGCTGGGCCTGCACCTCGGCCTGAGCCTGCACCGCCCGCGCCTCGGCCAGCTCCGCCTCGCGCTCGGCCTCCTGCCGCTTCTGCGCGGTGCGCAGCAGCCGCTCGTGCGCGAGCGCCTCCCGCGCCGTCGCCTCCACGTGCACCTCGCGGGGGACCTCGGCGGTCTCCGCCAGCACCCGGAGGGTGCGCTGCAGGCGCGCGGCGTTGCGTTCCGCGGCACGGAACTCGCGTCGCCGGATCCAGGCCGGCACGAGCACCGCCGCCCACAGCAGCGCGGCCACCACGAAGATCACTCCCCCGCCCAGCACGCCGCCCGTCATGGGGATCACTGTACGACGTGGAGCCGCTTCCCGCCTCCCGCCGCGCCGCGTGGCGCCGCGATCCGCGCGCGGTGTGCGCGGAGGCCCCGCCGTCTCACTCCCGGGACAGCCGGGCGGCGAGCCCCTCGGGCACATCCTCGCGGGTCACGGCGAAGCACTCGTGATCCCGCCACGCGCCGTCGATGTGGATGTAGGCGGCGCGGCGCCCCTCGTAGCGCAGCCCGAGCTTCTCCACGACCCGCAGCGAGGCGGAGTTCTCGGGGCGGATGCAGATCTCGACCCGGTGCAGCCCGAGATCGTCCAGCAGATAGTCGGTGGCGAGCGCCACGGCGGCCGGCGTGATGCCGCGGCCTGCGGCGTGCTCCGACACCCAGTACCCGATCTGCGCGGACTGCAGCGCGCCACCGCTCACCTCCGAAACGCTCAGCTGCCCCACGAGCTCCTCGTCGTAGAGCATCACGAAGGGGACGCCCGTCCCCTGCCGCAGCTGCCGTCGCAGCAGGCGCACGGTGGGGCGCATCGAGCGGGAACCGGGTTCGGCTCCGCCGCCGCCCGGGTGCGTCGCCTCCCAGCGCCGCAGCCAGTCGCGGTTGCGCTGCAGCAGCGCGCGCAGCGCTTCGGCGTCACCCATCCGCACCACCCGCAGGCCGACTCGCCCGTGCCTCAGGGCTTCGGGCTCCTCGATGGGGCGGCCGAGCGGGGCCACGGCTCAGTCGTTCTCGGCGGGTGCCTGCAGACGATCCGCGAAGTCGAGGATCCAGGAGCGGATCTCGGGACCGAGCTCCTCGTGGTCGACGCCGAGCAGCACATTCGCCTTGATCCAGTCGGCCCGGTCGCCCGTGTCGTAGCGGCGGCCCCGGAAGACGACGCCGTAGACCGGTCCTTCCCCGCCGCCCTCGGCGAGGATGTTGAGCGCGTCGGTGAGCTGGATCTCGCCGCCGCGGCCGGGGGGCAGCTCGTCGAGCAGGCCGAAGATCTCGGGCCGCAGCACGTAGCGGCCGATCACGGCGAGGTTGGAGGGCGCCTCCTCGGCGGCGGGCTTCTCCACGAGGCCGGTGACGCGCACCACGTCGGGGTCGTCGGTGGGCTCGACCGCCGCGCAGCCGTAGAGGTGGATGGACTCGCGCGGCACCTCCATCAGGGCGATGACGGTGGCGCCGCGGGCGTCGTGCTCGGCGACCATGCGGTCGAGCAGCGGATCGCGCGCATCGATGAGGTCGTCGCCGAGCAGCACCGCGAACGACTCGCGGCCGACGTGCCGGCGCGCGCAGGCGACGGCGTGGCCGAGGCCGAGGGGCTGGCCCTGGCGCAGGAAGTGGATCTCGGCGAGCTGGCTCGACTCGCGCACCTTGGCCAGCTTGCCCTCGTCACCCTTGCGCTTGAGCGTCTCCTCGAGCTCCGGCACGCTGTCGAAGTGGTTGGAGAGGTTGCCCTTGTTGCGGCCCGTGATGACGAGCACGTCGTCGAGGCCTGCGGCGACGGCCTCCTCCACCACGTACTGGATGGCGGGCTTGTCGACGATGGGCAGCATCTCCTTCGGCATGGCCTTGGTTGCCGGGAGGAAGCGGGTCCCGAGCCCCGCCGCCGGCACGACCGCCTTCGTCACCGAACCGTGCACGCGCTCTGAAGCTGTCATGCAGACCACCATATCCCGCGGCTGCGGGCCCACAAAGTCTGCGGGTACCGTAGGGACCATGAGCGAAGCGTTGTGCGCCTCCGGGGGTTCGGGCGGCTCCCGCGAGCCCCGCGGCGGCAGCGAGGACGAGAAGCGGCGGGTGCGTGCGCTCGTGCGGGCGCGCCGTCGCGCCATGAGCGAGGATGCCCGTTCGGCGGCCGGGGCGCTGCTGGCGCAGCGCCTCGGGGAGCTCGTCGCGGAGACGGGCGCCCGCAGCGTCACCTGCTACGCCTCGCTGCCCGACGAGCCCGCGACCTGGGGCTTCCTCCAGTGGGCGGAGCGGGAGGCGCTGGAGGTGCTGCTGCCGGTGATCCGGGAGGAGCGGGGCATGGACTGGATCCGCGCCTCGGGCGAGCTGCGCCCCGGGCCGCTCGGGATCCTGGAGCCCGTGGGCGTCCCGGCCACCTCAGAGGAACTGGCCCGCGTCGAGCTGATGCTCGTGCCGGCCTGCGCGGTCGATGAGCGGGGCACGCGGCTGGGCTGGGGAGGCGGCTACTTCGACCGTTTTCTCGCCTCGCGGGAGCAGCGGCCGCCGGTGTTCGCGCTCGTGTTCGATGCGGATGTCGTGCCGGGGCGGCCCGGGCTGCCGCGCGACCCGCACGATGCGCCGGTGGACGGGGCGGTGACGCCGGAGCGCATCCTGCGCTTCGGGAGCGGGTAGAATCGGGATCCGTGCCTACCTATGCCTACCGCTGCGCCGACTGCGGCCACGCCTTCGACATCTACCAGGCTTTCTCGGACGACGCGCTGACCGTCTGCCCCGAGTGCGGCGGGAAGCTGCGCAAGGTGTTCGGTTCGCTGGGCCTCACCTTCAATGGATCGGGCTTCTACCGCACCGACTCGCGCGCGGGCGGATCGGGTTCGGGATCGAAGGGTTCGGGATCGAAGGGTTCCGGATCCGGGGATTCGGGGTCCGGGTCCTCGGCTTCGGGCGGCTCGGGATCGGGTTCATCGGGATCGGGTTCGTCGGGATCCGGCGGCTCGGGATCCGCCTCCGCGGCCTGAACCGGCTCCCGGCCGGAGCGCACGGAAGGGCGCACCCCGCCCCGCACACCCCGGCACGGTGCACCCGGCACGCGCGGCTCCGACCCGGCTCAGCCCCAGTGCGGCGGGCGGTCCGCGGCGAGGCGCGCGTCGTTCTCGCCCTCGGGTCGCCGCTGTGCCGGCGGATCGTAGGGTTCGGGATCGCTGCCGGCAGGTGCCGGACGGCTCACCCGTCGCGGGCGACGGCTCTCCGCGCGGGAGCGATCCCCCGCGATGAGCCCGGGATCCCGATCCCGAGCACCTTCCCCGCCCGCGGCGCGCTCGCCCGCAGGCCGCCGCTCAGCCGTCACGCCGCCGCGCCGCCCTCGGGGTCGTAGCCGACGATGCGCGCGATGCGCAGCGCCACCTCCGCCGGATCCGCGAAGAGGTCGAAGCTCTGCACGCGGTGGTAGTGCCAGCCCAGCCGGCGCAGCACCGCGGGCCGCAGGCGGAGCGTGTCGCGCAGGCTCTCGCCGCCCACGGTCCCGAAGTCGAGGTCGACCGCGATGGCCCGCTCCCCGAGGGACGCCGCGAGCGGGATCGCGCCGCGGTAGTCGATCGCGACGGTGAGACCCAGATCCCGGAGCCGGTCGGCCAGCTCCCCGAGCATGGGGTCCCGCTCGGCGGGCAGGGCGGCGGGCTGCGGCTGCGGATGCTCGAAGGCGAGCAGCTCCGCGAGCTCCACCACGCCGTGCTTGATGCGCGCCGTGTCGAGATCCTCGGGCTTGAAGCAGCTGACGATCGTCATCGCGCGGCGCGCGCGGGTCATCGCGACCGCGAGCAGCCGCTCGCCGCCCGGCCTGCCGAGCGCGCCGAAGTTGGAGAGCACGCGCCCGTGCGGGGTGCGCCCGTAGCCGATGGAGAAGATCACGCGGTCGCGGCTCTGCGCGGTCGCCTGTTCCAGGGTGAGCACCGCGAACGGCTCCGCGCGCTCCCCGAGCAGGAATTCTCGGTACTGCGGGAACTTCGAGAACGCCTGCAGCACCGCCTGATACACGCGCACCGCGTGCCGTTCGCTGGCGGTGATCACCATCAGCGACTCCGAGATGCGCTCGCTCGCGTGCTCCAGCACCAGCTGCACGACCCGCTCGACCTCGGCATCGGTGCTCTCCACCGCGCCCGTGTGCTGGTCGGGCAGGCCCTGGCCGCCGTGCACGAACTCGTAGGTGAGGCTCGAGTGCCCGAGGAAGCTGCCCGCCCACGGCAGCGACTGGATCGCGCCGCCGTAGAAGCGGGTGTTGACGAGGTCGGTGAGGTCCTCCCCGCCGGCCCGGTAGCTGCGCGTCAGGGCGAGCGTGGGCAGTACCCGGCCGAGCTGCGCGAAGGCGGAGCTCTGGTGCAGGCGCTCAGCCTCCTCCTCGCCCGGCGCGTCCTCCTCCGCGGGCGCCCCCACCGAGATCTCGAAGCGGGAGGGGGTCTGCGTCATCGTGTCGCCGAAGGCGACCACCTGCTCGGCGCGACGGATCGCGCTCAGGTTCTCGGCAAGGGTCGTGGCGCCCGCGTCGACGAGCAGCGCAGCGTCGAAGCGCATCCCGTCGGGCAGCTGGGCGACCTCGTAGGGCGACATCGTCCACACCGGGGCGAGCGTGTGCAGCAGCGTGGGGGCGCGCTGCGCGAGCGCCGCCACGGACACGTAGCCGCCGCGCAGCGCCTCCCGCATGGCGAGCGCCTCCTGCTTGTGGTCGAGCACGGCCACGCGCCAGGCGTCCGCGAGCGAGGAGGCGAGCAGGGCGCCGTTCGCGCCGCAGTGCGCGTCGTCGACGAGGCGGAAGTCGGCTTCGAGGCGCTCGATGACGCTCGTGTTGGCGCTGAGCAGCGCGGGGTTCGTCTGCAGCATGCGCTCCAGCGCGGACTGCCACCAGGCCAGTTCGAGTTCGTCCGCGACGTCCTCCGCCGGCACGTGCCGCGCGGAGAGGTCGTCGAGCAGCGGTTCGAGGTGCGCGGCGCGCAGGCGCTCGACGATCGCGGTCCGCTCCTGGATGTTCTGCAGCACCTCCGACTCGCGCGCCAGCTCGGAGACCCGGCCGGCGAGCCGCGCGAGGGAGAGGTTCTTGAGCCGCTCCGCGTCGCCGTGGACGCCGAGCACGCGGTCGAGCTGGTCGAGATCCTGGTAGGCGGACTGGAAGGCCACCACCACGTCCGCGATCCCCAGCGGCACCTCGGGCCGCGCCCCCACCACGGTGGTGTAGCGCTGCCACAGCACCCGCTGCTGCTGGATCTGCACGAGCCGCGAGTACATGTCGCCGATGTGGACGCCGGGCCGCACGTATTCGCGGGCCAGCTTGCGCAGGCGGCGCTTGTTGGCGGCGGACATCTCGTCCGAGCCGCGCGGCGCGTGGGCGGCGATCACCTCGGTGAGGGAGCGGTCGTAGACCTCGGGGGTGAAGCGGTCGAGGGTGTCGCGGATCCCCATGAGCAGCCGGAGGTACACGCCGAGCTCGGCGATCGTCTCGTAGGGGCGCATGGAGGTCTGGCTGACGACCTCGTTCGCCATCGACACGAGCCGCGGCAGCTGGGACTCTGCGAGGTCCACCGCGAGCGCGTACGCCGAGCGGGCCTCCTCCGTGGTCGCGAAGTCGACGCCGTACCACGGCGAGTCCTCGGGGCCGTACTGGAACTGGCCGAGCCGGGCGACCTCGGTGAGCGCCTCCGCGACGGAGCTGCGGTCGAGGGTGAGCTGGCCGAGCGCCTGCTCGTCGAGCCGCACGGTGGTGCTCGGGGGGCGCTCGCCGAGCGCGAGCACGGTGAGGCGGCGCAGGGCGTCGAGCGGGGAGACCCCGAAGGTGGGGTCGGGCTCGGTGAGGGCGCGCTGGTAGTCGAGGAGGGCGCCGCGCAGGCGCGTCAGCGCCTCGTCGACGTCGCGCAGCTGCTCGGGCCTGGCGTTCTCGTTGCGGCTGATCGCCTCGACGAGGTTGCGACGGAGGCGCCGCGGGCTGACCGCGAGGCCCGCGAGGCCGGCCCGCGACAGGCGGTGGGTGATGCCGTCGAGGGTGGCGCGGCGCGGTGAGACCACGAGCACGCGCTTGCCGGCGCGCACGAGGTTGCCGATCGCGTTGACGACGGTCTGAGTGCCGCCCGTGCCGGGGAGCGTGTGGACGACGAGGGAGTGGCCGGCGTCGATCTGGGCGAGCACGTCGTCCTGCTCGGCGTCGGCGTCGTAGAGGCAGCGGTCCGTGTCGGGTGAGCGCTCGTCGGGCGGGGTGGGGCTCACCGGCCGGTAGCTCTCGGCGAGGCGGCGCTTGGCCGGCTCGTTGCCGCAGACGGCGGCGAGGATCGGAACGTCGAGGTCCTTCGCGTCGGACGCCATGCGCTGGGACACGTTGTGGAAGGAGGAGACGACGAGCCGCGGCTGCACGACGAAGCCGGGCACGCCGGCGACCATCTGCCGCAGGCGGTCGATCACGGGCTGCGGCTTGAACACGCCCTCCGACTGCGAGAGCTCGATGAGCACGCGCGCGTCGAGCGTGATCCCGAACTGGGCGCGCAGCACCCGGATCAGCTCGGAGTTGACGACGGGGAACTGCTTGAGCTTCAGCTCGAAGTCGCGGCCATAGCGGCGGATCGCGAGCGGGCGCAGCAGCACCGGCGCGCAGAAGTCCTCGCCCTCGAAGCTCCACTTGGCGATGCCGATGCCGAGGTTGACGGTCTCAAGCCCGCGCACCGTGCGCATCTCGATCGCCTTGTCGGTGACGCGGCCGGCGGCGGCGCGGGCGTGGCGCAGCGCGAGGTCGTCGCGGATCAGCGCGGAGAGCAGGATCTTGTTGCCCGTGATGAACTGGGGCAGGCCGCCTGGGTGCGTGGTGGAGAGCTCGATGCGGTTGGCGGGCCGGTCGTCGAAGTGCAGCAGCGGGTTGCGGCCGCCGATGCCCGCGAGCTCACGCCGCCAGTCGGCGTGCTCGTCCGCGAAGCTGTCCACGAGGGTCACGGGCCCGGCGAGCTGCGCGGCGAGATCGGGGGCCGCGGCGGCGTCCTCCCGGGGAGCGGGGGCGGGATCGGGCGCGGTGGCGAGGGCGCCCTCGCTCCGGGGCTGCTCCCCCGAGACGGGCGCCTCCCCGGTACCGTTCTCGCCGCGGTCCTTTTCTGGCCGCCGTCGCCGATCAACACTCCACACACCGCCACCCTAAGCGGCGCGGCGGGGAATTCCCGCAATCGGTGCGGTGTTTCTTGGCACTGGCGTTCCAGCGCGAAACGCGGATCGGGTGGGCGGCGCGATGCCGAGGCGGCTCAGCGCCGCGTCTGCGCCGCCTCTTCCCCGTTCGCCGCCGTCACCACGGGATCGGCGAGCTCGACGCGCCCGCCGCGCAGCCGCGCGAGGCCGCTCATCAGGTGGTAGACGCCGATGGCGGCGAGCGAGCCGAGGGCGATGCCGTTGAAGACGACCGGGTGGCCGTCGGAGCCGAGTTGCAGGCCGAAGTCGGCGATGCCGACGATCAGCGGCACCGCCGCCGAGAACTGGTTGATCGGCTTGGAGAAGTCGACGCGGTTGTCGATCCAGATCTTCACGCCGATGAGGCCGATGAGGCCGTAGAGCGCGACGGTGACGCCGCCGAGCACCGCGGGCGGCACCGAGAAGATGAGCGCGCCGACCTTGGGTGAGAAGCTGAGCAGGATCGCGATGGCGCCCGCCACCCAGTAGGCGGCGGTCGAGTAGACGCGGGTCGCGGCCATCACGCCGATGTTCTCGCCGTAGGTGGTGGTGCCCGAGCCGCCGCCGAAGCCGGCGAGCACCGTGGAGAGGCCGTCGGCGAGCAGGGCGCGGCCGGTCACGGGGTCGAGGTCGCGGCCGATCATGAGGCCGACGCTCTTGACGTGGCCGACGTTCTCGGCGATGAGCACGAGCACGACGGGCAGGAAGGCGGGCAGCAGCCCCCACAGCGAGGGATCCGCGAAGGGGTTGCCGACCGCGTGGAAGCCGGGCAGGCCGAGCCACGGAGCGTCGGCGACGGCGGCGAAGTCCACGAGCCCGGTGAGCGCTGCGATCACGTAGCCGACGGCGACGCCGAGCACGATGGCGAGGCGTCCGATGAGCCCGCGGAACACGACCGTGATGAGCAGGATCGCGAGAAGCGTGGCGAGCGCCACCCACGAGGAGAGCGCCTGGTCCGCGTCGGGGTTGTTCGCCGGATCGCCCAGCCAGTTGTTCTTCACCGCGGGCGCGAGGTTGAAGCCGATGAGCGCGACGATCGCGCCCATCACCACGGGCGGCATGAGCGCGTTGATCCACGCCGTGCCGAAGCGGTGGACGACGAGCCCGACGATCGCCATGAGCACGCCGATCGACAGGATCCCGAAGGAGGCGCGGCCGAGGTCGCCGTCGGGGCCTGCCGCGGTCGCCGCCAGGATCGGGGCGATGAACGCGAAGGAGGAGCCGAGGTAGCTGGGCAGGCGGTTGCCGGTGAGCAGCAGGAAGAGGAGCGTGCCGAGGCCCGAGAAGAACAGCGTTGCCGTGGGGCTGAAACCGGTGATGAGCGGCACGAGGAAGGTCGCGCCGAACATGGCGACGACGTGCTGGGCGCCGAAGCCGATGGTGCGGGGCCAGCTCATGCGCTCCTCGGGGAGCACGATCGCGTCGGAGGAGACGCGCTTGCCGTCTCCGTGCAGCTTCCAGGGCAGCGCCATCGGGGCTCCTTCGGGGTTCGTGACCGGCGCGACCGCGCCAACGCACTATATTAAGGCGTCGCGTCCCGCCCGAGGAACCGTTCGAGAGTGGCTCGCTCGGCGTCGTCGAGCATCGGCGCGAAGCGGTCGGCGATCGCGCCGCGCGCGATGCGGCCCGCCTCGGCGGCGTCCCGGCGCTCGATCGCGGCGAACAGGCCGCCGTCGATCCGTGCCGAGTCGCGCTTCACCGCGGGGTCGCCGCCGCTGCGTTCGGCGTCCCGCTGCAGCAGTTCCCGCAGCGCGCCGGCGACGGCCTGGCCGCTGAGCGAGAGGATGCGGTTGCCGCTCGCCTCCCAGATGCGCTCGTGGAAGGAGAGATCGGCCTCGGCGAAGTCGGGGGCGTCGCGTTCGGCCGCCTCGCGCATCCGCTCGATCGCGTCGCGCATGCGGCCGAGCTGCTCGGCGTCGTGCCGGATCGCGGCGAGCTCGCTCGCCGAGCCGTCGAGCACGATCCGGAACTGCACGAGCTCGGCGAGGCCCAGCGTGGCGGTGCCGAGCATGGTGCGGAAGGATCTGCCGAGGGTGTCGGCGGAGGGGGCGAGCACGACGGGACCGCCGCGGGTGCCGGGGCGGGGTTCGAGCAGGCCCATGCTCTGGAGCACGCGCAGCGCCTCGCGGACCGTCGGCCGGCTGACGCCGAACTGCACCATCAGCTCACGCTCGCTCGGCAGCTGGGATCCGACGGGGAACTCGCCCGAGAGGATCGCCTCCTCGATCTGCTCGACGATGCGCTGGTAGGTGTACACCGGCGAGGCTGCGGTGAAGCGGTGCGAGGAGGTCAACGCTGAATCTCCTTCGGGTGCGCGACGGCGGACAGAGGCGCCCTCAGTCTATGGGGCCGGGGCGAGTCGGCGGCTCCGGGCGACGCTTGCACCCAGTGGCCTTACCATCTATCCTAATCCAAGGTTCTCAGGGAAGAGGGACGAGCACCCCAGCGACGGCGATCCCGTTCGCCGGCCCTCGCCTCGCCGAGACCCCGGCCGGGGGCACGACCCACGCCCCGCAGCGCCACGACGCCCACGAGCCGAGCCCTCGGCCACTGCGACAGGAAGCAATGATGCGACGCAAGACCCCCCTCATCCTCTCCGCGGCGCTCGCCGCCGCCCTCGCCTTCACGGGCTGCTCCGCCGGCTCCGGCGGCGGAGCCTCCGACGGCGGAGCCACCCCCACCACCGCGAAGATCGCGCTCACGGCAGCCCCCGTGAACCTCGACTTCACCACCACCGCGGGCGCCGCGATCCCGCAGGCGCTCATGTCGAACGTCTACGAGGGCCTCGTCGAGGTGAACCAGGAGGGCGAGATCGTCCCGCTGCTCGCCAAGGACTGGAGCCTCAGCGACGACCGCAAGACCTACACCTTCACCCTCAACGAGGGCGTGACCTTCTCGAACGGCGAGCCCTTCACCGCCGAGGACGTGAAGTTCAGCTTCGACCGCGTCAAGAGCGACTGGACCACCACGCTCGCCGGCAAGATGGACGTCGTCGACGAGGTCGAGGTCGTCTCGGACACCGAGGTCGCCGTGCATCTGAGCCGCCCCTCGAACGCCTGGCTCTTCGACATCGCCACCCCCGTCGGCGCCATCTTCACCCCCACCGGGGTCGACGACCTCGCCAACACCCCCGTCGGGACCGGCCCCTACGAGGTCTCCGCGTGGACCCAGGGCCAGAGCCTCGTGCTCGACACCCGCGACGACTACTGGGGCGACAAGCCCGGCGTCGAGCAGGTCACCCTGCAGTACTTCGCCGACGCCACCGCCACCACCAACGCACTGCGCACCGGCGACGTCGACGCCATCGTGAACCTGCAGGCCCCCGAGCTGGTGAGCACCTTCGAGGAGGATCCCGCCTTCTCCGTCGTCTCCGGCACCTCCAGCGGCGAGGTCTCGCTGTCGCTCAACAACCGCGTCGCCCCCTTCGACGACGTGCGGGTGCGCCAGGCCGTGCTCCACGCCCTCGACCGCCAGGCCATCATCGACACCGCGTGGAACGGCTACGGCTCGCTGACCGCCACCTACGTCACGCCGCTCGAGCCCTACTACGTCGACCTCAACGACACCTACGCCTACGACCCCGACAAGTCGCGCGAGCTGCTCAAGGAGGCCGGCGCCGAGAACCTCGACATCACCTTCACGGTGCCCACGCGCCCCTACGCGCAGGCCGTCTCCGAGATCGTCGTCTCGCAGCTCGCCGAGGTCGGCATCAACGCGACCATCGAGTCCTCCGAGTTCCCCGCCGTGTGGCTCGACGAGGTGTTCACGAACCACGACTACCAGATGACCACCGTGCTCGCGGTCGAGGCCCGCGACGCGCTCACGGTCTTCAACAACCCCGACTACTACATCGGCTACGACAACTCGAAGATCGCGCCGATCGCCGCCGAGGCCGACGCCGCCGACGAGGCGGGCTACCTCGCGGGCATGGAGAAGATCCAGCGCCAGATCGTCGACGACGCCGCCAGCGGGGTGCTGTTCCTCTTCCCCAACATCGTCATCAGCAAGACCGGTCTGCAGGGCCTGCCCGAGAACGCGATCGTCGAGGCGATCGACCTCACCGATCTGAGCTGGCAGTAGATTCGGGGTGGGGCGGGGCGTCTCGGCGCCCCGCCCCGCACTCGGTTCCGCACCGCCCGCCCGGCCCCCGGCCCTTTTCCCCATCTGACCCTGCCGACGACATGCAGGGGTGGAGCTCCTGGGGGGCCCTGCTTCTTCAAAAAAAAAACACATAAGTTCTTATCCTTCGTCATTTACTTACTCCGTATCTACGTCGATCACGTGCCATGGGGCTCCTAGCTGCTGGCCGTTCCCCCGGGACCGGCCAGCAGCTAGGAGCCCCATGGCACTCCGACTCCTCGTGAATCTCGCGCGATTCGCGGTCACCTTCCTCGTGGCGACCGTCGTCGTCTTCCTGTTCATGCGCCTGATCCCCGGCGATCCGGCGCAGGTCGCCCTGGGCGTCAACGCGAGCCCCGAGCTGCTCGAGCAGGTGCGCGCCCAGTTCGGCACCGACCGGCCGCTCGCCGTGCAGTACTTCGACTGGGTCGGCGGCCTGCTGCGCGGTGACTTCGGGATCTCCTACGTCACGCGGCAGGACATCAGCCCGCTCGTCATCGACCGGCTCCAGGTCAGCCTCATCCTCGTGCTCACGGCGATGGCGGTCGCCCTGCTCGCCGCGATCCCGCTCGGCACCATCGCGGCCGTGCGCCACCGCAACTTCTCCGGCGTCGCCATCGGAGCCGCCTCCCAGTTCGGCGTCGCCATCCCCGGCTTCCTCGCCGGCATCCTCCTCGTCATGATCTTCTCCATCCAGCTCGGCTGGCTGCCAGCGGGCGGGTGGACGCCGCCCGGGCAGGACTTCGGCGACTTCCTGCGCCGCCTCGTCCTCCCCGTGCTCGCGCTCGCCTCGGTGCAGGGCGCGATCCTCACCCGCTACGTGCGCAGCGCGGTCCTCGAGATCATGAGCGAGGACTACCTGCGCACCGCCCGCGCGAAGGGACTCAGCAAGACGGGCGCGCTGCTCAAGCACGGGATGCGCAACGCCGCGATCCCCGTCATCACCGTCACCGGCGTGCAGATCGCGGCGCTCATCATCGGCGCGGTCGTGATCGAGCGGGTGTTCGTGATCCCGGGCCTCGGCTCGATGCTGCTCGACGCCGTCGGCAACCGCGACCTGCTCACGGTGCAGTCGCTCGTGATGGTGCTGGTCGCCATCACGCTGCTCATGAACCTCCTCATCGACATCGTCTACACGATCGTCGACCCGCGTATGCGAAAGAGCGCCTGACATGGACACCACGCAGAACCCCGTCCCCGCGAGCCAGGCGCCGCGCACGCAGGCCGTCTCGGCGCCCGCAGCACCGCGCCGTCGCGGCGGCCGCCGCCTCTCGCCGACGCTCATCGCCGGCCTGGTGCTCGTCGGCATCGTCGTCGTCACCGCCGCCCTCTCGCTCGTGTGGACGCCCTACGACCCCGTGCAGGCCGTGCCGGCGGACCGGCTTCAGGGCCCCAGCGCGGCGCACCTCTTCGGCACCGACAAGTACGGCCGGGACCTGTTCTCGGGGATGCTCGTCGGCGCGCGCATCACGCTGTTCGTCGGGCTCATCTCGGTGGGCATCGCGCTGCTCCTGGGCACGCCGCTCGGCATCATCGCGGGCATTCGCGGCGGGTGGATCGAGGAGCTCATCATGCGCACCTCGGACATCGCGCTCGCCTTCCCCGCGCTGCTGCTCGCGATCATGTTCGGCGCGGTGTTCGGCCCCTCCACGGTCTCCGCGATGATCGCGATCGGGATCTCCACGATCCCGGGCTTCGCGCGCGTGGCCCGCTCGGGCACCCGCCAGGTCATGAACACCGAGTACGTGCTGGCTGCCCGGGCCGCCAGCCAGTCGCGCTTCCGCATCGCACTGCGGCACGTGCTGCCGAACATCATCGGCATCGTGGTCGTGCAGTGCTCGGTGGCGTTCGCGCTCGCCGTGCTCGCGGAGGCGGCGCTCAGCTTCCTCGGCCTCGGCACGCCGCCGCCGACGCCCTCGTGGGGGCGCATGCTGCAGGAGTCGCAGCAGTTCCTCGGCACCCACCCCACGCTCGCGATCTTCCCGGGTGCGGCCATCGCGATCGCCGTGATGGGCTTCAACCTGCTCGGTGACGGGCTGCGAGACCGGTTCGACCCCAAGCTCAGCGGAGGCCGCGCATGAACGCCACCCCGAGCGGCGCCGCGGCGCCGCACACCGCCACCCCCGCCGCCCGTGGCACGGGCCCGGAGCACGGCGAGCTGCTCCTCGCCGTCGATCACCTGCGCGTCACCGCCGGTGACAAGCCCCTCGTGCACGACCTCTCCCTGCACATGCGCCGGGGCGAGCGCATCGGCCTGATCGGCGAGTCGGGCTCCGGCAAGTCGATGACCGCGACGGCACTGCTCGGGCTGCTGCCCGAGGGCGTCACGGCCACCGGCTCGGTGCGGCTCGGCGAGACCGGGCCGAATCTGCTCGAAGCCTCGGAGCGGGAGCTCATGCGGGTGCGCGGCAAGGACGCGGCGATGGTGTTCCAGGAGCCGCTGAGCGCGCTCAACCCGCTCATGCGGGCGGGCGATCAGGTGGCCGAGATCATGCTGCAGCACCGCACCGTGCCGAACCGCGCGGCGGCACGCCGGCGCGCGGTGGAGATGCTCGACGCCGTGCAGCTGCCGAACCCCGCGGAGGCGGCGCGCGCCTACCCGCACCAGCTCTCGGGCGGTCAGCGGCAGCGCGTCATGCTCGCGATGGCGCTCGCCAACGACCCGAGCCTGCTGCTCTGCGACGAGCCGACCACGGCGCTCGACGTCACCGTGCAGCGGCAGGTGCTCGACCTCATCCTCGAGCTCGTGCGCGAGCGCGGCACCGGTCTGCTGTTCATCACCCACGACCTCGCCGTCGTGGCGAACATGTGCACGCGCGTGCTCGTGATGAACCGCGGCGAGATCGTCGAGGAGGGACCGACGGAGCAGGTGTTCACGCACCCACGGCACCCCTACACGCGCGGGCTGCTCGCCGCCTCCGATCTGGAGGCCACCGACGCGAACGGCCGGCTGTTCACGGTTGCGAGCGCGGCCGCGTACGTGCCGCCGGGCACGGGCCACGCCGAGCAGCAGGACGGCGGAGCTGCGGAGCGGCGCGCCGCCGGGCCGGAATCCGGGCCGGGATCCGGCGCAGGATCGGGACCGGGATCCGTGCCGGGATCGGGATCCGAGCCGGGATCCAAGCCGGGATCCGTGCCGGGATCGGGATCCGGATCGGGATCCGCCCCCGTGATCCGCGTCTCCGAGCTCGTCCGCACCTACTCGCGCGGCCGCACCAGCCTGCTCAAGCCCGCCCCGCAGGTGCAGGCGCTGAAGGGCATCTCCTTCGAGGTGCCCGAGGGCGGGCGCCTCGGCGTGGTCGGCGAGTCCGGCTCCGGCAAGTCGACGCTGCTGCGCATCCTCGCCGGCCTCGACCAGCCCACCTCGGGCAGCGCGGTCGTCGCCGGGAACGAGGTCGCTGGCGCCCGCGAGTCGCAGCTGCGCGAGCTGCGGCAGAACCTGCAGATCGTGTTCCAGGATCCGATGGGCTCCCTCGACCCGCGCATGACCGTGGAGCAGGTCATCTCGGAGCCGCTGCTGGTGCGCGGCCGCAACGAGAGCGCCGCAGAGCGCTCGCGCCTGGTGGCCGAGATGCTGGAGGCCGTGGGCCTGCCTGCAGAGTCGGCCGCGCGCTACCCGCACCAGTTCTCGGGCGGGCAGCGCCAGCGCATCTCGATCGCGCGGGCGCTCATCTGCCGCCCGAAGGTGGTGGTCGCCGACGAGCCGGTGAGCGCGCTGGACGTGTCGGTGCGCGCGCAGGTGCTCAATCTGCTCGCCGATCTCGTCGACGAGTACGGCCTGACGCTCGTGTTCGTCTCGCACGACCTCGGCGTGGTGCGGCACCTGTGCGACTCGGTGGTGGTCATGCAGTCGGGCGAGATCGTCGAGGCCGGCGACACCGAACGCGTCTACCAGAATCCGGCGCACCCCTACACGCGCCGCCTCATCGACTCCTCCCTCACCCTGCGGCAGGAGCTCGCCGGAAGGAGCACCCCGTGACCGAGCAGCAGCAGATCATCGCGGCCGACGCCGGAGAGCTCGCGGCGGCCTACGCCGACGGCCGGCTCACCCCCAGCGAGGTCGCGGAGGCGGTGATCGCGCGCGTGGAGGCGCGGGAGCCGGAGCTCAACGCGCTGTACCTGTTCGACGCCGCCGAGGTGCGCGCCGACGCGGCCGAATCGACCGAGCGCTGGCGGGAGGGCCGCCAGCTGAGCCCCTTCGACGGGGTGCCCGCGACGGTGAAGGAGAACATCGCGCGCGCCGGGAAGCCGAAGCCCTCGGGCACCGCGATCCCGAACCCGCCCATCGCCTCCGCGAACGCGCCCGCCACCGAGCGGCTGCTCGAAGCGGGCGCCGTGATCGTCGGCTCGACCACCATGCCCGACTGGGGGATGCTCTCCTCCGGCGTCTCCAGCCTGCACGGGATCACGCGCGGCGCCCTCAACCCGGCGCACACGGCTGGCGGTTCGAGCGCGGGCGCGGGCACGGCCGCCGCCGCGGGCTACGGGCCCCTGCACCTGGGCACCGACATCGGCGGCTCGATCCGCCTCCCCGGCTCCTGGCAGGGGCTCGCGGCGCTCAAGCCGAGCGAGGGCCTGATCCCGCTCGACGTGCCCTACACCGGCCGCGCCGCGGGTCCCCTCACCCGCACCGTAGCCGACGCGATCCGGCTGATGTCGATCGTGGCGCGCCCCGATCCGCGCGACTATCTGACGCGCCCCTACCCGCCGATGGAGTGGTCGACGGAGCCGCTCGCGCCGCAGGGGATGCGGGTCGCGCTGCAGCTCGACGCCGGATCGGGGCTGCCGGTGGAGGCGGAGACCCGCCGCGCGGTGGAGCGCGCCGCCGCGCTGTTTGAGGCGGCGGGCGCCGTGGTGGAGCCGATCGGTCCCTTCGTGCCGGCCGAGGTGCTCGACGGGCTCGTCAACTTCTGGCGCAGCCGCTCCTTCGCCGACTTCGAGGAGCTGAGCGAGGCGGATCGCGCGCACGTGCTGCCCTTCATCGCGGAGTGGTGCCAGGCGGGCGCCGGATTCAGCGCCGCCGAGACGGTGCGCCACCGCGGCTGCGCGGACCGGATGGCGCAGCTCACGCGCGCCGCGACGGAGCCCTTCGATCTGGTGCTCTCGCCGGTCACCCCCGTCGCCGCCTTCGCGGCCGAGGATCCCATGCCGATCACGGATCCGCTGCAGACGATGGGCCACATCTCCTTCACGGTGCCCTACAACATGTCGGGTCAGCCCGCGGTGTCGGTGGGCGCGGGCGTGCAGGCGGACGGGCGCACCATCGGCGTGCAGATCGCCGGGCGGATCGGCTCCGACGACCGCCTGCTGCGCGTGGCCCGCTGGTTCGAGACCGTGCGCGGACCCGCCGCCGAGCCCGACTGGGTGTTTCTTATACACATCTTACGCCGCCGACGATAATCGGTGTTGATCGTTCGTAGGCTGTATTTTATTTTTGAACGAGCGCGCAGCCCCCCTACGCCGACCCACTGCATATCGTCGGCGGCGTCGGATGTGTAAAAGAGACAGGGGTGAAGCGGCCGTCGATGGCGGTCCAGCCGCCGTCGACGAAGAGCGTGGATCCGGTCACGAAGCTCGCCGCGTCGGAGACGAGGTAGACCACGGCCCCCGCCAGCTCATCGGGGCGCGACCAGCGACCCAGGGCGCTCTTCGTGGCGTAGGCCCGGCCCCACTCCTCGTCGCTCTGGATCTGCGCCGTCAGTGGCGTCTCCACGATCCCCGGGGCCACCACGTTGACACGCACGCCGCTCGGCCCGAACTCGGCGGCGGCCGTCTTCGCGAGCTGCACGAGGCCCGCCTTCGTGGCCGCGTAGACGCCCTGGCCGGGCTCCACGACCTGCGCCCGGATCGAGGCGAAGCCGACGATGGAGCCGCCGCCGTTCGCGGCGAAGGCGCGCCCGAAGTGGCGGATGAGCTGGAAGGAGGAGCGCAGATTGAGGTTCACCACCCGGTCGTACTCGTCCATCGTGTAGTCCTCCATGCGCTTGCGCACGTTCATCGCGGCGGTGAAGACGAGCCCCGCCGCGTCCGCGTAGCGTTCGGCTGCCGCCTCCACCTCGGCGTCGTCGAGCACGTTCAGCGCGGTCGCCTCGGCCACGCCGCCGCGCTCGGCGATCGCCGCAGCCGTCGACTCGGCAGCCTCCAGCGACAGATCCGCCACGACCACGCGTGCGCCGTGCGCGGCGAGCGCGAGGGCCGCCTCGCGGCCGATTCCGCCCGCGCCCACCACGACGACGGTTCGGCCGTCGAGCTGGAAGAGGCGGGTGTAGTCGGGGGTGCTGGTGGTCATCTGCGCTGCTTTCTGCGGGTGGGTTTTACACAACTCCGAGCCCCCGAGACCGAGGCTGGGTTCGTATGCCGGCTTCTGCTTGGAAAAAAAAAAAAGCAACCGATCGAATCCGACTGTCAACCCGTCCGCAAACTTCTCACTTGTACTTCATCCCGTTAATGTATCTGCGCCGCACANGTCTGCAGCGGATCCGTGATCGGCATGGGATCCTCGGCCGCGAAGGCGGCGACGGGGGTGACCGGCGAGAGCACCAGATCGAAGGGCTCCGTCGCGGCGCGCGTGAGCTGCGCCATCCGGTCCGCGCAGCCGCGGTGGCGCACCGTCTCGGCGGCGCTGAATCCGGCGCCCGCCTGGCACCACTCCGCGATGAAGGGCAGCACGTGCGCGCGATCCGCCTCGCTCAGCTCCTCGAAGTCGGCGAAGGAGCGGCTGCGCCAGAAGTTGACGAGCCCGTCGAGCACCTCGGCCGGCACGAAGGGACCGATCGGCTCCACCACGACGCCCCCGACCTCCAGGCGGTCGAGCGCCGCGAAGGCGGTTTCGAGGGAGGCGGTGAAGACCGCGGCCTGCAGGCCGTAGCGGGAGTCGTTCACCACCGCGATCGCCTCGTCGACGGAGTCGACCACGGTCAGGCACACGACCGGGCCGAACACCTCCTCGCGCCACACCTCCGCGTCGCGCGGCACCGAGCCGAGCACCACGGGCGGGAGCGCGGCGGCCGCGACCGGGCCCTCGCCCGCCGCAAGCGCCTCGGGCGAGGGGGCGAGCAGCTCCGCGCCCGCGGCGAGCGCGGCTTCGACGGCGGCGCGGATCCGGCGCCCCGAGGCCTCGTTGATGACGGGCGCGAGGTGCGTGCCGGGATCGCGGGGATCCCCCACCACCAGCTCCCCCAGCCGCTCCACGAGCCGCGCCGAGAACGCCTCGGCGATGCCGCGCTGCAGCACGATGCGCTGCACCGAGATGCACGCCTGCCCGTTCGCGTAGAAACCGCCGGCGAGCACCGCGCCGACGGCGGCCTCGACGTCGGCGTCGTCGGCGACGATGAAGCCGGTGTTCGAGCCGAGTTCGAGCAGCGCCTTGCGCGGCGCGGCCTGCTGGGCGATGAGGTGCCCGATCTTCGCCGAGCCGGTGAACGAGACCACCTGGGCGCGCGGATCGCGGACCAGGAGCTCGCCCACCTCGGGGCCGCCGTTCACGAGCTGCGCGGCTGCGGCGGTGACGCCGTGCTCGGCGAGCACCTCGCGCACGATCAGCAGCATCTCGATGGTGGCGAGCGGCGTCTGCGGGGCGGGCTTCACGATGATGGGGCAGCCCGCGGCGATCGCCGGGGCGAGCTTGTGGGTGGCGAGCAGCAGCGGGTAGTTGAAGCCGGCGATGCCGATCACCACGCCGGCGGGCTTGCGCGTGTAGTAGCCGACCATGCCGCGGCCGAGCTCCTGCAGGTCGAGGGGCACCGTCTCACCGGTGACGTGCGAGGCCTCCTCGGCGGTGGCCTCGAAGGTGACGAGCGTGCGCGAGACCTCGGTGCGGCAGTCGCGCAGCGGCTTGCCGGTCTCGAGGACCAGGATCTGCTCGAAGCGCTCGCGCTCGGCGGCGATGCGGCGGCCGATCTCGCTCAGGATCGCCTTGCGCTGCGCGGTGGTGAGCGCCGCGCACTCGGCCCGCGCGGCCTCGGCGGCGTCGAGCGCCACGGCGGAGTCCGCGACCTCGCTCTGCGGGGCCCGGGCGACGAGGCTGCCGTCGAAGGGGAAGACGACGTCCCCGCTGCCGGCGACCGGGCGCCACTCGGCGCCGATGGGGAGGGCGCCGGCGGGGGCGCGAAGCTCCACGGCGTGGGGCGCGGCGGGACGCGCCTCGGCGGCGTGCGGGCGAGCGGCGTGCGGAGTGTGAGGCATGTGGGTTCCTTCGCGTGGGCCGTGCGGGTCGCGGCGGTGCGTGCGACGCTGCGGGTGGGCCGGCGCCGTCGCGCTGCCGCTCGCCCGGGGTGAGGGCGCGGCAGCCCTCGCGGCTGAGTGGCCTTACCATTAATATAGGTGAAAAGTTTGGCCGCGACAAGAAACGAGAACCCGATGACGCGCTCCCACTCCATCGCCGTCCTCCCCGGTGACGGCATCGGCCCCGAGGTCGTCTCCTGCGCCCTGCAGGTGCTCGACGCCGCCGAGGCGCGGCACGGCTTCACCACGGAGCGCCGCGAGTACGCCGCAGGCGCCGGGCACTACCTGGAGACCGGCGAGCTCTTCGCCGCGGTCGAGGAGGAGCTGCGTGACGCCGACGCGATCCTCTTCGGCTCGATGGGCGACCCCCGTGTCACCCCCGGCATCCTGGAGCGCGGCTTCATCCTTGAGATGCGGCAGCGCTTCCAGCAGGCCGCGAATGTGCGCCCCGTGCGCCTCTACCCCGGCGTCCCCACCCCCATCGCCGATCTCACGCCCGAGCGCTGCGAGCTGGTCATCGTCCGCGAGAACACCGAGGGCGCCTATGTGGGCCGCGGTTCCACCGTGCACGCGGGCACCCCGCACGCGGTCGCCATGCAGGAGTCCCTGAACACCCGCGCCGGCATCGAGCGCGTCGTCGACTTCTCGTTCCGGCTCGCGCTCGGCCGCCGCCGGCGGCTCACCCTCTGCCACAAGACCAACATCCTCGTCGCCGCCGGCCAGCTCTGGCAGCAGGTCGTCGCCGAGCTCGGCGAGCGCTACCCCGAGGTCGAGGTCGACTACGTGCACGTCGACGCGATGTGCTTCCACCTGCCGCTCACGCCCGAGCGCTTCGACGTGGTCGTCACGGACAACCTCTTCGGCGACATCATCACCGATCTCGGCGCCGTCATCCAGGGCGGCCTGGGCGTCGCCACCAGCGCGAACCTCAACCTCGACGGCACCGCCCCCAGCATGTTCGAGGCGATCCACGGCTCCGCCCCCGACATCGCGGGCACCGGCACCGCCAACCCCGCCGGGGCGATCCTCTCCCTCGCACTCATGCTCGGTCACCTCGGCGAGGGCGAGGCGGCGCGCGCCGTCGAGGCCGCGACCGTCGAGGTGCTGGGCGGGCTGCCCGCCCTCGCGGGGCCGGCGATGGGGCTCAGCACGGGCGAGATCGGATCGCGGATCGCGGATCTCGTGCGCTCGGGCGAGGCCTCGGCCGAGCTCGTGCCGGACTCCCTGCTCGGCACGCTCGCGGCGCTCCCAGCCTCGCGGCGCTGAGGCGGGCCGGCCGCGCAACCCGCCTCGCGGCGCCGGCCCGGCTCGGGCCGTGCGCCGCGGGGCCGGAGGCTCACTCGGCGGCGATGTACACCTTGCGGATGTGGTCCGTCACCGTCCAGCGGGTGCGCGTGCCCGCGAGCAGGCGCATCACGTCGCCGGGGCCGAGCTCCACGGTGCGTCCCTCGTCGAGCAGCTCGACCACCGCGCCGCCCGAGAGCACGACGAACAGTTCGTCGGTCTCGGTGTCGGTGACGGTGCCGCCGCGCAGCTCCCAGATCCCGGTCGCGACGCCGCCGATCGATCCCAGCTCGGCGATGCCCTGGCGCGGCTCCCCCGAGACCGTCTCCGCGGCGGGCACCGCCTCCAGCTCCACCGCGGCGTCGAGGCCGCGCACGGCGGCGTTGCGCCCCTCGGGCAGCAGCTCCCCGCTCGCAGCGCTCACGAGTCGAACCCCAACCCCAAAGCGTCGAGCGTCTTCAGCAGCACATTGCGCTTGCCCTGGTTGTGGTCGGCGCGGTCGAGCGACCAGCGCGTGAGGTTGATGCCGATCGAGGCCGCGGGCTCGGGCGGGAAGGGCAGGGGCACCTGCTTCACCATCTCCAGCTCGGTGCGCTCGGTGACCCGGCCCTCGAAGCGGTCGAGGAGCACGTCGGCGGCGAAGTGCGTGGCACCCACGCCGAGTCCGGTGAACCCGGCGACGTACTGCACGCGCCCGCCGTGCGCCTGACCGAAGAAGGCGCAGAAGCGGGTGGAGGTGTCGATGACCCCGGCCCAGCGGTGGGTGAACTTCACGCCCGCGAGCTGCGGGAAGGTGGTGAAGAAGTGGCTGGCGAGCTTGCGGTGGCTCTCCATGCGGTCCTCGTGCTCGCGCTTGATGCGCCCGCCGGCGAAGTAGACGGCGTCGTAGCCGCCCCAGAGGATGCGGTTGTCCTTCGTGAGCCGCGAGTAGTGGAACTGGTTGGCCATGTCGGCGAGGCCCTCGCGTCCCTCCCAGCCGATGGAGGCGAGCTGCTCGTCGGTGAGGGGCTCGGTCATGAGGACGTAGTCGTAGACCGGCACGGTGTGGAAGCGGTAGCGCTTGAGCAGCGAGGGGAAGACGTTGGTGCAGAGCGCGACGCGCTCGGCGGTCACGACGCCGCGCTCGGTGGTGAGGCGGATCGGCTCTTCGGCGGATCCGTCGAGGCGCTGCACCGGGGTGTGCTCGTGGATCTCGACGCCGATCTCCGCGGCGTGGCGGGCGAGCTCGGCTGCGAGCTTGGCGGGGTGCAGATTCGCGTTCTCGCGGGGCGCGAACTCGCCGCCGAGGAAGGTGGGGGATGTGATGCGCCGCTGCACGGCCTCGCGGTCGAGCACCTCGACCTCGGGGTCGTCGCCCTCGCCGAGCCACTCCTGCTGGTGGGGCTCGTTGGCGACGGCGAGCTGGCCGGTGCGCTCGAAGTCGACGTCGAGGCCGTGCTGCTCGATGAAGCGCTCGATGGCGTCGAGGTTCTCGTGGCCGAGGCGGCGCAGGGTGCCCGTCTCGTCGGGCCAGCGGGCCTCGGCGTTGGGCTCGCCGTGGGTGATGCTCGCCTCGCAGAAGCCGCCGTTGCGGCCGGAGGCGGCCCAGCCCACGCGCACGGCTTCGAGCAGCACGACGCGGCGCTCGGGGTGGGCGGTCTTCAGCTTGATCGCGGTCCACAGCCCGGCGTAGCCGCCACCGACGACGGCGTCATCGGCGCGGGTGTCGCCGTCGAGCGCGGGGTAGCGGGCGGCTCGGTCGGCGACGTCCTCGGTCCAGAAGCAGGCGAGCTTCGTGCCGGCGAGGGAGTCCTCGACGATCTTCGCGGCGGGTCGGTGCGTTTCGAAAATGGTGGGGTGCATGGCGTCCTCGTCCTCGGTGTGCGCTTCGATCCTCGCACATCGGGCCGCTGATGTAAACGATCATGTCAACGATGTTGACATTCTGTCGGGCAGGCCCGTCCGGTCGACGCCGCCCCGCGGGATCGGACCCGGCGGCTCGGCCGCCGCCGTATACCGTTCTCGCCGCCGTATACCGTTCTCGCCGCCGTATACCCAGGTCACGGCGATCAAGGTACACGGCAGCGAGAACGGTACACATCCGCGACGCGCGCATCGGGCACGGACGCACACGCACACGCGGACGCGGCACCGATGACGCCCGGCGCGCTACTGGGCGGGCGGCTTGATGATCGCGCCGCTCGCCAGCCCGAGCGCGATCCCGGCGGGCAGCCACAGCCAGAAGGTCGTCAGGGCGCTGATCACCACGCCCATCACGGCTCCGATCACGATGCCCACGATGATCTGCTTGCGCCGCGCCTCCGGCGAGGGCTCGTCCCGCTTGCCCCGGCCGGCGGGGCGCTTCGATCCGCTGCTCATGAGCCCAGCCTACGCGCCGCCTCGCGATCCGAGGTGTCCAGCTCGCGCAGCGCCGCGAGCACGGCCGCGTCTGCGCCCTGCCGCTCCGCCAGCTCGACGAGGCGCCCCGTGGCGCGGGCGATCTTCGCCGCGCTCAGCGAGGGCTCGGCGCCCGCCTCCAGCAGCAGCGGTTCCACCCGTTCCAGCAGCGCCGGCTCGGCGCCGGGCACGAGCTCCGCCTCCCACTCGCGCCAGGCACGCCGCACGCCCGCCGCATCGGCGGCGAGCACCCGGTCGTCGGCCAGTTCGACCACCGCCGCGCCCGTGGCGTCGCGCAGCAGCACGACGGTGCGCTCGGTGTCGATGCGGGCGAGCGGCCGCACCGCGTCGACCGCCTCGCCGATGCGGGCGCGGATCTCCTCGCGCAGTCCCTCGGGCATGCGCTCGGCGGCGGGCCAGTGGAGCTCGCGCACCCCCTCGGGCCCGCGCTGCTTCAGGTGCCAGCCCGCGTCGGAGCCGCCGTGCCGCTCGCGCACCGCGACGCCCTGCGCAGCGAGATCCTCGCCCGGGGTGTCGAGGTACTGCGCCCGCAGGCTGAAGCTCAGCGGGGCATCGGCGGCGAAGCCGGCCTCCCGCAGCCGCCCGGCGGTGGGCAGCTCCGCGCCGAGCCGCGCCTCGTACTTGCGCTCGATCTCCAGCGACTCCCGCGCCCCCGAGCCGGATCCCTCGTGTTCGCTCACCGTCCCAGCATAGGACCCGGGATCGGGGCGAGGATCGGGATCCGGGCCGGGATCGGGATCCGGGCCAGGATCGGGATCGGCGCCCCGGCCCCGGTCCCCCGCCGACCACACGATCCCCGCCCCTGACCCCACGCCCCCCGTGTCCCCCCCACTGCATATCGTCGGCAGCGTCAGATGTGTATAGGAGCCAGATCCCCGCCCCCGCGGCGACCACGAGCACGACCCCCAGCACCGCGACCGGCGGGAGCAGCTGTCCCAGGAACACCGCGCCGATCACCGTGCCGACCACCGGGTCGAAGGCGAAGAACACGCCCAGCACCCGCGCCGAGGTGAGCCGCCCCGCCATCGTGTCGACTGTGAAGGCGAGCGCCGTGCCGAGCAGCGCCGAGAGCAGCAGCGTCAGCAGGTGCTCGGGGCGCAGCAGCGGCACGGCGGGCACGGAGAAGGGGAGGGTCAGGATCGCGGCGACCACCACCGACAGCGACATGCTCGACAGCCCGCCCTCCGACTGGCCGACGCGCGCAGCGAGCAGCGTGTAGCCGCCGAAGGAGGCCCCGGCGAGCGCAGCGAAGAGGATCCCGAGCGGATCGAAGGGCCCGCCCAGGCCCGCGATCATTCCGACGCCGAGGATCGCGGCGAGCGCCAGCAGGCCCTCGCGCGGCCGGCGCGAGGCGGCGAGCGCGACGAGGCACGGGCCGAGGAAGTCGATGGTGGTGGCGATGCCGATGGGCAGCCGCGCGAAGGCGAGGTAGAGGAAGGCGTTCATGGCGGCCATCGCGGCGCCGTAGAGCACGATCCCGAGCCAGTCGCCGCGGCTGCGCCCCCGCAGGCGCGGCCGGAACACGATCAGCAGCAGCACCGCCGCGAACGCCATGCGCACGGAGCTCGTGCCGAGCACCCCGAGCTGATCGAACAGGCCGATGGCGATGGCCGCCGAGGCCTGCACGCCGATGGCCCCCGTGAGCACGAGCAGCATGGCGCGGACGGTGGCGCGACGTGAGGCGGAGCGCGCGAGGGAGGAGGTCATCCGGCTCACTCTACCGCCGTTACACTGGCCGCATGGCGGAGGATCGGAGCGCGGCGGCCCTGCGGGCGCGGGAGGCCTGCGCCGCCGCGGCCGGGCGCCTCCGCGGGGCCGGGATCGGCACGGAGGCGCTGGCGCGCTACGTGGCGCCGCGGCGCGTGCTGCTGTGGACGAAGCCCGCGACCATGGAGCCGCTCGGCGAGGTGTGGCGGGTCGGCACGCTGCTGCTCGGGGCGGAGGGCGAGCTGTACGCGCTCGGCCACGCGACCCGTGCCGCGGAGCGCGGCCGCCCGGGCTATCAGTCGCTCTCCCGCGAGGAGCGGCGGGAGATCGCGGCGGCGGCGCTGCGCGGCGGCTACCCCGCGGGAACGCCGGTGAACTACGATGCGGTGCGGATCCCGCTCGGCGAGGCGGGCACGGCCGAGGATCGCGGACCGGATCCCGCGCCGGAGCTGCCCGTCGGCTACGCCGAGGGCGAGTTCCGGGTGCGCTGGCGCCGGGGCGCTCCGCTGTCGGGCGCCCCGAGCCTCGCCGCGTTCCTCTCCGAGCGGGTGGATCTGCTCATCCACCCGCCCTTCGCCGCGGACTGAGCGGGGGCCCGGAACGACGCCCGGACCCCCGCTCCGCTGAAGCAGCCCCCGGAAGGCTCCGCGCTCAGCCGCGGCGCGCGCGGCGCTCGCGCAGCAGCAGCGCGGCCCCGCCGAGCAGCAGCAGCGCGGCACCGCCGATCCACGCGCTCATCGGCCCGCCGCCGGTGACGGCGAGTCCGCCGCCCGTCGCGCCGGCGGCGTCCGCGTGCCCGTTGCCGCTCGCCCCCGCGGCGCCGTCCGCACGCGCTCCGGCGTCCGCACCGGCCGCGGCGTCCGCTTCCGCGCCGGAATCCCAGGCCCCGCCGGCGCCGGATCCGCCGTCACCGGGCCTCTCGGATCCGCCGCTCCCGGCGTCGTCGTCCCCGCTGCCGGGCACATCCGGCCCCTCGGGCCCATCGGACCCGCCGGGCTGGCCGGGCTCTTCGGGCTCCTCCCGGCCGCCGGGCTCCTCGCCGCCCGTTGTGCGCTCGTTCTCGATGCGCACCTCGGCGGGGCTCTGCACCCCGTTCTCGTCGACGGTGAAGGAGAACACCTCGTCGGTGCGCTGATACCCCGCGGGGGCGCGCACCTCTTCCACGGTGTAGCTGCCGGGCTCGGGCACGGCGACGACGCGGTGGGTGCCCGGGGTCTCCCCCGCCACGCGCAGCTTGCCCTCGTACACGAAGACCCGGTCGGCGATCACGGTGTCGCCCTGCTTCACGCGGAAGATCGCCCCGGTGTCGGTGATCCGCTTCTCGGGGTCGCTCGCGTCGGTCTTGGCGAGGTTGAGCGGGTATTCGTTGGTGGGCACGATGGTCGCGTCGGTGGAGCCGATCGTGTTGGTCACGCCCACATCGGGGGTGACCTCCGCGAGCCGCACCTTGAAGTAGAGCGTGGAGTTCTGGCCGGGGGTCAGCCTGCCGCGCTCGATGGTGACGGTGTTCTCGGCCGCGTCGTAGCCGGCGACGGCCTGCGAGTTCGTGAGCGGCATCGGGCCGGGGACCGGCGTGGCCTCGGGCTCGTGCTGCATCTGCCACTCGCTCAGGAAGCCGAGGAACTCGACGCCCTCCGGCAGCACGTCGTCGACCTCCTGCACCATGTTGGTGAACAGGCCGTGCGGGATCAGCTCGACCCGGTAGACGAACTCGTCCTGCACGGGCGCGCCGTCCTCACCGAGCTTCACGCGCAGATTCGCGGTGTAGCGGTCGTTCTGCGCGTCGTAGAGCCGCTTGCGCACCTCCATCTCATTGCCGTACGAGGTGGCGCGGGCCGTGGTGCCGGAGTCGTAGCGGGTCACGTGGTCGGTGCCGGTGTAGCTCGCAGAGTTGGCGATGTCGAGGGTCTGCTTCCCGGCGATCGGGTGGGTCGGGATCGACACCGTGACGGTGTAGCCCTGGGTGTAGCGGCCCTCGGCGTCGGGTGCGGCGGCGCCCCAGGGCGCGGCCTTGGGGAAGGCGGCGCCCGGCGCGATGACGAGATCCCCGTCCGCGTTCAGCGACACCTCGAAGGTGTCGCCGTCGAGCGGGTAGTTGTAGTCGTAGGCGCCGCGCAGCGACTCGCGGATCTGCGGCAGCGTCTCCTCGCTGACGTCGAACACGGCGTGGTCGATGCGGTCGACGATGGTGGCCTGGCGGGCGTCGCCCACTCCGGAGCCGACGGTGAAGGTGAAGTCGATCAGGGCCGGCTCGCCGGGGCGCACGCTGATCTCGCCGCCCTGCGCGGTCTTCGCGAAGCGCTGCGGATCCACGATCCCCTGGGAGGGGTCCTTCGGCACGACGAGACGGTGATCCGCGTCGCGCTCGGCGGTGGAGGATCCCTCGCCGCCGGCGGTGCCGTAGTGGAAGACGGCGCGGTTGCGCAGCTGGTAGGCGGCGGCCTCCGCGGGGCGGAGCCCCTCGGTGCTCGGGCTCAGTCCCTCGACGTCCGTGATCTCGGCCCGGACGGTGATCCGCGCGTCCGTGCTGACGTCCTTGCCGACGTTGATGAGCAGGGTCTTGCCCGAGACGAGGTAGCTGCCGACGTAGGCGTCGGCCGCGAACTCCTCGGCGGTGGGCGCGGCGCCGGCCTCGACGGGGGCGGGCCGCAGCTCGATGCCCTCCGCGGTGAGGAAGTCACCGGCCTCGCTCAGCCAGTCGATCTGGGCGGGCAGCTCGTCCGCGATCACGACGTTGCGCGTCAGCTCGTGGCGGGTGCCCTCGAAGCCGGCGAACGGGGTGAGGTCGGCGCGCAGGGTGTAGCTTGCGGGGATCGGCTCGGGGAGCGTGCCGTCGTCGTTCGGCTCGATGGTGGCCTCGGCGGGGGTGCCCTGCTTCTGGAAGGCGGCGCCGAGGCCGGGGCTGGGTGCGGCGCTCACGCTGCCGCGGATGGCGCTCTCGCCGCGCAGTTCGCCGCGGTCGAGGCCGCCGGTGACCGTCGCGCTGTTGCCGAGGATCGTCTCGAAGGTGAAGCCTGCGTCCTCCTCGGCGGCCGCGGCGGCTGCGTCGTACGCCTCCTGCAGCTTGGCCTGCACGGCGGCGAGGGCGGCCTCGTCGGTGATGCGGGCCGCGTAGCTCAGCGTGTACTCGCTGTTGGGGGCGAGCGTCACCGGGTGGGTGAAGGCGGTCCCGTCGTAGCCGGCGATCTCGCGGCGCTCGGGGCCGTTCCGGTTGAGTCCCTGCGCGTCCCAGGTGGTGAGCGTCTCGGCGAAGCTTCCGGGCACGTAGCTCAGGCCGGGGTCGAGCGCGTCGGCGATCTCGAAGTCCCCGCCCGCGTCGGTGTGCACGGTGACGGTGAAGGGGATGGTGCGGCCCAGGAAGTCCGCGCCGAGCTGCACGACGCCGTCCTGCACGGTGACCGCCGGCCAGTCCGCCGAGCCGGCGCTCTTGCGCTCGGCGGGCGTGACGTTCTTCGGCTGGTCGCCGGGGCTCGTGACGACGACCTCGAAGCGGCTCGGCTGCCCGTCGACGGTCCACACGAGCTCCTCCTCGGAGGAGGTCTCCCAGGGCTCGAGGTCGAGGTCGAGGAAGAGCACGCCCTGGTTCACATCGGCGGGGAAGGGATCGGCGAACTGCACGACGAGGTTGCCGTCGGCGTCGGTGGTGACGCTCTCGATGGCGTCGTTCCCCGTGAGGTCGACGTCGAGCTCACCCTGCACGCGCAGCTGCGCGGGAAGCTCGATGGTCACGGCCTTGCCGTCGTCCATCCGGCCGTAGCCGAGCTCGACCCGCAGCGGCGCGCCGGACTCGTACACCGGCTTGCCGTTGTGCTGCGATGCCGCCTGGGGCAAGGTCACGGTGACCACGTTGTTCGCGGCACTGGCGGGCGGGGTGAATCCCATGAGTATCAGCAGGGCGGCCAGCAGCGAGGCGACGATCGCCCCGCCCCGCGCTCCCAGACGACGTTCCGATCCCACACGCATAGGGCATCCTCCTGAAGGCATGACTGACTTGAGTCGCGTCACTCCCCAGACGCACGAAAGTCGCCTCTGCCGCGCACTCCCCGCACGACATAGACGACCTTCCCAAGGTACTCCACGCGCGCACGGGCGACAAGTCGGGGCCGATCGCCGCTGGAGGGATCGCCGCGGGAGGGGATGCCGCCGGCAGCGTCAGGTGGGTATAAGAGACAGTCCTGCGCGGTGATGGGGCACTCGAAGGGGTCGCGCGCGGCGAGGCCGACCCGGTTGAGGTAGTCGATCACGATCGCGTAGGAGCGGAAGAGCGAGGTCTCGGTGTAGGGCACGTCGAGGGTGCGGCAGTGCTCGCGCACGATTTCGCGTGCCTTCGCGAGGTGGGGGCGGGCCATGCTCGGGAAGAGGTGGTGCTCCACCTGGTAGTTCAGGCCGCCCATGAGGATCGTGGCCCACCAGCCGCCGCGGATGTTGCGCGAGGTGCGCACCTGCTTCGTGAAGAAGTCGAGCTTCGCGTCGTGCGCGATGACGGGCATGCCCTTGTGGTTGGGGGCGAAGGAGGCGCCCATGTACACGCCGAACACGGCGAGCTGCACCCCGATGAAGGCGAACGCCATGCCCAGGGGGAGGAAGAGGAAGACGGGGGCGTAGCAGAGGACGAACCGCGCGGCGATGATGGACAGCTCCGTCCAGCGCCCCTTCACGGGTTCCCGGCTGAGCAGGTGCCTGAGGCTGTGGAAGTGGAGGTTGAGGCCTTCGAGGGTGAGGAGGGGGAAGAACAGCCAGCCCTGCTTGCGCGTGAGCAGGCGCCGCAGCCCGGTGGCCTGGGCGGCGTCCTCCTCGATGAAGGAGATCGTGTCGACTTCGATGTCGGGATCCTTGCCCACCCGGTTGGGGTTCGAGTGGTGGCGGCTGTGCTTGGAGTCCCACCAGGAGTAGCTCATCCCGATGGAGCCGGCGAGGATGCGCGCGAGCCGGTCGTTCGCGGGGCCGAGCTTCAGGATCTGCCGGTGCGCTGCCTCGTGCGCGAGGAAGGCGATCTGGGTGAAGATCAGGCCGGTGGCGGCGGCGATGAGGAGCTGGAACCAGCTGTCGCCGAGCAGGACGAAGCCGGTGACGGCGCCTCCGAGGGCGAGCAGGATCATCGCGCCGGTGAAGGCGTAGAACACGGGCGCCCGGCGCAGCAGGCCGGACTCGCGCACCACCTCGGAGACGCGCGTGTAGGCCTTCGCGATGGGCGGGAAGTCTGAGGCCTTCGCCCGGGTGGGGCGGAGGGGCCCGAGCCCGTCGAGGGCGGGGAGGGTGGAGCTCGTCATACGCGGCACCTGTTCCGGTTGTGAACCGCGGAGCGATCCGGTGAAGCCATGGGCTGGTGCCGATCGCTGTTCCTCACGCTATCGGCGCACCCATGCCCGAAGCTGCATTCTGGGCGTCCGCCGGTGGATTCCCAGCCCCGGCGCGGAGTTCGCCCGCCCACTGCGGGTGCGCGGTGGTGACGGCGAGGGCGGTGGTGAGGCTGCGCCACCCGGGGAGGCGCTCGTCGAGGAGCGCGATCCGCCCCTCGTCGAGGTAGGCCTTCTCGGCGGGGCGGCGCTGGATGAGCAGGGTGACGCTGCGCAGCCACTCGCCGAGGGCGCGCTCGGCGGGTTCGGCCAGGGTGCCGCGCCCGGGCAGGCGCCCCTGGTGGCTGTCGCAGAATGCGGCGCACTCCTCCACCCGCGCCCGGAATACGGGTGAGACGAGTTCGTGCGCGGGCGCCCGGCGGCCCTTGGCGGAGAGCCGCTCCCGCACGGTGCGCGCGGCGAGCGGGGTGTCGGGGCTCAGGCCGTAGCGTTCGCGGTATGCGGCGGAGCTGAGGCGGTGGACGCGCAGGTGGGAGGGGAGGGTGGAGAACCAGCCTCCGCAGGCGTGGCACTGCACGAGCTCCCCCGTGTCGGCCAGGCGGCCGTACTCCCCGAAGACGGGGTGCGGCTCCCCGTCGGTGATGGACTCGGTGCCGGGGCGGCCGGCGGGGTGGTACGGCTCGATCTCGGAGCGGTGACCGGGCTGCGCGCCCGAGTGCGCGGTGCGGGCGGCGAGGGCGTGGACGGATGCTGCGGCGACGCCGTCGCCGAGCGTGTGGAGGCGGCCGTCGGCGATCATGCCGGCGACGGTGCGGGTGTCCACGCCAAGGCTCGCGGCGGCGTCTCGCAGCGACACAACGCCCGCCTGGTCGATCCCCGCGCCCGCCTGCGCGAGCAGCACTCCGAGTTCGGTGCGGAAGAAGCGCGGGTCTCGCACGTTCGGGGCGAGGCCGGCGACGATCCGCTCCCCGATGAGGCGGCGGGACCGCTCCTCGGGGTGCTGCAGCTGCGCGAGCAGCCGCTCGGCGACCTGGCCGAGGAGGCCGTGGTCGTCGGCGTCGTGTTCCAGGTCGAGGGCGGTCGTGTCCCTCCCGAGGAGCGCCTGGAGATTCGTGATCCGCTCGCGGATCAGGGCCACGAGCTGCACCCTGGCCTCGGGGCCGGGCTCCCGCGGGGGGATCGCCGGCCCCGGTGCGGGCGTGGTCTCCGGGGCGCTCTGCACGGTCGTCTCGCCGGGACGCATCATCGCGTCACCTCCTCACGGTGGGCCTGTCTGCGGGGGTTACGCGCTGGTGTTGCTGCGGTCGGGTCGTTCGGGGTTTCGGGTGTCGTGTGCGGGTGCGGGGGTGATGGCGCCGAGGGAGAGCATGCCGGTGTTCTCGCGGGCTTGGGTGTGCTGCTGGGTTTTCTCGAGGAACTTGGTGAGGACTTTGCGCTGCCGGCTCAGATCCTCCAACTGGGTTTCCACATCCAGGGTCATGGTGGAGAGCAGGTCGTCCGTGTCGCGGGTGAGGGTGCTCGCCCAGACCATGGCCTGCGCGGTCAGCTGTTCGGCCTGGGCCTGAGCTTGTGCCAGCTCCTGTTCCCCGGTGGCGCGCATCCGGGCGAGGACCTGTTCGGCTTCCTCGACGAGTTCCGCAGCGCGCCGGCTGCCCGCGGCCACGTGCGCGTCGGCTTTCTCGTACGCTTCGTTCGCGTACTGTTCGGCTTCGGCCTGGCTGCGGGCCCGCTCGCGTTCGGCTTCCTCGGTGAGGCGGCTGAGTTCCGCTTCCACGCTGACCTGTCGTTCTTGTGCCTGGTGCAGGACTTCCTCGGCCATGCGCCGGATCTGTTCCGCGGCACGGCTCGCTTCAGCGCGCACGTCCGCGGCTTCTTTCTCGACTTCCGCGAGAATCTGCGCGGCCTGCCGCTGCGCGCGTTCTTCGACGTCCTGGGCGCGGGCGAGCTGCTCTTCGGCTTCCTGCACCACGCGGGCAGCGTGGGCTTCGGCGTCCATGCGGGTCTGCTCGGCGACACGGGTCGCGCTCTCGGTCGCGTGCTGCGCTTCCCGGGTCGCGGTCTCACGCAGCGTGAACGCCTCCTGGCGGGCCTGCTGGAGGAGTTCGCGGGCTTCTTCGGTGGCGTCCTGCACCATCCGTGCGGCCTGCGCCTCGGCGACGCGGAGGGTTTCCTCGAACGCTTCGCCGAGTTCCGCGAAGTTGGGTTTGACGGCCGCGGCCCGTTCTTTGGCTTCGGCGAGATCGCGCGCCATCTTCTGGGCGAGGCGCTGCGCTTCGAAGCGTTCTTCCTCGGCGCGGCTCTTGCCTTCCTCGGCGCGGCTGATGCGGTCCTCGGCGCGGCTCAGCCGGTCTCTCAGCTCGGCGACGATCCGTTCCACGTCGATCGGGTCGTAGCCGCCGAACTTGCGGCGGAACTCGATCACGTTGCTGGTGTCTGCCGTATCCGAACTCATGCGTACTGTCTCTTTCCTGATAGCTGGGTCGTGTGTCGTGTGTCTGTGCGGCCCCTGCCGGGCCGGTGCAGCCCCCGCGGGAGGCTTGCCCGCCTATGGTGTCCATTCCGGGTTCGGCCGGGGCGGGGCCCTAGCTGGCGGCGCTCCACCGGCCCGGAGCACCGGGCTGGGTGTCCGCTTCCGGTGGCAGCACCGCCGCCAGGGACGGCGGGACGGGACCAGCAGGGATCCCTGTGGCCGGATCCCCGGCCGCGTCTGCGGCGGGGCGCTGCCAGGCGGGCCCGCTGCGGTCCGCGTTCCGCGCGAAGGCTGCCTCGTGCAGGCGGAACGACTCCTCCATCTTCCTCAGCGACGCCTCGAAGGTGGCACGCTCCGCCCCCGCCGGCGCGACGGACCCGCCCCGGGCGGCTGGCTGTGCGGGGGCTTCCGCCCGGGAATAGGCTCGCTCCGCCGGCGGATCCACGGAGAGGTTCCGCCCCTCGAACGGGCGCCACGGGCTTGGAGCCGCCGCCGAGGCGGGCACGGGGCCGACGGGGGTCGTGTCAGCACGGTACGGGCGTCCTTCGGCCGCGCGCAGCAGCCCGTCGAGGGCGCGTTCGCGCTCGTCCAGGCCGCGGGTGCGCTCGTCCACGAGCCGCGCACGCGACTCGAGCTCCCGGGCGCGGGCCTCCAGATCGCGGGCGCGCCCCTCCAGCGCGTCACGCTCCCGCTCCACCGCAGCCCCCTGCACGCGCTGCTCGGAGGCCAGCACCGCCAGCTGCGCCCGCTCCTCCCACAACTGCTCGGTGCGGGCGAGCACATCCTGCTCCCGCTCCATGACCGCCCGCTCCCGCTGCCGCAGCTCCTCTTCCTGCTGGGCGAACCCGGTCTCGCGTCCGGTGATCGCGATCTCCAAAGCAGCCAGCTCCTCCGCCCGGCGTGCCAGCTGTGCCTCCCGCTCCTGGAGTTCCGCAGCCCGGGATTCGTGCACGCCCTGGAAATCGAGGACCTCCTGCCGCAGCACCCCCAAACGCTCCTGCCACGCGGCAAGCTCCGCCCGCTCCGAGACGAGGCTCGCCCGCTCCGCCGCGAACGCTTCCTGCTCGTGGGCGAGCTTCACCATCTCCCCGGCCACGTCCTCCTCGGCCGCCTCGACCAGGCCCCGCCGGCGCGCCAGATCCTGTTCGGCCTGCGCGAGTTCCCCCTCACGATCGGCCAGAGCGCTCTCGCGCGCGTGCAAGCGCTCCTCCCACTCGGTTACGAGGTGCAGGCGCTGCCCCAGCTGCGCGGACCGCTCGGACAAGGCCTGCAGTTCGGACTGCGCCTCCGCCTCGCGTGCGGCGAGCACCCGCTTGCGCTCCGCCAGGACCTCCTCACGGCGGGCAAGGGCCGCCAGCTGCAGCTCGGTCCAGCCCCTGTTCCTTATTCACCCCTGACGCTGCCGCCCATATGCAGTGGTTATCTCTTTATCGTCGACCGCTTACGTATACAAAAAAATCAACCTCTTTCCCTACCAACACCCATAATGCCCCGCACCGCAGCCACCCCCGCGGTCCCGGCGAGCAGCACGAGCAGGGTGGCCGCCACCGCCCAGCACACCCACCCGATACTCCTGCGGACCCTCACGACCGGCCCCTCTCAGGCGTCGCATCCCGCCCGGCAGGATCGTCCCCAGCGGCATCCCGCCCAGCGGCACCATCCCGCCGGGCGGCGTCCTGCCCGGTGGCGTCGTCCTGCCCGGTGCTTCCGGGTGCGGTGGTGCCGGCCGGGGGGTGGGAGGCGCCTGCGAGGAGCCGGGCGACCCGCCACGCCTCCGCACGCGCCAGCTCCGCGCTTCGGAGGGGGGCAGGGGCCATGAGCGCGGGCTCCCGGTCCAGGCCGAGGACCCACCCGTAACGCCGACGCCACCCCGGCCACGGGTGCACCCCGGCCAGCAGGCTGCCCCCGGCGATGGTGCGGGCGTCATCGAGAGCGGCCCGCGGATGCGTGAACGCGCACGCGGAGACCGCGAGCTGCGCCCCGCCCACGTACAACCCCCAGGTGTGCACCCCGCCCGCACCCCGCGCCAGGTGCAGGGTGACCGCGTCATCATCCGTGAGGCGCCCCCGCAGTTCCGCATCAATGGGGTCCGGGACCGAGCCTGCGGGCACTCGCGCCCGGAACGCCCGCCACCGTGCCAGTTCCCGGCTGCCCGCCGCACGATACGCGAGACGCAGCTGCGGCCCCTCCCCCGCACCCCGCACGGGCGCCTTCCCACCCAGGTCGCGGGTGACGGGGATCAAGAGCCCCAGGGCGGCCGGGACGGGCAGCGTCCACCACGGGAACCCCGGCCCAGGATCCTGCTCGGCTTCCAGTTCCTCGGCGACCTTCGGATCATCGAGGGTGGTGCGCTTCCCGCGCACCAGGAGCCGGTGCGTGTTCACCCCGGTCGGGGTGCAGGTCACCAGGGTGAGGTAGTCGCCGCCGGGGATCTGCCGCAGCGCGTCGAGTTCCGTGGGCAGCACGACCGTGATCTGGTCGACCTTGTACGCGATCTTCTCCCCGGCGACATCCACCCAGAACACGTCCCCTTTCTCAAGCTTGTCGAGGTTCGTGAACAGGTGCGCCCCGACCACCCCGGAGTGCGCGGTGAGCACACTGTGCACCCCGGTCCCGCCGACCGGGAGGCCGGAACCGTACAGGTGCCCCACCCCCGCATCCAGGGACTTCTTCCCCGTGTCGTGGAAGATCGGCAATGACACCCCGATCTTCGGGATCACGAGCCGCCCCATCGTCCCGTCACCGTCCACGTTCAAGGTCTGCTCGTAGGCGTCTTTGCCCTGCCCGATCGGGATCGGCTTCCCGGCCGCGTCGATCGCGTACGGATCCCGCAAGGGCCCGTTGGGCAGCTCCGCATTGTAGGCATGGGCCGCATCCAGCATGGATTGCAGCTCCCGGCCGGGCGTGCGCTCCACCTGCTCCGTGTAGCTGCGCAACTGGGCGGCGTGCTGCCGGTCACTGAACCAGTTCCCCGCCGCCGGATACGTCAACACCCCCACCCCGGCGAGCACCAGCACGATCACCAGCACCCGCCGCACCCCGGCACGGACACGGGGCCCAGGGTGCGCCGGGGGGTGGTTCGGCTGGGTGCGGCGTGGGCGTGCACGCGCGGCTTCCGGGAAACGGCCGCTTCCGTCTCCTCGTCTCGCACCGTCACCGTTTCGGCGGCTGGGCGGCCGGCGTCCCGGGCTGCGCGGGGCACGCGCCGAGGCCGGGGAGCCGGGGCGGGGGTGCTGTCGCGTTCGGCGGCCCAGTCGATCTGGGCGGGGTCGTCGCGGCGGCGCCCGAGGAGCCACCCGGTGCAGGCGAGCGCGATCGCGGGCAGCAGCATCAGCGCGGCCGCCCCGACCGGCCCGAAACCCGCCCACAGCCAGCCCAGCACCGGCACCGCGTACAGCATCACCCCGCGCAGCTGCTCCGGGGCGACCGCAGCATCGGGTTGCGCGTTCGCATCGCCCTGCACCGTGAGCCGGCACGCGGGCCCTTCCCGGTCGGTGGCGGGCAGGATCTCGGTGACCCGGTGGGTGACCTGCCCGGCCCCGTTCATCGTGTACGTGACCACGTCCCCCGGCCCGATCGTGTCGCACACCCGGGCCGTGTCGACGCCCTCGTTGATCACGAGGGAGCCGGGAGCGAGTGCGGGAACCATGGAACCGCTCACCACCCCCGCAGCCGCAGTCACTGCCGCGTCCACCGCCCCAGTTGCAGCGGCGGCCGGTGCGGACGCCGCGAGCACGGCCGGAGCCTCCGGGTCCGCGGGCGACGGGGCCGCAGCCTCCGGCACCACTGCCAGCGCAGCGGCCGGGGCCGCCTCCGCACGCGGCTCCTGCTGCGAGACGGGCCGCTCCCCCGGGGCAGGGGTGCCGGGCTGGGCGGGGGTGTTCTCTTCGGTGCCGAACTGCTGCACGGACTGGAAGGCGAGCACCACCCCGGCGGGCCCGAACGCCGCACCGGGCGCGGGCGCCGCAGCAGGCGCGGGCGCCGCACCGGGCGCGGGCGCCGCAGCAGGCGCGGGCGCCGCAGCAGACGCGGGCGCCGCAGCAGGCGCGGGCGCCGCAGCAGACGCGGGCGCCGCAGCAGACGCGGGCGCCGCAGCGGGCGCGGGCGTCGCAGCGGGCGCGGGGGTTGCGGCGGGGGCTGCTCCCGGCACGGCTTGCGCCGGGCGGGCCCCCTGCACGGCGGTCGGGGATGTCGGAACACTGCTGCTCATATGCGCGTCTTTCTCGGGCCGGGGCTCACGGTCATGCTGCTCGGACGGCGGCACACCCTGGCCGGCCGCCTGCACGGGTGCGGCTGCGGGATCGGCCTGCCGGGCCGGGGCCGTAGCCTGCGCGGGAGCGGGATCCGCCTGGCGCGCTGGGGCGGTAGCCGGTGCGGGGGCGGTTTTTGAGAAGGCCCCGCGCCCCCCCCGCCTCACCCCCCTGCATCTCGGCGGCAGCGTCAGAGGGTTAAAAGGGCCGACCCCCGGAATCCCCCGGACGGGCCACCACCGCCACCGTGCCGTTCACGACACACCACCTCCCTCAGTCACACCATTCCTGTCCCGAACCCCGCCCGGGGGCCGGGCCCGCCAGCGCGGAACCCGGCCCCCGGGAAAGGGGCACCCAGCTCGCCTACTGCAGCGCGAGCGTAGAGGTGGTGTCCGCGGCGGCCTGCCCGCGACGACGACGCGCCGCCAGCAGGTACACCACGCCACCGGCAACCAGCAGGCCACCCACGGTGAACAGCAGCGTCGTCCCCGTACCACCGGTCAGCGGCAGCTGGAAGCCCGCGTTCACCGGCACGTTCACCACATCGAGATCGGACTCGCCCGTCTCAGCGGCCTGATCGCGGACCGTGAACTTCACCGGCGCACCCAGCAGCGAGTACCCCTCCGGAGCCTTCACCTCGACCAGGTAGTAGGTGATGAACTTCGACGCATTCGCCGCATCCTCACCGTCCGCGTCACCGACCACGTCGCTGTCGTCCAGATCGATGTCCTCACCATCAGCCCAGTCCGAATACCGCAGACCATCGATGACGAGCTCACCATTCGCGTCACTCGTCCACGTCGCCACCGCAGTGCCACCGGTCGGAGACACGGTCACCTTCTTCGCGGGATCCGGGGCACCCGAGGGCAGCAGCCCCGTGTACACCTCGAACTCCGCACCCGCCAGCGCCTGATTCGCATCATCCGTCTTCAGGACACGAATACCACCGAACTTCTGCGTCGCCGTCGTCGTCGTCGCCGGCCCACCCGGCGTACCAGGCTCGGGCCTCACTACCGAACCACTCTCGGCGCGGTACTGATGCGTATAAACGTCCGCTGTGTTGGAAATCGTGCCAGACTCCAACGCGGTGGTGTAGAAGGTAAACGTGATCGTCCCACCGTGGTGATCCGGGAGCATAGCCAGAGCGTCAGCTCGCAAAACCATACGCAACTGATTCGTAGCCGCAGTGTAGCCAACTGAGTAGTAATCCCTGAGGACGATCACTTCGTCGCTGGTGACGCCGCCGGAGAGTTTGACTTCGAAATGCGTCAAATTGTAATCTCCCCCAGTTAGAGGCTTGAGCCGCGGGTCCAGATCATCAACCATGGCGAAAAAGTCAAAGTGGTACTTCTCCTGGTTGCCCTCGATCACGCCATTGCCGTCCAGATCCGCCGGAGTGCCCTGAATCTCCGCCGAGACCGTCCACTTCGTCTGATCGCCGACCTGCACGACACCCGAGTCGGTGACGGTCTTCTCCGGCTGGGAGATGACCGCGTTCTTCGGGTACGCGTGCACCTCATACAGCCACTCGTTGCCGGCCTGGTTCGTGATCGGCACGGTCACGAGGAACGGGGCCGCAGGCGTCACACCCACATTCTCCCCGTCGATCTGGGTGGGCACCCCGACCTCTTCGACCAGGTACAGGCCGATCGGCAGCGCACTGAACTTCTGGATGCCGTCCCCGTCGGTAACCGCGGCGTCCGGGGCCTTCGCAGCCCCCAGCGTGTACGCCGGCGAACCGCTCGTGATCGAGTTCACGTCACCGCCGGCCGCATTGAACCGGTCCGCGAGGGCCGCGGCCGCATCCCAGCCCGCGTTCGTGGTCAGGTCGATCGTGTTCACCTGCCGCACCCGAAACGTGACACCCGGAACCGGCGTCCACGCATCCGTCGTCGCCGACGGCAGCGCCTCACCCGTGCCCACGGTCACACCACTGTCCGGGGTCTCGAACTTGTGGATCGTGAGCGAACCGGTGCCCCCGGTCGGAATCGTCGGCGCCGCCAACGCCGGCGACACCGGCAGCACCAGCGCCGCCACCACGGCACCCACCAACGCGGCCACACTCAGGCGAGACCGCCCACGCTTCCGCCCTGTCGTATGCGGCTCACGCCGCTCAATAGCACTCATCAGAATGAGCTCCTTTATCTGTGTGTAGGTCCCCCAGCCCCACGGGCCGGAAGTCTTGTAACGCATTCGTGAAACTGTGCGCCCCCCCTACCACGGGCCCGCCCGGCAGCCCTCACCACCAGGCAGACCCTCACCGGGCTCACATACCCCCACCCCCTCCAGCGATCCCATACCGGCGGCGCCGCACACCACCAGGCCCATACGCGACCGCGAACCCCGCAAGGATCACCCCGCAACCCAGCAACCACACCCACCACGTGCCAGGGCCACCAGCCTCCGGGAGCACCGTCGTCGGCACATCCCGCACCCTGATCTGATACAGATCCGTGAACGGCGCCTCCGTAGCCTTCGCGACACTCACATTCGCGCCGGCACCCGAACCCAGCGTCACCACCCCGCCCGCAGCAAGCGAGAACTTCACCGGCTGCGCCAGCAGACTGAACCCCGCCGGCGCATGCGTCTCCACCAGCCAGTACTCACCCGGAACCTCAAGCCCGGTCACCTGGAACACGCACGCCGCATCCACCGTGCACCCGCCAGCCGCGACCGGCGTCACCACCGCCCCCGGGAACACCGTCCCCGACGCATCCGACCAGATCGCCCACTGCGAACCCGCCATGCCGGCCCACACGCCGCCACTGTTCTCAGCCTCCTTCTTCACCAGCACCGTCCCAGACTCCGGCTCCGGAGGCGTGGGCGCGTCGAAGCTCACCGTCGCCGAGTCAGTCGCGGACGGGCCGTCGCCTCCGCCCTGGACCTGGGTGGTCACCGTGGCCGTGTTGTCCACGTGCCCCGCCGCAATATCATCAGCCGTGAGCGGGTAGGTAGCCGTCACCGTCACGGTGCCGCCCGGCGCCAGCGTACCCGGCGTGTTCGGGGACCACACCGCTCCCGACATGCTCACGGGCCCACCCAGCAACGGATCAGTAATCACCACATTGGTCAACGCCTGATCACCACTGTTCGTAACCGTGAAGGTGTACGTGACCGTGTCACCGGCCACCGCAGCGGAACCACCCTTCGTCAGTGCACCCTGCTTCTCCAACGACAGATCCGAAAGGGGAATCTCCACCTCGATATCACTTTCCGAGTACCCCCACGTGTCCATAATCTTGGAGTCATTCACCACAGTCTGAAAGGACCGCGCACCCGGAGTAGCGTCTCCGGAGAGCTGTACCGCAGGAACCGAGATATCCGCGCTCGCAGCGTTCATCTGGCTGTCGTCCCACATCAACGGCACCAGTCCATTCGCACCGAAGCCCGCGGTTTTCGTCCAAGAGAACCCGCCGCTGTTTACCTCGGTATCCACGGTGACCAGATGGATCTCGTCGGCGTGCTCCAGCACCACCCGCGCTTTCACCCCATCCACCCCGGAAACCGGAGCACCAAGCCCGTCCTTCCCATCCCAGGAATAAGTGAAGGTCGAATCAGCATCCCCAGCGCTGTGCTGCACATCAACATCCGCCGGATCCGTGTACACCCCATTCCCGTCCGCATCGATCTGCAAACGATACGTCCCCAGGAAATCAAACGTGTTCACCACGAAATCCCCGGCCGCCGGCACACCGCCCGCACCAGTCTGCTGGTACGTCAGTTCCGGTGTTCCCGGATTCTTCGGCTTCGGTGCGATCCAGATGTCGTACCAGTCCTCGGGAAGGTCAGCCGCCGGCGGATTGAAGAAAATGTGATACCTCGTGCTCGGGCAGGCCTGACCCCCTCGGCGAAGATTGCTCGGGTTACCGCCTACCCCAACATCCCCGCCGGAGTCATATGAGGCATACGCATTAACACACGAATCAGAACGCACGTTCCCCAATGAACCAAAAGAGATGATGGAGTTAATACCGTTGTAGCCCAGGAAATCGGTCTTCCATCGTGCACCTGTCGGGGAGACGACATAGAGAGAGAAGGGATCTGCGGGGGACGCATCGACCTCGCCACCGCGCAACTGGCGCTGGAGAAGGCCAAGTTCATCCGTCCAAGCCCGGCCCGGGACCAACTGGTCTGAAGGCCCCTGAGTGACACCGACTTCCCACTGGCTGCCATATGGAGTCGTGGTCTTCCCACTGGAAGTGAAACGTTGAAGAACAATCTCCCATACACCCGCGTTGGCATTACTTAAGATTCTCTCAGACCAGGTGCCATCAAACCTCTGCCCGAACGAGTTTGCATATGCAGAGTCGTACAGGACTTCCGTATTGGGGCCTGTGAAGGTATGAGTACCATAGGGGCCCGAGGGATCACCAGGGTATCCGGTGTTGTTTCCGCCAGGCCGCCTCACTTGCACCCTGAGGTTGTCATTGCTGGCGGAGTTGCTAAAGTACGCGTGAGAGGCGGTCAATCGGACGTTAATAGATTCACCGGGATAAACGTACACATAGAAGTACTGTTGATCTAGATACCTGTCACACCCACCAGGTACAGTAGTGCACGTGGTGTAGGGGACATTAAGGGTAGACCCATTGCCGGGATTCAATCCCCAACCGCTCGGTACGTTTGAAACACCACTGGGAACAATTGCCTCGGTATCATGAACATACTCGAACTTGGGCACGGCCATCGCTTCATAGTCATCAAGCGTGAGCGCAGCCATCGACACGCCCACGAGCAGCGGGTTGGCCAGGAGCGGCACCTCCGCGGTAGCCGGAACGGTCACTTCCTCGGCCTCCTCGCCCCCCTCAGGCTCACCAGTGACGTCACCCTCCGCGGTCGCGCCGGGAGCGGGCTCTGCGTCCTCGGCCGCAACACCCTCGTCCGTCGAACCCGAATCCCACTGGGCCGCCTTATCGGGGCTGCCGCTCTCCGCGGGCTCCTCGTCACCCGCGGGCGCCACCGCCACCTCGGCTGTCGCCACGCCCGACGGCACCCGCCCCACGGTGCCCGCCGCATCCGTGAAGCGATCCACGAGCGGCGCACCATCCGGGCCCTCCGCATCGAACACCCCCGACACGCTCACACCCGCGGCGATATCGCCCGCCTCGGTCGTGAACGTCGCTGACCCCGTCGCACCCACCGGCAGCGCACCGATCTCGGCACCCACCCCAGCATCCAGGGTGTCCGTCTCGTTGGCCGTCGCGGTCGCGACCTTGACGTCCGCGAGGTCCACATTGCCGGTGTTCGTGGCCGTCACCCGCCACACCACCTCGGCCCCCGCGGGAGCCGTCGCCTCGCTCGCCCACGTTGTGCCGCCGTCCGTGGAGGCCTCCAGCACCGCCTCGATCGCGGGGTTCACCACGAACACGCTCGCGCGTGCGGCCGGACCTCCCTCCGCGCCCGCCTCGATCGCAGCGGGCTCCTGCCCCGCGTCGGTCTGCTGGTTCACTTGTGCGGCATCCGCCTGCACGATCTGCCACCGCGCCTGCACCGCACCATTGGCGGCGGGAGCCTGCCGCTGCACCGTGAGCGCTTCAGCCAGCGTCTCCGGCGCCTGACCGGGCACCGGCTGCACCACGACCGACGGCGCGGACGGCGCCTCCGCCGCAGCAGCCTCGACGGGTGCCGCCTCGCCGGCCGGATCCTCCGCGGGTGCCACGCCCGCGCCTTCAGCGGGCTCTTCGGTCCCAGTGTTCTCCGCGTTCTCTGCAGCCGGCGCCTCCGCGGGCTCACCCCAGGCTGCCGCGGAACCCGTGAGCGTGTCGCCCTGCAGCACCCGGATCACACCGTCCTGCGCGCCCGCCTCCTCGGTATTCTCCGCGGGGGCGCTTCCCGTGATCGCCGCACCCGGCTCCGCGCCCGCCTCGCCCGCGTAGTCCAGGCCGTAGGCGTACTCCACAGGGGACGCCACCCCGGGCAGCGTCGCACTGGCCAGCGCACCAACGGCGGCACTGTCGCCCGGCTGCCAGCTGGCCGCCGGATCCGCCCCGTCCGCCGCGGAGGTCACACCCGTGCCGGAGAGCGCGGGCAGCAGGCCCACCACCAGGGCGGCCACGGCGACACCGGCCACCACCGCGGGCACACGCCCGCGAAGCAGCACCCCCGCACCTCTCCGAACACGCGTCACACCCGCAGCACCACCGCGCCGAGTCACCCTGCGCATACTTGAACTCCCAAGGCTCGTAAACCACGAAGGGCCGGAAGAGATCCGGCCTCACCCTTGAAGTTTCCTGCCCCCGCTCAGCACCTAGGCCCCTCCCACTTCCGCATTGAGTATCGTCACGACCCAATCGAGTACCCAAAGCCCCTTAAAAGGGGGCCTACCACCCTCGCAGCCCTCACTCATCAGCCGACACTAGGTATCCCTCTTATACGGGGTTCACGAGAGAGCGGGACTCCCGGGCGTCACGTCCTGCTGATGACGCGCACGACGCCGAAGAGGGTGGGCGTGACGAAGCTGCGAGATCCCTTTTGAATCAGCTCGTCAATTCGGTGACTCATTGATCAACGAAGACGTACTATGAACCTAGAAACCCCAGGAGCTCACCAAAGATGCCTAGTGGGTTTCCGCATCAAGTTACCCGAGGAGGTCCGCGGTGGCCACGAGATCGATGTCGATCTACCTGCTGAAGCCCGGCATAACTGTCGAGGAATCCATCAAGGATAATCGCGGTTATCAAGAGGTGGAAGCACCGAGCAGCGTCATTCCTAACCTTCGCGTATTCCTCAAGCCGGGAAATCCAAAGCAGCCCTGGTGGAAGACGTACCTGGGCGTAGAGAGCACACTCTCCCAGCAGTCGAACTCCGCTATGGCATTTGTCCAGAGAGGAAAACGAGTATTTGCGCTGGCCTTTGGCGCAGGGCATCATCTGCTCAAGGAGGACGCTTTTGTGCATGACTTCGGAACAAGGGTCGTGCTCAATGCCGTGGACCCGAACAAGCTCAAAAGCACCGATACGCTCGACCCCGAGTCTTCACAACGGCGCAGAACCCAGATTCCCTATGACGGAGACCTCGCCTTACTGAGCTTCACGAGTGACAGCTCTGTCCTCAAAAGCCTGACCGGTAAAGCCAAAGCCGAGTACAGTGACCTCGTTCGCAGCGTAACGGGGGCCGCGAGCCTCAGGGTGACGACTCCGACAGAACCAGGAGATCTCGCGCTTTTGTTGAAGCGCCTGCATACGTTGTATAAATCAAAGGATTTCCGCAGAACATTTCCTGATATTGCACAAGTCCGCCCTGTCACAGATCCCGCAATAGTCGACCCACTCAACGAGCAACTCGCCGCGGCGGTCTTCGACCTCACTGCGCCAATAGTCCTCACGGTTCCAGACGTCCTGGACTATCACGACGAGGCCTATGTCCAGTTCTCAGGTCGTGGACTAAGCGAAATGTTCGACGACGTTTATATTAAGCACTATAGAGAATACGTTGAGGGCAAAGGCGCCACTGCCCAGTCCTTTACCGTCGACGATCTCAAGCACGACGAGTTACTTCTGCTCGATGGTAATTACGAAGTGAGACAACGTTGGAGCATCTTCCGCTCGCTCGTCTTTGAGACGCAGGAAGACGAAGGGTACAGTTACCACTTCAGCGATGGAGCTTGGTTCCAAGTGGCGACAGGACTCCTGGAATCACTCCAAGAATTTCTTGATCCGTACTGGGTAGACGCGACGTTGCCACCGCACACGTGGACGAGTGAGGCCGAGTACAACTCAGAAGTGAGTGCCGCAACTGGAAGCGTCTGCCTCGACCAGACCAGCATGAGCCCGTCGGGGCAAACCCAGGTTGAGCCATGCGACATCCTCCGCATCGGAGAACAGAGTATCGAGTTCGTCCACGTCAAGATCGGCACGAGTTCAGCAACACTCAGCCATCTCTTCAACCAAGCAGCAAACTCAGTGCACCTCCTCCGAACAAGCGAGGAGGCGGCACGAAAGCTACTGCGTCTCGTGGAGGATAAAGCAGGCGCCAGGACCGCCCGCCATGTTGCGGACGCCCTCGAAAGTAACGCATACTCGGTGTCCATCGCGATCGTGAGCCACAAGCAAACTCCCGAGAAGAAGTCCGCGAACCTCCCCGTATTCTCACGCATCTCCCTACGTCGTGTGCTCATTGCACTGAAAGCGATGAGGATCCCAATAACCGTCCAGCTCATCCCGGATGCTACCGACCGAGCCGGCCGAGCAAAACCCCGCAAGCCTCGGCGCCCCAGGCAACCCACCCCGCAGTGAGCCGCATGGTCATCCTGCTACAGCGCGAAGCGAGTTCGTTCCTCAAGACACCTTCAGAAGACGATCTCGGGCTGAAATTGAGTCCAAGGAGACCATCGACGATAACCATTCATTACGCTCATGACCATGGCTGTCGATTCTGAGCTGCCTCCCCTATGGTTCCGCGCGAGACCTGCCTTCGGTTCAGGATATGGAACAGCAGCTCGCCGTATTCAAGGCGCTCGGAATCCTGCTGCCGGAAGCTCAACGGAAGCAGCTTCAGGAACTAGACCCCCGAACACAAACGCATCACGGGCATCGTCGACTCGTTCTATGGGCTCCTCGGAGCACGGAACTGGGACTTCACCGGCGACATGAACCTACCCGCGGTTGAGCGCATCGTTGACACCGATGATCATGGCACAGCTGAGGCACATCTCATCAGCTACTAGCAGGAAGACAACCGAATCGCATTTACGCTCCGACGCCTACATCGTTTCGAAGCGATGCGACCACGCCTCCGCTTGCTCCAGAAGGCGCTCACGGACTACGAGGGTGGCCACTACTACAGCACCGCGCTCGTGGTTTTCTCAATGATGGACGGATTCGTGAAGGATCTGGACAGGGCGACCCGTCAAGGACTCCACACTCGCCCTGCAGAGGACATGGTGGCGTGGGACAGCGTGGCCGGCCACCATCTGGGCCTGAGCCACGCCCACCAGTCCTTCCTCAAAGGCTTCTACAAAACCGACGAGACGAGAGTTACCGAGCTATTCCGCAACGGCATCATGCACGGCACCTTGGTCAACTTCGACAACGACGTCGTCGCTACCAAAGCCTGGAATCGCCTCTTCGCCGTCGCCGATTGGGCTGATTCGCGAGAGCGTCGAGCTAAGTCAGTCGACCCGACGCCCCCACCGCGCGTGTCATTGCGCCAATGGAAAGACGTCCAGGCGCGAGAGTCACGGATCGAGGAATGGGAGCCCTACGAGCACGAGCCCGAACCTAATGCCGAGGAACTGCCCGAAGTCGGGCAGACCTCTAGGTATTTTCTGAAGAACTGGGAGAAGCAGCGGTGGGGGCTGGTCGGTAAGCACTTCATGGAACTTGGTAGCCCCCAGTCTGCAGGGGGGAAGCTCGCCGTCCTCGCCAAAGAACTCTACGAGGAGCTTGAACTGTCGGCGTGGACAATCCTTCGCGTACGCCATGTTGCTGCGGCAGTCGCGCACACCGACGTCGAGCTATTCGTCAACGGCGCGATGTAACGCACCGATCTGCGCTGGGTTCGAGTGGATGACGAGGGGAGCACGGCCACGGAGTGGGAACCCGGGAGGTGGGCGCTATCACAGTACGAACCATCCTGCTTCCTGAAGCCTGAGGCCGCTGTCACGGAGCCCCACGAAGACGCCTGAAGAGTTCCGAGGCGACGCGGAGAACGCTTCCGCAGGCCGGCGACGACAGCTTCTCGCCTCACAGTGCCAGGCGCCGGGAGGGAACTCCGGACAGATGCTGCTCCCGCTCAGTGCTCCTCTTCAGCCGATCGCCCCGGCCGGAACGCGGCACCGGCGAGCAGCGCGGCACCGCCCAGAGCGCAGAGCCAGCCGAGGCCCCACGCCCCGAAGGCGAGCAGCTGATTCTCGGCCACCCACTGCCGCAGCGGGTCGTGCCCTTTGAACAAGAACCAAGCCAGGAACGCCGCGATCATCGCGACACCCGCAACCACCATCCCGATCCGCTTCCCCACTCTCGGATCGTATCAGCGGCCCGCCCCGCCCAGAAACCTCCGCCCCGCCCCTGCGCAAGGCGGCCGTCGGCGGAGCCCAGAAACCTCCGCCCCGCCCCTGCGCAAGGCGGCCGTCGGCGGACTCTGCCCCTCGGAGGCTCCGGTAGAATCTCTAAGCAAACCGCACCGCTCGGACCCGCAGCAATGCCGGGCCTAGTCGTAGTAGTGAACGGTTGCCCGAATCTGCTCCGCGAAACGATATATCTCATCAAGCGTATCTATTGGATGCCTTGTTTCGTTCTTCTCTGCGTCGAAGAGACCAATGTACTTCTGCGATGTATTGAACCACATGCGCGCAATGGGCCGACGGTTGTTGTCATCGAGGAGCACTCCGAAGTATGTCTTCGTATCGCGCTGAGCGATACGTGACGGGGATACTTCGCTGCATGCGATAGCGCGCACAATCTGGAATGCTTCGATTTCTTCGAGGGTCGTCTCGATCCCGTTGTTCTTTTCGGCATTTTCGACAGATGCTTCGGCTACGTGGGCGCTGGCTTCAGACGACGATACCGAAGTGGAGTCAGCCACAACGGCCTGTCCGCCGAGCGCGGCCTTCAAGCGATCATTCACACGATCGTTGAGGAACTGCTTTGCGGCTTTCTCGACCAGACCGGTGAACTGATCTCGAACTCTCTGAGTAAAAGCCCCCTCGTACACGCGAGTTGTGAGGAACTTCACCCAATCAGTGTCCGGTGAAGCAAACTGCGCAGCGAGCACCCGCTTGAGTTCACCAACGTACTTAAGTTCTTCAGCCGCGCTGATTATTGAGTCGAGGTCAAAAGCTTCCTTTGTGAGCTTTCGAAGCTCCGGCACCAGCGCACTATCCAAATCGGACACCTGAATCACCAGGAAGGGCTTCTCGTCCATCTTGTTCGGAGCGTCCAGGTCGGTGAAGAACTGATACTCGTCACCGTTCGTCAGGACTGCAATTCGTGCGTTGGCAGCGGAGAAATAACGGAACAGCTGCGACGCATGCTTGATATTGAGGGGTGCACCGATGTGCTTGCATTCAATGAGGATCTGTACGTCACCGTCTTTGACGATGGCATAGTCAATCTTCTCACCCCTCTTGGTTCCGACATCTGCGGTGAACTCGGGCACAACTTCATTCGGGTTGAATACGTCATAGCCCAGCACCAGCGAAATGAATGGCATTACGAATGCGTTCTTCGTGGCCTCTTCTGTCTCGATGGTCGACCGTTGCTGAGCAATTTTTGTCGAGAGGCTCGAAAGCCGTTCCGCAATGTCCACCGTCATTGAAGCTCCTATGGTCCGAAAGGTGTATGGACTGATCCTATCCATGTATGCCTGGCCAGGCACGAGGTTCCCATCCCGCTGTGCTTCCGGCACCTATAAGAGCTGGCAGCACAACGCCTTCCGCGCCGTTCATCGATGCTCGACATGCTCTCGATCATCCACTTGTCATTCCCGCTCCTGCTAAGCCGTATGCGCAGCGCTAGCTTCATGGCCGGAGCTCGGGGACGGCCGAAGGAGCGGGCGAGTCGGACCACTCAGCACTAACCGGGAGTCTCTTTTATGCTTACAGCGCGCGACATGACCCTGCGCGGGCCTTCGCGGACAATCAGCCACGCTGCGGAAAGGTGGTGATGTGAGGCACGTGCATATCGATCAGGATCTGCTTCCCCAGCTTGAACAAGAACCACGCCAGGAAGGCCGCGATCAGCGCGACGCCCGCAATCACCATCCCGATCCGCTTCCCCACGCTCGGATCGTATCAGCTGCCCCGTGAGCGTAAGGTCAGTCGTGAGGACCCGTCAAGCAAGGAGCGCCTACACGAATGAACGAGATCCCCGGCACGCCCAAGGACGGCGTCTGGATCGTGGTATCCGACTTCGCAGATGAACACAGAATCGTGGCGTAGTGCGGCAGCGCAGCAGAAGCCGAGGACTTTTGCACGCAGCACTCCGACACCTTCTCGGACTTGGCCTACACGTACTTTCCATTCGGTTTTCGCGCCACCACCCAGATACATCGCTTCTGAGACCCGCGCGCGAGGGGCCGTGGTTCGCGGCACGTCCACCCTTGGGCGTCCCAGCGGCACGTGGCAGAACTCGCATCTGGACTGGGCTGGACAAGGTTCGACACATAGCCGCTTGAGCGCGAGTTTCAGCCTCTAGCCAGGAGACAGCAGAGGACCCCTCGGGCAACTCTGAACTTGCGTGCGCGCACATCTCCACCATCGGCACCAGCCCGCGCATGGCGAACATCATCGCCTGCCAGTCGCACCCACGTTCGATTCGGAGAACGAGAAACCCCCGGAACTTCCGCAGCGTTCTGCGGGAGTTCCGGGGGTTCTGGTCGGGATGACAGGATTTGAACCTGCGACCCCGTCGTCCCGAACGACGTGCGCTACCAAGCTGCGCCACATCCCGATCGCGTTTTCACGCAGGGATTACTCTATCGCGTTTCCCTGCCGGGAAGAAATCGAGGCCGCGGGCGCTTCGATCACAGGGCGCGGCGCACCTCGCCCACGATCGCCTCAGGGCCGAACCCCAGCTCGCGCATGCCGCGAACATACGCCGCGGCCAGCTCCGCGCCCCGCTGCGCCGACTCGGAATCGACCGCGGCGACCGGCGCCACCACCGTGCCGCCGCGGCCGCGCGTCTCCACGTAGCCCTCCGCCTCCAGCTCCCGGTAGGCGCGCGCCACCGTGTTCGGCGCGAGACCCAGCTGCGCCGCGAGCGCCCGCACCGGGGGCAGCTTCTCCCCCGCGGGCAGCTCACGGCGCATGATCCGCTCGATCAGGCCGAGGCGCAGCTGCTCGAACGGCGGTCGCGCATCCGCGCCCCCGATCCGCAGCCCCTCCACAGCCGACACCCGATCCCGTTCCCGTTCCGAACGCCGATCCCGATCCGGCCGCTACTTCTGGTTCTTGATGCGGGAGGCGGCACGGGCGCGCAGCGACGCCTCCAGCTCCACCTTGCGGATGCGCACGTGCTCCGGGGTCACCTCGACGCACTCGTCCTCGCGGGCGAACTCCAGGCACTCCTCGAGGGTGAGCTTGCGCGGCGGCGTCATCGACTCGAAGGTGTCGGCCGTGGAGGAGCGCATGTTCGTGAGCTTCTTCTCCTTGGTGATGTTCACGTCCATGTCCTCGGAGCGCGAGTTCTCGCCAATGACCATGCCCTCGTACACCTCCTCGGCGGGCTGCACGAAGAAGCTCATGCGCTCCTGCAGGTTCATGATCGCAAACGGGGTCGCCACGCCGGCGCGGTCGGCCACGATCGAGCCGTTGTTGCGCGTGGTGATGACGCCGGCCCACTCGTCGTAGCCGTGGGCGATCGCGTTCGCGATGCCCGTGCCGCGGGTGATGGTCATGAACTCCGAGCGGAAGCCGATCAGGCCGCGCGAGGGCACGATGAACTCCATGCGCACCCAGCCGGTGCCGTTGTTCACCATGTTCTCCATGCGGCCCTTGCGCGCCGCGAGGAGCTGCGTGATCGCGCCCAGGTGCTCCTCCGGGGTGTCGACGGTCAGGTGCTCGTAGGGCTCGTGCTTCTTGCCGTCCACCATCTTCGTGACCACCTGGGGCTTGCCCACGGTCAGCTCGAAGCCCTCACGGCGCATGTTCTCGACGAGGATCGCGAGCGCCAGCTCGCCGCGGCCCTGCACCTCCCACGCGTCGGGGCGCTCGGTGGGCAGCACGCGCAGTGACACATTGCCGATGAGCTCGCGGTCGAGGCGGTCCTTGATCATGCGGGCCGTCAGCTTGTGGCCCTTCACCTTGCCCACCAGGGGCGAGGTGTTGGCGCCGATCGTCATCGAGATCGCCGGCTCGTCGACCGTGATCGTCGGCAGCGGGCGCACGTCCTCCGCGTCGGCGATGGTCTCGCCGATGGTGATGTCCTCGATGCCGGCGATCGCGACGATGTCGCCGGGGCCGGCCTGCTCGGCCGGGTAGCGGGTGAGCGCCTTCGTGAGCATGAGCTCGGTGATGCGCACGTTCTGGACGGTGCCGTCGTGCTTCACCCAGGCGACCGTCTCGCCCTTCTTGATCCAGCCGTGGTGGATGCGCAGCAAGGCGATACGGCCCAGGAACGGCGAGGAGTCGAGGTTGGTGACGTGCGCCTGCAGGGGGTGCGCGTCGTCGTACTGCGGCGCGGGCACCCGCTCGATGATCGTCTCGAACAGCGGTTCGAGATCGGGGTTGTCGGGCAGCTCGCCGTCGGCGGGGCGCGCGTGCGAGGCGGCGCCGGCGCGGCCCGAGAGGTACACGGTGGGGACGTCGAGCACGGCGTCGACGTCGATGTCGGGGTTGTCCTCGGACAGGTCGGAGGCGAGGCCGAGCAGCAGATCCTGCGCCTCCCCCTCGACCTCCTCGATGCGCGCATCGGGGCGGTCGGTCTTGTTGACGGCGAGGATCACCGGCAGGTGCGCCTCGAGCGCCTTGCGCAGCACGAAGCGGGTCTGCGGCAGCGGGCCCTCGCTCGCGTCGACGAGCAGCACCACGCCGTCGACCATCGACAGCGCGCGCTCCACCTCGCCGCCGAAGTCGGCGTGGCCCGGCGTGTCGACCACGTTGATGACGATGGGGCCGTTCTTCGCGTGCGCGCCCTCGTAGGTGATGGCGGTGTTCTTCGCGAGGATCGTGATGCCCTTCTCGCGCTCGAGGTCGTTCGAGTCCATGACCCGGTCATCGACCTCGGCGTGCGCGTCGAAGGAGTTGGTCTGACGCAGCATGGCGTCGACGAGGGTGGTCTTGCCGTGGTCGACGTGGGCGACGATGGCGACGTTGCGGAGGTCTTCGCGAGTGGCGAGAGCCATAGAGGGTGAATCCTAACGAGACGAGCGGAGTGCCGACGCAGCGGGATGCCGGGCACCACCGTGGTGCGTCACCCGATGAGCCGAAGAAGCCGACGCACTATGCTATCTGATCCGGCTGGGAGGCGGCGGATCGCGGCTCGCCTCCGGAGCGGGCAGGATCCCGCGCAGGATCGTATATGATCCGCGTATGCCCGCCCGCCCTCGCCTCACCCGCGGACTGCTCGCCGCCCTCGCCTTCGTCGGCGCCGTCGGCCCGCTCGCCACCGACCTCTACCTCGCCTCCTTCACGGACATCGCGAGTGAGCTCGGCGCGCCCGCCGCCTCCGTGCAGCTCACCCTCACCGCCTTCCTGCTCGGCCTCGGCGTCGGCCAGCTCGTGCTCGGGCCCCTCTCCGACCAGCTCGGGCGGCGCCCCGTGCTCGTCACCGCGATGGGCGTCTTCGCCGCGTCGAGCATCGCCCTCGCGTTCACGCCCGGCATCGAGCTCTTCATCGCGCTGCGCGCCGTGCAGGGCATCGCGGGCGCCTCGGGAATGGTGATCGCGCGCGCCATCGTCGTCGACCTCGCCGAGGGTGCCGCGGCGGTCCGGGCGATCAGCCTGCTCGTCATGCTCACCAGCCTCGGACCGCTGATCGCGCCGCCCCTGGGCGGCGTGATCCTCACCCTCGGCGACTGGCGCGCGGTGCTCGGCGTGCTCGCCGCGGCGGCGACCGCCATGTTCGCCCTCGCCGCCGCGCTCGTGCCCGAGTCACTGCCGCCCGAGCAGCGCACTCAGGCGGGGATGCGCACCACGCTCCGCAGCTTCGGCGTGCTGCTCCGCGACGCCCGCTTCGTGGCGCTCGTGGGCATCTTCGCACTCGGATTCGGCAGCATGATGGCCTACATCTCGGCCTCCCCGTTCGTGGGGCAGCTCGTGCTCGGCATGTCCGCCCTGCACTACTCGCTCGGCTTCGCAGCCGGGGCGACCGCGCTGATCCTGATGAACCTGCTCAATGCGCAGCTGGCCGGCCGGGTCCCGGCGAAGCGCATGCTGCTCATCGGCTGCGCCCTGGTGCTGGGCGCCGGGATCGCGCTCTCCGCGCTCAGCGTCACCGGGGCGCTCTCTCCCCCGCTCTTCATCGCGTGCGCCTTCGTGCTCTCGGGCGGGGCCGGGCTGATCATGTCGAACGGGAGCGCCCTCGCGCTGCTGCGCGCCGGTGCGCACCGCGGCGCGGCCTCGGCACTGCTCGGCGCAGCGCAGTTCGCGGTGGGCGGGCTCGCCTCGCCGCTCGTCGGGGCCTGGGGCGAGCACACGGCCGTTCCGATGGCGCTGTTCGTGCTCGCCGCCTCGGCCCTCGCCTTCGCCGGAGCGCTCGCCTTCCGCGGCCGGGCATAGGGCGAGGCGGATCGCCGGAGAGCGGGAGAGCTGGTGCTCGCCCGCACGGTGCTCCGCGGCCGGATGGAGTACGGGGGCGGATCCGCCGCAGCAGATCCGCCCCCGTACTCACCGCGCCGGGCGAGAGTCAGCCGGCCCCGAGCTCAATCTGCGCGCCGGGAATCGCGGCGAGCAGGTTCTTCGTGTACTCCTGCTGCGGGTTCTCGAAGACCTCGTCCGTCGTCGCCTGCTCCACGATCCGCCCCTGCTGCATCACGCACACGCGATCCGCGATGAGCCGCACCACCGCGAGGTCGTGCGTGATGAACAGGTACGTCAGCCCCAGCTCGCGCTGCAGCTCCGCCAGCAGGTCCAGGATCTGCGCCTGCACCAGCACGTCGAGCGCGGAGACCGCCTCGTCGAGCACCAGGATGTCGGGCTTGAGCGCAAGCCCGCGCGCCACCGCCACGCGCTGCCGCTGACCGCCCGACAGCTCGTTCGGGTAGCGCGTCGCCAGCTCCCGCGGCAGGGCCACCTGATCGAGCAGCTCGAGCATGCGCTCGCGGCGGCTCTTCGCGTCGCCCACCCGGTGGATGTTCAGCGGCTCCATGATCGTGTTGCCGATGTTCACCAGCGGGTCGAGCGAACCGTAGGGATCCTGGAACACGGGCTGCAGCGTGCGCCGCAGATCGAAGAGCCTGCGGCCGGAGAGCCCGGCGGTCTCCTCGCCGGCGATCCGGATCGAACCCGAGCTCGGCTCCTCCAGCTGCAGCACCATCTTCGCGATCGTCGACTTGCCCGAACCGGACTCGCCCACCAGCGCCATCGTCTCGCCCCGGTTCACCGTGAACGTCGCATCGCGCACGGCGTGGAAGTCCTCGGATCCGAAGTTGCCCGTGCGCAGCTTGTAGACCTTGCCGAGCCCCTGCACCTCGATCATCGGCTCGCCGCTGCGCCGCTGCGGCTTCGGATCCTCGGCGAGCGCCGCCAGGTCGAAGGACTCCGTCGGCGCGGCCGGCAGTTCCGCGTCGGAGCCGATGCGCCGGGAGGCGAGGCTCGGGGCCGCGGAGACCAGGCGCTTCGTGTACGGGTGCTGCGGGTTCTCCAGGATCGCGCGGCTCGGGCCCGACTCGACGATGTTGCCGCGGTACATGACCACCAGCTTCTCGGCCCGCTCCGCGGCGAGGCCGAGATCGTGGGTGATGAAGACGACGGCCGTGCCGAGTTCGCTCGTCAGCCGCTCCAGGTGGTCGAGCACCACGCGCTGCACCGTCACGTCGAGCGCGGAGGTCGGCTCGTCCGCGATGAGCAGCTGCGGCTGCGCGGCCAGGCCGATGCCGATCAGGGCGCGCTGCTTCATGCCTCCCGAGAACTGATGCGGGTACTGCTTCATGCGCTGCTCGGCGTTCTGCAGCCCCGCTTGCTCCAGCACCTCGATGGCGCGCCGCTTCACCTCGCGGCGGCCCCGGGCCAGCCCGTTGGCGCGCACGGCCTCCTCGACCTGGAAGCCGACCGACCACACCGGGTTGAGGTTCGACATCGGATCCTGCGGCACGAGCCCGATCTCGCGGCCGCGGATCGACTCCATCTCGCGGCGCGGCACGCCCACCAGATCGCGGCCGTTCCACAGCACCGAGCCGGAGGTGATCCTGCCGGTGCCGGGCAGGAGGTTGATGACGGCGTGCATCGTCGTCGACTTGCCGGAGCCCGACTCGCCGACGATCGCGACCGTCTCCCCCGCGAAGACGTCGAGGTCGATGCCGTGCAGCACCTCGGTGCGCTTCTTCTTCGTGCCGAAGTCGACCCTGAGGTCGCGCACGCTGAGGATCGGCTGCTCGGCGGCGCCCTGCGCGGACGCGCCACGCTCGGCCGCGGGCTGCTCGGTGGTGGTCTGCTCCGTCAACTGGGTCCGTCCGTCGGTGTCGTCGTGATGCGTCATCGCTGGGCCCTCGCCTTCGGGTCGAGCGCGTCGCGCAGCAGCTCGCCGAGCAGGATGAACGCCAGCACGGTGACGGTCAGCGCGATCGACGGGTAGATGAGGTTCTGCGGGGCGGTGCGCAGATCGCCCTGCGCGGCGCTGATGTCATTACCCCACGACATCATCGAGGTCGGCAGGCCGACGCCGAGGAAGGAGAGCGTCGCCTCCGCCACGATGGACGCGGCGAGCGTCAGCGTCGAGACGACGATCATCGGGGCCATCGCGTTCGGCAGCACGTGCCGCAGCAGCGTGCGCCACGGACCGAGCCCCTGCGCGCGGGAGGCCGTCACATAGTCGGCGGGCCGCACCCGCAGCACCTCGGCACGCAGCACGCGGGCGCTCGACGCCCAGGCGAAGAGGCCGATGGCGAGGGAGATCGTCCAGATGTTGCGGAACTCCTTGAAGATGCCCATGACGATCACGGCGGCGAGGATGTAGGGGATCGAGAAGAAGACGTCGCCGATCCGCGACAGCACCGCGTCCACCCAGCCCCCGAAGAAGCCGGCGATGGCGCCCATGATCGTGCCGAGCACGAAGACGAGCAGCGTCGAGATGAGCCCGACCGACACGGAGGTGGAGGTGCCGTGCACGATCCGGGCGTACACATCGCAGCCCTGCTTGGTGAAGCCCAGCGGGTGCCCGCTCGCGGGGCCGGCGTTGCTCAGGGCGAGGTCGCACTGGCGCGGGTCCACCGTCGTGAAGAGGCTGGGGGCGATGGCGGCGGCCACCACGATCAGCAGCAGCAGGCTCGAGATGTAGAACATGGGCCGCTTGCGGATGTCGCGCCACGCGTCGATCCACAGCCCGGATCGGCGGGAGTCGATCTTGACGGCGTCCACCGGGGCGATCGGCACCTCGGAGACGGGAGCGACGAAGTGCTCGTATCTGCGGTTCTGGGACTCAGGCATAGCGGATCCTCGGGTCGAGCACGGCGTAGAACAGATCCACTGCGAGGTTGACGAAGAGGTAGATCAGCACCATCACCGTCACGAAGGAGACCACCGTCGTGTTCTCGCCGAGGCGGATCGCCTTGAACAGGGTGTTGCCGACGCCGGGCACGTTGAAGATGCCCTCCGTCACCGTCGCGCCGACCATCAGCACGCCGAAGTTGGTCGCGGTGTTCGTCACCGTCGGGATGAGCGAGTTGCGCAGCACGTGCACGGGGATGACTCGGCCGCGGCTGAGCCCCTTCGCGTAGGCGGTGCGCACGAAGTCCTGGTTGAGGGTGTCGATCACCGAGGCGCGGGTGAGGCGCATGCTCGTCGCGTACAGCGAGACGCCGAGCACGATCGCGGGCATGATGAGATCCTGCAGCGGCGCGCCGGGCCCGACGGTCGTGCGGAAGAGACCCCACTTGATTCCGAGGAAGTACTGGGCGACGAAGGCGATCACGAAGATCGGGACGCTCATCAGGATCAGGCCGATGATGAGGTTCACGTTGTCGAAGAGCTTGCCCTTGCGCAGGCCCGAGATCAGGCCGATGGAGATGGCGAGCACGAGTTCGATGACGATCGCCATGAGCGCGAGCTGCACGGTCACGGGGAAGGTGCTCGCGAGGACCTCGGAGACGGGCTGACCGGAGAAGGTGATGCCGAGGTCGCCCCGGAAGATGCCGCCCAGGTACAGCAGGTACTGCACGATGAAGGGCTTGTCGAGGTTGTACTGCTCGGTGACCTGCTGGAGCACGGCGGGGCTCGGCGTCTTGTCGCCGAAGAGCGCGAGCACCGGATCGCCGGGCATCGCGAAGACCATGAAGTAGATGAGGAAGGTGGTGCCCAGCAGGACGGGGATCACCTGGAGGATGCGGAAGGCGACGTATCTCAGCACGCGGCTCGCCTCCCCTGCGCGAAGTGGATTGACATGTGTGTGGGGCTATCTCTCGAAGTCTCGGAGTGGGGGGTCGAGGGAGGCCCCGCCGGTTCCGGCTGCGTCACCGGGACCCGCGAGGCCTCCTCCCCTGAACCCGTCAAGGCCCCGGACGCGCGGTCCGGGGCCTCGGCGAGGCGGCTCAGTTCTTGGTGATCTCGTAGTAGAGGGGCACCGAGTTCCAGCCGAAGGTGACGTTGCCGACGTTCTCGGAGTAGCCGCCGACCGCGTTCTGGTACCAGAGCGGGATCGCGGGCAGGTCCGTGAACAGCACGGTCTCAGCCTGGTGGAACTTGTCGTTCGCCTCGTCCAGGTCGGAGGCGCTGAGGCCCTCGCTCAGCAGCTTGTCGACCTCTTCGCTGGAGTAGTCTCCGTCGTTGGACGATGCGCCGGTCTGGTAGAGCGGGCCGAGGAAGTTGTACAGGCCGGGGTAGTCGGCCTGCCAGCCCGAGCGGAACGCGGTCTGGATGGAGCGGTCCGTGATCGTCTGGCGGAAGTCGCCGAACAGGGGGTTCGGTGCGCCCGCGGCGTCGATCCCGAGCGTGTTCTTGAGGTCGTTGGACACCGCGTCGACCCAGCCCTGGTGGCCGCCGTCCGCGTTGTAGGCGATCTCGAAGGTTCCCGACCACGGCGAGATGGCGTCGGCCTGGGCCCACAGCTCCTTCGCGCGCTCGGGGTCGTAGTCCAGCACGTCGTTGCCCTCGATGTCGGTCGAGTAGCCGTTGATGACGGGCGAGGACCAGTCGACGGCGGTGGTGCGGGTGTCGTTGAAGATCTTGTCGGTGATCTGGTCGCGGTTGATCGCGAGCGAGATCGCCTCGCGGCGCAGCTGCCCCTCCTCGCCCGAGAAGTGCTCGAGACGCTCGGGGATGGTGAAGGACTGGAAGATCGCGGCCGGCTGGTTCACGGCCCGGTCGCCCAGGTCGTCCTGGAAGGTGCTGATCGCGGAGTCGGGCAGCTGGTCGAGCACGTCGAGGTTGCCGGACTGCAGATCGGCGTAGGCCGCGGCAGCGTCGTCGTAGAACGTGATGGTGACGCCGTCGTTGGCGACGGTGCGGGTCCCGGCGTAGTCCTCGTTCTTGAGGAGGTCGATCTTGACCTTGTGGGTCCAGCCGTCCTCGGCGACCTTGTAGGTGCCGTTGCCGATCGGGTTCTGGCCGAACTCCTTGGTCACATTGCCGTCGGCGTCGAAGGCCGAGGCGGGAAGCGGGTAGAAGGCGCTGTAGCCGAGCTGCAGCGGGAAGTCCGACTGCGGCGACTTGAGGGTGACCTCGAAGGTCGTGTCGTCGATGACCTTGAGGCCGCTCAGCGGGGCGTCCTCGGTGTCGCTGAAGCCCTCGATGTTCGAGAACCAGGAGGCGTTCTTGCGCGCGTTGGAGAGCTTGGCCGCGTCGTTCCAGGCGTCCACGAAGGACTGCGAGGTGACCTCTTCGCCGTTCGTGAAGGTCGTGCCGCCCTTGATCTTGATGGTGAAGACCTTCGAGTCGGTCGTCTCCACGGACTCGGCGAGCTCGTTGACGGGGTTGCCGTCCGCGTCGTAGTAGAAGAGTCCCGCGAAGATCGCATCGAGGATCTTGCCGCCGCCGACCTCGTTGGTGTCGCTGGGGATCAGGCCGCTCTCCGGCTCAGAGCCGTTTGCGGTGATGATCGCGGTGCCGCCGTTGCCGCCGCCCTCGTTGCCCCCGCCCGTCGAGCAGCCGGACAGCGCCAGCGCGCCGGCAGCTGCCAGAGCGATGAAGCCCAGGCCGATTCGTGATCGCCTCACTGGATTCCTCCTTGAAAATTCCACCCGCGCCGAAGCAGACGGATGATCCGTCCCCCCACGGGAAGGTCCGATAGAACGCTTTCAGCCTACCGACCCTCCAACCGGTCTGACAGCACATCGGCCTCCCGTGACGCCTTCGTGACCGAGATCTGTAGGACAGGATCAAGAACCGGACGGGGATCCCATATGGCACTGTGCGGTTCCCCCATACTCTGGAGGGCTCCATACGCAGTCTGTTGCCCCGGCGCGGCAGGCGGGCTTCCGCCCGGCCGCTACGCTGAGGGCATGGAGCAGGGTGCGGGAGCGGGATCGCTTGGAAGCCGGGGGCGTGCACGGCTGCGCTGGGAGATCGGGATCGTGCTCGCCCTCTCCTTCGGCGCCTCAGGGGTGTACGCGATCGTCGACATCGTCGAACGGCTGAGCCGCGACACCGCCCTCTCCTCCCAGTCGGTGACGATCAACCGCCCGCTCGCCGAGCGCCCGGCCTTCGACCTCGTCTACCAGCTCCTCGGCTTCGCCTTCGGGCTCGCCCCCGTCGCGCTCGTCGCCTTCCTGCTCTGGCAGGCCGGCAAGCCGCACCTCGGCCGTCTCGGCCTGGGCGCGCCCGCCGGCGGCACCTGGCGCTGGCTGCGGGAGACCGGCGGCGGCTTCGCGCTGGCGGCGGCCGTCGGCATCCCCGGCATCGGCTTCTACCTCTTCGCCAAGGGCATCGGGATCAACCTCACCGTCGTGCCCACCGCGCTCGACGAGCACTGGTGGACGGTGCCGATGCTCGTGCTGCTCGCGCTGCGCGCCGCCCTCGGCGAGGAGCTCATCGTCGTCGCCTACCTCTTCGACCGCCTGCGACGGCTCGGGGTCGGCCCGCTCGCCACGATCCTCAGCAGCGCGCTGCTGCGCGGCAGCTACCACCTCTACCAGGGCTTCGGCGGTTTCATCGGGAACGTGGCGATGGGACTCCTCTTCGGCTGGGCCTACCACCGCTGGGGGCGCTCGCTCCCCCTGATCGTGGCGCACTGGATCCTCGACATCGTCAGCTTCGCCGGCTTCCCCCTCGCGCTCGCACTCTGGCCGGGCCTCTTCGGGACCGCCTGAGAGGCCGCTACCCCGCGGGGCGGATCGTCTGCACGAAGGCGTCGGTGAGGCCCCACAGTTCGTCGTAGAGCTCGGGCGCCGCAGCGCAGCGCTCCGCCGGCCGCAGCACCTCGTACTTGCCGCCCGCCGTCTGCACCGCCCCCCAGTTGCCCTCGCAGGGGAGCTGCGCGATGAGATCGCTCGACAGCCACAGCTCCGTGTTGCCGTTCTCCAGCACGTAGCTCGTCGAGCCGAAGCGGGAGCTCAGCTCCGAAGTGACGCCCCACTGCGGGATCGCCAGCTCCATCGTCGGCCCGACCTCCACCCGAGGCACCTCGTCGCCGGGCTTCTCGGCCTCGGCGTCGTCATCGGCGTCCGGCGAAGACGACGGCTCCGGCGACGTCGGACGCGGGGATTCGGTGCTCGTCCGCGTCGGGCCCGAGGTCGCGGCCGGCTCGCTGCCGGCCCCGCGCGCCAGATTCACCACGACGATGGACGCGACGATCGCGATCACCGCGATCACGCCGACCACGATCCACGGCACCGCGGAGGACGCATCGCCGCGGCCCCGGCCCCGGCGCTGCTCGGGCAGCTGAGCCGTGCGCACCCGCTCGGCCTGCTCCTGGGCGAGACGACGTCGCGCGGGAACCGGCTCCGGATGCTCCTCCGTCGAGCCGAAGAGTTCGTCGAGGGGGTCTCTGCTCACGGTCCTACCCTAACCACTTCGCCTGGGGTCGCTGAAACCATCATCGCACCCCTCACCCCGGTAGCCCGCCTCGCCTCGTCTCTGCCGCACGGCGGCGAGCGACGGCCGGGCGGGCCGGCGGCGAGCGATGGCCGGGCGGGCCGGCGGCGCCCGGCCGCTCAGGACGCCGCGAGCCCCGCCGCGAGCGCCGCGATGTGCGGCACATCCGTGCCGCAGCATCCGCCGAAGAGCGTCGCCCGCGGGGCGAGCTCGCGCAGCGCCAGCTCCCCCTCCGCGAACGCCTCCGGGACGTCGCCCGGGCCATCCTCCCCGTGCCGTGCCGCGTTCAGGCGGAAGCCGAGCAGCCGCGACAGCTCCCCCGCTCCGGCGCAGCGGCGCAGCGCCCCGGCCGCCTCGGCGGGGTGCGCGCAGTTGATGAGGAAGCCGAGCGCCCCGCCGTCCGTCGCCGCGTCGACCGCGGCGATCGCCTCCGCGAGCGTCGATCCGTCGGCGAGAAGGCCGCCGGCGTCCACCGTGAACGACACCGCCGCCGGCACGCCGCAGCGCTGCGCCGCGCGCACCACGCCGATGCCCTCGGCCGCGTCGAGCGTCGTCACCGAGGTCACGCGGTCGGCGCCGGCCTCGGCGAGCGCGCGGATCTGGGGTGCGTGGTAGCGCTCCGCCTCCTCGGGCGACATGCGGGCGCCCGCGGCGTAGTCGTCCTCGCGGGGCCCGACGCAGCCGTTGACGAGCCACCGTCCGCGCAGCTCGGCGGGCGCGCCGGGCTCGTCGAGGACCGCGCGCACGAGCGCCACCGCCTCCCGGTTCGCGCGGGCCAGCGCCTCGCCCTCGGCCCCGAGCTTCGCAGCCCAATCGGGGTTCGCCCGCCACGTCGGCGTGTCGAGCACCAGCGGCAGGCCCCGCTCCAGCGCCAGCTCCACGAAGGGGCGGTAGTAGGCGCGCAGCGCCTCCCGGCCCTCCGCTGAGCCGAGCAGCACGAAGGCCGCGAACTCGGGCAGCACTTGCCCGAGGCGCTCATCGAGCGCCGTCTCGATGCCGCCATCCGCGAGCACCCACCGCCGCTCCCGCTCCGCGGCGCCCGCCGCCTCCGCACCGCTCGTCATCGCGTCCCCTCTCCGTCCGGCCGCGCGCCCGCCGCGCGGCCGCTCCGTTCGTCCGCGTCCTCCGCGATCGCGGCCCGGATCTCCGCCCGCCGACCGGCGAAGCCGCGCACCCGAGCGAGATGACGATCCATGATGCCGGCCTCGCGCAGGGCGATCGTCCCCGGGTCGCCGCGCTCGATCCCGTCCCGCCAGCGCTGCGCGATGAGCTCCATGCGCGCGTCCACCGCGTCGAGCAACTCGGCCGGACCCACCCCGCCGTAGGCCGCGGCGGCGAGCGCGAGCCGGCGAGCCGCGTCTGCGGCCGGGATCGGGCGGAGCAGCGGCACCCCCGACCAGCACAGGAAGGCGAGATCGTCGAGCGGCCGACCGGGGCCGGCGCGATCCCAGTCGATCATGCCGGCGAAGCGCCCCTCCGCCACCACCCAGTTGTAGAGGCCGGGATCGTTGTGGCAGATCACCTCGCCGGGGGCGAGATCCTGCACACCCTGGCGCCACTCGCGCGGCCCGGGCCGGAACTCGCGCACCGCATCGTGAAAGCGCCGCAGCCAGGACGCCGCCGCGGCGAGCGCCGCGTCGTCCGCCTGCGTGCGCTCGGGATCGAGCGTGTCTCCCGGGAGGTAGTCGAGCACCTCGCGGCCCTCCGCGTCGAGGCCGTGCACGCGCGGCACCCCGTCGAGGCCGCGCTCGGCGAGGAAGCGCAGCAGCTCGTGCACGGCGGGCGTCCACGGCCCGGTGGGCCGGTGTACGCGCACCTCCCCTCCCGGTGACTCGACGCGCCACACCCCGCCCGAGCCCCCGGGCAGATGCTCGCCGGCAAAGCGCTCAGCAGTGTCCACCCTTCGACCCTACCCGGATCGTGCGGCGGCGGCCCGGGATCGCGGGATCGCGCGGGGTCGCGCCCTACGCCGGGTGGATCCGCTGCTCCACGGCCCGCAGCTCGAGCGGCGCGGTGTGCGGGGGCGGCTCACCGTGCAGCTGCACGTGGAGCCGCTCCATGCGGGTGTCGAGCTCGGCGGCGATGTCCGCCGCGAACTTCAGCTCGCGCGTCAGCGTGCTCGGCACCTGGCGCTCGTACTTGTAGTAGATCTTGTGCTCCAGGCTCGCCCAGAAGTCCATTGCGATCGTGCGGAACTGCACCTCCACGGGCACGTCCACGCGCCCGCTCGACAGGTACACCGGCACCGAGATGATGGTGTGCAGGCTCTTGTACCCGTTCGGCTTCGGCTTCTCGATGTAGTCCTCTACCTCGAGCACCGTGATGTCGTCCTGCTGCGTGAGCAGGTCGAACAGCAGGTACACATCGCGGATGAAGGCGCACGTCACCCGCACGCCGGCGATGTCGTGCACCTCGCGCCGGATCTCCTCGAAGTCGCTCCCGATCCCGAGCCGCTCCAGCTTGGCGACCAGGCTGTCGACGGACTTCACGCGGCTCGACACGTGCTCGATGGGGTTGTACTCGTGCATGTGGAGGTACTCCTCGCGCAGGATGGAGAGCTTCGTCTCGACCTCCTCCATCGCGAAGCGGTACTCGAGCAGGAAACGCTGCATCTGGTCTCCCAGCGAGCGCAGCGCCCGGGCCGAGATCGTGATCTCGTCCTGGACGTCGTCGCCCTCCCCGGCCCCGTCGTCTTGCGCGCCCCGCTCGCGCAGCGCGTTCCGGTCGCGCAGCGCACCCCGCTCGGCCCGCTCGCTCCGGCCGCCCGGCCCGCTCCCGCCGCTCGCGCCCGCGTCGAACGTCCCGAGTCCCCCATTGCTCATGGGCACAGCCTAACCGCGGAGGCGTCGAACCCGCTGGGACTTTCCCCCGCGCCGCGTCGCCGCCCCGGCCCCGCTCGGGCCGGGGCCTCTCCCCGAATAGAATGGCGGGCACGTGCGGCCGCGCCGTCAGGGAGGCGCGGGGGCACGACATCCCGCAGCGACCGACGAAGGAGCGCCCCAGCATGACCGTCATCACCGTGATCGGACTCGGCGAGGCGGGACGCCTCTACGGCGAGGGGCTGGCCGGCGCCGGCGCCGAGGTTCGCGGCTTCGATCCCTTCATCACGGTCGAGAGCGAGGCGATCACGCAGTACGACGCGCTCGCGGAGGCGCTCGACGGCAGTGCGGTGGCGCTGAGCCTCGTGGGCGCCCGTGCCGCGCTCACCGTCGCGGAGCAGGCGGCCGCCGCCGTGCGAGGCGCAGAATCGACCGCGGGCTCCCCGCTCGTCTTCGCCGACCTCAACACTGCCGGCCCGGAGGTGAAGCAGGCGGTCGGCACCGCCGTCCAGGCCGCCGGGCTGCTGCCCTGCGACGCCGCCGTGATGGCGCCTGTGCCGCGCGCCGCCCATCGCACCGAGCTGATCGTCAGCGGCCCGGCGTCCGGGCGCCTCGCCGAACTGCTCGGCCCCCTGGGCGCCCCCGTCGAGGCGATCGGCGGGGAGATGGGCGACGCCGCGCAGCTGAAGCTGCTGCGGAGCGTCTTCATGAAGGGGCTCGCGACGCTCATCATCGAGACGCTCACGGCGGCCGAAGCCTCGGGGCAGCGGGAGCGGCTCGCCGTGCAGATCGCCGCGGAGCTCGGCCCCGACGGCGCGGCGCTCGTGGACCGCCTCGTGACCGGCACCCACGCGCACGCGGAGCGCCGCGAGCACGAGGTCTCCGACGCGCTCGACGAGCTGCGCCGCCTCGGCACCCCGCACGACATGACCGAGGCGACCCTCGCCTGGTTCCGCCGCATCCTCGACGACCGCGCCGAGCACTGACGCCACCGGGCTCGTCCTGCCCCTGGGAAGTTCCCGCCCCGCTGCCGGCGCAGAATCTGTCCCCTTCATCCCGGTATCGCGTACCCGTGCCCTGACGCATCAGGCCCGATTCTGAGGGGCACGAGAGGTGCGTAGCCGGTCGGGTACGGGAGGGTCAAGTGCGTTGCCCGCGCGCCACCCCGCGCCCAGAATCGAGGCATGCACGCACACCGCAAGGGGCGCGCCCGGCGCAGCCCGACGACCCACCAGGATCGACGCACCGTGCTCTCGGGCTTCCTCTTCGGCTGCGGGATCGCGGCCTCCGTGATCGACCTGTTCATCTTCCACCTGGCGCTGCACTGGCATCACTTCTACGATCTGTCGACCACGAGCGTCGCGCTCGTCTCCGACGGCTTCTTCCACGCCTTCGGCTGGTTCATCACCGTGTGGGGCCTCTTCCTGCTCGCCGACGCGCGCCGGCGCGGGAGCATCTCGTGGACGCGCTGGGCCGGCGCGGTGACCGTCGGCGTCGGCTTCTTCCAGCTCTTCGACGGGATCGTCAACCACAAGCTGCTGCGGATCCACCAGATCCGCTACGAGGTGGATCTGCTGCCCTATGACACGGTGTGGATCGGCTCGGCGCTGATCCTGCTCGTGATCGGGGCGGCGATCCTCTGGCGCAGCTCCCGGCGCCGGGACGTCCGGGCGACCGCCGGGAGCGACCGCCAGCCGGGGGCCACCGAGACCACCGGGGCCGCCGAGACCACCGGGGCCGCCGAGACCACCGGGGCCGCCGAGACGCCAGGAACCACCGGGACGCCCGGGACCACCGGGAACTGAGGATGGAAGGTCACGGAGGTCACGGCGCGCACGACCACCACGGCGCGCACGGCTCCGGCGCGCTCGACTGGGCGGTCGTCGACGCCCTCGCGCTCACCGCGCTGCTCCTCGCCGCGACCGCCTACGCCGCAGCGCTGTGGGCATCCCGGCATCGCAGCCCCTGGCCGCGGCGGCGCACGGCCGCCTGGGCCGCCGGGCTGTTCTGCGCCGGGCTCGGCGTGCTCGGCCCGGTCGCAGCGGCGGCGCGTGAGAGCTTCACGGCGCACATGGCCGGTCACCTGCTGCTCGGAATGCTCGCCCCGCTGCTGCTCGTGCTGGGCTCCCCGATCGCGCTGGCGCTGCGCGCGCTGCCGCAACCACGGGCGCGCGCGCTCAGCCGGGTGCTGCGGCACCCCGTGGTGCGGTGGCTGACCCATCCCGTCGTGGCGGGCGCGCTCAACGCGGGCGGTCTCTGGCTGCTCTACGCCACGGAACTGTACGGGGCGATGCACCGGTCCGCCGCGGTCTTCGCGCTCGTGCACCTGCACCTGCTGCTCGCGGGATACCTCTTCACGGCCTCGCTGGTGGGGGTGGATCCCGATCCGCACCGCGCCTCCTTCCGCCTGCGGGCGGGCGTGCTGATCGTCTTCATCGCCGCCCACTCCATCCTCGCCAAGTGGCTCTGGGCGCATCCGCCCGCCGGCGTGGAGCCGGCGGACGGGCGCGTCGGCGCGGAGCTCATGTACTACGGCGGAGACGCCGTCGACGTCATCCTGATCGTGCTGCTCTTCGCGGGCTGGTTCCGTGCCACGCGGCCCCGCGGCGCGAACGCGGGCTCCCCGGGCCCGGACCCCATCTCCGCGGAGAAGCGCGCCGGCTGATGCCCCTGGCACCCTCCGGCGCGCCCTCCCCGCTACGTCGCCTAAGCCGCGGGCGCCCCGGGGTCGGGGGCGGCCGGCGTCGACCCCGGTGAGGGCGTCGCCGAGCGGCCGGAACCGCTGACCGGCGGCTCCTGCGGCGGGTTGACGAGCACGGTCTCGGCGGTCGCCTGCTCCTCCGGGGAGCGGCGATCCCACTGGGGCCGGCGCAGGGCGTAGAACAGCAGCGGCGGAGCTCCCAGCACGACCACCACCGCCAGCACGACGAGCGGGTACGCCCCCTCCGACAGCCCGGTGAACCCGGACGGGCGCACGAAGGCGAGCACGAACGCCACCGCGCAGGCCACGAAGCCGAGCCCGGCGACGAAGGCCATCGCGGGCGTGCGGTATGTGCGCACCACCTTCGGCTGGGTCTTGCGCAGCCGGATCGCCGCCGCGAACATCATCATGTACATGATGAGGTAGAGCGCCGCAGCCATGTCGACGAGCGCGATGAAGGCGGTGTTGCCGTTCGGCAGCAGCACGAACAGCAGCGCCAGCAGGGTCACGATCACGCCCTGCACCGCCAGGATCCCGACCTGCACGCCCGCCTTGTTGCGGCGCTGCAGCACCGGCGGCAGCAGCCCGGTGCGTGCGGCGGCGAGGAGGCCGCGCGAGGGGCCGGCGATCCACGTCACCACCGAGGCGAAGGCGCCGAGGGCGATGAGCAGCGAGATCACCGGGGTGCCCCACCCCACGCCCCAGTGCTCGAAGAACTCCTGGAACGCGAGGTTGATCCCGGTCGTGAGCCCCAGCTTGTCCTTCGGCACCGCGACGGCGATGGCGAGCGTCGGCAGGATGAAGACCGCGAGGATCAGCACGGTCGCCATCACGATGGAGCGCGGGAATCCCCGCCCCGGGTTCTTCAGATCGTTCGCGTGCACGGCGTTCACCTCCATGCCCGCGTAGGCGAGCACATTCGACACGATCAGCACGATCGAGGCGATGCCCGTCCACGGCGGGATCACGGCGGAGGCTTCGAGCGGCGTCTCCGAGCGCTCGCCGGTGCCGAGCCAGATCGCGCCCAGCACGATGAGCAGCGCCGCCGGCAGGAGCGTGCCGAAGATGCCGCTCCACGAGCCGACCTTCGCGAACAGGTTGCCTCCGGCGAGCGTGATGAGCGTCGATCCCCAGTACAGGACGAGGATCACGACCGCCGTGTAGACGCCGTTCTGCGCGAGCCCCTGATCGCCGATCACGAACGACAGGCTGGCCGCGATGAAGGCGATCTGCGTGGGATACCAGACGACGTTCTGGATCCACTGCAGCCAGATCGCCACGAAACCGGCTCGCGCGCCGAAGGCCTCCCGCACCCAGGTGAAGATGCCGCCCTTCCACCCGGTCGCCAGCTCGGCGGCCACGAGCGCGGTCGGGATCAGGAAGAGGATCGCCGGCACGATGAAGAGCGTCACCGCCCCGAGGCCGTAGAGCGCCATCGCGGGCAGCGAGCGCAGCGAGGCGACGACGACGACCGTGAGCATCGCCAGCTGCGCGACCGACATGGCGACCCTGGCACTGGCGGCCGGCGCCCCGATGGCCGGGCCGGTGTGCTCGGGTGGATTGCGGTTCCCGGGATCCCCGTAGGGATGCGGTGCCACGTGCTCGGGCGACGGCGCGTGCGTGCCGTCTGCTCGGAGGAATCTTCTCGTTCCGCCGCCGTTCCGCGTTCCGCCGGCGTCTCCCCTGCGACCGGTCCCCCCGGTGCGCGGCGCCGGGGCCCCTTCCGACGGTGTGCCTTGCATTGCCATTGTCCCGCCCCCCTGCGTGTTGTTGGTCCGTGCTCAGTGGTGGAAGCCGCTGCCGCGCTTCGGCATCGGCATGGGCCCCGACAGCGAGTCGAGGTAGTCGACCTCCTCGGCGAGATCCGCGAGGAACGCCGAGGCCAGGTCGTGGCTGAAGCCATTGCGCACCACGATCCGCTGCACCGTGAGATCGGCGAGATCGTCCGGCATGGGGTAGGCGGGCACGAGCCAGCCCTTGGTGCGCAGCCGATCCGAGAGGTGGTAGAGGTTCCAGTTCTCGGAGTGCCCCGCGCGCAGCCGCCAGGCGAAGACCGGGATGTCGGATCCGTCGTTCCACAGCTCGAAGGCCGGCATCTTCGCGATCTCCCCGGACAGGTAGAGGGCCACGTCGCGGGAGGTGCCCTGCACCGCCTCGAAGCCGGCGCGGCCGAGCCGCAGGAAGACGTAGTACTGCAGGAGCACCTGCGCCCCCGGGCGCGAGAAGTTCAGCGCGAAGGTCGGCATATCGCCGCCGAGGTACGAGACCCGGAAGATGAGGTCCTCGGGGAGGGCGTCGAGGTCCCGCCACACGACCCAGCCGAGGCCGGGATACACGAGGCCGTACTTGTGGCCGGAGGTGTTGATGGAGGCGACCCGCTTCACCCGGAAGTCCCACTCCAGATCGGGCTGGATGAACGGCGCGATCATGGCCCCGGAGGCGCCGTCCACGTGGATCGGCACGTCGAGCCCGGTGGACTCCTGGATCCGGTCGAGGGCCTGCGCGATCTGCGCCACCGGCTCGTACATGCCGGTGTAGGTGACGCCGAGGATCGCGACGACGCCGATGGTGTTCTCGTCGACGTACGACTCGAGGTCGTGCCCGTCGAGCACCTTGTGCTCCTCGGAGATGGGCACGTACCGCGCCTCGACCTCGAAGTAGTTGCAGAACTTCTCCCAGCACACCTGCACGGCGCTCGACATCACGAGATTGGGGCGCTCCGTGGACTGCCCGGCGGCGCGGCGGCGCTGCTGCCAGCGGCGCTTCAGCGCGAGCCCGCCGAGCATGGCCGCCTCGGAGGAGCCGATGGTCGAGGTGCCGATCGTGTGCTCCGGGTCGGGCGCGTGCCAGAGGTCGGCGAGCATGGTCCAGCAGCGCGTCTCGATCGCGGCGGTCTGCGGGTACTCGTCCTTGTCGATCATGTTCTTGTCGGCGGCTTCGAGGGCGAGGCGGCCCGCGTACTCGTCCATCCAGGTACCGACGAAGGTGGCGAGGTTGAGCCGGGCGTTGCCGTCGAGCATCGCCTCATCGTGGACGATCTGGTATGCGGTCTGCTGGAGCGACTCGTCGTCGGGGAAGCGGAACTTCGGCACCGCGGTGGCCTCGCCCGGCCTGGCGAAGATCGGGTTGAGCTCGACCGTGTCCGGCTCGCTTGCGTGACGTTGTGCGCGGCGCGTATTCGTGACCATGGTGCCCTCCGTTGCGGCGATTCCGAGAAATTAAGAACTAATTCTGAATATACGTCCGCTCCGCGCTTCTGTCGAGAGGTGCCGCGGCCCAGCGAGGGGCTCTTGACCGGTGCGAGGAAACGAGCTACCGTGCGCGCCCGCTGTGGCGCGCGCGGTCCTGTCAGCGGCAGCCCGCCCGGGAAGGGGCCGGCGGCGAGTGGCAGCCGCGGGCCGAAGGTGCGGGCGGCTCAGGAGCCCGCTGGGCCGAAGGAGCGGGCGGCGATGAGGGGGGCCGCGCGGTCCGATGCGAAGAAGCGCAGGACCTCGGCAGCGGCCTCGGGATCCTCGGCCGTCTCCGCCACGGCGCCCGAGAAGACCGTGTCGATGGCGCAGTCCTGCGGCAGCACGCCGAGAATGCGCACCCCGGGCTGGCCGACCAGCTCGCTCAGCTGCTGGAAGCCGAGATCCACCTCCCCCTCCGCGAGGGAGCGGGCCACCGGGATCCCCGGACGCGCCTGCACCAGGCGCTCGCCCAGCTCCGCGGCGAGGCCCCAGCGCTCGATCATCTCGACGAGCGCGACCCCGCTCGGCCCGGTCGAATAGCCGATGCGGTCCGCACCGCGCAGCGCCTCGCGCAGCGCCGCCGCATCGGCGAAGGCCACCGAGCCAGCCTCGTACACCGCCGGGGCGTCGTCGCGCGAGGGCACCGCGACCGCCGTCTGCGATCGCATGAGCGGCGTCACCGCGCCCACGTGCGCTCCGGCGCGCAGCTTCTCCAGTGCGCCGCGCGCCAGGAACACCAGATCGAATGCCTCGCCATCCGCGACCCGGCGCGCGGCGTCCACGCCGCCCACCGACTCGATGCCGAGCCGGGGCAGGCCGGCGGCCTCAGCCGCCTCCGCCAGATCCGCGAGCACCTGGCGGGTCGCCATCGACGAGATCGCGCGCACGCCTACACCTCCCCCGCCGCGGCGAAGGACTCCGCGTCGACCTCCGCCTCGGAGGCCGGGTTGTAGCGCGGGCCCGAGACGGTGGCCGTGTCGATCAGCTCCCCGGCCCGCGCCAGCAGCGCCGGGTCGATCAGCAGATCGGCGGCCGCGCGATTCTCGCGGAAGTGCGCGAGCGAGGTGGTGCCGGGGATCGCCACCACGTGCTCGCCGCGCGAGAGCACCCAGGCGAGCGCCAGCTGCCCCGGCGTGCATCCCGCCTCTGCGGCGAGCGCACGCCAGGCGGGCAGCAGCGCCGCATTCGCCGGCCAGTGCTCCGGCTGGAAGCGCGGCATCCCCCGGCGGATGTCCTTCTCCGCCAGCTCGGCCGGATCCGCGATCCCCTCGCTCAGGAAGCCGCGGGCCAGCGGCGAGAACGCCACGAGCGCCACACCGCTCTCGCGCGTCGCCTCCAGCATGCCGAGCTCGGGGTTGCGGCTCCACAGCGAGTACTCGTTCTGCACCGCGTCGATCGGGGCCACCGCCTGCGCCTCGCGCAGCCGCGCGACCGACACCTCGGAAAGCCCGATCGCGCCGATCTTGCCCGCCCGCTGCGCCTCGGCGAGCGCGCCGACGCTCTCGCCGATGGGCACCCGCTTGTCCCAGCGGTGCAGATAGTACAGGTCGATGTGCTCGACCCCGAGACGCTGCAGCGAGGCGTCCAGCTGCGCGCGCAGCGTCTCGGGCCGGCCGTCGATCGTCTTCACCCCGTCGACCATCGCCATGCCGCACTTGCTCGCCAGCACCACCTCGTCGCGGCGGCCCGCGATCGCCCGGCCCACCAGCTCCTCGTTGCGGCCGCCGCCGTAGAGGGTGGCGGTGTCGAGCATCCCGGCGCCCTCGTCGAGCGCCGCGCGCAGCATCGCCAGGCCGTCCTCCTCCGAGGGCGGCACGCCGTAGGCGTGGCTCAGCGACATGCAGCCGAGGCCGATGCGGGGCAGGATCACGCCAGCTGCTCCTCGAGCTCTCCGAGCACGCGGTAGCAGTCGAACACGCGGCGCACCGAGGTCAGCGGCTCGCGGCCCTCGCGGATCGCGGCGACGAACTCGCGATCCTGCAGCTCGATGCCGTTCATGCTCACCGCGACCTGCGACACGTCGATCTCATCGCCTCGGCCCGTCACCAGATCGTCGTAGTTGGCGATGTAGGTCTCCGAGTCGCCGATGTAGCGGAAGAAGGTGCCGAAGGGACCGTTGTTGTTGAACGACAACGACAGCGTGCAGATCGCGCCCGTCTCGCTCTTCAGCTGGATGGACATGTCCATCGCGATCCCCAGCTCCGGATGGATCGGCCCCTGGATGGCGTTCGCCTGCACGATCCTGCCCGCCTGGTAGGCGAACAGGTCGACCGTGTGGGCGGCGTGATGCCACAGCAGGTGATCCGTCCACGAGCGCGGCTCGCCCTTCGCGTTCGTGTTCGTGCGGCGGAAGAAGTATGTCTGCACGTCCATCTGCTGCACCGCGAACTCGCCCGCCTGGATCCGGTTGTGGACGAACTGGTGCGAGGGGTTGAAGCGGCGCGTGTGGCCCACCATCGACACGAGGCTCGACGCCTCGGCGGCCGCGAGCGTCTCCTGGGCCTCGGCGAGCGAGTCGGCGAGCGGGATCTCCACCTGCACGTGCTTGCCCGCGGCGAGAGCGGCCCGGGTCTGGGCCGCGTGCTGCTGCGTGGGTGTCGCGAGGATGACCGCATCGACGTCGTCGCGCCGCAGCACCTCCTCGAAGCCGACGACCGCGTTGGGCACGCCGTACTTCTCGGCGACCGCCTGCGTCGGCTCGGGCCGGGTGCCGGCCACCACCGTCACCTCGGCGTCGGGGATGTTGGCGAGACCGTCCAGGTGCTTCATGCCGAAGGCGCCTGCGGCTCCGACGACGGCGATGCGGGTCTTGTCACTCAAACGGGGACCTCCTCAAGGGGCTGGGCTGCGGTTTCGGTGTCTGCGGGGCGCTCGGCCGCCGCGGCCTTCGCGAGGTGCGGGGCGACCGGGTTCGAGATGACCAGGTGGCCGACCGCGGTGTTCGACGCGGGGACGTGGTAGAAGCGATGATCGACCGTGGGGGCCTCGCCGCCGAACTGGTCGTCCATGGCGCCGCGGGCGATCAGCCAGTCGACCAGCTCGATGCCCTCGGAACCCGCCTCGTCGACGTACTCCATGTGCGGCCACTCGGTGAGGCCCAGCGGATCGTTGATGAGGTGGTCGAGGAAGGCGTTGTCCCACTCCTGGTTGATGAGGCCGGCCCGCGGACCCTGCAGCTGGTGGCTCATGCCGCCGGTGCCCCAGATCTGCACGTTCAGCTCCGGGCCGTCCCACTTGTCGAGGGCGCGGCGCAGCGCCTTGCCCAGCTCGTAGCAGCGGCGCCCCGAGGGCACCGGGTACTGCACCACGTTGACGGCGAGCGGGATCACCTTGCAGGGCCACTCCTCCACGTCGCCGAAGACGAGCGAGAGCGGCACGGTGAGGCCGTGGTCCACCACCATCTCGTTCACGAGCGTCAGGTCGAAGTCGTCCTGGATGATCGACTGCGCGAGGTGCGCGGCGAACTCCGGATAGCCCTGCACATCGGGCACGGGACGGGGGCCGTAGCCCTCGTCCGCGACGGGGTACTCGATGCCGGTGCCGAGCACGAAGGTCGGGATGATCGAGGAGTCGAAGGCGGTCGCGTGGTCGTTGTAGACGAGGATCACGACGTCGGGCGTGTGCTCCTTCGCCCACTTGCGCGTCCACTCGTAGCCCGCGAACACCTTCTTCCAGTAGGGCTCCTCGGTCTTGCCGAGATCCATCGCGGCGCCGATCGCGGGCACGTGCGAGGTGAAGAGGGCCGAGGTGTAGCATGCGGGGGCGTTCTCGCGCATCACCTCGGACTTCTCGCCGGGCTTCGGCGGCACCCAGCCGTCGAGGTCCTTGGCGCGCACCCCCTCCGGGCTGCGGCCGCCGGCGATCATCATGTCGCGGTAGGCTGCCTCGGACATCCCGGTCATCGAGCCGGCCATCTGCTGGAAGCTCAGGCCGTGGGTCGCGCCGATCTTGCTGAGGAAGTAGATGTTGCCGCCCTCGGCCATCATGGCGTTGAGGTCCATGTCGAGCACCGCCTGGCGCTGCGCCGGTGTGAGCGGCCACTCGTCGAGGTATGCCTCGCGGTCGGCGAGGTAGCGCTCGCGGTTCTCGGGCTTCATGAGGGACATCGAGAATTGATTGAGGTGGTAGCCCTTCCGCGCCATCTCCGCGTCGAAGATGATCGTTCCGGGTACCTGCTTGTAGGGCTTGTCGAGTGCCATGACTATGCTCCTTCGGGCCAGTAGAGGCGTGCGGGATTGTCGACGAGCAGCTTGCGCTGCAGTTCGTCCGTCGTCGCAATCTGCGGGATGTAGTCGACCAGCAGCCCATCGTCGGGCATGTGGTCCTTGAGGTTGGGATGGGGCCAGTCGGTGCCCCACAGCACGCGGTCGGGGAACTCCTCGACCACGCGACGGGCGAACGGGACCACGTCGGTGTAGGCGTGTCGCTCGCCGTTCAGCGCGCGGGGACCCGAGACGCTCAGGCGCTCGGGGCAGGAGACCTTGGTCCAGACGTTCGGGTTCTCGCGCATGAAGCGCAGGAACAGCCCGAACTCGGGGCCGTCGGGGTCCTTCGTGACGTCCGGCCGACCCATGTGGTCGACCACCACGTCGGTGGGGATCTGCGAGAAGAAGTCGTAGAGCTCGGGCAGGTCCTCGGCCTCGAAGTAGATGACGACGTGCCAGCCGAGCGGCCGGATCTTCTCGACGATCTCCGCGAGCGAGTCCGTGGGCACCCGGTCCACGAGCCGCTTCACGAAGTTGAAGCGCACGCCGCGCACGCCCGCCTCGTGCAGCTCGGCGAGCTGCTCGGGGGTGACGTCGCGGCGCACGGTGGCGACGCCGCGGGCCCGGCCGTCGCTGCGGCGCAGCGCATCGACGAGGGCGCGGTTGTCGGCGCCGTGGCAGGTGGCCTGCACGATCACGTTGCGGTCGAAGCCGAGGTGGTCGCGCAGCGCGAAGAGCTGCTCCGCCGAGGCGTCGCACGGGGTGTACTTGCGCTCGGGCGCGTAGGGGAACTGCGCGCCGGGGCCGAAGACGTGGCAGTGCGCGTCGACGGCACCCGCGGGCAGCCGGAACGCGGGCTTCGAGGGCCCGTCGTACCAGTCCAGCCAGCCGGGGGTCTTCTCGAAGCCGCCCGAGGTGTCGCCGTGCGCCATGCTCAGTCCTCCACGTATTCGAGGCCGGCGGCGGCGAGCGGGTCGCGCATGCCGTAGATGTCGAGGCCGAGCACGCCCTCGCGGAACTGCTGGCGCTTAGCCTCCTCGTTGTCCTCGCGCTTCTGGCTGGCGTCGGCGACCGCCGCGACGTGCTCGCGCGGCACCACGACCACGCCGTCGACGTCGGCCACGACCACGTCGCCCGGGCTCACGAGCGCGTTCGCCACGACCACGGGCACGTTCACGGAGCCGAGCGTCGCCTTCACGGTGCCCTTGGCGTTGATCGCGCGGGAGAACACGGGGAAGTCCATCTCCTCGAGATCCGCGACGTCGCGGACGCCGCCGTCGATGACGAGGCCCTTGCAGCCGCGGGCGGTGAGCGAGGTGGCGAGCAGCTCGCCGAAGAAGCCGTCCTCGCTCTCGGTGGTGCAGCCGGCGACGAGCACGTCGCCCGCCTGCACCTGCTCGGCGGCGACGTGGAGCATCCAGTTGTCGCCGGGCTGCAGGAGCACGGTGATGGCGGGGCCGCACAGCTTCGCGCCGTGGTAGGCGGGGCGGATGTAGGGGCGCATGAGGCCGACGCGGCCCATCGCCTCGTGGATGGTGGCCACCCCGAACTGCGAGAGGCGGTCGACGTCCGCGGGATCCGGCCGCTCGATCCGGGTGCGGACGAGGCCGAGGTTGTTCAGGCGCATGGTGGGTTCTTTCTGCGGTCGGTTCGGGATCAGAGCCCGCGGGCGGTGAGGGCGCGGTCGAGGCGGGGGTAGACGCGGCGGGCGTTGCCCTCGAAGACCTGAGCGCGCTCGGCGTCGCTGAGGTTCGGCGTTGCGTCGACGTAGCGCTTCGTGTCGTCGAAGTAGTGGCCGGTGCGGGGGTCGACGTCGCGCACGGCGCCGATCATCTCGCTCGCGAAGAGGATGTTGTCCGTGGGCACGATCCGGGTGAGCAGGTCGATGCCCGGCTGGTGGTAGACGCAGGTGTCGAAGAAGACGTTGCCGAGCAGGTGCTCTTCGAGCTCGGGCTTGCCGAGGGCCATCGCGAGCCCGCGGAAGCGGCCCCAGTGGTAGGGCACCGCGCCGCCGCCGTGCGGGATCACGAGCTTCAGCTCGGGGAAGTCGCGGAAGAGGTCGCCCTTGAGCAGCTGCATGAAGGCGGTCGTGTCCGCATTGAGGTAGTGGTCGCCGGTGGTGTGGAAGACGGGCTTGCACGAGGTGCTGACGTGGACCATCGCCGGGATCTCGTACTCGACGAGCTTCTCGTAGACCGGGTACCAGGAGCGGTCGGTGAGGGCCGGGGCGCTCCACTTGCCGCCGGAGGGATCGGGGTTGAGGTTCACGGTGACCGCGCCGAGCTCCTCGACGGCCCGGGTGAGCTCCGCGACGGTGCTCGCGGGGTCCACGCCCGGCGACTGCGGCAGCATGGCGCCCATGAGGAAGCGGTCGGGGAACAGCTCGCTCACGCGCGCGCAGAGGTCGTTGCAGATGCGCGCCCAGGTCTCGCTGACCGCGAAGTCGCCGATGTGGTGCGCCATGAAGGAGGCGCGCGGGCTGAAGACGGTGATGTCGCTGCCGCGGTCGTTCATGAGGCGGAGCTGATTGGCCTCGATCGTCTCGCGGATCTCGTCGTCGGAGATCGAGAGCTCTGCGGGATCCGGCGCCTCGCCCTTCCCCTCGGCGAAGGCGATCTGCAGATCGCGCCAGGCGCCCAGCTGAGCGGGGGCCGTGGTGTAGTGGCCGTGGATGTCGATAATCAACGGATGTCGTCCTTGTCATTCGGCGGTTGATCTCCTCCGATGGTAGGTCGCGGGGCACATTAAGTCGAATAGATGCGGGATCGTCGGTGCATCGATACTCTCTATGCGTGGCCCTCACCGATCTCAACCAGCTGCGCACCTTCGTGGTGCTCTACGAGGCGCGCAGCGTCACCGCCGCCGCCGAGCGCCTGCACGTCACCCAGCCGACCGTCAGCTACACCCTGCGCCGCCTGCGCGAGCGCTTCGGCGACGAGCTGTTCCGCCGGGAGGGCAACGACATGGTGCCCACGGCGCGGGCGACCCGGCTGTTCGGCCCGCTGCAGGAGGCGCTCGCCCAGATCGACGCGACCGTGGAGGACTCGGAGCTGTTCGATCCCGCGAGCTTCAGCGGCGAGCTGATGCTGGGCCTCACCTCGATCGGCGAGCAGACCTTCCTGCCGCCGATCCTCGCCGCGCTGGAGCGCGAGGCCTCTCGGCCGCAGCTGCGCGTCGAGCGGCTCGACTCCGACCAGGTGGAGGAGGGGCTCGCGCGGGGCACCATCGACCTCGCGATGACCGTCTCGATGATCGGGAGCCCGCGCGTGTGGCGCTCGCACGTGCGCGCGGTCGAGTACGTCGCGCTCACCGGCGAGCGGCACCCCCTGCCGCCCACCGGGCCCGGGATGTTCGCGGGGCGGCGCTTCCTGCGGGTCTCCGCCCGCGGCGGGCACGTCTACCCGCTGCAGGCGCTGACCGAGCACGGGCTCATGCCGCAGGTCGCGCTGACGGTCGAGGAGTACGCCACCGTGCCCGCGGTGCTCGAGACGACCGACCTCGTCGTCCTGCTGCCCCGGCACGTCGCCGAGGTGTTCTGCGGCTGGTATCCGGCGCTGCGGGTGGCCGAGCTGCCGTGGCCGGCGCAGAGCACCCCGGTGTCGCTCTACACCCGCCGGGAGGGCAGCCTGACGCAGGCGCAGCGCTGGTTCCGCACCCTCGTGCTGGAGGCGACGCGGCCCTGAGCGCGGCGCGGGCTCTGCGAACTCAGCGCGCTCTGCGAACTCAGCGGGCTCTGCGAACTCAGCGGGCTCTGGGTGCAGCGCTCAGCCGCGACCCCGGTTCCAGCTCGCCTTGGCGGGGGTGAGCGGGCTGCGCACGTGGATCGACCAGGAGGAGTGCGGGTGGATGGAGAGGATGCACTTCTCGTACCAGGCGCGGGCCTCCTCGGAGAGCTTCGGCACGACGGCGTGCATGTCCACGTCGTCCTCGGGGCGGGGCCGCAGGGCCTTCCACACGAGCTGCACCTCGGGGGCGCCCGTGGGCACGCCGTCGAGGTCGAGCACGGCGCGCTCCCACGGCAGCGTGAGCCGCGGATCCCGCTTGTAGACCCAGGCGCGGGGGGCACCGTCCTCCACGTTCACGCGCAGCAGCCAGCGACCGGAGGCGGCGTCGCGCAGCAGCACCGGCTGCACCTCCTCGTCCGCGGGGGCCGCGTCGAACGGCACGGGATCCTCGTCCTCGTCCAGCTGCGCCCAGGCCTCGATTCCCGCCGGCAGCGCGTCGACGAAGGCGGGCAGATCGGCCCGCACGACGCTCACATCGGTGTTGGCCCGCTCGCGGATCGGCTCGCCGAGCCAGCGGTCGAGCGCGGCCCCTCCCGAGAGCCACCAGCGCACGGGCACGCCGGCGAGCAGTGCGGCGACCGCGGAGGCATCGATGGCCTCCCAGCCGCTCGCGGGATCCGGAACCGTCTCACTCATGCCCCTAGGCTACCCGCCCCCGCGAACCGGCCGCTCCGAGCTCCGGCATAGCCGTACACCGCACGCTGACTAGCGCTGCGGGGGGAAGGCGACGCGGGCGAGCAGGGCGGAGAAGGTGTCGCGCTCTTCGGGGCTGAGCACCGCCAGCGGCGCTTCCTCGGCCGCACGCACCCGCTCGCGGGCCTCGGCGCGGACGCGCTGCCCCTCCCCGGTGGGGGCGATCACCTTCGAGCGGCGGTCACGCTCGTCGGTGCGGCGCTCGACGAGGTCGCGGCTCTCCAGGTCGTCGATCAGCGAGACCACCTGGCTCGGATCGAGACGCAGATAGTCGGCGAGCTCGCGCTGCGTCGGATACAGGCCATCGCAGACGAGGGCGAGCACCGAATAGGAGCGGACCTTGAGCCCGAGCGGGCGCAGCGCGGCGTTGCCCGCTCCGAGCGAGAGGGCGTTGGCGCGCGCCAGCAGGAAGCTGGGGTCTTCGGTGACGGAGTTCAGCTGCCACGATGCAGCCGTGTCCTGCGCCTCGGAGTCCGTCATGCAGCCAGCGTAGCAAACGATGGGAAAGTGTATAGTTGACTTTCTCAATGAAATGGTGCTCTACTGGGGGCAGCCACCACGAAGGAGTTGCCATGTCACTTGCAGGGAAAGTCGCCATCGTCACGGGGTCGGGCCGCGGCCTGGGACTCGCCTACGCGCAGGAGCTCGCACGCCAGGGCGCGTCCGTCGTGATCAACGACGTGGACGAGGCGACCGCCGCCGAGGCCGTCGCGAGCATCACCGACGCCGGGGGCCAGGCCACCGCCGTCGTCGCCCCCGTCGGCCCGAGCGAGACCGCCAAGCAGCTCGTCGACGCCGCCTTCGACGCCTACGGCCGCCTCGACATCCTCGTCACCAACGCCGGCGTGCTGCGCGACACCGTGCTCTGGAAGATGAGCGACGACGACTTCGACACCGTCATCAACGTGCACCTGCGCGGCACCTTCACCTGCGTGCGCGAGGCCGCGATCCGCATGCGCGAGCAGGGCGAGGGCGGCCGCATCATCTGCATCGGCTCCCCCACCGGCCAGCGCGGCAACTTCGGCCAGACCAACTACGCCGCCGCCAAGGCCGGCATCGTCGGCATGGTCCGCACCTGGGCCCTCGAACTCAAGAAGGCCGGCATCACCGCCAACGCCGTGATCCCCGTCGCCGCCACCGCCATGACCGCGACCGTGCCCTACTTCCACGCCGCCGTCGAGGCCGACGCGAAGGGCGAGCCCATGCCCGAGTTCTTCCGCTCGGGGCTCGGCTTCGGCACCGCGGCCGACGTGGCGCCGCTCATCGCCTACCTCGCCTCCGAGGAGGCCGCGGGCATCAGCGGCCAGGCCATCGGCGTCGGCGGGGACCGCCTCCAGCTGTGGTCGCACCCGGAGCCCGTCGAGAGCCTCTTCCACGAGGGCGGCTGGGACGCCGAGGCGCTGATCGCGGAGGCCGGCCCCGTGATCGCCGCCAATCTGCAGTCGGTGGGTGAGAAGTCCCCGCCGCTCCCCGAGGAGCTGCAGCCGCCCCAGGCCTGATCCGCCCCCGCCCCCGGGGACCCCGAATCGCGGCATGTCGGAGGTCCCCGGTACCGTACCCAGCGAGCCGCCGCACCGCAGCGGCGACGCCCCCCGGAAGGACGCAGCAATGACCCGCTACGAACCGGCGATCGACCTCGATCGCATCACGGCGATCGACTTCCACGTGCACGTCGAGATGGACGCGCACGGCCACAACTCGCTGCCGGACGACCTCGCAGCCGCAGCGGCCGCCTACTTCAAGAACGGCGGCCTGCAGCCCGAGCTCGACGCGATCGCCGCCTACTACCGCGAGCGCGACATGGCCGCGGTGGTCTTCACCGTCGACGCGAGCACGCAGCTCCAGCACACTCCCGTGTCGAGCGCCGACATCGCCCAGGGCGCCGCCCGCAACAACGACGTGCTGATCCCCTTCGCCTCCGTCGACCCGCGGCAGGGCCAGCAGGCCGTCGACGCGGCCCGCCGGCTCATCGAGGAGCACGGGGTGCGCGGTTTCAAGTTCCACCCGACCGTGCAGGGCTTCGACCCGAGCGAGGAGCGCTTCTTCCCCTTGTTCGCCGCGCTCGAGGAAGCGGGGGTGATCGCGCTCTTCCACACGGGGCAGACCGGGATCGGCGCAGGCATGAAGGGCGGCCGCGGGCTGCGCCTGGCGCTGTCGAACCCGATGCTGCTCGACGAGGTGGCCGCCGAGTTCGGCGATCTGCAGATCGTGATGGCCCACCCCTCGGTGCCGTGGCAGGACGAGGCGCTCTCCGTCGCCACGCACAAGCACAACACCTGGATCGACCTCTCGGGATGGAGCCCGAAGTACTTCCCCGAGGCCCTGGTGCGCGCGGCCGGCAGCTACCTGAAGGATCGCGTGCTCTTCGGCAGCGACTACCCCATGATCAGCCCCGACCGCTGGCTCGATGACGTGAGTCGCACGAGCCTCAAGCCGGAGGCCCTGCCCGGCATCCTGAAGGGCAACGCGATCCGCCTGCTCGGCCTCGGCCGCTGACCCCGAGCCGAGCCGAACACCGGAGGAACACCGTGAGCGCTCCCCAGAAGCCGCCCCGCGAGCCCGAGTTCGCGCCCGACGCCGTCTTCGGCATCGACCCCTTCGACTTCGCACGCACCCACCTCAGCCCCGCAGCGATCGCCGCGCTGCGGCAGCTGCAGGACGTGCTGGACCGCAGGATCCGGCCGCTCGTGGACGAGGCGTGGGAGACCGCGACGATGCCGGGTGCGGTGCTCGACGCCCTCGCCCCGCTGCGCCTCATGGAGCCCGACGGGGTCTCCTCCGCGGAAGCGGGCTCCACCATGTTCAGCGGCTTCCGCAACTTCGTGCTCGCCCGCACGGACGCCTCGGTGGTGACGCTGTACAACGCGCAGTCGGGGCTGTTCCGCTCCACGGTGCTCATGGGCGGCTCACCCGAGCAGGCGGCAGCGCTCGACCCGCGGATCCGCAGCTTCGCCTACCGCGGCGCCTTCGCCCTGACCGAGCCCGATCACGGCTCCGACATCGCCGGCGGAATGGCCACCACCGCGAGCCGCGAGGGCGAGGAGTGGGTGATCACCGGAGCCAAGCGCTGGATCGGCGGGGCGATCGGCGCCGACGTGCTCGCCGTCTTCGCCCGCGACACCTCCGACGGCGAGGTGAAGTGCTTCCTCGTGCCGCGCGAAGCGGAGGGCGTGCGCCAGGAGGTGCTGCGCGGCAAGATCGCCCTGCGCCCCATGCAGAACTCCCACATCGTGCTCGACCGCGTGCGGGTGCCGGAGTCGGCGCGACTGCAGCGCATCGAGTCGTGGCGCGACGTCTCAGCGATCATGCGGCCGCTGCGCGTCGGCGTCG
>NZ_MWZD01000014.1 GCF_002982315.1 Leucobacter massiliensis | reverse complement strand
CGCCGCGGCCCCCCCCCCCCGCGCCGCCCCCCCCCCCCGGGGGCGCCCGCCCGGCGCCCCCCGCCCCCGCCCCGCGCGCGCCGGCGCGGGGGGGGGGGGCGCCCGCCCCGCCGCAGCCAGCACCCCGATGACCCCGGGAACGCCCGACCGGCTCGACCCGCCGGTGCCGGCGGCACCGGCGGGTCGAGCGGGTCGGGCGTTCCCGGGGTCATCGGGGTGCTGGCTGCGTCGGTCATGACTCCTCCTCCTGCGATGCGATGCGAAGCGGTGCGGTGAGATGCGGTGCGGTGCGGCTCCGTGCGGTGGTGGGAGACGCCGCGTGTGGCGGACGCCGCTCGGCCCTGCCGCTCAGCCCTGCCGCTCCCCGCCGTGGTACTCGTGCTGGGCGATCTCGCGCAGCAGCGCGAGCGCCTCGATGAAGGTGCCTCCGGCGTCGTGCCCGGTCACCACGAACTCGGTGGTGTCGGCGGTGTCGCGCTGTTCGAGGCAGACGCCCAGATCGGGGAAGGCCCAGCGATCGCGACGCTCCGCGAGCACGGTGACGGGGGTGCCGCCCAGCAGGAAACGGCTCGACGTTCCCTCGGGCAGTTGCTCGGGTGATACGAGCTCCATGGTGTCGTCCATGCGTCAACGCTAGGCGGGGTGATCCTCCGCCCAATACCCCCTGGACAAATCTGCCCGAACGGTGAACGGTCGCAGTCCGGAGCGTTGCGAGCGGCCTGCCGGAGGCCGGCGGACGGGGCGAGGCGTCGCCCGCCTCAGCTGCGCACGAGGTCGCGGCCGGTCCACACGAGCCGCAGCCCTGCGCTTCCCGGGCGGGCCGGGATGCGGGCGAGGCCGACGCGCAGATCCTGCTCGGGCACGGACCAGTCCGCCTCGGCGAGCCGCAGGGTGGCGAGGGCGAGCAGCTCGACCGTGGCGGGTTCGCCCGGGCAGCGGTGCGAGTGCGCGAGTTCCCCTGCCCCCTGCGCGAGCACGCGCCCCTCGGCCTCGGCGCCTGCCGCGCCCGCGAAGCGGCCGGGGTCGAAGGTCCACGCGTCCTCCCACTCGCCGGGGTGGCGGTTCGTGGCGAACAGGTCGAGCGCGACCCAGTCGCCGGCCTCGAAGCGGTGGCCACGCCAGGACACGGACTCGCTCGCGACCCCGGCGACGGCGGGGAAGAACGGCGTGGTGCGGCGGACCTCCTGCGCGAAGGCCAGCGCGGAGCCCGGCTCCTCCCGCAGCCGTGCCCGCCACGCCGGGCGGAGATGGAGGGCGAGCGCGGAGAACGCCACGAAGCGGGCGACCGCGACGGTCGGGCGGATCAGGTTCAGCAGCTCGACCGCGGCAACCTCGTCGTCCGCGAGCTCCGGGTGGTCGAGCAGCCGGGCGAGGGCGCCGCTCGGCTGGGCGCGCTCGGCCCGCACGGTCTCGCGTGCCCAGCGTTCGGCGCTGAGGCGGAGCGCGCGGCCCCGCCAGTTGCGCGGCCCGAAGGATCCGGACCCGTCGATCATCGCCGCGCACTCCCGGGCGAGCGCGCGCCGGCGGTCGCGCGAGGCGCCGATCCCGAGCCAGCGCAGCGCGGCGTCGCAGAGGATCTGCTCGGCGGCGGGCATGAGCCGGAGCTGGCCGTCGCGCCGCCCCTCCCACTCGGCGGCTTCCCACTCCTCGGCGAAGCAGTCCGCGAGCCCGCGATGCGGGGCGGCGTGGGCCGGGGCCGAGGCGTCCGCGCCGCTTGCGGGGGCGCTGGGTGCCGCACTGCCGGAGCCGTCCGGGCTTCCGGTCTCTTCGCTTCCGGCGCCCGAGCGTCCGTCGGTCGCGCCGCTCGCGGGCTGCCCGTCGCGCGCCTCCTCCGGCACGTCGAGCGCGTCGAGGAAGGCCGCCTTGCGCGAGCGGTGCCGCGTGCCGGAGAGGGTCTGCACGCTCCCGGCGTCCTGCAGCGAGTGCAGCACGGAGCGGGGCATCGCGCCGTCGAGGGTGAAGCGGTCGGCCTCGCCGAAGAAGCGGGCGGCCTCCTGACCGCGGAGGAAGGTGATCGGGCGGCCTGCGAGCCGGGTGCTGAACACATCGCTTCCGAGGCGCTCGAAGCGCCGGTGGCCGAAGCGGTAGCCGTCGGTGAGGAAGGCGAGGGTCGCGTCGCCGGGGACGCGGGGTGCGGTGCTCATGACCTTGACGCTAGTGAGGGGGGGCCGGGCCTCGCAGGGGGCTTGACGGGGGTGCGAGCGGCGTGCAGGGGGCCTGCCCCGCCCCGAACGAGCCCCCGCCGCACGAGCGACGCCCGCTCCGCCGCCGGAGCAGCAGGGCGGGCGTCGGCGCCGGCGCGGGAGGGATTCACTCCATGTTCATGGCGTCCTGCGCGCGTCCGGCGAGCTTCTCCGCCGTGTTCGGCACCTCCGTGGTGCCGTAGAAGCGGGCGTCGGGGTGGGTGGGCGGCGGCATGGGCACGCCGGGCTCCGGCTCCGGCAGGTAGCTGAACTCGCCGAGACCGTCCGGGGTCGGCCCCGAGGCCCACGAGCCCTCCTGCGCGGCCTCCCCGTCGGAGAAGTTGATGTACTGGTACGCCACCTCGCGGTGTTCCTTGTCGAGCGGGAAGTTGCTCGGGACGGGCAGCTGCTCCAGCCCCTCCTCCTGCAACTCCGCGGCCGCTGCGAGCCACTGGTTCTGGTGCATGGTGTCCCGCGCGAGCAGGAACGCCAGCAGATCGCGCACCCCGTGGTCGTCGGTCATGTGGTAGAGCCGCGCCACCTGCACGCGGCCCTGCATCTCGGCGTTCGCGTTGGCCTGGAAATCGGCGAGCAGATTGCCGCTGCTGGTGATGTCGCTGCCCATCCACGGATTGCCGTTGCTGTCGACGGGGCGGGCCCCCGCGCCCGCCACGATGCCGTGCTGCACATCGGTGCCGCCGATGACCGCGGCCACCGTGGGGTCGTTCTGCACGGCCTCCTCCGTGATCCCGAGCGGCGACTTCTCGAGCAGCTGCGCGATCATGACCGCGAGCATCTCGACGTGCCCCATCTCCTCCGCCCCGATGCCGAAGACGAGGTCCCGGTACTTGCCCGGCATGTGCATGTTCCAGCCCTGGAACTGGTACTGCAGGGCGACGGAGATCTCGCCGTACTGCCCGCCCAGCACCTCCTGGAGCTTGCGTGCGTACACCGCGTCGGGCGCGTCGGGTACGGCGCGGTGCTGCAGCTCTTGTCGATGGAGATACATGTCTCTGACCCTTCTGCGCCACGGTGCGACGGCCCCCTCGGCCGATCGGTGCACGGTGCGCGTGTTCCACCCAACGCGGAGCGGCGGATCCGCGGGAGTGGCTTGCGCTGCGTGCGGGGGAGCCGCGAGAATGCAGGCGTGACGCTCGGGGTGCGCGAGCGCGGCACCGGGGGAGCGGGAGCGCGCGGCATCCGGTGGAACGACGAGCGAGGATCTCGAGGAGGATCATGGAGCCCGGAACGAGCGGCCCGTCCGCGGGCGGCGCGCGGATCATCGACCGGGTCGCGTCGCCCGAGGAGCACGCGCGGCTGGCGGCGTCGGTCGGCTGGCAGGGGCACTTCGACGACCATCTGCGCGCGGCATCGCTCGCCGCCTCGCTCGCGGGAGTGGTGTGCTCGGTGGACGGCCAGGTGGTGGGCATGGCGCGGGCCGTGGGCGACGGCCTGCAGTACGCCTACGTGCAGGACGTGATCGTCGACCCGGAGTTCGCCGGGGAGGGCATCGCGAGCGCGCTCGTGGAGCGGCTCGTCGAGTTGCTGCGCCCGGCGCCCGGCGCGGAACTGTTCGTGGGCCTCTTCGCGAGCGACGAGGCGGTGGGCGTCTACGAGTCGCTCGGCTTCTCGCGCGAGGGCGCGCTCGGCATGCACCGCCGCCTCACGGCCTGATCGCGGGCGAGGCGCGGGCGAGGCGCGGGCAACCCCGAGCGCCGTGCCCGGTGCAGGCGCTCCAGGCCGTGCCTGGTGAGCGCGCCGGAACCGTGCCCGGCGTGCCGCCCCGGAGCGTCCGTCAGTCCTTCGCGGGCACCCCGAAGCAGTGGCGCTCCGCGTAGCGCTCCGCCTCCTTCTCGCTCAGGATCGTGAGCCCCCGCGAGGAGCCCGACAGGTGCGTCAGGGCTCGCAGCCAGCGCGGATTCAGCTCCGGCGAGCGGGACCCCAGGAAGCGGAACGAGATCGGCACGTAAGGCGACACCCACAGCGAAACCCGGCCGCTTCCATCCCGCGAATCCTTCGTCCAGTTGACGAAGAACGACTCCTGGCGCCGCAGCTTCGCCGCGACCGCCACCTTCACGTGCGCGAGTACGCGCTCATCGAACTCGTACTCCGTCCCCCCATACGTCATATACCCCATGCACCGAGAATCCCACGTTTCTCAGGAAACCGAAAGTCCCCGGACACGCGGGCCCGAGGGCGGTCGTACCGGAGCCGAGTGGCTGACTGATCCTCAGCGTGGCTGGCAGCCAGGTGTGAATACTGACGCGCGGTCCGGGAAGCGCGCGGAACGGCGTCGACGCACGGATCGGGGGTGCGCGGCGGGGCCCGGGAGGTGAGCGGCACGGCGCCGCCGCGCGGCCCGGGGGACGAGCCTGCGGCACGGCACGGCGCGGGAGGAGGCTCACGGCGACGGCGTCCCCCCGTTCACGTTGAGGGTCTCCCCGATCACGTAGCTCGACTCCGGCGAGGTGAGGAACACGTAGGCGGGTGCCAGCTCCGTCGGCTGCCCGGCGCGCCCGAGCGGCGTGTTCTTGCCGAACTCGGGCAGTGCGTCCTTCGGCTGCCCGTCGGAGACCTGCAGGGGCGTCCAGATGGGCCCGGGCGCGACGGCGTTGACTCGGATCCCGCGCGGCGCGAGCATCTGGCCGAGGCCCTTGGTGAAGTTGTTGATCGCGGCCTTCGTCGAGGCGTAGTCGAGCAGGTGCGGGGAGGGGCTGTAGGCCTGGATCGAGGTGGTGTTCACGATGGTCGATCCGGCGGGCAGGTGCGGGATCGCCGCCTGCGAGATGCGGAAGATCGCGTGGATGTTCGTCTCGAAGGTGTCGACCCACTGCTCGTCGGGGAGTTCGGCGATGTCCTCGCGGGCGATCTGCCGTCCGGCGTTGTTGACGAGCGCGTCGAGCCCGCCGAGTTCCGCGACGGCCCGCTCGACGAGCTCGGAGCAGAAGCCCGGCTCGGAGATGTCGCCGGGCAGCAGCACGGCCCGGCGGCCGGCCTCCTCGATGAAGGACTTGATCTCCTGAGCGTCCTCCTCCTCTGCGGGCAGGTAGGAGAGCGCCACGTCGGCGCCCTCGCGCGCGAAGGCGATGGCGACGGCGGCGCCGATTCCGGAGTCCGCGCCGGTGATGAGGGCCTTGCGGCCTTCGAGCCTGCCGGTGCCGCGATAGGAGTGCTGGCCGCGGTCGGTCTGCGGGATGAGATCCTGGTCGAGGCCGGGCTCGGGCTGGTGCTGCTCGGGCGGGCTGATCTCGGGGAAGCGGGTCACGGGGTTCTGGAACGTCAACTGGTCGCTGCGGTGCTCTGACACTGCGGGCCTCCTGGTGGGTGGTGTGCGGGTGCGGTGGCTCTGCGGACTCGGCCGCCCGGGTGCGCGGCGGATGCGGTCGCGCCGCGGGCTCGGCCGCCCGGCTGCGCGGCGGGAGGGGCGCGGGGCGGGGCGGGCTGGAGCGCCGGCGTGCTCACTGGCGGTCCTCCTCGATCCGGGCGTAGGCGGTGAGCAGCTCGCGGGCGTGGCGGCCGGAGGCGCCCTCGGCGGCGAGCCCGGTGCGCATGGCGTCGAGCTGTTCGCGGCCGTGGGGGAGCGGGGGCAGCAGCGGGGCGTCCGCGTCGGTGCGGGCCTCCACGACGACCGGCCGATCGGCCGCGAGCGCTTCGTCGAGTGCGGCGGCGACGCCCTCCGGCCCGCTGACGCGGATCCCGCGGAGCCCGAGCAGCTCGGCGTAGCCGGCGAAGTCGAAGGGCGGCACGTCCTGGGATGCGGGGAAGCGGGGCTCCGTCTCCATCTCCCGCTGCTCCCAGCTGACCTCGGAGAGGTCGCGGTTGTGCAGCACGAGGACGAGGAAGCGGGGATCCCGCCACCGCCGCCAGCGCTCGGCCACGGTGACGAGGTCCGTGTTGCCGAGCATCTGCATGGCGCCGTCCCCCGCGAGCACGGCGACGGGCCGCCCGGGATCGAGCTCCTTGGCGGCGATCCCGTAGGGGGCCCCGCAGCCCATGCTCGCGAGCGTGCTGGAGAGGTGCGCGGAGTGGCCGGGTGGCAGCCGCATCTGCCGCACGTAGTGGTAGACGGCGCTGCCGACGTCGACGGCGAGGCGCCAGTCCACGTCGAGCCGTTCTCCGAGCCCGCGCACCACGAGCTCCGGGCCCAGGGGCTCGCCGGGCAGCTCGGCCCGCAGTCGCGAGATATCGTGCCAGTCGCGGACGGCCGACTCGACCTCCTCCCGCCAGGCCGGGCGGCCGCGGCGGTGCGGCCCGAGGCGCTCCAGCAGGGAGCGGATCGTGGCGGCGGCGTCGCCCGCGAGTCCCGCCTCCACGGGGTAGCGGTTGCCGATCACGGAGGGGTCGACGTCGATCTGCACGGCGCGGGCGGCCCCGGGTGGCGGATAGTACTCGGTCCAGGGGTCGTTGGAGCCGATGATGAGCAGCGTGTCGCAGCCCTGGAGGAGACGAGCCGAGGCCGTGGTGCCGAGGTGCCCCATCGTGCCGGTGACGAGCGGGTGCGCTTCGTCGATGTAGGGCTTGCCGAGCAGGCTGGTGGCGACCCCGGCGTCGAGGGCCTCGGCGAGTTCGATGACGGCGTCGCCCGCGTGCGCGGCCCCCCGGCCGGCGAGGATCGCGATCCGCTCGCCCGTTTCGAGCACGGCGAGGGCCGCGTCGAGGTCCTCCTCGCGGGGCAGCAGCCGCCCCTCGCTCCAGCGCGGGGCGGTGACCACCTCGCCGTGCGCCTGGCCGAGCTCGGCGGCGGGCGCCTGCTGCACGTCGTGGGGCAGGATGACCACGGCGGGCTGCCGGTGAGTGAGCGCGGCGCGGAAGGCGCGGTCGAGCACCATGGGCAGCTGCTCGGGCGCCGCGACCGTCTGCACGAAGCGGGCGGCGACGTCGGCGAAGAGGGTCTGCAGATCGATCTCCTGCTGGTAGTCGGAGCCGAGCACGGTGGTGTGCTGCTGGCCGACGAGCGCGACGACGGGGACGCTGTCGAGCTTCGCGTCGTAGAGGCCGTTGAGCAGGTGCACGGCGCCCGGGCCCTGGGTGGAGGTGACGACCCCCGCCCGGCCGCCGAACTTGGCCTCGCCCACCGCCATGAAGGCGGCGCTCTCCTCGTGCCGTGCGCGGACGAACTCCGGGGATCCGGCCCGCCGCAGCGCGCCCAGCAGCGGGTTGTTGCCGTCGCCCGCATAGCCGTAGACGCGTTCGACGCCCCACTCGCCCAGCCGGGCGACGACCTGGTCTGCGACGCTGGGGGCGGCCTCGTCGTGGCTCACGGCGCCACCGGGTCGAGCACGACCTTGATGCAGCCGTCGAGCTTCTTCTGGAACATGTCGTAGGCCTCGGGAGCCTGCTCCAGCGGCACGCGGTGCGTGACGAGGTCCTCGGTGCCGAGCGGATCGGCCGGGTCCTCCACGAGGGGCAGCAGCTCTTCGGTCCAGGAGGTCACATTGCACTGGCCCATGCGCAGCTGGATCTGCTTGTCGAAGAGCGACAGCATGGGCATGGGGTCGGCCTGCCCGCCGTAGACGCCGCTGAGGGAGATCGTGCCGCCGCGGCGCACGAGGTCGACGGCGGCGTGCAGGGCGGCGAGGCGGTCGACGCCCCCGGTTTCGAGGAGCTTCCGTCCGAGTGCGTCGGGCAGCAGTCCGAGCGCCTGGTGGGCGAAGTGCGCGGCGGGTGAGCCGTGGGCCTCCATGCCGACGGCGTCGATCACGGCGTCGGGGCCGCGGCCCTCGGTGGCGTCGCGGATCTCGTCGTTGACGTCGTCCTGCACGTCGAAGACGCGGGCGCCGTAGCGGGCGGCGAGGGCGCGGCGCTCGGGCACGGGGTCGACGGCGGTCACCTCGGCGCCGAGGTGCAGCCCGATCCGGGCGGCGAACTGGCCGACGGGTCCGAGCCCGTAGACGGTGAGCCGGTCGCCGGGGCCCACGTCGGCGTAGCGCACGGCCTGCCAGGCGGTGGGCAGGATGTCGCTGAGGAAGAGGTAGCGGTGGTCGGGCAGCTCCTCGCCGACGCGGATCGGCCCGACGCTGGAGTAGGGCACGCGCAGATATTCGGCCTGCCCGCCGGGCACCGAGCCGTACAGCCGGGAGTAGCCGAAGAGCGCGGCGCCGGTGCCGTGCTCGCGCACCTGGGTGGTCTCGCACTGCGTGGTGAGGCCCCGCGAGCACATCCAGCAGCGGCCGCAGGAGATGGGGAAGGGGATGACGACCCGCTCGCCCGGCGTGAGGCGGGACTCGGGCCCGACCTCGACGACGCGCCCCATGGTTTCGTGCCCGATGATGTCTCCGGCGTCCATGAAGGGGGTGAGCACCTCGTAGAGGTGGAGGTCGGATCCGCAGATCGCGGTCGAGGTGACCTCGATGATCGCGTCGTCCGCTTCGAGGATGGTGGGGTCGGGCACGGTCTCGACGCTCACGTTCCGTTTGCCCTGCCAGGTGAGTGCGCGCATTCGGTCTCCTTCGGTTCGGTGGGGGTCCGCCGTGCGGCGAAGGTGCCCGATCATGGTCCCTTCGCGGCGTCCGGGCGGGCAAGGGCCTGGATTCCGGCGGGACGATGCCGTATCTTCCCCGCACCGGGCGGCGGTGGGCGGCGAGGCGCGGGTCGCATAGCCGCGCTGCCCGGGGCGCGCAAGCCCCCTGCGCCGCGCCCCCGCCGCTTCCTAGACTCCACATACCCGACACCGGATCGAAAGGAAGCATCACGATGTCCCAGACCCAGCTCGAAACCCCCGACGACCTGCTGCGCTTTCAGCTGCGCACGGCGATGACGATGGAGGAGGACTCGCTGGCGGCGCTCGGGGAGCTCGCGGAGGCGGCGCCGTCGAAGGAGGTGCAGAAGCTCTTCCGGCACCACGCCGACGAGACGCGCGAGCAGATCGAGAATCTGCGCAAGGTGTTCCAGCTGCTGGAGTTCCCGGAGTCCACTGCGGGATCACCGGCGACGAAGGGGATCACGAAGCAGGCGGAGACGCTGCTGGCGCGCACCGTGCCCGAGCTGCGCGACCAGGTCGCGATCTCTGCGGCGCTGGGTAACGAGCACTACGAGATCTCCGTGTACCAGTCGCTCATCACCTCGACGGGGGCGCAGGGGGCGTCCGACGCGGTGCAGCTCCTGACCGACAACCTCGACCAGGAGACGCACACGAGCGAGGAACTGCTCACCACGCTCCGCGGCCTCGTCGCGGGCGCCTAGCGATCCGGACGGCGGGGGCCGCGAGCACCGGGCTCGCGGCCCCCGCTGCTGCTCTCTTCATGGCCGCTCGGGGTGTCGAGCGTCCCGCGCCTCCACTGAACGTGAAGCACCGATGTCACAGAGGGTGCATTGCTTTCCTGCGATTCCGCGGTCCGGGTTCACTGAGGCAGCGAGTGCGCTGTCAGCGGGCCAGGCCGAGGAATGCCATGACGGCACGCTCGACGTCGGCCAGTTGCTTGGCGGTCAGTCGGCCGACGCGGTCGGCCACGTTGGAGCGCCGCACGGTCGTGAGCTTGTCGATCATGATGTCGCTGTCCCGTGCCAGGCCGGACAGGCCGCCGCTTGTCACCCGCACCCGCAGGAGCGGGGCGTCGAGGAGATTGCTTGTCAACGGCAGCACCGTCACGGAGTCGGTGCCCTCGAAGGCGTCGTCCTGGAGGATCAACGCCGGGCGCGGCTTGGAGGCGTAGACGCCGCCGGCGACGTTCCACAGCTCGCCCCGGATCACTCCGCGTCCCAGGGCGCGGTAACCGCTTCGATGAAGGCCTGGTCGTCGCGGTCTCGATCGGCGGCGGCGACGAGCGCCGCTTGACGGCGGGCCTGTTCCGCGAAGGCCGGTGCCCGCACATCGGGCACCCAGATCTGCACCGGGCGGAATCCCCGCTCCCGCATCCGGCGCCGGTACTCGCTCACCCGCTCACGAACAGCCATGCGATCATTGTTACATGTAACGGTGGTGGACGCCACGAGTTCGCGGGGATCCGCACGAGAGCGCGTGTCAGGGCCCCTCTCGCGGTAGACTGAAGCCATGTCACTGCTGGAGCGCATCGTGATCGACCCGGAGGTCGTTCATGGGCGGCCGCGTGTCCGCGGCACGCGGATGCGCGTTGCCGATGTGCTCGCGCTGCTCGCCAGCGGCGCAGACGAGGCCGAGATCCTGGCCGACTACCCGTACCTGACGGCTGACGATATCAGGGCGTGCCTCGCATACGCTGCGGCGCAAGCCGATCACGCGGTCCTGCTCGCCTCGTAGTGCGTTTTCTCGTCGACGCGCAGCTGCCACCGGCACTCGCACGCGTGCTCGCCGCGCACGGCCACCACGCCGAGCATGTCATCGACGTCGGCCTGGGCGACGCGCCGGATCGGACGATCTGGCGATACGCGGTCGTGAATAGGGCCGTCATCGTGACGAAGGACGAGGATTTCCCCCGGTTGCTCGTGGTCGACGCGGATGGGCCCGTGATCGTATGGCTGCGCGTCGGCAACACCCGGAAGTCGGCGCTCGTGGCATGGTTCGAGCCGCGCATCACCGACATCGTGGAGGCTGTCGAGTCCGGGAGTCGTGTGGTGGAGTTCCGCTGACGACGATCACGGTCGCTTGAAGATGCTGTGCGACCCGACACGCCTCCACTGAACGTGCGGCTGCCCAGGATTGACCTCCGGGCCGTAGGTGAATGTCGCTCTGCCGTCGGGGAGGACTGGGGCCGGGGGCTCAGCGGGTCTGGACGAGACGGGTTGCGGGGCCTTCGAGCTTGGCGACGGAGACCTTCACCTGGGTCAGTTCCTCGGTGATCTGGTGGATTCTGGCGTCGAGCTTGTCGATCTTGGCGTCGAGCTTGTCGATTCTGGTGTCGAGCTTGTCGATTCTGGTGTAGATCTCGGTCTTGAAGGTGCCGATGGTCTGGGCGATGCTGCGGGTGACGGCGATCGCCGAGCCGATGACGGCGCCGAGGATCGTGGCGATGACGCCGACGACCCCGGCGACCGCGCCGATGAGTTCGAGGCTCACGTACATGCTCCCATTCTGGTATGCGGTCCATGCGGTGACAATGACCATATGCGCCTGGGCGGGCCAGGGACGCCGGCCTGGCGCAATCTGTGGAGAGACCTGGCAGGGTTCGCCAAAACGCGGGGACTGTGAGCGAAGCGGGGCGCGTCCCGCGGGAAGCCGCGGGCTCCGCAGTCAGTGCGTCGAAGGCACCTCATGCGACGGAATCCGATACTCAATTCCCCGGCCCGGATACTCGATGGTGTGTGACACATTTGTGTGCGCATTCGTGGCGCGCCGTCTATGCTGGAAACATGTCGATCGCTCATGTCCTCCCGAGCCGGGAAGCTCGCACCGAGATTCCCAAGGCACTGCGCCGCTTCCGCGCCGAAGGCGCAGCCGCCGAACCCGTCGTGTTCGGCTCGCACCGCCGTCCCGAGGCCGTGGTGATCCCCTTCGAGCTGTACACCTCACTGCTGCCCGCAATCGAGGAGATCGAGATCGCGCGGATCGTGCGCGAGCGCCAGGGCGAGCAGGCCCGCCCGCTCAGCGAGTTCGCCGCCGAGCTGGGCCTGGACGCGGCCGACTACGAGTAAGCAGGTGGCGCGTCGCAAGCTGGCGCTGACCAGTCTCCCCGGTTTTGAGCGCGACGTCTACGCGCTGCCAGATCTGCGCACCCGGAAAATGGCGCTCGATATGCTCGCGTTCATCCGCGACGGCCGTGTACACGGCGAACCCCTCGGCCAGCATGTCAAGACCGGCGACCTCTCCGACTGCTACAAGTTCTACTTCGATCCCCAGGGCGCTGGCAAACCGCGCTATCGGCTGGTGTACCGCTACACCCCGAACGAGATCGAAGCCATTGCGGTCGAAGCCGTCGCCGTGGGCGAACGAAGCGGCCTCGACGTCTACCTCACCGCCGCCGAACGCCTCGGCCGCACACCCGAGAACTGAGGCCCGCTCCGCATGCGTTGGGGGCGACCACCTCGCGGAGGAAGCAGATCCGCGACGACGACCGGCGCCGCGGTCTCGCCGCGCTCATCGCGTTCGTGCCGGCGATCGGGCTGGACTGCTCTCCGCGCTCTGACCGTGCATGCGGGACTCGACTGACGCCTCGCGGCTCCGTGCTCAGCCGCGGGCGCGCGGCACCGAGCGGTCGAAGCCCATGGCGTAGGCGCGCGCGGCGAGCGGCGCGAGCGCGCCCGCCGCGCCCCGGACCGCGCCGCTCAGCGCCCGGTGCGCGTGGCGGCTCCGGCCCCGGCCGATGGCCGTGTTGAGGCCCGCGAGGCGCGCCGCGGTGCGGGCCGAGGCGAGACGCTCGCGAGCCCAGCGGTCGAGTTCGGGGGATTCGGTGAGCCGGGTGTCCCCGGCGCGGAGCGCCGTCGACAGGAGCGGCGCGAGCGTCGCCGCGTCGAGCAGGCCGAGATTCATGCCCTGCCCGCCGATGGGGCTGACCTCGTGCGCCGCGTCCCCGATCACGAAGACGCGCCCGCTGCGCATCGGCGAGACGAGCGCGCGGCGCACTCCGAAGCCGGTCGCCGAGCAGACCGCCGCCGCCAGCGCCTCCGCCTCCGCCCACTCGGCCCGTCCGCCGCCCGCCCGTGCGCCGGAGCCGCGGCCCTCTTCACGGCCGGGGCCCACGCGGCGGCGAGCCAGGACCGCGGCCCGCAGCCGCGCCGCCCGGGCGCCGGGCTCGTCCTCGGTGCCCGGCTCCGCGCGCCGGCCGTCCCACGCGACGAGCCGGCGACCGCCTCCCGGCAGCGGGAACGACTCGAGCACCCCGCCGGCGTCGAGGGCGATCACCGCGGTTCCCGGCGGCTCCCCGGGGGCGTGCGCGAGATCCGTCATCAGGTAGCGATCCGGGTAGGCCCGCACGCCGACCCGGAACGCCTCGCCCAGCAGCCCGCGGCTCCCGGCGCCCCCGGCAACGATCACCGCCCGCGCGTGCAGCTCTCCCGTGCCCTCGGCGGCGCGGGTGCGCAGCACCACCCGGTCCGCGCGCTCCTCCACCCCTGCGACCTCGACGCCGCGCAGCGGCTCCGGCGCGGCGGCGGCCAGGATCCGCGCGGCCTCCGCCAGCAGCGCCTCACTCGCCCCCGAAGCCTCCAGCGCGGCGAGCGTCGGCGGGTGGATCCCGATGGCGCGGGTGCCCGCGCCCGGCCGGGGGCGGCGCTCCAGCAGCACCGCGTCGACGCCGAGGCGGCGGAGCTCTCCCGCCACGCACAGGCCGGCCGGTCCCGCGCCGATCACGACCGCGTCGAGCGGGCGGGCGCTCACCTCAGGTCCTCGGCCGGTCCGCCCGCGCCGAGCCGGACGCCGCCGCGCCTTCCCGCGCCCCGTTCCTGCGATCCGCCCGGCTCCTCCGGCTCCCCAAGGTCCCCGGCACACCGCACCGCGAGCAGGCGGAACGGCCCCGCCTGCTCCACCCGCCAGCCCGCGGGCAGCAGCGCGGCGAGCTCGGGGCGCGTGTAGCTGCGGCGGATGCTGCGCAGGCCGTCCACCCGCAGGAACGTCCCCGGCGCCACGACGGACGCCCCGAGCGCGAACGCCGCGTAGGCGAGCCGCCCGCGCGCGATGTCGGAGTGCACGCAGACGCCCCGGGCGAGCGCCTCCGAGTCGCAGATGACCGTGCCGAGCTCGGCGGGGGAGAGGTGGTGCAGCACGTGGTTCGAGATCACGGCGTCGAAGCGCTCACCGGATCGCGCGAGCTCCGTGCTGTGCGCACGGCGGAACTCCACCCCCGCGAGGCCCGGGCCGGCCGCGGCGGCGCGCTGCGCCCGCGGATCCGGGTCGATGCCGAGTCCCTCCACGGCGAAGCCGTCCCGTCGCACCATCCGCACCACCCGCCGCAGCACGTCCCCGCCGCCGCAGCCGACGTCGAGGATCCGCAGCGGCCGGTCCCCGGCGGCCGCGAACGCCGGGCGCAGCCGCGTACGATACACATGCCCCCAGCGCGTGACCGCGCCGTTCACGAGCCAGAAGCGGCGCAGCGTCCGATCCAGGCGAACCGGATCGCACTCCGGATCGTCCATGAGCTCGGTGAGCGCCGTGTCCCGTCGCGCGAGGCTCATGCCGGCGCCGGAACGCGGGCCGCCCCGTCCGCGGCGGCACCCGGCAGTTCCTCCGCCCGCGCCTCCGCGGCGGGCGTCGAGGCCTCCGCGGGGAGCGCCGGAGCCTCCGCCTCCCGCGAAGCCCGGACCGCCTCCGCCGCGAGCCGCTCCCCGGCGTGCAGCGTCAGCCGGGCCGTCTCGACGGTCAGCCCCGGCCCGAAGCACAGTCCCGCGACGCGCGCGCCGTCCGCCAGCGACTCGTCCGCGAGGATCCGCTGCAGGATGAACAGGATCGTGGCGCTCGACATATTGCCGAACTCGCGCAGCACCTCCCGGGAGTGAGCCATCGCCTCGTCGGGGAGACCCACCCCGTCCTGCACGCGATCGAGCACGCTGCGGCCGCCGGGGTGCACGGCCCAGGCGTCCACCTCGGCGTGCGGATCCCCGCCCGCGAGCATGCGATCCACGACCCCCAGGATCTCGCGGCCGATGATCCTCGGCACCTCGGAGCTCAGGCGCATCTCGAAGCCGCTGTCCCCGATCGTCCAGTCCATATCGGCCTCGCCCTCGGAGGTGAGCGCCGTCGAGAAGCCGTCCAGCCCCAGCGCGGCACGGCCCCCGCGCGCTGGCGCCGAGGCCACCACCGCCGCACCCGCCCCGTCGCCGAACACCGCCGAGGCGACGATCTGCTCCGGGTCGCGTGAGGCGCGGATGTGCAGCGAGCACAGCTCCGTGCAGACGACCAGCACCACCGAGCCGGGCTGCGCCTCGCAGATCGCGTGCGCCGCGCGCAGGGCGGGGAATGCGGCCGCGCAGCCCATGAAGCCCACGTGCGTGCGCGGGGCCGTGTCGGGGATCCCCAGCTGCCGCACGAGCAGGTAGTCGGGCCCGGGGGCGAAGAAGCCGGTGCACGAGGCGGTGACCACGTGCGTCACCTCCTCGGCGGCGTAGCCGGAGCGTTCGAGGGCCTGCCGCGCCGCCGCCGCGGAGATCGCCGGCGCCTCGCGGCGGTACACGGCGTTGCGCGTGCCGGTGCTGGGCGAGGTGAGCAGCGCACCGTCGGGTGAGAAGAGCGTGTCGCTCGAACCGATCGACCCGATCACCGAGTAGCGGCTGTCGATGGCGGAGGCGTCGAACGCCGCGCCGATCAGCCGCGCCGTCAGCCGGTCGACGCCGGGCTGGGCGGCGAAGAAGTCGCGCGTCTGCGGCTGCGCGAGGCGTGCGGGCGGGACGGCCGTGCCGAGGGAGAGGATCTGCGTTGACATGCTCCCATGCAAGTGCATGCGGCGCTCCGCGCGCGAGGGGTTGACACGCGGCGGCGCCGCGCCCGACCCGAAGCTGGGAGACGGCCGTGAACATACTCCATGAGCGCCGGGTGGCGCAAGGCCTGGCCAGCGGGGCCCCGGCGCGACAGTGTGGGGTGCACGGCGCCACGAAGCGCCGCCACCGACGACCTCGTCGTCATACGCACGACCATCGGGAGGACCACCGTGAAGAACTCGGCAAACCGAGTCGTAGGACTCGTCTTCGGAATCATCTATCTGCTCGTCGGTGTGCTCGGCTTCCTCGTCACCGGGGGAGTGGGATTCATCGCCACGGAGGGCGGGCTGCTGCTCGGCGTCTTCGAGGTGAACCCGCTGCACAACATCGTCCACCTCCTCATCGGCGCGCTCCTCGTCATCGGCGCGCTCTCCGGCGTGAGCGCCGCGAAGGGGATCAACGGCACGGTCGGCGCGGTCTACCTGCTCGTCGGCATCGTGGGCTTCTTCATCGCGGACACCGCCGCGAACATCCTCGCGCTGAACACCGCCGACCACATCCTCCACCTCGGCAGCGCCCTGATCCTGCTGGGCGTCGCGATCGGCGCCGACCGCGACCGCGCGGTCGCCGCACGCCCGGCCGTGTGAGGCCCGCTACCGGCTGGTGCGGCCTCGCCGCGTTCGGCGCAGGGCTGATCCTCTGCGCCGTCGCGGCGGGGTCGCCCGCGCTCGTCGCCGCCGTCCTCCTGGCGCTCGCCGTGGCGGAGTTCGGATGGGCGGTGCTCGCGCTGCGCTGGGACCGCATACCGGCCCCGCGTGCCGCCATCGCCGTGGCCGTCCTCGTGGTCGCCAGCGTCACCCTGCTGCTCTTCACCGGAACGGTGGGGATCGTGCCGCTCCTTGCGCTGCTCCTGCTGCACTGGACCGTTGCCGTGCTCGCGGCCTTCGAGCTGCGCCGCAGCGGACGTGCGGTTCCGTCCTCGGCGCCCGGACGGGCCGGCGCTGCGGGCGAGCAGCGCACGGCGCCGGATGAGCGCCCGGCCGCGCGGTGGCCTAGGGCCGGCACCCTCGCCGTGATCCTCACCGTGCAGGCCATGCTCGTCGCGGCCGTCACCACGCCCGCGCTCGCGAACACCGCCCCGGGCGAGTTCGCGCTGCCCCACGGGATCTCGCACGAGCACTGAGCCCGGCCTGGCGCGGCCGGCGCCGGACCGGCGCTTTCCGGGCCTGCCGCCGCGACGCCACGGGGTCTAGGCTGGGGGCGAGGGCGGGCTTCGGCCGCAGGGGGACGCCCGAGGCCGACGACGATCCCGCCCTCCGTTCGAGAGAGGAAGCGTCATGAGAGCAGCCCGCTACTACGGCCGGAAAGACATCCGAATCGAGGACATCGAGCCGCAGCCGCTCCAGCCCGGCACCGTGCGCGTCGACGTCGCGTGGACCGGGATCTGCGGCAGCGATCTGCACGAGTACCTCGACGGCCCCATCTTCGTCCCGCCCGCCGGCCACCCGCACCCCATCTCCGGCGAGTCGGCCCCGATCACGATGGGCCACGAGTTCTCGGGCGTCGTCAGCGAGCTCGGGGAGGGCATCACCGACCTCCGCGTCGGGCAGCACGTCGTCGTCGAGCCCTACATCATCGACCCCTCGGTCGACACGGGGCCCGAGAGCACCGACTACCACCTGTCCGAGAACATGAACTTCATCGGCCTCGGCGGACGGGGCGGCGGGCTCTCCGAGAACGTCGTCGTCGAGCGCCGCTGGGTCCACCCCATCGCCGACACCGTCCCCCTGGACGAGGCCGCCCTCATCGAGCCGCTGTCGGTGGCGCACCATGCCGTGGTCCGGTCCGGCGTGCGGGCCGGGCAGTGGGCGCTCATCGGCGGAGCCGGGCCCATCGGGCTGCTCACCGCGGCCGTGCTCAAGGCGGAGGGCGTCAACGTCATCGTCTCCGAGCTCAGCCCGCTCCGGCGCGAGAAGGCGCTCGAAGCCGGCGTCGCAGACCACGCCCTCAACCCGGCGGAGGTCGACGTGGTCGCGGAGGTGAAGCGGCTCACCGGCGGCCGCGGCGCCGATGTCGCCTTCGAGGCGAGCAGCGTGCAGGTCGTGCTCGACACCCTCATCGACGCCGTGCGGCCCCAGGGGGTCATCGTCGTCATCTCCATCTGGGGGCACCGGGCCGAGCTCGACGTGCAGAAGCTCGTCCTCAAGGAGATCGAGCTGCGCGGCACCATCGCCTACGTGAACGATCATCCCGCCACGATCAAGCTCGTCGAGGAGGGGAAGATCGACCTCGCCCCCTTCATCACCGGCAGGATCGGGCTCGACCAGCTCGTCGACGAGGGCTTCGACACCCTCATCAATCGCAACGAGACCGCGGTCAAGATCCTCGTCTCGCCGAGCGGCGAGGGCCTCTAGCGAGGGCTGTCCGCGCGCCGCGGCGGGCTCCCCGGGCGGGGCCCGCCGCGGCGCGCGGGCGTGCGGCACCGCTCAGGCGGGCTCCCCGGCCGGGCCCGCCGTCACGTCCACCCAGCCCTCCGCCCCGGTGAGCCGTTCGAGTTCGTCGACGCGGAGCCGCACCGCCGAGCTGGGGGTGCCCGCCGCGGGGTAGACGACGTCGAAGCGGCGCAGCGACTCGTCGAGCAGCACCCGCGTGCCTGGGGGGTTCGCAAAGGGGCAGACCCCGCCGATCGGGTGGCCCGTCAGGGCCTCCACCTCATCGCCGCGCAGCATCCGCGGCTTGCCGCCGAAGCTCCGCTTGAACTTCCCGCCGTTGACCCGCGCGTCACCGGCCACGACCACCAGCAGGGCCGAGCCGGGCCGGGCCGGGTCCGCGAAGCCGAGCGTCTTCGCGATCCGCTCGGGATCGGTGCCGAGCCGCTCCGCCGCGAGCTGCACCGTCGCGCTCGACCCGTCGAACTCCAGGATCTCTCCCGTCCAGCCCCGCTCCGAGAGGTGCGCGCGCACGCGGTCCGTCGACATCCCAGGCTCCCTTCCGTGGCCGGCGATCGGCCGCGCGGAACCCACGCTACACCGCGCGCGGAGCGGCGGGCGCGAGGCAGAACGTAGCAGGCGCGACGACACGCCTTAGCACACCCGGCGCCGATCGGCGAGGGGTGCGGGCGGCTTGAACCCCGGCGAGGCCCGGAGATAGATTGCTGAGTACCACCCGAGTGAGGGACCACGCAGCATCACCGAACGACAGGGGGACACCATGACGCAGGATCGCATCGAACCGAGTGCCGAGGCCTCAGAGGCCGATGTGCTCGACCAGCTCGCCGCGGTCGTTCCCGACCCCGAGGACGAGGACAGGATCCCCGGCACGCTCGCAGCGGCCGAGGAACCGGTCAGCGAAGCCGACTGGCTCGAACAGCAGCTGGAGGTCCCGCTCGACGACGAGGCGGACGACGAAGACGCGGAATCGTGAGCTGATTCGTGGCAGCGGAGAAGGACACGGGACCGAAGGCGCTGCTGCGCAGGCTCACCGCGTGGGCACTGCAGCGGCGGCTCGTGCGCGCCTACCTGCGCTACGCCGACCACCGCGGGCCCGGCCTCGCGGACAGCATCACCTACCGCGCGCTGTTCAGCGTCTTCGCGTCGGTGCTGCTGTTCTTCTCGGTCGCGGCGCTGTGGCTGGGCGACAACCCCGACGCCATGTCGGCGCTCCTCGGCGCTCTCGACACGGCGGTGCCGGGGATCGGCGGCCTGATCGACCCGGGCGCGATCGACGCCCCCGCGGGGTTCACCGTCGCGGGGGTGCTCTCGCTCCTCGGCCTCGTCGGCGCGGCGATCAGCGCCATCGCGAGCCTGCGGACGGCGCTGCGGGTGCTCGCCGACGAGCTGCACGACGACGGCTTCTTCCTGTGGGTGCTGCTGCGGAACCTGCTCGTCGGCCTCGCCTTCGGCGGCCTGCTCGTGCTCGCCGCCGTGCTCAGCATGGTCGGCTCCGTGGGGGTCTCGACCGTGGGCGGCTGGCTGGGCCTCGACGCCGGGGGAGCGGTTGCGGATGCTCTCACCCGCGGCTTCGGGGCGCTCGTGGTGCTCATCATCGACACCCTCGCGGTCGTGCTCGTCTTCCGTCTCCTCTCGGGGGTGGCGGCGCCCGCCCGCGCGCTCTGGGGCGGCGCGCTGCTCGGCGGCGCGGGGCTCGCGGTCCTGCAGCTGCTCTCGGGACTGTTCGTCCGCGGGGCGACCTCGAACCCGCTGCTCGCCTCCTTCGCGGCACTCATCGCCCTGCTGATCTGGTTCAACCTCTCCGCCCAGGTGATCCTGCTCGCCAGCAGCCACATCATCACGGCGACGGCTGAGGCGAAGGACCGGGTGGGGGAGCGCTTCGGGGCGCAGACCATGGCGCAGCATCGGCGGCGACGCGCGCAGGAGGTGCTGCGCGCCGCGACCGAGGAGCTGCGTGCCGCAGAGGCGGCGGAAGCCGCCGAACGCGAAGACGGCTGAGCCGAACCGCACCGTGCCGCCGGGAGTCCTCGGCACCGCGAGTAGGGTGGTGGGGACCGCTGAACAGGGAACACGGATCGCAGGAGGGCACGGGCATGGCCGGAACGTCGGAGCAGCAGGAACGGGACGCGGCGCGGGAGGCGGAGCTGCGCGGACGGGTCGCGGAGCAGTTCTCGCGCACGCTCGCGGATCTGGAACGCCTGGTGCGGATCCCGTCCGTGTCGTGGCCCGCCTTCGACCCCGCGCACCTCGTGGCCAGCGCCGAGGAGATCGCGGAGCTCCTGCGCGAGACCGGCGTGTTCGACGTGGTCGACATCCGCCGCGCGCCGGTCGCGGGGGCCGAGCACGAGGCGGACCCCGAGCTCGGCCAGCCCGCCGTCGTCGCCCGTCGCGAGCCGAGGGGCGACCGCCCCACCGTGCTCCTCTACGCGCACCACGACGTGCAGCCTCCCGGCAGGGACGAGGACTGGGACACCCCGCCCTTCGAGCCGAGCCACCGGGACGGCCGCCTCTACGGGCGAGGCGCCGCCGACGACAAGGCGGGCGTGATGGCGCACATCGCCGCGATCCGAGCGCTCGCCGAGAGCGCCGCAGCCGAGGGGCGCGAACTAGAGCTCGGCATCGCCCTGTTCATCGAGGGCGAGGAGGAGTGGGCCTCGCAGTCCTTCGGGAACTTCCTGCGCGAGAACCGGGATCTGCTCGCCGCCGACGCCATCATCGTCGCCGACTCCAGCAACTGGGACGAGCACACTCCCGGCCTCACCGTCGCCCTGCGGGGGGCCGTTGCCTTCAACCTCCGCGTCGAGACCCTCGCCCACGCCTCGCACTCGGGCATGTTCGGGGGCGCCGTCCCCGACGCCATGCTCGCCGCCGTGCGCCTGCTCGACACGCTGTGGGATGCCGACGGCGCCGTGGCCGTCGAGGGCCTGCGCTCCGCCGAGCTGAGTTCGCCGCCCTACGACGAGCAGCGACTGCGCGCCGAGGCCGGGCTGCTGGACGGGGTGAGCCCCATCGGCCGCGGCGAGATCCTGTCGCGCATCTGGGCGCAGCCCGCCATCTCGGTCACGGGGATCGACGCCCCCGACGTCGCGAACGCCTCGAACACGCTCATCCCCGCGGTGCGGGTGCGGATCAGCGCGCGGATCGCGCCCGGACAGCAGCCCGAGGAGGCCTTCACGGCGCTCCGGGAGCATCTGCTCGCCCACGCGCCCTTCGGAGCGCGGCTGAGCTTCGAGGACGAGAGCCTCGGCCAGGCCTTCCTCGTGGACACGGAGGGATGGGCGGTCGGCGAGGCGCGCCGCGCGATGGCGGACGCCTGGGGCCGCGAGCCGGTCGACATGGGGGTGGGCGGATCCATCCCGTTCATCGCCGAGCTGGTCGAGGAGTTCCCGGCTGCGCAGATCCTCGTCACGGGCGTCGAGGACCCCGACGGCCGCGCCCACAGCCCCAACGAGTCGCTGCACCTCGCGTCCTTCGAGAAGTCGGTGCTCACCGAGGCGCTCTTCCTCGACCGGCTCGACCGCCGCACCCGCTGACCGGCTGCTTCGCCCGAGCCTCCGCCGCTCCCTGTTGCCCGAGTGGGGGAAGCGGGACTAGTGCTTGTGCGGCGGGACCTCGCCCTCCGCGGGAGCGGTGCCGGCGGCGGTGACGGGCTGCGCCCCGGCAGCGCCGGGCGCCGCCGCCCCGCCCTGTGCGACCGCCCCGCCCTGCGCGCGCAGCAGATCCCGGATCTCGGTCAGCAGCTCCTGCTCAGTGGGGACCGCCGGCTCGTTCTTCTCCGGCGCCGGGCGACGCAGCCGGTTCATCGGCATGACGAACACGAAGTAGACCACCGCCGCGACGATCACGAAGTTGATGACGGCGCCGATCACGGCGCCCAGCGCGATCGCCCCGCCCCCGGGCAGGCCGATCAGCAGCGCCCCGTCGAGGGAGTCGGCTTTGAACACCATGCCGATGATCGGGTTGATGAGCGAGTCGACGACCTGCTGCACCACCGCGTTGAAGGCGGCGCCGATCACCACCGCGACCGCCAGATCGACGACGTTGCCCCGGAGCAGGAACTCCTTGAAACCCTTGAACATGCGTAACCCTTTCCCGTTCTCCCTGCGGTTGACGACCTCAAGCGTAGTTCGGACGAGCGCCCGGCGGGTATCACGCGCCGCACCGCCCGCGCTAGCGTGGGAGACATGGAATTCATCGGTGCCCTTCCCGCGGTCGATCTCACCTACTCGGACGTGTTCCTCGTGCCCCGGCACTCCGATGTCGGCAGCCGGCTCAGCGTCGATCTGGCGCCCGAGGACGGCACGGCGGCCACCCTCCCGCTCGTCGCTGCCAACATGAACTCCGTGACCGGGCCCCGCCTCGCCGCCGTGCTCGCCCGCCGCGGCGGCCTCGCCGTGCTCCCGCAGGACCTCGACCCGGCCGCCATGGATCGCGCGATCCACTGGGTGAAGGATCAGCCCGTCCCCTTCGACACGCCCCTCGTCCTCGCCGCGGACGCCACCGCGGCGGACGCGCTGCGGCTGATCCCGCGCGCGCCAGGCCAGACCGTGGTCGTCGCCGAGGGGGATGCTCCGGAGTTCGGAGCGCGGATCGCCCAGCGACTGGTCCGCGGGATCCTCTCCGCGGAACGCCTCGCCACCGTGCCCGCCGACGCCCGGCTCGGGAGCCTCGTCCGCGGCGACACCCCGGTCCTCGACGCCGGAGAACTCGACGAGCCCCGCCGCGCCTTCGACCTCGTCACCGAGGCGCTCGCGGTGGGGGAGCCCGCGGAGCGCCACGCGGCCGGGTCGTCGCCCGAGGCGGTGTGCGTCGTCTCGCGGGGCGAGCTCGTGGGCGTGCTCACCCAGCGCTCGGCCCTGCGCCGCACCCTGTACCGTCCCGCGCTCGACGCGGACGGGCGCCTCACGGTCGCCGCCGCGGTCGGCATCAACGGCGACGTGACGGGCAAGGCGCGCGCCCTCGCCGCCGCCGGCGCCGATGTGCTCGTGCTCGACACCGCCCACGGCCACCAGGAGGGCATGCTGCGGGCGCTGCGCGCCGTGAGCGGGCTGCGGCTCGGCCTGCCGATCGTCGCCGGCAACATCGTCACGGCCGACGGCGTCGACGATCTCGTGTCTGCCGGCGCCGGCATCCTGAAGGTGGGGGTGGGGCCGGGCGCCATGTGCACCACCCGCATGATGACCGCGGTGGGGCGCCCCCAGTTCTCCGCCGTGCTCGAGACCGCGCAGGCGGCACGCGAACTGGGCGCGCACGTCTGGGCGGACGGCGGCGTGCGCTACCCGCGCGACGTCGCGCTCGCGCTCGCGGCCGGTGCCGCCTCGGTGATGATCGGATCCTGGTTCGCCGGCACCGCCGAGTCGCCCGGCGAGCTCCGCAGCGACGAGGAGGGGCGGCAGTACAAGGAGTCGTGGGGCATGGCCTCCACGAAGGCCGTGCATGGCCGCTTCGGCGGGCTGGACCCCTACGAGCGTGCGCGCAAGGAGCTGTTCGCCGAGGGCATCTCCTCCTCCAAGATCTACCTCGACCCCCAGCGGCCCGGGGTGGAGGACCTCCTCGACATGATCACCTCGGGGGTGCGATCCTCCTTCACCTACGCCGGCGCGGCGACCCTGCGCGACTTCCACACCCGCGCCCGTGTCGGCCTGCAGTCGGCCGCCGGCTACGAGGAGGGAAAAGCCCTCCCCGTCTCCTGGTAACTCCTTCCCTTCCCTTCTCCCCCCCCGCCCACTCCGCCGAGAGGGGGAAAACGCAGGCCGCAACCCCCGTCGGGCCTGCGTTTCTCCCCTCTCGATGGCGGGCAACACGCGGGGAGAGGGAACTCGGGGGCTCGGAGGCCGGTGGACAGGGCCAATAGACTGGACGGGTTGGCCTCGAACAAGGAGCATCGGTGAAGTACATCTCGACCCGCGGCGGCATGGAGCCGGCCTCGTTCAGCGCGATCCTGCTGGAGGGGCTCGCGACGGACGGCGGCCTCGTCATCCCCGAGTCCGTTCCCCGGGTCACCCGCGAACAGCTGGAGGCGTGGCGCCCGCTCAGCTACCCCGAGCTCGCGACCGAGATCCTGGGCCTGTTCGCGACGGACATCCCCCGGGATGACCTCGCCGCCATGTGCCGCGCCGCCTACAGCGCCGAGAACTTCGCCTCCGAGGCGGTCGTGCCGCTCACGCCCCTCGGCGGCGGCCTGACGCTCGTCGGCCTGTCGGAGGGGCCGACGCTCGCCTTCAAGGACATGGCGATGCAGTTCCTGGGGCAGGCGCTCGAATACGTGCTGGCGCGGAACGACCGCGCGCTGAACATCGTCGGCGCGACCTCCGGCGACACCGGTTCGGCCGCAGAGTACGCGCTGCGCGGCAAGGACGGCATCGCGGTGTTCATGCTCTCGCCGCAGGGGCGGATGAGCGACTTCCAGCGCGCGCAGATGTACTCCCTGATGGACGACAACATCCACAACATCGCCGTCGAGGGCGTCTTCGACGACTGCCAGAACCTCATGAAGGCGCTGTTCGCGGACCTCGACTTCAAGCGCGCGCACGATCTCGGCGCCGTGAACTCCGTGAACCTCGGCCGTGTCACGGCGCAGTGCGTGTACTACTTCTGGGCGTGGCTGCGCGCGAGCGACGGGCTCGACGCGGCCGCACGCGAGCGCTTCGAGGTCTCCTTCACGGTGCCCTCGGGCAACTTCGGCAACATCTTCTCCGGCTTCCTCGCGAAGTCGATGGGCCTGCCCGTCAGGCGGCTCGTGCTCGCCGCGAACGAGAACAACGTCCTCGACGAGTTCTTCCGCACCGGCGTCTACACGCCCCGCGGCGCCGCCGACACCTTCGCCACCTCCAGCCCCTCGATGGACATTTCGAAGGCCTCGAACCTGGAGCGCTTCGTCTTCGAGCTGCTGGGCCGGGATCCCGAGCGGCTCTCTGCGGCGTGGCGCGAGCTCGACGGGACGGGCCGGATCGACCTCTCCGCCGAGCAGCCGCGCTTCGAGCAGGAGTTCGGCGTGCAGAGCGGCAGCAGCACGCACGCCGACCGGGTCGCGACGATCCGCTCCGTGTTCGAGAGCGACGGGGTGCTCATCGATCCGCACACCGCCGACGGCGTGAAGGTGGCGCGCGAGCACGTCGAGCCCGGCACGCCGATGCTGGTGCTCGAGACCGCGAAGCCCGCCAAGTTCCCGGAGATCGTGCTGGAGGCGACGGGCGAGCGGATCGGGATCCCCGAGCGGCTCTCGGGTCTGCTCGAGCTGCCGCAGCGGGTCACCGAGATGCGCGACGACGAGGCCGAGCTGCGCGCCTTCATCGCGGAGCGCGCCGTCCGGCGCTAGTCCAGCAGACGGAGCAGCGACCCCTGCGGGCACCGGGCACCGGGAGCAGAGACCCGGGGTTCCGGGCGCAGAGCCCCCTGGAAGCTGCGGGGGCCGAGCCCATATGCTGGACGAAACGCGAACGGAGGGCGACATGTTCGGCTGGTGGGGGAGACGCGAAGTCGAGGATCGCCTGGCGCGCCTCGAAGACCACGCGGGCGTCGCCCGCCCGGGGGAGGACGCCGCGGCCAGCGGTGGTCTCGGTGCGACGGTTCGCGCCCGCCGAGCCTGGGGTGACGGCTTCGGCCTCCTCGCCACCCGCTCCCTGCAGATCATCATCGTGGTCGTCCTCGCGGCCGGCGTCATCATCGGCATGCGGCAGCTGAGCACGGTCGTGATCCCGATCCTCCTCGCGCTGATCTTCGCGAGCACCTTCTTCCCGGTGATGGACTGGCTGCGACGGCACCGCGTGCCGTCCGCGCTCGCGACGGTGCTCGTGCTCCTCGCGATCCTGCTGCTGCTCACCGGCGTCGGCTGGCTGATCGTGTGGGCCGTGCGCGACCAGTGGTCCGAACTGCAGGATCAGGCGCAGGACGGCTTCACCGAGGTGCTCCGGTGGATCAACACCCTGCCCTTCGCGCCCGACCAGCAGCAGCTCGACGAGTGGCGCGACAAGGTCATCGACTTCGTCACCGGCTTCGTCACGAGCTCCCAGTTCGGCTCGGGCGCGCTCGCCGGGGTCGGCGCCATCACCAGTTTCGTCACCGGGCTCGTGCTGATGGTCGTCGTGCTCTTCTTCTTCCTGAAGGACGGGCCGCGGATCTGGCGCTTCCTGCTGCGTCCCTTCGAGGGCCGCAGCCGGGCCCGGGCCGAGCGGGCCGGTGCGAAGACCGTGCAGACGCTCGGCTCCTATGTCCGCGGCACGGCCGCGGTGGCGGCCGTCGACGCGCTCGGGATCGGGATCGGCCTCCTCATCCTGCAGGTGCCGCTCGCGCTGCCGCTCGCGGTGCTCGTGTTCGTGCTCTCCTTCATTCCGCTCGTCGGCGCGACGCTCGCCGGCACGCTCGCGGCGCTCGTCGCGCTCGTCGCGAACGGACCGCTCAGCGCGGTGCTCGTGGTCGGCGTCGTCATCCTCGTCAACCAGCTGGAGGGCAATCTGCTGCAACCGGTGCTCATGGGCCGCGCGCTCAAGCTGCACCCGCTGGTGATCCTGCTCGCACTGACCATCGGCACCGTGCTGAGCGGGATCCTGGGCGCCGTGCTCGCCGTGCCGCTCGCCGCCGTCGCCTGGGGCATCATCAAGGTGTGGGACGGGCCCGAGCTCCCGGCCCGCGCCTTCCGCCCCAGCCCCGAGGAACTCGCGGACGAGCGGTGACAGGCGCAACGCGGCGGCCCGCTCATTCGGCAGCCTGCCGGGAAGTCAGCTCGGCGCCGCGACGGGACACACCCGGGCTGCACGGCCCGATTTGCCGTGAGCCGGAGCTTGTGCCACTATAGATGAGTTGCCACGGCAGCGGGGTGGGAATCCCGAGGCCTGGAAGCGTCCGGCCCCATCGTATAGCGGCCTAGTACGCCGCCCTCTCACGGCGGTAACGCGGGTTCGAATCCCGCTGGGGTCACCGGATCGAAAGCCTCGCCTTCGGGCGGGGCTTTCGTCGTTGGTGGGGGGCGTGCGGGCTTCGAACCCGCTTCGCGGCTTGCGGGCCGGTGGGCCCGCCGGTCGCCGCACGGAAACGCTGCGCGTTTCCCTGTGAGCGTGTACCTTTCCCGCGAGTGTGTACCGTGATCCCGGTGATTGAGGTACACGCTCGTGAGAAAGGTACACGGCCGAGGTGAAGCGCCGTCCGCGCAGGCACGGCCCGCGCGGAGCGCCCGGAGTAAGCTGGTGCTGTTGTGTCCCAGCACGAAGAGGAGCGTTCAGTGACCCGCACCATCAAGCTCGCCGTCATCCCGGGCGACGGCATCGGACCCGAGGTGATCGAGCAGGCCAATCGCGTGCTCGACGCGGTGCTCGACGGCGGCGACGCGGTCCTGGAGCGCACGGAGTTCCGGCTGGGTGCGGAGCGCTTCCTCGCGACGGGGGAGACGCTGCCCGAGGCGGAGCAGGCCGCCATCGCGGAGCACGACGCGATCCTCTTCGGCGCGGTGGGCGGCGTGCCCGGCGACCCGCGCCTCAAGGACGCGAACATCGAGCGCGGCCTGCTGCTGAAGCTCCGCTTCGACTTCGACCACTACGCGAACGTGCGCCCCTGCACGCTGTTCCCGGGGGTCGCCTCGACGCTCGCCGAGCCCGGCGAGGTCGACTTCGTGGTGGTCCGCGAGGGCACCGAGGGCCCCTACGCGGGCAACGGCGGCCGGCTGCGGGCGGGAACCCCGCACGAGGTCGCCACCGAGGTCTCCGTGAACACCGCATACGGCGTCGAGCGCGTGGTGCGCTACGCCTTCGAGACGGCGAGCAAGCGGCCCCGCAAGAAGCTCACCTGGGTGCACAAGACCAACGTCCTCGTGCACGCGGGCGCCACCTGGCAGCGCACCGTGCAGGCCGTCGCCGCCGAGTATCCCGAGATCGCGGTCGACTACATGCACGTCGACGCGGCGACGATCTTCATGGTGCAGGATCCCGCGCGCTTCGACGTCATCGTCACTGATAACCTGTTCGGAGACATCCTCACGGACCTGGCCGGCGCCATCGGCGGCGGCATCGGGCTCGCAGCCAGCGGCAACATCAATCCCGACGGCTCCTTCCCGAGCATGTTCGAGCCCGTCCACGGCTCTGCTCCCGACATCGCAGGGAAGCAGCAGGCGGACCCGACCGCGGCGATCCTCTCCGCGGCCATCATGCTCGACCACCTCGGCCTCACCGCCGAGGGCGACCGCGTGCGCGCCGCCGTCCGCGCCGACCTCGCCGCCCGAGGCGCCGCGCAGTGCGCGACGGCCGCGATCGGCGACGCCGTGATCGCCCAGCTGCCGCCGCGCAGCGCCTGAACCGAAGAGCCGGCGCGCGACGGCGCGACCCGCACAGACCCCGACGCAAGAGAGCACACCATGACTGACCTCGCCTTCACCCGCACCGAAGCCGATCGCCTGCCCGCCGCCGAGCGCGAGGCGATCCTCGCCGATCCGGGCTTCGGCAACCACTTCACCGATCACATGGTCTCGATCGTGTGGACGAGGGACGCGGGCTGGCATGACGCGGAGCTCGTCCCCTACGGCCCGATCCCGATGGATCCCGCGTCCTCGGTGCTGCACTACGGTCAGGAGATCTTCGAGGGGCTGAAGGCGTATCGCCGGCCGGACGGCTCGGTCGTCACCTTCCGCCCCGAGGCGAACGCACGCCGCCTGAACGAGTCGGCCCGCCGCCTCGCGCTGCCGGAACTGCCGGAGGAGCTGTTCGTGCAGGCCGTGCGCGAGCTCGTCAGCGCAGACGCCGACTGGGTACCCGGCGGGCAGGATCAGAGCCTCTACCTGCGTCCCTTCATGATCGCCGACGAGAGTTTCCTCGGCGTGCGCGCCGCCGAGCGGGCGCGTTTCCTCGTCATCGCGAGCCCCGCAGGCCCCTACTTCAGCGGGGGCGTGAAGCCGGTGTCGATCTGGCTGTCCCAGGATCTGGCCCGTGCGGGCCGGGGCGGCACGGGTGCGGCGAAGTGCGGCGGCAACTACGCCGCCTCGCTGCTGCCGCAGCGCGTCGCGGCCGAGAACGGCTGCCAGCAGGTGCTCTTCACGGACGCCGCGACCGAGGACACCATCGACGAGCTCGGCGGCATGAACCTCTTCCTGGTGCGGCGCGACGGCACGCTGCTCACCCCGCAGCTCAACGGCAACATCCTCGACGGGGTGACCCGCCGCAGCCTGATCCAGCTCGCGAAGGACCGCGGCCACGCCGTCGAGGAGCGCGACATCACCGTCACCGAGTGGCGCGAGGGCGTCGCCGACGGCAGCATCGTGGAGGCCTTCGCCTGCGGCACGGCCGCCGTGATCACGCCCATCGGCCGGCTGAAGGGCGAGGGGCTCGACATCGACTTCGGCGACCGCGCGCCCGGTGAGCTGACCCTCACGCTGCGCGAGGAGCTCACCGGTATCCAGAGCGGCGCGCGTGAGGACCGGCACGGCTGGCTGACGGTGCTCGTGCCCGCCGGAGCGGAGGCCGCCGCGTGAAGCTCGCACGGTTCCAGTTCGAGGGAGAGATCTCCTTCGGGATCCTCGACCGCGCCGACGACGGTGAGGGCGTCGAGCTCGTCGAGCTGAGCGGCGACCCGATGATCGCGGGCTTCGACACGACGGGGCGGCGCATTCCGCTGGAGCAGGCGCGTCTGCTCGCGCCCGTGATCCCGCGCTCGAAGGTGGTATGCGTGGGCAAGAACTACGCCGATCACGTCGAGGAGATGCAGGGCGTGACCGGCGGCGGCGTCCCCGAGGAGCCGCTGCTGTTCCTGAAGCCGAACACCGCCGTGATCGGCCCGGGCGAGCCGATCATCCTGCCCGCGATCTCGGAGCGGGTGGAGCACGAGGGTGAGCTGGCGATGGTGATCGGCGCGGTCACGAAGGACGTCCCGGAGGAGGAAGCGCTGAAGCGCGTCTTCGGCTTCACCTGCGCGAACGACGTCACCGCGCGCGATCTGCAGCTCAAGGACGGCCAGTGGACGCGGGGCAAGGGCTTCGACACCTTCTGCCCGCTGGGCCCGGTGATCGAGACGGATCCGGATCTCGCCGACGCCCGCATCGTGACCCGGGTGAACGGCGAGCTCCGCCAGGAGGGGCGCACCTCCCAGCTCATCCACTCGCTCGCCCGGATCGTCTCGTACGCCTCGCAGGCCTTCACGCTGCTGCCGGGCGATGTGATCCTCACCGGCACGCCCGCCGGCGTGGGGCCGCTCGTTGCGGGCGACACGGTCGAGGTGGAGATCGAGGGCATCGGCAAGCTGAGCAACCCCGTGCGCTGAGCGGCGCGCGGAACGCCGGCTCGGACGGCGAGCGCGGCGCGCGGTAACAGGCGCGCCGCCCCGGACGGGCTGTGCCACACTGGAAACCCGCGAGAAGGGCAGGTGTGTGCATGATCGCTGAGGGTGCCCGCGCGCCGAGGTTCGGCGTCGAGGAGGAGTTCCTGCTGCTCGACGCGGAGACCGGCCTGCCGAGCGACGCCGCGGACGAGCTGATCGCGGCCCTGCCCGCGCAGCGAGCCGAGCACGAGTTCTTCTCCAGCCAGATCGAGACCGCCACGCCCGTGTGCGAGACCGCCGGGGAGGCGATCGAATCCCTCGGCGGCTTCCGCACGGCAGCGGGTAGCGCGGCGGCGGGGCTCGGGATCGTGCTGGCGGGCACCGGCTTGCCGCCGCTCGGCGGCGAGCTCCCGGGCCGGGTGGTGGAGAAGCCGCGCTACCTGCAGATCGCGGACGCCGTGCGCGGCTCGGTGGCCCGCTACTACTCGACCGGCGCGCACGTGCACGTCGAGGTGCCCTCCCGGGATGCCGGGGTGGCGGCCATTGCGAGCTTCGCCCACTGGTCGCCGACCCTCTCAGCGCTGGCGGCGAACTCACCGCTGTACCTCGGGGAGCGCACCGGCTACGCGAGCTGGCGCTATCTGATGACGCAGCAGTGGCCCACCTCGGGCTATCCGCCGCCCTTCGCCGACGCAGCCGAGTACGAGCGCATCGTCGGCGGCTTGGTGGGTGCGGGCGCGCTGGTCGATGCGGCGCTCGTGAACTGGTCGATCCGGCTCTCCGAGCACTTTCCGACCATCGAGCTGCGTACGGCCGACGCGCAGCTGCGTGCGGAGGACGCGGTGGCGCTCGCCGTCCTGTTCCGTGCACTGACGGCGCGTGCGCTCCGCGAGCACGAGCTCGGCGTCCGGCAGCCGCAGCCGCAGCCGGACCTGCTGCGTGGCGCGCACTGGCTGGCCGCGCGCAACGGGCTCGGCGGCGAGCTCTACGACCCCTTCGACGCGCGGCCCCGGCCGGCGTTCGAGGTGGTGGATCAGCTGCTCGAGCACGCGGCCCATGAGCTCGCCGTCGCGGGCGACGCGGAGCTCGTCGCCGACTTCGTGGCGCGCAGGCGGGCGGACCGCGGGCCGGCGCACCGTCAGCTCGCGGCCTGGGATTCGGGCGGGATCGCTCCGCTGCTCGCGCTGTATCGCGGTCAGGAGTGAGCTGAGGCGCACGCCGTCGACGCCGCCGGGAGCTTTCTCGGTTACCCTCGGGGGCAGGGGCTGCGGGGAAGGAGCCGGGATGTCGAGCGAGTGGCGGGCGCTGCGCAGCGGCGAGTCGGCACGCGAGCGTCGCGCGCGCCTCGCAGCCGCGCACGAGGCCTTCGTCGCGGGTGAAGTGGCGCACGACGATCCGGACTCCCTGCGCCGCTTCGCGAGCCGCGCCGGCCTGCGGCCGGTCGTGGTGGAGTCGTGGGCCCGCTCGCTGCAGCGCACCCTCGACCCGTCGCTCACCCCGGAGCGGCCGGCGCTGAGCGACGAGGAGCTCGCCGAGCTGCGCCGCATCCACCCCATCGCGCGCGTGCTGCCGGTGGTGCAGCGCCTGCTCTTCGAGGAGGCCGGCGACTCGGGCCTGATCGTCGCCGTCGGCGATGCGGCGGGCCGCCTGCTCTGGCTCGACGGGGACGCGAGGCTGCGGTCCCGGGCGGAGGAGATGGGGTTCCGTGCGGGGATGGACTGGTCGGAGGCCGCGGTCGGCACGAGCGCACCGGGCAGTGCGCTCGCCCTCGACCACGCGATCCAGGTGCTCGGAGCCGAGCACTACAACCGTGCCGTGCACCAGTGGAGCTGCACGGCGGCCCCCGTGCACGATCCGTCGAGCGGTTCGATCATCGGCGTCATCGACGTCACCGGGGGAGACGCCGCCGCCTCGCCGCACCTCCTGCCGCTCGTCGAGGCGACGCTCGCCGCCGTCGAGGCGGAGCTGAAGCTCGAGTCGCTGCGTGCGCTCATCGAGTCTGAGCGGCCGGGCGCCTCAGCCCCGCCGCGGCGGGCCGTGCCGGAGCGCCGGCAGCCGCCCCGCCTCGTGGTGCTGGGCCGCGATCCCGCACTGCTCGAACACGGCGGGGCGCCGGTGCCCGTCTCCGGCCGGCACGCCGAGGTGCTGCTCGCGCTCGCGGCGCACCCGCAGGGGCTGAGTGCCACGGCGCTCGCCGAGCAGGTGTACGGCGACGGCGGCTCGGAGCAGACGCTGCGCCCCGAGCTGGTGCGCTTGCGCCGCTGGCTCGAGCGGCACGGCACCGGACTCGAATTGCTCTCCCGCCCCTACCGGCTGAGCGGCCCGCTGCGCGTCGACGCACTCGAGGCGCTGGAGGCCCTGGGGCGCGGTGCCCACCGGCTCGCCCTCGCCGCCTATGAGGGCCCGGTGCTGCCCGGCTCGGCCGCGCCCTCGGCGGAGCGCCTGCGCTCCGAGGTCGACGCGACGCTGCGCGAGTCGATGCTGCAGTCCGCCGCGGCCGATCCGCTGTTCGAGTACGCGCAGAGCTGGGCGGCCGACGACGCCCAGGTGTGGGAGACGCTGCTGCAGGTGCTCCCGCCGCTCTCCCCGAAGCGGGCGCGGGTGGTGGCGCGCCTCGAACAGCTCGCCGAGCTCTGAGGCAGCCGAGGAAACCTCGGCGACTCCTGCGTGCAACGTTGCTGCAACGATGCGCCGCGTAGCGTCTGCGGCAACCGGGTCGCACAGGCCGGCCCGGCGCCGACAACGACGTCAAAGGAGGGCCGACATGGCCGTTTACGCAGCCCCGGGGCAGCCGGATTCGCTGGTGCAGTTCAAGAGCCGCTACGAGCACTACATCGGCGGCGAGTGGGTGCCGCCCGTGAAGGGGCAGTACTTCGAGAACGTGACCCCGGTGACGGGCAAGGCCTTCTGCGAGGTGGCGCGCGGCACGGCGGAGGACATCGAGGCCGCGCTCGATGCGGCGCACGCCGCCGCGCCAGCCTGGGGGCGCACCAGCCCGGCCGAGCGCGCCGTGATCCTGAACCGCATCGCCGATCGCATCGAGCAGAACCTCGAGGCGATCGCGGTCGCGGAGACCTGGGAGAACGGCAAGGCGGTGCGCGAGACGCTCAACGCCGACATCCCGCTCGCCGTCGATCACTTCCGCTACTTCGCGGGAGCGATCCGCGCCCAGGAGGGCGGGATCTCCCAGATCGACGAGGATCTCGTCGCCTACCACTTCCACGAGCCGCTCGGCGTGGTGGGGCAGATCATCCCCTGGAACTTCCCGATCCTCATGGCGACCTGGAAGCTCGCGCCCGCGCTCGCGGCAGGCAACGCCGTCGTGCTGAAGCCGGCCGAGCAGACCCCGGTGTCGATCCTGTTCCTCTTCGAGCTCATCGGCGATCTGCTGCCCCCGGGGGTCGTGAACATCGTCAACGGCTTCGGCGCCGAGGCGGGCAAGCCGCTCGCCACGAACAAGCGCATCCGCAAGGTCGCCTTCACGGGTGAGACGACGACGGGCCGGCTCATCATGCAGTACGCCTCGGAGAACATCATCCCGGTGACGCTGGAGCTCGGCGGCAAGAGCCCCAACATCTTCTTCGACGACGTCATGGCGAAGGACGACGCCTACTGGAGCAAGGCGCAGGAGGGCTTCACGATGTTCGCCCTCAACCAGGGCGAGGTCTGCACCTGCCCCTCTCGGGCGCTGATCCAGGAGTCGATCGCCGGTGATTTCCTCGACGCCGTGGTGGAGCGCACGCGCCGGATCACGCGCGGCAACCCGCTCGACACGGACACGATGGTGGGCGCGCAGGCCTCCAACGACCAGTTCGAGAAGATCAAGTCGTATCTCGACATCGGCAAGCAGGAGGGCGCGCAGGTGCTCATCGGCGGCGAGGTCGAGGATCTCGGCGGCGAGTTCTCGGAGGGTTTCTACATCCAGCCGACGATCTTCCGCGGCGACAACTCGATGCGCATCTTCCAGGAGGAGATCTTCGGCCCGGTCGTGTCGGCGACGACCTTCACCGATTTCGACGACGCGATCCGGATCGCGAACGACACGCTCTACGGCCTCGGCGCCGGCGTGTGGAGCCGCAACGGCAACACCGCCTACCGTGCTGGCCGAGCCATCGAGGCGGGGCGCGTGTGGGTGAACAACTACCACGCCTACCCGGCGCACGCGGCCTTCGGCGGCTACAAGTCGAGCGGCATCGGCCGGGAGAACCACCTGATGATGCTCGATCACTACCAGCAGACCAAGAACCTGCTCGTCAGCTACGGCGAGACCGAACTGGGCTTCTTCTGAGCCGTGCTCCGCGGGGCCGGCGCCCGAGCCGGTCCCGCATCGCCACCCATCACCGATGAAAGGAAGCATCACCATGACCACGCAGACCATGCGCGCAGCCTCCGTCCCGTCCTTCGGCGCCCGGCTCGACGTCGCCGAGCAGGATCGTCCCGTCCCCGGCCCGGGCCAGGCCCTCGTGCGGGTGCTCACCAGCGGCGTCTGCCACACCGATCTGCACGCCGTCGAGGGCGACTGGCCGGTGAAGCCGAGCCCGCCGTTCATCCCGGGTCACGAGGGGGTGGGCGTCGTGGAGGCGCTCGGCGAGGGCGTCACCGACCTCGCCGTGGGCGACCTCGTCGGCAACGCGTGGCTGTGGTCGGCCTGCGGCCACTGCGAGCACTGCCGGACCGGCTGGGAGACGCTGTGCGAGCGGCAGCAGAACGGCGGCTACTCCGTGGACGGGTCCTTCGCGGAGTACATGCTGGTCGACGCCGACTTCGCGGCGCGGATCCCCGAGGGCGCCGACCCGGTCGAGGTGGCGCCGGTGCTGTGCGCCGGGGTCACGGTCTACAAGGGGCTCAAGGTGACGGAGGTGCGTCCCGGCCAGTGGGTCGTCATCTCGGGCATCGGCGGCCTCGGGCACATCGCCGTGCAGTACGCGGTTGCGATGGGCATGCGCGTGGCGGCGGTCGACATCGCCGACGACAAGCTGGCGCTCGCGAAGCGCCACGGCGCCGAGGTGGTCGTCAACGCGAGGGACACCGACCCCGTCGAGGCGATCCAGCGGGAGACGGGCGGTGCCCACGGCGTGCTCGTCACCGCCGTCCACCCCTCCGCTTTCGGGCAGGCGATCGGCATGACGCGCCGCGGCGGCACGATCGTCTTCAACGGGCTCCCGCCGGGGGACTTCCCCGCGCCGATCTTCGACATCGTGCTCAAGGGCCTCACGATCCGCGGCTCGATCGTCGGCACGCGGCAGGACATGGTCGAGGCGCTCGACTTCTACGCGCGCGGCCTCATCCAGCCGACGGTCGCCGAGCGGCCGCTGGACGATGTGAACGAGGTGCTGGACGAGATGCGCGCCGGCAAGATCGACGGCCGGGTGGTGCTGCGGCTCGCCGCGGCGTGACCTCGCGGTGAGGAGCGGATCGTGTCCGATGCGAGTGACGGTGGCGCGGCCGTCGAGGCGCGGCCCGAGGTGCCGGGGGAGGAGGCGAGCCGTCTCGCCTTCACCCCCGCGGCGCTGGAGCTGGTCGACCGGCTGTGGGAGATGCACGGCCCCCTGATGTTCCACCAGTCGGGCGGCTGCTGCGACGGCAGCTCGCCCATGTGCTATCAGGCGGGGGAGTTCAAGGTGGGCGGGCAGGACGTGCTGCTCGGCACCCTCGAGCTGTCGCCGCTCCCGGGCGGCTCGGGGTCCGGGGCCGGATCGCCGCGCGAGATCGGCTTCTGGATGTCGCGCGAGCAGTTCGGGCTGTGGGCGCACACGCATCTCACGGTTGACGCGGTCCCGGGCCGGGGTTCGGGATTCTCGCTCGAGGCGCCGGAGGGGCTGCGCTTCCTGATCCGCTCCCGGATGCTCTGAGCGGGCGGCGGTTCCCGCGGTCACGGCCGCGACCGCGGGAACGCCGGCCCGCACCGCTCAGCCTGCCGGCGCCGGCGGATGAGACAATGGGGGCGATGGATCCCAACAAGCTCACTCACGATGCGCAGCCGGCCGAGGGCCGGCTGATCCGCACCCGCCCCCGCAGCGAGGGGTCCGCGCGCCCGCAGGTGCGCCCGAAGGCGGAGGGCTGGAAGCAGCTCACCACCCCCGACGGGCGGCCCACGCTGCAGTTCGCCTCGCCGCGCGTGCAGCAGCCCGCCACCCACCTCGCCGACCTCAGCCTCGCCGAGCGCGAGGCGAAGGTGGCCGAGATGGGGCTGCCGAAGTTCCGTGCGCGGCAGCTCTCGAAGCACTACTTCGAGCACCGGACCACCGATCCCGAGCAGATGACCGATCTGCCGAAGGAGCACCGGGAGCGGCTGGCGGAGGCGTTCTTCCCGCCGTTGCTCACCGAGGTGAAGCGGCTCGTCACCGACGACGGCGCGACGGTGAAGTTCCTGTGGCGGCTCTTCGACGGCGCCCTCGTCGAGTCGGTGCTCATGCGCTACCCGGGCCGTATCACCCTGTGCGTGTCGAGCCAGTGCGGCTGCGGTATGAACTGCCCCTTCTGCGCGACCGGCCAGGCGGGTCTCACGCGCAATATGTCGACCGCTGAGATCCTCGACCAGATCGTGCAGGCCAACCGCGTGATCGCCGAGGGCGGCCTCGGCCGCGTGCGCGCGAGCGGCAACGGCGCGGAGCCGGAACGCGTGAACAACATCGTGTTCATGGGCATGGGGGAGCCGCTCGCCAACTACAAGCGCGTGATGAACGCGGTGCACCGCATGATCGCGCCTGCTCCGGAGGGGCTGGGCATGTCGGCCCGCGGCATCACCGTGTCGACCGTGGGCCTGGCGCCCGCGATCCGCAAGCTCGCGGACGAGAACATCCCGATCACCTTCGCGCTCTCGCTGCACGCGCCCGACGATCAGCTGCGCGACGACCTGATCCCGGTGAACAGCCGCTGGAAGGTCGAGGAGGTGCTCGACGCCGCCTACCACTACTACGAGCGGACGGGCCGGCGCGTGTCCATCGAATACGCGCTCATCAAGGACATGAACGATCACGCTTGGCGTGCGGATCTGCTCGCGGAGAAACTCAACGCCCGCGGCCGGGGCTGGGTGCACGTCAATCCGATCCCGCTGAACCCGACGCCCGGCTCGATCTGGACGTCCTCGACGCGCGAGGTGACGCGTGAGTTCGTCGACCGGCTGAACGCCGCGGGCATCCCGACGACGCTGCGCGACACGCGAGGCAAGGAGATCGACGGCGCCTGCGGGCAGCTGGTCGCGACGGAGCAGGATCGCGCGGAGGCGGAGGCCTTCGCGGCTGCCCGCTGAGGGTCGCGGGTCGCCCCTCGTCTTCCGGGATCCACGCGCCCCCTTCTGCTTCAGCGGCCGAGCGCCCGGGCGAGCCGGGCGACGTCCGCCTCGGTGTTCCAGAGGTGGAAGCTGATCCGCGCGTTGCCTGCGCGGCCGGACGCAACGATCCCGGCCGCGGTGAGCGCCGCGAGGTCGTCGCCCGCGGGGTCGGACCAGGTGACGATGGCCGAGCCTCCCGCGGGGAGGCCGAGGGCTGTGCGGGCGGCATTGGCGAGGGCGAGGTCGTGCGCGTGGACGGCGTCGATGTCGAGGGACGCGATGTCGCGGAGCGCGGCCTCGGTGCCGCCGATCACGGGCCAGGCGGGGGAGACGTCGAAGCGCCCCGCGCCGGCCGCGAGCGGCATGTTCCCCGCGTAGCACGAGGACCAGATGTCGTCGGCGGAGCACCAGCCCGCGGCAAGGGGTCGCAGCTCGTCGTCGAGGCCCTCGCGCACCGTGAGGAAGGCGGTGCCGCGCGGGGCGCACAGCCACTTGTAGGCGTGGCAGACGGTGAAGTCGAAGGGCGCCGCGCCGAGGGGCAGCCAGCCGAGCGACTGGGTCAGGTCGACGAGGGTGCGGGCTCCCGCCCGCGCTGCGGCGTCCGCGATCGCCGCGGCGTCGGCCACCTCGCCGCTCGCGGACTGCACGAGCGAGAAGGCGACGAGCGCGGTGCCGGGCCGCACCTCCTCGGCGAGTCGCGCGACGGGCGCGTAGCGCACGCTCACGCCGCGGTGCGCGAGCTGTTCGAGCGGGTGCGCGAGCGAGGCGAAGTCGCCGGCTGCGCAAAGCACTTCGGAGCCGTCGGGGACCGAGCTCGCGACCACGGAGACGAGCTGGGAGACCTGCGAGCCGAGGGCGACCCGCTCGGCGGGTACCCCGGCGATCCGGGCGTAGAGCGCGCGGCAGCGCTCCGCCTGTTCTCCCAGGGCGCGGGCGTCGGCGCGGCCGGCCGCCCAGTCGTCGAGGTAGCTGCGCATGGCCGCCGCGGTCGCTGCCGTCGGCAGGCCTCCGGTGCAGGCGGAGAGGTAGCCCGGACCGGCGGCGAAGCAGAGGTGGGCGAAGGGGCTTTCTGCGGCTGGGGTGGCGTGGGCGGTGGTATGCATCTGGCCAGCGTAGGACACGCCAATCCATAATGTAAGGGAATCATTTTTATGATTTATTTCACTTCTGGTTATGAGGGGCGTAGAATCGGCCGCATGACCCAGCTCCGCACCGCCGACCCGGTCGGCTCGATCGACTCGACCGAGCTGCGAATCCTCTCCGCGCTCGCCACGACCGGCTCGCTCACCGCCGCCGCCGCGAGCCTCGGCCTCAGCCAGCCCGCCGTGAGCCAGCGCATCAAGCGCGTCGAGACCCGGCTCGCCGTGCCCCTCATCGAGCGCAGCGGCCGGGGCATCCGCCTCACCCCCGCCGGCCGCATCCTCGCCGACCACGGGCGCACCGTGTGCGCCGAGATCGACGCCGCCATCGCCGCCATCGACGATCTGCGCGGCGAGCGGGCCGGCACCCTGCGGCTCGTCGGCTTCCCGAGCGCGAGCGCCACGATCGTCCCGGCCCTCATGCGCGAGCTGGCGCGCGAGGCGCCCGACGTCGCGCTGCAGTACCGCGAGGCGGAGCCGCCCGCCGCGACCGCGATGCTGCGCGACGGCGAGGTCGACTGCGCGCTCGTCTTCGACTACGAGGGCGCGGCCGAGCATCCGGCGGGAAGCGCCTTCCTCCCGCTGTGGCGCGAGGAGGTGCATCTCGTGGTCTCCGAGGATCGGGCGCGGGACGGCGCCGCCCACCTCGGCGACTTCGCCGAGGAGCACTGGATCGCAGGCTGCGAGAAGTGCCGGGGCCATCTGCTCAGCGCGGCGGCCGACGCCGGCTTCGAACCCGACATCATCCAGGAGACCGACAACGTCCCGGCCATGATCGCGATGGCCGCCGCGGGCGGCGCCGTCGCCCTCGTTCCGGGACTCGCGCTCGCCGCCGCGCGCATGCTGCCCGAGGACGTCCGCGCGCTGCCGCTCGATCCGCCCCGTCACCGCACCATCGGCATCGTGTCCATGGTCACGGCGAACGAGAGCCCGCAGGTGCGTCTCGCGAAGCGCCTGCTCGCCGGCGTCGACGGCGCACGCTGGGGCCTGGAGCCCGTCGCGTGAGCGGCGCGGTGCCCGCGCCCGCGCGGGTGTCTGCCCTCGCGAGCAGGGGCGGCCCGCAGCGCCGGATCGTCGCGATCCTCGCGCTCGCGACCGTGCTCGGCGGTCTGGGCGTCGGGGCCTCGCTCTCGGCAGGCGCGCTGCTGATCGTCGACGTGACCGGGAACGACGCCCTCTCGGGCTTCGGATCGACCATGAACGCGGTCGGCGCCGCGATCGCGGGGATCCCGCTCGCCCGCCTCGCCGCCCGGCGCGGCCGGCGCATCGCGCTCGCCTCCGGCAACGGCATCGCCGTGCTCGGCGCACTCGCCATCATCGCGGCGGCCGCCGTGCAGCTGCCGCCGCTGCTGTTCGCGGGACTCGGGGTCCTCGGCGTCGCGAGCGCGGTGCAGCTCCAGTCCCGCTTCGCCGCCGCCGACCTCGCGGTGCCCGAGCACCGCGCCCGCGATCTCTCGCTCGTGGTGTGGTCGATCACGGTCGGCGCGGTCATCGGCCCCAATCTCATCACCCCGGGCGCCGTGGTCGGCCGCGCGCTCGGACTGCCCGAGCTGGCGGGCATCTTCGTCTTCACCATCGCCGCGCAGCTCGCAGCGGGGCTGGTGGTCTGGTTCGGCCTGCGACCCGACCCGCTGCTGGAAGCGCGGCGGATCGCGGCGGCCGCGAGCGATGCCCCGGTCTCGGCGCACTCCTCGCCGTCGCCGTCGCCCGGGAGGATGACGGCCGCGGCGAGCCGCACCCCGCAGTTCCTCGCGATCGCGCTGATCGCGCTCGCCCACGCGACGATGGTCGGGATCATGGCGATGACGCCGCTGCACATCACCCACCACGGCGGCAGCATCACGCTGGTCGGCATCACCATCAGCCTGCACATCGCCGGCATGTACGCGCTCTCGCCCCTGTTCGGCCTGGCGGCGGGGCGGCTCGGCGCGGTCCCGGTGGTGCTCGGGGGCTTCGCCGTGCTCGGGCTCGCGGCGCTCGGCACCGGCTTCGGCGGCGAATCGATGCTCGTGGTCCAGCTTGCGCTGGTGCTGCTCGGGATCGGCTGGAGCATGGTCACGGTCGCAGGATCGGCGCTGCTCACCGAGGTCACGCCGCTCGCGGCGCGCCCGCGACGCCAGGGGCAGTCCGATACGGCGATGAACGCCGCCGGGGCGATCTTCGGCGCGGCGTCGGGCGCGATCTTCGCGGCGGGCGGCTTCGGGGTCCTCTCCGGGATCGCGGGCGGCTTCATCGTCCTCGGCGCGGTCGCCGCGGTGCTGCTGCGGCGCGCGCGGCCCGCGCCCGCCGAGCGGACTCACTAGACTAGGAGGCGATGTCTGCGAACGCCTCCACCCAGTCCTCCGCTGCCGACGGCAGCCCGTTCTCGACGGCCACCGGCAGCGAGGTGCGCGTGCGCTTCTGCCCCTCGCCGACCGGCACCCCGCACGTCGGCATGGTGCGCACCGCCCTCTTCAACTGGGCCTACGCGCGTCACACGGGCGGCACCTTCGTGTTCCGCATCGAGGACACGGACGCCGCCCGCGACAGCGAGGAGAGCTACTCCCAGATCCTCGATTCCCTGCGCTGGCTCGGCCTCGACTGGGACGAGGGCATCGACGTGGGCGGTCCGCACGGCCCGTACCGGCAGTCTCAGCGCGGCGAGATCTACCGCGATGTCATCGCCCGACTGCTGGAGGCCGGCTACCTCTACGAGAGCTTCTCGACGGCCGAGGAGATCGACGCGCGCAACGAGGCCGCCGGCCGCCCCAAGCAGCTCGGCTACGACAACTTCGACCGCGGTCTCAGTGACGAGCAGCGCGCCGCTTTCCGGGCGGAGGGCCGCGAGCCCGCGCTGCGCTTCCGCGTCCCCGACACCGACCTCTCCTTCACGGACCTGGTGCGCGGCGACATCTCCTTCCCGGCCGGCTCCACCATCGACTTCGTCGTGGTGCGTCCGAACGGGGCCCCGCTCTACACGCTCACCAACCCGGTCGACGACGCGCTGATGGGGATCACCCACGTGCTGCGCGGCGAGGACCTGCTGTCCTCCACGCCGCGTCAGATCGCCCTGCACCGGGCGCTCGTCGAGCTCGGCATCGAGGAGGCGATCCCGAACTTCGGTCACCTGCCCTATGTGATGGGAGAGGGCAACAAGAAGCTCTCGAAGCGCGATCCCGAATCGAACCTTCTCAATCATCGGGCCCGCGGTTTCATCCCCGAGGGACTCCTCAACTATCTCTCGCTGCTGGGCTGGTCCCTCGCACCCGACCGTGACGTCTTCACGCGTGAGGAGATGGTCGTGGCCTTCGACGTCGCGGACGTGAACCCGAACCCGGCCCGCTTCGACCAGAAGAAGGCCGACGCCATCAACGCGGATCACATCCGGCTCCTCTCCGAGGACGATTTCGAGCAGCGGATCCTGCCCTATCTCATCGCGGGCGGCGCCCTGCCGGTCGAGCCCTCCGCGGAGCAGCTCGCCACGGTGCGCGCCGCCGTGCCGCTCGTGCAGAGCCGGGTCACGGTGCTCTCCGAGGTGGTGGGCATGCTCGGCTTCCTCTTCACGAGCGCCGATGCGCTGGTGTACGAGGATGACGCGCTGCGCTCGCTGAAGGATGACGCGCCGCAGGTGCTCGCCGCCGGGATCGCGGCGCTGGAGGCGCTGCCCGCCGGGGAGTGGCGCACCGAGCAGATCCAGGCCGCGCTGCAGCAGGCACTGATCGACGAGCTCGGGCTCAAGCCGCGACTCGCCTTCGGGCCGCTGCGCGTCGCCGCCTCGGGCCGCCGGGTGTCGCCGCCGCTGTTCGAGTCCTTCGAGCTGCTGGGGCGCGAGGAGTCGCTGGCGCGCCTGCGGCGGCTCGCGGACCGTCTCGGCGGGGGCCCCGCCGCAGCATGAGGGGACAGGATCGCGCCCTCCCTGAGGCCCCCATCGGCGTCGCGGTGATCGGCGGCGGCCCGGCGGGGCTCTCGGCGGGACTGCAACTGGTGCGCGCGAACCGGCGCATCGCGATCCTCGACAGCAACCGGCCGCGGCACTCGGCGACCCTCCGCTCCCACGGCTTCCTCACCCGCGACGGGGCGCCCCCGCTGGAGCTGCGGCGGCTGGGTCGCGAGGAGTTCGAGTCGTATCCCTCCGCGATCTACGCACAGGCGGTCGTGCGGGAGGTCGTACCGCTCGCCCCGGAGGAGGCGCGGGCGGCGGGCTTCCCAGACGGCATCGGCTTCCGCGTGCGCGGGACGGGGATCCGGGGCTCCGCGGACGCGGAGTTCACCGCGCGGCGGGTGCTGATCGCCGCCGGTCTCACGGAGGAACTGCCCGCGCTCCCGATGATCCGCGCCTACTACGGCACCGCGCTGCACAGCTGCGTGGAGTGCGACGGATTCGAGAAGTCCGCTGCGCCGCTCGCCCTGATCGGCGAGACGAGCGACGTGTTCGCGCGGGCGCTGCTCATCAGCCGCTTCAGCTCCGATCTGATCGTGTTCACCAACGGCGCCGACACGGTGACCCCCGAGCAGGAGCGGCAGCTCGCCTCGATCGGGATCCGCGTCGAGCGCCGGCCGATCGACGACATCGTCGGCGACCGCGCCGAGATGACGGGGGTGCGGCTCGCCGACGGCGAGGTGATCCCGCGCGTCGGCGGTTTCGTGCGGCCGCGCTGGCACGCACCCGTCGAGTTCCTCGGCGAGCTCGGCATCGAGCGCGATGGCTGGGGGCTCGTCGTCGTCGACGAACGCGGGGAGACGTCGATCCGGGGCGTGTACGCGGTGGGCGACATCGTTCCGCCGGGCCCGCAGCAGCTCATCATCGCGGCGGGCGAGGGCGCCCGCGTTGCGGCGAAGCTCAACATGGACATGATCCGGGGCGCGCTCGGCGTCGGCGTGGTCGACGAGTGAAGCGGGTACAGTGGGCGGAATGAACACGACGGGTGAAGCGGTGGCGATGCGCGAGCGGGCGGACGACGAGCGGCGGTATCTGACTCCGGGTGCCCGTGCCGCGGCGGCAGGATCGCGTTACGCCGTCATCTCCGCGATCTTCGTCGGCGTTCTGCTCATCTCGAACGTGGTCGCCGTGAAGCCGATCGCGTTCGGCGCGATCCAGCTGGGCGGCTTCGCGCTCCCGCTCGTCTTCGACGGGGGCGTGTTCCTCTTTCCGCTGGCCTACATCCTGGGCGACGTCATCGCCGAGGTCTACGGCCTGCGCGCTTCTCGCCGCGCGATCTTCACGGCGTTCGCTTTGGCGCTGCTCGCCTCGCTGACGATCCTCGCGGTGCAGCTGTCGCCGCCCGCCGACGGCTGGGAGAATCAGGAGGCGTTCGCGGCGGTGCTCGGCTTCGTGCCCCGGATCGTCGCCGCCAGCCTGGCTGCGTTCCTGGTCGGGCAGTTGCTGAACGCCTGGGTGCTCGACCGGCTCCGCCGCCGCACCGAAGGGCGGTTCCTGCGGACCCGGCTGATCGTGTCCACGCTCGCCGGTCAGCTCGTGGACACGCTGCTCTTCTGCACGATCGCCTTCGCCGGCATCATTACCGGCATCGACTTCGTGATGTACGTCGTGCTCGGCTATGTGGTGAAGGTGCTCGCCGAGGTGGTGCTGCTACCGGTGACCACGCGGGTGATCCGGGTGATCCGCAGCGCGGAGGAGCGCGCTATCCGCGCGAACTCCTAGCTCGCCCGAGCCGCCCGAGCGTCTCCTCGCGCAGTTCCGCGAAGGTCCCGTCGATGATCGACTGCCGGATCCGGTCCACGAGGCGGACGATGAAGCGCTCGTTGTGGATCGTCGCGAGCGTGGAGGCCAGCATTTCCTTCGCCTTGAACAGGTGGTGGAGGTATGCGGCGGTGGTGTTCTCGCAGGTGTAGCAATCGCACTCGGGGTCGATCGCCTCGAATCGCCGGCGCTGGGTCGCGGCCTTGGCGTTGATCCGCCCGGTGCTGGAGTACAGGGTGCCGCCGCGTGCCTGGCGCGACGGTGCCACGCAGTCGAAGGTGTCGGCGCCCGCCGCGATGGCGACGAAAAGGTCGTCGGGTTCGGAGATGCCGAGCAGGTGCCGGGGTTTGTTCTCGGGGAGCTCGTCGTTCACCCAGCCCACGATGGTGCCGAGCTCGCTCTTCTCGAGGGCGCCGCCGATGCCGAATCCGTCGAAGCGTTGCTCGGGGGCGGCATCGCCGCTCATCTCCGCGAGCCCGCGCGCCGCTGTGCGCCGCAGGTCTTCGTACTGGGCTCCCTGAACCACCCCGAAGAGCGCCTGGTACGGGCGGTGCGCGCGCTCGGCGGTCTGGCGAGCGTGCTCGTCGAGGCAGCGCACGGCCCAGCGGGCGGTCCGGTCGACGGAGTCTTCCTGGTAGCTGCGCGTGTTGAGCAGGGTGGTGCACTCGTCGAAGGCGAAGATGATGTCGGCGCCGAGCTGGTGCTGGATCCGCATGGACACCTCGGGGGTGAAGCGGTGGCGGTCCCCGTTGAGGAAGGACTTGAAGGTGACGCCGTCCTCGTCGACGTGCGCGAGCCGCTCCTTGTTCTCGGCGATCACCTCGTCGCTGCGGTGCGCGTTCTCGGCCATGGAGATCACCTTCTTGAAGCCCACGCCGAGCGACATCACCTGGAATCCTCCCGAGTCTGTGAAGGTGGGGCCGTCCCAGTTCATGAAGCGCCCCAGGCCGCCCGCTTCGTCCACGATGTCGCTGCCGGGCTGCAGGAACAGGTGGTAGGCGTTCGCGAGCACCGCCTGACCGCCGAGCTCGCGCACCGCGGCCGGAAGCAGCGACTTCACGGTGGCCTTCGTCCCGACCGGGATGAACGCGGGTGTCTGGATCTCGCCGTGGGGCGTGCGGATGGTGCCGACGCGGCCGAGCGGGCGGCCGTCGCTGCCCTCGGCGCCTCCGCGGTCGAGGCGATGCTCGACGGTGAAGCCGAAATCTGCGGGGGAGGGGGTGGGCTGCTCGGATGCGGGACGCTCGTTCACCCGTCCATCTAAGCACTCCGCCCGTCCCGCTCCTGAGTCCGCGCAAGGGCTCCGGGGGCGCGGTTGCCGAGCGCCCGGGGCGGCGGGGGAGTGGGACACGCCCGGGATGCGGCGCCGCTTTGCGCCTCCGGCCCGGACCCGCGTAATGTAATCCCTTGTCAGCGCGACGGAGTGAGACGCGGAAGCGGCTCGAATCCGGAGCGTATCGGATCCCTCAGGATCACCCGGGACGGGACTTGATAAGTCTTGCCCGAGTGAGTAAAGTGGGAGTCTCGATCTCACCACTGAGATGCAGCCCCGAGGGGCTGAGATTCTCATGCTCATCCTCAAGGATGCGCGAGTTTGCGAAGAGCAAGCGGGAGTGGTAAGTTAGACAGGTTGCTGTTCGGAGCTTCCGGCTGTGAAGTCGGTGTGACGGGTGGTGTCTGGTCTTTGAGAACTCAATAGTGTGCACTTGATTGTCATATGCCAATTATTTATCCCCGGCGTCATCGTTGTGATGGTGTTGGAGATTCCTTTTTTGGATAACTGGATTGTCAGTTTTTGATGGTCTGTTGTCAGGTCAAACTCGCTGCTTGGTGCCTTATTCCGGTGCTGGGTATGCATTGTTTTTTACGGAGAGTTTGATCCTGGCTCAGGACGAACGCTGGCGGCGTGCTTAACACATGCAAGTCGAACGCTGAAGCTTGGTGCTTGCACTGGGTGGATGAGTGGCGAACGGGTGAGTAACACGTGAGTAACCTGCCCCGAACTCTGGGATAAGCGCTGGAAACGGCGTCTAATACTGGATATGTCCCATCACCGCATGGTGTGTGGGTGGAAAGATTTATCGGTTCGGGATGGACTCGCGGCCTATCAGCTTGATGGTGAGGTAATGGCTCACCATGGCGACGACGGGTAGCCGGCCTGAGAGGGTGACCGGCCACACTGGGACTGAGACACGGCCCAGACTCCTACGGGAGGCAGCAGTGGGGAATATTGCACAATGGGCGCAAGCCTGATGCAGCAACGCCGCGTGAGGGATGACGGCCTTCGGGTTGTAAACCTCTTTTGTCAGGGAAGAAGCGCAAGTGACGGTACCTGGAGAAAAAGCACCGGCTAACTACGTGCCAGCAGCCGCGGTAATACGTAGGGTGCAAGCGTTGTCCGGAATTATTGGGCGTAAAGAGCTCGTAGGCGGCTTGTCGCGTCTGCTGTGAAAACCCGAGGCTCAACCTCGGGCCTGCAGTGGGTACGGGCAGGCTAGAGTGCGGTAGGGGAGATTGGAATTCCTGGTGTAGCGGTGGAATGCGCAGATATCAGGAGGAACACCGATGGCGAAGGCAGATCTCTGGGCCGTAACTGACGCTGAGGAGCGAAAGCATGGGGAGCGAACAGGATTAGATACCCTGGTAGTCCATGCCGTAAACGTTGGGAACTAGATGTAGGGCCTGTTCCACGGGTTCTGTGTCGTAGCTAACGCATTAAGTTCCCCGCCTGGGGAGTACGGCCGCAAGGCTAAAACTCAAAGGAATTGACGGGGGCCCGCACAAGCGGCGGAGCATGCGGATTAATTCGATGCAACGCGAAGAACCTTACCAAGGCTTGACATATACGGGAACACTGCAGAGATGCAGGACTCTTTGGACACTCGTATACAGGTGGTGCATGGTTGTCGTCAGCTCGTGTCGTGAGATGTTCGGTTAAGTCCGGCAACGAGCGCAACCCTCGTCCTATGTTGCCAGCGGGTTATGCCGGGAACTCATGGGATACTGCCGTGGTCAACACGGAGGAAGGTGGGGATGACGTCAAATCATCATGCCCCTTATGTCTTGGGCTTCACGCATGCTACAATGGCCGGTACAAAGGGCTGCGATACCGTAAGGTGGAGCGAATCCCAAAAAGCCGGTCTCAGTTCGGATTGGGGTCTGCAACTCGACCCCATGAAGTCGGAGTCGCTAGTAATCGCAGATCAGCAACGCTGCGGTGAATACGTTCCCGGGCCTTGTACACACCGCCCGTCAAGTCATGAAAGTCGGTAACACCCGAAGCCGGTGGCCTAACCCTTGTGGAGGGAGCCGTCGAAGGTGGGACTGGTGATTAGGACTAAGTCGTAACAAGGTAGCCGTACCGGAAGGTGCGGCTGGATCACCTCCTTTCTAAGGAGCACTCGCACCCGTTTCGGGTGCGCAGAATGGTCGGGTCATCACCGAATGTGTGATGCCGGCCGCTCATGGGTGGAACATATGTCAACAGGGCAGGCTCTGTCTGTTCGTCTGTGTGAGTACACTGGCTCGTTTTCGGGTCGGGGGGAAAGCTGGGCGGGTGATGGGGGTTGTTCGTCGGGTGCACATTATTGGGTCCTGGGAGACCAGGCGTTCATGCTCTTCGGGGTGTGGGTGCTGGTTTTCTGACCTGCGGTCACGGAACGTGTTGTTCGTGATGGTGGGATCGACCGTACGTTGAGAACTACACAGTGGACGCGAGCATCTAAGCCGGCGTCATGATCTGGGCCTTCGGGTTTGGGTGGTGGGGCTGGTTTATTTACTTTATTTTCATTGGTTCGCATGCCCTTTTTGGGGGTGTGTGTTCTGATTAATGCTTATGTGATTTCAAGTTTCAAAGAGCAAACGGTGGATGCCTGGGCATCTGGAGCCGAAGAAGGACGTAGTAATCTGCGATAAGCCTCGGGGAGCCGATAAACGGGCTGTGATTCGAGGATTTCCGAATGGGGAAACCCCGCCAGGGCGCGTGCGTACCTGGTGACTCCCGCCTGAATATATAGGGCGGGTTGAGGGAACGTGGGGAAGTGAAACATCTCAGTACCCACAGGAAGAGAAAACAATAGTGATTCCGGTAGTAGTGGCGAGCGAACCCGGAAGAGGCTAAACCGGTGGTGTGTGATACCTGGCAGGGGTTGCATCATCGGGGTTGTGGGACATGCCTCAAGGCGCTGCTGAGTCTTGGACGTGAGAGTGAAGCTATAGGAGAACCGCTTGGAACGGCGGACCGGAGTGGGTGAGAGTCCCGTATCCGAAATGGTTTTACCGCGTGGTGTGTATCCCAAGTAGCACGGGGCCCGAGAAATCCCGTGTGAATCTGTCAGGACCACCTGATAAGCCTAAATACTCCCAGATGACCGATAGCGGACGAGTACCGTGAGGGAAAGGTGAAAAGTACCCCGGGAGGGGAGTGAAAGAGTACCTGAAACCGTTTGCTTACAATCCGTCGGAGCCAGCTTGTTCTGGTGACGGCGTGCCTTTTGAAGAATGAGCCTGCGAGTTAGCGATATGTGGCGAGGTTAACCCGTGTGGGGTAGCCGTAGCGAAAGCGAGTCTGAATAGGGCGGTTCAGTCGCATGTCCTAGACCCGAAGCGAAGTGATCTATCCATGGCCAGGTTGAAGCGCGTGTAAGAGCGCGTGGAGGACCGAACCCACTTAGGTTGAAAACTGAGGGGATGAGCTGTGGATAGGGGTGAAAGGCCAATCAAACTTCGTGATAGCTGGTTCTCTCCGAAATGCATTTAGGTGCAGCGTTGCGTGTTTCTTGCCGGAGGTAGAGCTACTGGATGGCCGATGGGCCCTACAAGGTTACTGACGTCAGCTAAACTCCGAATGCCGGTCAGTGAGAGCGCAGCAGTGAGACTGTGGGGGATAAGCTTCATAGTCGAGAGGGAAACAACCCAGATCGCCAACTAAGGTCCCTAAGCGTGTGCTAAGTGGAAAAGGATGTGGAGTTGCTGTGACAACCAGGAGGTTGGCTTAGAAGCAGCCACCCTTGAAAGAGTGCGTAATAGCTCACTGGTCAAGTGATTCCGCGCCGACAATGTAACGGGGCTCAAGCACACCACCGAAGTTGCGGCATTCATATAACAGGTAGGCCTTCGTGGTCCAGCCGTATGGATGGGTAGGAGAGCGTCGTGTGGCGAGTGAAGCGGCGGAGTGATCCAGTCGTGGATGCCACACGAGTGAGAATGCAGGCATGAGTAGCGAAAGACGGGTGAGAAACCCGTCCTCCGGAAGACCAAGGGTTCCAGGGTCAAGCTAATCTTCCCTGGGTAAGTCGGGACCTAAGGCGAGGCCGACAGGCGTAGTCGATGGACAACGGGTTGATATTCCCGTACCGGCGGTAAACCGTCAAAGACCTAACCAGTAGTGCTAAACAAACCAATGCCGGGTGGATCCTTCGGGTGATGCCTGGTTGCGGCTGTGAACCCGAACTGGGGTGGTGAGCGTGAGGTGTGACGCAGGAAGGTAGCCAGTGCCGGGCGATGGTTGTCCCGGTGTAAATGCGTAGCCCGTCCCGGATGAATAGTTCGGGGCTTCGGGTGAGACATGATGCGGACCCGTATGGGGAAGCTGGTGATCCTATGCTGCCGAGAAAAGCATCGACGTGAGGTTTGCTGTTGCCCGTACCCCAAACCGACTCAGGTGGTCAGGTAGAGAATACTCAGGAGATCGAGATAATCATGGTGAAGGAACTCGGCAAAATGCCCCCGTAACTTCGGGAGAAGGGGGGCCACCCGCTTATACCGCCTTGCGCGGGAAAGGGTGTGGTGGCCGCAGAGACCAGTGGGAAGCGACTGTTTACTAAAAACACAGGTCCGTGCCAACACGCAAGTGGATGTATACGGACTGACGCCTGCCCGGTGCTGGAAGGTTAAGAGGAGAGGTTAGAGCCTTCGGGTTCGAAGCTTTGAATTTAAGCCCCAGTAAACGGCGGTGGTAACTATAACCATCCTAAGGTAGCGAAATTCCTTGTCGGGTAAGTTCCGACCTGCACGAATGGCGTAACGACTTCCCAGCTGTCTCCACCGTGAACTCGGCGAAATTGCAGTACGAGTAAAGATGCTCGTTACGCGCAGAAGGACGGAAAGACCCCGTGACCTTTACTACAGCTTGGTATTGGTGTTCGGTGTGGCTTGTGTAGGATAGGTGGGAGACTGTGAAGCAGGGACGCTAGTTCTTGTGGAGTCGTTGTTGAAATACCACTCTGGTCATATTGGACATCTAACTACGGACCCTGATCGGGTTCTGGGACAGTGCCTGGTGGGTAGTTTAACTGGGGCGGTTGCCTCCCAAAAAGTAACGGAGGCGCCCAAAGGTTCCCTCAACCTGGTTGGCAATCAGGTGGCGAGTGTAAGTGCACAAGGGAGCTTGACTGTGAGACTGACAGGTCGAGCAGGGACGAAAGTCGGGACTAGTGATCCGGCAGTGGCTTGTGGAAGCGCTGTCGCTCAACGGATAAAAGGTACCTCGGGGATAACAGGCTGATCTTGCCCAAGAGTCCATATCGACGGCATGGTTTGGCACCTCGATGTCGGCTCGTCGCATCCTGGGGCTGGAGTTGGTCCCAAGGGTTGGGCTGTTCGCCCATTAAAGCGGTACGCGAGCTGGGTTTAGAACGTCGTGAGACAGTTCGGTCCCTATCCTCTGCGCGCGTTGGAGATTTGAGAGGATCTGACCCTAGTACGAGAGGACCGGGTTGGACGGACCTCTGGTGTGCCAGTTGTTCTGCCAAGGGCATGGCTGGTTGGCTACGTTCGGGATGGATAACCGCTGAAAGCATCTAAGCGGGAAGCCGGCCTCGAGATGAGATCTCCATGAACTTCGGTTCGTGAGGCTCCCAGTAGATGACTGGGTTGATAGGCCAGATGTGGAAGCGCCGCAAGGTGTGGAGCTGACTGGTACTAATAAGCCGATGACTTGACTTCAACCCGCCCCCAGTTTTGTGGGGTGGACATGAGCAGTAACGTAACGATGTATCGCGTCCACTTTGTGGTTCCCAACAGACGGTCCACACCCCGCACCCCCGCACAGGGGTGGGTGTGCACACATGTTGATAGAGTTACGGCGGCCATAGCGTCAGGGAAACGCCCGGTCACATTCCGAACCCGGAAGCTAAGACTGACAGCGCCGATGGTACTGCGAGGGGGACCTCGTGGGAGAGTAGGACACCGCCGGACACCTTTCCAGAGCCCCGGGGCTTCACCACTGCTGGTGAACGCCCTGGGGCTTTTTTCATGCGCTCCTCGATTCGCGAAAGCGGAATGCTACTCCGCGTGGCGCGCCCGGACCACCCCGCGCCGCCGGTTTTCAGTCTCTTTTCCGATAGACTGGCTCGCAGAGCACACGGCGACACACGGGGAAGCGGGCTGCCTATGGGAGTGATGATGAGCGTTCTGCTCGTCCTCGCTCTCAGTGCCCTTCTGATCCACCCCGTGATGCAGCGGTTCGGACGCCGCACCTTCATCGCGCTTGCCGCCCTCCTCGCAGTGGTGTTCCTCGTGTTCATCTGGCTGGCTCAGCCCGTCTTCTCCGGCACCGTCCTCACCGAGTCCGTACCCTGGATTCCTCAGCTCGGCATGACCCTCACGCTGCGTCTCGACGCAGTCTCCGCGATATTCGCGCTCCTCGTCACGGGGGCGGGATCGCTCGTGCTGCTCTACTGCGCCCAGTACTTCGAAGACGGTGAGGCCGGCCTTCCGCGCTTCGCGGCAGTATTCATGGGCTTCGCCACCTCGATGCTCGGCTTGGTGCTCGCCGATGACGTCTACCTCCTGTTCATCTTCTGGGAGGGGACGACCGTCTTCTCCTTCCTGCTCATCGGCCACGTCACGCGCCTCCGCACGGCGAACGCAGCGGCGCTGCAGGCGCTCATGGTGACGGTTCTCGGCGGACTCGCCATGCTCGTGGGGTTTGTCCTGCTGGCGCAGCTCGCCGGGACCTCCCGGCTGTCTGAGATCGTGGCGGAGGCGCCTCGCGGGCCGGTGGCCACCGTCGCCGTGTTCCTGGTCCTCGCCGGTGCGCTCTCGAAGTCCGCGATTTTCCCCTTCCACTTCTGGCTTCCCGGCGCGATGGCGGCCCCGACGCCGGTCAGCGCCTACCTGCACGCGGCGGCGATGGTGAAGGCCGGTGTGTACCTCGTCGCTCGCATCAGCCCGGGCTTCGGCGACGTCGCGGGCTACCGGGAGACGCTCGTGATCCTCGGTGCCATCACCATGATCAACGGCGGCGTGCGCGCCCTCAAGCAGTTCGACATCAAGCTCATCGTCGCTCACGGAACGGTGAGCCAGCTCGGCTTGCTCGTGATGGTGATCGGCGTCGCGGACCCGCGCGCCTCCTTCGCGGGGCTCGCGCTGCTCATCGCCCACGCGCTCGCGAAGGCGCCGCTCTTTCTCGCTGTCGGCATCATCGACCACTCGACCGGTACGCGCGACCTCCGCAAGCTGTGCGGTCTGGGGCGACGCATGCCGGTGCTCGCACTCATCACCACCTTCGCCGCGGCATCAATGGCCGGCCTGCCGCCGTTCTTCGGCTTCGTGGCGAAGGAATCCGCCTTCACGGAGCTGCTCGCAATCAGGGACGAGCGCCCGATCGCCGCCCTCGCCTTCGCGGTCGCGGTGGTCGGCAGCATGCTCACGGTGGCGTACATGGGCCGGTTCATCTGGGGCGCCTTCGCCGACAAGCCCGACACCGCAGCCTGCGCCGTCATCCACCGTCCGCGGTGGAGCATCTGCATCGCTCCGGCGGCGTTCGTGCTTGCGACGCTCCTCGGCGGGATCCTCGCGCGGTCCGTCGACCGGATCTTCCAGGCGACGGTGCCGGCGGCGGATCCCGAGCATCTCGCGCTCTGGCATGGGCTCTCCGCAGCGCTCGGCGCCTCGGTCGCCGTCATCGTCGTCGGCGCGATCCTCATCCCCATCGTGTCGCGCACGACGGTCGTGCTGCGTCCCATCCCCGAGCGCTTCTCCGCGTCGCACGCCTACTGGGTGCTCACGCACTGGCTCGACAGCCTCGCCGTCCGGGTCACCTCGCTCACTCAGCGCGGCTCTTTGCCCTTCTACCTCGCGGTGATCCTCCTCGTGACACTGGGCACGCTCGGCGGCACGCTCATCGTGGTCGCGGAGTGGCCGAGCCGGGTGGAGTGGGTCGCGACGCCCATCGAGGTCCCCATCGCGCTCATCATGATCGTGGCCGCTGTCTTCTCCCTGCGTGCCCGCACCCGCTTCCAGGCGGTCGTGCTGGTGGGCGTCACCGGCTTCGGCATGTCCGCCATCTTCGCCACGCACGGAGCGCCCGATCTCGCGCTCACGCAGGCGCTCGTCGAGACCGTCACGCTCATCGCCTTCGTGCTCGTCATCCGGCGCCTGCCCCAGCGCTTCGGCACCCGCCACCCCCTGCGGGTCCGCTGGATCAGGGCGATCATCGGCGTGGGCGTGGGGCTCGTCCTCGGCGCCTTCGCCGTGGTCGCCCTGGGCTCGCGGATCGCGGAGCCGATCTCGCTCGAGCTCCCCGGCCTCGCCTACGCGGGAGGTCACGGTGCCAACACGGTCAATGTGATGCTCGTGGACGTCCGCGGCTGGGACACGATGGGTGAGCTCTCCGTGATCCTCGCCGCGGCGACGGGCGTGGCGTCCCTGGTCTTCCTGCGCACCCGTGCGGATCTGCGGCCGAAGCTGAGCCGTCGCGAAGCGCGGACGCAGGCGCGGGAGCACCTGATGCGGATCGCCGATCCCGACCATCCGGCGAGCCGCCTCAGCTGGCTGCTCGCCGGGCGCCACCTGAACCCGGCTCGGCGCTCCATCCTGCTCGAGGTGGTCGTGCGGCTCATCTTCCACGCGCTCATCATCCTGTCGATCTATCTGCTGCTCACCGGCCACAACACCCCGGGCGGCGGATTCGCCGGCGGACTGGTGGCAGGCCTGGCTCTGGTGGCGCGCTACCTGGCTGGCGGCCGCTACGAGCTCGGTGCCACAGTTCCGCTCGACGCCGGCCGCATCCTCGGCGTCGGCCTCGCGCTCGCGGTGTCGATGGCGCTGCTTCCCATGGCATTCGGGCAGTCCGCACTCGCCTCCGCCTGGATTGACCTCGATCTCGGAGTCTTCGGCACCGTGCCGCTGGTCACCTCGACGCTCTTCGATGTGGGCGTCTACCTCGTCGTGTTCGGGCTCATCCTCGACGTGCTCCGCAGCCTGGGCGCCGAGATCGACGAGCACGAGGAGGCGGAGGTCGCATCCTTCGAAGAGGAGGAGGTGGGCGCCCGATGACGATGCCCCTGGTGCTCGTGGCCGCAATGGTCGTGCTCTACGCCTGCGGGGTCTACCTGCTGCTCGATCGCACGCTCACGCGCGTGCTGCTCGGCTTCCTGCTCGTGGGCAATGCGACGAACCTGCTCATCTTCCTGATGACGGGCTCCTTCGGGGTGGCGCCGCTCGTGGGCGAGGAGAGCGCGGAGGAAATGAGCGACCCGCTGCCGCAGGCGTTCATCCTCACGGCCATCGTCATCACCTTCGGCGTGAGCGCGTTCCTGCTGGCGTTGATCTACCGCTCCTGGCGGCTCGCCCGGGGCCTCGACGACACCGTGCAGGACGACGAGGCCGATCTCGAGATCGCCTCGACCGAGGCGCTCACGACCGTCGAGGTCACGGACGAGGACCTGGCCGAAGCGCCCGAGTTCTCCGACGAGGAGGCGGACGACGAGCACGGCGACAGAGACGGCGAGCCGGACGAGGGACGCGCGGACGGCGCAGCCGAGAACGAGCGCGTCGCGGCGAGTGGCGGGGATGACGGGGAGGAGAGACGATGACGGCGCTGGTGCCTCTCGTCGTGCTGATCCCGCTCGTCGGATCGGCGCTCGCGCTTGCCGTTCCCGGGTACCGCAAGCTCCAGCAGGGCATCACGCTCGTCGCCCTGGGAGCCGTGCTCGCGCTCAGCGGGGCCCTCATGTGGATCGTGGATCAGCAGGGCGTGCTCATCATGGAGGTGGGCGGCTGGGCGGCCCCGTTCGGGATCGCCCTTGTCGTCGACCGTGTCTCCGCGCTGATGCTGGCCGTCTCCTCCGTCGTGCTCCTGGGCGTCTTCGTGTTCTCCATCGGTCAGGGCCTCGCGGACGGGGACGAGGAGACGCCGGTGTCGATCTACTACCCGACCTATCTGGTGCTCGGGGCGGGGGTCTTCAACGCCTTCATCGCCGGGGATCTCTTCAACCTCTACGTCGGTTTCGAGATCCTCCTCGTGGCCAGCTACGTGCTCATCACCCTCGGAGGCACGGCGCAGCGGATCCGCGCCGGGGTCACCTACGTGATCGTCTCGCTCGTCTCCTCCGTGCTGTTCCTCGCGACCATCGGACTCATCTACGGCGCGACGGGGACCGTCAACATGGCGCAGCTCACCGTGCGCATCGCCGAGCTGCCGAGTGAGGTGCAGCTGCTCCTCAACTTGGCCCTGCTCATCGCCTTCGGGATCAAGGCCGCCGTCTTCCCGCTGTCGTTCTGGCTGCCGGACTCGTATCCGACGGCGCCGGCGCCGGTGACCGCGGTATTCGCCGGCCTCCTCACGAAGGTCGGCGTCTACGCCATCATCCGCAGCCAGACGCTGCTGTTCCCCGACTCGAGCGTCGACGGCCTCCTGCTCGTGGTCGCCGGGCTCACCCTGGTCGTGGGGATCCTCGGCGCGGTCTCGCAGCTCGACATCAAGCGGCTGCTGTCATTCACGCTCGTCAGCCACATCGGCTACATGATCTTCGGCATCGGCATGGCGAACGCGGCCGGTTTCGCGGCGACCATCTACTACATCGCCCACCACATCATCGTGCAGACCACCCTGTTCCTGGCGGTCGGCCTGCTCGAGCGGCAGGGAGGCACGACCTCGCTGCAGGGGCTCGGGGGCATGCTGCGCGCCTCGCCCGTCATCGCCGTGCTGTTCTTCATCCCCATGCTCAATCTCGGCGGGATACCGCCGTTCTCCGGCTTCATCGGCAAGGTGGGCCTCTTCACGGTCGCGGCTGAGCTGGCGACGCCCGGCGCCTACTGGCTGATCGGGGTCGGCGCGCTCGTCTCACTTCTGACCCTCTACGCGCTGGCACGCGCGTGGGTGCTCGCGTTCTGGCGTCCCCGCAAGCGGGCCGAGGTCACGGCCGATACCGGGGCCGTGCCGCAGCAGCGGGCGGAGCCGGGGCGGCTTCCGGCCCCCGCGCCGAAGCCGAGCGCCGAGGCGAAGGTGCTGCGCGAACGGGAGGAGGCGCTGTTCCTGCAGCTGCACGACGCGCCCGACGCCGCCCCCACCCAGGAGCAGAAGGAGATCCCGCGGCTCATGGTGGCCGCGACGGCGTCCATGGTCGCGGTGAGCGTCGCGCTCACCATCTTCGCCGGTCCGCTGTACGCCTACGCGGACCGGGCGGGCGAGGACATGGCGGCGCCGCAGGCCCTGGTCGAGCTCATCCTCGGCGACACGCCGGGTCAGCTCGGCAGCGGCAGCGGCGACACCGATCCGGCGGGGGAGGTGCTCCCGTGAGCCGGCCGCAGCTGACGCGCACCGCACGCCGGGCTGAGTGGGGCGTGCGCCTGCACGAGCTTCCGCTGCTGCTCGGGCTGGTGGTGCTCTGGATGATGCTCTGGAAAGAGGTCTCCCTCCTGTCCGTGCTCAGCGGCGTCACCGTGGCATTCGTGGTCATGCGGGTCTTTTACCTGCCGCCCGTGGAGCTCGCCGGGCGCTTCAACCCGTGGTACGCGCTGCGCTACCTCGGGTACTTCTTCTGGCACCTCGCCCGCGCCTCCTGGCAGGTGGCCTGGCTCGCGGTGCGGCCGGGCCTGCCCCCGCAGACGTCGATCATCGCGGTGAAGCTGCGCACGCGCTCCGACTTCATCATGACGATGGTCGCGCTCACCATGTCGCTGATCCCTGGATCGCTCGTCGCCGAGGTCGACCGCTTCGCCTCGATCCTGTATCTGCACGTGCTCAACACGCCCACTCAGCGCGAGATCTCCGCCGTGCGCCGCGAAGCGGGGAAGATCGAGCGGCTGCTCGTCCTCACACTCGGATCCAAGCAGGAGATCGGGGGCATCCGATGAGCCTGACCATGTCGCTGCTCGCCGTCGCCGCGGGGGTCGGGCTGACGGTGACGGCCCTGGCTGCGATCGTGAGGATCGTCCGCGGGCCGACGATCCTCGACCGGATGATCGCCTCCGACGTGCTCCTGACGACATTGATGCTCGCGGTGGGCACGGACATGGTGGTCAGAGGCCACACCGACACGATCCCGCTGATGACGGTGATCGCTGCGACCGCGACGCTCGCGACCATCGTTGTCGCGCGCTTCGTCAAGCGCCGTGCTGAGCAGCCGAGCGTGCCGGAGGCGGGAAAGGAGGCCGGCCATGTCTGAGGCGGTGACGCTCGGAGGCATCATGGACCTCGCGTCGATGGTCTGCGTCTTCCTCGCGGCGGTCCTGTCGGTGGCGGCAGGGGTGGGCCTGCTGCGCTTCCCCGACGCGCTGAGCCGGCTCCACGCGGCGACGAAGCCGCAGATCTTCGGCCTGCTGCTCGTGATCACCGCCGTCGCGCTCGATCAGCGCTCCGTCGCCACGCTGCTCGGCCTCGTGCCGGTCTTCGTGTTCCAGTCGCTGACGGCGCCGATCGCCGCGCACATGGTGGGCCGTGCCGCGTACCGCACCGGGCAGCTCGACACCGAGACGCTCATGGTCGACGAGCTGGGGCCGGCGATCGAGCGCGCGAACGAGGCGAAGCGATAACTCGGCAACCGGGGTGCACGCCGCCCGCTCAGCGCGCCCGCTGCGTCTCCGCGACGAGCTCGACGAGCTGAGCGGTGAGCGCGTCTCCGGGGAGGAGGCCGGTCGCCTCCGCGACGAAGTCCTCGGGGCTTCGCGTCGCGAGCAGGCGCCCCAGTTCGACGCTCTCGGCGTCCTCCGGCACATCGAAGCGCAGCAGGGCGGAAATCGCGTGCAGCAGTGCGGCGGGGGAGGTGCCGGCCGCGGCGAGACGCTCCGCTGGCTCGATGAAGCGCTCATGCCGCGAGAGCTTCCGCAGCGGCTGGCGCCCGACGCGCCGCACCGTGTCCGTCAGCTGCGGGTTCGCGAAGCGGGTGAGGATCCGCTGCAGATACGCCTCCTGGGCCTCTGCCTCGAAACCGTGCGCGCGCACGAGCATCTCCTTGGTCTCGCGCAGCGCGGCGAGCACGCCCGCGTGCACCTCGGGGTCGGCGAGCGCCTCCGACATGCCCTCGTGACCGGCGAGCCACCCCAGATATGCCGCGGTGGCGTGCCCGGTGTTCACGGTGAAGAGCTTGCGCTCGATATACGGTTCGAGCTGCGGCACCCAGGTGACGCCGGGGATGTCGGGCCGCTGCTCGCCGAAGGGGCGTTCGTCCACGACCCACTCGAAGTAGCTCTCCACCGTCACGTCGAGGCCCGCGTCCGTGGCCTGCGCCGGGACGATGCGGTCGACGGCGGTGTTGGCGAACTCCGCGCGGCCGGCGAGTTCCGCCGCCTCCGCCGGGGAGAGCAGCGCCCGGACCTCGGCGGCGAGCGTGTCGCTGGCCCCGATCGCGTTCTCGCACGCCATGATCTGCAGGCTCGGGGAGTCCGCGGCTCGCAGGCGCAGCCCCTCGACGATGAGCGGGGCGATGAAGCGGAGCACCGTGGGGCCCACGGCCGTGGTGACCACCCGTGCGTCCGCGATCGCCTCCGCGACGGAGCGGGGGTCCGCGGCGCTGTTGAGGGCGCGGAAGCCGGTGACCTCGTGCGTGCGCGGGTGCTCGCCGACCTCATGCACACGGTAGGAGGGCGTCGCGCGCAGCGCGTCGATCAGCCCGGCGTTCACATCGGCGAAGACCAGCTCGTAGCCGGCCCGGTCGAGCAGCAGGCCCACGAAGCCCCGGCCGATGTTGCCGGCGCCGAAGTGGACGGCGACGGGCGCGCTCACGGCTCGACCGCTCTCGAGAGCTCGGCGTGCAGCGCCGCGGCGTCCGGCAGCGCGAGCAGGCGCTCCACGGCGTCGCCGTCGGAGAAGATCATCGCGATCTTCGAGAGGATCTCGAGGTGCTCGTCGCCGCGTCCCGCGATGCCGACGACGAAGCGCACCTCGTTTCCGCCCCAGTCGATCGGCCGGTCGTAGCGGACGAAGCTCAGCGCCGAGGCCAGGATGTCCCCCTTCGCCTCGTTCGTGCCGTGGGGGATCGCGAGGAGGTTCCCCATGTACGTCGACACCGAGGCCTCGCGTTCGAGCATCGACTCGACGTAGGCCGCGGTGACCGCGCCGGCCTCACGCAGGAGGCCGCCGGCCTCGCGGATCGCGGCGTCGCGGTCGCTCGCCGTTCCCGGGGCGAGCACGCTGCGCTTCTGGAGGATCTCGTTCATCGTGGTCCTTTCGTCGGGTGGTGGGTCGAGGTGCCTGCCAGGGAACCGCTCGCCGCGTCCGTGGCGGGTGAGACGGGCGAGAGCGACGACTCCGGTGGCGGGGCGTAGCCGGCGATGCCCGTCACCCCGCCTCGGCCCGCGACTGCCGTACCCGCTCGACGACCTCCTCGTAGCGCGGGCTGGACATGAAATTGTCGACGGAGACGTGTTCAGCCTCCGGAATCTGCGCGCGGGCACGGTCGGTGAGGTCCGCGTGCGTGATGACGATGTCCGCGGCGCCCGGCCCCAGCTTCGAGATCGCGCTGTTGCTGACCGTGACGCCCTCGACGCCAGCCGACTTCAGCTTCGCGCGCAGGACCGTCGCGCCCATCGCGCTCGAACCCATGCCCGCGTCGCAGGCGAAGATGATCGAGCCGACGGGACCGGGGGAGGGGGCGTCGCCGCTCGGGACGGGCGCTGCGCCGGCCCGGCCCGCAGCGGCTGCGGGGGCCTGGGCGTCGGCCGGGCTCCCGCCGGCCGACGAGCCGGCGAGCCCCGCGAGCACCGTGCTCGACTTGCCCTTGTTCGCTTCGGTGCGCGCGATGGCGTCGCTCAGATCCCCGGCATTCTCGGTCTCGAGATCGCGCCGCCGCGAGGCCCGCAGGATCACGGCCGCGATCGCGAACGACACCGCTGCCGAGAGGACGACCGACAGGATCACGCCGAGATAGGAGTCGGAAGCGGTCTGGGCGAGGACGGCGATGATGCTGCCCGGCGAGGCGGGCGCGCGCAGGCCCGCGTCGAAGACCATGTTCGTCGCGACGCCCGTCGCACCGCCCGCGATCGCGGCGATCAGCAGCAGGGGCTTCATGAGCACGTAGGGGAAGTAGACCTCGTGGATGCCGCCGAAGAACTGGATGATCGCCGCGCCCGGAGCGGAGGCCTTCGCCATCCCGACCCCGAAGAAGGTGAAGGCGAGCAGGATCCCGAGCCCGGGACCGGGGTTGGCCTCGAGCAGGAACAGGATGGACTTCCCGGTCTCGGCCGCCTCGGCGGTGCCGAGCGGAGTGAGCACTCCGTGATTGATCGCGTTGTTGAGGAAGAACACCTTCGCGGGTTCGATCAAGATGCTGGTGAGCGGCAGCAGGTTCGTCTCGACCAGCCAGTTCACGGCGTTCCCGAGCACCGTCATGATGCCGTTCACCAGCCAGGCGACCGGGTAGAAGCCCACGATCGCCATGATGAATCCCCAGATCCCCGCTGAGAACATGTTGACGAGCATCTCGAAGCCCGCGCGCACGTGCTCGGCCCAGAGCGCATCGAGGCGCTTCATCGTCCAGGCGGCGAGCGGTCCGAGGATCATGGCGCCGATGAACATGTGTATCGGGTTCAACGGTTCGGCGCCCGGGGGCAGCGTCTCATTGAACTCGGCGATGAGGTGATCGGAGCCGGCGATCGCGCCCATCGTCGCGACGACGCCCACGACCCCGCCACGGGTGTCATAGACCATGCGTCCCGCGGTGTTGGCGATGAGCAGCGGCAGCAGATAGTGGATCATCGGCTCGACGATCGTCGCGAGCGGCGCGTTCGGCGTCCAGCCGACGGGGATGAAGAACGCCGTGAAGATGCCCCACGCGATGAGCGCCGGGATATTCGGCATGATCATGCCTGAGAGGAAGGTGCCGAAGCGCTGCACGGCAACCCGCGCCCCGCCCCGCTCAGACGTCGTCGTTGTCGTCATGCTCGTCATCCTTCCTGTCCGCGGAGGAACGGGACCGGGGCCCCGATGCCGCCTGCATGCACCCTCATTCTCCTGCGTGGCGCCGCTCGGCGCTACCGCTTGCACGATGCGGGTGCGTGGTGCACCGCATGCAGGGGACGAGCTCTCCGCGCGCGGGGGAGCCGGCCGGCTCAGCCCTCCGGCCGGAACCGCTCCCAGGCCTCGGGGAACTGCTCATTGACGTGCTCGAAGAACGCCATGCTCGTGTTGATGACGCAGAGCAGATGCTGCATGAGCTGCTCGTCGGTGAGGCCGTGCTCGTAATCGACGTTGTGCTCCGTGTTGATGCGGACCATCCCCTCGTCGTCGCGCCCCACGTAGGTCTTCGGCCACAGCTTGTCCGCATTCCAGATGTTGCACACCTCGAGAGCCCGCGCGTAGTCGTCGCCGTCGAGCCGACCGCGCCAGAAGCCGCGCACGCACAGCAGCTCGTCCATCTTCCCGTTGACGAAGAAGTAGAAGGAGCCGTACTCCCAGCCGCCGCCGACATCGCCGTCCGAATCGACCGTGTACGACCAGCCGGCGCGCTCCAGAGCGGCCTTGATCCGGTCCTTCGACAGCGGCGCGAGCGCCTCCAGCCCGCCGGACTCCGGCCGCTCGCTCTTCCCGAACAATCCCATCCCGGTTCCTTTCCTCACGTCCCCTCAGCGTATCCGGCGCCCGAGCGAGACCGCGAGGAGGGCGGGCTGCGCCGGCCGCCGAACACGGGTGCGGCCCCGGGGACGGATCCCCGGGGCCGCACCGCAGCTCGCACACTCCCCCTCAGGCGTCAACGAGATAGCGGCTGTAGGCGGGCACGGTGAGGAACGTCGGGAAGTCGTCCCCCAGGGCGACGTCGGCGAAGAGGGCCGCGGCGTCGTTATAGCGGTCGCCGTCGAAGCGATCCAGTCCGGCCACCGTCTCCTCGACGATCTCGCGCACCCAGTCGCGGGTGATCCGCGTCCCCTCGGCCGTCGACTGGTCCTGATAGATCCACTGCCAGATCTGGGAACGGCTGATCTCGGCCGTGGCGGCGTCCTCCATGAGATTGTCGATCGCCACCGCCCCGAGACCGCGCAGCCAGGCCTCGATGTAGCGGATCGCCACCGACACATTGTCGCGCACGCCGCTCTCGGTGATGTCGCGTCCGATGCGCACATCGAGGAGCTGCGCAGCGGTGACCTCCACGTCGTCGCGCTGCCGATCCACCTGGTTCGGGCGCTCGCCGAGCACCGCATCGAACTCGGCCTGCGCGACCGGAATGAGATCCGGATGGGCCACCCAGGTGCCGTCGAAGCCGTCGTTCGCCTCGCGGTGCTTGTCGGCGCGCACCTTCTCCTCGGCGCGAGCCGTCACCTCCGGGTCGCGGCGGTTCGGGATGAACGCGCTCATGCCGCCGATGGCGTGCGCGCCGCGCTTGTGGCAGCTCTGCACGAGCAGCTCGGTGTAGGCGCGCATGAACGGGACCGTCATCGTGACCTCGCTGCGGTCGGGGAGCACGAAGCGCGCGCCCCGGCCGCGGTAGTTCTTGATGATGGAGAAGATGTAGTCCCAGCGCCCGGCGTTCAGGCCGGCGATGTGATCCCGCATCACGTACAGGATCTCCTCCATCTCGAAGGCCGCCGGCAGCGTCTCGATGAGCACCGTAGCGCGGATCGTGCCGTGATCGAGGCCCAGCGCCTGCTCGGTGAAGGTGAAGATGTCGTCCCACAGCTTCGCCTCCTCGCTCGACTCGAGCTTGGCGATGTAGAAGTACGGGCCGCGGCCCCGGGCGACGAGCTCGCGGGCATTGTGGAAGGCGTACAGGCCGAAGTCGACGAGGCTGCCCGAGGCGGCGCCCGACTGCCCCTGCGCGTCGACGTACCGCATGTGCTTCTCGACGAGATGCCAGCCGCGAGGTCGCATCACGATCGTCGGCGTGCGCTCCGCAGTGACACGGTACTCCTTGCCCTCGGGGCTCGTGAAGCTCAGCCGATCGCGGATCGCGTCGAACAGCGAGAGCTGGCCGCCGATCACATTGCGCCAGGTGGGGCTGGTCGCGTCCTCCTGGTCGGCCAGCCACACCCGCGCACCCGAGTTGAGCGCGTTGATGGTCATCTTCGGGTCCGTCGGCCCGGTGATCTCCACGCGTCGATCCTCCAGCCCGGGCCCCGCCCCGGCGACTCGCCAGCTCGGATCCTCCCGGATCGCGCGGGTGTCGTCGCGGAACTTCGGATCCCGACCGTTGCCGATCTCGTAGCGACGGCGCTGCCGATCCGCGAGCCGCTCGTGGCGCGTGCTCGCGAAGCGCTCATGCAGCTCGGTGAGGAACTGCAGCGCCTCGGGAGTGAGGATCTCCTCGCTGCGCTCGAAGGGGCGGCCGAGCACCTCGATGCGGGGGCCGGTGGGACGGGCGGTGGTGGAGGGGGCGGTCTGCTGCTGCGGGGCCGCCTGCGTGGTGGTCATGATCTGGTCCTTTGCGTGAGTGGTGCGGTTTCGGGGCGGTGCAGCGGGTCAGTGGAACTGACCCGCTGCGCGGGTGCCCGCTGTGTCCATGGTCGGGTCAGTGGAACTGACCCGCTGCGCGGGTGCCCGCTGTGTCCATGGTCGGGTCAGTGGAACTGACCCTCCTCGGTCGAGCCGACGAGCGCGAGCGTGGAGGCGTCGGGGTTCAGCGCCGTCGAGATCGCGTCGAAGTAGCCGGTCCCGACCTCGCGCTGGTGCTTGGTGGCCGTGTAGCCGCGGGCCTCGTCCGCGAACTCGCGCTCCTGCAGCTCCACGTAGGCCGACATGCCGTTCCGGGCGTAGCCGTGCGCCAGGTCGAACATCGAGGAGTTGAGGGCGTGGAAGCCGGCGAGCGTGATGAACTGGAAGCTGAAGCCCATCGCGCCGAGCTCCCGCTGGAACTTCGCGATCGTCGCGTCGTCGAGGTGCTTCTTCCAGTTGAAGGAGGGCGAGCAGTTGTAGGCGAGCATCTGGTCGGGGAACTCGGCCTTGACCCCCTCGGCGAACTTGCGCGCGAGCTCCAGGTCGGGGGTGCCGGTCTCCATCCAGATGAGGTCGGAGTAGGGGGCGTACGCCTTCGCTCGGGCGATGCACGGCGCGAGGCCGTTCGTCACCTTGTAGAAGCCCTCGGCGGTCCGCTCGCCCGTGATGAACGGCCGGTCGCGCTCGTCGACATCGGAGGTGATGAGGGTCGCCGCCTCGGCGTCGGTGCGGGCGATGATGACGCTCGGCACGCCGGCCACGTCGGCGGCGAGCCGGGCCGCGTTCAGGGTGCGCACGTGCTGCTGGGTGGGGATCAGGACCTTGCCGCCGAGGTGGCCGCACTTCTTCTCGCTCGCGAGCTGATCCTCCCAGTGGACGCCCGAGGCCCCCGCCGCGATCATCGACTTCATCAGCTCGTAGGCGTTCAGCGGTCCGCCGAAGCCGGCCTCGGCGTCGGCGACGATCGGCACCAGCCAGTCCTCGACGGTCTGGATGCCCTCCGCGTGCTCGATCTGGTCGGCGCGCAGCAGTGCGTTGTTGATGCGGCGCACCACCTGCGGCACGGAATTGGCGGGGTACAGCGACTGGTCGGGGTAGGTGTGACCCGAGAGGTTGGCGTCGGCGGCGACCTGCCAGCCGGAGAGGTAGATCGCTCGGAGCCCGGCCTTCACCTGCTGCACGGCCTGATTACCGGTGAGCGCGCCGAGCGCGTTCGTGTAGCCGCCGTTCGGGGCCTCGGAGGTGAGCTGGGCCCACAGCTTCTCGGCGCCGCGGCGGGCGAGGGTGTGTTCCTCCTGCACGCGGCCACGCAGGCGGACGACGTCCTCGGCGCTGTAGTCACGGGTGATGCCCTCCCAGCGGGGGTCGTTCTCCCAGTCCCACGCGAGCTGCTCGGCGGGGCTCTGATCCGGCGTCTGCTGCGTTGCGTCGTTCGTCACGATGACTCCTGTGTCTCGGTGCCCGGAGCGGGCGGTTTTTGCGGGTAGTTCCATCCTGGGGGCGGGTCAACCGGCCAAGTGGGCAGATCCCGCGGTGAAGAAATTGAATTTTTCCGCTTGCCGGAAGAACTCTGCTCTGGCACCATGGGGCCATGACTCTTCTCGACAGCGAACTCGCGGGGGCAGCGCCTCAGCCCGAGGAAGCCGGGGACGCCCTCACGCTCGGGCGCCGGATCCGCGAGCGGCGCACGGCGCTCGGCCTCACCCTCGAGCAGCTGGCCGCCGCGGTCGACCGCGCGCCCTCGCAGTTGTCGGCCATCGAGAACGGCCGCCGCGAGCCGCGACTGCCGCTGCTGCGGGCGCTCGCCGCCGCGCTCGACTCGACGGTCGACGAGCTGCTCGTGGACGAGCCGCCGAGCGAGCGAGCGGCGCTGGAGATCGCCGTGGAGCGCGCTCAGCGCGGCGCCGTATTCCGCTCGCTCGGCATTCAGCCGATCCGCGTCTCCAAGGCGACGGGCGACGAGACCCTGCGTGCGATCCTCGGTCTGCACCAGGAGGTCGAGCGCCTGCACCGCGAGCGGGCGGCGACGCCTGAGGAGGCCCGGCGCGCGAACACCCAGCTGCGGCGCGAGATGCGCGTGGCCGGGAACTACTTCGCGGAGCTCGAGCAGGCGGCCCGTGAGCTGCTCGACAGCGTGGGCTACGCCGGCGGGCCGGTGTCCCAGCGGGCCATCTCCTCGATTGCGGAGAAACTCGGCTTCAGCCTGCACTACGTCTCCGACATCCCGCACTCCACCCGCTCGGTGATCGACCGTCGTAACGGGCGGCTGTACCTCGGCAACAACCTCCCCTCGCGCGACGCGAGGGCGCCGATCCTCCGCGCCCTCGCGAGTGTCGTGTGCGGACACGAGGAGCCGCGCAGCTACGGCGACTTCCTGCGTCAGCGCGTGGAGGCCAACTACCTCGCCGGCGCGGTGCTGCTCCCGGAGCACGCGACCGTCGAGCTGCTCTCGGAGGCCAAGCAGCAGCGTCAGATCTCGATGGAGGATCTGCGCGACGCCTTCGCCGTCTCCTACGAGATGGCTGCGCACCGCTTCACGAACCTCGCCACCGAGCGGCTCGGGCTGCAGGTCCACTTCATGAAGGCGCACGAGTCGGGGACGCTCATCAAGGCTTACGAGAACGACGGGGTGTGCTTCCCCTCGGACGCGCTGGGCAATCTCGAGGGCGCAACGGTGTGCCGCAACTGGACGGCTCGGACGATCTTCTCGCAGCCCGACCGCTTCAATCCCTGGTACCAGTACACGGACATGGCCTCGGGTGGCACCTACTGGTGCACCTCGCGCGTGGAGAAGGCGAAGGAGGGGCTCTACTCCGTGAGCGTGGGCGTGCGCTTCGAGGACGTGAAGTGGTTCCGCGGTCGCGAGACCCCGCATCGCTCGCGCTCCTTCTGCCCGGACGACCGGTGCTGCCGGAGGGCGTCGGGGGAGCTGACGAGCAAGTGGGAGGCGGCGGCGTGGCCGGAGGCGGCGACGCCCACGAGCCTGCTCGCGGCACTGCCGACGGGCACCTTCCCCGGGGTCGACGCGAACGAGGTATATGCCTTCCTCGAGGCGCACGAGTGAGCGCAGCGCGCGGCCGGCGGGGTATTTGCCCGGAAACGCGGTCCCGAGATGCGCCGCCGCCCATCGCTGCGATAGCGTAGAAAGCCCAAGCCCCGCGGCCGATCGAGGCCCCCGAGCGAAGCAGGTGAGATGACGTGAACGCCGAGAATCATGCTCGTCGAGCCGACAGCACCGAGGTGCGGTCCACCCAGCAGTTCCGCGACGACCTCGGCGCCATGATCCGCACCCGCGCCACCGACCTCACGATCGACGAGCGGGAAGCCGTCGAGGCGCTCCCCTCGGGGGCGGCGCTCCTGGTGGTGCGCCGGGGCCCCGATCTGGGCGCCCGCTTCCTGCTCGACCAGGATGTCACGGTGGCGGGGCGGCACCCGGCCGTGGACATCTTCCTCGACGATGTGACCGTGTCGCGCAGGCACGCGGAGTTCCGCCGGAACGGCACGCAGTTCTCGGTCGCGGACCTGGGCTCCCTGAACGGGACCTTCTGCGACGGGAAGCGCATCGACGGAGAAGTTCAGCTCGAGGACGGGATCGAGGTGCAGGTCGGGAAGTTCCGTTTCACCTTCTTCGCTTCCCGTTTCGACCTCGGCGAGGACGCCTAGATGGCGGTCGCGCGGGCGGGGGGGCGCGCGCCCGAACTGCTCAGCATCGGACAGGTGCTGGCCCGCCTGCAGGACGACTTCGCGGATCTCACGCCGTCGAAGCTTCGCTTCCTCGAGGAGCAGGGGCTCGTCACGCCCGAGCGCACGCCCTCGGGCTACCGCAAGTTCTCGCAGGAGCACATCGAGCGCCTGCGCCTCATCCTGACGCTCCAGCGCGAGCACTACCTGCCGCTGAAGGTCATCGCTGAACTCCTCGAAGAGCTGGACGCGGGCCGCGATCCGATCATCCCCGGCGCCGCGCCGCGCAGCGCGTCCACGATCCTCGCGCCGCGCCGCGTGCTGAGCAGTGAGGAGCTGCGTCGCGCGACGGGCGCGAGCAGCCGTTTCCTGGGCGAGGCGATCGCAGCCGGGCTGCTGCCGGCCGCCGAGGTCTTCCCGCACGACGCGGTCGCGCAGGTGACGGCACTGCTTCGCCTCGCCGAGCAGGGCATCACGCCCCGGCATCTGCGTGCGCTGCGCGTCGCGGCCGAGCGTGAGGCCGAGCTGATCGCCCACGCGGTGTCCGTGCGCGGTCACAAGAGCGGCAGCCCGGCAGGGACGGAGGAGGCGCTCGAACTCGCGGCGCACCTGGAGACGGTGCGCTCCGGCGTGTTGCGCCGGCGGCTCGGCTGAGCTTTTTCCGCCCTCGTTCGGCGTGATTTCAACCTTCAAGTTGAGGTAGAGGTCGACACGCGATATTTGGCGAGCGGCGGTCGTTGCACGGGGGTGCCCATCTGGGTACCGTTGTTGGAGTCCGGCACCGCGCGCGCGGTCCCGCAGAGAGGAACACGATGGAGCACACCCCGCAGTCGCCGGGCGACGAGGCAGCTCCCTCCGGCGACCGCAGCGACGGCGTCCGGCACGAGCGCCCCCGATCACTGGGAGACGAGCTCCTCTTCGACGATGGTCTTCCCAAGCCCAATCAAGACGGGGGCTTCAAGGGCGCCACGGCGGCCCGGGCCGCGGGCATCAGCTACCGTCAGCTCGATTACTGGGCGCGCACCGGCCTCGTGGAGCCCACCGTGCGCGGCGCGAAGGGCTCGGGCTCGCAGCGTCTGTACGGCTTCCGCGACATCCTCGTGCTCAAGCTCGTGAAGCGGCTGCTCGACACCGGCATCTCGCTGCAGCAGATCCGCACCGCCGTCGCCCAGCTGCACGAGGCAGGAGTCCACGACCTCTCGCAGACCACCCTCATGAGCGATGGCGCGAGCGTCTACCTGTGCACCTCCAACGACGAGGTGATCGACCTCGTGAGCCGAGGGCAGGGCGTGTTCGGAATCGCCGTCGGCAAGGTGCTGCGCGAGGTCGAGACCTCTCTCGTCGACATGGACGAGCACCGCGAGCAGGCGGAGGCCGTCGACGAGCTCGCGGCCCGCCGGCGCAGCCGCCAGAAGATCTCCTAGCTCACCGCGCGCGGCCCGCCCCGCCAGCACCGCCCGCGTCCGCTCCCGGCTGAAGCGTCTTCAGGGGAGAAGGCCGGAGACGGCGAGCGGAACTCGGAGCGCCGCCTACTTGCCCGCGCGGGCGGCGTCCATGCCCGCAGAACGCATGACCCGGTCGAGCACCAGGTCGAAGTTGGCGGCCATCTCCTGCGAGGCCTCGCCGGGCCACATGTGCACGGGCTTCGCCGCGCCCTGCGCCTGCTGCAGCGAGGGTCGCTCGGGAAGCTGGGGGTTGAGCACGAGGGGGCCGAACATCTCACGCAGCTCGCGGACGCGGAACTGATGCTCCATGGACTGCGGCTGCGTGCGGTTGATGAGGATCCCGAGCGGCTGCAGGCGCGGGCTCACCCCGCGGCGGATCTCCTCGATCGCGCGCAGGGCACGGTCGGTGGCGGCCACGGCGAAGAGGCTCGGCTCCGCGACCACGAGCACGCGATCGCTCGCCGCCCAGGCCGTGCGGGTCAGCGCGTTGAGCGAGGGCGCGCAGTCGATGAGCACGAGGTCGTACTCGGACTCGACGATGGCGAGCGCCTCCTCGAGCTTCCAGATGTCACGGGTCGAGGGGTGGGGGCCGTCGAAGTTGATCGCGGAGGGACTGCCCACCAGGAGGTCGATGGTTCCGCCCTCGTGGTACTCGTTCCAGCCGCTGTGCGCGATCGCGGCGCGCACCGTCTTCTCCTTCGGGCTCTCGAGCACGTCGGCGACGTTCGCGAACCCCTCCGGGTCGACTGCGAGGCCGGTGGACACATCCGACTGCGGGTCGAAGTCGACGACCAGCGTTCGGAGGCCGCGGGAGAACGCGGCCGAAGCAAGGCCGAGCGTCACGGTGGTCTTGCCGACACCGCCCTTGAGGGAACTCACACTCAATACATGCACAGCACGAGTTTAGTCGATGCCCATTGTGAAACTTCCAGGGGAAACCCGGAGTGGACTTCCGGAAACGCCCGCCGCCGGGTGCAGCCGGGCCCGCCGGCACCCGCGAAGCAGCCGCGCGCCGGGAGGTCCCGGCCGCGCGGCTGCGGGGAAGCGGAGTGCGTCCTCAGTGCTCGGCGCGGTAGAGGAAGGCGGCCATGGCCTCACGGCTCATGTTCGCCTTCGGGGCGTACGCCGGCTTTCCCGAGGCTTGCTTGATGCCGGTCGACAGTCCCGAATCGTACATCCACGCGATCTCCCGGTAGAAGCGGTCCCCCGGCCGCACATCGGCGAACGGCGACGACTTCGGAGCGACGAAGCCGCCCCGCGCGTCCTTCCGGTACATGAAAGCGGCCATCGCCTCACGGGTGATCGTCGCCTTCGGCGCGTAGTCCGGCTTGCCGGCCGGCTGCTTGATGCCCCTCGCCAGTCCTGCCTCGTGCATCCACGCGATCTCCCGGTAGAACTTGTCTCCCGGCCGGACGTCCGCGAACGGCGAGACCTTGGGGGCGGTGTAGCCGCGGGGCGCTTCGAGCCGGAAGAGGAAGGCGGCGACCGCCTCGCGGGTGACCGCGGTCTTCGGCTCGTAGTCGAAGTAGACCGCGCCGTTCGCGTCGGTCTTCCGGATACCCGTGGCCAGGCCCGCCTCCGCCATCCAGTTGATCTCCTTCGAGAACTTGGTGCTCGGCGTGACATCGCGGAACGGACCGGGCTTCGGCGCCGGTGCGACGGGCGCGGTCGGGTCGCTCGTGGCCTTCGTCGGCAGATAGCCCGCCTTCGTGCCGGTGACGGTGACTGTTACGGGCGAGCCGACCGCGGTCTCGGGCACCGCGAAGGTCTGCGCGGTGGCCCCGTCCACCGGCTTCCCGCCGACCGACCACTGATACGCGAACGTCGTTCCTTCCGGCCAGCCGGCAGCCTGCGCGGTGAGGGTCTCGCCCGCACGGGCCGGGCCCGAGACGGTCGGCTTCGGGGCCGGCGACAGCTCGTACTCCGTCACCTCGAGCGAGGTGCCGCAGCTGACGCAGGTGCCGCCGAGCGTCGCCACGGTCGCCTGGGCCTCCAGCGTGCCGCCCGAGGCCGCGTCGTCCACGACCGCCGCGAAGGCGACCGTCGAGCTCGCGCCGGTGGCTGTCGCCGGCACGGCCCAGCTGAGCGTGGTGCCGTCGAGGGTGAGTCCCTCGGCGAGCGGCTCCTCGATCGCGGCGCGCGCCAGCACGGACGACACATCCACCGTCACGACCGAGCTCGCGAGCGGGATCCGTCCGGTGTTCTCGGCGGACAGCGTGTACTCCACCCGGTCGCCGCGCCCGACGGCGTCGCTGCGGTCCGAGGCGAGGGAGGCCGTCAGCTTCTCGGGCCAGTCGGGCTTGCCCGGGGTGAGGATCCAGTCCTCCCAGAACGCGGTGAGATCGCGCCCGGAGAGCTCTTCGGCCAGCGCCTTCAGCTCGGATCCGGACACACTCGTGCCCCCGAAGCGGTCCTGCCACTGCCGGACGACACCGAAGAACGCCTCGTCTCCGATCGCGATCTTCAGCGCCTCCCAGAACTGGGCGCTCCGCGTGTACGTCTGGTAGCCGTACAGCGCCGCGGAGTCGGTCTGCGCGCCGGGCGGAATCGACCAGTTGACGCTTGTCGCGGGGACGCTGTTCCAGGAGTTGAAGTACGTCTGCTCGGTGGACGAGCCGGAGCCGAAGCCCGCGGCGCTGTTGTAGTGCGTCGGCCCCCAGGTCGCCATGCCCTCGCCGATCCAGATGTCGGTCCAGGTGGTCGGCGAGACGTGATCCCCGTACCACTGGTGGACGAGCTCGTGGATCAGCGTGTTCCCGTTCACCGAGTTCACCGAGGGGAAGAAGGAGCGATCCTGCGTCTCGAGCGCGTAGTTGATCTCGGCGGGCACCGTGTCGACGATCACCCCGGTGCTGTTGCCGGGGTAGGGGCCGTACACGCTCTCGAGGTTGCGCGTGATCGTCTCCAGCTGGTTCACGCGGTTCGTGATCGTCGTCTTGTTCGCGGCCGAGAGCGTCGAGTCCATGAACGACCAGCTCGGAATCACCCGGCCGTCGCTCAGGGCGAGCTGAGTTTCGATGATGTCGTAGCGGCCGATGCCGATCACGGCGAGCTCGGAGGCCATCTGCTGGTTCTGGCGCCAGATCCAGGTGGTGCGGGTGGCGTCCTCGGAGGGGGTGCGCGAGACGAGCTCACCGTTGCTCACGACCGCGGCGTCGGAGAGCCCCGTCCCGTTCGCTGCGGAGAGCTGCGAGGGGATGTCGACGGTAAAGGTGTACGTCGCCTTGTCGGCGGGTGTGTTGTTGTGGGGGAACCCGGCCATCATCCCGACCGGCTGACCCAGCAGGATCGCGCCGTCGCTGGTGCGGCTCCACCCCTCCGCGGATCCATCGGCGTCGATGTGCGTGACCGGGACCCCGTGATAGGAGATCGTCGTCGTGAATTCGCCCGACACGGGGGTCGCAGGGGTCACCACCAGCTTGTACTTGATCGCTGCGGCGTCGACATCGCGCACCCAGTTCGCCGGTTCCCCGTTCACCGTGACGGAATCGACCTCCATGCCCTCGAAGTCCAGCGTGAACGAGCGCAACGGTTGCGAGGCGTTCGCCGTCATGGTCGTGGTCGCCGACTCGATCGTGCCGCTGACCAGACCGTCCGACTGCACGGTGTCGGGGGACCACGCGATCGCGACGGCGTAGTCCAGGGCGTCGTACCCGCTGTTACCGACGTTCGGGAACACGGTGTCACCGGCGGTCGGCGCGCCGTCGATCGGCTCGGCGGCGAAGGCGGCTTGGGCGGGAAGCACGAGCATGCCCGCGGCGAGGGCGAGCGTCGCGGCAATCGAGAGGTGGCGGCGCGGTCGCGCGCCGTTGGGCGGTCTGGTCGGAGTCATGGTGTCCTTCGGGTTCGAGGTTTCGATCATTCGGTCGACCATGCGGATCCCCAGTGACCGCGCCGTCAACCGGGACCCACGATACGCGGGAGCTGTTTCCGGCAGAAGACGCGGAGCGGTGCCACGGCTGGACCCCTCCAGACGGGCTGGGGTGCTCCGGCGTCGTCACCGGGGCTCGGAGAGGAGCGAGCGAGCGATGGCCGTCGCGCTCCCGCGTCTCATCGGGGATGCGGGCGAGGACGTCAAGACCATGTATCTTGATATCGAACGACGTTCCGGCCTGGGCAGCCGCTGATCACCGACGACGAAGAGGAGACCTCCGAGTGTTCAAGAAGGTTCTGGTTGCCAACCGCGGAGAGATCGCGATCCGGGCGTTTCGCGCCGCCCACGAGCTGGGGGCCTCGACGGTCGCCGTCTTCCCGTACGAGGACCGCAATTCGCTGCACCGGCTGAAGGCCGATGAAGCGTACCTGATCGGGGAGCCGGGACACCCGGTGCGGGCGTACCTGGACGTCGCCGAGATCGTGCGTGTCGCCGTGGAATCCGGGGCCGACGCGATCTACCCCGGATACGGCTTCCTCTCCGAGAACCCGGAGCTGGCCGCCGCCGCTGAGGCGGCGGGCATCCGGTTCATCGGTCCCGGCCGCCAGGCCCTCGAGATGGCGGGCAACAAGGTCGCCGCGAAGGAGCACGCGATCGCCGCGGGGGTGCCGGTGCTCCGGTCCACGCCGCCGTCGACCGATCTGGACGCGCTCGTGGCCGGTGCCCGCGAGATCGGCTTCCCGGTCTTCGCCAAGGCGGTCGCCGGCGGCGGGGGCCGCGGCATGCGGCGCGTGGAGCGCGAGGAGGATCTGCGCGAGGCGCTCGAATCGGCGATGCGCGAGGCCGAGTCGGCCTTCGGCGATCCGACCATGTTCATCGAGCAGGCCGTGCTGCGTCCGCGCCACATCGAGGTGCAGGTGCTCGCAGACGCCACGGGCGAGACCGTGCACCTCTTCGAGCGCGACTGCTCGGTGCAGCGGCGTCACCAGAAGGTCGTGGAGATCGCGCCGGCCCCGAACCTCTCGCAGGCCAAGCGCGACGAGCTGACGCGCGACGCGATCGCCTTCGCCCGGAGCATCGGCTACGAGAACGCAGGCACCGTGGAGTTCCTGCTCGACACCGAGGGTGCTCGCGCCGGAGAGCACGTCTTCATCGAGATGAATCCGCGCATCCAGGTGGAGCACACGGTCACCGAGGAGATCACCGACGTCGACCTGGTCCGCGCGCAGATGCGGATCGCAGCGGGTGCCACGCTCGCCGAGCTGGAGCTCACGCAGGATCGCATCGAGATGCGCGGCGCGGCGCTGCAGTGCCGCATCACCACGGAGGATCCCGCGAACGGCTTCCGCCCCGACCTGGGCCGTATCACCGCCTACCGCTCGCCGGGCGGCGGCGGCGTGCGCCTCGACGGCGGCACCATCAACGCCGGTGCACAGATCAGCCCGCACTTCGACTCGATGCTCGCAAAGCTCACCTGCCGGGGGCGCACCTTCGCCGACGCGGTCGTGCGGGCGCGGCGCGCGCTCGCCGAGTTCCGGATCCGCGGCGTCGCCACCAACATCCCCTTCCTGCAGGCCGTGCTCGCCGACCCCGCCTTCCAGGCCGGCGACATCGCCACCTCCTTCATCGAGGAGCGGCCCGAGCTCCTGGAGATGAACAAGCCCAAGGACCGTGCCACCCGCCTGCTCCAGCACGTCGCGAACGTCACCGTGAATCAGCCGAACGGTCCGCGGCCCGGTGCCATCGATCCCGCCGCGAAACTGCCGGCCGCCGATCTCTCCCGGCCCGCACCCGAGGGCTACCGCCAGCGCCTCCTCGAGCTCGGACCGGAGGGCTACGCGCGCAGCCTGCGCGAGCAGACCGCGCTCGCGGTGACGGAGACGACCTTCCGCGACGCGCACCAGAGCCTGCTCGCCACGCGCGTGCGCACGAAGGACCTCGCCCGCATCGCCCCCTACGTCGCGCGGCTCACCCCCCAGCTCTGGTCGGTCGAGGCGTGGGGCGGGGCGACCTACGACGTGGCGCTGCGATTCCTGGGGGAGGACCCCTGGGAGCGGCTGGCGGTGCTCCGCGAGGCGCTGCCCAACATCCCGATCCAGATGCTGCTGCGCGGGCAGAACACGGTCGGCTACACCCCGTACCCCGAGAGCGTGGCGCGCGCCTTCGTCGCGGAGGCCGCCGAGACCGGGGTGGATGTCTTCCGCATCTTCGACGCGCTCAACGACGTGAAGCAGATGCGCGTCGCCATCGACGCGGTGCGCGAGACCGGCACCGCGGTCGCCGAGGTCGCGATGGCCTACACCGGTAACCTGCTCTCGCCCCACGAGGACAAGTACACCCTCGACTACTACCTGCGTCTCGCCGACGAGATCGTCGCGGCCGGGGCGCACGTGCTCGCGATCAAGGACATGGCCGGCCTGCTGCGCCCCGCCGCCGCCGCGAAGCTGGTGGCGGCGCTGCGCGAACGCTTCGATCTGCCCGTCCACCTACACACGCACGACACGCCTGGCGGGCAGCTCGCCACGCTGCTCGCGGCGGCCGAGGCCGGTGCGGACGCCGTCGACGCGGCCAGCGCGCCGATGTCGGGGACCACGAGCCAGCCCTCGCTCTCCGCGCTCGTGGCCGCCCTCGCCGACACGCCGCGCGACACGGGGCTCGACGCGGAGGCGGTCTTCGCGCTAGAGCCCTACTGGGATGCGGTGCGCGCGGTGTACAAGCCCTTCGAGTCGGGCCTGCCGTCGCCCACCGGGCGCGTGTACACGCACGAGATCCCCGGCGGCCAGCTCTCGAATCTGCGGCAGCAGGCGATCGCGCTGGGCCTCAGCGAGAACTTCGAGAAGATCGAGGACATGTACGCGGCCGCGGATCGCATCCTCGGCCGCATCCCGAAGGTCACCCCGTCCTCGAAGGTGGTCGGCGACCTCGCCCTGCATCTGGCCGCCGTCGACGCGGACCCCGCGGACTTCGAGGCGCACCCCGAGAACTATGACGTGCCCGACTCGGTCGTCGGCTTCCTCGCCGGCGAGCTGGGGGAGATCCCCGGCGGCTGGCCGGAGCCCTTCCGCTCGAAGGTGCTCGCGGGCCGCACGGTGAACATCGAGCTCGCGCAGGTGGGCGAGGAGGACGCCGCCGCGCTCGCGAGCAGCGGGCCGGAGCGGCGCTCGGCGCTCAACCGGCTGCTCTTCCCGCAGCCCACCCGGCAGTTCGAGCAGGCACGCGAGCAGTTCGGCGACCTCTCCGTGCTCGACACGCCCGACTACCTCTACGGGCTCGAAGCGGGGGCGGAGCACGCGATCGACCTCGCGAAGGGCGTGCGCCTGTACGTGGGGCTCGAAGCGATCGGCGAGGCGGACGACAAGGGCGTGCGCACGGTGATGGTGCGCGTCAACGGTCAGCTGCGGCAGGTCTTCGTGAAGGACGAGAGCGTGTCGGTCGATGCGCCGGTCGCCGAGAAGGCCGACCGGACGGTTCCCGGTCACGTCGCCGCCCCCTTCTCGGGCACCGTCACCGTGAAGGCAGCCGTCGGCGACGCGGTCGAAGCGGGTCAGCCGGTCGCCACGATCGAGGCCATGAAGATGGAGGCCGCGATCACGGCGCCGGTGTCGGGCACCGTGGAGCGCATCGTGTTCGCGGGCACCAGGGGCCTCGAGGCCGGAGACCTCATCGTGGTCATCGCGTAGGCTGGGTGCTCGTGGCGATTCGGGAGATCAGGCTGTTCGGCGATCCGGTGCTGCGCACGGTGTGCGATCCGGTCGAATCGATCGACGAGGGGGTGCGCGGACTGGTCGCAGACCTCTGCGAGACCGTCGACATGGACGGCAGGGCCGGTCTCGCGGCCACTCAGATCGGACACACGCAGCGCGTGTTCAGCCTGAACATCGACGGCGAGATCAGCTACGTCATCAACCCGGAGATCGTGGCGCTGGAGGGGGAGCCCGAGCCGACGGGCGAGGGCTGCCTCTCGGTGCCCGATCTGTGGTTCCCGGTGATGCGCCACCCGCGTGCGACGGTGCGCGGGATCGACCTCGACGGCAAGGAGATCGTCATCTCGGGAGAGGGGCTTCTCGCCCAGGCGCTGCAGCACGAGTGCGATCACCTGGACGGGAAGCTCTACCTCTCGCGCCTCGACCGCGAGACCCGCGGCGAGGCGATGCGCCAGATCCGCCAGTCCGCCTGGTTCTGAGCCCCTGAGCTCCTGAGCCCTTGAACTTCGATCCCCGGCGAGAGGGGAACAACGCAGTGAGCACCGCGGGCGGTGCGTGTGTTTCTCCCCTCTCGGCGCCGGGGCGCGGCGGAGGCTACTTGACGGAGAGGGACTCGGTCTGGGGGTTGTCGCCGTAGAGGGCGGCGATCTCGCCCGCGAAGTCGCGCAGGATGTTGTCCCGCTTGATGCTCATCTTCGGGGTGAGGTGACCATTGGCCTCGACGAACTCGGTGGGCAGGATCGTGAACTTGCGAATCGACTCCGCGCGCGACACGAAGGCGTTGCCGTGGTCGATCGCGCTCTGCACCTCGGCGAGCACCTTCGGATGCACCGCGGCCTCGTCCAGCGACATGTTCGGATCCTCGCCGTTGTTGTTGAGCCAGACCGGCAGCATCTCGGGATCGAGGGTGATGAGCGCCGAGATGAACGGCTTCTGATCCCCGACCACGACGACCTGTCCGATGATCGTATTCGAGCGGATCGGATCCTCCAGCGCGGCAGGGGCGACGTTCTTGCCGCCGGCGGTGACGATGATCTCCTTCTTGCGGCCCGTGATCGAGAGGTAGCCGTCCTCGTCGAGGGAGCCCAGATCCCCGGTGCGGAAGAAGCCGTCCTCGGTGAAGACCGCCTGCGTCGCCTCGGGGTTGTTCCAGTACTCCTTGAAGACGTCGATGCCCTTCACCTCGATCTCGCCGTCCTCGGCGATGCGGACCGTGTGGCCCGGCAGCGCGGGCCCGACGGTGCCGATCTTGAACTTATCGGGCAGATTCACCGTCACGGGCGCGGTCGTCTCGGTGAGGCCGTAGCCCTCCAGGATCTTCACGCCGAGGCTGCGGTAGAAGTGACCGAGGTAGTGACTCAGCGGCGCCGATCCGGAGACCGCGAACCGGACCTTGCCGCCCAGGCGCTCCCGCAGCTTCGCGTAGACCAGCTTGTCGAAGAGCTTGAACTTGAGCCCCAGCATGAAGGGCACCTTGCCGGCGTCGAGCGCCTCCGAGTGCTCGACCGCGACCTTCGCGGCGGCGCGGAAGATCTTCCCCTTGCCCTCCGCCTCCGTCTTCTGCTCGGCCGAGTTGTAGACCTTCTCGAACACGCGCGGCACGGCCAGCAGGAAGGTCGGCTGGAAGCTGCCGAGCGCCGGCAGCAGCTGCGTGGTGTCGGCCTGGTGCCCCACCCGCACGCCGCCGTGCACCGCGAGCACCGAGATGAACCGTGCAAACACGTGTGCCAGGGTCACGAACAGCAGCGTCGAGGAACCGGGCTGCTGCACGACGTCCGAGAGCGCGGTCGCCGCGTTGCGGGCGAGGTCGACGAAGTTGGCGTGAGTGAGGACGCAGCCCTTCGGCCTGCCGGTCGAACCGGAGGTGTAGATCAGCGTCGCCATGTCGCTGCCGACCGCGAGCCCGCGGCGCCGCTCGATCTCCTCGTCGGCGACGGAGCTGCCGGAGCCGCGGAGTGCGTCGATCGCCCCCTCGTCCATGCGCCAGTCGAGCGTCACGCCCGGGGCCTGGTCTCGGATCTCGTCGAAGCGAGCAGCATGCTCGGCGGTCTCCGTGAGGATGCCCCGTGCCCCCGAGTCCTCGAGGATCCAGTGCATCTGCAACGCGGAAGACGTCTCGTAGACGGGCACCATCACCGCCCCGGCGTAGTGCAGCGCGAAGTCGACGAGCGTCCACTCGTAGCTGGTCTTGCACACGAAGGCGATCCGGTCTCCGGGCTCGACGCCCGCCGCGGCGAAGCCCTTCGCGAGCGCGACGACCTGCTCCCGGAAGTCCCGGGCGCTGATGTCCCGCCAGCCCTCGCCGGCCGGAACGGAGAAGAGCGCACGGTCGGGCGTGGCCTGCACGCGCTGCTCAAGGAGATCGGTGATGTTGTCCTCGGGAACGGAGGGGATCAGGATCGGGGTCTCAGACTGTTGCACGGCAGCTCCTTCGATACCTCGTGAGGGGAACGCGGCCGCGATCCCGCAGCGCCGCGATCATGCACTCAGCCTATACGCACCGCGGGACGCATACGGGCATCCCCGCCCGTGCTCCGCTATTGTGTGTGCTGACGAGAGGAACCGGCCACCGTGCTCTACTGGATTTTCAAACACCTGATCATCGGGCCGTTCTTGAAGACGATCTACCGCCCGTGGGTCGAGGGTGCCGAGAACATCCCCGCGACGGGACCCGTCATCATCGTCGGCAACCACCTCTCCGTGATCGACTCCTTCTTCATGCCGCTCATGATCGACCGGCGGGTCTACTTCCTCGCGAAGAGCGACTACTTCACGGGGAAGGGTCTCGGCGGCTGGCTCGTCAAGAACTTCATGCTCGGCGTCGGCCAGCTCCCGATCGACCGTTCGGGAGGCAAGGCCTCCGAGGCATCCCTCAACACCGGTCTCAGCGTGCTCGACCGCGGTGACGTGCTCGGCATCTACCCGGAGGGCACCCGCAGCCCCGATGCGCGCCTCTACCGCGGCCGCACCGGCGTCGCCCGCCTGGTGCTCGAATCCGGTGCCGTCGTCGTTCCGGCCGTCATGATCGACACCGAGAAGGCGATGCCGATCGGCCGGAAGGTCCCCCGGATCCGGCGCATCGGGACCGTGATCGGGAAGCCCCTGGACTTCAGCCGCTTCGAGGGGATGAGCGCGGACCGCTTCGTGCTCCGCAGCGTGACGGACGAGATCATGCTCGAGATCCAGAAGCTGAGCGGTCAGCAGTACGCCGACGTCTACGCCTCCAGCGTACGCAAGCCGTAGCGTCCAGCGCACGCGAGTAAGCTGGGGTGGTTGCGGCGAGCCGCCGTGACGTTCACCTCCCCGGCAGCCGGGCTGCCGCACAGAGAATCCGGAAGAGCCCATGACGATCCAGAGCATCCACCCCGCCGCCACTCGCGCGTTCGCGGAGCTCGACGCGTATCGCGGGCTCACGGCCAAGCAGCAGCCGAGCTGGCCGGACGCGGCAGCGGTCGACGCGGCCACCGCCGAGCTGGCCACGCAGCCGCCGCTCGTCTTCGCCGGTGAGTCCGACCAGCTGCGCGAGCGCCTGGCGGCCGCGGCGCGCGGCGAGGCATTCCTGCTGCAGGGCGGCGACTGCGCCGAGACCTTCGCCGCGGCGACGGCCGATAAGATCCGCGATCGCGTGAAGACCCTGCTGCAGATGGCCGTCGTGCTCACCTACGGCGCCTCCATGCCGGTGATCAAGGTCGGGCGCATGGCCGGGCAGTTCGCGAAGCCCCGCTCGAGCGACAGCGAGACGCGCGAGGGCGTCACCCTGCCGGCGTACCGCGGGGACCTCGTCAACGGCTACGACTTCACCGAGGCCTCGCGCACCGCCGATCCGCGACGGCTCCTGCAGGGCTACCACGTCTCCGCCTCGACCCTCAACCTCATCCGCGCCTTCACGCAGGGCGGCTTCGCCGATCTGCGGCAGGTGCAGGAGTGGAACAAGGGCTTCGTCTCGAACCCGGCGAACCAGCGCTACGAATCGCTCGCCGCCGAAATCGACCGGGCGCTGAGCTTCATGAGCGCCTGCGGCGTGGAGAGCGCGGCGCTCCGGCAGACGGAGTTCTACGTCAGCCACGAGGCGCTGCTGCTCGACTACGAGCGGCCGCTCGTGCGCGTCGACTCCCGCACCGGCGAGCTCTACGGCACCTCGGGCCACATGCTCTGGATCGGCGAGCGCACGCGCGATCTGGACGGCGCGCACGTGGAGTTCCTCTCGCACCTGCGCAACCCTATCGGCGTGAAGCTCGGGCCGACCGCGAGCGTGGATGACGCGCTCCGGCTCATCGACAAGCTCGACCCCGAGCGGGAGCCCGGCCGCCTGACCTTCATCACCCGCATGGGGGCCGGGAAGATCCGCGAGGTGCTGCCGGGCCTGCTCGAGGGCGTGCGCGACGCGGGCGCCACCCCGCTCTGGATCACCGATCCCATGCACGGCAACGGGATCACCACCGCCACGGGCTACAAGACGCGGCGCTTCGACGATGTGATGGACGAGCTGCTGGGCTTCTTCGAGGCGCATCGCGCCGTGGGGACGGTGCCCGGCGGCATCCACGTCGAGCTCACGGGCGACGACGTGACCGAGTGCCTGGGCGGCTCGGAGAACATCGACGAGGCGGCGCTCGAGTCCCGCTACGAGTCGCTGTGCGATCCGCGACTCAACCACATGCAGTCGCTGGAGCTCGCCTTCCTGGTGGCGGAGGAGCTGAAGCGCGCAGCTCGCTGAGTCGTGCCCGTCAGCGGCCCCGGTTCCCCTGCGGGGGCCGGGGCCGCTGCCGTTCCGCCCGGCCGGCGGCGCGGCGCCTCAGCGGCTCCTCGCCCGAGCAGGAGCAGGATCGGGAGGGGGAGGGGGAGCGGCGGCGCAGGCCCCTCAGAGACGAATGGTGCTGCGGACGAGGATCTCGGTGCCCGCAGGCACGCGCTCGCCGGCGGCGGGCTCCGTCCCGGTCGCCTCGGCGAAACCGCGCAGTGCCTCCGGCACGAGGGTGGACGGCGCGAAGCCTGCGGCCGAGAGCGTGTTCATCGCGTCCTGCAGCGGCATCCCGGCGACGCTCGGGATCTCGAACAGCTCGGGCCCGAGAGAGACGTTGAGGCCGACGGGATCGCCGGGGCGAACCGGATCCGTCGAGGTGAGGAGGGCGATGACGCTGCCTTTGGGCACTTCGGGGTCGTGGGCTTCCGCGCCCAGGGAGGGGTCGACCCGCAGGCCGGCTCTCTCGAGGGCGCGCGTCGCCTCCTCGGCGGTCATGCCGGCGACCTGCGGGATCGCACCGGCGGAGACGATCAGGTCGATCCTGCCCTGCTCGGGGTAGCTGTCGCCCAGCGCCTCGCCGTCCTCGCCGAGCGCCGCGAGCACCGTGCCCTTCTCGGCGTCGTCGAAGCGCTCCTCGAGCACCGTGCCGAAGCTGAAACCCGCATCGCGGATCTTCTCCTCGACCTGTGGCCGGGCGAGCCCGACGAGCGTCGGCACGGGCAGCTGGCGCGGGCCCGTCGACTGGCACAGCTGCACGGCGCTTCCGCGGTCGAGGCGGGCGCCCGCCGCCGGCTCGGTGCTCACGGCCCGTCCCGCCGGCACCTCCAGGCTCGCGCACTCAGTGGGGGTGACGACCAGCTCGCGCTCCTCCAGCAGGGCCTGGGCGGCCGCCATCTCCTCGCCGGCGACGTCCGGCACGGTGACCCGCGAGCCCGGACCCTGTCCGAACCACCACCCGGTTCCGCCGGCGAGCACGAGCAGCAGCACCAGCACGGCGGCCGTGATCCTGCCGCGCCGCCGACGCGCACGCTCCGCGCTCGCGGCCGCCTCGAGCGGCGAGGCGGGCGGATCGGCGGTCTCCGCTTCGCGCTCCTCGCCGTCGCCTGCGGCGAGGAGGCTCCGCTGTGCGTCGTCGAGCACGGCCGTGGCAGGCGTGGCGGCCCCGGAGAGCTCGGGCAGCACGCGCGTCGCGGTGGCGGGGGCGAGGCCGCGGCGCAGGGGTCTCAGGTAGTCGAGGGCTTCGCCCGCGTTGAGCGGTCGCTGCTCCGGGTCGCGCTGCGTGGTCCAGCGCACGAGCTCGTCGAGCTCGGGCGTCGCCTCGCCGCTCGCCTGGGACGGCAGCGGCACCTCCGAGTGCGCGTGCTGGTAGGCGATCTGCATCGGCTGGTCGCCGGTGAAGGGCTGCGCGCCCGTCAGCATCTCGTAGACCATGATCCCGAAGGCGTAGAGGTCGCTGCGAGCGTCGGCGACCCCGCGCGTCACGAGTTCGGGGGAGAGGTATGCGATCGTGCCGAGGAGCGCCTGGCCGGTGGTGGTGTTCGCGCTGACGGCACGCGCGAGGCCGAAGTCTCCGAGCTTGATGCGCCCGTCGTCGGCGAGCAGGACGTTCTCGGGTTTGAGATCGCGGTGGACGATGCCGGCGTGGTGCGCCGCAGCGAGGCCCGAGAGGATCGCTTCCCCGATCTCGAGGGTCTGCTCGGCGGTGAGACGGCGCTGCTGCTTGAGGAGGTCGCGCAGGGTGATGCCGGGCAGGTACTCCATGACGAGGTAGGTGCGCCCGGCGTCGTGCCCCTGGTCGAACACGTTGACGAGGTTCGGATGCGAGAGCCGCGCGGCGCTGCGGGCCTCCTGCTCGAAGCGCCGCGTAAAGTTCTCGTCCTCCGCGAGGTGCTCGTGCATCACCTTCACCGCGACCCGGCGTTCGAGCCTCAGGTCGTTCGCGAGGTAGACCATCGCCATGCCGCCCCGCGCGATGCGCGAGCGGATGGCGTATCGCCCGTCGAGCGTTTGCCCGATCAGCGGGTCCGGAGGCGCAGAGGTCACGACGAGAGTCTACGGAACGGGTGCGGTGAATCGTCCGATCCGCGCCGCGCACCCGCAGATTGCGATCGCGACTCGTCGCTGGCAGAGTTGAGACGTGCCCGAGAACATTGCACCCGATACACCCCTGCTCACGGTCCCCGAGCTCGTGGACGAGCTGGGACTCGCCCCGGGGAAGATCCACCGCCTGATCGAGGACCACCAGCTCGCGGCCATCCGCCACGAGGGCGTGCTCAAAGTGCCCGCCGAGTTCATCGTCGACGGGCATCCGCTGCCGCCGCTGCGCGGCACGCTGCTGGTGCTGCTCGATGCGGGCTTCGCCGAGGACGAGGCCGTGTCCTGGCTGCTCGCCCACAATGAGGAGCTCGGTGAGCGGCCGATCGCCGCGCTGCGCGGGGGACGGAAGAGCTCGGTGCGCCGCGCAACGCAGGCACTCGCCTTCTAGGATCCCGCGGCTCCGCGGAGCAGGCCTGCGCCCGCAGCTACCCGCGGGCACCGTGAGCCCGCCCGCGCGCCTCAGAAACTGCGTCGGGCCGCCCGCTCCGCGAGGCCGCTCAGAGCCGCTGCCGCTTCCGCCCGCACCGGGGCGCCCTGCAGCGCTCCCGTCGCGCGGTCCACGTTCCGGGCGATCATCTCTTCGACGCGTTCGACCGCGCCGCTTTCCCGGATCGTGCGCTGCAGGATGGCGACCTGCTCGCGGTCGAGATCGGTGCCGAGCAGATCGTCGAAGATCCGCCGCTGGGTGGCGGGCAGCCGCTCTCGGGTGAGGGTGACGAGCACGGTGCGCTTGCCCTCGGCGAGGTCGTCGCCGATGGGCTTGCCGGTGAGCTCCGCGTCCCCGAAGACGCCGAGCAGGTCGTCGCGGAGCTGGAAGGCGACCCCCACCGGGAGGCCGAATGAGGCGAGGGCGTCCTCCTGGGCCTCGTCTGCGCCCGCGAGCGCTGCTCCGATGAGCAGCGGAGCCTCGACGCTGTACTTCGCCGACTTGTAGACGAGCACGCGGGTCGAGCGCTCCAGCTGCTCGGCGTGCTCCGCGAAGCCCGGGATCTGCTCTTCGAGCACATCGAGGTACTGTCCGACCGCGACCTCGCTGCGCATGCGGTTGAAGTGCTCGCGTGCGCGCGCCGCGGCGCTCCTGTCGGGCAGGGCGTCGCAGGCGGCCTGCAGCAGCTCGTCGGCCCAGGACTGGAGGAGGTCGCCGAGCAGGATCGCCCCGGCGAGTCCGAAGTGGTCTGAGGCGCCGCGCCAGTGACGCTCTCGGTGCCCGGCCTCGAAGAGCCGGTGCACGGAGGGGCGTCCTCGGCGGGTGTCGGAGCGGTCGATCACGTCGTCGTGGATCAGCGCCGCCGCGTGGAAGAGCTCGAGCCCGCAGGCCGCGTCGAGCACCGCTCCGAGCTCGGTTCCGACGCGCTCGTCGAGGTTCAGCGGCCGCACGGCCCGGTAGCCGAGCGCAGCGAACTGCGCGCGGAAGCGCTTTCCCCCGGCGAGGAAGGTGAGAGCTTCGTCGAGGAGGGGCGAGGCGTCTGGCCCGAGCGGCTGGAGGGCCCGGCGGTGACGGTCGATCGTGTCCGCGATCCGCTCCTGAATAAGCCCTGCGAGTCGAGTCGTTTCATGCACCCGACTAGCCTATCGGCGGGCCGGAGACGTAGACTGAAGGATACGAAGGGATCACCGCCTTCGGGACGGACAACTGCGGGAGGATCGTCATGGCGCTGTCAGAACGCGAGCAGCGGCTGCTTGACGAGATGGAGCGGGGCTTCTATCAGAGCGAGGCCGACGTGATGCAGACCGCTCCGGGTCACCGGCGTCGTCTCAACTACCGCTCGCTGGTCCTCGGCATCATCGTGGTCCTCGTCGGGATCGGCGTGCTCGTGGGCGGCGTGGCTGCGCAGCAGCTGTGGCTCGGGCTCATCGGCTTCGCCGTCATGCTGGGCGGCGTGATGCTGATGTTCGCGCGAGGATCCGAGCCGGACGCCGAGCCCAGGCTGCCGGATGAGCCGAAGGGCGGCGCGCACGATCGTGCCGGACGGGAGTCCTTGAGCGAGCGCATGGAGCGGCGCTGGGACGAGCGCATGGGAGGCGAGCGCTAGCTAGCGAGCGCTGGTGTTCTGATCTCCGAACGGGGGTCGCGGGTTTCCGCGGCCCCCGTTTTTTGTGTCTGTCGGGAGTGGGACGGGCCCGCCGCCCCGGGATTCCTCCACTTTGCTCCACCGATGCGCTGGGGGAGCGTGCGGCGCATCCCGTGACTCGCCGAGTGCCGCGTGAATCCCGTCATCCGGCGGTGGCGGACGGCGCGCCCGGGCCGTGGCCCGGCTGTGTCGGCGGCTCCGGATTCGTGGTGCGGGCGCCGGAATCGCGCGGAAACGCCGGGCTCGTGGCAAAAAGTGGAGGCGCGAGCCGTTCTGGTGGAGGAAAGTGGAGTAAGGTGGGGTCCACTGACGAGTCGTGGAGAGGAGGGCGCCGTGTTCCTCGGTACCTTCACGCCCCGGCTCGACGAGAAAGGCCGACTCATCCTCCCCGCCAAATTCCGTGAAGAGCTGGCCGACGGGCTCGTCATCACCCGGGGCCAGGAGCGGTGCCTCTACGTCTTCAGCGAGCGGGAGTTCGCCGCCATGCACGAGCAGATCCGGCAGGCCCCCGTCGCGTCCAAGCGGGCACGCGACTACCTGCGCGTCTTCCTCTCCGGCGCGCACCCCGAGACCCCGGACAAGCAGAGCCGCGTCACCATCCCGCAGGCGCTGCGCGAGTACGCCGGCCTCGACCGCGAACTCGCCGTCATCGGAGCAGGTTTCCGCGCCGAGATCTGGGACGCCGAGGCCTGGCAGCGCTACCTGGCGGAGCAGGAGTCCGCCTTCTCCGACATCGAGGAGGAGGTGATCCCGGGCATGTTCTAGCCCGGCGAACGCATGACACAGCACGAGACCAGAGATCCCAGCGCGCTGCACACACCGGTGCTGCTCGAACGCTGCATCGAACTGCTCGCTCCCGCCATCGAACGGGCTGCGGACTCCGGCCGCGACCCGGTGGTCGTCGACGCCACCCTCGGCATGGGCGGCCACAGCGAGGCGATGCTCTCCGCCTTCCCCGCGCTCACCGTCGTCGGACTCGACCGCGACACCGAAGCGCTCGAACTCGCGGGCATGCGGCTCGCGCGCTTCGGCGAGCGGGCCGTGCGGGTCCACGCCGTCTACGACGAGATCGCTGAGGCGGTGCGCGCGGCGGGATTCCCGAGGATCGACGGGGTGCTCTTCGACCTCGGGGTCTCCTCCCTGCAGCTCGACGCAGCGGATCGCGGCTTCGCCTACGCGCAGGACGCGCCCCTCGACATGCGGATGGACCAGAGCCGCGGCGAGACCGCGGCCGAGGTGCTCGCGACCGCGCCCGAGGGGCGGCTGCGGGCGATCTTCGAACGCTACGGGGAGGAGCCGCTCGCCGCGCGCTACGCGCGCGCCATCGTCGCGGCCCGCGCCGAGGCGCCGATCGAGCGCAGTGCGCAGCTCGTGGACGTGCTGCAGCAGGCGACGCCGGCGGCGGTGCGCGACCAGCGCCACCCCGCCAAGCGGGTGTTTCAGGCGCTGCGCATCGAGGTCAACGGCGAGCTGGCGGTGCTCGAACGGGCCATCCCCGCCGCGCTCGGGCTGCTGCGCGTCGGAGGACGAGCCGTGGTGATGTCGTACCAGTCGCTCGAGGACCGCCTGGTGAAACGGGAGCTGACGCAGCGCAGCCGCTCCACCGCGCCCCCCGGCCTGCCGGTGGAACTCCCCGAGCACCGCCCCGAGTTCCGCCTGCTCACCCGCGGCGCCGAACTCGCGAGCGAAGCGGAACGATCCCGCAACCCGCGGGCCATCCCGGTGCGGCTGCGCGCCGCCGAACGAGTGAGGGACGCGCGATGAGCTCCACCGTACCCATCGACGTGGATCGCGACAGCCTGCGCGGGGCCGCCGCCGCGCACCCGCTCCCGCAGGCACCGGCGGGAGCTCCGCCCGGCGAACGCCACCTCCGGCTGGCGCCACCCGAGCCGCGCCGCGCCCGGCGCCCGGCGCACAACCCCCTCGCGGGCGCGCTGCTCGCGGTCGGGGTCGTGCTCACCATCCTCGCGACGCAGCTGGGGCTCAGCATCGCCGTCTCCCAGGGCGCCTACGAGGCGCGCGCCCTGGAGATCGAGCAGCGCGACCTCGCGCGGGTGGAGCGCGTGCTCTCGCAGAACGTCGACCGGCTCTCCTCCCCGCAGAATCTCGCCGAGAACGCCGCCGCGCTCGGGATGGTGCAGAACACCCGCCCCGCCGCGCTGCGCCTGAGCGACGGCGCGATCCTCGGCTCGCTCGACTCGCCGACCTCGGAAGTGCAGGGCAACCGCATCCCGAACGCCACGCTCGAGTCGATGCCCGTCGTGGACGCCGCCGGGCTCCTCGTCTCACGGAACCAGTCCGCCGCCGCGGAGGGCCCCGCCGCCGCCCCGGTGCGGTGGAAGGGCAAACTGCCAGCCCCGGAGACGCACTAGGGGGTAACGTCGCCTCGGGAATCGGGAGAAGGGAGAGCGGATGCTGAGACTGCGCGGAACCTCACTGCGACGGACGGTCGCACTCGCGATCGTCATCCTCGCCGCCCTCGTCTTCCTGGTGCGGCTCGTCGACGTGCAGGTGGTCTCCGCCTCGGCGCTCAACGACGACGCCCGCGACAAGCGGGCCGTGCCCGTGGACATCCTCAGCGTCCGCGGAGACATCGTCGACCGCGACGGCAATGTGCTCGCCACCACGGATGAGCGCTACGACGTGCAGCTCTCGCCGAAGAACGCGAAGCTCAACAACGGGCGCTTCTGGCGTCCGGACCCGGAACGGGGGGGAGCTGCGACCGTGGAGGTCACCGCCGATCAGGCCTACGCGGAGATCGGGGCGGTGACCGGCCAGAGCGCCGAGGAGATCCGGAAGATCGTCGACGACGCCTACGCGAAGGACAAGAACTCCGACTTCGCCTACGTGAAGCGGGGCATCGACCTCTCCCAGCTCAACGAGCTGAAGAAGCTCGGCATCGGCTGGCTCACCTTCACGGCGCAGCACGAGCGCACCTACCCCAACGGGGCGGTCGCCGGCAACGTCGTCGGCTTCGCCGGCCAGGACGAGGAGCCCCAGGCGGGGGTCGAGCTCTCGCAGAACGAGTGCCTCACCGGCACGAACGGCTCGGAGGTCTACGAGCGCGGAGCCGACGGCGTCGCCCTGCCGGGCAGCGTGGTCGTCGAGAAGAAGGCCGTCGACGGCGGCACCGTCCAGCTCACCATCGACCGGGACTTGCAGTGGGAGGCACAGCAGGCCATCAACGAACAGGTGGAGCGCAGCATCGCCGACTGGGGCCTGCTCGTCATCATGAACGCGAAGACCGGAGAGCTCGTCGCGGTCGCCGAGGACGGATCCGTCGATCCCAACGACGTCGACGCCTCCGACCCCGCCAAGCGCGAGGCGCGCTCCTTCACCTCGCCCTACGAACCGGGCTCGACGTTCAAGGCGATCACCGCCGCGGCGCTCATCGATCAGGGAGCCGCCACCCCGACGAGCCAGAACCTCACCCCCGACTACCTCGAGCCGGAGCCGAATGTGCGCTTCGGCGACTCCTTCAACCACCCGCCCATGCAGTGGACCCTGACCGGGATCCTCACCCAGTCCTCGAACGTGGGCACCTCGATGCTCGGCAGCGCGCTCAGCGAACAGGTCCGCTACGACTACCTGCAACGCTTCGGGATCGGCGTCGCCACCCAGGCCGGCATGCCGGTCGAGGACAGCGGGCTCCTCTACCCGCCGGAGCAGTGGGACCGGCAGACCTCCTACAACACCATGTTCGGGCAGGGGCTCTCCTCCACGATCGTGCAGACCGCCGGGGTGTACCAGGCGCTCGCGAACGGCGGCACGCGCGTGCCGCCCGCCCTCGTGCACAGCTGCACCGATGCGGACGGGAACGAGCAGGTGCTCGAACACGGCGAGCCGGTGCAGGCCGTCTCCTCTGAGACCGCGCAGCAGCTCGTGCAGATGCTCGAGACCGTGGCGAACGAGGCCTGGTTCAAGGACATCGTCGCCATCCCCGGGTACCGCATCGCGGGCAAGACCGGCACCGCCGAGCAGGTCGACCCGAACACGGGCCTCTACCGCACCGACTTCGTGAACTCCTTCGCGGGGATCTTCCCGGCCGACGACCCCCAGTACGTCGCGGTAGCATCGATCGCGTACGCCAAGGCGGGGGACGGGCCCGAGGCCGCTCTGCGCGCCTTCCACGATGCCGCCGAGGCGACCATCCGCACCTTCCAGATCCCGCCGTCGTCGGGCGAGTACCAGCCCCTGCCGACGGAGTATTGAGCAGAGCCCAGGAGGCACCAGCAGTTGAGCACCGGAGACGCGCTGAGCATTCGTCCGCAGCATCCCGCGCCGCGCCCGCTCGAGGCGCTGCGCCGGGAGTTCGGCTGGGAGACGGGATCAGGGCACGCGGGTGACGCCGCGGCCTTCGGCGTGACCATCGACTCCCGCGACGTGCGCGAGGGCGACCTCTACGTCGGCCTGCCCGGCGCGCGCCGGCACGGAGCCGAGTTCGCCGCTCAGGCCGAGCGCAGCGGAGCCGTCGCGGTGCTCACCGATGCGGCCGGCCTCGAAGTGACGGCCACGCAGGGACTCGGGATCCCGGTCTTCGTGTCGGCCGTTCCGCCCCGAGAATCGCTCGGCGAGCTCGCCGCGGCCGTGTACGGCACCGCCGAGCTGCCCGCGCGCGTGTTCGGGATCACCGGCACCAACGGCAAGACCAGCGTCGTCTACCTGCTCGCGGAGCTCCTCCGCGCGGCCGGCATGACCCCCGGGCTCAGCTCCACCGCGGAGCGGCGGATCGGCGAGGAAGTCATCGTCTCGAACCTCACCAGCCCCGAGGCCACGGAACTGCACGCGCTGCTCGCACGCATGAGCGAGAAGGGCGTCGACGCGGTCGCGCTCGAGGTGTCGGCGCACGCCGTCGAGCGGCACCGCATCGACGGCGTGCGCTTCGACGTCGTGGCCTTCAACAACTTCTCCCAGGACCACCTCGACGACTTCGGGGACATGGAGAGCTATTTCGCCGCGAAGCTCGCGCTCTTCGCCCCCGAGCACGCGGAGCGAGGCGTGGTCGTGGTCGATGCGCCCGCGGGGCAGCGCGTCGCCCGTGAGTCGCGCATCCCGGTGACGCGCCTCGCCACCGAGTACGGGCAGGACGCCGAGTGGCATCTGGCGGTCACCCGGCAGAGCCTCGACGGCGTCTCCTTCGTGCTGCAGGGCCCCGAGGGCGCGCACTTCCGCGGCAGCGTGCCGGTCTTCGGGCGCTTCATGGCCGAGAACGCCGCGCTCGCGCTCATCATGCTCCACGAGGCGGGGATCCCCCTCGAGCGGGTCGCGGCGGGGCTCGACCGGGGGCGCATCCCGGTCTACATCCCCGGACGACTGGAGTGCATGAACCCGGAGACGCCGCTCGAGGCGGGACCCCGCTTCTTCGTCGACTACGGTCACACGCCGGGCGCCTTCGCGGCGATGCTCGACGCGCTCGCGGAGGTCGCTCCCGGCCGCATCATCTTCCTCTTCGGCGCGGACGGCGACCGCGACACCACCAAACGCGAGGAGATGGGCCGGATCGCGGGCGCCGGATCGGACGCCGTCATCGTCTGCGACTACCATCCGCGCTCGGAGCCGCCCGAGGCGATCCGCGCGCAGCTCATCGCCGGCGTGCGCTCGGCCAACCACGCGAGGGTGTTCGAGGAGGGGGATCCGCGCACCGCCGTCCGGCTCGCGGTTTCGATCGCGCAGCCGGGTGACGTTATCCTGTATGCCGGTCCCGGACACGAGGACTATCAGGAGATCGCCGGGCGGATCCTTCCCTACTCGGCGCGTGAAGAGGTACGCGGAGCGCTCCGCGAGGCAGGATTGCTTCCGTGATTGAACTGACGCTGGCCGAGATCGCCCATGCCGTGCAGGGGCGGCTGGTCCCCGGCGGAAGCGGGGCGGGCCCGGAGACCGTGGTGCGCGGCGAGTCGCAGACCGACTCCCGCGAGCTGCAGCCCGGGCAGATCTTCTTCGCCCGCCGCGGCGAGGAGACCGATGGGCACCGCTTCGCCGGGAAGGCCGTCGAGGCCGGAGCGGCGCTGATCGTCGCCGAGCGCGAGGTGGACGACCGCGTGCCGCAGATCATCGTCGCGGAGACCACGGAGGCTCTCGGGGCGCTGGCGACCGAGGTCGTACGCCGGGTGCGCGAGCGCGGTGGGCTCACCGTCGTCGGCATCACCGGCTCCAACGGCAAGACCACCACGAAGAACCTCGTCGCGACGATGGCCGCGCGGCTCGGGCCCGTGGTGGCCTCGGCGAAGTCGTTCAACAACGAGGTGGGCGGCCCGCTCACGATGCTCCGCGTCGACGAGCGCACCCGCACCCTCGTCGCCGAGATGGGCGCGAGCGCAGAGGGCGAGATCGCCCGCCTCACCCGCATGGCGCCCCCGCACATCGGGGTGGTGCTCTCGGTGGGTCTCGCCCACGCCGGTGAGTTCGGCGGCATCGAGGCGACCTTCCGCGCGAAGAGCGAGATGGTGCGCGAACTCCCGGAGACGGCCGTCGCCGTGCTCAATCGCGACGACCCGCGCGTGGCGAAGATGGCGGAGCTGACCCGTGCGCGGGTGCGCTGGTTCGGGCTGCACCGCGACGCCGAGGTGCGGGCTACCGAGGTGGAGCCCTCCGCAGACGGCACCCGCTTCACGATCCACGCAGCGGGGGAGTCCCTGCCGGTGCACTTCCGCGTGCTGGGCGAGCACCACGTCATGAACGCCCTCGCCGCCGCCGCGATCGGCGTCGAGCTCGGCCTCCCGCTCGCGGACATCGTCGCCGAACTGGAGGGCGCGACGCTCGCCGCCCCCGGGCGCATGGAGGTGCTCGGCGGCCGGGACGGGGTGACCATCATCAACGACGCCTACAACGCGAGCCCCGACTCGATGAGCGCGGCGCTGCGCACCCTCGCGCAGATCCGCAGGCCGGAGGGGCGCTCGGTCGCGGTGCTGGGGGCGATGAGCGAGCTCGGCGAATACTCCATCGAGGAGCACATCCGCGTCGGCCTGCAAGCGGTGCGCCTGCGCATCTCGGAGCTCGTCGTCGTCGGCCGCGAGGCGCGCCAGCTGCACATCAGCGCCATCAATGAGGGCTCGTGGGACGGGGAGAGCGTGTTCTTCGAGACGCAGGACGAGGCGCACGACTATCTGCTGCGCACCCTGCGGCCCCACGACACGGTGCTCGTGAAGTCGTCGAACGCGGCCGGACTGCAGCGCCTCGGCGACCGTCTCGGGGAGGCCTACGCATGATCGCGCTGCTCATCGCCGGCGGCGTCTCGCTGCTGTACTCACTGCTGCTCACGCCGCTCTTCGTGCGGGGCTTCCGCAAGCTGCACTGGGGGCAGTTCATTCGCGAGGACGGCCCGCAGTCGCACTACGCGAAGCGCGGCACCCCCACCATGGGCGGGCTCATCTTCATTTCCGGGTCGGTGATCGCGTACTTCATCGGCAAGCTGATCATGGGGGAGACGCCGTCGCCCTCCGCGCTGCTCGTGATCCTCATGGCGGTCGGCGCCGGCGCCGTAGGCTTCATCGACGACTTCATGAAGACCCGCAAGCAGCAGTCGCTCGGGCTCGGCGGCTGGGCGAAGATCGCGGGGCAGATCCTCATCGCCGTGGTGTTCGCGCTGCTCGCGCTGCAGTTCGCGAACGAGCAGGGCCTGACCCCGGCCTCGACGCACATCTCCGTCTTCCGTGATCTGCCGTTCGACTTCATGGCGCTGGGCCCCATCCTCGGCGTTGGCCTGTTCGTGCTGTGGGTGATGGTGATCGTCACCGCCACCACGAACGCCGTCAACGTGACCGACGGCCTCGACGGCCTCGCCGGCGGCGCCTCGATCTTCGCCTTCGGCGCCTACGTCATCATCGGCTTCTGGCAGGCGGCTCAGTCCTGCGCCGCGACGGCGAACGAGGCCGGCTGCTACGAGGTGCGCGACCCGATGGATCTCGCCGTCATCGCTGCCGCCTTCGTCGGCGGGCTGGCGGGATTCCTGTGGTGGAACACGAGCCCCGCGCACGTCTACATGGGCGACACCGGTTCGATGGGTCTCGGAGGCGGGATCGCCGCGCTCGCGATCCTCACCCACACGGAGCTGCTGCTGGTGCTCATCGGCGGGCTGTTCATCATCGAGACCGGTTCGGTGATCGTGCAGCGCATCTACTTCAAGCTCACGAAGGGCAAGCGGATCTTCCTGATGAGCCCCATCCACCACCACTTCGAGCTGAAGGGGTGGGCCGAGGTCACCGTGGTGGTGCGGTTCTGGATCATCGCCGGGCTCTTCGTGATCTCCGGGATCGGCGCCTTCTACGGGGAATGGTTGCTGTCGCAGTGAGCGAGGCGGAGACGACAGGGGCGAGGCGGCCGGAGGCCGAGCGCGTCGCGGAACTGGGGAGCTGGCACCACGACTGGTCGGGGCTGCGGATCGCGGTGCTCGGCCTCGGGGCCGTCGGCTTCGCCGCAGCCGACACGCTCGCCGAGCTGGGGGCCCGGGTACGCGTGATCCACGAGCTGGCCGACGCCGACCACGAGCGCCTGCTCGACGTGATCGGCGCGGAGCGGGTGCTGGCGGAGACCAGCGCGGCGCGCCTCGGCGAGCTCGCGGCCTTCGGGCCCGAGCTCGTGATCGCCGGCCCCGAGGTGCCGGCCGACGATCCGCTCACCGCCTGGGCCGCCTCGCGCGGACTGCCCGTGTGGGGGGACGTGGAGCTCGCGTGGCGGCTCCGCGACAAGACCCCGCGCGTCGCGGACTGGATCTGCGTCTCGGGGTCCCGCGACACCGCGGTCGCCGCTCGGCTGACCGCGCACATGCTCGCCGCGGCCGGCCTGCGCGTCGCGCCCGCGGGCGGGAGCGGTGCGCCGATCCTCGACCCGCTGCGCGATCCGCACGGCTACGACGCGCTGGTCGTGGAGCTCAGCGAGCTGCAGCTCGCGCGACTCGGCGAGATCTCGCCCTACGCCAGCGTGCGCCTCGATTTCGACGCCTCTGCCGCTGCCGCCGCGGACGCCCCCTCCCGCTGGGCCACCGCCGCGCGGGTGTACGAGCGCACGCAGATCGCGTGCGTGTACAACCGCGCGGACCCCGAGACGGAGCGGATGGTCGAGGAGGCCGACGTGGTGGAGGGGGCCCGAGCGATCAGCTTCGGGCTGGACTCGCCGCCGCCGAGCGGCTTCGGCATCGTCGAGGAGATCCTGGTCGACCGCGGCTACCACGCGGAGCGCCGCAGCGAAGCCTACGAGCTCGTCACGCTCGACGAGCTGCACGAGCTCGGCCTCGCGGAGCCCGGTTTCGTGCAGGACCTCCTCGCCGCCAGCGCGCTCGCGCGAGCGCGCGGCGCCGAGCCCGCGGAGATCGCCGAGGCGATCCTGCAGTACCATCACGCGTCCCGCGGGCGGGAGTGAGCGGCGTGTCCGAGGGGCGGGCGACGTCGCAGGGGCGCGGTTCGGGCCAGGCGCGCATCCGCCTGGGAGCCGTGCTGCGCACCGGGAGCGACCGCACCGTCGTCGCGCTCTACGCCATCACACTGCTGCTCGTCGGCTTCGGGCTGATCATGGTGCTCTCGTCCTCCTCGATCACTTCCTACCTCGACGACCAGGGCTTCTTCGGCGGCTTCTGGCGCCAGGTCACCTTCGCGGTGATCGGCATCCCGCTCATGCTGATCGCCGCGGCCATGCCGCTGGACTTCTGGAAGCGCTGGGCCTGGGTGCTGCTCGGCACCGGCCTGCTGCTGCAGGCCCTCGTCTTCACGCCGCTCGGCATCGAGGTCTACGGCAACCGGAACTGGATCCAGATCGGCAGTTTCGGAGCCCAGCCCTCCGAGGCACTGAAGCTCGCGCTCGTGGTCTGGGTGGGGGCGGTGCTCCAGCGCAAGGAGCCGCTGCTCGGCCAGATGCGTCACGAGCTCATCCCGGTCGTCATCCCCGGTTCGATCATCGCGCTGGGTTCGGTGCTGCTGGGCCGCGATCTGGGGACCGTGCTCATCATGGCCGCAATGGTCTTCGGTGCGATGTTCTTCGGCGGCATCAGCTGGAAGACGCTCGGGGTGACCGCGCTCGGCGGAGCGCTCGCCGTGGTCTTCTTCGTGGTGACGAGCGAGAACCGCCTCAACCGCCTCTTCGGTCACGCCAGCGGGAATGAGGACTACAGCGGCCTCGGCTGGCAGCCGTTGCACGGACTGTGGGCGCTCGCCGGCGGCGGCGTGTTCGGGGTGGGTCTCGGCGGCTCGAAGGCGAAGTGGTCGTGGCTTCCCGCGGCGGACAACGACTACATCTTCGCGATCATCGGCGAGGAGCTGGGACTGATCGGCGCGCTGCTCGTGGTGGTGCTGTTCATCGTCCTCACCGTCGTGATGCTGCGCGTCATCGCGCGGGCGCGGGATCGCTTCGGCCGCGCCGTGGTCGGCGGCATCCTGGTGTGGATCGTCGGGCAGGCCTTCGTGAACATCGGCGTGGTGATCGGCGTGTTCCCGGTCCTGGGCGTGCCGCTGCCGCTGATCAGCGCGGGCGGCACCGCCCTCATCGCCTGTCTCGGCGCGATCGGCGTGGTGATCTCGATCGCCCGCGACGGCGCGAAGTATCACGCGGAGCTCGACGCATCCGCAGGAAGGACCACTCGATGACCAGCTACCTGCTCGCGGGCGGCGGCACCGCGGGGCACGTGAACCCGCTGCTCGCACTCGCCGATCTGATCCGCGCGGAGGAACCGGAGGCCGAGATCGTGGTGCTCGGCACCCGCGAGGGGCTTGAGGCGCGGCTCGTGCCCGAGCGCGGCTACGAGCTCGTGCACATCGAGCGCCTGCCGTTCCCGCGCAGGCCGAACGCGGCCGCGCTCCGCTTCCCGGCGCGCTTCCGGCGCGCCGTCCGTGAGGTGCGCGCCCTGATCCGCGAGCGCGGCATCGACGTGGTGGTGGGCTTCGGCGGCTACGCCTCGGCTCCCGCCTACCGTGCCGGCGCGCAGGAGGGCGTGCCCGTCGTGATCCACGAGGCGAACGCGAAGCCCGGCCTCGCCAACAGGCTCGGCGCGCGCGCCACCCCCTACGTCGCGGTGACCTTCGCCGGCACGCCGATCCGCGCGGCCGGCGCGGTTCCGCGGGTCACCGGGATGCCGCTGCGCCCGGAGATCACGGGACTCGACCGGGCGGGCCTGCGCGCGGAGGCGCGAGCGCACTTCGGCCTCGATCCCGCCCGCCGCACGCTGCTCGTCACCGGCGGCTCGCTCGGGGCGCGCGCCATCAATCTCGGGGTGTCCTCCTCCGCGGCCGAGATCACCGGAGCCGGCCTGCAGGTGCTGCACATCTGGGGAGGGCTCACCGAGCTCCAGGATCCCGGAGTGGCGGGCTACACGGTGATCCCGTACTGCGATCGCATGGACCTGGCGCTCGCCGCCTGCGATCTCGCCGTGTCGCGTGCGGGATCCACGACGGTGAGCGAGCTCGCCGGGCTCGGGATCCCCGCCGTGTTCGTTCCCTACGGCCACGGCAACGGGGAACAGCGCTTCAACGCCGCGGGCGTCGTGGAGGCCGGTGGTGCGCTGCTGGTCGAGGACGCGCAGCTCACGCCCGAGTGGGTGCGCGAGACCCTGATCCCGCTCGCGAGCGATGATGCGCGGCTCGCGCAGATGTCGGAGCGCGCGCGAGCGGCGGGCTCTCTCGACGGCACCGAGCGTCTGCTCGCCCTGGTGCGTGAGGCGCTCGCCGCGCGATAGGATCGTCATCACCATGTCTTGTGCGCTCCTGCTTCGGAGCCGCGACGGGGTCTGAACCGACCGGCGCCCCGTCCGCGGCCCCGTCGTCGTGCCGGTCCACGATCCCGTCGACCGGAGACCCGCGCATGACCCCTTCACCCCGCCCCTGGGCGATGCTCGCCGCGATGGTGCTGGCGCAGGCCTCGACCACCGTGGTCGCCGCCGCGCCCGCCTTCCTGATCCCGCACCTGCTCGCAGAACGGGGGCTGAGCCTCGTGGCGGCCGGGATGCTCGCCGGGGCCCCCAACCTCGGTCTCGTCCTCACCCTCGTGCTGTGGGGAGCGGCGACCGACCGCTTCGGCGAGCGGCGCGTGATCCTCGTCGGACTCGCGCTCACGGTCGCGGCCGTCGCCGGGTCGATGTCGGCGCGCGAGCCGGCGGTGCTCGGGGCGGCGCTCGCGCTCAGCGGCGCCGTCTCGGCGTGCACGAACAGCGCGAGCGGCCGGCTGATCACCGGGTGGTTCCCGGCGCAGCGGCGCGGGCTCGCGATGGGCATCCGCCAGACGTGCCAGCCGCTCGGCATGGCGGTGGCAGCCCTCGGCGTTCCACCCCTCGCTGAGGCGTTCGGGGTGCCGGGGGCGCTCGCGCTCGGCGGAGCGCTGAGCGCGCTCAGCCTCGTGGTGTGCGCACTGGTGGTGCGGGACCCCGACCGGGCGCCCAGGCCGGGTGCGGCAGGCGGCGTTCCCGGTGCGGGCAGCCCGTACCGCGGATCGCTCACCCTCGTGCGGATTCACGCCGCCTCCGTGCTGCTCGTGGTGCCGCAGTTCGCGCTCTCGACCTTCGGGCTGGTGTGGTTCACGGTGGGATTCGGGTGGAGCGCGTTCGCGGCGGGCGCCCTGGTGGCGGTCGCGCAGTTCGCGGGCGCGGCCGGGCGCATTCTCGTGGGGGTGTGGAGCGACCGGGCTGCGTCGCGTCTGCGGCCGCTGCGCCTCGTGGCGGTGGCGGGGGTCTTCGCGATGCTCGCCTGCGGCGCGCTGGGCTGGGCGGAGTGGGGCGCCGCGGCCGCGCTCGCGTACGTGGTGGCGAGCTGCATCAGCGTCGCCGACAACGGCCTCGCCTTCACCGCCGTGGCCGAGCTCTCGGGGCCGGCGTGGGCGGGGCGTGCGCTCGGCATCCAGAACACCGGGCAGTTCCTCGCCGCGGCGGCGGTCGGCCCCGTGGTCGGCGGGCTGATCGGCGTTGCGGGCATCCCGGCCGCGCTCGCGCTCCTCGCGCTCACGCCGGCGCTCGCGGTGCCGCTCGTGCCGGGTCCCGCGGCCGAGCGAGCGCGCGACTGAGGGGCCGTCGACCGCCAGACGGAGGGGCGGTGCGTCTCAGGGACGCGAGCCCCCGAGGCGGTACGCTGGGGTGTCGATTCGTCCTGAGGAGGCCTGATGATCTATCCCGATCTCGACATGGGGATTCCGGAGGAGCTGGGGCGGGTGCACTTCGTCGGCATCGGCGGCTCGGGCATGAGCGGCATCGCGCGCATGATGCACGAGGCCGGCGTCGCGGTCACCGGGTCGGATCGCAGCGCCAGCTACTCGACGGCCGCACTGGAAGGCATCGGGATCCCCGTCGCGATCGGGCACGCCGCGGAGAACGTGGGCGACGCCGACACGCTCGTCGTCACCGGCGCGCTGTGGCAGGACAACCCCGAGTACCAGCTCGCCCTCGCCCGGGGGCTGCCGGTGCTGCACCGTTCGCAGGCGCTCGCGTGGCTGACGCGCGGCAAACGCGTGGTCGCGGTGGCCGGTGCGCACGGCAAGACGACCTCGACGGGAATGATCGTCACCGGCCTGCTCGGGGCGGGCGCCGATCCCTCATTCGTCAACGGCGGCGTCATCGAGGGGATCGGCGTGAGCTCGGCCCCGGGTGGGGACGATCTCTTCGTGATCGAGGCGGACGAGTCCGACAAGTCGTTCCTGCTCTATGACACCGCTGTCGCCCTCATCACGAACGTGGACCCGGAGCATCTCGACTTCTACGGCTCGCGCGAGAACTTCATGTCGGCTTTCGTCGAGTTCGCGCGCGGGGCCCGTGAGCTGCTCGTGATCTCGGCAGACGACCCGGGCGCGCTCGAGGTGCTGCGCGCGTTGCGCGAGCAGGGCGGCGAGCTGCCGCCGATCCGCAGCTTCGGTTTCGCGCCCGACGCCGATGTGCGCATCGTCTCGGTCGACGACTCGGGCCCCGTGCGTTTCGAGGTCGACATCGACGGTGCGCGCCACGCCGCTCAGCTGCGCGTGTATGGGCGGCACAATGCGGTCAACGCGGTGGGTGCCCTCGCGGTGCTGACGGGACTCGGGATCGAGCCCGCGGCGGCGCTCGCCGCGATCGCCGGCTTCGCAGGCACCAAGCGGCGCTTCGAGTTCCACGCGGAGGTCGGCGGCGTGCGGGTCTACGACGACTACGCGCACCACCACACGGAGGTTGCCGCGCTGCTCGACTCGGCGCGCGCCGTCGTGGGGGAGGGGCGTCTCATCGCGGTTCACCAGCCGCATCTCTACAGCCGCACGCAGACGTTCCATCGTGAGTTCGCCCGGGTGCTCGAAGCGGGGGCCGACCACACCGTGGTGCTCGCCGTCGACGGGGCGCGCGAGGACCCGGTGGAGGGCGTCACGGGGGCGCTCGTCGCCGACGACTTCGCGGATCAGGGGCGGGTGGCCTACCGTCCCGACTGGCAGGACGCCGCCGACTATCTGGCGGAGATCGCGCGTCCGGGCGACGTCATGGTGACGATGAGCTGCGGCACGGTCTACCAGATCATTCCGCAGCTGGTCGAAGCGCTGCGCCGGCGCTTCGAGCCGGCAGCCGGCTGAGCGAGCGGCGGGCGGAGGCATGAAGCGACCGAGCGGATTCGACCGGGCACCCGGACCGGAGCCCGAGCGGGAAGCTCCGGCCGGGCCGGAGCCCGAAGCCGGGGCCGGAACGGAGCCGGGCGGCGACTCGACCGGGCGGTTTTCCGCGCTGCTGCGCCGGAGGCTCGGGCAGCGCCCCGGCCCCGCTTCGAGCGGGGCCGGTCCCGGTGAGCCGGGCGCGGCTGCTGCTGAGGCCGACGGCGAGGCCTCCGCTCTCGCGGCGCCGTCCATCCTGGACGCGGATCCGCCGGCGGGCTCCCGGCTCGGCCCGGGGAGCCGCGTCGGTGATCCCGGGCTCGCCCCGACCGTGGACCTCAGCGAGGTGCGGGAGGCGCGCGAGGCCGAGCTCGACGTCTCGCCGGAACGGCGTTCGCCGCTCGCGCGCCTGCGCGCCCGCGACGATGATCCGGTGCGGGCGGCCGAGCGGCGGGTGCGCCAGGCCGAGCGGCAGCACCGGGCGCGCATCCGCCGTGAGCGCCGCCGCTTCTCCGCGCAGGCGCGGCGCCGTCGGCGCACGGCGCTGATCGTGCTCGCCGCGATCGGCGCGCTCGCGCTCTTCGTGGTGGCGGGTGCGTTCACGCCGCTGATGGCGGTGCGCGAGGTGCGCGTCGAGGGCGCGGCCGCGGTGAACGAGGCGGAGGTGGCGCAGGCGCTCGCGCGCTTCGACGGCCGCCCGCTGGCCCTCGTCGACGACGCCGAAGTGCATCGGGCGCTGGAGCCCTTTCCGCTGATCCAGCGCTATGCGGTGGAGCGGGTGCCGCCGCACACGCTCGTGGTCCGCATCGTGGAACGGGTGCCCGTGGTGTCGGTGCAGGGCGACGACGGCTTCGCGTTCTACGATGCGGCCGGGGTGCTCCTCGGACGCGGAGATGCGCCGCCCGCCGGGGTGCCCGTGGCGGGCGGCTCGGTGGCGGACCTCAATTCCCCGGCGTTCCGCTCGGCGGCGCAGACCCTGCGCGATATGCCGGCCGAGCTGCGCGCGCAGATCGTCTCGGTGGAGGCGACGAGCGCGCAGGATGTTGCGCTGACGCTGGCGAGCGGTGTGCGGGTGCTGTGGGGCGACACCGAGGAGACGGCGATGAAGGCGGTGGTCCTGCAGCGCATGGTCGCCTCGCTGGGGGAGCGGCCGATCGAACTCATCGACGTCTCCTCGCCGCACGCTCCGGTGTTCCGCTGAGGCGGCGTCGTGTCTCCCTGGTGTTGCAGCGCAAAACGCGGATTGCGATGCCGCCTCGCGGCGTGTCTGCGATGCGCCGGGGCCGCCTCCCCGTAGCGTTGAGCCCGGTAAACGTATGCGACGATACTAACTTTGAACTTAAGGTAGAGCTTTAAGGTTGGGGCGGAGGACCAGGTGTCAGGGAACCAGAACTACCTCGCGGTGATCAAGGTCGTGGGTGTGGGCGGCGGCGGGGTGAACGCCGTCAACCGCATGATCGAGCTCGGGCTGCGCGGCGTCGAGTTCATCGCGGTCAACACGGACGCCCAGGCGCTGCTGCTCAGTGACGCCGACGTGAAGCTCGACATCGGGCGGGAGCTGACCCGCGGCCTCGGCGCCGGTGCCGACCCCGAGGTGGGTCGTCGTGCCGCCGAGGACCACGCCGAGGAGATCGAGGAGGCGCTCGCCGGCGCCGATATGGTCTTCGTGACCGCCGGCGAGGGCGGCGGCACCGGCACCGGCGCCGCGCCGGTCGTGGCGCGCATCGCGAAGTCCATCGGCGCGCTCACCATCGGCGTCGTGACCCGCCCCTTCAGTTTCGAGGGCAAGCGCCGCGCCGCGCAGGCGGACGTCGGCGTCCACACCCTGCGCGAGGCGGTCGACACCCTCATCGTCGTTCCCAACGACCGGCTTCTCGACATCAGCGAGCCCGGCATCAGCATGATCGAAGCCTTCGCCGCCGCCGACCAGGTGCTGCTCGCCGGCGTCTCGGGCATCACCGACCTCATCACCACGCCCGGACTCATCAACCTCGATTTCGCCGACGTCAAATCGGTGATGCAGGGAGCGGGTGCCGCCCTGATGGGCATCGGCTCGGCGCGCGGCGCGGACCGCGCCATCAAGGCCGCCGAGCTCGCCGTCGCCTCGCCCCTGCTCGAGGCCTCCGTCGAGGGGGCGCACGGCGTGCTGCTCTCGATCCAGGGCTCCTCGAACCTCGCGCTCAGTGAGATCTACGAGGCCTCGACGCTCGTGCAGGACGTCGTCCACCCCGAGGCGAACATCATCTTCGGCACGGTCATCGACGACACCCTCGGCGACGAGGTGCGCGTCACGGTCATCGCCGCCGGCTTCGACGCCGACCCCTCGCCGCAGGTCTCCTCGCCCGAGCGCGGCCGCCGCGGCAGCCACGTCGAGGGTCTCGATGAGGTCGCCGCTCCCACGGCGCGCGGCGCCGTCGCGAGCGAGGCGACGGGGCTCGGCTTCCCCGGCTTCACCGCTGCACCCGAGCCGGGCGCGGAGACGAAGAACCCGCCGACCGGCCAGTTCGGCGAGGTGCTGAACCCTCCGGTGGAGGCCCAGCTCTCGGACCCCGCCTTCGACGGCGATGACGACGACGATCTCGACATTCCCGAGTTCCTGAGGTAGCCGAGCGTGTCCATCGATGCGGGCGGAGCGACGGCCGGAGCAGGCGAGGCCGCGATGGCGTTCCCCGGGCTGTCCGACCGTCTCGAGACGGTGCGGGCCGGGATCGCCGACGCCTGCCGCCAGGCGAACCGGGACCCCGCGGAGACGACCCTGATCGTCGTGACCAAGTTCCATCCGGCGTCCCTCGTCGCCGCGCTCGCCGGGCTCGGCGTGCGCGACGTCGGCGAGAACCGGCATCAGGAGGCGCAGCAGAAGGCAGAGGAGCTCGCGCAGCTCGGTCTCAACTGGCACTTCGTCGGTCAGCTGCAGACGAAGAAGGCCCGTCAGGCCGCCCGCTACGCCCACGCGATCCACTCCATCGACCGGGAGCGCCTCGTCGACGCGCTCGCCGAGGGGGACCGGGTGATCGACGCCTTCGTGCAGATCAACCTCACCGACGACCCGGGCCGCGGCGGAGTCGCCCCGGCCGACCTCGAACCGCTCGCCGAGCGCGTGCTCGCCGCGCCCGCACTCCGCCTCCGCGGCGTCATGGCGGTGGCGCCCCTCGAGGAGGAGCCGGCCCGCGCATTCGAGCGGCTGGCTGGATACTCGGCGCGCGTGCGCGCACTCGATCCCTCCGCCTCCGCCATCTCGGCGGGCATGACCCACGACTACCGCGAAGCCATCGCGCACGGGGCGACACACCTGCGCATTGGCAGCGCAATCACCGGAAACCGACCGGAGCCCCGGTAACCTCGAACCACCGCACCGTTGGGAGAAACAATGAGCAACCCGCTGAAGAAGACGATGGTGTTCCTGGGGCTCGCCGAAGAAGAGCTCGAGGGGCAGGACGCCGCCTCGCCACAGCAGAAGGCCCCCGCGCCGCAGCGCGCCTCGACCGCGGCGCCCGCAGCCGAGCCGAGCCGTCCCGCGGCCCCGCAGCGCCCCGCTGCCCCGCCGCGTGCCGCCGTCACGCCGCTGCGCCGCGTCACCCCCACGCAGACCCCCGCGCCGCAGCCCATGAACGAGATCCTCACCGTGCACCCGACCGAGTACAAGGACGCGAAGGTCATCGCAGAGAGCTTCCGCGAGGGCGTGCCGGTCATCATCAACCTCTCCCGGATGGAGGAGGGTGAGGCGAAGCGCCTCATCGACTTCTCGAGCGGCCTGACCATGGGCCTGCACGGCCGCATCGAGCGGGTCACGAGCAAGGTCTTCCTGCTCTCGCCCGAGCACATCGAGACCGGCAGCGAGGACACGCGACAGGGCGACAGCGGTTCGTTCTTCGTGGCACCCTCGGCGTAAGGCGTGGACGTCCTCGAACTCATCGGCACCCCGGTGCGCGTGGTGCTGCGCATCTACGTCCTGCTGCTGTGGGTGCGACTGATCATCGACTGGATCACGGTGTTCAACCGGAGTTTCCGGCCCCGCGGGGTCGGTGCGGTCCTGGTCGAGTTCGTGTTCTCCGTGACCGACCCGCCGATCAAGATGTTCCGGCGCGTGCTGCCCCCGATCCGGCTCGGGCAGGTGATGCTCGACCTGGGCTGGATCCTGACCCTGATCTGCTGCTGGATCCTGCTGGCGATCATCCCGGGCTTCTTCTGAGGCCCGACGGGGTTCTGCGCGGACCCCGCATTGTTTGCTAGCGTTGACCCATGACCACGGAAGTGGTCCCGAAGCGAAAGAGACGTAACGATGGCACTGACTCCCGAAGATGTCGTGAACCAGAAGTTCACGATCACCAAGTTCCGCGACGGCTACGATCTCGATCAGGTGGATGACTTCCTGGACACCATCGTCGAGGAGCTGCGCCAGCACGAGCAGGAGAAAGAGCGCCTGCGCGCCGAGATCGCCGAACTGACCGCCAAGCTCGAGGCCTGCGAGGCGTCGAAGGGGAGTGCGGGATCCGATTCGGGGGAGGCCGCCTCGGAGCAGACCATCGTGGTCGACGCCCCGGCTCCCGCGCCCGCGCCTGCCGTGCAGTCGGCCCCCGCAGCCGCGCCCGCGAGCGAGTCGGCGCCGCAGCCCGACGCCGTGAAGTCCAGCGCGATGCTGCAGCTGGCGCTTGAGCTGCACGACAAGCACGTCCACGAGGGCGAAACCACGCGCGACCGGCTCATCGCCGAGGCCGAGCAGAAGCGCGACCAGATGATCGAGGACGCCGAGCGCACTGCCCGGCAGCTCATCGAGGACGCCCAGAAGCAGCGGGCCGAGGAGCTCCGCGTCCTCGGCGAAGAGCGGAGCGATCTCCAGTTCAAGATCAAGGATCTGCGCCAGTTCGAGAGCGAGTACCGTTCGACGCTGCGCTCCTACATTCAGTCGCAGCTGCGCGGCCTGGACGACTCGCCCGAGCCGGCCGGCGCGCCCGACGGCCTGCAGTAGCAGGGGAGCGTGAACGACCCCACACCCGCGGGCGGCCCATCGCCCGCAGCCCCCGCCTCGCGGCGGCGACTGGTGCCCGTGCTCCTGTTCGCCGTCGCGATCGTGGTGTTCGCGGTCGACCAGCTGAGCAAGAACTGGGTCGTTGCGGAGCTGCCCGAGGGGCGCACCGTCCCCGTGCTCGGCGGCTTCCTGCAGTGGCACTTCGTCCGCAACCCCGGCGCGGCGTTCTCCCTCGCGAGCGGAGCGACCTGGGTCTTCACGATCCTTGCGGCGGTCGTCGTCGTCGTGATCCTCTGGCAGATCCGGCGCCTGCGCTCGATCTCGTGGGCCGTCTTCCTGGGCTTGCTGCTCGGGGGCGTCCTCGGGAATCTGACCGACCGTCTTACTCGTGAGCCCGGCTTTCCCGAGGGGCACGTCGTCGATTTCATCCTGACGCCCTGGATGTGGCTCGGCTTCAACCCGGCCATCTACAACGTCGCCGACATCGGGATCGTCTCCGGCATGATCCTGTTCGTGCTCATCAGCCTGCTCGGGCTCCCCATCGACGGGGGTCCGCGGGCGCGCCGCGGCTCTCCCGCGGAGGACGCGGATCCTGCCGCCGAGGACGCGGATCCTGCCGCCGAGGACGCGGATCCTGCCGCCGAGTATGATCCGGATCCCGCGTCGCCCGTCGAGCGACCCGAGGAGCGCGAGCATGGAGCACCGTAGCCTTCCCGTGCCCGACGGCCTCGCCGGCGAGCGCACCGACGCGGCGCTCGCCAAGCTACTCGGCTTCTCGCGGAGCTTCGCCGCGGAGCTCGCGCAGGCCGGTCAGGTTCGCCTGGACGGCCGGGAGATCGGCAAGTCGGACCGGCTCAGCCCGGGCGCCTGGCTCGAGGTCAGCTGGGAGGAGCGGCGCGGCCCGGAGGTCGTGCCCGTGCTCCTCCCCGAGCTCGGCATCATCCACGATGACGACGACATCGTCGTCGTCGACAAGCCGGCCGGAGTCGCGGCGCACCCCTCACTCGGCTGGGAGGGTCCCACCGTGCTCGGCGCGCTCGCCGGCGCCGGATTCCGCGTCGCCACCTCGGGCCCCGCCGAGCGGCAGGGGATCGTGCACCGGCTCGACGCGGGCACGAGCGGCCTGATGGTCGTCGCGAAGAGCGAGCGCGCCTACACGCAGCTCAAGCGCGCCTTCAAGGAGCGCGAGGTCTCGAAGATCTATCACGCCGTCGTGCAAGGGCACCCCGATCCGCTCTCGGGGACGATCGACGGACCCATCGGGCGTCATCCCCATCACGAGTGGAAGTTCGCGGTGACGCGGGACGGGAAGCCCTCGATCACGCACTACGAGACCCTCGAGGCCTTCCCCTACGCCTCGCTGCTGGAGATCCAGCTCGAGACGGGGCGCACGCACCAGATCCGGGTCCACATGTCGGCGCAGCGACACCCCTGCGTCGGCGATTCCATGTACGGGGCAGATCCGACGCTCACCGCGCGGCTGGGCCTCGAACGGCAGTGGCTGCACGCGATGCGCCTCGGCTTCCGGCACCCGGGAACGGGTGAGCCGGTGGAGTTCGCCAGCGTCTACCCCGCTGATCTGCAGCACGCCCTCGACGTGCTGTCGCAGTAGGGTGCGCGCTCGGAGCGCGGCGGGTCAGGAAGCCGGGCGCTTCTTCGGGGCGAGGTCCAGGCTCACATTGCCCTGATTCGTCGCGTAGACCCGCAGCGTCCAGACGCGCTTCGAGAGCTGCGCTGCGCTCTCCACGCGCGTGAGCCGGCCGCTCATCCCCTCCACCTCGGCGATCGTCCACAGGTCCACGCGGTCCGTGCCGAAGCGTCGCAGCAGCGCCGGTGTCAGCGCGAAGTCGTAGCTGAGCGACCCCGAAGCCGGGTCGACCCCGCTGAGGCGTCCGGGAACGGCGATCCCGCGCCCGGTCTTCCGGCCGGCGGCGTAGAGGTAGGCGCGGGGTGCACCGGGAGAGAGCGCCGTGAATGCGCGGCGCACCGCTCCGCGGACCGCCCGCCAGCGCATGGCCGGCCGCAGGGCACGGGCGAGCCCGGCCGCCATGCGCTGCGCTGCTCGCGACGGCAACGGCGCGCCGCGCAGGAGCGCCGCGTCGCGCGCGGGGGTCAGCTGCACGGTCAGCTCAACGCCGCCTCCCGCGAGCCCGCGTGCCGCGAGGTGGCGCGGCGAATGCTCCAGGCCGTGCTCGGCGCCGATCAGGGCGTCGAGCCCGGCGACGTCGGCGGCACGGATGCGCTCCATCTTGCGCCGATCAGTGGGGTGAGCCGTGCCGGCCGCCAGCTCCGGCGGGACGAACTCCTCGAGGAAGGCGCGGTGGAGGGCCACCCACTCGCGCCTCCGCTCGGAATCCATGCGCAGCCAGCGCTGGGGCGCGTAGAAGCGCAGGCCCTTGCGGGTGAAGAACTGCCGCACCAGCACCCGTGCGCGATCCTGATCCGGCACGCCGTCCATCAGCAGCCGCGCGATCCGGCGGCACGAGTCGACGTAGCCGGCCGGCTCGATCGCCTGCGAGGAGATGTTCTGGCCGTCATCGCGCTTGTGGATGAAGTAGAGCGGCTCCCGACCGCAGAACACGATCTGCCGCGCAATCGTGTAGGCCCGCGTGACGAAGATCCCGTCCTCCAGGCGCACGCGCCCCTCGGGGAACCGAAGCCCGTCGCGCTCGATCATCTCGCGCCGGAACAGCTTCTGGGGGGAGAGCGTCTCCATGGCGCGCGCGAGAGTGATCTCCCCGTGCGGGTGCCGCAGGAAGAGCGACTGCACCCCGCGGCCGCCGGTTCCCGCGAAGCGCGGGATCACGACGTCGGCGTCGCGGTCCTCGGCCATGGCGACCATCGAGCTGAGCGCCTGGGGGGCGACCGTGTCGTCCGAGTCCATGAACAGCACGAACTCGCCGCGGGCGAGCTCGAGGCCCCGGTTGCGCGGCATGCCGGGCCAGCCGCTGTTGGGCTGGTGGATCACCGTGAGGCGTGCGTCCCGCTCGGCGAAGCGGTCAAGTTCCTCGCCCGAGCCGTCGGAGGAGCCGTCATCGATCGCGATGACCTCGAAGTCGGTGAGGTCCTGGGCGAGCAGCGATTCGAGCGTCGCCGTGAGATACGGCATCGAGTTGTACACCGGGATCACCACGCTGACGAGCGGCATCGAGGTATCGGACATGGCGTGCCCCCTTTCCAGACCGGCTTTTCTCTCCGGCCACCCCTCATCGGACGACTCCGCAACTCTATCGGCCGCGACTCCGCGAAGCCTGTCACGCGGCGGCGGGCGCGGTGGCGGGAGCGGCGGCGCCCACCCGAGCCTGCCCCCGCCCGCAGCGCGTCCTCGGTGTGCTTGCTACGATGCCGGGGAGCATCCGATGGGCGAACGGAGGGACCGTGACCGAGGCGCCGGAGCAGCAGCGGACGCGGGCGGGGCGCGTCGAGTACTTCGATGTGCTGCGCGCCGTGGCGATCGTCGCGGTCGTCGGGATCCACGCCGCGATCACGGAGTGGCATCAGGCGCCCGTCACCGCTCAGCGCTGGGAGGAACTCACCTGGATCAACGCGGCGCTGCGGTTCTGCGTGCCTGTGTTCTTCATGATCTCCGGCGCGCTCTTCCTCTCTCCCCACCGCGCCGTCACCGTTCGCGAGCTGTTCCGGAAGCGGATTCCCAGGATCCTCGTCGCCTTCGCCGTGTGGTCCCTCGTCTACGGCCTGATCGAGGTCTACGGGCCCGGCGGCAGCGGGTCCTTCGGCGAACTGGTGACGCGCTTCTTCCAAGGGCACTTCCACCTCTGGTTCCTGCTCGCGCTGACCGGGCTGTACCTCGCAACGCCCATCCTGCGGCTCGTCGTGCGCGAGCGGCGCGTCGCCTGGTACTTCGTCTGGCTCGCCCTCCCCTTCGCCTCGGTGCTTCCGCTGCTCACCCGGGTGCCGGTGGCGGGGGAGGTGCTCGCCCGCATGCTCGACGACATGCGCTTCGACCTCGTGCTCGGCTACTCGGCCTATTTCCTGCTGGGGTATCTGCTGAGCGGCGCCGTGCTCGGGCGCGGCGCGCTGATCGCGCTCGCCGTGGCGGGCGTGGCCGGCGTCGTCGGCACCGTCCTCGGCACCGTGCTCGTGTCGCGCGCCGGAGGCGAGTGGGATGAGCTGTTCTTCGGCTTTCTCACGCCCGGGGTGGCCGCGCCCGCGATCGCCGTGTTCTGCCTCGCGCAGGCCTGGGGCGAGCGGCATTCCCTCTCCGGCGGCCGGGGCAGGGCGGTGGTCTTCCTAGCGGGCGCCTCGTTCGGGATCTACCTCGTCCACCCGCTCTTCCAGTGGGTGTACCGTCAGTTCGGCTTCACCACGGAGTTCGCGCCCCCGTTCCTCTCCGTGCCGCTGCTCGTGATCGCGATCATGGTGCCGAGCGCGCTCGCCGCCGTCGCGATCCAGCGCATCCCCGGGGCGGGCAAGTACCTTTCCTGAGGAGGTGTCGCCCCGCTCCGCGTTCCCGGCGGGCGGGCGGGCGGCGCCGGTGGCGGGCGGTATCCTGGTGGGGGCCGGCGAGAGGAGTTCAGGCGTGTCCGAAAACGACGGTTTCGTCCACCTGCACGTGCACAGCGAGTACTCGATGCTCGACGGGGCGGCGAGGGTGGGCCCGCTCATGGACGCCGCCGTGGCGCAGGGCATGCCGGCCATCGCGGTCACGGACCACGGCAACACCTTCGGCGCCTTCGACTTCTGGAAGCAGGCGAAGGATCGCGGCCTGAACCCGATCATCGGCATCGAGGCCTATCTCACGCCGGGCACGCACCGCAGCGACAAGACGCGCGTGCGCTGGGGGGACGGCGGCGGCGACGATGTCTCGGGTGCGGGCGCGTACACCCACATGACCATGCTCTCCGAGACCACGGAGGGCATGCACAACCTGTTCCGGCTGTCGAGCTACTCCTCGATGGAGGGCTACTACTTCAAGCCGCGCATGGACCGCGAACTGCTGCAGACGTACGGCAAGGGGCTCATCACCACGACGGGTTGCCCCTCGGGCGAGATCCAGACCCGCCTGCGCCTGGGGCAGTACGCCGAGGCGCGGCAGGCGGCCGCGGAGTTCCAGGACATCTTCGGGCGCGAGAACTTCTTCTGCGAGCTCATGGACCACGGCCTGGAGATCGAGCGCCGCGTGCAGAGCGATCTGCTGCGGATCGCGAAGGATCTCGGCATCCCGCTCGTCGCCACCAACGATCTGCACTACGTGCACGAGGGCGACGCCGAAGCGCACTCGGCGCTGCTGTGCGTGCAGTCCGGTTCGCGACTGGACGATCCGAACCGCTTCAAGTTCGACGGCACCGGCTACTACCTGAAGACCGCCGCAGAGATGCGGCACATCTTCCGCGACTACCCCGAGGCCTGTGACAACACGCTGCTCATCGCGGAGCGCTGCAACGTCGAGTTCAACACCTCGGCCAACTACATGCCCCGCTACCCGGTGCCCGAAGGGGAGACCGAGGACAGCTGGTTCGTGAAGGAGGTCGAGAAGGGCCTGCACTACCGCTACCCGGGGGGCATCCCCGACGAGGTGCGCAAGCAGGCCGAATACGAGATCGGCGTCATCACCCAGATGGGGTTCCCCGGCTACTTCCTCGTCGTCGCCGACTTCATCAACTGGTCAAAGGACAACGGCATCCGCGTGGGGCCCGGCCGTGGCTCGGGCGCGGGATCGATGGTCGCCTACGCGATGCGCATCACCGACCTCGATCCGCTGCAGCACGGCCTCATCTTCGAGCGCTTCCTCAACCCGGATCGCGTCTCCATGCCCGACTTCGACGTCGACTTCGACGACCGCCGCCGCGGCGAGGTCATCAAATACGTCACCGAGAAGTACGGCGACGAGCGGGTCGCGCAGATCGTCACCTACGGCACCATCAAGTCGAAGCAGGCGCTGAAGGACGCCTCGCGCGTGCTCGGCTTCCCCTTCGGCATGGGGGAGAAGCTGACCAAGGCGATGCCGCCCGCGGTCATGGCGAAGGACATCCCGCTCTCCGGCATCACCGACCCGGAGCACCCGCGCTACAAGGAGGCGGCTGAGTTCCGCGCGGTGCTGCAGGAGGACCCCGACGCCAAGAAGGTGTACGAGACCGCGCTCGGGCTGGAGGGCCTGAAGCGGCAGTGGGGCGTGCACGCCGCCGGCGTGATCATGTCGAGCGATCCGCTCATCGACATCATCCCGCTGCAGAAGCGCGAGCAGGACGGGCAGATCGTCACGCAGTTCGACTACCCGACCTGTGAGGGCCTCGGGCTGATCAAGATGGACTTCCTCGGGCTGCGCAACCTGACGATCATCTCCGACGCCCTGGAGAACATCAAGCTCAACCGGGGCGAGGAACTCGACCTGGAGCGCCTCGAACTCGATGACGCGCCCTCCTACGAGCTGCTGGCGCGCGGTGACACGCTCGGCGTCTTCCAGCTCGACGGCGGCCCGATGCGCGGGCTCCTGCGGCTGATGAAGCCCGACAACTTCGAGGACATCTCGGCCGTGCTTGCGCTCTACCGGCCGGGTCCCATGGGCGCCGACTCGCACACGAACTACGCGCTGCGCAAGAACGGGCTGCAGGCGATCACCCCGATCCACCCGGAGCTGGAAGAGCCCCTGCGGGACATCCTCGACACGACCTACGGCCTGATCATCTATCAGGAGCAGGTCATGTCGATCGCTCAGCGGGTCGCGGGATTCACGCTCGGCCAGGCGGACATCCTGCGTCGCGCCATGGGCAAGAAGAAGAAGTCCGAGCTCGACAAGCAGTACGAGGGCTTCTCCGGCGGCATGAAGGAGCGGGGTTTCTCCGAGGCAGCGATCAAGGCGCTCTGGGACATCCTGCTGCCGTTCTCCGACTACGCCTTCAACAAGGCCCACTCTGCCGCGTACGGTGTGGTGAGCTACTGGACGGCCTACCTGAAGGCGCACTATCCGGCGGAGTACATGGCGGCGCTGCTCACCAGCGTGGGCGACTCGAAGGACAAGCTCGCCATCTATCTGAACGAGTGCCGGCGCATGGGCATCAAGGTGCTCCCGCCCGCCGTCAACGACTCCTTCGCCAACTTCTCGGCCGTCGGCGACGACATCCGCTTCGGCCTCGGCGCGATCCGCAACGTGGGAAGCAACGTCGTCGAGGCCATTCGCGACGCGCGCGAGCGGCTCGGGGCCTTCGAGAGCTTCCACGACTTCCTGAAGAAGGTGTCCGTGGTGGCCCTGAACAAGCGCACCGTCGAGTCGCTCATCAAGGCGGGGGCTCTCGACGGCCTCGGGGGCACGCGGCGGGCGCTGCTCGAGATCCACGAGCAGGCCGTGGAGAGCGCCGTGAAGGAGAAGCGAGCCGAGGAGAAGGGCGACGTCGGCTTCGATTTCGACAGTCTGTTCGCCGAGGCCGCCGAGGCCGCAGGGGCGGAGGTGGAGCCCGTGTCGCAGGTCCCCGATCGTCCCGAGTGGACCAAGAAGGACAAGCTCTCCTTCGAGCGGGAGATGCTGGGCCTGTACGTCTCGGATCATCCGCTCCGGGGTCTCGAATCGGCGCTGGCGAAGGAGGCGAGCGCGACCGTCGCGCAGGTCACGAACCCGGATTCGAGCGGGGGATACGACGGGGAGATCGTGACCCTCGCCGGCCTTCTCACGAGCGTGCAGCACCGGACGGCGAAGTCGGGCAACCTCTACGGCATGGTCACCCTCGAGGACTTCACGGGCGAGATCCAGGCGCTGTTCATGGGGAAGTCGTACCAGGAGTTCGGCAGTCTGCTGCAGCCGGACAGCATCGTGGCGCTGCGCGGCAAGCTCAACGCCCGGGACGACGGCATGTCGATGCACGCCTACGGAGTGAAGCCGATCGACGCGGGGGTGCAGGAGGACGAGTCGACCCTGGAGCTGACGCTCACCGAGTCGCGGGCGACCGAGCCGCTGATGGAGGAGCTGAGGTCGACGCTGCAGCGGCACCCGGGCGCGAGCGAGGTGCGACTGAGCCTCATCACCCCGACCGCGGTGCGGATCTTCGAGCTCCGGGAGCAGGTGCGGATCAGCTCTGATCTGTTCGGCGAGCTGAAGGGCATGCTGGGGCCGAAGTGCCTGCTCCCCGTGGAGGACGTCCTCGTCTGAGCGGGGCGGGGCGGCTCGGCGCGGAGCGGTGCGCAGGCTTCGCCGTGGGCGTAACCCCGGTGAAACGGGCGCGGAGTAGGGTGGTGGGCATGAGCGAAACGCAGCGGCACATCATCGAGGCGCTGGGGGCGCGGAGTGAGATCGACGCGGCGGCCGAGGTGGATCGGCGCGTGTCGTTCCTGTGCGAGTACCTCGCGTCGGTACCGGGTGCGCGAGGCTTCGTGCTCGGGATCTCCGGCGGGCAGGACTCCTCGCTCGCGGGGCGGCTGGCGCAGCTGGCCGTGGAGCGGCGGCGCGCTGAGGGCGGCGAGGCGGAGTTCGTCGCCGTGCGGCTCCCATACGCGGTGCAGCACGACGAGGACGACGCTCAGCTCGCGCTGTCCTTCATCCGGCCCGACCGCTCGGTGGTCGTGAACATCGCGGCGGGGGTCGACGGCATCACGGATGCGGTGTCCGAGGGCACGGGCGAAGCCGTCACCGATTTCACCAAGGGCAACGTCAAGGCACGGCTGAGGATGGTCGCCCAGTACGCGATCGCAGGCGATCGGCAGCTTCTGGTGATCGGCACCGATCACGCGGCGGAGGCGATCACCGGCTTCTTCACCAAGTTCGGCGACGGGGCGGCCGACGTGGTCCCCCTGGCTGGGCTGACCAAGGGGCAGGGTGCCGAGATGCTGCGGGTGCTGGAGGCTCCCAGCCGGCTCTGGGAGAAGGCTCCGACGGCGGACCTCCTCGACGCCGAGCCCGGGCAGAGCGACGAGGCGAGCCTCGGCGTCGGCTACGCCCAGATCGACGCGTATCTGCGCGGCGAAGAGATCGAGGGAACGGCACGCGAGAATCTCGAGCGGCGGTACCGGACGACCGAGCACAAGCGCCGCCTCCCGGTCTCGCCTGCGGACGGCTGGTGGAGGGGGGAACGCGCATGACGACGACCTTCGTGCTCGCCGGAGGCTGCTTCTGGTGCCTCGACGCCGCCTACCGTCAGCTGCGCGGCGTGGTCGAGGTGGTCTCCTGCTACACGGGAGGATCCACCGCGCACCCGGACTACGAGCAGGTCTGCACGGGTACGACCGGTCACGCCGAGGCGGTCGCCGTGACCTTCGACGACACCGTGATCCCCGCCGAGGTGATCCTCGACGCCTTCTTCACCATGCACGACCCGACGCAGCTCAACCGTCAGGGCAATGACGTCGGCACCCAGTACCGCTCCGCGATGTTCCCGCGCGACGACGAGCAGCGCGGGCTGTTCGAAGCCGCGCGAGAGCGCGCAGCAGAGACGTGGGCGGAGCGCGGTCCCGTCGTGACGACCATCGAACCGCTCGGGGAGGTCACCCCGGCAGAGGACTATCACCAGGACTTCTTCGCCAAGAACCCCACTCAGGGCTACTGCCTCGCCGTGGCGGTGCCCAAGGTGAACAAGGTGCGGGCCGCCTTCGCCGAGTACCTGCGGTAGTGCTCAGGCGGCGTCGGCCAGCTGCTCCGCCGGCTCTGGATCCTGCGCCGTTTCCGCCGGGGTGAATCCGTCATCGCCTCGGGGCCCGTCTCCCGCGGGCGCTGCGAGCCAGGCCGGCAGCTCCGCCCCCGTCGCGGCGCGGGGATCCGCCCCGTTCGGATCCTCGGCGCTCCCGCTCGTCTCCGGCGGAGGCGTGACCTCGCCGCGCGGGCTCGTCTCCGCGCCCAGTCGCTTCGTGAAGCTCGACACGCCCCAGCGCAGGTCGTGGCCGAAGGCGTCGGCCTCGATCTCCACATTGGTTCCCGACTTCTCGCCGGACGACCACCTCCTGATCCGCAGGCGCCCGCTCACGACCACCCGGTCGCCCTTCGCGAAGGAGCCGAGCGCGTGCTCTGCGAGTCCCCGGAACGAGGTGATCGTGTACCAGTTGGTCTCCCCGTCGACCCACTGTCCCTGTTCGCGGTCGAAACGCCGCTCGGTGCTCGCCACGCGGAAGGAGCAGAACGGCACCTGCGCGTTGCCGCGCGAGAACCTGGGCTCGGTGGCGACGGTGCCGACGATGCAGATGGGGGTGGACATGGAGGCCTCCTTCGTTGGGCCCTGGCGGGCCGTGGTCGGTGTGCGGGGAGCGGACGGCTCGTGCCGTGCGAGTGACGATCCGTCCGCTCGTTTCCAGGGTGAGTTCCGCGCGTCGATCACGGAAGCCCGAGAACCGGATATGTGGAGGAAACCCCCGAAGTGGCCATAGATGTCTCATTGTGAGCGAGGCACGCATCCAGGAGCGGATGCGTACACTGAGCGGGTGCGTGCAACTCCGTCAAGACCCCGCCGTCCGCTCCTCCGCGCCCTTGCGACGATCGGCATCGCGCTCCCGCTTCTGAGCGGTTGCAGCCTGATCCAGGGCGTGCTCGAAGGGCCCACTCCCGAGACGCCGAGCCGCGAGACCCCGCCTGCGCCAGAGGCCCCGCCGGAGTTCGTTCCGGGCGGCACGGCTGAGCAGAACCTGCCCTACTTCACCGAGGTCCTGCGCGCCTACGCCGCCTCGACCCAGCCGATCGAGGGTCAGCCCGTGGTGGACGCCGTCGCCGACGCCGGCTTCGACCGCGCTGCGATGCAGGTGAGTTTCGACCGCACGCAGACGGGGCTCGTGGCGGACAGCATCTACGTGTCGGTCCGGATCGGCGGCGACTGCCTCATCGGGCAGCTGGTGAGCGAAGACCGCAGCTTCGTGGCGCAGAACGAGCCGGCTGTCGGCCCGAACAAGGACATCTGCCTGATCGGGAAGACCCGTCCCATCGACTGGTGATCGCCGGGGCAGGCCCGGCTGAGCGGGCGGCCCGGACTGCGCGACGGAGCCCGCTTGCGGCGCGAGCGGCGGCGGTCCGCCGTCGGACGCGGGCGGTAGAGTGGGGGCGATCCGTTTTCAACCGTCCACTTCAGGGAGTCCGGGGCGCTGTCGCGCCCGAGAGAGCATATGGCTGAGTACATTTACCAGATGGTTCGCGCGCGCAAGGCGCACGGCGACAAGGTGATCCTCGACGACGTCACGATGGCGTTCCTGCCCGGGGCGAAGATCGGCGTCGTCGGCCCCAACGGCGCGGGAAAGTCCACGATCCTCAAGATCATGGCAGGGCTCGACACGCCGTCGAACGGCGAGGCGATCCTCACACCGGGGTACTCCGTCGGCATCCTCATGCAGGAGCCGGAACTCGATGAGGAGAAGACCGTCCTCGAGAACGTGCAGCAGGGCGTCGCGGGGATCAAGGGCAAGCTCGACCGCTTCAACGAGATCTCGGCCGAGATGGCGAACCCCGACGCGGACTACGACAAGCTGCTGCCCGAGATGGGCGAGCTGCAGGAGGCCATCGACGCCGTCGACGGCTGGGATCTCGACAACCAGCTCGAGCAGGCCATGGACGCGCTGCGCTGCCCGCCCTCCGACGCGGTGGTGAAGCACCTCTCGGGCGGCGAGAAGCGCCGCGTCGCGCTCTGCAAGCTGCTGCTCGAGAAGCCCGACCTGCTGCTGCTCGACGAGCCCACCAACCACCTGGACGCCGAGAGCGTGCTGTGGCTGGAGCAGCACCTCGCCAAGTATCCCGGCGCGGTGATGGCCGTCACCCACGACCGCTACTTCCTCGACCACGTCGCGACGTGGATCTGCGAGGTCGATCGCGGCCGTCTCTACCCCTACGAGGGCAACTACTCCACCTACCTGGAGCAGAAGGCCGCCCGCCTGGAGGTCCAGGGCAAGAAGGACGCGAAGCTGCAGAAGCGCCTCAAGGAGGAGCTGGAGTGGGTGCGCTCCAACGCGAAGGGCCGCCAGGCCAAGTCGAAGGCGCGTCTCGCGCGCTACGAGGAGATGGCGGCGGAGGCGGAGCGCACGCGCAAGCTCGACTTCGAGGAGATCCAGATCCCCGCGGGTCCCCGCCTGGGCAACCTCGTGCTGGAGGCGAAGGATCTGCAGAAGGGCTTCGACGGGCGCACGCTCATCGACGGGCTGTCGTTCTCGCTGCCGCGCAACGGCATCGTCGGCATCATCGGCCCCAACGGCGTCGGCAAGACGACCCTGTTCAAGACGATCGTCGGCCTGGAGCCGCTGGACGGCGGCGAGCTGAAGATCGGTGAGACCGTGCAGCTGAGCTACGTCGATCAGACGCGCGGCGGCATCGATCCGAAGAAGACCGTCTGGGAGGTCGTCTCCGACGGGCTCGACTACATCCAGGTGGGCAAGACGGAGATTCCGTCGCGCGCCTACGTGTCGACCTTCGGCTTCAAGGGACCGGATCAGCAGAAGCCCGCCGGGGTGCTCTCGGGCGGTGAGCGCAACCGGCTCAACCTCGCGCTCACGCTGAAGCAGGGCGGCAATGTGCTGCTGCTCGACGAGCCGACGAACGACCTCGACGTCGAGACGCTGACGAGCCTGGAGAACGCGCTGCTCGAGTTCCCGGGCTGCGCCGTGGTCATCACCCACGACCGGTGGTTCCTGGACCGCATCGCCACGCACATCCTCGCCTACGAGGGCACCGAGGAGAATCCGGCGAGCTGGTACTGGTTCGAGGGCAACTTCGAGGCCTACGAGGCGAACAAGATCGAGCGCCTCGGGCCCGATGCGGCGAAGCCCTCCCGGGTCGCCTACCGGAAGCTCACGCGGAACTGAGCCGCGACGGGGCGGCGCCCAGCGTCGCCCCCGCACGATGCCCGGCCCGCCCGGTTCGGCCGCGAGCGCGGCCGAACCGGGCGGCTCAGCCCATGAGAGAGGATGGTGCGATGGCGCGCACGCACGTCGATATCGAGCTCCGCTGGGGCGACCAGGATGCCTATGGGCACGTGAACAACGTGGCGTTCGCGCGGTTCCTGGAGGAAGCGCGCGTGCGCACCTTCTGGCTGGGCAGCGGGCGAGAGCGCACGGGCATGGAGCGGCACTTCCGCGGAGACGACCCCTCCGGCCCCAAGATGCTCGTCGCGAGTCAGCAGATCGAGTTCGTGAGCGTGCTCGAGTACGGCGAGCGGCCGATCACGGTGGAGTTGTGGGTCGCGAAACTGGGCGGATCCAGCCTCGAAGTGCACTACGAGATCATCGACGGAGGCGCGGCGGAGCGCAGCGTCGTCGCCCGGGCGGTCTCGCACATCGTGATCGTCGACGGCACGACGATGCGCCCGACGCGGCTCTCCGCCGAGGGCCGGGCCTCCGTGGAGTGGTGGATGGACGAGCCGGTCCGGCTCCGGCGCGCGTAGCGCAGGGGAGCGAGGCGGCGATGTCCGGCGGGACGTGGCCGCCGGGAGCACGTGGCACGGGGACGCCTCAGTCGCCGCCGGGGAGCCGGATCGTGCTCTCCTGCGAGACGCTGGCGACCAGCGCGCCGTCTCGGTCGTAGAAGCGTCCGTGCGCGAGCCCGCGACCGCCCTGCGCGGTGGGGGAGTCGAGCTCGTAGAGCAGCCACTCGTCGACGCGGAAGGGCCGGTGGAACCACATCGCGTGGTCCAGGCTCGAGCCGCGCAGGCCCGGCGTCGCCCACGGCACGCCGTGCCGGCGCAGCACGGGCTCCAGCAGCAGGTAGTCGCTCGCGAAGGCGAGCGCGGCCGCGTGCAGCCGCGGCGGCGCGTCGAAGCTGTCGCGGCTGCGCAGCCACACCCGCTGACGGCTGCTCGGCTCGGCCACGTCGAGGATGATGTCCGGCTCGATGTGCCTGATGTCGAAGGGCCGGTTCAGGACCCAGGAGGCGCGGCCGCCGCCCCCGGGCTCCGCCAGGTGGCCGTAGCGCTGCCACACGCTCGGCAGCGACTCGGGATCGGGCACCGGGCCGAGGTCCGTCCGCTCCTGGTGCTCCAGTCCCTCGTCGGAGGTCTGGAACGAGGAGATCAGCGACATGAGCACCTGACCTCCCTGATAGGCCTGCACGCGCCGGGTCGAGAAGGAGCGGCCGTCGTAGAGGCGTGCGACCTCGAAGGTCATCCGGTCCTGACTGTCGCCGGGGCGGAGGAAATAGCCGTGCATGGAGTGGATCTCGCGGTCCTCGGGGACCGTCGTTCCCGCCGCGGCGAGGGCCTGGCCGAGCACCTGGCCGCCGAAGGAGCGGCCGTGGGGGGTGGGGAAGGCCGGGCCGGTGAGGATGTCTTCGCGGGTGCGCGCGCCCGAGTCGAGCACCGACAGCATCGTGAGCAGATCGGGGGCGGCGGCGGTCATGGTTCCTCCAGGAGTCTGCGGCGGGGCGGGACGCTTTCAGTCTATGGCGGCGCCGCTCGGCGCCGAGGCGGCGGCGCGCAGCACGGAGCGCTCCGCCCCGGCGAGCTCTAAGCTGGTGTGGATGAATGCCACGCTGCCGCTCGCGGACCACGCGACTCGCGACGACCTGCGGATCTTCCTCGAACGCCTGCAGCGGGCCGGCCGCGAAGAGGTGCGCCTGACCGTGCGGGGGCGGGTGCTCGCCGTCTACGGTTGCACGCAGGCGCCGCGCGGGATCACGGACGAGCTGCCCGTGGTGCTGGTCATGCGCGGATTCGAGCTCGCGGAGGAGCCGGCTGTGCCGGTGGACGCGACGGTTCCGGCGCGCGCCCTGCTGGACCGCATCGCCCGGATGGGGCTCGTCGGTCTCGCGCTCGACGTGCCGGAGGCCTCGGGCATGGTGGCGTGGGCGGGCGTGCTGCCGCCGCTCTCCGGCTGGACCCCGGCGGGGACGGTGGACGCCGCCTCGCTCGCGGGGGTCGCGGCCGAGGGGATCGCGCGGGTCGCGGCGCAGTTGCCCGAGGATCCGGGGGAGGCGGTGGTGCACCGCGTGCGGGCGACGGTGTGGGGCGCCGAGGTCGCCCCGGGGCTGCCCGCCGCCGCCGCCTTCGCCGCCGAGTCGATGGGACTGCTCCGCGAGGATGAGCCGGTGCGCCTCGCGCGCTCGCTGACGTGGACGCGGCTCACCACCTCGCGGGGGCACGTGCTCGTCCGGTCCCTGCTGGGCTGATCCCTCTGGGAGGGGCGCCGGGTGCCCGGCGCCGTGCGCGACTCGGCACGTCTCAGCGGGATCCGGGATCGTCGGCTAGGATGGGTGGGTCAACTAGAGGAGTGTGTACATGGCCAACCCCAACGGCATCATCGACCCGCCCATCGACGATCTGCTCGAGAAGGTCGATTCGAAGTACGCCTTGGTGATCTTCGCCTCGCAGCGCGCTCGCCAGATCAATGACTACTACACGGATCTGCACGACGGCAACCTGTTCGACAATGTCGGCCCGCTGGTCGACTCGTCGGTCGACGACAAGCCGCTGTCGATCGCGCTGCACGAGATCGTCGAGGGCAAGCTGACGATGACGCGGCGGACGGATGCCGCAGCCGAGCTCGACGAGGCGAGCGAGGACGGCGTCGAGCTGTAATCTTCCGCTGCGCCCGCAGCCTTGTCGGTGGCGTCGGATACCCTGAATGGGGTCCGGCGCCACCGCCGTTTTCCGGCGGCGCCGCACCGCTAGCCCGCCTGTACCCCACACGCTAGGAGCCCCTGTGCCGCTGCGCCAGTTCACCTCGGAGTCCGTGACCGAGGGCCACCCCGACAAGATCTGCGACCGCATCTCCGACTCGATCCTCGACGCGATGCTCGAACAGGATCCGGGTGCGCGCGTCGCCGTCGAGACGCTCGTCACCACCGGCCTCGTGCACGTCGCCGGCGAGGTGTCGACGAGCGGCTACGTCGAGATCCCGCAGATCGTGCGCGACGCGGTGCGCGAGATCGGCTACACCAGTTCCGACATGGGCTTCGATGCCGCCTCCTGCGGCGTCTCGGTGTCGATCGGGCAGCAGTCGCCCGAGATCGCCGGCGGCGTCGACGCCTCGCTCGAGGTGCGCAGCGGCGAGATCGGGGAGGACGATGGACTGAGCGCGCAGGGTGCGGGCGATCAGGGCATCATGTTCGGCTTCGCCACCGACGAGACGCCCGAGCTGCACCCCCTGCCGAGCTGGATCGCGCACCGCATGGCCGAGCGGCTCACCGAGGTGCGCAAGAGCGGGGTGCTGCCGGAGTTGCGGCCGGACGGCAAGACGCAGGTGACGATCGGCTACGACGGAGACCGCGCGGTGAGCGTCGAAGCGGTCGTCGTCTCGACGCAGCACCGCGGCGACCTCACCCAGGCGGCGCTGCGCGACGCCGTGGAGCGCGAGGTCATCCGCCCCGTGCTCGACCGGGTGGAGCTGCGCAGCGATGACGCGCAGTTCTTCATCAATCCTGCCGGCCCCTTCGTGATCGGGGGGCCGATGGGCGATGCCGGCCTCACCGGCCGCAAGATCATCATCGACACCTACGGCGGCGCGAGCCGGCACGGCGGCGGCGCCTTCTCTGGCAAGGACCCCTCGAAGGTTGACCGTTCGGCCGCCTACGCCATGCGCTGGGTCGCCAAGCACGTCGTGCGCGCCGGGCTCGCGCGCCGCGCCGAGCTGCAGGTCGCCTACGCGATCGGCCGTGCCCACCCCGTAGGCCTCTACGTCGAGACCTTCGGCACCGAGGCCGTGCCGCTCGACCGCATCGAGCGCGCGGTGCGCGAGGTCTTCGACCTCCGTCCGCTCGCCATCATCCGGGACCTGGAACTGCTGCGCCCGATCTACGCGAAGACGAGCGCCTACGGTCACTTCGGCCGGGAGCTTCCCGAGTTCAGCTGGGAGGCGACCCCGCGTGTGGCCGAGCTGCGGGCGGCCGCGGGGCTCTAGTGAGCTGGGGCGGCGCCTACGAGCGGGCGGAGGGTGCGGCCGGCCGGCCGGTTGCGCGCATCCTGCTCGACTCCGCGCTGCCGCAGCTCGACCACCTCTTCGACTACGCGATCCCGCCCGAGCTGGCCGAGGAGGTGCGCATCGGGCAGCGCGTGCGGGTGCCCTTCCGCTCGCAGCAGCGCAAGAGCTTCGGCTACATCGTCGAGTTCGCCGAGCGCAGCGACTTCGGGGGTGAGCTCTCGCCCATCGCCGACCTCGTGACGCGCGTTCCGCTGCTCACCCCCGAGGTGTGGCGGCTGGCGCGAGCCGTCGCGGACCGGGCGGGCGGATCGGCGGGGGACATCCTGCGTCTCGCCATCCCCGCACGGCAGGTCCGGGTCGAGAAGCAGCACCTCGCGGCGGAGGCAGCGCGGCGGGACGAGACGCCCGGAGCGGCCCCGGGCGAAGCGGGTCGGGACGGTGCGACGCCGGATCCCTTCGCGGCGGAGCGGGAGATGGCGGCCGAGCTCGTGACGGGCGCCCGTCTCGCCTTCACCGCGTCTCACGGTCCCGAGCGGCTGCACACGGGGGAGTGGGTGGGCGGCTGGGCAGCGCGCCTCGCGCGGCTCGCGATCGCCGTGCACGATCTCGGCCGCAGCGCGATCCTGATCGCCCCCGACTATCGCGATCTCGACCAGCTGCGCGATGCGCTCGCCGCGCTGGGGCATCCCGGCATCGTGCGCGTGGACTCCCGGCAGTCGAACGCCGAGCGCTACGCCGGCTTTCTGCGCGCGCTCGACGCAGAACCGTGCATCGTGCTGGGCAACCGCTCCGCCGTCTACGCCCCCGCGCACCGCCTCGGTGCGATCATCGTGTGGGACGACGGCGACCCCGTGCTCGCAGAACCCCTCACCCCCTACGTGCACGCCCGCGACGCCGCGCTCATGCGCGCCGCGCAGAGCGCGGAGCGCGCGGAGCAGGAGAGCGCCGAGCCCGCCGGCCTGTTCTTCGCCGGGCACGCGCGCAGCGCGGAGGTGCAGCGGCTCATCGACCTCGGCTACGTGCGCGCGCATCAGAATCCGCCGCGCCGGGCGCGGGTGCGCCACGCCGACGCCTCGATCACGCCGGACGCCTTCGCCGGGCGGGTGCCGGAGTTCGCGGCGCGCACGATCCGCGGGGGCCTGCGCAGCGGTCCGGTCCTCGTGCAGGTGGCCACCCCCGGCTACGCGCCCGTCGCCGTGTGCGCCGACTGCGGCGACCCCGCCCGATGCCGCGCCTGCGGCGGCCCGCTCGGCTTCCGTACGGTGGGGCGTGCCTCCTGCCGCTGGTGCGGTGAGTACGCGGCGGGCTGGCGCTGCTCCTCATGCGACGGCGCGCGGCTGGAGGAGCGCGGCATGGGCTCCGCGCGAACCGTCGAGCAGTTCGAACGGCAGTTCGAGGGGGCGAGGGTCATTCTCAGCGACGGTGAGCACCCGCGCGAGCGCGTCGACGCACGCCCGGCGCTGATCGTCGCGACCCGCGGCGCCGAGCCGCTCGCGGCCGGGGGCTACCGTGCGGTCGTGCTGCTCGACGCAGAGCGTCTGCTCGGGATCGAGACCCTGCGCGCCGGGGAGGACTGCCTGCGCTGGTGGGAGAACGCCGCGGCGCTGACCGCCCCCGACGGGGTCTGCCTCATGGCATCCGGCGGCGGCCCGGTGGTGCAGGCCTTCGTGACGGGCCGCACCGAGGAGTGGCTGCGGGGGGAGCTGCGGGATCGCCGTGCGCTGCGCTATCCGCCCGCCGTCCGCGTGGCGAGCGTGAGCGGCGGCCCCGAAGAGGTCGACCGTGCGCTGCGGCAGCTGCAGGATCTCCCCGGCGTGGACCACCTCGGTCCGACGCCCGTGCCGGCCGGCGGTCCGAGTCGCGCGCCGGACGGCACGGTGCGCGCCATCGTGCGCTTCGACTACGCCCAGGGAGACGAGGTCGCGAGCCGCCTGCGCGGCGCCCTCGTCGCTGACGCGGCAGGGTCGCACGCGCGGACCAGGGCTCGCAGCGCCCCGGGCCGGGCGCGACCCGAGGCGCTGCGACTGCGCTTCGACGACCGCGGCGTCTTCGACGGCTGAGGCTCCGGCGCCGCCGCCCGGGATCCGGGCGCCGCTCGGGATCCGCGCGCCGCCCGGGATCCGGAGCCGCCGCTCAGGCCTCGCGCAGCCGCTCCGCGACGAAATCGACGTCCTTGTCACCGCGGCCCGAGAGATTTGCGATCACGACCGCGTCGGCCGGCAGCTCGGGCGCCAGCTTCATCACCTGGGCGATCGCGTGCGAGGACTCAAGCGCAGGGATGATGCCTTCCACCCGGGAGAGGGTCTGGAAGGCGTCGAGCGTCTCCGCGTCGGTCACGGAGAGGTACTCGACGCGCCCGAGCTGCTCCAGCTGCGCGTGCTGCGGCCCGACACCGGGATAGTCGAGTCCCGAGGCGATGGAGTGCACGGGGGAGGGCTCGCCGCCCTCCCCCTGCAGCACCTTCGTGCGCATGCCGTGCAGCGTGCCGGGGGTCCCGAGTGTCATGGTCGCCGCGTGACGGTCGCCCTCCAGTCCCTCGCCCGCGGGCTCCACGCCCACGATGCGCACCGACTCGTCCTCCAGGAACGCGTCGAACAGCCCGAGCGCGTTCGAGCCGCCGCCCACGGCCGCGACCAGCGCATCCGGCAGCCGGCCCTCGGTCTCCAGGATCTGCGCGCGGGCCTCGCGCCCCACGACCGACTGGAAATCGCGCACCATCGAAGGGTACGGGTGCGGACCCACCACCGAGCCGATCGCGAAGAAGTACTCCTCGGGGGCCGATGCGTAGACGGCGAAGGCCGAGTCCACGGCCTCCTTCAGTGAGCGCCCGCCCTCCTCGACCGGCACGACCTTCGCGCCGAGCAGCTCCATGCGCACCACATTGGGGTGCTGTTTCGCGACGTCGATGGCGCCCATGTGGATCTCGCACTCGAGGCCGACGAGCGCAGCGGCGGTCGCGAGTGCCACCCCGTGCTGGCCCGCGCCCGTCTCGGCGATCAGCCGCGTCTTCCCCATGCGCTTCGCGAGCAGCGCCTCACCCAGGCAGTGGTTGACCTTGTGCGCGCCCGTGTGGTTCAGATCCTCACGCTTCAGGTAGACCTTCGCGCCGCCCAGCTCGCGGCTCAGGTTCTCGGCGAAGTAGAGCAGCGAGGGGCGCCCCACGTACTTGGCGAGCAGCGACTGGAACTGCTCCTGGAACCCGGGATCCTGCGAGGCGGCGTCGTAGGCGACCGCGACCTCGGCGATCGGGCCCGCGAGGAACGGCGGCAGCTCGGCGCCGCCGAACTCGCCGAAGAACCCGTCCGCATCGGCGCGGTAGACGGAGGGGGCGTCGGTGTGTGACATGTCGTGCTTCCTTTGCTTCGGTGCTGCATTGCGCCGTTCGCAGACGAAAAAACACCGCCTGTGAACAGGCGGTGTGGGTGCATGCGTGCGCGTGCGGGGCCGCCCTCAGGCGGTCCACCACTGCTTCGCGAGACGCATGTCGGCGAGTGTAGCAGCCGGACGGGGTGCGAGAATAGCTGGATGCGGATCGTCTTTGCCGGAACCCCCGAGTTCGCCGTCCCGAGCCTGCGCGCCCTGCTGCGCGAGGGCCACGAGGTGGTGGGGGTGATCACCCGCGAGGACGCGCCGCTCGGGCGCAAGCGCGTGCTCACCCCCTCCCCGGTCGCTCGCGTCGCCGAGGAGCTGGGCCTTCCCGTGCTTCGCGCCAACAGGCTCGACGAGGCGGCGACGGAGTGGGTGCGGGATCGCGAACCGGAGCTGGGCGTCATCGTCGCCTACGGCGGGCTCGTGCGCGAGCCGCTGCTCAGCCTGCCGAAGCTCGGCTGGATCAATCTGCACTTCTCGGAGCTGCCGCGCTGGCGCGGCGCCGCGCCCGTGCAGCGCGCGCTGCAGGCCGGGGAGCAGCGACTGGGGGTGACGGTCTTCCGGCTCGTGGCCGAGCTCGATGCGGGCGCGGTGCTCAGCCGGGACGCCAGGGTGTTCGCCCCGGGTACGCCCGCGGGGGAGGCGCTCGGCGCGCTCGCCGAGTTCGGCACCGGCGCGCTCCTCTCTGCGGTCGAGGCGCTCGCCGCCGATCCGGCGGCCGGAGAACCGCAGCGCGGCGAGCCGAGCTATGCGCAGAAACTCAGCCGCGAGGACGGCCGCCTGGACCTGAACCGGCCCGCCTCGGAGCTGCTCGCGCACTGGAGCGGCGTGACGCCCGAACCGGGGGCGTTCGCGCTGCACGAGGAACAGGCACTGAAGCTGCACGAGCTGCGCGACGCGGGCCCGGAGGCTGCGGCGCCGAGCGCCGCGGACGCGGGTGCCGTCGAGCTGCTGGGCGGAGCGGCGATCCTGCGTCTCGCCGACGGCGGTCTGGAACTCGTGCGCGTGCAGCCCGCGGGCAAGGCCGCGATGGACGGTGCTGCGTGGTTGCGCGGACGCGGCGGACGGGCGGTGCTGCGGTGAGCGGGGAGCCGGGCGGCCGGGACCGCTCGCGGGATCGTGAGCACGGCCGCTCCGGGGGAGCCGGCCGCGGCTCGCGTGGGCAGCGAGCGCGCTCACCTCAGCGCCCGGAGCGCGGGGCGCGCCCGCAGCGGGCGAGCATCTCGCCCGCGCGACTCGTCGCCTACGACGTGCTGCGCGATGTGGAGGACCGTGAAGCCTACGCGAACCTGGCGCTCGCCTCCCGCATCCGCGAGGCCCGCCTCGACGGCCGCGACGCCGCGCTCGCCACCGAGCTCGCGGCCGGGGCGCTGCGCGGACGGGGCCGCTACGACCGCATCATCGAGCTCTCGGCGGGGCGTGACGCAGCCGAGATCGACCCGCGCACGCTCAATGTGCTGCGCCTCGGCGTCCACCAGCTGCTCGGCATGCGCACCGCCGCGCACGCCGCGGTCAACGAGAGCGTCGAGCTGCAGCGGCGCGTGGGACGTGCGAACGCGGCGGGTTTCGTGAACGGGGTACTGCGCGCGATCGGGCGCTCCTCGAACGAGGAGTGGGACCGCCGGATCGCCGAGCGTGCGCGCAGCGAAGACGATGCGCTCGCCGCGATCACCTCGCACCCGAGCTGGGTGCTGCGCGCGCTGCGCGACGCGCTCCGTGCCGAGGGGCGCGAGGGCGAGCTCGCCGAGCTGCTGGCCGCCGACAACCGGCCGCCGCGGGTCAGTATCGCGCTGCTGCCGGGAGCCGGGGTCGACCCCGAGACGCTCGCCGCTGGGAGCGCCGCGGACGAGGCGTACCCGGCGCTGTCCGCGACGGGCCCCTCGCCGCTCGGCCTCGAGCTCTCCGGCGGCGACCCGGCACGGGTGCTCGCCCGCGTGGGCGTGCCCGAGGGTCTCGCACGGGTGCAGGATCAGGGCTCGCAGCTCGCCGCCCTCGCGCTCACCCGTCTCAGGCCAGTGAGCCCGGGGGAGCGCTGGCTCGACCTGTGCGCCGGGCCGGGAGGCAAGACCGCGGTGCTCGGTGCGGAGGCGCTGCGGGGCGGTGCGACGGTGCGCGCGAACGAGGTGTCGGCGCACCGTGCGGAGCTGGTGCGTCGCTCGGTCGCCGCGGTCGCGGAGGCGGTCGAGGTGGTCTCGCACGACGGCCGCGACGCGGCGGCGTTCGGTGACCGTGGGGCCGTGTTCGACCGGATCCTGGTCGACGCGCCGTGCTCGGGTCTCGGCGCGCTGCGGCGGCGCCCCGAAGCGCGGTGGCGCAAGCGCCCCGCGGACCTGCCCGAGCTGACCGCCCTGCAGGCCGAACTGCTCGACGCGGCCGCCGAGCGCCTCGCCCCGGGCGGGGTGCTCGCCTATGTGACCTGCTCGCCTCACCTCGCCGAGACGCGGGTGATCGTCGATCGGCTGCTGCGTCGCCGGCCGGAGCTGCGCGAGCTGGACGCGAAGGCGGCCGTGCGGGGCGTCGCCCGCGGGGGCGACGCGCTCGACCTCGCCGGGAGTGCGCCGAGCGCGCAGCTCTGGCCGCACCGACACGGCACCGACGCCATGTTCATCGCCCTGCTGCAGCGCGAGGCCTGAGCTCCTCCGCTGCCGCCGCGCGAGCCGATGGGATCCGGCCCCCGGAATGCGCAACGCCCCCGAGAGCGGCCGAAACCGACCGCCCCGGGGGCGTTGCGCCTCGCGGCTACTGCCAGGTCACCGTCGGCTTGTCCTCGGAGAAGTCGACGTAGGGCTTCAGCAGATCGCCGCCGAACATCAGCTCGCCGCTGACACGCTGACCATCCTTGTCGGCCTCGATGGAGGTCGAGATGCGGATGTAGTCGCTGGAGGTCACCAGCGTCGGGTTGTCGTAGTCGGTGCGCGGCTTCAGCGACTTCAGCGCCGCATCGCCCTCGGGGGTGAGGGTGCGCTTGGCCGTGTCGGCCACCGGGATCGAGCCGTCGCTCAGCTCCGACGACACGTCGAGCCCGCACGGGGTCGTGAGCGCGGTGGACGCGAGGCACTCCTCCAGCGAGGCGCGGACCAGCTCGCGGAAGGTCTGGGTCGCCTCCTCGGTGAGCGTCGGCTGCACGTCGTACAGGCTCGTGATGTCGTTCTGGTCGGCGATCACGAACACCTTGTCGTCGCTGTCGAGCTCGAACGCCTCGGCGCCCAGCTCGAATTCGTAGGCACCGGGGAAGAAGGTGACGCGGTCACCGCCGGCCTCGACGCCGTTGATCTGCAGATCGAGTCCGTCGAAGGCCGAGAGCGAGGTGCTGAGCACCGCGTCGGAGAGCTGCCAGCCGCTGCTGTAGGAGTTGTAGACGCGGAAATCACGGGCCACCGAGGTGTCGCCGAGATCGAAGGTGGCGGACACGACGGCGTCGTAGTCGCTCTCCGAAGACGGCTCCTCGTCGACCGAGATGTTGGTGATCGGAGCGAGCTCGTTCGATCGCGCGAGCACCTCATCGCTCAGCAGGCGGTCGGAGGTGCTCCCCCCGGCGAGCTTGCGCGCCGTGGTCGCATCGCCGTCGGCGAGCGCCTGGAGGTACTCCTCGACGGCGGCGGAGGGGGTCTTCGCGGAGCTCTGCTCGGAGTCGCTGCCCGACGCCGAGCCCGCGGGCGACCGGCCGAGCGCCGAGCTCACGAAGAAGACGCCGCCGACGATGAGCAGCAGGAGGACCACCGCGCCGGCGATGATGCCGATGAGCGCGCCGGTGGGGAGTCCCCGCTTGCCCTGGGGGCTGCCGGGACCGGCGGGGCCGCCGGGGCCGGCCGGGCCGCCGGGGCCCTGCGGTCCGCCGGTGTATGCGCCCTGCTCGTAGGGCGCCTGCTGCCCGTAGTGCTGAGCCTCGCCGTAGCCCTGCGGTGCCTGCGGCTCGCCGGGGCCCTGTGCGGCGTACTGCTGCGGCTCGCCGGGCGCCTGCGACTGCGCGCCGTATCCGCCGTATCCGCCATAGCCCTGCGTCGATCCCTCCGGCTGAGCGGGGGCATGGGCCTGCTCGAAGGCCTCCGCCTGCTGGGTCTGGGCTGCAGGATCCTGCTGCGGCGCATAACCGAGCGGCTCGACCGGCTGCTGCGGGGGCTGGAAGTCTGCGGGCTGCTGGAAGTCCGCGGGCTGCTGGATGCCCGGCGGCGGTGCGAGCCCGGGGGACGGTGCGAGGCCGGCGGGGGGCTCCGAGGTGGGCTCGGGCTCCGACGCCTGAAGCTCAGGCGTCCCTGGCGCGTCCTGCTCGGGGAGACCCGGCGTCGACGCGCCGGGGCTCGTCGCGTCGGGTTCGGGCTGCTGCGGGTGCTCACGCGAATCGCTCATAACTAATACTCTATGTGTTTTCGGACTCAATCCGGTGATGCGGCGGTGGATCCGATCCGCCCGCCGCGTCCGACACCGTAGGCTGGTTCGGTGACCGTGCAGCGCATCAACCCGAGCATCCTGTCCGCCGACTTCGTCAACCTGCAGGCCGAACTCGACGCCATCGCGTCCGCGGACCTCGTCCACGTCGACGTCATGGACAACCACTTCGTCCCCAATCTCACCATGGGACCGCCCATCGTCGAGCGCATCCAGGCCGTCTCGCCGGTGCCGCTCGACGTCCATCTCATGATCTCCGACGCCGATCGCTGGGCGCCCGGCTACGCCGAACTCGGCGCCTTCTCGGTCACCTTCCACGCCGAAGCGGCCGCAGATCCGGTCGCACTCGCCCGCCGGCTGCGGCAGATCGGCGCGCGGGCGGGCATCGCGCTCAAGCCGGGCACCGATCCCGAACCCTATCTCGAGCTGCTGCCGGAGTTCGATCAGGTGCTCGTCATGACCGTGGAACCGGGGTTCGGCGGGCAGTCGTTCATGCCCCAGACGATGCCCAAGCTGCGGCGCTTCGCCGAGGCGAGAGCACGGCTCGGGATCGACGTGTGGCTGCAGGTCGACGGCGGGATCTCGGTCGACACGATCGGGATCGCCGCCGAGGCGGGCGCCGACACCTTCGTCGCAGGCTCCGCGGTCTACGGGGGAGTGCCGGAGGAACGGATCGCCGAATTGCGCGCCGCCGCGGCCGCACACCGGCACTGAGCCCGTCGCGGGACACGGTAGTGTAGTCACGTGAAATCGTTCGATGAGCTGTTCGCCGAGCTCGGTGAGAAGGCCGCCACGCGCCCCGAGGGCAGCGACACCGTCGCGCGCCTCGACGCCGGGGTCCACGCCATCGGCAAGAAGATCGTCGAAGAGGCCGCCGAGGTGTGGATGGCCGCCGAGTACGAGAGCGACGAGGCCTGCGCCGAGGAGATCAGCCAGCTGCTCTACCACCTCCAGGTGCTCATGCTCGCCAAGGGCCTGTCTCTCCGCGACGTCTACGCGCATCTGTAGCATCTGCGCCCGGGTCGTCCCGCGCTCAGATGCTCGCCGCTGACCTCATCACCACGGCCGGCGCACCGCCGGCCGACACGGAAGGATTCACCCCACATGCTGCGCATCGCCGTCCCCAACAAGGGATCGCTGTCCGAGGTCGCCGCCGAGATGCTCGCCGAAGCGGGCTACTCGGGCCGCCGCGACTCCCGCCAGCTCGTCCACACCGACACCCGGAACGGTGTCGAGTTCTTCTATCTGCGTCCCCGCGACATCGCCACCTATGTGGGCTCGGGCGCCCTGCACGTCGGCATCACCGGCCGCGACCTGCTCCTCGATTCCGGATCCGGGGCCGAGGAGATCGCCCCTCTCGACTTCGCCGATTCGACCTTCCGCTTCGCGTCCCCCGCCGGCGGCGAGATCACCGACATCGCCCACCTCGCCGGCAAGCGGGTGGCCACCAGCTATCCGAAGCTCGTCGACGACTTCCTGCTCGAGCGGGGCGTCCGGTCCGAGCTCGTGAAACTCGACGGGGCCGTGGAGTCGGCGGTGCAGCTCGGCGTCGCCGACGCGGTCGCCGACGTCGTCTCGACGGGGGCGACGCTCCGGGCGGCCGGGCTCGACATCTTCGGACCGGTGATCCTGCAGTCCACCGCGCTGCTCATCGGGGGCCCCAGCCCGCACCCCGGCAGCGACCGCCTGCTGCGCCGCCTCAAGGGAGTGCTCGTCGCCCGCAAGTACGCGATCCTCGAATACGACCTCCCCGCCGAGAAGATCGAGGAGGCGAGCGCGATCGCGAGCGGGATCGAGGCCCCCACCGTCTCCCCGCTGCACCGTGACGGCTGGGTGGCCGTGCGCGTGATGGTGCGCCGCGACGACGCGAACGAGGTGATGGATCGCCTCTACGACATCGGCGCGAAGGGGATCTTCGTCACCCAGGTCCACGCGGCACGGTTCTGAGGCCGGCGGCATGGCTATCGCGACACGCGTGATCCCCTGCCTCGACGTCGCCGGCGGGCGCGTCGTCAAGGGCGTCAACTTCCTCAACCTGCGCGACGCCGGGGACCCCGTCGAGCTCGCCGCGAACTATGCCGCGCAGGGCGCCGACGAGCTCACCTTCCTCGACGTCACCGCGACGGTCGATGACCGCTCCACCACCTACGAGGTGGTGCGGCGCACCGCGGAGCAGGTGTTCATCCCGCTCACGGTGGGCGGCGGCGTGCGCGAGGTCGGCGACGTGGCCCGCCTGCTGGAGGTCGGCGCCGACAAGGTCGGGATCAACAGCGGCGCGATCGCGCGCCCGGCGGTGATCGGCGAGATCGCGGATCGATTCGGATCGCAGGTGCTGGTGCTGTCGCTCGACGTGAAGCGCTCGCCGCGCACGCCGTCGGGCTTCGTGGTCACCACGCACGGCGGCAAGCGCGAGACCGATCTCGACGCCCTGGCCTGGTGCCGGGAGGCGGTCGACCGGGGCGCGGGGGAGCTGCTCGTCAACTCCATGGACGCGGACGGCACGCTCGCCGGCTTCGACCTGGAGCTCACCCGCGCCGTGCGGCAGCTCGCCCAGGTGCCCGTGATCGCCTCGGGCGGCGCCGGCAGGCTGGAGCACTTCGCCCCGGCGGTCGAGGCGGGCGCGGACGCGGTGCTGGCGGCGTCGATCTTCCACGACGGCACCTTCACGGTCGGCCAGGTGAAGCGCGCACTCGCCGAGGCCGGGCACACCGTGCGGATGACAGGAACCGAGGCATGACCCAGCACCGCGATCCCGTGCCCGAGGCGCTGGTCTTCAACGCCGACGGCCTGCTGCCGGCGATCATCCAGGACGACGAGTCGGGCGAGGTGCTGATGCTCGCGTGGATGGACCGCGAGGCGGTGCGTCGCACGCTCACCTCGGGGCGGGTGACGTTCTGGTCGCGTTCGCGCGGCGAGTACTGGCGGAAGGGCGACACCTCGGGCCACCGCCAGTACGTGCGCTCGGTCGCGATGGACTGCGACGGCGACACGCTGCTCGTGCGCGTGGTGCAGCTCGGCGCGGCCTGCCACACCGGCACCCGCAGCTGCTTCACCGAGCGCGAGATCGCCGCCCTCGTCGGTGACCCCTCCGCCCCGGAGGAGTAGCCCGCTCCGTCCGTCCGCTCCGTTCCTCCACGTCCCGAGTCCGCACGCTTCCGCCGAGAATGCAGGTTTCTGCGAAACCGGAAGGTGCGGACTCGGCGGAACCGTGCGGACTCGGGATCAGGGGTGCGCGCGAGTGCGCGCGCGCCGCAGGGGTAGGCTGAGACGGTGACACTGACGACCTCGCGCGCCGATTTCGAGCGGGCGCGCGCCTCCCACGCCGTGATCCCCGTGTGCCGGGAGATCTTCGCCGACGCCGACACGCCGGTCGGCATCTACCGGAAGGTCGCCGCCTCGCGGCCGGGAACCTTCCTGCTGGAGAGCGCCGAGCAGGGCGGCGTGTGGACCCGCTTCAGCTTCGTCGGAGCGGGGAGCTTCGGCGTGCTCGGCGAGCGCGAGGGGCGTGCCCACTGGCGCCCGGCCGGGGGGTCGGGCGCCCGGGCCGGCCGCGCCGAGGTGTCGGAGGACCGGCTGCTGCCGGGCGGCGTGTCCTCACTCGCGCCCGTCGCGGCGCTGCGCGCGGTGTACGAGCGCTGGCGCGCGCCGCAGGTACCCGGCCTGCCGCCCCTCGCGAGCGGCTTCGTGGGGTACCTCGGATGGGAGACGGTGCGGCAGTTCGAGCGCCTGGAGCACGGACCGCAGGAGGGGCCCGGCCTGCCGACGCAGGGGCTCAGCTTCGTTTCCGAACTCGTCGTGATCGACCATCGCGAGGGCAGCGTCGTGCTGCTCGCGAACGTGCTCAACGACGCGGTGCTCGACGGCGAGGCCCCCGCGGGCGCGCTGCCCGACGGCGGCTCATCCGATCGCCCCGCCGATGACGGCGCCCAGACCTCCGGCGACCAGGCCGCCGAGGCCGAGAACGCCGACGCCCAGAACGCCGATGCCCAGTGGGCCGAGGCGCAGGCCCGGCTCGATGCGCTGCAGGAGTCGCTCGCCGCCCCCGCCCCGTCGCCTCTGGGCGGTCTCGATCGCGAGGCGCTGCCCGATCCCGTCCGTCTCACCTCGACGCCCGAGTTCATCGAGGCCGTGGAGCGCGCCAAGCGCCACATCGTCGACGGCGACATCTTCCAGGTGGTCCCCTCGCAGCGCTTCGACCAGGAGTGCTCTGCCGATCCGCTCGATGTGTACCGGGTGCTGCGCCATCTCAACCCGAGCCCGTACCTCTATCTGCTGCAGCTCGAGGGCCGTGACGGGGAGCCCTTCGCGGTCGTCGGCTCCAGCCCGGAGGCGCTGGTCACGGTGCAGGAGAGCGGGCACGTGATGACGCACCCCATCGCCGGATCCCGCCCGCGCGGGGAGACGATCGAGGAGGATCAGCAGCACGAGCGCGAGCTCCTCGCCGACGAGAAGGAGCGCGCCGAGCACCTCATGCTCGTCGACCTCGCCCGCAACGATCTGCTGCGGGTCTGCGAGCCGTCGTCCGTGGCGGTCACCGAGTTCATGCGCGTCGAGCGCTTCAGCCACATCATGCACATCGTCTCGACGGTGGAGGGGCAGGTGCGCGGCGACCAGAACCCGGTGGACGTCTTCCGCGCGACCTTCCCCGCGGGCACGCTCTCGGGGGCGCCGAAGCCGCGGGCGCTGGAGATCATCGATGAGCTCGAAACCGTGCAGCGCGGCGTCTACGGGGGAGTGGTCGGCTACTTCGGACTCGGCGGCGCCGCGGATCTCGCGATCGCGATCCGCACGGCCACGATCACGGGCGGCGTGGCGATGGTGCAGGCGGGCGCCGGCATCGTCGCGGACTCGGTGCCCGAGACCGAGGACGCCGAGTGCCGCAGCAAGGCGGCCGCCCCGCTGCGCGCCATCGCGATCGCGAACACACTGCAGGATCTCCGCGATCCGGCTCGGCCGGGCGCTCTCCCGAGAGGCGGCCGCCATGCGCGCTAAGCTCGTCCTCCTCGCAGGCGTGGCGCTCTCGGGTGCCGTCGCGCTGATCGCCGGCTCCCAGCCGTGGGTCTCGTTCATGCTCGATGGCACGCACGCCGTGGAGAGCATCACGGGGCACGAGGCGAATCCCGCCCTCTCGCCCGTCGCGATCGCGATCGTCGCTTCGGCGCTCGCGCTCACGATCGCCGGTCCCGTCTTCCGTCGCGTGCTCGGGGTCCTCGTCGCCCTGCTCGGCGGTGGCCTGCTCGCGCTGAGCGCGGGCGTGCTCGCCGATCCGCTCGCGGCGGCCGGTGGCCGCATCACCGAGCTCACTGGCCTCGCGGGCGGGGCGACCGAGACCGTCGTGATCTGGAGCTCGGTCTCGGCTGCGGCCTGGATCGGGGCCGCGTGCGGCGTCGCCGCCGTGCTGCTCGGCCTCGCCGTGCTGCTGCTGGGGGGCCGCTGGGGTGCTGCCGGGCGCAAGTACGAGTCGCAGTCGCGCGTGCGCCCCGCCGGCGAGGCGCCGGACCGCATCTCCGATTGGGACTCCCTCAGCGAGGGCACCGACCCCAGCGACGATTTCCGGTAGGCTGGTCCCGTTCACATCTGTTCAGAGGAGATTCATGAGTACTCAGCACGGAGACCCCGGTCACGGTGATTCGCCCGCCGCGTGGACAGCGGTCGTGGTGATGCTGCTCGGCATCGCTGCCGGCACCGTCTTCTTCTTCCTCCACAACGCGACGATGGTGTGGGTGTGCGCTGGTGTGGTCGTGGTGGGCGCCGTACTCGGCTGGATCCTCGCCAAGGCCGGCTTCGGCGTCAACGGGCCGAAGTTCAGCCCCAAGCCGCACGACTGAGGTGCTCGAAGAACTGCTCGCGGGCTCCCTCGACGATGCGAGGGCCCGCATGGAGCGGCGTCCCCTCCGCCAAGTCGAGGCCGATGCACTCGCGAGACCGGCGGCCCTCGACGCCCTCGAGGCGCTCGCTCCTGCGGAGCGCATCCGGGTCATCGCCGAGGTGAAGCGCGCGAGCCCCTCGCGAGGGGAGCTCGCGGAGATCGCGGAGCCGCAGTCCCTCGCCGCCCAGTACGAGGCGGGCGGGGCGAGCGCGGTGAGCGTGCTCACCGAGGAACGCCGCTTCAAGGGATCCCTCGACGATCTCGAGGCGGTCCGCAAGGCCGTCAGCATTCCGGTGCTGCGCAAGGACTTCATCGGCGACGAGTACCAGGTGCTCGAGGCGCGGGCCGCGGGAGCCGACCTGGTCCTCCTCATCGTCGCCGCTCTCCCGCAGGACCGCTTGGAGCGGCTGTACGAGCTGATCCGGCAGCTCGGCATGACCCCGCTCGTCGAGGCCCACTCCGCCGACGAGGTGGCCCGGGCCGTCGACCTCGGCTCCGAGCTCATCGGCGTCAACGCCCGCGATCTGCGCACCTTCGAACTCGATCGGGAGCTCTTCGGCCGCGTGGCCGACCAGATCCCCGCCGGCGTGATCCGCGTCGCGGAGTCGGCGGTGCTCGACGTCGCCGATGTGCAGCGCTACCGCGAGGCCGGCGCCGATGCCGTGCTCGTCGGGGAGGCACTGGTCACCGGTGACCCGATCGCGACGCTGGGGTCCTTCCTGAGCGTCTGAGGCGCGCGGAGCCCCGCAGCGCCCCCACCGACCCCACGAGAGGCAGAGATGACAGAGTCGCTGCGCGCCCAGCGCGGGCCGTTCTTCGGAGACTTCGGCGGACGCTACATGCCGGAGTCGCTGATCGCGGCGATCGACGAGCTCACCGAGGCGTATGAGTCTGCGCAGGCGGATCCGGAGTTCCGCGCCGAGCTGGCCGAGCTCCTCGCCTCCTACGCGGGACGCCCCTCGCCGATCACGGAGGTGCCGCGCTTCGCCGAGCACGCGGGCGGTGCCCGCGTCTTCCTGAAGCGGGAGGACCTGAACCACACCGGATCGCACAAGATCAACAACGTGCTGGGCCAGGCGCTCCTGACGCGCCGGCTCGGCAAGAGCCGCGTGATCGCCGAGACGGGCGCGGGCCAGCACGGCGTCGCCACGGCGACCGCGGCGGCGCTCTTCGGGCTCGAGTGCACGATCTACATGGGCGAGGTCGACACGGAGCGCCAGGCGCTCAACGTCGCCCGCATGCGCCTGCTCGGCGCCGAGGTGGTGCCGGTGACGGCGGGTTCGCGCACGCTGAAGGACGCGATCAACGAGGCCTACCGGGACTGGGTGGCGAGCGTCGAACGCACCAACTACATCTTCGGCACCGCCGCGGGACCGCACCCCTTCCCGGCGATGGTCCGGGACTTCCAGAAGATCATCTCGGAGGAGGCGCGGGCGCAGCTCCTGGAGCGGACGGGCAGGCTGCCCGACGCCGTCGTGGCCTGCGTCGGCGGGGGGTCGAACGCGATCGGCATGTTCGACGCCTTCCTCGACGACGCGGGCGTTCGGCTCTTCGGCGTCGAGGCCGCGGGCGACGGCGTGGACACGGAGCGCCAGGCGGCCTCCATCGAGCGCGGCCGCCCCGGCATCCTGCACGGCGCGAAGACCTATGTGCTGCAGGACGAGGACGGGCAGACCATCGAGTCGCACTCGATCTCGGCCGGCCTCGACTACCCGGGCGTCGGTCCCGAGCACGCCTGGCTGGCCGACATCGGACGTGCGGAGTACATTCCGGCGACCGACGACGAGGCGATGCAGGCGCTGCGGCTCCTGAGCCGTACCGAGGGCATCATTCCGGCGATCGAGTCCGCGCACGCGCTCGCGGGCGCGATGCGCATCGGACGCGAGCTCGGTCCCGAGGCGATCATCGCCGTCAGCCTTTCGGGCCGCGGGGACAAGGACATGGCGACGGCGGGCCGGTACTTCGGCCTGCTCGACGGCGGGGAAGCGGGGCTCGGCGAATGACGGAGCAGGGGTCTGTGGTCGCGGAGACGATCCGCGCGGCCGGGCGGGAGCGCCGCGGCGCGCTCGTCGGCTACCTTCCGGTCGGATTCCCCGACCTCGACACCAGCGTCGAGGCGGCGATCGCGATGGCGCGTGCCGGGGCCGATGTGATCGAGCTCGGCGTCCCCTACTCCGATCCGGTGATGGACGGGACGGTGATCCAGGAGGCCACGAACGTCGCGCTTGCGGGGGGCTTCCGTCTCCGGCAGCTGTTCGATGCGGTGCGCCGCGTGCGGGAGGCCGTGGATGCACCCGTGCTCGTGATGACGTACTGGAACCCGGTGCTGCAGTACGGAGTCGACCGTTTCGCCGCCGAGCTCGCGGAGGCGGGGGGTGCGGGGCTCATCACCCCCGATATCACCCCCGACGCCGCCGCCGACTGGATCGAGGTCAGCGAGCGCTATGGCCTCGACCGGGTCTTCCTCGCGGCGCCGAGCTCGACGGACGCGAGACTGCGTCTCGTCGCGGAGGCCACCACCGGCTTCGTCTACACGGTCTCGACGATGGGGATCACCGGCGAGCGGGCGGAGCTCGACGCCGCGGCGCGCGGCCTGACGGCCCGCCTGCGCGAACAGGGAGCGGAGCTGGCCTGTGTCGGCATCGGGATCTCGACGGCCGCGCAGGTCGCCTCGGCGCTGGAATACGCGGACGGCGCGATCGTGGGGACCGCGTTCGTCCGCGCGCTGCGCGAGGGCGGGGTGCCGCGCCTCTCGGAGGTCGTCGCGGAGATCGCGGCGGGCACGCGGAGCCCGGGCGATGTCGGAGCCGCGCGCTAGGATTGACCCGACCGCGGGCCCGCCCGCGCCACAGACGAACGAACCCAGCGGCAGAGCGTCGCCGGCGAAAGAGGAGTGAATGATTCTCCCGTTGAGTATTCCGAGCCCCGATCTGCAGTTCCTGCAGATCGGTCCGCTGCGCATCTACTTGTACGCGCTCTGCATCATCACCGGCATCATCATCGCCGCCGTCTGGACCGGGCGGCGCCTGAGCCGCCGCGGCGGCGAGCGGGGAGCGGTCTTCGATTTCGTCGTGTGGGCGCTGGTGCTCGGCATCGTGGGCGCTCGCCTGTATCACGTGGTCACTCACTGGGGCGACTACTTCGGCCCCGGCCTCAATCCGCTCGAGGCCTTCGCCTTCTGGAATGGCGGCATCGCGATCTTCGGCGCGCTGCTGGGAGGTGCGATCGGCGTGCTCGTCGCCTCCCGCATCACCGGGATCCGCTTCTGGTCCTTCGCCGATGCCCTCGTCCCCGGCCTGCTCGTCGCGCAGGCCGTGGGCCGTCTCGGCAACTGGTTCAATCACGAGCTCTTCGGCGGCCCGACCACGCTGCCGTGGGGGCTGGAGATCGAGTCCAGCAATCCGGCGTTCCCGATCGGACTTCCGGCCGACACGCTCTTCCACCCCACCTTCCTCTATGAGGCGCTGTGGAATCTTCTCGGCGTCGTCGTGCTGCTCGCGATCGAGCGTCGCTGGCGGCCGCGCTGGGGCACCTTCTTCGCGCTCTACCTCATCTGGTACGGCATCGGCCGCACTTTCACGGAGTCGCTGCGCGTGGATCCGAGCCTGCTGTTCCTCGGTATCCGCACCAATGTGCTCGCCGCCTTCGCCGCGGTGGTGCTGGGCCTCGTGATCTTCATCGTGCAGCGCCGGCGTCACGTCGGGGTGGAGACCTCCGTCTACCTCCCGGGCCGCCACAATCCCGCCGATGCGGTGCTCGTCGAGACCGCGGATCCCGAGCGCTTCTTCCACGTGATCGATCGCGGCGATGCCGCATCGCCGTCCGCCGCGGACGACTCGGAGGGCGACGATCTCGCGCCCCCGACGGCGGATCTCGCCTCCGCGCAGCCGACCAGCCAGAGCAAGTAAGCCGACCGAGGAGCCGAAACCGACTATGCGTCATGCCAAGATCGTCGCAACCTGGGGGCCCGCGGTCTCGAGCTACGACCACACGCTCGCGCTCATCCGAGCGGGGGTGAACGTGGCGCGTCTGAACATGTCCCACGGCACCTACAACGTGCACGAGGGCATCTACCGCAATATCCGCCGGGCGGAGGCCGAGGTGGGGCGGCCGATCGCCGTCCTCGCCGATCTGCAGGGGCCGAAGATCCGCCTGGGCACCTTCGCGAACGGACCGTACGAACTGGCCGAGGGCGACGAGTTCGCGATCACCACCCGCGACGTCGTGGGCGACCGCCACCTGGCCGGGACGACGCACAAGGGGCTTCCCGGGGATGTGCAGCCGGGCGATCCGCTGCTCATCGACGACGGAAAGGTCGCCTTGCGGGCCGTGAAGGTCACCGAGGACACCGTGCACACGGTCGTCGAGGTTCCGGGGACGATCTCGAACAACAAGGGGATCAATCTTCCCGGCGTCGCGGTGAACGTGCCGGCGCTTTCAGACAAGGACGAGGACGATCTGCGCTGGGCGTTGCGCCTCGGCGTCGACTACATCGCCCTCTCCTTCGTCCGCGACGCCGCGGATGTGACCCGCGTGCACGAGATCATGGCGGAGGAGGGAACGCGCCTCCCGGTGATCGCGAAGATCGAGAAGCCGCAGGCGGTCGACCACCTGGAGGAGATCGTTGCGGCCTTCGACGGCATCATGGTCGCGCGAGGCGATCTCGGCGTCGAGCTGCCGCTGGAGCGCGTGCCGCTGGTGCAGACCGAGGCGATCGCGATCGCGCGGCGCAACGCGAAACCGGTGATCGTCGCCACGCAGGTCTTCGAGTCGATGATCGAGAATCCTCGTCCCACGCGGGCCGAGGCCTCGGACTGCGCGAACGCGGTGCTCGATGGCGCCGACGCGGTGATGCTGTCGGGCGAGACGAGCGTGGGGGCGTACCCGGTTCAGGCCGTGGAGACGATGGCGCGGATCATCGAGGCGACGGAGGAGCACGCGCTGGATCGCATCGACCCGCTCGGAGCCGCCCCGCGCACGCAGGGCGGAGCGCTGACGCTGGCGGCCTCCGAGGTCGCGGACTTCGTCGGCGCGAAGTACATCTGCGTCTTCACGGAGTCGGGGGACACGGTACGCCGCATGTCCCGCCTGCGCCGTCCGATCCCGATCATCGGCTTCACCCCCGACGCCTCGACGCGCCGCCGCATGGAGCTGACCTGGGGTGCGCGCAGCTATGAGGTGGATCGCGTGGGGTCCACGGATGAGATGTTCGTGCAGGTCGACGAGGTGCTGCTCGACCACTCGCGCGTCGAGATCGGCGACAAGGTGCTGATCATCGCGGGCTCGCCCCCCGGTGTGGTCGGCACGACGAACACCCTGCGCATCCACCGCATCGGCGAGGCCACGGGCCGCCTGCCCGACGCCGGCCCCCGCAAGCACACGATCGGCCGCGGCTCCATCCCGGTGTGACCCGCCCGGGCCCTGCCCCGGGCGGCGCAAGGCCCCGGCCAAGGCGCCCCGGTGAGACCCTTGCCGCCGACGATCCGCGATGAGTTGCGGTCGGCATGCACCACCGCGGCCTCGACGACGAGCCGTATCAGCGGCTGAAGCACGCGATCACCGAGCACACCGTTACCCTGTCCTAGACAAGCGTCAGGGCCGAGTCCCGGTATCCCCCGGGGGCTCGGCGCTTCCTTCCTCACACCCCTCGGGGGAGGCGAGTACGGGATACCAGCGCGTCGCGCGGCCATGCCGCGTGGCCCGTTCTCGGGCCGCGTTCCGGGTTCTGGGGGAGGCCCGTGTGCGGCGCTGGGGTGTCGGATGCGGGACTCGAACCCCGGCCGGCCGTTTGGGGCGACGCATCGCGTCGCGCGGCCACGCCGCGTGGCCCGTCCTCGGGCCGCGTTCCGGGTTCTGGGGGAGGCCCGTGTGCGGCACTGCGGTGCCGGATGCGGGACTCGAACCCGCACGCCTTTCGGCAGCGCATTTTGAGTGCGCCGTGTCTGCCAATTCCACCAATCCGGCGTAACGGCACTACTGTAGCGCACGGGCGGGGCGGGGCCGAGCGCCGGGTGAGCTCGGCGGGCGCGTGTTTCAGGCGGCATGGAGTCCGATCGCGGTAGGCTTGAGGCGTGAATGACCAGAGCACTGCACCGAGCGCCCCGCGACGCGTCGTCGTCGCGGAAGACGAGTCCCTGATCCGCCTCGACATCGTCGAGACCCTGCGCGATAGCGGCTACGACGTGGTGGGAGAGGCGGGTGACGGCGAGGAGGCGGTCCGCCTGGTGGAGGAGTTGCGTCCTGATCTCGTCGTCATGGACGTGAAGATGCCGAAGCTGGACGGGATCTCCGCCGCCGAGCAGATCAACAAGGATCAGATCGCCCCCGTCGTGCTGCTGACCGCGTTCAGCCAGCGCGAGCTGGTGGAGCGCGCCAGTGAGGCCGGCGCGCTCGCCTATGTGGTGAAGCCGTTCACCCCCGCCGATCTGATCCCGGCGATCGAGATCGCGCTGTCGCGCTTCCAGCAGATCGTCGCGCTGGAGAGCGAGGTCGCTGACCTTGCCGAGCGCTTTGAGACGCGCAAGCTGGTGGACCGCGCGAAGGGCATCCTGAACGACAAGATGGGCCTCAGCGAGCCCGAGGCCTTCCGCTGGATTCAGAAGGCCTCGATGGATCGCCGCCTCACGATGCAGGACGTCGCGAAGACGATCATCGATCAGCTCGGCCCGAAGAAGAACTGACCGCGACCCGGAAGCTCTGTGAAACGCCCCCGCCGCCGCGGGGGCGTTTTGCGTTCCAGCGTCTGTTTCCTCAGTCGCGGCGGATGGGCTTGTAGTAGTTCGTGATCCGGACCGTGGAGCAGCGAACGCCTCGATCGTCGGTGATGACGATCTCGTGCACCGCGATCGAGCGGCCGAGCTTCAGCGGGGTGCAGACGGCGGTGACGGTGCCGCTGGTGGCCGAGCCTGTGTGCGTGGCGTTGATGTCGACGCCGACGGCCACGTAACCCTCCGGGGCGACGAGGTTCGCGTGCATGGAACCGAGCGACTCGCCGAGCACGACGTAGGCGCCGCCGTGCAGCAGGCCGATCGGCTGGGTGTTGCCCGCGACCGGCATGGTGGCGACTCCGCGCTCCCGCGTGAACTCGGTGAACTCGATGCCCATCTTGTCGGCGAGCGCACCGAGGCCGCGCCGGCGGATGTAGTGCATACCGTCTTCCGAACCCGAGGCGGCGAGCGCGGATTCGGCGGGGTCGGTGCGAGCTGCTGCGGGGTCCTGCATGGTGCGATCTGGTTCCTTTGTCGGTGGTGGCTTGTAGGCTTGCCGTGTGTCGAATCCTCAGCCTACCCTCATGATCATCGACGGCCATTCGCTGGCGTTCCGGGCGTTCTACGCCCTCCCCGTCGACAGCTTTCAGACCCAGACGGGCCAGCACACGAACGCGATCCACGGCTTCATCGCGATGCTGATCAATCTGCTCGGCAATGAGCGGCCCGATGCGCTGGCGGTGGCATTCGACATCTCCCGCCACTCCTTCCGCACGGAGGAGTACCCGGAGTACAAGGGGACCCGTGCGGAGACGCCGCCCGAGTTCAAGGGTCAGGTGCCGCTGCTGCAGGAGGCGCTGCACGCGATGGGCATCCGCACGCTCGAGAAGGAGAACTTCGAGGCGGACGACATCCTCGCCACGCTTGCGACGCGCGGCGCCGAGGCGGGGTACCGGGTGCTGGTGGTGAGCGGTGACCGCGACACGATCCAGCTCGTGGACGATCGCATCACCCTGCTCTACCCGTCGAAGCAGGGCGTGAGTGAGCTGACGCGCTACGACGCCGAGAAGGTCATGGAGCGCTACGGGATCCGTCCCGAGCAGTATCCGGAGATCGCGGCGCTCGTCGGCGAGACCAGCGACAACCTGCCGGGCATTCCCCGTGTCGGCGAGAAGACTGCGGTGAAGTGGATCAACCAGTTCGGCTCGCTCGAGGAGATCCTGCGTCGTCAGGACGAGATCGGGGGAAAGGTGGGGGAGAGCCTGCGCGAGCACGCCCACCTCGCGGAGCGCAACCGTCGGCTCAATCGCCTCGTGCGCGATGTGGAACTCGACGTCACGCTCGACGACCTCAAGCGCGGTGAGATCGACATGGCGGCCGTGCAGCAGGTGTTCGCGAAGCTCGAGTTCCGCACGCTGCTGCAGCGGGTGGGCAAGCTCGCCGGGGCCGAAGTGCCTGCGGGGGGCGCCACGACCGCTGCCGCGTCGCTCGCCCCTGAGCGCCCGGTGGCGAAGACGCTCATCGACGAGGAGCTGGGCGACTGGTTGTCGAAGGCCGACCGGCCGGCCGTCGTGATCCGCGAGAGCGAGGCGGGCTTCGAAGTGGGGGTCGCGACTCCGGAGGCGACGGTGCTGTTCCACTGGCAGCCCGGCGGCCGCGACTATGCGCAGTTCGAGGGGTGGCTCGCCTCGGAGGCGCCCAAGGTGTTCTTCGATGCGAAGCAGCAGATCGCAGCTGCGGCTCGCGCGGGCGCCACGATCGGCGGCATCGACGGCGACCTGCTGCTCGCGGCATGGCTGCTGCGTCCCGGGAACGCCGAGAAGGACATCGCCGAGGCGGCGTTCCGCTTCCTGGGGGAGCAGGTACCGCAGGGCGACCCCAATCAGCTCGTGCCCGACGAAGGCAGCGTCGCCGACTCGGCGCTGCTCGCCTGGTACACGGTGCGCGCGCACGCCGCCGCGGTGGAGCGCTTCCAGTCCCGCACGGAGGAGATCTACCGCGAGATCGAGCTGCCGCTCGTGCCGGTGCTCGCCGCACTCGAAGAGCGCGGCGTGCAGATCGACAAGCCGCTGTTCGAGGCGCACCACGCCGAACTGACGGAGCGGGTGGCGGAACTGGAGCAGCAGGCCTTCGCCGCCATCGGCCGCGAGGTCAACCTGTCGTCGCCGAAGCAACTGCAGGAGGTCCTCTTCGAGCAGCTCGACATGCCCAAGACCCGCAAGACGAAGAGCGGGTACACGACCGATGCGGCGGCGCTCGCCGAGCTGCAGCTCAAGAAGCCGCACGCCTTCCTCGACGCGCTGCTCGCGCACCGGGACGCAAACAAGCTGCGTCAGATGGTGGAGACGCTCATCAAGGCCGTGCAGGAAGACGGGCGCATCCACACCACTTTCTTGCAGACCGGCGCCAGCACCGGGCGTCTTGCCTCCACCGACCCGAATCTGCAGAACATCCCGGTGCGCTCCGAGGAGGGCAGGCGGATCCGCGAGGGCTTCATCCACGCACCCGAGTACGAGACGCTGATGACCGCCGACTACTCGCAGATCGAGATGCGGATCATGGCGTACCTCTCCGGAGACGCGGGGCTCATCGAGGCCTTCAACGCGGGGGAGGATCTGCACCGCTTCGTCGGCGCTCGCATCTTCGGCGTGCCGCCCGAGGAGGTCACCAGCGAGATGCGCTCGAAGGTGAAGGCCATGTCCTACGGGCTCGCCTACGGGCTCTCGGCCTTCGGGCTCTCCCGGCAGCTCGGGATCACGGGCGCCGAGGCGAAGCAGCTCATGGTCGATTACTTCGAGCGATTCGGCGGCGTGCGCGACTACCTGCGCTCCGTGGTGGACCAGGCCAAGCGCGACACCTTCACCGAGACCATCTTCGGGCGCCGTCGGCCGTTCCCCGACCTCGCCAGCCCCAACCGGGTCCTGCGCGAGAACGCCGAGCGCGCCGCCCTGAACTCACCCATCCAGGGCTCGGCAGCCGACATCATCAAGCGTGCCATGATCCAGGTGGAGCGCCGGATGCGTGAGGCCGAGCTCGACTCGCGCATGCTGCTCCAGATCCACGACGAGCTCATGTTCGAGGTGGCGCCAGGGGAGTGGGACGCGCTCGAAGAGATCGTCCGCGAGGAGATGGCGGGAGCCGCAGAGCTCTCCGTGCCGCTTGAGGTGCAGGTGGGGCGCGGGGCGAATTGGAACGCTGCCGCGCACTAGCGTGCGCGGCAGCGTGCTGCAGGCCGGACCGCGCCCGAGGGCGTGCGCGGCGCCTCAGCCGCGTCAGCGGGGTTCGAGCACGAAGCGGTCTCGCGCCGCGAAGATCCCGACGACCCCCTGCCCCGTCATCGTGACCAGCAGGATCGCGAGCGGCGCGGTCCAGCTCTCCGTCGCCGCGTGCAGCGCACCGAAGAGTGCCGGACCGATCGCCGCGAAGGCGTAGCCCACCGACTGCGACATGCCGGAGAGGGCCGAGGAAGTGCCGTGATCCCGAGCCCGCTGAGCCATGAGGGTGAGCGCCGTGCCGAGCGACGCCCCGGCGAAGAACCCCAGGGGCAGCACCCAGAACCCGATTGCCCCCGGCAGCAGCATGATGCCCAGGATCCCCGCCAGGCCGAGCAGCGGCAGCGCCACCGGTGTGATCCGGGCGCCGCGGCCACGCAGCAGCGCGGCCACCGCGAGCGCCCCGATCACCGAGCAGAGCTGGTACACCATGACGTCGAAACCCGACACGGTCGCATCGCGACCCGTCGACAGCGATATCGGGGCGAGCCACGTCACCAGCACGTAGAAGCTCGTGGACTGCAAGCCCATGTAGGCCGCGACCAGCCAGCCGATGGGGTCCTGCCAGATGCCGAGCCGGCTCGGCGCAGCGACCGGGGCCCGTCCTCCCGCGGGGTCGTTGGCCCGCGCAAGGCGCGTGTTCAGCACCCAGGCGCCCACAGCGAACGGGAGCACCGCCCCTCCGGTGACCAGCAGGGCGAGGCGCCAGTCCGGCCCCGAGCCGTCATCGCCGGCGACCGCGAGTGGCACCGCAAGTCCCGAGGCGAGGGCCCCCGCCCCGCCGAGAATGGCCGAGTAGACGCCCATCATCAGCGGCACGCGCCGCGGGAAGTCCCGCTTGACCACGGCGGGCAGCAGCACGTTCCCGATGGCCAGGGCGACTCCGATGCACGCGGTGCCGAGCCACAGCCACAGACTCGGCCCGGGCTGCGAGCGCAGCACCGTGCCGACGACGAGCAGGACGAGCGCGGCGAGCACCGCTCCGCCGAGGCCGAGCCGGCGGCCGAGACCGTGAGCGAACGGCGAGACGATCGCCCAGGTGACGAGCACGATCGTGGACAGGGATCCCAGGACGGCGAGCGGAATGCCGGTGTCGGCGGCGATCGGGTCGATGAGCGGCCCGACGGCCGTGATCGCCGGCCGCATCACCACCGCCACGAGGCAGAGGGCGAGCACCGCGAGGACTGCCCGGCTTCGCGCGCTCCGCATCCGCTTCTCCTCCTGACGGGTGCCGCCGGCACCGATCCGCTCGCCCGCCGCACTCCGGCGGCGCCTCCGCCCAGCCTAGCCCCGCCACCGGCGGCGACGAGCCGGCGGCGACCCGCGGTGCCGGGCGCATCGCGCGCTTGTCCCCGGGCCGCGCGCGGGGTAGAGTGGAGTGTCACAACTGTGGCGACTCAACCATGTCCACACGTGGACGCGCCTCGCGGATCATCGATCCGACCGCTTTGCGGCGCGCGCCCGCCTGAATCCCTGTCCATTCTGGAGACCAATTTCATGACGAACGCAACGACCGAAAGCAAGCAGGTCGCGATCAACGACATCGGCTCGGCCGACGACTTCCTTGCAGCGGTCGAATCGACCCTGAAGTTCTTCAACGACGGCGACCTCATCGAGGGCACCGTGGTGAAGATCGACCGCGACGAGGTGCTCCTCGACGTGGGGTACAAGACCGAGGGTGTCATCCCCTCGCGTGAGCTGTCCATCAAGCACGACGTGAACCCCGACGAGGTCGTTCAGGTCGGCGATCCGGTCGAGGCGCTCGTGCTCCAGAAGGAGGACAAGGAAGGCCGCCTCATCCTGTCGAAGAAGCGCGCGCAGTACGAGCGCGCGTGGGGCGACGTGGAGCGGATCAAGGAGAACGAGGGCGTCGTCACCGGCACCGTCATCGAGGTCGTCAAGGGCGGCCTGATCGTCGACATCGGGCTCCGCGGATTCCTCCCGGCCTCGCTCATCGAGCTGCGCCGCGTCCGCGACCTGACCCCCTACCTGGGCCAGGAGATCGAGGCGAAGATCCTCGAGCTCGACAAGAACCGCAACAACGTGGTGCTCTCGCGCCGTGCGCTCCTCGAGGAGACGCAGTCGGCCACCCGCTCCTCCTTCCTCGCCGAGCTCAAGCCCGGCCAGGTCCGCAAGGGCGTCATCTCCTCGATCGTCAACTTCGGCGCCTTCGTCGACCTGGGCGGCGTGGACGGCCTCGTGCACGTCTCCGAGCTGTCCTGGAAGCACATCGAGCACGCCTCCGACGTGGTCGAGGTCGGCCAGGAGGTCACCGTCGAGGTGCTCTCCGTCGAGCTGGACCGCGAGCGTGTCTCGCTGTCCCTCAAGGCGACCCAGGAGGACCCGTGGCAGGTCTTCGCCCGCACCCACGCGATCGGCCAGATCGCCCCGGGCGTCGTCACCAAGCTCGTCCCCTTCGGCGCCTTCGTACGCGTCGCCGACGGCATCGAGGGCCTCGTGCACATCTCCGAGCTGTCGGGTCAGCACGTCGAGCTCGCCGAGCAGGTCGTGCAGGCCGGCCAGGAGGTCTTCGTCAAGATCATCGACATCGACCTCGAGCGTCGCCGCATCTCGCTCAGCCTCAAGCAGGCCAACGAGGGCGTGGACCCCGAGGGCACCGAGTTCGACCCGGCGCTCTACGGCATGACCACCGAGTACGACGAGAACGGCGAGTACAAGTACCCCGAGGGCTTCGATCCCGAGACCCAGGAGTGGAAGGAAGGCTTCGAGGCGCAGCGCGAGAAGTGGGAGCAGGAGTACGCTGCTGCCCAGGAGCGCTGGGAGGCCCACAAGAAGCAGGTCGCCGCTTCGCTCAACGAGGTCGCCGCAGCTCCCGCCGCCGACAACTCGGCTTCGAGCTTCTCGAGCGAGTCGTCGTCGACCGGTGCACTCGCCGACGACGCCGCCCTCGCGGCGCTGAAGGCGCAGCTCGAGGGCAACTGACCCTCGCGCACGCTCCCGAGCAGACGAAGGGCCCGGCACTCCTCAGGGATGCCGGGCCCTTCGGCGTCTCCGGATGCGTCACGCGCGCCCGCAGGGGGGGGCATCGCCGGAACGGACGCAGCCGCCCGGCGGGTCCCGCGTCGTCCGCCCTTCCCGCAGCGGCTCAGGGAGCGGAGGCGGCCGCTGCGCCCGTCCCGCAGCCGCTCAGGGAGCGGAGGCGGGCGCCGCGGCGCGCCGGGCCGCCCGCTCCCTGAGAGCGCGGCGCAGGCGCCGCACGAGCAGCGCGACCGTGAGCACGAGCAGCGCGAGCGCGATCACCGGCACCACCACCGCGAGGATTGTCAGCACCACGGCCCCGAGATCCTCGAGCGTGCTCGACACCGCGGCCCCAGCGCCCGCGGTGAGCACGTTCAGGATCGGCCGCGCGAGCGCCTTCAGTATGTGCGGCACGAGGGCGATCGCCACGCCCAGCACGAAGGGCCAGAACTGCGCCGAGGCAACGAACTCGGCGGGATCCGTCACCGCGACCGTCTCGCTCGACGATCCCGCGGAGAAGACGATGCCGCCCGAGGCCGGCCGCACCACCGTCTGCACGACATCGTTGACGCTGTCGAGAGCCGGGAACTTGTCGACGAGCACCTCGACGATGAGCAGCACGCCGAGGACGCCGAGCGCCCACTCGTTCTCGAGCCAGGCCCAGCCCGCGGGCAGATGCACCAGCTCGGTGAACCGCGAGAGCAGTCCGAGTCCGAGCATCGGGATGTAGGCGTTGAGGCCTGCCGATGCGGCGAGCGTGAGCCCGGTAATGATCTCGAGCACGGTTCCCCTCCTCGCTTCCAGCCTACCGACCCCTTGCGCGGAACCGCTGCCGGGACGGTGCGCGATGAGCCGTCCCGGGAGCTATCGACCCCTCGCGCGCGGGACCGGTACTGTGGTGCCGTGAAACTGATCGGCTTGAGCGGCGGCATCGCAGCGGGCAAATCCATGATCGGACGGCGGCTGCAGGAACTGGGGGCGGAGCGCATCGACGCCGATGTGCTCGCGCGTGAGGCCGTCGCGCCGGGATCGCCGTGCCTGGCGCGGGTGGCGGATCGCTTCGGCGCGGCGGTGCTCGCCGCTGACGGCAGCCTCGACCGTGCCGCGCTCGGTGCGATCGTATTCGGGGATCCTGCGGCACTCGCGGAGCTGAATGCGATCGTGCATCCGGAGGTGCGCAGGCTGTTCGCGGAGCGTGTGGAAGCGGTGAGGGCCAGGGATCCGGAAGCCGTCGTCGTCTACGAGGTGCCGTTGCTCGTCGAAGCCGGCCTGGCGCAGGGCTGGGACCTGGTGGTGATGGCAGAGGCGCCCGCCGAGCAGCGAGTGGCGCGCATGGTCGAACTGCGGGGAATGGAGGAGGAGGAAGCGCGCCGCCGGATCGCGAACCAGGCGAGCGACGCAGAGCGCCGGGCCGTCGCCGACGTGGTCATCGACACCTCGGGCAGCGAGGAGGAGACGCTGCGGCAGGTGGACGCGCTCTGGGGGCGGATCACATCCGGCTGAACTCGGCGAGCCAGTCGAGTCGCAGCTGCGCGAGGAAGGCGATCGTGAGGTAGCACAGCAGGACGATCACCCAGGTCCAGGAGTAGAGGCGCTTGAAGACGCTCTGCGCGCCGGCGCTCACCGGGACGTCGCCGACCGCGTACGGCCTGAAGAACGTCGTCCACCACAGGGGGATGGTCACGCTCCAGACGACCATGCACCAGGGGCACAGCGTGCCGAGCACGAAGACGCTCTGCGAGAACAGCCAGCACACGAGCACGAAGCCTCCGAGGAGGCCGAGCTGGTAGAGCATCCAGAACCACCGTGAGAACCGCGCGCCGGCGAGCAGCGCGACCCCCACCGCGATGGGGGCCACGAAGGCCGCCACGCCGATGATGGTGTTGCTGAATCCGAAGAGCGAGCCCTGCCAGGAGCCCATGTTGGGGCCGCAGGTGACCAGGACGCTCACGTTGCAGTTGGGCACGTAGTCCGCGTCGCGCAGCGTCTTGATGTACTCGGTGAGCAGCTCGAAGGAGGCGAACCAGCCGATGGCGCCCGCGACGATGGAGAAGATGGCGAAGGCGGTGGGCCGTGCGGGGGCACGGAGCTCGGTTGTCATGTTCCGCATCCTACTCGCGGTGACTTCGAGCGCGCCGTGACATAATGGTGTGCGTCACGGGGTTCCGATGGGGATCTTGTGCGTACAGTCTTTTGGGGGCGTGAGCGCCCCCACCGGTCGAGGACCGACCGAGCGCGGGTGACGTCACCCGCGGAGAACAGGATTCGCGGGTTTCCCGCACACGAGGTTTCCGGGCGGCGCAGGCTCGTCCCGGGCAAGAGGAGACACCAGGAATGGTGAAGAGCACGACAGCAGAACAGCACGAGGGGGACGCTTTCGTCCCGCAGCAGGCCGAGGTGGTGGAAGGTGACGGACCGGCCGCAGAGCCGAGCGCCGTCGGCGCCTCCGAGGACCGGCCGACCGTCGCAGAAGGATCTGAGCCGGTGAGCGAGGAGACGGCGGCCGAGGCCGCAGCGGACGGCGCGGAGACGGCGGCGGAGGCATCCGAGGGTTCCTCATCGGCGTCGCAGAGCCTGACGACGATCCCCTTCGCCGAGATGACGCCGGAGGAGCGCTTCCGGGCGACGACGCGGCTCATCTTCCTCGCTCCGGACGTGCCTCCCGTGCAGCCCCGGCCGCGACGCAGCGACTGGCGCTTTTCGGAGCCGCGCCAGCCCGAGGCGCGCGCGGGGGAGTCGCGTCGTGGAGAAGGTCGTGGCGGAGAGTTCCGCGGCGAGTCGCAGAGCGGGGAACTGCGCGGCGGCGAGCTGCGCGAGCTCGACGAGCTGCTCGACAAGCGCTTCTCGCGCGACGAGGACGCGGCGGAGCGCGAGCCGGGCTCGCGCCGGACCCGCCGGCGCTCGGGCGGAGCGGAGGGCCAGGGGGACGGTGAATCCGCGCGGCGCCAGCCACGTCAGGCCCCCGTGATCACGGAGCCTCAGAAGGTCAAGGGGTCCACGCGCCTCGAAGCGAAGAAGCAGCGCCGCCGCGACGGTCGCGACACGGGCCGCCGCCGCATGGTGATCACCGAGTCGGAGTTCCTCGCGCGCCGCGAGGCGGTCGACCGCGAGATGATCGTGCGCACCACCGCGGACCGCGTGCAGATCGGCGTGCTCGAGGACAAGGTGCTCGTCGAGCACTACGTGGCGCGCTCGAGCGAGTCCTCCCTGATCGGCAATGTGTACCTCGGCCGCGTGCAGAACGTGCTGCCCAGCATGGAGGCCGCCTTCGTGGACATCGGCCGCGGCCGCAACGCCGTGCTCTACTCCGGCGAGGTCGACTGGTCCGAGTTCGAGGGCGGCAACACGGCGCGCAAGATCGAGAACGCGCTGAAGCCGGGCGATCAGGTGCTCGTGCAGGTCACGAAGGACCCCGTGGGGCACAAGGGCGCGCGCCTGACGAGCCAGATCTCGCTGCCCGGGCGCTTCCTGGTCTACGTGCCGGGCGGCGCCATGAACGGCATCTCGCGGAAGCTTCCGGACACCGAGCGCGCGCGCCTCAAGAAGATCCTCAAGGAGGTGCTTCCGAGCGGCGCCGGTGTGATCGTGCGCACTGCCGCCGAGGGGGCCAGCGAGGAGCAGCTCACCCACGACGTGCAGCGGCTGACCCGTCAGTGGGAGTCGATCCAGAAGCGGGTCGAGAAGGGCGGCGGGCCGGTGCTGCTGCACTCCGAGCCCGACATGCTCATCAAGATCATCCGCGACGTCTTCAACGAGGACTTCCAGCGACTGCTGATCTCGGGAGACGACACCTACCGCACGATCGAGGAGTACCTCTCGCAGGTCGCGCCCGACCTGCTCCAGCGCGTGGAGCGCCACGCGGGTGAGCGCGACGTCTTCGACGAGTACCGGATCACGGAGCAGATCGCGAAGGCGCTCGACCGCAAGGTCTGGCTGCCCTCGGGCGGCTCGCTCGTGATCGACCGCACCGAGGCCATGACCGTCGTCGACGTCAACACCGGCAAGTTCGTCGGCTCCGGCGGCAATCTCGAGGAGACCGTCACCAAGAACAACCTGGAGGCCGCCGAGGAGATCGTCCGCCAGCTGCGGCTGCGCGACATCGGCGGGATCATCGTGATCGACTTCATCGACATGGTGCTCGAGTCGAACCGCGATCTCGTGCTCCGCCGCCTCGTCGAGTGCCTGAGCCGTGATCGCACGAAGCACCAGGTCGCGGAGGTCACCTCGCTCGGCCTCGTGCAGATGACGCGCAAGAAGCTCGGACTGGGCCTGCTCGAGTCGTTCAGCGAGCCCTGCGAGACGTGCGCCGGGCGGGGGATCATCGTCCACCACGAGCCGGTGGCGAAGCATCACCGCAGCGAGGGGAGCTCCCGCGGAAAGGGACGCGGGAAGGGTGCGCAGACGCAGCACGAGCCGAAGCCGCAGACCCACGCCATCTCCGACGGTGCGAAGAACATGCTCGCCCAGGTGGCCGCGTCGACGATTCAGTCGGCGGGCCGGGCGGGTGAGGCCGGGGAGACTCCCCGTGAGGCCCCCGTGACGGGAAAGGTCTCGCGAGTGCCTCGCGAACGCGCCGACACCTCTTCGCGACGCGAGCCGGAGTCCTCGGGCACGCTGCTCGACTCCGTCCTCGACGCGCTTCCCCCGGCTCCCGCCGTCGGCGGCGGCCGCGGGCGGGGGCGACGCGTGTCGACCCCGCCGATGAGCGGCTCGGGACCCGTGAACGACGGCTCTCGCGGAGACGCGGTTCCCGCTGCGGGAGCTGTCGACGCCGCGCAGGAGGCGCAGCTCGCTCTCGCCCGGGCCCTCGAGGAGACTGCTCGCCGTCGCGAGGCGGGCCGCGAGTGACACGCGGGAGCATCCATTTGACCGGAAACGGTCGCACACGATATTATTGAGCGTTGGTGCCACCCTCGCGGGGGGCGAACACCTCAGACTTCGAAGGCGGCGGGGCTGCGCTTCGACACGGAAGACGATCCTCGAGAAAAGGGTGACAAGTGGTTTACGCAGTAGTGCGCGCAAGCGGCCGGCAGGAGAAGGTCGAGGTCGGCTCGATCCTCACCGTCAATCGTGTGGCGGGTGACGCGGACGGCAAGCTCGAGCTTCCCGCGGTCCTGCTCGTCGACGGGGATCAGGTGACGACCGACGCCGCAGCCCTCGCCAAGGTGAAGGTGACCGCGGAGGTGCTCAACGATCTGCGGGGTCCGAAGATCGTCATCCAGCGCTACAAGAACAAGACCGGGTACAAGAGCCGTCAGGGCCACCGTCAGGACCTGACCCGCATCAAGATCACCGGCATCAAGTAAGCGCCCACGGGCGTTTCGGAACGAGGAGAGACTCATGGCACATAAGAAGGGCGCCAGCTCCACCCGCAACGGTCGCGACTCGAATGCGCAGCGCCTCGGCGTGAAGCGCTTCGGTGGCCAGCAGGTCAGCGCCGGCGAGATCATCGTCCGCCAGCGCGGCACGCATTTCCACCCCGGCGCGAACGTGGGCCGCGGCGGCGACGACACGCTGTTCGCGCTGTCGGCCGGCGCGGTCGAGTTCGGCGTGAAGGGCGGCCGCAAGGTCGTCAACATCGTGGCCGCTGCGTAATCTGCGCAGGGCATCGGCGAGGCGGGCTTCGGCTCGCCTTTTGCCGTTTTCGCGGCCGCTCGGGCCGCGATCCCTGGTTCGTGAGCCAGGGGGAGGGAGTGGGACACAGTGGTGACGTTCGTCGATCAGGTGCAGGTGCACCTGCAGGCCGGCCGGGGCGGCAACGGGTGCGTGTCGATCCGGCGTGAGAAGTTCAAGCCGCTCGCCGGTCCCGACGGCGGGGCCGGTGGTCACGGCGGCGACATCGTGATCGTCGCCGACCCGCAGGTCACCACCCTGCTTGAGTATCATCGCCGTCCGCACCGCAGCGCCGAGAACGGCGGGTACGGGGCGGGAGACTACCGCGCGGGCACGAACGGCGCAGAGCTGCTGCTCCCGGTGCCGGTCGGCACGGTCGTGAAGGACGCCGACGGTGAGACCCTCGTCGACCTGACGGAGCCGGGCGAGCGCTTCCTCGCAGCGAAGGGCGGGATCGGCGGACTGGGCAACCACGCGCTGGCGAGCTCGAAGCGCAAGGCCCCCGGATTCGCGCTCCTCGGCACCGAGGGCTGGAGCGGCACCCTCACCCTTGAGCTCAAGACCATCGCCGATGTCGCCTTCGTCGGCTACCCTTCCGCCGGGAAGTCGAGCCTCATCGCCGCGATGAGCGCCGCGAAGCCGAAGATCGCGGACTACCCCTTCACCACACTGCACCCCAACCTCGGGGTCGTGCAGATCGCCGATCACCGCTTCACCGTCGCCGACGTGCCCGGCCTGATCGAGGGCGCGAGCGAGGGCAAGGGCCTCGGCCTCGATTTCCTCCGCCACGTCGAGCGCTGCAGCGCGCTGCTGCACGTGCTCGACTGCGCGACCCTGGAGCCCGGACGCGATCCGCTCTCCGACCTCGAGGTCATCCAGGCCGAGCTCGCCGCCTATCCGGTGCCGGAGGGGCAGACGCCGCTGCTGGAGCGTCCGCAGCTCATCGCGCTGAACAAGATCGACGTGCCCGAGGCCCGGGAGCTCGCCGACTTCGTCCGGCCCGAGCTGGAGGCGCGCGGACACCGCGTCTTCGAGATCTCCACGGTGTCGCACGAGGGCCTGCGCGAGCTGAGCTTCGCGCTCGCCGAGCTCGTCGAAGCGGCCCGGGAACGTGAGCTCGCCGAGACCGTGGCGAGCCCGCGGGTGGTGCTGCAGCCGCGCGCCGTCGACGACGGCGGCTTCCGCGTGGTGCCAGAGGGCGGCAGCTACGGGACGCTCTACCGGGTGCTCGGCGCGAAGCCCGAGCGCTGGGTCGAGCAGACCGACTTCACGAACGACGAGGCGGTGGGTTACCTCGCCGACCGCCTGCAGAAGCTCGGCGTGGAGGACGCCCTGGTGAAGGCGGGAGCGACGGCCGGATCGACCGTGGTGATCGGCCCGGGCGCCGGCGTCGTCTTCGATTGGGAGCCGACGGTCACGAGCGCCGCCGAGGTGCAGATGGGGGCGCGCGGCAGCGACCTCCGCGTCGAGCAGAACGAGCGCCGCACCAATAAGGAACGGCGCGTCGGCTATCACGAGCGGATGGACGCGAAGGCCGAGGCGCGCGCCGAGCTGGAGCGGGAGCGCGCGGCCGGGATGTGGCAGGAGGACGAGTCGTGAGCGCCGAGGGCAGCGAGTTGGCGGATCGCGCGGCAGGGGGCTCCGACGCTGCGGCAGGGGCGCAGCTGTTCGCCGCCCGCCGAGTCGTCGTCAAGGTGGGATCCTCCTCCGTGAGCGGGGACAACGCCGATCAGATCCCGCAGCTCGTGGCGTGCCTCGCGCGCCTCGTCGAGGCCGGCGTCCAGGTGATCCTCGTATCGAGCGGTGCGATCGCGACGGGCGTGCCCTTCCTCCGGCTGGACGAGCGTCCAGAGGACCTGGCCACCCAGCAGGCGGCCGCCGCGGTGGGGCAGAACATCCTCGTCAACCGCTACCAGCGCGCGCTCACCGGCCACGAAATCATCGCGGGCCAGGTCCTGCTGACCGCGCACGACATCGAGAACCCGACCCACCGCGGGAACGCGCGACGCGCGCTCGAGCGGCTGCTGCAGCTCGGGATCCTGCCGATCATCAACGAGAACGACACCGTCGCGACCCACGAGATCCGCTTCGGCGACAACGACCGCCTGGCGGCACTCGTGGCTCGGCTGGTGAGCGCGGACCGGCTGGTGCTGCTCTCCGACGTCGACGCCCTGTACACCGCTCCGCCGATGATGCCCGGGGCGCGTCGCATCGCCCGCGTGGCCTATGGCGACCCGCTCGAGGGGATCGAGATCGGCGAGTCCCAGTCCGGCTGGGGCACCGGCGGCGCCGCCACGAAGGTGCAGGCCGCGCGTCTGGCCGCCGACGCCGGCGCAGCCGTGCTGCTCACCGAGACGCGGCTGCTGGCCGCGGTGCTCGACGGCGAAGACCACGGCACCCGCTTCGAGGCGCGCTCCGAGGCCGGAGCGAGCTGAGCGGGGGCGCGGCGGACGCGCGCCTGTCGCTGCTGCACCCCGGGTAGGCTGGAGTCATGTCGCACGCCGATCCCTTCCTCGCCAGACTCGAACGAGCGCGCAGCGCCTCCAAGCGGCTCGCCACGGTCACCACGACCCAGAAGAACGCCGCCCTGGAGTCCATCGCCTCAGAGCTCGAGGACTCCGTCGACGAGATCGTCGCCGCGAACGCGATCGACCTCGAGCGCGGACGCGCGAACGCGATCGGCGAGGGGCTGCTCGACCGTCTGCGCCTCGACACCGATCGCATCCGCGGGCTCGCGGCCGCCGTGCGGGACGTGATCGCGCTCCCGGACCCGGTGGGGGAGGTGGTTCGCGGCTCCACGCTCGCCAACGGCATTCAGATCAGCCAGGTGCGCGTGCCCTTCGGCGTGGTCGGCGCGATCTACGAGGCCCGTCCGAACGTGACCGTCGACATCGCCGCCCTCTCCCTGAAGAGCGGCAACGGCGCCGTGCTGCGTGGGGGCAGCGCCGCGGAGCACTCCAACCGGGTGCTCGTCGAGCTGATCCAGCGAGCCGTCTCGCGGGCGGGCCTCGACGGCGACGCGGTGCAGACCATCGACGAGTTCGGCCGTGAGGGCGCATCGCGGCTCATGCGCGCACGCGGCTTCATCGACGTGCTGATCCCGCGCGGCAGCGCCGGGCTCATCTCCACCGTCGTGCAGGAATCCACGGTCCCCGTGATCGAGACGGGATCCGGCGTCGTCCACGTCTACGTGGACGCCTCGGCAGAGGAAGGGATGGCGGTCTCGGTCGTGAAGAACGCCAAGACACATCGGCCGAGCGTGTGCAACGCGGCCGAGACGCTGCTCGTGCACCGCGACGCGGCCGAGCGCCTCCTGCCGCGCCTCGCCCGCGAGCTCATGGGCGCCGGCGTCGAGCTGAGCGGCGACGAGGCGAGCCGCTCGGCCGTCCCCGGCGTCGGGGTCGCTGACGAGGAGACCTGGGCCACTGAGCATCACGCCCTGGCGATGGGGGTGCGCGTGGTCGGCTCCCTGGACGAGGCTCTCGCGCACATCGAGCGCTATTCCACGCGGCACACCGAGGCCATCGTCACCCAGGACTACGCGAGCGCGGAGCGCTTCCTCGCCGAGGTGGACTCCGCCGTCGTGATGGTGAACGCGTCCACGCGCTTCACCGACGGCGGCGAGTTCGGCTTCGGCGCGGAAGTCGGCATCTCCACCCAGAAACTGCACGCGCGCGGCCCCATGGGGCTGCCGGAGCTGACCAGCACCAAGTGGCTGGTGCGCGGCACTGGGCAGATCCGCTGACAGTACCCAGTACACTGGTAGCAGTCAACCGATCCGCCACGAACCGCAGGGGTCATCATGTCACTTCTCGCCACGATCGCCGTCGCCGCCGAAGAGGGGCACCACGTCGTCAACGAGCTCCCGTTCCCGGCCCCGCTCTTCGGCCTCATCGCGCTGGTCGCGCTCGCCTCCCTGGTGGTGCTCACCTACTCCTTCCGCGACGTCGCCAACCGGCACTCCGCGAAGGCTGAGGCGTACGCCCGCGAGCACGGCGGAGAGCAGCAGCACTAGGGATTCGAACGGACGGTGTCAGCACAGCGTCGCATCGGGGTGATGGGCGGCACCTTCGATCCGATCCACCACGGCCACCTCGTCGCGGCCAGCGAAGTCGCACAGAGCTTCGCGCTCGACGAGGTCGTCTTCGTGCCCACGGGACGGCCGTGGCAGAAGCAGAACGTCTCGCCCAGCGAGCACCGCTACCTCATGACGGTGATCGCCACCGCCTCGAATCCGCGGTTCAGCGTGAGCCGCGTCGACCTCGACCGGGACGGCCCCACCTACACGGTGGACACACTCCGAGATCTGCGGCGCCAGTACCCGGATGCGGAGCTGTTCTTCATCTCGGGCGCCGACGCGGTGGAGCAGATCGTCAGCTGGAAAGACGTCGATCAGCTGTGGGAGCTGGCGCACTTCATCGCCGTGAGCCGCCCCGGCCACGAGCTGTCGCTCTCCGGCTTCTCCGACGAGCACATAAGCTTGTTGGAAGTTCCCGCCCTGGCGATTTCCTCCACGGATTGCCGCGAGCGGGTGGGGCGGGGGTTTCCGGTGTGGTATCTCGTGCCGGACGGAGTGGTGCAGTACATTGCGAAGCACAGGCTGTACACCTGAGGAAGCGACAGAGTAGATGAGTGAGCAGGACGAACAACGACCGCTGACGCGGCGCGAGCGCCGTCTGCGGGAGATGGCCGAGACCGGCGCGCTGGACCTCTCGGAGATGTCTGCCGCGACGGACGGGGGGAGCGTGCCGCAGCCTGCAGAGGTGGCCGATCCCGGCACGGGGGACATCGAGATCTCCCCGTTCCACGAGGACGGGACACCGCGCAGCCGCCGTGAGATGCGCCAGCTGCGCGAGGCGGCCCTCGCTGCGCGGGCCGCGCGATCGACTCCGGAGACGTCCGCCGCGGATGCCGAGGATGCCACGGGGGACGAGTCCGCCGCGGGGGACGAGTCCGTCGAGCCGTCGAGCGCGGCGGCGGACGCCCCCGCACCGAGAGAAGCCCCGGCAGAGCCTCCGGCGACGCAGCACGCCGCCGCGCAGCCCGAGGTGGAGGCGGGGACTCCCGAGCTCGCCTACGCGTCGCCGGAGCCGATGCCGGAGCCGGCGGCCGCCCCGGTCGCCGAGCCCGCCCCGGTCGCCGAGCCGATGGCGGCGCCCGCGCCGCAGGCCGACGAACCCGACTTCGACACGCTGATCGCGCCGCCGACCGAGCCGTTCACCGTCGAGGAACTGCGCGAGGCCGAGCAGAACGCAGCCGAGCCGGTCGCTGATGACGGAACCACCGGCGAAGCGCCGACCGCCCCTGAGGCCGAGACCGCTGCTGCGCCGGCCGATCCGGAAGCTGCGAAGCCCAAGCGCCGCTTCTGGCAGCGTGGCCGTGAGGAGGCGGACCGCGGCGCGGAGGCCGCCGCTCCGGCGCCGGCGGAGGCGCCGGAGCCCGTGGAGGTGGGCGAGGTGCCCGTCGACCGTGTGGATGACGGCGCTGACACCGGGCCCGCCGCCGAGACCGTGGTCGCCGAGGTCGTTCGCGAAGAGCCGGCCGAGGCCGCTCCGGCGACGGACGAGGCAGAGCCCGAGACCGCGGTGTTCGCCGCCCCCGCACAGGACGAGGCGGCGGATCTGCCGAGCGCGGCACCGCAGGAGGAGCCGGTCGCGGAGAGTGCGGAGAGCGCTCCCGAGCAGAAGACGAGCTATTCCTTCCCGGACATCGCGCCCCCGGAGGAGTGGCGCTCCGTGTTCGACGACCCGAGCTCGCGCACCGTGCCCGACCAGCTCGATCGGAACGACGCCGGCGGTGACTTCGACGACCTCATCTCACGGGCCGTGGCGCAGGAGGGGTCGACCGGGGGAGCGAGCACGGCCGCGCTGATCCTGCCGTCCATGCCGGAGGACACCGGCGGGCTCACGGGACCGCTCGGCGGCACCGGCGAGCTGTACGTGACGGGCTCGCTGAAGCTGCCGAAGTCGCTCGGCGAGACCGGCGGGCACTCCGCGCTGCACGACTCGATCGAGATGGACCCCATCACCGGCGCCCCGGCGGAGGATACCGGGGTCACCGGCGAGGGTCCCGCTCCCGTGTCCGCCCGGCACGCCGTGAGCGCCCGCGCCCTCTCGAGCATGCCCGCCGTTGCGAAACCCGCGAAGGAGCGCAGCAAGCTGCCGCTCATCCTCTCGCTGACGGGTGGCGGCGTGCTGATCGCGGTGATCGCACTCGGCGCCTGGGGCGCCAGCAACGGCGTGTTCGGGTAGCCGGCACCCTCCCCACCAGATGAGCGCGGGCCCCGGTCCGCTGAACGAAGGAACTGAACTGAACGTCGAAGCGACTGAGAACCGCGATGTGCTCGAAGAGCTGGGTGTCGCGCTGCGCGCCGCCGAGGGCACCGGGGCGACGGCGCCTGTCGCGCTGCGGGTCACGGAGCAGTTCGGCCTCGCCGACGCGTTCCTCATCGTGACGGGAAGCGTCGAGCGCAATGTGCAGGCGATCTCCGACGCCGTCGAGGACGCGCTCAACGAGGCCGGTGTGCGCACCGTGCGCCGGGAGGGCCGCGAGAGCGGCCGCTGGGTGCTGCTCGACTTCGGCGACCTCATCGTGCACGTGTTCCACGCGGAGGAGCGCGATTTCTACCAGCTTGAGCGGCTCTGGCAGGACTGCCCCCTGATCGAGCTCGAGCCGTTGCGCGGAACGGCGGGCGGCGCGCTCTCCGCCGCCGGGTAGCTCCTCCCCGCGGTCGGCGTGCCTGCCTGACGGCCGCGGGGTAGCATGGCGGGCATGGGATCGGTGAGCTCACTCGTCTGGGACGGCCGCGGGGCGGTGATCTCCCGGAACGTGCCCTTCGCGGAGATCTCCGAGCTGCTGCGCCGGGACGATGTGCTCAGCTGGGTCGATCTGAGCGGCGCGGAGCCCCAGGATCTCGAGCGTCTGGCGGGCGAGCTGGGCCTGGACCCGATGGCCGTGGAGGACGCGGTCGCCCACGTGGAGCGGCCGAAGGCCCTGCGCTACGCGACGCACACCTTCTTCACGGTCTACTCGGCGGACTTCGACGCGTCCGGGCTCGGAAACGGGGCTGGGGGCGGGAGCGCGGACGAGGGGAGCCTGGCGGCGCGGATCCGGCTGCACAAGATCTCCGCGTTCGTGTTCCCGCGCGGCCTCATCACGGTGCGGGCGCCCGAGTTCGACGTAGAGGCACTGGTGCAGCGCTGGGAGGACAACGCGGATCTGCTCGGCTCGGGGGTGGGCGCCCTGGTGCACGGCCTGCTCGACGTCGTGGTCGACGGCCACTTCGAGGCGGTGCAGTCCCTCGACGACACGGTCGAGGGCATCGAGGACGTGCTCTTCGACGAGCGGGTGCTCGCCCGGCGCGTGCAGCGGGACACCTATCGTCTGCGCAAGGAGCTCGTGCGCTTGCGGCGGATCGTGCTCCCCATGCGGGAGGTCGTGAACGGCGTGTTGCGGCATCACCGGGAGGCGGGTTCGAGCCCCGAGCTGGACGCCTCCTACGACGATCTCTACGACCACGTGCTGCGGGTGACCGAGTGGACGGAGTCGCTGCGCGACATGGTCACGGCGATATTCGAGACGAACCTGTCGCTGCAGGATGCGCGGCTGAACACGGTGATGAAGAAGCTCACGGGCTGGGCGGCGATCATCGCGGTGCCGACCGCGGTGACGGGGTTCTTCGGGCAGAATGTGCCCTACCCGGGCTACGGCACCTGGTGGGGATTCGTAGCGAGCGTCGTCGTGATGGTGGGCGCGGGAGCCGCGCTCTACATCGCCTTCAAGCGCAAGGAGTGGATTTGAGGGGCGTGGAATCCTGGGGGCAAACGCATCGCGTTTGCCGGATTCCGCGCGAGTCCCCGAAGATCAGAAGGGCCCCGCCTTGCGGGGCCCTTCAAGAGTGGATCTGAGGGGCGTGGAATCCTGGGGGCAAACGCATCGCGTTTGCCGGATTCCGCGCGAGTCCCCGAAGATCAGAAAAGCCCCGCGCTGCGGGGCTTTCAAGAGTGGATCTGAGGGGACTCGAACCCCTGACCCCCTGCATGCCATGCAGGTGCGCTACCAGCTGCGCCACAGACCCTCGAAGTCGGACGAATGCTCACCCGACAACTCTTCGAGTTTACACCAGGCTCCGGCGAGGAACGCAAATCGGGGCGGTCCGGGCGCGTCGCCCGGGTGGGCGGGGGAGCTCCGTGCGGGCCGGTCGTCGCGGGTGACGCTGTGGGCAGCGGAGCGGGGGTACACTGCGAGGGTGATCGACCTCAGCCAGCCCATCGCCGACGGGATGATGGTGTACCCGGGCGATCCGCAGGTGACGATGCGCGAGGCCCTGTCGCTCGCGGTCGACGGGGTGGCGGTGTGCGAGCTCCATCTGGGCTCGCACAGCGGCACCCATGTGGATGCGCCGGCGCACACGGTGGCGGGCGGGCGGACCATCGACGAGATCCCGCTCGAACGGCTCTCGGGGGAGGCGCGCGTGCTTCGCCTCGCGGATCGGGTCGGACCGGGCCACCGCATCGAAGCGGGGGAGCTCGGGCTGATGGGGGTAGGGTCGCTCCCCGCGATCGTCGCGATCCACACCGGCTGGGATCGGCACTTCGGCGGCGCGGCGGCCACGAATCATCCGTATCTGAGCCGGGATGCGGCGGAACTGCTGTGGCGGCTCGGCATGCGGGTGCTCGTCGTGGACACGCTGAGCCCGGACCAGACCGGCGCGCCGACTGCGGACCCGGGCCACGACGCCCCTTCCGGGGGCGGCCCTGTGTTCCCGGTGCATGAGGTGGTGCTCGGTGGTGACGGCATCATCGTGGAGAACGCGCGGGGGCTCGGCCGGCTCGGCGAGCGCTGCCGGATCGGGATCTTCCCGCTGCCGCTGGCCGGCGCCGACGGCGCGCCAGCGCGCGTGGTCGCCTGGCCCGACGAGGGCTGCTGAGGGGCCCGTGTCGGGTGGTGAAGGTGCCGGCGGCGGGCGGCTCAGCGCCGTCGCACTCGTCGCAGCGGGTGGCGCCGCGGGCTCGCTGGCGCGGTATGTGGTGACGCTGGCGGTGGGGGACACCGGGGCGTTCCCGGTCGCGGTGTTCGGCATCAACGTGCTCGGCGGCTTCCTGCTGGGGCTGCTGCTCGAATCGCTCGCCGGCCTCGACCGCCGCCGGGGTGCGCCGGGGGAGCCGACGGCGCGCCTGCTGCTCGGCACGGGCGTGCTCGGCGGTTTCACCACCTACAGCTTGCTCGCGAGCGACATCGCCGGGCTGCTGCTCGGCGGGCAGGCCTGGGTTGCGCTCGGCTACGGGGCGGCGAGCCTTGCCGCGGGCGGGCTGGCGGCGTGGCTGGGCGTGCGACTGGGCGGCGCCCTCACGCGGGGAGCGGCGGAGTGAGCGAGGAGATGAGCGGATCAGGCGGCCTGTGGCTGGCGCTCGGGATCGCGCTCGCGGGCGGCGCCGGTGCGGCGCTGCGCTACCTGCTCGACACCGCCGTGCCCGTGCGGGTGCGGGAGCGCTTTCCGTGGGGGATCATGCTGGTCAACCTGACGGGATCCTTCGCGCTCGGGCTGCTCGCGGGCCTCGCCCTCGGCCAGCCGCTCGCGAGTGTGCTCGCGGTGGGGCTGCTCGGCGGCTACACGACCTTCAGCACCGCGATCCTCGACACGGTGCGGCTGCTGCAGCAGCGCCGCATCGGGGCGGCGCTGCTCAATGGGCCCGGCATGCTGGTCGCGACGGTCGCGCTCGCGATGTGCGGGATCCTGCTCGGCCGGCTCTGGAGCTGAAGCGCCCGGTCCGGGATCCCGCCGGACCGCGCAGACGCGATCCCGGACGCGCAGTTCCTCAGCGCACCTGACGCGCCTCGAAGCGCAGATCGGGGTGCGCGTAGGCCTCCTGCGCCTCCACGAGCCGCAGTTCCCGCGCACCCGCCGCGTAGGTGCGCTCCAGCAGGGCGAACACGCTCGCCGTGGTGCGGGCGAGTGCGTCGGCGGCGTCGCCGCTGCGCCGGAAGTGCGCGGTGAAGAGCGCCGCCGTCACGTCGCCGGAGCCGTTCACCTTGAACGGCAGCAGCGGTGTGCTCACGATCCACGCCCCCTCGCCGGTGGCGGCGAGCATCTCGATCGTGCCCTCCGCGCGATCCGGGCGCTCGAGGCTCGTCACGAGGACGGTGGAGGGGCCGAGGGCGCGGGCCGCGTCGACCGATGCGAGGGTGGATTCGAGCGTGTCCGGCGAGGTGCCGGTGATGAAGCCGAGTTCGAACTGGTTGGGGGTGATGAGGTCGGCGCGCGGCACAACCCGGTCGCGGATGAGGTTTTGCACCTCGGGGGCGACGTGGCAGCCCGACTTCGCGTTGCCGAGCACCGGATCGCAGGCGTAGATCGCCTCGGGGCTGTGATGCTTGACGCGTTCGACGGCGTCCAGGATCGCGTCGCCGATGCTGTCGCCGCCCTGGTAGCCCGAGAGCACCGCGTCCACCTCTGCGAGCCCGCCGCGCTCCTCGATGCCCATGACGATCTCGCGGACGTCCTCGCCCGACATCATGGGTCCGCGCCAGGAGCCGTAGCCGGTGTGGTTCGAGAACTGCACGGTGGCGACCGGCATCACCTCGATGCCGATGCGCTGCAGGGGGAAGACGGCGGCTGAATTGCCCACGTGCCCGTAGGCGACCGAGGACTGGATCGAGAGGATACGCATAGCATGATCCTGCCAGTGGTCCGAGGAATGGACCAATGCCGCGCGGGGGCGATGGTCCACTTTTCGATGCGTCTCAGATCGCGCGACCGGGGGTCAGGATCCCGCGCGGGTCGAGGGCGTCCTTGATGAGGCGCTGCATGTCGAGCGCGGTGGCGTCGAGCTGCCAGGGGAGCTCGTGCCGCTTCACCGAACCGATGCCGTGCTCGCCCGAGATGGTGCCGCCGAGGGAGAGGGCGAGCCGGGTGATGTCGTCGATCACGAGGTCCGCGGCCGCGATCCCCGCCGCGTCGTCCGGAGCCTCGACGGTGCAGTGCAGATTCCCGTCGCCGGCGTGCGCCACCGTGGAGACCCGCTTCCTGTGACGGACCGCGATCTCTTCGACGCCGTGGAACATCTCGGCGAGCGAGGCGACCGGCACGCCCACGTCGCAGGAGATCTTCAGGCCGCGCGCGTTGAGCGCCGGATTGGAGAGGCGCCGGGCTTCGAGCAGGGCGTCCGAGTCGGAGATCCCCGTGTCGGTGGCGCCCTGCGCGGCGCAGATCGCGATGATGCGCTCCGCCTTCGCCTCGGCGTCGGCGCCGACCGTCTGCCCGACGAGCATCGCGCCGTCCGGCACGGTGAGGCCCGTCGGGTGGAACGACTCGATGATCTCCACGCTCAGCGCGTCCATGAGCTCGAGCACCTCGGGCTGCGCGCTGCCGCCCACGATCGCGGTGACGGCGCGGCCCGCGTCTTCGAGACGGTCGAAGGCGGCGCGGAAGGTGCGTGGCGTGCCGGGCGGCACCGGCTTGAGGCGCACGGTCGCCTCGGTGATGACGCCGAGCGTGCCCTCGGAGCCGACGAAGAGCCGGGTGAGGTCGTAGCCCACGACGTTCTTGCGGGTGCGGGCGCCGGTGCGCAGCACGCGGCCGTCGGCGAGCACCACTTCGAGGGCGGCGACGCTGTCAGAGGTCACCCCGTGCGCGACGCAGCGCAACCCGCCCGCATTCGTGGCGATGTTGCCGCCGACGGTGCACAGGCGCGCGCTGGCGGGGTCGGGCGGGAAGAACAGGCCGCGCTCGCGGCAGGCGTCGTCGAGCTCGCCGGTCACCACTCCCGGCTGTACGAGCGCGAGACGGTTCGCCTCGTCGATGCCGAGGATCCGGTTCATGCGCTCCAGTGACACGATCAGGCCGCCGTCGTAGCCCATCGCACCCCCGGTGAGCCCGGTTCCCGCCCCGCGCACGCTGACGGGCACGCCGTGCTCGTGCGCCCAGGCGAGCGCCGCAGAGACGTCCGCGGTCGACTCGGCGAGCACCAGCGCCAGCGGCGCCCCTTCCGGGCGGGCCCGCGAGGTGTCGCGGGCGTAGGGCGCGATCAGCGCGGCATCCAGCACCAACCGCTCGCCCAGTGCCCCGCGCAGCTCCTCCACTGCGCGCAGTTTCGCGTTCCACTCACCCGTCATGCGGAGACCAGCCGCTCCACCTGGTCGAGTTCGTGCTCGTGCTCGTCGTGCGCGAGCTCAATGTCGTAGTCGCTCTGGACGTTCAGCCAGAAGCGCTCGGAGAGCCCGAAGGCGCGAGAGAGCCGGAGCGCGGTGTCCACGGTGATGCGGCGCCGGCCGCGGATGATCTCGCCGAGCCGGGTCTGGGAGAGCCCGGTCGCCTGAGCGAGCCGGTAGGTGCTGATGCCGAGCGGTTCGAGAAACTCGGTGCGCAGGATCTCGCCCGGCGTGATGGGTGCGTGCGCTTTGTCCACGGCGGTGCTCCTTTCAGTGGTAGTCGACGATCTGCACCTTCTCCGGGCCATTCGCGGTCCAGAGGAAGCAGATCCGGTATTGCTCGTTGATCCTGATCGAATACTGCCCGGCCCGATCCCCGGACAGTTTTTCGAGGCGATTGCCCGGCGGGATGCGCAGATCGCCGATCGCGCCGGCCGCGTTCAGCAGCCGGAGCTTCTTCTGCGCAGCGCGCTGCAACTCGGGTGAGAATCGCCGGTCGTGCTCACGCTTCCACACCCTTCGGGTCGCAGCGTCGGCGAAGGACTGGATCACACTCTGATGGTATCGCCCAATAGTACTATCGAGCAATAGGAGTATTGAAGGTCGTGGCCTGAGGGGTGTGAGCTTGAGATTCTCTGAGTATCAAGAATGTGCCGTCAAGGAAAAAAGATCCCGTCGGCCGTTGAACTCGAAACACGGTTCTGGACGCTCTCGGATTATCCGAGTACGGCTGGCGGGCGCTTTGCGACCCTCAACGTCGGCCCCCTCGAACTCGCGTTTTTCCCCGTCGGTGGCGTCTCTCGTCGGATGGGATTGGAGAGCAGGGCGTACCGTTTTTCAGGGTGAACGCCGCCCCGGGTCACCGTGATGCGCAGCGCGAGCGCGAGAGTCAATGCTCGCAGCCACTCGCGCGAGCTGACGCGGCTCGTATACGAACGAATCGCAGAGCGCTCAGAGGCGGCCGACGAGCGGTAGGGTTGCGCGCACTGGTCGGTGCCGTGCGTGACAGGATGGGGAGGTGGAAAGTCCGGACAGAACCCGCGGCGCGGGGCGGTATGCGCCGAGTCCTTCGGGGGATCTGCACCTGGGGAATCTGCGCACGGCGCTGCTGGCGTGGCTCTTCGCCCGTGGGAGCGGGCGGCGCTTCCTCGTGCGCATCGAGGACCTGGACCGCGCGCGGGACGGTGGCACCGGCGAGCGGCAGCTGCGGGATCTGGAACGGCTCGGGATCGACTGGGACGGCGAGCCGGTGCTGCAGAGCGAGCGGGGCGCGGATCACGCCGCCGCCATCGAACGGCTCGATGCCGCCGGGCTCGTCTACGAGTGCACGTGCTCGCGGCGCGACATCCTCGCCGCGCCGAGCGCACCGCACGCGCCACCGGGCGCGTACCCGGGGACCTGCCGGAACCGCAGCGAGGCCGAGCGCCGTGCCGCGCGCGAGGCGATCGCGCCGAGACGGCCCGCCCTCCGCCTGCGCACCGAAGTCGCCGAGCTGAGCTACGAGGACCTGCTGCTCGGGCGGGTGCGCGGGGACATCGACGACTTCGTGCTGCGACGCGGTGACGGGACAGTCGCCTACAACCTGGCCGTCGTCGTCGACGACGCCGCGATGGGCGTGGACCAGATCGTCCGCGGTGACGACCTCGCCTCCTCGACGCCGCGCCAGATCCTCCTGCAGCGGCTGCTGGGTCTGCCCAGCCCGCCCGCCCTCCAGTACGCGCACGTGCCGCTCGTGCTCGGGCCGAGCGGCGCACGGCTCGCCAAGCGCGACGGGGCGGTGACGCTCGCGCAGCTGCGGGACCGCGGGATCGGCGACGCCGAGGTGCTCGGCCTGCTCGCCGCCTCCCTCGGGCTCGCCGCCCCGGGAGAGCGGGTCACGGCAGAGGCGCTGCTCGCGCGCTTCGAACCGTCCCGCCTGCCCCGTGAACCGTGGGTGTGGCGGGATCCGGAGCCGCGGTGAACGCTACTTCTTGAGCGCGCGGATGATCCGGGCCAGTGCGCGGCCCGCGACCCACACGAAGGGCACCCCGACCGCGAGCAGCGACACGATGTTCGGCTCGAAGCGGGTGACCCCGTCGCGCGTCACATAGGCGCCGACCGGCACGGCCATGCCGCCGCCCCCGCCGCCCGAGCCTTCGCCCTTCGCGTCTTCCAGGTCGCCCCCGCCCTCGCCGGCGCCGAAGCCGAAGCTGGTGCAGGCCACCGGGATGAGGGTCGTTCCGTCGACGTCGATCGGATCGCCGTAGGAGGTGCGCACACCGACGCGCATCACAGTTTCCGCGAGTTTCATCGTGAGATCAGACATGCCCTCACCCTACTCGCTCGCGCCCTCCGGCGGCAGGGCTTGACCTGCGCTCTCGGAGGTGTGCCAGGAGCGGCGAGCCGAGGCCGGCTCCGGCCGCTTCGCGACCACGTGGTCGCCGGAGGAGACGTGCTTGATCCTGCGTATCACCCACGGGACCAGGTGCTCGCGCGCCCACACCACGTCCTCCTGCCGAGCCTGCCGCCAATTGCGGACGGGCAGAGGCGGCGGATCGAGGGGGGTGAGCTCGTGGGGGATGTTGAGCGCGTCGAGTGCCGCCCGGGCGATCGTGTGGTGGCCGAGCGCGTTCAGGTGCAGCCGGTCGCCCGCCCAGTAGCGGCTGTCCTGCAGTTCCTCCAGCGCCCACTGGTCCACGACCACGCAGTCGTACCGCTTCGCGACCTTGCGCACATTCTCGTTGAAGATCGCGACCTTGCCGCGGATCGTGCGGAACACCGGCTGGAAGTTCGTGTCCACCCCGGTGAACAGCAGGATCGTCGCCCCGCTCTCGCTCAGACGCTCGACGATCCGGTCCAGCCGCGCGGCGACCTCGTCGGGGTCGGTGCCGGGGCGGATCACATCGTTGCCGCCCGCGCACACGCTGATCAGATCCGGGCGGAGGTTCAGCGCCGCCTCCACCTGCTCGTCGGCGATCTGCTGGATGAGCTTCCCGCGCACCGCCAGGTTCGCATAGGCGAAATCGTCGTCGAGTTCGCTCAGCACCTCCGCGAAGCGATCCGCCCAGCCGCGCAGGCCGCCCGGGCTGTCGGCATCCGGGTCGCCGACCCCCTCGGTGAAGGAGTCGCCGATGGCCACGAACCGCGACCAGGGAAGCTCGATCCGATCCTCTGCCACTGCCTCGTCCCCGTTTCCGGCGGTCCGACCGCCCGCGCACTCATCACCTGTCGATACGGTCTATCCTAGAGCGCTGTGACAGATGCGGATCCGGAACTCCACCTCCCGGGGACGAGTGCCGCCGAGCATCTGCCTCCCGCCTATCCCGAGCGCGCCGCGCACGGCACCGCCGGCACCCTGCGCGCCTGGCAGGAGGAGGCGATCCGGCTCTACCTCGAACGCGAGCCCCGCGACTTCCTCGCCTCGGCGACGCCCGGCGCCGGCAAGACCACCTTCGCGCTGCGCCTCGCCGCGATCCTGCGGGCCAACCACACCGTCACGCAGATCGTGGTGGTCGCCCCCACGGAGCACCTGAAGACGCAGTGGGCGGACGCCGCAGCCCGGGCTGGCATCCGTCTCAACCCGCGCTACTCCAACAGCGACGGGCTGGGCTACGGCCGCCACTACCACGGGGTCGCCGTGACCTACGCGCAGGTCGCCATGAAGCCCGTGCAGCACCGGCTGCTCACGGAGAGCGCCGACACGCTCGTGATCCTCGACGAGGTCCACCACGGCGGCGATGCGCTGAGCTGGGGCGACGCGATCCGCGAGGCCTACGGTTCCGCGAAGCGCCGGCTCTCGCTCACGGGCACGCCGTTCCGCTCCGATGACGCCCCCATCCCTTTCGTGGAGTATGCGCCGCAGGGCGACGGTTCGAAGGTGTCGCTCACCGACTACGACTACGGCTACGGCCGCGCCCTCGCAGACGGCATCGTGCGCCCCGTCATCTTCATGGTGTACGCAGGCAAGATGCGCTGGCAGACCTCCGCGGGCGAGGAGATGGAGGCCGCGCTCGGCGAGGGCAACACCAAGGACATCACCTCGCAGGCGTGGCGCACCGCGCTCGACCCGAACGGCGACTGGATCGCGAAGGTGCTGGCGGCCGCAGACCGCAGGCTCACCGAGGTGCGCCAGCAGATCCACGACGCCGGCGGGCTCGTCATCGCGACCGACCACGCCTCCGCGAAGGCCTACGCGGCGCAGCTGCGGCGCATCACGGGCGAGGAGGTCGCGCTGATCCTCTCCGACGACGACGGCGCCTCCGACCGCATCGACGAGTACTCGAAGGGGGAGTCACGCTGGATGGTCGCGGTGCGCATGGTGTCGGAGGGCGTCGACGTGCCGCGGCTCGCCGTCGGTGTATACGCGACCAGCTCGTCCACGCCGCTGTTCTTCGCGCAGGCCATCGGCCGATTCGTGCGCTCCCGCCGCCGCGGCGAGGTCGCCTCCGTGTTCATCCCGAACGTCCCCGCGCTCATGCAGCTCGCCGCCGAGCTCGAGAAGGAGCGCAACCACGTGCTCGAGGGGCCGAAGAGCGCGGAGGAGATGTGGGACGCCGAGGCGGCGCTGATGGCCGAGGCGGAGCGCGAGGATCGCGCCTCCTCGGAGCTGGAAGAGGCGGAGTTCACGTATCAGGCGCTCGGATCCGACGCCCATTTCGACCGGGCGGTGTTCGACGGCGCCGAGTTCGGCGGCTACGCGGAGGTGGAGAGCGAGGAGGAGCTCGACTTCCTCGGCTTCCCCGGACTCCTCGAACCGCAGGAGGTGAAGGCGCTGCTGCAGCAGCGGCAGGCCAGGCAGGCGCGCCGCTCGGCCACCCGTCAGGGACTCCTGGAGCACCCGCCCGAGCGTGCCGAAGCCCCCGAGGCGCTGCACCGCACCCTCGGCGAGCAGCGCAAGCTGCTGAACTCCCTGGTGGGCATGTACGCGAAGGTGTCGGGGGAACCGCACAAGGAGATCCACAACGAGCTGCGGCGCGTGTGCGGCGGACCGCCGGTCGCGCAGGCCTCCGTCACCCAGTTGCAGAAGCGCATCGATCTGCTGCGGCGGCGGCTGCGGCCCTAGGGTGAGACCGCGCGGGGGAGCGGACGGGGGAGCGCGCGGATAGAGTGAATCGCGTGTCGAAGAAGCAGCGCGGCGAGGGATCGACGCCCGCCACCCAGGCGCTCACCCGCGCCGGCATCGCCTTCACGCTCCGCGCCTACGCGCACGACCCCGCCGTCACGGACTTCGGGGGAGAGGCGGCGGCCGCGCTGGGGGTCGCGCCCGAGCGCGTGTTCAAGACGCTGCTCGCAGAGGTGGACGGCGCGCTCGCCGTGGCGGTCGTGCCCGTCTCGGGCGTGCTCGACCTCAAAGCGCTCGCCGCAGCGCTCGCCGCCAAGCGCGCCTCGATGGCGGATCCCGCCCTCGCGGAGCGCAAGACCGGTTACGTCGTCGGCGGGATCAGCCCGCTCGGGCAGCGCACCCGCCTGCGCACCGTGCTCGACGTGTCCGCCCGCGCGCACGGCACGGTGCTGGTTTCGGGCGGCCGGCGGGGGCTCGACATCGAGCTCGCGCCGGACGATCTCGCCCGGGCGACCGGAGCGGTGTGGGCGGAGATCGGCCGGCCCCGCTGAGCCGGATCCCGGGCGCGGCCGGTGTCGGGGGCGAGGGCCACGGGCGTTTCCGGGCCCCTGCGACGCCCGCGGGGACCGACGCGCGCGAGTTTCGGGACCGATTCGTGCGAGGTCTCGTTCCGTGCTAGGTTATTCTCTGTTCGGCCGATGACGGTCCGGATCGTTCGCGCGGGTGGCGGAATGGCAGACGCGCTAGCTTGAGGTGCTAGTGCCCGTATTAGGGCGTGGGGGTTCAAGTCCCCCTCCGCGCACGAACAGGCAGAAGGCGATCGAATCACTGATTCGGTCGCCTTCGTCGTTTCCGGCGAGGTGCGGACCGGCGCCGTCGGATCCGCAGGCCAGGGCATCGCAGAGGAAAACGGCCGTCGGCCGTTCGCGCATCGCTCCTCAATCCCATAGCATCATTGCAGGATTCCTGACAGGCAACGGATAGAGGAACGCAATGACGCACCTGGACCCCACCACACTGCCCCCGATCGACCCGACCGACCCGGCGAGCCTCGACGAACTACTCAGCGAGGACGAGAAGACCATCCGCGCTGCGGTGCGCGAGGTGCTCGACGCCGTCGCAGAGCCCTGCATCGCCGAGTGGTTCGAGAACGGCGGCATCCCGAACATCCGCGAGCTCACGCGAGAGCTCGGTTCGCTCGGCGTGCTCGGCATGCACCTCGAAGGCTACGGCTGCGCGGGCATGAGCGCGGTGGAGTACGGGCTGGCCTGCCTCGAGCTCGAGGCCACCGACTCCGGGCTCCGCTCGCTGGTGTCGGTGCAGGGCTCGCTCGCGATGTTCGCGATCTGGCGGTGGGGCTCGGAGGAGCAGAAGCAGGAGTGGCTGCCGCGCATGGCGGCCGGCGAGGCGATCGGGTGCTTCGGCCTCACCGAGCCCGATGCCGGATCCGACCCGGCCAGCATGCAGACGCGCGCCCGCCGCGACGGCTCCGACTGGGTGCTCAGCGGGCGCAAGATGTGGATCTCGAACGCCCCCTACGCCGACGTGGCCGTGGTGTGGGCGCAGACCGACGAGGGTGTCCGGGGCTTCGTCGTGCCGGCGGGCACGCCGGGCTTCTCGGCTCCCGAGATCACGCACAAGCTGTCGCTGCGCGCCTCGGCCACGGGTGAGCTCGTGCTCGACGGGGTGCGGCTGCCGGAGTCGGCGATGCTGCCGGAGGCGCGGGGACTGAAGGGGCCGCTGTCGTGCCTCAACGAGGCGCGCTACGGCATCGTCTGGGGTGCGCTCGGCGCGGCGCGTTCCAGCATCGAGACCGCGCGCGCCTACGCGAAAGATCGCATCCAGTTCGGGAAGCCGATCGCCGCGTTCCAGTTGACGCAGCAGAAGCTCGCCGACATGTCCCTGGAGTACATCAAGGGCTACCTGCTCGCCGTGCACCTCGGCCGCCGGAAGGACGCCGACCGGCTGCGCCCGGAGCAGGTCAGCATCGGGAAGCTGAACAACGTGCGCGAGGCGCTCGAGATCTGCCGCACCGCCCGCACGATCCTCGGGGCCAACGGCATCTCGCTCGAGTACCCGGTGATCCGGCACCAGAACAACCTCGAGTCGGTGCTCACCTACGAGGGCACGGCCGAGATGCACACCCTCGTGCTGGGTCAGGCGCTCACGGGCGAGTCCGCGTTCCGCTGAGCCGGCGGCGTCCTCGCCGTGATCCCATCGGGGCTGCTAGCCTATGCCTGACTGAGCGCGGGGCCCGGAACGGGGCCTCGGCTCCGCGGGCCCGCGAAGGAGAGCAGCATGGGCGCGAAATCTCAGCCGGACGACGGCAATGCGGCGGTGAGTGCGGCGGAGGCGGCCGAGGCGGCGCGGCTCGCGCAGGAGGAACTGCAGGCCGCGATCGCAAAGGCCGAGGCGGCCGCCCGCGCTGCGGCGGAGGCCGCGGCACGGGAAGCGGCTGCGTCGGGGGAGGCGCCGGCCGCGGCGCCGGCCGCGATGGACGCCGGCCCGGCTGCGGATGCCGAGCCTGCCCCCGCAGCACCGGAGACGGCGGAGTCCGCCGGTCCCGCCGGGCCGCTGAGCGAGGAAGAGGTCGCGGTGATCCGCGCCGGGTACCCGGCTGCGGTGGACGGCGGTCCGACGCTGCTGCACGTGGGTGCGCTGGTGAACGGCGGGCCTCGGGCAGATGCGCAGATCACGATCCCGATCAGCATGCTCAACCGTCACGGTCTCATTGCCGGCGCCACCGGCACCGGTAAGACGCGCACGCTGCAGGGACTCGCTGAGCAGATCGCGGCGAACGGGGTGCCCGTCTTCGCGGTCGACATCAAGGGCGACCTCTCGGGCATGGCCGCCCCGGGCGAGCCGAATGAGAAGCTCCTCGGCCGGACGGCGGGGATCGGTCAGGACTGGCAGCCGCACGCCACGCAGGCCGAGTTCCTCACCCTGGGAGGCATGGGCGTCGGCGCGCCAATCCGCACCTCGATCGAGCGCTTCGGTCCGGTGATGCTCTCCAAAGTGCTCGGCCTCAACCCGACCCAGGAGTCGAGCCTCGGCCTCGTCTTCCACTACGCGAAGGAGCGAGGACTGCCGCTCATCGAGCTGGCCGATCTGCAGGCGCTGCTCGCCTACCTCACGGGAGAGGAGGGCAAGGCCGAGATCGCGGCGATCGGCGGCCTGTCGAAGCAGACGGTGGGCGTGATCCAGCGCAATGTCATCGCGTTCGCGGGGCAGGGCGCCGACGTCTTCTTCGGCGAGCCCGCCTTCGACCCCCTCGATCTGCTGCGCACGGCCCCCGACGGCACCGGCATGGTCACCCTCCTCGAGGTGCCGGGCGTGCAGGACCGGCCGACGCTGTTCTCCACCTTCGTCATGTACCTGCTCGCCGAACTCTTCGACACGCTGCCCGAGGTCGGGGACCAGGACAAGCCGAGACTGGTGTTCTTCTTCGACGAGGCCCATCTGCTCTTCGCCGACGCCTCGAAGGCGTTCCTGCAGCAGATCACGCAGACCGTGCGGCTGATCCGTTCGAAGGGCGTCGGGGTGTTCTTCGTCACGCAGACGCCGAAGGACGTGCCGGGAGACGTGCTCGCGCAGCTCGGATCCCGCGTGCAGCATGCCCTGCGGGCGCACACCCCCGACGACGCGAAAGCGCTCAAGGCGACGGTCTCCACCTACCCGAAATCGGGTTACGACCTCGCGGAGGTGCTGCAGGCAATGGGCACCGGCGAGGCCATCGTCACGGTCATGGGTGAGAACGGCGCTCCGACCCCGGTCGCCTGGACCCGTCTGCGCGCACCGCAGGGCTCGATGGAGCCGCTCCCCGCTGTGAGCATGCAGGCCGCGGTGCTCGCCTCACCGCTGCGGGCGAAGTACGGGGAGGCGATCGACGAGCACTCGGCCGCCGAGATGCTGGCCGAGCGCGCCGAGGAGGCCGCTGCCGAACGTGCCCAGGCGGAGGCGGAGGCGGAACGTCAGCGTCAGCTCGCGGCCGAGGCGAAGCAGGCGGAGAAGGCCGCCATCGCCGCCGCGAAGCAGGCGGAGCGCGAGGCTGCTGCGGCCCAGCGCAAGCGCGAGCAGGAGGCGGCGCGCAAGGAGCGCGAGCGCAACGCCGCCGCGAAGAAGGCCGCCGACCGCCTCAGCTCGGTCGTCACCTCGGGCGCCCGCACCGTTGTCAACCAGCTGCTCCGGAGCCTCTTCAGACGCTGAGGGCCGCGCCCGCGGCGCTCCGAGGCTACGCTGATGACATGGAGGCGGAGGAGCTGTTCACCGGGATCGTGGTGGTGATCGAGGCGATCGGGATCTTCGCCGTCGTCGCCGGTTTCGCCGTCGCAGCCGTGCTCGCGGCGCGAGCGCTCCTGCGCGGGGCTGGTGCGACCGCCGCATTCCAGACCCTGCGCACGACGATCGGCGGCTCCATCCTGCTCGGACTCGAGATATTCGTCGCCGCGGACATCATCCGCACCATCTCCACGCCGACGCTGCAGGACGCCGCCGTGCTCGGCCTCATCGTCGTCATCCGCACCGTGCTCAGCATGTCGATCCAGATCGAGATCGAGGGGACGCTCCCGTGGCGGCGCGCACTCCTGACGAGCGGAGCCGCCGTCATCGCCGCGGAGGCATCCCGCGGCGGGCATTCGAGGGAGCGCGGCGCGTGAACGCTCGCTGCGGAGTGTGCCATAATTGATCCTTGTGCCACGGTGCGGCACTGCCGCGAGGGTCCGCACGAACCGTGAGCCTCACCACCAGTACTTTTCGATATCCGCGATCCCGACTTGCGGCGGGCGCAGAGAGTAGACAACCATGCAGAAGCTCGACCACCTCGACGCCGCCTCCCTGAAGAGCGACATTCCCGAGTTCCGCGCCGGTGACACCGTCAAGGTGCACGTGAACATCGTCGAGGGCAACCGCTCGCGCGTCCAGGTCTTCCAGGGCGTCGTCATCGCCCGCCACGGCGAGGGCGTGCGCGAGACCTTCACGGTGCGCAAGATCAGCTTCCAGGTGGGCGTGGAGCGCAAGTTCCCCGTGCACTCGCCGGCCATCGACAAGATCGAGGTCGTCACCCGCGGCGACGTGCGCCGCGCGAAGCTCTACTACCTGCGCGGCCTCACCGGCAAGAAGGCTAAGATCAAGGAGAAGCGCGACGCCTGATCGTCTCGACTCCCGCGGGCCGCGACACGCGATGCTCGCACCGCTCTCAGGCTCCCCCCGGTCGCGGGTGGGAGCCTGAGGTGTTTCCACACTGCAATTCCGGGTTCGGCGCTGCGCACCGGCCCGGCCCGCCACACCGAGAGGGTGCCCATGAGCGAAGCGCACGCGGCCGAGGGCGACAGGCGGCAGCGCCGATCCGGGCTGCTGGTCTTCCTCCGCGACCTGCTCGTCATCCTGCTGGTCGCGTTCCTCGTCTCCTTCCTGCTGAAGACCTTCCTGGTGCGCAGCTTCTACATTCCCTCCGTGTCGATGGAGCAGACGCTGCAGGTGAACGACCGGATCCTCGTCAATCAGCTCGTGCCCGATGTGGTGGGCGTGCAGCGGGGCGACATCGTCGTGTTCAAGGATCCCGGCGGCTGGCTGCTGCCGCGCAGCTCCAACCCGCCGCAGGGCTTCGAGAAGGTGCTGCAGGCGGTCGGTCTCGCAGCGGACACCAGCCACGAGTACGTGGTGAAGCGGGTGATCGGCGTCGGCGGCGACCGGGTGCAGTGCTGTGACGCCCAGGGGCGCGTGCAGGTCAACGGCGTCTCGCTCGACGAGCCGTACATCGTGATCCCCGAGGGCGAGACGCGCGCCTCGGCGATCGACTTCGACGTCACCGTCCCCGAGGGATCCGTGTGGGTGATGGGTGACAACCGCTACCAGAGCAAGGACTCGCGCTACAACCAGGATCAGCCGGGCAAGGGCTTCGTGCCCGAGAGCGAGATCGTGGGCCGGGCCTTCGTGCTCAACTGGCCGCTGAGCCGCTTCCAGTGGCTGGGCAGGCCGGACGGCACCTTCACGGGGGTCGAAGAGGCGCGCGCGCGAGCGGGCGAGTGAGCGGCGCGGCGACGAGTCCGGGCACGCGCCGCACCGGGGCGGCAGCGCTGAGTGGCAGAGCGGGTTCGCGGAGCCCGGGCGGGGGTGGCTCGGGATCGAGGCCCGCCGATGCGGTTTCGAAGGATCCGACCCTGACGGTCGAGGCGGAGCTGTTCGCGGCGGGGGCGACGCTCGTGATCGGCATCGACGAGGTGGGACGCGGCGCGATCGCGGGCCCGGTCGCGGTCGGGGCGCACGCGGTGCTCGCGGGCACGGACGGGTTTCCCGCAGGCCTGCGGGACTCGAAGCTGCTCAGCGAGAAGCGCCGTGAGGCGATCGCGCCGCTCGTCGCCGAATGGGGCGCCGGCGCGGTCGGTTTCGCCAGCGCGGAGGAGATCGATGCGCGCGGGATCGGCGCGATGCTGGGGGAGTCGGCGCGGCGCGCACTGCTCGCGCTGCACGCGGACGGCGTGCCGGTGGACCGCGCCGTGATCCTGCTCGACGGCGCGCACGACTGGCTGTCGGCGGCGCTCCGCCGCCCCCTCGACGTGCGCACCCGAGTCGGGGCCGATCGCTCCTGCGCGAGCGTCGCGGCGGCCTCCGTGCGCGCCAAGGTGGCACGCGACGCGGTGATGCGCGAGGCGCACAAGGCGCACCCCGGCTACGGCTGGGATTCGAACAAGGGGTACGGATGCCGGAGTCACTACGAGGGCATCGCCCGTCACGGACTCACGGCCCTGCACCGCAGCAGCTGGATCAAGCGGGCACCGGCCGCCTGAAGCATGCGTCCGGCTTCCGCGCGGCCGATGGTCCGCGGCGGGTTCCTCGCGGTAGCCTGGTGGGATGAGTTCGACAGCTGATCTTCGCGCCGACGGGCGCACCCCCGCGCAGACCCGTCCGGTGACCATCGAGCGCGGCTGGAGCGCGCAGGCGGAGGGCAGCGCGCTCATCTCCTTCGGCCGCACGAAGGTGCTGTGCACCGCCTCCTTCACGCCCGGAGTGCCGCGCTGGCTGACCGGTCGCGGCACCGGCTGGGTCACCGCCGAGTACTCGATGCTGCCGCGCTCCACCAACGAGCGCATGCAGCGCGAATCGGTGAAGGGGCGCATGGGCGGGCGCACCCACGAGATCTCTCGCCTCATCGGCCGCAGCCTCCGCGCGGTGATCGACACGAAGGCGCTCGGCGAGAACACCATCGTCATCGACTGCGATGTGCTGCAGGCCGACGGCGGCACCCGCACCGCATCGATCACCGGTGCCTACGTCGCGCTCGCGGACGCCGTCGAGTGGGCGCGCGCGCAGGGGCACGTGCCGCGCAGCTCCCGGCCGCTGACGGACAGCGTTGCCGCCGTCTCCGTGGGCATCGTCGACGGCGTGCCCATGAGCGACCTCGCCTACGTCGAGGACTCACGGGCCGAGACCGATATGAACGTCGTCGTCACCGGCTCCGGCGAGTTCGTCGAGGTGCAGGGCACCGCCGAGGGCAAGCCCTTCTCGCGCGCCGAGCTCGACGCGCTGCTCGACATCGCGCTCGTCAGCACCGCTGAGCTGGCCGAGCTGCAGCGCGCCGCCCTGGCCGAGGGGCGGTGACCGTGACCCGCACCCTCGTGCTCGCCTCGCACAATGCGCACAAGCTGGAAGAGCTGCGCCGGATCCTCGGGCCGCTGATCCCCGGCATCGAGCTCATCGGCTACGACGGCCCCGAGCCCGTCGAGGACGGCCTGAGCTTCGAGGAGAACGCCCTCATCAAGGCGCGCGCCGCCGCCGCGCACACGGGGCTGCCCGCCATCGCGGACGACTCGGGCATCGCCGTCGACGTGCTCGGTGGCTGCCCCGGCATCTTCTCCGCGCGCTGGGGCGGACCCGAGCGCAGTGACGCCCGCAACGTCGAACTGCTGCTCTGGCAGCTCAGCGACGTCGCCGACGAGCACCGCTCCGCGGGATTCGTCTGCGCCGCGGCCCTCGCCCTCCCGCCCGTGAACGGGACGGCCGGCGAGGAGATCTGCGAGCTGGGCGTGTGGCCGGGGCGCGTGCTGCGCGAGCCCGCCGGCGAGCACGGCTTCGGCTACGATCCGATCTTCCAGCCCGAGGGGGAGACGCGATCCGCCGCGGAGCTCACGGGCGCCGAGAAGGATCTGCTCTCGCATCGCACCCGCGCCTTCGGCGCTCTCGCGCCCGAGATCCGGGAGCGTCTCGCGGCCGGCTGATCCGGCCCGACCCAGACCACGGCTTGTGGGTCCCATGACCCGGGCCAGAGTGCCCCGCAGCTGCGACGCGGCACCCAACACACGAGGTACGCAACCCTTCCAGAAGTGGAGAACCCCAGCAATGGTGGAGCAGCAGACGGGCGGTCTCGTGCGCCCCGACGTCACCGCAGAACAGGCCGCGCAGATCGCGCTCGAGTGCTACGGCATCGAGGTCACCGCGACGGAGCTCGGCAGCAATCAGGACCGCAACTTCGTGCTCGAAGCTGCGGACGGCGCGCGCAGCGTGCTGCGCGTCGACAACCCCGTGTTCGCCGACGCGGCGCGCGACGCCCAGCACGCGGCGCTGGAGGCGTACCGGACGTCGGGCGTCGCCGTCCCGGCGGTGCTGCCGGGGCTCGACGGACGGCTCACCCAGCGCAGCTCGGGCGGCCACACGGTGCGCCGGAGCGAGTTCGCGCCGGGCGAGCCGATGGTCGACGCCGGCTACTTCGCGCCGGTCGTGCTGCGCGAGTTCGGCGCCCTCGCCGCCGCCTCGGTCAACGCGCTCGCGAGCCTCGCGCACCCGGGCCTCGACCGCGAGCACATGTGGGTGATGGCGGTCGCCCACGCCGAGACCGTGAAGCTCTCGCCCGCGATCACGGACGAGGCGCTCCGCGAGCGCGTGCTCGCCGCGGCCGCGGAGGCGCAGGCCGCGCTCGACGCGGTCGCCCCGGCGCTGCCGGTGCAGGCGATCCACGGCGACCTCACCGACGACAACGTCACCGGGGTGCGCGGGGACGACACCCGCCTCCACCCGCGCACCGTGCTCGACCTGGGCGACCTGGCCTACGGCTGGCGCGTGGCCGAGCTCGCGGTGACGGCCTCCTCGATGCTGCATCACGAGCCGGATCGGCCGCTGCGCGTGCTCGACACCGTCGAGGCATTCCACGCCGGCGCGCCGCTGTCGGCGGCGGAGGCGCGCGCGGTCTGGCCGCTGATCGTGCTGCGCGGCGCGGTCCTCGTGGCGAGCGGCTGGCGGCAGCTCGAGATCGACGGCGGCAACGACTACGCACGCGAGCGCATCGCGGGGGAGCAGGCGATCTTCGATGCGGCGACCGCGCTGCCGCTCGCCGAGATGACCGAGCAGGTGCTCGCCCGGCTGGGATTCGCGGGAGTGGCCGAGGGGACGGGGCTGCGCCTTCCCGCAACGCCGACGCCCGCCGCCCCGGAGGACACGGCAGAGGCCGTGCTCGGCTCCGAGGAGCTGCGCGAGCGGGGGGCGCTGCCGCTGCGTTCGCTGCTGCCCGGGCTGGAGGGAGAGGTCAAGGTCCTCGATCCCGGGATCGAGAGCTGCGCCCTCGACGCGGGCCGGTGGCTCGCCGCGGACGCCGAGGATCGCCTCGTCGCGGACGCCCTGGACGCGGGGGCGGCTGCGGCGGTCCTGCCTTACGGCGTCTACCGACTGACGCGCACCGTCCTGGACGCCGCCGACGCCGCCGCGAACTGGCCGATCGGCACCGAGGCGGTAGTGGCCGGCGGCGATGCGCTCGCCGTGACCGCCCCGGTCGCGGCCGAGGTGGCCGTTGCGACGGAGCGCGGCGTGCTGCTCCAGCTCGGCGGCGACTGGTGCCTCTCGATCGACGGCGTCACCGCCGAGTGCGCCGCGGGCGACCAGGTGCAGCCCGGCACCCGCATCGCCAGCCTCGACGCGGCGGCCGGTCCGCGGCCCCTGACGGTGACGCTCTGCCGGGCGGACGCCATCGACGGCGCTGCGCCCCCGATCCTCTCCCTCGATGTTCCGGCGCCGGGCCGCGCGCAGCTCGTCGTCCCGGAGCGCGTGCCCGCCTGGTCCCGTTTCACCCGCGACCCCGCGGCGATGCTGCGGCTGCCCGGACTTGCGCAGCGCGACGAATCGGCCGAGGAGCAGGCGCGCCGCGAGCGGATCTTCGCGAGCGCGCAGGAGCGCTACTACGAGCGCCCCATGCAGATCGAGCGCGGCTGGCGGCACCACCTCATCGACACGACCGGACGCGCCTACGTCGACGTCGTGAACAACGTCACCGGCCTCGGCCACGGTCACCCGGGCGTCGCCGACGCGGTGAACCGGCAGATCCGCATCCTCAACACCAACTCGCGCTTCCTGTACCGGGAGCTCGCCGAGTACAGCGAGCGGCTGCTGGCGCTGCTGCCCGAGGACTCGGGGCTGGACACGGTGCTGCTCGTGAACTCCGGCTCGGAGGCCGTGGACCTGGCACTGCGGCTCGCGCAGGCGGCCACTGGCCGCAAGACGGTGGTCGCGCTGCGCGAGGCCTACCACGGCTGGACGATGGCGAGCGACGCTGTGACGACGAGCGCCTACGACAATCCCTACGCGCTGGAGAACCGGCCCGACTGGATCCACGTCGCGGACGTGCCGAACCGCTTCCGCGGCAGCTACCGTGGCGAGGCGGACGATCGCACCGTGGGCGAGCGCTACGCCGCCGATCTCGGGCGCGAACTCGACGCCCTCGCCACCGAAGGGCGCGACGTCGCGGCCTTCATCTGCGAGTCGGTGCTCGGCAACGCAGGCGGTGTGCTGCTGCCCGAGGGCTACCTCGCAGAGGCCTACGCGCGGGTCCGCGCCGCGGGCGGGCTGTGCATCGCGGACGAGGTGCAGGTCGGCTTCGGGCGGATGGGGTCGAGCTTCTGGGGCTTCGAGCAGTCGGGGGTGCGGCCCGACCTCATCACGATCGCGAAGCCCATGGGCAACGGCTTCCCGATCGGGGGCGTCATCACCTCGAAGCGCATCGCCGACGCGCTCGCGACACAGGGGCAGTTCTTCTCCTCGGCGGGCGGCAACCCGCTGAGCTGCAGGGTCGGGCTCGCCGTGCTCGACGCGATGGAAGAGGAGGGGCTGCAGCGGAACGCAGCCGTCGTGGGCCGCCGCCTGGCGGACGGATTCCGCGCGCTGGCCGAGCGGCACGCGATCATCGGCCCCGTGCACGGCGAAGGCCTGTACCTGGGCGTCGAGCTCGTGCGGGATCGCGAGTCGATGGAGCCCGCGAAGGCCGAGGCCTCCGCGATCTGCGAGCGTCTGCGGGAGCTGGGCGTGATCGTGCTGACCACCTCAGAGCGCTCGAATGTGCTCAAGGTGAAGCCGCCGCTCTGCCTCACCGCCGAGAGCGCCGACTTCGTCGTCGCCGCCCTCGACCGGGTGCTCAGCGAGGGCTGGTAACGGGGAACGCCGAGGGCGGGCGGGTAGACTGCTGGATCATGGCATCCGCGTCGTCTCCTTCGCCCGCCCCCGGAATTTCACCGGGATCCCGCCCCGCTCAGACACCCGCCTCGGGCGTCGCTCGAGCATCCGTCTCGCCGACGGCGCACGTCACGCGGCTGGACTGCGTCGAGCCGCGTGTGCACGGCGCCACCGTGGAGCTGCGCTACGTGGCTCGCGCGGGCGAGGAGGCGGTGGCGGAGTTCACCGAGCACATCGAGCTGCCGCGCCCCGTCGATCGCACCCCGGTGGTCGACGGCGTGTTGCGGCTGCTCTCGCTGGCGGCCTCGCTCAGCTACTTCAAGGCCTGCGCGCCGGCCGCGCTCTCGGTGCCCGGGGGGCTGAGCGATGCCGAGCGCGCCTTCGCCCGCGCGATCATCGCGGGCGGTCTCGGGGAGTTCGCCTTCGTCAACGATCTGCCCGAGGTGCTGGAGAGCGAGGTGCTCGGTCCCTCCCGGCCCGAGACGACCAGCGCCGCCGAGCGGGAGCAGGAAGCGCGCACCTCCGGAGCCCGTACAGGATCGCCGGATCCTGGCCGCCTGCTCGTCGCCGTCGGCGGCGGCAAGGACTCGATCGTGTCGATCGAGGCGCTGCGCCGCGACGGACTCGAGCTCGGGCTCTTCGCCGTCAACACGCAGCCGCCCATGGCGCGCACCGCCGAGGTCGCGGGGCTGCCGCTGCACGAGGTCCGTCGCACCCTCGACCCGGAGCTCTTCGCGCTGAACGCCGCTGGCGCGCCGAACGGGCACGTGCCGGTGACCGCCGTGAACTCGCTCATCGCGCAGCTCACCGCGCTCGCGCTCGGCTATGACACGGTCGTGTTCAGCAACGAGGCTGGCTCGTCCTTCGGCAATTTCGTCTGGGCCGGGCGCACCATCAACCACCAGTGGTCGAAGGGCAGCGAGTTCGAGGGCCTGCTGCGCGAGACCCTGCCGGCGGGGGCGCCCGACTACGTCTCCCTGCTGCGCCCCGTGAACGAGATCCGCATCGCCCGCCGCTTCGCGAGCCTCACGGACTACCATCCCGTGTTCACGAGCTGCAACCGGGCCTTCCGCATTCACGGAGCCTCGACGTCGTGGTGCGGCGACTGCCCCAAGTGCCGCTTCATCTTCCTCATGCTGGCGCCCTTCCTCTCGCGGGCGGCGCTGCTCGACATCTTCGACGGCCGCGATCTCTTCGCCGACGAGGCGCAGGCGTCGGGCTTCCTGGAGCTCTTCGGGGTCGAGGGCCTGGTGAAGCCCTTCGAGTGCGTGGGCGAGCCGGACGAGTGCCGGGTGGCGCTGTCGCTGCTGCGCGAGCACGCGGACTGGCACGGGCACGCCTTCCTGGCGCGCCCCGAGGTCGCGCGGATCGGCGCGTCCGAGGCGGAGCGCGAGGCGGTCTTCGCGTGGCGCGACGGCGAGCACTTCCTGTCGCCGCGCCTGGAGGCGGTGGCGCGTGCGATTTGACGAGCTCGCCGGCCGCCGCGTCGTCATCTGGGGAGCGGGCCGCGAGGGGCGGGCCGCGCACGCGGAGCTGGCCCGGCGGGGCGTGCCGACGCTGATCGCGGTGACCGGGGACGGGGCCGTGCCCGAGGATCTGCGCGCGGCCGCGGTGACGGGGGACGCCGCGCTGCGGGCGCTGCTCGGCGCGGAGGTCGTGGTGAAGTCGCCGGGAATCCCGCGCACCTCGCCCGACTTCCAGCGGATCGTGGCGGCCGGCGTGCCCGTCACCTCGCTCATGGACCTGTGGCTGAACGACAACGCGGACCGGGTCATCGCCGTCACCGGGACGAAGGGCAAGAGCACCACCTCAAGCCTCATCCGACACCTGCTCGAGGCGCTCGGCGTCTCGGCGGTGCTCGCGGGTAATGTGGGCGTCGCGGTGGCGGGCGACCTGGATCCGGCCGTCGAGGCCGCAGTCACCGAGGTGTCGAGTTACCAGGCCTCGGATCTCACCGCCTCGCCGCGCGTCGCGGTGCTCACCTCGCTCTACCCCGAGCACCTGCCGTGGCACGGCGGCTACGAGCGCTACGTCGCCGACAAGCTGAACCTCGTCGCGCACGGTCCCGAGGTGGTCGTGGTGCCCTCGCGCGAGCATGAACTGCACGCGCTGGCAGCGGAGCGGGCGGGGGAGCGCACGCGCATCGTCACACCGGGCGAGCTCGGCATCCGAGCCTCCGAGGACCGTCTGGAGTGGGACGGCGCGGGTGCCCTCTCGGCGGAGGAACTGCCGCTGCGCGGGGCCCACAATCTTGCGAACGCCGCCCTGGCGCTCACCGCCCTGCACGCCTACACGGACATGGCGGACGCGGATCGCGGCCGGGCGCTCGCTGCGCTGCGCGACTTCGCGCCGTTGCAGCACCGGCTCGAAGTGGTGCCCTCGTCGGACGGGCGCGTGTGGGTCGACGACGGGCTCGCGACCGCGCCGCAGGCGGTGGTCGCGGCGCTCGAAGCCTACGCGGATGCGCGGGTGACGCTGATCGCGGGAGGCGCCGAACGGGATCTGCCCTTCGCGCCGCTGATCGGCTACCTCACGGCGCGGGGCGAGGACATGGGAGGCGGAGCCGGGCCGGTCCGGGTCGTCGCGACCGGCCCTTCGGGCGCGAGGCTCCTCGCTGAGGCTGGCGGGCGTCTCCCGCGTGCCGAGCTCGCGCGCGATTTCGCGGACGCGCTGGATCGCGCGCGCGCCGGTTCCGTGCCCGGCGAGGTGATCCTGCTCTCGCCCGGCGCCCCCAGCTTCGACGAGTTCGCGGACTACGAGGCCCGGGCCGCCGCCTTCCGCGCCGCCGCCGAGCGGGCCTAGCGGGCGGCAGGGGCGGCATGGACGGAGAGGAGCTGCACCGGCTGGCCCGCGCGCGCACGGCCGAGCTGCCGGGCGCCGAGCTGACGCACCCCTTCGGGGAGCAGAGCGAGGTGTACAAGGTGCGGGGACGGATGTTCCTGCTGCTGACCGAGCACGCGGGGGAGCGCATCGTGAACGCGAAGGCGCGGCCCGCGGACGCGCGGGTGCTCCGGGAGGCCTACGGCTGGATCACGCCGGGGTATCACATGAACAAGCAGCACTGGATCTCGCTGCGGCCCGCCGCGGGCGACCCGGCCGCCGCGCAGGAGCAGGATCCGCAGCTCGTCGAGGACCTGATCACGGAGTCGTATCTCCTGGTGCTCGAGAAGAACGTCCCGAAGTCGCAGTGGCCGGTGAATCCGGCGACCTTCGGGCAGTCGGCGGAGTAGCTCGGTCCGCGCTCGGCGGGCACGCGCGCTCGGCCGTGCCTGCGTGCGTCCTCGCGTCCGTGTTACACTAGACCGACAGTCGGTCGGTAGGGATCGACCGGGCAACGGAGGACGACATGGCGCGAATCGTGAAGCAGGCGGCCGAGCGCCGCGACGAGATCCTCGACGCGGCGGGGCGCCTCTTCGTGACCCGCGGCTACGAGGCGACGACGATCGCGGATCTGCTCGAAGCGGTCGGGATCGCGCGCGGAACCCTCTACCACCACTTCCGTTCGAAGGAGGAGGTGCTCGACGCGCTCATCCGCCGCCACGGCGACCGGATGCTGGAGGGGCTGCGCGGCGTCGTCGCCTCGCCCCTGCCCCCGACGCAGAAGTTCATGGCCGGCATCGCGGCCATGTCACCGCAGGACCCCGAGCAGGCGGCCCTCATCGACGCGCTCGGCCGCTCGGCCGACACGGCCCTGTTCGCGAAGTCCCTCGAGGACCTGATGCAGCGCATGGCCCCGGTGATCGCCGAGGTGGTGCACGAGGGAGTCGCCACGGGGGAGATGCGCACCGCGCACCCGCTGGAGGCGACGCGGATCCTGCTCGCCGCCACGCACGCCCTCCTCGACAATCCGGCACTCGCCTGGAGCGCTGAACAGCGCACCGCCCAGTTCGCCGCGCTGCTCGACGCTGCGGAACGGCTGCTCGGCACCGAGCCGGGCGCCTTCGCGGCGATCGCCGCGGTTCCCGGCGATCACTCATGATCCGTCGCCTGCTCGCGGGAGATCTGCGCCGAGGCCTCGGCGCGAGCCTCGTGCTGCTCGGCCTCTTCTTCGCGACCACCTTGCTCGCCGCGGGAGGCGCGGGCACCGCCGCTCGCCTGCTCGGGGCCGTCGACGGTTTCTTCGCTGCCGCGCACGCGCCCGATGTGGTGCAGATGACGTCTGGCGATGTCGACACCGCGCGCATCGCGGAGTTCGCGGAGAGCCGGCCCGAGGTCGCCGACTGGATGGTCTCGCGGGCCGTCGTCGCGACGGGCGAGAAGCTCTGGTTCGGTGATGCCACAGCACCCGATTCCGCTTCGGTCGTGGATCACTACTTCGTGACCCAGAGCCCGGACTTCGATCTGCTGCTCGACCTCGACAACGCAGCGGTGCGGGTGGAGCCCGGGCAGATCGGCGTGCCGGTCTCCGACATGCTGCGGCACGGCCTGCGGATCGGCGACCCGGTCCGGGTGCACACCTGGGCCGGCGAGCTGAGCCTGCTCGTCTCCTCCTTCGTGCGTGACGCGCAGATGAACCCGGCCCTCGTCAGCTCCAAACGCTTCGTCGTCGCCCCCGAGGACCTGCGGCGTCTGGAGGGGCTGATCCCCTCGGCCGAGCACCTCATCGAGTTCAGGCTGCAGCCCGAGGCCTCCACGACGGAGTTCATGGACGCCTACCGCGCCGCAGGCCTGCCGCAGTCGGGGCCCGCGGTCGACGCCGCACTGCTCCGCACCATGGCCTTCCTCGGCGAGGGCCTGGTCGCCGTCGTGCTGCTGCTCGTCAGCCTGCTGCTGCTCGTCATCGGCATCATCTGCCTGCGCTTCGCGGTCGCCTCGGCGGTGCACGCCGCCTCCCGGGAGCTCGGGGTGCTGCGCGCGATCGGAGCGCCGCCGGGCTTCATCAGCCGGGCCTTCGCGGCGAAGTACCTCCTGCTCGCAGGGGCGGGGGCCGTGCTGGGCTGCTCCGCAGCCCTGCTGCTCGTCCCCGTGCTCACCGAGCAGGCGCTGCTGTACACCGGACCCCCGGCGGGCCCGGGCGCCACGCTGCTCACCGTTTCCCTGGCCTCGGCGGCGATGTTCGGGATCGTGGCGGTCTCGTGCCTGATCTCGGTGCGTGCCGCGGGCCGGGTGCCGCCGAGCGAGGCGCTGCGGCACGGTGCGATGGGCCGCAGCGCGGGCCGCTGGCGTCGCTGGTCACTGGCGCGCAGCCGCGTTCCGGTCACCTGGTATCTCGGCGTGCGAGAGCTGCAGCTCCGGCCCCGCGCCTATCTCGTCCCGCTGGGCGTGTTCACCGTCGCGGCCTTCCTGCTCGTCGTCCCGGTCAACTTCCTCACCACCGTCAGCTCGCCGGGCTTCGTGCAATACCTGGGCGTGGGGGCGTCGCAGGCGCGGCTCGACGCGCCCCTCGGCTCGGGGGACCCCGGCCTGCCCGAGCGGGTCATCGCACGCGTCGGAGCGGATCCGCGCATCGCCAGCGCCGCGCTGCTCACCACCTCCCGCTGCGCGATCCGGCCGGCCTCGGGCGAAGCGGAGACGAGCCTCGTCACCACGGGGCGGCACGACCTCTTCCCGGTGAGCTACCTCGAGGGCCGCGCCCCCTCAGCGCGCGGCGAAGTGGCGCTCTCGGTGCTGAACGCGGCGGAGTTCGAGGCTGCAGTGGGCGACACGCTTCGCGTGCAGGAGGGCGCGGGGTGGCGCGACGCCGCCGTGGTGGGGGTCTACCAGGACGTCACGAGCGGGGGCCGCACCGCGAAGACCGCGGGGACGCTGTCCTGCGGCGACGCCATCTGGGTCACCATCCCCTTCGACGCGGCGGGGACGCGGGAGGACCCCGCCGTCCTCGACGGGATCATCTCCGACTACGCGGATGCCTTCGCGGGGCTGCGCGGATACTCCATGCGCGAGTACGTGTCGCAGACGCTCGGGCCGTCGATCGGCTCGCTCGACGTCGCCGTGCGCGCCTCCCTCGCCGTCTCCACCGTCGTCGTCGCCCTGATCGCGGCGATGTTCACGGGGATCCTGCTCGCCCGCGACGCCGCAGCGAACGCCGCACTGCGCGCCCTCGGCGCCCCCGTGCGGCTCGTGCGCCGGCAGTACCTCGTGCGCCTGATCGCGCTGCTGCTCGCCGGCGTCGCGCTCGGCACCCTGCTCGCAGCCAGTCTCGGCGAAGCACTGGTGAGCGGCCTCATGTCCGTGCTCGGAGCGCCCAGCATCGCCCTGCGGCCGGATCCGCTGATCGCCTATCTGGCGCTCCCCGCCCTGCTCGTCGCAGCCGTTTCCGTCGCCACGCTGATCGTCGCGCGCTTCGCGACGGCGGCACGCCCCCGTCCCACCGAGTTCTGATCGAGGATCCCATGACCCGCCCCTCCGGCCCGCTGCTCACCGCTCGCGCCCTGCGCAAGCACTATCGCTCCGGCTCGTCCGCCGCGAGCCCGGCGCTCGACGACGTCTCGCTCGCCATCGAGCGCGGCGAGTTCGTCACGATCATGGGCCCCTCGGGGTGCGGCAAGACGACGCTGCTGAACTGCCTCAGCGGACTCGATGCGCCCGACTCCGGCACGGTCGTCCTCGACGGGAGCGCGCTCACCGCACTCACCGAGCGCGAGCGATCCGAGATCCGCCTGCGCCGGATCGGCTTCGTGTTCCAGCACCCCACCTTCCTCCCCTCGCTGAGCCTGCTCGACAACATCGTGCTCCCCGGGGTACTCGCAGCCATGCCGCGCCGCGACGCCCTCGCCCGCGCACACCGGCTGGCGAGCGTGACCGGCATCGACGAGCTCGCGGACCGCAGCGTCTCCCAGCTCTCGGGCGGCCAGCTGCAGCGGGCCGCGATCTGCCGCGCCCTCATCAACGATCCCGTGATCCTCTTCGGAGACGAGCCGACCGGCGCGCTCAACCAGGCCGCCGCCGCCGAGGTGCTCGCGCTGCTCTCCGAGACGCACCGCGCGGGCGCGACCCTCGTGCTCGTCACTCACGATGTGCGCGTTGCGGCGCGCTCCGAGCGCGTCCTCGTGATGCGCGACGGATCGGTCGTGTCGGAGCAGCGGCTCGGTGCGCTTCCGGAGGGAGCGCTCGGCCCTTCCGAGATGAACGAGCGCGAGGAACGGCTGAGCGGCTGGCTGCTGGGGGCCGGGGTATGAGCGTCGATCCTCAGTCCCCGGGGACCCGGCCGGCGGTGTCCCCGTCCGGAGCGCCCGATCCGGCGCCCGGGGGAGCCGCGGCGCCGGGAGCGTCCGACGCGGCTTCCACGCGCTCGCTCGCTCGCTTCTCGGTGCTGTGGCTGGGCCAGTTCGTCTCGAACGTCGGCTCCGGTCTCACCGCGTTCGGGCTCGCCGCCTACCTCTTCGAGCGGACCGGCGCCGCGACCAGCGTGACGCTCGTGACGCTCTGCGCGTTCCTGCCTCCCGCGCTGCTCGCGCCGCTCGCGGGCGTGCTCGCCGACCGCTTCGACCGCCGGCTCATCATGATCGCGGGAGATGGGCTCTCGATGCTGGGCCTCGCCTACATCCTGGGGGTGGCGCTGGCGGGGGACGTCGCGCCGTGGCAGATCTACCTCGGGGTGCTGTGCTCGTCCCTGTTCGGGAGCCTGCTCGATCCCGCCTATCGGGCCACCGTCACGGATCTCGTGCCCGCCGAGCACTACGATCGCGCCTCCGGCATGGTGCAGCTCGCGGCCTCCTCGAAATACCTCATCTCACCGGTGCTGGCGGGCTTCCTGTACCCGCTGCTCGGAATCGCGGGAATCCTGGTACTCGACATCGCGACCTTCGCGGTGACGGTGGCGACGACGCTCGCGGTGCGACGGCATCTGCGCCGGAGCTCGGCTGCGGCCCGGCAGGCGCCGCAACCGGAGCGGGCGGGCCGGCGCCGCGCGGAACGCCGGGGGCGCGAGCTGCTGCGCGGCTGGCGGGAGCTGACGGCGCATCCCGGGGTCCTCACGGTCGTGGGGATCATGGCCCTCGCGACCTTCTGCGTGGGTTTCCTGGAGACGCTCTTCCCCCCGATGATGCTCTCCTTCTCCACTCCGCAGACGCTGGGCGTCGTCCAGACCGTGGCCGCGACCGGCATGATCGCCGGGAGCCTGGTGCTGTCGACCGTCACGGTCACGACGCGCTATGTCCAGGAGCTGCTGATCGGACTGGGGATCGCGGGGGTGTGCATCGCGGGCATCGGGATCACCGCGAACCCGGTCGTGATCGCCGTGGCGGGATTCTGCTTCTTCGCGTCGCTGCCGTTCGTGAACACCCCCGCCGAGGTGCTCATCCGCTCGGCGATCCCGAACGCGGCCCAGGGGCGTGCTTGGGGCCTGATCAGCCTGCTCAGCAACATCGGCTTCGTGGCCGCGTTCGCGAGCGCCGGACCGCTCGCCGACCGGGTGTTCGGTCCGCTGCTCCTGCCGGAGGGGGCGCTCGCCGGGAGCCTCGGCTCCATTCTCGGCACCGGGCCCGGGCGGGGGATCGGATTGATGATCGTGCTCGTCGGCGCACTGCTCGCCGTCGCCGCTCTCTGCCTCGGTGGTTCCCGCCGGCTCGCAGCGTTCACCTCGGCCGATCCCGGATCCCGGTCTCGTGACGGTTCCGGCGAGGACCTCGCGGATCCCGCGGTGGATCAGCGGCGCTTGCGGTAGCTCTCGAGGGCGTTGCCGCCCGCCGCGATGGCACCGAAGAGCACCGCGCCGATGGGCCACACGATCCAGGCGATGCCCCAGGCATTGCCGATGAAGCCCCAGGCGAGGAAGATCGCGGCGAGCAGCGGCCAGTAGACGGCGGCGATGACGCCCACGATGCTGCGCTCGTCCTCGTCGCCGTCTGCGCTCGCCCCTCCCGCCCCGAGCTTCTCGGCCGCCGAGCGCGCCCAGCTCTGGCTGAGCAGGAGGGCGAGCCCCGCCGCGACCATCGCGAGCAGCAGCACCACGCCGAGCGACGACCAGAGCCCCTGCTCGTCGCTGCCGTCGAGCAGCAGGGAGAAGGCGATCACGGGCACGGGAGCGAGGATCCACAGCCCGATCGCGATCAGCAGCGCCCGGCCGCGTGCGCGATCGTGCTCGTCCGCGAGACGCTCCGCCCAGGCGGCGACCTCGGGCGAGGCGGCGAAGCGCCCCTCCTCGATCCGGCGGAAGGAGGCCGTGCCGCGCGACGCCGACACGAAGAGCATCACGCCGGCGGCGACGAGCACGAGCAGGATCAGGATGCCGAGGAAGGCGGCGGCGCCCTGGGAGATCGGGAGCGTTCCGGCCTCCTGCGCCACCGGCAGCGTGATGATCGCGGCGGGGGAGAGGACGAACATGGCGACGCCGAGGGCCGGGCGGAAGCGGGCACGGCGACGCACCTCGGCGTATGACTGTGCCTCGTCGAGGGTGAGGGGCGGGTGCTGCGGGCGGGCGGGCCGGGCATTCGCGGCGTGGACTCGGGGTGCCGGCTCGGGCGCGGGGTGCGACGGGGCCTGCGCGGTCGTGATGTCCGAGGCGATGCCGAGGGCCGGCGCCAGCTCGGAGAGATTGCCGAAGTCACGGATCACCTGGCCCACCGCCTCGTTCTCGGATCGCCCCTCGGCGATGAGGCTCGTGTAGGCGTCCTCCATCATGCCCTGCAGCTCGGCCTTGGCCTCGATCATGCGCGGCGTCTGCGGGTAGGCGCTGAACATCGTGTCGAGGTAGGCGATGATGACGTTCACGGTGTGGCTCCTTCGATGAAGCGGTCGACGAGGGATCTGGTGCTGCGCCACTCCTCGACCTTGGCGAGGTGGTGGGCGAGGCCGGCCTCGGTGATGCGGTAGTAGCTGCGGGGCTTGCCGGTGGGGGAGACGCCGGGGTACGAGGTGACGAGCCCGCCCGCCTCGAGGCGCTTCACGGCCGAGTAGAGCGTGGTCTGCTTGATCGCGTACTCGCCGCCGCCGACCGCGGCGATGCGCTGTGCGAGCTCGTAGGGATAGGAGGGCCCCTCGCGCAGCAGCGACAGCACGATGAGGTCGACGTACCCCCGGATCGCATCCGCGCTGATCATCGTCCCTCTCTTCGCTTGTGCTCCCTTCAACATACTACGCCTGAGATAGTACGGCAAGCGTCCGTGGGGCGATTCGCGGCGGCGCTCCCGCGCCGCTGAAGCCGCAGGGTTCACGTCCTCCCTCGCCTGCACGGGAACGCGAAAGGGAGGCAGGATCGCGGATCCTGCCTCCCTTTATTCGCGTGCGCGAGGGGGGACTTGAACTGACCTCGACCCCCTCGCGCCTCGAATCGGCCACGAGCGTTCTGCCGCATAAAATCAACGATCTACGACATATGACCTGTGGATAACTCCACCTCGACACCCCGACATACAGGTTGCTTAGCGCTTTCGTTAGCACTTTTGACGACCGTGCTGAACGGTGTGGTTGCGAATGCGAATGCAACGGCCACACGTTCACCGTCGCTTCTTCCATCGAACCAAGACGACGACCGGGACGCAGGCCGCCAGCGTCATGAGTGGGATAGGCGTGATGGGAAGCACAGTGATGGTGAGTGCTCCGAGGATCGCGATGAGGGGGTCACTGAGTGCCCAGCCGATTTGCATGACGATGCTGAGGTCGCCTGCCGGTGTATTGACGGGGGCGAGCAGGCTCGGCGGCAGTGGCCCCTTCAACGCGTTGCTGAGGCGTAGGGCGAGTGTGAGGGCACCGACCACGACCGCTCCGGCCAGCGGAAGCCCGAGTGCGACTCCGGTGACGAATGCAGTGATGGTTGCAAACGTGGTGAGAACCGCGAGCAGAGTCATGAGCGGAAACAAGGTGTGAAGGAGAACGAGGCGTCTATCGCTGATGCCGTATAGCGGGTAGTCGCCCGCTACATAGGCGGCGTGCTGGAGCCCTTTGGTGAGTGGGCCAGTCGCGCTGTAGATCACAACTCCGGCTATACCTGCGAGTAGCGCGGCCGGTGCGCCAGGTAGGAATGAGAGCGTGATCAGGGCTGCGGCTGCGGCGGTCGCGGTGATGGCTCCGAATGACCGGCCGGGCGTTCGCGCTTGTCCGACCGCATCGCGGAGGAGGAACGTCACCCACCGGTGTCTGCTGGGGTTGATGGCGCGGATGTTGCGCCCGAGGTGTGGTTCGGACTCGTAGACGGACGTCGCTGCGCGGAAGTCGAACGAGAACGAGAACGCTGTAGCCCGTTCCCACTGCGCCGCCTGCGTACTGAGTTGCATCCCGGTAACTCGGCTGAGCAGCACCGGAGTCATGACGATGGAGGCGGAGGCAAGCCCCGCCATGCCCGCCAATGAGAGAACACCCGATCCCGATAGCGGATAGCTCGATCCCGCCCACCCCCATGGCGTGAACGTGAGCATCTCCGGTATCCAAAAGCTCATTCCCGCAACTATGAGCATGGTGAGCGCACTCTGGAACGCAGCGCGGGGGAAGATCTGCCCGAGCAGCCACAGCACCGCGGTGACGACACCGGCAGCACCGGCCGCGGCAGCGAACATGATCACGTCTCCGAGCTGTGCGTGACCGTCACCGAGCAGGGCCATTCCTACGAGCACGGCTCCGGCAGCGCAGGCGCTGATGATGATCGCCGCTGAGCGGAGTACCGGCCGTCGGAGAGTGCGGGCGCGGCGGATGCTGCTGCCGGTCAGAGCGTGCAGCAGGAACGGTGGCAAGAGCGCCGGGCCGCGCTTCCGCCCTGCCAGCAATGCTCCGGCCCAGAGCGCCACGAGAATCAACGACACCGCGGCGGAAGCGTCGGCAGACGTCAGGACTACCAGCCCGGCCTGGCTGCTCGCGATCAGCCACAGGGCACGGATAACGGGCACGATCACGATCGCGGCGACCAAGAGGAAGGCATAGAGCGCGTAGGTCTTATCGCCGCCGGATCGTGCTCGCCGCGCCCGCCAGATAGTCGATGCCGCCGACAGCTGCGGGGCGCTCATGGTTGCGCCCCGAGTGTGATGGTGAGGTCCGCGGTGCGAGCCGAGAGGATGCTGCTGTGCGTAGCCGCGATGATCGTTGCCCCGGCTGCTCGGCGTTCCAGCATCGCCTGTGCGAGCATTTCGACCCGGCCAGGGTCGAGGTGTTGCTCGGGTTCGTCGAGAAGGAGCACGTCGAAGGGGCGCACGAACACCAGCGCAAGGCCGAACAACTGGGTCTGTCCGGAGGAAAGTTCATGCGGAAACCTTGTCCCCAGTGCGGTGAGACCGAACTCCGCGAGCACGCGGCGAGTCACCGGCTCCACCGTGCCGGCACTCGTCTCCCAGGTCGAGGCTACGAGCGCGACATGATCGAACACCGTCAGGTCCGATGCCATTGGCGGCAATCCGATCATGGCTGCCACCCTGCGCCGGAACTCGGGATCGCGTTCGTTCACTGGCTGGCCGCCCACCTGCACGGTGCCCGTTGTCGGTCTGATGCGGCCCGCCACGGCGCGAAGGAGCGTCGTCTTTCCCGACCCGTTCTCGCCCCGCAAAGCGACGACCTGGCCCGTTCCGGCCTGGAACGTCGTTGATGGGAGCAGGAGCGTGTCATTGGCTGTCACGCTCACCGCATCTACGCCAACGAGCGACAGCAAGACACGGGCCGGGTCTTCGGTGTTCTTGGCTGTCGAAGGAGCAGGCTCAGAAGGTTTGTTTGATTGAGAATCTTTGGGATGCACAATTCGCCTTTGGTCGCGTGCGGGCATTCGGGACTGACCGATGCCGCCCACGACAGCGCGACGAACGTTCAGCGCTCATGAGCGAGCGCGCCAGAGTCGAGCTACTTAGCCGTGGGCAGCGGGCAGACCCGACGGGGCACGCGAGCGCACCGTTCCCCGCGTTCCCGGCGCAACGGGGCGGCGCAGTTGCCAAGCCCCCGGTGTCGCCGAACGAACAAGCGACGGCTGTACAGGCGTGAAGAACCTGTGAGACAGGGTACGAGCGAACTGGAGGAAGAGCGGAACCGCAGCGACCAGCGCGAGCGCCAACAACGCGAACGCGAACGGAAGCGGAACATCAGGAGTCAGCGGCAGCACGCCCAAATACAGCAACAGCAAGGTGAGCTTGATCGACACCCAACGCTTCTCCACAAAACTCACCTCCAGCCACCACCAGAGTATCTGACCGCGGCTGCCGACCCAGATTCGTTCCGTCCTACGGAGGCCCCTTCTCTGAAACGCACCGCCTTCTCTTCTGAATGGAGGAGGACCAAGCCCCCGAAGACCGGCAACGCGCGCGTGATAGACGTGGACGAGGACACCCTGAAAGTGCTCGCCTCCTACAAGGTCGCCCGCGCGGAACTCTCGTTCACTCTCGCCAAGGCCGACGCCTACGTATTCGGAGACGACGACGGGCTCCTGCGTTCACTCGATGCGATGACGAGCCGGTGGGATCGCCGCATGAACTGGCTCACCAAGAAGTACGACACCATGCACCGGGTCACGATCAAGGGGTGCGTCACACGCACGCGACCCTGCTGCTCGAACTCGGCGAGCCTCCCAAGGTCGTTCAGGAGCGGTTGGGTCACTCAACGATCACGACGACGATGAACATCTACTCCCACGTCACTCCGACCATGCAACGCTCGGCCGTCGACCGCTTCGCTGCGCATCTGAGCTCCTGAGACACAACGCCTCACCCGACAGTGCAGCGTTTCCCGAGCCCGCTACTTGCCGTTTGCGGCAGCCCCGGTCAGGAAGGCTCCCAAGGCACGCGAGAACTCGTCGGGGGCTTGGATGTGCGACTGGTGGCCCGCTCCGGGGATGATGTGCAACTGCGCGTCGCGGATGCCTTGCGCGAGCCACCTGGCTGCCGGAAGGTTCGGGCGATCCTTGGAACCGCACAGCACGAGCGTCGGCACCGATACCGCGGCAAGCCGCGCCGAGAAATCCACTCGGCCGACCGCTTGCAGCACGGGGAGCATCACGTCTTTCGCTGCTCCCTGCTTCTCGAAGACGGATGACGGAAGCATGCGCATCACCGCTGACTGCACCGCCATGAGCGCCCTCGGCGGCTTCACCTGGCCCGCGGCCAGCGTCAACGATCGCACACGTTTCGGATGATCCAGCGCGAGTTGCAGTGCGATCATCGCTCCGAGCGACAAGCCGCACACATCGGCCTGCTCGATCCCCAAGCGGTCGAGTTCATCCACCACGAGGGCCGAGGCTCCCTCAAGGCTGAACGCCGATGCCGCACCCGAGCCAGCTCCGTCGAACACATCGACTGCTACGCCCTCGAAGCCCGATGGCAAGGCGGCACGCTGCGCATCCCACACACCAGGCACCTCGGCCAAACCATGCAGGAACACCACGGAACGGACGGAAGACATGCCCTATGTTCTCAGGTCGCGCTGACACTGCCATGCGCGCAGACGCTAGAACACGATGACGCCAACGGCAACGCTTAGCACTTTTTCTAGCACTTCCAACGCAAACGACCCCCGACCCGGGAAGTGTTAGCCCAGGTCAGGGGCCATTTCATTCGCGTGCGCGAGGGGGGACTTGAACCCCCACGACCGGAGTCACTGGAACCTAAATCCAGCGCGTCTGCCAATTCCGCCACTCGCGCGCGGGTGCCGACTGGGCACCGCGCCCAGCTTAGCGCTCCCGGGGGAGTGCTGCGGCCGGGTGGCTGGGTTCGAGGCTCCGCCCCGGGACCGGGCGCGCGAGGCGGCAACGGCCGCCTCGCCGCTCACTCGACGACGCGTGCGCCCTCGGGGAGCGCCGCGCCCGCGGGCACGCGCACGGTGACGTAGCCGCTCTCCGGCGTGGTGGCCGGCGCAGCGGCCTGTGCGACGGGAGCCGGAGCGGCCGGCCCAGCCTGGCTCGGCTCCTGCAGCTCGGCCTCGATCGACCCTGCGGTGACGGCCTTGCGGCCGCCCCCGTGGTGGCTCATGCGGTCGATCCAGGCGAGGGCGATGGCCGAGACGATGAAGGCGAGGTGGATGACGACCTCCCACAGCACGCCGTCGTAGGAGTAGATGACGTTGCCGTTGGCGTCGACGACCTCCCCGTTGCGCATGCGCCCCACCTCGATGAAGGTCTTCAGCAGGTGGATCGAGGAGATCGAGATGATCGAGATCGCGAGCTTCACCTTCAGCAGGTTCGCGTTGACGTGCGAGAGCCAGTCGGGTTCGTCGTGGTGCCCCTGCACGCGGATCTTCGAGACGAAGGTCTCGTAGCCGCCGATGATGACCATGATGAGCAGATTCGCGATCATGACGATGTCGATCAGCGCGAGCACGCTGAGCATCACGTCGGTCTCGCTGATGTGCCCCTTGATGATGGCCTTCTCGACGAGGTGCCAGAGTTCGACGAAGAACAGCACGACGTACACCGCCTGCGCGATGATGAGACCGAGGTAGAGGGGCGCCTGCAGCCAGCGGCTCGCGAAGATGAACCCGGCGAGCGTGCGCGACGCTCCGCTGGGTCCGCGCTGCGTGCTGCGTTCGATGAGTGCTCCTGAACGGTTGGTCACGGGCGTCCTTTCACTGCGGTTCTGGACAGATCGTAGCCTTGGATCGCGTTCGGATTTCTGTGAATGCGGCAGCAGCCGCGCCGCACCGCGCTCAGAGCTGGAGGATGGCGCGTGCGATGAGGAAGTAGATCACGAGCCCTGAGGCGTCGACGAAGGTCGAGATGAAGGGGTTCGAGAAGACCGCCGGATCCACGCGCACGGCACGGGCGAGCAGCGGCATGCAGCCGCCGACGGCCGCCGCGACGGTGCACACCGCCAGGAGGGTCAGCGCGATGACCGCGCCGATCGCCGGGGAATAGGCGAGCCCCGCGATCGCGAAGCCGAGAGCCCCCAGCAGCAGTCCGAGCAGCGCCCCGGTGCGCAGTTCCCGGCCGAGCACCCGTCCGATGTCGCGCGGGCGCACGTCGCCGAGCGCGAGCGCGCGGGTGACGGTCGTGGCCGCTTGATTGCCGGTGTTGCCGCCGGTGCCGATGAGCAGCGGCACGAAGAGCGCCAGCACGGTCACCTGCTCGAGCGTCGCCTCGAAGACGGAGAGCACCTGCACGGTGAGGGTCGCCCCGACCGCCAGCACGAGCAGCCACACCACCCTGGAGCGCACCAGGCTCCGCACCGGAGTCGAGAGGTAGGGACGGCGGAGCGGCTCCGAACCGCCCTGCCGCGCGGAGTCCTCGCTCTCCTCCAGTTCCAGGATGCGGACCGCGTCGTCGATGGTGAGCATCCCGACGAGGCGCTGCTCGCTGTCGACGATCGGCAGGGCGAGCAGCGAGAGATCGGCGCAGCGCCGGGCCGCAGCCTCGGCGGGGTCGCTCGCCGCGGCGGTGCGGGGCTCGCTCATGATCGCCTCGATGGCCGTCCCGCCCGAGGCGCCGAGCAGTTCACGGAGGCTGACGACTCCCACCACGCGCCGCCCCCGGTCGAGCACCGGAATCGTGTAGACCGTCTCGGCCGTGCCGAGGCGCGCACGCACGCGGTCGAGGGTGTCGCCGACGGTGAGCTGCGGGTGCGTGGTCACGTACTCGGGCGTCATGCGCCGCCCCGCGCTGCCCTGCGGATAGCCCAGCAGGCCCGCGGTGGCGAGCCGTTCGGGCTCCGGCAGTCCCCGCAGCAGCCGCGTGACGATTGCGGCGGGGAGCTCCTCGAGCAGCCACGTCCGGTCGTCGGGGTCGAGCTCACCGAAGAGGCGCGCCACCTCGGCGTCCTGCAGCCCGTGGACGAGGTCGCTCTGCAGCGCTGGCGGGAGCGCCTCGAAGGCGTCGAGGGCGCGGTCCTTGGCGAGGAGGCGGAAGACGACGGCGCTCTGCCGACGGCTGAGCCGTTCGAAGACCTCCACGAGGTCCTGGACGGGCAGTGCGGCGGCGGTTGCGGTCAGCGCCGCGAGGTCCCGACGGGCGAGCTGCTGCTCGATCGTCGACGTGGCGCTGTCGATGATGCGGATCTGCTGAGTGGTCATGGCGGCGCTCCTTGCTGGGGTGCGCCTCGCCGTGAGCGCGCACCGGGGTGGGGATCCCGGGAGCGCGCAGGCCCCGCTCAGCCGGAGGAGCCGAGGGAGGCGCGCGCGGAGCCCGGGCGTTGATGGCAACTGTCACTGGGCATGCGTCTCACCTCGATTCCTCGGCCGGAACGGCTGGTCAGGGGCCGCGGCATGGGCCGCGAACGGTGTTCCCTCGCACACCCTAGCACGGGGTATGATGGTCCCCGCGAAGGGGAGTATTCCGATTCGCCCGTATCGTCAAGACGCCGAGCGCCGACCGCCCGGCCGGTGCGGGCGCGGCGGCGCAGCGGCGCCCGCCGGGAAGAGACCTTCGGTGTCCAGCGCACCCGCGCAAGCCGAAGGAAAGAGAAGCCCTCCAGTGAACACGGTTCTCCCCGTCTGGTTCGAGATCGGATCCATGATCGTGCTCGTCGCGATCCTGCTCGTCGATCTCCTCCTCATCATCAAGCGACCGCACGTCCCGAGCATGCGGGAGGCCAGCCTGTGGGTCGGCTTCTACGTGCTCCTGGCGCTCGTCTTCGCGGGCTGCATGTTCCTGCTGGGGGACGTGCAGCACGGCACCGAGTTCCTCGCCGGCTGGCTCACCGAATACAGCCTGTCGATCGACAACCTGTTCGTGTTCGTGCTGATCCTCGGCAGTTTCAAGGTGCCGACCGCGTATCAGCAGCGCGCGCTGATGATCGGGATCATCCTCGCCCTGATCTTCCGCGGGCTGTTCATCCTGGCCGGTGCGGCGATCATCGAGCGCTTCATCGCCGTGTTCTTCGTCTTCGGCGCCTGGCTCATCTGGACCGCGTGGCAGCAGGTGAAGCCCGGCGGGCACGAGGAGCAGGGCGACGGCTTCGCGGTGCGCCTCGCCAAGCGCTTCTTCCCCTTCAGCGACCACTACGACGGCGGCAAGCTGCGCACCACGGTCGACGGCAAGCGCATGTACACGCCCTTCCTGCTCGTCCTGATCTCGCTCGGCGCCACGGACCTGCTGTTCGCGCTCGACTCGATCCCCGCGATCTTCGGCATCACGCAGAGTCCCTTCATCGTCTTCACCGCGAACGTCTTCGCCCTCATGGGCCTGCGTCAGCTCTACTTCCTCCTGGGCGGCCTGCTCGAACGGCTCGAGTACCTCAAGTACGGGATCGCCGCGATCCTCGCGTTCATCGGCGTGAAGCTGATCCTGCACGCCCTGCACGAGAACGAGCTGCCGTTCATCAACGGCGGTGAGCACGTGCCGGTGCCCGAGATCAACACCTGGTTCTCGCTCGGCTTCATCGTGCTCGCCATGGGGGTCGCCACGGTCGCGAGCGTCGTGAAGGTGCGCCGCGAGGCGCGGGCGCACGGCGAGCGCCTGCACCTGGGCGCGGCGGAGCCGCACGAGGAGCGTCCCGGGGATCGCTGAGCTCGCAGGCCGCCGCGGGGAGGCTCCGCTCCGCGCGACGGCCGGCTTTCCGGGGCTCTCGGCCGGGGGCAGCGGGCGGGGGAGAAGGCCGCCCGGTGGTAGACTCTGGCCCATGCGTTCGCAGCGGCAGCTCCTTCACAGCCGCGGCGGGGTCTAGTCCTTCGGTCACCCGCCGCGGAGTTCTCGCCTGGCCGACCGCCGCGCCGGGAATCGATCACTTTCGCGCGGTGTTGAAGAACACGGTGTCATGGACACGGAAATCGGGAAGAGAAGCCATCACATGAGCGAACAGAATGCTGCCGGGCGCGCGGTCGAGGCCGCGGCGCGACCCCGCACCCTCGCCGAGAAGCTGTGGGACGATCACGTCGTCGTCAAGGGAGAGAACGGCGAGCCGGACCTCATCTACATCGATCTGCACCTCATCCACGAGGTGACGAGCCCCCAGGCCTTCGACGGCCTGCGCATGGCCGACCGCCCGCTGCGCCGCGTCGACCTGATGATCGCGACCGAGGACCACAACACGCCCACGCTCAACATCACGCGCGAGATCGAGGACCCCACGAGCCGTCTCCAGATCGAGACGCTGCGCAAGAACGTCGCCGAGTTCGGGGTTCGCGCGCATCCGCTCGGCGACAAGGAGCAGGGCATCGTCCACGTCGTCGGGCCGCAGCTGGGGCTCACGATGCCGGGGATCACCGTCGTCTGCGGCGACAGCCACACCTCGACCCACGGAGCCTTCGGCGCCCTCGCCTTCGGCATCGGCACGAGCGAGGTGGAGCACGTCATGGCGACGCAGACGCTGCCGCTCAAGCCCTTCAAGACGATGGCGATCAACGTCGAGGGCGAGCTGCGTCCGGGCGTGACCGCGAAGGACATCATCCTCGCGGTGATCGCGAAGATCGGCACCGGCGGCGGGCAGGGGTACGTGCTGGAGTACCGGGGATCCGCGATCCGCGGGCTCTCGATGGACGGCCGCATGACGATCTGCAATATGTCGATCGAGGCGGGCGCCCGCGCCGGCATGGTTGCCCCCGACGAGATCACCTTCGAGTACGTGAAGGGCCGTCCGCATGCGCCGCAGGGTGCCGACTGGGACGCCGCGGTCGAGTACTGGAAGACGCTGCCCACCGACGAGGGCGCGGTCTTCGACGCCGAGGTCTTCATCGACGCGAACGAGCTGGAGCCCTTCGTGACGTGGGGGACGAACCCCGGCCAGGGGGTGCTGCTCAGCGAGCGTGTGCCCGATCCGGCGCAGATCGCCGACCCGAACGAGCGCGCCGCCGCGGAGCGGGCACTGGAGTACATGGATCTCGAGCCGGGCACCCCGATGAAGGAGATCCCCGTCGACGCCGTCTTCATGGGGTCGTGCACGAACAGCCGTCTCGACGATCTGCGCACCTTCGCCGAGCTCATCAAGGGCAAGCGGAAGGCCGAGGGCGTCCGGCTGATGGTGGTTCCCGGCTCGGCGCGCGTGCGCTTCGAGGCGGAGCAGGAGGGCATCGACCGCATCGTCGAGGAGTTCGGCGGCGAGTGGCGCTTCGCGGGCTGCTCCATGTGTCTCGGGATGAACCCGGACCAGCTCGCCCCCGGGGAGCGCTGCGCCTCGACCTCCAACCGGAACTTCGAGGGACGCCAGGGCAAGGGCGGCCGGACGCATCTCGTCTCGCCGCTCGTCGCCGCTGCGACCGCGATCCGCGGCACGCTGTCGAGTCCCTGGGATCTGCAGGACGACGCCGCGAAGGGGATCACGCACGATGCGCCCCCGCGCGAGGCGGACGCCGCCCCCGTGCGGCGGCGCCTGCCGATCATGCCCGCTGACGAGAAGGTCGAGGCCTGAGAGATGGACAAGTTCACCACGATGACGGGGATCGCCGCGCCGCTGAAGCGGTCGAACGTCGACACCGACCAGATCATCCCCGCGGTGTTCCTGAAGCGCGTCACCAAGACCGGCTTCGACGACGCGCTGTTCTTCCACTGGCGGCAGGATCCCGAGTTCGTGCTCAACCGGCCCGAGTACCAGGGTGCCAGCATCCTGGTCGCCGGCCCCGACTTCGGCACCGGCTCGTCCCGCGAGCACGCGGTGTGGGCGCTGCGCGATTTCGGCTTCAAGGTGGTCATCTCGCCCCGCTTCGCCGACATCTTCCGCGGCAACGCCGGCAAGCAGGGCCTGCTCGCCGCGCAGGTCGAAGAGAGCGATGTCAAGCGGCTCTGGGCGGCGATGGACGCCGAGCCCGGTGCCCGGCTGACCGTGAGCCTCGAGGACCGCACGGTCTCGCTCGGCGAGTTGACCGTGCCGTTCCAGGTGGACGATTACACGCGCTGGCGGTTGATGGAGGGACTCGACGACATCTCCCTCACCCTGCGCAACGAACAGGCCATCACGGACTTTGAGGCGCGACGCCCGAGCTGGATGCCGACAACGACCCCGGTGGAGGCCGCGTGAACGCGAGCGAGATCAACGACGAGCAGGCAGCCGAGGAGGCGCAGTCGCACCCCGCGGCCGCGACGAGCGGTGACGATCCCGGGCTGAAGCAGGACGCCCGCAAGGCGGGGGCTCGTGTGGGGCTCACCTCCGACGAGATCATCATCAACGGCGGCCGGCCCCTGCGCGGCCGCATCGAGGTGCGCGGTGCGAAGAACCTCGCCCCCAAGGCGATGGTGGCGGCGCTGCTCGGCAAGACCCCGAGCACGCTCCGCAACGTGCCGAACGTCTCCGACATCCGCGTCGTCGCCGGCCTGCTCGCCCTCCACGGGGTGCTCATCACCCGCGGCGAGGACCCCGGCGAGTGGCGCTTCGACCCCTCGAACGTCGAGGTCGCCCATCACGCCGACATCGACGCCCACGCCGGTTCGTCGCGGATCCCGATCCTGTTCTGCGGTCCGCTGCTGCACCGGCTCGGCGAGGCGTTCATCCCCGACCTCGGCGGCTGCCGCATCGGCGACCGCCCGATCGACTTCCACCTCGACGCGCTCCGCAAGTTCGGTGCCGTCGTGGAGAAGCTGCCCAGCGGGATCAGCCTGACCGCGCCGGACGGGCTGCACGGCGCGAACATCGAGCTGCCCTACCCCTCGGTCGGGGCGACGGAGCAGGTCCTCCTGACGAGCGTCCTCGCGAAGGGCCAGACGGAGCTGCGCAACGCCGCCATCGAGCCCGAGATCATCGACCTCATCTGCATCCTGCAGAAGATGGGGGCGATCATCACGGTCGAGCCGAACCGGGTGATCTTCGTGGAGGGCGTCGAGGAGCTGCGCGGCTACGACCACCACGCCATCTTCGACCGCAACGAGGTGGCCAGCTGGGCCTCGGCGGCGCTCGCGACCGGCGGCGACGTGTTCGTCGGGGGCGCGCAGCAGGAGGAGATGATGACCTTCCTCAACGTCTTCCGCAAGGTGGGCGGCGACTTCGAGGTGCGCGACGACGGGATCCGCTTCTGGCACCCCGGCGGCGAGCTCAAGCCCGTGACGATCGAGACGGACGTCCACCCCGGTTTCATGACCGACTGGCAGCAGCCGCTCGTGGTCGCCCTGACCCAGGCGCAGGGCGTCTCGACCATCCACGAGACCGTCTACGAGAACCGCTTCGGCTTCACCGACGCCCTGAACAAGATGGGCGCCGACATCCAGGTGTTCAAGGACGGCCTGCACGACGAGCAGCGCCGGGTCAACCGGCGTGAGTTCGAGCAGGCGGCGGTCATCGCGGGGCCGACGCCGCTCTCCGGAGCCGAGATCGAGGTGCCCGATCTGCGGGGAGGGTTCAGCTACCTCATCGCCGGCCTGACCGCGGAGGGCCAGACGAAGGTGACCAATCTGGGGATCATCTCCCGCGGCTACGAGAACTTCATCGAGAAGCTGCGCCAGCTCGGCGCCGACTTCATTTTCGAGGGCTGAGCTGCCGCGAATGCGGTTCCCGGGGCGCCATGCAGCTCCGGGCGCCCCGCTTCGGGATAATTGGAACATGATCGACACGGTGAAGCTCCGCAGCCGCTCCTCGGCGGAGAAACGACGACCCTCCGTGTTCTGGCTGCTGGCGTCCCTGATCCTGCCGCTGTGGTCGCTGATGGTGCGCTATCGCTTCACCCCGCAGTCGCGTCTGCCGCGCAGCGGGCCCTTCATCCTGGCCCCCAACCACTTCAGCGAGATCGATCCCGTGGCGATGGGCGCGGCGGTCTGGCACCTCGGCCGGCTGCCGCGCTTCATGGCGAAGGCCAGCCTGTTCTCGGTGCCGGTGCTCGGCCGGCTGCTGCGCTCCTCGGGCCAGATCCCGGTGGAGCGCGAGGGATCGACGCGGGTGCGCGGCGCCGACGGCAGCCCGATGGGCGCAGCGGGGGCGCTGATCGAGCGCGAGGCGGGCGTGATCGTCTACCCGGAGGGCACGCTGACGCGGGATCCGGAGCTGTGGCCGATGCGCGGCAAGAGCGGCGCGGTGCGGCTCGCCCTGGAGACCGGCATCCCGCTGATCCCGGTCGCGCACTGGGGCACCCAGGAGCTCATGCCGCGCTACGCGAAGCGGATCCATCCCTTCCCCCGCAAGACCATCCGGGTGGCGGTCGGCGAACCCATCGACCTGAGCCGCTTCGCGGGCCGGCACCCCGACCAGCGAGTGATCGCGGAGGCGACGGCGGAGCTGATGGACGCCATCACGGAGCTGCTCGCCGGGCTGCGGGGGGAGCAGCCTCCCGCCGAGCGGTGGGATCCGAGCAAGCACCAGCAGAGCGAGACGGGACGTTTTTGAGTACCGCGCAGATTCCCGTCGTCACCGGCAGCCGCTCGCGCAACCGCGGGCGCAGGGTGGCGGTCGTCGGCTCCGGAAGCTGGGGGACGACCTTCGCGAAGGTCCTCGCCGACGCCGGATGCGATGTCACCGTCTGGGCGAGGCGCCCGGAGGTCGCGCACGAGATCCAGGTCGCGAAGCGCAACAGCCAGTACCTGCCGGGTATCAACCTGCCGAAGGGGCTGAAGGCGACGAGCGATCTCGCAGCGGCGCTGAAGGGCGCGAGCCTGGTGTTCCTCGCGGTCCCGAGCCAGACGCTGCGGCAGAACCTGCTCGACCTCGAACCGTACCTCGACCGGCGCAGCGTGCTGGTGAGCCTCGTGAAGGGCGTGGAGAAGTCGACGACGATGCGGATGTCGGAGGTCATCGCCGACGCGCTCGACCTCGATCCGGCGCGCATCGCCGTGGTCTCCGGCCCGAACATCGCGCTCGAGATCGCGAAGGAGCAGCCGACCGGGGCGGTCGCCTCCTGCGCCGATCTCGGCGTGGCCCAGGAGATCGCGACCGCGGTCTCCGCACCCTACTTCCGGGGCTATGTCAACACGGATGTCGTGGGGACCGAGCTCGGCGGCGTGCTCAAGAACCTCATCGCCCTTGCGATCGGCATCGTCGACGGCGTCGGCTACGGCGAGAACACGAAGGCTGCGATCATCACCCGTGGCCTCGCCGAGATGACGGAGTTCGCGGTCGCCTCCGGCGCCGATCCCGCAACGCTCTCCGGCCTCGCCGGCCTCGGTGACCTCATCGCGACCTGCCAGTCGCCCCTCTCGCGCAACAACACGGCCGGTCGGCTCATCGGGCAGGGCTACACGCAGGAGGAGACCCGCGAGCAGATGCAGCAGGTGGCGGAGGGGATCACCTCCGTGCACCCCGTGCTCGAACTGGCCCGCGAGCGGGGCATCACGATGCCGATCGTCGAGCAGGTGCAGATGGTGCTCAGCGGCACCATGGCCCCCAAGAACCTCGGCCCGCACCTCGCCACGGAGGACGAGGTGCCCCAGCCGGAGCTCAGCCTCGGCGGGCCCCGTCCCGGCCGCCTGCGCCGCCTGCTCGACCGACTGAAGGGAAGCCCCTCGTGAACACCGCCGCCCAGCGCACCGTCGTCCTCCTCTTCGGAGGGCGGTCGAGCGAGCACGGCATCAGCTGCGTGACCGCTGCGGGCGTGCTCCGCGCCATCGACCGCGAGCGCTTCGCGGTGATCCCCGTGGGCATCACCCGCACCGGTGCCACGGTGCTGATGCGCGAGGAGGATCTCGAAGGCTTCCGGCTCGACGCCCCGCAGCTTCCCGAGGTGCGCGACAACGGCACCCGCGTGCTCTGGCCGGCCTCCACCGAGACGCGTGCGCTGACGGTGATCGACCAGTCCGGCTCGCTGCGCAGCCTCGGCCACGTCGACGCCGTGCTGCCCATGCTGCACGGCCCCTACGGGGAGGACGGCACCGTGCAGGGCATGCTCGACCTCGTCGACCTGCCCTATGTCGGCAGCGGCGTGCTCGCATCCGCGCTCTGCATGGACAAGCACGCCGTGAAGACGGTCCTCGCGGACTCGGGGATCGCCGTCGCGCCCTGGCGCACGGTGACGCGCGAGCAGATCGCCCGCGAGCCGGAGCTGATCGGGCGGCTCGACGACGGGCTGAGCTACCCGCTGTTCGTGAAGCCCGCCCGGGCGGGCTCCTCGGTGGGGGTGAGCCGGGTCACGGATCCCGCCCAGCTTCCCGCGGCGCTCGAGACGGCCTTCGCCGAGGATCGCACGGTGCTCGTCGAGTCGGGCGTGAGCGGGCGAGAGGTTGAGATCGCGGTGCTGGAGGGGCGCGGGGACGAGGGCCCGCGCACGAGCTCGGCGATCGGCGAGATCGTCTTCACGGGCCGCGAGTTCTACGATTTCGAGGCGAAGTACCTCGGCGCCGCCGGTGTCGAGCTGGCGCTGCCCGCCGACGTCACCGACGCCGAGTTCGCGGCGATCCGGGACGCCGCCGTGCTCGCCTTCGAGGTGACCCAGTGCGCCGGCCTGGCCCGCATCGACTTCTTCCTCACCGCCGAGGGGCCGGTGCTCAACGAGATCAACACCCTGCCCGGGTTCACGCCGATCTCCATGTATCCCCGCCTGTGGGCGGAGAGCGGGCTCGGCTACACGGAGCTGATCACCGAGCTCATCGAGCTGGCGATCGCGAAGCGCCCCGCCTACTGAGGGCCGGGACGCCGCTCGCTTACCGTGGCTTCGCGGCGGCGGTCGAGGCGCGGGCGGGATCTGCGTGCGTGGGCGGAGTCGGCGCGTCGAGCCGAGCCGGCGCCGCCGGGCCCCGCGCCGGCTACAGCTCCAGGGAGTCGCTGAGCGCAGTGCACTTGCGCTCCTGCGGGAGGAGCTGCACCACGGCGCTCAGGTCGAGCACCGCCTCGGTGCCGCTGACCTGCTCGGAGTCGACGAATACCACGAGCCCGGGGTCGCGGCCGTACGCCTCGAAGCGGTAGATCGGTGCGGCCGAGTCGTCGATGATCCAGTCGACGCCGTTGACGTTGACGCAGCTGTCCGTGGTGGGGCCGCTCGGCTCGATCCCGCACTGCAGCTGCACCGCCGCGGGATCGCCCCACGCGCCGGTGGCCTGCGCGTTCGTGGTGCGCTTGGGCAGTTCGGCGACCGTCGAGGGGAGCCGCACGATCACGTCGGCGCACGCCGGGTCGTTCGCCCCCGGCGCGGCGTCCATCGGCACGTCTCCCGCGCAGGCGGTGAGCAGGGAGGCCGCGCCAGCGAGCGCAGCGGCGGCCGCGCACGCTCGAAGTCCGGGAGATCTCACCCCGCCAGCTTAGCGCCGCCCGTCTGGGTGCGGGCCCCGGCCTGCCCTCGCCTGCTAGCTTGGGGGCGTGATCGATCGAGGCGGCCCGACCGTGGGCGAACTGGGCGAGGACGGCGTGCTGCCGCGCGTCCTGAGGCGCCTCGGGGCGGCCGCGGCCTCCGAGGTGGGCCCCGGCGACGACTGCGCCGTGCTGCGCGTGTCCGGGGACGCGGTGGTGACGAGCGACACCATGATCGAGGGGCCCGATTTCCGGCTCGCCTGGCACGACGGCTTCGAACTCGGATGGAAGCTCGCCGCCACGAACCTCTCGGACGTCGCGGCGATGGCCGCGACCCCCACGGCGCTCACCGTCTCGCTCGCGGTCCCGCACGACACGCCCGTCGTGCTGCTCGAGCGGATCGCGGAGGGGCTCGACGCCGCCTGCCGCGCCCTCGCGCCCGGTTGCGGGATCGTGGGCGGCGACCTGGGACGGGCGCCCGTGGTGACCGCCGCGGTGACGGCGATCGGCGAGCTCGCGGGCGCCCGGCCGGTGCTGCGATCCGGGGCCCGGCCGGGCGACGTGCTCGCGTACGCCGGCGAACTGGGGCTCGCGGGCCTGGGGCTCTCGCTGCTGTTCGCGGAGGCCGCGGAGGCGGACGGCACCGCGCACGATCGCACGCTCGGCGAACTGTGGGCGCGGCATCCCGAGGCGCTCGCCGCGCAACTCGCCCCGACGCCGCCGATCCCGCTCGGGCCGGCCGCCGGCCGCGCGGGGGCGAGCGCGATGATGGACGTCTCCGACTCGCTCGCGATCGACGCGCACCGCCTCGCGCGTGCGAGCGGGGTGCGTCTGCGGCTCGATCGTGCGCGCCTGGAGGCGGCGTTCGGCCGTCAGCACGGCGCGGAGGTTCCGCTGGAGGCGATGCTCACCGGAGGGGAGGATCACGGCCTGCTCGCGACGTTCCCGGAAGGGATAGCGCCGCCCGCGGGCTTCGCGGTGATCGGCTCGGTCGAGGGCAGCGCTGCGACGGGGGCCGCCGAAGCGCGGGTGCGCCTCGACGAGGAGCCGCTCGAGGCGCGCGGCTGGGATCCCTACCGAGTGTGGCCGCCCGGCTCCGGCTCCTGAGCCGGCTCCGCCGCGAGCCGCAGCGCCGCCCACAGTTCGGCCCGAGTGTCGGGGGAGTCGAGTTCGGCCTGCAGCAGCGCCGCCGCCGTCTGGATGCGCGCCCGGAGCGTGTGACGGTGCACGCCGAGCTCGGCGGCGGCCGGGCTCGTCTGGCCGTGATGGGCCAGCCAGGCTCGCAGGGCCGCCTCGATGCCGTCGCCGTGGCGGCGGTCGTGCTGCCGGATCGGCGCGAGCAGGCCCTCGGCCCGTTGCCGGCCCTCGGGGTGCTCGCCGAGCAGGTGCAGCACGCCGTCGTGCAGCGCCGGCAGGTAATCGACGGGGCCCGGCGTCGCGGAGCTCCGCGCGTGATCGAGGGCCCGGTCCGCCTGCCCCAGCAGCTCGGCGAAGTGGGGGAGTGCGCCGCGCTCCGAGAGTCCGGCAGGCACGCCGCGGGCGAGCAGCAGGCGGCGGATGGCCGGAAGGTGCCGAGTCTCGCTGAGGATCAGCTGCGCTCCCTCGTGTTCCGCGATCAGCAGGCCGGGACTGCCGGAATCGAGCGAGCGGAGTTCGGTGAGCAGCTCGGGATCGCGCGACTCGGGCAGGCGATAGCGCGCGACGACGATCGGTCCATGGGGCAGTCGCGAGAGCGCACCGTCCGCGAGCTGCTCGGCGAGTGCGAAATCGCGCGCGAGCAGCAGGCGTACGACGGCCTGCCGCAGCGCTGCCTGGGCGCCGTCGATGCCGCTGCGGTGCTCCAGCTGCACGGTGGCGATCGCCGCGACGAGACCGATCAGGGTCCGCTCTGCGGTGTCGGGCGTGCCGTGCCCTTCGACCGCGAGCACGCCCAGCACGCGGCCCGGCCGTCCGAGCGCCTGCATCTGCATCCCGCCGCCCTCTCCCTCGATGCGCCCGGCGCTCAGGCCGCGCTCCACCAGGTGCCGGGTCTCGCGGCGCACCCACTCGGCCGGGAGCTGAGCGCGTGCGGCCTGCGGAGCGAACTCGACGATGCGGCCCGCCCGGTCGGTGACGCACACCCAGCGTCCCAGGCGCGCCGCGGCCTCGCGCACGGCGGCGCCGAGGCCGTCGCGGTGCAGGGAGGCCGTGGCGAGCGCGCGCTGGGCGTCGAGCGCCCACAGATCCCGCTCGCGGGTGCGCGCGTCGAGCAGGCGCGCCGCCGTCTGGACGATCTCGATGAAGGCGGTGTCGTAGGGGACGCGGAAGAGCGGCAGCCCGAGCCGGTCGCAGGCGGAGACGATGCTGGGCGGCACGCGGTCGAAGTGCAGGCCGACGGCGACGCCGAGCGCCGTCACCCCCGCGTCGATCAGGCGCCGCACATAGGCGTCGGCGTCGCCCTGTCCGCCCACGGCCGCGAAGCGCGCCCCGGTGGTGAGCAGCACGGTGCGCGGCGGCAGGAACGGGGTCGGATCCTCCAGCTCGCTCACGTGCACCCACTGCACGGGGCGTGCCGCCGCCTGCGCGGATTGGCCGGCGATGAGCACGAGGCTGAGCTGGTACTGGTGCAGCAGCTCGCCAAGCTCGATGGTCGGCTGCGGCGACGGCGCTTCCCGTGCGGCGGCTCCCGCCCGTGCCGCCGGCGGCGCAGTGGACGGCGTGTCGGCCGTCGCGTTCGGCTCTGCCATGGATCCCCGATTCCGGCTTGTACAGTGTGGCGAAAGCAGGCGCTCTCGTCGTCCATTCTGGCACGTCGCTGCGGGGTCCGGCCCGGCTAGGCTGATCCCGAATCACCGGGGTCGCGCATTCGGGTCGCGACCTCACCCGAGCCTCGCAAGGAGAACCATCATGGTCGATGTCATCGGCGGCCCCTCGCTTCCGCAGGAGCGCAAGCTCGTCACGAGCATCCCCGGCCCGAAGTCGCAGGAGATCACCGCGCGCAAGCAGGCCGCGGTCGCGGCCGGGGTGGGCGCCTCCCTTCCCGTCTCGATCGTCGCCGCCGGCGGCGGCGTGATGGTCGACGTGGACGGCAACTCGCTCATCGACCTCGGTTCGGGCATCGCCGTCACGGGCGTCGGCAACTCCGCGCCCCGCGTCGTCGAGGCCGTCACCGCGCAGGTGCAGCAGTTCACCCACACCTGCTTCACCGTCACCCCCTACGAGGGCTACATCGCCGTCGCCGAGAAGCTCAACGAGCTCACCCCCGGTGACCACGAGAAGCGTTCGGCGCTCTTCAACTCGGGTGCCGAGGCCGTCGAGAACGCGATCAAGATCGCGCGCCACTACACGAAGAAGGACGCGGTCGTCGTCTTCGACCACGCCTACCACGGCCGCACCAACCTCACCATGGGCATGACCGCGAAGAACATGCCCTACAAGGACGGCTTCGGGCCCTTCGCCCCCGAGGTCTACCGCGTGCCCACCTCCTACCCGTACCGCGACGGGCTCACCGGCGCCGAGGCGGCTGAGGTGGCGATCACCCAGATCGAGAAGCAGGTCGGCGCCTCGAACCTCGCGGCGATCATCATCGAGCCCATTCAGGGCGAGGGCGGCTTCATCGCGCCCGCCGAGGGCTTCCTTCCCGCGCTGCAGGAGTGGGCGACCGCCAACGGCGTCGTCTTCATCCTCGACGAGGTGCAGACCGGCTTCGCGCGCACGGGCGACCTCTTCGCCGCGAACCACGAGGGCGTCGTGCCCGATCTCGTCACGACGGCCAAGGGCATCGCCGGCGGCCTGCCGCTCTCCGCGGTGACCGGCCGCGCCGAGATCATGGACTCCGCCCACGCCGGCGGCCTGGGCGGCACCTACGCGGGCAGCCCGATCGCCTGCGCCGCGGCGCTCGCCACCATCGAGACCTACCAGAGCGAGAACCTCACCGAGCGCGCCCGCGAGATCGGCGCGATCATCGAGGAGTTCTTCGGCGAGCTCGCGAAGGGCGACGACCGCATCGGCGACATCCGCGGCCGCGGTGCCATGCAGGCCATCGAGCTCGTCGAGCCGGGCTCGAAGACCCCGAACGCGACGCTCACCGGCGCCATCGCCAAGCACGCCGGCGAGCAGGGCGTGGTGCTGCTCACCTGCGGCACCTACGGCAACGTGATCCGCTTCCTCCCGCCGCTGTCCATTTCGGATGAGCTGCTGCGCGAGGGCCTGCAGATCGTGGCCGACGCGCTGGCCGCCAACTGACCGACGAGCCCACGGGTACGAGAGGAATCAACACCATGGCACTGAAGCCCAACGAGCAGGAGCTGCTGGACCGGATCGAGAGCGGTCTCGGCATCGGCGGCACGTGGGAGGCCTCGACCTCCGGCGCCACCTTCGACGTGCACGACCCGGCGACCGGCGAGGTCATCAAGACGATTGCCGACGCGACCGTGGAGGACGCGGTGCGCGCCCTCGACGCCGCGGTTGAGGCGCAGGAGGAGTGGGGCAACACGCCCACCCGCGTGCGCTCGAACATCCTGCGCCGTGCCTTCGACCTGCTGATGGAGCGCAAGGAGGAGTTCGCGCTGCTGATGGCCATGGAGATGGGCAAGCCCATCGCCGAGGCGCGCGGCGAGGTCGTCTACGGCGGGGAGTTCCTGCGCTGGTTCTCGGAGGAGGCCGTGCGCGTGCAGGGCGACTACCGTCAGAACCCCGAGGGCACCGGCAACATGGTGGTCTCCCACCTGCCCGTCGGGCCCTGCTACTTCATCACGCCGTGGAACTTCCCGCTGGCGATGGCCACCCGCAAGATCGCCCCGGCGCTGGCCGCCGGGTGCACCTCGGTGATCAAGCCGGCCGCGCTCACGCCGCTCACCACCATCTACTTCGTGCAGCTGCTTGAGGAGGCGGGCCTGCCCGCGGGCGTGGTGAATGTGGTGCCGACCTCGAAGTCGAGCGCGCAGTCGAGCGCGCTGCTCTCCGACCCGCGCCTGCGCAAGCTGTCGTTCACGGGTTCCACGCCGGTGGGCGTGAAGCTGCTCGAGGCCGCGGCGCAGAACGTGCTGCGCACCTCGATGGAGCTGGGCGGCAACGCTCCCTTCGTGGTGTTCGAGGACGCGGATCTCGATAAGGCGGTCGAGGGCGCGCTGCTCGCGAAGTTCCGCAACATCGGCCAGGCCTGCACGGCGGCGAACCGGATCATCGTGCACGAGTCGGTGGCCGACGAGTTCGCGCGTCGCGTGGGCGAGAAGGTCGCGGCCATGAAGATCGGCCGCGGTGCGGACGAGGGCAACGACATCGGCGCGCTGGTGGAGGAGAAGGCCGTGAACAACACGGCGCGTCTCGTGGCCGACGCGGTCGAGACGGGCGGCACGATCGTCACCGGCGGCGAGGCCGTCGACGGCCCGGGCAACTTCTTCCAGCCCACGGTCATCGATCACATCAGCCCGCAGGCGGCGATCATGCGCGAGGAGATCTTCGGCCCGGTGCTCGGCATCGTCCGCTTCTCCACCGAGGAGGAGGCGGTCGAGATCGCCAACAACACGGAGTACGGTCTCGTGAGCTACGTCTTCACCGAGAACATCGCGCGCGGTCACCGCATGATCGAGAAGCTCGAGACGGGCATGATGGGCCTCAACACGGGCCTGGTGTCGAACGCTGCGGCGCCGTTCGGCGGCGTGAAGCAGTCGGGCATCGGCCGCGAGGGCGGCTTCGACGGGATCCACGAGTTCCTGTCGACGAAGTACACGCTGATCCCGCGCTCCTAGCGGGGCGGGATCGCGCGGGCCCGGGCTCCCCTGAGGCGGCCCGGGCCCGTGTCGTGGCCGGGGGCCGGCGGCGAACGATGATCGCGGCTCAGTGGGCCGGCTCGGCCCACCACAGGGCGGTCTCGCCGTAGCGCTTGGCGCGGAGCGGGACGAGGCCCGTGGGCCAGGCGGGCTCGGGGGAGCGGGAGCTGCGCTCGACGAGCACCACGGCCCCGGGCGCGAGCAGCGGCGTGAGCGCCGCAAGGTTCACGGTGAGTTCGGCCTCGCCGAGATCGTAGGGCGGATCGAGCAGGGCGACGTCCCAGTGCCCGTCCGCGCTTCCCCGGAGGCTTGCCCGCGCGCCTCCGTCGGCGCCCGCCTCGCGGTCCGGCGCGGGCGCCGCACCGTCGAGGTAGCCCTGCACCGACTGCCGCACGACCGCGATGCGGGGCGCGGACCCCGCCGCCCTGAACGCGCCGAGCACCGTCCGGGCGTTCCGCGCGGCCACCTGGGCCGCCGCCGCGTGCTTCTCGACCAGCAGCACCTCGGCCGCGCCGCGGCTCGCCGCTTCCAGGCCGAGCGCCCCCGATCCTGCGTAGAGGTCGAGCACGCGGCAGCCCTCGACGAGTCCCCACGACTCCAGCGCGGAGAAGATCGCCTCGCGCACCCGGTCGCTCGTCGGCCGCGTACCCGACTTCGGCACCTCCAGGCGCAGTGATCCGGCCGCCCCCGCAATGATTCTCGTCACCCGAAGAGGCTACCGCGTGGCGGCTCGCGCGCACCGCCGCCCCGGGGCTCCGGCGTCGGGGGTCACCGCTACGCTGGTCGCATGGGTTCCGTGACGCTCGACACCCCGCTCGGCGGGGTCGTCGGCGATCGCACCGCGAAGCCCCTCGACCGGGCCTTCGGCATGCGCACGGTCGGCGATCTGCTCACCCACTTCCCGCGTCGCTACTCCCGGCGCGGCGAGCTGACCCCGCTGCGCGGGCTGCCGCTCGGCGAGCAGATCACGGTGGTCGCCCAGGTGCTCGACGTGCGCGAGCGGCGCATGCAGCGCCGCAACGGCACCCTCCTCGAAGCCCGCATCACCGATGGCACGGGAACGCTGACCCTCACCTTCTTCAACCAGCAGTGGCGGGTGCGCGAGCTGATCGCCGGCCGCCGCGGCATCTTCGCGGGAAAGGTCAGCGAGTATCGCGGGCAGTTCCAGCTGCAGCACCCCGAGTACGAGCTGTTCGACGACCGCGACGCGGCCCCGGGGGCGGACCGGCTCGACGAGGCCGCCGCGAAGGCCTGGGCCGAGACCCCCGTGCCGATCTACCCGGCCACCGCGCAGATGCCGAGCTGGACGATCCAGCGCGCCGTCGAGCTCGCTCTCGACGCGCTCGCCCCGCTCGACGATCCGCTGCCGCGCGAGCTGCGCGACTCCGAGGACGTGATGGAGCTGTCGCGCGCCTTCGAGCTGATCCACCGCCCGCAGCGCGACGCCGACTGGCGCGCCGCGCAGCACGGCATGCGGTTTCGCGAGGCCTTCGAGCTGCAGCTCGCGCTGCTCGACCGGCGACGCCGTGCGGGCCGCGAGGCGAGCACTCCGCGGCCGCTGCCCGCGGCCGGACAGGCCACGGGGAGCCCGCTCGCGCGCTTCGACGCGCGCCTGCCCTTCGAGCTCACCGGAGACCAGCGCAGGGCCGGCGACGTCATCGCTGCGGAACTGGCAGAACCGCACCCCATGCACCGGCTGCTCCAGGGCGAGGTCGGCTCGGGGAAGACCCTCGTCGCGCTGCGCGCCATGCTGCAGGTCGCCGGGACCGGGGGACAGAGCGCACTGCTCGCGCCCACGGAGGTGCTCGCGGCTCAGCACCTCCGCTCCATCACCGAAGCGCTCGGGCCGGAACTCACGGCGGAGCTCAATCCCGTGCTCCTCACCGGGCGCATGCCCGCGAGCGAGCGGAAACGCGCTCTGCTCTCCCTCGCCGCCGGAACCGCCCGCGTCGCGGTCGGTACCCACGCCCTCATCAGCGACAACGTCACCTTCTTCGACCTGGGGCTCGTCGTCGTCGACGAGCAGCACCGCTTCGGCGTCGAGCAGCGCGAGGCGCTGCGCCGCAAGGGAACCCAGCCGCACGTGCTCGCCATGACCGCCACCCCGATCCCGCGCACGGTCGCGCTCACCGCCTTCGGGGATCTCGAGGTGCTCACCATCCGGGAGCTGCCGCGCGGCAGGCAGGGGATCGAGACCTTCACCGTCCCCGAGCTGGAGATGCCGAAGCGGGCCGCCCGGGTCTGGGCGCGCACCGCCGAGGACCTCGCCGCCGGGCGGCAGGTGTACGTCGTCTGCCCCGCGATCGCGCCGGGCGAAGTCGATCCTGCCGTGGAAGGGGAAGCGGAGGCCGGGGACGGGCAGGGCCCCCGCCCCCTCGCCAATGTTGCAGACACGGTCGCCGAACTGCGCGCGCGCCCCGAGTTCGCGGGCGCGGAGATCGCCGGGCTCGACGGCGGCATGGCCTCGCCCGAGAAGGACCGCATCATGCGCGCCTTCGCCGCGGGCGAGATCGGGATCCTCGTCGCCACCACCGTCATCGAGGTGGGCGTCAACGTACCCAACGCCTCGATCATGATCGTGCGGGACGCGGACCGCTTCGGCATCTCCCAGCTCCATCAGCTGCGCGGTCGCGTCGGCCGCGGCGAGCACGCCGGCCTCTGCCTGCTCATGACCACCGCCGAGCAGGGCAGCGTCGCCCGTGAGCGCGTCGAAGCCGTCGCCGCCACCACGGACGGCTTCGCCCTCGCCGAGATCGACCTCGAACTGCGCCGCGAGGGCGACATCCTCGGCACCGCCCAGTCCGGCGGTCGTTCCACGCTGAAGCTGCTGCGCGTCGCCGAGCACGGCGAGCTCATCGTGCGCGCCCGTGAGCTCGCCGCCGGGCTGCTCGAACGCGATCCCGAGCTCCGCAGCGCACCCGGGCTTGCCGCGCTCCTCGCCCGCGAGCGCGAGTCCGGGCACATCGACAACCTCGCCAAGTCGTAGGGTCCAGGGTCGGGAGCGCGGGTCGCGCACGCCCTCGCTGCCTCGCACGCTCGTACTCAGGTACCACCCCGAACAGCACCCGGGAGGGATCCCCAAGAACCCGCCAGCTCCTAGCGTGGAAGCATCGCCGAAACCCGGCGGAGAGCGAACGCGAGGAGACACCATGATCGAGGCACGCGGACTCGGCAAGCGCTACGGCCAGAAGGTCGCGGTCGAAGATGTGAGCTTCACCATCCGCCCAGGACAGGTGACCGGCTTCCTCGGCCCCAACGGCGCCGGCAAGTCCACCACGATGCGGCTCACCGTGGGGCTCGACCGCCCCACCTCGGGGACGGTCACCGTCAACGGCAAGCGCTACCGCGACAGCGCCGCCCCCCTCGCCGAGGTCGGCGCCCTGCTCGACGCCAAGGGCGTCCACCCCGGTCGCAGCGCCCGCAGCCACCTGCGCGCGCTCGCCGCCACGCACGGGATCCCGAATCGGCGCGTCGACGAGGTGCTCGAGCAGACCGGCCTGGCCGCGGTCGCGGGCAAGCGCGCCGGCGGCTTCTCGCTCGGCATGGGGCAGCGGCTCGGGATCGCCGCGGCGTTGCTCGGCGACCCGCAGGTCCTGATCCTCGACGAGCCCGTGAACGGCCTCGACCCCGACGGCGTGATGTGGGTGCGGAAGCTCCTGCGGCACCTCGCGGGTGAGGGGCGCACCGTGCTGCTGTCGAGCCACCTCATGAGCGAGATGGCGCAGACCGCCGACCACGTCATCGTGCTCGGCAAGGGGCGCGTGATCGCCGATGCGCCGATCGCGGAGATCGTCAGCCGCGGCGGCGGCGAGCGCGTCGTGGTGCGCAGCCCCGAGGCGGCTCGACTCGCCTCCGCTCTGCTGAACCTCCCCGGCGTCTCCCTCGAATCCGAGGGGGAGGAGCGTTTCACCGCCACCGGTATCACCGCGGCCGAGCTCGGGCGGGCCGCTGCGCAGTACGGCATCGAACTCCACGAGCTCAGCCCGGTCGGCGCGAGCCTCGAGGACGCCTACCTGGCGCTCACGCGCGACGAGGTCGAGTACCAGGCCGCCTGAGCGACGGCGGCGCCCCGTCCGATTCCCGGGCGGCGCCCGCTTCCGGGGCCGCAGCCGCCGCCCCTCCCGCAGTACCCGCCACATTCAGCTGAAGGAACGCACCATGACCTCCACCATCATCATCGACGCGAGCAGCGCACCCGAGCAGTCCCAGGGGGCGGGCCGCACCGTGTCCTCCCGGCCCCGCGCCGTGCACGCCAAGCTCGGCTTCGGGGGCGTGCTGCGCTCCGAGTGGATCAAGCTCAGCTCGCTGCGCAGCATCCGCATCACCCTCCTGCTCACCGTGCTCGGCGGCCTCGGCCTGAGCGGCCTGATGTCCCTCATGTGGAGTCAGCAGGGGATCGGCATGTTCGGCTCCGGCCCCGCCGCGCTGCAGGGGTACCTGCTCTTCGGTCCCGCGCTCCTCTCGAGCTTCCTCGCGCTCGTGTTCGGGGTGCTCGGCGTCTTCGCGATCTCGAGCGAGTACTCGAGCGGGATGATCCTCTCGACACTGACGGCGGTGCCGAAGCGCACCTCGGTCTTCGTCGCGAAGATGCTCGTGCTCGCGGGGCTATCGGTCGCGGCCGCCCTCGTGATCTTCGGCGGCGGGCTCGGCGTCGCGGTCGCCTTCATGCCCGATGCGGCCGCCCAGCTCGGATCGCCCGCGGTCGTGTCGGGCACGCTCGGCGCGATCGCCTATCTGACGCTCGTCGCACTGTTCGCCTTCGGGGTCTCCGCACTGCTGCGCTCCACTGCGGGCGGCATCGCCGTGGTCGCGGGCGTCTCCTTCGTGCTGCCGATCGTGATGCAGCTGATGACGATGACGGGATGGAGCTGGGTGCCCGAGGTCTCGTCGTATCTGCCGGGGTCGCTGGGCTCCCGGCTGGCCCAGGGCGTCACCGAGACGGCCGCCGCGGCACCCGCCGGACCGGGGTTCGGGCTGGCCTTCGCGGCCATGGTGCTGTGGGCGGCTGTGGTCGTGATCCCCGCGCTTCTCGCGTTCAAGCGTCGCGACGCGAAGTAGCCTCGTGGATTCGTTGAGCGGACCGCGCCGACCGGTGCGGTCCGCTCAGCGGCGCGAAGATAGGGTGAAGGCGTGAATCAGGTGATGGTGAACGATGAGGAGGTGCGGCTGCCGCGCCCGCCCGGCGTGCTGCGGCGGGCGCTCGCCGCCCACCCCCTCGCCGTGGACGTGTTCATCGTCGTCTGGTATTTCATCGGCTGCCTGCTCGGGCTCGGGATCGACTTCCTCGCGGCGGCGGCCCCGCTGGACGAGAACGTCCCGGGCGAGGCGCTTCCCTCGTATCTCACCTCTCCCCAGGGCATCGTGATCCTGCTCGGGGTGCTGGCTGTGGGGGCCGCGCTGCTGTTCCGCAGGCGCTTCCCGCTGGCGGGGCTAATCGTCACCGTGATCGTGAGCCTCGGGGACTCCCAGGCGATCAGCCTCGCCATCGGGGTGGCGCTCCTCTTCATGCTCTACGCCGTGCCCGTCTATCGCAGTGCGGCGGCGGGCTGGCTGGGATTCGGGATCGCCTTCGGCGCGAGTCTGCTGAGCCTGGGGCTGCGGTCCCTGTTCCCCGCGACGGTCTCGCCCGATGCGACACCGGGTGAGGCGCTGTTCACCGCAGCGGGGCGCACGAACAGCGTCGGCGAGTTCATCGCGATCAGCATCATGACGGGGATCTGGTATCTGGGCATCGTCCTGCTCGGCATCAATCTGGGCAACCGGCGCCGCTACCTGCAGGCCATCATCGACCGGGCGCATCAGCTCGCCCGGGAGCGGGACCAGCTGGCGCAGCTCGCCGTCGCGGAGGAGCGCTCGCGCATCGCCCGTGAGATGCACGACATCGTGGCGCACTCGGTGTCGGTGATGATCGCGCTCTCGGAGGGCGCGGCCCGTGCCGCCACCGCGGCGCCCGATGCCGCCGCCGACGCGATGCGACGCAGTGCCGAGACGGGACGGACCGCCCTCGCAGAGATGCGCCGGCTGCTCGGCGCCTTGCACGCGCCCGAGGGGAGCGCCGAGCTGGTCCCGCAGCCGGGCGTGCAGGATCTGCCCGAGCTGGTGCGGGGATTCGTGGACGCGGGACTCGCGGTGTCGCTCGACGTGACCGGCGAGGCTGCGGGGGATCGCGGACAGGAGCTCGCGGTCTACCGGGTGGTGCAGGAGGGCCTCACGAACGTGCTGCGGTATGCGGGAGTGGGTGCTCGCGTGAAGGTGACCGTCCTGCGGCAGGCGGATCGGACCGTCGTGCAGGTGCGCGATTACGGCACTCCTCCGGGTGCGGCCACGCCCGTCGCCGGCCTCGGCTCGGGGCGCGGGCTCGCCGGTCTGGCCGAGCGTGTGCGGGTCTTCGGCGGCAGCATCGAGTCGGGCCCCGTGGATGCCTCGGCGGGCGGCGGATGGCGACTGTGGGCGGTGCTGCCCGTGAGCGCCGACGCACGCGAGCCGACGGGATCCGGAGGAGCAGGGGAGCCTGGCGGAGCCGCTGCGGCCCGGCCGCGAACAGTGTCAGAGAGTGAGGAGCGCGCATGAGCGAGGAGCAGATCAGGGTGATGCTGGTCGACGACCAGGAATTGATCCGCACGGGTTTCCGGCTGGTGCTGCTGGCGGAGCCGGGCATCGAAGTGGTGGCGGAGGCCTCCGACGGAGAGTCGGCGATCGCGGAGCTGCGTGGACTCGCCCAGCGCGGCGGAGGCTGCGACGTGGTGCTCATGGACGTGCGCATGCCCGGCATGAACGGCATCGACGCGACCGACCGCATCGTCGCGGAGTTCCCGGAGGCGCGCGTGGTGGTGCTCACCACCTTCGACCTCGACGAGTATGCGACGGGCGCGATCCGCGCGGGCGCCAGCGGCTTTCTGCTGAAGGACGCCCGGCCCACCGAGCTGGTCGACGCGATCCGGCGCGTCGCGGCGGGGGACGCGACGATGGCCCCGAGCGTGACCAGGCGCCTCCTGGAGCAGATCAAGGCGGGCGGCGGACCGGGATTCGCAGCGGAGGAGCCGTCCGGCCCGGCGTCGAGCGACGCGCTCTCCGCCCTCACTGAGCGCGAGCTGGACGTGCTGCGGCTCATCGCCGAGGGTAAGAACAACGCCGAGATCACCGCGGAGCTGTTCCTCTCCGAGTCGACGGTGAAGACGCACGTGGGCCGCGTGCTCGCGAAGCTGCAGCTGCGGGATCGGGTGCACGCGGTCATCTTCGCGAAGCAGCACGGCCTGTAGGCTGGAGGGCATGAGCAAGATCGCCGTCGTACCGGGCTCGTTCGACCCGGTCACCCTGGGGCACCTCGACGTCATCCGCCGCACGGCCGGCGTGTTCGATCAGGTCCACGTCCTCGTCGTCCACAATCCGGGGAAGGACGCGATGCTGCCGATCGCGGAGCGCGTGGGACTGATCCAGAAGTCCCTCCAGGAGGATCCCGAGATGCCCGGCAACGTGCTCGTCGCGTCCTGGTCGGTGGGGCTGCTCGTGGACTACTGCACCGAGGTCGGCGCCTCGGTGCTGGTGAAGGGGATCCGCTCCCAGATCGACGTCGCCTACGAGACGCCGATGGTGCTGATGAACCGGAGCCTCGCGAACGTCGAGACCATGTTCATGCTCCCGGATCCCGCCCACGCCCACGTCTCCAGCACGCTCGTGCGTCAGGTGGCCTCGCTGGGCGGGGACGTGAGCCCCTATGTGCCGTCCGCCGTGGCGCGCTTCCTCGACCGGAACCGGCCCGCCTGATGGCCGGCTCGCGCGTATTCCAGGAGAGCGTCCGCGACCTCCTGCACCGGCCCGGCGAGATGCGTGAGCGCTCCCGCGTGCTCGACGCCCCCGAGAAGCTGGGCGAGGGGCTCGCCTGGGTGCCCGAGGGCGAGGCGATCGAGCTGGAGCTCCGGCTGGAATCGGTGCACGAGGGGGTGCTCGTCTCCGCCGAGGTGCGCACCACCGTCCACGCGGAGTGCGGCCGTTGCCTGAGGGACTTCACCACGCCGTTTCGAGTCGAGTTTCAAGAGCTTTTCGCGTATACTCCTTCGGAGGCCGACGAGTATGGGGTTCACGGTGATCACGTGGATCTTGAACCCCCGCTCCGAGACGCGGTAGTGCTCGCACTGCCGTTTCAGCCTGTGTGTCGCCCGGACTGCCCGGGGCTCGATCCCGAGTCCGGTGAGCTGCGCGAGGCCGAGGCTGTGGTGGCGCCCGGCGCGGATCTCGATCCGAGGTGGGCGGCGCTGGCCGGTTTCGAGGCCGGCCCGAGCGATCGGGCGGGCGAGGTCGAGGCTGAAGATGAACCCGGCTCGGGTGGGAATCCCGGGTCCGCAAGCAAGTAGGAGAGAGAATCATGGCTGTTCCCAAGCGCAAGATGTCGCGTTCGAACACCCGTCACCGTCGTTCGGCGTGGAAGGCCGAGGCCCCGAAGCTGGTGAAGACCGTCGAGAACGGCCGCACCGTCTACAGCCTGCCGCACCGTGCCCGCGTCGTCGAGGACTCGCAGGGCAACGCCCTGTTCCTCGAGTACAAGGGCCGCAAGGTCGCCGACGCGTAACTTGGCCCGCAAGCTTCGAGAGCCGTCGGGAACGCCCCAGGGTGAGCCCGACGGCTTTCTCGTGCCCTTCGGCGTGCAGGTCGACCCGGAACTGCTGCGGCTCGCGCTGACGCATCGCTCGTGGGCGTATGAGCACGGGGGCGCGCCTCACAACGAGCGCCTGGAGTTCCTCGGCGACTCCATTCTCGGGCAGGCCGTCACCGTCAAGCTCTACCGGGACTACCCCGAGCTCAGCGAGGGCGAGCTGGCGAAGCGCCGTGCCGCGCTCGTGTCGACGGTCGCGCTGGCCGAGGTGGCGCGCGGGCTCGGCATCGGCGCTTCGTTGCGTCTGGGGCGGGGAGAGGAACGCACCGGCGGGCGCGACAAGGACTCGCTGCTGGCCGACGCCGTCGAGGCGATCATCGGGGCGGTGTTCCTGTCGACCTCTCCCGAGACCGCGGACCGCTTCGTGCTGCAGCTCGTCGCGCCGCTGTTCGCAGACCCGGAGCGCTTCACGGTGACTCTGGACCCCAAGACCACGCTGCAGAAGGAGGCGGCGCGGATCGGGCAGCCGCACCCGCCCTATGAGACGGTGGGAAGCGGACCGGACCACGACCGGCGCTACACCTCCCGGGTGACGCTCGACGGCGTGACCGGCACCGGCACCGGCACGAGCAAGAAGGTCGCCGAGCTCGCGGCCGCCCGCGACGCGGTGTCCCAGCTGCGCGCGCGTCGCGGCGAATAGCGGGGGAGCGTTGCATGCCCGAGCTGCCCGAGGTCGAGGTGGTGCGCGCGGGGCTCGCTCCCGCGGTCGCGGGGGCGCGGGTCATCGCGGCCGAGGTGCGGGATCCGCGAGCCCTGAAGCGGCACGTGCCGCTCGGCGCCGACGGGGCTGCGGCGGACGACGGCCTCGGCGGTCACGGGGTCACCCTCACCGCCGAGGCGGGCCTGTTCCGCTCCGCGGACTTCGAGCGGCGGGTCACGGGTATCCGCCTCGCCGCGCCCGAGCGGCGGGGCAAGTTCCTCTGGATCCCGCTCGCAGAGGAAGCCGCGGGAACCGCCCTGCTCGCCCACCTCGGCATGAGCGGGCAGCTGCTGCTGCGCTCGCTCGACGCCCCCGACGACCGGCACGTGCGGGTGCGGCTCTGGATCGAGCACCCCGCCCACGGCGAGCTGCGCCTCGACTTCGCCGATCAGCGCCTCTTCGGCTCGCTCGCGCTCGACGCGCTGCGACCGGCCGCGGGCGGGGGCTGGGTGCCGGGCCAGGCCGCGCACATCGCCCGGGACCCGCTCGATGCCGCCTTCGACGATCTCGCCTTCGTCACGGCTCTGCGATCGCGCAGCACCGCCGTCAAGGCCCTGCTGCTCGACCAGTCCCTGATCAGCGGCGTCGGCAACATCTACGCCGATGAGGCGCTCTGGCGCGCGCGGCTGCACCCCGCCACGCCCGGCCTCCGGATCGGGCCGCGGAAGGCCCATGAACTGCTGCAGCGCGTGCGCGAGGTCTTCGCCCAGGCCCTCGCCGAGGGCGGCACCAGCTTCGATGCCCAGTACGTCAACGTCAACGGCCAGGCGGGGTACTTCGCGCACTCGCTCAACGCCTACGGGCGCACCGGCGAGGCGTGCCCGCGCTGCGGTGAGCCGATCCGCCGCATCCCCTTCGCCGGCCGCTCCTCCCACTTCTGCCCCCGCTGCCAGCGGCGGCGGTGAACGCGTGGCATGCCTGTGGCGTCCGACCGTTACGCATGTGAATTCGATGATGCCATCATGGCTGCATGACGATGACCGGATCGGATCGGGGCGGCGCTGGCCGAATTCGCGCGCTGCCTGCGACCCGGCGGTAGCCTGCGGCTCGGGTTCTTCGCGGGAGAACGGGGTCTCACCGTGACCTCCTCAGAGACCCGGGAGATCCGCCCCGGCGGCACCCACGGCGGCCCGGCGGCCTCCTCGCACGCGACGTGAGGTGACTGAGTGAGTGCTGCCGGTTCAGGGAAGTGATGCTCTGATGTTATGATGCGTATATGCGAACCACGCTCGATCTCGACCCCGTCGTGCTGAGCGCTGCCCGTGCCAAGGCGAATGCGGACAGGATCTCGCTCGGGAGAGCGGTTTCCGAACTCGCACTCGCGGGTATCAGCCGTCCTCCCCTGGACTCCGCTGCAGAGACTGGTTTCCCGGTGCTGCGCGGCGTCGTCGGCCGCCCGGTCACGGACGAACTTGTTGCCGCGTATCGCGACGAGGATGCCGACATCGCCGGTGACGGACATGCTGCTTGACGTCAACGTGCTGCTCGCACTGACATGGGATCAGCACGTGCATCATGCCGCCGCTCACACCAGCTTCGCTCGATTGGGGCAGTGGAGCACCTGCCCCGCGACGGAGGCAGGGCTGCTGCGCCTGCTGCTGACGGAACAAGTGGTCGGACGTCGCGTGAGCGGCGCAGAAGCCCTCGCGCAGCTCGCCGCGATACGACGGGTTCGCGGATGGACGTTCCTCCACGACACCGGCACGCTCGCAGAGGCCAGGATCGACACGCGAGTGCTGATGGGGCGACGCCAGGTGACCGACCTCTGGCTGGTCAACCTCGCCGCCTCCCACGAGACCCGGCTGGCGACCTTCGACGCCTCGCTCAGGGATTCCCTCGTGCCCGAGGACCGGCGGCATGTCGAAGTCTGGAGCGCGTGAGCGTCGGCTCCGTGCCTCCGCGGGGCGCGCGGTGAGCGTCGAGCGAGTGCGCGGCGCCTACGGGCGGCGCGCGGGTGAGTACGAAGCCGCGGTGGGGCGGATCGAGCACGTGGAGGAGGCCGACCTCGCCCTCGTCGCGCGCTGGGCCTCCGGGATCGACGGCCCCATCCTCGACGTCGGCTGCGGGCCCGGCCAGTGGACCGATCACCTGCGCCTGCTGGGAGCGGATGCCGAGGGGATCGACCCCACGACGGAGTTCATCGAGCTCGCCCGGGAGACGTATCCCGAGAGCCGCTACCGGATCGCGCAGGCGGAGGCGCTGGGCGTCGCGGACGGAACGCTCGGCGGCGTGCTCGCATGGTACTCGCTCATCCACACCGCACCGGATCGGATCGGAGCGGCGCTCACGGAGTTCGCGCGCTGCCTGCGACCCGGCGGTGGTCTGCTGCTCGGATTCTTCGCGGGAGAACGCCTCGCGTCCTTCGACCACGCGATCACCACCGCGCACGCCTGGCCGATCGCGCTGCTGGCCGCTGAAGTCGAGGCCGCGGGTTTCAGCGTGGTGCACACGGAAAGCCGCGAGATCCGCCCCGGCCGCACCCACGGCGCACTCCTCGCCACCCGCTGAGCATCGGCGACGCGCTCCGGGACCGGCACCCGCGCCCGGCCCGTGGGCCGTTCAGCGGCGGCATGAGGGTCAATCGGGGGCGAGAGCGGGCCGAGCGGGTACAGTCATAGGGATCGGCTGGTGCGCGGCGGGCCGGCGGGAGAACGGAAGGGGGCGGAGTGCACCTCAAAAGCCTGACGCTCAAGGGCTTCAAGTCGTTCGCGCAGCCGACGACCTTCCAGTTCGAGCCGGGCGTCACCGCGATCGTCGGGCCGAACGGGTCCGGCAAGTCCAATGTGGTCGACGCGCTCGCCTGGGTGATGGGGGAGCAGGGGGCGAAGACCCTGCGCGGCGGCAAGATGGAGGACGTCATCTTCGCCGGCACCTCCACCCGCGGTCCCCTCGGCCGCGCCGAGGTGCGCCTCACCATCGACAACAGCGACGGCGCGCTGCCCATCGAATACACCGAGGTGACGATCAGCCGCACGCTGTTCCGCAACGGTTCCAGCGAGTACGCGATCAACGGCGAGGCGTGCCGCCTGCTCGACGTGCAGGAGCTGCTCAGCGACTCCGGACTCGGCCGCGAGATGCACGTCATCGTGGGCCAGGGGCAGCTCGACGCGGTGCTGCGGGCGACCGCCGAGGACCGGCGCGGCTTCATCGAGGAGGCGGCCGGGATCCTGAAGCATCGCCGCCGCAAGGAGCGCACGCTGCGCAAGCTGGAGGCGATGGAGACCAACCTCACCCGCCTGAACGACCTGGCGGGCGAGATCCGGCGCCAGCTGAAGCCCCTGGGCCGGCAGGCCGAGGTCGCCAAGCAGGCGCAGGGAATCGCTGCCGAGGTGCGCGATGCGAAGGCCCGGCTGCTCGCCGACGACGTGCTCCGGCTGCGCACCGAGCTCGACGCCCTCGCCCGGGAGGAGACCGAGCAGCACTCGGAGCGGATCGTGTTGCAGGAGCAGATCGAGCAGAAGCAGCTCCGCATCGAGCGCCTGGAACAGGACCGCGAGAGCGAGGAGCTCGACGCCGCCCGCCGCGTGACCCTCGGCCTCGAATCGGCGCAGTCGAAGCTGCGCGGGCTCTTCGCGCAGACCCAGCAGCGGCTCACCTTCCTCGCCACGCAGGCCGAGGCCCCCGAGCAGGTGAACCGGCTCAGCCGCAGCGCCGTGGACGAAGCCGCGCAGGAGGCCGCCCGCCTCGAGGCGAGGATCCCCGAGGCCGAGGCGCGCTGGCAGCGCGCCGGCGCCTCGACCCGCCAGGCGCAGCAGGCCCTCGATGCCATCGACGAGCACATCGCCGCGCAGAGCGAGCTCGTGTCGCGGCACGATCTGCAGCTCTCCCAGTTGCGCGGGCGCGCCGAAGCCGCCGAGCAGAAGCGCGACGCCGTGGCGCAGGAGCTGGCGCGCCGCGAGCAGGCGGTGGCGCAGGCGGAGACGCGATCGGAGGAGGCCCGGCAGCAGCTCGCCGACTTCGAGCAGCGCGAAGAGATCGGCGAGACGCCCGAGACGGGTCTCGACGACCTCTACCGGGCGGCGCAGGACCGGCAGGCCGCGGGCGAGCAGGCGCGCGACGAGGCCCGGGATCGCCTGCACGCGCTCGAGCAGGAGCGGGCCGGTCTCGAAGCCCGCGTGAGCGCGCTCACCCGCTCGCTCGACCAGCGGGATGCCTCGGCCGCGCTGCTGGCCGAGGATCTCGGCGGGATCGGGGAGCGGATCTCCGAGCGCGTGCGCGTCCGGGAAGGCTTCGAGGCGGCCGTCGGGGCGGCGCTCGGCGTCTTCGCCGATGCACTGCTCGCGCAGACGCCCGCAGCGGCCGAGAGCGCGGTGACGGTGGCCCGCGACCGGGATCTCGGCCGCATGCGCGCCGTCATCGCGCGCAGCGGCTCCGTGCCGGCGGACGCGCCGGATGTGCCCGGCCTGACCCGCGTTTCGGAGGTGCTGCTCGAGGCGCCGGAGGGCGTCCGCGGGCTGCTCGCCCGCAGCTACATCGCCGGGGAGCTGCCCGCGGCGATCGAAGCCGCCGAGCGGCTGCGCGAGCGGTTCCCGGCGCTCGGCTTCACGATTGTCACCGCGCACGGCGACGTGCTCACCGAGCACACGCTGAGCGGCGGATCCGGACTCGCCCCCTCGCGCATCGAACTCACCGCCGAACTGGAACAGGCGGAGCAGCGGCGCGCGGCCGTCGCCGAGCAGATCGCGGAGACCGAGGCGGAGCTCGCCGAACTGCGCGCACAGGCCGCGCGTGCCAAGAGCGATGCCCAGCAGGCCTACGCCGAGCTGCGTGCCGCCGACGCCCGCCTGGCCGAGCTCTCGAAGGAGCGCAACCGGCTCGCGGCCCGTGCGGAGGCCGCGCAGGCGGAAGCGGAACGCGCGCGGCAGGCGATCACGGCGGTCGCCGAATCCGCCGAGGCCGCGAACCGCGAGGCGGACCGCGCCGTGCAGGCCCTCGCGGAGGCGGAGGCGGAGCCGCGGCCGATCCTCGACGCGAGCCAGCGCGACGGGCTCGTGCAGGAGCTGGAGCGGGCCCGAGCCGCGGAGATGGAAGCGCGTCTCGCGCTCGAGACGGCGCGCGAGCGCGCCCGCGCCGGGACCGCGCACCGGGACACCCTTGCCGAGCAGCTGGAGCTCGAACGCCGCGCGGCCGAGGAGGCCGCCCGTCGTGCCGTGCTGCGTTCGCGTCAGGTCGCTCAGGCCGAGCGGGTGGCCGGCCTGCTGCCGGCGATCCTCGACGCCTGCGACCGCTCGCTGGCCGAGGCGCGGCTCGAACAGCAGCGCGCCGAGCAGGAGCGGGCGCGCCACGGCCAGGAACTGACCCTGCTGCGTGCGGAGGAGTCGAAGCTGCGACAGCAGCTGGGTGCGCTCACCGAGCGCGTGCACGGCGCCGAGCTCAAGAGCTACGAGCGCAAGCTGCAGCTCTCCGCGCTGCTCGAACGCGCGGGCAACGAGCTGGGACTCGTCGAGGAGGTGCTGATCGCCGAGTATGGACCGCGCGCTATGAGCGAAGCCCCGCTTCGCGCGCGCCCGGTCCCGAGCGCGCCCCCGCGCTCGGAACACGCGGACGAAGCATCGAGCGCCGACGGTGCCGCGATTCCCGGCGCACCCGGTGCGGACGGCGATCCCGAGCACGATCCCGCCTCCGTCCCCGCCTACGCCAACCGTCTCGAAGCCGAGCTCGCCGCCGAGCTGGGGCTGGAGAAGCCAGCCGGCTCCGCCGCGCCGGACGCCTCTGCGGAGCCGAGCGCGGGCGAACCCGATCCCGCCGCCCTCACGCGGGAGCAGCAGGAGCAGCGTCTCGCACGCGCCGAGCGCCGTCTCGCCCAGCTCGGCCGCATCAACCCGCTCGCCCTGGAGGAGTTCGCCGCGCTCGAACAGCGCCACCGATTCCTCTCGGAGCAGCTGAGTGACCTCACGAAGACCCGCGCCGATCTGCTCTCGATCATCGAGGAGCTCGATCAGAAGATGCAGGGCATCTTCGCCGAGGCCTTCGAGGACACGCGCGCCGCGTTCGCCGAGGTGTTCCCGATCCTCTTCCCGGGGGGATCGGGAGAGATCGCGCTGAGCGATCCCGACGACCTGCTGAACACCGGCATCGATATCGCCGTGCGGCCCGCCGGCAAGAAGGTGGAGCGGATGTCGCTGCTCTCCGGCGGGGAGCGGTCGCTGGCGGCGGTGGCGTGGCTGATCGCGATCTTCCAGGCGCGGCCCAGCCCGTTCTACATCGTCGACGAGGTCGAGGCGGCGCTCGACGATGCGAACCTGGGACGCCTGCTGCAGGTCTTCGAGCGGCTGCGCGAGAACTCGCAGCTCATCGTCATCACCCACCAGAAGCGCACGATGGAGATCGCCGACGCGCTCTACGGCGTCTCGATGCGGCAGGACGGGATCTCGGCGGTCGTCGGTCAGCGGATCGGCCGCGAGGAGGGCTGAGGGCGCGGGCCGCTTCCGCGCTCCGCTTCCGCGCTCCGCTCGCAGAGGCCGGCTTGTCGTTCGCCCACGGCGGTGCGCCCGAGTTTTCTAACAACTTTGTTTCGCCGCTGTGATCGATTGGCCGTCGCGGTGCGCTGCCGACTATTCTCTAGACTCAGCGCTCCGATGAGGGGGCGTCACTCACATCTGAGAAAGGCGTAACCAATGAGGGTTTACTCCAAGAGAACTGCGGGCGCGTTCGCGCTGCTGGCGAGCGCGGCGCTGGTGCTGGCGGGATGCTCGACGACGAGCTCGGACGAGCCCGCCGCCACCGACGAGGGCGGTTCGGGAAGCACCGAGGCGCTGAAGATCGCCACGCTGCTCCCGCAGACCGGTTCGCTCGGCTTCCTGATGCCTCCCGTGCAGGCGGGCATCGCGCAGGCGCTCGCCGACGTCGAGGCCGCCGGCGGCGTGCTCGGCCAGCCGATCGAGATCGTTGCCGAGGGCAACGAGGGCGACGCGAGCGATCTCACCGTGGTCGAGAAGGGCGCCGACGATGTCATCGCCGCCGATCCGGCGTTCGTGCTCGGGGCCATGGGCTCCGGGCGCAGCTCCCACGTGGTCGACCGCATCGCGGAGGCCGGCATCCTCATGGGGTCCCCGTCGAACACCGCGGCGGACCTCAGCGGGATCAGCCCGAACTACTTCCGCACCGCACCGCCGGACACGGTGCAGGGCGACGCGCTCGGCAACCAGATCCTCTCCGACGGCAAGAGCACGGTCGCGTTCCTCACCTTCAACGATCCCTATGGCCTGGGCCTGCGCGACGTGATCCAGGAGACCGTCGAGGCCGGCGGCGCCGAGGTCGTCTACGGCGGCAAGGGCGAGGGCAACGAGTTCCCGACCGAGCAGACCTCCTTCGCCTCGGAGATCACCGCGGTGAAGGACTCGGGAGCCGAAGCCATCGTCGTGGTCACCTACGACCAGTTCAAGCAGATCGTCCCGGAGGCCGTGAACCAGGGTCTCGACCTCTCGAACTTCTACCTGGTCGACGGCAATGCGAACGGCTACGGCGACGAGTTCCCCGAGGGCACGCTGGAGGGCGCGCAGGGCTCGATCCCGGGTGCTCAGGCCAACGACGACTTCCAGGCGCAGCTCAAGAAGATCTACACCGATCAGTACGGCAAGGAGCTGGCGAGCTTCACCTACGCGCCGGAGGCGTACGACCTGGTGATGCTCGTGTCGCTCGCCGCGGAGAAGGCCGGGGCGACCGACGCCGACTCGATCAAGGGCGAGCTCCACGCGGTCTCCGGTGCCGACGGCGGCGAGGAGTGCAGCAGCTTCGCCGACTGCAAGGCGCTGCTCGACGACGGCAAGGACATCCACTACACCGGCAAGGCGGGCACCGGCCCGCTGAACGACAACAACGACCCGTCCTCGGCGTTCATCGGCATCTACAAGTACGATGCTTCGAACAACCCCGTCTTCCAGAAGGCGGTCGAGGGCCAGACGAAGTAAGGGCTTTGGCGGCGCCGAGCACTCGGCCCGGCGCCGCCGAGCACGACTGAGGGCCGGTTCCCGCGGGAACCGGCCCTCTTCGCGTTGTCTCAGGCCGCGTCGCCGCCCGTCCGGGTCTCGACCTCCGAGGCGAGCGTGCCGAGATACAGTTCGATCACCTTCGGGTCGTTGGCCAGTTCGCGGCCGGGCCCGTCGTAGGCGTTGCGTCCCTGGTCGAGCACGTAGGCGCGGTCGCAGATCTGCAGGCAGCGCCGCGCGTTCTGCTCCACCATGATGATCGTCACGCCCGTCTTGTTGATCTGCCGGGTGCGGATGAAGGTCTCGTCCTGCCGCACGGGGGAGAGGCCGGCACTGGGCTCGTCGAGCAGCAGCACCTTCGGATCCATCATGAGGGCGCGCGCCATCGCCACCGACTGCCGTTCACCGCCGGAGAGGGATCCGGCCCGCTGCTTGCGGCGGTCCGCGAGCATGGGGAACAGCTCCCACATCTGCGCCGCGCGGCTCGCGAACTCCTTGGGCTTCAGGAAGAGCCCCATCTGGAGGTTCTCCTCGATGCTCAGCGAGGGGAACACGTTGTTCGTCTGGGGGACGAAGCCGACGCCCTTGCGCACGAGCTGGTCGGTGGCGGCGTGCGTGATGTCCTCGCCGTCGAGCGTGACACTGCCCTGGCGGATGTCGACGAGGCCGAACAGCGCCTTCAGCAGCGTCGACTTGCCCGCGCCGTTCGGGCCGATGATGCCCACCAGCTCGCCGGCATAGGCCTCGAGTGTGCAGCCGTTGAGAATGTTGATGCCCGGCAGATAGCCCGCGTGCAACTCGTCGGCCTTCACCACGAGTCGTTGCTGATCGTTCATCGGCTCTCCTCCTGGACCTCTTCGGCCTCGACCTCCTGTGCGATGGACCTGAGCACGCCCGTGGTGAGCGCCTCGTCGTCGCCGAGATCCTTGTCGTGGTGGGCGCCGAGATAGGCGTCGACGACGGCCTGGCTCGTCATGACGTCCTCGGGAAGGCCCTCCGCGATGATCTCTCCCTGCGCCATGACGACCACCCAGTCGCTGATGTGCCGCACCATGTGCATATCGTGCTCGACGAACAGCACCGTGGTCCCCTCGTCGCGCAGCGCCTGGATGTGCCCGAGCAGGCTCTGCGTGAGAGCCGGGTTGACGCCTGCCATCGGCTCGTCGAGCATCACCATCGCGGGGTCCGACATGAGCGCCCGCGCCATCTCGAGGAGCTTCTTCTGGCCCCCGGAGAGGTCGCCCGCCATGTCGTCCTTCTTGGCATCGAGCTTGAAGCGCGCGAGCAGCTCCTCCGCGCGGGCGACGTTCTCACGTTCGCGCGCAGCCCAGAGCGGTTTCACGAGGCCCACGAAGAGGTTCTCACCCGGCTGGTTGTTCGCCCCGATGAGCATGTTCTGCATGACGGTCATGCGGCCGAGCGCCTTCGTCAGCTGGAAGGTGCGCACCATGCCAGCGCGGGCGGCCTGGGAGGCCCCGGTGCGCCGCAGGTCCTTGCCGTTGAATGCCCACTTCGCCTCGCCGCCTCCGATCAGCCGCCGCCGGTTCGAGGGCTGGTCGAAGCCGGTGATGAGGTTGAAGAAGGTGGTCTTGCCGGCGCCATTGGGCCCGATGAGCGCGGTGATGGCGCCGCGCGGGACCTCCAGGTGCTCGACGTTCACCGCCGTCATGCCGCCGAAGCGTCGTTCGATGCGATCGACGGTGAGGATCGGATCCGGTTTGGGGACCCCGGGCACCTGCTCCAGCGTGGCCAGTTCTGCCCGGAGTGCCTGCCGGTCGTAGGGGTAGTTCGGCTCAGACATTGAACGACAGCTCCTTCTTGTTGCCCAGGATTCCCTGCGGTCTGAACACGACCAGCAGGATCAGCGAGATGCCGATCAGGATCCAGGCCAGCTGCTCCGTCTGCTGGGAGCTGAGCAGGGAACTCGGAATGAACTCGCCGGCGAGGCTCGTCAGCAGCAGCCGGACCACGAAGAAGAGGATGCTGCCCAGTAGCGGCCCGAAGATCGTGGCGGCGCCGCCGAGCAGCATGATCATCCAGAGGTTGAAGGTGGTCGGGCGCCCCATCGAGTCGGGCTGCATCGCGGCCGGCAGGGCCATGACGATGCCGCCGAAGGCTCCCATCACGCCGCCCAGGATCAGCGCCTGCATCTTGTAGGCGTAGGAGCTCTTGCCCAGGCTGCGCACCGCGTCCTCGTCCTCGCGGATGCCCTTGAGCACGCGGCCCCACGGGCTGCGCATGAGGAGCCAGGTGATGAGCAGGCACAGCGCGACGAGGCCCCAGGCCACGATCCGGGTCCACCAGTCGTCGACGCCCGTGTTCGCGTAGGTGAGCCCGAGGAAGGTGGTCTTGCCCTCGGGCAGCGGGGACAGCTCGGTGAACACGGGGCGGTAGCGCTGGCCGGGGATGCCGCTCGGGCCGCCCGTGATGTCCTGCAGGACCGCGAGTTTCACGGTCATGCGGACGATCTCCGCGGCGGAGATGGTGACGATCGCGAGATAGTCGCCGCGCAGTTTCAGCGTGGGGATGCCCAGGATCAGGGCGAAGACCACCGCCGCGGCGATCGCGATGATCAGCGCGGGCCAGAAGCCGAGGCCGAAGAACGACACCGAGATGCCGAAGCCGTAGGCTCCGATCAGCATGAAGCCCGCCTGCCCCATGTTCATCAGGCCGGTGAAGCCGAAGTGGATGTTGAGGCCGATGGCCGCGAGCACGAAGGCCGCGGTCGTCGGGGAGAGCGCGGTCTGCACGATGCTCTGCAGGAGTTCGATCCAGAAGTTCATGATGCCCCTTAGCCGATCCGCTCTTTACGACCGAAGATGCCCTGCGGCCGGACCAGCAGGATGAGGATGAGCAGCAGCAGCGCCGTCGCGTACTTCAGGTCACCGGGCAGCCAGATGTTGGTCAGCTCCACCATCATGCCGATGATCATCGAGCCCACGAAGGCGCCGAACGCGGTGCCGAGTCCGCCGAGGGTCACCGCGGCGAAGAACATGAGGAGCATCGTGCCGCCCGTGAACCAGTTCAGCCCGTTGAAGACGAGTCCGAAGAACACCCCTGCGAGCCCCGCGAGGCCGCCGCCGACGACCCAGACGATGTTGATGACCCGATCGACGTCGATGCCCGAGGCGCGGGCGAGCGCCGGGTTGTCGGAGATCGCGCGCGTGGCGCGGCCGAAGCGGGTGAACATGAGCCCGAGTCCGACGGCGATGATCGCGAGCAGCGAGACCCCCATCGCGATGTAGGACTGCACGGTGAGCGTGACCCCCGCGAGGGTGATGGTCTCGGCGGTGCCGCGGTCGATGCGCACCACGCCCGAGCCGAAGAAGAACTGGAAGGTGTACTGCAGCGTGATCGAGAGGCCGATGGACACGATCATCAGCTGCATCAGGCTCAGCCGCTTCTTCCTGAGCGGTTTCCAGAGCACCTTGTCCTGCGCCCATCCGAAGCCGGCCGAGGCGATCACCGCCAGCAGGCCGGCGAGCCAGAGATTGCCGGTGAGGCCCATGAAGAGCGCCGCGAGCAGGCCGCCCATGGTCACCATCTCGCCCTGGGCGAAGTTGCTCAGGCCGGTCGTGCCGAACACCAGCGAGAGGCCGAGCGAGGCGAGCGCGATGAGCAGGCCCATGCGGATGCCAGACACGAACTGCTGCCAGAAGCGGGGCCACGAGAACGGATCGGCCGAGCTCCGCGAGGCACCCGCCGTGGCCGCCTCGTCTTCGTCCTCGCCCGCGGGCTGCTGCACCGCCTCGGGGTCGTCCGTGAGGGGGAAGAGAGCGCTCGCCTGGCTATTGAGCTGGACCTCCACTTCGCGGCTGTCCGCGCTGCGGAAGAACTGCCCTTCGGGGAGCGAGGCCTCGTCGACGGCGACCGTGTAGCTGCCCGCCTCGGTGACGCTGAACACCCACTTCCCGGTGGCGTCGGTGGTGGTCTCCTGCTCCTCGCCGCCGCCGCTGAGGGTGACGGCGATACCGGGAGCCGGCTCGCCGCTCGCGAGCTTGATGACGCCCTGCACGCAAGCGGTCGATGCGTCGGGAGCACAGTCCGCGGCGTAGGCGGGGGAGCTGAGTCCGCCGACGCCGAGCGCGCTGAGCAGGGCCGTGAGGACGAGCAGCAGCAGCGCCTTCACTGCCGTTCCTCGCCGTGGGGGTGTTCGATTCATCGGACCTCCGTTGGTCAATGAACGTGGGGCGCGGAGCGTCCCTTCGCACAAGGTGTCGCCCAAATATACCCGCATCGTGTGACGGCGCGTAACCGAGCGCGGGGCGGCCCGGCATCGTTGTCGATCCGAGACATGCGGGACGGGGAGGCGGCCTGCCGCGTTGGAGGAGCCCGAGAAACCGGGGCCGGATCCGCGGCGGCCGGAGGCAGTGCGCCGCCTCCTGGCGCGCTCCGCGGTCCGCCGAGGCCGACGGTGCTCGCGAGGGGTGCGCCCCGCGGCACGGCTAGGATCGTGAGCATGGCTGAGCGATCCTGGTCTTTCTCGAAAGCGTTCCGAAGCATCTTCAGCGGTCCCGAGCTCATCACCGAGGACACCTGGGACGAACTGGAGACGGCGCTCATCACCGCGGACTTCGGGCCGGACGTCACGGAGTCGATCCTGGGCCGCCTCCGCGCGGATGTGGAGCGCCACCGCGTCACCGAGGTGAAGGAGATGCGCGGCATGCTGCGCGACGCGATCGAGGAGCGCCTCGCCGCCTACGATCCGACGCTCCGCCTCTCCGAGCGACCCGCGGTGATCCTGGTGGTCGGCGTGAACGGCGTGGGCAAGACGACCACCATCGGCAAGTTCGCCAACTACCTCACCGCCTTCGACAAGCGCATCCTCGTGGGCGCCGCAGACACCTTCCGCGCCGCCGCGGTCGAGCAACTCGGCACCTGGGCGGAGCGCGCCGGCGTCGACATCGTGAAGCCGCAGCAGCAGGGCCAGGATCCTGCCTCGGTCGCCTTCCAGACCGTGGAGCGGGCCAGGTCTGAGGGCTACGACGTCGCGATCATCGACACCGCGGGCCGGCTCCAGACGAAGGGCGGGCTGATGGACGAGCTCAGCAAGGTGCGCCGCGTGATCGAGAAGCAGGTCCCGGTGGCCGAGGTGCTGCTCGTCCTCGATGCGACCACGGGCCAGAATGGCCTTGCGCAGGCCGAGGCCTTCATCGAGCACGCCGGCGTCACGGGGCTCGTGCTCACCAAGCTCGACGGCTCCGCGAAGGGCGGCTTCGTGCTCTCGGTGCAGGAGAAGACCGGCCTGCCGATCAAGCTCGTCGGACAGGGCGAGGGGATCGGTGATCTCACCGGATTCACGCCGCACGTCTTCGCCGCTCAGCTCGTCGGCTGAGGGCGGTCCGGCGACGCGGCTCCCCGTCGGCGGGAGCGGGCGCGGAGCGGGTAGACTGGCCGGGCTATGGCTACTTTCGGAAACCTGTCTGCTCGGCTGACCGAGACCTTCAAGAACCTCCGCTCGAAGGGCAAGCTTTCGGCCGCTGACGTCGACGGCACGGTTCGCGAGATCCGGCGCGCGCTGCTGGAGGCCGACGTCGCCCTCGACGTGGTCAAGGCCTTCACCGCCACGGTCCGCGAGCGCGCCCTCGGCGACGAGGTGAACCAGGCGCTGAACCCGGCGCAGCAGGTCGTGCAGATCGTCAACGAGGAGCTGGTGGGGATCCTCGGCGGGGAGCAGCGCCGCCTGCAGTTCGCGAAGAACCCGCCGACCATCATCATGCTCGCTGGCCTGCAGGGCGCGGGAAAGACGACGCTCGCGGGCAAGCTCGCGAAGTGGCTGCGCGACCAGGGTCACACCCCGCTGCTCGTCGCCTGCGATCTGCAGCGCCCCAACGCCGTGACCCAGCTCGGCGTGGTCGCCGAGCAGGCAGGCGTCGACATCTACGCGCCCGAGCCCGGCAACGGCGTGGGCGATCCGGTGCGGGTCGCGAAGGACGGCGTCGCGGAGGCCCGCCGCACCCAGCACGACTTCGTCATCATCGACACGGCGGGTCGCCTCGGCGTCGACGCCGAGCTCATGCAGCAGGCCTCCGACATCCGGAAGGCCACCGATCCCGACGAGGTGCTCTTCGTCATCGACGCCATGATCGGACAGGACGCCGTCGCCACCGCGCAGGCGTTCCAGGAGGGCGTAGACTTCACGGGCGTCGTGCTCACCAAGCTCGACGGCGACGCGCGCGGCGGCGCCGCGCTGTCGATCCGCAGCGTCACCGGCCGCCCGATCCTGTTCGCCTCCACCGGCGAGGGCCTCGGCGACTTCGAGCCCTTCCACCCGGACCGCATGGCGAGCCGGATCCTCGACCTCGGCGACATCCTCACCCTCATCGAGCAGGCCCAGCAGGCCTTCGACGAGGAGGAGGCGCGCAAGGTCGCCGAGAAGATCGCCTCGGACGCCTTCACCCTCGACGACTTCCTCGGCCAGATGCAGCAGCTGCGCAAGGCCGGGTCCATCAAGAAGATGATGGGCATGCTGCCGGGCATGGGCAAGATGAAGGAGCAGCTGGACAGCTTCGACGAGCGCGAGATCGTGCGCACCGAAGCCATCATCCAGTCGATGACCCGCGAGGAGCGGCAGAACCCGAAGATCCTCAACGGCTCCCGCCGCCTGCGCATCGCCAAGGGCTCGGGGGTGACGGTCACCGATGTGAATCAGCTGGTGCAGCGCTTCGAGCAGGCCGCCAAGATGATGAAGACCGTGGCCCGCGGGGGCGTGCCGCAGATCCCGGGCATGGGACCGATGCCGGGGATGGGCGGGCACGGCGGCAAGAAGAAGCCGCAGGGCAAGGGCAAGGGTGCGAAGCGCTCGGGCAACCCGGCCAAGCGGGCGCAGGAGGCCGCGGGCGCCGTGGCGCGGCCTGCGCAGGCCGGCGGATCGGGCTTCGGCCTCGGCGCGGGCGGGAAGGCCCAGCCGAGCGAGGAGGAGCTGGCGAAGCTGCAGCAGATGCTGGGCAAGGGGCTGCGCTAGCCTTCGGCCCGGGTGCTCCAAGGGTCGCTTTGCTCGCAAAATCCCTGATCCTGACAAAAATTGATTTTCACGCGCCGGTGTGGCAGGATTGACGAGTTCGCGCACCGGCGCGTCTCGGCTTCCGGCCCGTAGCGGGTACGGCGTCACACATCACTCAAGGAGTCACTCATGGCTGTCAAGATCCGCCTCAAGCGCCTCGGCAAGATCCGCGCGCCCTACTACCGCATCGTCGTCGCCGACTCGCGCACCAAGCGCGACGGCCGCGTGATCGAGGAGATCGGGAAGTACCACCCGACCGAGAACCCCTCGCTCATCGAGGTCGACTCCGATCGCGCCCAGTACTGGCTGAGCGTCGGGGCGCAGCCGACCGAGCAGGTCGCCGCGATCCTCAAGCTGACCGGCGACTGGGGCAAGTTCAGCGGCGAGGGCAGCACCGAGTCGCAGGTGAAGCCCGTCGAGCCGAAGCCCGTCTTCGAGGCCGACGCCTCCAAGAAGACCGTGCTGCGGCCCAAGGCCGAGAAGCCGGCTCCCGCTGCGGAGGCATCGTCCGAGGACGCCGCCGCCGAGACGAGCGAGGACTGACCCTCTTGGCCGGGCACGCGCTGGCCGATGCGCTCGACCACCTGGTTCGCGGCATCGTCGACCACCCCGAGCGGGTGCGCGTCGATGTGCGCGACACCCCGCGCGGAGAGGTGCTCGAGGTGCGCGTGCACCCGAGCGACCTCGGCCGGGTGATCGGCCGCGGCGGGCGCACGGCCTCGTCGCTGCGCACCCTCGTCTCGAGCCTCGCGGAGAACGGCCGGGTGCGCGTGGACGTCGTCGACACGGACGGCGAACCGGAGGGCGACGCCTGATGGCCGAGGCGCGCGAGCGTCCGCGAGCTCCCCGTCCCGCTCGCGGGGCGGGGAGTTTGCGCGTCGGGCGGCTCACCAAGCCGCACGGCCTGAAAGGCGGCATCAAGCTCGAGCTCTTCACCGACAATCCCGAGCTGCGCTTCGTCCCGGGAGCCGAGTTCCAGCTCCAGGTCCCCGAGGACTCGCCCTGGTTCGGTCGCACCATCACGATGCGCGAGCTGCGCTGGTTCAACGACGCCCCGGTCGGCTTCTTCGCGGAGGTGCCCGACCGCACGGCAGCGGAGAGCATCGTGCGCGCCATCCTCTGGATCGACGAGGAAGCCGTAGCCGCCGGCGCGGAGGAGAACGCCTGGTACGACCACCAGCTCGTGGGCATGCGCGTCGAACGCGATGGCGTGGTGCTCGGCACCGTCACCGAGGTGCAGCACATGCCCGCGCAGGATCTGCTCGCGGTGAACACGCCCGGCGGCACCGTGCTCGTGCCCTTCGTCGAAGCCATCGTCCCGAGCGTGGACGTCGAGGCCGGCGTGGTGCGGGTGACTCCGCCGGCGGGCCTCTTCGAGGAGATCGACGTCGCTGAGGGTGAGGCCGGGGGCCCCGGAGAGACCGGTGAATCCGGAAGCTCCGGCGACGCAGGAGGGTCTCGCCCGTGAGGATCGACCTCGTCTCGATCTTCCCCGGCTACTTCGATGTGCTGGAGCTCTCGCTCATGGGACGGGCGAAGCGCAAGGGACTCATCGACGTGCGCGTGCACGATCTGCGCGATGCCGCCCACGACCGCCACCGCACCGTCGACGACACTCCGGCCGGCGGCGGCGCCGGCATGGTGATGAAGCCGGAACCGTGGGGCGAGGTCCTCGACGGGATCCTCTCCGAGGCGGCCTCGGCCGCCGGCGCGGGCGGCGGAGGGGAAGCAGGCTCGGCGGTGCCGGGTGGCACGCCGCAGGCGGGGGAGCGGGCGGAGCAGGCGGCAGAGCAGGCGGAGACGCCCTCGCCCGAGGAACCGCTGATCGTCTTCCCCTCGCCCGCGGGCGAGGTCTTCGACCAGCGGATGGCGCGGGAGCTCGCGGGCGAACGGCACCTGGTGTTCGGCTGCGGCCGCTACGAGGGCATCGACCAGCGCGTGTTCGACGAGTACGCCGAGCGCGGCCGCGTGCGGCTGGTGAGCATCGGCGACTACGTCCTCAACGGCGGTGAGGTCGCGGCGATCGCCATGATCGAGGCGATCGCGCGACTCGTGCCGGGCGTCGTGGGCAACCCCGAGAGCCTCGTCGAGGAGTCCCACGAGGCGGAGGGGCTGCTCGAGTACCCGAGCTACACCAAGCCGGCCGAGTGGCGGGGGCGGTCCGTGCCCCCGGTGCTCCTCAGCGGCGACCACGCAGCCGTGGAGGCGTGGCGCCGGGAGCAGCGCATCGAGCGCACGCGGCGCGTGCGGCCGGAGCTGCTGCCGCGCGAACTGCGCGGAGAGGCGCGCGGGAGGCACGCGGCGGACTGAGCCGCGGCCGGGAGCACGCCGCCCGCGGGCCGCCGCCGACGGTAGGCTGGGAGGCATGCGTGATGTGCTCTCCGCCCTCCTCGGCAAAGCGGTGCGGGCGGTCGCCCGGTTGCGGGGCGGCGGATCCGCGCTCCCCGGCCTCGTCGTCGAGAAGGTCGACCCCGGCTTCATGGCCCGCGCGCTCGGCGGTCTTCCGCTCGGCGTCGTCGTGGTGAGCGGCACGAACGGGAAGACGACGACCACGAAGATGATCGTCGAGATCCTGGAGCAGCTGGGCGTCAAGGTCTTCACGAATCGCACCGGATCGAATTTCTCGCGCGGGATCGTCGCCGCGATCGTGCAGGAGTGCTCGCTGCGCGGCCGCCTCGACGCGGACGTCGCCGTGCTGGAGCTCGACGAGGCTCACGCCATGTACTTCATCGACCGTGTCCCCCCGCGGCACACCCTCCTCCTCAACGTGCTGCGGGACCAGCTCGACCGCTTCGGGGAGATCGACACGACCGCTCGCCTGCTCCAGCGCATTGCGGACGCGACCACCGAGGGGGTGGTGGTGAACCGGGAGGACCGGCTCGTCGCGGCCATCGGGGAGCGCACCCGCGAGCGGGCGGCCGACCTCCCAGCCGAGGCCCACCCGCCCCTCGAAGTGCGGGAGTTCGGGCTCTCCGACGAGCTCCTCTCCACCTTCCCCAGCGACGACGACTTCCACGCCGCCACCCTGCAGAGATCCGCTCCGGAGCGAGAGCTGCCGCGCGAGGCGGATGTCACCCTCGTCGCCGTGGGGGACCACCGCGCGGTGTTCCGCATCGACGGACGCGAGTACGAGACCGCGCTCAAGCTCGAGGGCCTCTACAACACCTTCAACGCGGCCGCGGCGCTCTCGCTCGTGCGCATGATCGCCCGCGGCAGCGAGACGGCGGAGGTGTGCCCGGACTGCCTCCGCATCGAGGCGCCGACCGAGCGTCTGCTCTCCGCGCTGGCGGAGGTGCGCCCGGCCTTCGGGCGGGGGGAGCGCCTGACGCTCGACGGCCAGCCCCTGGATCTCGTGCTCGTCAAGAACCCGGCCGGCTTCCGCCTCGGCCTCGCCTCCTTCGACCCGAGCGGTGTCGACGTGATGATCGCGATCAACGACCAGTACGCCGATGGCCGGGACATGTCCTGGCTCTGGGACGTCGACTTCACCTCGCTCGCCGAGGGCGGCGTGGACACGGTGAGCGGAACCCGCGCGTGGGACATGGCGCTGCGCCTCGAGCACGACGAGGTGCCGGTCGGGCACGTCGAGGAAGACCTCGGCCGTGCGCTCGCCGGCTTCCGGCGCCGCACCGCGCCCGAGGGCGGGGCCGTGCGGCCGCGCCGCATCTACTGCACGTACACCGCAATGCTCGGCCTGCGCCGCGCGCTCGCGGAGCTGACCGAGGTGGAGGACGTCTGGTGAGCGAACTGGAAGCGACGGAGCGGCTCGTGGCCGAGGCGGCCGCGGATCCCGCAGCTGCGCGAGAGCTGGTGATCGTCTCGCTCTACCCGCGGGACATGAACATCTACGGGGATCGCGGCAACGTCCTCGCCCTCGCCCGGCGCGCCCGTGCCCACGGATTCGCGCCCCGCGTCGTCGAGGTGAACCCCGGTGATCCGCTGCCCGAGCACGTGGACATCGTGATCGGCGGCGGCGGGCAGGATTCCGGGCAGGGACGGGTCGCGGTGGATCTCGCGGCCCGAGCGGACGGGATCCGCGCCCTCGCCGAGGATGGCACCCCCATGCTGCTGGTGTGCGGTCTCTATCAGCTCTTCGGACATCGTTTCATCACCCACACGGGCGAGGAACTCGCGGGCATCGGCGTGCTCGACGTGGAGACCCGCGGCGGGAGCGAGCGCATGATCGGCAACATCGTGCTCGACTCGGACGAGTTCGGCGAGATCATCGGCTACGAGAACCACAGCGGCGTCACGACGCTCGGGCCCGGCTCCCGTCCGCTCGGCCGCGTGCTGCAGGGCGCGGGCAACAACCCGAGCGACGGCGTCGAGGGGGCGCGCACCGGCAATGTGATCGGCAGCTACCTGCATGGCTCGCTGCTGCCCAAGAACCCGGCCATCAGCGATTTCCTCATCGGCGAGGCGGCGCGCCGCCGCCACGGGGCCTTCGAGCCGCGCGCGGAGACGGGGGAGACCGTGCTGCGCGCGCGGGAGAGCGCCAAGCGTCGTCCGCGCTGACCCGATCCCGTTCCCGGTTCCGGTCCCGATCCGGCTCGCAGTCGCTTCCCGCCCGATCCCGACCCCGGTCCGCTGAACGCTTCTCGGGGGCGGCCGTGAGAAAGTCTGCCGGGAGCGGGAATATGCGTCTGCATGTATCGGTTGTCCTCTCCAGACCCCATGGTTCAACGAAAGGAACATCCATGACCATCACCGCAGACCAGATCCCCGGTTACCGCGTCGGCACCTGGAAGGTCGACGCCGCGCACTCCGAGGTCGGCTTCTCCGTGCGCCACCTCGCGATCAGCAAGGTGAAGGGCAAGTTCGAGCAGTTCGACGCCACCTTCGTCACGGCCGAGAACCCGCTCGACTCGACCGTCCATGCCACCGCCGAGGTCGCCTCCATCAACACCAACCAGGCAGACCGCGACGGCCACCTCCGCACCGGCGACTTCTTCGCCGCGGAGGAGCACCCGCAGATCGTCTTCACGTCCACCGGCGTGCGCGAGGAGAACGGCGAGTTCAAGGTCGACGGCGAGCTCACCATGCGCGGCGTGACGAAGCCCGTCACCTTCGACTTCGAGTTCGGCGGCTTCGGCGAGGACGCCTACGGCAACTACAAGGCCGGCTTCACCGCCACCACCGTGGTCAAGCGCGAGGACTTCGGCCTCACCTGGAACGCTCCCCTGGAGAAGGGTGGCCTGCTCCTCGGCTCCGACGTCACCATCACGCTCGACATCCAGGCCGGACTCCAGCAGTAGGGTCTGCTGCGGTATCCCGCGCGAGCGGGGCGGCGGGGGCGGGATCGGCGTGGCCGGTCCCGCCCCCGTCCGCCTTCAGTCGAGTTCCCCGGTGATCCGTCCCCGCACCCGGCGCAGATCCTCCATGAGCGAGCCGATGAGCACCCAGTGCTCGGGGTGGGGCTGCGGGATCGTGTAGGGCGCGGTGAGCGCGGGCGGTTCGGGCGGCTCCGAGCCCGGCAGCGCGGGACGGACGAGACGCTCGAGATCGTGCGCGGCCCGTCGCAGCTCCTCGACCATGCCGATCACGGAGGGGTCGGTGACCAGGTCCGGCTCGTAGAGGTCGTAGACCGCGCGGGACATGCCGCCGATCTGGGTGACGATGGGCTGCAGGCGCTGGAAGAGCGCGTCGTCGGCCGCCAGTCCCTGCCGGAAGCGCCGGCTCCTCGGATTGAGCCGCAGGCTCTCGCGCGCCTCGCGCAGCAGGGTGTGTACTCGGGCGCGCTCCGCCTGCAGGGCGCGCGCCTCGCGGTGCATGCGCTCCAGCCAGTCGTCGTCGCGCGGCCGGTCGAGGGCGTCCGCGATGCGGCGCAGCGCGGTGGCGGCGTCCTCCGCGAGCGCGATGATCGCCTCGTGGACGGGGAGCGTGCGCACCGGGGCGACGACGAGCGCGTTGATCCCGACGCCGATGAGCGCGCCGATCAGCGTCTCGACGACCCGCTCGACGCCGTACTGCAGATCGAGGCCGCCGAGCGCGATCATGAGCAGCGCGCTGACGACGATCTGATTCGCGGCGCTGGGGGTCATGCTCAGCAGCCAGCCGAGGGCGAGGCCCGCCACGAGGGCCGCGATGAACAGCCAGGAGTGCTGGCCCAGGAACTCGCCGGTGAGGAGCGCCACGCCCACGCCGAGCAGCACCCCGACCACGCGCTCCAGCCCCTTGCTGAGCGACTGGTTCACATTGTCCTGCACGACGAGCAGGGCGGCGATGGCTCCGAAGATCGGCAGCTGACCCGGGAAGACGAGCAGGCAGAGGAACCAGCTCAGGATCATCGCCGCGAGGGTCTTCACGACCTGGATCAGCGGCACGCGGCGTTCGGCCCGCACGCGGCTCGTGAGGGCGCCGGGCGCGCGCCCCCAGCGGGCGAGACGGTCGGGGATCACATCAAGCCCAGTTTGCGCAGCTCCTCGCGCAGCGTCGCGCCGTCGGGACCATAGACCCAGGGAACGCCGCTCGTGGTGCGATGCAGATTCGCCTTCGAGCGGCCGCCGGCCAGCACCGCCTCCCCGACGGAGAGCTGACGGATCGCGACCGCGGCAACGCTGCCGGGACGGGCGGTCGCGAACTCGTGGTACAGCTCCTCGTCGTGCTGCCCGTCGTCGCCGAAGAGCACCCAGCGCACATCGGGGAACTCCGTGGCGAGGCGCTCCAGTTCCCGCCGCTTGTGCTCGGTGCCGCTGCGGAACCAGCGGTCGTGTGTCGGCCCCCAGTCGGTGAGGAGCAGCGGGCCCATCGGGTACAGATTGCGCGCGAGGAAGCGGCTCAGCGCGGGCGCCGCGTTCCATGCCCCGGTCGAGAGGTAGACGACGGGGGAGCCGGGGTGGCGGGAGACGAGGTGGTCGAGCATCACGGCCATCCCGGGGGTCGCGGAGCGGGCGTGCTCGTCGAGGACGAAGCTGTTCCAGGCGGCGACGAAGGGACGGGGGAGCGCCGTGATGAGGATCGTGTCGTCGATGTCGGAGATCACGCCGATGCGGGCCGCGGGATCGATGACGTCGACGGGCGCATCCGCCGCCTCGCTGTCGCCCGCCTGCAGCGTGACCGTGTGCCAGCCGGGAGTGAGCGAGACGGGGACGATCGCGTCGATGACGCCGCCGCGGTCGGCGACGACCTCGGTGACGGGCTCGCCGTCGATGAGCACCCGCACGGGCTGGTGGGGAACCGAGAGGCTCGTGAAGGTGCGCCAGCCCCTGACCCGCGACACCTCGGCCACATCGTGGCGGAAGCGCGTGTGCTCCCGGGTCTCGGGCTTGAGGTAGAGCACGCGGCCGAGCACGCGGACCCAGTCGGTGCTTCCGTAGCCGATGTAGGGGATCACGGAGGGCTGCTTGCCGCGTGCGACGGCGCGACGAGCCCGCCGCACGTGGATCCAGTCCTCGACGCGGGCCGCGAAGCGTGGCCGGGAATCGGGTCGCGCGTTCGAAGTCACCCCGTCAGTCTAGGGCGTGGCCTCTCGCGTGGCTGAACGCGCCGTCTATGCTCCGGCGGCTCCGGCGCCGTCTTCGTCGCCGGCCTCGTCAACGCGCATGTGCGTCTGCTCGCGGCGCAGGAACGCGCGCTTGAGCGCCCACAGCCCCGCCGCGACGAGCAGGGCGGCCGCCGCGAAGATGAAGCCGGCGCCCTTCACGCGATCCGCGAGCTGCTCGAAGCTCGCCGCCGCTCCGGCCCCCAGGGAGGTCACGATCAGTGCCCACGCGACGCTGGCGGCGGCGGTCCACGGCAGGAACCGGCGGTAGCGCATTCCCGCCATCCCGGCCGTCAGCGGGATGAGGGAGTGCAGCACGGGAAGGAAGCGCGAGAGGAACACGGCGACGCCCCCGCGCTCGCCCAGGTAGTGCTCGGCGACCCGCCAGTTGCGCTCGCCGAGGCGCCGGCCGAGGCGGCTGCTGCGCAGGCGCGGCCCGAAGAACCGGCCGAGGGTGAAGCCGATGGATTCTCCGCAGAGCGAGCCGATGACGAGCGCGACGGTGAGCCACGCGAACTCGGCGGCGTTCGTGATCCCCACCGAGGCGACGAGGGCGATGGTGTCGCCCGGCACGAGCAGGCCGACGAACACGGAGGTCTCGAGCAGCATCCCGATGCCGGCGACGAGCGCGCGCAGCGTGGGGTCGAGGTCGCGCACGGCCTCGATCAGCGCGCTCAGGAGTTCCGTCATCGTGACGACTGTAGCGAAGGCGGCTTGCCCGCCGCCGTGAGAATCGGGGACTTTGCTCGACGTCAAACGACATTTATCTCGGACGCGAACGAAAAATAGCTCGACGTCAAGTTTGATTCGCAGCTGATTCACAGAAAGGGTAGAGTGACGAGTGGCCGGTCGCCGACCGGCAGCTCCGGCGAGAATGACATCTCGTGGCGGACCTCACTAAGGGAGTGCACCCTTGGGGAGGGTGCCACCATTCGTTCAGGAGCGATACATGAACGACGTACTCGACCCGCTGATCCTTGCCCGCTGGCAATTCGGATTGACCACGCTCTACCACTTCATCTTCGTGCCGCTCACCATCGGCATGGCGCTGCTCGTGGCCCTCCTGCAGACCGCGTGGGTGCGCACCGGCAAGGAGAAGTACCTCCGCCTCACCAAGCTCTTCGGCAAGATCTTCCTCATCAACTTCGCGATGGGCGTCGTCACCGGCATCGTGCAGGAGTTCCAGTTCGGCATGAACTGGTCGAACTACTCGCGCTTCGTCGGCGACATCTTCGGCGCGCCGCTCGCCATGGAGGGGCTCATCGCCTTCTTCTTCGAGGCGACCTTCATCGGCCTGTGGATCTTCGGCTGGGACAAGCTGCCGAAGAAGATCCACCTGCTCACGATCTGGATGACCTGGATCGGCACGGTCGCCTCCGCCTACTTCATCCTCGCCGCCAACGCGTTCATGCAGAACCCCGACGGCTTCACCATCAACGAGGAGCGCGGCCGCGCGGAGCTCGAGAGCATCGGAGCCGTGCTCACCAACCCGGTGGCCGTCACGCAGTTCCCGCACACGCTCTTCGCGGCGACCATGTTCGCCGGGACGGTCATGGTCGCGGTGGCCGCCTGGCACCTGCAGCGCGGGCAGTACCTCGAAGAGATGCGCGCCGCTCTGCGCTTCGGCGCCTGGACCAACATCGTCGCCTTCCTCGGGGTCGGGCTCACCGGGCACTCGCTCGGCATGGTGATGACCGAGACGCAGCCCATGAAGATGGCCGCCGCCGAAGCGCTCTACGAGAACGCATCGGGAGCCGACGCCTCCTTCTCGCTGTTCAGCCTCGGAACCCCCGACGGCGCCCATGAGATTTTCTCGGTGCGGATCCCGTACCTCCTCTCCTTCCTCTCCAACGGCACTTTCGACGGCAGCGTCGAAGGGATCCGGGATCTGCAGGCAGAGTATGAGGCGATGTACTGCGGCGGCGCGGACACGCTGCTCACCTGCCCGAGCGACGGCCAGTTCGCCCCGATCATCTGGGTGACGTACTGGGCCTTCCGCTGGATGATCGGCCTCGGCGCGCTCGCCGCGCTCGTCTCGGCGGTCGGGCTCTGGATCACCCGCAAGAACGCCGAACTGCCCCAGTGGGTGTGGAAGGTGGCGATCTGGTCGGCGCCGCTGCCCATGCTCGCCTCGCTGGTGGGCTGGATCTTCACCGAGATGGGGCGCCAGCCCTGGATCGTGTTCGGGGTGATGACCACCGAGCAGGGCGTCTCGCCCGGCGTGCCGGGATGGGCGGTGCTCACCTCGCTGATCGTCTTCACCCTGGTGTACGGGGCGCTCGCGGTGGTCGAGTTCCGGCTCATCGCGAAGGCCGCGAAGGACGGCCCGCCCGAGATCGCCCGCGACGAACACGGCGAGGCCGATCACGAGCGCCTCGCCACGGTCTACTAGGGAAACGGGAACGGACACACCACCATGGAACTCACCACACTCTGGTTTCTCATCGTCGGCGCCTTCCTCATCGGCTACTTCGTCCTCGACGGCTTCGACTTCGGCGTCGGCATGTCGCTTCCCTTCCTCGGCAGGGACGACACCGACCGGCGCGTCATCATCAACACCATCGGCCCCGTGTGGGACCTCAACGAGACCTGGCTGATCGTCGCGGGCGCCGCGCTCTTCGCCGCGTTCCCGGAGTGGTACGCGACGATGTTCTCCGGCTTCTACCTGGCGCTCCTGGTGATCCTCCTCGCCCTGATCCTGCGCGGTGTGTCGTTCGAGTACCGCCACCAGGGCAAGGGCGAACGGTGGACGCGGTGGTTCGATCGCTTCATCTTCTGGGGCTCGGTGGTGCCGCCGCTGCTGTGGGGCGTCGCCTTCGCGAACCTCGCGCAGGGGCTGCCGATCGTGCCGATGGAGAACGGCGGCTGGCTCTACGAGGGGACCCTGCTCACCCTCCTCAATCCCTACGGGCTGCTCGGAGGCGTCACCATGCTCCTCATCACCTTCACGCACGGGCTCGTCTTCGTGTCGCTGAAGACGATGGGTGAGATGCGGGAGCGCGCGCGGGCGCTCGCCGCCCGGGTGGGCGTCGCCGCGATCATCGCCGGTGCCGCGTTCCTCGTCTGGACCGTGGTGCAGCACCTCGGCAGCCCGACGCTCTGGGTGATCGTGCTCTGCTCGGCCGTCGCCGCCGTGGCGCTGATCGGCGCGTGGGCGGCCAATCTGCGCGGCCGGGAGGGGTGGGCCTTCACCGGCAACGCCACCGCGATCGCCTTCGCACTGCTCGCGATCTTCATGGCGATGTTCCCGAACCTCATGCACTCCAGCATCGACCCGGCCTATTCGATGTCGATCACCGGCGCCGCCAGCTCGCAGAAGACGCTCGAGCTGATGACCTGGGTCGCGGCCTTCACCATGCCACTCGTGCTTGCCTACCAGGCCTGGACCTACTGGGTGTTCCGCAAGCGGCTCTCGCGCGACGCCATCCCGGCGGCCGCTCACTAGGATGACGGGGGCCGTGCCGGCACGGCCCCAGCGGGGAACAGGGGAAGAGGGGTTCGATGAAGCCGTTCGATGCGCGGCTGCTGCGCCACGCGCGCGCCGCCCGCGGGGTCCTGGTGCTCGGCGCCGCGCTCGGTCTCCTGCGGACGCTCGCGATCCTCGGGTGGAGCTGGTGCCTCGCCCAGGCGATCACCACGGCCGTGCTCCCCGTCCTCGGCGGAGCCGGCGGGGGAGCCGGGCGGATCGGGGAGGGAGCAGCCTCGGCCGCCGCAGTGCCCGGGCTCGTAGCCGGGGCGCTGCTCGCGCTGTGCGTGCGCTCCGCCGCGGCCTGGGGAATGGACGTCGTCGCCGCGCGCGGCGCCGTGCGGGTGAAATCGCAGCTGCGGGCCGCGGCGCTCGACGCGCTCGACGCCCGCTCGCCGCTGCGCGAGCAGACGGGCGGCGACGCTCGCCCGAGCAGTGACGCCGAGCTGACGACGCTGCTCGGCCGCGGGCTCGACGCGCTCGACGGCTACTTCTCGGGGTATCTGCCGCAGCTGATCCTCTCCGTCGTCGCCACGCCGGTGCTCGTCTCCGCGGTGCTGCTCGCGGACCCGGTGAGCGGCGTCACCGTCCTGCTCGTGTTCCCCGTGATCCCGGTCTTCATGGTCCTCATCGGCCTCGCCACGCAGGCGGTGCAGGAGCGCCAGTGGGCGCAGCTGCAGCGCCTCTCCGCTTCCTTCCTCGACGCTGTCGAGGGTCTCGCGACGCTGAAGATCTTCGGCCGGGAGCGCCGGCAGTCCGCGCGCATCGCCCGTGAGACCGAGGAGTATCGCGGTCGCACGATGCGCGTGCTGCGAGTCACCTTCCTCTCCGGCTTCGTGCTCGACCTCGCCGGCACCTTCTCGATCGCGCTGGTGGCGGTGACCGTGGGAACGAGGCTCGTCGACGGCGCCTTCCCACTCGGCATCGGGCTGTTCGTGCTGCTGCTCCTGCCCGAGGTGTTCGTGCCGATCCGTCAGCTCGGTGCGGCGTTCCACGCCTCGACGGAGGGACTCGCCGCCTCGGAGCGCATGTTCGCGGTGATCGAGGGCGATGGTGCGGGAGCGGCTGGGGGCGCGGGAGCTGCCGTGGGCACGCGCGCGGCTGCGGGGGAGGCAGCGGGAGCGTCCCGGGGCGCGGAGGCCGCCGCTGCCGCGCCCCCGGCGGCACCCGGGACGCCGGTCATCGCCTTCGACCGCGTGGTCGTGGAGCGCGGCAGCCGGATCGTGGCGGGACCGATGACGTTCTCCGTGGGCGCGGGGGAGTTCGTGGCGCTCGCGGGGCCCTCGGGGGCGGGGAAGTCCTCGCTCCTCGCGGCGCTGCTCGGCTTCGTCGTGCCGGTGGCGGGGACGGCTGCGCTCGCGGGGGGGCTCGCGTGGTCGGGGCAACGGCCCGGACTGCTGCAGGGCTCGGTCGCCGAGAACGTGGCGCTCGGCTGCGCCCGGCCGGATCCGGGGCGCATCCGTCGCGCGCTCGACACGGCCGGGCTGCCGGAGCTCGATGCCGCTCGCACGCTCGGCGCCGCGGGGGCGGGGCTCTCCGGCGGCCAGGCGCAGCGCGTCGCGACCGCCCGCGCGCTCTACCGGGCCTGGACGCGGGACACCGCCGCCCTGGTGCTCGACGAACCGAGTTCGGCGCTCGACGCCGAGGCGGAGGCCGTGCTGTGCCGTGCCCTGCGGGCTGAGGCCCGGTCCGGGCGGGCGGTGCTGGTGGTCAGCCATCGCCCCGCGCTGCTCGCGTCCGCCGAGCGGGTCGTCCGTGTCGATGTCGCGGCGGGAGCGGTCGCGTGAGCGCCCGCGGTGCCGCGGACGCGGCGGCTCGGCGTCGCGTCATCGCTCGCGCGGTGCCGAGCGGGAGGCGCAGCGCGCCGGGGCTGACCCTCGGGGTACTCGCGGACCTCTGCGTGGTCGGCTTGCTGGGCCTGAGCCTGTGGCTCATCGTGCGCGCCGCCGAGCAGCCGCCGATCCTGCACCTCACCTTCGCGATCGTCGGCGTGCGCGCACTGGCGATCGGCCGCGCGGCCCTGCGCTACACGGAGCGCGTGTTCAGTCATGACGCGGCGCTCGCGCAGCTCGCCTCCCTGCGCGCACAGACCTTCGACGCGCTGCTGCCGCGCGTGCCGGGCGGTATCGAGACGCACCGCCGGGGCGAGGTGCTCGCGGCCTTCGTCGACGACGTGGACCAGCTGCAGGACGAAGCGCTGCGGGTGCGGCAACCGCTCCTCGTGAGCGGGCTCGTCGTGGCGCTCAGCGTGCTCGCGGTCGCGCTGATCGCGCCACTCGGGGCCGCCGTGCTCGTGATCGCGCTGCTGCTCGGGGGCGGCCTCGCGATCCTGCTCTCCCGTCGCATGGCGGCGGACTCCGACCGCGAGCTGAGCGAGGCCCGGGCGGCACTGGTCGACGCCCTGCTCGAACGCTTCGCAGCCGCGGAGGTGCTCGCCGCATTCGGCGCCCAGCCCATGCAGCGAGCGCGGATCGCGGCTGCGGAGGCGCGGTTGGCGGCACTGCAACTGCGGCGGACCCGCTCGACGGGGCTCACCGGCGCGCTGCTCGGCCTCACGGCGGGCCTCGCCTCACTGGGGGCGCTGCTCGCGCTGCTGCCCGCGGTGGGCGGGGGCGCGCTCTCGGCGCCGCTGTTCGCCGCGGTCGTGGTGGTGCCCGCCGCGATCTTCGAGGTCTTCGCCCAGCTTCCGGCGGCGATCGCGGCCCGCCGTGCCGTGGAGGCGAGCGCCGATCGGGTGACCGCCCTCACCGAGGCGCCGCTGCCGCCGGAGATCGTGGCCGAGGGCGGAGAGCCGGAGGGCCCGCGGCACGGCGGCGACGCGGGCGGGACACCGTCGCCCGCCTCGGCCCTCGACCCCACGGCCCCGCTCATCGAACTGAGCGGGCTCGCGGTGCGGCATCCGGGGGGCGAACGGCCCGCGGTGAGCGGCGTGCGGGCGACCCTGCGGGCGGGGGAGACCCTGGTGGTGACGGGCCCCAGCGGAGCGGGCAAGAGCACCCTCGCACTCGCGCTAGTGCGCTTTCTCGACTACAGCGGCTCCTACCGCCTCCGCGGAGTGGAGGCGCGCGAGCTTCCCGTCGGGCTCGTGCGCGCCGTGGTGGGGCTGTGCGAGCAGACGCCGCACCTCTTCGACGCCGATCTCCGGCAGAACCTGCGCTTCGCCCGCGACACGGCGAGCGATGAGGAACTGCTCGCGGTGCTCGGAAGGGTCGGCCTCGCCGAGTGGGCCCGGGAGCGCGGGGGCCTCGACGCGCCGGTGGGGGAGCGCGGCGCGCTGGTCTCCGGCGGACAGGCGCAGCGGATCGCGCTCGCGCGGGCGATCCTCGCCGACTTCCCCGTGGTGATCCTCGACGAGCCGACGGCCGGAGTGGACCGAGAGCTCGCCGACCGGCTCATGCGCGATCTCCTGGGGGCCGTTCCCCCGGACCGCGCCGTGATCCTCATCCCCCACCCCGAGCTTCCCGCCGGGATCGAGGCCGACCGCCTCGACCTCCCCCTCCGTCCCAGCCCGCCCGCCTGACCGCCAGCCACAGAATCCGGCCCGGCTTGCCCGAGCGGAGCGGGGCCCGGCCCGGGCAAACCGGGCCGGGCCCCGCTCCGCTCGGGCA
>NZ_MWZD01000013.1 GCF_002982315.1 Leucobacter massiliensis | reverse complement strand
CCCGCCTGACCGCCAGCCACAGAATCCGGCCCGGCTTGCCCGAGCGGAGCGGGGCCCGGCCCGGGCAAACCGGGCCGGATTCCGGGGGACGGGGGAGCGGGAGGGGGGCGAGGGCTCAGGCGGGCGGACGGCCGCGGCGACGCGGGGGCGCGAGCGAGGTGGGGGTCCGTCCGGCGTCCGCGAGCGCGCGGCGGAGCAGCATCTCGATCTGGGCGTTGACCGAGCGCAGATCGTCCGCCGCCCACTTGGCGACGGCCTCGTGCACGGCCGGGTCGAGGCGGAGCAGCAGCTGCTTGCGCGCTGCGGCCCGCCTCGGCGCGTCCTCGTTCGGCTCGGTCATGATCTCGCTCTAGCTGTACAGGGATCCGGTGTTGATGACCGGTGTCACCCGCTGCTCGCTCGTGAGCACGAGCAGCAGATTCGAGACCATCTGCGCGCGGCGCTCGTCGTCGAGGCTCACGATGTCCTCGTTCTCGAGGCGGTCGAGCGCCTGCTCCACCATGGTGACGGCGCCCTCCACGATCTTCTCGCGCGCGGCGATGATCGCGCTCGCCTGCTGCCGCTGCAGCATCGCCTGGGCGATCTCAGGAGCGTAGGCGAGCGAGGAGATCCGCACCTCGACCACCTCGAGGCCGGCGATCGCGACCCGTGCCGCGACCTCCTCGGCGAGCTCCGCCGAGACCACGTCGGTGCTCCCGCGCAGCGACTGCTCGCCCGGGCCCGGCTCGTCGTAGGGGTGCGTGGTGGCGACGTGGCGCAGGGCCGCCTCGGCCTGGGTTTCGATGAACTCGCTGTAGTCCTCGACGGCGAAGACGGCCTTCGCGGTGTCGGCAACCTGCCACACCACGATCGCCGCGATGTGGATCGGGTTGCCGTCGGAATCGTTGACCTTGAGTTCGTTCGTCTCGAAGTTGTGCACCCTCACCGACACCTTGCGGCCGGTCGTGAACGGGGCGACGAAGCTGATGCCGTCGCGCCGCACGGTGCCGACGTAGCGTCCGAAGAACTGCCGGACGGAGGTCTGGCCCGGCGCCACGATCGTGAACATGGTGAAGACGAGGGCCGCCGCGATGACGAGGAGGATCCCGAGCGCGAGAACCGCTCCGCCCACTGCGTGGCCGGCGTCGAGCTGCACGCCGCCGAGGATCGCGATCGCGATCCCTCCGGGGACGGCGAGGACACCGAGCACGAAGGCGGTGATCCCGGCGGCGCTGCCCTTGTGCCACGCGGGCCGCTCCGCGATGTCGACGCGGACTCCGTCGTGGCCCACCGGCTCGGTGGCGACGCTCTCGGGCGGGGACGACGACTGCGGTTCGGTGTTCATGGGGCGGTCCTCTCTGGTGGGAAGCGATATTAAAGTGATATCACATTATCGCTTCTGCGGCGCAGGCGCGACACGGCGCCGGCCGCCGCCCCGTCCAGGGAGCCCGGCGGCGGCCCCTGGATCCGTGCAGAGCGCGCGTCACGAAGCGCCCGGCACCGGCTCCCAGCAGCGATCGAGGGCGGCACGGAAACGCCGCAGGCGCAGGAGCTCCGGAGCGGGGAGTGCGACGCCGTCGATGTGCGTGACGAGCCGGATGCCGTGCAGCGCGTTCACCGACCATACCTCGCAGCGTGCGAGCACCGCGGGCGGGCGCAGCCCCCGGGAGGCCGTCACTCCGTGCTCGGCCGCGATCCCGAGCAGCAGCGCCTCCGTCACCGAGGCGACCCGCGCCACGCTGTCAGCGGTCCACAGGCGTTCCCCCTCCCACCACGCGAGGCTCGTCGTAGCGCCCTCGACCGCGTGGCCGGCGCCGTCGAGCAGCAGGGCCTCGGCCCCGAGTTCGCGGTTCAGTGTCGTGAGCCGAGAGAGGTTCGGGCCCTTGCGCTCCGGGTGGACCAGCCGCGTGCCCGCCACGGTGCGCATCCGCAAGTCGTCCCGGAGCTCGGGCAGCGGCCGCAGCGAGAGCCCCGCGCGCGGCTCGCCGCCCTCCGTGCCGGCCCACAGCTCCAGGCGGGGGAATCCGGGCCCGTAATCCGCGATCCGCTCCGGGGCCTCGGTCAGGAACGCCTCAAGGCGCTTCCGCGCCGCCCCCTCGGCGGGCGCGGACTCGTCGAGCGCCTCCCGCGCCGCCGCCCCGAACCTGGCCAGGTGCCGGCGGAATCCCCTCACCTCGGGTGCCCCGCTCACCGGGTTCAGCCGCACCCGGAACGAATCCGCTGCGAGCAGCTCGGGAGAGTCGACGGTCACGCTCCCCACCCTACGCGCCCCGGCGAGTCCTCACCGGAGCGGGCGCACCGGAGCGGGCGCACCGGAGCGGGCGAGACCCGGAGCGGGAGCGGGGGAGACGGCGAGGACGGGCGACACCGCGAGGCCGCTACAGTGGTCCCGTGAGTGGGAGCGGGCTCGAAGCCGTCGACGCGCTCGCCGCGGCGCGTGCGCTCGCCGCGAGCGGCGTCGCCTGGTGCTGGCTCGACGGCGCCGGCGCCCCGGCCCGGGCGGGCGCCGAGGGGCCATCCCGCGTGAGCTACCTCGGCATCGCGAGCGAGGTGCGAACCGCGGAGCGCGGGCGTGAACGGGAGTTCCTCGCGGATCTGCGTCCGGCGGCCGGCGAGGGCCACGGAGCGCCGGGCGGCCCCGGCACAGTGCACGGCCCGGTCGGTTTCGACGGAGGCTGGGTGGTCGCCCTGGGCTACGAGTTCGGCGTCGCGCTGCTCGGCCTCGATCCCGCGGCCGACGACGCCAGCCCTGCCCTCGCGCTGCGCCTCGGGGCCGTGCTGGCCGTGGACCACGAGCGCGGCACCGCCGAGCTGCGGGGCGAGGAGGCCGCCGCGCGACGTCTGGCTGGGGCACTCGGGGGCGCGATCGGCGGGCCCTCGGCAGCTCGAGCGGTCCGGGATCCCGGATCCTCGGCCTCCGGACCCCGCGATCCCGGAGCCCCCGGCCCCGGATCCTCCGACCTCGGGCGCCCCGTGGCCCGCTGGCGGCGCAGCGACGCGGCCTACGCCGCGGAGGTGGAGGCCTGTCGCGCGGCCATCCGCGACGGCGAGGCCTACGTGCTGTGCCTCACCGACACCGCCGAAGCCGAGGGGGCGTTCGATCCTCTCGCCCTGTACGAGCGGCTGCGGTCAGCGGGCGCCGCGACGAGGGGCGGCCTCATCGTGGCCGGGGAGCGGGCGCTCGTCAGCGCGAGCCCGGAGCGCTTCCTGTCGCTGCGCGGGCGGCGGATCGCCACCCACCCCATCAAGGGCACGCGATCCCGCGGGACGACGCCCGCCGAGGACCGCGCGCTCGCCGCTGAGCTCGCCGGCGACCCGAAAGAGCGCGCGGAGAACCTGATGATCGTGGACCTCATGCGCAATGATCTGAGCCGGGTGTGCGAGCCCGGATCGGTGTCGGTCGAGGGCTTCCTCCGCGTGGAGACGCACGCGCACGTGCACCAGCTGGTGAGCACCGTTTCGGGGACGCTGCGGGCGGACGCGGACGTCTTCGACGCCGTCGAGGCGTGCTTTCCTGGCGGCTCGATGACGGGAGCGCCGAAGCGTCGCGCGGTCGAGATCCTGTCGGAGCTGGAGGCGGGCCCGCGTGGCCTGTACTCCGGCTGCTTCGGATGGATCGGACGCTGCGGCGATGCCGAGCTGGCCATGACGATCCGCGGAGTGGAGCTGCGCGGCTCGCGCGTGCTGATCGGTGCCGGCGGCGGGATCACGGCGGACTCGCGAGCAGCGAGCGAGGTGGCCGAGAAGCACCTGAAGGCGGCGGCGCTGCTGCGCGGGCTCGGGATCGCCGACGGCTGAGCGGCGGCGCGGTGCGGAGGCGCGCGACGGGCCGCGGCGTGGCGGGCTCCGCGCGCATGAGGCGGTATTCTGGTCGGGTGCGTGCCCGGGAGAGCGGGCGATCCCGAGCGAGAACGAGGTGGGCGTGAGCGAGCAGCCGGTACGGGCCAGTGAGCCGGAGGGCTACGACTTCCAGGCGATCCAGGATCGCTGGCTTCCGGTCTGGGAGGAGCTGAAGCCCTTCGAAGTGGGTGCGGAGCCCTCGGGGCGGCCGCGCAAGTACGTGCTCGACATGTTCCCGTACCCCTCCGGCGATCTGCACATGGGGCACGCCGAGGCGTTCTGCTTCGGTGACGTGCTCGCGCGCTACTGGCGGGGACGCGGCTACGACGTGCTGCACCCGATCGGCTGGGACTCCTTCGGTCTGCCCGCCGAGAACGCCGCGATCAAGCGGGGCGTGGATCCCCGTGAGTGGACCTACGCGAACATCGCGCAGCAGAAGGCGTCGTTCCGCGTCTACGCCCCGTCCTTCGACTGGAGCCGGGTGCTGCACACGAGCGACCCCGAGTACTACCGCTGGAACCAGTGGCTCTTCCTCAAGCTCTACGAGAAGGGCCTGGCCTACCGCAAGGCGAGCTGGGTGAACTGGGATCCGGTGGACCAGACCGTGCTGGCCAACGAGCAGGTGCTGCCCGACGGCACCTCGGAGCGCTCCGGCGCGATGGTCGTGAAGAAGAAGCTGACCCAGTGGTACTTCCGCATCACCGACTATGCGGATCGCCTGCTCGACGACCTCGACGCGCTCGAGGGCAAGTGGCCGGCGAAGGTGCTCAACATGCAGCGCAACTGGATCGGCCGCTCGCGGGGTGCCGAGGTCGAGTTCGAGATCGAGGGGCGCGAGGCCCGCGTCCCCGTGTTCACGACCCGGCCCGACACCCTGCACGGCGCGACGTTCATGGTCGTCGCCCCCGATTCGGATCTGGCGGCAGAGCTGGCCGCCGGAGCCTCGCCCGAGGTGCGGGCACAGTTCCAGGCGTACCTGGAGCAGACCCAGAAGCAGAGTGAGATCGAGCGGCAGAACGCGGACCGGGAGAAGACCGGAGTCTTCCTCGACCACTTCGCGGTGAACCCGGTCAACGGCGAGCGGATCCCCGTGTGGGCTTCCGACTACGTGCTCGCCGATTACGGGCACGGCGCGATCATGGCCGTTCCCGCGCACGACCAGCGCGATCTCGACTTCGCGCTCCGCTTCGAGCTGCCCGTGCGCGTCGTGGTCGAGGTGCGCGACGCTGATGGCGAAGCGCTGCCGCACCCCGGCGAGAGCGGCGTCGCGACCGCGGGAGACGGCGTGCTCGTCAACTCGGGCGAGCTGGATGGGCTCAGCAAGGCCGAGGCGATCCCGCGCGCCATCGAGATCCTCGAGGAGCGCGGCACCGGACGAGCGGCCACCACGTACCGCCTGCGCGACTGGCTGATCTCGCGCCAGCGCTACTGGGGCACGCCGATTCCGATCCTGCACGGCCCCGACGGTGCCATGCAGGCGGTCTCGGAGGACGCGCTGCCCGTCGAGCTCCCCGCCTCGGAGGGCCTCGACCTCAAGCCGAAGGGCTCCTCGCCGCTGGGCGCCGCGACGGAGTGGGCCACGGTCGTCGATCCCGCCACGGGCGAGGAGTGGACGCGGGACCCGGACACCATGGACACCTTCGTCGACAGCTCCTGGTACTACCTGCGCTTCCTCTCCGCCACGGACGACACCCAGGCCTTCGACCCCGAGCTCGCGAAGCAGTGGGGACCGATCGACCAGTACGCGGGCGGCGTGGAGCACGCGATCCTGCACCTGCTCTACTCGCGCTTCATCACCAAGGTGCTGCACGATCTCGGCTACCTCGACTTCGAGGAGCCCTTCACCGCGCTGCTCAACCAGGGCATGGTGCTGCAGGACGGCGCGAAGATGTCGAAGTCGAAGGGCAACCTCGTCGAGTTCGCCTCCGAGCTGCGGGCGCACGGCGCCGACGCGCTGCGCGTGACGCTCGCCTTCGCGGGCCCCCCGGAGGACGACATCGACTGGGCCGACGTCTCGGTGCAGGGCTCGGCGAAGTTCCTGGCGCGCGCCTGGCGCGTCGCGGGCGATGTGGCGAGCGAGCCCGGGGTCTCGTTCGCGGGCGGTGACGCGGGGCTGCGCAAGCACACCCACCAGCTCCTCGCCGATGTGCCGGGGCTCATCGAGGCGTACAAGTTCAACGTGGTCGTCGCGCGCCTGATGGATCAGGTGAACGTGACCCGCAAGGCGATCGACGCGGGCTGCGGTGCCGCGGACCCGGCGGTGCGCGAATCGGCCGAGACGATCGCCATGATCCTGTCGCTGTTCGCGCCCTACACGGCCGAGGACATGTGGGCGAAGCTCGGCCACGAGCCGACGGTCGCCCTCGCGGTGTGGCCGGAGGCGGATCCCTCGCTGCTCGTCGAGGACGAGGTGACGATGGTGGTGCAGGTGGACGGCAAGGTCCGGGATCGCCTGACGCTGCCCGCCTCGGTCAGCGCGGAGGACGCCGAGGCCGCGGCGCGCGCCTCTGCGGCCGTGCAGCGCTCGATCGGCGAGCGCGAGATCGTGAACGTGGTGGTCCGAGTGCCGAAGATCGTGAGCATCGTCACGCGCTGAGCGTGGTCGCCGGGCGGCGGTCGGGGGCGATCCGGGCGGCGGGCCGGGGTGCTCCGGCTCGCGCGCGGTGCTTCGTCCCCAGCCGGGAGAACGCTCCGTTCGGGCCGATCCCTCCACAATCCGGGGGGAACGGCTCCCCGGGACGCCCGGCGGTGCGTAGCGTGTCCACATGGACCTCGACGACACGCTCCCCGGCGCAGCACGCACGCCGCCATCGTTCCCCGATCCCACCCCCGATCCCCGCCTCCTCCTCTTACACACATACAACTCTGCCGACGCGTGTGTATCTTATACACATCTGACGCTGCCTATGATCTAAAGCATGATTCTTGAATACTTTAGACTTTTTTATCTTACTACACGCATACAGTAATCATTACGCTTAGTACGATCACGCACACGACCTAGAATCAAACTTGCTACTTTTTTTTTTAAATAAACACCGCTACCACGAAACCACCCCCCTTGCATACCGCCGGCAGGTTCGGATTTTTAAAGGGAAGCGGTGCTGGACCGCCTGAGCTGGCATGAACGACCAGCCGTGAACGGGCCGAGCGGACAGGGCGGGCCCCCTCGCGCGCTCGAAGCCCGCCCGCGGATGCCCGCCGGCCGCCTCCTCGCGCGAGCCGTTACCGTGCCGTTCGCGGCGGGCGCCGCAGCGCTGGTCATCGCGGTGGTGATCGCCGTGGTGCTCACCGTGGTGCAGCTGCGGCCGGCGGCCGAGGCCGCCGAGGCTCTGACGGCGATGCCCGTCGGGGCGTCCGAGGGCGGCGAACCGGCGATGCTGGAGACGGAGGGCGCACCCGCGGCGGAGCAGGACGCGGATCCGAGTGGGGGACCGACCGCCGACGGGGCCGCGGGCGGCGGCGAGCTGCTCGTGCACGTCGTCGGCGAGGTGAGCCTTCCGGGGGTGGTCGAGCTGCCGGCCGGCTCGCGCGTCGCGGACGCCATCGAGGCGGCCGGCGGAGCATCCGATGCGGCAGTCCTCTCCGCGGTGAACCTCGCCCGCGTGCTCGTGGACGGCGAGCAGCTGCTCGTCCCGAACGCGGAACAGATTGCTGCGGGCGCGGGCGCGGCTGGGGGTGCGGGCGCGGCTGCGGGGGCGCCGTCGGCGGTGGGGAGCGCTGCCGGTGGCGTGGCGGGAGGGCTCGTCGATCTGAACGCCGCTGACGCGGCCACGCTCGAAACGCTGCCCCGCGTGGGCCCGGCGCTCGCGCAGCGCATCATCGACTGGCGCGAGGCGAACGGCGGCTTCGCCTCCGTCGAGCAGCTGATGGAGGTGTCCGGCATCGGGGCGAAGACCTTCGAGGGGCTGGCCGGGCAGGTCACGGTGTGAGCCTCCACGACCTCGCGCGCCTCCGTTCACCGCCGGGCGCGTGGCGCCTGCTGCTCCCGGCTCTGCTCGCCTGGGCGGCTGCGGCCTTCGCCGTGGCGCACCCCGGCGCCGGGCGCGTGATCGCCGCGGGCGCGGCGAGCCTCGCGCTCGCGCTGCTCGTCGGGGCGACGACGCGAGTCTCTCGCCTCCGCAGCCTCGCGCGGCGCGTCCTTCCGTTCCTCGCCGTGTGCTGCGCAGTGCTGGTGCTCCTCGGAATCGGGATCGAACGGGGTGAGCGCGCACGCGCCGAGCCGCTGCTCGCGCACGCGGCCGAGTCTCGGAGCGAAGTGCAGCTCGACGTGCTCCTGGGCGGGTTCCCGAGGGCGGTGACCGGGGAAGAACCGCCGAGCGCCTGGGTTGCGGCAGAGACGGCCGGCAGCGGCGGCGGCTCCGTCCCGCTCGTGCTCTGGCTCGGCGGGGACTCTGCTGCGAGCGTGATGGGCTTCGCCGACGCAGCGGGGGACGCCGTCGGCTGGGGGCCGGGAAACCGTGCGTTCGTGCGCGGTCGGCTCGTCCAGCTGGAGGCGGGGTCGTCCGCGGCATACGGAGTGCGCGTGAGCTCGGCGAGCATCGCGCCCCCGGCGAAGGGGCCGGCCGGGCTTCCGTCCCGGGCCGCCCGGGCCGCAGCTGCGCTGCGCCTGGGCCTGCGGGAGGCGGCCTCTCGGGTCGCGGGCGCCGCGCTCGTTCCCGGCTTCGCGGTCGGTGACACCGCGCTCGTCGATCGCGCGCTCGACGAGCGGATGCGGCAGAGCTCCCTGACGCACCTCGTCGCCGTCTCGGGTGCGAACTGCGCACTCGTGACAGGGGCGATCGTCTGGGGCGCGGGGATGCTCGGCGCCGGGCGGCGGACGCGGCTCGCACTGGCGGCGGCAGCGCTCGCCTGCTTCGTCTTCGTCGTCGGCCCCGATCCGAGCGTGCAGCGTGCCGCCGTGATGGCGGTGGTCGTGCTCGCCTCGGGTTTCGGGGGCAAACGCGCGGTCGCCCTGCCCGCCCTCGGCGCCGCGGTGATCGTGCTGCTCCTGGCGGATCCGTGGCAGGCGCTGCAGCCCGGGTTCGCGCTGTCGGTCGTGGCGACGGCCGGCATCCTGCTGCTCGCGACCCCGCTCGACGGGGCCCTGGGCCGCCTGCTGCGGATGCCGCGCTGGCTGCGCCTGCCGCTCGCGGTCGCGCTCGCGGCGCAGCTCGCGTGCGGACCGCTGCTGCTCCTGCTCGAACCGGGCATCCCCGCGGTCGGCGTGCTCGCGAACGTGATCGCCGCGCCCGCCGCGCCGCTGGGCACCGGTCTCGGCCTGCTGGCGCTGCTGGCGCTGCCGCTCTCGGCGCCCCTGGGCGGAGCGCTGCTCGGCCTGGCAGCGCTGCCGGCCCGCTGGGTCGCTGCCACGGCCGAGGTGACCGCGGATCTGCCCCTGGCCCGGTGGCCGTGGCCTCAGGGGTGGCCGGGCGCGCTGCTGCTCGCGGGCATCGGCGCCGCCGTGCTGGCGGCGTGGGCGCTGCTCGCCCTGCGGCTGCCGTTTCGCGCCGACCGCCTCGCCGGGCCGTCGCCCTGGGAAGCTCGCCGTCCGCGCTCCACCGCGGGACGCGCGCTCATCGCCGTGCTGCTGTGCGCTGCGGGAGGGGCCTTCGCGGGCCCCACGCTGCTCGCGCCCCTCATCGTCTCGGCCGCGATGCCGGACGACTGGGGGATCGTGGCGTGCGACGTCGGCCAGGGCGACGCGATCCTGCTCCGCGATCGAGCGCAGCCGGATGCGGTGATGCTCGTCGATACGGGCGACGAGCCCGAGCTGCTGCGACGGTGCCTCGACCGCTTCGGCGTCCAGCGCATCGCTCTCCTCGTGCTGACCCACGACGACCGCGATCACGTCGGCGCGCTGGACGAGATCGCGGACGCCGTCGATGCCGCGCTCATCGCCCCTCCCACCCGGGACCGCGTCGGCGTTCGCCCGCTCGTCCAGCGGCTCGATGCCGCCGGGATCCCGCACCGCATCGGCGCGCGCGGGCTCGCGGGAGCGAACGGCGGCCTGCGCTGGCAGATCCTGGCGCCCGCGGCGGCGCCCGCCCCCGCCGACACGAACGCCGCGAGCCTCGTGCTCCGCGCGCAGGCGGGGGAGCTCTCGGTGCTGCTGCTCGCCGACACGGGCGAGGACGAGCAGCGGGCCCTGCGGGCGAGCGGTCAGCGCCTCGACGCGACGGTGGTGAAGGTGGCGCACCACGGGAGCAGGGACCAGGACGCCGAGCTTCCCGCCCGGATCGGAGCCGAGCTGGCGCTCGTCTCGGTCGGTGCCGGGAACGGCTACGGGCACCCGTCCGCCCAGACGCTCGACGCCTACGCCGCCGCCGGAGCCCGGACCGCGCGCACGGACCGGCTGGGATCGATCGCCGTCGCAGGGGCGCCCGGAGCGCTGCGGCTGTGGGTGGAGCGCGGCGGGGATCCCGCCGCCCGCGACGGGGGATCGGGCGTCGCCAGGAGCGCGGGCCAAAGCCCAGTAGGGTGGAGTGGTGGCAGCAGCACGTGGCGCGAAACAGCGGATCCCGCAGCTCGACTGGAGCGAGGCGAAGCCCGCCCCGGTGGTCCTGGTCAGCGGCCCCGAGTCCTTTCTCGCAGACCGGGCCATGCAGGCCATCCGGGCGGCGATGGTCGACGCTCACGCCGAGCTCGAGGTGCACGACGTGGATGCGGCCGCCTACACCGCCGGCGAGCTCTTCACCATCGCCAGCCCCTCGCTCTTCGCCGAGCCGCGGCTGATCCGCGTCGAGGGGGTCGAGAAGTGCTCGGACGCCTTCCTCGAAGACGCGAAGCGCTACGTGGCCGAGCCCGCCGACGACACCGTGCTCGTGCTCCGGCACGCCGGCGGCCAGCGCGGCAAGGCCCTGCTCGACCTCGTCCGCTCCGGCGCGGGCGGTGGCCTGGAGGTGCTCTGCGCAGAGGTCAAGAAGGATCAGGATCGTCTCGCGTTCGCGCAGGCCGAGTTCCGTCGTCTGGGAGCGCAGATCACTCCCGGGGCACTGCGGATGATCGTCGGCGCGTACTCGGGTGGGATCGGCGAGCTCGCGGGAGCGTGCGCGCAGCTGGTCTCCGACGCCGGCACCCGCCTGAGCGAGGACGAGGTGAACCGCGCGACCGAGGGCCGCGTCGAGACGAATGCCTTCAAAGTCGCCGACGCCGCGACGGCGGGCCGCGCGGCCGACGCCCTCGTGCTGCTGCGGCAGGCGCTCTCGACCGGCACTGACCCGATCCCGCTCCTCGCTGCGCTCAACATGAAGGTGCGCGGCATGGCGCGCGTGTACGGCGCCCGGGGATCGAGCGGTCAGCTCGCCAAGGAGCTCGGCATGGCACCCTGGCAGGTGGACCGGGCGCTGCGTGAGGTGCGCGGCTGGCGCGAGGAGGACCTCGCGCGCTGCATCGACCTCGCGGCCGAGACGGAGTGGATGCTCAAGGGCGGCACCCGGGACCCCGAATACGCGCTCGAGAAATACGTGCTGTTCGTGGCGCGTCGCGGCAGGGATCGCTGAGCCGGCGGTGTCGCACTCCCTAGGGGAAGCGCGGGCACGTGCGCCGATGCGGCGCCTGAGCGTAACGAAAAAGCCCCGCCGAGGCGGGGCTTTTTCTCGCGGGTTCTTCGCTCAGAGCGCGGCGACCTTCGCGGCGAGCTTCGACTTGCGGTTCGCCGCCTGGTTCTTGTGGATGACGCCCTTGGAGACGGCCTTGTCGAGCTTCTTGCCGGCAACGGCCAGCTTCGCCTCGGCGGCGGCCTTGTCGCCGGCGGCGATCGCCTCGCGGGTCGCCCGCACGACGGTGCGCAGCTCGCTCTTGTAGGCCTTGTTGCGCTCGGTCGCCTTGCGGTTGGTCTTGATGCGCTTGATCTGCGACTTGATGTTTGCCACGTTGAGTTGTGTCCTTAAAAACGTAAAGGTTGACGGTTGTTCCGCTCGGCGAGAGAGGGCGCCTCGCGGGATGTGTGGTGGTGACCACACGCAAGCCAAGAACCAAGCTTAGCAGAATCCGGCACCCCGCCGCGGTTCAGACGCCGGTGCGGCGCTTGTTCCAGATGTCGAAGGCGACGGCGAGCAGCAGCACGAGGCCCTTGATGGCCATCTGCCAGGCGGCGTCGACCGCGAGGATGGACAGCCCCATGTTCAGCACTCCCATGACGAGCCCGCCGATCACCGCCCCCACGACCGTGCCGACGCCTCCCTGGACGGCGGCCCCGCCGATGAAGGCCGCCGCGATGGCGTCGAGCTCGTAGTTCTGACCGGCGGACGCCACCGCGCCGCCGGCTCTCGCCGTGCTGACCACGCCCGCGACCGCTGCGAGCACTCCCATGTTCACGAAGATGAGGAAGTCGACGCGGCGCAGGTTCACGCCGCTCATCTCCGCCGCGAAGCGGTTGCCGCCGATCGCGTAGATGTGGCGCCCGAACACGGTGCGGTTCAGGACGAAGGAGTAGGCCAGGATGAGGACCCCGAGGATGACGAGGATGATCGGCGTGCCGTTGTAGCCGGCGAGCACCCAGCAGAGCGCCATGATGGCGACGACCGCGCCGATGTACTTGCCCCAGTAGAGGCCTGCCGGCTCGGCAGGCAAGGCGAGCCGGCGCAGGTTCCGGCGCGCCCGGTAGCGTTCGGCGAAGAGGAACGCGCAGGCGAGGAGGCCCAGCATGAGCGTGAGCGCATCGTGGTTCAGGATCCCGCCGAACACTCCGGGGAGCCAGCCGGAGCCGATCGCGATGAACGGACGGGGCAGGCCGCTGATGGTGCCGCCGGTGAGGAACACGAGGGTGAGCCCCCGGAAGAGCAGCATGCCGGCGAGCGTCACGATGAACGCCGGAATGCCCACGTAGGCGATCCAGAATCCCTGCCATGCCCCGATCACCGCCCCGCAGGCGAGTGAGAGCAGCACCGCGACCCACCACGGCAGCCCCCACTCCTGCATGGCGATGGCGGCGACGGCTCCCACCATCGCGACCACCGAGCCGACCGAGAGGTCGATGTGCCCGGCGATGATGACCATCACCATGCCGATCGCGAGAATCAGGACGTAGGCGTTCTGCTGGATCAGGTTGTTGACGTTTCCGGGCATCAGCAGCCTGCCGGCCGTCAGTGCCTGGAACAGCAGCACGATGACGACGAGGGCCACGAGGATCCCGTACTGGCGGACATTGAAGCTGATCTTCAGCCGGGGTGCCGTCCGTGCGGCGTTCTGCGAGTTCATCGCCTAGTGGTCCTTTCCTGCGGTCATCAGCGACATCAGCGACTCCTGGGTGGCGTCGGCCCTGGGCACTTCCCCGGCGACCCGCCCCTCGGCGATCGCGTAGATGCGGTCGCAGAGCCCGAGCAGCTCCGGCAGCTCGGAGGAGATCACGATCACCGCCTTGCCCTGTGCGGCGAGATCGTTGATGACGGAGTAGATCTCGTACTTCGCCCCGACGTCGATGCCCCGGGTGGGTTCGTCGAGGATCAGGATCTCGGGGCCGGTGTGCAGCCACTTCGACAGCACGACCTTCTGCTGGTTGCCGCCGGAGAGCTTGCCCGTGACTGCGGAGACGTCGCGCGCCTTGATCCCCATGCGCTCGCGGAAGCGGTTCGCGACGCCGATCTCGCGGACCCGGTCGACGACGCCGCGCCTCGAGACGCTGTGCAGCCCGGCGATGGAGATGTTCGCGGTGATGGTGTCGATGAGGTTGAGACCGTAGCGCTTGCGGTCCTCGGTGACGTACGCGAGACCGTGGCGTATCGCGTCGCTGACGCTGGCGAGCTGAATCTCCTGGTCGTCCTTGAACAGCTTCCCGGCGAGCACGGTTCCGTAGCTGCGGCCGAACACGCTCATGGCGAGCTCCGTCCGTCCCGCGCCCATGAGGCCGGCGAGCCCGACGATCTCGCCGGATCGCACGCTGAGCGATGCGCCGTCGACGACGATGCGCTCGCGGTCGACGGGGTGGCGCACCGTCCAGCCTTCGATGCGGAGCTTCTCGGGACCGATCTCGGGGGTGTGCTCGGGGAAGAGCTGCGAGATCTCCCGTCCGACCATGGCGCGGATGATGCGCGACTCGCTGGCCTCGGGGTCCGACATCGAGAAGCTCTCGACGCTGGATCCGTCGCGGAGGATGGTGACGGAGTCGGCGATGCGCTGAATCTCCTTGAGCTTGTGGGAGATGATGATGGAGGTGATGCCCTGCTCGCGCAGCTGCTCGATGAGGCCGAGCAGATGCGCGCTGTCGCGGTCGTTCAGGGCGGCGGTCGGCTCGTCCAGGATCAGGAGCCTCACCCGCTTGCTCAGCGCCTTCGCGATCTCGACGAGCTGCTGCTTGCCCACGCCGAGCTGCTTGACGGGCGTGGCGGGGTTCTCGTCGAGGCCCACCCGCTGCAGCAGCGTCCGAGCCTCCGCGTTGGTGGCGTTCCAGTCGATGATCCCGAATCTGGCGCGCTCATTGCCGAGGAAGATGTTCTCGGCGATGGAGAGATGGGGACTGAGTGCCAGCTCCTGGTGGATGATGACGATGCCGTCGCGCTCGCTGTCGCCGATGCCGCGGTAGTGCGCCGGGGCGCCGTCGAAGACGATCTCGCCCGTGAAGCTGCCGTGCGGGTAGACCCCGGAGAGCACCTTCATGAGGGTGGACTTGCCGGCGCCGTTCTCGCCGCAGATGGCGTGGACCTCGCCACGCGCGACGGAGAGGGTGACGCCATCGAGCGCGCGGACGCCGCCGCCGAAGACCTTGACGATGTCGCGCATTTCGAGGATGGGTGGTTCTGGCACGGGTTGCTCCTGAGGGTGCTGCCGGCTCGGCGCGCGCGGCTGCGCGGCTGCGCCGGGTGCGGCTGCGGTGGGTCGATGGGCGGTGCGCCGGCGGCCGCGGCGGGCTCGTCGTGGCCCTGCCGCGCCCGCCGGCGCCCCGTGGATCAGAGGCCGACGTCTCCTGCGCTGAGGAAGCCGGAGTCGACGAGCTTGCTCTGCACGAGCTCGGCGGTGACGACCTCGGGTGCGAGCAGGTAGGCGGGCACCACCTTCTCGCCGTTGTCGTAGCTCTCGGTGTCGTTGACCTCGGGTTCTTCGCCGGCGACGATCGACTGGATCATCTGGAAGACCCGGTCGCCGAGGGTGCGGGTGTCCTTCCAGACGGTCATCGACTGCTCACCGTCGAGGATCGCGCGCACGTTCGCCTTGTCGGCGTCCTGGCCGGTGAGCACCGGGTATTCGTCGCCGGGCGTGTAGCCGGCCGACTTCAGTGAGGCGATGATCCCGATCGCGAGCGAGTCGTTGGGGGAGAGCACCACGTCGACCTTCTCCTCGCCGGAGTAGAAGGAGGAGAGCCGGTTGTCCATCTCCGCCTGCGCTCGCGCCGAGTCCCAGCCCTGGATGCCGATGGAGGCCCAGTCGTCGTCGCTTGCGGGCGCCTTGCCGGAGGGGACCTCGAGGGTGCCGTCTTCGATGTAGGGGAGGAGCACGTCCCACGCGCCTGAGAAGAAGAACTTGGCGTTGTTGTCGTCGGGGCTGCCGGCGAACGGTTCGAGGGTGAAGGTCTCGTCGGTGTTCTCCAGATCGAGCTGCTCGGCGATGAACTGGCCCTGCAGCTTGCCGACCTCGTAGTTGTCGAAGGTGGCGTAGTAGTCGACGTTCTCGCTGCCGTTGATGAGGCGGTCATACGCGATCGTGACCACGCCCTGCGATGCCGCCTCCTCGAGGACGGGCGCCAGGGCCTCACCGTCGATCGCGGCGATGACGAGGATCTTCGCGCCGCCGGCGATCTGGTTCTGGATCTGGGAGATCTGCTGCTCGACCTTGTTGTCGGCGTACTGGAGGTCCGCCGTGCAGTCGGCGTCACGAAGCTCCGCCTGAAGCTGCTCGCCGTCGTTGATCCAGCGTTCGAGGCTCCGGGTCGGCATCGAGATGCCGACGTTGCACTCGACCCCCTCGCCTTCGGCGGATCCGTTGTCGTTCGCGGGGCTGCTCGAGCACGCGCTGAGTGCGAGAGCCGCGGAGCCGATCAGCGCGAGCGCGGTGAGTGCGCGTGGTGATCTCATGGTTGTTCCTCTCTGAACAAAGGGCGGTGGACAACGCGCACGGTCATCGGGCGCTTCCCTGCACCCCCGTGTTTGTTGTCTCTCACAACCTATTTGGGGGAGATGACGCTGTCAACGGTCGAAGCGCGCGCTCGGCGAGTCGTTTCCGATTCGTGTCCTGGCGGTGTCCGGGAGGGACCTCGACTTGCGCTCGGCCGGGCGGGCTGCAATCTTCATAGGTGCGAGCCGAGCCGGGCTCACGATGAGGAAGGCCCAGCCAGTGTCAGAGCAGCCACAGCACAGCAACGACCGCGTGCGGCGCAGCAACCTGGTCGCCGTGCTGCGAGCGCTCCACCTGGACGGTGCGCAGTCGCGGGCGCAGCTCACGCGGCGCACCGGCCTCTATCGCTCGACCATCGCCGCGCTCGTCGCAGAGCTCATCGAACGCGATCTCGTCGCGGAGTCGCTGCCCGAAACCCGGGTGGGCGTTGGCCGCCCGAGCCCGATCGTCACGATCAACCCTCGGGTCGTGGCCATCAGCGTCTATCCCGACGTGGACGCGCTGATCGGCGGGGTCGTCGGCCTGGGCGGGACCATCCACCGTCGATGGCGCAAGCCGCTGACCGCGAAGCCCACGCCCGAGGACGCGGTGGAGCTGATCGCCGAGGCGGTGTCGCAGGTCGAATCCGAGCTGGGGCGGGACCACCGGATCATCGGCCTGGGCGTCGCGCTGCCGGCCCTCGTGGACACCGACGCCGGCAGCGTGACCCTCGCGCCGAACCTCGACTGGCACGGCGTGCCCTTCGCTCAGATGCTGCGGGACCGCCTGGGGATCTCCGCGATGATCGCGAACGACGCGCAACTCGGCGCGACGGCGGAGCGCGAGTTCGGCTCGGCGAGTGGTGTCGGCAACATGATCTACCTCAACGGCTCGGGCGGTGGCATCGGCGGCGGCGCCTTCGTGGACGGGCGCGAGATGCGCGGTTTCCGCGGTTACGGCGCAGAGTTCGGGCACATCGTCATCGATCACGGGGGAGAGGCCTGCTTCTGCGGCCAGCACGGGTGCTTCGAGCGCTGCGTGCGGCGGGACGCGCTCGTCGCAGCGCTCGGGGTCGACTCCATCGACGACGAGGAGCTCGGCGAGCTGCTTGCCGGGAGCGACGACCCGCTCGTGCTCGGCGAGGTCGCGCGGCAGGTCGACCGGCTCGCCGCCGGAATCTCGATGCTCATCAGCGTCTTCGCGCCCGAGCGAGTGGTGCTCGGCGGCTTCCTGGCGAGTCTCTACGCGGCGCGCCGGGAGGAGCTGGTGCGGCTCGTGGCCGAGCGTTCGTTCACGCTGCTCGCCGACCGGGTGGAGATCGTCAGCGGCGGACTCGGCTCCCGGGAGGTGCTGCTGGGCGCCGCGGAACGGGTCTTCGAAGGCCTCTTCGCGGACCCCGCCCGTTTCCGGTCGGCGCGCGCGGACAGCGAGTGAGCGCCGCTCCCGCTCACCGCGCCCGGTACTGCTCGCGGATCACCGGCTCGTGCGCGGGCTCGAGCCGGGTGAGATGCTCGACGGGCCAGTGCCGCCACTCGCCGCGGAGGGCGGATGCCGCCTGCCGGGCCGCTCCGATCGCCACGTACTCGGCCGGCCGGGGGATCCGGATCGGGAGGTCGAACACCTGCGATGCCACGCGCTGCACGGCGGCGTTCTGCGCCGCGCCGCCCACGAGCGCCGCCGATTGTGCGCTGAACCCCGCGCGGCGCAGCGCGTTGAGACCATCGGCGAGCCCGCACAGCATTCCCTCGATCGCCGCGCGCGCCAGATGCTCGCGCCGGGTCGAGGCCAGGGTCATGCCGAAGAGCGTCGCCGTGGCATCGGGCCGGTTGGGGGTCCGCTCGCCCTCGAAGTAGGGCTGGAGGACGAGCCCGCGCGCACCCGGGGGAGAGGCCAGTGCGAGTCGTCCCAGCTCGGCGTGATCGACGCCGAGCAGGGCTGCGATGCCGTCGAGCACGCGTGCGGCGTTGAGCGTCGCGACGAGGGGCAGGAAGGCCCCGCGTGCGTCGGCGAACCCCGCGACGCTCCCGCTCGGGTCGTTCGCGGGCTGCGCCGAGACGCCGAAGACGGTGCCGCTCGTGCCGATGGAGATCACCGCTTCGCCGCTCGTCACGCCCAGGCCGAGCGCGGCCCCGGCGTTGTCACCGGACCCTGCGGCGATGGGAAGCCCGTCCGGGATCCCGTGCTCCGCCCCTCCCGCGGTGGTGGCGCCGAAACCGAGCGGCCCGACGACCTCCGGCAGCTGCGCGTCGTGGCCGAGCGCGGCGCGCAGCAGCTCACGATCGTAGTCGCCGCTGGATGCGCTCCAGTAACCGGTGCCGCTGGCATCGGAGCGGTCGGTCCGCAGGGCGTCGAGCCGGGGTCCGCGCGGGCTCGCGTGGCCGGGCCCGTAGCCGGCCAGGCGCCAGCTCAGCCAGTCATGGGGGAGCGCCACCGCGGCCGTGGAACGGGCACGGGCCGGCTCTGCGTCGCGCAGCCAGCGGAGCTTCGAGACGGTGAAGGAGGCGACGGGCACGAGGCCCGTGCGCGCGGCAAGCGCCGCTTCGCCGAACTCCGCGCGCAGCCGCTCCGCGGCTGCCGCGGACCGGGTGTCGTTCCAGAGCAGCGCTGGGCGCACGACTCGTCCCTGCTCGTCGAGGGCGACCATGCCGTGCTGCTGCCCGGCGACGGCGACCGCCGAGACGTCGGCGAGCCCGCCGGCCGCCGCCACGGCCTCGCGCAGGGCACGCCACCAGTGCTCGGGGTCCACCTCGCTCCCCGGAGGGTGGGGGGCCCGCCCCTGCCGCACGATCCGCCCGCTCGCGGTCTCGCACACCACGACCTTGCAGCTCTGCGTCGAGGAGTCGATTCCGGCGACGAGCTCCTCCGCTGCGCCCGCGTCCGCGCTCACGAGCTCGCCTCAGCTTCCGCGGGTGCGCCGGGCACCCGCATTCAGCGGGCGCCCATCAGGTGCTCGAGCGCCAGCTGCTGCAGGCGGACGAAGCCGAATCCGCGATCGCCGAAGTAGGCATCGGCGTCGAACTCCTCGAAGGCGGTGCGGTCCTGCAGCAGCCCGCGGTAGCCCTCGCCGTCGTCGAGCGTGGTCTCGCGGAGCTGAGCGACCTTCGCCTCGGCGAGCGCCGCCTGCACCTCGGGATCCGCGCGGAAGGCGGCGGCTCGTTCCTTGAGCAGCAGGTACATGCGCATGTTCGCGCGCACCGATTCCCACACGCCCGTGGCGTCCTCGGTGCGCGAGGGCTTGTAGTCGAAGTGGCGCGGGCCGTCGTAGACGGCGCCTCCCTCGGGGGATCCGAACTCGAGCAGGTCGACGAGCGAGAAGGCGTTCTGCAGATCGCCGTGACCGAAGACGAGATCCTGATCGAACTTGACCCCCCGCTGACCGTTGAGGTCGATGTGGAAGAGCTTGCCTGCGTCGAGCGCCTGCGCGATGCCGTGCGTGAAGTTGAGCCCTGCCATCTGCTCGTGACCGGTCTCGGGGTTCACGCCCACCAGCTCGGGGTGCTCGAGCGTCGCGATGAAACCGAGGGCGTGCCCGACGGTCGGCAGCAGGATGTCGCCGCGCGGCTCATTGGGCTTCGGCTCCAGGGCGAAGCGGAGATCGTAGCCCTGATCGATCACGTACTCGCAGAGCAGGTCGATGGCTTCCCGGTAGCGGGCGAGCGCGGCCTGCACGTCCTTCGCGGCGTCGTACTCGCTCCCCTCGCGGCCGCCCCACATGACGAATGTCTGCGCGCCGAGCTCGGCGGCGAGATCGATGTTGCGCAGCACCTTCCGCAGGGCGAAGCGCCGTACCGCGCGGTCGTTCGAGGTGAAGCCGCCGTCCTTGAAGACGGGGTGGCTGAAGAGGTTCGTGGTGATCATGGGGATCACCAGGCCGGTGTCGTCGAGGGCCCCGCGCAGCCGGTCGACGGCGCGACGCCGCTCCGTCTCGTCGCTGCCGAAGGGGAAGAGATCGTCGTCGTGGAGCGTCATGCCCCAGACTCCGAGCTCGCGCAGGCGGTGCACGGCCTCGACCGTGTCGACGGCCGGCCGCGTCGCGGATCCGAACTGGTCCTGCGCCTGCCAGCCGAAGGTCCAGAGGCCGAAGCTGAAGCGATCCTCGGGGGTGGGGGTGGTCATGTTCCGCTCCTTCGCGAGTGTGACACGGTGAATATGTCGTGGGTCACAACATATCCCAGGCGCGGTCGCCTGTCCAGGTTCCCGCGTACGCGCCCGCGGTGCGCCGCGAGGGGCGCCGGCCAGGGGCCGCGGCCGCGGGAGGACCGCGCGCCCCGCTGTGAGATAATTGCCGACAATGTCTCCTCGCAGTGTGAACCCCCCAGTGCCGGCGTCGACCGACCCCGCGAAGATCCGCAACTTCTGCATCATCGCGCACATCGACCACGGAAAGTCGACCCTCGCCGACCGGATGCTGCAGGTCACCGGCACCGTGCCCGACCGGGAGATGCGCGCCCAGTACCTCGATCGCATGGACATCGAGCGCGAGCGCGGCATCACCATCAAGTCGCAGGCCGTGCGCATGCACTGGGACGTGGACGGCGAGGCCTTCGCCCTCAACATGATCGACACGCCGGGGCACGTCGACTTCAGCTACGAGGTCTCGCGCTCACTCGCCGCCTGCGAGGGGGCGATCCTCCTCGTCGACGCGGCCCAGGGCATCGAGGCCCAGACGCTCGCGAACCTCTATCTCGCCATGGAGAACGACCTGGAGATCATCCCGGTCCTCAACAAGATCGATCTCCCCGCTGCGGACCCGGAGCGCGTCGCCGGTGAGATCGCCGAGCTGATCGGCGGCGACCCCGACGACATCCTGAAGGTCTCGGGCAAGACCGGCGCCGGCGTCGAGGAGCTCCTCGACCGCGTCGTCGCGCGCATCCCGGCGCCCGTCGGCGTGCTCGACGCCCCCGCCCGCGCCATGATCTTCGACTCCGTCTACGACCCCTACCGGGGCGTGGTGACCTACGTCCGCATGGTCGACGGCAAGCTGAGCCCGCGCGAGAAGATCCAGATGCTCTCGACCGGCGCCGAGCACGAGGCGCTGGAGATCGGCGTCTCCTCTCCGGAGCCGGTGCCGACGAAGGGTCTCGCCGTGGGCGAGGTCGGCTACCTCATCACCGGGGTGAAGGACGTGCGGCAGTCGAAGGTGGGCGACACGGTCACCGGCAAGCAGCGTCCCGCGAGCGAGCCCCTGCCGGGCTACACGGACCCGAAGCCGATGGTGTTCTCGGGCCTCTACCCGCTCGACGGCAGCGACTACCCGATCCTGCGCGAGGCGCTCGACAAGCTCAAGCTCTCCGACGCCGCGCTGCAGTACGAGCCCGAGACCTCGGTGGCACTCGGCTTCGGCTTCCGCTGCGGCTTCCTCGGACTGCTGCACCTGGAGATCATCTCCGAGCGACTGCGCCGCGAGTTCGACCTCGACCTCATCGCGACCGCGCCCAGCGTGATCTACGAGGTCACCACCGACGACGGCAAGCAGATCACCGTCACCAATCCCTCCGAGTACCCTGACGGCAAGATCGCGAGCGTGCGGGAGCCCGTCGTGAAGACGGCGATCCTCGCTCCCAAGGACTACGTCGGCGCGATCATGGAGCTCTGTCAGAGCCGCCGCGGCAGCCTGCTCGGCATGGAGTATCTCGGGGAGCGGGTCGAGCTGCGCTACAGCATGCCGCTCGGCGAGATCGTCTTCGACTTCTTCGATCACCTGAAGAGCCGCACGCAGGGCTACGCGAGCCTCGACTACGAGCCGATGGGGGATCAGGAGGCCGATCTCGTGAAGGTCGACATCCTGCTGCAGGGCGACAAGGTCGACGCCTTCAGCGCGATCGTGCACCGCGACAACGCCTACCACTACGGCACGATGATGGCCGAGCGCCTGCGCAAGCTCATCCCGCGCCAGCAGTTCGAGGTGCCGATCCAGGCGGCGATCGGCGCCCGCGTCATCGCCCGCGAGACGATCCGCGCGATCCGCAAGGACGTGCTCGCCAAGTGCTACGGCGGCGACATCAGCCGCAAGCGCAAGCTCCTCGAAAAGCAGAAGGAGGGCAAGAAGCGCATGAAGATGGTCGGCCGCGTCGAGGTCCCGCAGGAGGCCTTCATCGCCGCCCTCTCGGGCGACGTCGAGGGCAAGGAGGCGAAGAAGTGAGCGCTCCCGAGCCGCCCAAGCGCAGCACGCACGTCGACATGCCCGTCGCCTACGCTGCGGTCGGCGCGTCGAAGCTGCCCGACCTCATGCGTTTCCCGCCCGAGGGGAGCACGCCCTACGAGGAGCAGCTGCGACTCGGCAGCGGGCAGGAGCGCTTCCTCACCGCCTCGAACCTGCTGATGACCTGGGGCGCCCAGCGCGGCGCCGGGCTCGCCGTCGAGGACGTGGTGCGGGGCTCGGGGGCGCACTACCTGGGGCCGAGCTTCGACCAGAGCGGCGCGCCGCAGGCCGCTGACGCCCCCGAGGAGCACTTCGGCCCGGATGGCGAACCGTACCTGGTCGCCGGCAGCACCGCGACGCTCCGCGCCGAGGGCCAGGACGCCCGCTCGGTGCTCATCGTCTACACGATCGACGAGGAGCGGCGGGTCGGCTTCGCGTGGGGGACGGCCGACGAGAACGGGGCGGTCGGCGAGCAGCTCTTCGCCGTGGAGCGGCGCGAGGACGACACGGTGTGGGCGACCGCGCGCGGCTTCCTGTTCCCCCCGAAGGACGGCCTGCTGGGGCTGCGCGCCCGCGGTGCGGTGCGCGCGGCGATCGACTCGGTCCGGGATCAGCTGGCCTCGCTCGCCCCGGGAGCCCGGGGCTCGGTCTAGCGCCGTGCCGAGCATCCTGCCCGAGGGCGATCCGGCTCCCGCGGACGGCTCGCTGCCGGCGAGCGTCGCGGACGGGGCCGCCGGGCGTTCCTTCGGGGTCTACGTCCACGTGCCGTACTGCCGGGTGCGCTGCGGCTATTGCGACTTCAACACCTACACGGCGAGTGAGCTCGGCGGCACCAGCCGGGCCGACTATGCCGCGCAGGCGCAGTGGGAACTGCGCTTCGGCGCGGAGGTGATGCGGCGCGCGGGACTGCCCGATCGCCGTGTCGCGACCGTGTTCTTCGGCGGCGGCACGCCCACGCTGCTGCCCGCGGACGATCTCGCCGCCCTGCTGAGCACGGTGCGCGAGGAATGGGGCCTCGCGCCGGGGGCGGAGGTGACGACCGAGGCGAACCCCGACTCGGTCGACGAAGCGTATCTGGCCCGGCTGGCCGAGGCCGGCTTCACGCGGGTGAGCTTCGGCATGCAGTCGGCGGTGCCGCACGTGCTGCGCACCCTCGATCGCACGCACGCGCCCGAGCGGGTGCCGCTCGTGACGCGCTGGGCGCGCGAGGCGGGGCTCGACGTGAGCGTCGACCTCATCTACGGCACCCCGGGGGAGAGTCTCGCCGACTGGGAGCGATCCATCGACGCGGCGCTCGCGACGGAGCCGGATCACGTCTCAGCCTACGCGCTGATCGTGGAGCCGGGCACGAAGCTCGCGGCGCAGATCCGCCGGGGTGAGGTGCCGGAGCCCGACGAGGATCTGCACGCGGAGATGTACGAGCTGGCGGACGCCCGCTTCTCCGCCGCCGGTTTCGACTGGTACGAGATCAGCAACTGGGCGCGGGGCGAGGAGCATCGTTCCCGGCACAACCTGGCGTACTGGACGGGCGAGGACTGGTGGGCGGCCGGGCCGGGTGCTCACAGCCACATCGGCGGGGTGCGGTGGTGGAACGTGAAGCACCCGGGAGCCTACGCGCAGCGCATCGCGGCCGGGATCTCGCCCGCGCACGCGCGCGAGACGCTGAGTGAGGCTGCCCGACGTGAGGAGCGTATCCTGCTGGAGACCCGGATCGCGGCGGGACTCCCGGCGGAGGTACTGCTGCCTGCGGAGCGCCGCGCGATTCCGGAGCTCATCGCGAACGGCCTCATCGACGGCCGCTCAGCGATCGCGGCGCCCGGCCGGGCGGCGCGCGTGATCCCGACGCTGCGCGGGCGCCTGCTCGCGGACTCGGTCGTGCACCGCCTGCTGGGGTGAGCGGGCGGGCCGGACCGACCGGCGTTCTCGGAGTTCGCTGCGCTAGACTTGGCACTCTGGGCGCGTGAGTGCCAAGGAGGAAACGGAGCAGAGGAGGAGCGATGGTTTCCGAACGGAGTCTGGCGGTGCTGCACGCCATCGTGAGCGACTACGTCTCCTCGAACGAGCCCGTCGGGTCGAAGGCGATCGTCGACCGGCACAGCTTCGGCGTGTCGGCCGCGACGATCCGGAACGACATGGCGCTGCTCGAGGAGGACGAGCTGATCGCGCAGCCGCACACCTCATCCGGGCGGGTGCCCACCGACAAGGGCTACCGCCTCTACGTCGACACGCTCACGAAGATCCGGCCCCTCACCACGGCGCAGCGCACCGCGATCGAGCGCTTCCTCGGCGAGTCGAGCGACCTCGACGACGTCATGGCACGCACGGTCCGGCTGCTCGCGCAGCTCACCAACCAGGTTGCGGTGGCGCAGTACCCCTCGCTGCGGCGGACGGTCGTCCGGCACATCGATCTCGTGGCGATCGGCGAGGACCGGGTGCTCTGCGTGCTCATCCTCGGCAGCGGCGTCGTCGAGCAGCAGGTGGCCTGGCTGCCGGCCTCGCGGGTGACGGAGGCGTGGGTGCACGGACTCCGCGACCAGATCGCGGCCGCCGCGGTCGGGGCCGACGTCGAGTCGGCGGTGGCGGCGGTGTCCGAGCTGGAGGACCGGATGGCGGCCGGCCGCGGCGCCGACGAGGCGGACGTGGTCGCGCGGGTCATCGAGGTGGTGCGCAGCCAGCTGCAGGCCAACCGCACCGACCGGATCGCGGTGGCGGGGGCGGCGAACATCTCCCGTCCGGGAGAGTTCGGCGTGGCCCTGCCCGCCGTGCTCGAGGCGATCGAGGAGCAGGTGACCCTGCTGCGCCTGCTCGGCGAGCTCGTGCAGGACGACCGCGAGGTCGCCGCGTCCATCGGCCGCGAGAACGAGGTCTACGGTCTCGCCAGCACCTCGGTGATCGTCTCCAACTACGAGCAGGAGGGCGCCTCCGCCTCGAAGCTCGGCGTGCTCGGCCCCCTCCGCATGGACTACGCCGGCAACATCTCCGCCGTGCGCGCCGTCGCGCGATACGTCAACCGCCTGCTGGCAGAGGACCAGTAGCGGCCATCCGCCACGACCGAACACCCGAACATCACCACCCCTGAGGAGCTGACATCTTGGCCGACCACTACGAGACCCTCGGCGTGTCGCGCGAGGCGACCGCCGAAGAGATCAAGAAGGCCTACCGGCGGCTCGCCCGCGAGCTGCACCCCGACGTGAACCCCAGCGAGGACGCCGCAGAGCGCTTCAAGAACGTGACGCACGCCTACGACGTGCTCAGCGACCCCGAGCAGCGGCAGCGCTACGATCACGGCGGCGGCCAGGCGGGCATGGGCGGTTTCGGCGACATCTTCGAGACCTTCTTCGGCGGCGGATTCGGCGGTTCCGGCCAGCGCGGTCCGCGCTCGCGCGCCGAGCGCGGCGACGACGCCATGATCCGCGTCGACGTCACCCTCGAAGAGGTCATCTTCGGGGTGCAGCGCGACATCACGGTGAACACGGCGGTGCTGTGCCCCACCTGTCAGGGCAGCTGCTGCCAGCCGGGCACCCACCCGGTCACCTGCGACGTCTGTGGGGGGCAGGGGCAGGTGCAGCGGCAGGTGCGCTCGCTCTTCGGCAACGTCGTGACGATGCACCCGTGCGGCAGCTGCCACGGCTACGGAACGGTGATCGAGCACCCCTGCGTCGAGTGCGCGGGCAAGGGGCGCGTGCGCGAACGTCGCACCATCCCCGTCGACGTCCCCTCGGGCATCGACACCGGCACGCGCCTGCAGATGCGCGGCGGCGGCGAGGTCGGTCCGGGCGGGGGCCCGAACGGCGACCTCTTCATCGAGTTCCGGGTGCTCCACCACGACGTGTTCAGCCGCGACGGCAACGACCTCCTGTGCACCATGCAGGTGTCCATGACGGACGCCATTCTCGGCACTGAGGCCACGCTGCAGGGGCTCGACGGCGAGGTGGGCGTCGAGGTGGCCCAGGGCACGCAGTCGGGCGACGTGATCACGGTTCGCGGGCGCGGGATCCAGGGCCTGCGCAGCACGACGCGCGGCGATCTCAAGATCGCGGTGCAGGTGAACACCCCCACGAAGCTGTCCAAGCGCGAGCAGGATCTCGTGCGGCAGCTCGCCTCCTTGCGCAGCGACGAACCGCCGCACCTCGGCGAGTTCCAGCAGGGGTTCTTCGGCAAGCTGCGGGACCGCTTCTTCCGTCAGGGCTGACGTGGCGAACCTCTACTATCGCGAGACACCGGCCGGCACCGCCGAGCTCGAGCCGAGCGCGATCGAGCCGGGCGCGCTCGTCGAGGTGGCCGGCGAGGAGGCGCGCCACGCGGTGCGCGTGAGCCGCCTGCGGCAGGGGGAGCGGATCCTCGTCGGGGACGGACGCGGAACGGTCGGATCCGGGACGGTCGAGGCGACGGCTCGCGAACGCTTCGCCGTGCGGATCGAGAAGGTGCGGCGCGAGCCCGCGCCCGAGCCGCGGCTGGTGCTGGTGCAGGCCCTCGCGAAGGGGGACCGCGACGAGCGGGCCGTGGAACAGGCGACCGAGTTCGGCGTCGACGCGATCGTGCCCTGGCGCGCCGCCCGGTCCGTGTCACGTTGGGACGACGCGGAGAAGGCGGAGAAGGGGCGCGCCAAGTGGGCGCGGATCGCGCGGGAGGCGTCGAAGCAGTCGCTCAGGCCGTGGGTCCCCGAGGTGCGCGAGCCGATCGATACGGAGGCCCTGTGTCTCCTGGCCGCCCGTGAGGAGATCGCGGTGCTGCTGCTCGATCCGCGCGGTGCGCGGACGCTGTCCTCCTGGGCCGCGGATCGTGCGCCGCAGCCGCACCTTCCCGGTGCCGTCGCCGAGTACTGCGTGGTGGTCGGACCGGAGGGCGGCTTCGCGGAGGAGGAGCTCTCCCGGCTCACCGAGGCGGGGGCCACTCCGCTCGTGCTGGGGGCGACGGTGCTGCGGACCTCGTCCGCCGGTCCCGCGGCCCTCGCGGTCCTGAACGTCGCGCTCGGCCGGTGGTAGCGGGGGCGCGCCTCATGTCTCGCGCCCGGAGCGCGCGCGGGGTTTGGCAACACGCCCTAGACTGGTCGGCATGGCACAGGACACCATTTTCGGCAAGATCGCATCGGGCGAGATTCCCGTCGAGATCCTTGCGGAGACCGACCGGGTGATCGCGTTTCCCGACATCGCGCCGCAGGCGCCGGTGCACGTCCTCGTGATCCCCAAGACGAGCGCCTATGAGAACGTGACGGAGCTCGCCGCCGGGGACCCCGAGCTGCTGGCGGAGATGGTCGCGGTCGCGAAGCAGGTGGCGGAGGAGCACGCGAACGGGGACTTCCGTCTGCTCTTCAACAACGGGCGGAGCGTCGGTCAGACGGTCTTCCACGTGCACGCCCACGTGCTCGCCGGCGCACTCGAGGAGCGATCGCTCGTTGGCGTCTGAACGGGAGCTTCCGCGGCCCGGCGCGGGCGGCGGATCGGAATCGGACGGCGGGGGGACCGGCGTCGAGGCCTCGGCTGCGGTCCGCGAGCCGGAGCTCCAGCGCACCGTGACACTGAGCGGGGTCGAGCTCGCGAGCTTCCTCGGGCACCGTGACCGCCTGCTGCGCGATCTCGAGGCGCAGCACCCGGAAGTGGTGTTCCATGCGCGCGGCGAGGTGCTGACCCTGCGGGGGCCCGCAGCGGCGGTGCGCGCCGCCGAGGAGGTGGTGCGCGAGATCCTGGAGGTCGCCCGGCGCAGCGGACCGGTCTCGCACCACGACGTGAGAGAGGTGACCCGGATGGTCAACGAGGGCAGGGGACCGACCGCGGCGCAGCTGCTCAGCGAGCCGATCCTCACGGTGCGCGGGCACGCGGTGCGACCGCAGACGCGCGGGCAGCGGGCCTACGTCGACGCGATCGACGCGCACACGATCGTGTTCGGGATCGGGCCGGCGGGCACCGGGAAGACCTATCTGGCGATGGCGAAGGCGGTGCAGGCGCTGCAGCGGCGCGAGGTCGCGAAGATCATCCTGACCCGGCCCGCGGTCGAGGCCGGGGAGCGGCTCGGCTACCTGCCCGGCACGCTCGAGGACAAGATCGATCCCTACCTGCGTCCGCTCTTCGACGCGATCGGCTCGATGATGGACCCGGACGTCGTCCCGAAGCTGCTCGCGAGCGGCACGATCGAGGTGGCGCCGCTCGCGTACATGCGCGGGCGCACGCTCAACGAGTCCTTCGTGATCCTCGACGAGGCCCAGAACACGACGCCGGAGCAGATGAAGATGTTCCTGACGCGCCTCGGCTACGGCTCGAAGATGGCGGTGACCGGAGACATCACGCAGCTCGACCTGCCGATCGCCGCAAGCGGGCTGCGCGTCGTGAACCGGATACTGCGCGGCGTCGACGACATCCACTTCGCGGAGCTCGGCTCGGACGACATCGTCCGCCACAGCCTGGTGAGCCGCATCGTCGACGCCTACTCGGCGCATGACGAGCAGCGGCAGCGCGGCGCGCAGCAGGAACAGAGAGGAGACGCCGGGTGAGCGTCGAGATCAACAACGAGTCGGGCATCGCGGTCGAGGAGGCGCGCCTGCAGCGGCTGGCGGCCTTCGTGATGGAGTCGCTGCACGTCCACCCGGACACGGAGCTGGGCGTGGTGCTCGTCGACGAGTCCGCGATCGAGCAGCTGCACGTGCAGTGGATGGATGAGCCCGGCCCCACCGATGTGCTCAGCTTCCCGATGGACGAGCTGCGGCCGGGGCGGGTCGATGCGCAGACCCCGGCGGGCCTGCTCGGCGACGTGGTGATCTGCCCGCAGGTCGCCGAGACGCAGGCCGAGGCGGCGGGTCACGATCTGCCGCAGGAGCTCGCCGTGCTGCTCACCCACGGCATGCTGCACCTGCTCGGCTTCGACCACGCCACGCCCGATGAGGAGGCGGAGATGTTCGGCCTGCAGCGCGACCTGCTGCTCGCCTTCGCGATGCACGAGCGGTCGAGGTGAGCCTCGGACTCGCGCTGCTGCTGCTTGCGGCCGCGGTGGCGCTGATGGTCGTGGGCGGGCTGCTCGCCGCGACCGACGCGGCCCTCGGGGTGCGGTCTCGCGCCGAGCTGCTCGCGCTGGCGGAGGATTCGCCCCGCACGGGGCGCGCCATCCGCGCGATCGCCGCCGACGAACCGGCGCACGTGGGGGCGCTCGGCTTTGCCCGCGTCTTCGCGGAGACCCTCTCCGCCGTGCTCATCACGCTCGTCGTCGCCTACTCGCTGCACGCGCTCTGGCTCGAACTGGTGATCGCGACGCTGGTGATGACCGCGACCACCTTCGTGCTGGTCGGTTCGAGTCCCCGCACCGTGGGAACGCATCGCCCGGACGCGGTCATCCGCTTCGCCGCGCCCACCGTGCGGGCGATCCGCGTGCTGCTCGGGCCGATCGCGATCGGGCTGTCCCGGCTCGGCGACCGGGTCACCCCGGGACGGGTGTCCGGGCGGATCCGCGACGAGCATCAGCTGCTCTCGATGGTGGATCAGGCCGCCGAGTACGCGGTGCTCGAGGACGACGATCGCGAGTACATCCACTCGCTCGTGGAGTTCGGGGACACGCTCGTGCGCGAGGTGATGGTGCCCCGCATCGACATGGTCACCGTTCCCAGCGAGGCCAGCGTCCACGAGGCGCTGGAGCAACTGCTCGCCTCGCGGCACTCGCGGATGCCCGTGGTCGCCGGAGAGGTGGACGACATCGCGGGGGTGATCTACCTGCGCGACGCGAGCGGCTTCGCGCTCCGCCGCCCCGAGGAGGCCGCGGAGGCCCCCGTGACCCGGATCATGAAGCCCGCCAAGTTCGTGCCGGAGCTGCAGCGCGCCGACGAGCTGCTGCGCCAGATGCAGCGCGAGGCGAACCACCTGGCGCTCGTGGTCGACGAGTACGGCGGGATCTCCGGCCTGGTCACCCTCGAAGACCTCATCGAGGAACTGCTCGGCGAGATCTCGGACGAGCACGATCGTGAGCTGCCGGAGGTCGAGCTGCAGGAGGACGGATCCTTCCTGGTCAACGCGCGCCTCCCCGTCGAGCGCCTCGGCGAGCTCTTCGACATCGAGCTCGAAGACGACGAGGTCGACAGCGCGGGCGGTCTGGTCGCGAAGCACCTGGGCCGCCTGCCCGAGACGGGCGATAGTGTGGTCGTCGCCGGGATCGAGCTGACCGCGGCCGGGATGGAGCGGCGGCGCCAGCGCCTGCTCACGGTCGAAGCGCGATGGGTGGGGGAGCCGGATGAGGAGAGGGACGCATGAGCGAGCACGCGGGTGACACGGGAACAGGCGGAGAGACGGCGGCCGCCGCGCCGGGGGATGCGCCGTACCGAGCCGGATTCGTCTCATTCGTCGGCCGCCCGAACGTCGGCAAGTCGACGCTGACGAATGCGCTCGTCGGCGAGAAGATCGCCATCACCAGCCCGAAGCCGCAGACGACCAGGCGCGCGATCCGCGGCATCGTGCACCGGCCGGACGGCCAGCTCATCATCGTCGACACCCCTGGCATCCACCGTCCGCGCACGCTGCTCGGCGAGCGGCTGAACGCGCTCGTGGAGGCGACGCTCGGGGACGTCGACGTGATCGGCTTCTGCGTACCGGCGAACGAGAAGGTGGGCCCGGGCGACCGCTTCATCAACGAGCGGCTCAACGATTTTCCCCGGGCGCGCAAGGTCGCGATCCTCACGAAGGTGGACGAGGCTTCCCGCAGCGAGATCATCGATCAGCTCGCGCAGCTCGGCGCGCTGCGGGAGTGGGACGCCGTCGTGCCGATCTCCTCGGTGGCCGGGGAGCAGCTCGATGTGCTCGCCGATGTGCTGCTCGGGCTCATGCCCGAGTCGCCCCCGCTGTACGAGGCCGCGCAGACCACCGATGAGGGAGAGGACGACCGGATCGCGGAGCTGATCCGGGAGGCGGCGCTCGAGGGGGCCCGGGAGGAGCTGCCGCACTCCCTGGCGGCGACGGTGGACGACCGGGTTGAGCGCGAGGGCGAGGACGGCAGGCCGGGCCTGCTCGAGCTCTACGCCTCCATCTACGTGGAGCGCGACAGCCAGAAGGGCATCGTGATCGGCAAGGGCGGAGCGCGCCTGCGCGAGGTGGGCGAGCGGGCCCGGCGGGAGATCGAGGCGCTGCTCGGCCGCCGCGTGTACCTCTCGCTGCGGGTGAAGGTGCTCAAGGAGTGGCAGCGCGACCCGAAGGCCCTCGGCCGGCTCGGCTTCTAGCGCCCCGGAATCGAGCGGCGTCGCGCAGCTTCGAGCGGGGCCGAGCAGCGGTTCTTCCCATGCTGAACCCCGTCCACTATGCTCAGCGGCATGTGGATTGCGGAGAGCATTACCGACCAGGCCGGCATCAATCGCCTCACCGAGCAGTTCCTCGCCGGCGGGGGAGGCATCGTGCTCCTCATCTGGTACCTGCTCGTCGCGATCGCGCTGTGGCGCGTCTTCTCGAAGGCCGGCTACCCGGGGATCCTGGCGCTCATCCCGATCGTCAACGTGTTCTTCCTGGTGAAGGTCGGAGGCTACTCCGCCTGGATGACGCTGCTCTTCGCGATCCCGATCGTCAACATCGTGTTCGGGATCATCCTCGCGATCCGGGTGGGGGAGCGCTTCGGAAAGGGCCCCTGGTTCTCGATCATCCTGCTGTGGCTGTTCTCGGCGATCGGCTATCTGATCCTCGGCTTCGGGGACGCGCGCTACACCCCCCGCCGCCGTAACTGAGACCGTTCCCGCTCCGCCGCTCGCCGGCGCCGGCGAGTGGCGGCGTCATCGGCCGCCGCTGAAGCCGCCGCCCCCGCCGCCGCCCGCGAAGCCGCCGCCCGTGGATCCGCCGGAGCTGCTGGAGGTGTAGCTGACGGCGGAGTCGAGCGAGCTCGTGAAGGACGAGATCGTCGAGCCGACGCCGGCCGCGGCCGCGAAACCCGTCGCACCCGTGAGCCACGTCGGCGTCATTCCCGGTTCTTCGGCGTATCGCACCTCCAGCACCTTGCTCCACTCCCGCTCGAGCCCGAAGAGCGCCGCGTACGGCAGCAGCCGTTCGTAGAGGTGGATCACGTCGACGCTGCCGTCCGTGCGCCGCTCCGCGCCGCGATAGGACTGCAGCATCCGCATCCGCTCCGCCTCCGCCACCTCGATGAAGAGCTTCACGCCCTCCAGATGCTCCCGCTGCTCCGCGCCCAGCGGCGTGAAGACGCGGTGCCTGGAGACGCTCATGAGCGAGAGCACGAGGGCCACGACGCCCAGGCCGAGGCCGACATAGACGGCGGGGGACCCGCGAAGCGCGAGTCCGAAGCCGACGAGCACCGCGAGCACCGCCGTGATGCCGAGTCCGATGAGTCCGAGAACGAGCGCCGTGCGGTTGCGCTCGCGTGTGAAGTACCCGCGCTCGGCCGCCTCCCGCTTGCCCTCCTCGCCCAGCTCCGACATCCGCTCGGCGAACTTCTCGTCCTCCTCCGGCACCTCCGCGGTGGCGCCCGCGGCGGCGTTCGCGCCGAAGATCGCGTCGAGCGCGCGGCGATCGAGGGGATCTTCCACCCGTTCCGAGTCCACGAGGCGCAGCACCGGCCGGCCCGGCTTGCTGCCGAAGAGGCCGCGCTCCGGCTCGCCGTCCTCGATGCGGATGGCGCCGTTCACCGCGAGATGCAGGATCTGCGCCGGCACCGCCCGGTCCTCCGCGCCGACGAGCGGAGCCGCCGCGAGCGGGGGCAGCGAATCGGGCACCTCGTACTGCGCGATCACGGTTCCGCGCCCGGTGCGCCTCCGCCGCTGCATCGCGCCCACCGCCACGATGCCCGCTCCCGAGGCCAGCACCGCTGCCCCCGCGACCCCGTAGGGGACCACATCGAAGACGGGGTTCGGCACGCGCTGCGGGGGCTGCGTCACGCTGCCGGGTTCCAGCCCGATGGCGACCGTGACGCCCTCGCGGGGGGCCAGCGGGCCGTGCTCGACGGAGAAGACGCCCCCGTCCGCCGTGATCTCGCATTCGGCGTCCGTTCCCGCCGGTCCGGCATAGCAGCGCTGAGCGCCGTTCAGCCGCTCCGCGAGATCGGGCGAGAACGCGATGCGCGCAGAGAACGAGCCGATGGGCTGCAGGTGCTCGAAGTCGACGAGATCCCAGTTGAACTCGTCGGCGGTGCCGTCGTCGCGGGCGAGGACCACGTCGCTCAGGGTGTACTCGATCCGGTAGCTCTGTACGCCGTGCACGTAGCGGTCATCGCCCGTCAGCACCGCCACGAAGCCGTCCTCGCGCTCGATCTCGAAGGGCACCGGATCGCCGTCGCCGTCGGTCACGGAGAAGTCGCGCGGGTCGGTCGAGGCGCCCTCGTAGTCGATGGGAAGACCCCGCACGATGCCACGGTTCTGGTCGAAGTCGGGGAAGCGGGCGGTGAGGGTCTCGGTCACCTGTGCGACCGCGCGGCCCTCCGCATCGGTGCCGATCCGGTAGTCGACATCCCAGCTCTCATAGCTGAAGTCGGAGACGTCGGCGGCCGCGGGCGCCGGAACGCCGAGGCCGAGGCCGAGCCCCGTGAGCGCCGCGCCCGCGAGGGCGATGCCGAGCACGGTGAACCGTCTGCGCAGTCGTGACTCCATGTCTTCCAGGCTATCGACCTCGGGCCGCCGGTCGGCCTCCCACTCGGTGGTATAGTGACTTCCATGCTGTTCGGCTCGCTCCTCCTTAGCTGCCGCGACGAGTCCTAATTCCCAGGCCTCCCTCGTCGCGGAGTTTCGCGTTGGCTGAACCCAGGACCCAGACGAGAGAGTTTCCGAGCCCATGAAGAACACGCAGCAGCCCTCGGGTATGCCGATCCACCGGTACCGCCCGTTTCACGAGATCATCAAGGTCGATCTGCCCGACCGCAGCTGGCCCGACAAGCGCATCACCGAGGCACCCCGCTGGTGCGCGGTCGATCTGCGCGACGGCAACCAGGCCCTCATCGACCCGATGAGCCCCGAGCGCAAGCGCATCATGTTCGAGCTGCTCGTCAAGATGGGCTACAAGGAGATCGAGGTCGGTTTCCCGAGCGCCAGCCAGACCGATTTCGACTTTGTCCGCCAGCTCATCGAGGACGGGGCGATTCCCGACGACGTCACGATCCAGGTGCTCACCCAGGCCCGCGAGCACCTCATCAAGCGCACCTACGAGTCGCTGATCGGCGCGAAGCGCGCGATCGTGCACCTGTACAACTCGACGAGCGTGCTGCAGCGGGATGTCGTGTTCCGCTCCGACCGGGCGGGCATCAAGCAGATCGCCGTGGACGGGGCGAAGCTGTGCCGCGAGAGCGAGCACATCGCCGCGGGCACCGAGATCTTCTACGAGTACTCGCCCGAGTCCTACACGGGCACCGAGCTGGAGTACGCGCTGGAGGTCTGCAACGCCGTGCTCGAGGTCTTCGAGCCGACGCCGGAGCGCAAGGTCATCATCAACCTGCCCGCCACCGTCGAGATGGCGAGCCCCAACGTCTATGCGGACTCCATCGAGTGGATGAGCCGCCACCTGAACCACCGCGAGAACGTGATCCTCTCGCTGCACCCGCACAACGACCGCGGCACGGCGGTCGCCGCCGCCGAGCTCGGCTACCTGGCGGGCGCCGACCGCATCGAGGGCTGCCTCTTCGGCAACGGGGAGCGCACCGGCAACGTCGACCTGGTGGCGCTCGGCATCAACCTGTTCACGCAGGGCATCGATCCGCAGATCGATTTCTCGCGGCTCGATGAGGTGCGCCGCACGGCCGAGTACTGCAACCAGCTGCGGGTGCCCGAGCGCAGCCCCTGGGCCGGCGATCTCGTCTACACGGCCTTCTCGGGTTCGCACCAGGACGCGATCAAGAAGGGCTTCGAGCGCATGGCGGCCGACGCCGAGGCGGCGGGGGTCTCGGTCGACGAGATCGAGTGGGCGGTGCCCTACCTGCCGGTCGACCCGAAGGATCTGGGCCGCTCCTACGAGGCCGTGATCCGCGTGAACTCCCAGTCGGGCAAGGGCGGCGTCGCCTATCTGCTGAAGACCGACCACTCGCTCGATCTGCCGCGCCGGCTGCAGATCGAGTTCAGCTCCGTGGTGCAGAGCGTGACCGACAGCGAGGGCGGTGAGGTCTCGAGCGAGGAGATCTGGCGGATCTTCCAGGACGAGTACCTGCCCACGACCGGAGACTCCTTCGAGCAGTGGGGGCGCTACGAGCTCTTCCGCACCTCCTCGACGAGCGCCGGCGACGGCGTCACCGAGCTCGTCGTGGACTATCGCGACGGCGAGGGCGAGCATCAGATCGTGGGCCGCGGCAACGGGCCGGTCGACGCCTTCATCTCCGCGATCAACGAGAACGGGCACGAGGTGACCCTGTTCGACTACGTGGAGCACGCGATGAGCGCGGGCGGTGACGCGGTCGCGGCGGCCTACGTCGACCTCGAGGTGGATGGGCAGCGGCTGTGGGGCGTGGGGATCGACCCGGATACCACTCGGGCGACGCTCAAGGCGATCGTCTCCTCGGTGAATCGTGCCGTGCGCGCCCGCCAGGGCTCGGAGCCGGTGGCCGTCGAGGCCTGAGGCTGCTCCGGCGCCGGGACCCCGGGACCGTGCGTCCCGGGGTCCCGTGCTGTTCGGAGATATCTTCGAATGGCCGGTGTGGCGGCGGGCCCGCTGCCGGGGGACGGCCCTAGGGTGTGAGTGTGATCGCTTCGATTCGCGGGCCGGTGCTCGCAGCAGGTGCCGGGTGGGTCGTCGTCGGCGTCGGCGGGATCGGGATGCGCGTCGAGGTGCCCAGCGGCCGGGTCTCGCAGGCCGTGCCCGGCGAGGAGGTCGAGCTGCGCACCTCCCTGGTGGTGCGCGAGGATTCGCTCACCCTCTTCGGCTTCGGCACGCAGGACGAGCTCGACGTCTTCGGCCACCTCATCGCCGTCTCCGGGGTGGGGCCGCGCAGCGCGCTCGGTGTGCTCTCGGCGCTCGCTCCGGCCGAGATCGCGCGCGCGGTGGCCGCGGAGGACGAGAAGCCCTTCCGCAAGGTCTCGGGCATCGGCCCGAAGACGGCGAAGCTCATCGTCGTCTCGCTCGCGGGCAAGCTCGCGGAGCTGGCGCTGTCGGCTCCGGGACCGGGGGCGCCGGACTCCGCGTCCGACCCGGCCCTCGCGACCGCCGAAGCGGTGCGCGATGGGCTCGTCGGCCTGGGCTGGGGCGAATCCGATGCCTGGCAGGCCGTCCAGGACGCGCGCGAGGCGGGCGCTCCCGCGGACAGTGCCGGCCTGTTGCGCGCAGCGCTCGCCCTCCTGCAGGCGGCTCGCGGGGGAGCACGCCGATGAGCGGGGAGCTCTCACCGCAGGCGGCGCCGTCCGAGCAGGGCTACGAGGGGGCGCTGCGGCCCTCGACGCTGGCGGAGTTCGTCGGCCAGTCGAAGGTGCGCAGCCAGCTCGGCCTGCTGCTCGACGCCGCGACCATGCGTCAGCACACGCCGGATCACATCCTGCTCGCGGGCCCGCCCGGGCTGGGTAAGACGACGCTCTCGATGATCGTCGCGGCAGAGCTCGACAAGCCCCTGCATCAGACCTCCGGTCCGGCGATCCAGCACGCCGGGGACCTGGCAGCGGTGCTCTCGGCGCTGACTCCGGGCGAAGTGCTGTTCGTCGACGAGATCCACCGCATGGCGCGCAGCGCCGAGGAGATGCTCTATCTCGCGATGGAGGACTTCAAGGTGGACATCATGGTCGGCAAGGGGGCGGGGGCGACCTCCGTGCCGCTCGAGCTCGCGCCCTTCACGCTCGTCGGCGCCACCACGCGGGCCGGTCTCCTGCCCAATCCGCTGCGCGACCGCTTCGGCTTCACCGCTCACCTCGAGTTCTACTCCGACGACGAGCTCGCGAGCGTGGTGCGCCGTGCCGCACGCCTGCTCGACTTCGGGATCTCCGAGCAGGGGGTCGAGGAGATCGCCCGCCGTTCGCGCGGCACGCCGCGCATCGCGAACCGCCTGCTGCGCCGGGTGCGCGACTACAGCCTCGTGCACGAGACGCCCGGCGACACGGAGAGCGTGCACGCCGCGCTTGCGCTCTACGACGTGGACGAGCACGGCCTGGACCGGCTCGATCGCGAGGTGCTGCGCGCCGTGGTGGAGCGCTTCTCCGGGGGGCCGGTCGGCCTCTCGACGCTGGCCGTCTCGGTCGGTGAGGAAGCCGAGACGATCGAGGCCGTCGTCGAGCCCTTCCTCGTGCGCGCCGGCCTGCTCACCCGCACGCCGCGCGGCCGGGTCGCGACCCGCCTGGGCTGGGAGCACGTGGGCATCGTCCCGCCGGGCGCCGCGGGCGGCGCTCCGGCGCTCATCTGAGCCGGAGCCGAGGCCGGAGCCGGAGCCGGGGCCGAGGCCGGAGCCGGAGCCCGCGTGGATCGCCGCCCCGGTGCGGATCCGGGGCGGGCTCGCAGCTTCCGCACTGTAGACTGCTGGAGTCTGTGCCCCGGCTGCGTTCAGCGCGCCCATTGAAAGGACCAATGTTGGACCCGATTATTCTCGTGATGTTCGCGCTGATGGCGCTCCTCATCTTCTTCATGTTCCGCAACGGCAAGAAGCGCCAGCAGGCGATGCAGGAGTTGCAGAGCGGCCTGCGCCCCGGCGCCGAGGTGATGCTGCAGTCGGGCATCTACGGGACCGTCGAATCGGTCGACGAGGCCGAGAACCGCGTGGTGCTGCGCAGCGGCACTACGACCCTCGTCGCCCACCGCAACGCGGTGGCGCAGATCGTCAGCCCGAGCGAGGCGCCGGAGGAGCCGACGGCGGATTCCGCCCTCGCGCCCGACGACGATCCGGCCTTCGGTGAGCGCTTCCCGAGCAGCGAAGGAACCGCGGCGGATCGCACCGAGCTCGAGAACGGCACTGATTCGGATGGGGAGCCGAAGACGGACCGGGGCGAGCCGGGGGACCCGCAGGCACCGAAGGCCTGAGCCGGTGCCGCGGGCGACCGCGGCACCGTCATCACCGCAACAGAGAGAAAGCAGTCAGTCTTGGCGTCCACACCCGCCGTGCGGAGAGCCCGTCGCTCCCTCGTATTCCTCCTCGTGATCCTCGTCGGCCTCGCGGGCCTCATCACGCTCGGCGTGTTCCGCAGCGACGCGACCTGGACTCCGAAGCTCGCCCTCGACCTGCAGGGCGGCACCCAGATCCTGCTGGCCGCTGAGCAGCCCGACGGCGAGGCCGTCAGCGGCGAGCAGCTGCAGCAGGCCGTCTCGATCATCCGCCAGCGCGTCGACGCGGCCGGGGTCTCGGAAGCCGAGATCACCACCCAGGGCAGCCAGCACATCTCGGTCTCGATCCCGGGCAAGGCAGACGAGGCGACGCTGCAGCGGATCGAGGCGTCCGCGAAGCTCGACTTCCGTCCCGTGCTCGCGACGGGGATCGGCATCGACGTGACCCAGCAGCAGGGCGCCGAAGGAACCGAGGAGGGCGGCGCGGAGGCGGATCCCGCCGAGGCGAATCCCTCTGACGCGAAGAGCGAAGAGGGCACGGGAGCCGAGGGGGACGCGGGCGAGCCGGCCGCCGAATCCGGCTCCGGCGCCGAAGAGGCCGCCGGGGGCGCCGAAGGGTCCGAGGATCTCGGACCGCTCGACCCGGATCCCCTCCCCGAGGGTGCGGGCGACCAGGCCTGGATCACGCCCGCCCTGCAGCAGAAGTTCACCGATTTCACCTGCGATTCGGATGCGGCGCTCGACACCCGCGAGCAGCCCGCGGACCGTCCGCTCATCACCTGCGACGAGACGGGCACCGCCAAGTACCTGCTCGGACCCGTCGAGCTCAGCGGCGACGTGATCACCGACGCCACCGCGCAGATGGGAACGACCCAGACCGGCGCGACGACGGGTGAGTGGGTCGTGCAGATCACGATGAACCGGGAGGGCGCCGACACCTTCGGCAAGATCAGCACCCGCCTGTACGGCGCGCCCGAACCGCAGAACCAGTTCGCCTTCGTGCTCGACGGCCGCGTGCTCTCGGCGCCGACCATGCAGGGGCAGATCCTCGACGGCCGGCCCTCCATCAGCGGCGCGTTCACGCAGGACTCGGCGAAGGCGCTCGCGGACCAGCTGAAGTTCGGCGCGCTGCCCATGGACTTCACGGTGCAGAGCCAGGAGGACATCTCCGCGACCCTCGGCACGAGCCAGCTCTCCGCCGGTCTGCTGGCGGGTCTGATCGGCCTGCTGCTCGTGGTCGTGTACTCCATGTTCCAGTACCGCGCGCTCGGGACGCTGACCATCGCCTCGCTGGTGATCGCGGGCGTGCTCACCTACCTGCTGCTGACGTTCTTCTCGTGGCGCCAGGGCTACCGGCTCTCGCTCGCGGGCGTCGCGGGCATCATCGTGGCGGTGGGCTTCACCGCCGACTCCTTCATCGTGTACTTCGAACGCATCCGCGATGCGCTGCGCGATGGCTTCGCGATCGAGAGCGCCGTCGAGCACGGCTGGAAGAAGGCGCTGCGCACCATCCTCGCCTCGGACGGCGTCAACTTCCTCGCTGCCGTGATCCTGTTCATCCTCGCGGTCGGCAATGTGAAGGGCTTCGCGTTCACGCTCGGGCTCACGACGCTCGTCGACGTGATCGTGGTCGCGCTCTTCACGCACCCGATGATGACGCTGCTGGCACGCACGCGCTTCTACCGCGGCGGTCACCCGGCCTCGGGCCTCGACCCGCAGCGCCTCGGCGCCGTCTACCGCGGGCGGGCGCAGTTCCGCGAGCCGGTGCTCACCAGCAAGAAGAACGAGCGCAGCCGTCGCGAGGCCGCGCGCCGCCAGACCATCGCCGAGCGCAAGGCTGCTGAGGCCGGCGCGCCGGCGTCCTCGGCCACCGCAGGGAAGGAGAGCTAGCCATGGCTCGTTCATTCGCCGAGTTCGGCAACGCCCTCTACACCGGTGAGAAGTCGATCGACTTCATCGGAAAGCGCAAGCGGTGGTATCTCATCTCGCTCGTGCTCATCGCCATCGCGATCCTCGGCCCGATCCTCAAGGGCGGCTTCACCTTCGGGATCGAGTTCACGGGCGGCAGCCAGTTCCAGGTGCACCTCGCGGAGGGGCAGGACCGGGATCCCGCGATCGCCGAGCGGGCGGTCGCCGAAGTGCTCTCCGGCAGCGCGCCGCGTGTCAGTCAGCTCGGTCCCACCGATCTGCGCGTGCAGACGGAGGCGCTCAGCGACAGCGAGAACCGCGAGGTGACCGACGCACTGGCCTCCGCCTTCGACGTGAGCCCCGACGAGGTCACCTACTCCTACATCGGCCCGACCTGGGGGCAGGACGTCTCGAAGCAGGCGATCATCGCGCTGATCGTGTTCGTCATCTTCGCCGCGCTGGTGATGGCGCTCTACTTCCGCACCTGGAAGATGTCGCTCGCGGCGATCGTGGCCCTGTTCCACGACCTGATCATCACCGCGGGGATCTACGGGATCTCCGGTTTCGAGATCACGCCGGCGGCGATGATCGGCTTCCTCACGATCCTCGGCTACTCGCTCTACGACACCGTCGTGGTCTTCGACAAGATCCGGGAGAACACCGCCCCCGGTGAGCTGAACGACCGCCGCACCTTCGCCGAGTCCGTGAACCTCGGGGTGAATCAGACCCTGGTGCGCTCGATCAACACCTCCGTCGTGGCATTGCTGCCCGTGGGGTCGATCCTGTTCATCGGCGCCTTCGTGCTCGGCGCGGGAACGCTGCGCGACATCGCGCTGGCCCTGTTCATCGGCATCTTCGTCGGCGCCTACTCGACGATCTTCATCGCCGCACCCGTGTACGCGCAGCTGCGGGCCGGCGAGGAGGGGATCAAGCGGCGCGACGAGAAGGTGCTCCGCGCGCGCGCGAAGCGGGGCGATTCGGCGGGCGAGACGGAGGAGGCCGAGGGCGTCCAGGCGCGGTGAGCACGGGGCCGCCGTCGCTTTGGCGGCGGCGGCCCCCCGCGTGTAGTGTTCAAGCATTCGAGAGGGGATGCAGGTGGTTACTCAGGATGTCTCACCCGGCGGTACGACCGCGCTGCGACGCCTCGTGCCGCGCATCTTCTCCCGGGGGAGCTCACCGGGCGCCGTCGACCAGCTGGTGCGGACGGTGCGCAGCAACTACCCGCGCGCCGATCTCTCGATCATCGAGCGCGCCTACACGGTCGCCGAGCGCGCCCACCGCGGCCAGAAGCGGCGCAGCGGTGAGCCCTACATCACGCATCCCATCGCCGTCGCGCAGATCCTCGCGGACCTCGGCGTGGCCCCCGTCGCGATCGCGGCGGCGCTGCTGCACGACACGGTCGAGGACACCGACTACGGCCTCGAGCAGCTGACGCAGGAGTTCGGCGAGGAGATCGCGATGCTCGTCGACGGCGTCACGAAGCTCGACAAGGTCAAGTACGGCGACTCGGCGCAGGCCGAGACGGTGCGGAAGATGGTCGTGGCGATGTCGCGCGACATCCGGGTGCTCGTGATCAAGCTGGCCGACCGCCTGCACAACGCGCGCACCTGGGGCTTCGTGCCCGGAGATTCCGCGAAGCGCAAGGCACAGGAGACGCTCGAGATCTACGCACCGCTCGCGCATCGGCTCGGCATCCAGTCCATCAAATCGGAGCTTGAGGATCTGTCCTTCGCCGTCCTCAAGCCGAAGCTCTACGCGGAGATCCAGAACCTCGTCTCGCAGCGCAACCCGCAGCGCGATGAGCTCGTGGGCGATGTGATCCGCTCGATCGAATCCGATCTGCGCGAGGCGAAGATCCGCGGCGAGGTCACCGGCCGGCCGAAGGAGCTCTACTCGATCTATCAGAAGATGATCGTGCGCGGCCGCGACTTCGACGACATCTACGATCTGGTGGGCATCCGCGTCCTCGTGCAGTCGATCCGCGACTGCTACGCGGTGCTCGGCGCGGTGCACGCGCGGTGGACGCCGATCCCGGGGCGCTTCAAGGACTACATCGCCACCCCGAAGTTCAATCTCTACCAGTCGCTGCACACCACCGTCATCGGGCCCGACGGGCGCGCGGTGGAGATCCAGATCCGCACGGTCGAGATGCACCAGCGCGCCGAGTACGGCGTCGCGGCGCACTGGAAGTACAAGCAGCGTCAGGCCGGCCAGCAGGACGGGCCGAGTTCCAACGACATGGCGTGGCTCGCGCACATCTCGGACTGGCAGGCGGAGACTGAGGATCCGGGCGAGTTCCTCGACGCGCTGCGCTACGAGATCGGGGCGAAGGAGGTCTACGTCTTCACCCCGAAGGGCCGGGTCATCGGCCTGCCGGCGGGAGGCACCACCGTCGACTTCGCCTATGCGGTGCACACCGAGGTGGGGCACCGGACGATGGGGGCGCGGGTCAACGGCCGCCTGGTGCCGCTGGAGACCGCGCTGCAGAACGGTGACGTGGTCGAGGTGTTCACCTCGAAGGATCCGAATGCCGGGCCCAACCAGAACTGGCTGAACTTTGTCAAGAGCAAGCGTGCGCAGAACAAGATCCGGCAGTGGTTCACGAAGGAGCGCCGCGAGGAAGCGGCCGAGACCGGCAAGGTCGAGATCACGAAGGCGCTGCGCAAGCAGGGCCTCCCGCTGCACCAGGTGATGAACTCCTCCGCCCTCCAGCAAGTCGCGCTGCAGTTGCGCTACGCGGATGTGACGGCGCTCTACGCTGCGGTGGGCGAGGGGCACGTCTCGGCGCAGTCGGTGGTGGAGAAGGCCACCGCGCTCGTCTTCGACGAGCAGGTGTCGACGGAACCGGCCCTCGCCACGCTCCCGATCATCGAGGCGCCGCGCGCGCCGAGCACCGGTGTGGAGAGCGGCGTCGTGGTGACGGGCGCCTCCGATGTGCTGGCGAAGCTGGCGAAGTGCTGCACCCCGGTGCCGGGGGATGAGATCCTCGGCTTCGTCACCAAGGGACAGGGCGTCTCGGTCCACCGGGTGGACTGCCACAACTTCCAGAAGCTGCGCGAGCAGGAGGACCGGGTCGTCTCCGTGGAGTGGGCGCCGAGCGCGAAGAGCGTGTTCCTCGTGCAGATCCAGGTCGAGGCGCTCGACCGCTCGGGCCTGCTCTCCGATGTGACGCGCACCCTCTCCGAGCATCACGTCAACATCCTCTCCGCATCGGTCAACACCTCCAGTTCCCGGCTGGCGATCAGCCGCTTCCTCTTCGAGATGGCGAACGCCACGCACCTGGACCACGTACTCAATGCCGTGCGCCGGATCGACGGCGTCTACGACGTCTACCGCATCACTACCTAGGGCTCCGCGCTCGGAGGGCGCTGAGCTCCCGGGGCGCGCCGCGGGGCTCAGAGCTCCGCGAGCCGGCGCCTGGCGAGCGCGCGGAACTGGGCGTGCTGCTGCTCGAGTCGCGCTGCGAGACCCGCTCGGCCGCCGGACACGAGCTGGGCGAGCAGACGGCAGGCGAGACGCTGCCGATCGCCGAAGTCGCCGGGGGAGCGGAGCAGATCGTAGACCGTCTGCTCGGGTACGGTGACCAGCAGGCCGTCGAGCGGTACGACCGTGCCTTCCGGATAGTGGTACTGCCGCAGGACGAGCTCGGAGCGGCGCTGCGCGGAGGGGCGGCGCCGGCCCGCGGTCGAGAACTCGAGCGGGCGGCCGGGATCGCGGGCGGCGCCCCACACCCAGGCCGCGACCATGCGGATCGCGATGCGATCCGGGGTGAGCCACGGCGCGAGCGCCGCCGCGCGCACCCGCGGCGTCTCCGGCCACGCGGCGAGGCGGACGCCCGGTCCGCATCGCAGCAGCGTTCCCCGCATCAACTCGGCGGATCGCACCGCCTCGGGCCAGTGGTCGACGCGCGTCACCGGAGCGAGCCTCGCCTCGCGCTCGGCGGGGCGGCAGGGGTGCGAGCACATACCCTCATCGTGCGCGATGAGAGCGCTTCCCGCCAGACGGGGGCCGCAATCTGTGGAAAACCGGGTCCGCGGGCGAAGCTTGTCAGTCGCCGATCGCGGCGAGCCACGAGCGCTGCGCGGCGAGCTTCTCCTCGGCCTCGGCCTGCGCGCCCGCGTCGCCTGCGGCGCGCGCCGCGGCGAGCTGCTCCTCGAGCTCCGCGATCGATGCCTCCAGCTGACCGCGCAGGCCCTCGCTGCGCGCCTTCGTCTCGGGGTTCGTCTTCCGCCAGTGCTCGTCCTCGAGCCGCTTCACGTGATCCTCGATCTTGCGCAGCCGCGACTCGATCTCGCGGAGGGCCTCGCGGGGCACGCGGCCGATCTCGTCCCAGCGCAGCTGCACCTCGGTCAGCTGCTTGCGGGCCGATGCGTGGTCGTCGACGGAGAGGATCGGCTCCGCCTCGTCGAGGAGCGCCTGCTTCGCGGTCAGGTTCGCGGCGTACTCCTCGTTGGTCTGCGCGACCTCCGCGGCCTTCGCCTCGTAGAGCACGTCGCCGGCGGCCTTGAAGCGGGCCCACAGCTGGTCGTCGAGCTTGCGGCTCGCCCGGCCCGCCGCCTTCCACTCGTCCAGCAGCGCACGGTAGGCGGGGATCCCGTCGATGCCCCGGGGCGCGAGTGCCTCCGCGGCGGCGATGATGCGCTCCTTGCGCTGGCGCACCTCCTTGTTGTTCGCGTCCATCTGCGCGAAGTGGGCGCGGCGGGCTGAATCGAAGGTCTGGCGCGCCGAGCGGAAGCGCTTCCAGAGCGCATCGGCCTGCGACTTGGGGATCTGCGGCCCGCTGCGCTGGGCGGACTGCCAGTCGGCGAAGAGCTGCTCGAAGGCCAGGCTCGTGTCCTTCCACCGGATGGACGCCTCGGGCTGGGCGGCCAGGCGCTCGGCCTCTGCCACGATCGCCTCGCGCTTCGCGACGGCCTCCTGCCGCGCCGCCTCCCGCTCTGCCTGCTGCTTCTCGCTGAGCTCGGCGGTCTTGCCGGCGAGCTTCTCGACGCGCTCGCGCAGCGCGGCGATGTCGCCCACGGCTGCCGGCTCGACGAGCTGCTCGCGCAGCTTCGCGACGGTGTCGGCGGCGGAGGCGTCGGCCGTGCCGCGCGCGATGCGAGCCTCGAGCAGGGTCACCTGACCCTCCAGGTCCGCGAACTTGCGCGTGAAGTAGGCGAGCGCCTCCTCGGGCGTCCCGTCGGGGAAGGAGCCGACCACCCGCTCGCCGTCTCCCTCGCGCACGTAGACGGTGCGCTCGTCGTCGACGCGCCCCCAGCTCGATTCGTTGCTCGCTGCACTCACGGTTCTGCTCACCTGTCGTGTGTGGGCCGGCGCGCCGACCGTACGGATAGTCCCCTCCACTATGCCACAGGGGCCCAGCGCGCGGTTGCCCAGGCGATGCGCGTGTGCGCGCGATGTCTGCGGTGCTCAGTAGCATGGCCGTGTGGATCCCAAGCCCCTCGCTTCGCCGACCGCGCCGCTCGCGGTGCGCATGAGGCCGCGCTCGCTCGACGAGGTGGTCGGCCAGCAGCATCTGCTCGGCCCGGGCTCGCCGCTGCGCACGCTCGCCGCCGGAGGCGACGGCGCAGGAGGCGCGGTCTCGGTGATCCTGTGGGGGCCTCCGGGCACCGGCAAGACGACCCTCGCCCAGGCGATCGCGCACTCCAGCGGGCGTCGCTTCGTCGAGCTCTCCGCGATCACCGCCGGCATCAAGGACGTGCGCACGGTGATGGAGCGCGCGCTCGACGACCGCGACCTCTACGACATCGCGACCGTGCTCTTCCTCGACGAGATCCATCGCTTCACCAAGGCCCAGCAGGACGCGCTGCTGCCGGGCGTGGAGAACGGCTGGGTGACCCTCGTGGCGGCCACCACCGAGAATCCCTCCTTCTCGGTCATCAGCCCGCTGCTCTCGCGTTCGCTGCTGCTCACCCTCGAACCCCTGCAGGACGGCGATCTGCGTACGCTGCTCGCACGCGCCGTCGAGGATCCCCGCGGCCTCGGGGGCGCGGTCGCGGTCGAGGACGAAGCACTCGATGCCCTCGTGCAGCTCGCCTCGGGAGACGCGCGCCGCGCGCTCACCGGCCTCGAGGCGGCGGCGTCCTCGGCGATCGCCCTCGGCGCGGCCGAAGAGGAGGGGGGAGCGGCTCCCGCCGTCACCCCCGACATCGTCTCCGCGGCGGTCGACCGCGCGCTGCTGCGCTACGACCGCAACGGCGACCAGCACTACGACGTGATCAGCGCCTTCATCAAGTCCATGCGGGGTTCCGACCCAGATGCCGCGATCCACTATCTCGCCCGCATGATCGAGGCGGGCGAGGATCCCCGCTTCATCGCGCGCAGGCTCATGGTGCACGCCGCGGAGGACGTCGGCATGGCCGATCCGCACGCGCTCTCGGTCGCCGTCGCCGCGGCGGAGGCCACCCAGCTCATCGGCCTGCCCGAGGCGCGCATCCCGCTCGCCGAGGCGACCATCTACATCGCCACCGCGCCCAAGTCGAACGCGGTGATCAGCGCGATCGACGCCGCCATCGCCGACGTCAAGGCGGGAAGATTCGGTCAGGTGCCGCTGCACCTGCGCGACGCGCACTATCCGGGCGCGAAGCGCATGGGGCACGGCAAGGGATACCGTTACCCCCACAGCGACCCGCGCGGCGTGTCCCCGCAGCAGTACCTCCCGGACGAACTGCGAGACCGCGTCTACTACCAGCCCACCGCGCACGGCAACGAGCGCGAGGTCTCCGAGCGGCTGGAGAAGATCCGCCGCATCACCCGCGGCGGATGAGCGGTCGCGAGCGCCCGCGCGACTCTTCCGCCGGTGGCCGGGACGGGCGCGGGTGCGCGGGGATCTGCTAAGCTGGTCGCTGGCCAACATCGCTTCCGCCGCCGGCTGCAGGCGGGATGCGCATGGCAGTCGCCCTGTAGCCGGGTTTCTGCGCTGGTCGTTCCCTCACCGAAGACGGTGCGCTGCGTCGCGTGCATGACGAGTTCATGCGGGCGCAGCCTGGCCGAGAGAACACGCGCCTCCCACCGGAGCGCGAAGAACATACAGAAACCCGAAAGGACCCACGTGTCGACTACCTCGCGTACTCGCTCCCAGACCCGCCGCTCCCGCGCGCTCGGGATCGCCCTCACCCCGAAGGCCGCCCGCTACCTCGAGAAGCGCCCCTACGGCCCCGGCCAGCACGGCCGCACCAAGCGCAAGAGCGACAGCGACTACGCCGTCCGCCTGCGTGAGAAGCAGCGTCTCCGGGCCCAGTACGGCATCCGCGAGAAGCAGCTCGTCATCGCCTTCAAGGAGGCCCGCCGTCAGGACGGCCTGACCGGTGAGAACCTGGTCGAGCTGCTCGAGATGCGCCTCGACGCGCTCGTGCTGCGCGCCGGCTTCGCCCGCACCACCGCGCAGGCCCGCCAGCTCGTGGTGCACCGCCACATCCTCGTCGACGGCAAGATCGTCGACCGCCCCTCCTTCCGCGTGAAGCCGGGCCAGCTGATCCACGTCAAGGAGCGCTCCGAGGCGCTCGAGCCCTTCCAGGTGGCGGCCGCGGGCGGCCACGCCGAGGTGCTGCCCAACGTCCCGGGCTACCTCGAGGTCGAGCTCGACAAGCTCCAGGCGCGGCTCGTGCGCCGCCCGAAGCGCGCCGAGGTCCCCGTGACCTGCGAGGTGCAGCTCGTGGTCGAGTACTACTCGGGTCGCTGAGCCGCCCACGGCAACTCACCAGGGGCGCCGGAATCCGAGCGATCGGGATCCGGTGCCCCTGGTGTTTTCCCGGGCGCCCCGCATCCCAGGCGCTAAGCTTGAGGGGTGCTTCCGAGGCGCGGCGACACGGCCGCGCGCATACGGCGAAGGAGGAAACCGGACATGCGCAAACTGAGCTGGCTGCTGAGCGGTGTCGTGCTGGGCTTCGTCGCAGCGCATTTCGTGAACGGAACGCCCGGCGGACGCCGCTTCTTCGAGCGCGTGAATCGCGGCGTCGAGGAGTTCAACCGCGCGTTCTCGACCGGCTACCACGAGGCGGAGGCCGCCGTGGATGAGCTCGCAGACGACGTCGAGTCGGCGCTGAGCAAGCTGCGCGACAAGAACGCCGCCGACTGATCCTCGCGGATCGCGGTCCCGCGGGCCGATCCGCCGCACCACCCCCGACCCCCCGACCGCCCTCACCTTCGAAGGACCCCCATCCCGATGCAGACCGCTGAGATCCGCCGCCGCTGGCTCGACTTCTTCGAGCAGCGGGGACACACCGTCGTGCCCTCCGCCTCCCTGGTGAGCGACGATCCCAGCCTGATGTTCACGGTCGCGGGCATGGTGCCCTTCGTGCCGTATCTCTCGGGGCTGGTGCCCGCGCCCTACCCGCGGGCCACGAGCGTGCAGAAGTGCATCCGCACGAACGACATCGAGGAGGTCGGCAAGACTCCCCGGCACGGCACCTTCTTCCAGATGTGCGGCAACTTCTCCTTTGGCGACTACTTCAAGGAGGACGCGATCCGCTTCGCCTGGGAGCTGCTGACGAGCAGCGAGGCCGACGGCGGCCTCGGCTTCGACCCGGAGGACCTGTGGGTCACCGTCTACGAGGACGACGACGAGGCGCTCGCGCTCTGGAAGCAGCACTCGACGCTGCCGGACGAGCGGATCCAGCGGCTGGGCAAGGACACGAACTACTGGTCGACCGGTCAGCCGGGGCCCGCCGGCCCGTGCTCTGAGATCTTCTACGATCTCGGACCCGAGCACGGGATCGACGGCGGCCCGGCCACCGACGACGACCGCTACGTGGAGATCTGGAACCTCGTGTTCATGCAGTACCAGATCACCGATGTCCGCTCGAAGACCGACTTCACCATCGTGGGCGAGCTGCCCAACAAGAACATCGACACCGGCATGGGTCTCGAACGCGTCGCCTTCATCAAGCAGGGCGTGCAGAACATGTACGAGATCGACCAGGTGCGGCCCGTGCTCGACCGTGCCGCCGAGCTCGCCGGGAAGCGCTACGGGGCGAACCACGAGGACGACGTGCGCCTGCGCGTGATCGCCGATCACGTGCGCAGCGGCCTCATGCTCATCGCCGACGGGGTGACCCCGTCGAACGAGGGCCGCGGGTACATCCTGCGCCGCCTGCTGCGCCGGGTGATCCGCTCGATGCGGTTGCTCGGCGTGGAGGGTGCGACCTTCCCCGAGCTGTTCCCGGTGTCTCGCGACGCGATGAGCGCCGCCTACCCGCAGGTCGCGAGCGACTTCGACTTCATCTCGCGGGCGGCTTACGCCGAGGAGAAGACCTTCCTGCGCACGCTCGCCTCGGGCAGCCAGATCCTGGACACCGCCGTCGACGCCGCGAAGCAGGCGGGCGCCGAGGTGCCCGGTGACACCGCGTTCCTGCTGCACGACACCTACGGCTTCCCGATCGAGCTGACGCTGGAGATCGCGGAGGAAGCCGGTGTCGACGTGGACCGCGGCGTGTTCGCGACGCTCATGCAGGAGCAGCGCGACCGTGCCAAGGCCGACGCGAAGGCGAAGAAGGGTCAGCGGGCGGACCTCTCCGTCTACAAGGAGCTGCGCGGGCTCGGCGAGACCGCGTTCGTCGGCTACGACGAGCTCGTGCATGAGAGCCGGGTGCTCGGGATCGTCGTCGACGGCGCCCCCGCTCCCGAGGCGCGCGAGGGGCAGATCGCGGAGATCGTGCTCGCCGAGACCTCGCTGTGGGCCGAGTCGGGCGGGCAGGACTCGGATCAGGGGCTCATCGTGGGCGACGGCTTCGAGGCCGAGGTGCTCGATGTGCAGAAGCCGGTGCCGGGCCTGATCGTGCACACGGTGAAGGTGACCGTCGGCACGGTCGCGCTCGACGCGCGCGCCGAGACCCGCGTCGACGCCGACTACCGCCGCGGCGCCACGCAGGCGCACTCGGGGACCCACATCGTGCACGCCGCGCTGCGGGAGGTGCTCGGCCCGAACGCGCACCAGGCGGGCTCCTACAACAAGGCGGGCTACCTGCGCCTCGATTTCACGCACAGCGATGCGCTCTCGGCGGAGACGAAGAGCGAGATCGAGGAGATCTCGAATCTCGCGATCCGCAGCGACTACGAGGTGGTCACGCGGGAGATGCCGCTCGAGGAGGCGAAGGCGCTCGGCGCAATGGCCCTCTTCGGTGAGAAGTACGGCGACCGGGTGCGCGTGGTCGACATCGGCGGTCCGTGGTCGCGCGAGCTCTGCGCGGGAACGCACGTCTCCAGCTCGGCCGAGGTCGGCATGATCAGCCTCGTCTCCGAGAGCTCCGTCGGCTCCACGAACCGCCGGGTCGAGTCCCTCGTCGGCATCGAGGCCTTCCGGAACTTCGCGGCCGAGCGCACCATCGTGCAGCAGCTCACCAGCGGACTCAAGGTGCCCCGCGCCGAGCTCGTGACGAAGGTGCAGGATCTCGGCGCCCAGCTGCGCGCGGCGGAGAAGAAGATCGCGGCGCTGGAGGCCGAGAAGCTCACGCAGCGGGTGCCCGAGCTGCTCGCCGGCGCAGAAGAACTGAACGGCGTGCGCGCCGTGCTCGGCTCACTCGGCGCCGTCGGCTCGGCCGATGAGGTGCGCGCCCTCGCGCTGCAGCTGCGCGAGCGGCTCGGATCGGATCCCGGCGTGGTCGTGCTCGCGGGGGAGTCGGCCGGCAAGCCGCTCGTGATCGCCGCGACGACGGCGGCAGCCCGCGATCGCGGCGTGCGCGCGGGCGATCTGGCGAAGCTCGGCGCGGGGGTCCTCGGCGGTGGCGGCGGCGGCAAGCCCGACCTCGCCCAGGGCGGCGGCAGCGATGTGGCGAAGATCGGCGACGCGCTCGCCGAGATCCGCCGGAGCCTCGCGGGCTAGTGCGGCGCGGAACCCGTCTCGCGGTCGACGTGGGCAAGGCCCGCATCGGCGTCGCCCGGTGCGATCCGCACGGGATGCTCGCCACGCCGCTCGAGACCGTGCAGCGCGATGGGGGCGGGGCGACCGACCTCGCCCGGATCCTTGCCCTTGCCGAGGAGTTCGAGGCGATCGAGGTGGTGGTCGGGCTCCCGCTCAATCTGCGCGGGGAGCGCACTCCGTCGACCGACGACGCGGTGCGCTTCGCCGAGCGGCTCGCCGCTCGCGCCTCAGCGGCGCCGCAGGGGCCGGCCGTGCGCCTCGTCGACGAGCGGCTCTCGACGGTCTCAGCGCAGGGTCAGCTGCGGCAGGCGGGGAAGAACACGAAGAACAGCAGATCCGTCATCGACCAGGCCGCGGCCGTGGTGATCCTCCAGCACGCGCTCGACGTGGAGCGCGCGCGGGGGGAGGCGCCCGGGCGCGCCGTCGAAGCGGCGACCGGTCCCGAGGAGGAGACCCGATCATGAACGCACGCGTACACGGAGAGCCCCGACATCTCGGGAGGCGGATCCTCATCACGCTGCTCGTCGTCATGGTCCTGCTCGGGGGCCTCGCCGCGGCGGGCGCCGTCCTGTGGTCGTCCTACGGCGCGCAGGTCTCGCAGGCGCTCGGGTGGACCAGCAACGACTACGAGGGGGAGGGGCACGGTGAGACGATCGTGGTCGTGACCTCCGGGGAGATCGGCGAGGACGTCGCGAACAGCCTGGAAGAGGCGGGCGTGGTGAAGACCTCGGAGGCGTTCTACGAGCTGCTGCTCGCCCAGGAGCCCGCGGTGGAGTTCATGCCGGGCTCGTACCGGCTGCGCTTGGAGATGAGCGCGCAGGCGGCGCTCGACGCGCTCCAGGATCCGGCGAACCGGATGGCGTTCACCGCGATGATCCCCGAGGGCAAGACCGTGGCGCAGACGCTGGAGATCGTCTCGGCCGGCGCGGACATCCCGCTCGAGGAGCTGGAGGCCGCCGCGGCCGATCCCGCGGCCTTCGATCTGCCGCCCGGGGTGAGCAGCCTCGAGGGCTGGCTCTTCCCCGCCACCTACGAGTTCGAGGGGGACACCACGGGAGCGGAGGCCGTCGCCACGCTCGTGAACCAGCAGAAGGCCGTGCTCGACGAATTCGGCGTGCCGCTCGAGGATCGCGAGCGCGTGCTCAACATCGCCGCGATGGTGCAGCGCGAGGCCGGACGCGCCGAGGACTTCGGCAAGGTGGCGCGCGTGATCCAGAACCGCCTCGACCAGGGCATGAAGCTGCAGATGGACTCCACCGCCCAGTACGGCATGGGCCAGCACGAGGACGGGAGCGTCTGGTCCACGGACGAGGCCCTCGCCGACGACAACCCCTGGAACACCTACGTCCACGAGGGCCTCCCGAAAGGCCCCATCGCGAATCCCGGGCGCGATGCCATCGCCGCCGCACTGAATCCGGAGCCGGGGGACTGGCTCTACTTCGTGGCGATCGACCTCGACACGGGGGAGTCGGTGTTCTCGAAGACCAACGAGGAGCACGAGGCCGCGGTGCAGCGGCTCAACGAGTGGTGCGCCGCGAACCCCGGCAAGGGATGCTGAGTGTCTGACGGGGTGCTGCGGGAGCGGCTCGCGGTCCTCGGCTCTCCGGTCGCGCACTCCCGCTCGCCGCTCATCCACCGAGCCGCCTACGCGGTGCTCGGCCTCGACTGGGAGTACGGCAGGGAGCGCCTGGAACCCGAGGGGCTTGCTGGCTTCCTCGCCGCGCGAGGCCCCGAGTGGCGGGGCTTCTCGGTCACGATGCCGCTGAAGGAGGAGGCGCACCGGATCGCCGCCGTGCGGGATCCCGTCGCCGAGGAGAGCGGCGTGGTCAACACCCTGCTCCGGATCGCGAGCGGCGTGGGCCGGAGGCCGAGCTGGGCCGGTTTCAACACCGATGTGGCGGGCCTGGCCTCCGCGATCGCGCGTGCGGGACTCGATGCGAGCGCCACCGTGGTGATCGGATCCGGAGCCACTGCGGTGTCTGCCATCCTCGCCGCGCGCAGCCTCGGCGCCGAGCGGGTGACCGTGCTCGCCCGCCGGCCGGAGGCGCTCGCCGAACTCGCAGCGCGCTTCGACGGCAGCCGTGAGCCGGGCGCACCGGCGGCCCTCACGGTGGCCTCCGCCCCGCTTTCGGCGGATCCGGGCTCGGTGGCGGCGGAGGCACTCGCCTCGGCCACGCTCACCGTGTCGACGCTGCCCGGCCCCGCGGGCGCGGGGCTCGCGCTGCCGCCCGGCGCCGAGCGCGTGCCCTTGTTCGACGTCGCCTACAGTCCGTGGCCCTCGCCGCTCGCCGGCCGGTGGGCGGCGGCCGGGGGGAGGGCGCACGCCGGCATCGAGATGCTCGTGGAGCAGGCGATCGTGCAGATCAGGATCTTCGCGCACGGCGATCCGGGGCGCCGGCTCGACGCCGAGGAGCGCGTGCGGGAAGCGATGCGCGACGCGGCGCAGCTCCCCGGTGTGGGAGGATAGAGGGTATGCTGCGTTGGCTCACGGCCGGAGAATCCCACGGCCCCGAACTCATTGCCGTCCTGGAGGGACTGCCCGCGGGCGTCCCCGTCTCGCTCGACGGGATCCGCGAGGATCTCGCCCGCCGGAAGCTCGGTTACGGCCGCGGTTCGCGGATGAAGTTCGAGCAGGATGAGCTGCACCTCTCGGGCGGCGTGGTGCAGGGCGTCTCGATCGGCGGCCCCGTTGCGATCCGGATCGGCAACACCGAGTGGCCGAAGTGGACCGAGGTGATGAGCGCGGAGAAGACCGAGCTCTCGGAGAGGTCCCGCGGGCGCGGGGCTCCGCTCACGCGGCCCCGGCCGGGACACGCCGACCTGACCGGTATGCAGAAGTACGGCTTCGACGAGGCCCGGCCGGTGCTGGAGCGCGCGAGCGCCCGTGAGACCGCGGCGCGCGTCGCGCTCGGAGCCGTCGCGCGGGCCTTCCTCGCCGAGCTGGGCATCCGGCTCGTCAGCCACACCGTCTCGCTCGGGGAGGTCGCGGTGCCCGCCGGAGGTCCGCTGCCACGGCCGGAGGATGTCGCGGCGCTCGACGCGGACCCGCTGCGCTGCTTCGACGCGCAGACCAGCGCGCGCATGGTCGCGGAGGTCGACGACACGAAGAAGTCGGGGGACACCATCGGCGGCGTGGTCGAGGTGCTCGCCTACGGCCTGCCCGTCGGCCTCGGTTCCTACGTGCACTGGGACCGGCGGCTCGACTCGCGTCTCGCGGGCGCCCTGATGGGGATCCAGGCGATCAAGGCGGTGGAGGTCGGGGACGGCTTCGAGACGACGCGGCGGCGCGGATCCGTCGCTCACGACGAACTGCACATCGCCGACGGCCGCATCGCACGCGAGACGGGGCGGGCCGGCGGCATCGAGGGCGGCATGACCACCGGCCAGGTGCTGCGGGTGCGCGCGGGCATGAAGCCCATCGCCACCGTGCCGCACGCCCTGCCCACGGTCGACACGGCCACCGGTGAGGAGGCGAAGGCGCACCATCAGCGCAGCGACGTCTCCGCGGTGCCCGCCGCCGGCGTCGTCGCCGAGGCGATGGTGGCGCTCGTGCTGGCCGACGCCGTGACCGAGAAGTTCGGCGGCGACAGCGTGGCCGAGACGAAGCGCAATCTCGAGTCGTATCTGGCGGCGATCCCCGAGCGGCTGGCGACCGTCATCGAATCGTGAGCGGTCACCGGCGGGTGAACCGGGACGCCGGTCCGCCGGCGGCGACCCGGCCGAAGCCCGGCCCGCCCACGCAGCCGCTGCGGCAGATCCCGGCAGCCGAGGCCGAAGCGGCGGCTTCGTCGTCCGAGCCGGGGCAGCTCCGCGCGCCGCGCAGACGCCGGCGGCGGCGCGGGAGGGGCGGATCCCGCCTGCCCGAGCGGGCGATCGTGTTCGTCGGCCCCATGGCGGCCGGGAAGACGAGCCTCGGGAAGCGCGTGGCGCGCGAGCTCGGCATCGAGTTCGTCGACACGGACGCGGTGTTCGTGCGTAAGCACGGGGTGATCGCCGAGTTCTTCGAGCGACACGGGGAGGCCGAGTTCCGCAGGCTGGAGGCCGAGGTGATCGCCGAGGAGCTCGCGGTCCCGGGGCCCCGCATCGTGGCGCTCGGCGGCGGCGCGGTCATCGCCGAGCAGACGCGCCGGCTGCTGCGCGAGCACCCGGTGGTGCTGCTGATGACCACGCAGGAGGCGGTACTGCGCACCGCGAATATCGCCCGCCGCCCGCTGCTGCGGGATGACCCGGAGGCGTGGGGCCGCATCCTGGAGGAGCGCCGCGGCTTCTACGAGGAGGTGGCCGACGTCACCTACCGCACGGACCGGGCGACGAAGGAGCAGCTCGCGCGCCGGGTGGCGCAGTGGGCGCGCGGCTATGAGCGGCAGCGACGGCGCGCGGACGGTGCGCGACGCCACCGTGATGCCGCGCACGAGCCGAGTGAGGGAGAGTAGCAGATGGGTGAGGCCGTGAAGATCCCGGTGACGGGCGAGAGCGAATACTGCGTGACCGTGGGGCGGGGCATCCTCGACCGCGTTCCCGAGGCGCTCGGCGACCGCGTGGCGAAGGTGCTGATCGTGCACACCGCGACGGTCGGGAAGCTCGCCGACGAACTGCGCTCCTCGCTGCAGCGGCGATACGGCCAGGTGCTCCTCGCCGAGGTCCCCGACGCCGAGGCCGCCAAGCGGGTCGAGGTGGCGGCGTTCTGCTGGCAGATCATGGGGCAGGCGGACTTCACCCGCACCGACGCCGTGATCGGGCTGGGCGGGGGCGCGGTCACCGATCTTGCCGGCTTCGTCGCGGCGACCTGGCTGCGCGGGGTGCGCCTGGTGCAGATCCCGACCACCGTGCTCGGCATGGTCGACGCCTCGGTCGGGGGCAAGACCGGCATCAACACGGCCGAGGGCAAGAACCTCGTCGGCTGCTTCTACGCGCCCTCCGCCGTGCTCTGCGATCTCGAGCTGCTCGACACGCTGCCGAGGAACGAGATCCTCGCGGGCTTCGCGGAGGTCGCCAAGTGCGGCTTCATCGCCGAGCCCGAAATCCTCGACCTCATCGAGGCCGACACCGCCCGCGCCACCGATCCCGCGAGCCCGGAGTTCCAGAGGCTCATCGAGCTCGCGATCGGGGTGAAGGCGCGCGTCGTCTCGGAGGACTTCCGGGAGGGCGGGCTGCGCGAGATCCTGAACTACGGCCACACCCTCGGCCACGCGATCGAGCACGCCGAGCGCTACCAGTGGCGGCACGGGGTGGCGATCGCGATCGGCATGATGTTCGCGGCGGAGCTGGGGCGCATGGCGGGATCGCTCTCCGACGAGGCCGTTGAGCGGCACCGCCGCGTGCTCAGCCTGCTGTCGCTGCCGCTGAGCTACCCCGCGGGCCGCTGGCCCGGGCTGCTCGCAACGATGCAGCGCGACAAGAAGGCGCGCGCCGGGATGCTCCGCTTCATCGTGCTCGACGAGATCGGCAAGCCCCGCGTGCTCGCCGGCGTGGACGAGTCCGTGCTCCATTTCGCCTACCAGGAGATCGCGAGCTAGGGTCCCGCCGGGCCCCGGCCAGGCCCGCTGCGCCGGTGCCCGGCTTCGGCCGGAACCGGGCACCGGCAAGGCTCAGGCCGTGACGGCCGCGCCGAGCCGGAAGCCCTGACCGGAGAGGATGAGCGCGAGCACGCGCCGGTCCTCCCGGTGCATGACGCCCTCGACGAAGCGGCCGAGCGCGCGATCGAGGGTGACCGCCCCTCGGCTCTCCGCCACCTTCTGCAGCACCGCGACGAGCGTGCGGGGAGCCAGCACCGCCTCCTCCAGGCCTGGGCGGCCGTCGATCTCGCGCTCGGTGCTGAGGTACTCGCCGAAGCCCTCGCCGTGCGCGCCCGTGAACACCTGCTGGCTGATGAAGGCCGCGCGTGCCGCGCGGAACAGCGAGTCGGCGTCGATCCCCTCGGGGAGCCGCCCCCGCTCGTCGGCGACGGCGGCCGCAGCGAGCAGCGCGTTCTCCTCGGGGAATTCCTCGTAGCCCCGGCCCGCGTCCGGGTAGTGCACGCGGTACGCGTTCGCGCCGAAGCGGTTGACGAGCTCGGCGCTCAGCCGTTCCAGTCCGCGGTAGCGGTGCGGGGTCTGCTCATTGGCGGTGGCGAGGATCGCGAAGCCCGGTGCGATGCGCACTTCCCGGCCCGCGTCCTCCTGCACGCCGAGCGCGTCACCGGGGCGCAGCTGCAGTATCCGGTTCAGGCGCTTCAGGAACTCGGCGGGCATGGCGTTGATCTCGTCGAGGATCACGGGCCGCCCCTCGGTCATGGCGCGCAGCAGCGGCCCCGGCACGAAGGCGCTCACGGTGGCGCCGTCCTCGGCGCGCAGCTCGTGTGCCCCGATGAGCTGTGCGCTCGTGATGTCGCCGTACCCGGAGACCAGCTCCGCTTCGCGTCCGAGGACCGCGTGCGAGAGGTGCTCCGCGAGCGCGGTCTTCGCGCCGCCCGTCTCGCCCACCAGCAGCACCGGCGAGCCGCTCGCCAGCGCGGGCCCGGCCTCGGCGATGATCTCGCGCATCTGCCGGGTGAGCAGCAGCCCGTCACGGAGTTCGCGCCGCGCCTCCCGCAGGCGCATCGCGCCGAGCGCGTCCAGCACGCCGTCCCGCCGGGAAGCCGTGGTGATGCCGCTCGGAACGGCCGGTTCCTCAGGGGCGTGCTCCCGGAGCCCGGCGGCGCGGCGCCGTTCCGCCGCGGTGAGCGCACGGCGCTGGGAGCGTGCGCGCGCCTCGATCCGCTCGGCCTCCGCGAGACGCCGGAGCCGTGCCGCGCGCTCGCGTTCGACGCCGACCGCGATCCGGAGGGTGCGGGCCCGCTCGTCGAGCGCCGCCTCGATCGTGGCCCGGCGGGCGGGATCGTGCAGCAGGCGGGCGAGCTGCGCGTCGAGCGAGGCGAGATCGCCGTCGTGCGCCGAGCCGGGATCCCCGGCCGCCTCGATCCGGCCGCCCCGGTCCGCCCCGCGGGGGACGACGCCGGCCGTGCCGCGCTCCTCCGCCGCGATCGCACGCAGCACGCGACGCCGCTCCTCCCAGAGCACCCGGGCCTCGTGCAGCACCGGATCCGCATCGAACGCCAGCATGCCCGTCACGCTATCACCCTGCACGGTCCCCGGGGCCGGCGCCCCCGGTAGGGTGTGTGCATGGACGCGCGCGAGGAGCTGCCCGCTCGCGAGCTCGCGGCGGCCGGCGAAGGACTGGCGGCGGCCCGCGAGGGGCTGGCGGCGGCGGGGGCACTGCTCGGGGTCACCGTCGCCGTGAGCGACGATCGATCCTGGGAGCTGGTGCGGACGGCGGGTGGCCGGGCCGAGCTGCGCGTGGGGCTCGGCTGGTATGCGGAACGGGGACACGGGGCGGATGAGGCGGTGGCGCTGGCCATGCTCCAGCTCTGGGGAGGGGGGCGCTTCGGCGGGAGGGCGCCTGCCCGTGCGCGCCGCGCCGACTCGCTCGCCGCCGCGCTGCCCGGCAGCGCACCGCTGCTCGCCGCCGTGACCCGGCTCCAGTCCGCGGCCGAGCTGCTCACCGCGATGCCGGGCCTCCGGCCCCGGCTCGAGGCCGCGGTGGTGCGCGGGCTCCCCGGCGATCTCGCGCCGCTGCCCCGCCACCTGCAGTGGCTCGTCCTGCTGCTGCGCTCCGGGGCCGGAGCCGGACCGGGCGCCGGGGCCGGGAGGCCGGCGGGCGGCGAGACGGCGAAGGTGACCGGCGCAGCGGGGGCCGCGGCGGAGGTCGCGAGGGAGTGGCGCGAGCTGTGGCGCCGCGCCGCTGCCGGCGCCGACCCGCTGCGGCGGGTGCTGGCCCCGGACCCCGGGCGGGATCCGCTCGAACGCTTCGAGCGCGCGCTGGCGCTGCTGCTGCCCCCGTATCGTCGGCTGCTCGCCATCGACGCGCGCGAGCGGGGCTGGGGCGAGCCGGGCGGAGCAGGAGGGACGGACGAGTCCGACCCGGGCGCCGACGGCGTGGCGGCGGGCGCGGCTGCGGGGGAGGCGGAGGCGGAGGCGCAGCAGGACGACGAGGGCGGCGGCGCCGGCGAGACCGCGCCGCCGGAGGACGAGGAGGACCCGGCCCGTCCCGGCGAAGGCCGCGAGCGCGCGGAGGGCGCGGATCTCTTCGCCGCCGAACAGGCCGGTTTCGTGCGAGCGGTGCTCGACACGCCCCTGCCAGCGGAGGGCGCGCTGCTCCGCGAGCTCGCCGAGATCGATGCGGCGGCCGAGGCGGGCGATCCGGCCCCGGACGAGGATCGTGAGAGCGCCGGAGGGGCGGGGGCGGGCGCCGCCCTCGCCGCCCGGCAGTACCGGGACCGCGCCGCCCGCCTCGCGGAGCCGATCGAGCGCATGCGGGAGGTGTGGGCGCGCGTGATCGCAGAGCGCGTCGCGAGCGTGCGCGCGCCCGGTCGCCGCGCCGCTCCCGAGGGGGAGATGCTGGATCTCGGCTCGCTCGCTCGCGCCGTCGCGGAGGCGAGCGCCGGCGTGGAGCGGCCCGCGGCCTACCTGCGCCGCGAGCGGAGGGATCGTCGCACGCAGCGTGCCGGCAGCACCGACTACGTGCTGCTGGTCGACCGCTCAGCATCGATGCGGGGACGCGCCGCCGAGGCGGCAGCGGATGCGGCGCTGATCATGCTGGAGGCCATGGCCGGTGCCGCCCGGGACATCGCGCACGCCGAGCAGCGGCACCGCGTCGATCTCGAGCTGGAACTGCGCACCGCGCTCGTGCTCTTCGACGCGGAAGCGCGCCTCGTCAAGCCGCTCTCCGCCGGCCTCGACGACGCGGAGCGGCTCGAGATGATCGCCGGCATCCGCTCGCCGCGCGGCTCCACGGCCGACGCGGCGGCGCTGCGGCTCGCGGCGGCGCAGCTCGGGCTGCTCGGGGGCGGCGGCGGGGAAGGCCGCGAGCGGCGGCGCGTGGTGATCGTCGTCAGCGACGGCGGCTCCGACGACGACGCCGCGGCCGCCGCGGAGCTGCGGCGGCTGCGGGCGGCGGGCGTCGGCGTGCACGGGATCGGGATCGCCTCCGACGAGGTGGTGCGGCGCTACGCTCCGAGCAGCCGGAGGATCGATGACCCCGAGCGGATCGCCGATGCGATCGGGGAACTGCTGGAGGGTGGTCTACCGTGACAGGCATGGGACTGGAGATGCTCGGAGCACCGGAGGATGACGGCCGCGATGGCCTGCGCCTCGCACGTGCGCTGTTTCCCGCGATGGCAGCGGAGCTCGACGCCGCCTACGCGGCCACGGCGGGAGGGGCGGACGTGCCCGGCGCGGCGGGCCAGGCAGGCGGCGAGCAGGGCGACTTCGACGCCTGGCTCGATGCGCGCGCCGCGCAGCTGCGGACCGAGTTCGCCGAGGCCCCGTTCGCGGAGTTCGGCGACGCGGAGGTGCGCGAACGCCTGGCGGAGGCGCACGCCGCTGCGCGGCGCATTGCGGGGTGGGTCGGCCTGCCCCTTCCCGAGCCCGAGGCCTTCGCCGCTGTCGGGGCCGACGTCGCGGGCCTGGCGGCGGCGCTGGGCGGCGATCCGACCCTCGCGCCGGTCTTCGCGCCGCACGGGCTCGGGGCCGAGGGCTGGCGCCGGCTCTTCGCCCGTGGCTCGGAGCTGCGCGGGGCCGAGCACGGGGGTCGCGCGCTCCGACTCGCGCTGGCGGGCGAGGTCGAGCAGGAGTTCGCGCTGCTCGACGCCGCACCGGGGGCGGGCACTCCCGCGGTGCGCGGCGAGGGTCCGGTGCGCTGGACGCTGCGGCTCGTGCCCGCCGGTCTCGCCCCCCCGGTGCTCGGCCTCGGCTACGCCCACGGCCCGCACGCGAGCCTCCCCGAGATGCTCATGCTCCAGCTCGAGCGATACCTCGCGGACCGTCCGCTGCTCGACGCGCGCAGCTTCACCTGGCTTGCCGGGCCGCTCGCGGACGGCAGGCTCGCCGCGCGTCACGTCTACGACGCGGCGGAGTCGACGGTGCGGATCAGCTCCCGGGAGCCGGGCAACCAGGGTCCGCATCTCGGCTCACGTCCGCCGATCGGCTGATCCCGGATCGGGCCTCCCGGTTCCGGCGCGCGGCGCGGCGCCCGAGCTCACTCCCAGGCGCTGATCGCCTCGTCCCGGGTCGAGGGCAGGCGGGTTCCGCGCCCCCACGCCAGGATCTCCTCCGGCACGCGCAGCGCCTCGGGATCGGCCCCGCTCTTCGCGATGATCTCGGCCACGGGCACCGTGCCGCCGGCCCGCCGGAGGATGCGTCCGCGCACCACGGCGCGGGCGTAGATCTCGGGGCGCCGGGCGGCGTCCGGTCGCACGAAGCGCTGCTCGATGTACACCGCCTGCTCGTCGAAACCGAGAATGCGCGATTCGATCCAGAACCGCATCCAGGGATTCAGCGAGCGACGGTACGAGATCGTCTGGCCCACGACCACCGGGTACCAGCCCTCGCGCCGGAACAGCTCCCACACCCCGTTGCGCTGGATCAGGTCGAAGCGCGCGACGTCCATGATCGAGAGGTACTTGCCGTTGTTCATGTGCCGCAGGATGTCCAGGTCGGTCGGCCAGACCCGGAAGCGCGAACGGCTGACGTCGCCGAAGCCGAGCCGGCGGCCCCGCGGGCCGACGAACCACTGATGCCAGAGGGTGCGGAAGATCATGTGCATGGGCGAGATCATAGGAGCGGTGCCCGCCCGCCCGCACCTCGATTGTGCGCGAGCTGCAAGGCGCCCGGCAGCCGCGGTGTACGATTGACTGGCGTCGCACGGCGCACGCACCCCGAAGAACCCGGAGAAGACTGAGCACATGGCAACCTCGAACGACATCAAGAACGGCACCGTGATCAAGGAGAACGGTCAGCTCTGGAGCGTGGTCGAGTTCCAGCACGTCAAGCCGGGCAAGGGCGGCGCCTTCGTGCGCACCAAGCAGAAGAACGTCGTCTCGGGCAAGATCATCGACAAGACCTACAACGCGGGCGCGAAGATCGAGACCGCGAACGTGGATCGCCGCGACTACCAGTACCTCTACCAGGACGGCGCCGACTTCGTCTTCATGGACCAGAGCGACTACGACCAGCTCACCGTCTCGGGCACCGTCGTCGGCGACGCCGCGAAGTTCATGCTGGAGAACCAGCAGGTGCAGATCGCCCTCCACGAGGGCGAGCCGCTGTACCTCGAACTGCCCGCCTCGGTGGTGCTCGAGGTCACCTACACCGAGCCCGGCCTGCAGGGGGACCGGTCCACCGGCGGCACCAAGCCCGCCACCGTCGAGACCGGCGCCGAGATCCAGGTGCCGCTGTTCCTCGAGACGGGCACGCGGGTGAAGGTCGACACGCGCACCGGGGAGTACCTCGGCCGCGTCAACGACTAGTCCCCGCACGCCATGAGTGCCCGGACCAAGGCGCGCAAGCGCGCCCTCGACATGCTCTTCCAGGCCGATGTGCGGCAGGAGCCGATCCTCAGCATCGTGAACGCCGAGGCGAAGCGAGCGGCCGGCGAGCCCGACCGCGCCGCGTCCTGGCTCTACGCGCGGGAGATCGTCGACGGAGTGGCGGACCACCGCGAGGAGATCGACGAGCTGCTCGTCAGCTACGCGCAGGGGTGGACGCTGGACCGCATGCCCCACGTCGACCGTGCGCTGCTGCGGATCGCCGCCTGGGAGATCCTCTTCAACGCGGAGGTTCCGGCGGCGGTGGCCATCGACGAGGCGATCGAGCTCGCCAAGGAGTACTCGACGGACGACTCCGGCCGCTTCGTCAACGGCGTGCTCGGCAAGATCGCCGACCACGCCGCGTCCTAGGGCATCCCCTCCACGGCCCCGGGGGCTGCTAAGCTAGACGGGTTGCAGCTTTTCTTTAAGAGCCGTCCCGTGAGGCGGAGAAGGGAGGCTCGAATATGGGTACGCGAACAGTGCTGGACGGCGCTGAGGTCTCGCGGGCGCTGACTCGAATCTCGCACGAAATCATCGAAGCGAACAAGGGCGTTGCGGGGCTGGTGCTCGTCGGCATCCCCACGCGCGGATCGCTGCTCGCGCGACGCATCTCCGACATCATCTCCCGCATCGAGGGAGCGGAGGTGCCGGTGGGCAGTCTGGACGTCACCATGTACCGCGACGACCTCGCCCATCACCCCACCCGTGCCCCGCAGCCGACCTCCATGCCCGCCGCCGGCATCGACGGCGCGACCGTCGTCCTCGTCGACGATGTGCTCTACTCGGGACGCACCGTGCGCGCAGCGCTCGACGCGCTGAACGATCACGGTCGCCCGCGGGCCGTGCGGCTGGCGGCGCTGATCGACCGCGGGCACCGCGAACTGCCGATCCGCGCCGACTACATCGGCAAGAACCTGCCCAGTTCGAAGCACGAGCGCATCTCGGTGCGGCTCGCGGAGATCGACGGCGAGGACGCGGTGACGATCGGAGACGGCCCCGGTGCGGCGGCCCTAGGGGAGGGCGCCGTATGAGGCACCTTCTCGACACGCGCACGCTCAGCCGCGACGACGCGATCCTCATCCTCGACACCGCGGAGGACATGGCGGACGCGCAGCAGCGCGAGATGAAGAAGCTGCCGGCGCTGCGCGGCAAGACCGTCGTCAACCTCTTCTACGAGGATTCGACGCGCACCCGCATCTCCTTCGAGGCCGCCGCGAAGCGGCTCTCGGCCGACGTCATCAACTTCAGCGCGAAGGGCTCCTCGGTCTCGAAGGGGGAGTCGCTGAAGGACACGGCGCAGACCCTGCAGGCCATCGGCGCCGACGGCGTGGTGATCCGGCACCCCGCCTCGGGCGCCCCCGACCGGCTGGCCCGCAGCGGCTGGATCGACGCGGGCGTGCTCAACGCCGGCGACGGCACGCACGAGCACCCCACCCAGGCGCTGCTCGACGCCTTCACCATGCGCCGTCGGCTCTTCGCCGGGGACAGCCGGGGCCGCGACCTCGACGGGGTATCCGTGGTGATCGTCGGCGACATCGCCCACTCCCGGGTGGCACGCTCGAACCTCTGGCTGCTGAACGCGCTCGGCGCGCACCTCGCCTTCGTGGCGCCGGAGACGCTGCTGCCCTACGGAGCCCGGGACTGGCCCGTCAGGATCCACCACTCCCTCGACGATGCGCTGCGCGAGGAGCGCCCCGAGGTGGTGATGATGCTGCGCATCCAGAGCGAGCGGATGCACGCCGCGTTCTTCCCCAACGAGCGCGAGTACGCGCGCAACTGGGGCCTCGACGACGCCCGCCTCGCGGGTCTCGGCGAGGAGACGATCGTGATGCACCCCGGCCCCATGAACCGCGGCCTGGAGATCTCCGCGCGCGCGGCCGACTCCGAGCGCTCCACCGTGCTCGAACAGGTCGCCAACGGCGTCTCGGTGCGCATGGCCGCCCTCTACCTGCTGCTGTCCGGCGAACGGAGTACCTCATGAGCAATCCCGAGCTCCTCATCCGCGGCGCGCGCCTCGCCGCCCAGCTCACCGAGCGCGGCGGAGACCCGGGCGACGCCCCGGCCGTCGATCTGCGCATCTCGGACGGCCGCATCGTCGAACGAGCGGCGCAGGCGGACGGCGGGCTCGCGGCCCGCGACGGCGAGCGGATCATCGAGGCCGAGGGCCTGATCGCGCTCACCGGCCTCGTCGATCTGCACACGCACCTGCGCGAACCGGGCTTCGAGCAGTCCGAGACGGTGCTCACCGGCACGCGGGCGGCCGCGGCCGGCGGCTTCACGACCGTGTTCGCGATGGCGAACACGCTCCCCGTGCAGGACACGGCGGGCGTGGTGGAGCAGGTGCAGCGCCTCGGGGACGCCGCCGCCTACGCGACGGTGCGTCCGATCGGCGCCGTCACCGAGGAGCTCGGCGGCGAGCGGCTCAGCGAGATCGGCGCGATGGCCCAGTCCCGCGCCGCAGTGCGGGTCTTCTCGGACGACGGCAAGTGCGTGCACGACCCGCTGCTCATGCGCCGCGCCCTCGAGTACGTGAAGACCTTCGACGGGGTGATCGCGCAGCACGCGCAGGATCCGCGCCTCACCGAGGGCGCGCAGATGAACGAGGGCGCCCTCTCCAGCGAGCTCGGCCTGAAGGGATGGCCGGCGGTCGCCGAGGAGTCGATCATCGCCCGCGACGTGCTGCTCGCCGAGCACATCGGCGCCCGCCTGCACATCTGCCACCTCTCCACGGCGGGCTCGGTCGAGGTGGTCCGCTGGGCGAAGGCTCGCGGCGTGCAGGTGACCGCCGAGGTCACGCCGCACCACCTGATCCTCACCGAGGAACTGGTGCGCAGCTACGACCCCCGCTACAAGGTGAACCCGCCGCTGCGCCGCGAGGAGGACGTGCGCGCGCTGCGCCGCGCGGTCGCCGAGGGCGTCATCGACATCATCGCCACCGACCACGCCCCGCATCCGGTCGAGGCGAAGGAGTGCGAGTGGGACGCCGCGGCCTTCGGCATGGTCGGACTCGAATCCGCGCTGCCGATCGCGCTGCTCACGCTGATCCAGGAGGGCCACGTGAGCTGGGCCGAGCTGGAGCGGCTGCTCTCGCAGCGGCCCGCGGAGATCGGGCGGCTCGCCGGGCATCCCGCCGCGCTTGAGCCGGGGGCCGTCGCCGATCTCGTGCTCGTGGACCCCGCCGGCGTCAGCGTCTTCGACCGGGCGCGGCTGCGCGGCCGCAGCGTGAACTCGCCCTATCTCGGCATGGAACTGCCGGGCCGGGTCGCGTACACGGTCCGCCACGGGTATCTCACGCTCGACGACGGCGAGCTCGCTGAGCCGGAGGCGGTCGCGGCGGCCGCCGGGCAGGGGGGCGAACGGTGAGCCAGACCAGCTACGTGATCCTGATGGCGGCCGTCGCGGGGCTCGCGCTGCTCGGCATGTGGTTCGCCTGGCGCGCCCGCGCGCGACGGGACCGCGGCGTCGAGGCGCCCGCGGCCGAGCTCTCGGGCGCCACCCTGCTGCACCTGCCACGCGCCTCCTACGTCTCGACCACCCCCGAGGGCTCGCCCTTCGAGCGGGTGTCGATCCCGAGCCTGCGCTACAAGGGCTACGCCGAGCTCACCGTGCTCAGCGACGGCGTGATCATCGCCGTCACCGGCGAGACGCCCGTGCGGATCCCCGCCGGACGGCTGCGGGGAACCGGCACGGCGAGCGGGCGCGTCGGCAAGGCCGTCGAGCGCGACGGCCTCTCGCTGCTGCGCTGGGCGGCGGGGGAGCGCGTGCTCGAATCCAGTTTCCGCCTCGCGAACCCGGCCGAGCAGGCCGCGTTCGCCAAGGCCATCGATCAGATCTCAACCCACGCTTCGACGTCTCGGGAGGGCGCGAAATGAACACTGTCACTGCCACCCACTCCGCCTCCGAGGTCACGGCGCCGCCGGCATCCGCCGTGCCCCTCGGTCCCGCCGTGCTCGTCCTGGAGGACGGCACCCGCTACACCGGCCGCGCCTACGGCGCCACCGGCCGCACCCTCGGTGAGCTCGTCTTCTCGACCGGCATGACCGGCTACCAGGAGACCCTCACCGACCCCTCCTACGCCGGTCAGATCGTGCTCATGACGGCGCCCCACATCGGGAACACCGGCGCGAACGACACCGACATGGAGTCGCGCAAGATCTGGGTCGCCGGCTTCGTGGTACGCGATCCCGCGCGCCGCGTGTCGAACTTCCGTGCCCAGCGCTCCCTCGACGAGGACCTCGTCGCCGACGGGGTGGTCGGGATCTCCGGCATCGACACCCGCGCCGTCACCCGCCATATCCGCTCGGCCGGCGCCATGCGCGCCGGGGTGTTCTCGGGCAGTGAGCTGGAGCTCCCCGAGGAGGAGCAGCTGCGCCTGGTGCGCGAGCAGGAGCCGATGGCGGGCAAGAACCTCTCCGCGGTGGTCACCACGCCCGAGCGCTACGAGGTGCCCGTCGCCGACGGCGTCGAGCGGATCGGCACGATCGCGGTGCTCGATCTCGGCGTCAAGCGCGCCACCGTGCAGTACCTCTCCGAGCACGGCTTCGACGTGATCGTGCTGCCCGCCACCACCTCGCTCGAGGAGATCCGCGCACTCGCCCCCGACGCGCTGTTCTATTCGAACGGCCCCGGCGATCCCGCCGCGAGCGACGCCCAGGTGGAGGTGCTGCGCGGGCTCCTGCGCGACGGCGTGCCCTACTTCGGCATCTGCTTCGGCAACCAGCTGCTCGGCCGCGCCCTCGGATTCGGCACCTACAAGCTGCCCTTCGGCCACCGCGGCATCAACCAGCCCGTGCTCGACAAGCGCACCGGCCGGGTCGAGATCACCTCGCAGAACCACGGCTTCGCGGTCGACGCCCCCATCGAGGGCGAGCTCGATTCGCCCGCCGGGCTCGGCCGGGTGCAGGTGAGCCACTACAGCCTCAACGACCAGGTGGTCGAGGGGCTGGAGTGCCTCGACATCGCGGCCTTCTCGGTCCAGTACCACCCGGAGGCCGCGGCCGGTCCGCACGACGCCTTCTACCTCTTCGATCGTTTCCGCCAGCTGGTCAAGGAACGGGCCGCGCAGCCCGCCGCCGGCGCAGAAGGAGCCAACTAAGCCATGCCCAAGCGTTCAGACATCAACTCCGTCCTCGTCATCGGCTCCGGCCCGATCGTCATCGGGCAGGCCGTCGAGTTCGACTATTCGGGAACCCAGGCCTGCCGCGTGCTGCGCGAGGAGGGCGTGCGCGTCATCCTCGTGAACTCGAACCCGGCGACGATCATGACCGACCCCGACTTCGCGGACGCCACCTACGTCGAGCCGATCACGCCCGAGGTCATCGAGTCGATCATCGTGAAGGAGCGCCCCGACGCGATCCTGCCCACCCTCGGCGGCCAGACCGCCCTCAACGCCGCCATGCAGCTGCACGAGCGCGGGATCCTCGAGAAGCACGGCGTGGAGCTCATCGGAGCGAAGGTCGATGCGATCCGCCGCGGCGAGGACCGCCAGATCTTCAAGGACCTCGTCATCGAGTCGGGCGCCGATGTGGCGCGATCGCACATCGCCCACACGCTCGAGGAGGCGAAGGAGTTCGCGAAGGATCTCGGCTACCCGCTCGTCGTGCGGCCCTCCTTCACGATGGGCGGGCTCGGCTCGGGCTTCGCCTACACCGAGGAGGACCTGATCCGCATCGCCGGCGACGGCCTGCACTACAGCCCGACGAGCGAGGTGCTGCTCGAGGAGTCGATCCTCGGCTGGAAGGAGTACGAGCTCGAGCTCATGCGCGACACGGCCGACAACACGGTCGTGGTGTGCTCCATCGAGAACGTCGACGCCGTGGGCGTGCACACCGGCGACTCGATCACGGTCGCGCCGGCACTCACGCTCACCGACCGGGAGTTCCAGAAGCTCCGCGACATCGGCATCGACATCATCCGGCGCGTCGGCGTCGACACCGGCGGCTGCAATATCCAGTACGCCGTGGACCCGAAGACGGGCCGCATCATCGTCATCGAGATGAACCCGCGCGTCTCCCGCTCCTCGGCGCTCGCCTCGAAGGCGACCGGCTTCCCGATCGCGAAGATCGCCGCGAAGCTGGCGCTCGGCTACCGCCTCGACGAGATCCCGAACGACATCACCCAGAAGACGCCGGCGAGCTTCGAGCCGACCATCGACTACGTCGTGGTGAAGACCCCGCGCTTCGCCTTCGAGAAGTTCCCGGCCGCCGACGACACGCTCACCACCACCATGAAGTCGGTGGGCGAGGCGATGGCGATCGGCCGCAACTTCACCACCGCGCTGCAGAAGTCGCTGCGCTCGCTGGAGAAGCGGGGCACTTCGTTCCACTGGGCAGACGAGCCCCAAGAACGCGAAGCGTTCGACGGGTCGGCTGGTGCCGCTACAGCGGCAGCCCGCAGGGCACAGCGAGTCGAGGAGCTGCTGGAGCGGATCAAGCGCCCCACGGACGGCCGGATCGTCGACGTGCAGCAGGCACTGCGGCTCGGCGCGACCATCGAGCAGGTCTTCGAGTCGACCGCGATCGACCCCTGGTTCCTCGACCAGATCGTGCTCATCAACGAGGTGGCCGAGCTCGTGAAGACCTCGCCGCAGCTCACCCTCGACGTGCTGCGCGAGGCGAAGGACCACGGCTTCTCCGATGCGCAGATCGCCGCGATCCGGGGTGTCTCCGAGTCGGAGATCCGCGGCCTGCGGCACGGCCTCGGCTTGCGACCCGTTTACAAGACGGTCGACACCTGCGCGGGCGAGTTCCCCGCGCTCACGCCCTACCACTACTCCTCCTACGACCTCGAGACCGAGGTCGCGGCGAGCGATCGCAAGAAGATCGTGATCCTGGGCTCCGGCCCGAATCGCATCGGCCAGGGCGTCGAGTTCGACTACTCCTGCGTCCACGCCTCCTTCGCGCTCTCCGAGGTGGGGTACGAGACGATCATGATCAACTGCAACCCCGAGACGGTGTCCACCGACTACGACACCTCGGACCGCCTCTACTTCGAGCCGCTGACGCTCGAGGACGTGCTGGAGGTGATCCACGCCGAGCAGCGCTCGGGCGAGCTGCTGGGCGTCGTGGTGCAGCTCGGCGGGCAGACCGCGCTCGGGCTCGCCCAGCCGCTCAAGGACGCTGGGATCCCGATCCTCGGCACGACCCCCGAGGCGATCGACCTCGCCGAGGAGCGCGGCGCGTTCTCGGGGATTCTGCAGCAGGCGGGCCTCGTCGCCCCGCGCAACGGCACCGCGATCGACATGGAAGGCGCGATCCGCGTCGCCGAGGAGATCGGCTACCCCGTGCTCGTGCGGCCCTCCTTCGTCCTCGGCGGGCGCGGCATGGAGATCGTCTACGACACCGATTCCCTGCGCGGCTACTTCGACCGCATCGAGGGCCACGCGCTCGTCGGCCCGGGGCACCCGCTGCTCGTGGACCGGTTCCTCGACGACGCCATCGAGATCGACGTCGACGCGCTCTACGACGGCGAGCAGCTGTACGTCGGCGGCGTGATGGAGCACATCGAAGAGGCCGGGGTGCACTCGGGGGACTCCAGCTGCACGCTGCCCCCCGTCACCCTCGGCCATGATCAGATCGCACGGGTGCGCGAGGCGACGCTCGGCATCGCCGAGGGCATCGGCGTGCGCGGCCTGCTCAATGTGCAGTTCGCGATCGGGCAGGGCGTGCTCTACGTGCTGGAGGCGAACCCGCGCGCTTCGCGCACGGTGCCCTTCGTGTCGAAGGCGCTCGGGATCCCGCTCGCCAAGGCGGCCTCGCGCATCATGGCGGGGGAGACCATCCAGCAGCTCATCGACGCCGGCTTCCTGCCGGAACGAGACGGCTCACGGGCCCCGATCGACGCGCCGATCGCGGTGAAGGAGGCGGTGCTGCCGTTCAAGCGCTTCCGCACCCATGAGGGGCTCGTCGTGGACTCGCTGCTCGGGCCGGAGATGCGCTCGACGGGCGAGGTCATGGGCATGGACCGCGACTTCCCGACGGCCTTTGCGAAGAGCCAGTCGGCCGCGGGGAGCGAGTTGCCCACGAGCGGCACCGTCTTCCTCTCGGTGGCGGATCGCGACAAGCGCTCGATCGTGCTCCCGGCCCTGCGCCTGCAGGAGCTCGGCTACCGGATCCTCGCCACGCAGGGCACCCAGGTGGTGCTCGCCCGCAACGGCATCTCCTCCGAGGTGGCGCGCAAGCACTCCGCGCACGCCGACGGCGACACGATCGTGGACCTGATCAACCGCGGTGAGATCGACATGATCGTGAACACCCCCTCGGGCTCTGCCGCGCGCGCCGACGGCTACGAGATCCGCGCGGCGGCCATCGCAGCCGACAAGCCGATCTTCACCACGATCTCGGAGCTCTCCGCGGCGGTGGGGGCGGTCTCGGCGCAGCAGCAGGGCTTCGCGGTGAAGTCGCTGCAGGAGTACGAGCGGGATCGTCAGGCCGCGAAGGCCGCGGCCGGGGCGGCCTGAGCGTGGCCGCTTCGTTCTCGGATCGGCTCGGCGAGGCCCTCGCCGCCCGGCGGCACCTCTGCGTGGGGATCGACCCGCACCGGGGGCTGCTGGCTGACTGGGGCCTCGCCGATGACGCGGCCGGCGCCGAGCGCATGGGCCGTGAGGTGGTCGCGGCCGCCGCTGGGGTGGCGGCCTGCGTGAAACCGCAGATCGCCTTCTTCGAGCGCTTCGGCTCCGCCGGCTACGCCGCACTCGAACGAGTGCTGGCCGACGCTCGCGGCGCGGGCGTGCCGGTGATCGCGGATGTGAAGCGCGGAGACATCGGGACGAGCTTCGCAGCGTACGCGGAGGCGTGGCTGGCTCCGGGGTCCCCGCTGGAGGCGGACGCGATGACGGTCGCCGCGTATCAGGGATTCGGCAGTCTCGCGGGCGCCTGCGAGCTCGTGCGGGAACACGGCAAGGGGCTGTTCGTGCTCGCCGCGACCTCGAATCCCGAGGCCCGGGAGGTGCAGCGCGCCCAGCGCTCGGACGGTCGCTCCGTGGCGCGTGCGATGGTCGATGACGCGCTCGCCTGTGTCTCGCCGCGTGACACGCACGTGAGCTCGGTCGGCGTGGTGCTGGGCGCCACGCTTCGGCTCGAGGACTTCGGCATCGACACCGGCCTGCCGCCGGCCAGGCCGGCGCTGCCGGTGCTGGCGCCCGGCTTCGGGCACCAGGGGGCTCGCATCGAGGACGCCCGGGAGATCTTCGGCGGTCTCGGCTGGGCGCTGCTCGCGAACGAGTCGCGCAGCCTGCTCGGCGGGGGAGCCGAGGGGCTCGCGACGCGTATCCGTGAGCGCTCCGAGCTTGTCGGCGAGGCGCTCGCGAGCCCGTAGCATACGATGCCATCAGCCGTTTTCGACCGCCGACTGGAGCACCCATGATGAACGACCGTGAGACGCCCGCCATGCCCGAGGTGGATCGCGTCGCGGCCAACCGCGCTGCGATCGCGGCCCGCCGGGCGCGTGCCGAGCTGAAGCGGCGCCTGCGTGCCGGCGAGATCTCGCCGTTCCGGGTGCTGGAGCAGTCGCGGGTCCCCGGCAGCCCCGCGGCCTCGCTGCGCATCACCGACTTCCTGCTCTCCTTTCCCTCGGTGGGCGCCGTGAAGGCGGAGCGGATCCGCGAGCAGCTCGCGATCTCGGAGCGCAAGCGGCTCGGGGGGCTCGGCGCGCTGCAGCGTGAGCGGCTGGAGTCCTTCGTCCGCGAGCGCACCGGTGCCTCGCCGGCCGGGGGACCGCCGCCGCTGACCGTGCTGGCCGGTCCCACCGCGGTCGGGAAGGGGACGGTCGCCGCCTACATCCGCGAGCACTACCCCGACATCCGGCTCTCCGTGTCGGCGACGACGCGGGCCCCGCGGCCCGGTGAGGAGGAGGGTGTTCACTATTTCTTCGTCGACGACGAGCGCTTCGACCGGATGCTGGCCGGCGGGGAGCTGCTGGAGTGGGCGACGGTGCACAACCGCTTCCGCTACGGCACCCCGCGTGGTCCGGTGGTGGAGGCGGCCGAGCGCGGCGAGCCGGTGCTGCTCGAGATCGACCTGCAGGGCGCCCGGCAGGTACGGGCGAGCATGCCGGAGGCGCGGCTGGTCTTTCTCGCGCCGCCGAGCTGGGAGGAACTGGTGGACCGGCTCGTGGGGCGCGGCACCGAGGATGCGGAGGAGCGGGAGCGCCGGCTCGCGACGGCTCGCGTGGAGCTGGCTGCGGCGGACGAGTTCGACGAGGTGATCGTGAACGACGAGGTGCCGCGTGCGGCGGCGCGGCTCGTCGAGCTGATGCGCGGCGAGTGACGGGCCGCGCCGAGCGGTTCGGGCCGTGCGGGTCCGGCACGCGATAGCGTGGAGTCGTGACCCAGAGCCTCCTCGACTCCGCCGCCAGCCTGGGCTCCGTGCTTTACGCAGCCTCCCTCGACGAGGTGCTGGGGCTCGATCCGAAGCAGTTGCTCGGGATCCCGCTCGCCCTGATCGGGGCGGCGCTCCTCGCGTTCGGGGCGCAGTACCAATCGCGCGGCCTGAACAAGGTGGAGCGGATCGTGGGGGTGAGCGCCGGCGCGGGGCTGTCGTTCAGCCACATGCTGAATCTGCTGCGGCGTCCGTCCTGGGTGCTCGGCACGGCGCTGCTCGGGATCGCGGTGCTCTTCCAGATCGGCTCCCTGTCATTGTCGCCGCTCATGATCGTCCAGCCGATCGGCGTGGTCGGGCTGGTGATCACCTCGATCCTGAACTCCCGGATGAGCGGGGTGCGGCTGGGGAAGCGCGTGCGGAGCTCGATCGCGCTCTCGGTGCTCGGCATCGTGGTGTTCGTGTCGATCGCCGCCTACACCGCCGTGGACCGGAAGGTCACCGATCAGAAGCTCATCACGATCCTGATCACCTTCGCGGTGGTGCTCGCGCTCGCCCTCCTGCTCTTCGTCGCCTTCCGGCATCGCGGCGTGGCCCTGATCTACATCGTGGGCGCGGGCGTGCTCTACGGCTTCGTGGCGACGTTCGCGAAGGTCGTGATCGGGCGGCTGCAGCAGGGCGAGTTCGAGTGGCTGACGTGGACCTGCGTCGCGGCGCTGATCGTGGGCGCGCTGCTGGGCATGGTGTTCGTGCAGAACGCCTACTCCTCGGGCCCGCCCGACCTGGTGGTGGCTGGGCTGACGGTCATCGACCCGATCGTGGCGGTGCTCATCGGCATCGTGGTGCTGGGCGAGGCTGCGGCGGCACCGCCCTGGGCGGGCGCCGCGTTCGTCGTGTCGGGTGCGGTCGCGGTCGTGGGCGTCATCGGCCTGGCGAAGTACCATCCGCAGACGGGGCACTCGGCAATCGAGGGGCACCGCCACGGTTCCGCCGCGGCTGAGGAGGGGCTCGGGCAAGACCCCGGGGCTTGACAATTTAGGCGCACCTAACCATCATGTGATGTGGCCCCCGCTGGGGTGCCCGGGCACTCGCCCGCACATCCATCGAAGGGATCGCACGTGCGCCTCACACGCCTGCTCGCCGGCCTCACCGCGCTCACGCTCGCCGCTGGGCTCGTCGGCTGCTCGTCAGAGGCGGACGACGCCGAGGACCACACGGACGGCGCCGGTGGCTTCCCGGTCACCGTCGAGCACGTCTACGGCACCACCACCATCCCCGCGAAGCCGGAGCGCATCGCCTCCGTCGCGTGGGCGAACCACGAGGTGCCGCTCGCGCTGGGCGTCGTCCCGGTCGGGATGAGCAAGGCCACCTGGGGGGACGACGACGGCGACGGCGTGCTCCCGTGGGTCGAGGAACGCCTCGACGAGCTCGGCGCCGAGACCCCCGCGCTCTTCGACGAGACCGACGGCATCGACTTCGAGGCGGTCGCCGACACGCAACCGGATGTGATCCTCGCCGCCTATTCCGGACTCACCCAGGAGGACTACGACACCCTCTCCAAGATCGCGCCCGTCGTCGCCTACCCCGACACCGCGTGGGGCACCTCGCTCTCGGAGATGATCGAGCTGAACTCGGCGGCGATCGGCATGCCCGAGCAGGGGGAGGAACTGATCGCGGAACTCGAGCGGGAAAGCGCGGCCGCACTCGACAAGCACCCGCAGCTGATCGGCAAGAAGCTCCTCTTCGCCTTCGTGAACCCCTCGGACCTCTCCAAGATCGGTTTCTACACGGTGCACGACACCCGGCCCGGCTTCCTCGCAGAGCTCGGCCTCCCGCAGCCCGCGGCCGTCGAAAGCGAAAGCGAGAAGACCGAGGACTTCTACGTGGAGTTCAGCGCCGACGCCGTCGACCGCTTCGCGGACGTCGACGTCTTCGTCACCTACGGCGACGCCGAGGGGGAGATCGTGCGGCAGCTGCAGTCCGATCCGTTGTTCTCCCAGATTCCCGCAGTCGCCGAGGGCAGGATCGCGATCCTCGAAGACTCCACGCCGCTCGCGGCGGCCGCCAACCCGACCCCGCTGTCGATCGCCTGGGGGCTCGACGACTACTTCGCCCTGCTCGCAGGCGCCGCGGATCCGGCAGGCGAGTGAGCTCCCGCGCGCCGAGCGCACCGGTCGCGGACACCGCCGCCCCGGCCGAGCCGGACACGCCTCCCGCAGCGGGGCTCGCCGATCCGGGTGCGGCCCTCGGCGCACTGAAGCGCGGCGCCGGGAGCCGCGCGCTGTGGCTCGCCGGGCTGCTCGCGCTCGTGCTGCTGCTCTGCGCCGTCTCCGTGGCCGTGGGCGTGCGCACCGTCGGCGCGAGCGAGATCCTCTCCGCGCTGCAGGGGTCGGCGGACACGGTCGGCGAGGCTGCGGTGACGAAGCGCCTGCCGCGCACCGTGCTCGCCGGGCTCGTGGGCGCCGCCCTCGCGCTGTCAGGCTTGACCATGCAGGCGGTGACCCGCAATCCGCTCGCCGAGCCCGGCATCATGGGGGTGTCGAGCGGTGCGGCGCTTGCAGTGGTCGCGAGCATCACCTTCTTCGGGGTGTCCGGTCCCTTCGCGCTCATGGGCGTCGCGATCGCCGGCGCGGCCGCTGCGGCGCTGTTCGTGTATCTCGTCGGCTCGCTCGGCGGATCCCCGACCCCATTCAAGCTGGCGCTCGCCGGAGCCGCGAGCGGCGCCGCCTTCGTGTCGCTCACGACGGCGATCATGCTGCCGCGCGTCGATCTGCTGCGCACCTTCCAGTTCTGGCGCGTCGGCAGCGTGGGCGGCGCGAGCTGGGAGAGCATCGGCGTCGCCCTGCCCTTTTTGCTTGGGGGCGCCGTGATCTGCGCCTGCACCGCGCGGGGAATGAACTCCCTGGCGCTCGGCGACGAGATGGCAACGGGCCTCGGTGAGCACGTCATGCGCACCCGGGCCGTTGCGGCGTGCGGCGCGGTGCTGCTCTGCGGGGCGGCCACGGCGGCCGCGGGTCCCATCGGCTTCGTCGGGCTCCTGGTGCCGCATCTGTGCCGCACCCTCTTCGGCCCCGATCACCGGTGGCTCCTCCCGCTCACGGCGCTCTCGGGAGCGGCGCTGCTGCTCGGCGCCGATGTCATCGGGCGGGTGATCGCAGGTCCCGAGGAGGTCGAGGTCGGTGTGATCACCGCGTTCCTCGGCGCGCCGTTCCTGATCTGGATCGTCCGCCGGCAGCGGGTGCGCGCGCTATGAGCACCGCTCGCACCGTCGATCGGCCGGGCGCCGCCGCGCCCCGGGCCGGCCGCGCCGCCGCAAGCACCATTGCGGCCGTGGGCGCCGCGCGCCGCCGCCACCTGCGGCGTCGCCGGCTCGCGATCACCGGGCTCGCCATCGCCGTGATCGCGGGGTTCACCGTCACCCTCATGGTGGGTCACACCTTCTACGGGCTCGACGAGGTCGTTCCCGCGGTGCTGGGCGCCGATGTCCCCGGCGCATCGTTCACCGTCGCGGAGCTGCGCCTGCCCCGCGCCACTCTCGCGATCCTCGTCGGCTTCGCCTTCGGCATCGCCGGCGCCACCTTCCAGACGATGCTGGGGAATCCGCTCGCCTCGCCCGACATCCTCGGCGTGAGCTCCGGCGCGGGGGCCGCCGCCGTGTTCGGGATCGTCGTGCTCGGCCTGGGCGACGGCCCCGCGGCCGCGTTCGCACTGCTCGGAGCGCTGGCCACCGCCGCCGCGATCTTCCTGCTCGCGAACCGTGGCGGCTTCGTCGGCACCCGTTTCATCCTGGTCGGCATCGGCCTCGCCGCGATGCTGCAGAGCGTCACCTCCTACATGGTGGCCCGGGCCGGGGAGTGGGACATCCAGCGGGCGATGCAGTGGCTCACGGGCAGCCTGAACGGCGCGCGCGGGGAGCAGATCCTCACCCTCGCGATCGCGTCCGCCGTGCTACTGCCCCTGCTCTTCGCGGGCTCCCGATCGCTGGAACTCGTGCGCCTCGGACCGGACGCCGCCACCGGGCTCGGAGTACCGGTGGGACGTGTCCGGATCCTCATGATCGCCGCCGCCGTCGCGCTGCTCGCCTTCGCCACGGCGAGCGCGGGGCCGGTCATGTTCGTCGCGTTCATGGCCGGGCCCATCGCGAGCCGCCTCGCCGGGCCCGCCGGCTCCGCCCTGCTGCCCGCCGGCCTGACGGGCGCGCTGCTCGTCCTGCTCGCGGACCTCGCGGGCCAGAACCTCCTCGACGGCCGATACCCGGTGGGGGTCGTCACCGGCGTGCTGGGCGCGCCCTACCTCATCCTCCTCCTCATCCGCATGAACCGCAGGGGACAGACCGCATGAATGCTCGCACCCGTCAGCTCACCGCCGAGGCGCTCAGCGTCGGCTACGGCGACCTCACCATCCTCGACGGCCTCGACCTCGCCTTCGAGCCGGGGCGCATCACCGCCATCGTCGGGCCGAACGGCTGCGGCAAGTCGACGCTGCTGCGCAGCTGCGCCCGGCTGCTGACGCCGCGCGAGGGGCGGGTGCTCCTCGACGGCAGCGCCATCCACCAGCGCCCCACCAAGGAACTGGCGCGCGTGCTCGGCCTCCTGCCGCAGAGCCCGATCGCGCCCGAGGGCATCTCGGTCGCGGAGCTCGTCGGCCGCGGCCGCCACCCGCACCAGCGCGCACTCGCCAGGTGGAGCGCGCGCGACAGCGAGGTCGTGGCGGCGTCGCTGGAGGCGACCGGCACCGCGGAGCTCGCGGATCGCGCCGTGGACGAGCTCTCAGGCGGGCAGCGGCAGCGGGTGTGGATCGCGCTGGCACTCGCCCAGGAGACGGAGGTGCTGCTGCTCGATGAGCCGACCACCTACCTGGACGTGACGCATCAGCTCGAGGTGCTCGACCTGCTCCGCCAGCTGAACCGGGACCGCGGCACCACCGTGGTGATGGTGCTGCACGACCTCAATCTCGCCGCACGCTACGCCGATGTGCTCGTCGCCATCCGCGAGGGCAGGATCCGGGCCGCGGGGACGCCGGCGGAGGTGCTCGTGCCGGAGCTGGTGCGCGAGGTGTTCGCGCTCGAAAGCCGCGTCATCGCCGACCCGGTCTACGGGAGCCCGCTGGTGGTGCCGATCAGCCGGCACCACCCCGGAGCGCGGATGGACGCCGGGGCGGGGGAGCCGCGCGCCGGGGTCGCGGCGGGCGCCGGGTGAGCGGGCGCGGGGAGCATCGGGTGGAAACGAGAGCAGGGGAGCGCACGGTGGCAGGACTGGAAGCACGGGAGACGCGGCACGCGGCTCGGCGGCGAGCGGGAGGGGACCGGCCCGAATCGGCCGAAGCGGACGACCGCGCGCGGCTCGGAGCGTCTCAGGATGCGGTCGTGGAGAGCCCGTTCGGCGTCGCCCGCGCGCGGGTCGAGCGGGTCGAGCGGGTCTCGCCGAGTTTCGCGCGGATCACCCTTGGGGGCGACGCGCTGCGCGCCTTCGGCAACCCGGAGCGCACGCTGGACCAGCGGATCAAGCTGATCTTCCCGCCCGGCGACGGCGTGCTGCCCGAGCTGCGCGACAGCGGGGAGTGGTATGCCGAGTGGCTCGCACTGCCCGAGGAGCAACGGGGTTCCATGCGCACCTACTCGATCCGGCGCATCGAACTCGAGCCCGACGGCGCGACGCGCTTCGTGATCGACTTCGTGCTGCACCTCGCCGACGGCGCGACCGGCCCGGCCTCGCTCTGGGCGAGCCGGGCCCGCCCCGGACAGGAGCTGCTCGTGGTTGCCCCGCGCCGCGGCCGGCTCGACGGCGGCGGAATCGAGTTCGAGCCGGCGGGGGCGCGCGACCTGCTGCTCGCGGGCGACGAGACCGCGGCGCCCGCCATTGCGCGCATTCTGGAGGAGCTGCCGCGCGACGCGCGCGGGGCGGCGTTCATCGAGGTGCCGCTCGCCGAGGACCGGCTGGCGATCGATGCCCCCGCCGGTGTGGAGCTCCGGTGGCTCGCGCGTGGTCCGGGAGACGCGCACGGCGCCGAGCTGATCCCCGGGGTGATGGCCTATCTGGGACGGGAGCCCGTGGCTGACGCTCTCGTCACCGAGCTGCCCCGGTCCGAGGGCGTCGCCGCCGACGCCCTGCTCTGGGAGACCCCGGCGTTCTCCGCGCTGGGCGAGGACATCGTGGAGCCGGCGGAGCAGGGCGGCGCCGAGTCCGCCCGCTACCACTGGATCGCGGGCGAGAGCAGCGTCGTCACGAGCCTGCGGCGGCATCTCGTGAAGGAACTCGGGATTCCTCGATCCCGCGTCGCGTTCATGGGGTACTGGCGCCGCGGCGTCGCCATGAAGGGCTGAGCCGAGCCTCGGTGCCCTCAGCCGAGATGCTCGCGTGCCCCCCGGCCCGGCCGGAACGCCGAGACGCTCGGCTCGCCCGCGAGCCAGAAGCGCCACGGGAAGGCCCGGCCTCCGGCCTCCCCGGCGACGCCCACGCGGGGTCCCCGGGCGATCGGAGCCGGGGTCGCGACGCCGTCACTCGCCGGGAGGCGCAGCTCGAACGGCGCGGCGAAGAGGTCCCTGCCGTCGTGCTCCTCGCGGCGGATCCCCAGCGCCCCGGCGAGATTGCCCGGGCCCCGGGCGAGCAGGTGGTCCGCGGGCGGCGCCGAGCGGCGCGTGAGCCGACGGGACCGTGCCAGCTCGGCGCCGTCGACGACTTCGCCGGCCCGCAGCAGCACCCCGGAGGCGATGCCCTCTGGTGAGCACACGAGGTTCAGGGCGAAGTGCATGCCGTAGCTGAAGTAGACGTAGGCGTGTCCGGGTGGCCCGAACATCGAGGCGTTGCGCTCGGTCCGGCGGTCGCGCGCGTGCGAGCCCGCGTCGTAGGGGCCCGGTGCGCCGACCCCGTGGTACGCCTCGACCTCGGTCACGCGGACCGTCACCGGCCCCTCGGGCGAGTGGACCGTGAGCCGGGCCCCCAGCAGCATCGGAGCGACTTCCAGCGCCGGGGATCGGAAGAGCTCGCGGGTCACCGCTCCATTCTCGCAGGAGCGTGCGCCGTCGCGCGCACCGGCAGGGGCGTGCCCCTACGCTCTGGGCGATCGCGGGCCGTGCCTCCGGGCGCGTGCCGTACCCTGAGGGCGGGGCCTCGCCGGGGCCGGAGGAGGACGCTGATGAGCCAGGAGCCCGTTCCGTACCGTGTCACGCAGACGGGGCGCTTCCCCTGGTGGACGCTCGCGACCACCGGGGTGCTCGTCGGGCTCGTCGGCCTCGCCTTCCTCGTCTGGCCCCTGTTCGCGGGAAGTTGGGCCGTGGCGATCCTGTTCGGCTCCGCCCTCATCGTGAACGGGCTTGCGCTCATCACACGTGGTGGCTCGGCCCCGATGCTGGGAGGGGTCCTGCTCCTGCTCGCGGGGGTGCTCGCGATCGCCTTCGCGGAGCTGACCGTCGCGGCGCTCGTGAGCTTCGTGGGCGCCGGGCTCATCGTGCTCGGCGTGATCTGGATCGCGATCGCGGCGCGCATCTCCCGGCGGAGGGCGCTCGGGATCGTCCCCGGCGCCGTGATGCTCCTCGGCGGGGTGGTCGCGCTCGTCTTCCCCGGGCTGGCGCTGTCGATCGTCTCGGTGGTGGGCGGGCTGTGCATGCTGCTGCTCGGCGTGCTGATCGTCTCCGCTGCCTGGCGCCTGCGCGGAGCGCGGGGGACGACGACCACGATCATCGTGTAGCCCGCTCGCTCACTCGCCGGCGGCTTGCGCGCCGCGGCGGCGCCGGGCGGGGCGGATGAGCGCAGCCGCGGCGGCGGCTCCGGCCGCGCAGGCGAAGGCGGGGACGAGGCCGAGTCGCTCGCCCACGAGGCCCCAGAGCGAGGATCCGCACGCCTGGCCGACCGCGAGGGCGAGAAAGGCGAGGCTGACGCCCCGGGCGACCCGCTCCGGGGTAAGCCGTGTCGCCCACACGAGCAGCAGCCCGGTGAGGGCGATGTAGGCCGCCCCGAAGACGGCGCTCGCCGCGAAGGCCGTCAGCGGATCGCCTGGCCGTGCGGCCATGCCGCCCGTCGCGATGGCGAGCGCGGCGCACACCGCCACCCACGCCCGGGTCAGGCCGGCGATCCGCACGAGCAGACCGGCCCCCGCGCCGATGACGCCGCAGACGCCGAGCACGAGCCAGCTCGTCTGGGCGAGGGACTCCTCGATTCGGCCCTCCTCGGTGAGCAGGGTGAGGCCGAAGGTCCACACGGCGGCGCTTGCGATGCCGGCGGCGCCGGCCGCGAGCAGCAGCCGGAGCCTGCCGGCGACGGCCTCCTCCGGCGCCGCGCGCCGCGCAGGGGAGGTCGCAGCGGGCTGCTCGGGCCGGCCGGCGTCGACGAGCGAATCGGCGACGTCCACCGCCGGTGCGGCATCGGCGTCTCGCGGCGGCAGCGTGCGAGCGACCCACCAGGTGACCAGGACGCACACCGCGGAGAAGAGCGCCCAGGCGAGGCGCCAGTGATCGGCGAGGGCTACGGCGATCGGGCCGGCGAGGGCGACACCGAGTCCGGTTCCGGAGTTGATCGCGGTCTGCACGGAGTCGCGACGATCGGGGTTCACGGCGCGCGCTGCGGCCTCGGCGAGCGGAGGCGAGGCGATCCCGGTGCTCGCACCGCCGACCACGGCGCCGACGGCGAGCACGAGCGGGTGCGGCGCCAGGGCGACGGTGAGCGTCGCGCACGCGGCGGTCACCCCTGCCGCGACCGCCACCGCGCGGCTGCCCCAGCTGCGGGTGAGCGCTCCGGCGGCGAGCACGGCGAGGCAGTAGCTGAGGTAGGACCCGGCGGCGATCGCCCCGCCCGCGCCTGCGTCGAGCGCGAACTCGTCCTGGAAGGCGGGCATGAAGAGCCCGTAGGCGAAGCGGGCGAAGCCGTAGCTCGCGGCGATGAGGGCGATGCCGCTCGCGGTGAGGGCGAGCGGGCTCGGCGGGGCGTGCGCGGTGCGGGTGAGCAGCATGGGCGTGAGGGCCTCCCGGGTTGCTTTACTGATCTGTGAACCCGGCCAAGCTATACTGCACTGATCGGTGAAGTCAACGGGGTGGAGGCCGGGATGACAGCGGGGTATGAGGTGGAAGACGGGGATCCGGTGCGGCTCACTCCCGGAGCGCGGCGGCTGCTCGACGTCGCCTCCGAGCTCTTCTACCAGCACGGCATCCACGCGGTGGGCGTGGACCTCATCGCGCGCGAGTCGGGGGTCACCAAGCGGACCCTCTACGACCGCTTCGGTTCGAAGGACGCGCTCGTGCTCGCCTATCTGCGGGAGCGCCACCGGAGCTGGTGGGAGGAGCTGGAGGAGCGGCTGCGCCACGCCGCGCGTCCGCGCGCGCTCGCCTTCTTCGACGCCTACCTGGAGCCGGCCGTTCCGGTCGACCGCGGCTGCGCGTACCTCAACGCCTCCGGCGAGCTCGACCGCGACCACCCGGGATACGCCTTCGTGCAGCAGCACAAGCTGGCGGTGCGTGAGCGCCTCGCGGAGGTCGTGCGCGAGGATGCGGCCGTCGGCGCGAGCCAGGGCGCGGGGGATCGACGGGACGTCCGCGCGCCGGGACTCGATGACGAGCTATGCGATCATCTCTTCCTGCTCCTGGAAGGTGCGGTGGCCCACCGCGGCATCGGCGGCGGCGACGGGAGCCTGCGACGCGCACGCGCATTCGCCGCCCGCCTCCTCTCCGCCGCGGAGCCTCCGCCGCGGGCGCCCTCGGGCGATGCGCCGACCGTCGCGCCGAGCGCGAGCGCGCACGGTAAGCTGTGAAGGTCGTGCCAGGGGCGTTAGCTCAGTCGGTCAGAGCAGCGGACTCATAATCCGTCGGTCGCGGGTTCAAGCCCCGCACGCCCTACTCCTCGGGACCTCGCGGTGCCCGCGCCGTGATCCTTCAGGCGGCGTTGGGGTCGTAGCCCGCGTCGATGAGCGAGGCGGCGCGCTCGGTGTGCGGGCTGAGGTCGAGCATATCGGTGCGCAGTCCGAGGTCCCGGTCCACGTGCAGCGCCATGGAGTGGGCGGCGCTGCGCACGTCACGCGCCTCGATCGCCTCGAGCACCGCCCCGTGGTCCTTGTGCATCGTCTCGAGCGTCGTGCCCAGGATCACCCGGCCGTCGGCCGCAGCGCGCTGCAGCACCGACATCACTCCGAGGTAGAGGTCCTTCAGCAGCCTGCTGCCGCTGGCTTCCACGACGAGCAGGTGGAAGGATCCGGGTGCGGTGCTGGCGTCGCAGCTGTCGACCGGCTCCGGGCCGGCGGCGACGGACCGGGCGTACGCCTCCCGAAGGGCGCCGAGCCGCTCCTCGCTGCGGTTGATCGCCGCGTGCTGCGCCGCCTCGATCTCGAGCGAGCGACGGTAGACGAGCACCTCCTCCAGATCGTGGTCCGCGAGGAACTCCGTGAGGATCGTGCTCACCGGCGTGCGCGAGCGGACGAAGGTGCCGACGCCGGGCACGGTCTCCAGCATGCCGAAGGCCGCGAGCGATCGGACGGCCTCGCGCACGGTCGACTTTCCGACGCCGATGAGCTGCATGAGCTCGGGCTCCTTCGGGATCATCTCGCCCACGCGCCACTCGTCCCCGGCGATCTTGCCACGCAGGAAGTCGAGGGTCTCCCGGGCCTTCCGAGAGCCGCGCGTCGTCGTAGTCATGTGTGAGCAACCCCTGATGCCGAGTGAGAACCTCCCTCAACTATAGTCAGCGCGGCTGTGCGCGGCGGCACGGGCCGGACGGCCGGCACCCCCGCCGAATCGCACAGCAGATCAGATCTTATACATCTGATGTACAGGCTCGACGGTGGTACGGTGCCAGACATGACCGCTTCAGACTCACTGCCGTCCGCTGCGCCCTACGACGCCCTGCTGATCTGCTCCTTCGGCGGGCCGAACCACACCGACGACGTGATCCCGTTCCTCAAGAACGTGACCCGGGGCAAGGGCATCCCCGAGGAACGGCTCGCCGAGGTCGGCGAGCACTATCACCACTTCGACGGGCGCAGCCCCATCAACGAGCAGAACCTCGAGCTGCTCGATGCCGTCCGCGCCGAACTCGGCAGGCGCGGGGTCGCACTCCCGGTGATCTGGGGGAATCGCAACTGGCACCCCTACACGGTCGACACGCTGCGGGACGCGAGCGCCTTCGGGGCGCGGCGGATCCTGACGCTCGTCACGAGCGCCTACGCGTCCTACTCGGGCAGCCGCCAGTACCGCGAGCATCTCGCCGCGGCGGTCGCCGAACTTGGCGAGGACGCCCCGCGGATCGACGTGCTGCGCCCGTTCTTCAACGATCCTGGCTTCGTCACCGCGAACCTCGAGGCGATCGAGGAGGCTGCCGCGCAGCTCGACGGAGGGCTGGACGGCGCCCACGTGCTCTACGTCACCCACTCGATCCCGCACACCATGCAGGATGCCTCGGCCGTCACCGGCCCCGGATACCGCGAGCAGCACGAGGACGTTCGGGCCACGATCGACGCCGCCCTCGCCGAGCGCCACGGCGCGCCGCTCGGCTCCTCGCTCGCATACTGCTCCCGCTCCGGCGACCCGCGAACGCCGTGGCTCGAGCCGGACGTCAACGACCACATCGAAGCGCTCGTCGCGCAGGGCGTGCGCAAGCTCGTGATCGCGCCGATCGGCTTCATCTCCGACCACATGGAGGTCGCATTCGACCTCGACGTCGAGGCCATGGAGACGGCGGAAGAGCACGGGGTCCAGGCCGTGCGCGCAGGAACGGTGGGCGTGCGTCACAGCTTCGTGAGCGGGCTCGTCGACATGATCCTGGAGCGCGCCGCACGCGAACGCGGCGAGGAGACCGTCCCCCGGACCGTCGGCGCCCTCCCCGCCTTCCCCGATGAGGCGCCGGCGGGCAGCTGCCGGATGCGGCATGGCGAGGTGACCGGGATTCCGGTCCTCGCGGGGACGGCCGACTGAGCACGACGCGCAACGGCGCCGGGCAGGCGCGCGCACCGATCGATGAGGAGCAGAGGATGAACGAACCGAGCCGTGCCGAGCACGTCGACCACAGCGACGTCGCCGAGCAGATCAACGCAGCCGTGAACTACACCATGTACGCCGTGTTCCGGTGGGAGCGCGGGGCGGGGGTGGGCGTCTCACCCGCGTGGGGAGGAATCGTCCGCGGCCTGCTGGGCGAGCTCGATGGGATCGCGGGCCTGCGCACGCGGGGCTGGTACGACGTCTCGGGCTACCGCGCCGATGCCGACATGCTGGTGTGGTGGCACGCGCCCAGCCCGGAGGCGCTGCAGCGCGCGTACCGGGCGGTGCTGGAGTGGGGCGGTGGCCGCATCGCGCCGGTCTGGTCCACCATCGGCGTCCACCGCGCGGCGGAGTTCAATCGCGGCCACGTGCCCGCATTCCTCGCCGGGGACGCGCCGAAGCACTACGTCTGCGTCTACCCCTTCGTCCGCGGCCGCGAGTGGTACCTGCTGCCCGACGCCGAGCGTCGTGAGCTGCTGCGGGAGCACGGCGCGGCCGCGCGGGACTACGGCGATGTGCTGGCCAACACGGTCGCATCCTTCGCGCTCGGAGACTACGAGTGGCTGCTCGCCTTCGAGGCGGACGATCTGCTCCGCATCGTCGACCTGATGCGCGAGCTGCGCGCGACGGGGGCACGCCGCCACGTGATCGAGGAGACGCCGTTCTTCACCGGTCCGCGCTGCGCCCCCGAGGAACTCCTCGCTCGCGCCGCGGCGTGACGGGCGGACGGGCAGCGAAGCCGGCATTCACAGGGCTTTCCCCGGCGCAGCGAGCCGGAAACGGCCGCTGAGCTTGGGGGGATCCGCACGTTTAGCCGAGCCTTTCCTTCCTTGCGGTCGGCTCGGATTCGCGTAGCGTAGAAGCAACGCAGAATGAAAGGGGTACATTCGATGGCTACCAAGCAGATTACCGTTCCCGCCGCGCAGGGCGACCTGCACCGACCCACGGGCGTCGCGCAGTACCTGACCCCCGTCGTCCACGACCTCGTGGCGCTGGCCGTCAACGGCAAGCAGGCTCACTGGCACGTCCGCGGCGAGAACTTCATCGGGGTCCACGAGTTCCTCGATCAGGTGGTGGATCACGCCCAGGCCGGCGCGGACGAGGTCGCGGAGCGGATCGTCGCGCTCGGGCTGCCGGTCGATGCCCGCATCGGTACCGTCGCGGCGCGCACCTCCGCTCCCGAGCTGAGCGACGGCTTCCAGCAGTCCGACGTCACGGTGCGCGAGGTGGTCGCGCAGATCGACGCCGCGCTCGAGACCATCTACGCCGCCGTGAAGGGGCTGGACGATGTGGACCTCGTGAGCCAGGACATCGTCATCGCCCTCGCGCAGCAGCTCGACAAGGACCGCTGGTTCCTCTTCTCCCACTTCGCGGAGTAGCACGCCGCCGGGCCTCGGCCCCTTGCGGACGAACGGGTGCGCCCCGTGCCGGAGACGGCACGGGGCGCACCCGTTTCTACGCTCGTCCAAACATCGGATGAGGATGTGGTAGCTTTCTGATGTAAGGCGAGCCTTACTCACATCTCATGTGCAGGGAGAGGCGGGACATGCTGGGCACGCTGATGATCGGACTCCGCGAGGGACTGGAGGCCGCGCTCGTGGTGAGCGTCCTGCTCGCCTATGTGCAGCAGCTGGGCCGACGAGACGCGGCGCGGAAGATCTGGCTCGGCGTGGCGGCGGCCGTCGGCCTCTCCCTCGTGCTCGGTGCCGTGCTGACCTTCGGTGCCTACGGGCTGTCGTTCCGTGCGCAGGAGATCATCGGCGGATCGCTGTCGCTGCTCGCGGTCGCGATGGTCACCTGGATGGTGTTCTGGATGCTCCGGGCCGCCCGCGGCCTGAGCAGCGCGCTCCGCGGCCAAGTGGACCGCGCCCTGCTCGGCGGTGGCTGGGCCGTGGCGGCCATCGGCTTCGTCTCGGTGGGGCGCGAGGGTCTCGAGACCGCGCTCTTCATCTGGGCGACGACGCGCGCCAGCGAGGTCTCGCCCCTGCTCGGCTTCGGGAGCGCCGTGTCGGGGATCCTCCTCGCCGTCATCCTCGGCTGGGCGCTGTTCCGGGGCATGGTCCGCATCGACCTCGGCCGTTTCTTCCGGTGGTCGGGCGTGCTGCTGATCCTCTTCGCGGCCGGGGTGCTCGCCTACGCGGTCCATGATCTGCAGGAGGCGGCGGTGCTCCCCGGCCCCTTCGCCGAGGCGCCCGCGGGTGCGGGCGCCTTCGTCGCCGCGTGGTACGGGGACGCCGCCTGGGCCTTCCGCATTCCGCACCTCATCGCCCCCGACGGCCTGCTCGGCGCACTGCTGAAGGGCACGCTCGGCTTCTCGCCAGAGATGACGAAGCTCGAGGTGATCGCCTGGTTCGCCTACCTGATCCCCACGCTCACCGTCTTCCTCCGTGCGTCCTTTGCACAGCAGCGCCGGCCCCAGAGCCCGCAGACGTCGAGTCCTCCGATCCCCGCCTCCTCGAAAGGAACGCCGTGAACACTCCCCGACCCCGACCCCGACTCGCGGGCGGCCTCATCGCCCTCACCGCAGGCGCCCTCGCGCTCACCGGCTGCGTGCCCAACGCGGCACCCGACGGTGGCGCGAAGATCGCGGTGACCGCGAGCGACACCGAATGCGCGGTCGAGACGGCCGAGGCGCCGAGCGGCACCCTCACCTTCGCGGTGCGGAACGACGGAACGAAGGTGAACGAGTTTTACGTGCTCGGCGCCAACCGGCTGACCATCGTCGGCGAGGTCGAGAACATCGCACCGGGATCGAGCCGCGAGCTCACGGTGCAGGTGGGGCCCGGGGAGTACTACACGAGCTGCAAGCCCGGAATGATCGGCGAGGGCGTGGGGGAGGCGCGCTTCACCGTCAGCGGCGAGGCGATCGAATCCTCTCCGGAGCAGGACGCGATCGTCGCGCAGTACATCGGCTACGTGAAGAGCCAGGCCGAGGAGCTCGTGCCCCAGGTGCAGCGCTTCGTCGACGCCTACGCGGCCGGAGACGACGCCGAGGCGAAACGGCTCTTCCCGATCGCGCGCATCAGCTACGAGCGGATCGAGCCGACGGCGGAGCAGTTCGGCGACCTCGACCCGAAGATCGACTACCGCAAGCCCGGCGCCGACGAGGAGGGGCTCGAGTTCACCGGCTTCCACCGCATCGAGATGGACCTGTGGAACGCCGAGGCGGTCGCGAACGGCGACTACCCCGGGGATCCGGATCTCACGCCCCTCACCTCCGAGCAGCGCGCCGAGCTCGGTGCGAAGCTCGTCGCGGACGTCACCGAGCTCAAGGACAAGGTCTCCGATCCGGGATTCACGCTCACGCTCGCGGATATCACCGAGGGCGCGAAGGGACTGCTCGACGAGGTCGCCGCCCCCGACGGCAAGCTGCCCGGCGAGGAGAACGAGTTCGCGCACACCGATCTCTGGGACTTCACCGCGAACGTCGAGGGCGCGCAGGTCGCCTTCGACACGGTCAGGGAGCTCGCGGTGGCGAACGGCGCGCAGGACCTCGTCGACGATCTCGACCAGCGCTTCGCTGACATGTTCACCGCGCTCGGCGAGTACGGCTCCTACGAGCAGGGATTCGTGTCCTACGACACCGTGGGCGACGCGGAGCGCCAGGGGCTCGCGGCCAAGCTCAACGCGCTGAGCGAGCCCATGTCGCGGCTCACCGCCGCCGTGGTGAAGGGCTGATCGGATGGCCGACACGCCGACGCTCGCCGGGGAGGCGGCGCCGCCGGAGGAGCCCGGCGGATCGGGGCGTCCGGAGGAGCCGGCCGGGAGCGCCGTCGGCGGAGGGGCGCCCTTCCGGCCCAGTCGCCGCGGTCTCTTCGGGCTGCTCGGCGCCGGGGCTGCCGGGCTCGCGCTCGGCGGCGCCGGCGGTGCCGCTGCCGCCACCCTGGCCGCCGGTGCCGCGAGCGAAGGGGCGGGAGGCCGAGCAGCGGTCCCTCTGCGCGGGGCGCACCAGGCGGGTATCGTGACGCCGGCGCAGGATCGCCTCCACTTCGCCGCCTTCAGCGTGGTCTCGGGCACGAGCCGCGACGATCTCATCGCCCTGCTGCGCGACTGGACGGCGGCGGCCGAGTCGCTCACGGGCGGGCGCCCCGTGGGCACCGGCGTCGAGCCGGAGAACCCCCTGCTGCCGCCCGACGACACCGGCGAGGCGGAAGGGCTGGGGCCTGGGCGGCTGACCCTCACCTTCGGGCTCGGCCGGGAACTGTTCGTGGGGGCCGACGGCGAGGGCGACCCGTATGGCATCCGCGATCGCCTGCCCGCGCAGTTCGAGCCCCTCCCGTCCTTCGCGCTCGATCTGCTCGAAGAGTCCCTGAGCGGCGGCGAGCTCTGCGTGCAGGCATGCGCCGACGACCCGCAGATCGCGGTGCACGCCATTCGCAACCTCGCCCGCATCGCGGTCGGGCGCGCCCATCTCAAGTGGAGCCAGCTCGGTTTCGGCCGCACAGCCTCCACCTCGCGCGCGCAGGACACGCCCCGCAACCTCTTCGGCTTCAAGGACGGCACGGCGAATGTGATGGCCGAGGAGCGGGATGCGCTGGAGGAGTTCGTCTGGGTGGGGGAGGAGGCCCCCGAGTGGCTGCGCGGCGGAAGCTACCTCGTGGCGCGCAAGATCCTCATGACGATCGAGAACTGGGATCGCACCTCGCTCGCCGAGCAGGAGCGCGTCTTCGGGCGCACCAAGCTGGAGGGCGGGCCGCTCTCCGGCGGCGCCGAATTCGACGCCCCCGATTTCGCCGCCGCGAAGAGCGGCGCGCCGCTGATCGATCCCGAGTCCCACGTGCGCCTCGCGCACCCGGAGCAGAACGGCGGCGTCCGCCTGCTGCGCCGCGGCTACAACTACGTCGACGGCTCGAACGAGCTCGGGCAGCTGGGCGCCGGGCTGTTCTTCATCTCCTTCCAGCGGGATCCGGCCGCCTTCGTGCGCGTGCAGCGCTCGCTGCGGCACGACCTGCTGAACGAGTACATCCGGCACATCGGATCGGGCCTGTGGGCGGTGCCGCCCGGCGCCGCCAAGGGGGAGTTCCTGGCTCAGGCGCTCTTCGAGTAGCGGCCGGGATCAGGCCACGGTCGCGACGACCACGCGCGAGTCGAGGTACTCCTCCACGAATCGCCCCAGCACCATGTGCGAGGCCCGCACATCCGCGGTCTCGACCCGCTCGAGGATCGCGTCGACCTCGGCGGGATGGAAGTAGCCGTGGGAGGCGTAGGCGCGCACCCGCGAGCTGAACGACGCCGTGTCGAGCTCGGGGTGGAACTGCGTGGCGTAGACGTTCCGGCCGACCCGGAAGGCCTGGACGGGGCAGGTGGGCGAGCTGGCGAGGACCACGATGCTGGGCGGCACCTCCGAGATCGCCTCCTTGTGACCGACGAAGGCGTCGAAGGCGGGGGGCAGCTCGTGGAAGAGCGCGTCACGCGCTCCCGCCTCGGTGAGCCGGATCCGCACCGCCTGCGAGGTCTCGCCGTAGGTGCGGTCGACGCGCGCCCCCTGGTGCGCGCCGATGGTGCCGATGCCGTAGCAGACGCCGAGGAAGGGGAAATCCTGCTCGACGACCCGGTCGAGAAGGCGTGCCAGTTCACCCTCGACGCGGAGCTCCGTCGCGGACTTCTTCTCGGCCGGCTCGCTCACCGTGAAGGGGCTCCCCGCGAGGATGATCCCCGAGTAGGCGGCGAAGTCGACGGGTCCGAGCGGGCTGCGGTCGATCCGCCGCCACTCGAGGTCCTCGGGGAGCAGGCCGGTCAGGCGGCAGTACGCCGCGTGCTCGTCCGCGGCCTCGCTGTCCTCACCCCGGGTGGTGATGAGCAGAAAGGGCTTCATGGGTTCTACCGTACCCTGGCGGCGCGGAGCGTGCCGCCGCGTCTCGAAGTGTGACGCGGCGGCACCCGTCAGTCGTACGAGCGAACGGCGACCACTGCGTTATGACCCGCCCAGCCGCTCAGGGGCAGAGCATGGCTCTGCCCGCGGCGTTGGCGCGGAAGCCTACGGGCTTCCGAAGGGGCTGCACATATCGACTCAGTCGTGGGAGCGAATCGCGACCACGGCATTATGCCCCCCGAACCCGAAGGAGTTCGAGATGGCGAGCTGCGGGCCGTCGCCGAGGGGCTGCGCCTGGGTCGACACCGAGAGCGGGATCTCGGGGTCCTGCTCCACGAGGTTGATGGTCGGCGGGGCGATGCGGTGCTTGACGGCGAGCACGGAGAACACCGCCTCCAGCGCACCGGTGCCGCCGAGCAGGTGGCCGGTGGAGGCCTTCGTCGCGGAGACGGGGATCTCGTGTGCGCGGTCGCCGAAGACGCGGTGCAGCGCCGTGTACTCGGCGATGTCGCCGACGGGCGTCGAGGTGGCGTGGGCGTTGACGTGGGTGACGTCCTCGGGGGAGGCGCCGGCCGCTTCGAGGGCGAGCAGCACGGCACGGCTGGCACCCTTGCCCTCGGGCTCGGGAGCGGTGATGTGGTAGGAGTCGGCGGTGACGCCGCCGCCGGCGAGCTCGGCGTAGATCTTCGCTCCGCGGGCGAGGGCGTGCTCCTCGGTTTCGAGGACGAGCGCGGCGGCGCCCTCCGCCATGACGAAGCCGTCGCGGCCGGTGTCGTAGGGGCGGGACGCGGCGGCCGGATCGTCGTTCCGCTTGGAGAGCGCCTGCATGGAGGAGAAGGCGGCGAGCGTGATGGGGTGGATCGTCGACTCGGATCCACCCGCGATGACGACGTCGGCGAGCCCGGCCTGCAGGTGCTCGTAGGCGTTCACGAGGGACTCGGTGCTCGATGCGCAGGCGGAGGCGACGGTGCGGGCGTAGGCGCGCGCCTCGAAGTGCATGGAGACGGCGGCGGCCGGCGCGTTGGGCATGAGCATGGGCACCGTCAGCGGCATGACGCGGCGCGGACCCTTCTCGCGCAGGGTGTCCCAGGCGTCGAGCAGCGACCACAGGCCGCCGATACCGGTCGCCCAGTCGACGCCGAGGCGCTCCGACTCGAGTTCCGGGCTGCCCGCGTCGGCGAAGGCTTCCTTCGCGGCGACGAGCGCGAACTGGCTGGAGGGGTCGAGGCGCTTCGCGACGGGACGTTCGAGCACCTCGCCGGGGTGGACGCGAGCCGAGGCCGCGAAGCGCACGGGCAGCTCGTAGCGGTCGACCCAGTCATGGTCGAGGCTCCGCGCGCCGGACTCACCGCGGAGCAGCGCCTCCCAGCTTTCGGGCGCGGTCCCGCCGATGGGGCTGGACGCACCGATACCGGTGACGACAATCTTCTTGGTCATGTGTGCATGCTCCGCGGGATCGTGTGAACGAGTGGGGTCTGTGGCGCGTGAGGCGCCGGATTCGGGTGCGGCGGAAGGCCGCGGCGCGGGGAGGCGGGCTTGGATCCCGCCTCCCGGACGCAGTGCTTAGGCCTGGGCCTTCACGATGAAGTCGACGGCGTCGCCGACGGTCTTGAGGTTCTTGACCTCCTCGTCGGGGATCTTCACGTCGAACTTCTCCTCGGCGTTGACCACGATGGTCATCATCGAGATCGAGTCGATGTCGAGGTCGTCGGTGAAGGACTTGTCGAGTGCCACGACGTCGGCCGCGATCCCGGTCTCGTCGTTGATGAGCTCGGCCAGACCGGCGAGGACCTCTTCGTTGCTGAATGCCATGGTGTATCTCCTTGGATTGTGAATGTGGCGGTCAAAGTTTAGTGGGGCCACGGCTGCGGATGCGGGGCGCTCGCCGGGCGAGTTCAGGGGATCTCGACGACCTGAGCGCCGTAGACGAGGCCGGCGCCGAAGCCGATGGTGAGAGCGAGCCCTCCGGACACCTCGGGGTGCTGCTCGCGCAGGGCGTGCATGGCGAGCGGCACGGACGCGGCTGAGGTGTTCCCCTGCATCTCGATGTCGCGGGCGATGAGCACGCTCTCGGGCAAGTGGAGCTGCTTGGCGAACTCGTCGACGATGCGCATATTCGCCTGATGGGGGATGAATGCCGCGAGGTCCGCCGGGCCGATGCCTGAGGCCTCGAGCGTGCGGCGCGCGACCTTCGCCATTTCCCACACCGCCCATCGGAAGACCGTCTGCCCGTCCTGGCGGAGCGTCGGCCACGGCACCACGCCGGGGTTCGCGCGGTACTCCTCGAAGGTGGACGTCATGCGGATCGCGTCCCACTTCTCACCGTCGGAACCCCACACGGTCGGGCCGATGCCCGCGTGGTCACTGGGACCGACGATGACGGCTCCGGCGCCGTCGCCGAGGAGGAAGGAGATGCTGCGGTCGGTGGGGTCGACCAGCTCGGAGAGCTTCTCGGCGCCGATGACGAGGACATTCGCGCAGGTGCCGGCGCGGACGAGCGCGTCCGCCTGAGCGACCCCGTACACGTAGCCGGCGCACGCCGCAGAGATGTCGAAGGCCGCGGCCGGCGTGATGCCGAGGCGGTGAGCGGCGAGGGAAGCCATCGAGGGCGTGACCGCGACATTCGAGATCGTGGAGATGATGATCCCGTCGACCTGGGAGCGATCGAGCCCGGATTCGCTGATCGCCTGCTCGCCGGCTTCCACCGCGAGGTCCACGGCGCCGATGCCGTCGCTCGCCCGGCGCCGCTGCACGATGCCGGTGCGCTGGCGGATCCACTCGTCAGAGGAGTCGATCGGCCCGATCAGCTCCTCATTCGGGACGTCTCGATCACCGCGGGCCACCCCGAGGGAGAGGATGCGGGTGTGCGTCGGTCCCGTCGGCTGGACGAGTGATGCCATGGGTGGGGTCCTTTCGGTCGGTCGGGAGGCCGGTTCAGGCGGCTTCCGAGATCAGCGCCACGGCGGCGTCGAGATCGGAGGGGGAGCTGATCGGGGCGCTCGGCACGCCCTTGAGGGCGCGCTTCGCGATGCCGGTGAGCGCACCGGCGGGTGCGAGCTCGATGAAGGCGCCGATGCCGTGCTCGGCGAAGCCGGCCATGCAGGCGTCCCAGCGCACCGGGTTCGCCACCTGCGAGACGAGCAGCTCGAGGAAACGCTTCCCCTCGGTGACGACCGAGCCGTCCGCGTTGCTCCAGATGGTGTGCGCGGGATCGGCGACCGCGACCGCGGCGGCCGCCTCGCGGAGCGCGGGAATCGCCGAGGACATCGCCTCCGTGTGGAAGGCTCCCGCGACCTGCAGCGGGATCACGCGTGCACCGCGCGGCGCGTCCTCGGCGAGCGCGGCGAGCGCGCTGCGCTCCCCGGCGGCGACGATCTGCCCGCCGCCGTTGCGGTTGGCGGGCGTGAGCCCGTGCGCGGCGATCTGGGCGAGCACATCGTCCTCGACGCCGCCGACCACGGCCGCCATGCCGGTCTCGGCGCGGGCGGCGGCCTCGGCCATGGCTCGGCCGCGCACGCCGACGAGCCGCAGCGCGTCGCCCGCGCCGAGGATGCCGGCGGCGGATGCCGCGGCGAACTCGCCCACCGAGTGGCCGGCGATTCCGGCGGCGGCGAGATCGACGCGGGCGCTGAGCTCGCGCCAGGCCAGGAGGCTCGCCGCGACGATGAGCGGCTGGGCGATCGCGGTGTCGCGGATGGTCTCCGCGTCGCTCACGGTGCCGTGCGCGATGAGGTCGGCTCCGGCGTGCTCGGAGGCTTCGCCGAGGAAGTCGCGGGCGCCCGGAAGCTCGAGCCAGGGGTTCAGGAATCCAGGAGTCTGGGAGCCCTGTCCAGGGCAGGCGATGACAATCACAATTTCCAGTTTCTCAGATCGATGCCGCAGATCCTGCATATTCTCCATCATGTTTCGGGAGAATTGTTGTGGCAGACCTCACTTCGTGGCGGGCCCCGTGCGGCCCCGCTGCTGCGCGATGGAGCCCACGATCAGGGCGGACTGCAGGATGAGCGCCTCGCGCGCTCCGGTCGCGTTCCAGCCGATCACCTCGGACACCTTCTTGAGGCGGTACCGCACGGTGTTCGGGTGGACGAACAGCTCGCGGGCGGTGGCCTCCAGCGATCGACCGTTGTCGAGGTAGCACCACAGGGTCTCCAGCAGTTCGCCGGAGTGGGCGGAGAGCGGCTCGTACACCTGCTCGATGAGCGTGCGCCTGGCGAGCCCGTCTCCGGCGAGCGCGCGCTCGGGAAGCAGGTCGTCCGCCAGGACGGGCCGCGGCGAGTGACGCCAGGAGCGCGCGACGGCGACCCCGGCGAGCGCGGCCCGGGCGCTGCGCGAGGCGTCGACGAGGTTCTCTACGGCAGGGCCGAGCACGAGCGGACCGTCCGAGAATCCGTCCGCGAGCCGGCCGGCGATGTCGAGGAAGCTCAGTGGCTCCGCGCCGTTCTCCGCGTCCCGCGTGTGCGCCTCCACGCGTCCGAGCACCAGCACGAGCCGCGTGCCCTGCAGTCCGACGAGCACGTCGGCTCCGGCGTGGCGTGCGGTCCGCCGCAGCTGATCCACGTCGACGGAGCGGTCCGCGGTTCCCACGAGCACGGCGGCCTCGCCCTCGCCGTGCCAGCCGAGCGCGGCGATCCGGCTCGGCAGCTCGTCGTCGCTCTCCCCGGTGAGGATGGAGTCGACGACGAGCGCTTCGAGGCGCGCGTCCCACAGGCCGCGCGCCTCGGCCGCGCGTGCGTACACGTCGGCGGCGGCGAAGGCCACGTCCCGCGAGTAGTGCAGCACCGCCTCGCGCAGCGCCTCGCTGCGCGGTGTGACCCGCTCCTCCACCACGGACACCACCACGCGGATCAGCTGCAGGGTCTCCTGCAGGCTGATCGAGCGCAGCAGCTCCCGCGGGGCTGCGCTGAAGACGTCCGAGGCGATCCAGGGCGTCGAACTCGGATCCTCGTACCACTGGATGAAGGACGCGATCCCCGTCTGGGCGACGAGACCCACCGCCGAGCGACGGCTCGGCGGCATATTGCCGTACCACGGCAGGGTCTCGTCGAGCCGGGTGATGATCCGGGTCGAGAGTTCACCGGTGATGGTCTTCAGCCAGGCGAGCTCCTGCTGCTTCGTGCGGTCCATGTGGTCCGTTCGTCCGGCGCGCGGGGCCGGCCTTAGGCCTCGCCGCCCGCTCCGCCGGTGGTTCCGGCGTTGACGTCGTCGAGGCGGTAGTGCTCGGCCGCGCGCAGCGGGATGCCGGCGTCGATCTTGCCCTGCGCGGCGAGTCGCTGCAGCACCTTCACCACCACGGACTCGCGGTCGATGCCGAAGTAGCGGCGTGCGGCGGCGCGCGTGTCGGAGAAGCCGAAGCCGTCGGCGCCGAGCACCGAGTAGTCGCCCGGCACATAGGCGCGGATCTGCTCGGGCACCATGGTCGCCCAGTCGCTGACGGCCACGAAGGGGCCCTCGGCGTCCTGCAGCTTCTCGGTCAGGTAGGGGACCCGGGTCTCCTCGCCGGCGTGGCGGAAGTTGTGCTTGTCGGCGGCGATCCCGTCGCGCTGCAGCTCGTTCCAGCTGGTGACGCTCCACACATCGGCCGCGACGTTCCAGTCCTCCGCGAGCAGGCGCTGCGCCTCGATCGCCCATGGCACAGCCACGCCCGAGGCGAGGATCTGCGCGCGATGCTCGCCCGCGCCCGCCTCGCTGACGCGGTGGATGCCGCGCACGATGCCGTCGACGTCCACGTTCTCCGGCTCGGCCGGGTGCACGATCGGCTCGTTGTACACCGTGAGGTAGTACATGACGTTCGGATCCTCGTGCTCGCCGCCGTACATGCGCTCGATGCCGGCGCGCACGATGTGGCCGATCTCGTAGCCGTAGGCGGGGTCGTAGGCGACGACGGCCGGGTTGGTCGAGGCGAGGGCGAGGGAGTGCCCGTCGGCGTGCTGCAGGCCCTCACCGGTGAGCGTGGTGCGACCGGCGGTGGCGCCGATGATGAAGCCGCGCGCCATCTGGTCGCCAGCGGCCCAGAAGGCGTCGCCGGTGCGCTGGAAGCCGAACATCGAGTAGAAGATGTAGATCGGGATCATCGGCTCGCCCTGCGTGGAGTACGAGGTACCGACGGCGGTGAACGCTGCCGTGGCGCCGGCCTCATTGATGCCGACGTGCAGCAGCACGCCCTCCGGGCTCTCCTTGTAGGCGAGGAGCAGATCCCGGTCGACCGAGACGTAGTTCTGGCCGTGCGGGTTGTAGATCTTCGAGGACGGGAAGTAGGAGTCCATGCCGAAGGTGCGCGCCTCGTCCGGGATGATCGGCACGAAGCGGGGACCGAAGCCCTTGTCGCGCATGAGGTCCTTGAGCATGCGCACGAACACCATCGTGGTCGCCGCTTCCTGCGTGCCGCTGCCCTTCGCCGCGATGGCATAGCTCTTCGGCTCGGGCAGCGCCACCTCGGTGTGCCGCGAGCGTCGGTCGGGCAGGTACCCGCCGAGCGCGCGACGGCGCTCGTGCATGTACTGGATGGTCTCGTCGTGCTCGCCCGGGTGGTAGTAGGGCGGGCGGTAGGGATCCGCCTCGAGCTGCGCGTCCGTGATGGGGATGTGCATGGTGTCGCGGAAGAGCTTCAGGTCCTCCAGCGTCATCTTCTTCATCTGGTGGGTCGCATTGCGGCCCTCGAAGTGGGGGCCGAGGCCATAGCCCTTGATCGTCTTCGCGAGGATCACGGTGGGGCGGCCCTTGTGGTTCATGGCGGCCTGGTATGCCGCGTACACCTTGCGGTAGTCGTGGCCTCCGCGGCGCAGACCCCAGATCTGCTCGTCGGTGTAGTCCTCGACGAGCTTCAGGGCTCGCTCGTCGCGGCCGAAGAAGTGGTCGCGCACGAAGCCGCCGTTCTCGGCCTTGTAGGTCTGGAAGTCGCCGTCGGGCGTCGTGTTCATGAGGTTGAGCAGCGCGCCGTCGGTGTCGCGGTTGAGGAGCTCGTCCCACTCGCGGCCCCAGATGACCTTGATGACGTTCCAGCCGGCGCCGCGGAAGAAGCTCTCGAGCTCCTGGATGATCTTGCCGTTGCCGCGCACCGGGCCGTCGAGGCGCTGCAGATTGCAGTTGATGACGAAGGTGAGGTTGTCGAGTCCCTCGTTCGCGGCGACCTGGAGCTGGCCGCGGCTCTCGACCTCGTCCATCTCGCCGTCGCCGAGGAAGGCCCAGACGTGCTGGTCCGAGGCGTCCTTGATGCCGCGGTTGGTGAGGTACTTGTTGAACTGCGCCTGGTAGATCGCGTTGATCGGGCCGATGCCCATCGACACGGTCGGGAACTGCCAGAAGTCGGGGAGCAGCCGGGGGTGCGGGTAGCTGGGAAGGCCGTTCGGGGCGTGCGACTTCTCCTGCCGGAAGCCGTCGAGCTGGTCCGCGCTCAGGCGGCCCTCGAGGAAGGCGCGGGCGTAGACGCCGGGGGAGGCGTGCCCCTGCACGAAGATCTGGTCGCCGCCGCCGGGGTGGTCCTGGCCGCGGAAGAAGTGGTTGAAGCCGACCTCGTAGAGGGCTGCGGCGGAGCCGTAGGTGGAGATGTGGCCGCCGACGCCGATGCCGGGCCGCTGGGCGCGGTGCACGGTCATCGCGGCGTTCCACCGGATCCAGGAGCGGTAGCGGCGCTCCACGTCGTGGTCGCCGGGGAAGTCGGGCTCGTCGGCCGAGGCGATCGTGTTCACGTAGTCGGTCGTCGGCACCTGGGGCACGTTGAGGTGGAGCTGGCGGGAGCGGTCGAGCAGGCTCGTCATGATCTCGCGGCCGCGGCCGGCGCCCCGCTCCGACACCACGGCGTCGAGCGACTCGCGCCACTCCGCAGTCTCCTGGGGATCCATGTCGTCGTTGTCCGGCGCGTACGGATCCTGCGTGTTCACAGCCAAGATTGTGCTCCATTCACCATGAGGGGTGCTGTCGCGGCGCGGGTTCCTGCGTCCGGGCACAGCACTAGAGTCACCCGCGAAGATCTGCGGGGGTAGCTCCAGACTAGCGAATGTCCACCATGGAGCCCGCACATTCCTTGTTGATTGTGTGAAATCCGTACAGTGCCCGCGTTTACGCTGCGCGTTCCGCATTTCTCGGTCGATGGTGGTGCGTAACCGGTTGCCGGAGCCAGGCCGGCCCCGGCCCGGGTGATCCTGGGTCGGATGGTCGCTAGGCTGGGGGCCCCGCACATCGATGGCGTCGTCCGGCGCCGGATTGGAGGCAGCATGGTGCTCGAGGTCGGCGCGCAGGCGCCCGATTTCACGCTCTCGGATCAGCACGGCGAGGAGCTGACGCTCTCGGAGCTCGTTGCGGAGGGGCCGGTCGCGCTGGTGTTCTTCCCTCTCGCGTTCTCGGGCATCTGCACGGGCGAGCTGTGCGAGCTGCGCGACAACCTCTCGGTGTTCTCCGACAGCAAGGTGCGCCTGCTCGGCATCTCGGTGGATTCCGTGCCGGCGCTGCAGGCGTGGGCGCAGCAGGAGGGCTACGAGTTCTCGATCCTCTCCGACTTCTGGCCGCACGGCGCTGTGGCGCAGGCCTACGGGGCCTTCGTCGAGGAGCGCGGGATCGCGACGCGCGCCACGCTCGTGATCGGGGAGGATCGCCGCGTGCTCGCCTCATTCGAGACGGAGCCGGGGCAGGCCCGAGACTTCGGGGCCTACCGCGAGGCCCTCGCCGCGATCTGATCCGGGACTCGGCGCGCCGCTCCGATGGGCTTCGGCCTGCCGCTGCGGCGCGCTGAGCTAATTCGTCCCCGCGGGCGGACGTCCCCTACAATCGGGGGGTCCGCTCCGCGGGCGAGGGCCTGTAGCTCAGCTGGTAGAGCGCCACGTTTACACCGTGGATGTCGTCGGTTCGATCCCGGCCGGGCCCACTGCCTGTGATTCGCCAGCTGGCGGCGAGACCGTGCCATTCCGCTGAGTCCGCATGTTGCAGTGGCGCAGGGGCGTGCGGACTCAGCGGAAGGGTGCGGACTCGACCGGGAGACGGCCAGGGTGCCCGCGGGAGCGAAGGCGGTCGAGCCTCAGGCGGCCGCCGAAGCGGACGGGCCGGCGGTCTCCAGCGAGCGGCGGAGGGCGTCGGCGTCGATGCCCTGGGCGGTGAGGAAGTCACGGGCCGGGCACTGCGCACGCAGGATGCCCAGCAGCACGTGCGAGGCGCCGATGGTCTTGTTCTTGAGCCGGAGCGCCTCGCGCAGGGCGAGTTCCAGGGCCTTCTTCGCGTCGCGGGTGAAGGGAATGCGAGCCGGGCGGTGCCCGGCGGCGTCGAGGGCCCCCGGTCCGAACACTGCGTCGGCGCGCTCGCGGACGGCGGCGAGGTCGATGCCGAGGCTCTGCAGGGCCTCGCTGTCGATGCCGGACGCCACCAGCTCTGCGCGGAGCGATTCCCGCAGCCGCTCGGGATCGACGTCGAGCCGCCGGAGTGCCGCCGCCGGGGTTTCCTGGCCCGTCAGCGCCATCAGAAGATGGCGGGTGTCGATGGATCGCGACGCGGTCGCGCCGGCGACGTCCTGCGCTGCGGCGACGGTCGCCCGGGCTTCGTGGCTGAGACGTTCGAACATGGATTCCTCCTCAGTGGTGCTTCTTGTGCGCGGCCTGCCGGGTGACGCCGAGCGCGTCCGCGATCTGCTGCCAGGACCAGCCGAGCGCTCGGGCACGCTCGACGTGCAGCGTCTCCAGCCGGTCCGCCAGCACGCGCAGGGCGCGGACCGCGCGGAGCCCCACACCGGGGTCGTCGCTGATGGCCGTGTCGAGCAGTGCGTCATCCATATGTCAATAATGGTTGACACTCTCGCTGGTGTCAACCCGAGCTGACATGTATCACGCGCATGCGCCCGCTCGGCCGCCGGGACTCCCGAGATGCCAGTCGGGATCCCGCGCCAGTGCTCCCGGGACCGAGGCCGGCCCCTCCGAGGCTGCGGAGCAGCGCCGCGGTGCGCTCGCTCAGCGGGGGAGGGCGGCCTCGATCGCGGAGACGATGGCCGGATCGAGCGGCTCCACCGTCGGGCGGAAGCGCTGGACCGAGCCGTCGGGCGCGACGAGGAACTTCTCGAAGTTCCACTTCACGCGACCGGCCTTGCCGTCCTCGTCCGGTACCTCGTGCAGCAGTTCGTACAGGGGGTGCTTATGCCGCCCGTTGACCTTCACCTTCTCCATCAGCGGGAAGGTCACGCCGTAGCTCGTGGAGCAGAAGGTCTTGATCTCCTCGGCATCCCCGGGCTCCTGATTGAGGAACTGGTTCGAGGGGAATCCGAGGACCGTGAAGCCGCGATCCGCGTACCGGCGCTGCAACTCCTCCAGCTGCGTGTACTGCGGGGTGAGGCCGCAGCGCGAGGCCACGTTCACGATGAGCACCGCGCGGTCGGCGTAGTCGGCGAGCGACGCGGCCTCGCCGTCGATGGTGGTGAGCGGAATGTCCCGAAGTTCCATGTCCCCAGGTTACGCCCGCCGACCGAGTGCGTGCGCAGAATCGCCGTCCAGCGCGTGCCGTCACATCGCCGCGGCGGCTAGGGTCTTCAGTACGAGCCCGAAGCCGCACGTTCCGGTGCGCCGGCCCGGACCGCAGCCGAGGAGAGGACACCGATATGAGCGACGCCACCACGCCCGGCGCACCCGCAGGCTGGTACCGATCCGAACGCCCCGGACAGCTCCGCTACTGGGACGGCACTCGGTGGACCGAGCACTACGCGCCGGATCCTGCAGCGAGCCCGGCGCCTGCAACGCACGCGGGGCCCTCCGCTCCGCCCGCCGCCTCGGCCGATGCGCCCGGCGCCGCCGCGCCCGGAGCTGCCGCAGCCGCCCCCGCGCCCAGCCGCCGCTCGCTCCCCGGCATCGCGATCGCGGGGATCGTGGTCGGCGCCGTGCTGCTGCTGGCCGGGGCGACCGCGGGCATCGGATTCGCGGCCGGGTGGTTCGGCCCTTCGTCGAGTGTGTCTGAGGCGCGGGAATCGCCCGAGACCGCCGAGCCGCCCGCCTCGCCCGAGCCCTCCGAGAGCCCCGGCACCGCCCCGGGCACGGGGGACACGAGCTGCGACCCGGACTCGCAGGAGGCCACCTCGCTCACGATGTCACTGGTGATGGGCGTCAGCTCGAGCCGCTACACCGCCCACCCCATGTCGGTGACCCCGGCGATCGAGGAACGCCAGGGCCGGTGCCTGCTCACCATGACCGCGGTCCTCGACTCCGGATCGCAGTTCACCGGAGACGACCTCAGCGGCCTGCTGAGCCTCGTCGACGAACACGCCGACGAGGTGCCCGACTCGGTCGAGTACCTGCAGTTCAACCTCCTCGACAGCGACTTCTCGACCCCGCTCTCCCTCGCCGACGCCTTCACGGAGCTCGGCGGCGACGCGACGGGCATCACGGCCGAGAGCGGCGTGATGTTCCCGATGAGCGCGATCAAGGGAACGGAATGAAGCCCCTCGGCACGGCGTTGACACTCGCGGCGGCCGAGTCCGGCCGCTCAGGATGAGGAAAGCAGGTTGAACGGAATGGACCCGGCTCAGGACGACGCCGTGATTGCGCAGGAGATCGACGGGGCCGAGGCGCTCAAGCGCGCGTTCCGCGAGCACCCCGCAGGGGTCTCGCTCATCACGGCACAGACGCCCGAGGGCCCGGTGGGCCTCACCGCCTCGAGCGTGTCCTCGGTGGGCATCGATCCCGCAGCCCTCTCCTTCTCCGTGACGCGGGCCACCGGCAGCGCCGGGGGCATCCTCGGCGCCGACAGCTACCTGGTGCACCTGCTCGACGCACGTCACGCGGGGATCGCCCGCTCCTTCGCGGTCTCCGGCGCGGAGCGCTTCACGCCCGATCAGGGGTGGAGCACGCTGCCCACCGGAGAGCCCTACCTGCCCGGCACCCGGGCCGCGCTGCGCTGCCGCACCCTGCACTCACTCCGGGTGGGTGACTCCGCGATCGTCGTCGCCGAGGTGCTCGGCGCCGTCTTCGGATCCTCAGCGGAGCCGATGGTCTACCACGATCGCGCCTTCCGCGGACTGGGTGAGGGGCCGCTCGGCGGCCCCACCGCCTAGGCTGGGGCCACGGGACGAAAGGACGGGGACATGCCGGAACAGCAGCAGGATCAGCAGCAGATGGGCGCCTACGTGGTGGGCGGCGAATCGTTCGAACGCGACACGAACTACATCGAGGACCGGATCGTCGCCGATCCCGCAGCCGTGCGTGCCCTGCCCGCGCCCCCGAAATCGAAGGTCGGCTCACTCGGCTTCGGTCTGAGCGAGGGCGCGCAGGCGTGGCCGGTGGAGCCGGGACGCTACCGGCTCGTCGCGGCCGCCGCGTGCCCGTGGGCGAACCGCACGCTCATCGTGCGCCGCCTGCTCGGCCTCGAAGACGTGATCTCGCTGGGCCGGCCCGGCCCCGTCCACGACGCGCGCTCCTGGACCTTCGATCTCGATCCGGGCGGGATCGACCCCGTGCTCGGCACCGAGCGACTGCAGCAGAACTACTTCACGCGCTTCCCGGGCTACCCCCGGGGGATCACCGTTCCCGCGATCGTCGACGTGCCCAGCGGCGGGGTCGTCACCAACGACTATCCCCAGATCACGCTGGACTTCTCGACGCAGTGGCGCGAGTTCCACCGCGAAGGCGCGCCGGATCTGCTGCCGGCGGAGCTCACCGAGGAGATGTGGCCGGTGATCGAGCGTGTCTTCACGGAGGTGAACAACGGCGTCTACCGCTGCGGATTCGCCGGCAGCCAGGCCGCCTACGACGACGCCTACGCGCGTCTGTGGGCGGCGATGGACTGGCTCGAGGAGCGACTCGCGACGCGCCGCTTCCTCATGGGCGGCAGTATCACCGAGGCCGATGTGCGGCTCTTCACCACCCTCGTGCGCTTCGACCCCGTGTATCACGGGCACTTCAAGACCAATCGGAACCGGCTCACGGAGATGCCGAATCTGTGGGCCTATGCCCGCGAGCTGTTCCAGACCCCGGGCTTCGGGGACACCGTCGACTTCGTCCAGATCAAGCGGCACTACTACGAGACCCACACCGACATCAACCCGACGCGGATCGTCCCCGACGGGCCCGATCTCTCGAACTGGCTGGAGCCGCACGGCCGGGAGCGCCTCGGCGGCGCGCCCTTCGGCGAGGGCACGCCTCCCGGCCCGGTGCGCGAGTCCGAGCGCGTCACCGCCGGGCACAGTCCGCTCGTCCCGGCCTGACCCCGCGGAAACGGGAGGCACGAGCGGCCGGGCCCGTTGGCCGAGCACCCCGCACGGTCTCGGAGGACGTCAGCTCGGATCGACGGGGATCCCGACCGTGTTCAGGTTCCGCGCCTTGTCCCGGCGCTCGACGCCGAGGCTCAGCACCGCCAGGGCGAAGCCGAGCACCGCGAGCACCGCGCCCACCCATCCGGGCGCGAGGTAGCCGAGCCCGCCCGCGATCACCACTCCGCCGAGCCAGGCGCCGAGCGCATTGCCCACGTTGAAGGCGGCGTGGTTGATCGCGGCGCCGAGCAGCGCCGCCTCGTGCGAGATGCGGATCAGCCGCGTCTGAATCGAGGGAATCAGCGTCGAGGAGGTGAGGCCGAGCAGGAAGACGCTCACGAACAGGCCGACGGCCGACTGCGCGAGGAGCGTGTAGAGCGCCAGGACCACGATGAACGACACGAAGCCCCACACGATCGTGCGCTGCAGATTGCGGTCGCTGGCCCAGCCGCCGAGCAGATTGCCGACGGTCATCCCGACGCCCAGGCAGGCGAGCACCCACGGGACGACACCGGCGCCGAGTCCGGTTTCGCGGGTGGTGACCTCGGCGATGTAGGAGTACACGGCGAAGAAGCCGCCGAAGCCGACGCAGCCAACGGCGATCATGATCCAGGTGCGCGGATTCGCCAGCGCGGAGAGCTCGCGCAACGGGCTCCGCTCAGGGTTCCCCGGGAAGCGGGGCAGGAAGATCAGTGCCAGGAGCAGCGCCGTCGTGTAGATCACGGCGACGAAGACGAGCGCGAGCCGCCAGCCGAAGGACTGTCCCATCCACGTCGCCAGGGGCACGCCGAAGACGTTCGCGAGCGTCAGTCCGGAAAGTGCGAGGGCCACGCCGCGCCCCTGATTGCCCGGTCCCATGATGCGTGCCGCGAGCAGCGAGGCGACACCGAAGTAGGCGCCGTGCGGGAGCGCCGCAATGAAACGGAATACGGCGAGCGAGCCGAATCCCGGCATGCACGCCGAGGCGATCGTGGCGACGATGAAGATGCCCAGCAGCCAGAACGCCAGCGTGCTCTGCGACATGCGCGCCCCGAACACGGCGAAGAGCGGGGCGCCGACGACGACCCCGAGCGCATACGCCGTGATGAGAGCCCCCGCCTGCGCGATGACCGTCTCGGGAGACTGCTCGAAGCCGGGGATCAGCTCGCGTGCGATATCGGGAAGCAGGCCCATCGCCGCGAACTCGGTGACCCCGATGCCGAAGCCGCCGAGGGCGAGGGCGAAGAGCGCGAGTGCGCGGCGGAGCGGGGTGTTCAGCGGCATGACGCCCTTTCGCGGGTGGCGGGTGCGGGTGCGGGTGCGGTGGCCGGCGCGCGCCGGATCGGCACGGCGGCAGCGATCCGACCATGCTACCCGTGAGCGGCCCCCCGGTGCGCGGCCCGCGGCCGCGGCCGGTCATCTGTCCGGATCCGTGCCCCGAACTGGCGTGATCCGCGCGGAGGGGCCGTCGTCAGCGGCGCTCGCGGTTCCACCGCGCCACGGCTGCGGAGATCTGCCCGAGCTCGTCGACGTCGACCCTGCAGCAACCCCCGATGAGGCGCGCGCCGATCGCGGCCCACTCGGCGACGTGCCCGGCGAGCGATGCCGAGCTGCCCGACCAGCTCCGGGTGTCCGCGTGCCACTGCTCGCCACTGTTCGGGTACACGACGAGGGGGAGTGCGCAGGCCTCCCGCATCTCGCGGAGTGCGGCCGCGGCGTCCGCTGCGGCGCAGCAGTTCACGCCGACGGCGATCAGGCCGCGGGTGCGGGCGGCGAGCCGCGCAACGGCGGCGGGGGAGTCGCCCGAGGGGAGCTTCCCGTCGACGAGGGACACGCTGAGGATGCCGGGCGTGTGGCACTCCGCCAGCTCGGCCGCGAGGGCCTCCGCCTCGGTGAGCGACGGGATGGTCTCGCAGAGCAGCGCATCGGCCCCTGCTGCGTCGAGGGCCCGCAGCCTCGGCCGATGCCACGCGCGGAGCTCCGCGACGCCCACGGCGGAGCCGTAGTCGCCCGTGTACTCGCTGCCGTCGGCGCGGGCCGCGCCGTAGGGCCCGATGGAGGCCAGCACCCAGCGGGGCTCACCGGGAACGGAGGCCTCCGCAGGCGCGTCGGCGGCTTCCCGCGCCAGTTCGACGCTGCGCGCGAGCAGCGTCGCGGCCTCGTGCGCGGGCAGGCCGGCGCGCGCGAAGCCGTCCGCCGTGACCTGATACGAGCAGCTCGTCGCGATCCGCGCTCCGGCGGAGAAGTAGTCGGCGTGAGCGGCACGCACCTCTTCGGGTCTGCTGCGCAGCACCTCCGCCGACCACAGGCTCCCGGTGACGTCGTTGCCGCGGGTCTCGAGCCGGGTGCCGAGGCCTCCGTCGAGGGTCAGCGCCCCCGCACGCAGCGCCTCGGCCAGCGTCGGCTCGGCCCGCTCACCAGCCACGCGCCAGCCAGGCTTCGAGGTCGGGCTGCTCGTGGGCGATCGAGGTGTCGTCCCCGTGGCCGGGGCTCACCCGCGTGTCGAGCGGGAGCGTGAAGAGCTTGCTGCGGATCGAGTCGACGATGCCCTCGAAGCTGGAGTACTCCCAGCGGGTCGCGCCCGGCCCGCCCCGGAACAGGGTGTCGCCCGAGAAGACGGTCCGGATCCCGGGCAGCGCGAAGCACACCGATCCCGGGGTGTGGCCCGGGGTGTGCAGGGTGACCACGCTCTCGCCGGCGACGCGGAACTCCGCGCCGTCCGCCAGCTCGAAGTCGGGCCTGCGGTCGCCGTGCACCTCCTCCCACAGGAACAGATCGGCGGGATGGAGGTAGAGGTGCGTGTCGAGCCGCTCCGCCGCCTCCACCGCAGCGTTCACGTGGTCCTCGTGCCCGTGGGTCAGCAGGATCCCCAGCGCCGTGCGCTCGCCGACGCCGCGCACGATCGCCTCGGCGTCGTGCGCGGCGTCGATGACGAGCGCCTCGGAGTCGTCACCGAGCACCCAGACGTTGTTCTCGAGCTCGAAGCCCTCCGGAGGGAACTCGGCCCGGCCCACGCCGATGAACCCCCTCGTCTCGATCCGCTCGATGCGTAGCCCGCTCATGTCTGCACCTTTCAGCGGGCATCCTCGCCCGCGCTCGAACAACTCCCCGGAGAATCCTAGGCCCGCGTGACGACCACGGGGCAGGGCAGCGCCTGCAGCACGCCGTGGCTCACCGAGCCGAGCAGCAGCCGGGAGATGCCGCCGCGGCCGCGGCTGCCGACCACGATCATGTCGGCCCGTTCCGCGGCCTGCACGAGCGCCGCCACCGGCGCCGACTGCACGATCTCGCGGCGCACCTCGAGGTCGGGGTAGCGCTGGGCCAGGCCGGCGACGCCGATGGCGATCGCCTCCTCTGCGGCTGCGCGCTGCGACTCGACGAGCTCCTCGCTCCACAGGTACTCGAGGCCGGGGGTGAGCGGAGGCATCCAGGCGTAGACCGCGATCAGCGGCACGCCGCGCGTCGAGGCCTCCTCCGCCGCGAAGGCGATGGCCCGCTTGGAGGGTTCGGAGCCGTCCACGCCCACGACGACGCCGGTGCGGCTCACCGCGTCCGCATCGTCGGCGGGGATCACCGCCACCGGGCAGTGGGCGGTGGCCGCCGCCTTCACCGCACGGGTGCCGAAGAAGGATCCTGCGAAGCGGCTGCCGCCGTGGGCTCCGAGAACCAGCAGATCGGCGTGCTTCGAGGCCTCCTCGAGCTCGGCGATGGGGTGACCCACCACCGCGGTGCCCGTGATCTTCCCCGAGAAGCCGAGGCTGCGCGCGTACTCGGTCTCGCCCTGCAGCATCTGCTCGGAGGCCTGCTGTGCCTCCGAGAGGAAGGCGACGCTCTCCGAGAGGAACGAGTCGTCGGCCACGTGCAAGAGCTCGACCGAGGCCCCGCGCTCGGTCGCCCGGGCCAGGCCCCAAGCGAGAGCCGCTCGGCTCTGCTCGGATCCGTCGACTCCGATGAGGTACTTCTCCGACATTTCGGTTCCTTTCCCTTGGCGTTCCCGAGCGCGGGCCGCGCTCAGGCCTCGCGCACCGGGAGGTGCGCGGGATGGTTCCCGGCGAGCTGTTCGATGATGCGCACCACCTGGCAGCTGTAGCCGTACTCGTTGTCGTACCACACGTAGAGCACGGCGCTGTCGCCGGTCACGATGGTGGCGAGCCCGTCGACGATGCCGGCGCGGTTCGAGCCGACGAAGTCGGTGGAGACGATCTCGGCCGATTCGACGTAGTCGATCTGGGTGCGCAGGGCACCGGTCAGCGAGACCTGCTCCAGGAAGGTGTTGAGCTCGTCGCGGTCCGTCTCGCGCTCGAGCTGCAGATTGAGGACCGCCATCGACACGTCCGGGGTGGGGACGCGGATCGCATTCCCGGTGAGCTTGCCCTCGAACTCGGGCAGTGCCTTCGCCACGGCCTTCGCGGCGCCCGTCTCGGTGAGCACCATGTTGAGCGCCGCCGAGCGGCCGCGGCGGTCGCCCTTGTGGAAGTTGTCGATGAGGTTCTGGTCGTTGGTGTAGGAGTGCACCGTCTCGACGTGGCCGCGCTTCACCCCGAAGCGGTCGTTGATCACCTTGAGGACGGGGGTGATGGCGTTGGTGGTGCAGGAAGCGGCGCTGAGGATGGTGTGCTCGTCCGTGATCTTGTCGCTGTTCACGCCGTAGACGACGTTGAGCATGTCGCCCTTGCCGGGCGCGGTGAGCAGCACGCGGGAGATCCCCTGGTTCTGCAGGTGCTGGCCGAGGCCCTCGGCGTCGCGCCACTTGCCGGTGTTGTCGACGAGGATCGCGTTCTTGATCCCGTAGCGGGTGTAGTCGACGCTGGCCGGGTCGTTCGAGTAGATGACCTGGATGCGGACACCATTGGCGAGGATCGCGTTCTCGTCCTCCAGCACCTTGATGGTGCCGTTGAAGGGGCCGTGCACCGAGTCCCGGCGCAGCAGGTTGGCGCGCTTCGCGAGGTCGTTCTCGGATCCCTTGCGCACGACGATGGCGCGCAGGTTCAGGCCGCGACCGCTGCCGGAGTGGTCGATGATGATGCGGGCGAGGAGCCGCCCGATGCGGCCGAAGCCGTAGAGCACGACATCGGTGCCCTCGCCGGGCTGCGCGTCGAGGGCGGGCGCGAGCTGCTCTCGCAGGTAGGCGTCGAGGTCTGCCGAGCCGCTGCTGCGGAAGCCGTTGGCGAGCAGGGCGAGGTCGACCGACACGGGACCCGGCTGGATGCGCGCGAGCGCGTCGACGACCGCGGAGGTCTCGCTGAGCGAGAGCTCGACGTCGTCGATCTTCCGGGCGAAGCTGTGCGCCCGGATGATGTCGATGGGTGAGCGGCCGACGAGGCTGCGGCCGTGAACGGACATCACCACGTCGTGGTCGCGGTAGAGCTGCCCGATCTGCGGAATCATCCGCTCTGCGAGTTCCTGCTTCGCCTTCCAGGTCTCAAGGTGAGCATCGGCACGCTGAATCATGTGAACGGAGGGTTCCTTTCAGTGGTGTGAAGAGGTGTCGGCCTGCCCGCCGGTGACGCCGCAGCGTCTCCGTCCAGTATCCCACGCTCATGACGCCGCGTGACACCGCGATTACCGGGCGCGGCGCCCGGTCGCGCAGGCTGGAGAGGTGCGCTGCGGCGGGGGCCGCGGCGCGATCCGCATCCGACTCGAACCACCCTGAGGAAACGTCATGACCTTCTCGAAGCGCGGCGTGCTCGCCGCATCGCTCACGGCCTTCGCACTGCTGCTCACCGCCTGCTCCGCGCCATCCGGAGGGGATGCGGAGGACGATGCCGGCGCGACCGTCAAGCTCGGCGTCGTCGGCGCGAGCGACCCCTACTGGGAGACCTTCGTCGACGCCGCCGAGGAGGAGGGGATCGACGTCGAGCTCGTGAACTTCGACGACTACAACCTCGCGAACCCCGCTCTTGCCGCGGGCGAGATCGACATCAACCAGTTCCAGCACATCATCTACCTCGCGCAGCACAACAACGCGACGGGCGATGATCTGCAGCCCATCGGCGCCACCGCGATCTACCCGCTCGGGCTCTACTCGGAGCAGTACGAGAGTGTCGAGGACATTCCCGACGGGGCCACCGTCGCGATCCCCTCGGATGAGACGAACCGGGCCCGCGCCCTGCTCGTGCTCCAGTCGGCCGGGCTCATCACGCTCAAGGACGGTGGCACCGTCGTCTCGAAGCCGGACGACATCGACGCCGGGAAGTCCCGCGTCAAGGTGCAGGAGCTCGACGCCGCGCTCACGGCGACCTCGCTGGGCGACGTCGCGGCCGCGGTCATCAACAACGACTTCGTCGAGGACGCCGGGGTGAAGTTCTCGGACGCGATCGCGCAGGACGACCCGAGCGATCCGGCCGCGTTCCCCTACATCAACATCTTCGTGACTCGCGCCGACGACACTGAGAACCCCACCTACCTCAAGCTCGTGGAGATCTACCAGAACACGCAGGAGGTGCTCGACGGCGTGTACGAGAACTCCGGCGACACGGCGGAGTTCGTGAAGACCCCCGCCTCGGAGCTGCAGGAGAGCCTGGCGAAGGTGCAGGCGGACATCAAGTAGGGTCGAGCGGGCGCGGCGGCGGTGTGAGTGCGGCCGGCGCGCCCGCCGCTTCCGGCAGGCGCGGCCCGGCCGGCCCTGCCGAGGCGTGCGCCGGAGCTGCAGGAGCGAGGAGAGGAGGCACGATGACCAGGGTGAGCATCGCGCAGGTGAGCAAGGAGTACCCCGCGCGCGGCCGCAGCGGCGGTACGGTGACCGCCGTCGACGAGGTGTCGATCGAGGTGGCGTCGGGCGAGATCCACGCGATCATCGGGTACTCGGGCGCGGGCAAGAGCACGCTGCTGCGCCTCATCAACGGGCTGGAGCGCGTCACCTCGGGCAGGATCCTCGTCGGCGACCAGGACATCTCCGCGATGCGCGAGCGGGAGCTGCGCCGCGAGCGCACCGGCATCGGGATGATCTTCCAGCACTTCAACCTGCTCCGCTCCCGCACCGTCAGCCAGAACGTGGCCTACCCCCTCGTCGTGGCCGGCGCGCCGAAGGCGGAGCGCGCCCGCCGGGTCGTCGAGCTGCTCTCCTTCGTGGGCCTCGCCGACAAGGCCTCGGCCTATCCCGAGCAGCTCTCCGGTGGCCAGAAGCAGCGCGTCGGCATCGCCCGGGCGCTCGCCACGAACCCCGGCGTGCTGCTCGCCGACGAGGCGACGAGCGCGCTGGATCCCGAGACCTCCCAGGAGGTGCTCGCGTTGCTGCGCCGGGTGAACGCCGAGTTCGGCATCACGATCATCCTCATCACCCACGAGATGGAGGTGGTGCGCGGGATCGCGCACCGCGTCACCGTGATGGACGGCGGCCGTGCCGTCGAACAGGGCGACGTCTTCGACGTCTTCGCCCGCCCGCAGACGGACACGGCACGCCGCTTCGTCGCGACCGCGCTGCCGACGCGGCCCGACCCCGCCCACCTGCTGCGCCTCCGGGAGCAGCACCGGGGCAAGCTCGTCGCGGTGACCTTCGCGGACGGCCGGGTGGACCAGCCGATCGTGTTCCGCACCCTCGCCGAGCGCGGCATCGACGTCAGCATCGTGCACGGCGGCGTCACCGAGGTGGGCGGCCGCAGCTTCGGCACCCTCACCCTCGAACTCATCGGAGACGAACTGCAGGTGGAGCACGGGATCGCCGCGCTCGGCCAGCAGGCCGAACTGGAGGTCCTCGCCTGATGGACGCGATCATCGAGTTTCTTCCGAAGGTGCTCGTCGCCACCGGCGAGACGCTGCTGTATGTCGCCATCGCGCTGCTCGTGGGCGGTGCGCTGGGCCTGATCGTCGGCGTCGCGATCGTCGTCACCCGCAGGGGCGGCCTGACGCCGAACGCCGCGGTGTACGCGATCCTCAACTTCCTCGTCAACTTCTTCCGCCCGATCCCGTTCCTGATCCTGATGGTGGCCCTGCAGCCCCTCGCGCGCGTCGTCGTGGGCACGGGCATCCAGAGCCCCGCCTTCGTGTTCGTGCTGTGCTTCGCGGCGACCTTCGGCATCGCGCGCCTCGTCGAGCAGAACCTGCTCACCGTCGACCCCGGCGTGATCGAGGCAGCCCGCGCGATGGGTGCCGGACCCCTGCGCATCATCCTCACGGTGCTGATCCCCGAGGGCCTCGGCCCGCTGATCCTCGGCTACACCTTCGCGTTCATCGCGATCGTCGACATGTCCGCGCTCGCCGGCATCATCGGCGCCGGCGGGCTCGGCAACCTGGCGCTGCAGTACGGCTTCCGGCAGTTCAACCCGTGGATCACCTGGGGCACGGTGCTCGTCATCATCCTGATCGTGCAGCTCGCGCAGCTCATCGGCAACGCGCTCGCCCGGAAGGTGCTCCGGAGGTAGCCCGGGATCGCTCCGGAGGTGGCGCGGGATCGCTCAGGGCTCGGCCGCGGACGGCGGCGAGCGGGGCTCGTGCTGAGTGCAACTAGGCTCGGGGCATGAGCGATTTCACGGTGGCGGATCTGCGGCGGGCGTGCGAGGAGCTGTGGCCGGTCGGCACGGCGGAGTCGTGGGATCGCGTGGGGCTGGTCTCGGGAGCGGGCGACGCGCCGCTGCGGCGCGTGCTGCTCGCCGTGGACGCGGTCGAGGCGACCGTTGCCGAAGCGCTGGAGTGGGGCGCGGACGCGCTCTTCACCCACCACCCGCTGCTGCTGCGCGGCATCCACACCCTCGCCGAGGACACGGCGAAGGGTGCGCTGCTCGCCCAGCTGATCCGCGGCGGCTGCGCGCTCTACGCGGCGCACACGAACGCCGACCAGCCCGAGGGGGGCGTGTCCGCGGTGATCGCCGAGCGGCTCGGGCTGCACGGCGCCGAGGCGCTGGTGCCGGGGGACGGGCCGCGGCCGGGCGAGGTGTTCGGGATCGGGCGGATCGGCTCGCTGGCCGAGCCGGAGAGCCTGCGCGCCTTCGCGGAGCGCATCGCCGCGATCCTGCCCGTCACGGTCGGAGGGGTCCGCGTCGCGGGTGATCCCGGGCGGCGCGTGTCGCGGGTCGCGCTGCTCGGGGGCGCCGGCGACAGCCTGCTCGACCATCCGGCGGTGCGCGGCGCAGACGTGTACCTGTGCTCCGATCTGCGCCACCACCCCGCGCAGGAGTCTCTCGAGCTCTCGGCGGCCGCGGGCGGGCCGGCGCTCATCGACGTCGCCCACTGGGCGAGCGAGTCCCTGTGGCTCGACGGGGCGGCGCAGCTGCTGGGGGAACGCCTGCCCGGCGTCGAGTTCCGCGTGAGCCGCCTGCGGACCGACCCCTGGACGTTCTCGGTGGGCGCCTCCGACGGCCTGAGCGGATAGGCTTGCGGCTATGAAGGCAAGCCCTCGCCAACAGCAGCTGCTGCTCGATCTGCAGCAGCTCGACCACACGATCGCCCAGCTGCGCCGCAAGCGCTCCACGCTGCCCGAGCGGGCCGAACTCACCGCGCTCGCCGAGGAAGCCGCGGCGGTGCGCGACCGCTACATGGCGGCGCAGCGCGAACTCGACGCGCAGAATGCCGACATCGCCCGGGTCGAGGCCGATGCGGAGATGGTCCGGCAGCGCCGAGCCCGTGACGAGCAGCTGCTCGCGGCCAGCACCTCCAGCAAGGAGGCGCAGGCTCTGCAGGGCGAGCTCGACACGCTGCTGCGGCGCACGCGCGAGCTCGAGGACCGTGAGCTCGAGCTCATGGAGGTGCAGGAGCGTGCGCAGTCCGCGTTCGACGCTGCGGCGGCGGCGCTCGCCGGGGTCGACGGCAGGCGCGCGGAGCTGCAGCAGCGCATCGATGAGGCCGAAGGGCGCCTCGACCGCGAGCTCGCCGGGCACGCGGAAGAGCGCGCCGGCCTGGCCGCAGAGATCCAGCGCGACCTCGTGGAGCTCTACGAGGATCTCCGCGGCCGGATCGGGATCGGGGCGGCACGACTGCGCGGCAACGTCTCGGAGGCGAGCAACATGGCGCTCGCTCCCGCCGAGCTGAGCGACATCCGCGCCGCTGCGCCGGACGAGGTGGTCTTCTGCCCGGGCACGGGCGCGATCCTCGTCCGCGTCGAAGAGGAGTAGACTGGGCCCCGGAATGGGTCGGTGAGACGGTCGCGTCGATGCCGCGGCTTCGGTCGCGGGATCGCCGAGGAACGTCCGGGCTGCGCAGGGGAGAACGGTGGGTAACACCCACCCGGGGCAACCCGCGAGAAAGTGCAACAGAGAGCAGACCAGCCGTCCCGGCTCAGCCGGGCCGGTCCGGGTGAAAGGGTGGTGTAAGAGACCACCGGCGTCCGTGGTGACACGGGCGGCCAGGCAAACCTCGTTCGCAGCAAGGCCAGACAGCAGGTGATGACGCGCCCCGCCGAGCCTGCGGGTAGGCCGCTAGAGGGTGCCGGCAACGGCACTCCGAGAGAGATGACCGTCACCGTCCGCTTCGGCGGGCGGGACAGAACCCGGCGTATGATCCGGCCCATTCCGCCCGCCCCTCCGGCGCGGCTAATCGGAGACCGTGAGCAGCTCGAAGCCGTCCTCGCGCACGACGACGGTGTGCTCGAATTGCGCGGTGAGGCTCTTGTCGCGGGTGGTCACGGTCCAGCCGTCGTCCCACTGCTCCCACTCGTGGGTGCCGAGCGTCAGCATCGGCTCCACCGTGAACACCATGTTCGGCTTGATCACGTCGCCGTAGGCGGGTGCGGAGTCGTAGTGCGGGATGATGAGCCCGGTGTGGAACGCGGAGCCGACGCCGTGACCCGTGAAGTCGCGCACCACGCCGTAGCCGAAGCGCTTCGCGTAGGTCTCGATGACCCGCCCGATCACGTTCACCTCGCGCCCCGGCTTCGCCGCCCGGATCCCGCGCATCATCGCCTCGTGGGTCCGTTCGATCAGCTGATCCGCCTCTTCCGAGACCTCGCCCACCCGGAAGGTGCGGTTCGTGTCGCCGTGGAAGCCGTCGAGGTAGGCGGTCACGTCGACGTTGACGAGATCCCCCTCGCCCAGCACCGTGTCGTCGGGCACGCCGTGGCAGATCACCTCGTTCACCGAGGTGCAGGAGGAGGCGCGATAGCCGCGGTAGCCGAGCGTCGACGGGTAGGCGCCCTGGGAGACCACGTACTCGTGCGCGACGCGATCCAGCTCGGCCGTCGTCACGCCCGGTCGCACGGCCGCGCCCACGGCGTCGAGGGCGCGGGACGCGATGCGACCGGCGGCGCGGATGCGGTCGATCTCCGCTTCGGTGTAGGTGTTGTCGCCCGTGTAGGCGGGCGGGGCGGCGAGACCGACGTAGGGCCCGGCCCTTATACACATCTGACGCCGCCGATGGAAAGCAGGGTGGGGGGCCTCGGGGGGGGCGGCGCGCTCGGCGGGGAATGCGGCGGGGAACGGTGCGGGCGGGCGGCAGCGCGCCCGGCACCAGGTGGTGGTGTGCATCGAAGGGCATGCTCCTAGTCTATGAAGAGCACCCGGCAGAGCGCCGGTGCGGAGAGGGAGAGATGAGCAAGCGCGACTGGGGCGTCGAAGACCCGGAGGAGAGCTACTGGTACAACCGCCGCACGGGCGAGGTGGAGCGGGGACCGCAGTCGCTCGCGGTGGATCGGCTCGGCCCGTTCGCGAGCGCGGAGGAAGCGGCGCGGGCGAACGAGATCGTGGCCGAGCGGGCGCGGAAGTGGGCGGAGGAGGACGCGGCGGAGGACTGAACGGGGCTGGGATCCGAGTTCCGCGTGGCCCGCGCGGAGCATTGCGGTGCTGTAACACGAACGTCACGCGACCGCGATAGTCTGGGGCTGGCGGTGCGGGCGCGCCGCCCGTTCCGTGCGCAGGACGCGCGGGACGCGCCTGAGCGAACGGAGCCGGTGTGAGCAAGCAGCGCGATTTTGTTCTCCGCACCATCGAGGAGCGCGGCGTGAAGTTCGTGCGCCTCTGGTTCAGCGACGTCTCGGGGACGCTGAAATCGGTGGCCCTGGCGCCCGCAGAGGTGGAGGGCGCGTTCAGCGAGGGGATCGGCTTCGACGGCTCGGCGATCGAGGGATTGACGCGCGCCTACGAGTCGGATCTGCTCGCGGTTCCCGATCCTTCGACCTTCCAGCTCCTGCCGTGGCGCAGCCAGACCGCTCCCACGGCGCGCATGTTCTGCGAGATCCGGACGCCCAACGGGGAGCCCGCCGTCGCGGACCCGCGGAATGTGCTCAAGCGCACGCTCGCGAAGGCCGCCGAGCGGGGATTCACCTTCTACACGCACCCCGAGATCGAGTTCTACCTGCTCAAGTCGAAGGACTTCGGCGCCGAAGGCCCGGTGCCGGTGGACCGTGCCGGCTACTTCGACAATGTGCCGGGCGGCACCGCGCACGACTTCCGCCGGGAGAGCGTCAACATGCTCGAAGAGCTGGGCATCTCGGTCGAGTTCAGCCACCATGAGGCCGGGCCGGGGCAGAACGAGATCGATCTGCGCTACGCGGACGCGCTCACCACCGCCGACAACATCATGACCTTCCGCACGGTCGTGAAGGAGGTGGCGATCGCGCAGGGCGTGCACGCGACCTTCATGCCGAAGCCGCTCGCGGGCCAGCCCGGCTCGGGCATGCACACCCACCTCTCCCTCCTGGAGGGCGACACGAACGCCTTCTACGACGCCGGAGCCCGCTACCAGATCTCGCAGACCGGTCGCCGCTTCATCGCGGGGCTGCTGCGCCACGCTCCCGAGATCACCGCGGTCACGAACCAGTACATCAACTCCTACAAGCGGCTGTGGGGCGGCGACGAGGCGCCCTCCTTCGTGAGCTGGGGGCACAACAACCGCTCCGCGCTGGTGCGGGTGCCCATGTACAAGCCCGGGAAGGGCGATGCGGCGCGCGTCGAGTACCGCGGCATGGACAGCGCGGTCAACCCCTACCTCGGCTTCTCCGTGCTGCTCGCAGCTGGGCTGAAGGGCATCGAGGAGGAGTACGAGCTGCCGCCCGAGGCCGAGAACAACGTGTGGGCGCTCAGCGACGGCGAACGCCGGGCGATGGGCTTCGATCCGCTCCCGACGAGCCTCGACCACGCGCTCGCCGTGATGGAGCGCTCGGAACTGGTTGCGGAGACGCTGGGGGAGCAGGTCTTCGCCTACTTCATCCGCGACAAGCGGCGCGAGGTCTCCGAGTACCGCAGCCAGGTCACCCCCTACGAGCTGTCGTCCATGCTCGACACGGTGTGAGCCGTGGCCGGCGCGGAGCAGGGCGCCGCGCGGCCGACGCTGAAGCTCGCGGAGGTCGCGCGCGCCGGATTCCAGGATCTTTCGGCCGCCCGGGACGAGCTGCACGGGCTCGCGGAACCGCTGGGCGTGCCGATCGGCGTCCTCCTCGACGCCTTCGCGCAGGCGGCCGACCCCGACACCGCGCTGGCGCGGCTGCGCAGCCTCGTCGAAGCCCACCCGCAGACCCTCCGCGGCATCGAGCCGCCCTCGCTGCGGCGCCTCGCGCTGCTCTTCGGGGCGTCGCCCGCGCTCGGCGACTTCTTCGTGCGCAGGCCGGAACGGCTCCGGAAGATCCTCGACTCCGGGGGCCGGCTCATCGGGGCCGTCGAGGCGAGAGACGCCCTGCTGGCGGCCGTGCTGAGCCGCCCGGGCGCGGGGGATCGTGAGCCCGAAGTGCTCACCGCGGACGAGGGCTGGAACGCCCTGCGGGTGCGCTACCGGGAGTTGCTCGCCGAGCTCATGCTGCACGATCTGCGCCTCGGCCGCTCGGGGCGGGCCACCGAGGCCTTCGAGGGGGTCGCGCTCTCGCTCTCGGGTCTCGCCGCGGCGGCGATCGAAGCCTCGCTCGCGGTGGCCAGAGCGGGCGCCGCGGCCGGCAGCGGCGGCGCGCCCGTCGACCCCGAGCGCCTCACTGCGCTACGCCTCGCGGTCGTCGCGATGGGCAAGTGCGGCGCCGAAGAGCTCAACGTCGTCTCCGACGTCGACGTCATGTTCATCGTGGAGAGCGCCGACGAGGAGGCGCTCTCCGGGGACGCGCTGATCCGGCTCGGCACGCGGATCGCGAGCGAGACGATGCGCGGGATCCACGATCCCGCGATCGAGCCGCCGCTGTGGCAGCTCGACGCGAACCTGCGTCCGGAGGGACGCCAGGGCCCGCTCGTGCGCACCCTCGGCTCGATGCTCAGCTATTACGAGCGGTGGGCGAAGGGCTGGGAGTTCCAGGCGCTGCTGAAGGCGCGGCCGCTGGCGGGCGATCTCGAACTGGGCGGCCGCTTCGTCGAGGGCACCCGTGAGGCCGTGTGGGCGTCCTCCTCGCGGGAGGACTTCGTGGGATCGGTGCAGCGCATGCGTCAGCGCGTGACCGAGCACATCGCCGACGAAGAGCTCGAGGTGCAGCTGAAACTCGGCCCTGGCGGACTGCGCGACATCGAGTTCAGTGCGCAGCTCCTGCAGCTGGTGCACGGGCAGTACGACGAGCGGCTGCACCTGCGCGGCACGCTGCCCGCGCTGCGCGCGCTCGTCGAGGGCGGCTATGTGGCGCGCAGCGACGGTGAACGGCTCTCGGAGCACTATCGGGTGCTGCGCGTGCTCGAGCACCGGTTGCAGCTTCGCGATCTCCGTCGCACGGCCCTCATGCCGCGCGACGAGGAGGGCCTGCGCTTCCTGGCGCGCGCGAGCGGGCTCGCCGCCACCGGGGGCGAACTGCTGGCGCTCTGGGAGCGGACGAAGGTCGAAGTGCGCGAACTGCACCTGAAGATCTTCTACGCCCCGCTGCTCAGCGCGGTGGCCGCGCTGCCGGAGGAGGAGCTGATTCTCGGCAGCGAGGAGGCGCGGGCGCGTTTGGCCAGCATCGGCTTTCGCGATCCCGACGGCGCGATGCGGCACCTCGCCGCGCTCACCCGCGGCACCTCGCGCCGCGCCCGCATCCAGCGCAATCTCATGCCCGTGCTGCTGCAGTGGCTGGCGGAGGGCACGGATCCCGACTACGGGCTGCTCGCATTCCGGCGGGTGAGTGAGGCGAACCGCGAGAACCCCTGGTATTTGCGGCTGCTGCGCGATGGCACCGTCGCGGCCGAGCGGCTGACGCGGGTGCTCTCGTGCTCGCGTTTCGTGGCGGAGCTGCTGGAGACGATCCCCGAAGCGGTGGCCTGGCTCGACCGCGACGATGCACTGCAGCCCGTCCCGCTCGACACCCTCCTCGACGAGATGCAGGCGATCGCCTCGCGGCGTCCGAGCGTCGAGGCCGCCGCCGAGGCGCTGCGCACGGTGCACCGGCGCGAGGTGCTGCGCCTCGCGATGGGCCGGGTCGTGGGAGCGATCGACGACCACGCGGTTGCGGCCGGGCTCGACGCGGCCCACACGGCGCTGCTGGAGGGACTGCTGACGGCGCTGTTCCAGGCGGAATCCTCGATCGACGCCGGCACCGGCCAGCCGGGCGCGGGCGTCGGTCTCGAGCTGGCGCTGATCGGCATGGGGCGCTACGGCGGGGGAGAGCTGGGCTTCGCCTCGGACATCGACCTGGTCGCCGTGTACCGAGCGCCCGCCGAGGTCGCGCCCGAACGGTCGGCGCGGACCGCCACGCGGGTGGTCTCCGAGCTGCGCCGCCTCGTCTCGGATCCGCGATTCCCCGTCGACCTGGACTTCGACCTGCGGCCTGAGGGCAAGAACGGCCCCCTGGCCCGCAGTCTCGACGCCTACCGGAGCTACTACGAACGGTGGTCGGTCACGTGGGAGGCACAGGCGCTGTTGCGCGCGCGTCACGTCGCCGGCAGCGCTGATCTCGGTGCGGAGTTCATCGAGATGGCCGACGCGATCCGCTACCCGAGCAGCTTCGGCGAGGAGCAGGTGCGGGAGGTGCGGCGCATCAAGGCGCGTGTCGAGGCGGAGCGGCTGCCCCAGGGCGCCGACCCGAAGCGCCACCTGAAGCTCGGCCCGGGCGGGATCAGCGACGTCGAGTGGCTGGTGCAGCTGCTGCAGCTGCGGGAGGCGCGGCGCCACGAGGAACTGCGCACCGTGTCGACGGAGGAGGCACTCCGGGCTGCGGCACGGCTCGAGCTGCTCACCGCGGAGGAGTCGGCGCAGCTGGGAGACTCCTGGTGCTTCGCCAGCGAGGTGCGCTCGGCGCTGAAGCTCTGGTCTGGGCGGGGCTCGGATGTGCTGCCGGCGGCCTGGTCGGAGCTGGAGGGGATCGCCGGGGTGCTCGGCCTCCCGGGCGGGCACACCTCGGAGCTGGAGGAGCGCTGGTTCAGCGTGTCGCGACGTGCCCGAGCGGTATTCGAACGGGAGTTCTTCGGCTACAGCGATGATGCGCTCATCTCGCACTACTGAGCGTGCCGCCGCGCTCTGCCGGTCCGTAACGCGCACGTCACCGAAACGCCCCCGAAAATTCATTCCTGAAGACTAGCCAGGAACGTTATCGAAGCGTAATGTGATCGTTATGCAGTACTTACAATCATTTCTCGAGGCCCTGCTCGCCGAAGACGGGGCCGAGTTCGAGGACGAACTCGAATCCTGACCGACCGCGCCGCCGCGACAGCGACGTCGCCCGACCACACAGCTGAGGCCCCGATCCGAACCGGATCGGGGCCTCAGCCATGTTCTGGCGGGGCGTCATCCGTGGACTCGTCCGGCGCTCTCATCTCATCTGCCGCGCTCCACCGAGCCGACGAGCGATCCTCTGGCCCGGCCGCCCGGGCCGGGCGGGGCGACGGAGAGGGTCGCGTCCGGACCCGCGCGTGTGGCTGGGACCATCTGGAAACCTCGGGATTCCGCGTCACTTTCCGCGGCACATCGACACAGATAAGGAGGTCCACCTCACAGAAAGAAGGTCCGCACCTCATGATCATCTGGAAAGGCTGGGGCATCATCCCGGTCCTCTACGCACTGCTCGCGGCTGTGCTCCACGCCTTCATCGGCGCCGACCTCCTGCACTTGCCTGCGGCTCGCCTCGGCATCTCACTCGGAGTCCTCCTGCTGCTTGCGGCAGCCGCGACCTGGTTCTCCGGCGTGGCGATGAACCGGACCAGGCCTGAGCGCGCGGTCGAGTTGTGGGCGAAGGAACGTCGCCAGCAGCTCGACACCCTCGTCCAGAGCGGACAGTTCTTCCTCGGCCCGGGGCAGCCGCAGCCGACGTCATTCGAGGAGGCGCAGCGCATGTCCGACGAACTGCTCGCTCACGAGGTCGCGGAGGCCTCGCAGGCGGCGCGGAACCACCACACGCTGTTCTTCATCCCCTACCAGTACGTCGCCTTCTTCACGGCCGCCTGCGCCCTGCTCCTGATCGCTCAGGGCACCTTCGGCAGCGCGAACTGACGCGGGCGCCGAGCGTTCCTCGGCCTCCAGCGCCAGGCGAACGAAAACGCCCTCCACGACGCAGCGTCGTGGAGGGCGTTTCCGTGTCCGTCCATCCCGGAGGCGCGGGGGAACCGGACCGCGATCAGCGGAGGCAGGCCGAGGCCCGGCGTCTACACGCCGTAGTAGAGCTCGAACTCGAAGGGGTGCGGGCGCAGCGCCATCGGAGCGATCTCGTTCTCACGCTTGTAGGCGATCCAGGTCTGGACGAGTTCCTCGGTGAACACGCCGCCCTCGAGCAGGAACTGGTGGTTCGCCTCCAGCGCGTCGAGCGCCTCCTCCAGGGATCCGGGCACCTGGGGGATGTTCTTCGCCTCCTCCGGGGGCAGCTCGTAGAGATCCTTGTCGATCGGCTCCATCGGCTCGATGCGGTTGCGGATCCCGTCGAGGCCCGCCATCATCTGCGCCGCGAAGGCGAGGTAGGGGTTGCCCGAGGCGTCGGGGGCGCGGAACTCGATGCGCTTCGCCTTCGGGTTCGAGCCGGTGAGGGGGATGCGCACCGCCGCAGAGCGGTTGCCTGCCGAGTAGGCCAGGTTGACCGGGGCCTCGTAGCCCTTGACCAGGCGGCGGTAGCTGTTGATCGTCGGGTTGGTGAAGGCGAGCAGTGCGGGGGCGTGGTGCAGGATCCCGCCGATGTACCAGCGGGCGATATCGGAGAGCTGCGCGTAGCCGTTCTCGTCGTAGAACAGCGGCTCGCCGCCCTTCCAGAGGGACATGTGGGTGTGCATGCCCGAGCCGTTGTCGCCGAAGATCGGCTTCGGCATGAAGGTGGCGGTCTTGCCCCACAGCTCCGCCGTGTTCTTCACGACGTACTTGAACTTGAGCACGTCGTCCGCGGCCTTCACCAGGGTGTCGAAGCGGTAGTTGATCTCGGCCTGACCGGGCGCGCCGACCTCGTGGTGCGAGCGCTCCAGTTCGAGCCCGGCCTCGATGAGGCGCAGCGAGATGTCGTCGCGCAGATCCGCCTGCTTGTCGACGGGCGACACGGGGAAGTAGCCGCCCTTCTCACGGGTCGTGTTGCCCAGGTTGCCGCCCTCCATCTTGCGGGCGGAGTTCCAGGAGGCCTCCTCGGCGTCGACCTCGTAGAAGGTGCGGCGGGGGGTCGTCTCGTAGCGCACCGAGTCGAGGATGTAGAACTCGGCCTCCGGGGCGAAGAAGGCGGTGTCGGCGACGCCGGTGGAGACGAGGTACTGCTCCGCCTTCTTGGCGACCTGGCGGGGGTCCTTCGTGTAGATCTCTCCCGTGCGCGGGTTGAAGATGTCGCAGATGAGTATCAGCGTGCGCTCGGCCCGGAACTGATCGATGTAGGCGGTGGTGACGTCGGGGATGAGCTGCATATCGGACTCGGCGATGCCCGCGAAGCCCCGGATCGACGAGCCGTCGAACATCTGGCCGACCTCGAAGAAGTCGAGGTCCACGGTCGCGGCCGGGATGTTGAAGTGCTGCTGCACCCCGGGAAGATCGGTGAACCGGATGTCGACGAACTTGACGTCCGTCTCCGTGATGAAGTCGATGACTTCCTGCGGGGTGTTGAACATGCTGCTCCTTTTCGCCTGTGCGGAGTTCCGATCGGGGTCGCGGTGCGACGCCGAACGGTTGCCATCAACCCTACGCGACGGGGATTTCAGAAGCGTGAGTCTCATGTTTCGCGCGTGTTACGCGGCACTTGCCGGCGATCGCGGGCCCCGATCCCGAAACCTCATCGCAACCGGAGCACGCACCGGGCGACTCCCTTCCGCCTGCCCGGGGGCGTCTCAGGCACGCACCAGGACGGTGCCGGGGATCTTGTCGTGGAAGCCGCGATGGTCGGAATCCCACACCAGCACCGGGATCACCAGGCACAGCAGCAGCGTCCGCACCACCGGCCGCCACAGGCCGATCCATCCGCCGCTCAGCGAGAGCACGCGCATCCCGAGGATCCGGTGGCCGAGCGAACCGCCGATCGTCGGAATGAACACGATCTGCATGAGGGCGAAGAACAGGTAGTTCCACCACTCCGGGTGCGGGCCGCCGATGAGCAGGTAGGCGGGGAGCGCCGCGAGACCCCAGTCGATGCAGATCGCGAGCACGCGACGTCCCAGTCGTGCCACGGAGAGCGGCCCGGTTTCCGGGAGCCCGAGGCGCTCGCCGGGCCAGGCGCTGGGTTCGAGATCGCCGAAGCGCTGAGGCTGGATCTGGGCCATCGGATCAGCGGGGACGCTGCGAGCGGATGCGGTTCGGATCCATGCCCTTCGGGATCCCGACCGGCGCCGCCTGCAGCGAGACGAGGCGGTTGTACACCGCCGCGACCTCGCGTCGGTTCAGCTTCGGCTTCAGACGCACGAGCGTCTTCGAGAGCTTGGGGAGGGGAACGCCGTCCCCGTCGGGCCCGACGTAGAGGTGCACGACCTCGACGTTGCGCATCGCGCGACGGATCTTCCGCTCCTCATCGGCGGCCATGCGCTGCGTCCCCTGACGGGAACCCTCGGAGATGAGGACGATGCCGCCGCGGCCGACCACGCGGTACACCGCGTCCTGATTGCGGTTGATCGCGACCGGTACCTCCGAGCCGCGCCAGGAGCGGCGCAGCGCGCTCTGCACCACGGCACCGACGGCGCCGGGACGGCCCTCGATCTGCTGGTAGGCCATGCGCTCGGCGCGGCGCCCGAGCACGATCATCACGAGGAGGATGCCGACGAGCACACCGGTGAGCGGCCACAGCACCCAGCCGAACCAGTTGCCGCTGAGCAGCCAGGCGAGCAGCACCGAGAGGGCGACGGGCGCGACGAAGGAGAGCAGCAGCGCCCAGGGCAGATTGCGATCGTGGACCTTGGTGGTCTTGTAGATCTCGATCATCTGCCGGATGCGACCGGTCTTCTTCGTCTGCTTCGCCTGCTCTGCTGCCATGTTTCAAGGGTATCGTTTCCCTGCCTCCGCGCGCGCCACCGCGAAGGGGAGCGCATCGGAGTTCGCTCACAGCTGCGCCGGGAACGGGCGATGAGCGGAAAGCGCTCACAGCAGCTGCGAGTCGGTGCCGCGCGGTCGACGCGGGCGGCAGGATGGATGCATGGGCGACAGACGGCGGCGCGGTGCCGCGCAGGAGACCCGCTGCGGGGGAGCGGCGGCGCTCGCCGGACGCGTGATCCGCGTCTGCGCCGCCGGGATCGAGTTGCGCAGCGCCGGAGGCTGCGCCGGCCCCGACGGGCGCGAGCCGCACAGTCCCGCCAGGCACGACGCCGGATGCGCGGCGCTCGGGCTGCCGCTGCACGGGCTGCGCCGGGCGCTGCGCCGCTGGGATGGATGCGGTGCCGCCCCGCTGCTCGAGGAAGCGCTGGACGACGCGATCGCCGAGATCGGGTCCGCCGGGGAGCGCTGGAGCCGGGAACTCGCCGAGGAGGCGGTGGCCTTCGCGATCTGGCGCCGCATCCCTCATGCACTCGCCGACGGCGGGCTCTCGCAGACGGAACGGGCCGCGTCACCCGAGGGAGACGCGGCCCGTGTCCAGCGCGAGAGAAGGGGTCAGATCCCGAGCTGAGCCTCGAAGTCGCCCGCCTCGAGCCGCGCCCGGAGCTGCCCGAGGAAGCGGGCGGCGTCGGCGCCGTCGATGATGCGGTGATCGTAGGAGAGCGCCAGGTAGACCGTCGAGCGGATCGCGATCGCGTCGCCCTCGGGCCCCGACACCACGGCCGGCTTCTTCACGACAGCGCCCGTGCCCAGGATCGCGCTCTGCGGCAGGAACACCAGGGGGGTGTCGAAGAGCGCGCCCCGGGAACCGGTGTTGGTGAGCGTGAAGGTGCCGCCGGCGAGCTCGTCCGGCTTCAGCTGGTTGTCACGCGTGCGCGCCGCGAGATCGGCGATCTCGCCAGCGATCTCGGCGATGTTCTTGTCGCCTGCATCGCGCAGCACGGGCGTGAGCAGCCCCTTCTCCGTATCCACGGCGATGCTGATGTTCTCCGTGGCCGGATAGACGATCGAGTCCCCGTCAACCGTGGCGTTGATGATCGGGAAACTGCGGAGCGCCTCGGCCGCGGCCAGTGCGAAGAACGGCATGAAGGAGAGCTTCGAACCGGTCTTCGCGAGGAACTCGTCCTTCTTGGCCTGACGCAGGCGCGCGACGCGCGTCACATCGACCTCGACGACCGTGGTGAGCTGTGCGGTGCCCTGCAGCGACGCCACCGCACGCTCGGCGATCACCTTGCGCAGGCGGCTCATCTTCTGGGTCGTGCCGCGCAGGGGAGAGACCTCCGCCGGGGCCGGCGCGGGTGCCGCCTGCGCCTGGGACGCTGCAGGGGCAGCCGATTGCCGGGCCGACTCCGCAGCGGCGAGCACATCCTCCTTGCGGATCCGCCCGCCGACGCCGGTGCCGCGCACGGAGGCGAGGTCGACGCCCCGCTCGTGGGCGAGCTTGCGCACGATGGGCGTGAGGTAGCCGGGGGCGTCAGCGGGTGCCGAGGCCTGAGGCGCCGCAGGCGCGGCCTGAGCGGACGGCTGCGCGGGCTCGGCCGGCGCAGCGCCGTGCGCGGGTGCCGATGCCTGCTGGGCGGGGGCGGCTTCGTCCGCGTCGGCGGACGGCTGCGCCGGGGCCTCCGAGGCGGCCGGGGCCGGAGCGGGCTCCGCAGCAGGGGCTGCGGGCGCTTCGGGCTGCTGCGCGGGCTCGGGCGCCGCCGCGGGCGCCTCATCGGCGGATCCGGCGGCAGAACCGCCGACGCGGGCGAGCACGCCGCCCACCTCGACCGTGTCGTCCTCCTGCACGAGGATCTCCTGGAGCACGCCGGCGACGGGTGAGGGCACCTCGGTGTCGACCTTGTCCGTCGAGACCTCGAGCAGCGGTTCGTCCACCTCGACGGTGTCGCCCACGCTCTTGAGCCAGCGGGTGACGGTGCCCTCCGTGATGCTCTCGCCGAGCGAGGGAAGCACGATCTCCTGTCCCTCGCCTCCGGAGCCCGCGGCCTCGCTCTGCGGCGCGGCGGCAGGCGCGGCCTGCGCGGCGGCAGGCGCGGCCTGCGCAGCGGGCTCGGGAGCGGCGGCGGGCTCGGGAGCAGCGGGGGGCTCGGGAGCGGCGGCGGGTGCCGCCTCGGACGCGGCAGCCGGTGCCGCGGCTTCGGCGCTCGCGCCGCTTCCGCTGCCGTCACCGACCGTGGCGAGCACGGCGCCGACCTCGGCGGTCTCGTCCTCCTGCACGAGGATCTCCTCGAGCACGCCCGCCACCGGCGACGGGATCTCGGTGTCGACCTTGTCGGTCGAGACCTCGAGCAGCGGCTCGTCCACCTCGACGGTGTCGCCGACGTTCTTCAGCCAGCGGGTCACCGTGCCCTCGGTCACGCTCTCACCCAGTGCGGGGAGGACCACCGATTCACTCATCGTGCATTCTCCATTCGTTGCTTCACAGTCTGTGCGCCGCGGATCAGATCGCGTGCAGCGGCTTGCCGGCGAGCTTCAGCATCGTCTCGCCGATCGTCTCGTTCTGGGTGGGGTGGCCGTGGACGAGCGGGGCGACGTCCTCGGGGTGCGCCTCCCAGTTCACGATGAGCTGAGCCTCGCCGACGAGCTCGCTCATCCGCGCGCCGATCATGTGCACGCCGACCACGGGACCGTCGTTCACGCGGACCGCCTTGACGGTGCCGGCAGTCCCCAGGATGGAGCTCTTCGCGTTCCCGGCGAGGTTGTACTCGTAGCTCGTCACGTTCTCCGCACCGAACTTCTCGCGGGCCTTGGCCTCGGTGAGGCCGACCGAGGCGATCTCCGGATCGCAGTAGGTCACCTTCGGGATGTTGACGTCCTCGACCACGACCGGGTTCAGCCCGGCGATCTCCTCTGCGACGAAGATGCCCTGCTGGTAGCCGCGGTGGGCCAGCTGCAGGCCGGGAACGATGTCGCCGATGGCGTAGACGCCGGGCACATTCGTCGCGAGCCGCTCGTTTGCGAGCACGAAGCCGCGATCCATCTCGATGCCCACCTCTTCGAAGCCGAGCCCCTGGGTGACGGGGCCGCGCCCGACGGCGACGAGCAGGTAGTCCGCGGACACGGTTGCGCCGTCCTCCAGCGAGACCGTGACGCCGTTCGCGTCCTGCGAGACCGACTTGAAGCGCACGCCCAGCTTGAAATCGATGCCGCGCTTGCGGAAGGCCCGCTCGAGCTGCTTCGAGACGGACTCCTCCTCGTTGGGCACGAGGTGGGGGAGGCCCTCGATGATCGTGACCTCCGCGCCGAAGGAGCGCCACACGCTCGCGAACTCGACCCCGATCACTCCGCCGCCCAGGATCGCGACCCGCTGCGGCACCTCCTGCAGCTCGAGCGCGTGCTCGCTGGTGATGACCCGCCCGCCGATCTCCAGGCCGGGAAGCGTCCGGGAGTAGGAACCGGTCGCGAGCACGATGTGCTTGCCGGTGATCGTGTCCCCGCCGACCTGGACGGTCGTGGGGGAGGTGAGCTTGCCCTCGCCGGCGATCACGGTGATCTTGTTGGCCTTGAGGAGGCCCTGGAGGCCCTTGAACTTGCCGGCGACGAGGTTCTCCCGGAAGGCGTTCACCCGGGCGACGTCGATGCCGTCGAGACTCGTGTTGATCCCGTAGTGCTCACCCTCGCGCGCCACATCCGCGATCTCGGCGGCGTGCAGCAGCGCCTTGGTGGGGACGCAGCCGCGGTGCAGGCAGGTCCCGCCGAGCTTGTCCTTCTCGATGACTGCGGCGCTGAATCCGAGCTGCGTGGCGCGGATCGCCGCGGCGTATCCGGCGCTTCCGCCACCCAGGACGACGATGTCAAACTGCTGATCGGCCAAGTGGGATCTCCCTCGGTGTGTTCGCAACGGTGACAGCGGCCCGGACTGGTCGTCGGACGCACTGCTATCAACCCTACACCGCGGGCCGAGGCGGGCTCGGGTGCTCCCCTGGCGGGCTCCGGGTTCGCTCAGGGCGTGACAGGATCGGGGTCCGCCTCGGCCCGGCCTTCATAGGATGGAAGGGTGACGGAATCGATCTTCTCGGCAGAGTATGCGGAGCGCCGCGCCCTGGTGCCGCGCGGGCTGCCGCTCGTCGTGGTGATGCAGGGGCACAGCGACGCGGGCGGGGTCGTCGAGCAGCTGGAGGAGTACTTCTGGCAGCGCTGCGCGCCCGAGGAGGTCCTGCGCTTCAATTCCGACCTCCTGCTCGACTACCGCGCGCGCCGGCCCATCATCACCTTCGACGAGGATCACCTCGTGGACTACGCGCCGGAGGAGCTGACGCTCAGCCTCGCGCACGACGAGCTCGGCGGGGCATTCCTGCTGCTCTCCGGCTACGAGCCCGACTTCCGCTGGGACGAGTTCATCGACACGGTGCTGCTGCTCGTGCACGAGTTCGAGGTGTCGGTGACCGTGTGGACCCACGCGATCCCGATGCCCGTCCCGCACACGCGCCCGATCTCGATGACCGTCAGCGGCTCGCGCGACGAGCTGATCGAGGCCCGGTCGGTGTGGCGGCCCAAGACGAAGCTCTCCGCCTCGGCGGGGCATGTGCTGGAGTACCGGCTGCACAGCCTCGGCGAGGAGGTCGTCGGCCTCGCGCTGCTCGTGCCGCACTATCTCGCGAACACCGAGTATCCCGCGGCCCTCAGTGCTGCGCTCGACGGCCTCATGGAGGCCACGGGATTGATCCTCGCGACCGATGAGGTGCGCGAGCAGACGAGGCTGTTCCACGCGCAGGTCGACTCTCAGATCGCCGAGAGCGAGGAGTCGCTGGAGATGGTGCGCACGCTGGAGCGCCGGTACGACGCCTACATGGAGGATCGGACGGTCCGCTCCCCGCTGATCGGCGAGGACGGAACGATACCCACCGCGGAGCAGCTGGGGAGCGAACTGGAGCGGTTCCTCGCCGAACGGCAGCGCGACGCGAACGACGGCGGCCGGCCCGAGAGCTGAGCGCACAGAGCGCCCGGTCCGAGCCCGGCCCGAGACGTGCAATAATTGATGTCCTAGCCCATTCAATCCGAGTGGTCGCCCGCAGCGCGGGAATGATTCGGACTTGACATGGGTTTTCATGCTGTGAGCACCCGTCGGCGAAGCCAGGGGTTCCGGCGGGGATCCGAGACAGAGAGGCGGCTGCGTGGCAACTGCATCCACGACCAAGACTCGCGCTCGTTCCGCGAGTGCGGACACGACGGTTGACGAGGCGAACGCGGGCGCGGAGGGCGCCGCCGCGACGAAGAAGCAGACGACGGCCAAGAACCCTGCGGCGGCGAAGAAGCCCGGGGCCGCGAAGAAGTCCCCCGCGAAGAAGGGCGGGACCAAGCGGGCCGCCAAGACGGATCTCGTGGACGAGGCCGTGGCCGAGGATGCCGCGCTCGACGAGGCCGCCGAAGTCGTCGAAGACGAGAAGAAGACGGTGACGCCGGACGAGCCGCTGCCGACCGGTGCCATCGTGCTGAAGGCCTCCGACGAGGAGGACGTGCCGACCGTCACCACGGCGATTCCCGGGGCGACCGCCGATCCGGTGAAGGACTATCTCAAGCAGATCGGCAAAGTGGCGCTGCTCAATGCGGCCGAAGAGGTCGAGCTCGCGATGCGCATCGAGGCGGGCCTGTTCGCCGAGGAGAAGCTCGCCACCGAGAAGGACCTGCCGAAGAAGCTCGAACGGGAGCTGAAGTGGGTCGCGCGCGACGGTCAGCGGGCGAAAAGCCACCTGCTCGGTGCCAACCTGCGCCTCGTGGTGTCGCTCGCGAAGCGCTACACCGGACGCGGCATGCAGTTCCTCGACCTGATCCAGGAGGGCAACCTCGGGCTCATCCGCGCGGTCGAGAAGTTCGACTACACCAAGGGCTTCAAGTTCTCGACCTACGCGACGTGGTGGATCCGCCAGGCCATCACCCGCGCCATGGCCGATCAGGCACGGACGATCCGCATCCCGGTGCACATGGTCGAGGTCATCAACAAGCTGGCGCGCGTGCAGCGTCAGATGCTGCAGGATCTCGGTCGCGAGCCCACCCCCGAGGAGCTGTCGCGGGAACTCGACATGACCCCCGAGAAGGTCATCGAGGTGCAGAAGTACGGCCGGGAGCCGATCTCACTGCACACGCCGCTGGGTGAGGACGGCGACAGCGAGTTCGGCGACCTCATCGAGGACACGGAGGCCGTGGTCCCGGCTGATGCCGTGGGCTTCACGATGCTGCAGCAGCAGCTCGAGCAGCTCCTCGACTCGCTCTCGGAGCGCGAAGCGGGCGTGATCCGCATGCGTTTCGGTCTCGGTGACGGCATGCCGAAGACCCTTGACCAGATCGGCGACACCTTCGGCGTGACGCGCGAGCGGATCCGCCAGATCGAGTCGAAGACGATGGCGAAGCTCCGCCACCCCTCGCGCTCTCAGCAGCTGCGCGATTACCTGGAGTGATGCGGCGACTGCGGTACGCGAAAGCCCCGGCCTCGGCCGGGGCTTTCGCGTTGTCGCCGTGCGGCGCGGCGTGCCGCTCTCAGGCGTTCAGCCGGTGGCTCTCGTCGTGCCACGCTTCGGCCATCGGGCGCAGCTTGGCTTCGTGCTTGTTTGCGTGGTGGGCGCAGAACAGCAGCTCGCTGCCGCCCAGCATCGCCCGCACATAGGCCTGCGCCCCGCAGCTGTCGCAGCGGTCGAGCGCGGTGAGCGGGCGATCAGCAGCCTCGACGGCTGTGGCGCGATCCTGCTCGAGCGTCGTCATGGCGTCCCCCGTTCCTCGGTTGCGTGGTGCTCCTCACCCGGTTCGGGGAGTGCACCTCCATCCAAGCACGCCAGCGCTGAAAGTTCGCGCCCGGATGCCGCCGGTTCGCTGTGCGCGTAGCAGGCGGAGTCCGCGGCCACCCCGGTTCCTCACTCGCCGTGAGCATGGGGCGGGAATGTCGGTGGTCTGCTCTAGGGTGTGTCTGGTGAATCCGCGTCGGCGATCGCGCAGCTGACGCAGGGTGCACCAGACAGGCCCTCGCTCGGGCCGATGCGTCGTCGAACACAGAGGAGATCCCCCAGTGGCAGCACAGCGGTCAGCGGCCTCACCGGCCGAGTCCAGCTACTCCGCGAGGCACCTCACCGTCCTCGAAGGTCTCGAAGCGGTGCGGAAGCGTCCCGGCATGTACATCGGGACGACCGATTCGCGCGGCCTCATGCACTGCCTGTGGGAGATCATCGACAACTCGGTCGACGAGGCGCTGGCGGGCCACGGCGACGAGATCGGCGTGACCCTGCACGACGACGGCAGCGTCACGGTCTCGGATAACGGCCGCGGCATCCCGGTCGATGTGGAGCCGAAGAGCGGGCTCTCCGGGGTCGAGCTCGTGTTCACGAAACTGCACGCCGGCGGCAAGTTCGGCGGGGGCGGCTACGCCTCCTCCGGCGGCCTGCACGGTGTCGGGGCCTCCGTCGTGAACGCGCTGTCGTCGCGTCTCGATGTGGAGGTGGACCGGGACGGGAAGACCTGGGCGATGTCGTTCCGCCACGGGGAGCCCGGCATCTTCGCCGGTGACGGGCCGGACAGCCCCTTCACTCCCTTCGAGCAGTCCTCGGAGCTGCGCGTGGTGGGCAAGGTGAAGAAGGGCGCGACGGGCACGCGGGTCCGGTACTGGGCCGACCCGCAGATCTTCCTGTCCTCCGCCCGTTTCGAGCCGGAGTCGCTGATCGCCCGCGCTCGCCAGACCGCCTTCCTCGTGCCTGGACTCGCGATCGAGATCACCGACCGGCGGGCCGAGGCCCTCAGCGATTCGGGCGAGCCGGCCGTGCACCGCTTCGCCTACGAGGGCGGACTCTCGGAGTTCGTCGACTACCTCGCGGTCGATGCGCCGCTCACGGACACCTGGCGCGTCACCGACACGGGCAGCTTCACCGAGACCGTGCCCGTCATGGACGAGGCGACCGGGCACCTCGTGTCCCGCGAGGTCGAACGCCAGTGCGAGGTGGACATCGCCATGCGCTGGGGCACGGGCTACGACACCGAGGTGCAGAGCTTCGTGAACATCATCGCGACCCCCAAGGGCGGCACCCACCTGAGCGGCTTCGAGCAGGGGCTCACCAAGTTCTTCCGCAAGCAGATCGAGCAGAACGCGCGCAAGCTCAAGGCGGGCGGGGACAAGCCCGAGAAGGACGACATCCTCACGGGGCTCACCGCGGTGGTGACGGTGCGCGTGCCGGAACCGCAATTCGAGGGCCAGACGAAAGAGGTGCTCGGGACCGCGGCGGTGCGCTCCATCGTGTCTCGCGCGATTGTGAAGGGCCTCGAGACCCGCTATGCCTCGAGCAAGCGGGACGACAAGGCGCAGACCGGCGCCCTGCTCGAGAAGATGGTCTCCGAGATGAAGGCGCGGATCGCCCTGCGCGCCCAGCGCGACACGGCACGGCGCAAGAGCTCGCTCGAAAGCTCCTCGCTGCCGGCGAAGCTGATCGACTGCCGCTCGAAGGACGTCGCCGAGACCGAGCTCTTCATCGTCGAGGGCGACAGCGCGCTCGGCACGGCGCGTCCCGCCCGTGACAGCGAGTTCCAGGCCCTGTTGCCGATCCGGGGCAAGATCCTCAATGTGCAGAAGGCCTCCGTCGCCGAGATGCTCGGCAACGCCGAGTGCGGCGCGATCATCAAGGTGATCGGCGCGGGCTCCGGACGCGACTTCGAGCTCGACTCCGCCCGGTACGGCAAGGTCATCCTGATGAGCGACGCAGACGTCGACGGCGCGCACATCCGCACGCTGCTGCTGACGCTGTTCTTCCGCTACATGCGACCCATGCTCGAAGCCGGGCGCGTGTATGCGGCGGTGCCGCCGCTGCACCGCGTGGTCGTGCAGAACGCGGGGCGCAAGCCCAACGACGTCGTCTACACCTACAGCGAGAAGGAACTCCAGGGGCTGCTCGCCGATCTGCGACGACGCGGCAAGAAGTACCAGGAGCCGATCCAGCGCTACAAGGGCCTCGGCGAGATGGACGCCGATCAGCTCGCCGAGACCACGATGGACCGAGAGCATCGCACGCTGCGGCGCGTCCGCGTCGAGGACGCCCACGCCGCCTCGCAGGTCTTCGAGCTGCTCATGGGCAACGAGGTTGCACCCCGCAAGGAGTTCATCGTCGACAACGCGGACGATCTCGACCGCGAGCGGATCGACGCCTAGGGGCGCGGCGGCAGCCGCGCAGTGAGCCCCCGCGGATTCCAGAGGACGGGCTCGGCGCGCGCCTACGGCGCCTCGCCGATGTGCGCGGCGGAGCCGTCGATCGCCTGCCCGGATCCGTCGCGCTTGCCGAGTTCGGTGGGCAGCGTGCGCGCCGAGCCGTCGGCTGCGAGGGCGCGAGGCTCACCGGTGCCCACCCACGCACAGGCGATCTGGTCCTCCCACTTGAGGAAGCGCTGCGCGCGCACGCCGCCGGTCGCTCGGCCCTTCGCGGGGAAGTCGGCCCAGTCGGAGATCTTCGCAGTGGCGACGTCGGTGCCGGGCAGCGTGATGGAGCTGTCGGCGATGGTGACGACACGGGCTTCGGCGCCGGCGGGGACGGATCCGGCGAAGACCACCCGCGCCTCCGGGGCGAGGCGGATGCCTGCCATGCCGCCCGCGGGGCGGCCCTGCGGGCGCACCGAGGCGGCGGAGAAGCGCAGCAGCTGGGCGTCGCTCGTGATCACCGCGATCTCCGCGTCGTCGGGCGCGGCGAAGACGCCGACGAGCCGATCGCCGGGCTTCAGGGTGATGAGCTCGAAATCGGGTTTCGCGGGCAGATCGGAGAGCAGCACCCGCTTCACGGTGCCCTGCTCCGTGAAGAGACCGACCGGGGTGGCGTCTTCGAGGGGCACGAGGCCGACGACCCGGAGCTTCTTATCGGTGACGCCGAGATACTCGCTGAACTTCGCCCCGGCAGAGAACGCGATCGAGGCCGCGGGTACCAGGGGCAGGTCCACAGGCGTGAAACGGTGCAGGCTGCCGTCGCTGAGAATCGCTCCCAGTTCGCCGCGCACCGTGCCATCCACCCGCGCGAGGACGGCGCCGTGCTTGCTCGCGCGGGGGGCGGAGCGGGGCGACACCCCGGACTCCGGGTCGCGGTCGATCCGCAGTGCCCTGCCGGTCACCGAGAGAAGCACCGTGCAGGGGGTGTCGGCGACCTGCAGGGCCGAGGGCGCCGTGGCGCCGCGCGACGGCTTCGCGACGGCGCCCGTGAGCAGTGTGCGCCGCGGGGTGCCGAAGGCCTCCGCGACCTGGTCCATCTCCTCCGACACGACCTGTTGCAGGCGCTCCGGGCTGCCGAGGATCTCGAGGAGCGCCTCGATCTCCGCAGTGAGCTGATCCCGCTCGGCTTCGAGCTCGACGCGGGAGAACTTGGTGAGGCGCCGCAGTCGCAGCTCGAGGATGTACTCTGCCTGCGCCTCGGAGAGGTCGAACACCTGCATGAGGCGCGTGCGGGCGGTCTCGGCGTCATCGCTGGTGCGGATGAGCTGGATGACCTCGTCGATGTCGAGGATGGCGATGAGGAGGCCCTCGACGAGGTGCAGGCGCTCGCGGCGCTTCCGGAGCCGGAACTCGGAGCGGCGGGTGATCACCGAGATCCGGTGATCCAGGAAGACCCGCAGCATCTCGCGGAGCCCCAGGGTCTGGGGCTGACCGCCGACCAGCGCGACCGAGTTGATGCTGAAGCTGTCCTCGAGAGGCGTGTAGCGGTAGAGCTGCTCGAGCACCGCTTCGGGGGAGAAGCCGGTCTTCAGCGTGATGACCAGGCGGAGGCCGTTCTTGCGGTCCGTGAGGTCGGCGACGTCGGAGATCCCCGAGAGCTTCTTGGCCTCGACGCCCTGCTTGATCTTCTCGATGACCCGCTCCGGGCCGACGAGGTGGGGAAGCTCGGTGACGACGAGACCGGTGCGACGGGGGCCGAGCGGCTCCACCGACACCTTCGCCCGGGTGCGGAACGCGCCCCGGCCGCTGCGGTAAGCGTCCTTCACCCCGTCGAGGCCCACGATGATCCCGCCACCGGGGAGATCCGGGCCGGGGATGAACTCCATGAGCTCCTCCACCGTCGCGTCCGGGTGGCGGAGCAGGTGCTTGGCGCCGTCGACGACCTCGATGAGGTTGTGCGGGGCGAGGTTCGTCGCCATGCCGACGGCGATGCCGCTGGCCCCGTTCACGAGGAGATTCGGGACGGCCGACGGCAGCACCTCCGGCTGCATGATCTGGTTGTCGTAGTTGGGGACGAAGTCGACGACGTCCTCGTCGAGGGAGTCCGTCATCGCAAGCGCCGCGCCCGCGAGTCTCGCCTCGGTGTAGCGGGAGGCCGCGGGCCCGTCGTCGAGCGAGCCGAAGTTGCCGTGCCCGTCGACGAGGGGGAGCCGCATCGCGAAACCCTGCGCCATGCGCACGAGCGCGTCGTAAATGGAGGCGTCACCGTGAGGATGCAGCTTGCCCATGACCTCACCGACGACCCGCGCAGACTTCACGTGCCCCTTCTCGGGACGCAGGCCCATGTCCTGCATCATGAAGAGGATGCGGCGCTGCACCGGCTTGAGCCCGTCGCGGGCATCCGGCAGCGCGCGCGAGTAGATGACGGAGTACGCGTATTCGAGGAAGGACCCCTCCATCTCCCGGGAGATGTCGATGTCTTCGATGCGCTCGCCGGGCAGCTCGTGGGGGCTGGGAGCCGCCGATGCGTCGGCGAGTTCGGGGGAGTCGCTGGGTGCGTCGGTCATAATGGAGATCATGCTACCGATGACCGCCGACAACGGTGCGAGGCTTGCCGCGATTCTGCCGAGCGGCCTGGCGTCCGTGGCTCGGGGCCTCGGTGCCGAGCTGCCCGAGCCGCTGCGATTCGCGGAAGATCCGTCCGTCGCCGAGCGGCTCCCCGCCCTGCGCTCCTTCGTGCTGGTGGTGGTCGACGGGCTGGGACACGCGAATCTGAGCGCGGTGCGGGGGCACGCGCCGACGCTCGCCGGACTGCAGCGGCGCCGCATCGAGACCGTCGCTCCCTCGACGACGGGTGCCGCGCTGACCACCCTCACCACGGGCCGGCTGCCCGGCGAGCACGGGCTCGTCGGTTACCGGATCCGGCACCCGCGTCTGGGCCTCGTGACCACGCTGCGGGACTGGGAGGGCATCGATGATCGCGCGCACTGGCAGCGGGGGGTCCCGCTCTTCGGACTCGCCGCCGAACTCGGCGCGCGCGCCGTCGCGATCGGCCGCCCGGCGCACGCGAGCGGCGGGCTGACCGAGGCGATCCTGTCCGGAGCCGAGTACTTGCCCGGCGCCCGGATCGAGGACCGCTTCGCCCTCGCTTCCGCGCTGCTGCGCGGCGGAGACCCCGCTGTGGCGTATCTCTACGTGGACGAGCTCGACAAGGCCGGGCACGAGCACGGATGGCAGAGCGACAAGTGGCTGCGGCGGCTCGAACAGCTGGACGGCGCGCTCGCGGGCTTCCTGCGCTCGCTGCCCGGGCACACCGGCGTCGTGGTCACCGCCGACCACGGAATGGTGGACGTGGAGCCGCATCAGCAGATCGTGCTCGACGAGGATCCGGGTATGCTGGAGGGGGTCGCGGAGGTGGGCGGAGAGCCGCGCTTCCGGTCTCTCTATCTTGAGGATCCCGCCCGCGCGCCCGAGGTTGCGGCGAGGTGGGCGGCGTCCGAGGGTGATCGGGCGTGGGTGGCGACCCGGGAGGAGGCGGTCGCCTCCGGCTGCTTCGGCCCGCTCGCCACGGGCGTGGCGGATCGACTGGGCGACGTGCTCCTCGCTGCGCGCCGCAGGGTTGCGTACTATTCGAGCGCCGATGAGCCGCGCTCGCGCGCGATGATCGGCCAGCACGGCTCCTTCACCGAGGACGAGCGCGGCGTGCCGCTCGCGCTCGGCGGCGCGCTCGCGGGCGGGGGCTTCGGCTCGGCGGTCGCGGCTGCTGCGCGGCTGCGCCACCCGGCGTGAGCCCGGCGGCGCGGCGCGAGGATCGCCGCGCATGGCGCGGCTCGGGCTGAGCCGGGTCGCTTGTACTCACCGATCCGCCCGGTGCGCCGCGATGCTCGGCGCACCGGGCTTCGGCAGGATCAGGCGGGGTCCTCGTCGCTGCGCGTCCCGAAGAGGATGTCGTCCCAGCTGGGAATGGAGGCCCGGCCCTTGCGGCTGCTGCGCTCAGGCGCCTCACGCTCCTGCGCCTCCGGCTGCGCCTGCGGGGTGCCCTCGTCGGCTCGCTCGCCCGTGGCGGGCGCCTCTCCGGCGGACGGAGCGGGGGCGGGCGCGGGCTCGTTCGTCACGCCGGCGCCCTGCCAGATGCTCAGGCGACGCGGTGCGGTCCCCGGATCCGTGTGCTGGGGCTCCTCTGCGGCTGCCTCCGAAGGATGCGCCGCGCCACGGTCGCGATCGCGTTCGCCTCTGCGGCGGCGCAGCGCGTCGAGCAGGTCTGCGGTCTGACTGAGGTCCTCATGAGGTCGCTCACCCGAGTTGATGGCGCGCTGGTCGATCTCGCGCCGCCGCTCGTACTCGCTGTCGGGATCGCTCGGCGCCGCGGCCTCGGGGGTCGCTTCCGCCCCGGCCGCCTGCTCCTGAGCGGCATCGTCGTCCTCGGCCTGGAGCTGCGCGGTGTCGAAGGCGCCGGAGTCGAAGCGACCGGATCGCTCGACATTGTCGACGGCGCGGAGCTTGGGGATGAGGCGGTCGCCGACGTCGCCGAGTTTGGAGAGGGTGGTGGCGTCCGGGTTGACGGGGGAGAGGGTGCCCTTGCGGTGGTCGAAGGACCACACGGCGCGGTGGGCGACGTCGTGGGAGATGAACTCCAGGCCGACCATCCAGCCGTCCTCTTCGTCGCGCCACGAGTCCCACTCGCTCGTGTCCGCGCCGAGCCCGAGAAGCCGCTCGGCGATGACGGCGCCGAACTGCTCGTTGGCCTCGTCCGCTGCGTCGGTGCGCACGGCGACCGCGTGGGCGCGCTCGAGGATGTACCGGCGTTCCGCGAGCACGGGCTCGGCGTAGCGTTCAATGTCGGCCTCGTCGACCCCGAGCGCCTGCGCGACCTGGGCCTGCGACTTGCCCGAGCGGATCTGCGCCTGGATGTCTCGGGGGCTCAGCCGCGGCGTCTCGCGGTCTCTGCGGCTGAGGTGCCGCAGTTCGCTGAGCACGGCGTCGTCGACGATGAGCCGGAACTCGTCGCCGGAGTCGTTCGCAACGATCAGCGATCGATCGTCTCGTCGCACAAGGCGCAGTTCGTCCATCGGCGCATCCCCTTCGTGAGTCGCGATCCAGATTGGCACAGGAGCGCGGCTTCGATGCGCATTGACGCGGCGCGTGCGAAAAACCGGCAGGCCCGTTCCGCGCTCAGAGAACTCACCGCAGAAGAGTTTGCATCCGGAGCGGATCGTAAGGCAGACTGTGGCCGCTCGCAGCTTGGAGGTGCCGTCGCACGGCACGGAAACACAGGGAGACCATGGCCACCGATTACGATGCACCCCGCAAGTCCGAGGAGGACGCCGAGTCCATCGAGGCGCTGAAGGAGCGCGGTCCGGCGAAGGGCGCTTCCGCGATCGATACCGAGGACGCCGACAACCCGAGCATGTTCATCGGGGGATCGGATCTGTCCGATGTCGAACTCGACGTCGTGGTGCTGCCGCAGCAGGACGATGAGTTCACCTGTGTGAGCTGCTTCCTGGTCCGCCACCGCTCGCAGATCGACCACGAGACCGATCTCGGCCCGGTCTGCGCGGAATGCTCAAGCTAAAGAGCATCGCTCTTTAGCGCATTCCGCGCCGGCGCCACCGCGCCGGGAATGTTCAAGCTAAAGAGCGTCGGCGTCTCGGAAACGCATTGCGTTTCCGAAGCCGGCGAAATCGCCGCACACGGCGGCGCGTAGGCGCAGCGCATTCCGTGCCGGTGCGTTACTCCGTGCGGGCCGCTTCGATCGCGTCGGCGAGCGCCCGCGGGTGCCGGGTCGTGATGATCCACACCGGCGCGGGATCCGCGGGGTCGATGTTCTGGATCCGCACGCCGCGCTTGATCCATCCGCGGATGAGGAGAAAGCTCCGAGCGTCCAGCCCGGGACCGATGGCGGCGCGCAGGGCATCCGTGCCGAGGAGCTCGATCTCGCCGAGCTGGTCGACGGGGATTCTCGCCCGATCCGCGGTGAGGAAGCCGTCCGCAACGGCGATGGTGGGGCTGAGCAGCAGCATCGCGGCTGCGACGACCGCGTAGGCGATCACGGCGGTGGGGATCGCGATCTGCGCGTTCACCGGGGTGAGGACGAGCGCGACCGCCGGAATGAGGAGCAGCAGGGCGATGAAGATGCCCGGACCCGGGACGAGCCGCTCGCGGTAGCCGGCCGAAGATGTGCTCTGGGTGGGTGCTGCGCTCATGTCCTCCATTATCGCGGTCCTCGCCCCGGCATCGCCCGTGAGCGGCCGCGATCGCGGTCCGCGCACCCGTGCACCCAGCGGGCTGCAGGCCCAGGCGGCGGCTGGCCGCATCCGGTAGCCTGTCCGGGTGAGCGATGTCGTTGAGGTTCCCATTCGTGCCGAGGTCCCGCCGAGCTACGCGCACCCGGGGGACGCCGGGGCCGACTTGCGGGCCGCGGAGTCGGTCGAGATCGGGCCCGGAGAGCGCGCGCTGGTCGGCACCGGCGTGTCGATTGCGCTGCCGGAGGGCTACGCGGCGTTCGTGGTTCCGCGCAGCGGCCTCGCGGCGAAGCACGGCATCACCGTGCTCAACTCGCCCGGGACGGTGGACGCAGGCTACCGCGGTGAGATCAAGGTGACCCTGCTGAACACGGATCGCCAGCGCAGCTTCACTGTTGAGCGGGGCGATCGCATTGCCCAGCTCATCTGCGCACCGGTGTCGCGGGCCGTGTTCGTGCCCGTCGAGGAGCTCTCGGACTCGGCGCGCGGCACGGGCGGGTTCGGCTCCACCGGCGTACGGGATTGACGACGAGGATCAGAGGCATCGGATCGTGAGCGGTCACGATCATCGGACACGGCCCCGGCGTGGGCCGGGAGGCAAGGAGCGATCAGGACGATGAGCGAAGCAGAGCAGGGCGGCGCCGACGAGGTCGAGCTGCACGAGGGCGCGGCGGCCCCCGAGTTGGACGACTCGAAGTCGGCTCCCGAGGACCGGGCGGAGGCGGGCCCCTTCGACGCGAGCGAGGTGCCCGCGATGCGGCCCTATGTGGACCTGGGGGGCATCAAGGTGGCACCCCGCGAGGGACTGCAGCTGCGGCTCGAGGTCGATGAGCGCGCGAATCGCGTGGTTGCGGTGTCGCTCGAGTATGCGGAGTCACTGCTGCAGGTCCAGGCCTTCGCGGCTCCGAAGACGACCGGTCTCTGGCATGGTGTCCGCCGTGAACTGTCGCAGCAGATGGGCGCGCAGGGCGCGGAGGTGGCGGAGGAGGAGGGGCCGTTCGGTCCCGAGCTCGTGGTGCGCAGCGCCGCCCCCGCCGAGCAGGGCGGGGGGACGCGCGTGGTGCGCTTCGTCGCAGTGGACGGACCGCGCTGGATGCTGCGGGGCGTCATCATGGGGAAGGCCGCCGTTGATGCGGCTGCGCGCGACGCGGTGACGGAGCTGTTCCGCGAACTGGTGGTGGTGCGCGGCGAGCAGCCGATGCCGCCGAGCGAGCTGCTGCCGCTGAAGGTGCCCGCAGGGGTGCAGGCTCAGCGCCCCGGTCCGCAGGGCGGAGCGCAGCCGGCGTGACGGAACGGCCTGAGCTGCAGAGCGAAGCTGAGCCGCAGGATCGCTCGGAGGCGGCGCCCCGGGCGGGTCTGGGCCGGGTCGTCGAAGCCGGGCTGCACGGGGAGGGCGTCTCGGCCCGCGGCGTGCTGGAGGCGATCGGCGGTTGGCGCGGGATCGCGGAGACGCTGCTGCCCGCGACCGTCTACTTGACGATCTTCGTCTTCACCCGGGATGCGCGCGTCTCGGCGATTGCGCCGCTGGCGCTGGCGCTGGCGGCGTTCGGGTGGAGGCTGTTCCGCCGGGAGCCGATGCAGGCGGCGCTCTCCGGCCTGCTGGGCGTGGCGATCTGCGTGGGGGTGACGCTCTTCACCGGCAGGGGCGAGGACTACTACCTGCCCGGCTTCTGGATCAACGGCGCGTGGATCGCGGCCCACACGATCTCACTGCTGGTGGGCTGGCCGCTCATCGGACTGCTGCTCGGGTTCCTGCGGGGTTCGCTGACGGAGTGGCGGAGGGATCCGACGCTGCGGCGAGCCGCGCGCTGGTGCACGCTGTTCTGGATCGCGGCCTTCGCCTCCCGGCTGATCGTGCAGCTGCCCCTCTACTTCGCCGCGCAGAACGGCGACGCGGCGGCGACCGACGCGCTCGGGCTCGCGCGGCTGCTCATGGGGGTGCCCCTCTTCGCGCTCGCGGCCATCCTCACCTGGCTGGTGCTCAGCCGCGTTTCCGGGGGCGTCGACGGGCGCGACGACCAGGCGTCTTCATCAGATGATTCGGGGCCGGGATCCGTTGCGAGCACTGGGGACAACACCCCGTCGACATGATCCCGAGCCCTCGCGTTTCGGTGTAGAATTATCTCGACATCGAGAGACTTGAGACGCGGGCCGGAGTGGTCCGGACTGCGTACCGGGGTCGGAGGAGTCCCCTCCGGCAGATCAACAGAGGAGCCTCATGGGAGCCGTCAACAGCTTCGACGCGAAGAGCACCCTCGCCGTAGGCGAGAAGCAGTATCAGATCTACCGCATCGACCGGGTGCCCGGTCACGAGCGCCTGCCCTACAGCCTGAAGGTGCTGCTGGAGAATCTGCTGCGCACCGAGGACGGCGCGAACGTCACCCGCGAGCACATCGAGGCACTCGGCGGCTGGGATCCCGCCGCCGAGCCCGACACCGAGATCCAGTTCACGCCCGCGCGCGTCATCATGCAGGACTTCACCGGCGTCCCCTGCGTCGTCGACCTCGCGACGATGCGTGAGGCCGTGGTCGAGCTCGGCGGCTCGCCCGATCAGATCAACCCGCTCGCGCCCGCCGAGATGGTCATCGACCACTCGGTCATCTCCGACGTGTACGGCACCCCCGGTGCCGCGGCTCGCAACGTCGAGATCGAGTACGAGCGCAATGGCGAGCGCTACCAGTTCCTGCGCTGGGGCCAGGGCGCCTTCGACGAGTTCAAGGTGGTGCCCCCCGGGACCGGCATCGTGCACCAGGTCAACATCGAGTACCTCGCGCGCGTCACCTTCACCCGCGAGGTCGACGGCGAGCTGACCGCGTACCCCGACACCTGCGTCGGCACCGATTCGCACACCACCATGCAGAACGGCCTGGGCGTGCTCGGCTGGGGCGTCGGCGGCATCGAGGCCGAGGCGGCGATGCTCGGCCAGCCCATCTCCATGCTCATCCCGCGCGTCGTCGGCTTCAAGCTCTCGGGCCAGATCCCCGCCGGCGTCACCGCCACTGACGTCGTCCTCACCATCACCCAGATGCTGCGCAAGCATGGCGTCGTCGGCAAGTTCGTCGAGTTCTACGGCGAGGGCGTCGGCTCGGTGCCGCTCGCGAACCGCGCCACGATCGGCAACATGAGCCCCGAGTTCGGCTCGACCGCGGCGATGTTCCCCGTGGACGACGTCACCCTGGACTACCTGCGCCTGACCGGCCGCTCCGAGGAGCAGATCGAGCTCATCCGCGCCTACACCCAGGCGCAGGGCATGTGGCACGATCCCGCCCGCGAGCCCCAGTTCAGCGAGTATCTCGAGCTCGACCTCGGCACCGTCGTGTCCTCGATCGCGGGACCGAAGCGCCCGCAGGACCGCATCGAGCTCTCGCGCTCGAAGGAGCAGTTCGAGCAGGACCTCAAGAACTATGCACAGGCCGCGAACCCGGCGAAGGTCAAGGACCAGCAGGGTCGCGAGTTCGAGCTCGATCACGGCGCGGTCACCCTCGCCTCGATCACCTCGTGCACGAACACCTCGAACCCCTCGGTGATGCTCGCCGCCGGCGTGCTCGCGCGGAACGCGGCGGCCAAGGGCCTGCGCGCGAAGCCCTGGGTGAAGACCACCCTCGCTCCGGGCTCGAAGGTCGTCACCGACTACTACGAGAAGTCCGGTCTCAAGCACGATCTGGAAACGCTCGGTTTCTACACCGTCGGCTACGGCTGCGTCACCTGCATCGGCAACTCCGGCCCGCTCAATCAGGAGATCTCCGACGCGGTCAACGAGCACGACCTCGCCGTGACCGCGGTCCTCTCGGGCAACCGCAACTTCGAGGGCCGCATCAACCCCGACATCAAGATGAATTACCTCGCGAGCCCGCCGCTCGTGATCGCGTACTCGCTGGCGGGCACGATGGACTTCGACTTCGAGACGCAGCCCCTCGGCCAGGACGAAGACGGCAACGACGTGTTCCTGCGCGACATCTGGCCCGACCCGATCGAGGTGCAGAAGATCGCGGACGAGTCGATCGACTCCGAGATGTTCAAGGCCAAGTACGCGACCGTCTTCGACGGTGACCACCACTGGACCTCGCTGCCCACGCCCGACGGGGACACCTTCGCCTGGGACGAGAAGTCGACCTACGTGCGCAAGGCGCCCTACTTCGACGGCATGTCGCTCACCCCGTCGCCCGTCACCGACATCACCGGCGCACGCGTGCTCGCGAAGCTCGGCGACTCGGTGACGACCGACCACATCAGCCCGGCCGGCAGCTTCAAGGCGGAGACCCCCGCGGGTCAGTACCTCGTCGCCAACGGCATCGCGCCGAAGGACTTCAACACCTACGGCTCGCGCCGCGGCAACCACGAGGTCATGATCCGCGGCACCTTCGCGAACATCCGCCTGCGCAACCAGCTCCTGGCCGCCGAGAACGACGGCAAGGGCGTCGAGGGTGGCTTCACCCGCGACTTCACGCAGGAGGGCGGCCCGAAGTCGTACATCTACGACGCCTCGCAGAACTATCAGGCCGCGGGCATCCCGCTGGTCGTGCTCGGCGGCAAGGAGTACGGTTCGGGGTCGTCCCGCGACTGGGCCGCGAAGGGCACGAGCCTGCTCGGCGTGAAGGCCGTGATCACCGAGAGCTTCGAGCGCATCCACCGCTCCAACCTGATCGGCATGGGCGTGCTGCCGCTGCAGTTCCCGCAGGGCAAGAGCGCCGACGAGCTCGGCCTCGACGGCACCGAGACCTTCGACATCAGGGGCATCGAGCAGCTCAATGAGGGCGTCACGCCGAAGACGGTCGCGGTGACCGCGACCAAGGAGGACGGCACTCAGATCGCCTTCGACGCGGTGGTCCGCATCGACACCCCGGGTGAGGCCGACTACTACCGCAACGGCGGCATCCTGCAGTACGTGCTCCGTTCGCTGGTCTGAGACCCGCGATCGGCCGGCGCGGCCGAGGATCAGGCCCGGACGCCCCGTGCGTCCGGGCCTGATCCGTGCCCGGGCAGCTGCGGCGGGCGCTAACGCCGAAGGTGCCGTGCGGCGATCGGGTCTCCGGCGCTCATGCCGCGGACGATGCGCATGACGCCACCGAGCTGGCCGAGCCCGCTGCACGCGGAGCACAGTGCCACCAGGAGCGACGGCAGCGTGAACATCGTTTCGCCTGCCGCGAGGTCTCGTGCGGCGACTGCGAAGCCGCCCACGGCCAGCATCAGCGCGAGGGTCCCCGTGACGAGACGGACGAAGATCCGCGGCTCGCCATTGAGCAGCCGCACCTGCGCCCACCCCCAGGGTGACGGGGACCGCCACCCCTCGCTGTAGATGGCGCGCAGCTCCTCGCACGCGGCGCGCGCGAGGAGTCTGCCGCTCCGCCAGAGGGCGAACAGCGTCGCGCCACCGGCGATGCAGAGCAACGCTGCGGCGCCCACCACGACGATGTCGATGGGATCGCTGGAGCCGGCGGCTTCGATTGCCCCCGCCAAGCCCGTCGCGACGAAGCCGGCGGGAATCGTGACGAGGAACGCGGCGAGTCCCAGTCCCCAGCGGGACCACCGCTCGTAGTCACGACGGAAGGCGTCCGCTCGTGCGGCCGCGGTGCCCTCGCTCCGTCGATCGCGGATCCCGGAGGTGAGGAGCCGACGGGAGGACGGCAGGATGAACGTGAACCCCATCCCATCGATCGTAGTCGCCTGTTCCGCTCCGTAGCCGTCCGAGCGGCCCGTCTCACGGCGCAGGCAGGAGCTCGACGACGCCGCTCGCGGTGACCGAGTCGAGCGGGAGGCCGTTGCGCTCGGCGATCTCCGCGATGGCACGGGCCGCGTCGGCTGCGCGACCGGAGGAGTGGAGCTGCTTGCGCTGTGCGCCGAGGGCGGCCGCGTCCCAGTTCTCCAGCGTCAGCTGGACGCTGAGAGTCGTCGCCTGTGCTTCGGACTTCGCCTCCACGTCGACGCCGATGATCGCGGCGTCCAAACTCGGCTCTCCTCCCGGGGCGCCTGCCTGGCCCAGGGCACCGGAATCTCGGAGCTCACCCAGTCCTTCGAGAAAGCGGGCGAGGGTGATCGGCGGCGACGCGTCGGACAGGATGGTGACGGAGTCGTAGGGGATGCCCTGGTGAGACCAGCTGAGGGACCAGTACACGCTTCCGAACGCTTCGTGCAGGGCCGCCGAGGCGGCGGACTCACGGACCAGGGCCCCGGCGACGTCGAAGCGACCGGAGTGCGAGGACGCCGTGACCGCGACGGCACGGTCGTCCGTGAAGGCGAGCGCAACGTCACCGAAACGGAGCAGCGCGTCCGCGACCGCCGCTGCGGCCTCCGCCGGCATCTCACGAGCGGGGTAGCCGGAGACGGACGAACGGTTCGCGAGCTCGACGGCCGTCACGACGCACGGTGAGTCGCCCGGAGCGGACCACACCTCGCGGAGAATCCGCGTGATGGCGCTGCGCGAGATGCCCTCGTCGAGACGGACGCGCGCCGAGCAGCTGGGCGAGACATTGACCCGGCTCTTCGTCGTGGTCACCGAAACGTCTCCGCTGTCGCCGACGACCTCTGCGACGCGCGGCGCCGCCTCGCGGGCGGCAGCGGAGAGGGGAGCGCAGGCGGTGAGCAGCGCGGTCGCGGCGAGGACGGCGCACATCGCGCGCCTCACCCGCCTCAATCGGCGCTCGCGCGAGCGGGCCGGGGAGTCCGCTCGCCGAGCGGTCGCGACGGTTTCTCCGCGAGGACCACGGCCGCTGGGCACTCCGTACACGTGCTCGATGCTCGCATCCTTTGACCTGAACCGACCCGGCGCGTGCTGCGCGCAGCTGCCGGAAGCTGAGATCCGAGTATAGCTCTCCGGCGGGTGGGGAACGCACCGCGACGATGCGCAAGCGGTGCTCGGATCCCGCCTCATCTCAGCCGGAGCGCGATCCTCGTCCGATCCCGCGCCAGCGCGCCCGCAGGCGCCGCCGCGAGCACGGGATGCGATCCGCCCCGTGGCTTGCCCGCGCTCCGCAGAGGGTAGGCTGGTGCAATGTTCCGGCCGCCGGCCGGGAGACGGAGGTAGCGCGTGACGATCCTGGATCGCATCGAGGATCCGCGAGACCTCGACGCACTCACCGCGGAGGAGTGCCGGATGCTCGCCGCCGAGATCCGCGAGTTCCTGATCGCCGAGGTCGCGAAGACCGGAGGGCACCTGGGCCCCAATCTCGGCGTCGTCGAGCTGACGATCGCCCTGCATCGCGTCTTCGCGTCTCCGCGCGACCCGATCATCTTCGACACCGGCCACCAGAGCTACGTGCACAAGCTGCTGACGGGACGGAAGGACTTCGCGAGACTGCGCCAGCGCGGCGGCATCGCCGGCTATCCGCAGCGCTCCGAGTCGGAGCACGACGTCGTGGAAAGCTCGCACGCCTCGAGCTCCCTGAGCTGGGCCGACGGGATCTCCCGGGCATTCTCGCGAAGGGCGCTCGGCGATCCTTCCCAGCGGGACCGCCACGTCGTCGCCGTCGTCGGCGACGGCGCGCTCACCGGCGGGATGACCTGGGAAGCGCTCAACAACATCACGGACGACAACGACCGCAACCTCGTGATCGTGGTGAACGACAACGGACGCTCGTACGCCCCGACCATCGGGGGTATGGCGCGCTTCCTCAACTCCGTCCGCACGACCGCCGGCTACCGGGAGCTGCAGGAGGGCAGCGAGCGCCTGTTCTCCGCACTGGGCGCCCCGGGCCGCACCGTCTACCGCGCCGCGCGGGGCGCCATGCGGGGCATCGCCAGCCGGGCCTCGGGCAATCAGGATCTCTACTCGAATCTCGACATCAAGTACGTGGGGCCCATCGACGGGCACGACCTCGAAGCGGTCGAGCAGGGGCTCAGGCAGGCGAAGGGCTACGGGCGGCCCACGCTCGTCCACGTCATCACCGAGAAGGGGCGGGGCTACGCACCCGCCGAGAACGATGTCGCAGATCAGTTCCATTCCGTGGGCAGGATCGACCCCGGAAGCGGCGAGCCGGTGCAGCAGGCGAGCGGATCGAGCTGGACCTCGGTGTTCCGGGAACGCATCGTGGAACTCGCCGAAGCCGACGACCGCATCGTCGGGATCACCGCTGCGATGCTCGCGCCCACCGGGCTCGACCTCCTCGCCGAGCGCCATCCCGGTCGCGTGATCGACGTCGGGATCGCGGAGCAGCACGCGGCGACGAGCGCCGCCGGGCTCGCCTTCGGCGGCCTCCATCCCGTCGTTGCGGTCTACGCCACCTTCATGAACCGCGCATTCGACCAGCTCCTCATGGACGTCGCGCTGCACCGCGCCGGAGTCACCTTCGTGCTCGATCGGGCAGGGGTGACGGGGCCCGACGGGGCGAGCCACAATGGCGTGTGGGATCTGGCGACGCTGCAGATCGTGCCGGGCATCAGGATCGCGGCTCCCCGCGACGAGGAGACGCTGCGCGAGCTGCTCGCCGAGGCGGTCGCCGTGGACGACGGGCCGACGGTGGTGCGCTACCCGAAGGGGGCGACAGGCGGTGCCCTTCCCGCGCTCCGTCGCAGTGACGACGGCGTCGACGTGCTCCGGGACACCGGCGGCGGCGCCGACGTGCTGTTCGTGACCGTGGGGCCGATGGCGCGGCTTGCGCTGGCGGCGGCGGAGCTGCTGAGCGAGCAGGGGATCACCTCGACTGTGGTCGATCCGCGCTGGGTGGTGCCGGTCGCCGGCACGGTCGTGGAGCTCGCGCGCAGTCACCGCCTCGTCATCAGCATCGAGGACGGGATCCGCGTGGGCGGGGTGGGCACGCGGATCCGTCAGTCGCTCCGGGACTCCGGCGTGGACACCGCGGTCGACGAGCGGGGCATGCCCGACGAGTTCCCGGAGCACGCCTCCCGCGAAGAACTGCTGAGTGATGCCGGGCTCACCGCGGAGCGGATCGCGGCCGATGTCGCGGCCCAGGTGCGCGGTGACCGCGTGCCCGTGGCGCGACCGGAATCCGGCTGAGTGGCGCAGGGCCCCGGGGATACCCCCGGGGCCCTGCGCCACGCACAGTGCCGCGCGCTATCGCGCGCCCGCGACGCGCGGATCGTGGAAGGTCCCGCCGAACACGCGCTCGCTCGCGCCGACCCGGTCGAGGTAGGGGGTCGCTCCTCCCGCCTGGAAGGGCCAGCCCGCTCCGAGGATGAGGCAGAGGTCGATGTCCTCCGCGGCCGCGACCACGCCCTCGTCGAGCATGATCTTGATCTCGCCCGCGAGCTCGTCCTCGACGCGGCGCAGGATCTGCTCCTCGCTCACGGGGTGCTTGCCGAGCACGACGGCCTTCTTGCCGGCCTTCGACAGGTCCTCGACCTTGCCGTGCTTCGACTTGGTGAGCGGCTCATCCACCTCGGCGAGCCGGTGCAGGTTCTCCGAGGCGTAAAAGCGCTCGGGGAAGGCGCTCACCATGGTGTCCTGCACGTGCGCGGCGACCTTCCACCCGACGAGGTCGATCAGCTCGAAGGGACCCATCGGCAGACCGATGGGGGCGAGGGCTCGCTCGACCACGGGCATCGGGGTGCCTTCGTCGAGGGCGCGCGCCGCCTCGCCCATGACCTTCGCCAGGAGGCGATTCACGACGAAGCCGGGACGGTCGGCCGTGATCACGGCGCTCTTGCCGAGCTTCTTCGCGATGGCCATGGCCGTTGCGAGGGTCGGATCGTCGGTGCTCGGCGCTTTCACGACCTCGATGAGCGGCATCACCGCGACCGGATTGAAGAAGTGGAAGCCGACCAGACGCTCGGGGTGGGTGAGCTGCGCACCGATCTGCTCGACCGACAGCGAGGAGGTGTTCGTCGCGATCACCGCCTCCGGCGAGATGATCGGCTCGATCTCCGCGAAGACCTGCTGCTTGACGCTCAGCTCCTCGAACACGGCCTCGATGACCCAGTCGCAGTCGGCGTAGAGCGTCTTGTCAGTGGTGCCGCTGACGAGAGCCCGCACCTGGTTGGCGTCGTCGGAGCTGAGTCGCCCCTTCTGCTCCATCTTGTCGATCTCACCGCCGATGTAGGAGAGGCCCTTGTCGACCCGGGCCTGGTCGAGGTCGGTGATGAGCACCGGGACGCGCAGCTTGCGCGCGAAGAGCAGGGCGAACTGGCTGGCCATGAGGCCCGCACCGATCACGCCCACCTTCCGCACGGGCTTCGCGAGATCGCGGTCGGGGGCGCCGGCCGGGCGCTTCGCCCGCTTCTGCACCAGATCGAAGGCGTAGATCGAAGCCGCGAACTGGTCGCCCGAGATCAGCTCGGCAAGCGCCTCGTCCTCACGTTCGAAGCCTCGCACGAGGTCGTCGTCCTTCGCCGCCGCGAGCAGATCGAGAGCGACGTACGGTGCCTTCGCGGCGGTCCCGATCCGCGCCTTCAGCATGTCTCGCGCGATCTTGATCGCGGCAGGCCACTTCGTCAGGCGCTCCAGCTTGCCCGGCACGTGGGGCCGCTCGACCTTCACCGAGCCCGCGATCACTCCGTCGGCCCACGCGACCGAGCGCTCCAGGAAGCTCGCCGAGCCGAACAGCGCATCGAAGAGGCCGAGCTCGTACGCCTGCTGCGGCTTCAGCATCCGGTTGTTCTTCAGCGGGTTCGAGACGATGATCTCGAGCGCCTTCTCGATGCCGATCAGATTCGGCACGATGGTCGCGCCGCCCCAGCCGGGAATGATGCCGAGGAAGACCTCGGGGAAGGCGAGCGCCGCGGCGGAGGAATCGAGCGTGCGGTAGTCGCAGTGCAGGGCGATCTCCATTGCGCCGCCGAGCGCGAGACCGTTCACGAAAGCGAAGCTCGGCACCCCCAGGGAGCCGAGCTTGCCGAGCACGAAGTGCCCGTACTGCGCCATAAGACGGGCGTTCTGTTCGGTGGCGAGCGTCGACACCTTCGAGAGATCGGCGCCCGCGGCGAAGATGAACGGCTTGCCGGTGATCGCGACGGCCCGGATCTCGCCGGCGGCGGCGCGCTCCCGCAGCGCATCGAGCGCGGCGCCGAGGCCCTGCAGGGTCCGCGGGCCGAGCGTATTGGGGCGCGTGTGGTCGCGACCGTTGTCCAGCGTGATGAGGGCCAGGGTGCCTCCGGACGGCAGTGCGACGTCGCGCACGTGCGACTCGGTGATCACCTCGTCGGCTGCCGCCTCGATCAGGGGAGAGAAGTCGATGGTGCTGTAGTCGGTCATGATGTTACTTCTTGCCCTTCTTGCCGTCGAAGTGGGGGTTCTCCCAGATGGCCGTGCCGCCCTGGCCGAGGCCCACGCACATCGCCGTCACGCCGTAGCGCACATCGGGTCGCTGCTCGAACTGGCGGGCGAGCTGGATCATGAGGCGGACCCCCGAGGCGGCGAGCGGGTGCCCGAAGGCGATCGCTCCGCCCCACGGATTCACCCGGGGGTCGTCATCCGCGATCCCGAAGTGGTCGGTGAAGGAGAGCACCTGCACGGCGAAGGCCTCGTTGAGTTCGAAGAGGCCGATGTCGTCGATGGTGAGTCCCGCGCGCCGCAGCGCCTTCTCGGTCGAGGGCACGGGTCCGAGGCCCATCACCTCGGGCTGCACGCCGGCGAAGGCGAAGCCGATGAGGCGCATCTTCGCGGGCAGGCCGAGCTCTCGTGCGGTGTCCGCGCCCGCGAGCAGCGACACGGTGGCCCCGTCGGTGAGCGGCGAGGCGTTGCCCGCCGTCACCCGGCCGTGGGGGCGGAACGGGGTCTTCAGGCCGGCGAGACCCTCCATCGTCGTCTCGGGGCGCCGCCCCTCGTCCTCGGTGGCGAGTCCCCAGCCGCTCTCGGAGCGGGTCGCGACCGGCACCAGGTCCGCCTGGATGTCACCGCGCTCGTACGCAGCCTGCACCTTGTGCTGGCTGAGCATGCCGAAGCGGTCGGCCCGCTCCTTCGTGAGCTCCGGGAAGCGGTCGTGCAGGCGCTCGGCGGTGACGCCCATGTTCAGTGCATCGGCGCTCACGAGCTTCTCGGCGACGAAGCGGGGGTTCGGGTCCGCGTCGAGGCCGATGGGGTGCCGGCCCATGTGCTCGACCCCACCGGCGACGGCGAGGTCGTACTGCCCGGACCCGATGGCGGCGCCCATGAACGAGGCCACGGTGAGCGCTCCCGCGCACATCCGGTCGAGGGCGAAGCCGGGAACGGTGACGGGCAGGCCGGCGAGGATCGACACGGTCCGGCCGAGGGTCAGCCCCTGATCGCCCTGCTGGGTCGTTGCGGCGATGCCGACGTCGTCGATGCGGTCGAGCGGAAGATCCGGGTGACGGTCGAGCAGTCCCTGGAGCGCCTTCACCGCCAGGTCGTCGGCGCGGGTGCCCGCGTACATGCCCTTGTCTCCTGCGCGTCCGAAGGGGGTGCGCACCCCGTCCACGAACACGACCTCTCTCATTGCGGCCACTTCGCCTCCTCAGGTATGTGAACTGCGTCAGGATCCATCCTAGAGACGCAGTCTCACATTCGGCAGTGGGGCGTGAGAATCACGGAAATGCGGCGCTCGCTCGGCGCATCGCTATCCGAGGTCTACAAATGCAGCGCTGATGATTGGTGCAGTCAAGCCAACTTGCCACTCCCGGGCTCCGAGCTCGGTGAGACGCCGTGCAATCGCCTCCGGAGTGGGCGGCTGCGGCGGCCGCCAGGCGACCGCGCGGAGATGATCGGGGGTGAGGAGGTTCTCCACCGGGATCCGCAGTCGTTCGGCTTCCGCGACGACGCCCGCGCGGGCCGCAGCCAGACGCGCCGCCGCCTCCGGGTGCCGCTGAGCCCAGCCGCGGTGATGGGGGATGGACTCCGGATCGCGCGTCCTCGGCCCCGGCAGCTCGTCGCTCGTCTTGCCGGCGAGGACGGCTGCCCACCAGCGCTCCAGCTCGCTGCGGCTCGCCCGGCCCTTGAAGCTCTGCAGCCGTGCGAGCTCACCCGCCGAGCGGGGGTTCGCGGCGGCGGCAGCGACGATCGAGGAGTCCGGGATGAGCCTGCCCGGTGCGACGTCCCGCTCACGTGCGAGCGCGTCGCGGGCGAGCCACAGCTCTCGCGCGATCGCGAGCGCCCGCGGCGTGCGCAGCACGTGTCCTCCGGAGAGCTTGCGCCACGGCTCCGCCGCTCGCGGCTTCTCGGGTCGGGTGCGCACCGCCTCGAACTCCTGCAGCGCATACTCGAGCTTGCCCTGCCGTTCCAGGTCGGCGAGCACCGCGTCCCGCAGATCCGGCAGCAGCGCGACATCCAGGGCCGCGTACTCCAGCCACGCGTCGGGGAGCGGGCGCTGAGACCAGTCGGCCGCCGAGTGCGCCTTCTCCAGATGGATCCCGAGGAGCCGCTCGACGAGCGCGCCGAGCCCGACCCGCTCGTAGCCGAGGAGCCGGGCGCCGAGCTCAGTGTCGAAGAGTCTCGCCGGGCGGAGCCCCAGTTCGGTGAGACAGGGGATGTCCTGGCTCGCGGCGTGCAGGATCCACTCGTCGTTCCCGATCGCCTGGGCAAGCGGCGCGAAATCGCCGATGCCCGTCGGGTCGAAGAGCAGGGGCCTGGCGCCGCGGCGGGAGACCTGGACCAGATAGGCGTCGGAACCGTAGCGGAAGCCGGAGGCGCGTTCCGCATCGACTCCGAGGGGGCCGGTCCCCGAGGCCAGCTCCTCGGCCGCGCGCTCCAGCCCGCGATCGTCGGCGACGAGCGACCACTCGGTGTGCAGTTCGGATTGATCGACCATCGGCTCAGGCACCTTCCCGCTGCGGCAGGCCGGCAAGTAGGCAGAGCAGCTCGGACCAGGCCTCGGCGTGCGCGGCGAACTCCTCGCCGAGGGGCGTCCAGGAGGCGCGCAGCTCGATCTGCGCCGCGTCGCCCTGGTGCTCGAGCGTGCCGAAGCCGCTGGAGAGCGTCTTCGTCGCCGTCCCGGACAGATAGTCGTACCGCGCGCCTCGGGCGTCCAGAGCATCGACGAGCCACGACCAGGCCACGTCGGAGATGAAGGGGTCCACTCCGATCTCCACCTCGAGCGGCGCCTGGGCGAAGCAGACGAGCCGGTAGGGTGCGCCCCACTCGGGCTCCGAGTCCGGGTCGTGCATGAGGACCAGTCGTCCGGCGCCGTGATGCGAGTCGATCGAGCCGTCGGGGGTCAATCCTCTTCGCGGCCCTCGGGCCACGCCGGCGGCGAGAGCGACGGAGCGAGGTGCGATCCGCTCCGGCGCCGGAATCTCCCGCACCACGAGCTCCTCCCGCAGCTGTGCGTGGCGGATCTGATCGGCCGCGACACTGAACTCCACGGGCTGCGGCCCGATCCTCTCCATCACACAGCACACAGTAGGCAGGAGTGGCTCCCGGCGAGCGGTGCCACGCCGCGCAGCGGCGGATCCCCCGGCGATCGGGGTCCCGCCACCTCGGCGCGCCTCCGGCCGGTGCCGCCGCCCGCCGGAGCGCCGGGTCGCGGGTGACAGCCGCTCGCCCGCGGGGGTAGAGTCCTGTGCATGGAGCACTGGGAGCGCACGGTCGGCCGCGTCGTCGGGCTCGGCGCCGGCCTGCTCGCGGTCGGTGCGGTGGGTGCGGCGGCGGTCGGGATGCGGCTGGCGCAGCTCGCCGTCACCCCCGAGGAGCCCGAGACGCCGGTGCGGGTGACCAGGCTGTCCGGCGACGATGGACGGCGCATCGTCTGGCTGAGGGGCACGGATGCGGAGCTGGAGGGCCGGTGCTCATACCTCTTCGACTCCGGCCGAGGTCACGCTCGTCTGGGGCCCGTGATCGATCGCGGACCGGACGGGCTGGCGAGGCCGCTCGTCCAGCTCGACCGCGGCAGCCCGGCGGTCGGCTCTGCCGGGCGGTTGACGGGGTGGTGGTTCACCGACCCAGCCGAGCTCGGGTACCGGACGGAGCGGATCACCTACCCCACGGAGCTCGGCGACGCGGAGGCCTGGCTGGTGCGCCCGCGTTTTCCGCGGAAGAAGCGCTGGGCCGTCCACGTACACGGCAGGGGAGCGCTCCCGGAGGAGGCGATCCGGGGGGTCGCCCCATTCGCGCGTGCCGGCATCACCAGCCTGGTGATCAGTTACCGCAATGATCCGGGTGCGCCTCGCGGTGATCATGGGCGCTACGGCATCGGCATCGCGGAGGCGCGCGACGTGGACGCGGCGATCGCGGAGGCGGCGCGGCGAGGCGCCGAGCGGGTGACCCTCGTCGGATGGTCGATGGGCGGCACCGCGTGCCTCGTCGCGGCGACGCGCGGAGCGCACCGCTCCCTCGTCGACGGACTCGTCCTCGATTCGCCCGGGATCGACTGGACCGCACTGCTGCGCTATCACGCGGCCGCCCGCTCGGCCCCGCGATTCGTCGCCGATCTCGGCATCGGCCTGCTCGGGCGCGGGATCGTGCGCGCAGGCGAGCCGGGCGGGCTCGCGATCGCGGGTCTCTCCGCGGAGGCCTTCGCCGAGAAGCTCGAGGTCCCCGTGCTCATCCACGCGAGCGAGGGCGACACCTTCGTCCCGTGCGACGGGGCTCGCAGGCTCGCCGAGCTCCGGCCGGAACTCGTGCAGCTCCGCCTGCAGCCACGCGGAGAGCACGTGCGCCTGTGGAATGTGGACCCCGAGTCGTGGGAGCGTGTCACCGAGGTGTTCGCGCGGGCGCTGCCGCGTCCGCCCTGGCGCGGCTGAGTCCCGCTTCGCGGGCGGTTCCGCGGCGCAGAGATAGACTTGCCGCGATGACCTCCGATCACCACCGCAGATCCGCGCGCCTCGTCGACCGCAGCCCGAGCATCTCGGGCCCCGAGCTGGTCGCCAATCTCGTGCCGCCGCCCCAGTTCGACCACGCTTCCTTCGCGTCGTACCGCCCCGACCCCGAGTACCCCTCGCAGGAGGAGGCGCGCGAGCTGCTGCGCAACTTCACCGCGCCCGCCGCGCCCGCGCCGCGCGGCGGCTTCTTCGGGTTCGGGCGGAAGAAGGCCGCCGAGGCGCCCGCCGGCGGTTCCGACCGCCCGGGGGTCTACCTCGACGGGGGATTCGGCGTCGGGAAGACGCACCTGCTCGCAGCGACCTGGCACGCCACGGCCGGGCGGCGCTATTTCGGCACCTTCATCCAGTACACGGCTCTCGTCGGCGCGCTCGGCTACAACGGGGCGGTCGGCGTGCTGCAGGGCGCGCGTCTCATCTGCATCGATGAGTTCGAGCTCGACGATCCGGGCGACACGATGCTGATGACCCGGCTCATCGGCGACCTCACCGCGACCGGCTCCCGCATCGTGGCCACGTCGAATACGCCGCCGAACGCGCTCGGCGAGGGGAGGTTCGCCGCGGCGGACTTCATGCGGGAGATCCAGGCGATGTCGGACCGCTTCACCGCGGTCCGCATCGACGGCGTCGACTACCGGCAGCGCGATATCGAGGGCGACGCGATCGTCCTGAGCGACGAGGCGTACCGCTTCGCTCTGGCCGATGTGGCGGCATCGGGCGAGCGCATGACCGATGACGATTTCTCGGCGCTGATCGCCCACCTCGCCACGGTGCACCCCTCGAGCTACGTGGGACTGATCGAGGGCGTGCAGTGCATCGGGCTGCGCGACGTCCACGAGCTCACCGACCAGTCGGCCGCGCTGCGCTTCGTGGCGTTCATCGACCGGGTGTACGACGCGCAGATCCCGTTGCGCGCCACCGGCACCCCGCTCACCGCGATCTTCGGAGGCGGGATGCTGGACGGCGGCTACCGCAAGAAGTACCTGCGCTGCATCTCGCGCCTCAACGCGCTGACGGCGAGCGAGGTCGCCGGGTGAACAGGCCCGGCGGGGGAGGAGGCATGCTCTCCTCGCTGCTGCGCTCCCTCGCCTCTGCGCTGCTCACTCCCGCCCGGCGTTCCGGCACGCGCGGTCCCCGTCGGTATCCGGTCTCAGATGGACCCGCACCGCAGCAGCCGAGTCCCGGGCGTTCCGGCCCGGGGGCGACGCGAGACCTGAGCCGCGCAGAGATCGCCACGCTGCGTCCTGACTATCAGCCGCGACCCGACGGCGATCCCGATCCGGGTGAGGTCGTCTGGACCTGGGTGCCCTATGCGGAGAACGACGGACGCGGCAAGGACCGCCCCGTGCTGATCATCGCCCGGCTCGGCGAGGGAGCCGTGGCGGGCTGCTATCTCAGCACGAAGCCGCACAGCGGCTTCGTGTCGGTGGGGAGCGGCGCTTGGGACGGCCAGGGCCGGGAGAGCTTCCTCGCGCCGGAGCGCGTGCTGCGGGTGACCGCCGACGGGATGCGGCGCGAGGGACACGTGCTGTCCCGGGATCGCTTCGACCGTGCGGTCACGGCGGTGCGGCGGGCGCACGGCCTGCGCGGCTGAGCCGTTCCGTTGCCGCGGAGCGGCAGGCACGGGCGCGGGCTCTGGCGGGGCGGCGGGGCCGGAGCGATAATGGCCCCAGCGAGCCGTTCGGCCGCGCCACGGAAAGGAACGCACATGGGCATTGAAGATCTGAGCAAGCGGGCCTCGGAGCTCGCGGGCAAGGCCGGCGAATTCGCGAAGGCCAACTCGGAGAAGATCGATGAGGCGCTGCACTCCGAGCAGGCCGAGCAGATCAGCGACAAGCTCCTCGACGGTGCCGCCGGCCTGGCGGACCGGGTCACGGGCGGAAAGCACGCGGCCCGCATCGACGAGGTCCGCGACACGCTCGACGGCAAGATCGGCACCGAATAGCGAGGAAGCCCGTTCCGGAGTGACGCCCGGAGCGTGCGCCGCCGGCCCGGACGGGCCCCTTCTGCACAGCGAAGCCCCGGCTGCGACCGGGGCTTCGCTGTGCACGCCGCCGTGGTGGTGCGGGCGCTGCGTGCGGGTGGCGGCCCCGCCGTGCGGCGCGGACCGCCGCGCGGGGGACCGGGGCACGCGCTCACAGCTTATATCGACGTTGTGTTGATAACCTAGCGACACAGCGTCGATAACGAACGGCGCTCGGAAGGACAGCATGTTTCTCGCACTCCGCGAACTCCGCTACGCGCGCGGACGCTTCGGACTCATGGGCGCGGTCGTCGCCCTCATCGCGATTCTGGTCGTCACGCTCTCAGGACTCTCCTCGGGACTCGTCAACGACGGCGTCTCGGGTCTCAAATCCATGCCGGTCTCCGCCTTCGCCTTCGATGAGGGCACCAAGACCGATAACGCGTTCTCGAGGTCCGTCGTCGACGCCGAACAGCTCGCCGCCTGGCAGCAGGTGGACGGCGTCGCCGACGCGGAGCCCGTCGGTGCGGGCATGGTCAATGCGAGCCTCGGTGACGGAACCCAGATCGACCTGTCACTCTTCGGGATCGAGCCCGGCTCGGCGCTCGCTCCGGAGCTCTCTGAGGGGGAGAACTTCTCCTCGCTTTCGGGGGTGGTGCTCTCCGAGACCGCCCGGGACGAGGGAGTGGGGCTCGGGGACATCATCACCCTGGACCGCGTCGACACGGAGCTCCGGGTGGTCGGCTTCACGGAGGGACAGACCACCTTCGGCCATGTCGACATGGCGTTCTTGCATCTCGACACCTGGCGCCTGATCGCCGCGGGCGCCGCGCAACCGGGCTCCCCGACGCAGGAGCAGGTGGACGCGCTCGCGTCCGAACTGGCGAGCGTCATCGCGATCCACGCCGAGCCCGGCGGAGAGCTCGATCTCGCAGCGGGCGACGCATCGGCGCACACCAGCTCGGTGCCGCTCGAGGAGTCCTTCAACTCTTCGCCCGGCTACGAGGCGGAGACGCTCACCCTGAGCATGATCCAGGTGTTCCTGTATGCGATCTGCGCCCTCGTCGTCGGAGCGTTCTTCACGGTCTGGACCATTCAGCGCCAGCACGAGCTTGCGGTGCTCCGGGCGATCGGCGCCTCGGGCCGGTACCTGCTGCGCGACTCGCTCGTGCAGGCCGCGATCCTGCTCGTCGCCTTCACCGGCATCGGCGTCGCCGCCGGGGTGGGGCTCGGGGCGGCTATGCCCGCGGGCATGCCCTTCGCTCTCGAGGCCGGTCCGGTCATCATCGCCACGGCGACGACGATCGTGCTCGGCCTGCTCGGCGCGGCCGTTGCCGTGCTGCGCATCATCAGAGTCGATCCGCTCACGGCACTGGGAGGCCAGCGATAATGTCCATCACATCACCAGCACTGCTCATGCGCGACGTGACCCTCGAGTTCGGGGACGGCGACAGCCGCGTCCGCGCGCTCGACAGCGTCGAACTCGAACTGGCACCCGGGGAGTTCGTCGGTGTCATCGGCCCCTCCGGGGCGGGGAAGTCGAGCCTGCTCGCGACCGCCGGCGCACTCGCGGCACCGGACAGCGGACGCGTGGAGGTGCTCGGGCGGCCGCTCGCGGAGCTCGGTCGCCGCGCGGGTGCGCTCGCGCGCTTTCGCCGCGAGCACATCGGCTTCGTCTTCCAGTCCGGCAACCTCATTCCCGCCCTCAGCGCCCAGGATCAGCTCCGCCTTGTGAACCGGATCGCCGGCGGGCCGCGCTCCTTCGATCCCGCGCCCCTGCTGGACGCCGTCGGGATGGCGCATCGCGCGCGGCATCTGCCGCGCCAGCTCTCGGGAGGGGAGCGGCAGCGGGTGGGCATCGCCCGTGCGCTCGTCACCCGTCCGAGCCTCCTGCTGGTCGACGAGCCCACTGCGGCCCTCGACCGGGCACGCAGCCGGCAGGTGGTCTCGCTGCTGGCCGAGCAGTCCCGGGAGCGCGGCGTCGCGACGCTCATGGTGACGCACGACCACGGGGTGCTGGACCACTGCGACCGGCTGGTCGAGATGGTCGACGGGCGGCTGAGCCCGGTCCCTGCGCCCGCGCACGCGCCCGCAGCCTGAGGGGCGCGTTCGCCTTCGTCCCCGCGCCGGGTGTAAGGTGCAGGGAGAAGTGGGGTCGGACCGAGTCGAGATGCGGAGCCCGTGCCGAAGATCAACGCAGCCACGGTGGCGGAGCATCGCGCGCAGCAGGAGCGTCACCTGCTGCGGGTCGCGCACGCCTTCCTCGAGGAGACCGGCAGGGCGCCCAGCATGGCGGAACTCGCCGAGCGTGCGGGCCTGGCCCGGTCAAGCGTCTACCACTATTTCGGCTCGAGCGAGGCGCTGCTCGCGGCGCTCGTCCGCGACGTGTTCCCGCGGTGGGCGGAGCGGATCACCGGTGCGATGGCGGCCGCCCCGGACGCCGGTGCCCGGGTGCTGGCCTACGCGGTGGAGAATCTGCGTCTCGTGCACGAGGGTGCCCACGCGGTGGCTTCTGCGCTGTCCGCGCTCACGCCGGAGGACGCGATCGACGCGGAGTCCTCCCGGATGCACCTCGCGATCCGGGAGCCGCTGATCGACGCGCTCACGGAGCTGGGTGTGGCGGAGCCGGAGAGCGTGGGGGAGCTGGTGAACGCTGTCGTCCACGCCGCGACCCGTCTGCTGGAGTCGGGCTCCTCGTTTGAGTCCGCGTGCGCCAGCATGTCCGAGGTGCTCGGCCCGATGGCGGGGCGGAGCAGCTCGGCGCCCGCCGGCGCGAGCTGAGCGACGGCCCGGGAGAGGCTGGAGGTCGCTCGGTTCGAGCCCGGCACGGTGAGCACGAGCTGGGCCGACGAGAATGAAATGAAGTGCGCGATACTGGGATCGAATAACTAACGTGTTAGGATAGAAACAGCTCAAAATCAGCCCCGATCCCTTTGTTATCAAGGGATGTACTCGAACCTTGGTTGAGTCAACTAAGGTCAAGAAGTACCCAGAAACCCCTAGTTGAGTACCACGCAGGTACCACGAAACGGAGGCTGATCTATGTCTCGCGAGAAGTTCGGAATCATCGACAAGTTGCCCAGCGGCAACTACCGGGCCCGCTACACCGGCCCCGACAAGAAGCGCTATCCCGCCCCCGGCACCTACAAGACCAAGGGCGCGGCTCGCGCCTGGCTGGCGGATCGCCAGTCCGAGATCAACTCGGGAACCTGGCGGCCCCCCGCAGTCGCCGCCGCCGAGCAGCAGCGCGCTGCAGCCGAGGCCGCCCGCCGCGACGTGACGCTGGGCGAGTACGCCGCGCAGTGGATCAAGACCCGCACGAACTCCCGGGGCGAGGCGCTGCGCCCGCGCACGATCGAGAGCTACGAGGGGTACGTGCGCCCGGCGGGCGTGACCACCAAGAAGGACAAGACGGGTAAGGGCGGGCCGCTCGCCGATATGGTCGGGCGCAAGCTCGGCGAGATCACGCCCGAGATGGTGCGTGAGTGGCGCGCCGCGAAGATCGAGACCGGCCGTGTCTCGCAGACCTCCCGCGCCTACGAGTTCATGAAGTCGGTGCTCAAGACCGCCGTGGACGACGGCATCCTCGATAAGAACCCCTGCCAGATCAGGGGCGGTTCGACGGCCTCGACCGGCAAGAGGGTCGAGCCGCCGACCGATGCGGAGCTGGACGTCATCCTGTCGAGCATCGACAAGCGGTACAAGGCCCTGGTCGTGATCGCCGCCACCGCCGGGCTGCGCTGGGGCGAGGCGACCGAGCTTCGCGCGAAGGACGTGGTGGTCGAGCGCGACAAGGCCGGTGACGTGGACTGCGTGCGCATCAGCGTCTCGCGCCAGGTCATCCACACGAAGAAGACCGGGCGCGACGTCGGCGAGCCCAAGACTCTCGCAGGCGTGCGCACCGTGGCCGTATTCGGCAGGGACGCCCGCATCATCGCCAATCAGGCCCACGGGAAGATCGGCGATGCCCTGCTGACCACCAACCACGACGGCACCGGCTGGCTGCCGCAGAGCGCGTTCTGGCGGCACTGGCACAAGGCCGTCGTCGCCGCCGGACGGCCCGACCTGCCGTTCCACGCGCTCCGGCACTTCGCGGGCACCCGCTACGCGCAGACCGGCGCGACGGCCAAGGAGACGATGGACCGCCTCGGGCACTCTTCTATGAAGGCGGCGATCCGCTACCAGCACAGCGGGAACCGCGACGACGAGCTGGCCCGCCGCATGGCCCAGCAGCGCGCGAGCTGATCGGTCGGCGCGGGCCCGGCGCGGGTCTGTGACATGTGCCCCGCCCCCGCTTCGCGGGTGCGGGGCACCGTCATGTCGACGGTGCCGCGCCGGGCCGGGCAGCACTGCGCAAAATGTACCGTCATTTTTGAGCTGCAAAATGACGGTACAAAATGACGGTACATTTTGAAACCGCCTAGATCCGCATGATTCCGCGGCAAAACGGTCACGGGGCCGCACCGGCGTGTACCGTCATTTTCGGGGACAGAGAAATGACGGTACATCCTCGGTGCATGATCTTGACAGTCGCACATGCGCGCGCGCACGCGCGTTTCCCCTGATAAACGAGTGCTTTCGGCGATCCCTCGCAGTGAGGTTTCAACGCTACGTTCCCGATTTGTACCGTCATCTTGCAGAAATCGCGATCTTGCGGCCCCTGCGGAGAAAAGTCGTTTCGACTGGGTACAAGCGGAAACTGGGTACACGGCCCCGAAATCTGTTGAAATACCAGCAAACACGTTGTACCCGCAGGATGGCTCAAACTGGGTACACGAGTGGGTACAGCCTGGTACAACTGGGTAATGCCACCTTCCACGCCGAGCACCTGACGGGCGAGGGATTCCCCGTCCATGAGGTGCTCGGGCTGATGGATACGGGGTCAGGCGGGCATCTTTGCGCCCTTGGTGCGGTTGCAACGCCAGCACAGCGTCTGGAGGTTCTCGGGCTCGCTAAGGCCGCCCTTGGAGACGGGGATGATGTGATCGACTTCGAGGAGCAGGTTCGGCTCGACGGCGACCGAGACGCCGCACGCGGGGTTCTGGCAGGTGTGGCGGTCACGATCCTTGATCCAACCGCGCAGGCGCGCGGTCATCAGCGCGCGCTGACCGGCAGCCGACTTCGCCCAGCGAATCTTCTGAACGAGCGTCTCTGAAAGGGCGTCGAGCGTCGGGGTATCCAGGTTGATGTTCACCGTCTGGCCGCTGTTGCCACCGGCGGAGACGTACTGGAACTTGTAGTTCGGGTACGGCACCGTGATCGGCGAGAGGTGCACGCCGACGAGGCTCCAGAACTCGTCCGCGTACCGCTGGAGGATGAACGCGGGCGGGTTGATCATCGCGACGATCTCAGCCTCGCGGCGCTGCACGTTCGCTACGGCCTCCTCCAGCCGCGAGATGTCCTCGGCCACTCGCTGCACATCGGCCAGCGTCTCCTGGTTCGCCTTGATCTCGAAGTATTTCATCAGGTACTTGATCGGATCCATGCTCGCGTTGCGCACGACCTGAAGCGAAGCGTTGTGAACGTGGGGCGCGTACTCGGCGACGTTGCGGTCACGCTGGTAGTTCCAGTTCGACGTATTCTCGAAGTTCGCGAGGTGCGCGTACTGGCCGGTGGACGATGCACCCAGCTCGAACGCACCCTGGCCGCGAATCTCCGCGACGTAGTTCACGACCTCGTTGTGCTCGGCGACGACCGAGGCGATCTGAGCGCGGAGCCCCTGGAACTCCTCACCGTTGAAGTACTTGTTCTTCCGGTACTTCCAAATGAGCGGGTTCGCGATGAGGACCCCGGCCAGAGCCAGGAAGAACAGGATCGGGTGAATCGCGCCGAAAAGGAGCGGCAGTACGATCAGTGACGTGATGAAGAGCCACTTGGGCATTGGTTTTCCTCCTGAGTAGAGCTATGTGTTTTTAATTCGTGAAGTCTGTTCTCAGACTATCGAGCACCCCCGACATTGGCGGGGCTGATCACTCCCCGTAGCCGTGCCCACGGTCTCGCTCAGACGCGCGCATAGGGGCATCGTTGAGCTGCGCCATGGTGAGCCTCTTCTGCGCGGCGGCGGTGCGGTCGCGCCAGGTCTCGTACCTCCCGACCGGCTGGCCCTGGCGGGTGAGCTTCGCGTGCTTCGCACGCGCCCAGTCCTCGAAGTCGTCGAGCATCGTCGTGCCGTCAGGGCGCTTCCGGGATTTCGCGAACGCCGTCAGCTGCGCCGACTGCTCGCCGAGGAATTCGGCCCGCATATCGTCATAACTCGGCGGCTGCGGCGCGGGTCCGGCGGCTGCAAGGTCCCGCTCGACATCCTCACGCAGCGCGCGCAGGCGGGCGATCTCGGCCCGCTTCGCAGCGTTGAGCGACTCGGCCTCGCGGCGCTCGTTCTGGGCCGCGAGACGGTCGTCTGCGGTCTCCTGGTCGCGCCGGTCGAGATCCGCCTCTCGTGCGTCGAGCTTGCGCTTGCGAGTCAGCCAGTCGGTCTCGCGCTGAGCAATGTCCTGCGTGCGCTCTTCGAGGTCTGCGTCGGCTTCTTCGAGCTCGGCCAGATCGACGGCGTTCTGGTCTTCCTGCTCGCGTGCGGCTGCCAGACGGTCTTCGGCGATGATCCTGTTGTTGTCGGCGCGGGCGTAGTTCTTCTTGCCGAGGTAGGAGCCCTCGTTGGCCTTGTCGATCTCGGCCTCGACCGGCCAGCCGCGTTCGATCATGTGCTCGCGCATCGCGGTCTGGTAGTCCGAGAGCTTGACCTTGCCACTGACCGACTTGCCTGCCTTCGGGTGCCCGTCGGGGTAGACGACATCGCGGTGCGAGAACCACTTGCGCGAGAACTCGTTACGCAGGAAGCCGGGGTGCTTCGGATCGACCGCATAGCTGTCGAAGCCGAGCTGCATGTGCGGCCTGTGCTCGCTGTACTGGTCGGTGCGCCAGTGCAGACCGTCGTGGCCTCCGGCGACGATGCCGTGCTCGGTGAGGAACTCCTGAGCGTCGTTGAAGTAGCGGCGGGCCTCGTCGGGATCACGGGCGATGCGGCGCGGCTTCGTGAGCGGCTGGCCGGTCTTCTCGCTGATGACCTGCTTGCCGTTCTCGTCGAGCACGTAGCTCACGTTGACGGGGTCGTCGATGCAGAGGTTGTCGGGCAGGTGCACGACGATCTCGGTCAGCTCGTAGTCGTTCGCGGTCTGCTTTCGGAAGAGCTGCGCGTTGCGCGAGGCGAGGTAGTCGAGCGCTTCCTGGAACGAGGTCGCGGGCTTCATTCCGCCGTTGCCGTCGTTTACCCAGTTCTCGTTCAGCGCTTCATCCGCGAGCACGATATTCGGGTTCTTCGCCGCCTCGATCTTTGACTGCTCGGGGTCGAGCGACCGCAGCGCCTCCTTGATGATCGCCTCGTTCGATCCGTGCGGCTGCGCGCCCGCCGAACCCTTCTTCGGCGGGAACTTCCCGCCCGTCTTCGCGTGGGTCGCGCGGAACGCCGCCCGGCCCACTGCTGCACCTGCTTTGCTCACTTCAGTTCCTTTCGTTCGCGTGCTCCATCTCGCTCCCCGGTACATCGGGAAGCGTGCTGTCGCGCGTCGTCACATCGCACGGGGCCCCTCGCTGCGCTACCCCATCCGCTGCGCCGCCGCGACACCCTTACTCACCTGGGGGCCCGCGCTTCGCTACCCCAGGCGCCTAAGAGTGTCATTAACGACCTAGGACACTTTTTCGCTGCGCTCCAAAGTGTCTCGGTCGCCCTGCGGGGCTCCTCGGCCCTGGCGGGCCTCGACGCACACCCCAGACGACAGCCCACCGGGGCCTCGTCTGCGGCGCGCGTAGCACGTCGAGCACCGCGACAGCCTGTTGACTGTCGCGGGCTCTCCGTGGGGGTCGGCAGCGTCACTGCCGACTCCAGCCGCCCGACGAGAACGACGGCTGCGCGTCGGTCTCGTCGTCCGAATCCGGGGGGACCGTCTCGTGCGAATCGCTCGAGACGGTCCCTGCCGAATCGTCGGGGACGGTCACCCCGTCCAGGGCGATCCGCGACGCTGCGATAGCGTCGGTCGCGCCCCTCACGCCCGGGGCGAACCGCTTCGCGATCTCGCGCCCGAACGCCTCGTACTCGCGGGCCTCCGCGAGCTTCGCTGCCTTCTGCGCCGAGGCGGCCTCGGCGAACAAATCCTTGCTGGTCTTCGATGCCACGGTGTGGCTCCTCTCGTTGTGTGGTGATCGGCCCGCCGACGGCGAGCCGGGGGTAGGTCAGGCGGTCAGCCGCTCCACCAGATCGGCGGGCATCCTGTCGAAAAGATGACCGGGGATGTCCTCGCCGCCATGAATGGCGGCGGCGCGATCCGAGTACGCCCGCGTGAACCGGGCGCGGTTACCGGGCGCGCGCCACAACAGCGGCTCGCGCATCATGACGGTGTCCGGGTCGGTGTGCGCGTACATGAGCATCAGCTCGACCGTCTCGGCCTCGTCGAGGGGGCGAGCCAACTTCGAGGCCCGGGCCTGGCGCTCGCGCCACTTGTCGACCTGATCCCAGATGCCCGGATCGGACACGAGGATCGAGGCGCGGGAATAGAGCGCCTTGCCGCGCGTCTTCCGCCCGGCGTCGTCGTGCGGAAGGTACGACACGAACCCGAGGAAGGCGTCACGCGCGCTCCTGCCGCGACCGGCGACCAGAGGGTCGAGGTCGATCAGATCGGCGGCGAGGTCGAGACCGCGCGAGAGCCGACGACGCATCTCGGGGAGCGCGACCCGCGTCGGGCACAGCATGGCACCCTGGGTGTGCGGCGCTGCGCTGTCGCGGTCGTGCAGGCCGACGGCGTAGTCGTGCACCGTGCGCTGCGGATCGAGCACGCCTGCCACGTCTGCGGGCGTCGCGAGGTCGGCGGGAACAGTCAGACGGAACCCCGCGTATCGCGGGCCCCTGGTATTCTTGGTCATAGGAATCTTTCTGACGACACTCGCCCGGTGCGCTGCCAACGCCCGGATACCGCGAGGGTCGTCTCTTCGTTGAGACGGCTCTTGCGGGGGTCAGGCGGCGGTTGCCAGCAGCGCCCGGATGGAGTCCTCGGTCACGAGAACCAGGCGGCCGCGACCAGCGCCGAGAGGGCGAACGGTCTTCAGACGGCCTTCGTCGATCATCCGCCTGACGGTCTTGTGGCTTACACCGAGCCGCGTCGCGGTGTCCGTGATCGTGCGGGTGAGCTGATCGCTATCAGCGGTGCGGACCTTGGTCCGAGAAGTCTTGACAGTAGCCACGAGTGCATCCTTCGAGCAAAAGGCCGGAGCCTTTACCTGGATGCCTGTCTCTGGGGGTCAAGCGGAACTTTATCGAGAGGCGTCACCCTGAGTCTGTCAACCTTGCGGCCTACTCGCCTTGCGGCGGCGGGGTGAGAGTTAGCGCCTGAAGACAACGCTACCGGGTGACCCTTGTTGGCGCAACTAGGGTCACCCGCCCGATTCGTGGGTACCACGGAGGTACCACGCGAGCTGCAAACAGTGCCCCGAAACGAAGAAAACCCCTGGTTTACCAGGGGTTTCTCTCTGTGCGCGATACTGGGATCGAACCAGTGACCTCTTCCGTGTCAGGGAAGCGCGCTACCGCTGCGCCAATCGCGCCTGTGAAGGCTATTCAATTATGAGGCGAGGTGGCGACGGGATTCGAACCCGTGTATACGGCTTTGCAGGCCGCTGCCTCGCCTCTCGGCCACGCCACCGTAGTAGTGGTTGACACTACAAGCGGCCGAGATGAACTCGGCCACTGGAGCGGATGACGAGACTCGAACTCGCGACCCTCACCTTGGCAAGGTGATGCGCTACCAACTGCGCTACATCCGCATTCTGCCGCGTTGCCGCGACCTGAATAACTATAGGGGTGGTCGCTTGCCGGGCGCAAATCAGTGCCGGTCGCCCGGGCGCGCCGCCGGGCGCGATGCCGCTTTCCCGCAGATTGAGCTCGCGATGGGGGCCGGGTTCGTGCTCAATCGCCACGGGACCATTACGGTAGAGACATGGCGTCGCGGGCCCGGGGGAGAGTGACGCAGCTTCTCGCTGCGTCTGTGGTGCTCGTGCTTGCGGCGGCGGTGATCGTGGCGGTGATGCACCGTCAGGAGATCCGGGATCATTTCTCGGGCTTGGGCTATGAGCCGACGCCCCGTGTCGAGCAGCTCCGGGAGGATCTGTCGTTGACGGATGCCGGAGACCGGATCTTTCTGGCGACGCGGCCCACGGTGGATGCCGGCACGGAGTTCAACGACCGCTGCGCGGGTGTCGACCATGCCGAGCAGGGCCACGTCCTCGGTTGCTACAAGGAGGACCGGATTCACCTGTTCGAGGTGAGGGACGAGCGGATCGACGGGATCGTCGAGGTGACGGCCGCGCACGAGCTGCTCCACGCGGCGTATGGGCGCCTGGGGGAGGGCGACCGGACCGCGCTCGCTGAGCGGCTGCGGCGCGAGTATGAGCGGCTGGCGGAAGACGACCCTGAGCTGCGTGAGCGCATGTCCGTCTACGAGCATCTCTCCGACGGGGCCTTCGCGAATGAGCTGCATTCGGTGCTGGGCACGGAGGTGCGGGAGCTGCCGCCCTGGCTGGAGGAGCATTTCGGCCGGTGGCTGTCTGATCGCGATGCCCTGGTGGATCGCTTTGTCGAGTATCACTCGGTGTTCGTGGCACTGCAGGATCGGGCTGATGAGCTGCAGGAGGAGATGTCGGCGCTCCGGGAAGAGGTGGAGCGCCGGAAGGCGGACTATGACGTCGCCGTGGATGAGTTCAACGCGGAGGCGAACGATTTCGCGGCTCGGAACGGGCGGGCGGAGTTCGCCGACGATCCGGAGGAGTTCGAGCGGATCCGCTCGGAGCTGGATGCGCGGCGGGGCGAGCTCGAGGAGGTGCTGGAGGGCTTGCAGGCCGATATCGACCGCTACAACGCACTGCGTGAGCAGCTCGCGGCGCTGAGCGAGGTGAGCTCTGAGCTCGAGCAGCAGCTCAACAGTGAGCTCGCTCCGGTGACGACACGCCCGGACGAGTGATCCGAGTCCATTGAGATGACGGCGCAGTCGGGGAGGTGCGCCTCGGTGTCCGTCGTTCCGTGTATGATCGTTGAGGCAGTGCGGATCGGTGATCCGCCTGAGGGCGATTGGCGCAGTTGGTAGCGCGCTTCCTTCACACGGAAGAGGTCATCAGTTCGAGTCTGGTATCGCCCACTCCGAGAACCCCTGGCTCCGCCGGGGGTTCTCTTGTTTCGGATTAGCGGCGCAGCAGGGCGAGGGCGGTGTCGATCGAGCGCGCGGACTGTTCGGGGTCGACGCGCACGAGCGCGAAGGCGGCGATGACGAGTCCGGCGCAGCTGTCCGCGAGCGTCTCCTGCTCTGCCGGGTCGAGCTGCGGCAGCCGGGCGCGCACTCCCGCGAGCATGGCGTCCCGCAGCTCGGTGCGGTACGCGGCGATGGTGTGCGCGACGGCCTCGTCGTGCCCGATGGGCGCCCCGGCCGAGTTGACGAGCATGCACCCGCTCGTCGCGGGCAGCGTGCCCTGCGCGAGCAGCGCGGTGCGCAGGCCACTCAGGTACTCCTCGAGCGCGCCGGCCTGCACCGGTGCGACGGTGAGCGGGCGCAGACGCGGGCGGATGACCTCGTCCAGGTAGCTCTGCACCGCCGCGTCGAAGAGGCCGCGCTTCGAGCCGAAGGCGTGATAGATGCTGGATCGTCCCACACCGGTCGCCCGCTCCAGCTCCGGAAGCGAAGCTCCCTCGAAGCCGTGCTCCCAGAAGACGGCTCGGGCCGCGCGCACCGCATCGACGGTGTCGAAGGTCTGGATCCGCCCCATCTGAGCCTCCCGCTTTACGAACTGACCGTTCCAGTATATTCTAGAACGACCAATACACAATAGCCGCGTGCAGACGCGGAAACGGGGGAGTACACCATGATCGTCGTGAGTCTCGTGCTGGCCGGCCTCGCCGCGCTGCTGCACGTCTTCATCTTCACTCTCGAGTCCATCGCGTGGACCGGCGAGCGCGCCCGCGCCGTGTTCGGGACCGGCACCGTCGAGCAGGCCCGGAGCCAGCAGGCGCTCGCGTTCAACCAGGGCTTCTACAACCTGTTCCTCGCGATCACGGTGGCTCTCGGCATCGTCTTCTTCCTCGCCGCTCAGCCGGTCATCGGCGCCACGCTCGTGTTCACAGGAGCGGGATCCATGACCGCCGCAGCGCTCGTCCTGCTGCTCTCCAGCCCGGACAAGGCCTCTGCCGCGCTCAAGCAGGGCGTCATCCCCGCGCTCGCGGTGATCACGCTCGCGATCGGGCTCGCGCTCTGACGCCGTCACCACCCGTATCAACGGCCGCTCCGCGCTGAGCCAGGACGGTCGACGGCTCCGGCACCGCTCCGGGAGCCGGTCGGCCCGGCACATCATCCGAATCAGACCCCGATTCCCACGGATCCACACCCGGATCCCCGACCCGAAAAGGCAGCTCCATGTCGCAGACCACCAGCACCCAGATCCAGCTCGCAGCCCGTCCGCAGGGCTGGCCCACGCATGACGACTTCCGCACGGCCACCGTCGAGTACGGCGACCTCCGGCCCGGCGAGGTGCGCGTGCAGAACGCGTACATCTCCGTCGACCCCTACATGCGGGGCCGCATGAACGACGTGAAGAGCTACACCCCGCCCTTCGCGCTCGGAGAGACGATGACCGGCGGAGCGATCGGCCGCGTCATCGAGTCCGCTGCCGAGCAGTTGCCGGTGGGCACGCTTGTCCAGCACGACCTCGGCTGGCGCGACATCGCTCAGGCGGACGCCTCCGCCTTCCGCGCCGTTCCTGAACTGCCGGGCGTGCCGCTCTCGGTGCGGCTGGGCATCCTCGGCATGACCGGGATGACGGGATACGTCGGCCTCACGGCGGTGGCCGGGATGCGCGAGGGCGACACGGTGTTCGTCTCGGGCGCAGCCGGGGCCGTCGGCACGGCGGCGGGCCAGATCGCGCGGCTGCTCGGCGCCAAGCGCGTGATCGGCTCGGCCGGATCGGCCGAGAAGGTCGCCCTGCTCACCGAGAAGTACGGCTACGACGCAGCATTCAACTACAAGGACGCCCCCGTCCGCGAGCAGCTCGCCGAGATCGCCCCCGAAGGCATCGACGTCTTCTTCGACAATGTGGGCGGCGACCACCTGGAAGCGGCCCTCGATGTGATGAACGACGGCGGGCGGATCGCGCTCTGCGGTGCGATCGCGGGCTACAACACGACCGAGAAGCCCGCCGGGCCCGACAACATGGCGAACATCATCACGCGCGCGCTCACCCTGCGCGGCTTCACCCTGGGCCGCTACGTGCAGCTGGCGCCCGAGTTCCAGGAGAAGATGGCGGCCTGGTTCGCGGCGGGCGAGATCGCCTACGACGAGACGATCGTCGACGGCATCGACCACGCGGTCGATGCCTTCCTCGACATGATGCGGGGCGCCAACACCGGCAAGATGCTCGTGCGCATCGCCGATCTGGAGAGCTGAGCCGGAACGCTCGGCGCGAGGAGGGCGCGCGTCACCTGGGCGGGGGTGATGCGCGCCCTATTCCGCGAGGAGGTGGCGTAAGTAGCGCTCGGGAGCGTCGAGAAAGCGGCAGTGATGATCGACGAGCTGGAGTTCCCCCCATGCAGCCTCGCGGATGCCCCAGTCGCCGAGTTCGAGGATCGTGGCACCGGGGAGTGAGGTGAGGATCGGCGAGTGCGTGGCGCAGATCACCTGGGTGCCGCGGGCACGCATACGGTCGAGGGCTGAGAGCCAGCTCAGCAGCGAGGTGAAGGAGAGACCCGCCTCGGGCTCGTCGAGCAGCGCAAGACCGGTCACGAAGCGCTCGGGATCGAGCTTCTCCGACAGGATCGTGTTGAAGGACTCGCCGTGGCTCATGCGGTGATAGCTCGGATCCGGGCTCCCGAACTCGGCGAGATCTTCGAGATAGGAGTAGTAGCCGTGCATCGTCTCGGCCCGCAGGAAGAAGCCCCACCGCGAGGAGGCCAGACCGTGCTCGACGCGCAGCCACTCGCCGAGCGGCGACTCGATGCCCGCGCTCGCGCGACCCCCGTTCGTGCTGCCGCCCTCGGCCGGCAGACCGACCGCCTCGGCGATGCCTTCCAGCAGGGTGCTCTTCCCCGATCCGTTCTCGCCCACCAGGAAGGTCACCCCGGGCGAGAACTCCCAGCCTTCGCCGCCTGCGACGCGCAAGAATGCGCGCACTGCGGGAATCGTGGCGGGCCAGCGCGTCTCGTCGATCGCGGCGTCGCGGAAGACGCGTACGCGCCGCACCCGGCGGGCGTCCGTCTGCCAGTCAGCCGCTCGTCGCGCCCGCTCCCGCTCGCGGGCCTGCGCCTCGTCATCGATCCGAGTCATGCGCTCAGGCTAGCGGGCACCCCCGACAGGCCCCGGGTCGGGAGGCCGGCAGAATCGTCGAAGGCGCCGCCGCGCCCTCGCTTCGAGGGGGAGCAGGCAGGGGGAGAGGTCAGGAGAGCCGTCCGTGTCGGGGGACCGGACTAGAATCGTGTGGTCAGCGATTCCCTCTCGAAGGAGCTCACCCGTGGCCGATGGCTTCTCCCTGTTCACCGATCGATCGATCGTCGCGATGCGCGTGGGCGGCGAACTGCGCGACCTGGCGACCGAGGTGACGGAGTCGGACACGGTCGAGCCGGTGACGATCGACTCGGAGGAGGGGCTCAGCATCCTGCGCCACTCGGCCGCGCACGTGCTCGCGCAGGCGGTGCAGCGCATCAACCCCGAGACGAAGCTCGGCATCGGTCCCCCCATCACCGACGGCTTCTACTACGATTTCGATCCCGCGCAGCCCTTCACGCCGGAGGATCTCCGGCTCATCGAGAAGGAGATGCAGCGGATCATCAAGCAGGGTCAGCGCTTCGTGCGCCGCGTCGTCACCGAGGAGGAGGCGCGTGCCGAGCTGGCCGAGGAGCCCTACAAGCTCGAGCTGATCGGCCTGAAGGGCGGAGCGGGCGACGAGAACGGCGAGAGCGTCGAGGTCGGCGGCGCCGAGCTGACGATCTACGACAACATCGACCCGAAGACCGGCGAGCTCTGCTGGAAGGATCTGTGCCGCGGCCCGCACGTGCCGAACACGCGGATCATCGGCAACGGCTGGTCGCTGATGCGCTCGGCGGGAGCCTACTGGCGCGGCAGCGAGAAGAACCCCATGCTGCAGCGCATCTACGGCACGGCCTGGCCGAGCAAGGACGAGCTGCGGGCCTACCAGACGCGCCTGGAGGAGGCCGCGAAGCGCGACCACCGCAAGCTCGGCAAGGAGCTCGACCTGTTCTCCTTCCCGGACGAGATCGGCTCCGGCATGTCGGTGTGGCACCCGCGCGGCGGCATCATCCGCGGCGAGATGGAGCAGCACGCCCGCCGGCGCCACATCGCGGCGGGCTACCACTACGTGTACACGCCGCACATCTCGAAGGAAGACCTCTTCTGGCAGTCGAACCACCTCGTCAACTACAAGGACGACATGTTCCCCGCGATCCACCTCGACGAGGTCGCGGACGACGACGGCCACGTGGTCAAGCAGGGCCAGGACTACTACCTGAAGCCCATGAACTGCCCGATGCACATCCTCATCTACAAGGAGCGCTCGCGCAGCTACCGTGATCTGCCCCTGCGACTCGCCGAGAACGGAACGGTCTACCGCTACGAGCGCTCGGGCGCGCTGCACGGGCTCACCCGCGTGCGCGGCTTCACGCAGGACGACTCGCACCTCTTCGTCACCCCGGATCAGCTGCAGGAGGAGGCGGGGAAGGTCCTCGACTTCATCATCTCCATGCTGCGCGACTTCGGTCTCACCGACTTCGAACTCGAACTGTCCATGCGGGACGACGAGAAGGACAAGTGGATCGGCACGGACGAGTTCTGGGAGAGCTCGACGGATGCGCTGCGCCAGGTGGCCCTCGCCTCCGGGCTCAAGCTCACCGAGGTGCCGGGCGAGGCCGCGTTCTACGGCCCGAAGATCGACCTCAAGACGCGCGATGCCATCGGCCGCGTGTGGCAGCTCTCCACGGTGCAGGTCGATCCCAATCTGCCCGAGCGCTTCGAGCTCGAGTACACCGGAGCGGACGGCGAGAAGCACCGCCCCATCATGATCCACCGCGCGCTCTTCGGCTCCATCGAACGCTTCTTCGCGATCCTGCTGGAGCACTACGCCGGGGCGTTCCCGGTGTGGCTGTCGCCCGTGCAGGTGGTGGGTATCCCCGTCGCCGAGCAGTACGGCGAGTACCTCGACGGGGTCATCGCGCAGCTGCACGAACGCGGCGTGCGGGCCGAGGTCGACCACAGCGACGACCGGATGCCGAAGAAGATCCGCACCCACACGAAGGCGAAGGTGCCCTTCCAGCTCATCGCAGGGGAGGACGACCGCGCAGCCGGCGCCGTCAGCTTCCGCTTCCGCGACGGCACGCAGCTCAACGGCGTGCCCGTGGCGGAGGCGATCGAGCGGATCGTCGGCTCCATCGACGCGCACGAGCAGGTCTCGACGGCATGGACCGAGTAGAGTCCCTGGCCGAGTCGGGGGCCGTGGGCACCCCCGACGAGCTGCAGCGCCTGTGGGTGCCGCACCGCATGGTGTACGTGGCTGACCATCACCAGCCGGACCACAACGACTGCCCGTTCTGCGCCGCTCCCGCCCGCAGCGACGAGGACGCGCTCATCGTCGCGCGCGGCACGACCGCCTACGTGCTGCTCAACCTCTTCCCCTACAACAACGGGCACCTGCTCGTGTGCCCCTACCGGCACATCTCTCAGTACGACGAGGCAAGCCATGAAGAGGTCGCGGAGATCGGCGCGCTCACCCAAACGGCGATGCGTGTCGCGCGCGAGGTGATGGGCTGCGACGGCTTCAACATCGGCATGAACCAGGGCGAGATCGCGGGGGCAGGCATCGCGGCCCACCTGCACCAGCACATCGTGCCGCGCTGGGCCTCCGACCACAACTTCTTCCCGATCATCGCGAAGACGAAAGCCCTGCCGCAGCTCCTCGGGGACGTGCGCGCCTCCATCGCCGCCGCCTGGCCCGTGGACCCCGGACCGGCCGGCACCGCATCCGCCGGCTGAGGCCGCGGCGCACCGCAGATCCCTACACTAGTTTTCACGCAGACACACAGACGAAGGAGCTCCCGTGTCCGGACACTCCAAATGGGCAACGACGAAGCACAAGAAGGCCGTCATCGACGCGAAGCGGGCCAAGGCCTTCGCGAAGTACATCAAGAACATCGAGGTGGCCGCCCGCATCGGCGGTGCCGACATCGCGGGCAACCCGACCCTCGCCGACGCCGTGCACAAGGCGAAGAAGAACTCGGTTCCCGGCGACAACATCGACCGCGCCATCAAGCGCGGCGCCGGCCTCACCGGCGACGCCGTGGAGTACACGACGATCATGTACGAAGGCTACGGCCCGAACGGCGTGGCGCTGATGATCGAGTGCCTCACCGACAACAAGAACCGTGCGGCCGCGGAGGTGCGCACCGCCCTCAGCCGCAACGGCGGCACCCTCGCCGACCCCGGCAGCGTCGCCTACAACTTCAACCGTAAGGGCGTCATCACGGTGCCCGCGGAGGGCACGACCGAGGACGACGTCCTCATGGCCGTGCTCGAGGCCGGCGCGGAAGAGGTCACCCCGACGCCGAACGGGGAGGCTTTCGAGGTCATCACCGAGGCATCCGAGCTGGTCGCCGCCCGCACCGCGCTCGTCGACGCCGGCATCGACTACGACTCGGCCGACGCCGAGTTCGTGCCAAATCTGAAGGTGGAGATCGACGCGGACACGGCTCGCAAGGTGTTCCGCCTGATCGACGCGCTCGAGGACAGCGACGACGTGCAGAATGTCTTCTCCAACTTCGACCTGAGCGCCGAGGTGCAGGCCGAGCTCGCGAACGACGAGTAGCGGGGGAGCGCCCGCCGTGGCTCGCATCATCGGTGTGGACCCCGCTTCGGCGCTCTGGGCAACGCATCGCGCCCAGCGCCGCGTGCGCAGGAGCCGCCGTCGGCTGCTGGAACGGTGAGAGGGGTATACAGGTGGCTCGCATCATCGGTGTAGACCCAGGCCTGACCCGCTGCGGGATCGGGATCGTCACGGCGGGCGCCTCGCGGCGTGTCACCTTCGAGCACGTGGAGGTGCTGCGGAGCTCGGCCGAGACGCCGCTGCCCGAGCGCATCCACCGCATCGGAGCCAGCATCGAGCGCCTCCTCGACGGCGAGAAGCCGACGGGGATCGCGCTCGAGCGCGTGTTCGCGCAGGACAACGTGGCGAGTGTGATGGGCGTGGCGCAGATCAGCGGGGTGGTGATGTACCTGGCGGAGGCGCGAGGGATCCCCGTCGCCCTCTACACGCCGAACGAGGTGAAGGCGCAGGTGACCGGCTACGGCGCGGCCGACAAGGCCCAGGTGACCACGATGGTGACGCGCCTGCTCGGCCTCGCGGAGCCCCCGAAGCCCGCCGACGCTGCGGACGCGCTTGCCCTGGCGATCACCCACGCTTGGCACCTCGCTCGTGGCGGCGCTGCGGTGCGCATGGAGCGATTCGGCAGGCAGGCAGCCGTCCCCGGGGGCGAGACGCCGGCGCAGCGGGCCTGGCGTGAGGCCGAGTCGAAGCTCGGGCGTCGGCGCGGCGCACGCTCCTGAGCGGGCCGGGCGCGGCGTTCCGCGGGGCGCCCGGATCCTCGCTCAGTGCGCGCCGCGTCGCTGTCCGCCGTGCTGGTCGTTCTCGTCGTTCTCGTCGTTCTCTCCGGGCTCTTGAGCGGTTCGCCGCGTCGGGCCCGCGGACCCGCCACCGGCTGCATCGTCGCGGTCTTCGGAGTCGGGGAGCACGATCGGCAGCGTGATCGTGCCGGTGTGCAGCGCCTCATCGATGACCTGCTCGACCTGGCGCTGGCGGCGCAACTGGATCCGGCTGAGTGCGCGCTGCTCGGGGAGGCTCCAGCCGAAGCGGACCGCGAGCAGCCTCACCGCGGCGGTGACCACGACGCACACGATTCCTGCGGTGACCACGGGAACACCGAGTGCGAGCAGCGCCGTGAGCACCGCGACGCCGGCCAGGCTCGCGACGGCGTAGAGGGAACCGACGTGCATGAGCGCGATCGGGATGCTGAGCATGACGTCCCGCAGCACGCCGCCGCCCACCGCCGACACGGTTCCGATGAACAGCGCCGGCACCACCGGGAGGTCCATCTCGAGCGCCTTGGTCGTGCCGATCGCACCGAACATGCCGATGCTCAGCGCGTCGAGCACGGTGATCGCCGGATCCAGCTTCCGCAGGAAGCGGGGGAGCAGCATGCCGAGAAAGGCGGCGCCCGTCGCGACGACGAGGAAGAGGTTGTTGGAGAAGGCGATCGGGGTGCTGCCGAGGAGGATGTCGCGGAGGAAGCCCCCGCCGATGCCCGAGGCGATGCCGATGATCGCGACGCCAAGCAGGTCGATGCGCTTGAAGCCCGCCGCGAAGAGCGCGCCCTGCAGGCTGCCGACCCCGACCGCCACGAGGTCGGCGGCGAGCGGGGTGCGGAAGGTCTCGTCCAGCATCCCCCTATTGTCCCCCAGGGCCCTGCCCGCCGCAGCGCCCCGGTTCGAGCCGCGTGACTTCGGTGCGGCGCCCCCGATGCCGCGCCGCCCACCAGCACGGACGGGAGCCCGATCTGGGGGATACTGGGCGGGTGCCTCTGTACCGTGACCAAGGAGTCGTGCTCCGCACGCACAAGCTGGGCGAGGCGGATCGCATCGTGACGCTGCTCACCCGCGGCCGCGGTCTCCTGCGTGCCGTCGCGAAGGGCGTGCGGCGCACCTCCTCGAAGTTCGGGGCGCGTCTGGAACCGTTCATGGTCGCCGATCTGCAGTGCTTCGAGGGCCGCACCCTCGACACGATCACCCAGGCTGAGACCCTCGGCGCATACGGGCCGGCGATCAGCGCAGACTACGATCGCTATCTCGCGGGCAGCGTGATCGTGGAGACCGCCGAGCGGCTCGCGGAGGGCGAAGGCTCGCGCGAGCTCTACGCGCTGCTCGTGGGCGCCCTCCGCACCCTCGCGGCGGGGCGCATCCCCCCGGAGCTGGTGCGCGACGGCTACCTCCTGCGCGCGATGTCCCTCGCTGGGTGGACGCCGTCGTTCGACGTCTGCGCACGCTGCGGCGCGCCGGGACCGCACACCGCGATCTCCGTGCAGCTCGGCGGCTCCGTGTGCGAGGCGTGCCGCCCGCCCGGTTCGCCCCGTCTCGACCCGGGCTCGCTCACCCTGCTGCGGGCGCTGCTCGCCGGGGACTGGGACGCTGCCCTCAGCTCTTCCGAGCGAGAGCGGCAGCAGGCCGCCGGAATCGCCGCCGCCTACACGCAGTGGCACCTGGAGCGCGGGCTGCGGTCCTTCAGCGCACCGAAACGCTGAGCTGGACGGCGCCGGAGTTCCGCCGCGGAGCCGCCGCGCCGATCCCGAATAGAATATGCGCATGCCCGTTGCCCCCGACTCCCTCGTGCCGGTCGACTGGACGGGCGAGCGGCCGCCTCGCTTCAGTGGTCCGCCACCGCGGCACGTCGCGATCGTGATGGACGGCAACGGCCGCTGGGCGAACCAGCGCGGCCTGCCGCGCGTGGAGGGGCACCGCATGGGGGAGCAGGCGCTGCTCGACGTTGTCGCGGGCGCGATCCAGGCGGGGGTGACGCACCTCAGCGTGTACGCCTTCTCGACGGAGAACTGGCGTCGCTCGCCCGATGAGGTGCGGTTCCTGATGGGCTTCAACCGGGATGTGCTGCGGCGACGCCGAGCCCAACTCGACGCCTGGAACGTCCGCATGCGCTGGGCGGGTCGCACGCCGCGCCTCTGGGGCTCGGTCATCAAGGAGCTGCAGGCGGCGGAGCGCGCCACCGCGGGCAACACGGGCCTGACGCTCACCATGTGCGTCAACTACGGCGGACGCAACGAGCTCACCGACGCGGTGCGGGCGATCGCCGCCGAGGTGGAGGCCGGCCGGCTCACCTCGCGCGGGATCACGGAGCGCACCATCGAGCGGCACCTCTATGTGCCCGAGCTGCCCGATGTGGATCTCTTCCTGCGCAGCTCGGGGGAGCAGCGGACGAGCAACTTCATGCTGTGGCAGTCGGCCTACGCGGAGATGGTGTTCCTCGACACGCTGTGGCCGGATTTCGGCAGGCAGGATCTGTGGCGCGGGATCCAGGTGTATCACTCGCGTGATCGCCGCTTCGGGGGCGCGGTCGACACCCCGGGCGCCGGGGCCTGAGCGATCCGTCCCCTCCCGGCCCTCCCTCGCCCGGCTCTGGGCACCGCAAGAACGCGCACCTCAGCCGAAACCGCGCATTTCCGCCGAGTCCGCAGGGACCTGCGCCACAGAAGCGCACGGACTCGGCGGGAATGCGCGGACTCGCGACTCGGGGAAGGGCGGGCGGGCGCGGAGGGCCGATCTGAGAGAATGGTCGCGATATGACTGCACAGACTCTCAGCGACCCGCGCCTGCGGATCGGCCCGCTCGCCCTCGACGTGCCAGTGGTGCTCGCGCCCATGGCGGGCATCACCAACACGGCCTTCCGGCGGCTCTGCCGTGAATACGGCGCTGGCCTCTACGTCAGCGAGATGATCACGAGCCGCGCGCTCGTGGAGCGCACCCCCGCCTCACTGCGGCTCATCAAGCACCACGAGAGCGAGACGCCGCGGTCGATCCAGCTCTACGGCGTCGATCCGCGGACCGTCTCGGAGGCGGTGCGCTTCCTCGTCGACCAGGACCTCGCCGACCACATCGACCTCAACTTCGGTTGCCCCGTTCCCAAGGTCACCCGCAGGGGCGGTGGTTCGGCGCTGCCGTGGAAGAGCGATCTGTTCCGCGCCATCGTGGAGGAGGCGGTGCGCGCGGCGGGAGAGATCCCGCTGACGGTGAAGATGCGCAAGGGCATCGACGAGGATCACCTCACCTACCTGGACGCTGCGCGGGCCGCCGAGGACGCTGGGGTGGCGGCGATCGCGCTGCACGGCCGCACCGCCAGCCAGTTCTACTCGGGCGAGGCGGACTGGGCGTCCATCGCGACGCTGAAGCAGACGGTGACGAGCGTGCCGGTGCTCGGCAACGGCGACATCTGGTCGGCCGACGACGCGATCCGCATGGTCCGGGAGACGGGCTGCGACGGGGTGGTGGTGGGGCGAGGCTGCCTCGGACGGCCATGGCTCTTCGGAGACCTGGCAGCGGCCTTCAGGGCCGAGGCCGGCGAGATCTCCTGGGACGAGGCCCGCGCGGCGACGGCGCAGCCGGCCCTGGGCTCCGTGATGGCGGCGATGCGCCGCCACACCGAGCTCCTGGTCGAGTTCTTCGATGGCGAGGAGGATCGCGCCTGCCGCGACATCCGCAAGCACGTTGCCTGGTACTTCAAGGGCTACGGGGTGGGCGGCGACACCCGGCGCGCGCTCGCGGCGGTCGAGTCCCTGGCCCAGATGGATGAGATCTTCGCGACGATGGATCCCGGGATGCCCTACCCGGGCGAGGGTGCGGAGGGACAGCGGGGCCGGGCCGGCAGCCCGAAGCGGGTGCACCTGCCGGACGGCTGGCTGAACAGCCGCACGAGCGAGCTGGCGGACCGGGCCGCGGTCGCCGAGGGGGAGCGCGTCGACGGGGGCTCGGACGGTGGGTGAGGCGCGGGCGCTGCTGCGCGCGCCCGGGCGAGCCATGCTCCCTGCGGGCTACGGCCCGGAGGACACCGAGCGCTTCCTGCCCGAGCAGCATGGCGGAGCGCGCACCGACTTCGCCCGCGATCGCGCACGCGTGCTGCACTCCAGCAGCTGGCGGCGGCTCGCCGCGAAGACGCAGGTGCTCAGCCCGGCCTCGGGAGTCGACTTCGCGAGGAACCGCCTCACCCACTCGCTGGAGGTGGCGCAGATCGGCCGCGAGCTGGCGGTGGCCCTGGGGCTCTCCCAAGACGTGGTGGACACCGCCTGTCTCGCACACGACCTCGGCCACCCGCCGTTCGGGCACAATGGGGAGCGCGCTCTCGACGAGTGGATGGCGGGCTTCGGCGGTTTCGAGGGCAATGCCCAGACGCTGCGGATCCTCACCCGGCTCGAGCCCAAGCACTTCGGGCCGGAGGGCGAGAGCGTCGGCCTGAACCTGACCCGCGCGACGCTCGACGCCAGCTGCAAGTACCCCTGGGCGCTGGGCGAGTCGGCGGCGGGCGGCGCGAAGTTCGGATACTTCGAGAGCGACGCCGCGGTGTTCCGGTGGGTGCGGCGCGGGGCCCCGGAGCGTCGCAAGTGCATGGAGGCCCAGGTGATGGACCTCTCCGACGACATCGCCTACTCCGTGCACGACTTCGAGGACGCGATCGTGAGCGAGCACATCGACCCCGAGATCCTGACGGCCCGCTCGGGGCACACCGCGCTCATCCGGGCTGTCGCGGAGTGGGCAGACGGGCGCTTCACCTCCGATGAGCTGGGCGAGGCGTACGATCGGATGTCCGCCGGCGCGAACTGGCTCACGAGCTGGGACGGCTCGCGTCGCGACCAGGCCAAGCTGAAGAACTTCACGAGCGACATGATCGGGCGCTTCGCGCGCGCTCCGATCCGCGCCACCCTGGAGGCCGCGGATGGGACCTCGCTCGCGCGGTACGGCGCCGATCGTGATGAAGCGGCGGAGTTGCTCGTCCCGCGCGAGATCCGTGCCGAGATCGCGGTGCTGAAGGGCATCGTGGCGGCCTTCGTGATGCAGAGCGGCAGGCGGCAGCCGACGTATCGTCGGCAGCGCAGCCTGCTCATCGAGCTGCTGCACACGCTGTGGGAGTCGGGAGGCGCCGCGCTCGAGCCGGCCTACGCCGCGGACCTGCGGGCCGCGGGCTCTGAGGCTGAGGCGCGCCGGGCTGTCGTCGACCAGGTGGCGTCGCTGACGGATCAGTCCGCCATCGCCTGGTACCGCCGTCTGTGCGAGGCACCGCTCGCTTAGGGAGAACGCATCGCGTTCTCCGCGAGCGGTGCTGACGCCACCGCGTCAGCTGGCTTGAGAGGCGGCGCTCAGCGGCGACGATAGACTTCGCACTATGGCAGGCCGGATCCGCGCGAGCGACGTCGAGGAGGTGAAGCGGCGCACCAATCTCGGTGACCTCGTGGGCGACTACGTCACCCTGAAGAACGCCGGAATCGACTCGATGAAGGGTCTCTGCCCCTTCCACGACGAGCGCAGCCCCAGCTTCCACGTGCGCCCGGCGCTCGGCTACTACCACTGCTTCGGCTGCGGAGAATCCGGTGACGCCATCACTTTCCTGCAGCGCATGGACCATCTCACCTTCGCGGAGTCGGTCGAGCGTCTCGCCGCGCGCATCAACTATCCGCTCAGCTATGAGGAGGGCGGTGCACGGCGCGAGGACGGACCGAATCGTTCCCGCCTGCTTGCGGCGAACCAGGCCGCCGCACAGTTCTATGTCTCGCAGCTCGCGAGCGACGAGGGCGCGGCGGCGCGCGAATTCCTCACCCAGCGCGGCTTCGACGCCGCCGCTTGCGAGCGATTCGGCGTCGGTTACGCCCCCCGCGGCTGGGATCACCTCACCACGCATCTCCGCGGCCAGGGCTTCACGCCGCAGGAGCTGACGCAGGCTGGTCTCGTCTCGGAGGGGCAGCGAGGCGTCTACGACCGTTTCCGGGGCCGTGTCGTGTGGCCGATCCGCGACACCAGCGGACAGACCGTCGGTTTCGGCGCACGCCGGCTCTACGACGACGACAACGGTCCGAAGTATCTCAACACGCCCGAGACGCCCGTCTATCACAAATCCCAGGTCCTCTACGGACTCGACCTCGCAAAACGCGGCATCTCGCGCGGCAGGCGCGCGGTGGTCGTGGAGGGCTACACCGACGTGATGGCCTGCCACCTCGCAGGCGTGGACACCGCCGTCGCCACCTGCGGCACCGCCTTCGGCAAGGACCACATCTCCGTGCTGAGGCGCATCATGGGCGATGACGCCGCCGCGGAGGTGATCTTCACCTTCGACCCCGACGAGGCCGGGCAGAAGGCGGCGCTGCGCGCCTTCAGCGAGGAGAAGCGCTTCAGCGCCCAGACCTATGTGGCGGAAGCGCCCGAGGGGCTCGACCCCAGTGATCTGCGCCTGCACCGGGGCGATGAGGCGGTCCGCGAGCTCTTCACTCGCAAAGAGCCGCTCTTCAAGTTCGCGCTGAGACAGGCCGTCCGGCGATTCGACCTCAACTCCGTCGAGGGGCGCGTCGCCGCGCTGCGCGCCGCAGCCCCCATCGTCGCAGGCATCAAGGATCCCTCGCTCCGGCCCGGATACACCCGAGAGCTCGCGGGCATGCTCGGCGCGGAGCTCGCTGAGGTGCAGCAGGCCGTGCGGGCGATGGAGCGCGCCGGATCCCAGTCCCGCCGCTCCGGCCCGCAGTATGACGGCGAAGGCGGCGCCTCGGCAGCCGTCGCGCCCGATCCCGCGCCGGCGCCGCGACGGGTCTCGCTCTCGACGCTCCGCAGCACCCCGACCACCTGGCTCGAGCGCGACGCGCTCATGGCGATGCTGCAGCAGGGTGACGCCATCGGCGCAGACCTCATGCGCCAGGCCGTCACCGCTCAGGTGACGGAGCCCGAGCTCAGGGTCGTCCGCGACGCCATCGCGGCCGCCCTTCCCGCGCTGGGCACCCCCGGCTGGCTCGAGGTGGTGCTCGCCGCCGCCCCCGAGACCCATCGCGATCTCGTCCGCGAGCTCGCGATCGCGCCCATGCCGCAGCGTCGCGCCGAGCAGCTCGCCGCCTACGTGCGCGATGTGGTCATCTCCCTGCTCGACCGGGACCTGCTCTCGCTCAAGCAGGAGCTCCTGGCGCGGCTGCAGCGCATCGGTGACCACACCGACCCGGGCGCGCGACGCATCCAGGAGCAGCTCGTCGCGCTGGAAGCTGCGCGACGCGGCCTCCGGGAAGAGTAAACTCTTCACCCATGGCCAAGCCCGTCGTCGACGCCGATCCGATCGTCCGAGTCTCCGACCTCTCGCTGTCCTATCCGGCGCACGCCGGCGGCCGCGAGTTCGAGGCCGTAGAAGGCGTCAGCTTCGAGCTCGCCCGGGGCGGGGTGATGGCGCTGCTCGGAGAAAGCGGCTCCGGCAAGTCCACGATCGCCCGGTTCCTCGCCGGCCGAGCCGACGACGCGGGGGAGAAGTCGGCCCGGATCAAGCTCACCGGCGGCGCCGCCGAGGTGATGGACGTGCCCCTGCGTCGCCTCGGCCGTCGGAGCCGCGCCCGCCTCACCGCCTACGTCGGCCACCTCGCCCAGGACGCGGGTGCGACGCTCACGCCCGAGCTCAACGTGGGCGACATCCTCTTCGAGCCGATCGTGGAGCGCAGCAAGCACTTCGACCGCGAGCAGCTCGGCGAACGCATCGCCGAGATGATGGACATCGTGGCGCTCCCGCTCGCGAAACTGCAGGAGTACCCCTACGAGCTCTCCAAGGGACAGCGGCAGCGCGTCGCGGTCATGCGGTCCCTGATGCTGGATCCCGCGCTGCTCATCGCCGACGAGCCCACGCTCGGTGTCGATGCGAACAACCGGCCCAAGATCGTCGAGCTGCTCCAGTGGTACCGGGAACGGACCGGCGCGTCGATGCTGCTCATCAGCCATGACATCCGGATGCTCGAGGCACTCGTGCAGGACGTGCTCGTGCTGCAGCACGGGCGGACCGTCGGACAGGGCGACATCAACGAGATCTTCCGCCACGCGGACCACGGCTACGTGCAGCTGCTCGCCCAGGCGCTGCGGGCGACCGCGTACGACGAGATCGCCGAGGAATAAGCGCCAGCACGCGGGAGCCCTGCGATCCCCGCCGGCAGCCTCAGAGCGGCGACCCGCCCGGGTCCCCACTGAGCCCGCCCGATTTGCGGAGCGTTTTCCGCTCTTGCTACGATGATGGGGTTGCTTCGGCAATGATCCCCTGTAGCTCAGTTGGCAGAGCGCTTGACTGTTAATCAGGATGTCGCTGGTTCGAGCCCAGCCGGGGGAGCGCTCAGGCCCCCGCCGTCAGGCGGGGGCCTTTTCGCGATCCAGAGGAGGGCGCATGGACGAGGCAGTGCCGAGCAGCGTGGAGGCGAACGGCGCGCCGCGCCCCCACGTCATATCCATCGCGGCCTACGGGGAGCCGAGACTGGACGAGAGCGCATGGCTCGCCCCCGGATCCGTCGTGGTCGGCGACGTCGAGATCGGCGCCGAGAGCAGCGTCTGGTACAACGCCGTGGTCCGCGGCGACTCGAACGCCGTCCGGATCGGGAGGCGCAGCAACCTGCAGGACGGCGTCGTCGTGCACACGCAGCGCGGCAACGGCGGAGCTGCGGTCATCGGCGATGACGTGTCCATCGGTCACAACGCCGTCGTCCACGGCGCCACCATAGAAGACGGTTGTCTCATCGGCATGAACGCGACCGTGCTCAGCGGGGCCGTCGTGGGGGAGGGATCCCTCGTCGCCGCCGGAGCACTCGTGCCGCAGGGCGTCGTCATTCCGCCGCGATCCCTCGTCGCCGGGATTCCCGGCCGCGTCGTCCGCGAGCTCCGGGAAGAGGACCGGGAGGCGGTCAGCCAGAACGCCGAGGTCTACCTCGAATACACGCGCCACCACCGGGCCGCGACGCGCGGACGACACGACGAAGTGTGAGGCGGGGCGCCCATGCACTATGATCGGTGAGGTGCCTCGGCACCGCCCGCGCTGCTCGCAGCCCGGGGCTGTAGCTCAATGGTAGAGCCCCAGTCTTCCAAACTGGTTACGCGGGTTCGATTCCCGTCAGCCCCTCCACTCCGTAAGCCCCGCATGAGCGGGGCTTACTTCGTTCCGGGCGTGCCGCCATCGCCGAGAACCTCGAGCGCGGGCGAGTCGCGCGAAGGTGCGACGGAGCGCTCCGCTGTTGCGGAGCTATTTCGATACGATGGACACACATTGCGAACGGCATGTATAATCTCAGCCGTGACATAGACGTTCCGCGGGCCGGCGGAGGCCCGCACGGCTCCGGGAGAGGAACGCGTGACTCACTTCCTCCAGCAAGAGCCGTGGGCCGAGCTCCAGCGCCACCTCGGCAGGACGGTGGTCCAGGCGAGCGGCGAGGGGTGGCACTATCAGGCCTTCCTCGAGCCCGGTCGCGGTGGATCCCGACTTTACGCCCCATACGGCCCCGTCGTCGAACGCCCCGGAGCACTCCGTGAGGCTCTCGAATCGCTCACCGAGAACACCAAGAAGCTCGGGGCGGTCTACCTCCGCGCGGAGCCGAGCGGCAGCGTGGATCCCGCCGAGTTCCCGCTGCTCGGGCTTCGCCGGGCTCCCCGGAGACAACCGGAGCACACGCAGATCATCGACATCGACCGGCCGTTCCCTCAGGTGCTCGCGGAGTTCGCCAGCAGCCAGCGCAACCGTCACCGCAACGCTGCGAAGAAGGGGCTGCGCGTGGAAGCAAGCAGCGATCCGGCGGAGGTCGAGCATCTGATCCGACTGCTCGCCGAGGTCTCGGCGCGCACCGGGATGCACGCGCACCGGGCTGACTACCTGCGTGCCACGGCGCGCGTGCTGCTCCCGCTGCAGGCGGGTCGCGTCTACCTGCTTCGCTCCGGCACAGAGGTCATTGCCGCGTCCCTGATCTTCGATGACCCCGACTGCCGCTACTACGCGCACGGCGCCACGAGCACCGCGCACCGCCGCCTGTCGCCCGGCACGGTCATGGTTGGCCAGATGATCGAGGATGCCTGCGCGAGTGCGCAGACGAGTTTCGACCTCTACGGGGTCGTGCCACCTGAGGTGCGAGACCACCCCTGGACCGGGTTCAGCGACTTCAAGCGCTCATTCGGCGGCCGCCAGCGCGACTACGCGGGCACCTGGGAGTTTCCGGCCGACCATGGACGCTACCTCCTGTACACGGGCCTGCGCAGACTGGTCTCTCGAGAGGGCAGATCCGCGGGCCGGCGCGGGGGTGTCCGGTGAGAAGCGTGGCTGCCCTGCTCGCGGCGCGCCTCCGCTCGCTGCGCGCGGTCGCCGCGCATGGCCGCCGCCTTCGCCGCACGCCCTCGTTGCGCGACCGGCATCGCTCGCTGCAACGGCTCCTGGACGGGGCGGACGACGTCTGAGCTCGGGGAAGCGATGGGCCCGCCCCGGCCTGGAGGCGCCTGCGCTCGCGGGTGAACCGCGCAGACAGGCGAACCGGACGGGCGGCGGCTCCCAAGGACGCTGCGTGTGAGGCGGGACTTTCGGCTAGACTTGCTCGGGTTGCGCGCAGACGCGCGAGACGACTGTGAAACCTGCGGGTACCGGGGCGTAGCTCAGCTTGGCTAGAGCGCCCGCTTTGGGAGCGGGAGGTCGCAGGTTCGAATCCTGTCGCCCCGACCAGGGCCCACCAGCCCGTGACGCAGCAGATACTCCGACGATGAGAGGCCAAATTGCCCAAGACGACCGCTGAGAAGCTCACTCCGACCCGCGCCAAGCTGAGCGTCGAGGTCACGCTCGACGAACTGGAGCCCTACCTCAAGCAGGCCTACAAGACGATCGCCGAGCAGGTCTCCATTCCCGGCTTCCGCAAGGGCAAGGTGCCGGCCCCCATCATCGATCAGCGGGTCGGCCGTGAGGCCGTCATCCAGGAGGCCGTGAACGCCTCCCTCGACGACTTCTACCAGTCCGCCCTCGCCGAAGCCGAGGAGCGCCCGATGGGCCGCCCCACGGCGGACGTGGAGCAGTGGCCCGACGCCAAGGATCCGAAGAGCACCCTCGTGCTCGTCTTCGAGGTCGAGGTGCGCCCCGAGTTCACCCTGCCGAAGTACGACGGCCTCAAGCTGACCGTCGACAACGCCAAGATCGACGAGGAGGCCGTGGAGGCCGAGCTCACCAAGCTGCGCGAGCGCTTCGGCACGCTCGTCACCGTCGACCGCCCCGCCAAGACCGGCGACTTCGTCGAGCTCGACCTGATCGCGCGGATCGACGGCAACGAGGTCGACCAGGCGAGCGGCGTCTCCTACGAGATCGGTGCTGGCAACCTGCTCGCCGGCACCGACGAGGCCATCGAGACGCTCACTGCCGGCGAGTCCACCACCTTCACCTCGCAGCTGCTCGGAGGCGAGTACGAGGGTCAGGACGCGGAGGTCGAGGTGACTCTCACCGCCGTCAAGGAGCGCGAGCTGCCCGAGGCCGATGACGAGTTCGCGCAGCTCGCCAGCGAGTTCGACACCATCGCCGAGCTGCGCGAGAGCCTCGGCGAGCAGGCCGCGCGCGCCGCCGTGTTCGCGCAGGGCCAGCAGGCACGCGACCTCTTCACCGAGACCCTCATCGAGCAGGCCGGGATCCCCGTGTCCGAGGAGCTCGTCGAGGAGGAGGTCCACCGTCACCTCGAGAACGAGGGCCGCCTGGAGGACGACGAGCACCGCGCCGAGGTGCGCAAGTCGACCGAGCAGCAGATCCAGCTGCAGCTGCTGCTCGACGCGATCGTCGAGGCAGAGGGCGTCACCCCCACGCAGAACGAGCTCTCGCAGTACATCTTCCAGTCTGCGCAGCAGTACGGCATGGAGCCCACCCAGTTCCTCCAGGCGATCAGCCAGGGCAACCAGATGGGCGTGATCCTGGGCGAGGTGACCCGGAACAAGGCCCTCGCCATCGCGCTCGCACAGGCCGAGGTCGTCGATCAGGACGGCAACGCCGTAGACCTGAGCGAGTTCACCGCGGTCGACAGCGAGGACGAGGCCGAGGCCGAGGTGGTTGCGGAGGCCGAGGAGATCGTCGAGGAGGCCGAGGCTGCGGACGCCGCCGAAGCCCCCGCCGAACTGTCGGAGGAAGACGCCAAGAAGGCCGCCCGTTCCGCCGCCGCCAAAAAGGCTGCCGCGACGCGCGCAGCGAAGAAGGCCGCCGCCGAGGCCGAGAAGTCCGCGGAGTAGTCCCGCTTCTGCTTGCTTCCGGATCCCCCTCCCCGTCCGCGGGCGAGGGGGATCCGTGCATCTGCGCACGATGCGTCGCGGCGCACCCCTTGCCCGCGGTGGCAGCGAGCGCGGCGATACCGATCGTGCCCGCCACGCCCACGGCGAACACGGCGACGCGCAGCCCGGCGAGTCGATACGCTCGAAGCAAGCTACAACGAATGGAGCGCCGAATGGCAGAACAGACGCCACCGAACAGCGTGTTCGATCGCCTGCTGAAGGACCGGATCATCTGGCTCGGCTCGGAAGTGCGCGACGAGAACGCGAACGAGATCTGTGCGAAGATCCTGCTCCTCGCCGCCGAGGATCCCGAGGCAGACATCTACCTCTACATCAACTCGCCCGGCGGCTCGATCACGGCAGGCATGGCCATCTACGACACGATGAGCTTCGTCCCGAACGACATCGTGACGGTGGGGATCGGCATGGCGGCGTCCATGGGCCAGTTCCTGCTCACGGCGGGAACCCGCGGCAAGCGCTACATCACGCCGAACGCGCGCGTGCTGCTGCACCAGCCGCACGGCGGTTTCGGCGGGACGGCGAGTGACATCCAGACCCAGGCCGAGCTCATCGTGTCGATGAAGAACCGCCTGGCGGAGATCACCGCGGCGCAGACCGGCAAGACCGTGGAGCAGATCAACGAGGACGGGGACCGGGATCGCTGGTTCTCGGCTGAGGAGGCGCTCGAGTACGGCTTCGTCGACTTCATCCGCGAGTCGGCGAGCGACGTCGTCGGCGGCGGCGGCACCAGCAAGTAGGCCAGAGAGAGTGGATCGACTTCCCATGAACATTGCCATGCCCAGCGCCCGCTACGTGCTGCCCTCCTTCGAGGAGCGCACCGCATACGGCTACAAGCGCCAGGATCCCTACGCCAAGCTGTTCGAGGATCGGATCATCTTCCTCGGCGTGCAGGTCGACGACGCCTCGGCCGACGACGTGATGGCGCAGCTGCTGGTGCTCGAAAGCCAGGATCCCGAGCGCGACATCACCATGTACATCAATTCGCCCGGCGGCTCGTTCACCGCGATGACGGCGATCTACGACACGATGCAGTACATCCGCCCGCACATTCAGACCGTGTGCCTCGGACAGGCGGCTTCGGCGGCCGCGGTGTTGCTCGCGGGGGGCACGCCGGGCAAGCGCCTGGCCCTGCCGAACGCGCGCGTGCTCATCCACCAGCCGTCCACGGGTCAGGCGGGTCACGGCCAGGCCTCGGACATCGAGATCCAGGCCCGCGAGATCATGCGCATGCGCGAGTGGCTGGAGGAGACGCTCTCGAAGCACTCGAAGCGCTCGGTCGAGGAGGTCAACCGGGACATCGACCGCGACAAGATCCTCAGCGCGCACGAGGCCCTCGAGTACGGGCTCGTCGATCAGGTGCTCACCAGCCGCAAGAACCCGCAGCCGGTGCTCGGACAGTAGGCTGTTTCTCGGCGCGCCGCCTCCGGCCCCTCGGTCGGAGGCGGCACGCCGCAGGCGGCGTGCCGTCCGTGAATGTCGGTGGTGCCCGCTAGTCTCGAAGAGTCGTCCCCCTCCGAGTGTGAAGGAGCATCCGCATGGCGAAGATCGGCGAGAGCAGCGAGCTGCTCAAGTGCTCGTTCTGCGGGAAGTCGCAGAAGCAGGTGCAGCAGCTCATCGCCGGCCCGCAGATCTACATCTGCGATGAGTGCGTGGCGCTCTGCAACGAGATCATCGAGGAGCGCCTCTCCGAGCATCAGAGCAGCGAGAGCGCCGACTTCACGCTCCACAAGCCGCGCGAGATCGCCGACTTCCTCGACCAGTACGTCATCGGTCAGTCGCGCGCGAAGCAGTCGCTGGCGGTCGCGGTCTACAACCACTACAAGCGCGTGCGCGCGGGATCCGCGCTCGTCAGTGCAGATGTCGCGGCCGAAGAGGTCGAGATCGCGAAGTCGAACATCCTGCTGATCGGTCCGACGGGGTGCGGGAAGACCTACCTCGCGCAGTCGCTCGCCAGGCAGCTCGGCGTCCCCTTCGCTGTCGCCGATGCGACGGCGCTCACCGAGGCGGGTTACGTCGGCGAGGACGTCGAGAACATCCTCCTGAAGCTGCTGCAGGCCGCCGACTTCGACGTCCAGCGCGCAGAGACGGGCATCATCTACATCGACGAGATCGACAAGATCTCCCGCAAGGCCGAGAATCCCTCCATCACGCGCGACGTCTCGGGCGAGGGCGTGCAGCAGGCGTTGCTGAAGATCCTCGAGGGCACCGTCGCCTCCATCCCGCCGCAGGGCGGGCGCAAGCACCCGAACCAGGAGTTCATCCAGCTCGACACCACCAACATCCTGTTCATCGTCGCAGGTGCCTTCGCGGGGCTGGAGGAGATCATCGGATCGCGACTCGGCAAGGGGGGCATCGGCTTCGGTTCGCCGGTCTCCAGCCGGCGTAACGACGAACAGCTGTTCGCTGAGGTGCAGCCCGAGGACCTCCACAAGTTCGGGCTCATCCCCGAGTTCATCGGCCGCCTCCCGGTGGTCGCGACGGTCGATCCGCTCGACGTCGATGCGCTCACCCGCATTCTGACCGAGCCGAAGAACGCGCTGGTCAAGCAGTACCAGCGCATGTTCGAGATCGACGGCGTGCGCCTGGAGTTCGAGGACGCCGCGCTCGAGGCGATCGCGGAGCAGGCGGTCGAGCGCAAGACCGGAGCGCGGGGACTGCGCGCCATTCTGGAGAACCTGCTCGGGCCCGTCATGTTCGAGGTGCCCTCCTCCGGTGACGTCGCGAAGGTGGTCGTCACCCGCGAGTCGGTGCTGGGGGAGTCCGCCCCGCTCGTCCTGCAGGCCCGCCGCGGAGGCCGCGAGAGCGCCTGAGCGCCGCGGGGATGCGTGCCGCCCAGTATCACGATTTCAGGGTTCAGCCTTCGGCGCTCAGGTGAGCCAGTCGTCGTCCTCGTCGTCGGCAGGAGGCGCAGCTGAGTTCCGCTCCGCCTCGACGAGCGGCTCGCCCGAGGGGCCGAGCGTCACCGTGAGCAGCGGCGCGAGGCCGTCGCCGCCGAGCGCGCAGCGCGGCCTGCCCTCCAGCCAGGTGAGCGTCCACGCGGACGCTCCCGGATGGGCGGCCTCCGCCTCGGCGATCACCGCGTGGAGCGCCGGGGGCACGCCCGAGTGGGGCGGTTCGCCCACCCGCCAGCGCGCCCCCAGCTGCACGACTACCCCTCCGTCTGCTCGAGGCGGATCTCGGCGACCGTGACGGCCTCCACCTCGGCGGCCTCGATGCGCAACTCGGCGATGCGCCCCACCGCTGCGAGGTCTTCCGCGGCGAGAGCCAGTCGATCGCGGATCGCGGCCGGGGCGTGCACCACGGCCAGTTCGACCGGGGTCCGCTGCGACGCCTTCGCCGCAGTCTTCGCGCCCCGCACGCCGATAAGCGCACCGCCCACGAGACCGAGCAGCTCATCATCGGCGTCGCCACCCGCCAGGCCGGCGGCCTCTTCCGCGAGCGGCCAGGACGCCCGATGGACGGAGCCCTCGCCGAACCACGACCACACCTCTTCAGTGGCGTAGGGCAGGAACGGCGCGAGCAAGCGGACGAACACCGAGAGCGCGGTGCGCAGCGCCGTCACCGCCGAGGCCTGCGGCTGGCCGACGCCGTTGTGCGCGCGCTCCTTCACGAGTTCGAGGTAGTCATCGCAGAAGGTCCAGAAGAACGACTCGGTGAGCTCGAGCGCGCGCTGATGGTCGTAGTTCTCGAACGCCCGAGTCGCGTCCTCGACGACGCGCGCCAGGCCGGCGAGCATCGAGCGATCCAGCGCCTCGGACACCGTGCCCGCGCCGGACGCGTCGAAGCTCAGCGTGAACTTCGCGGCATTCAGCAGCTTGATCGCCAGGCGGCGCCCGATCTTGATCTGGGTGGGGTTCTGAGGGTCGAATGCGGCGTCAGTGCCGAGCTTCGCCGAGGCCGCCCAGTAGCGCACCGCGTCCGAACCGTGCTGCGCGAGCAAGCCGGCCGGCGTCACGACATTCCCCTTCGACTTCGACATCTTCTTGCGGTCGGGATCGAGGATCCAGCCCGAGATGCCCGCGTGCCGCCACGGCAGCGCGCCGGCCTCGAGCTCCGAGCGCAGCACCGTCGAGAACAGCCAAGTGCGGATGATGTCCTGCCCCTGGGGCCGGAGACTGAAGGGGTAGACCAGCTCGAAGAGCTCGGGGTCGCGCTCCCAGCCGCCCGCGAGCTGCGGTGTCAGCGAGGAGGTCGCCCAGGTGTCCATCACGTCGACCTCGCCCTGGAAGCCGCCCGGCACGCCCCGCTGCTCGGCGGTGTAGCCCGCGGGCACATCGCTCGACGGGTCGACCGGGAGCTGGTCCTCGTTCGGCAGGATCGGCTCATCGAACACCGGATTGCCCTCGGCGTCGAGCGGGTACCAGACCGGGATCGGCACCCCGAAGAAGCGCTGGCGCGAGATCAGCCAGTCACCGGAGAGCCCCTCCACCCAGTTCTCGTAGCGCACCCGCATGAAGTCGGGGTGCCACTCCAGTTCGCGTCCGTGCGCGAGGAGTCGCTCGCGCAGCCCCTCGTCGCGGGCGCCGTTCGTGATGTACCACTGACGCGTCGAGACGATCTCCAGGGGTTTGTCGCCCTTCTCGAAGAACTTCACCGGGTGCGAGATCTTGCGGATCTCGCCCACCAGTTCGCCCGAGGCCTGCAGCGCCTCGACGATCGCGGCCTTCGCACTGAAGACGGTCTTGCCCGCGATCGCGGCGTAGGCTTCGCGGCCCCGCTCGCTGGTGATCGCCTCGGGAGCCTCGGCGAGCACGCGGCCGTCGAAGCCGAGGATCGCGCGGTTCGGCAGACCGAGCTCCCGCCACCAGATCACGTCGGTGACGTCGCCGAAGGTGCAGATCATGGCGATGCCGGTGCCCTTGTCCTGCTGTGCGAGGTGGTGGGCGACGACCGGCACTTCCACGTCGAAGAGCGGCGTGCGGACCGTGGTGCCGAAGAGCGGTTGGTAGCGCTCGTCGTCGGGGTGGGCCACCAGCGCGACGCAGGCGGCGAGCAGCTCTGGGCGGGTGGTGTCGATGAGGATGTCACCCTCGCCGACGGCGCCGCTCGACTCGGTGCGGTGGAAGGCAAGCGTGTGGTACGCGCTCGGCTGCTCGCGATCCTCCAGTTCGGCCTGGGCGACCGCGGTGCGGAAGGTGACGTCCCAGAGCGTGGGCGCCTGCGCCTGATATGCCTCGCCGCGCTGCACATTGCGCAGGAAGGCGAGCTGGGAGGCGCGCAGAGATTCCTCGCCGATGGTGCGGTAACTCTGCGTCCAGTCGACGGAGAGTCCGAGCGTGCGCCACAGCTCCTCGAACTGCCGCTCGTCCTCGACGGTGAGCCGCTCGCAGAGCTCGATGAAGTTGCGGCGCGAGATGGGCTGCTGATCCGCCGCCTTCACGCTCTTGCCGTCGCCGCCCTCGTGCGGGGGCACGAAGTCCTCGACGTAGGGGAGCGAGGGGTCGCAGCGCACGCCGTAGTAGTTCTGCACGCGGCGCTCGGTGGGCAGGCCGTTGTCGTCCCAGCCCATCGGGTAGAACACGCGCTTGCCGCGCATGCGGTGGAAGCGGGCGACCGTGTCGGTGTGGGTGTAGCTGAAGACGTGTCCCACGTGCAGCGAGCCGGAAGCAGTGGGCGGGGGCGTGTCGATGCTGTACACCTCATCCGCGACGGCGCCTTCGCGATCGAAGCGATAGGTGCCTTCGCGCTCCCACACCTCACCCCACTTCGCCTCCAGGCCTTCGAGTGCCGGCTTCTCGGGGATCGCGCTCATGCGTGGGGCTCCGCTTCTCGATCCGGGGTGCGCGCCGGATCGTGGTTCGATGTGGGCGGCACCGTGTGGTCGCGCGGCCGACTGCTCCGCACTGGTGCCTGATGGTGTGGTGCGTCCAGCTTAGCGGGCGGCCGCGGGAAACTCGCGAGCGTGTACCGTTCTCGCGAGCGTGTACCGGAATCACCGCGATCACGGTACACGCCCGCAAGAATGGAGCACAGCCGCGGGGAGTGAACCCCGCGACTGTGTGAACGGGCTGCCGCGCGGCGCTCAGTCGGTGATCAGCCCGGGGTAGGCGTCACCGTACTCCTTGAGCCAGGCATCCACGGCGCCCTGCGGGTCGTTTGCGTACTCGTCGCCGGTCACGAGGCTTTCGAGCGCGCCGTAAGCCTCGTCGTCCAGCTTGATCTGCGCGATGTACTCGGCGACCTCGGGCATCTCATCGGAGAAGCCCTGCTTGGCGAGGAAGTGCAGCGTCTCGGGCTCGCCCATCGCCCCACGCGGGTCCTTCAGGTCCTTCAGCGGGAAGGCGTCGTTCGCCCAGAACGGCCGCCAGAGGGTGACGACGACGTCCTCTTCGCGATCGATCTTGTCCTGCAGCGTGGCGAGCATGGTCGCGGTCGAGGAGGTCACGAGCTCGTAGTCGCCGTCGAGGCCGTACTCGGGCATGGCGACTTCCTGCGTCTGGCGGGTGAGCCCGGCCCCGGGCTCGATGCCGATGATCTGCCCGTCGAAGCGGTCCGCGGCCCCGGCGAGGTCCTCGATGGAATCGATGTCGACGTACTCGGGCACGGCGAGGGTGAGGACCGCGCCGTCGTAGTAGCCGCCGAGGTCTTCGATCGAGTCGCCGAACTGCTTCATGTAGTCGGCGTGAGTGACCTCGGGCCAGGCGGAGGGGTAGATGTCGAAGTCGCCCCCGGCGAGGCCCGCATAGAGCACGCCTGCCTCGGTCAGCTCCTCCATCTCGACGGTGTAGCCCATCTTGCCGAGCTGGTCCTCGAGCAGATAGGCGGTGCTGAGGCCGTCGGTCCACGCGGGGAGGTATCCGAGCGTCACGGTGCCCTTGTCGCCGCCGTTCTCGCCGTTCTCGCCGTTCGCGTCGCCGCTGTTCGAGCAGCCGGTGAGTGCGAGCGCCGCAGCCGCCCCGAGGGCGAGCAGTCCGGTCAGGGTGCGCTGGTGCATGGTGCGTCCTTTCGTCGTGCCGGAAGGCACGTGGGTGGGATTCGGTGAGGTTCGGGATCGCGGCCGCTCAGGCGGCCTTCGCGAGGCTGCCCGTCCGGCGCGCGTCGCGCCTGCGGCGCAGGCTGCCGAGCAGCGAGTGGCGGTAGTCGCCGGGGTTGCCGAGCGCGGCCGTGACGCGGTCGAGGAAGACGGCGAGGATCACGACGCTGAGGCCGGCCTCCACGCCCTGCGCGATGTTGAGCGTCGAGATCGCTGCCACGACCTCCTTGCCGAGGCCGTTCGCCCCGGCCATGCCGGCGACGACGGCCATGGAGAGCGAGAGCATGATCACCTGGTTGACGCCGGCCATGATCGTGGGCATGGCGAGCGGCAGCTGGATGCCGCGCAGGATCCGGCCGGGTGAGGCGCCGAAGGCGTATCCTGCCTCGACCGTCTCCGTGTCGACCCCTCGGATGCCGAGTTCGGTGAAGCGCACGCCTGGGGCGACGGCGAAGAGCACCGTGGCGAACACACCGGGTACGAAGCCGATGGTGAAGAGGATCACGGCGGGGATGAGGTAGACGAAGACGGGCATCGTCTGCATGAAGTCGAGGATCGGCTTCAGGATCGCGCTGAAGGTGTCGCTGCGGGCCGCCGCGATCCCGAGCGGCACTGCGATGAGCACGGCGATGGCGGCGGCGATCAGGACGAGTGCGAGCGTGAGCATCGCGTTCTCCCACTGGCCCATGGCGACCACGAGCAGCAGGGTGACGGCCGTCCCGAGGGCGAGCTGCCAGGAGCGCACGAGCCAGCCGATGAGGGCGAACAGCACGATCAGCACCGGGAAGGGCACGGCCGTGAGCACATCTGCGAGGCCTTCCACGAGGAATCGCACGACGACGGTGATCACGTCGAGCAGGCCGTCGAAGCTCCGCTTGAACCAGTCGAGCCCGTCGGCCACCCACTCGCCCAGGGGAATCCGGATCCCGTCCATCAGCGCACCTCCTCGTTCTCGTCCGCCACCGCTTCGACCGCGGCTCCGCCCGCCTGCTCGGCGTTCGCGATGATCGGCCCGACCGAGGCGAGCGTTTCGGTGATCGTGGACTCGGGCACGGTCAGCGTCGGCTCGATGACCGGGATCTCGGTCGTCATGGTGGGGAGGTCGGTGAGCGCGGCGAGCAGTGTCACACGGGGGACGACCCCGATGAGGCGATCCTGCTCATCGGTGACCGCGACGGGCAGCGGGCTTTCCACGGCGAGCTCGAACAGCTCGGAGATGTGCTGATCCCGCGACACGATGGACGGCGTGGGCCGGAGCCGCTCGGTGATGTCGGTGCCGCCCTCCCGCACCTGACGGAGCACGTCCTTGTCGCGGACCACGCCCAGCAGCTTCCGGTTGCCGGTGGTGACGAAGCAGGCGGAGGTCTGCAGATCGCGCATGGTCCGCAGGGCGGTGCGCGGGCCTGCCGATGCGGAGACGACGGCCAGCGGGGGTTCCATCACGTCACCGGCGGTGAGGACGCGCGCACGGTCGACGTCTTGCACGAACTGGGCGACGTAGTCGTTCGCGGGGTCGGTGAGGATGTCGTTGGGGGTGCCCACCTGCACGATGCGACCGTCGCGCATCACCGCGATCCGGTCGCCGAGGAACATCGCCTCGTTGAGATCGTGGGTGATGAAGACGATGGTCTTCTGCAGTTCCTGCTGCAGTTCGACGAGCTGCTCCTGCATCTCGCGGCGGATCAGCGGGTCGAGCGCGGAGAAGGCCTCGTCCATGAGCAGGATGTCGGTGTCGGCGGCGAAGGCGCGCGCGATGCCGACGCGCTGCTGCATACCGCCCGAGAGCTCGCCGGGGAGGTGATCCTCCCAGCCGGTCAGGCCGACGCGCTCGAGCCAGTGGCGGGCGCGCTCCCGACGCTCGGCGGGCGCGACACCCTGCAGTTCGAGCCCGTAGGCGACGTTGTCGAGCACGGAGCGGTGGGGGAGCAGCGCGAAGTGCTGGAAGACCATCGACATGCGGTCGCGGCGCAGCTCGCGCAGCTGCTGGCCTGCGAGCCCGACCACCTCGGTGCCGAAGACGCGGATGGAGCCGTCGGTCGTGTCGTTGAGGCCGTTGAGCATGCGGATGAGGGTGGACTTGCCGGATCCGGAGAGCCCCATCACGACGAAGATCTCACCCTTGCGGACCTCGAAGGAGGCATCGATCACCGCCGCGGTGCCGAGTGAGCGGACGTCCTCGCGTGTGGCACCGGCGCGCAGGCGCTTCACGACCTCGCGGGGCCGGCGTCCGAAGACCTTGGTGGCGTTCGCCACCTCGATCGCCGGCTCTGCAGCTGTGTTGTTCAAGCTCTACTCCTCGGTTCGTCGGGTCGGACAGGATCGAGGGCATGCCGGATACTGCGGCGAAGGCGGGCCCGGTGCGGGCGCATCTCTCCCGGCGGCCGCTCGATCGGCCGAATGCATATTGCGGAGGAACGGGTCCTGCGGCATCCCAACCGCTCCGGGCGGTGGAGGTCACCGCTGCAGTACCGGGCGGCGAGTGGGATGCGAAGCGCGTGGCCCCCTCAACGCTGAGTCGAAGCTAACAACGCGGCGGGGCCGAGTGCAAGAGAAGGTCATCTGCGACACGCCCGGGAAAGCGGCGCTTATGTCCCTTGATCTGGAGATTTGTCAAGGGGCTATCGTTACCAGTTCGTTATCTGGGCGAGCCGCGGCGAGGTTCGGCCGCACCGCACGCCGTGGCGGCTGGCTGCGGTAGACTACTCCGCAGCGACTGCGAACCGGCGATCACCGGGGAGTCTTCGGAAGAACAGCGGAGGGCCGCGCCGGGTGACCGGGGCGGCGGCCGCCCAGTAGAACCGAACGGGTACGGCCCGTCACAGCCGAACGAAGGGGCCGTGGCCGATCCGCCAGGATCGCGCTCCGGCAAGCGGGGTGGTACCGCGGGAGATGGGGCGTCGCCCCGGATCCCGTCCCGGCACTGCAACACCGTCGATATGCGTCGCGACCGTGGATGTCAGGGGTCGCGCGCAGACTGGCGGCAGACAGACCGAACATCAGGAGCCATCAATGCCGTACCCCCAGCAGCCGACCGGAGCCTCCGCGACGAGCGCCGCCACGAAGCCGGACCGAGCGCCGGGCTCGGCGTTCGGCGTCGCCGCCTCGCCGCGCTTCCCTGAGATCGAGGAGCGGGTGCTCTCCTTCTGGCAGGCGGACGGCACCTTCCAGGAGTCGATCCGGCAGCGCGAGGGGGCGCCCGAGTGGGTCTTCAACGACGGCCCTCCCTTCGCCAACGGACTTCCGCACTACGGTCACCTGCTGACCGGATACGCGAAGGACGTGTTCCCGCGATTCCAGACGATGCGCGGCAAGAAGGTGGAGCGCCGCTTCGGCTGGGATACGCACGGGCTCCCGGCGGAGCTCGAGGCGATGAAGCAGCTGGGCATCACCGAGAAGTCGCAGATCGAGCAGATGGGGATCTCCGCGTTCAACGAGAAGGCGCGGGCATCGGTGCTGCAGTACACGCGCGAGTGGCGGGAGTACGTCACCCGGCAGGCGCGGTGGGTCGACTTCGAGCACGGGTACAAGACGCTCGACCTCAGCTACATGGAGAGCGTGATCTGGGCATTCAAGCAGCTCTATGAGCGGGGCCTGGCCTACGAGGGCTCGCGGATCCTGCCGTATTGCTGGCGGGACGAGACGCCGCTCTCGAACCACGAGCTGCGCATGGACGACGACGTGTACCAGATGCGCCAGGACCCCTCGGTCACGGTCGCCTTCCCCCTCACCGGCGCGCGAGCTGCCGAACTCGGGGTCGAGGGCGTGCGGGCCCTTGCCTGGACGACGACGCCCTGGACGCTGCCGACGAACGCCGCCCTGGCGGTGGGACCGCAGATCTCCTACGCCGTGGTGCCCGCGGGCCCTGCCGGGGCCGGCGACGGCGGCGCTGCGGGGGAGGCCCGCTACCTGCTGGCTCAGGAGCTCGTGGGCGCACACGCCAAGGATCTCGGCTACGCCTCCGCAGAGGAGGCGACCGCCGCCGTCGAGCGCACCGTGCTCGGCGACGAACTGCTGGGCGTGCGATACGAACCCCTCTTCGACTATTTCACCGACGCCGAAAGCTGGGGCACCGAGCACTGCTGGCAGCTGCTCGTCGACGACTACGTCTCGACGAGCGATGGCACCGGCATCGTGCACCAGTCTCCGGCGTACGGTGAGGACGACTACCGCATCACCACGGCGGCGGGCATGCCGACGATCGTCAGCCTCGACGACGGCGGGCGCTTCATCGGCGCCGTCACCGATGTGGCAGGTGAGCTCTGGATGGACGCCAACCGGCCGCTCATCCGACTGGTGCGCGAGCGCGGCCGCCTGCTGCGCGAGGCGAGCTACGAGCACTCGTACCCGCACTGCTGGCGCTGCCGCAACCCGCTCATCTACAAGGCGGTGAGCAGCTGGTTCGTGCGCGTCACCGACATCAAGGAGCGCATGCTCGAGACCAACGAGCAGATCACCTGGGTGCCCGAGAACGTGAAGCACGGCCAGTTCGGCAAGTGGCTGGAGGGGGCGCGCGACTGGTCGATCAGCCGAAACCGCTACTGGGGCAGCCCCATCCCGGTGTGGAAGAGCGACGACCCCGAGCACCCGCGCGTCGACGTCTACGGCTCGGTCGCCGAGCTGGAAGCGGACTTCGGCGAGCTGCCGCGCAATGAGGCGGGCGAGGTCGATCTGCACCGCCCGTACATCGACGCACTCACCCGTCCCAATCCCGACGACCCCACCGGAAAGTCGACGATGCGACGCATCGAGGACGTCCTCGACGTCTGGTTCGATTCGGGATCGATGCCCTTCGCCCAGGCCCACTATCCCTTCGAGAACGAGGAGTGGTTCGACACCCACCAGCCGGCTGACTTCATCGTCGAGTACATCGGTCAGACGCGGGGCTGGTTCTACGTGCAGCACGTGCTTGCGACAGCGCTCTTCGACCGCCCGGCTTTCACGAGCGTGATCAGCCACGGCATCGTGCTGGGCAGCGACGGCAACAAGATGTCGAAGTCGCTGCGGAACTACCCCGACGTGAACGAGGTCTTCGAGCGCGACGGCTCCGACGCCATGCGCTGGTTCCTCATGGCCTCGCCCGTGGTGCGCGGCGGCAACCTGGTCGTCACCGAGGAGGGGATCCGCGAGGGCGTCCGTCAGTTCATCCTGCCGCTGTGGAACAGCTGGTACTTCTTCAGCCTGTACGCCAACGCTGACGGCACCGAGGGTGAGTGGCGCACCGACAGCGACGACCCGCTCGATCGCTACATCCTCGCGAAGACCGGACAGCTCATCCGCGAGGTCGAGCGGCACCTCGACGGCCTGGACACTACCTCCGCCGCCGAGGCGCTGCGCGCATACGCGGAAGTCCTCACCAACTGGTACGTGCGCCGTTCCCGCGATCGCTTCTGGGAAGGAACGCGAGGGGAGCAGGGTCGCCCCGAGAACCGTCAGGCCTTCGACACCCTGTACACCGTGCTCGAGACAGTCGCGCGCGTTGCCGCGCCGCTCGCTCCGCTCGTCACGGAGGAGCTCTGGCGCGGGCTCACCGGAGAGCGTTCGGTGCACCTTGCCGACTGGCCCGACGCGGGGCGCTTCCCCGAGGATCCTGAGCTGGTGGCCGCCATGGACGAGGTGCGTCAGATCACGTCCCAGGCGCTCGCGCTGCGCAAGGCGCGCCGCCTGCGGGTGCGCCTGCCCCTCGCAGAGCTCACCGTCGTGAGCGGACTACCCGAGGCGCTGGAGCCGTTCGTCGGCATTCTGCGCGAGGAGCTCAACGTCAAGTCGGTGCGGCTGGTGGAACAGCGTGAGAGCAGCGCCGAGGAGCACGGCATCGTCCAGAGCCTCGCCGTGAACGCCCGGGCCGCGGGACCGCGGCTCGGCAAGCAGGTGCAGCAGGCCATCACGGCCGCCAAGGCCGGCGACTGGAGCGAACGCGACGGGGTGGTCGTCGCCGGAGGCATCCCGCTCGAAGCCCACGAGTACGAGCTGACCCTGCGCACCTCCGCCGACGACAGCGAAGCGGGACCGGCACTGGCGCTCCTTCCCGGAGGCGGGTTCGTCCTGCTCGACACTGAGACCAGCCCCGAACTGGAGGCGGAGGGGATCGCGCGCGACGCGATTCGCGCCGTACAGGAGGCGCGGAAGAACGCCGGACTCGAGGTGAGCGACCGCATCGAGCTGACGCTGAGCGCGGCGCCCGTACTCGCCGCCGCCCTCGAAGCGCACGCCGAGCTGATCGCGGCTGAAACGCTGGCGCTCGGGCTCACCGTGCGCGCCGCAGCTGACGCCGAGGCGCTCCCCGAGTCGCAGGCCGCCGGAGACCGGAGGCACGTCTCGGCCGCCCGGGCGCTCGGAGCCGGCAAGGAGCCGGTGATCATCGCGATCGAGGCACGAGAGCGAGGTGCACGATGAGCGGCGGAGCGCGCGCCGCGGAGCGCGTCTACGAAGAACTGCTCACCCGGGTCGGCGAGGCGAACCCGCGCCCGCGCATCGAACCGGTGCGCCGGCTCGCCGAGCTCGCGGGCTCACCGCAGCTCTCCTACCCGGTGATCCAGATCGCCGGCACCAACGGCAAGACCTCCACGAGCCGCGCGATCGAGTCGCTGCTCCGCGCGCACGGCCTGCGCACCGGGCTCTTCACCAGCCCCCACCTCGTCGACTTCACCGAGCGCTTTCAGCTCGACGGCGCACCCATCGACGGAGCGGTGCTCGCAGACGCCTGGGAGGAACTGCGGCTGCCGCTGGAGGTGGTCGACGCCGAACTGCACGCCGCCGGCCAGGGACCGATCACCTTCTTCGAGGCACTCGCCGTGCTGGCCTTCACCGCCTTCGCGGATGCCCCGGTGGACGTCGCGGTGATCGAGGTCGGCATGGGGGGCGAGTGGGACGCCACGAACATCGCGGATGCGCGCGTGGCCGTCTTCACGCCGATCGACCTCGATCACACCGCGATCCTCGGACCCGACATCGAGACGATCGCGCGCACCAAGGCCGGCATCATCAAGCACGGCAGCACGGTCGTGTCTGCATGGCAGGATGAGGCGGCGCTCGCCGAGCTCGCCGAGGCAGCGGACCGTGCAGGATCACGCCTGCTCGTTCTCGGCCGGGACTTCGCGCTCACGGAGGACCGCCTCGCGGTCGGCGGCAGGCAGCTCGAGGTCACCGGGACGACGGGGCACGCCTATGACCCCGCCTTCGTTCCGCTCTTCGGGCGGCACCAGGCCGAGAACGTTGCCCTCGCCATTGCCGCCGTCGAGGCCTTCTTCGGCGCTGAACGCCCCGTCCCCGAAGAGGTGCTCGACGAGGGACTCGCTCAGCTCGTCTCGCCCGGACGCCTGCAGCTCATCTCCGCAGACCCCGTCATCTACGTCGACGCCGCGCACAACCCGCATGGCGCCGCAGCGCTGGCATCGGCAGTGGCGGAGTCCTTCAGCTTCGAAGAGCTGGCGCTCGTCATCGGGGTGGTCGCCGACAAGGATGCGCGCGGGGTGCTCGAGGCGCTCGCCCCCATCGCGCACCGCGTCACGCTCACTCCCGTCGACTCGCCGCGGAGCAGCGAGACCTCAGAGCTTCGCGAGCTCGCCGAAGAGGCCATCCCGGGGACGCCCATCGAGGTCGCCGAGTCGCTGCCGGAGGGCCTCGACGAGGCGCGCGCCTGGGCCGAGCGCGCGGATGGCCGCGCGGTGCTCGTCGTCGGCTCGGTGCTCCTCGCCGGCGAGGCGATCGCGCACGCGCGCTCCGAGGGCTGGAGCATCGCATGAGCCCCGCACCGGACGGCCCCGCGCAGACGGGGCCCGAGGAAGAGCCCGAGCTCGTCCTCTCGCCCTCCGAGCGCATGGCTCACAACTCGGCGCTGCGCATCGCCGGCGGGCGGAAGGACGTCACCTCGACGCAGAAGGCGCTCGCCTCGATCGTGCTCGGCTTCGAGCTCATCATCGTCGTGCTCATCGGGCTCACCCTCTTCGGGCTCGGGACGTTCGAGCCCCGCGAGCTCGGCTTGTACATCGGTGGCGGGCTCGCGCTCGTGATCGTCGTCGCCCTGGCGGCAATGCGCCGAGCGCGCGTGGGAATCGTCATCGGCTGGGCGGTGCACGCGCTCATGCTGGCGACCGGCATCCTGCTGCCGGCGGCCGCGCTCGTGGGACTGCTCTTCACCGGTCTCTGGGTCTACTGCATGATCAAGGGCGCGCGCATCGACCGCGACCGGGCGGCCTGGATCGCCGCCCAGCTCGGACGATGACCCCGCCCCGCTAAGCTGAAATGTCGGCGGCCCCCGGCCCGCCGACCACGGTCCACCGAACCCCCCGACGAAGGAGCGCGAATGTCCGCCGAAGAAACCCTCATCCTCGTGAAGCCCGACGGTGTCGCCCGCGGACTCACCGGCGAGATCCTGCGCCGCATCGAGGCGAAGGGCTACGTCATCGCCGATCTGCGCATGGTGCGCGCCGATCGCGAGCTGCTCGCCGCGCACTACGCTGAGCACGAGGGCAAGCCGTTCTACGAGCCCCTGATCGAATTCATGAGCTCGGGCCCCGTGGTCGCCGTGCGCGCCTCGGGCGAGCGGGTGATCGAGGGCTTCCGCTCGCTCGCCGGCGCGACCGACCCGACCGTCGCCGCGCCGGGCACCATCCGCGGAGACCTCGGCCGTGACTGGGGTCTCAATGTCCAGCAGAACCTGGTGCACGGCTCCGACTCCACGCTCTCGGCGGAGCGCGAGCTCGCGCTCTGGTTCGCCTGACCCGCCGCCTCGGCCGCCGCGCACTCGCCGCATGACCACGCCAGAGTCGCTCACTCCGGCCGAGGCGCGGCGGGTCGCCCTCGCGGCGCAGGGCTTCCGCCGCACCCCGAAGCTGCGTCTGCGACGCCCCTTCGACCCCGCGCTGGAGCGGCTGCACGTGCTGCAGATCGACTCCGTCAACGTCTTCGCCCGCAGCCATTACCTGCCGGTGTTCTCGCGCCACGGTGGCTACGACACGACCGCACTCGACCGGCTGCTGTGGGGCAGCGGAGAGTACACCGAATACTGGGCGCACGAGGCGGCATTCATCCCCGTGCGCGACCGACCGCTGTTCTCGTGGCGCATGCGCGATTTCAGGGAGCGGCGTGGCGCTGACTGGCGCGCCACCGCACAGTCGCGGACGGTGAGCCGGGTGCGCGAGCGACTCGCCGCGGAAGGCCCGAGCTTCGTGCGCGAGCTCGAGGAGGAGGCTCGCGAGAGCCGCGGCCCCTGGTGGGACTGGGGCGAGACCAAGCGTGCAGTGGAGTATCTCTTCGCCATCGGGGAGGTGGTTTCTGCCGGACGCGAGGGATTCCAGCGCCGCTACGCGCTCGCCGAGCAGGTGCTGCCGGAAGCCGCGCTCAGGGAGGTCTCCCGTGCGGAGGCGCAACGCGCCCTCATCGAGCGGGCTGCCCGCTCGCTGGGCGTCGCCACCCTGGCCGACCTCGCCGACTACCATCGCCTGAAGACCTCAGAAGCGAGGACCGCGGTGCGTGCGCTGAGCGAGGAGGGGATCCTCGTCCCCGTTCGCGTCGCCGGCTGGACAGGGCCCGGTGGACGACCGGAGCCCGCCTGGCTGCACCGCGACGCCCGCGTGCCCGCCCGGCTCTCACCCGACGCGCTCCTCACCCCCTTCGACCCTGTGGTCTGGTTCCGTCCGAGGGCGGAACGGCTCTTCGACTTCCACTATCGCATCGAGATCTACACCCCGAAGGAGCAGCGTCGCTACGGCTACTACTGCCTGCCGCTGATGGTCGGCGGCCGCCTCGCCGGGCGCCTCGACCTCAAAGCCGACCGGCGGGGAAAGCAACTGCTCGTGCAGGCGGCGTGGCGGGAAGACAAGGCTCCGTCCAGGACGGTCGAGGCGGCTGCCACGCTCCTCGCCGAAGCAGCCCGCTGGCAGGGGCTCCACAGCGTCACCGTGTCCGGTGCAGGGAATCTGCCTCTTCCGAGACGCATCGACGCGAGCTGAGCCGCGTGCCGGATGAGTGCTCGTCCTCCGCCATCCGCCGGCATGTGGCCCTCGAAGCCGGCCACCGCATTCGATAGCATGCACATGGACGGACGATAGGGAAGCGGCCGTCAGCCGAGCAGCAGCCGAAGGAGTCTCAGCATGGGCACGCGCATCACCCTCGCCGGATCGGACGGATTCGAGTTCAACGCCTACCGGGCCGAGCCCGCGGGCGAGCCCCGCGGCGGCGTCGTGGTGCTCGGCGAGGTGTGGGGCGTCAACCACTGGGTGCGTTCCGTTGCGGACCGCTGGGCGGACGAGGGCTACCTCGTGATCGCGCCAGCGATGCTCGATCGCGTGCAGTTCGGCTACGAGAGCGACGACTACTCCCGCCTGCCGAGGGAGATCGTGGGCCAGTTCGATCCGGAGGCCGGTCTGCTCGACCTCGCCGCAGCCGTGGAAGCCGCGAGCGAGGGCGGCAGGGTGGGGGTGACCGGCTACTGCTTCGGCGGCATGCTGTCGTGGCGCGCCGCCGCGCTCGTCGACGGGGTGTCTGCCGCCTCCGGCTACTACGGCGGGGGAGTCCCGCGCTACATCGGCCTGACCCCACGCGTGCCCACCGAGATGCACTTCGGCACCCGCGATCAGGGTATCCCGATGGAGCAGGTCGAGGAGCTGCAGGCCGCGCACCCCGAGGTCGACATCTACAGCTACGACGCCGACCACGGCTTTTGCTGCGAGGAGCGCGACCGCTACGACGCGGATGCCTGCCGCTCCGCAAGCGCCCGGTCCCGCGAGTTCTTCCGCCGCCATGTCGGCTGAAGCCGCGACTGACCTTGCGGCCGACCCCGCTGTCGCGCCCGCGGTGGTGCTGATTGCCGTCGACGAGGCGCTCGCCACGCTCGAACGCTCGCCGCTCTCGCGTAAGCGGGCGATGCTGCTCGCCCTCCTCATCGACCGCGCGATCGATGAGGTGCCCGCGGGCGACCCGCTCGCGCGCTGTCGCCACCTGGTGCGCGGCGCGCTCGGTGAGGTGCTGCGGCTCGCCGCACTGCATGAGCAGGGTCCGCGCCTCGTCCTGGATACAGTGCCCGTCGAGGATCCCGAGTCGCTGAGCGAGGCGGACTACATGGTCTCCGTCTACTGCGGCGGAATGGCGCCGAGAGTGCGCTTCGCCTGGCCGGATGGGCGCAGGGAGGACGCGCTCCCGCTGCTGCGCTCGGCCGCTGCGGCGCTGCGCGCCGTCCTGGCCGAATCCCGCTGAGCCGATCCTGCGGACGCCCTATTCCTCCGCGTCCGCCTCCTCCTCGGGCTGCCCGGCCGCGGCGACGACCTTCTCGAGGTAGCCGGCGAAGTCGCCGTCGACGGCCTGGTTCCACTGCCGGCCGTTGACGATGACGGTCGGCGTGCTCACGAGACGCTGCGGCTGATCCGCGGCCTGCAACTGCACCCCGTCGGCACCGATCAGCTGCGCCCCATCGGCGAGGCCCTGCACGCCCGTCTCGCTCACAGCCTTGTAGTTGGCGGCGATGAAGGCACCGAAGCGCACCTCGCGCACGCACTGCCGCAGCTCGATCGTGTTTTCGGCGCCCGCGGCCTCCGCCTGATCGAGCAGTTGCTCGTCGGTGAGTCCGGTCGTATTCTCCTCGGGCTGCACCCCGGCGCTGAGCAGCGTGTTGTGGAGGGTGAAGGCGACGTCGGGCTGCTGTTCCACGACGCACGCGAAGAGGTTCGCTGCCCGAGTGGAGTACTTCGATCCGAGGGACGTGCTGTCGAGGAAATTAATGGGGTACACCTCAAGGTTGATGTCGCCCGTTTCCAGGTGGTCGCGCAGCACGCTCCCGTACTGCTGCTCAAAGGCACCGCAGTAGGGGCACATGTAGTCCACGTAGATGCTCACCTCGGTGGGCGGCACGTCGAAGTCCGCGTCCGGCGCCTGTCGTTCCTCGCCCGGCTGCAGGGCCGGCGTCTCCACGACCTGGAGCCCCTTCGTGAAGACGGCGCCTCCCGAGGCCATGTTGAGCGGTCCCGGCCCTGCGGGCCGGAGCGTCTGCGAGAGGATCAGCGCGACGATCGCGAGCACGGCGAGCACGCCGACCACGATCCCGCCTTGGATCATGAGGCGCCGGCGGCGCTGCCGCCGCCGCTCCTCCTCCTGCGCCAGCCGTGCCCGCTCGCGCGCCTGCTCCCGACGCTCGTTCTTCGTGAGCTTCTCCGCCATCCGATGTCTCTCTCCGTCAGGCAGCCGGGGGGGCGACTGCACCCTCGTCCCCCCGGGTCCCAATCTATACCGAGTCTGGCCACAGATGCGCAACACCGGTGCGCATCACGGTCCAATTCGATGAGAAGGCTATGAGAAAGCTGCGCTGCGGTGCTAGCCTGAGCACATGAGCGAACTCGACGACGTGATGAAGTCGGTCGTGCAGCAGGTCGACGGCGCCCTGGGGTGCGCCGTGGCAGATCTGCGCTCGGGCGCTCTGCTCGGCGTCGCACATCATGTTCCGTACTTCACGCAGGAGTACCTGGAGGCGGTGGCGGCGGCCGCGGTCGAGATGTTCCGCGGCCCCACGGTGCGGCACGTCGAGGATCTCATCTCGGCCAAGCGGGGACGGCCGAGCGAGCACCTGCTCGAAGAGATGCAGATGACCACGCGCTACACGATTCACTTCATGATGATCCTCCCCAACCATCCGGAGGCGCTCGTCGTGCTCATCACCACCCGCGACACCTCGATCGGGCTGGGGTGGGCGGCCACGCGCGGTTCCGTGCTCGAGATCGAGCCGATCCTCGACCGTTTGGAAGCCTGAGGCGACACCGTGTCGATGCCACCGAGCCCAGCACGCCAGGAGGCGGAGGCGCTCGCGCACGACGTGCCGGCGGAGCGGTACGACCGGGTGGTGAGGCTCGCGCAAGCGATCTTCGGGGCCCCCATCGCGGCCCTCAACCTCATCGGCAACGACTCGCAGTACACCGTCGCCTCCCTCGGCTTCCCGAAGGGGGAGATCGCGGTCGACGACTCCGTGTGCCGGGTCACGGTGCAGCAGGACGAGATCCTGGAGGTGCGCGATCTGCGCGAGGACGACCGCTTCGCCTCCATCCCCGCCGTGACCGGGGGCCCCCGGGTGCGCTTCTACGCGGGCATCCCGGTCCGCGGCCAGAGCGGTCAGAACGTCGGCGCACTCTGCATCCTCGACCTCGTGCCCCGCACCCTCGGCCGCCAGCAGCGAGAGATGCTCTCCGACCTCGGCGCCCTGCTCGAACGCGAACTCGCCGTGCAGGAGGAGATGGACCTCGCGGGGCAGGTGCAGCGGCTGATGCTGCCCACCGCCGCCCCCGACATCGGCGGCGTCGAGATCGCCGGCCGAGTGCAGCCTGCGCGGGAAGCGGGGGGCGACTACTTCGACTGGTATGTGGTCGATGATCCGGACGGCGAGGGACGGCGACTACAGGTGGTGCTCGGGGACGTGATGGGCAAGGGTCTCGCCGCCTCGCTCATCGCCTCCGAGGTGCGCGCGGTGATGCGGGGCCACTCGCGCGATGCCGAAATCGACGAGGCGGTCCGGCGCACCTCGGCCACCACCCGCCACGACCTCGAAGCCAACAACCGCTTCTCAACGCTGTGGGTGGGACGACTGGACCCAGCCACCGGTGCGCTCGACTACCTCGACGCCGGGCACGGCCTTGCGATCATCGCCTCGGATCGGGGCTACCGTCGGCTCGACCAGCCCTATCTGCCGCTCGGCATGCCCATCGAGGACGAGTGGACGCGCGACGACGACACGGTCGCCGAGGACGAACTGCTCGTCGTCGTCTCGGACGGGGTCTTCGACGTGCTCGACGACTCCTTCGAGCAGGTCGAGGCGAAGCTGAAGGACATCCTCGACCCGGGACTGAGTTGCCAGCAGATCGTGGATCGCATCGTCGATTTCGCCGTGGCGAATGCTGCGACGGACGACGTGACCGCGCTCGCGGTGCGGCGGACCGGCGCCGAGCCCGCCTTCGACGCGGGGACGGCCGAGGGAACGACTACGAGCCATCGGGTGGGTTCCGGCAGCGGAACCAGCGGAACCGGCACGGCCGGCGGATCTCAGGAGATCCCGGCGCCGGAGGGGTGATCGGAAGACGAAGAAGGAGCGATTGATGGACTTCACCGAGGAAGACCGGGGCGGCTGTGTGGTGCTGGCGCCCGAGGGCAAGTTCAACCTGGTGTCCGCGCCGCCGTTCAAGGCGCGCATCGACGAGCTCGTGGCGGGTGGGCGAGTTCGCATCGTCGTGGATCTGCACGGTGTCGACTTCATCGACTCTTCCGGGCTGGGGGCGCTCATCGGCGGGCTGAAGGCTGCGCGGCAGCAGGGCGGGGATCTGCGCATCGCCGCGCCGGGAACCCAGGTGCGCGCCGTCCTGAAACTCACCAATCTCGACCGGATCCTCTCCCCCCACGACACTGTGGAGGAGGCGAGCGGTGACTGGTGACGGGGGGCCTCGACGCACGGAGTACACGCTCGAGGGCTTCGCCGTCCCCGAACAGCTCGACGCCGTGCATACGCTGCTGGCGCAGGCCGCGGGCGACCATCCCTGGCTCGATCCGACGGACGTGATGCTCTTCGAGACCGCGATCATCGAGATCGCGAACAACGTCGTCGAGTACGGACGCCCCGAGGGCGAGGTGCGCTGGAAGTTCACCATTCGCGTGCACGAGGAGGAGATCGAGGCGGAACTGGAGGACACGGGCCAGACCTTCACGCCGGAGCACGGGCGGGAGATGCCGGGCGAGGATGCCGAGGGTGGTCGCGGGCTCGCGCTCGCCGAGGCCGTGCTCGACCAGATCGAGTTCCAGCGCTTCGAGGACACGAACCACTGGCGGATGGTGCGCCGCCTGGGCGGGCTCGCCCGGGGCTGAGCCGGTCACGGAACGCTGCGAGAAAGGACGGAAGATCATGCCGGACATCGACCCCCCGGTCTCCTACGACCTTGAGGCCGCGCAGCTCAACACCCTCGCGACCGAGGGCAGTGCCGTGCTCGATCCCGGCAGCGGAGAGGCGGGGAGCGAATCCGCGGCCCCGGCGGAGGCGTCGGCGAGCGAGGCCGCGGCCCCGGCGGAGGCGTCGGCGAGCGAGGCCCCGGTCCCGGCTGCCGATGCATCCGCCGCCCCACCGCCCGCACCGGAATCGGCCGCACCGCAGGCACCGGCGAGCGAAGCGCCCGCGCCGGCTTCGGAGAGCGCCGCCGCACCGGCCCCGGCCTCCGAGTCTGCTGCCGAGGCGGAGTCGGTCTCGGGATCCGGCGTCGCTTCGGACTCGGGATCCGATTCCGTCTCCGCTTCCGATTCCGTCTCAGCTTCCGACTCCGCATCGGCCTCTGCTTCGGCTTCGGCTTCCGGCAGCGAGACCGCCAGTGAGTCGGCGACCCCCCACCGCGCAGCGTTGCGTGCCGCCCATGCGCAGGCCACCGCCGCCGAGATCCCGCACTACTCCGACGCCGGGCTCACCAACGCCTCGATCTCCTACGGCGGGGGCGCCGATTCGAGCCTGGGCAGCACGGAGGCCGGCAAGGCGCCATACGGCGGGGTGGGCAGCGGCAGCTACAACGGTCACACCGTCAGCTACAACACCGCGATCACCACCTCGAATGGCCAGATCACCGAGGATAACTTCCACGCGGTGATCGCCGCGACGAACATCACGATCAACGGTGTGCAGGCGCACTTCGTGGCATTCCCCATGTACATCGGCAACACCCTCTACACGGGCTACCTGACAACCGACGACGGACTGCTGATCGCGGTTCAGGCCCTTCCCGCCGGGGGCATCTCCGTGTACAACATCAGCGCGCTCTTCTACTACTTCAACGGCGACTCGCAGACTCCTGGCGAGATCACCTCGGACAGCGAAGACGCCGCGAATTCGGAGTCGGAGTCGGCGACCGATTCGGATACGGACAGCGGCACCGACTCCGGGACGGATAGCGGGACCGACTCGGGGACCGACAGCGGCACCGATTCCGGAGCGGACAGCGACACGGATTCGGGTACCGATTCCGGTACGGACTCGGGTACCGACAGCGGCACTGACTCGGAAACGGACTCCGGGACCGACAGCGGCACGGATTCGGGGACCAATTCCGGCACGGACAGCGGCACGGATTCCGGCACCGATTCCGGAACGGGCTCCGGGACCGACTCGGGCACGGATTCCGGCACCGATTCCGAAACGGGTAGCAGCACAGATTCGGGCACCGACAGCGGCACAGACTCGGAGACGGATAGCGGCACCGACTCCGGAACGGATTCGGGGACGGACTCGGGCACAGACTCCGGGACCGACTCGGACACGGATTCTGGCACTGACAGCGAGACAGACTCCGGGACCGACAGCGGAACCGAATCGGGTACGAATTCGGGAACGGATAGTGGGACCGACTCCGACACGGACTCGGGGACGGACAGCGGCACCGATTCGGAAACGGGTAGCGGAACGGATTCTGGTACCGACAGCGGAACGGACAGCGAGACAGACTCCGGCACCGACAGTGGCACTGATTCGGGCACAGACTCGGAGACCGGTTCGGGGACCGACAGCGGCACCGATTCCGAAACGGACAGCGACACGGATTCCGGTACCGATTCCGGTACGGACTCGGGCACCGACAGCGGCACTGACTCGGAAACGGACTCCGGGACCGACAGCGGCACGGATTCGGGTACCGATTCCGGTACGGACTCGGGAACAGACTCCGGCACCGATTCCGAAACGGATAGCAGCACCGATTCGGGTACCGACTCCGGAACTGACTCGGGTACTGACTCCGAAACAGGGTCCGGTACTGACAGCGACACCGACTCCGGAACGGATTCCGGCACGGACAGCGGGACCGATTCGGACACGGACTCGGGGACTGATTCGAGCACGGACTCCGGGACCGACAGCGGGACCGACTCGGGCACGGATTCCGGAACCGACTCGGGTACGGACTCCGGCACCGACAGCGGGACTGACTCGGGCACAGACTCCAACACCGAGAGTGGCACGGATTCTGGAACCGACTCTGGGACTGACAGCGGGACCGGCTCCGAAACGGACAGCGGCACCGATTCGGAAACGGGTAGCGGAACGGATTCTGGTACCGACAGCGGAACGGACAGCGAGACAGACTCCGGCACCGACAGCGATACCGATTCGGGCACGGACACCGGCACGGACTCGGGGACTGACAGCGGCACCGACTCAGGCGCGGATTCCGGAACTGACTCCGGCACGGATTCGGGGACCGATTCCGGCACGGACAGCGGCACGGATTCCGGCACCGATTCCGGAACTGACTCCGGGACCGACAGCGGGACCGACTCAGGCACGGATTCCGGAACCGACTCGGGTACGGACTCCGGCACCGACAGCGGGACTGACTCCGGCACAGACTCCAACACCGAGAGTGGCACGGATTCTGGAACCGACTCTGGGACTGACAGCGGGACCGGCTCCGAAACGGAGAGCGGAACCGACTCGGGTACGGATTCCGGCACTGACAGCGAGACGGATTCGGGAACGGATAGTGGATCCGATTCGGGGACGGACAGCGAGACGGACTCCGGAACCGACTCGGGGACCGATTCGAGCACGGACTCCGGCACCGATAGCGGGACCGACAGTGGCACCGACTCCGGAACGGACTCGGGCACCGGCAGCGGGACCGACTCCGCGACGGAGTCGGAAACGGATAGCGGTACTGATTCGGGGACCGACAGCGGTACTGATTCGGGGACCGACAGCGGCACTGATTCGGGGACCGACAGCGGAACGGACTCGGGAACGGAAAGCGGAACGGACTCGGGCACCGACTCCGAAACAGACAGTGGAACCGATTCGGGTACCGACAGCGGCACTGATTCGGGGACCGATTCCGGCACCGACTCGGGGACCGGCTCCGGCACGGACTCGGGCACCGACTCCGAAACAGACAGTGGAACCGATTCGGGTACCGGCAGCGGCACCGACTCGGAGACCGATTCCGGCACCGACTCGGAGACCGACATCGGCACCGATTCCGGCAGCGGCACCGACTCGGGCACCGGCTCCGGCACGGATTCGGGCACTGACTCGGGCACTGACTCCAACACCGACAGTGGCACGGATTCTGGAACCGACTCTGGCACGGATAGCGGAACCGATTCGGGGACGGACAGTGAGACGGACTCCGGCACGGACAGCGGGACCGATTCGGACACAGACTCGGGTACCGACAGCGGCACAGACTCGGAGACGGATAGCGGCACCGACTCCGGAACGGATTCGGGGACGGACTCGGGTACGGGCTCCGGGACCGACAGCGGGACCGACTCGGGCACGGATTCCGGAACCGATTCCGAAACGGAAAGCAGCACAGATTCGGGCACCGACTCGGGCACGGACAGCGGCACCGACTCGGGGACCGACAGCGGCACGGATTCCGGCACGGACAGCGGCACGGATTCGGGGACGGACTCCGGCACCGACAGCGGGACCGACTCAGGCACGGATTCCGACACCGACAGCGGCACCGACTCCGGAACGGATTCGGGGACGGACTCGGGCACAGACTCCGGGACCGACTCGGACACGGATTCGGGGACGGACAGCGAGACAGACTCCGGTACCGACAGCGGGACCGGCTCGGGCACGGATTCCGGCACCGACTCCGAAACGGGTAGCAGCACAGATTCGGGCACCGACTCCGGAACGGACTCGGGCACGGACAGCGGCACCGACTCGGGGACCGGCAGCGGCACCGACTCGGGGACCGACAGCGGCACGGATTCCGGCACGGACAGCGGCACGGATTCCGACACCGACAGCGGAACTGATTCCGGGACGGACTCCGGTACTGATTCGGGGACCGACAGCGGCACTGATTCGGAGACCGATTCCGGCACTGATTCGGAGACCGATTCCGGCACCGACTCGGAGACCGACAGCGGCACCGACAGCGGCACGGATTCGGGTACCGACAGCGGGACCGACTCAGGGGCGGATTCCGGTACGGATAGCGGCACTGACTCGGGCACAGACTCCAACACCGAGAGTGGCACGGATTCTGGAACCGACTCTGGCACGGATAGCGGAACCGATTCGGGGACGGACAGTGAGACGGACTCCGGAACCGACAGCGGAACGGACTCGGGTACGGACAGCGAGACAGACTCCGGGACCGACAGCGGGACCGACTCGGGCACGGATAGCGGGACCGACTCGGGCACGGATAGCGGGACCGACTCGGGCACGGACAGCGGGACCGACTCCGACACGGACTCGGGGACGGACAGCGGAACTGATTCCGGTACGGACTCCGGCACGGACTCAGGGACCGTCTCCGGTACTGATTCGGGCACTGACAGCGGCACCGACTCGGGAACGGACTCCGGAACTGATTCGGGTACGGACAGCGGCACCGACTCGGGTACCGACAGCGGGATCGACTCGGGCACGGGCTCGGGGACCGGGTCGGGGACGGACAGCGGCACCGGCAGCGGCACGGACTCGGGGGCCTCGCTCGAATCCGAGGGCGGGACTGGCGGGGGACCGGGGTTCGGCTCTGAAACCGGGGAGCCGACGGGGGGCGCGGGCGGATCCGGATTCGGCGTGGAGATCCCGCTGGCGGTCGTGCCCGACGCCGGGAACGGCAGGGAGCCCTGGTCGGGATCGGGAAGCGAGGAGGGATCGCTGCCACTCGTCCAGAGCGAGTCGCAGCGGCAGGTGATCTACGAGTCGGTGAGCGGCACGCTCTCTTCCAGCGACTCCGAGTCCTCGGTCAGCGACTCCCTGATCGAGAGCCTCTCGCAGGCCGAGAACCACCTGAGCAGCGAGTCGGCCGCCCCCGCGCCGGGCTCGCGGTTCGCCTCTCTGCTCGCCGACATCGAAGAGTTCGGAAGCGAGCGATGAGCACAGCACCACCCACGATGAGTGCCGCGAACGCGGCGCAACCCGCAGTTCCCAAGTCCCGTCCCCGGAGCGCCGCGGCGAGCGGCAGCCACCCCAAAGCAGGCACCGCCGCCCGCCCCCGAGAGAGGAGCGCGCGTGGCACGCATTCGTGAGGGCAAGTTCGCCTCGCTGCAGACCAAGCTGCTGTGGACCGCGCTCTTCTTCGCGCTGTTCCTGATCGGCCGCAACATCCCCATTCCGCTGCTGCACGGTGAACTCGCCGGCAGCGGCCTCCAGTTGCTCGCCGCAGCAAACGTCGCGACCGGCGGCGATTTCTTCTCACCGTCGCTGTTCTCGCTCGGCCTCGGCCCGTGGATGGCGGCGGCGATCCTGTGGCGCTTCCTCTTCATCGGCAAGTTCGTGCGCGGGCGGAAGATCCCCCAGACCACGGAGGATCGCGCACGGAACGTCTTCGTCGTGATCCTCGCCGTCATCCAGGCGATCGCCATGGTGTCGCGCTACGAGGTGAGCCCGATCGGCTGGCCGGGCGACGCCGGCCGCGCACTGGCCGAGTCGATCGTCGTCCTGCTGCTCACCGCGGGCGCGCTCGTCGTCGCCTGGCTCGCGCACCGCAACGAGGAACTCGGCCTGGGCGGCATCACCATGTTCATCCTCTATCAGCTCGTCTTCACCTTCGTCGGCAACCTCGACAGCCTGCCCGCGGCTGTTGCTGAGGCGGGCGAGTCAGGCATCCTGTGGGTGATCGTCCTGGCCTGCGCGGGTGCCATCGGATTCGCGATCCTGAGCGGGGTTCGCGAGGTGCGCCTGCACGTCAACAAGGTCTCGATCGACAGCGGCTACATCGGCGTCTCCTACCTGCCGATCAAGTTCAACCCCGCCGGGCCATCGCCCATCATGTACTCGCTCGCGCTGCTCGTGATCCCGCAGAGCGTGGCGCGCGCGCTCGGGGCGGTGCTTCCCGGGGCGGAGACGGGTGCGGACCGCTTCCTCGACGTCTGGTCGCTCGCGCACCCCGTCGGTTTCATCGCCTACCTGCTGCTGCTCTTCGGCCTGACCCTCTTCTTCGGGCTGCTCACGATTGACCCGCGCGAGACGGCGAAGCGCATGCGGGATCGCGGGGAGTACTTCGACGGAATCCCCCCGGGGGCTGCCACGCTGCGCCACCTGCGCTCCCGCGTGCTGCGGCTCTCGGCGATCAGCGGTGCGCTGCTCGTCCTGCTCACCGGCCTGCCGCTCGCCTTCCTCGGCGCGCACCCCGCCCTCCAGTACCTGCTCATGCTGCCTGGAACGCTGATGATCGTGATCGGGCTCCTGTGGCGGCTGCGCGAGGAGATCGCCGACACCCTGATCGGCAAGCGCTACGATTTCGCCTTCGACACGCGCGTCCGGGAGGTGCGGGCATGATCGACTTCGTCCCGGCCTGGTATCCGCCCGAGCGCCCCTGGTACTCCACCGAGGAGGTGTGGTTCCGCGGCGAGACCGAGCCGCAGATCGATGACACCGTCTCCCGCCTGCGCATCTTCCGCGAGGGCGATGAGCAGGCGCGGCTCCTGATCCTCAACTACGCGCCGGGGCTGCGCCGCACCCTGCACGCCCAGGGCCTGTTCGACGTGCCTTACTGGTCGTTCTTCGACGAGGTGCAGGGGCTCGACGACGACTACGCGCGCCCGCTGGACTTCCTGGACCTCGACTGGCCGGCCGACGTCGCCTTCTTCTACAACCCCTTCGTGGTGACGGTGATGCGCGGCGCCGGTGTCTACGCCCGGGTGTACCTCTCGCGGGCCGGAACGCTGCACTCGGTCCGCTACTACGGCGACGGCATGCCCACCGTGGAGCACGTCTACGACGACCGTGGCTTCCTGTCGAGCGTGCTCATGCACGACGAGGTGGGGCTGCCCGTCACCCAGTACTACCTGTCGCGGGCGGGGGATGTGATCGTCAGCGAGGATGTGCGCTCGGGCAGGATCGACGTGGTGCAGGGCGAGGACGAGCGCTTCCGGCACCCCTCCTACGAGAACTGGGAGGCGCTGATCGCCGACTTCCTGGCCGCCGAGCTGGGCGGGGGCGGTCCGGAAGACACGGTCGTGCTCGCGGTGTCGCCGCAGCACGACGCCCTCGTGGCCTCAGCGCTCGGAGCCCAGCTCCTCGTGCTCTCGTGCTCGGCGGCCCGCCCCGCTCGCGTCGACGAGGCCCTGCTCGCACGTGCGGGGGCGGTGTTCGCGGACTTCGGTGATCCCTGGGGCGACGATCCCGAGCCCTCCGGGGCCTGGTCGACGCTGCCGGTCCTCTCGATCTATCCGCTCGAGGATCGTCCCGGCTTCGGGGCGAGCGCCAACGAATCGCGCGTGTACGTATCCGTCTTCGCGGACGGCATCGACGCCGCCGAACTCGACTTCGCGATCGCGACGATGGCCCCGCAACTGGTGCGGGATCGCACCCACCTGCTCGTCTGCACCGCCCGCCCGCAGGACCTCGACCACGTGCACGCCGTGCAGGGCGTGATCGCGGGGTATCACCGGCTCGATCTCGCCGTGCTGGAGGAGGACGAGACACTCCGCCTCGCCGTCGACGTGGGCGTCGCCGATGAGCCGGAGGAGAAGATCCAGCTGACGAGCGTGGAGAGCGAGGCGGAGCTGAGCCGCGTGATGGCGCGGAGCCGGGTGCTCGTGGATCTCGGCCCGCGGCCGAGCATCCGCCTCTCCGCCGCGGCGATCGACGCCGGGGTGCCGCAGATCAACCGCGCCGAGCACGAGCTGGCCACGCACCGCATCAACGGCTACACGATCGGAGACGACGATGAGCTCGGCGCCGCGCTGGACTACTTCCTGAACGGCCTGGAGCACTGGAATCAGTCGCTCGTGCAGTGCCGGGTGCTCGTGGACCTGTTCAGCCCGCGCGAGGTGCTGGCCCGGTGGGAGCTGATCCGAGAGGGGGTGGCCCATGCGCGTGCTGCAGATCGGCCGTGACGATTGGTCGGCATCGGCGCTGGTGCCGGAGGGCGTCGACTGGGTGTTCATCGAGGCCGGGCAGGCCTCCTCCTTCGAGCCGGCGCTGATCGGCCCGGTGGAGGCGACCATCGTGGACGCCCCCTGCGGGCTGCGAGCGCTGGAGTCGATCGACGAGCTCATCGCCCCCTACACGCTGCTGATCGACTGGCCGCTCAGGGAGGTGTTCGGCGCCGAGCACCAGCACTTCTTCACCCGCAAGGCCGTGGTGTTCGAGGACCTCGCCGAACGTCAGGCCGTGATGGAGGGGCTGCCTCGCCGCTTCTTCGCCCGCCCCTTCGGCGAGAAGCTCGGGGTTCGGGCGGCGCGTCTCTCGCCCTATCATCGGGGTGCGGGCGGCCACGAGGGGAACACGGCACTCGCGGCCGAACTGGACCGCGAGGGGGAGTGCCGGCAGATCGTGATGTGGCGCGAGAACATCCGCTACGAGAACGACCGCGCCCTGGAGCTGTGGCCCGAGTTCACGCGCGACCCCGGGTGTGAGCTGGAACTGCACCTCCAGCTTGTGCAGAACGGATCGCCCGAGGCGATCGTCTTCCACCGCGCCTACTCGGAGGCCGAGCTGGCCGAGCCGATCGTCTTCGATCACCCCGTCAGCGGGCACCTCTCGGCGTCGTTCTTCGCCCGCGGTCACGGCCGGGTGCGGATCGGCCCGCTGCACTACCGCCGCTCCCGGCTGGGCACCGGGCACTTCCTGCCCGGCGGGCGTCGCATCGTCGATCACCGTCGCGAAGAGCTGTTCACCTACTTCCACCCCGGCGACCTCACCCCGCCGTTCAACGTCTACTTCGCCGGATACCGCCCGTCCGAGGGTTTCGAGGGCTACTACCTGATGGCGAGCCTCGGGCACCCGTTCCTGCTCGTCAGCGACCCGCGCCTGGAGGGCGGCCGCTTCTACCTCGGCAGCGCGGAGCTGGAGGGCAAGCTGCTCGCCGTGATCCGCGAGCACATCGAGGCGCTGGGGCTCGGCGAAGAGGACGTGATCTTCTCGGGCCTGTCGATGGGCGCCTTCGGGGCGTTGCACTACGGTGCGCAGTTCCGTGCGCACGCGATCATCGCGGGCAAGCCGATCATCGACCTCGGTCACCTCGCCGGCCGCGCACGTCTCGAGCGCCCGAAGGACTTCCTCACGAGTCTCGACGTGGTGAACTTCTGGGATCGGGATCTGGTGCGCACGACGGGGACGATCCGGGATCCCGGATCGGATCCCGCCGCCGAGTCGCACGGGGCCGCGGATCCCGAGGGCACCTCCGATCCGCTCGAACTTCTGTTCTCCAAGGACGACCCTGGCCGCGACCCCGACCTCGGGACCCACCCGGTGCGGGATCGCGCCGCCGTCGACGCCTTCACCCGTGAACTCGTCGCCCGCTGGCACGGGGAGCCCGGCTTCGGGGACACGCGGATCCTGCTCACCTACATGCAGGACGACGACTACGACGACACGGCCTATGTGACGCTACTCGCCTCCCAGACCGGCAAGCCCACCACGGTCATCGCACGCGGCTACCCGGGCCGGCACGACGACGACAGCGCCTCGATCGTGACGTGGTTCTCGAACCAGTACCGGCGGGTCATTTCCGAGTACCAGGAGGGACGAGATGCAGACTCGACGAAGCGGTGAGATCGCGACGGTGCGCTGGGGCCTGCCCAGCAGCCCTGCCGCGCTCTACGGCTCCGCGCTCCTCATCGACCCGGCGGCGCGCGCCGGGGCCGGCGAGCTGCGCCTCGTGAACCCGCTCATGCCGAGCGGCACGATCCTGCAGGAGTGGCACTCGAGCACCGACTACCGGGCGCTGCGCCACTCGCCGACGCTGCCGCTCCTGCACCCCGGCCGCAGCTACCGGCTCGACCCCGAGCTCCGCTCCGATCCGCCGGACACCGTGCTCTTCGAGCTGCGCTGCTACGACCGCTTCGACCGCCTGCTCGGCGCCGAGGTGCTGCGGCCCCCGGAACACCGTTTCGAGACCCCCGCCGCCTGCCACCACTACACGATCCGGCTCGTGAACGCCGGCTGCGACGAGCTGCGCTTCACCTCGTTCACGCTGCGGGAGGAGGACGCGGATGAGCAGCAGCGAGGCCGCGGCCCGGCGCACCATCGCGAGCGTCGCCGCACTGGAGCGGTCCGTGCGCGCCCTCGACGACGCGGGGCTGCGCGGCAGGACGGCGGAGTTCCGCGAGCGGATCGCGGGCGGCGAGCGGCTCGACGCGCTGCTGCCCGAGGCCTTCGCGGTGGTGCGCGAGGCCGCCCTGCGGGTGCTCGGCAAGTTCCCCTACGAGAATCAGCTGCTCGCCGGGCTCGTGATGCACCGGGGCGGGATCGCGGCGATGAAGACGGGCGAGGGCAAGAGCCTGACGGCTACCCTGCCGCTCTACCTGAACGCGCTCTCGGGTCGCGGCGCGATCTTCGTCACCGTGAACGCCTACCTGGCGCGCCGCGACGCCGAGGAGTTCCGCCCGCTCTTCGAGTTCCTGGGCCTGAGCCTCGCCGCCGGGGTGCCCGAGCCCGGCGACGACGATTTCAGCACCGCGGAGAAGCAGCGCATCTACGCCGCCGATGTGGTCTACTCGACCAGCGACAAGCTCGGCTTCGACTACCTGCTGGAGAACCTCGTGGGCACTGGCGAGGAGAAGTACCTGCGCCCCTTCAACTACGTGCTCATCGACGAGGCCGACGCGGTGCTGCTCGACCTCGCGCAGATGCCGCTCGTCATCTCGGGCTCGCCGCGCGTGCAGTCGAACCTCTACCCCCTCGCCGCCGAGTTCGCAGCGACGCTCCGCGAGGGCGCCGACTACGAGGTGGACGAGGCCTCCGGCACCGCCACCCTCACCGAGGACGGAATCGCGGCGGCGAGCCGCTACTTCCACGTGGACAACCTCTTCGCGCCCGGACTCTTCCAGCTCAACCGCCATGTGAGCCTCGCCCTGCGGGCGCGCACCGGCTTCGAACCGCTGCGCGACTACATGGTCATGAACGATCAGCTCGTGCTGCTGAGCTCCGTGACCGGTCGCCTGCTCGAGGGCAACAAGCTGCAGGGCGGGCTGCACCAGGCCATCGAGGCGCGCGAGGGACTGGCGACCACCACGGAGAACCGGGCGATGGCCTCCGTCACCTACCAGAACCTCTTCCGCATGTTCGCGAAGATGAGCGGCATGACCGGCACCGCGCGCGGCGCCGAGAAGGAGTTGTTGCGCTCCTACGGCACCGAGGTGGTCGAGATCCCGACCCACCGGCCCGTGATCCGCGTCGACGAGCCCGACATCGTGGTGGCGAGCGCCGACGAGAAGCTGCGCCTCGTCATGGACCACCTGGAGGAGATGCGCCGCACCCGGCGCCCGATCCTCGTCACCACTGCCTCCGTGAGCAGCTCCATGGAGATCTCGCGGCTCCTCCTCGAACGCGGGATCGAGCACAATCTGCTGACCGCCCTGAGCGAGGCGAAGGAGGCCGAGATGGTCGCTGAGGCGGGGCGCGTGGGCGCGATCACGGTCGCCACGCTGATCGCGGGCCGCGGCACCGATATCAAGCTCGACGAGGAGTCGCGTGCGCTCGGCGGGCTCGTCATCATCGCCACCGAGAAGCTGCCGAATCGTCGCGTCGAGGGTCAGGTGCGGGGCCGGGCCGGGCGACAGGGCGACCCCGGCAGCAGCCGCTTCTACGCCTCCCTCGAGGACGAGGTCTTCGTGCGCTTCGGATCGGTGCCGCAGGAGCGGGTGCGCGGACGGGCGTGGAGGGAACGCACGATGCACCGGCTGCTGAACCGCGCCCAGCTCGCCAGCGAGGAACGCGCCAGCGGTGCGCGCACGCTCTCCCGCGACTTCGACGTGGCGATGGCCCGGCAGCGGGATCTCGTCTACGCGATGCGGGATCGGATCCTCACCGGGCCTCCCTACACGGCACAGGAGCTGCGCGGCATCGCCTCCGGGGTGATCGCCGAAGCGGTGAGGGCGGAGGAGTGGGAGACGCCGGGCAAGCTCATGCGCTACGTGTTCGACACCCTCGCCTACCGGCTGCCCGACGACTTCGACCGTCTCGATCGAGGCGACCGGCGACGGGTGCACGAGTACCTGCTCGGCATCTTCGCGCGCTCCGTGCGGGGCACCGAGGAGGGACTCGGGGATCCGGAACTGTTCGGGCGATTCCAGCGGCTCGTCTTCCTGAAGGCCATCGACGCCGCGTGGATCGAGCAGGTCGACTTCCTGGAGCAGCTGAAGACGGTGGTGCAGGATCGGAATATGGCGCAGCATCGTGTCGAGTACGAATACCGCAGGGAGGCCTACTTCGCGTTCGAGGAGATGAAGCGGCGGATCGAGCGGGACGCGGTGCGGCTGCTCAGCCTCAGCCGGATCGAGCGGGGCGCCGACGGCGGGCTCGTGGTGCAGTTCGCGTAGGCCGGGGCGGATCGGGGAGCGAGTGCGGGTCTTCAGCGTGAACAAGGCGATCGGCGCCGCGTCGAGCGGCGTCGAGTATGCGCAGCACTACCGTCGCGGGCTGCTCGCCGGGATCGACTGGGTGGACGATCGCTACGTCTTCACGGACTACATCGGCACGAACCTCTGCGTCTACACGGATCGGCTCGGCTTCGAACGCTCGCGGGTGACGTGGATCTACGACCTCGTGACGGGCCGTGAGACGCGACCCTGCGTGCTGCGCGCGGACGATGTGCTCGCCGCGATCCCGCAGGAGCACGAGCCGCTCCGCGAGACGCTGGGCGTGCCGGGCTGCGTCGAGGTGGCGTTGACGGGCTCGCCGCTGCGGCACCGCATCAGAACCGTGGAGGACGGCCTGGTGGATCGCGTGGAGACCCTGGCGGGGGAGCGGCTGCTGCGCGTGGAGCACTACACGGATGCGCTGCACAGCGTGGAGCACTTCGCCGCGGGGCGTGCGGTGCGCCGCGAGTTCTTCACCGCGGACGGGCGGCTCGCCGCGGAGCAGTGGCTGCGCGATGGCGAGATCGCCCGCACGCGCATCACCGCCGCGTCGCCGTTGTATGACCCGGCCCTGCCGCGCCGCCGCGGACGACCGCTGCGTGCGGGAGGGGAGCTGCTGCTCGAGGGGCGGTCCGCGTTCCTCCGCTTCGTGTTCGCGCAGCTCTTCGACAGGGATGACGACGTGGTGATCGTGGACCGTCCGCTCGATGTGATCGACGCGGTCGCGCCCGTGATCGGGGACCGGCGGCTCTACTCGGTGGTGCACGCCGAGCACTACGATCTCAAGCGGATCGAGGACGGCGTCCTGCTCTGGAACAACCACTACGAGCACGTCTTCTCCCGGCCCGATCTGGTCGACGGGCTGATCGTCTCCACGGAGCGCCAGCGCGGCATCCTGGAGCGGCAGCTCGCGCGCGCGCATCGCGAACGCCGGGCCGCAGATCGCCGTCTGCACGTGGGAGATGAGGCCGCGTACCGCCCCTCACGGGTCTCCGCGATCCCCGTCGGCTTCGCGGCGGCGCGCGAGCCCGCCGCGCACCACGACCCGCTCGCGCTCGTCACGGCGAGCCGCCTGGCCGCCGAGAAGCACCTCGACACGCTCATCCGCGCCGTCGCCGAGGCCCGCCGCGAGCTGCCGGGGCTGCGGCTCGACATCTACGGCGAGGGGCGGCGCGATCCGCTCCTCGCGGCGATCGGGGAGACGGACTCCGGCTCGTACGTGCGACTCATGGGTCACCGGCCGCTCGCGGGGGTACTGGGCGCCTACGGCCTCTACGTCACCGCCTCGACCTCGGAGGGTTTCGGCCTGTCACTGCTGGAAGCTATCGCCGAGGGGCTGCCCGTGGTCGGCTTCGACGTGGACTACGGCAACCGCGAGATGGTCGAGTCCGGCGTCAACGGGCTGCTCGTGCCCTGCGGCTTCCGGGACGGCGGCATGTCGGAGCGCGATGTCTCGGCGCTCGCCGCAGGGATCGCGGAGGTGCTCGGTGCGGAGGCGGCCTCCTCCGGCGCCTACGAGCGCATGCGGGCGGCGAGCCTGCGGCGGGCCGCCGACTTCGGCGAGGAGCGGGTGCGCGAGCGATGGGCGGCCCTGCTCGGCGCCTCCGGGGGAGGCCGATGACGATGCTCGCGCTCTTCGACGACTACGAGCACCGCACCCGGCTGCTCGCGCGCTCGCTGCGCATCGCCGGCGTGCCGCACACGCCCGTCGTGATCCGATGCACGGGCCTGCCGCCGGAGGGCGTGCGCAGCCCCATCGCGGAGTACACGGGCCTGCGCGGCGGCGGAGAGCCCCTGTTCTTCGACGAGGTGCCGGTGCCCCCGTGGTGCGAGATCCGGCAGGGACGTGAGCCCTTCGGCGAGATCCTGCGCGACGGCGCGCGCATCGCCCGCATTCGCTATGAGCCGAACTCGTACCGCCGTGTGGAGCGCGTGGAGTGGGTGCTGCCCGACGGCACGCTCAGCCACGCGGAGCACTACGACCGCAGCGGCTCGCGCTACGCGGTCACCCACTATGCGCCCGGCCGCGATGGCCGGGTCATCGCCCAGCAGACCGTCTACAGCGGGCCGGGGCCCTGGCGCATCGACGTCGACCACGGGGCCAAGACGGTCATCATGCGTTCCCGCACCGAACTGCGCGCCTTCCCCTCGGTGTCCGCCTTCGTCGCGCACTTCGTCACCGAGCAGGGCATCGACGCCGAGAGGATCCTGATCAACTCGCTCTCGTACCCGCTGTTCACGTCCTGGCTGCTGGCGGACGAGCCGAACACGACCCTGTTCTGGCAGGAGCCGATGCCGGGGGAGGTGCCAGGGAACATGGTCGCAGAGCTGGAGCGTCCGCGGGCGCTCACCCGCATCGTGTTCGGCGAGGAGCGGCTGCGACGGAAGGTGGCGGCACGCCATCCGGGCACCCCGGTCGCGCTCGACACGCTCTCACCGCTCGACCAGTTCGCCGAGCACCGCGGGTACGAAGCCCGGCGCGTCTTCACGCTGACGAACAGCGACGAGCTGCCAGCGCTCCCGGAGCTGCTGGAGGCCCTGCCGGGGGTGCGCTTCGTGGTGGCCGCCCTCACGCTGATGAGCGAGCGGCTGCATGAGCTGGGGCGACGTCACGCCAACCTCACGCTGATCCCGACGGCGAGCCGGCGCCGCATTCGCGAGGAGCTCGATCGTGCCTCCGTCTACCTCGACGTGAACGCGGGCTCGCAGGTCCTCGACGCGGTGCCCGCCGCCTATCACCTGGGCCTCGTGGTGCTCGCCCACGCGCCCGTCGCGAAGTCGCCCGCCCACGCGCTCGTCTGCGCCGGCCCGGGCGAGCTGCGCGAGCGCCTCGCCACGGCGACCGCGGGCCCCGAGGGACGGGCAGCGGAGCTCGCCGAACTGCAGGCGCAGGCGTGTCCGCTCTCGACGCCCGCGGACTACCGTCGTCTGCTTCCCGGCTGAGCCGGGACGCCGCTGCGGAGACCAGGCCGGCACCGTGCCGCAGGGTCGTGCGACGGTCCGCCCGGAACCGCCGCCGGGATCATCGGCTACGCTGGGGGCCGTGTACCCCGCCCGCTCCCCGCTGCTCGGCGCGCGGGCGCTCGCGCTCTCAGCGACCGCGGTGGTGGCGCGACGGCTCGGCCTGGAGCGCCTCCGCGAGCGCGCGAACCGGCCCCTCATGGAACTCGCCGAGATGCAGCCGGTCACGGCGGCCTGGTGGCGGGAGCGGCGCACCCGCCCTGGCGCGCTCCACTACCTCGCTCTGGGCGACTCCACTGCACAGGGCATCGGCGCCTCCGTGCCGGGACGGAGCTACGTGGGTCAGCTCGCAGATCGCATCGAGGCGCGGCTGGGTGAGCCGATCGAGGTGACCAATCTGGGCGTCTCGGGTGCCCCGTCCGCGCTGTGCGCGCGCGATCAGCTGCCCCGCGCCGCGAAGGCCCTCGCGAAGCGGCCCGCGGATCTCGTCACCCTCGCGATCGGGGCGAACGACATCGCCGACTGGGAGCCGCGCGCCTTCCACCGCAACCTCGCCGCCATCCTCGACGCGCTGCCCGCGCACGCGATCGTTGCGGAGCTGCCCTGCTTCCATCTCCCGTGGAACGATCGCAAGGTGCGGGAGGCGAACGCGATCGTGCACACGCTCGCCGCCGCTCGCGGCCTGGCCGTCGTGCCGCTCTACGCCGCCACCCGGCGTCGCGGCCTGCGCGGCATTCTCACCGAGTTCGCCGCCGACGCTTTCCACCCCAACGACCGCGGCTACGAGGTCTGGGCGGATGCCTTCTGGCCGCTCGTGCGCGCCCGGCTGGACGAGATTCGCGCGCCGGAGCGGAACCGTCGCGCGCGCGGCGACGACGGATCGCGCGCGAGTGCTGCATTGCCGCCGAGAATTTAGGCAACTGCAGTTGCGACAGGTGGCTTATGCAACTACAGTTGCTTCCATGCCACCCGAAACGCAGTCACCCATCGGCGGCGTCGCCGACGACCTCGCAGCGGCGGTCGCGCTGCGCGAGCTCGCCGACCGCCTGGAAGACGCCGCCGTCGAGCGCGCGCTGCGCGAGGGCTGGGGCTGGGGCCAGCTGGCGGAGGCCCTCGGCGTCACTCGGCAGGCCGTTCACAAGAAGCACCTGCGGCGCGTGGAGCAGGCCGGCATCGACCTGAGGAGGCGACGTGGCTGAGGAGCGACCCCTGGTGCCGCCGGACACCGCGGCGAATGCCCGCGGCCTGATGATGGCGGCGATCGTCGAAGCCCAGCGACGCGGTTTCGGCACGGTCGAGGCCGAAGACCTGCTGCTCGCGATCGCCGCCGACACCCACACCGCGACCGGGCGCTTCCTCGCCGAACGCGGACTCGACCACGCGGGCGTCGCCGAGGCGCTGCGCGTCGAGCGGGAGCGGTCCCTCGGCTCCGTCGGCGTCGCCCCTCGCGATCCCGCCACGCTCGTCGCCACCCGGCTCGGCCGCCCGAAGTGGACCGCGAGCCTGCGCACCGCCTTCGAGCGGGCGCAGAAGGTCGCCGCCCTCGACCGCCGGGGCCGGCACCGCATGACCGCCTTCGACCTGCTTGCGGGCGTGCTGCAGGCCGAACTCGGCACCGTGCCGCGTGCCCTCGCCTATGCGGGGATCGACCGCGTGGCGCTGCTCGCCGAACTCGCCGAGCGGAGTAGCCCCGACAGCGGCTGACGCGCCACTCCGCTCGCCCGCGGGCACGCCCGTTCCCGTCCCGCTCCGCACCCCGGAGCGTCACCCGCCCACCCGGGCGGTGTCTCACCGTGCCTGGGGATCCGCTGCAGCGGCGACCCCGAGCGCTCGCAACCCGAGTGGCGGATGGCGATGGGGGTGCAGAGCGAGGCGGTGACTGTGTTTTTTTTTACAGAGAGAAGCGGGAAGCCGAGCCCGGCCCCCCCCCCGCGGGCCGGGGGGGGGGGGGGGGCCCCCCCCCCCCCCTCCCCCCCCCCCGCCGCTCGCCATCGAGGCGCAGGGCTTCGTCAAGACCTTCGGCGCCCACCGCGCGGTCGACGGCGTCGATCTGCTCGTCCCCGCCGGCACCGTCTACGGCGTACTCGGCCCCAACGGCGCCGGCAAGACCACCACCATCTCCATGCTCGCCACGCTGCTGCGCCCCGACGGCGGCAGCGCGCGCATCTTCGGTCACGACGTGGTGCGCGAACCCCACGCGGTGCGGCAGCTCATCGGCGTCACCGGCCAGTACGCCTCGGTCGACGAGAAGGTGAGCGGGATCGAGAACATGATCGTCTTCGGGCGACTGCTCGGCCTCGGCCACCGGGCTGCGAAGGCCCGCGGCGCGGAGCTGCTGGAGGCATTCGGACTGGCCGAGGCGGCAAAGCGCCCGGTCGCCAAATACTCCGGCGGCATGCGCCGGCGCCTCGACCTCGCCTCCAGCCTCATCTCGCAACCGCCGCTCATCTTCCTCGACGAGCCCACCACCGGCCTCGACCCGCGCACGCGCGGGCAGATGTGGGAGGTGATCCGCGATCTCGTGGGCGGCGGTTCGACGGTGCTGCTGACCACGCAGTACCTCGACGAGGCGGATCAGCTCGCCGCGCGCATCGCCGTGATCGACCGCGGGCGCGTCGTCGCGGAGGGCACCGCCGACGACCTCAAGGCCTCGGTCGGCACGGCCGCACTGCAGCTGCGACTCAGCGACCCCGCGCAGACGGGGGAGGCACTCGCCACCGTGCAGGCGGTGCTCGGGATCGAGGCCACCGCGAACCCGGAGGCCTCCCGGCTCACCGCGCCCATGGCCGACCCGGACCGGGTCACCGATCTGCTCGTGGCGCTGCGCGAGCGGGGGATCCGGCTCGCCGAGGTGAGCGTGCAGAAACCGACGCTCGACGAGGTGTTCCTCACCCTCACCGGGCACGGCGCGGAAGAAGGCACCGATCCTGGGGGGCCGGATCCCGATCCGGCGCACCCCGGCAGCCCCGATGCCGCGCCGGGTCACGCCACCGCATCCCACCCGCGGCCGCGGGCCGGCCGCGGCCCATCCCGCCCCGACACGACCGAGGAGTCCGCCGCATGAGCGCCATCATCACCCCGCAGCCCCCAGTCCTCCCCGCGCAGCTCGGCCGACGCGTCGGCCTGCGCGACACCCTCCGGCAGACCGCAACCATGGCCTACCGCGCACTCCTGCGGTTGCGCCGCACCCCCGAACAGTGGGCCGACGTGCTCGTCATGCCGTTCCTCTTCACCTTCATGTTCGCCTACCTCTTCGGCGGGGCGATCGCCGGGAGCGTCGGGGACTACCTGCCCGCGCTGCTGCCCGCGATCGTGGTGCAGGGCGTGGTGCAGGCCTCGCTCGTCACCGGCACGCAGCTCCGCGAGGACATGGACACGGGCGTGTTCGACCGCTTCCGCTCCCTGCCCATGGCGCGCATCGCGCCACTCGGCGGAGCGCTCCTGACCGACACGATCCGCTACGCCGCGATCACCGGCCTCACCATCTTCGTGGGCGTGATCATCGGCTGGCGGCCCGGCGGAGGCTGGGGGCTCCTCGCGGCCGCGCTGCTGGCGATCGTCACCGCCTGGGCGGTGAGCTGGTGCTGGGCGCTGCTCGGCGTCACCGCCCGCACCGCTGGCACGGTGCAGGGGATCGGCATGCTCGTGCTCATGCCGCTCACCTTCGTCTCGAACGCTTTCGTGCCGGTCGACACGCTCCCCGCCTGGCTGCAGACGGTCGCCGCGTGGAATCCGCTGTCGCACCTCATCACCGCCTTCCGCGAGCTCGCCAACGAGGGTGTGTGGGGAGCCGACGCATGGTGGACCCTGCTCGGAGCGGCCGTGATCGTCGCCCTGTTCGCCCCGCTCACGGTGCGGGCCTACATGCGGAAGGCCTGAGGATCGCCCCGCCCCGGGTGCGACGGCACGCATCCCGGGGCGGGCCCCGCCGGGACGATCCACCAGCTTCGCGCCCGCGCATCTCTTTCCCGTAGCAACGCTGCTGCTGTCGATAACGTATGCTCTACCCGTGAACCCGCCGGTGCTGCCCGTGGTCCCCTTCACGCAGACGTGGGGGATCCTGCTGCTCGCGCTTGCCGTCGGCGGCGTCACCCTCTGGGCCGCGCTCCGACGGATGCCGGACCGCAGCCGACGGGGCGTGCTCTGCGGGATCGCGATCGCGAACTGGGGATTCTCCACCTGGTTCACCTTCGACCGGATCGCGGAGCCGGCCTTTCCGGACTTCGTGTTCTCGCGCAACTGGCCGCTGCACTTCTGCACGATCGCGACGATCCTCCTCGTGCCCGCGATGCTCGTGCGCTCCGGCCCCGGCGCGGCGTGGTGGGTGCGGCCGCTGCACGCACTGCTGTTCTTCCCGGGCGCGCTCGCCGGCTTCCTCGCGCTGTGCGCGCCCTCCGCGGAGTACATCGGCGCGCCGCTGCTCAGCGTGGGTGCGCTGTTCTACCTGGTCCACGGGCTGAACGTGGTGCTGCCCTTCGCGCATGCGGGGCTCGGCTACTACCGGCCGCGCTGGCGCGACGCGGCCCTCTCGCTCGTGTTGTTCACGGTGCTCGCCGTCGCGCTCTTCCTCGTCACGCTGCTCGCGCGCGCCTTCGTCGATCCGCGGGCGAACTACATGTACTTCTTCGACCCCGAGGGATCGGCGATCCTCGAGGCCCTGTGGCGGCTCATCGGCGTGCCCTTCGTGTACGAACTGCCGCTCATCCCGCTGCTCTACCCGGTGCTGCTGCTCATGGTCGCCGGGCACCGCGCCGTGGAGCGGGCCGCGCAGGCCATCGCCGCGCTCCGCGCTCGCGGCCTCGGGCTGGCCGGCTGAGCGGAGCCGCGGAGCGGGGATCCGCCGGGCCGGGCGTCGGCGTTCACTCCCGGGAGCCTCCGGCGCCGTCCGGATCCGCCGCCGGGCGAGGCCCGTCCCCACGATCCGCGTCCGCGTCCCCGCGCTCCCGGGCCCGCTCGCGCAGTCGTTCCCAGCGGCGCAGGCGCTCGCCGATCTCCCGCTCGTACCCGCCCGCGGTCGGCTCGTAGAACCGCTCCCGTTTCAGGCCCTCCGGCAGATAGGACTGACCGGAGAAGCCCTCCGGCGTGTCGGGGTCGTAGCGGTAGCCGCTCCCGTAGCCGAGTTCACGCATGAGCTTCGTGGGAGCGTTGAGGATGTGCGCGGGCGGCATCAGCGATCCCGAGCGCTTCGCGGCCCGCGTCGCCCGCCCGAGCGCGCGGTACACCGCCACCGACTTCGGGGCCGTCGCGAGATAGACGACGGCCTGCGCGATCGCCAGCTCGCCCTCCGGCGAGCCGAGCCGCTCATAGACGTCCCACGCGGCGAGGGCCTGGTGGATCGCCTCGGGGTCGGCGATCCCCACGTCCTCGCTCGCGAAACGGACAAGGCGCCGGGCCACGTAGAGCGGATCCTCGCCGCCGGCGAGCATGCGGGCCAGCCAGTAGAGGGCCGCGTCGGGGTCGGAGCCGCGCATCGACTTGTGCAGCGCGGAGATGAGGTTGTAGTGGCCCTCCTGCGACTTGTCGTAGAGCGGGGCGCGCTGCTGCACCACATCCGCGAGGGCGGCCGGGTCGAGCGGCGGGGTGCCCGCGGGCAGGGCGAGCAGTTGCTCGGCCAGGTTCAGCAGGTAACGCCCGTCGCCGTCGGCCATCGCGAGCAGCGCCTCGGCGGCCTGCGGCTGGAGCGGCAGCGGGCGGCCGAGGAGCTGCTCCGCGCGGTCCAGCAGGGTCCGCAACGCGGCCTCGTCCAGCCGCCGCAGCACGAAGACCTGGCATCGGGAGAGCAGCGCGCCGTTCAGCTCGAAGCTGGGGTTCTCGGTCGTGGCGCCCACGAGCGTGATCGTGCCGTCCTCCACGTAGGGGAGGAAGGAGTCCTGCTGAGCCCGGTTGAAGCGGTGGATCTCGTCGACGAACAGCAGCGTGCCCTGGCCGATCTCCCGCCGCTTCGCCGCCGCCGCGAAGACCTTGCGCAGCTCCGCCACCCCCGAGAACGTCGCCGAGAGCGGCTCGAAGACGAGGCCGGTGGCGTCAGCCAGCAGCCGCGCGATGGTGGTCTTGCCGCAGCCGGGCGGCCCCCACAGGATCGTGGAGACGAGCCGCCCCTGGGCCACCATCCGCCCCAGCGGACCCTCGGGGCCGAGCAGGTGCTCCTGCCCGACGACCTCAGAGAGTCGCCGCGACCGCAGCCGGTCGGCCAGCGGGCGCGTGGCGTCGTCGATCTCGAACAGCGACGGTGCATCGTTCTGGCTCATCGCGCGTCCTCCCGCTCCCGAGGCTGCGGGCCGCCGGTCATGGCCTCCCCGCCTCCGCGCCTGCGCGGCTCGGCGCCGCAGCATGCTCGTGCCCACCATGCTACGGCGTGTGCCCGCCGGTGCGGAGGCCGGGGTGCGCCTCGCATCCGAGTGCGCCGCCATCGGTCCGGTGACGACGTCGCGGAGGGGGCCGGTCCGGCGCGCCGGCATCGGCCTGGCCGGAGCGCCCCCCATCCGCGAAGCCGCTCAGACCGCCGGGGCCTGCTCGCGCAGCACGCGCGCGAAGGAGCCCGCCAGCTCCTCGCGCTCGGTGAGGGGGAGCACCTCGGCGACGTACAGGCCCTGCACGTGGGCTCCCGCATCGGAGTGCGGATCCCCGCCCACTGCACCTCGGGCGGCAAGGCGATCCTCGCGAGCCTCGGCGACGAGGAGGTCCTCCGGCTCTACCCGGACGGGCTGCTGCCCTGGCCGGGTGCGCGCCTGCGCACCGTCGGCGAGCTCCTCGACGAGCTCGCCGGGGTCCGCGAGCGGGGTCACGCGCTCAACACGGGCGAGAGCGAGCGGGGGATCCGCGCCGTCGGGGTCGCGGTGGGCCCGCCTGAAGCTGCGGCGCACGCCGCCATCACCGTCTCGGTCCCCGCGCAGCGCTTCGACGACGAGATGCAGCGCCTGCTGCCCGCGGCGCTCGCACGCGTGCGGGCGGAGCTGGTGGAGTAGCGGGCACGGGCATGGAGGCCGCTTGACGCCGCCGTGTCACCGGTGTATTCAGTGGTGACGATGATCACCCTGACCGTGGTGGTGCCGTCCTTGAACGACGCCCAGATGCTGCGCCACTGCCTTGCCGCCCTGGCCGCCCAGACCCGGCCGGCGGATGAGGTGCTCGTGGTCGACAACGGCTCCGTCGACGACACGGTTCGGGTGGCGCGCGAGTGGGGCGCCCGGGTCGTGAGCGAACCCCGCCGCGGGGTCCTGCGGGCGACCGCAGCGGGCTTCGACGCAGCCCGCTGCACGGTGATCGGGCGGCTCGACGCCGACTCGCGGCCCGCCCCCGACTGGGCGGCACGGGTCGTCCAGCGATTCGCCGACGATCCCACGCTCGATGCGCTCACCAGCAACGGCCACTTCTACGGCGGCGGGCCGATCCGGCGCTTCGTCGGCAGGCACCTCTATATCCGCGGCTACCTCTTCATCTTCCGGGCCGTCCTCGCTCGCATGCCGCTCTTCGGCTCGAACCTGGCCCTGCGCCGAGCCACGTGGCAGGAGATCCGCCCCCGCGTGCACGTCGAGGACCCGCGCGCGCACGACGACCTGGAGATCAGCCTCGCCCTCGGCCCCGACGCCGGCGTCGACTACGATCCCGGCCTGCGCGTCGGGGTGTCGGTGCGCCCGCTGTACTCGTGGCGGGCGTTCCTGCGCCGCGCGGCGTGGGCCTTTCACCAGATCGCGGTGCACCTGCGCGAGGTGAGCTGGCCGCGGCGGGTGATCGGCTGTGCGCGCGGGCGCCGCGATCGACGTCGCAGGCAGCGGATGCTCGGGGTGCGCGCTGAGGCCTGAACGGTGCGGGCCGGACTGGGGAGCGGCTCTGGGAACGCTCACCGCCCCATCAGGCGCAGCATGGCCAGGGTGAGCTGGTGCGGCGCGGTCTCGCAGGGGCTGTGACCGTCGGGCAGCACGAGCAGATCCGCTCCGAGCCGGCGGGCGAAGCCACGGTGGTCCTCAAGCCGCCACACATCGCCTCTGCCTGCGACGACGAGGATCGGGATCCCGGTGGCACGCAAGGGTGCGGCGAGATCCGGGGTGCGCTGCATGAGCTCCAGGATGTCGCCCACGCTCGACGGCCGGGTGAGCGCGAGGCGGGCGCGGATGAAGGCGGCGCGGTCGGCGGGGGCGCGATGCACATTGGCGCGGAGTGCCGCGATGAACACCGGCCCGAGCGAGCGAGCGCGCACCCGGGGGTGCAGCGGCCCGAGTATCTTGAAGCCGCGCAGTGCACGGCCGGCGAGCGGCGGCGTCGAGAGCAGCGTGAGGCTCGCGAAGCGCTCGGGAGCGCGCAGGGCCGCGGCACCGGCCACGGTCCCCGCGAAGGAGTAGCCGAGCACGTGTGCGGGCGCGGCGCCGGCGCCGAGCATGGCGAGCAGGTCGTCGACGAAGAGACCGAGCGTGTAGCTGCCGCCCGGCGGGCTGAGACGTTCCGGCCCCGCCTGCCAGGACTCGTACTGCCCGGCCAGGTCGTACGATTCGACGCGGCAGCCGGCCGCCGCGAGGAGCGGCAGCATGAGCGTGAAGTCCTCCTTCGAACCGGTCATGCCCGGGACGAGTAGCACGCGTTCGCCATCTGCCGGCCCCATCGATACCCGCGCCAGCGGCCCGCTCGGCGCCGCGAACTCGTCGCGCACGGCACCGGCCGGCAGCACGCTCCAGTCGATGGGTCCGAGCGCGGCATCGCACACCGCGGCCTCACGCAGCGCTGCCACGACATCCCCCTCGACGGCGTCTGTCCCGGCCACCCAGAAGCTCGGCTGATCGGATCCTCCCGGCTCATGCACGGACTCATCATAGGCGACCCGGCCCGGCATCCCCGGTCGCGCGACGTCAAGGGGTGGTGCTCGCACATCGACTTCGCATAGCATCGAAAGGCACGGAGACCGAGGCGGACCGCAGCGAAGCGGCGGCGCATGAAGGGAGACGGGCATCTCGCCCGGGATGAGCATGGATCTGCAGTTTCTTCGCCCCCTGTACGAGACCGACGCCCCCGTCGCGACGGTGTATCTCGACACGAGCCGCGACTCGCACGACGCCGCCAGGCGGATCGAGGTGCGCTGGCGATCGCTGCGCCGCTCGCTGAGCGAGCAGGGCGCCGAGGAGGTGACCCTTGCCGCCCTCGACGAGGCCGTCGGCGGCGGCGAGCACATCCCGGGGCCGCAGGGCGAGGCGCTGTTCGCCGCGGAGGGCCGGTTGCTCGGCGCCTACACGCTGGCGCAGCCGCCCGCCTTCGACACGGCGACACACGGCCCGGTCGCCGACCCACTCGTCCTCGCCATCGACTACGACCACCAGTTGCCCTACGTCGTGGTCGCGATCGACCGGGCTGGCGCCGATGTGGACGGCTACCCGGCGGTGTCGGCGCAGCCGTCGTTCCAGCGGTCCTTCGCGGGATCGACCTGGCATCTCACGAAGGTGCGCGGCGGGGCGGAGGCGCAGGCCACCTACCACCGGCGCAGCGAGAACCTGTGGAGCGAGAACGCCGCGCAGACGGCCGCCGACATCCGGGCCGCCATCGACGCCGTGAGCGCCGAGGTGGTGTTCGTCGCGGGGGATCCGAAGGCGATCGGCATGCTGCGCGAGCACCTGGGGGAGCGGCTGCTGGAGGACCGCGTCGTCTTCGTCCACGGCGGCCGCGCCGACGAGGGATCGCTCGCGACGCTGCGCGAGAGCGTCGACGCGGGCATGGACGTCGCAATGCGGCAGAGTCACCGCGCCGTGCTCGACGCCTTCGAGGCGAAGCTCGCCGGCGGGCTCGCCCTGCAGGGAATGCCGGCGGTGATGGAGGCGCTCAGTGAGGGACGCGTCGAGACGTTGCTGCTCGCGGCGGACCGGGATCAGGATCCGGAGCTCTACGCACTCCGGGACGAGCCGATCGCGCTCGGCACCGCCCCCACCTCCTTCGGCGAGGGGGCCGAGTCCTTCTCAGCCCCTGCGGCAGCGCTGCTGCTCCGCTCCGCCGCCTTCGGCGACGCGGCGTTCACCGAGATCCTGCCGCCCGAGGGTGCCGAGCGCACCCCGATCGAGGACGGCGTCGCCGCGATCCTCCGCTACTGACGCCGCCGGGCAGCACGCGCGGAGCACGCGCCGAGGAGATGGGACGCTTCTGCCGAGGTCGCGCTCGTGGGCGAGGCTCGGGAGCTGGACGCGAGTGTGACGTTCCGTGACGCGCGATGACGGCGAGCGCGTAACACAGCTGCCGGTTTGCTTATGTGTCCCATACGCTGAGCTTCTGAATTCGGTGATCCATCCGGGATCGCCGTGGAAGCGAGATGGCAGACGCACATGGCGACACACGCGCACACGCCCACCGCCGCGGGCGCCGCGACGGCGACCCTGGCAGGCAGACCGGTCTCACGCCTCGCATTCGGCGCCGCGCGGCTCACCGCCGGCGACGGCTGGGGCGCCCCGCGAGATCCCGCAGCCGCCCGGGCGCTGCTGCTCGCGGCCGTCGACGCCGGGTTCGACCTCGTCGACACCGCGGACGCGCTCGGCCCCGGCGTCAGCGAGCAGCTGATCGGCGAGGCGCTGGGCGGGCGCGACGACGTGCTCGTCGCCACCAAGATCGGCATGCTGCGGCCCTCGGTGCGCAGCTGGCGCGTGCTCGGGCACCCCGACTACCTGCGCCAGCAGATCCATCTCAGCCTGGGGCGCCTGCGTCGCGAGCGCATCGAGCTGCTCTATCTGCACCGGATCGACCCCCACTACCCGCTCGCCGATCAGCTCGGCGTGTTGCAGGAGGCGCGGGATCGCGGGGACGTGGGCGCCATCGGCGTCAGCGAACCGAGTGCCGAGCAGCTGGAGCGGGTGCTCGAGCTCGAACCCGGTCTCGAGGCGGTGCAGAGCCTCTACAACCCGGTCGCGCGGCAGAACGCGCCCGTCGCGGCCCGGCTCGGCGAGCTCGGGATCCCCTTCGTGGCATACTGGCCGCTCGTGGGCCGGGGGTTGCGCCCCGAGCACAAGCGGCGGCTCTTCGCCGCATTCGGGGCGATCGGTGCGGGCGCGGGCCTTACGCCGCACCAGCTCTGCCTGGCCTGGATCTTCACCACGCAGCCGCACGCGCTGGCCGTTGCGGGATCGCGCTCGCTCGACCACCTCGTGCAGAACCTTGCGGCGGCGGGCGCCGCACTCGACGCGGCGACCGTGGCCGAGGTCGACGGGGCCGTGCGCGACGTGCTCGGCGACGTCGCCTTCGACCCGCGATTCCCCGAGGAGGACGCATGAACCGCACCCCCACCGATCCGCTCGCGGTCTACACGGCGTGGGGCTCCGCCGCGCGAGACACGGCCCCGGCGACCCCCGGCACGCCCTTCGCGGGAGCCGATGCGGCGCTCGTGGATCGCGTCACGGCCCGCATCGACGCGCTGCGCCCCGAGCTCGAACGGCTCGCGATCGAGCTGCACGACGATCCCGAGATCGGATTCGAGGAGCACCGCAGCGCGGCGCGCATCGCCGAGCTGCTCGGGCGCTACGGCCACGGGGTCGAACTCGGCTCCTTCGGCCTCGCCACCGCGTTCCGCGCGACCGCGGGTCCGGACGCGGGCACGGGTGCGACCGCGGGTGCGGGTGTGACCGCGGGTGCGGACGGGCGCGCCGGATCCGACACCCACACAGCCCCTCACTTTGCGATCGTCGCCGAGTACGACGCCCTGCCCGGCATCGGCCACGCCTGCGGCCACAACATCATCGCGGCCATCGCCGTCGGCGCCTTCCTGGGCCTCGCCCCCGAGGCGGAGCGCCTGGGCGGCCGCCTCAGCATCATCGGCACCCCCGCCGAGGAGGGCGGCGCGGGCAAGGAGCACGTGATCCGCGCGGGAGGCTTCGACGACGTCGACGCGGCCGGCATGGTCCACCCCTCGGTGGGCGACCAGGTCTCGCCGATCTACGGCACGGGCACGAGCGGCGTGCGGCGGATCCGCGTGCGCTATCGCGGCCGCGCCGGACACGCCGCGCTCAGCCCGTATCTCGGACTCAACGCGCTCGACGCGGTGGTCACCGCCTACCAGTCGGTGGCGCAGCTGCGGCAGCACATCCTGCCCGTGGACCGCGTGCACGGCATCATCACCAACGGCGGCGCCGCCGCGAACGTGATCCCCGAGCTCGCCGAGGCTGAGTTTCTGGTGCGCTCCACCGAGATCGAGACGCTGAAGGTGCTCACCGAACGGGTGATCGACATTCTCGAGGCCGCGGCGCTCGCCACCGGCACCCGCGCCGAGATCGACGCGGACTTCGAGCCGCCCTACCTGCCGCTGAAGCAGAACGTCGCGCTGGTGAAGCACTGGGCCAGGCACCTCGAACGGCGCGGCCGCACCGTCCCGCTAACGCCGGCCCGCCCCGCGCAGGGCGGCCCCTCCACCGACATGGGCAATGTGAGCTGGCTGATCCCGAGTATCCACCCTGCCCTGGGCCTGGGCGGCGCCCCCGACGTGCTGCCCCACAACGCCGCCTTCGCGGCGACCACGATCGAGCCGCCCGCCTTCGCGGCGCTCGCCGACGGGGCCGCGGCGCTCGCGGGTCTCGCCGCCGACTACCTCGCCGATCCCGCGCTGCGCGACGCCGCCCGCGAGGAGTTCAAGCAGCGGGGCGGCCGGAGGAGGTGGGAGCAGTGACGACCACGGTTCCTGAGCGGATCCGGCCCGCCGCGCCCGCCCGCCGCCGCGCGATCCCGCGCTGGCTGCGCGTGCTGCTGCGCAGCGTCTTCGACCTGGTGCTCGTGGTCTGGCTCGCCGCCACGCTGGCCTACCTCGCGCTGCGCCTCGTCCCCGGCGACCCGCTCGACGTGCTGCTCTCGGGGGTGCAGGACGCGACGCCCGAGATGCGCGCGGCCATCGCGGCGCAGTACGGCCTCGACCAGCCGGTGATCGTGCAGTATCTCGGCTACCTCGGCGGCGTGCTGCGCGGCGATCTCGGCACCAGCTACCTGCGCGGCGCGCCCGTCACCGAGGTGCTGTTCAGCGAGCTGGCCCCCACCGTCGAGCTGACGGTCGCCGCGATGCTCATGGCCGTGCTCGCCTCGATCGGCATCGCGCTCGCCACGAGCGGCCGGCGCAGGGCGGTGCGCTTCCTGTCGCAGTCCTTCGAGATCGTCGCGGTCTCGGTGCCCTCGTTCTGGCTCGGGATCGTGCTCATGACGGTCTTCTCATTCGGCCTACGCTGGGTGCCGGCCTTCGGCAACGAGACGCCCGCGGCGCTGATCCTGCCCGTGATCACCCTGGCCGTGCCGCTCGTGGGGGTGATCACGCAGATCCTGCGCGAGCGCATGGAGCATCAGCTGCACGAGCCCTTCGTCACCACGATCCGCGCTCGCGGCGTGGGCGAGGCGGGGTTGCGCTCGCGCCACCTGCTGCGCCACGCGAGCGTGCCGGCGCTCACCCTCAGCAGCATCATCTTCGGCTCGCTGCTGACGGGCACCGTGATCATCGAGACCCTCTTCGCGCGGCCGGGTATCGGCCGGGTGATCGTGATGGCCCTGCAGAACCGGGACGTGCCCGTGGTGCTCGGCTTCGTGATCTTCGCCGCGCTGGTCTTCATCGTCATCAACACCGTCGTCGATCTGCTGCTGCCGCTGATCGACCCGCGCCTGAAGGAGCAGCGATGAGCCTCGACGCACTGAACGCCTCGGTGGGTTCGGGATCGCCGTCCCCGGTGCCCCCCGACCGTGCCGGCCGTGCCACCCGCCGTGCCGACCGCACTGGCCGTGCCACCCGCGCCCTGCCGCCCGCCGGCGTGCTGCTCGCGCTCGCGATCTTCGCGCTGCTGGTGCTCGCCGCGATCGCCCCCACCCTCTTCGCCGCGCAGGATCCCATCGCGAGCGACCCCCGCAACTCCTTCGCGTCCCCCAGCCTCGAGCACTGGCTGGGCACCGACCAGCTGGGTCGCGACCTCTTCTCCCGGCTCATCCACGGTGCACGGTACTCGATCCTGCTGGGGCTCGGCGCCACCCTTATCGGCCTCGTCGGGGGCGTGCTGCTGGGGGTGCTCGCGGGGTATGCGCGCGGCGTGTGGGATCGCGCGATCACGCGCTTCCTCGACGTGCTGCTCGCCTTTCCCGATGTGCTCGTTGCGCTCGTGACCATCACCGTGCTCGGCCCGGGGGAGTGGAGCCTGATCTGGGCGGTGGGGCTCGGTCGCATCCCCGGATCGGCGCGCCTGGTGCGCGGCGAGGTGCTGCGCATTCGCGAGTCGGGCTTCGTGCGCTCGGGCGTGGGGCTCGGGCTCGGCCCGGCCCGCCTGATCCTGCGCCACGTCGTGCCCAACAGTCTCGGCCCCGTGCTCGTGAACGCCGTGCTGGGCGTGGGGGTCTGCATCATCTTCGGGGCCTCGCTCAGCTTCCTCGGCCTGGGCGCCGTGCCGCCCACACCCGAATGGGGCCTGATGCTCTCCGAGGCGCGGCAGTACCTCAGCATCGCGCCCTGGACGGCCATCTGGCCCGGCATCTTCATCACGGTCACGGTGATCTCGATCACCGTGGTTGGGCGCTGGCCGCAGCAGCGCTTCATCGCGAAACGGAGCTCGCTATGACCGCCCCACTCGTACAGATCGACGACCTCACAGTGCGCTTCGGCGACACCGTCGCGGTGAGCGGGCTCGGTTTCGAGCTGCGCGCCGGCCGGTGCGTGGCGCTCGTGGGCGAGTCCGGATCGGGCAAGTCGGTGACCGTGCGCAGCCTGCTCGGGCTGGTGGGTCGCGGATCGACGGTGGAGGCTGCCGCGCTGCGGCTGGGCGAGCGCGATCTGCTGACGCTCGGCGAGGACGAGTGGCGCGAGCTGCGCGGATCGCAGATCGGCCTCGTGCTGCAGGACGCGCTCGTCTCGCTCGACCCGCTGGCCCGCGTGGGGGCGCAGGTGGCCGAGCCGCTGCGCGCGCACCGCCTCGCCGGCCGCCGCGAGCGCCGCGATCGCGCCATCGAACTGCTGCGCGGAGCCGGCGTGCCCGAGGCGGAGGTGCGGGCGCGGCAGTTCCCGCACGAGCTCTCGGGCGGGTTGCGCCAGCGTGCGCTCATCGCAAGCGCGGTGGCGGCCGCCCCGCCGGTGCTCATTGCCGACGAGCCGACCACCGCACTCGACGTCACCGTGCAGGCGCAGGTGCTCGAACTGCTCGACGGGCTGCGCGCGCAGGGCACGGGGCTGATCCTCGTCAGCCACGACCTCGCCGTCGTCTCGCAGCTCGCCGACGAGATCCTGGTGCTGCAGCGCGGCCGGGTCGTGGAGCAGGGACCGGCCGAGCGGGTGCTCGGCGCGCCCGAATCGGACTACACCCGCCGGCTACTGGCGGCGATCCCCTCCGAGCGGTCCCGCGGGCGGCGGCTCGCCGCGGGCCCCGCCGCGGCGCCGGCGAACGGGCCGGCAGGCGGTGCGCCCGGCGCCGTCGTCGACGCGACCGTCACCGCGCCCGTCGCCACCGCCACGCCCGCAGCCGCCGGCGCCACTGCCGCGCCCGCAGCCGCCGCAAGCGCGCCCGGGCCGGAGGAGCCGCCCGTGCTCCAGGCGCTCGGCCTGGTGAAGCGCTACCGGCGACCGGGCGGCGGCCGCACGACCGCGCTCGACGGCGTCTCCTTCGCGCTGCGCCGCGGCAGCACCCTCGGCCTCGTCGGCGAGTCGGGCTCGGGCAAGTCGACCGCCGCCGACGTGGTGCTCGGCTACACCGCTCCCGACGCGGGCGAGGTGCTGCTCGACGGGCTGCCATGGTCGGCGGCGCGCGAGCGCGAGCGTCGCCCGCGCCGCTGCCGCATCCAGGCGATTTCGCAGGATCCGCTCGGCTCCTTCGACCCGCGCGTGAGCGTGCAGGCGATCCTCGTCGAGGCGCTCGAAGCCGTGGGCGTGCCGCGCACCGAGCGCCGCGACCGGGCCGTCGAACTGCTGGAGCGGGTGGAGCTCGGACCCGAGCACCTCGGCCGCAACCCGCTCGAACTCTCGGGCGGCCAGCGCCAGCGCGTCGCGATCTCACGCGCGCTGGCGACCGATCCCGAGGTGATCGTGTGCGACGAGGCCGTCTCGGCGCTCGACGTCTCGATCCAGGCGCAGGTGCTCGACCTGCTCGCCGAGTTGCAGCGCGGCACCGGCGTCTCGCTGCTGTTCATCTCGCACGACCTCGGCGTGATCCGGCACATCGCCGATCAGGTCATCGTGATGCGCCGCGGCCGGGTGGTCGAGGCGGGTCGCACCCAGGCCGTGTTCGAGCACCCGCAACACGAATACACCCGGCAGCTGGTCGAAGCGATCCCGAAGCTTCGCTTCTCGGCGCGGTCCACCACGCGAGCGGGGGATCCGGCCGCCGAGCGCACCCGAGCGGTGCCGGGACCGACCCCGCCACAGGCAGGACCGACACCCACCGACCACCCCCTCAACGAAAGCGTTCAGCACTCATGAAACCCAAGAAACTCCTGATCCCCGCCCTCGTTCTCGCCGCGGCCCTCGGGCTGTCGGCCTGCTCGGGCAGCGCGTCGTCGACGAACCCGTCGGGCGAGGCCGGCACCCCCGTCTCGGGCGGCACGCTCACCTACTTCGCGAACACCGAGCCCCCCGTGTGGGACGGGCAGCGGATCCCGAGCCTCAACGCCAACTCCATCAACAGCTCCATCTTCGACACGCTCGTGGCGCAGGATAAGGACGGCAGCTACAAGCCCGACCTGGCGACCGGGTGGGAGATCAGCGACGACGGGCTCACCTACACCTTCACGCTGCGCGAGGGGGTCACCTTCCACGACGGCACGCCGTTCAACGCCGAGGTGCTGAAGCAGAACCTCGACCGGCCGCTGAACGAACCCGATCTCGCAACCGTGTCGACGGGGATCGCCGAGAATGTCGTCGTCGACGACGACACGCTCGAGGTGCACCTCAGCCGCCCCAACGCGGCGTTCATCCACGCCCTCTCCACCCCGCACTGGCCGATCTACTCGGGCAAGGTGCTCTCCGAGCACACCCCGGCCGAGCTCTCCGCCTCGCCTGAGCTCTCGATCGGCACCGGTGCGTTCAAGGTGAAGGAGTACACGAAGGGCTCGCAACTCGTCCTCGAACGCAACGACGACTACGACTGGGCGCCCGAGACCTGGGAGCACGAGGGACCCGCCTACCTCGACGAGGTCGTGATCCAGTTCGTGCCCGAGACGCAGGCCCGCATCGGCGCGCTCACCTCCGGCCAGGCCGACGCGATCGACCAGATCCCGCCGCTCAACATCCCCGAGGTCGAGGGCGCCGGGCTCACCGTGCTCGAGAAAGACAACACCGGCACACCCTACTATCTCGCGCTCAACCCGAACCTCGCCCCCTTCGACGACAAGAATGTGCGCATCGCCTTCCGCGAGGCCATCGACATCGACGGCCTGCTCGAGGGCGTCTACAACGGCGTGCAGAAGAAGGCGTGGAGCACCACGTTGCCCGACACCCCGCCCGTCGGCTCCTTCGATGAGAGCCTGGTCGACAGCTGGGGCTACGATCCGGAGCACGCCGTCAAGCTGCTCGAGCAGGCCGGCTACACCGACGTCGACGACGAGGGATACCGCGTGAAGGACGGGAAGCGGCTCACCCTGCAGTGGGACGTCGACAGCCTCTACGTGCAGACCGATCAGCGGCAGCAGCTGGGCGAGGCCATCGCCTCGTCGCTCAAGGACGTCGGCATCGAGGTGATCCGCACCCCCTACGACACGGCCGCCTACACCGCCGAACTCGCGAAGGGCAAGCACCACATCGCCGACGCCTCGCGCGGCTACGCCGACGTCGGCACCTCCGTGGCTCCGTTCGCGACGATCTCGATCCCCAGTTCGAACGGCGGATCCGGCATCAACTACGGGCTGCTGAGCGACCCCCAGATCGACGCCGCCTACGGCGTCATCTCCACCTCGCAGGATCCCGAGGAGCGGATCGCCGCGGCCTACGAGGTGCAGCATCGCATCCTCGACGAGGGGTACGCCGTGCCGATCTACATTCCCAAGAAGATCGTCGGCACCACGAATGCGGTGCAAGGCTGGAAGTTCGACGCGGTCGGCTACACCGACAGCTTCTACGACGTCTGGCTGCACCAGTGACCCGCGGTTTTTCTCTCTGAAGTCTAGGACCACCACCCACTCCTCCACACTGCTTATCGTCGGCAGCGTCAGATGGGTGTAAGAGACAGGGGCCACCTCGAAAGGAACCTCCCATGCCCCGCATCGACCTCTTCTACTACGGCGACACCTCGCCCGGCCAGTCGCCCGCCGCCCTCTACCGCGATATCGAACAGCAGGTGGTGCTGGGCGATCGCCTCGGCTACCACGGTGTGTGGTTCACCGAGCATCACTTCGGCTCGCGCGGCGAGATCCCCGAGCCCCTCACCCTCATCGCCCGCCTCAGCGGCGTCACCGAGCGGATCAGGCTCGGCGCGGCCGTCGTGTGCGCGCCCTACTACCACCCGATCCGGCTCGCCGAGCAGGCGGCGCTCGTCGACGCGCTCTCGGGTGGACGGCTCGACCTCGGCGTCGGCACCGGCATGACCACCGACGAGCTCGCCGCGGTGTGGGGTTTCGAGCCCGAAGACGCCTCCCGGCGCGCGCGCGAGATCCACGAGATCCTGCGTCAGGCCTTCGATGAGGGCGTGGTCGACTACCGGGGCGAGTTCTACTCCTTCGAGGGCGTGGAGATCTCGCCCCCGCCCGGCCGCCCCGCTCGCGACGTGATCTGGACGGCGGCCGGCCGCAACGCGATCCCGCTCGCGAGCGAGCACGGCTTCCGGCTCATGATCCCGCGCCCGCTGCCCCTCGCCGAGCGGCTGCGCTTCAACGAGGAGTATCGCAGCGCGGTGCCCGGCGGCGAGGTGGTCCACCTGCGCTCGGGCCTCGTGGGTCCCACCCGGGAGATCGCCCGCGAGCGCGCCGTGGAGTTTTTGCGCGAGTATGCCGCGATCTACCTGCGCACCGACTGGCGCGGCGGCCCCGACAGCGCCGACTTCGACGACATCGCCGAGCGGCTCTCCTTCGCCGTGGGCACCGCGAGCGAGGTGGCCGACAAGATCTGGGAGTGGACCGCGCAGTTCGACGGCACCGAAGAGACGGCGATCCAGTTCAGCGGGCCGCACGTGCGGCGCGAGCACGTGCTCGAGTCGATCGAGTTGTTCGCGGCCGAACTGCCCGGCCTGCAGGCCGACGCCCAGCACACCGCTACGCCGTGGATCGACCGCGGCATCGCCGACCGGCCCCTGCCGGACGGACTCACCCCCTACAGCAGCGACATCGGCGATCCCGATGTGAGCCGCGCCGCCGCGGGCCGCGAACCTGCCCGCGCCTAGAACCCACCCCGACCAGGAGACACCCATCATGAACGCACACCCGCTGCATCCGCCCCTCGGCACCCGGAGCCCGCTCGACAGCACCGATATCGGTGAGCGCCTGCGCATCGGCTTCATCACCCACCTCGACCAGCACGCCGATCTGGCAAGCATCTACCGCGAGAACATCCGCCTCGCGCAAGAACTCGAACGGCAGGGCTACGACAGCGTCTGGATCGCGACTCGCCACTTCGGCAGCGGCTGGTCGACGCTGCCCACGCCCTACTCCTTCCTCGGCGCCCTCGCCACGAACACCGAGCGCATCGGTCTCGGCACGGCCGTGCTGCCGCTCATCTTCGACGACGCCGTGCGCGCCGCCGAGGAGCTCGCGGTGATCGATCACCTCTCGGGCCAGCGCCTGCTCGTCGGCCTCGGCAAGGGCGTGCCCAGCGACTCCTACCACGTCTTCGAGGCCTACCACCCCGACCGTGACCGGGCCTTCGAGCAGAAGGTCGACACCCTGCACTGGGCGCTCGAAGGCAGTCGGGTCGAGGGGGGCAGCGCCTCGATCTACCCCGCCGCGCCCGCCCTGGAGGGGAGGCTCTTCCACGGCAGCTCGAATCTCGAGACCATCCGCTACGCCGCGCGCCGCGGCGACGCGTTCATCCTCGAGCGATTCGGCAACGGGCCCGAGCGGCACCCCGACGAGCGCCGGAACTTCCAGCGGCGACAGGCCGACTCGGTGCTCGAGTACCGTCGCATCTTCGCCGAGACCTGGGGCGCCGCGCGCACCCCCTGGGTGGTCACCTCGCGCACTGCCTACCCCGGCGAGACCACCGAGCTGGCGCTCGCCGAGGCCGCGGGTCGCGCCGCGCACTGGAACGCCTATGCGGCGCAGCTCGGCCGCGTCAATCCCGAGCACAGCCCGGCCGATCAGCTGCTCTCGGACAACTTCGTCTGGGGCGATCCGGCGACCCTCGCCGCGGACCTGCTCGACGACCCGACGGTCCCGCTGAGCGACGAGCTGGTGCTCGGCATCCACCCGACCCTGCACACCATCGACGAGACCGTCGAGAAGGCGCGGATCCTGATCGACGAGGTCGTGCCCCTGCTGCGCGAGGGGTGGGCGCGGCGCCGGGCCGAGCTGCTGGCCGGGGTGGCCGGGCTCGGCGCCGAGAGGGTGCTCTCGTGAACGCGGCGGTTGCGGGCACTCAAGACCCCTTCGCCGCGAGCTGGCACGACTGGCAGCGGCAGCGTCTCGCCGCCGCGACCGAGCCCCACGGGCCCGCCGCCCTCACCCTCACCGCCTGGCTGAGCGAGGAGCCGCGCGAGCTGCCCGCCCTTCCGGGCACCTGGCGAGCGGCCGGAACGAGCATCGTGGGATCGGGCTTCGCCCCCGGCGAGATCACGCTGCCGGGCGGCGAAGCCGTGACGGGCGAAGCGGTGCTGGACGACGGCGTCACCGAGCTGCGCGCGGGGGAGCGGGCGCTGCGCCGCTTCGAGCGCGACGGTTCCCTGGCGCTGCGGATCTTCGATCCCGCGTCACCCGGACGTCTCGGGTTGCGCGCGATCGAAGCCTACGACCCCGAGCCGCGGTGGCGGCTCGGGGCACGCTTCGAACCGGGAGAGCAGCGTCGGGAGATCGAGCTCGCCGACGGGTACCGCCGGACCGCGGCGACCTCGGGATCGCTCGCCTTCGAGCTCGACGGCGAACCGTTGCGTCTCACCGGAACCGTCGGTCCCGCCGGCATTTCGGTGGTCTTCGGCGACGCCACCAACGGGGTCGAGAGCTACGGATTCCGGTTCCTCACGGTGCCGCTGCCGGATGACGAGGGCCGCACCGTGGTCGACTTCACCCGTGCCTATCTGCCTCCCTGCGCGTTCAGCGACCAGTTCGTCTGCCCGCTGCCGGTCGCAGAAAACCGCCTCGCGGTGCCGATCCGCGCCGGTGAGCGCGTCGTGCTCCGTTGAGCGCGCCGTGCTCCGGTAACCGCGTCGAAGCGAGGGTGGCGCTCCGGCGAGGCGAGTTCCGTCGCCCCAGTACACCTCAGGAAAGCGAGCAGCGATGACCATCTCAGACCTCACCCACACCTCCGACCGCGGGCAACGCGAGGCGGTCGCCTTCGACGCGCGGCACTACCGCGACGTCGTGGGCGCCTTCCCCTCCGGGGTCACCGTCATCACCACCCAGGGGGTGGCGGGCCCGGTGGGCTTCACCTGCCAGTCGTTCTACAGTGTCTCCATCGATCCGCCGCTCGTCTCCTTCTCCGTCGCCCGCACCTCCCGCAGCCTTCCCGCGGTGCGCGCCCACGGCAGCGCGGTCGTCAACTTCCTGGGCGCTGGGCAGCGCCACCTCAGCGCCCAGTTCGCCAGATCCGGCACCGACAAGTGGCAGGGAGTCGCCTGGAACCCCGAGGGGACGACCGGCGCCCCGATCCTCGACGGGGTGACCGGGTGGGTGGGTGGCGCCGTCGAGCGAGAGATCGAGGCCGGCGACCACATCATCTTCCTGCTGCGCGTCACGGCGCTGCAGGCCGAACCCGGTATCGAGCCCCTCGTGTTCCATCGCGGCAGCTACCGCGACCTCGAATACGAGATCTGACGAGGAAGGCGCCGCCCACGGGGCTGTCCGGATGCGTCCTCTGAGCGTTCCGGATTTCAGCGCCGCGATGTCCGGCGCTTCAGTCGCCGGGGGTGATGAGGCCGTGCTCGTAGGCGAGGATGACGAGCTGGGCGCGGTCGTGGGCGCCGAGTTTGGTCATGATGCGGTTGACGTGGGTCTTCGCGGTGTGGCGTGAGATGTAGAGGGCGTCTGCGATGTCCTGGTTGGATCGGCCGCGGGCGACGAGGAGGAAGACTTCGCGCTCGCGCTCGGTGAGCTCGGAGAGCGCGGGCAGCTCGCGGTGGTCGAGGCGGGGGCCGTCTCTGAGCACGTAGCGGGCGATGAGGCCGCGGGTGGCGGCGGGGGAGAGGAGGGCGTCCCCTGCGTGCACGGCCCGCACCGCGCGCACGATGTCCTCGGGCTCCGCGCCCTTGCCGATGAAGCCGCTCGCGCCCGCGCGCAGCGCGGAGACCACGTACTCGTCCTCCTCGAAGGTGGTGAGGATCAGGACGCGCGTGCTCGCGAGTTCGGGATCGTCGCAGATCTGCCGGGTGGCTGCGATGCCGTCGAGCTCGGGCATGCGGATGTCCATGAGCACGACGTCCGGGCGCAGGCGGGCGGCCTCGGCGACGGCGTCGCGGCCGTCCGCGGCCTCGCCGACCACGGTGAGATCGTCGTGGACGGCGAGGATGCCTGTGACGGCCTGGCGGATCAGGACCTGGTCGTCGGCGATGAGCACGGTGGTCACGGCGCCGCCTCCGGTAGCGGCGCGGTGGTGCCGGCGGCGGCCGTCTCGGCGGACGCCGCGCCGGTGAGGGGCAGCTTGACGGAGAGCCGGAATGCTCCGTCCGCGAGGCCCGCTTCGACGCTGCCGCCCAGCGCGGTCACGCGCTCGCGGATCCCGAGCAGGCCGAGGCCGGACGCGGGCTCGTCGCCCGCCGGGGGCGGGGCCTGGGTGGCCGCCGCGGTCTGGGCCGCCTCGATCTGGGCCGCCGCCGGGCCCACAGGGTTGCGGCACTCGATCCGCAGCGCGTCCTCGCCGATGTCGATATTCAACTCAGCGCGGCGCTCCGTTCCGTGCTTGAGAGCGTTGGTGAGCGCCTCCTGCGCGACGCGGTAGGCGGTGCGGCCCGCGGCCCCGCTCACCCGTCCGGGGTCGCCGCCCAGGCGGAAGGCGAGGTCGAGGCCGGCTTCGCGCATTCCCGCCACGAGGGCGCCGAGCCGGTCGAGCCCGGGCTGCGGGGCGTCCGCGTCGGCGTGCGTGGCCTCCGTGCGGAGGTAGCGCAACAGCTCGCCGATCTCGGCGATGCCCCCGCGTGCCGCCTCGCGGATCACGGCGAGGGCGTCGCGGGCGCGCTCGGGCTGCGAGGCGACGAGCCCGTCGGCCAGACCCGCGTTGAGGTTGATGACGGCGAGCTGGTGGGCGACGGTGTCGTGGAGTTCGCGGGCGATCCGCAGCCGCTCCTCGGTGACGCGGCGGCTGGCCTCAGCCTCCCGGGTCTGCTCGGCGCGCTCGGCCCGCTCGGTGACGGCGGCGATGAAGGCGTGCCGGGATCGCGTGCTGTCCCCGAGCGCTGCGGCGATCGCGACCGCGGCGGCGACCTGGAGGGCGCGGGGCGAGAACGAGTCCCATCCGGTCAGTGCGAGGCTCAGGAGCAGCACGCACCCGGCTGCGATGGCCGTGGCGATGAACGCGGTGCGGCGCGCAGCGCGGTTCGCGAGCGTGAACGCAGCGATCGTCAGCGCGATCCCCGGGCCGATCGAGGGCAACTCGCCGAGCTCCGTGCCGACGAAGCACGCGAAGGCCGTCGCGAACACGGTCAGCGGGTGGCGGCGGCGCAGGAACATGAGCCCCGCGGCGAGGAACAACAGCAGCAGGCCGAGTGTCTGCCGGAGCGCGAACGCCTCCGCCGGGGGCGCGGGGGGAGGGCCGCCGGGGTCGGCCCCGTCGAATCGCCCAAACGGGCCGAAAGGCCCGAGACCCGGCCCTCCGCCGAAGCCGATGCCGAGCACCCCCGCCAGGACGCTGCCGCCCAGCACCACCACGAGAGCGGCGGTGAGATCCATCGCCCACCCCGGCCAGCGGGCATGCGCAGCCCCGGCGTGCGGCGTTCCGTCCGCGCCCGGGTCTCGCGTCTCGCTCATGACTCCCAGTCTGCCCAGATCCGGCATCGCGCGCGTCACCCGCGCGCGGCAGTTCCCGATACCGCGGTCGCGGTACCCAGGTGTACCCGGCGGGGTGACGCGCCGGGGTCGCCGGACCGGAAGACTCGATCCTGTCGCCCGGACGGATGCGCATCCGCCCGGGCCGCCACGTCACCGGCCACCGTTCGCCGGTTCGATCCCGCTATCGGAAGGAATCGCATGTACTGGACCATGCTGCGGCGCGAGCTGCTGGGCCGCAAACGGCAGACCGTCATCGTCGCGGTCGGCCTCGCGGTTGCGATCGCGCTGGTGATCGTCGTCTCCGCGCTCTCGACCGGGGTGCGGCAGGCGCAGACCGAGGCCCTGCAGGGCGTGTACGGGGTGGGCACCGACCTCACCGTGACCGGGACCCCGGCACAGCCCGAAGACGGGGGCGGCCCCCGCTTCGACTTCGGCAGCGGGGACGGCACCACCGGGGACGACGGCACCCGGACCCTCGCCACCTCCCGGCTGATGACCGACCCGCGCCAGGGCACCCTCGCCGCCGACACCGTGACCACGGTCGCCGCGCTGGACGGCGTTGAGGCCGCGACCGGCGCACTGAGCCTCACCAACACCACCTTCACGGGGCAACTGCCCGACACCTCGCAGCTCCAGGCTCCAGGTCAGGGCGGCCAGGGCGGCCCGCCCGCGGGCGGACCCGATGGCGCGGGAGGGAGTTCCTTCGGCGTGGACAGCTTCACCGTGCTCGGCGTCGATCCCGCCGCCTCCGATGTCGGCCCGCTCTCGGCCACCACCGTCACCGACGGCCGCGCGCTCGACGCATCGGACGCGGGCCAGCTGGTCGCGGTGGTCGACTCCCGCTACGCCGAGAGCGCCGAGCTCGCCGTCGGCGACACGCTCTCGGTCGGCGGCAGCGACACTGAGATCGTCGGCATCGTCTCATCCACGAGCGACGAGGCGGAGACCGCCGCGAACGTCTACCTGCCGATCGACACCGCCCGCACCCTCGCCGGAGCCGACGACGTCGTGTCGACCGTGTACGTGAGCGCCTCCTCGGCCGCCGGGATCGACGCCGTGCAGCAGGAGATCGAGGACGCCCTCCCGGATGCGACCGTCAGTTCGCAGGCGGACCTCGCCGCGCAGGTCTCGGGATCGCTCAGCAGCGCCTCCTCGCTCATCACGAACCTCGGCCTGTGGCTGTCGATCATCGTGCTCGCCGTCGCCCTCGCGATCGCGATGCTGCTCACCAGCTCCGGGGTGGCGCGCCGCACCCGCGAGTTCGGCACGCTCAAGGCCATCGGCTGGTCCAACGGCCGCGTCGTCGGCCAGCTCGCCGGCGAATCCGGCGTGCAAGCCCTCCTCGGCGGGGTGGCCGGCCTGATCCTCGGCCTCGGCGCCGTCGCGATCGTCAACCTCATCGGCCCCACCATCGGGGGCGGCACACCAGCCGCCGCGGGCGGCGGAGCCGGGGGAGCCCCGACCGGGGCCGGCGGACCGGGCGGTATCGAGGGGGGACCGGGCGGTATCGGCGGTGCAGCCGGCCGCCTCGGCACCACCGTCTCGGAGATCACCCTGCACGCCCCGGTCACCCTGTGGGTCGTCGCCCTCGCCCTCGCGCTCGCCCTGCTCGGCGGACTCCTGGCCGGCGGCTTCGGCGCCTGGCGCGCCGCACGGCTCAGCCCCGCCGAAGCCCTCCGCTCCGTCGCATGACCCCCGCACCGGCAGATCCCGACCCCGATCACGGTTCCGCTCAGGATCCCGAACGAAACGAGACGAACATGACCACCACCGCACCCCGCAGCCTCGACGCCGCGAACGGCGAAGCCGCCGGTCCCGGCTCCAGCGGAGCCGCCGAGCACGCGGACGGCGCGCCGATCCCCGCGACCGAGCTGCCCGGTCCCGTCGCCGCTCCCGCACCGGAAGGCACTCCGGCAGACGCACCGCCCGATCCGCCGCTCTACGTGCTGCAGGGCGTCACCAAGCAGTACCGCGCCCGCGGCGGCACCATCACCCCGCTCACCGGCGTCGATCTCACCGTCGCACCCGGCGAGTTCCTCACCATCCAGGGTCCCACCGGGGGCGGGAAATCCACGCTACTGCAACTGCTCGGCGCCCTCGACCGCCCCACCAGCGGCACCATCGCCCTGAACGACACCCAACTCGGCACCGCGAGCGCCGCGGAGCTGACGAGGATCCGCGCCACCCAGCTCGGCTTCGTCTTCCAGGCCTTCAACCTGATCCACACCCTCACCGCCGCGGAGAACGTGAACGTCGCCCTCGAAGCCCGCGGCGCCCTCGGTCCCGCGCACGCCGCTCCCGGCGGCAAGCGGGAAATCCGCGCGGAGCTCGTGCGGGAGGCCCTCGCCAAGGTCGGCCTCGCCGACCGCGCGGATCACCGCCCCGGCGAGCTCTCCGGCGGCCAGCAGCAGCGCGTCGCCATCGCGCGCGCCATCGTCACCGGTCCCCGCGTGCTCCTCGCCGACGAGCCCACCGGCAACCTCGACGAGGCCATGCGCGACGAGATCCTCACTCTTCTCGAAGGGCTGAACCGTGAGGGCCTCACCATCATCGCCGTCACCCACGACACCGCCGTCGCCAGGCGCGCCGACCGGCGGCTCCGCCTCGAGAACGGCACCCTCCACGAGCTCTGAGCGGCGAGTCGTGGGCGCGGTGCGCAGCTCGCCGCGGAGCACTCGCCGTTGCTCGCATGCGGGTCGGAAGCGATCCGTCGTTCCTTCCGGCCCCCACTGCACGGACCAGTCGCCGCCACTTCGCGGTGCACGTCCTCCTGACAGGTGACATCGGCGCGCACCGCGACGACGGAGCCCTCCGGAACCTCGTCATCGATCCGCTGCTGGATCCCGGGCTCGCACCCACCAACGTCTTCGCGGCGGGCTGCAACGCGGATCGCCTCGCCGCCCTCGCCGCGCGCGGCCTCCGCGCCGGCGCCGCGCTCACGGGCGCGGGACTCGGAGCGGGCACCGAACCCGGCCGCGGCGCGGAGACCGTGATCGACCGGCACGTCTTCGGCAACTCGATCCGCTCCCTCCAGATCGCCTGAGCCCCGGACGGGCTGACGGCCGGGACGAGGCTCACCGGGGGCGGAAGGCGTCGGCGCGGTGCGCGAGCCTGATGACAAGCAGCACGCCGCGCTCGTGGTCGAGGGAGAACAGCACGCGGTAGTCCCCACGGCGCGCGGAGCGCAGTCCGTTCAGTTCGTCGCGGAGGGGCTTGCTCATGCGCTCAGGGTTCTGCGGCAGTGTCGCCGTGGTGAACTCCACGACCGCGGCGGCAATCCGCGGGGGCAGGCGATCCAGGCTCCGCAGCGCCGCGGGGGAGAACTGGACCTCCCAGCTCATCGCGGCGGCAACCCGAAGCGTGCCCGCACCTCGGCAACCCCGAGCGTGGTTCCCTCAGTGCCGGATCGGAGGGCCTCGGCGACATCCTCGTGCGTGCCCGGCTGCGAGAGCCAGAAGATGGTCTCCTGAAGGGATTCGAGGTCGTCCTCGCTGATGAGCACGGCCGCGCCCCGCCCGTGCCGGGTGATGCGGATCCGCTCGTGCTCCGTCTCGACCTCATCGACGTAGCTGGACAGCCTGTCCTTCGCCTCGCTCAGCGACACCGTCTTCATGCTCACCACTCTAGCCAGAACTCCGGCCAATCACGGCTCCGCACCGCGCGTCTCCGGGTCGCGGCGCCCCTCAGCCGCCGATCGCAGAGAGGGCGGCGGCGAGGGCGAAGCCGAGCACGGTGGCGATGCCCGCGAGATCCTTGGCGCGCCCCTGGGCCTCGGGGATCATCGAGTCGACCAGCATCACGAGCAGCGCGCCCGCGGCGAAGCCGTTGAGGCCGGAGCGCACGCCCACCGATGCGGCGCCGGAGAGCGCCCAGCCCGCGACCGTCGCCCCGGCGCACAGCGCCGCCACGGCGGCCCACAGGCCGAGCACCGCGGGACGCTTCACCCCGCCGTCGAGCAGTTCGGCCGACGATCCGATGGACTCCGGCAGATTCGAGACGAAGATCGCGACGACGAGCGCGATGCTCACCCCCTCGCCTTCCGCGAGCCCGAAGCCGAGGACCAGCTGCTCCGGGATGCCGTCGAGCAGCGCCCCGAGCGCGAGCGGCACCCCCGCCGCCGCAGCCTATACCGAAAAAAGCTACTAACAGAGGAGCAGAAGGATTTTTTTTTTCAATGGGAAAGCCGGCAAACGAGACCAGCCCCGGTCTGGTGGGCTCGGAGATGTTTAAAGAAGCCCCCCCCCTCCCGCCCCGGCCGCGACGCGCCGCTCCACGAGCCGGTCGGCGGTGAAGTAGACCGTCGCACCCAGCGCCACCCCGAGCGCGAGCGGCACCGGCCCGCCCTGCTCGAAGCCCTCCTCCCACAGTTCGAAGGCGATGCTCGCGATCAGTGCGCCCGCCCCGAAGCCGAGCACCACCCCGAGCACCCGATCCGGCCACCGGCGCACCCCGGCCAGGAGCGCGCCGATGACCAGCGGCACCGAGCCCACCGCGCCCCACAGCACGCTCACGAGCACGAGGGGACCCTGCGGTCGATTCCGTCTTCCATATCGAGTTCGCCTCCTGAGATGGGACGGGGATCGGTTGGCGGAGAGTGACGGCACGCGACGCGTGCCCAGGGTTTGCATAGGCTCCGCCGGTCCCAGTATATGAATCGCCGGGGATTCGGACTTGGCTGTAGTGAGTGAACCGTGCGCGAATCCTCTGTGCAGTGCAGGCGGCGCGGGGCGGGAGCGGGACGTCGAGGGGCGATCGGGGAGGGACGACACCCTTCGCGTCGGCGGCGTCGCGCACACCGACCGCGACGCCGCCGCACGGCGCCCGCTCCGCTCGACCGCGCGGACCCGCATCCCGGGGCAGTCAGCGGCTCCGAGCCTCCCGGCCCGCGCATGGGAGGCGCACAGGGGCGCTGCCCGGGGCCGGATTCCTGCCGATTGGGGAAAAACACAGCTCTCGTGCGCCGGGGAATCTGCGTTTTTCCCCGCTCGGCCGCTCTCCGGCAGTGCTCGCCGGAGATGCAGGCCGCGGCTGGCGGAGCAGAGCGCGTCATAAGTTGTCGCGACAAGCAATCCGGCGGCATCTTGGTGTGCGGTATGCGCATCGTATGGGCGCGGATCCCCCGCCCCGCTGCGGAGTTGCGCGGAGCCGAGGGACCGATCCGGCGGTCTGCGCAACCGCTCTCACCCCTAAGGAGTCACTCATGCTCATCGCATTCTGGATCGTCGGCGGCCTGCTCGCACTCGCCTTTCTCGCCGCCGGGCTGATGAAGATCGCCCGTCCCAAGGAGGCCCTCGCCGCTTCGGGCATGGCCTGGGCGGCCGATTTCAGCAGCACGTCGGTCAAGTGGATCGGGATCGCGGAGGTGCTGGGCGCGCTCGGGATCGTGCTGCCGCCCCTCACCGGGATCGCGCCGGTGCTCAGCCCCATCGCGGCGATCGCACTCGCCGTGCTCATGGTCGGCGCCATCGTCGTGCACGCGCGGCGCAAGGAGCCCTTCGCGCCCGCGCTCGTGCTGGCGATCGTCTCGATCGTCGTGGCGATCCTCGGCTTCGTCGCCGTCGCCTGACGCCGCGGCTCTCCGCGCCCCCGCGCCGGAACCCGAACGCGACTGCCGGTCCGGCGGGCGCAGCGGATCACGGCGGCGAAGGTGCCTCAGTAGTCCTCGATGCCGGCCATGCTCTCGTAGCGCTCGCCCACCGGGGGCTCGATCGCATTCAGGCGGGCGAGCTGCTCGGGGGAGAGGACGAGCGCGTCGGCGGCGACGTTCTCCTCCAGGCGGGAGACGCGCTTGGTGCCCGGGATGGGGGCGATGTGCTCCCCGCGGGAGAGGATCCAGGCCAGCGACACCTGCGCCGCGGTCGCCTCGGCCTCGCGGGCGACCGCCTCGACCACCTCCACGATCCGCAGATTCGCCTCCAGCGCGCCCGGCACGAAACGCGGGTTCGTGGCGCGGAAGTCGCCGGCAAGCTGCTCCGTAGAGCGGATCGCCCCCGTGAGGAAGCCTCGGCCCAGCGGCGAATAGGGCACGAAGCCGATCCCGAGCGCGGACAGCGTGGGCAGCAGCGCTCGCTCGGGATCCCGGCTCCACAGGGAGTACTCGCTCTGCACGGCGGTGACCGGGTGCACGGCGTGGGCGCGGCGGATCGTCCCGATCCCCGCTTCCGACAGCCCGTAGCCGCGGATCTTGCCCTCCCGCACGAGTTCGGCGAGCGCTCCCGCGGTGTCCTCGACGGGCACCTGCGGGTCCATACGGTGCTGGTAGTAGATGTCGATGCGGTCGGTGCCGAGACGGCGCAGCGAGCCCTCGACGGCGAGCCGCACGTTCTCGGGGGAGCCGTCGATCGCGTACCAGGAGCGATGATCCCCGCCCGGGCGCGCGTCCGCCCCGCCCGCCGCCTCGCCGCGGTGGCTGAGCGTGCCGAACTTGGTGGCGAGCACCACCCGGTCGCGATCCGCCCCGAGCGCCTTGCCGACAAGTTCCTCGTTGATGTAGGGGCCGTACATCTCGGCGGTGTCGATGAGGGTGACGCCGAGGTCGAGTGCGCGACGGATCGTGCGGATCGATTCGGCGTCGTCGCTCGCGGCGCCCGCGTAGAAGGCGGACATGCCCATGGCGCCGAGGCCGATGCGGGAGACGTCGATGCCACCGAGGGTGGTGTGCTGCATGGTGGTGACCCCTTCCGTGGCCGGGAGATGCCGAGAAGCGGGATCGGCGTGTGCGCGTCGTCCGGCCGAGCCGACGTGTTTCGCCGCCGAGGCTACTCCTGCTCCGCGGGAAGCGCGAGCGCTTCCGGGCTCACTTCGCCGAGATTCTCAGCCCGGGCACCGGCCGCACGGTACCTCGCACCAGGGCGGGATCACCGGGCGCCCCCGCGTAGCGGGAGTCCGCCCGCTGCGAGCACGCAGCCGAGCAGCACGACCGGCACGCCGAGCAGCAGGCTCGGGGTGAGGGGTTCCGCGAGGACGAGCGCGCCGAGCCCGATCGCGACGAGCGGGTTGACATAGGTGAAGAGCGTCGCGCGGGCGGGACCGACCTCGGCGATGAGGGCGAAGAACACGATGAAGGCCGCGGCCGTGCACAGCACCGTGAGCAGCACGATCGACGCCCCGCTCGCCGCGGTCGGCGGCCGCTGCGGGGTGAGCAGCGCGAAGGGGGCGTAGGCGAGGCCGACGACCGCGAGCGCGAGGGTGATCGAGCCGAGCGGCGGCACCCCGTCGAGCTTGTGGGCGACGATGAAGGGACCGGTGGCGTAGAGGATCGCGACCAGCAGCACCTCGCCGATCGCCAGCAGCTCCGCGTGCGCGGCGCCACCGCCGCCGAGGGCGACGATCGCGACCCCCGCGAAGCCGAGCAGCAGCCCCGCGGCGCGCAGCGGCCGCAGCGCCTCGCGCTGGCCGCGCAGCACCGCGATGATCGCCGCGAACAGCGGCACGGTCGCGACGAGCAGCCCGGTGAGGCCGGAGGAGATCGTCTGCTCGGCGTGCGCGAGCAGCACGAAGGGACCCGCCATCTCGACCGCCGCGAGGGCGAGCACCCACGGCCAGCGCCGCAGGGCCGGGAGCAGCGCCCCCCGGCGCAGTGCGAAGGGGAGCAGCAGCAGGGCCGCGCCGCCCGTGCGGATCGCGACGACCGCGGGCGGCGAGAAGGTCTCGACGGCGGCGCTGATGAACAGGTAGGGCAGCCCCCACAGCACCGACATGATCGCGAGCAGCACCCAGCCGCGCGCGGTGAACGGGGACGATGTCACACGATGATCTTCGCACGCGGAGCCCGCTCGTGGAGTCGAATGCTGGAGCAGGTGAGCCGCTCGGACCACTTCTGGGTCTTGCTCAGCGCGGAGGACGAAGCGGTCCGCGTGCGTTTCAGACGGGGTTCTGAGAAGCTGGGCGCATGAAGCGAGTGCGGACCGTGGTGAGCAGCTACCCGCTCGTGCTCGCCTCCCTGCTGGTGGGAGCAGCCGGGCTGGTCCTCCTCGCAGCATCCGCGCCCGTCCTCGCCTCCTGGCTCGTGGGCCTCTACGCGCTCGGCGTCGCCGCGTGGGAGGCGATCGGGATGATCCGGGAACTGCTCAGGGGACGCGGAGGGCTCGACGTGCTCGCCGTCACCGCGATCGTAGCGGCCGTGCTCGTGGGGGAGCCGTGGGCCGCGCTCGTGGTGGTGTTGATGCTCACCGGTGGTGCGGCACTGGAGGACTACGCCGAGCACCGTTCGAAGCGGGAACTCACGGCTCTGCTGCACCGGGCGCCGCAGCTCGCGACCCGCCTCGCGGGCACGGCGGTCGCGGGGCGGAGCGCGGCGGGCGACCCGCGCGCGGATCCCGCCGCCGGGGCGGGGACGGAGGGCACGGGGTCCCCGGCCGAGCCGATGACGGAGGACGTGCCGGTCGAGGCGGTGCGGGTCGGTGATCCGCTGCTGGTGCGCCCGGGCGCGCTCGTCCCCGTGGACGCGGTGCTCGTCTCGGAGCGGGCCGTGTTCGACGAGTCCTCCCTCACGGGCGAGAGCCTGCCCGTCGAGCGCGCGGTGGGGGAGCGGGTGCCGAGCGGCGCGGTCAACGGAGCGTCGGCGGTCACCGTGCGGGCGACGGCCGTCGCCGCAGACAGCGAGTTCCAGCAGATCGTCCGCCTCGTCGAGCAGGCGGCGGGTAGCCGGGCCCGGGTGGTGCGGCTCGCCGACCGCTACGCGCTGCCGTTCACGGTGCTCGCGCTCGCGATCGCCGGGATCGCGTGGGCGGTCAGCGGTGAGGCGGTGCGCTTCGCGGAGGTGCTCGTCGTCGCGACCCCGTGCCCGCTGCTCATCGCCGCCCCGGTCGCCTTCCTCGGCGGCATGAGCCGTGCCGCGCGCTTCGGGCTCATCGTGAAGGGCGGCGGCACGCTCGAACAACTCTCCCGGGTGCGCTCGGCCGCCTTCGACAAGACGGGCACGCTCACGAGCGGCCGCCCGTCGCTCGAACGGATCCTGCCCGCGTCCGGCTTCGCCGAGGCCGAGGTGCTGCGGCTCGCGGCCTCAGCCGAGGTGTACTCCTCGCACGCTCTGGCCGGCTCCGTGGTCGCGGCCGCCCGCGAGCTCGGCTATCGTCTGCAGGAGGTGACGCAGGCGGCCGAGCAGGCCACGAACGGCGTCACGGCGACGCTCGCGGATGGGCGGACGGTGCGCGTCGGCAAGCCCTCCTGGCTGCGCGGTTTCGCACCCGGGCTGGATCCCGTCGCTCTGCGCCCGGGGGAACTCGCCATTTACGTCGCGGTCGACGAGAGTCCCGCCGGGGCGATCGTGATGCGCGACCGGGTGCGCGAGGAGGCGGTATCTTCGCTCGACGAGCTGCGCCGGCTCGGGATCGAGCGCACCGTCATGGTGACCGGCGACGTGGCCGCAACCGCCGAGCCGATCGCCGCGGGCCTCGGCATCGCCGAAGTGCATGCCGAGTGCCGCCCGGCCGACAAGGTGCGGATCGTGAGCGGGATCCAGCCGCGCCCCCTCATCATGGTCGGCGACGGCCTGAACGATGCCCCCGTGCTCGCCGCCGCCGACATCGGCTTCGCGATGGGCGCCCGCGGGGCGACGGCCGCGAGCGAGTCCGCCGACATCGTGAACCGCTTCGACAGCCTCGCCGGCCTGCCACGCGCGGTCCGGATCGGCCGTGACACCGTGCGGATCGCACTGCAGAGCATCTGGCTCGGGATCCTCATCAGCGTCGTGCTCATGCTGATCGCCGCCTTCGGCTTCCTCCCCGCGCTGCTGGGCGCCTGGCTGCAGGAGCTCGTCGACCTCATCGCGATCCTCGGCGCTCTCCGCGCCGTCGGCCCCCGGTCCGAGCGCCGCCAGCGGGAGGGGCGCTGACGCCGCGGCGCGGGTTCCGTCGCTGGAGAGGAGAGAGCCGCCCAGTCCCGCATCCGAATGAGGAGCGGCCGTCCTCGCACGGCCACGGTCACGGCTGCATCCTCGGGTCCTCGGTGGGGTCGGCGTACATGGGAGGGCAGCCGGTGCTCACGGCCTCGGGGCGCAGCTCGAAGTGCCAGGACTCGTTCGCGTAGATCTGGCACAGCCCGTAGGCGCCGCCACGCGCCGAGAGCCACGCGGTCGCGTCCGCCGGTCCGAGATCCACGGCCGTTCCCTTGACGTGCTCGGAGCGTTGCGGCGTGGCCACCCACCGCGCGGCCTCCTCGGGTGAACCGTACTCGGCGATGGCCTGCCGCAGCAGTTCCTCCTGCTCTTCCGAAGAGCGCCAGCCACTGGTGACGAGGATCTGGACGCCGTCGGCCTGCGCCTCGGTGGCGGCCTGCCGGAGGGCGGACAGCAGGGCGGGATCGAGCCGCGTCACCGTCTCCGCGTCGCCGAAGGGCGAGGCCGCGCCGGCCGTCGTCTCGCCGCTCTCGCCGAGTCGGCGCCTCGCAGTATCCTCGCCGCCCGGCGCGTCACCGGGGCTCGGATCCGCCGCAGTCTCCTCGCCAGGATCGTCCCCGGTCGGCCCGGTCGGAGCCGGGGCCGGCACGGCCCGCGCGTGCGCCGTCGCCGGGGCTCGTCCGGAGCCGGTGTCGGAACCAGGGGTAGAGCTGAAGGCGAAGGCGAATCCCAGCGCCGCCAGCACCGCGGTAAGCGCGACCGCCGCGAATGTCAGGGCAGCGGCGCGGCGGCGGGACGGCCGGGATCTCGGGTGCGTCGGATGCGTCATGTCTGCCAGCCAAGCAGGGCTGGTGTTGCGAGAGCGTCTGCGTTTTCCGATACGCTCCCGATACGCGCGGCTTCCTAGAATCGTGGTGTGCGCGTGCTGATCCTCGAAGACGAGCCGCTCCTCGCGGAGGCGGTGCGCGACGGCCTGCGCCTGGAGGCGATCGCCGCCGACATCGCCCCCGACGGGTACGCCGCGCTGGAGCTGCTCGCGATCAACGACTACGACATCGCGGTGCTGGATCGCGACGTGCCGGGGCCTTCCGGCGACGAGGTCGCGCGACGCATCGTCGCCTCGGGAGCCGGGGTGCCGATCCTGATGCTCACGGCAGCGGACCGGATCGACGACAAAGCTTCGGGCTTCGAACTCGGTGCCGACGACTACCTCACCAAGCCCTTCGAACTGCGGGAGCTGGTGCTGCGCCTGCGGGCGCTGGATCGCCGCCGCGCCCACCTCCGCCCGCCCGTGCGCGAGTATGCGGGACTGCGCGTCGATCCGTTCCGCCGCGAGGTGACTCGGGACGGCCGCTACGTGGCGCTCACGCGTAAGCAGTTCGCGGTGCTCGAGGTGCTGGTCGCCGCGGCGGGCGGGGTGGTGAGCGCCGAAGAGCTACTCCGGCGTGCGTGGGACGAGAACGCCGATCCGTTTACGAACGCCGTGCGCATCACGGTCTCGGGGCTGCGCAAGCGGCTCGGGGAGCCTTGGCTCATCGCGACCGTGCCGGGCGTCGGGTACCGCATCGGCTCGGGGGAGACGATGCGCGACCGTGCGGCGCCGGAGACGGGGGAGGCGGCGGGCCCCGGTGGATAGGCGACCGGGGCCGAGCGTGCGCCTCAAGCTCACCCTGAGCTACGCCGGCTTCCTCATTATCGCCGGGGCGGTGCTGCTCGGGATCGTGTGGGTGTTCCTGCTGCGCTATGTGCCGCCCGAGGCTGCCCGCACCTTCGAGGCCGGCTTCTTCCCGGGCCGGGGCGATCTGGCGCGTGCCTTCTTCCCCGCGGCGGCCTGGGCACTCGCCTTCCTGCTCGTCTTCGGCCTGGCGGGCGGCTGGCTGCTCGCGGGCCGCATGCTCAGCCCGCTCGACCGGATCGCTCGGGCGACCCGTCTTGCCGCTCAGGGTTCCCTGTCGCATCGCATCGAACTGCCGGGGCATGCGGACGAGTTCCGGGAGTTCGCCGACGGCTTCGACGTGATGCTCTCCCGGCTGGAGGCCCACGTGGCCGAGCAGCAGCGCTTCGCCGCGAACGCCTCCCACGAGCTGCGCACCCCGCTCGCCATCACGCAGGCCCTCCTGGACGTGGCCCGCGCCGATCCGCAGCGGGACGTCGGCGCCCTGCTCGACCGGCTGCACGCGGTGAATGCGCGCGCGATCGCCCTCACCGAGGCGCTGCTCACGCTCAGCCGCGCCCAGCGAGCCGCTTTGACCGCCGAAGCCGTCGATCTCTCGCTCCTGGCCGAGGACGCCGCCGAGACGCTGCTCCCGCTCGCCGAGAAGCGCGGCATCGCGATCGACGTCGCGGGCGACGCGACTTCCGCCCTCGGCTCGCCAGTGCTGCTGGCCCAGCTCGTGACGAACCTCGTCCACAACGCCATCGTCCACAATGTCCCCGCCGAGGCGGCGACGGGCGGATCGGGCGACGGCCCCGGCTCAGGCCGCGTGTGGATCACCGCCCGTGCAGACCCGGATGCGGCGATCCTCACCGTCGAGAACACTGGAGCCCCGCTCGATCCAGCCCTCGTCACAACGCTCACCGAGCCCTTCCGCCGCGGCGGCGGACGCGCCCGCGACGACCACGGTGGGGTCGGGCTCGGCCTCGCCATCGCGAGCCGCATTGCGGAGGCGCACGGCGGCTCCCTCGCCCTGGAGGCCCGCCGGGGCGGCGGACTCAAGGCCACCGTCCGCCTGCCCGCCCCGACCCGACGCTGATACCCCCTGATCTCAGGAATCCGGCCCGCTTCGTACGATTTCCCGGACCCCAAGCCCGGGCAACACGGGCCGGAATGTTTTTTCTGGCGCTTGAGCGGGGTCCCCCTACTGCGACCACAGAGCTTCTGTTCGGCAACGCTAGATGTGTGTGGGCTCAGGCGGTGGCCTCGTCGCGGGATCGGAGCCGCCAGAGGGCCAGGGCGGAGACGAGGATCGCGGCAGAGGCCATGAGCCACACCGGCCCCCACGCGGGATCGGGGCGGCCGGGCTGCGGGACCGCCCAGAACGGGGTCGCCTCGACCACCTCGTGCGGGAGCCCCAGCACATCGCCCAGGGCGGCGAACAGCACCACGAGCCCGTACACGGTCCAGGCGATGCCGGTCGCAGCGCGCGGCAGCAGGGCGCAGGCCGCGGCGGTGACCGCCATGACCAGCGCCAGGGGCGGCCAGTAGGCGAGCGCTCCCACCGCGAAGCGGCCCAGCTGGGAGGGATCCCCGATCTGGCCCCCGTAGGCGGCGCCCATCGCCAGCCCGCCCACGAGCAGCATGAGCGCCGCGCAGACGGCGGGCACGGCGAGGCGCGCCAGCCCCCACGCCCAGCGCGACACGGTCGCGGTCCACTCCAGCTCGGCGAAGCCCGCGGCCTCGTCGGCGCGCAGCGCGAGCGTCGACTGCACGGCGAAGGCGGTGACCAGCACGGCCAGGAACACGAGCAGGAAGCCGAGCAGCCCGTCCATCTGCGAGTCGGCGCCGCCCGTGAGTGCCTGCGCGATCGGTGAGGAGCCGAGACCGTCCAGCACATTGCTCATGGCGGTCGCCACGCCGCCGAGGAAGAGACCGGCGACGGCGGTGCCGAGCAGCCAGGAGAGGATCGCGGCGCGCTGGAGCCTGAGCGGCAGCCCCAGCACGGTGCGGGTGAGCGGGGAGGCGCTGGCGCGGCCAGGTCGCGGCGCGACGATCCCCGCTCCGAGGTCGCGCGTGCGGCCGATCGCACAGGCGACCGCGATACCGATCAGGCCGAGCGCGAGGAGAGGCAGCAGCGCCCACCACTGGTCTTCCCCAAAGGAGCGCGTCTGCTGCGCCCAGCCCACCGGGGAGAACCAGGTGAACCACGCGGGTGTCTCCCCGTCGGCGTTCAGATCGGCGGCCACCCGCACGAGGAACGCGGCGGCCAGCACGACCGAGGCCCACGCGGTCGCGGCGCGCCCGGTGGCGGCGAGCTGCCCGGTGAACGCCGCAACCCCGGCGAAGGCGATCCCGAGCCCCGACCACGAGAGCCCCATGAGCAGCGAACCCGCCACCGGCAGCCCCATCGCCACGGCGGCGAGACCGCTGAGCAGCCCCGCCGCCACCGCGAACGCGGCCGTGAGCAGCCACCCCGCTGCGGGCAGCGCGAGACGCCCCAGCCCGGCGGCCCGCAGCAGTTCGAGACGACCGGACTCCTCCTCGGCCCGGCCATTGCGGGTGACGAGGAAGACGCACACGAGCGCGAGGGTGATCGCGCCCGACATCCAGAGCTTGATGTTCAGGATCCCGCCCGTCGTCGCCGCCGCGTACGGCAGTCCGGTGAGCGCGGCCACGGCGGGCGTGTTCGCGATCTGCGCGTAGGCGTCGCGGGCCGCCTGGTCCGGGAAGGTCTGCGCCTGATAGGCGATCACCATCACCACGAGCACGCCGAGCACGAGCGCCCACACGAGCATCCGCAGCCAGTTACGGCGCAGCACGAGCCGCGTCGCGATCGCGAGTCCGGAAAGCTGAGCGCTCATCGATCCGGCTCCGCTCCTGAGCGCGATCCGGGAGCGGGGACCGATCCCGGAGCCGTGCCCGGTCCGGATCCCGGTCCGGCTCCCGCGTCCTCGCTCCCGGCGCCGTCCCCGCGGTAGTGCGCGAGGAAGCGCGCTTCGATGGCCGGAAGATCCTCGGAGCCGTCGATGGTGAAGACGTCCACCGTGCGGCCCTGCTTGATGATGGTCGCCGTGTCGCAGAGCTGCTGCACCTCGGCGAGAATGTGGCTGGAGAGCAGCACCGTGCGCCCCTCCGCCTGCAGCTCACGCACGCAGTCGCCGAAGACGGCCTCCATCACGGGGTCGAGCCCGCTCGTCGGCTCGTCGAGGATGAGCAGCTCCGCGCGGCTCGCGAGCGCCGCCACGAGCGCGACCTTCTGCCGGTTGCCCTTGGAGTAGGCGCGCGCCTTCTTGCGCAGATCGAGGTCGAAGCGGTCCGCGAATGCGCGGATGCGGTCCGGCTCCCGCTGTCCGCGCAGGCTGCTGAGCACGTCGATGGCCTCGCCGCCGGTGAGCCCGCGCCACAGGGTCACCTCGCCGGGCACGTAGGCGAGCCGCCCGTGCAGCGACACGGCGTCGCGCCACGGGTCGCCGCCGAAAAGCCGCAGCGCGCCCTCATCCGCGCGGATGAGGCCGAGCAGGATCCGGATCGTCGTCGATTTGCCCGAGCCGTTCGGCCCGAGGAACCCGGTCACCGTCCCGGGCTCGACCCGGAGGTCGAGCCCGTCGAGCGCGCGAGTCTTGCCGAAGTGCTTCACGAGGCTCTGGACCTCGATCACCGGTGCGGCCATGGTGTGCCTGCCTTCTTCGCGTCGTGCCTGCGGCGAGGCCGAGCGCCTCCCCACGCATTCTCCACCCGATCGAACTGTGAGGCGACCGTGTCCTTCCTGTGATCCGAGATCCTGGGTTGCGATAGCGATCCCGGGCCTGGCGGGCGCCGAGGGGCCCGCAACGGGGGCACGCCGGGTCACCCCAATGGAGGTCACCGCGAAGACGAGGATGATGACCGCCAGCACGACGGGGCCCGCACGCGCGCGCGTCATCGCCGGGAGCGCCGAGGGCTTCACTCGTGAAGACGGGTCCTGCGCCCCGGAGCCGGCCAGTCGCTGCACCCTGCGCCTCGGCGCGCTGCTCGAAGCCGCAGCATCCGGCGAGAAACGAGATATATCGTGTTACGCTGCCGAACAGCGTCTCCGGCGATCTCATCGTCGACGGGCACCAGGGCCGGCTGAGCGTGAATGCCGTGTCGGGCGATGTGCAGCTTCGCGGCCTGGACGGGGCCCTCAGCGTGAACAGCGTCTCCGGCGCGGTCGCCGCGACCGGGAGGCTCAGCCGGGCCGCGATCGATACGGTGTCGGGTGCGATGATCCTCGACGCGCACGGAGCGATCGACGAGATCGCCCTGCACACGGGAGCGGCGCGGCCACGATCCAGCTCGACGCGGGACTCGCCGCGAGCTTCGACGTGCACACGGTCGGCGGGCGCGTGGTCGTGGACGGCGTGCAGCGCTCCAGCAGCGCTCCGACGCACTTCGTCGGCTCGAGCGGCGAGCTCGCCGGCTCCTTCGCCGAGGTGCGTGCCCGCTCGGTGTCGGGCGCGGTGACGGTGCTGCGCGGTGAGCCAGGACGCTCCGGCGGCGGGATCGGTGGCGCGGAGGCGGGCAACGGCGCGGAGGCGCCCGCCGGCAGCACCTCCGCGGAGCGGAGCGACTGTTGGCCTCGGTGTTCTCCCACGGCGAGCTGCGCCTCTACCTGCTCAGCCTGCTCTCCGAGGCCCCCCCCGGCACGGTTACGAGCTCATGCAGGCGCTCGCGGAGCGCACGGGCGGGACCTACACGCCGTCAGCCGGCACCGTGTACCCGAGGCTCGCGAAGCTCGAAGAAGAGGGGCTCGTCACGAAGTCGGCGGAGGGCCGCAAGACCGTCTACGCGATCACCCCGGCAGGCCGCGCCGAGCTGGACGGCCGCGCCGATGAGCTCGACGGCATCGAGGCGGGGCTCTCCGACAGCGTCCGCATGATCGCCGAGGAGGTGCGCGGCAGCGTGCGCGAGGCGATGCGCTCCCTGCGGGCCGAGCTCGCCGCGGCGGCCCGGGACGGGAGGACCGGTGCCGGTGCCTCGCGCGGCGCCGGCGCGGCTTCGGGATCCGGATCGGGAAGCGCGTCCGCCGCGGATCCGGCGCCGGCGCCGGATCCGCGAATTCCGGGAGCGACGGCGCAGCATCCGCGAACGCCGCCGGGCCCACCGGGGATCCCCGCGCCCGCAGCCGCGCCGAGCTGCATCGCGCCGACGCCATGGTGAACGACTTCCGCGCACGGGTCCGCAGCGAACTCCGCGGCCATGTGGCACGCGGCGGCACCCTGCCCCCCGGCGCCACCGAAACCCTGGAGGCATCGCTCGCCGAGACGCTCCGTACCCTGAAGGCCTCCCTGCCCCGCTGAGTCCGAGCGCGCCGCCACCGCACGGCGGGACCGATGCGGTGCGCAGAGCAGACGCATAGACTGAGCAGCAGCCGTCTCCGCAGGCCGGGGCGACTCGTACCGTTCCGTCTCCGAAAGCAGGCGCACCATGCAGGTATCCGGAAAGCTCATCGTCATCACCGGTGCGGGCAACGGGATGGGACGCGAGACCGCGCTCCAGCTGCTGGAGAAGGGCGCACGCGTAGCGGGAGTCGATCTGTCGGCCGAGGGCCTCAGCGAGACGAAGGAGCTCGCGGGCGCGAACGGAGCCCGCTTCTCCGAGCACGCGCTGTCCGTCACGGATCGCGCAGCGGTCGAGGCGCTTCCGGCCGCCGTGGAGGAGGCGCACGGTCAGCCCGCTGACGGCATCGTGAACATGGCGGGGATCATCCACCGCTTCGCGAAGGTGCAGGATCTCGACATCGAGGAGATCGAGCGGGTGATGAACGTGAACTACTGGGGCACGGTGTACCCGGTCAAGGCGTTCCTCCCCGTGCTGCTGCGCCGCCCGGAGGCACTGATCGTGAACTTCGCCTCAATGGGCGCACTGCTGCCGGTGCCCGGGCAGGGGGCCTACGGATCCTCGAAGGGCGCGATCCGGCTGTTCACCGACACCCTCTACGCGGAGCTCGCGGACACCCGGGTGCAGGTGCACCTCGTGTTCCCCGGCGCAATCGCCACCAACATCTCCGCCAACTCCGGGGTGAGCGCGCCCGGGGGCGGAGCGGCCACCGCCGAGGACGCCCAGAAGTCCGCGATGCAGCCGATGGACGTGAGGGACGCGGGGGCGATCATCGTGCGCGGCATCGAGTCCGGCAGCTACCGCGTGATGATCGGGAAGGACGCCAAGACCTTCGATCGGCTTGCGCGGCTCTCGCCCACCAAGTCGATCCGCATGATCGCCAAGAAGGTGTCGGAGGCGATGGGGCTGTAACCCCGGTCCGGCACCGCGCCGAGGATTCCGAAGCCGCGCGGCTGCGTCACCGATGACACGGTCCTCGGCGGGACGATATGGTCCTCGGATCGGCCCCACGGCTCGAGCCGGAGCCTTCGTTCGGCTCCGCGGAGCACTGAACGGCTCCGGCGCCGGAGGCGTGCTCGAATCGCTGGAGGCGGGGCGGGCCGCGGGGGTACACTTGCCGGGCGCGTCCAAGGGCGGGTCGGAGGGAGCGTGCGATGGCGGGGGAAGCCCAGGAGGGTCTCGACGCGGGGCCGTTCTTCCACGGCACGAACGCGGAGCTCGGGGCGGGGGAACTGCTCACCCCCGGCTTCCGATCCAACTACCGGCCCGAGGTCGTCATGAACCACGTCTACTTCACGGCGCTGCTCGACGGGGCGGGCCTCGCGGCCGAGCTCGCCGTGGAGCTGAGGGGCGGCGAGCCGCACGTCTACGAGGTGGAGCCGACCGGCCCCTTCGAGGACGACCCGAACGTGACCGACCAGAAGTTTCCGGGCAACCCCACCCGTTCCTACCGCTGCGCTCACGCCCTCCGCGTCGTCCGCGAGCGAGACGACTGGACGCGCCTCAGCCCGGAGGCGCTCCGCGCCTGGCGCGAGCGCCTCGCTGCGATCCACGACACCAGGGCCGAGATCATCAACTGAGCGCCCGCGCCGCCGCGGGTGACCGTCGCGGTGTCAGCTCCCCATGGTGTTGATGATGAGCCCGACGTGAGTGAAGAAGTTCAGCGCCCCGAAGAGGAAGAAGCCGAGTCCGGGCAGCCCGATGCAGATCCCCACGATCCACTGCCACGCGGTCCGCGGCGCCCCCGCACGGTAGCCGCGCAATGCGAGCGGGAAGAGGACGGCCCCGATCCCGGTCACGCCGAACATGCCCGACATGAAGGTGGCCTCCACCCAGGGCCACTGCGCGAAGGCGCCGCTGATCGGCTCCTCCGGCGGCGCGGCGAAGAGCTGGAAGATGAGTCCCGCGAAGGCGATCGCGCCCAGGGCGAGCCCGAGCCCGACGATGATGATGTTGAGCGGTGCGATCACGGCCGCGAGCTCGCGCGCCCGGTCTTCCGTCTCCGGCAGCTCCCGGCGCCGCCACAGCAGCACGGCGCTGCCGAGCAGCAGCACGCCGAAGCCGAGGCTCGGCTCCCCGAAGATGATGTTGTCGAAGGGGAAGTACTTCGCGAGCGGCCAGGTGAGGGTCATGTGCGCGCCCGTGAGCGTGAGGATCGTTCCGAGCACGCCGAAGGCCACGGCGTAGCCTTCCAGGCGCGCGGGCTTGCCGAGCTGCAGGGCGCGGGCGAGCCACACGACGGTGAGCAGGCCGGCGCCGGCGGCGACGGACATGATGGTGTTGTAGGTGGGCATCTGGGTCCAGTCGATGACCAGGCCCTCCGCCGCAGCGATGGTGGGGTGCATGGGGTGCTCCTTTCACTCGCGGGTGCGGAGTGCGGGCCGCCTCTGCCGGGGCGCGCGCTGTCGCGATGGGATCTCACTCGGATCCTACGCCCCTCCCGCGTGCGGGGGCGTGTGTGCCGGGCTCTTGCACGGCCGGCACCGGGGCTCAGGGGCCGCGGCGGGCAACAGCCGCGAGGGCGATCCACCGCGGGCCGACCCGGTCGATGAAGCGGCCGAGCACCACCCCGGCTGAGCAGAGTGCCGACGCCCTGGGGATGAGCAGCAGGCCGGTGGGGCACCCGAGAGACGGTTCCGCAGTCGGCGTGCCGATATACCGGGCACAGTCAACGTATACCGCGGGGTATACGTGCATCATGGCGACGACGATCAAGGTGTCTTCCGAGCTTCGGGATCGAATCAATCGCGAAGCCCGCGACGTGGGGCTGACGGCCTCATCTAATCTGCAGCAGGCCGACATGCTCCCGATCGTCCTCCCGGTGACCACGACGGATCGCGGCTGGCCGATTCACGTGCTCCTACGCGGGCAGAGCCTGCTGCCGCCCCGGCCGAGCTACGCCATGACCGAGCAGCCGCGCACCGTCACCCGTGAGCGCCTGGGCGAACGGGCCGGGGTGGTCGACGGCCGCACCATGCGAGAGATCGAGCTGTGGCTGCGTGACTTCCTCGGATTCGCCTGAGGCGGGGCGGCTGCGGGGCGCGGGGGGCGAGGGGCAGGAGAATGGTCCGGTGACCGACACCTCGCCCTCCATCATCGCGCCGCGGCCGCGGCACCTGCTCCGACTCGCACCCGGGCAGGGCGAGCACTGGGTCGCGCTGCGGGCGCTGCTGTCGGTCGGGGCGCCGCTGATGCTGCTGTGGGGGATCGGGCGCCTCGAACTGGCGCCCTTCGCGGTGTTCCCGGCGTTCGCCACGGTGTTCGGCCGCCGCTACGGGCATCGCCACCGCCTCCGCGTGCAGGGGGTCGTCGCGCTCGCGCAGCTGCTGTCGGTGCTGCTCGGTGCCCTGGTGCCGGTGCTCGGGGGCGGCCCATGGGTCGCGGTCGGCGCGGCGGTGCTGCTCGTCGCCGTCGCGTCTCTCGTCGGGGATCTGACCGGGTGGACGCCGGTCGGCCCCATGTTCCAGCTGTTCGCGTTCGTCTCGCTCGCGTCGGCACCGGTCACGGCCGAGGGCCTGACTGCCGGGGCGCTGGTCGCGGCAGCGTCGGCCGCGTGGGCGATGGTGCTCGGGGGCGTCTGGGCGCTGGGCCGGCGGGTGGCGCGCGCCCGCGGTGTGATGGAGCCGGAGCGCCCCGCCCCGCCGGCCCGGCGGCCTCCCGGCTCGCTGTGGGCCGACGCCGGCATGTACGCGGTCGCGACGGCGATCGCCGGGGCGGTGCCGACACTGCTCGGGATCGGGCATGTGGGGTGGGCGATGGTGGCGGCGGTCGCCGGCCTCGCCGCACCGAACGCCTTCAACCGGGTGCTGCGCGCGACGCACCGCACCCTCGGCACGCTCGCCGGCATCCCGCTCGCGATCCTCGTCCTCGCGGTCCGCCCGGGGGAGCTCGGCACCGTGCTGCTGATCATCCTCCTCACCGGCGCGATCGAGCTGGTCGTGACCCGCAACTACGCGCTGGCGCTGGTCCCGATCACGCCGCTCGTGGTCCTGATGGGGCGGCTGAACGCCCCCGGTCTCCCGGCCGGGGAGCTCATCCTCGACCGGCTCGCCGAGACACTCATCGGTGCCGCGACCGCGATCCTCGTCGCCCTCGCGCTCGCGCTCGCTTCCGCCCCGCGCCGAACTCCATCATTGACCGTTCATTCAAGAACGAGGTAACCTGCTCGCATGGTGGGCACGCCGAGATTCGACCGCGCGGAGGTGCTCGCGCACACCGCGCGCACCTTCGCCGAGCGCGGCTACGCCGGCGCCTCGATCAGCCACCTCGTCGACGCCACCGGGCTGCTGCGCGGGAGCCTGTACGGGGCATTCGGCAGCAAGGCCGGACTGTTCCGGGAGGCGCTGCGACAGGCGGTCGCCGCCTCGCCCGGATCGGCGCCGCTGGTGCTCGACCTCATCGTCGTCGCGCTGCGGGAGCGCGCCGCCCACGACCCGGCCGTCTCCGAGACCGTGCGCAGCGCGCTGCGCGCGCTCGGCGAGGCCGGCGCGCAGCCCGGGGAGCTGCTCTACGCGCGCCTGCTCGACCGGGCAGGCCTCCCCGGGCGAACCGCGACGGCGGGCGCCCCCTGACGGAAGGAGCCGATCATGGCAGAGGTGACGATCGAGGGCGAGGAGCTGGTCTTGACGATCCAGGGGATGCGCCGCCTGTGGTCGCTGAAGAGCGAATTGCGGATCCCGCTCGCCCACGTGCGCGGTGCGACCGCCGACCCCGGGCTCTCCACGCGCTTCACCGGCTTCTCGGCAGTGGCGGAGTGGCCCGGGCGGAAGGTGATCGGCTCCGACTGGTACGGCAGGTACCTCGGCGGCACCTTCACCCAGGACGGGGACCGGGTCTTCTGGGACGTCGCCGACCCCGCGAAGGCGATCGTCATCTCGGCAGACTGGGGCGAGTTCCGGCGGCTCTACATCGAGGCCAAGGATCCGGAGGGCACCGTCGCCATGATCGAAGCAGCGCTCGCCGCGCGAGCCGCAGGAGCCCCCGCACCGGAGTGAGCTGGGCACGGGGAAGGCGCCCTGCGCGAATCCGTCCGATCCTCGCCCTCCGGCGGGCGTATAGTCCTCTGTGTCGTCGCTTTGTACCGGAGGAGTGCATCATGGGCGTGCTGGAGCCCCTCTCGCTACTGCTCGGCCTCGCCGCGCTCGCGTACCTCGCGTACGCCCTCGTGAGGCCGGACTGGTTCTGACCGTGTGGGGGTCCGCCTTCGTCGCGCTCGCCACCGTCGCGCTGGTGCTCGCCGTCGCGTACCGGCCGCTCGGCGACTACCTGGCGTGGGTGTTCACCTCCGAGCGCCACTGGCGCGTGGAGCGCTGGTGCTACCGGCTCGCGGGCATCCGTCCCGAGCGGCCGCACACCTGGCGGGGCTACCTGATCGCGGTGCTGGCCTTCTCCGCGGTGGGGATCGTGCTGCTCGTCGCGATCCTGATGCTCCAGCCCTGGCTGCCGTATTCGCTCGGGCTGCCCGCCATGAGCGCGGATCTCGCCTTCAACACGGCGGCCTCCTTCGTGGGCAACACGAACTGGCAGTCGTACTCGCCGGAGCAGACCGTCGGCTACACCGCCCAGGCCGTGGGGCTCACCGTGCAGAACTTCGTGTCCGCGGCGGTGAGCATGGCGGTGGCCGTGGCGCTCGTGCGCGGTTTCGCCGCGCGCCGCGGCACCGGCGGGCTCGGCAACTTCTGGGTCGACCTGGTGCGCGCGAACGTGCGCGTGCTGCTGCCGCTCTCGCTGCTCGCCGCGGTGATCCTGCGCGCGGGCGGCGTGATCCAGAACCTCTCGGGTTTCACCTCGGTCGAGACGGTGGCCCGGGGGCGTGCAGTCGCTGCCGGGCGGTCCGCTCGCCTCGGAGGAGGCGATCAAGATGCTCGGCACGAACAGCGGTGGCTTCTTCAACGCGAACTCGGCGCACCCCTTCGAGAACCCGACGCCGTGGACCAATATGCTCCAGGTGATCCACGGTGATCGCGGTCGTCGAGGGCTTCACTGGGGGCGCGGCGCCCTCGGGCGGATCGGCGATGCCGCCGAGCTTCACCTGGGCGCTCGCGCTCGGCTTCTGGGGCTGCCTCTATACGGCGACGGTGGCGGAGTCGGTGGCGGAGGGGCGCGGGCGAGCGCAGTCGCGGAACCTGCGCGAGGCGCTGGCTCGGACCCCGGCCCGGCGGCTCGCGGACTACCGGGCCACCCGGGATCCGGGGGCCGAGCGCGCAGCTGCGGAGACGGTCGACGCGGCGGCGCTGCGACCGGGAGTCGTCGTCGTCGTGGGGCCGGGCGAGACGATCCCCGCCGACGGCGAGGTGGTGTGGGGCGCCGCCCCCGTGGACGAGTCCGACTTCACGGGGCGACCCGGTCCGGCGATCCGCGAGGCCGGAGGCGACCGGTCGTGCGTGACGGGCGGCACCCGCGTGCTCGCCGACCGGCTCGTCGTGCGCGTCACCGTGCCGCCGGAGGCGAGCGCCCTGGAGCGCACCATCGATCTCGCCAGCCGCGCCCACCGGCAGAAGTCCTCGGTGGAGGTCGCGCTGAGCGCGCTGCTGGCCTCATTCACGCTCGCCTTCGTGTTCCTCGCAGTGACCCTCAACTCCGCTTCCTCGCCGGTGGCCCCCGCGGTCTCGGTGCCGGTGCTCATCGCCGTGGTGGTGTGCCTGATCCCGACCGAGATCGCCGCCCTCATGTCGGTGACGGGCATCGCGGGCATGTACCAGCTGCTGCGCCGGAGCGTGCTCGTCACCTCGGCGAAGTCCCTGGAGACGGCGAGCGAGATCACCACCGTGCTGATTGACAAGACCGGCACCGTCACCCGCGGGCAGCGCACCGCGACGGCGTTGCTGCCCCTCACCGGGCACGACCGCGCCGAACTCGCGCGCGCGGCCGCGCTCGCCTCAGCGGGGGACCCCACGCCCGAGGGCGTCTCGACTCTGCGGCTCGCGACGCAGCTGCTGGCGGAAGAGGGCGCGGCGGTTCCCTGGCGCGCAGCTGGTCCCGCTGGGACGGGGGCGGATCCCGCTGGGAACGACGTGGCTTCCATTGCGAACGGGGTGGATCCCGCTGGGACCGGGGCGGATCACGCTGGGAAGCTCGGCGCCCTCGGCGCGACCGCGATCCCCTTCTCCGCGGCGACCCGGCTCTCGGGCGTGGATCTGCCCGACGGCACCCGCCTGCGCAAGGGCGCCGCCTCGGCGGTGTCCGCCTGGCTGAAGCGGCAGGGCGCTCAGCCCTCCGCCGCGGTCACCGCGGAGCTGCGCACCCTCACCCGCGGGATCGCCGCCTCGGGCGGCACGCCCATGGTGGTCGCCATGCGCCCGGTGACGGGCCAGGCACGGGCGCTCGGGGTGATCGAGCTGGAGGACGTGGTCAAGGACTCGGTGCGCGAGAAGATCGCCGAGCTGCGCCGTCTCGGGGTGCGCACCCTCATGGTCACGGGCGACCACCGCCTCACGGCAGAGGCGATCAGCCGCGAGGCGGGCATCGACGAGTACCTGGGCGACGCGAGCCCGGAGGACAAGCTCGCGCTCATCAGGCGCGAACAGCGCGCCGGGCACCTCGTCGCGATGAGCGGCGACGGCCTGAACGACGCGCCGGCGCTCGCGCAGGCCGACATCGGGATCGCGATGAACACCGCGACCGGTGCGGCGAAGGCCGCCGCGAACATCGTGATCCTCGACGACGATCCCGCCCACCTCGCCGACATCATCCGGGTCGGCCGCCGCCAGATGGCGACCCGCGGCGCGCTCATGACCTTCAATTTCGCCAACGACCTCGTGCGCTACGCGACGCTCTTCCCGGCGCTCTTCGTCGGCGCCTTCCCCGGGCTCGCCGCGCTCAACGTGCTCGGGCTGCACTCGCCGGCCTCCGCGATCCTCTCGACCGTGCTCTTCAGCACCGTGGTGATGGGGATCCTGGTGCCACTCGCCCTCATCGGCGTGCCCTACCGCACCAGCCGGCCCGGCCCCGCGCTCACCCGCAATCTGATCTACTGCGGCCTGGGCGGGCTGGTGGTCCCCATCATCGGCATCAAGATCATCGACCTGCTCGTCAGCCTGCTCCCCGGATACTGAGGAAGGTTCTGAGGCACACCATGAGACGACTCACGCGCCGGCTGCTCGCCGAGGCCTGGTCCGGGCTGCGGATCATGCTGATCTGCACGGTGCTGCTCGGGATCGCCTACCCGCTGGTAGTGCTCGGGATCGGGCAGTTCGCGTTACCGGAGCAGGCGACCGGCTCGCTGCTGCGCGACGAAGCGGGCGCGGTGCGCGGGTCGTCGCTGATCGGGCAGGATTTCGCGGACGCGGACGGGGATCCGCTGCCGCAGTACTTCCAGCCGCGGCCCTCGGCCGCCGGCTACGACGCGGCCGCCTCGCTCGGCTCGAACCTCGGCTCCGAGAGCGCCGCCCTCGCCGCGCAGATCGAGGAGCGCCGGACGCAGCTGGCGGCCTTCAACGGCGTCGCTCCTGAGGCGGTGCCGCCCGACGCGCTCACCGCCTCCGGGTCTGGCCTCGACCCGCACATCAGCCCGGCATACGCCCGTCTCCAGGCGGCGCGCGTCGCCGAGACGCGCGGCCTGTCGCTCGACGAGGTCGAGAGGCTCGTCGAGCGCTGCACGAGCGGGCCGGATCTCGGCCTCTGGGGCGAGGCCCGTGTCAACGTCGTCGAGCTGAACCTCGCCCTCGACGGGCGCGTAGCGGCTCGGGCCCCTCGCCGTAGCGCCGCGCCCACGCCGAAGAGGCCGCCCGCCCGGTCCTCCCGCAGCGTCGCATCCGAGCCGGGGCTGTTGACGAACGTCAACGGCTGGGTAGAGTGGTTCAGCCAGGTCCACCGTCCCGCCCGAGACCACCGGAGAAGCAGCCCATGCCCATGACCGTCGCGGCCTTCGGCGCCGTTTCCGCAAGCGATCCGCTCGTCCCCATGACCATCGAGCGCCGGGATCCCGGCCCCCGCGATGTGCGCATCAAGATCCGCTACGCCGGCATCTGCCACTCAGACATCCACACGGTACGCGAGGAGTGGCGGCCGATCACCTTCCCGCAGGTCGTCGGCCACGAGATCGTCGGCGAGGTCGAGGCGGTGGGCAGCGAGGTTACGCGGCACCGGGTCGGGGATCGCGTCGGCGTCGGCTGCCTGGTGAACTCGTGCCGCGAGTGCGAGCCGTGCCGCGCAGGGCTCGAGCAGTACTGCACGGGAGGCGGGGTGGGCACCTACGCCTCGGTGGACCGCGACGGCACGATCACGCAGGGCGGCTACTCCACGCACATCGTCGTCGACGAGCACTTCGTGCTGCGCCTGCCGGAGGCGATCCCGTACGAGCGGGCGGCGCCCCTGCTGTGCGCCGGCATCACGCCGTACTCACCGCTGCGGCACTGGAAGATCGGCCCCGGGTCGAAGGTCGCCGTCGTCGGCATGGGCGGGCTCGGGCACATGGGCGTGAAGTTCGCGGCCGCGCTCGGCGCGGAGGTCACCGTGCTCTCGCACACCCTCTCGAAGCGCGAGGACGGGCTGGCATTCGGCGCGCAGGAGTACGCGGCGACGAGCGATCCCGAGACCTTCACGCGCTTCCGCGGCCACTTCGACTTCATGCTCTCCACGATCAGCACCGGCTTCGACCTCGACGCATACCTCTCCCTGCTGGGGCTCGGCGGCACCCTCGTGAGCATCGGCATGCCGCCGGAGCCGCTCAGCGTGCGGGCCGGTTCGCTGTCGCGCTGGAAGTCCTTCGCGAGCTCCGGCATCGGCGGCATCCCCGAGACCCAGGAGATGCTGGACTTCTGCGCAGAGCACGGGATCGCCCCGGAGGTCGAGCTGATCGCAGCCGAGCAGATCAACGAGGCCTACGAGCGGGTCGTCGCCTCCGATGTGCGGTACCGCTTCGTGATCGACGTCGCAACGCTGTAGCGCGAGGCGGGATGGCCCGCGCATCCTCGCGGAACGGCGCAGCCGGCCTCGCGCGCTGGCGCACGGATCACGCCGTGAGCGTACGCACTGTCCAGAATGTCAGTGGTCGGGAGTAGCCTGCTGCACATGGAACCCACGCGCACCGTCCGCCCCTTCGAGGTCGTCAGCGAATACGAGCCGAGCGGCGATCAGCCCGCCGCGATCGAGGAGCTTGCGAGGCGGATCAACGCGGGCGAGACCGACGTGGTGCTGCTCGGCGCGACCGGCACGGGCAAGTCGGCGACGACGGCCTGGCTGATCGAGGCGGTGCAGCGGCCCACCCTGGTGCTCGCCCACAACAAGACGCTCGCCGCGCAGCTGGCCAACGAGTTCCGCGAGCTGCTGCCCAACAACGCGGTCGAGTACTTCGTGAGCTACTACGACTACTACCAGCCCGAGGCCTACGTGCCGCAGACCGACACCTTCATCGAGAAGGACTCCTCGGTCAACGCCGAGGTGGAGCGGCTGCGGCACTCCACCACGAACGCGCTGCTCAGCAGGCGGGACACCGTCGTGGTGTCGACCGTCTCCTGCATCTACGGCCTCGGCAAGCCCGAGGAGTACTACGAGGCCATGGTGCCGCTCGTGGTCGGCGATGTGCTCGACCGCGATGTGCTGCTGCGCCGCTTCGTCGACATGCAGTACCAGCGGAACGACATCGAGTTCGTGCGCGGCAACTTCCGGGTGCGCGGCGACACGGTCGAGATCATCCCGATGTACGAGGAGCTCGCGATCCGCATCGAGTTCTTCGGCGACGAGATCGAAGCGCTCTACTATCTGCACCCCGTCACCGGGGACGTCATCAAGCAGGTCGAGACGGTCTCCGTGTTCCCCGGCTCCCACTACGTCGCGAGCCGGACGGTGATGAACCGCGCGATGGGCACGATCTCGGCCGAGCTCGACGAGCGGCTCGCCGAGCTGAAGCGCCAGAACAAGCTGGTGGAGGAGCAGCGCCTGCGCATGCGCACCACCTTCGATCTCGAGATGATGGAGCAGATCGGCTTCTGCTCCGGCATCGAGAACTACTCCCGGCACATCGACGGCCGGCAGCCGGGGGAGGCGCCGCACTGCCTGCTCGACTACTTCCCGGACGACTTCCTCGTGGTCATCGACGAGTCGCACGTGACGGTGCCGCAGATCGGGGCCATGTACGAGGGGGACGCCTCCCGCAAGCGCACCCTCGTGGATCACGGCTTCCGCCTGCCGAGCGCCCTCGACAACCGGCCGCTCACCTTCGACGAGTTCAAGGAGCGCGTGGGGCAGACGGTCTACCTCTCGGCGACGCCGGGCAAGTACGAGCTGGAGCGCGCTGACGGCGTCGTCGAGCAGATCATCCGCCCCACCGGCCTGATCGACCCCGAGATCGTGGTGAAGCCCTCGCAGGGCCAGATCGACGACCTGCTCGAAGAGGTCCGGATCCGCGCCGAGCGCGACGAGCGCGTGCTGGTGACGACGCTGACGAAGAAGATGGCGGAGCAGCTCACCACCTTCATGGAAGAGGCAGGGATCCGGGTCCGCTACCTGCACTCCGACGTCGACACGCTGCGCCGCGTCGAGCTGCTCACCGAGCTGCGGGCCGGCGTCTTCGACGTTCTCGTCGGCATCAACCTGCTGCGCGAGGGTCTCGACCTGCCAGAGGTGTCGCTCGTGTCGATCCTCGACGCCGACAAGGAGGGCTTCCTGCGCTCCTCCACCTCACTCATCCAGACCATCGGACGTGCGGCCCGGAACGTGTCCGGACAGGTGCACATGTACGCCGACACGATCACCCGCTCCATGCGGGAGGCCATCGACGAGACGAACCGTCGTCGCGAGATCCAGATGGCCTACAACGCCGAGCACGGGATCGATCCGCAGCCACTGCGCAAGAAGATCGGAGACATCACCGCGCTGCTCGCGCGCGAGGCCGCCGACACCGAAGACGTGCTCTCGCGGACCGGAGCGCACGCACAGCGCAAGGGGGGCTCGTCTCAGCGCGCGAAGGGGAAGGCCGCGGCGCGAGCGGGCGCGATCGCCGGAGAGGGCGCCGCCCAGCTCGAGCAGCTCATCTCCGAGCTCACCGAGCAGATGCTCGGCGCGGCCGAGGAGCTCAAGTTCGAGCTCGCCGCTCGACTGCGCGACGAGCTCGCGGAGCTCAAACGCGAACTGCGCAGCATGGACGCAGCGGGCCACCTCTAAGTATCCGCCTCAGCCCGCGTTCGGTGTCCGCCCTGCGCGATACGACGCGTCTCGAGCGGGGCGGTCTTGGACGGTTCGGACACGCGATCCGGCGCGGCCGCGGGGCGCGGTCCCGACTCCCTCAGCGGAGCGGCAGGGGGTGATCGCCCTTGACCACGAAGTAGCTGCCGCGGATCTCGCCCGCGAGCTTCGAGCGCTGCCGTGCCCACTTGAAGGCGGCGAGCTCGGCGGGGGGCTCCATGCCGGACGAGAGCTTGAAGCCGACCGCCCGCTTGCCGCCGGGCGCCTTCTCCCACAGCACGTTCACGGCGAGCCCGTCCGCGAAGTACAGCGCGGGCCAGAACAGCTCGTCACTGTCGTATGCGAAGACCTCCAGCACCCGCGACGCCGGCTCGATCCCGCGCTCCTCGCGCAGGACGCGAAGCACCCACTCCACGATCTCCGGACGCTCATCGGGCGTGCAGACGGCATAGTCAACGCCGAACTTCGTGTGGAAGTAACGCGCCTCGTTGGCGCGCAGACCCGCGAGGGCGTCCGCGGCCGGCGACTCCTCGAGCCCCGCGGTGGACACATCCCGAAACGAAACCGTGTGCATGGACTGATGCTAGCCCGATCCGGCGCGAAGAGGCGAGCCCCGTCCTGCATCGGGATACGCAGGCGCGCGGGCAGTCGATGGGGGCTGGCCGCGCTCAGAGCAGCACGTAGCCGTAGCGATCCGCGATCCGGTCGATGACCCCGCTGAGCTCTGGGCGGTCGAGGGGGATCACGGCGAGCGGGTGCGCGGGGAGCGCCTCGCGCGCGGGCTCCCAGAGCGCGACGACGCGCGCGGACGGCACGAGCGAGGAGGCCGCGCGCACTCCGTCCAGCTCGGGATAGGCGCGCCGGATCGCTCGCGCCCACTCCCGCGAGCGCGAGCGCTCCCCGGAGGCGATCGCGGCGTTCCCGCCGGCGACGGCGACCCAGTCGCTGTCGCTCAGCTCGAGGAGGCGGAGGCGGCGAAGCGGCTCGAACACCGCGAGGGTGGGCGTGCCTGCCCGGCGTCGGATGATCCGATGCTGCTGGAAGACCTCGAGCAGGCACGTGGCGAACGGCGAATCGAGCGCTGCGCCGAGTCCGCCCGGGTGCGAAGGCCGGCCGGCGCCGCCCGGCTGAGGCCCGGAACCCGCTGCGCCCGCATCCGCGCCTCCGCCCTCCGCGAGCACCGCGTACAGCACTCCCTCGCCCGGGTGCTCGCCCACGGGCTCGGCTTGCGGATCGAAGCGCCCGTCGAGGGGCCCGAAATCGCGGAAGTCGAACCAGCGAGCGGGGTAGGGTCCCGCGGCCCGGAAGATCCGCGCGAGGGCGGTGCCCGGCGGAGTCTCGGACACCCAGCTGGGGTCACGGTCGAGCGCCGGGAAGCGGGCGGGATCGGGTGCCGGCAGCCACTCGCTCACGGCAGGCGATTGAGCGCGTCGTCGACGGCCGCCGCGGCCACGGCGGGATCGCCGCCCTGGGCGAGCCACTCGAGCGGAGCGAGCTCCTCGCCCTCGACGCGCATCCGCGGCGACGGCGAGCTGAGCACCCGCTCGACGAGCAGCAGCGGAGCGCCGGGCGGAACGGCGGCGGCGACGGCTGACCATCCCGGCAGCTCGCGCCCCTCCGGGAACTGGAAGCGGGGGAGGTGCCAACCGTCGCTCCGCCGCTGGGCGAGGAGCGTGCCCGCCGCGCAGCGCTGACGCACCCGCGCCGGCGTGACGCCCAGCGCCTCTGCCGTCTCGCTGACGGACCAGGCGTGCCGTTCGAGCTGCCGCTCCCACTGGAGCCCCCGCGTGGCGGCAGGCAGGGCCGAGGGCGCGGTGAGCGCCGCCTCGTCGACGCCCAGGCGCGCCAGGGCCGCGATCTCGCCGGCGGTGAGCCCGCGGGTGCCGCTGCGCTGGTGCGCGACGATCCCCTCGAGCATCTCCTCGGCGATCGGGAGCTCGTCGCTCTCGATCTGCGTGACGAGCGCGAGCAGGCGTTCCCGTGCCCCGCCGCCGGGGCTGCGCTGCGCGCGCAGTCGCCCTCCCGAGATCTCCGCGATCGACATCTCGTTCTCCTATCGCTTGCTTACCTCAATAATACCCGCAAGCACCCCGCTGCGGGAAGTCCGCCCCTCGCGAAATATTCGTATCTATGTTCGAAGCAGAGGCTTCGGTCTCGTAGGATGGGGGAGTGACTTCCGCACCCGCTGCACAGACGCCCACCCCCATTCGCTCCTCCGCCACCCACGCGCAGATCAGCGTGCAGGGCGCCCGGGTGCACAACCTCCGGGACGTCGACCTGAAGATCCCGCGCGACTCGATGGTGGTCTTCACCGGGCTCTCCGGCAGCGGAAAGTCCAGCCTCGCCTTCGACACGATCTTCGCGGAGGGGCAGCGCCGCTACGTCGAGAGCCTCAGCGCCTATGCGCGGCAATTCCTCGGGCAGGTGGACCGGCCCGACGTCGACTTCATCGAGGGCCTCAGCCCCGCGGTCTCCATCGATCAGAAATCGACGAACCGCAACCCGCGAAGCACCGTGGGCACCATCACCGAGATCTACGACTACATGCGCTTGCTGTGGGCGCGCGTCGGCGTGCCCCACTGCGCGGTCTGCGGCGAGCGGATCGAGTCCCAGACGGTGCAGCAGATCGCGGACCGCCTCATGGAGCTACCCGACCGCACCCGATACCAGGTGCTCGCCCCCGTCGTCAGCAAGAAGAAGGGGGAGTTCGTCGACCTCTTCCAGGACCTCGCCGCGAGCGGCTACTCGCGCGCCCTCGTCGACGGGGAGCTGATCCAGCTCTCGGATCCCCCGAAGCTCAAGAAGCAGGTGAAGCACGACATCTCCGTCGTCGTCGACCGGCTCGTCGCCGGCCCGGAGGTGCTCGGTCGCCTCACCGACTCCCTCGAGACCGCGCTCCGGCTCGCGAACGGCACCGTCGGCATCGATTTCGTCGACCGCGCGGCCGATGCGGAGGATCGCACCCGCGTGTTCTCGGAGCGGCTGAGCTGCCCCAACCAGCACCCCGTGCAGCTCACCGAGATCGAACCGCGCACCTTCTCCTTCAACGCCCCCTTCGGCGCGTGCCCCGTCTGCTCCGGCCTCGGCACCAGCATGTCGGTCGACGAGGATCTCGTGCTCGGAGACCCCGAGCTCTCCCTCGCGGAAGGGGTCATCGTGCCCTGGACCAGCCAGGGCAAGAGCCTCTACCAGTACTACGAGAAGCTGCTGAACGGTCTCGCCCGCGACCTCGACTTCTCGCTCGACACCCCCTGGGAGCAGCTCAGCGACGAGGTGCGCCAGGCCGTGCTCTACGGCAACGACTTCAAGGTCAATGTGCGGTGGAAGAACCGCTTCGGTCGGGAGGTCAAGTACTCCAGCGGCTTCGAGGGCGTCATCCCCTTCATCGAGCGGCAATACGCGGAGGCCGAGAGCGACGCGAAGCGCGACCGCTGGCAGGAGTTCCTGCGTGAGGTGCCCTGCCACGCCTGCCACGGCCAGCGTCTGAAGCCGGAGGTGCTCGCAGTCACCGTCAACGGCGAGTCGATCGCCTCCGTCACCGAGTTCAGCCTCACCGATGCGCAGCGCTTCTTCGACGAGGTCCGGCTCACGGAGCGCGAGGCGCGCATCGCCGCACAGGTGCTGCGCGAGATCCGCCTCCGCTTCGACTTCCTCATCGAGGTGGGCCTCGGCTACCTCACCCTGGCGCGCGCCGCGGGCACGCTCAGCGGCGGCGAGGCCCAGCGCATCCGCCTCGCCACCCAGATCGGCTCCGGCCTGACGGGCGTGCTCTACGTGCTCGACGAGCCGAGCATCGGACTGCATCAGCGCGACAACCGGCGCCTCATCGAGACCCTGCTCAAGCTGCGGGATCTCGGCAACACCCTCATCGTCGTCGAGCACGACGAGGAGACGATCGAGGCCGCCGACTGGATCGTCGACATCGGCCCGGGAGCGGGCGTCGAGGGCGGCACGGTCGTCCACTCGGGGCACTACTCCGAGCTCCTGGAGAACGAGCGCTCGATCACCGGGGACTACCTCGCGGGACGCCGCAGCATCGAGACGCCCGCGAAGCGCCGCAAGCGCGACCGGAAGCGCGAGCTGAAGGTCGTCGGAGCCCGATCCAACAACCTCAAGAACGTCGACGCGGTCTTCCCCCTGGGCGTGATGACCGCGGTCACCGGCGTCTCCGGCTCCGGCAAGTCCACGCTCGTCAATGACATCCTGTACCGCGTGCTCGCCAACCAGCTCAACGGCGCGCGTCTCGTGCCCGGCAAGCACACCCGCGTCACGGGCCTCGAACACCTCGACAAGGTCGTGCATGTCGACCAGGCACCGATCGGACGCACCCCGCGCTCGAACCCGGCGACCTACACCGGGGTGTTCGACAAGATCCGCTCCCTGTTCGCCGAGACGCCCGAGGCGAAGACCCGAGGCTACCTGCCCGGACGTTTCAGCTTCAACGTGAAGGGCGGGCGCTGCGAGGCCTGCTCGGGCGACGGGACGCTGAAGATCGAGATGAACTTCCTGCCCGATGTCTATGTCGCCTGCGAGGTCTGCGGCGGTTCGCGATACAACCGCGAGACCCTCCAGGTGCGCTACAAGGGCAAGAACATCTCAGAGGTGCTCGAGATGCCCATCGCGGAGGCCGAGGAGTTCTTCCGTCCGATCTCCTCGATCCACCGCTACATGAAGACGCTCGTCGACGTGGGCCTCGGCTACGTGCGGCTGGGGCAGAGCGCCACGACGCTCTCGGGCGGCGAGGCGCAGCGCGTGAAACTCGCGACCGAACTGCAGAAGCGCTCCAACGGCCGCAGCATCTACGTGCTCGACGAGCCGACCACCGGCCTCCACTTCGAGGACGTGCGCAAGCTGCTCCTCGTGCTGAACGGCCTCGTCGACAAGGGCAACACCGTGATCACGATCGAGCACAACCTCGATGTGATCCGCAGCGCCGACTGGGTCATCGACCTCGGACCCGAGGGCGGTTCGGGCGGCGGCACGATCCTCGCGGAGGGCACGCCCGAGCAGCTCGCCAAGCACCCAGAGAGCCACACGGGCCGCTTCCTCGCGGAGGTGCTCCAGGGCTGGGCGGCCAAGTCGGCCCGCGCGGCCGAGCGCGGCCGAGAGCAGCGGGAGTCGGCTTGAGCCCAGACGACCCCCGGCTGGCGTTCCGTCCCGCACAGGGCGAGATCCCGACGAGCCCCGGGGTCTACCGCTTCAGCGATCGCCACGGCAGGGTCCTCTACATCGGCAAGGCGAAGAACCTCCGCGCCCGCCTCGCGAACTACTTCCAGCCCGAGCACTCACTGATGCCGCGCACGCGCACCATGCTCATGCTGGCCGCGAAGCTCGACTGGACGGTCGTCGCGACGGACACCGAGTCGCTGGTGCTGGAGCACACCTGGATCACCGAGTTCAAACCCCCCTTCAACGTCCAGTTCAAGGACGACAAGAGCTATCCCTACCTCGCCGTCACTCTGCGCGAGGAGGCGCCTCGCCTCATCATCACGCGGAACGAGCGGATCCGCGGCGCCCGCTACTTCGGCCCCTACCCGAAGGTGTGGGCGCTCCGGGAGACGACGGCGCTGCTGCAGCAGGCCTTCCCGATCCGCACCTGCAACGACGCCGACTACAAGCGCGCCATGCAGAGCGGCAGGCCCTGCCTCGCCGGGCAGATCGGCCGGTGCAGCGGCCCGTGCTCCCAGAAGCTGAGCATCGAGCAGCACCGCGCACGCGTCGACGAGCTGGTGTCGTTCCTCGCGGGCGGTGATCGCTCGCACCTGAAGCGGCTGCAGCGCGCCATGCGCGAGGCCGCGGCCGAGCAGCGCTACGAGGATGCCGCGCGATTGCGCGATCAGGCGCAGGCCGTCGAGCACGTGATGGAGAAGAACGCCGTGGTGCTCGGCCTCGACGTGAACCTCGACGTCTTCGGCCTGCGCGCCGATGAGCTCGCCGCCGCCGCCCATCAGTTCATCATCCGGGGCGGCAGGATCCGCGGTGAGCGCAGCTGGATCGTCGACGTCGAGCTCGACGACTCGCCCGGGACCCTGCTGGAGCAGGTGATCCAGTCAGCCTACGAGGGGGACCGCGAGCCCCCGCCGCAGATCCTCGTCCCGCAGCTCCCCGACAACACCCCCGAACTGGAAGAGGCCCTGAGCGCCAGGCGCCCGCGGCAGGGACGCGTGCGCCTGCACGTGCCCGAGCGCGGCGACAAGGCGCAGCTCATGGAGCGCGCCGTGCTGAACGCGGGGGAGCACCTGATCCGCCACAAGCTCAAGCGCGCCGCCGACCTCACCGCCCGGACGGACGCCCTCGCGGAGCTGCAGCGCGCTCTCGGGATGGACGAGGCTCCGCTCCGCATCGAGTGCATCGATGTCTCGCATCTGCAGGGCACGGGCGTGGTGGCCTCGCTCGTCGTCTTCGAGGACGGACTGCCCGCGAAGGGCGCCTACCGCAAGTACCGGATCGAGCAGACCCGCGACGACACCGACTCGATCCACCAGGTCGTCTCGCGCCGCGCCGCGCAGTTGCGGCAGCTGCGCGAGAGCGGCGAGGCTCCGAGCGGGATCTACCGCGACCGGCCGCAGCTGCTCATCGTCGACGGCGGCGAGCCCCAGGTCAAGGCCGCCGCCCGCGCGCTCGCCGAGGCGGGCATCACGGACGTCGCCCTCTGCGGGATCGCGAAGCGGCTCGAGGAGATCTGGCTGCCGGGAGACCCGTTCCCGGTGATCCTGCCCCGGACCAGCGAGGCGCTCTTCCTCGTGCAGCGGATCCGCGACGAGGCCCACCGCTTCGCGATCACCTTCCAGCGGCAGCGCCGCAGCACCTCCATCGCGAGCCGGCTCTCGGAGATCCCGGGGCTCGGCCCGAAGCGCGTGCAGGCGCTGCTCAAGCACTTCGGTTCCGTGGCGCGACTGCGCTCCGCCACCCCTGCCGAGCTCGCGGCCGCCCCCGGCCTCGGCCCGAAACTGGCCGAGCAGGTGCTCGCCCACCTCAGCTCCGAAGCCGGCCCAGCGGCTAAGCTTGAGACGTCGGGAAGCACGGGCTCGGACGGGGAGGAACTCGAATGAACGAGCAGCGGACGCAGCAGGAGATCCTCATCGTCACCGGGATGTCCGGGGCGGGTCGCAGCACGGTCGCGAACACCCTCGAGGACCTCGGCTGGTACGTCGTCGACAACCTTCCGCTCTCGATGCTGAAGACGCTCGCCGACATGGCCGACCGCTCGGGCGGTGCGCTGCCGCGCATCGTCGCGGTCGTGGACGTGCGCGGCCGCGACCTCTTCGGGGAGATCCAGGACACGGTCTCCCAGCTGCGCGAGACCGCGACCGTGCGCATCGTCTTCCTCGACGCCACGGACGAGATCCTCGTCCGGCGCTACGAGTCGGTCCGCCGCCCCCATCCGCTGCAGGCCGAGGCGGGAAGCCTGCTCGAGGGCATCCGCCTGGAGCGTGAGCGGCTGCAGGAGCTGCGGGCCTCCAGCGACGTCGTCATCGACACCTCCCGCTACAACGTGCACGATCTGTCGACCGCGACACGGGAGCTGTTCTCGGACGACAACACGCCCGGACTGCAGCTCTCCGTGGTGAGCTTCGGCTTCAAGTACGGCGCACCGACGGACGTCGACCTGATGGTGGACATGCGCTTCCTGCCGAACCCCTTCTGGATCCCCGAGCTCCGGCCGCTGACGGGGGTGGACCCCGAGGTGAAGGAGTACGTGCTCGGCCGCGACGGCGCCGCCGAGTTCCTGGAGCACTACGTCGCCGCGCTCACTCCCGTGCTCGCCGGCTTCCAGCGCGAGAACAAACGGCACGCCTCGCTCGCGGTAGGATGCACCGGCGGCAAACACCGCTCGGTCGCGACCGCCCGTGAGCTCGCCGACCGTCTCGCCGGTCTTCCCGGCGTCAGCGTGACGCTGCGCCACCGCGACCTCGGTCGCGAGTGACGCGCGCCGTCAGATCGATTTTCGCGCCCCCGCGCCAGACTCCGAAAGGACCCATTCGTGCTGTCGACCCCCGAGGTGAAGAGTGAGCTCGTTCGTTTCCCGGTGCAGCGCACCAGCGAACGGACCGCGGAGGTGGCGACGGTCCTGCGCCTCGCCGGGGGGCTGCACACCATCTCGGGGCGCATCGCGCTGGAAGCGGAGCTGCACACCCCGCAGATCGTGCAGCGGGTGCGCAAGGATCTCGCCGAGCTCTACGGGGTCCGCTCCGAGGCGAAGCAGCTGCCCCCGTCGAGCACCCGGCCGGGGGCGCCGCAGTTCCTGGTGCGCGTGCTCGACGGCGAAACGCTCGCGCGCCAGCTCGGGCTGCTCGACCAGCGCCGGCGCCCGATCCGCGGCCTGCCGAACCGGCTGACGACGGGCGCGCAGGCCGAGCTCGCCGCCGTCTGGCGCGGGGCCTTCCTCGCACGCGGCGGGATCACCACCCCCGGCCGTTCCGCCGGGCTCGAGATCGTGTGCCCGACGAGCGAGGTGGCGATGGCTCTCGTGGGGGCGGCCGGACGCCTCGGGATCGACACGAAGAGCCGCGAGATCCGCGGCCAGAACAAGGTGGTGATCCGCGACGGCGAGGCGATCGGCGAGATGCTCGGCGCGATGGGCGCCGCGCAGGCCCGCGCGAGCTGGGACGAGCTGCGGCGCGCGCGCGAGACCCGCGCCACCGCCAACCGCCTGGTCAACTTCGACGACGCGAACCTCCGGCGTTCCGCGCAGGCGTCGGTCGCCGCCTGCGCGCGCGTCGAGCGTGCCCTGGAGATCCTGGGGGAGGGCGTGCCCCAGCACCTGCGCTACGCCGGTGAGCTGCGTCTCACGCACCGCGAGGCGAGCCTCGACGATCTCGGCGCGCGCGCCGATCCGCCGCTCACGAAGGACGCCATCGCTGGCAGGATCCGGCGCCTCCTCGCGATGGCGGACAAGGAGGCCGAGTCGCGCGGCATCCCCGGCACGGAGGCCAGCCTGCCCGAGGAGCTCGACACGCTGTAGGGGGTCGCGTGACAGAGCCGGAACACTAGACTGGAACGACAACTGTCCACCCAGAGATTGGAGCACCGCATGGCTGCCTACTCACTTCCCGATCTTCCCTACGATTACGCCGCTCTCGAGCCGCACATCAGCGGGAAGATCATGCAGTTGCACCACGACAAGCACCACCAGGCCTACGTCACCGGCGCGAACACCGCGCTGGAGCAGCTGGCGGAGGCCCGCGCCAACGACAACCTGGCCGCGGTGAACAAGCTCGAGAAGGATCTCGCCTTCAACCTGGGCGGTCACGTCAACCACACGATCTTCTGGAACAACCTCTCGCCCGAGGGCGGGGAGCGGCCCGAGGGCGAGTTCGCTGCGGCGATCGACGAGTTCTTCGGCTCCTTCGAGCAGTTCCAGGCGCACTTCACGGCGACCGCGCTGGGCGTGCAGGGTTCCGGCTGGGCGGTGCTCGCGTGGGACGCGCTCGGGCAGCGCGCCAACGTCGTGCAGCTCTTCGATCAGCAGGGCAACCTTCCCGCCGGCACCGTGCCGCTGCTCATGCTCGACGTCTGGGAGCACGCCTACTACCTCGACTACCTCAACGTGCGCGCCGACTACGTGAAGGCGTTCTGGAACATCGCCAACTGGCAGGACGTCGCGCAGCGCTTCGAGCGTGCTCGCACGCAGACCGCCGGCCTGATCTGACCGTCCGCCCCGAGCCTCCGAGGAGCCCCCAGCCCCCATGCGCACCATCGACTCCCTGGGACCGCTGCGTTCGCGCACGGTGATCGTCCGCTGCGATCTCAACGTCCCGCTCTCCGACGGCGTCATCACCGATGACGGCAGGATCCGTGCCTCGCTCACCACGATTCGCGAGCTCCGCGAGTCGGGTGCGCGGCTCGTGCTGATCAGCCACCTCGGACGCCCGAAGGGAGCACCCGAGGCGCGGTTCTCGCTGCGCCCGGTCGCGGAGCGCATGTCGGAACTGTTGGGGGCTCCCGTTGGCTTCGTGGGCCAGACCGTCGGTGCCGAGGCCGCGGAGGCTGTCCGCGGTCTCGGCGACGGTGACGTGCTGCTGCTCGAGAACCTGCGCTTCAATCCGGGGGAGACCAGCAAGGACGAATCGGAGCGGCGTGCCTTCGCCGCGGAGCTCGCCGCCTTCGGCGACGCCTTCGTCTCCGACGGTTTCGGCGTGGTGCACCGCCGCCAGGCGAGCGTGTACGAGCTGGCGCAGCTGCTCCCGAGCGCAGCCGGGCGCCTGGTGGCGGCGGAGCTCGACGTCCTGCGTCGCCTCACCGACGATCCCGCGCGGCCCTACACGGTGGTGCTCGGGGGCTCGAAGGTCTCCGACAAGCTCGGGGTGATCTCGCATCTCCTCGAACGCGTCGACACGCTGCTCATCGGCGGCGGGATGCTGTTCACCTTCCTCGCCGCGCAGGGACACGACGTCGCGTCGAGCCTGCTCGAGCAGGATCAGCTCGACACGGTGCGCGGCTACCTGGCCGAAGCGGAGCGGCGCGGAGTGCGGATCGTGCTCCCCGAGGACGTGGTGGTCGCCGCGGCGTTCGCGGCGGATGCCGAGCACGAGGTCGTCGCGGCGGATGCCATCGGCGCTTCCCGTTTCGGTGAGGCCGCCATCGGCCTCGACATCGGCCCCGCAGCGGCGGACCGCTTCGCCGAGGTCATCCGCGACTCGGCGACGGTGTTCTGGAACGGCCCGATGGGCGTGTTCGAGATGGAGGCCTTCGCGAACGGCACCCGGACCGTCGCGCAGGCGCTCACGGAGACTACCGGCTTCACGGTCGTGGGCGGCGGCGACTCGGCTGCGGCGGTGCGCGCCCTCGGCTTCGACGACCAGCAGTTCGGCCACATCTCGACGGGCGGGGGAGCCAGCCTCGAGTATCTGGAAGGCAAGCCGCTCCCGGGCCTGGAGGTGCTCGCGTGAACGAACAGACAGCTCAGCAGACCGCGCAGGGGAGCGCAGCCGCCGAGCGGCGCGAGCCGCTGCCGCTCGTGGATCGGACCGCGCTGATCGCGGGCAACTGGAAGATGAACCTCGATCATCTCCAGGCGATCGCGCTCGTCCAGAAGCTCGCCTGGAGCCTGAAGGATGCGAAGCACGACTTCGGCGAGGCCGAGGTCGCGGTCTTCCCGCCCTTCACCGACCTCCGCTCGGTGCAGACCCTGCTCGCGGCAGACAAGCTCTCGCTGGTGCTCGGCGCGCAGGACGTCTCGCCGCACGAGGCCGGCGCCTACACGGGTGACGTCTCGGCCTCGATGCTTGCGAAGCTCGAGGTGCGCTACGTGCTGGTGGGCCACTCCGAGCGGCGGCACGGTCACGGCGAGAGCGACGAGCTCGTCGGCAAGAAGGCCCTCGCCGCGCACCGCGCGGGCATGGTGCCCATGATCTGCGTCGGCGAGACCGCCGAAGACCTGGAGCAGCACGGCGCCGCAGCGATCCCGCTCGCCCAGCTCACCGCCGCGCTCGCCGAGCTTCCCGCCGACGCCGAATTCGTCGTCGCCTACGAACCCGTGTGGGCGATCGGCAGCGGCCAGGCGGCCACCCCCGAGCAGGCGGAAGAGGTGGCCCGCGCTCTCCGGGAAGCGCTGCGTGATCTGCGGGACGACGAGCGTGCGGCGGCGACACGCATCCTCTACGGCGGCTCCGTCGCCAGCCAGAACGTGGCCGGCTTCCTCCGGCAGCCCAACGTCGACGGCGCACTCGTCGGCGGCGCGAGCCTCAAGGCGGAGGAGTTCTCCCGGATCGTGCAGTTCAAGAAGCACGTCACCGCCGGATAGCCCCGCGCCCGGAGCACCCCGGGTCCCGTGTTCCGCCCGAAACCGGGGCGCCGCCGGGACGCCGCAGCCGCTCCGGCTATACTGGACGCTGGCCCACACGCCCTCGACCCTCGAAAGGTGATCCGCGTGCTCATCCTCAAGATCGCACTGATCGTCATCCTCGTGATCACGAGCCTGCTGCTCACCCTCTTCATCCTGCTGCACAAGGGTCGCGGCGGTGGCCTGTCCGACATGTTCGGCGGTGGCGTGACCTCGAGCCTCGGCTCCTCCGGCGTTGCGGAGCGCAACCTCAACCGGATCACCGTCGTCGTCTCGCTCGTCTGGGTCGCCTCGATCGTCGGGCTGGGCTTGCTGGCCCGCTTCTCGGTCGTCTGAGCCGCACCGCACGTCACCACCTCGCGTCTCCGGGAGAGGGCCCGGAGACGATGCAGCCTCGTCAGAAAGGACTACATGGCCGGCAGTAACGCCATTCGCGGCGCGCGCGTCGGATCCGGACCCATGGGGGAGAAGGATCACGGAGCACGCGCGGAACGCATTCAGGTCTCCTACTGGGATGCCCTCGGCAACGAGACGGTCCGCTCCTTCGCGGCCGATGTCGCGCCCGAGGAGATCCCCGAGCAGATCGACTCACCGACGACCGGGCTCCCCGCCGGCAGGGATCGAGAGAACCCGCCGCTGCTTCCGAAGAACGAGCCCTACAAGACGCACCTCGCCTATGTGAAGGAGCGTCGCACGCCCGAGGAGGCGGAGGAGCTGCTGGAGGCTGCGCTGCAGAAGCTGCGCCAGCGCCGCGGCACCGCCCGCGCCTCGGCCTGATCGGGCGGCGCACGACTGAGGCTCCCCGCCGTTGCCGCGGGGAGCCTCAGTCGTTTCGCGCGAAGCTGGGGTGCGCGCCCGGCGGCACCCTGTCACCGCAGCTGCCACCGGCTCAGCGGCGGCCGCCGCTCACAGCTCCGCCGCCAGCGCGAGAATCGGGGCGGCGTCCCCGGCATCGACGGGGAGCAGAAGCACGGGGCGTCCGCGCTCCGCGAGCACCTGGCGATCCCCCCGGGCCTGGGCCGCGATGAGCGCGGCGAAGCCTCCGTCGCTCCCCGGGATGGGAAGGTCGCGATCCGCGCCCTCGACCACCTGCAGGAAGGCACCGATTGCCGGACCACCCTTGTGCAGCTGGCCCACCGAGTGCAGATAGGAGGGGCCGAAGCCGAGCGCGACCGGCGCGCCGAGCGCCGATGCGAGACGGTCGCGCAGCGAGCGGAGTGCGCGGACGGTCTCTCCCTCGGGATCGACGTAGGCCTGGATCGCGAGATAGCCGCCGGCCGGCACCGCGTCGCGCAGCTCGGCGGCGAGCTCGGCGGGCACCGGCCGCACGGCAGGGGTGCCGTCTCCCGGCTCAGCCGCGCCGAGCGCCGCCCGCGCGGCCACCTTCGCGGACTCCACATCCGGCTGGTTGAAGGGGTCGATCCCCATCAGCCTGCCGAGCGCCGCCGTGGCGAGCTCCCAGCAGAGCATCTGCGCGCCGAGCGGCCCCGCCACCCCCAGATCCCAGCCTCGATCGGAATCGGACGAGACGTCGTCGTCGCGCTCGATGCCGTCCCCCACGAGCACGCGCAGCGTGTTCTCGGGGGGGGCCGCAAACTCCGGCGCCTCACGGGGCAGCGCGATCGGGAGCACGCCGCGGCCGTCCTTCCCGGTCGACTCCGCGACGAGCTGCTCGATCCACGAGCCGAGACCGCTCCGCGCACCGTCTTCCTCCGCAACGGCGAGCACGGCGCGGCCGGGCAGGCCGGCCGCGATCGCCGCGGCCAGGCGGAGGCCGGGGTTCTCGGGCGAGTCCTCGGCGAGCGCCTCGCGCACGCCTTGCGCCTCGCCGAGTAGCGCACCCAGCTCGACGCCGGCGAGTCCCGACGGCACGAGGCCGAAAGCGGTGAGCGCGGAGAACCGGCCGCCCACGTTCGGATCGGCCGTGAAGACCCGGCGGCCCGCCGCCCGCGATTCCTCATCGAGCGGCGATCCCGGATCGGTGACGATGACGATCCGGCCCGCCGCGTCGATGCCCGCGTCCCGGAACGCAGCCTCGAAGGCGGCGAGGTGACTGCGCGTCTCGATGGTGCTGCCCGACTTCGAGCTCACCACCACCGCGGTGCGCGGCAGCAGGCGGGCGTCGAGCACGCGCCGCACGGCGGCCGGGTGGGTGGAGTCGATCATGGTGAGCGGCGCCCCCGCGGCGCGGGTGATGACCGCGGGCGCCAGGCTCGAGCCGCCCATCCCGCACAGCACGATCCGGTCGACGCCCTCGGCGGCGAACTCCTCGCGCAGCGCCTCGATCCGCCGAACGAGCTGGGCGGCCTCAGCGGCCGCGTCCGTCCAGCCGAGCCGGATCCTGGCCTCCGCCTCCGCGTCGGCACCCCACAGCGTCGCATCGTGCGCGAAGACGCGGCTCGCAACCCGGTCCTCGACGAGCCGGCGCAGCGGCCCCTCGGCGTCGTCGAGCCGGGATCCGAAGCTCAGCCGGACACTCATGCGGACGCCGCCCGCTCCAGCTCGCGCTCCACGGTCGCGCAGAGCTCCGCCCACGAGGCGTCGAACTTCTGCAGCCCCTCAGCCTCCAGTTGCCCGGTCACCTTGACGTAGTCGACGCCCAATGCGTCGATCGCGTTGAGCAGCTGGTTCGCCTCCAGATACTCCGAGGTGATCGTGTCACCACGCACCTCGCCGTGATCCGCGAAGGCGCGCAGCGTGGCCTCGGGCATCGTATTGACCACGTCGGCGGCGACCAGCTCGGAGACGTACAGCGTGTCGGGCAGCGAGGGGTCCTTCACACCCGTCGAGGCCCACAGCGGACGCTGCGCATTCGCTCCGAGTTCGAGCAGCAGTCGCGCACGCTCCGAGGCGAAGGACTGCTCGAACACCTCGTAGGCGAGGCGGGCGTTGGCAACCCCCGCCTGGCCCTTCAGCGACGCCGCCTCCTCCGTGCCGAGCGCGGTGAGCCGCCCGTCGATCTCGGTGTCCACGCGCGACACGAAGAACGACGCGACGGAGTGGATCGCCGAGAGATCGTGCCCAGCCTGGCGCGCCCGCTCCAGGCCCGTGAGATAGGCGTTGATGACCTGCCGGTAGCGCTCGAGGCTGAAGATCAGCGTCACGTTGACGCTGATTCCGGCCGCGATGGTCTCGGTGATCGCCTCCAGTCCCTCGACGGTCGCGGGGATCTTGATCATGGCGTTCGGCCGGCCGACCCGCTGCCACAGCTCGCGCGCCTGCGCGACGGTGCCCGCGGCGTCGCGGGCGAGGCCCGGCTCGACCTCGATGGAGACACGGCCGTCACGGCCGCCGCTCTGCTCGAACACCTCCGCGAACACGTCGCAGGCGTCAGCGACGTCCGCGGTCGTCAGCTCGATGATGGTCTGCGCGGCGTCCAGGCCGCGCCCGGCGCAGGAGGCGATGCGATCGCCGTAGCCGACGCCGCCGCCGATCGCCGCCGCGAAGATGGTCGGGTTCGTGGTCACGCCGACCACGTCGTGGCTGCCGATGAGCTCGCGCAGCTCACCGCTCTCGATGCGCTTGCGCGAGAGATCGTCGAGCCAGATGCTGACACCGGCCCGGCTCAGTGCTGCAGTAGGGGAGAGGGTCACGCGGTGCTCCTAGCGCTCGTTGCTGGCAATGGTCTCGCGGGCCGCGGCGACCACGGCGTCGGCCGTGATCCCGAACTCGCGGAACAGGGTCTCGTAGTCGGCCGAGGCGCCGAAGTGCTCGATCGAGACGGAGCGGCCGCGGTCTCCCACGAAGCGCTCCCAGCCGAGCGAGAGGCCCGCTTCGACGCTCACGCGGGCGGACACGGCCGCGGGCAGCACGCTCTCGCGGTACTCGGGACTCTGCTCCGCGAACCACTCCAGGCAGGGAGCCGAGACGACGCGCGCGCCGACGCCCTCTGCGGCCAGACGCTCACGCGCCTCCACGGCGAGCTGGACCTCCGAGCCGGTCGCGAGGAGCAGCACGTCGACGCTCCCGGTGGGAGAGTCCGCGAGGACGTAGGCGCCGCGGCGCACGCCCTCGGCCGCCTGCTCTGCCGTGGCGAAGTCACCGCCGCGCGGCAGCACCGGCACGTTTTGGCGGGTGAGCGCAAGCCCGGCGGGGCCCTCGCGGCGGCTCAGGATCTCGTGCCACGCGATCGACACCTCGTTGGCGTCCGCGGGACGCACGACGGCGAGGTTCGGGATCGCGCGCAGCGTTGCGAGCTGCTCGATGGGCTGGTGCGTCGGACCGTCCTCGCCGAGTGCGATGGAGTCGTGCGTCCAGACGAACACGCTGGGCACGTTCATGAGCGCGGCGAGGCGCACCGCCGGGCGCATGTAGTCGCTGAAGATGAGGAAGGTGCCCCCGTAGGCGCGCGTCTTGCCGTGCAGCTGGATCCCGTTGAGGATCGCCCCCATCGCGTGCTCGCGGATGCCGAAGTGCAGCACCCGGCCGTAGGGCTCGCCCGTCCACGTGGACGTGGAGCGCGAGGCCGGCACGAAGGAGGGGACGCCCGGGATCGTGGTGTTGTTCGAGCCGGCGAGGTCGGCCGAGCCTCCCCACAGCTCGGGCATGATCGGGCCGAGCGCCGCGAGCACCTTCCCGCTCGCGGCGCGGGTGGCGATGCTGTCGCCCGGTTCGAACACGGGCAGCGCCTCCAGCACGCCCTCGGGCAGTTCCTCCGCCTCGACCCGGTCGAAGAGCGCCTTGCGCTCGGGGTTCGCCTCGGCCCACGCGTCGAAGGACCGCTGCCACTCGGCGCGCTTCTGCGCGCCCCGCTCCACGGCCTTGCGCGTGTGCGCGATCACCTCGGGGGCGACCGCGAAGTGCTGCTCGGGATCGAAGCCCAGCTCGCGCTTCAGGCCGGCGAGCTCATCGGCGCCGAGCTTGGATCCGTGGATGCCCCCGGTGTTCTGCTTGCCCGGCGAGGGCCAGCCGATGATGGTCTTCAGGATGATGAGGCTCGGCTTCGTGGTCTCGGCCTGGGCGGCGAGAACGGCGCGGTGGAGCTCGGCGACGTCCTCGACGTAGGCGCCGGTCTTCTTCCAGTCGACCTCGATCACCTGCCAGCCGTAGGACTCGTAGCGCATCGCCACGTCCTCGGAGAAGGAGATGTTCGTGTCGTCCTCGATGGAGATCTGGTTCGAGTCGTAGATCGCGATGAGGTTGCCGAGTTCCTGGTGGCCGGCGAGGCTGGATGCCTCGGCGGTGACGCCCTCCTGCAGATCCCCGTCGCCCGCGATGACGTACACGAAGTGGTCGAAGGGGCTGGTCCCGGGCGCGGCCTCCGGGTCGAACAGCCCGCGCTCGTAGCGAGCGGCGAAGGCGAAGCCCACCGCAGAGGCGAGACCCTGGCCGAGCGGCCCGGTCGTGATCTCCACGCCGTCGGTGTGACCGTACTCCGGGTGACCCGGGGTCTTCGAGCCCCAGGTGCGCAGGGCCTTGAGGTCGTCGAGCTCGAGACCGTAGCCGCCCAGGTAGAGCTGCACGTACTGGGTGAGCGAGGAGTGCCCCACCGACAGGATGAAGCGGTCGCGGCCGACCCATCGCGGGTCGCTGGGATCGTGACGCAGCACGCGCTGGTGCAGCAGATACGCCGCGGGGGCGAGGCTGATCGCGGTGCCCGGGTGCCCGTTGCCGACCTTCTCGACCGCGTCGGCGGCCAGCACGCGCGCGGTGTTCACCGCGAGATCGTCGATCTCATCCCACTGCAGTTCGTTTCCCAAGAGTCACCTTTCCCAGCGCGCGAGCGGGCGCCTCCCGCTCGACCCCCTCAATCCTACTGGCAGGGCCCGGCCCGCGGGCGGGGATTGACGGGTAGGATGGAGGGTGATGTCCACGCAGATCCCCACCCAGTCCACGGCGTCGCCGAGCGCGGAGCGCCGCGGCTTCGGCCGAACCCTGAAGAACTATGTGGCGCTCACGAAGCCGAGGGTGATGGAGCTGCTGCTCGTGGTCACGGTGCCGGCGATGATCCTCGCCCAGGGCGGTCTGCCGAACCCCCTGCTGGTGCTCGCGACGCTCCTGGGCGGCGCGATGAGCGCCGGGTCCGCCGGAGCCTTCAACTGCTACCTCGACCGCGACATGGACCGCAAGATGAAGCGGACGAAGAACCGTCCGCTCGTGACCGGCGAGATCTCCGACCGCAACGCCCTCGTCTTCGCATGGGTGCTCGGCGTCGTCTCGGTCGGCTGGCTGCTGCTCACCACGAACTGGCTCGCCGCGGCGCTCTCGGCCGCCGCCATCTTCTTCTACGTCGTCATCTACACGCTCCTGCTCAAGCGCCACAGCGAGCAGAACATCATCTGGGGCGGGATCGCGGGCTGCTTCCCGGTGTTGATCGGCTGGGCCGCGGTGACGGGCGATCTCGACTGGCCGGCGTGGATCTTCTTCCTCATCATCTTCCTGTGGACCCCGGCGCACTACTGGCCGCTTTCCATGCGCTACCGCGAGGACTATGCGGCGGCGGGGGTGCCGATGCTCGGCGTGGTGCGGGGCCGCACGACCGTGGGCCTGCAGGTGATCCTCTACACCTGGGCGACCGTGGTCTCGAGCCTGCTGCTCATCCCGGCGGCCGGCATCGGGTGGCTCTACACGGTGGTCGCCCTGCTCTCCGGCGGGTACTTCATCCTGCAGGCGCACCGGCTGTACGGGAGCGCGATCCGCGGCCAGGAGGGGAAGCCGATGCAGGTCTTCCACGGCTCGATCACGTACCTCTCGGTGATCTCGCTCGCCATCGCGATCGACCCGCTGCTGCCCTTCTAGCCACTTCCTCTTTTCCTTTCCCTTCCTCCCCTCCGACTCCGCTCCCGCCGAGCGGGGAACAAGCCTCGATGCGACAGCGGCGGCGTGATGCCGTCCCAAAGCTCGCCGTTCAGAGGAGAGAAGCGCAGCCCGGACAGTGCGCGGATGCTGCGTGGTTCTCCGCTCGACGAGGGGGAAACCACGCAGCGGGGAAAGGGGAGGGGAAGCGGATAAGCAGGGGAGGGGATCAGGAGGCGAGCGCGGCGGGGCGCTTGAGGCGGAGCACCACCACCGTCATGGTCGCCGCCGTGAGAGAGGCGAGCACCATGTGCACGCCCACGGCGACGGGCGGAAGCCCGTTGCGCGCCTGATAGACGCCGACGAGGATCTGCACCACCAGCACCGCCAGCAGCGCGAGCGACCACCGCATCGGCCGGAGACGCCGCGCCACCGACCAGGCCACGAGCACCAGCGTCAGCGTCAGCGCCGCATAGCCCGGCCAGGCGTGCACGTGGCTGAGCAGCTCGGCGTCGAAGCCGTCCCGCACGATTGCGGCGTCGCCCGAGTGCGGGCCCGCGCCCGTGGTGAGGACGCCGAAGACCACCGTGATCGCCATCACGAAGGTGGTGATGTGGGTGGTGATCGCGAAGCCCTTCGGGACGGCGCGCTCGCGGGGAAGCGGCGGCTCGTACATCCGCACCAGGAAGGCCGCGGTGACGCAGACCAGCACGAGCGAGGCGACGTAGTGGAAGCCCACGAGGTTCGCATTGAGGTGGAACCACACCACGAAGGCGCCGACGAGCGCCTGGGCGACCACGAGGCCCAGCACCACGGCCGAGATCGCGCGCAGATCGCGGCGTCCCGTCCGGGACCGCAGCCGCCAGCTGAGCACGAACACCGCGATCGCCGCGAGCAGCAGCGGCCCGGAGATGGTCCGGTTCGTGAACTCGATGACGCCGTGGATGCCGAGCTCAGGCGTGGGCACGAGCGAGCCGGGCGTGCAGACCGGCCAGTCCGAGCAGCCGAGGCCCGAACCCGTGAGCCGCACGGTTCCGCCCGTAGCGATAATCGCGACGTTCAGCACGAAGGAGATCCAGGCCGTGATGCGCAGCGCGCGCGGCGGGCCCGCCCAACGCTCGCGCGGTTCGGCGGGAGACTGGGCGGCCCCGGCAGGGGTGGTCGCAGCGGACAACGGCTCTCCTCTCGGCGGCTGCCCACTCGCGCCCGGGGGTGCGCCCCTCCCGTTTTCCACGGGAAGCTGTAGAATGGGAAGCTGTGGTTGCGTGCGGCGAAACCGGAACACGGTGCGCGGCACCGGATCGAGCGGTTTCGTTCCAAAGCCCAGAATACTGCACCGCTGCAGGGCCGAGACTGTGTGCCCGAAACGGTGCTCCCGCGCGCGCGGGGATGCCCGGAGATGATGAAGAATTGAGGGGGGATCATGCCTGAGGTATTGATCGACCGACCCGAGCTCGAAGGCTTGGGGCAGTATGAGTTCGGCTGGCACGACAGCGACACCGCCGGCGCCGCAGCTCAGCGGGGCCTGAACGAGCAGGTCGTGCGGAACATCTCCGCCCTGAAGAACGAGCCGGAGTGGATGCTCCAGCGGCGGCTGAAGGCGCTGCAGATCTTCGATCGCAAGCCGATGCCCTCGTGGGGGGCCGATCTCTCCGAGATCGACTTCGACAACATCAAGTACTTCGTGCGCTCCACGGAGAAGCAGGCGACCACCTGGGAGGACCTGCCCGAGGAGATCAAGGACACCTACGAGAAGCTCGGGATCCCCGAGGCCGAGCGTCAGCGCCTGGTCGCCGGCGTTGCGGCGCAGTACGAGTCCGAGGTCGTGTACCACCAGATCCGCGAGGATCTGGAGCAGCAGGGCGTGCTCTTCCTCGACACGGACACGGCCCTGCGCGAGCACCCCGAGATCTTCGAGCAGTACTTCGGCACCGTCATCCCCTCCGGCGACAACAAGTTCGCTGCGCTGAACACCGCGGTGTGGTCGGGCGGCTCCTTCGTGTACGTGCCGAAGGGCGTGCACGTGGAGATCCCGCTGCAGGCCTACTTCCGGATCAACACGGAGAACATGGGCCAGTTCGAGCGGACGCTCATCATCGCGGACGAGGGCAGCTACGTCCACTACATCGAGGGCTGCACGGCACCCATCTACAAGTCCGACTCGCTGCACTCCGCGGTCGTCGAGATCATCGTGAAGAAGAATGCGCGCGTGCGCTACACGACGATCCAGAACTGGTCGACCAACGTCTACAACCTGGTGACGAAGCGCGCCGTGGCCGAGGAGGGCGCCACCATGGAGTGGGTCGACGGCAACATCGGCTCGAAGGTCACCATGAAGTACCCGTCGATCTACCTGACCGGTGAGCACGCGAAGGGCGAGACGCTGTCCGTCGCCTTCGCCGGCCCCGGCCAGCACCAGGACGCGGGGGCGAAGATGATCCACCTCGCACCCCACACGAAGTCCTCGATCCTCTCGAAGTCGATCGCGCGCGGCGGCGGACGCACCGGCTACCGCGGCGAGGTGCGCGTGGAGGCGAACGCCCACCACGCCGCGAACTCGGTGGTGTGCGACGCGCTCCTCGTGGACACGATCTCGCGCAGCGACACCTATCCGGCGATCGACATCCGCACGGACGACGCCGAGCTCGGCCACGAGGCGACGGTCTCGCGGGTGAGCGAGGAGCAGCTCTTCTACCTCATGAGCCGTGGCCTCGCCGAGGAGGAGGCGATGGCGATGATCGTGCGCGGCTTCATCGAGCCGATCGCGCGGGAACTGCCCATGGAGTACGCGCTCGAACTCAACAAGCTCATCGAGATGGGCATGGAAGGATCCGTCGGATAATGACCGAAGCTGTAGCCGAGAAGCAGACCGCCCAGCACGGCCTGGTGGCGCACTCCGACGGCGACTGGGCGAACCGCGTGCCCGTGCAGACCCGTTCCGAGCGGCCGAAGTCCACGAACGTCGCCGACTTCGCGCCGGTCACCGGCCGCGAGGCGGTGTGGAAGTACACCCCGGTGGCGAAGCTCGACGCGCTCCTGAACGGCGAACTCGACGGCGGGCGTCTTCCCGTGTCGGTGGGCGAGGCGCCGGGGGTGAGCTCCGAGTGGATCGCCCGCGACGATGCCCGCATCGGCCGCGCCGGCATTCCGGAGGAGCGCGCCGCAGCAGCAGCGTGGAGCGCCTTCTCCGAGGCGCATCTGCTGCGCGTCGCCTCCGAGGAGAAGGTGACGGCGGTCGTGTCGCGATCCGGGCTCGACGCGAGCCCGCGGGCCGCGCACACGGTGATCGAGGCGGCGCCCCACAGCGAAGCGCTCATCATCCTCGAGAACTCGGGGAGCGCACAGCTCTCCGAGAACGTCGAGATCGTCGTCGGCGACGGGGCGAAGCTCACCGTCGTCAGCGTGCAGCAGTGGGCGGACGACGCCATCCACCTCGCCAGCCATTATGCGACGGTGGGCCGGGACGCCTCGCTCGTCCACATCGTCGTCTCGCTGGGCGGCGGTGTCGTGCGCCTCAACCCCTCCATCCACCTCGATCACGAGGGCGCCAACGGCGAGGCGCTCGGCGCCTACTTCGCCGACGCCGGGCAGCACCTGGAGCACCAGGTCTACCTCGACCACGACGCACCGCACACGCGCAGCCGCGTCACCTACAAGGGTGCGCTGCAGGGGGAGGGCGCCCACACGGTGTGGATCGGCGACGTGCTGATCCGCAATAGCGCGACCGGCACCGACAGCTACGAGCAGAACCGGAACCTCGTGCTCAGCGAGGGCACGCGGGCGGACTCGATCCCCAACCTCGAAATCGAGACGGGCGACATCGCGGGCGCGGGCCACGCCTCCGCCACGGGGCGCTTCGACGACGAGCACATCTTCTATCTGCGCAGCCGCGGCATCTCCGAGGAGGAGGCCCGCAAGCTCGTGGTGCGGGGCTTCCTGCTGGAGGTCATCGCACAGATCGGCGACCCCGCCACCGAGGAGCGTCTGCAGGCCGCCGTCGAGGCGGAGCTCGGGGAGTCGCCCACGGCACTCGGGGGAGCGTGAGTGGCGCGACAGAGAGTGCTCGCGGTGAGCGAGCTGGTGCAGGATCAGGCGACCCGCGTGGTCGTCGAGGACGTGCCCATCGCCGTGGTGCTGGACGGCCAGGGCGAGGTCCACGCGATCGGCGACACCTGCAGCCACGGGCAGATCAGCCTGTCCGAGGGCTTCGTCGAGGGTGACACCCTCGAGTGCTGGGCGCACGGCTCGGCATTCTCGCTGCGCACCGGCGTTCCCCAGAATCTTCCGGCCTACGAGCCGGTCCCCGTGTACGTCGTCGAGATCGAAGACGGCGACGTGTACATCGACCCCAACGTTACGAAAGAGATTTAGACCATGAACTCCGTTCTGGAAATCAAGGACCTGCACGTCAGCGTCGAGACCGAGCAGGGGGAGAAGCAGATCCTCAAGGGCGTCGACCTCACGATCAAGCAGGGCGAGACCCACGCGATCATGGGCCCGAACGGTTCGGGCAAGTCGACCCTCGCCTACGCGATCGCGGGACACCCGCGCTACGAGGTCACCGGCGGCTCGATCCTGCTCGACGGCGAAGAGGTGCTCGAGATGGAGGTGGACGAGCGCGCGCAGGCCGGGCTGTTCCTCGCCATGCAGTACCCGGTCGAGATCCCCGGCGTGACGAACGCCAACTTCCTCCGCACCGCGAAGACCGCGATCGACGGGGAGGCCCCGGCGATCCGCACGTGGATGAAGGACGTGAAGGAGGCCATGGGCAATCTGCGCATGGACGAGTCCTTCGCCTCGCGCAACGTCAACGAGGGCTTCTCGGGCGGCGAGAAGAAGCGCAACGAGATCCTGCAGCTGGAACTGCTGAAGCCCCGGTTCGCCGTGCTCGACGAGACCGACTCCGGTCTCGACGTCGATGCGCTGAAGATCGTCTCGGAGGGCGTGAACCGCGCGAAGGAGGCCACGGGCCTCGGTGTGCTGCTCATCACCCACTACACGCGCATCCTGCGGTACATCAAGCCCGATTTCGTGCACGTCTTCGTCGATGGCAAGGTCGCCGAGGAGGGCGGGCCGGAACTCGCCGAGCGTCTCGAGGAGGAGGGCTACGACCGCTTCCTCACCGGCGCCTCGGCCTGAACCCGGCACTCGGATAGGTTGGATTCCATGAGCGACGAAGCAGCGGCCGTCCCGCAGTCGATCGATCCCGAGTTCCGCGAGCAGGCGTTCGAGGCGCTGAAGAACGTCTCCGACCCTGAGCTCGGCGTGAACATCGTCGACCTGGGCCTGATCTACGATCTCGCCTTCGACGAGGAGCATGACGCGCTCGTGATCAGCATGACGCTGACGAGCGCCGGCTGCCCGCTGACGGACGTCATCGAGAACGACATCGCCGAGGCGCTCGACGGGCTCGTCACGGCCTTCCGCATCAACTGGGTGTGGATGCCGCCGTGGACCCCCGAGCGCATCACCGACGACGGCCGCGACATGATGAGAGCATTGGGATTCGCGATATGACGCGGATCGAAGAGCGCAGGCGAGCAGCTGCGGGACGGCGGTGGGCGCCGAGGTGAGCGCAAGCGCAGGAACGGCACCGCTCGGCGGCCGGGGAGTGGGATCCCAGGATCCCGCGCCCCGGCCGTCGAATCCGCTGCGCTCTCCCGACGATCCTCGCCTGAGCAGGATCGCCGGGCCGAGCGCGCTCGTCATCTTCGGCGTCACCGGGGATCTGTCGACGAAGAAGCTGATGCCGGCGGTCTACGACCTCGCGAACCGCGGCCTGCTGCCCCCGGGGTTCGCGCTGGTGGGCTTCGCCCGCCGCGACTGGCAGGATCGGGACTTCGCGGAGATCGTGCACGACGCGGTCCGCAAGCACGCGCGCACGCCGTTCCGCGAGGAGATCTGGCAGCAGCTCGCGGAGGGCATCCGCTTCGTGCAGGGCCAGTTCGACGACCCGGGCGCCTACGCGCGGCTGCGGGAGACCGTCGAGACGCTCGATCGCGAGCGCGGCACGATGGGCAACCACGCCTTCTACCTGTCGATCCCTCCCGCCGCCTTCCCCGAGGTCGCGGCGCACCTGTCGAACTCCGGCCTCGTCGAGCAGGAGCGGGACGATCAGCGCTGGCGGCGGGTGATCATCGAGAAGCCCTTCGGGCACGACCTGGCCTCGGCGCGAGAGCTCAACCGGGTGCTCGAGTCCGCGTTCCCCGCCGACTCCATCTTCCGCATCGACCACTATCTCGGCAAGGAGACGGTGCAGAACATTCTGGCGCTGCGCTTCGCCAACGCGATGTACGAGCCGATCTGGAACCGCAACTACGTCGACCACGTGCAGATCACGATGGCCGAGGACATCGGCGTCGGCGGCCGCGCCGGGTATTACGACGGGGTCGGAGCGGCGCGCGACGTCATCCAGAACCACCTGCTGCAGCTGCTCGCGCTCACCGCCATGGAGCAGCCGATCAGCCTGAGCGCGCGGCACCTGCGCGCCGAGAAGGAGAAGGTGCTGGAGGCGGTGTCGCTGCCCGAGGACCTCGCGACGGCGACCGCCCGCGGGCAGTATGCCGCGGGCTGGCAGGGCGGTGAGCTGGTGCGCGGATTCCTGGGCGAGGCGGGGATGAACCCCGAGTCGAGGACCGAGACCTACGCGGCGATGAAGCTGCACGTGAACACCCGCCGGTGGACCGGTGTGCCCTTCTACCTGCGCACCGGAAAGCGGCTGGGCCGGCGGGTCACCGAGATCGCGGTCGTCTTCAAGCAGGAACCCGGGGACCTCTTCGGCCGGGCGCAGCGCACTGAGCAGGGCTCGAATGCGCTGGTGATCCGCGTGCAACCCGATGAGGGCATCACGATCCGCTTCGGCGCGAAGGTGCCGGGGAGCGGTACGCGCGTCCGTGACGTGACGATGGACTTCGGCTACGGCCACGCCTTCACGGAGGCCAGCCCTGAGGCCTACGAGCGCCTCATCCTCGACGTGCTGCTCGGCGACGCACCGCTGTTCCCGCGTCAGGCCGAGGTGGAGCTGTCGTGGCGGATCCTCGACCCCGTGGAACGATTCTGGGCAGGCCTGGACGGGCCGGTGGAGCAGTACGCTCCGGGTTCGTGGGGCCCCGCCTCGGCCGACGAGATGCTGGCCCGCGACGGGCGGAGCTGGAGGCGACCGTGATCGAGAACCTTCCGGACACCACCGTCAGCGCGGTGTCGCGACGGCTGCTGTCGATGCGGCAGGAGGCCGGCGTCTCCGCTCTCGGGCACGTGCTCACCCTCGTGATCAGTGCCGAGGGGTCCCTGGACGAGTCGGTGATCGAGGCCGCGAACCACGCGTCGAGCGAGCATCCGATGCGCGTGATCGTGCTGATCACCCGCCCCGAGGCTGAGCCGCGCCTCGACGCGGAGATTCGCGTGGGCGCCGACGCGGGCGCGAGCGATGTGATCGTGCTGCGCGCCGGGGGAGCGGTGGCGAGCGGCGTCGAGGGCCTCGTGACCGGACTGCTGCTTCCGGATGCCCCGGTCGCGGTGTGGTGGCCGGCCTCGGCCCCGGATCGCCCCGGCGCCGATCCGCTCGGCCGGATCGGACAGCGACGCATCACCGACGCGGCCGCGGTGGGCGGTGCGGGCTGGGAGACGCGGATCGCGGGCTACACTCCCGGGGACACGGATCTCGCGTGGACGCGGCTGACACGCTGGCGCGAGTATCTCGCGGCAATCCTCGATCAGCCTCCGCACGAGACGGTCACCGCCGTCGAGGTGATCGGCTCCGAGGCCTCGCCGTCCACGGAGTTGCTGGCCGCCTGGCTCGAGCTCGCACTCGAGGTGCCGACCTCCTGCACCCTGCTCGACCGCTCGCTCCACGCGGAGGGGCTGCACTCGGTGCGGCTCGTCCGGGCTGGCGGGGACGCGGTGCTCGAACGGCTGTCGCCCACTCGCGCCGAGCTGCGGCAGCCGGGCCAGCCGACCCACGAGATCGTGCTGCCGCGGCGCACCCTCAGCGAGTGCCTCGCCGAAGAACTGCGCGGCCTGCACGAGGACGTGATGTACGGACGGGTGCTCGCCCAGCTCGCGCGCACCCGCAACACGAACCAGAGCTGACACCATGAACGAAGGAGCCGGTGTGACCACAGGCACAGCGAATATCGGGGTCGTCGGCCTCGCCGTGATGGGCGCGAATCTCGCCCGTAATCTCGCCAGCCGCGAGGGCAACACGGTGGCGGTGTACAATCGCAGCCCCGAGCGCACTCGCACGCTGCTCGCCGAGCACCCCGAGGCCGGCTTCGTCCCGGCGTACTCGGTCGAGGAGTTCGCGGCGAGCCTCGCCCGCCCGCGCACCGCGATCATCATGGTGCAGGCTGGCGCCGCCACCGACGCCATGATCGACGCCCTGGTCGAGGTCTTCGAGCCCGGCGACATCATCGTGGACGGGGGCAACGCCTACTTCCCGGACACGATCCGCCGCGAGCGCGCGGTCCGGGAGACTGGCATCAACTTCGTGGGCGCCGGGATCTCCGGCGGCGAGGAGGGCGCGCTGAAGGGCCCGAGCATCATGCCGGGCGGATCCGATGAAGCCTGGCAGACGCTCGGCCCCATCCTGCGCTCGATCGCCGCGGTCGCGGAGGGGGAGCCCTGCGTCACCCACATCGGCCACGACGGGGCCGGCCACTTCGTGAAGATGGTGCACAACGGCATCGAGTACGCCGATATGCAGCTCATCGCCGAGGCCTACGACCTCATCCGGCGCGGCACGGGCATGTCTCCCGCCGAGATCGCGGAGGTGTTCGCCGAGTGGAACCGCGGCGAGCTGGAGTCGTACCTCATCGAGATCACCGCGGAGGTGCTCCGCCAGGAGGACGCCGCAAGCGGGGGGCCGCTCGTCGACGTCATCCTGGATCAGGCGGGCGCGAAGGGCACCGGCGCCTGGACCGTGCAGACGGCGCTCTCCCTGGGTGTGCCCGCCTCCGGCATCGCCGAGGCGACCTTCGCGCGCTCGCTCTCCTCGCACCCCGAGCAGCGGGCCGCCGCGGCTGGGCTGCCGGGCCCGGCGGTTGCCCCCGCGCTCGCAGACCCCGCCGCCTTCATCGAGGACGTGCGGCAGGCGCTCTACGCCTCGAAGATCGTCGCCTACTCGCAGGGCTTCGACGTGATCCGCGCGGGCGCCGCCGAGCACGGCTGGAGCATCGACCTCGGTGCGGTCTCGCGAATCTGGCGCGCCGGCTGCATCATCCGCGCGCAGTTCCTGAACCGGATCGCCGAGGCCTACGCGGCCGAGCCTGGGCTGCCGCTGCTGCTCTCCGCGCCCTACTTCGCCGAGGCGCTGGGCCGCGGCCAGGCCGCCTGGCGGCGGGTGGTGGCGCACGCGACCGGCGCCGGCATCCCCGCGCCCGCCTTCGCCTCCTCCCTGGCCTACTACGACGGGCTGCGTGCCGAACGACTGCCGGCAGCTCTGGTGCAGGGTCAGCGGGACTTCTTCGGCGCTCACAGCTACCGGCGCGTGGATCGCCCGGGCAGCTTCCACACCCTGTGGTCGGGGGACCGCAGCGAGGTGGAGGTCTAGGGCGTGCCGAGCACTCCCAGGCCCCGGCTGGCTCGATTCGCGGACCTCGCTGCGCTCAGCGAGGCGGTCGCGGAGGAGACGATCGCACTGTGCCGTTCGCGCCAGGCCGAGGGCGCGGTCCCGTGCCTCGTGCTGACCGGCGGCAGCGGGGGAGCAGCGGTGCTCGCCGCCCTCGCGGCTCACCCGGAGCTGCGCACGGTCGACTGGCGGCGCGTGCGCCTGCTCTGGGGCGATGAGCGCTGGGTGCCCGCCGGTCATCCCGAGCGCAACGACCGCCTCGCCGACGAGACGCTGCTCGCAGCCGTCGCGCACGATCCCGCGCTCGTGCATCGCGTGCCCGCCAGCGACAGCGGCCTCGACCTCGACGGTGCCGCGGCCGCCTACGCGGAGCTCGTCGACGGGCTCGAGCGCATCGACCTGGTGCTCAGCGGCGTGGGCCCCGACGGGCACGTCGCCTCGATATTCCCCGGCCGGGACGATCTGCTGTCCGCAACGGCCTCCGCGATCCCCGTACGCGACTCGCCCAAGCCGCCGCCCGAGCGGGTTTCGCTCACTCTCCCCGCGCTGAACCGCGCCGAGCGCTCCTGGCTGCTCGCGGCGGGGGCCGCGAAGGCGGAAGCCGTCGCCGGGATCGTCGCACCCGGCCCGGAGACGCTGCCCGCGGCTCGGCTGGCGGGATCCGCGGAGACGACGCTGTGGGCCGACGAGGCCGCCCTCGGCGCGCAGTGAGATGCGGGCGGGTAGACTAGCGAGGTTGTCCACCCACCGCCGCGCGCCGCGCGTCACGAGCAAGGAGCCCCGCACCCGATGATCACCGTCGAAGACCTCGCGATCGACGTGGGCGCACGCCGCCTCATGGAGGGCGTGACGTTCCGGGTCAACCCGGGCGACAAGATCGGGCTCGTGGGTCGCAACGGCGCCGGCAAGACCACCCTCACCCGCACCCTGTCGGGCGAGCTGCAGCCCGCCGAGGGCAGCATCTCGATCACGGGTGAGCTCGGCTTCCTGCCGCAGGATCCGCGCAGCGGAGACCCGGAGCAGATCGCCCGCCACCGCATCCTCGACGCACGCGGCCTCGGGACGCTCACGAAGAGCATCGCGAAGGCCACCGAGGACATGGCCTCCGACGACCCCGCCGTCGCCGAGAAGGCCATGAAGCGCTTCGGCAACCTCACCGACCGCTTCCACGCGCTCGGCGGCTACGCCGCCGAGTCGGAGGCCGCCTCCATCTCGCACAACCTCGGCCTGCCCGACCGCATCCTCGATCAGCCGCTGAAGACGCTCTCCGGCGGTCAGCGCCGCCGCATCGAGCTCGCTCGCATTCTGTTCTCGGACGCGGACACGATGATCCTCGACGAGCCCACCAACCACCTCGATGCCGACTCGATCGTGTGGCTGCGCGAGTTCCTCAAGGGCTACAAGGGCGGTGTCATCGTCATCTCCCACGACATCGAGCTCGTCGGCGAAACCGTCAACCGGGTATTCTACCTCGATGCGAACCGCCAGGTCATCGACATCTACAACATGAACTGGAAGCTCTACCTGCGTCAGCGCGCCGCCGACGAGGAGCGCCGCCGCAAGGAGCGGGCGAACATCGAGAAGAAGGCTTCGGCACTGAAGGACCAGGCGGCCAAGTTCGGTGCGAAGGCCACGAAGGCCGCCGCCGCGCACCAGATGGTCGCCCGCGCCGAGAAGATGCTCGCGGGCCTCGAAGACGAGCGCCAGGTCGATCGCGTCGCGAAACTGCGCTTCCCCGACCCCGCGCCCTGCGGCAAGACCCCGCTCATGGCGAAAGGCCTCTCGAAGTCCTACGGTTCGCTGGAGATCTTCGCGGGGGTCGACCTCGCCATCGACCGCGGATCGAAGGTCGTGGTGCTGGGTCTGAACGGCGCCGGCAAGACGACGCTGCTGCGGCTGCTGGCCCAGGTGGACGAGCCGGACACGGGCGAGATCGTCGCGGGGCACGGCCTGAAAGTCGGCTACTACGCGCAGGAGCACGAAACGCTCGACGTGCAGGCGAGCGTGCTGCAGAACATGGTCTCGGTTTCGCAGCACCTCACCGAGACCGAGGCGCGCCGGGTGCTGGGCTCGTTCCTCTTCACCGGCGACGATGTCCACAAGCCGGCCGGGGTGCTGTCCGGCGGCGAGAAGACGCGGCTCGCGCTCGCCATGCTCGTCGTGTCCAGCGCGAACGTGCTGCTGCTCGACGAGCCCACCAACAACCTCGACCCCGCCAGCCGCGAGGAGATCCTCGACGCCCTCGCCCACTTCACGGGCGCGGTGGTGCTCGTCTCCCACGACCAGGGCGCCGTCGAGGCGCTCAACCCCGAGCGCGTGCTCATCATGCCGGAGGCCACCGAGGACCACTGGTCGAAGGACTACCTGGAGCTCATCGAGCTGGCCTAGCCGGGTCGCGTTCCCCGCTCCGATCCTCCGTCGCACGCGACGGCGGATCGAGGCGCGTGATCGCGAAGGCCGCACCGTCCTGCTGCATCCCGTTCGAGTAGTACTCGACGTGAGGCTCCTCATCGAGGTCGAGGCTTGCCTGGCAGACGAAGTCGCCGGCCACGCAGTAGTCGCGCAGCCGCTCGGCGTAGGCGTCCAGGCTGCCCGGCGGCCGCGGCAGGATGCCGTTCAGCTCCGGATCGAAGTCGCCGACGCCGGTCGGTTCGCCCCCCACGAAACGGGGGTCGCCGTAGAGCACGACCGCGAGCACCCGCTCGGCCGCCTCGGGCGTCAGCTCTCCGACCCGCTGCCCGACGAGCCGCACATCGGGCGCCGCGAGCACATCGCCCACGACGAGCGCGCCCTGCGAGTAGCCGAGCAGCACGAAGCGCTGATCCGGGCAGCTCTCTGCCTGCACGTTCAGGGTGTCGACGAGGGTTCTCGCGCCGACCGTGCCGCCCTCCTTCACATCGGTGTCGGCGGCGTAGTCGAGGTCGAGACGCAGCACCTCATCGGGCCGCGCCTCGGAGATGGCGCGCGCGACCGGGTCGAGCAGCTGCCCGCGCGACGGCTCGCCCGTCCCCCTTGCCGTGACCACGAGATAGGGAAGGCACTCGAGCGGCTCCACGATGGGCTCCGGGTGCGCCTCGGCGTCGTACTCCTCGGCCGCCTCCGGCTCGGCGGGATCCTGGGTCACCTCCGAGAGGGACTCGCGCGCCTCGGAGGGGTCGATCGTCGGCGCGCACGCCGCGAGCGGCAGCAGGAGCGCGGCAAGCAGCAGCACCGCTGGTGTCCTACGCATCGATCAGCGCATCCTCTTCCTCGGCGTCACTCGGACCGCGCCGGCGACGGCGCTCCGCAATGCGCCGATCCTGCTCGCGCACGGCGGCACTGCCCGCGTTGAGGCCACGGTACTCGCGGCGCGCCGCGTAGGCCACGCCGATGCCGGCGATCACGATGAAGACGTACCACTGCAGCGCGTAGGAGAGGTGGGGCCCCTCGTCGCGCTCCGGCTTCGCGGGCAGCACTCCGTGCTCGCCCGGGGGGTCCTCCGAGACGAGCATGCCGTAGGCGCCCGTGTAGGCCTCGCCCGCGACGCCCAGCATCCGAGCCAGCTCCGGCAGCTCGATGCTCGCGACCGTCCGGCCCTCCGTCGTACGCCCCGGGATCGCGGGCTCAGAGGCCCGCAGCCGCACCACCACGCTCACGGGGCCGTCCGGCGGAGCCGGGAGGGCGCTCGCGTCGAACTCGTCTCCTTCAGCGGCGCTCCCGTCCACCGGCACCCAGCCGCGGTCGACGAAGAACACCCCGCCGTCGCTCGTGCGGAGGGCCTGGATGAGGTTCGAGCCCACACCCTGCGGCCCCGGCCGATTCCGTGCCAGGGCGGGCTCACCGAAGTACTCGCCCTCGACCACGAGCTGCCGCCACTTCTGGGCGTCCTCGTCGAAGGCGTCGCGCCGCGGCAGCTCCTCCGAGAGCGGAGCGGGCGCCGCGTCGTAGTTCGCGTCGATCCGGGCGATCTCGGCCCGCGCCTCGGCTCGCCGCTCGAACTGCCAGTTGCCCAGGAGCACGCAGGCGATCGAGAAGACCAGCAGCATCGCGAAGTAGCCGATCCAGCGCGGTGAGCGCAGGAACGACCAGCCGACGCGGGCGGGCTCCCCGCCGGAACGCGGATCACGCACGGCCACGGAGATCCTCCACCCCACGCACCTCCAACGGAAAATCACGGGCGGCCAGGAACGCGCGCAGCGTCTCACGGTGCTCCGCGCAGGCGAGCCAGGTCTTCCGGCGCTCCGGACCGTGGATTCTCGGATTTCGCCACAGGATCGCCCAGACCGCCGCCTCCCGGCACGCGGCCCGAGAGCACTCGAACGGCTGCTCCGTCGCTCCGCCGAGCGCGCCCAGCGGCGTTCCGGCTCCCGCGCCCGTCACGAAGACCCCTCCGCCGGCGGGTGCTCCCGCGGCGCCGCACGGCGCTCCGGATCCACCTCCATGACGATCAGCGAGCGAGCCGGATCCTCGGCCTCGTCGCGCGGGGCGGGGGAGCCTTCGAGCTCCGCCGGAGCGGGGGCCTCCGGGGCCTCGCCGCCGTTGTGCGCGACCGCATTGCCCACCATCACCGCGAACCAGGGCAGGATCACCGCGCCGGCCGCGGCGAGCAGCACCCACCATCCGCGCACCCAGAACAGCGAAGCGACGCACACGACGCGCAGGCTCATCGCGATGAAATACATGCGCATGCGGTGCGCGCGATCGTCGGCCGGGTTCACCCCAGCCGAGGTCACACTGTAGCTCTTCGCCATTCGCCTCTTCTCCGGTCCCGACCAGCCTACGCCCGTCTGGCTGGACCTTCGCCTCGCGCGCGGGCGCGTCCAGCGCATCCGCGGGCAGCGGTCGCCTAAGGTTGATCGCAGCCGTTTCGTCGGAAGGACCTACATGACCACCTCGCGCACCGTACTCGTCACCGGAGGCAACCGCGGCATCGGCCGCGCGATCGCCGAGCGCATGATCGCGGACGGCCACCGAGTGGCGGTCACCGCCCGCTCCGGCGAAGGCCCCGAGGGCGCGCTCACCGTGCGGGCCGAGATGACGGACGCGGCCTCCATCGACGCCGCCTTCACCGAGATCGAGGCCCAGCTCGGGCCGGTGGAGGTCGTCGTCGCGAACGCGGGCATCACCCGCGACACCTTGCTGCTGCGGATGACGGAGGAGGAGTTCACCTCCGTCATCGACACGAACCTCACCGGCACCTTCCGGGTCGTGAAGCGCGCCGCGAAGGGGCTCCTCAAGGGACGCTTCGGCCGCGTGATCCTCATCTCATCCGTCGTCGGCCTCTACGGCTCACCCGGCCAGATCAACTACTCCTCCTCGAAGGCGGCGCTCGTCGGCTTCGCTCGATCGCTCACCCGGGAACTCGGCGGGCGCGGCATCACCGCGAACGTCATCGCACCCGGCTTCATCGAGACCGACATGACGGCGGCGCTGCCCGAAGAGCAGCAGCGCCAGTACCTCTCCTCGATCCCCGCGAACCGCTTCGGGCAGGTCGCCGAGATCGCCGGCGCCGCCTCCTTCCTCGCCGGGGACGACGCCGCCTACATCTCAGGCGCGGTCATTCCCGTCGACGGGGGACTGGGCATGGGTCACTGAGCGCGTTGCGCTCAGCGACCCTCTGAATGCCCAATACCCGAGGCCGGGGCGGCCTCGGCGCACGCGCCGCGCGACGCGATGCGTCGCCTTGAGCGGCGGAGCGGGGATGGGTCACTGAGCGCGTTGCGCTCAGCGACCCTCTGAATGCCCAATACCCGAGGCCGGGGCGGCCTCGGCGCACGCGCCGCGCGACGCGATGCGTCGCCTTGAGCGGCGGAGCGGGGATGGGTCACTGAGCGCGTTGAGTAGCGACCACGCTCGCGTGAGTCTGCTCAGCAGCTGAGAAGAGTATCGCCGAGCGCTCCGTTAGGCATACCCTGGGGTCATGAGCACTCACGAGCACCCTCGGTCACTCACCCGCGTCGTCGTCGACGCCCAGCACCTCGCCGACCTCTACCGGGCGCCGGAGATCCTCCGGGTCGTCAATGTGTGGGACGCGGCCAGCGCGCGAGTCGTCGCCGAGCTGCCCGGCACCCGGGCCATCGCCACCGCGGGGCACGGGATCGCGGCCTCCTTCGGCTACCCGGACGGCGAGCACATCCCGCTCGAGCGGATGCTGATGAGCGTCGAGCGCATCGCCGCCGTCACCCAGCTGCCCGTCACCGCCGATCTCGACGCGGGCTTCGGCGACTCCGGCGAGGCCGTGCGCAGGGCCATCGGCGTCGGCGTGAGCGGTGCGAACATCGAGGACCGGCTGCGCCCGCTCGCCGAGTCCGTGGAGGTGATGCGTGCCGCCGTCGAGGCCGGACGCGCAGAAGGCGTCGCCTTCGTGCTCAACGCCCGCACCGACGCCCTGGTGCGCGGCGGCGACCGCCCCCGGGACGAGTCGATCGCCGACGCCATCGAGCGCGGCCGCGCCTACCTCGAGGTGGGTGCCGAGTGCATCTTCGTGCCGGGTGTGCTCAACGCCGATGAGACGCGCCGCCTCGTCGAGGGGATCGGCGAGCGGAAGGTCAGCGTCATCGGGCTGCCCGGCGCGCTCACCGCAGCCGAGTACGAGGCGCTCGGCGTCGCCCGCATCTCCTACGGTCCCATGCCGCAGAACGTCGCCCTCACGGCGCTCAAGCGTCTCGGCGGCTCACTGCTCGCCGACGGGGTCATCCCCGAGGACACCGAGATCCTCAACAACTTCTGAGCCGCACGGCGCCGGACCGCACGCGGGCCCGGTGCCGCCTCACCGCAGGCGGTCGAGGTGCGGGATGACGAGTGCGAGATCCTCCTCGATGGAGATGTCCGCGGCCTCCCGCACCACCGGCTTGGCGTTGAAGGCGACCGAGACGGCCGCCGCCGCCATCATCCGCAGGTCGTTCGCCCCGTCGCCGATCGCCATGGTCGCGCTCGGCGGCACGCCCGCCTCGTCCGCCCACTCCCGCAGCGCATCCGCCTTCGCCTCCGCGTCGATCACCGGTCCGACGGTCCTGCCGGTGAGCTTCCCGCCCGCGAGCTCCAGCCGGTTCGCGCGCCAGCGATCGACCCGCAGATCCGCCGCGAGCGGATCCAGCACCTCGTGGAAGCCCCCGGACACCACGGCCACGATCCCGTGCCGCTCGTGCACCGCGTCGATGAGCTCCCGGATGCCCGTGCTGGGTCGCACGCGCCGGTACACCTGCTCGAACACGGACTCGGGCGTCCCGGCGAGCGTGGCGACTCGCTCGCGCAGGCTCTCGGCGAAGTCGAGCTCACCGCGCATGGCGCGCTCCGTCACCTCGGCGACGAGCTCGCGACTGCCCGCGGCGTCGGCGAGGAGCTCGATCACCTCGTCCTTGATCGTGGTCGAGTCGCAGTCGAGCACGACGAGCAGGCGGGCGGGATCGGCGGGGGAGTGACTCATGGCGTCAAGCCTATGGCGTGCCGACGGCACCGCGTGCGGACGGACACTAGGCTGGTGGGCATGGTCAATGTGCTGCGATTCTCGGATGTCACCTATGTGCGCAACGGCCGGCTCATCCTCGACGGCGTCGACTGGTCGGTGGAGGACTCGGAGCGGTGGGTGATCCTCGGCCCGAACGGCGCGGGGAAGACGACGCTCATGAAGCTCGCGACCGCGAATGACTATCCGACGAGTGGCACGGTGGACGTGCTCGAGAAGCGCCTCGGCAAGGTCGACGTGTTCGAGCTGCGCAATCGGATCGGTTTCGTCTCCTCGGCGACGGGACGCCGGATCCCCGCGGCGGAGCTCGTGCGGGACCTGGTGCTCACCGCGGCCTACTCGGTCGAGGGCAGGTGGAACGAGAGCTACGACGAGGTCGACGTCCGGCAGGCGGAGCGGATCCTCGCCGAGTGGGACCTCGCCGACTTCGCGGAGCATCGCTACGGCACGCTGAGCGACGGGGAGCGCAAGCGCGCGCTGATCGCTCGGGCGGTGATGACCGATCCCGAGCTGCTGCTCCTCGATGAGCCGAGCGCGAGTCTCGACCTCGGTGCCCGTGAACGTCTGCTGCAGATGCTCTCTGGCTTCGCGCGGTCGCCGTATTCCCCGGCGATGATCATGGTGACCCACCATGTCGAGGAGGTGCCGCCGGGCTTCACCCACGTGCTCATGCTGCGCGAGGGCCGGGTCCAGGCCGCGGGCCCGATCCGCGAGACGCTCACCTCCGAGAACCTCGAGGCGACCTTCGGGATGCCGTTCGAGCTCAGCGAGCACGACGGACGCTACGCGGCGGTGGCGCGACCGGAGCCCGCGCAGGGCTGAGAGGCTGGGGGAGCGGCGCGTCGTCTCGCGCAGCGCACCGCTCGGTCTGGTAGAGTGGGTCGCTGGTGCGACTCCGTCGCAATCTCCCAAGACCTCGCGGTGTGCTGCTACACACCCACTCCAAGGCAAGCGAAGGAACACTCATGAAGACCGACATCCACCCCGAGTACAACGCAATCGTCTTCCGCGACCTGGCCTCGGGCGAGACGTTCCTCACCCGTTCCACGCTCACCAGCGAGAAGACCATCGAGCTTGACGGCGAGACCTACCCGGTCATCGACGTGGAGATCTCCAGCGCCTCGCACCCGTTCTACACGGGCAAGCAGCGCATCATGGACTCGGCGGGCCGCGTCGAGAAGTTCAACCAGCGCTTCAAGGGCTTCGGCGCCTGAGCAGCGCACGACGAGGAAGGGCGGGGGCCGTGTGCCCCCGCCCTTCCTCGTTTCCGGACGCGATGCGGACGCTTCCCGGGGCCCGCCTCGCTCAGAATCGGCGAATCGGCCACGATCCGTCCGCGACGAAGGACGGGTCGCGCACCCGCCGCATGTAGTCCTGGAAACTCGCGGCCTGCGATGCGGCCCACGCGACCTGCGCACTGTGCAGCTCGTCGAGCTCCTCGGGGATGACGTCGGCGTACTTCCGGGCGATGCACTGGAGCACGCGGCCCGCGGCGATCGCGTCGTCGCCGGCGTCGTGCGCGTTGCCGATCTCGACGCCGTAGTGCGCGGCGACCGCCTCGAGCGTGCGCTTGCCCTTCCGATAGCGGTCGAGCTGCTTGTCCAGCACCAGCGGATCGATGACGGGGGAGAGCTCGGCGGGGAGCGTGACCCCGTGCCGCGCCGCCTCCGCCGCGAGCAGGGTGAGATCGTAAGGGGCGTTGTAGGCGACGATCGGGAAGCCGCGCTCGATCATCTCGCGCAAGCGGTCGACGATCTGCTGCACGCCGACGGCGGCCGCGATGCCGCTCGCGCGAGCGATGTCCGTGGAGACACCGTGCACCTGCACGGCCGCGGCCGGTATCTCGACACCGGGATCGAGCAGCCAGTCGTAGCGCTCAGCCACTTCGCCGCCGGCGCCGATGAGCGCGACGGTGGCGCTCACGATGCGGGCGCGGCTCGTGTCGACGCCGGTCGTCTCGGTGTCGAAGACGGCGAGGTCGGAGGCCCAGAGGGGGAGTTGCGCGGTCACGGCGCTCCTTTCGTCTGCGTCGATGCTATCGAGTGCGCGCAACCGGGTGCGCCGTCGGACGAGGCGGACGCAGCTCCCGCCCAGTCCGCTTCGCTACGATCTCCGGGTGACCTCAGCCGCCTCGACCATCCGTGAGCCCGCGCCGGGCGCAGTCCCGACGCTCGGCGCGGACACGCGGTACTGGTGCTACGGCGCTGACGAGGGGCCCGCCCTGATCCTCGTGCACGGCTTCCGGGGCGACCACCACGGCCTGGAGGGCATCGCCCGAGGGCTCGCCGAAGGCCTGCCGGAACTCCGGATCCTGGTGCCCGATCTGCCGGGCTTCGGCGCGAGCCCGGCGATCCCCGGCCGCGTGCACTCGATCGAGCTCTACGGCGAGTGGTTGCGCGCCTTCGCAGCCGAAACGGCGCCCGGGGGCTTCGCCGTGCTCGGGCACTCCTTCGGCTCACTGGTGGTGGGCGCGGCGATCGCGGGCGGACTCGCACCCGAGCGCCTCATCCTCGTCAATCCGATCTCCGCGCCCGCGCTCGCCGGCCCGAAGGCGGCGCTCACGCGGCTCGCGGTGGGCTATTACCGGGCAGCGGAACTGCTTCCCGAGGGGGCGGCGCGCGCCCTGCTCGGCAACCCGGTGATCGTGCGCGTGATGAGCGAGGTCATGGCGAAGACCCGTGATCCGGAGCTGCGGAACTGGATCCACGCGCAGCACGCGGCCTACTTCAGCCGTTTCTCGGACCCGTCGACGCTGCTCCAGGCCTTCCGCGCCTCCGTCTCGCACACGGTCTCCGAGTTCGCGCCCGCGTTCACGATGCCGACCCTGTTGATCGCGGGAGAGCGGGACGACATCACGCCGCTCGCGCGCCAGCTGGAGCTGCAGCGGCGCGTTCCCGCCGCGCTGTTGCGGATCGTCCCGGGCACGGGCCACCTCGTGCACTACGAAGCGGTGGCCGACGCGGTCGCCTTCGCGCGCGAGTTCCTCACTTCGCCGCGGGCGGGAGTGCTCCGCGAAGCCGGCACGGGGGAGCGGGGCGTCGCGGATCGCGACCCGGGGGAGCAAGAAGCGGGCGGATCCGGGCTCGCGGGACCGGGCCGGGGTGCCGCGTGAGGGTGCAGCGGATCTCGGATCTCGATGCGCCGGCGCTCGCGGACTACACGAGTCTCACGGATGTCGCGCTGCGGCGGGTGCGCGAGCCGGCGGAGGGACTGTACCTCGCCGAGTCGCCGAAGGTGATCGAGCGGGCACTCGGCGCCGGCCACCGGCCGCGCTCCGTGCTGCTGCTGGAGGAGTGGCTGCCGCGCGTCGAGCCGCTGCTCGCCGCGTTTCCCGAGGTGCCCGTCTACATCGGCGAGCCCGCGCAGCTCGAAGCGCTCACGGGCTTTCATCTGCACCGTGGCGCGCTCGCCTCGATGCACCGGCCGGAACCGCTCGACCCGGTCGCGCTGCTGCGCGCCTCGCGCCGGGTCGTCGTGCTCGAGGACCTCGCCGACCACACGAACGTCGGGGCGATCTTCCGCAGCGTGGCGGCGCTGGGCGCCGACGCAGTGCTGCTGTCGCCGGCGTGCGCGGATCCGCTCTACCGGCGGGCCGTGCGCGTGAGCATGGGAGCGGTGCTGCAGGTGCCGTGGGCACGGCTGCCCGACTGGCGTGAGGCGGGGCCGATGTTCCGCTCCGAGGGATATGAGCTGACGGCGTTCGCACTGCGCGACGACGCCGAGGATCTCGCGGATTTCGTGCACGAGCTGCCCGAGCGGCTGGCGCTGGTGTTCGGCACCGAGGGCGCCGGGCTCAGCCGGCGTGCGCTCGCCTCGGCCGCACGCTCCGTCGTGATCCCGATGGAGCACGGCGTGGACTCCCTGAACGTGGCGACCGCCGCGGCCGTCGCCCTGTGGGCCGTGCGCTCTGCGGACGGGGCGCCGAGACGCGCCGCGGCGGAGCTGGACGCGGCCGTGCGGCCCCGGACCGGCGCTGCCGGCTCGCCGGCGCAGGGGAGCGGGGCGTGAGCCGCCTCGGCGGGAGGGGCCGCGCACTCGGCTTCGTGCTGCTGTGGGCGGCGATCGGCGTCGGATCCTACGTGCTCGGGGTGCGCAATCCGCTGGGCCAGCGCGCGGAGGACACGGCACTCGACGCGGCGGACTTCACTTTCAGCCCGCCGCCGCCGCTGAATCTGGTGTCGGTGCCCACGGTGGCGGTCGCGCTGCTGATCGTCGGGGGGATCGCGTTCTTCGCGCACGGCATCCGGAGGGCGGCGGTCGTGACCCTGGTCCCCGCGCTCACGATCGTCGCTTCGCAGCTGCTCAAGCAGCAGTTGCTCACCCGGCCCCAGCTCTTCGAACTGGACCTGCCCAATACCTTTCCCAGCGGCCACATGACGGTGTTCGCGGCGCTCACCGGAGCGCTCATCTGGGCGGTGCCTGCGCGGATCCGCGGCATCGTCACGCTCGGCGGGGCAGCGCTGCTGGGCGCGGCGGGCTGGCAGCTGCTCGCCTTCGGCTGGCACCGGCCCAGCGACGTCTTCGGAGGTCTCGCCCTGGCCGCGCTCGCCTTCTCGCTGGCCTGCCTGATCCGGCCGGCGACGGTGCGCGGCACGCCGTTCCTCGCACGCACGGTGTCGATCGGCCTGCTCGTGGTGACCGGCGCGGTGGCCGCGGCGGCGCTCGTGCTCGTCGGGCTGGCCGTGTTGCAGGAGAACGCGGCGCTCATGCTGAGCGCCGGCGAGTTCGGCGGCGTATCGCTCGCGGCGCTCGCGGCGCGCACGCTGTTCCTCCTGTGCTCCGCCAGATCGTGAACTCCGCCGGGCGCCGAGCACTCGGGCTTCCAGGTGTGCCGGCGCCGCCCGTGTGCCGGCGCCGCGGCGACGATACGCGAGCGCGCGGCACTCCCACGGTTGTTCGATAATCTATATTATGTCAGTTCTCGTGTGGCTGGGGGCGCAGTCTCCCGCCCGCGCACTCCCTCCCCACGCCCGCCGGGCCGCAGCGCGCTACGCTTGACTGTCGCGCCGCGAGGCGCACCATCGCCGCACGGTCCCCGAGGAGCACGCATGGTCAGATCGGTCCGCCGCTTCATCGCCGGCCGAGGGTCGCCGGCAGTCCGCGATGAACGAGACGTCACCGTGCGGGATGCCCTCCGTTCGCCCCGCCTGCTCACCCGCGAGGCGCTCGCCGGCCTCGTCGTCGGGCTCGCGCTGATCCCCGAGGCCATCTCCTTCTCGATCATCGCCGGCGTCGATCCCCGGGTCGGCCTCTTCTCCTCATTCGTGATGGCCGTGTCGATCGCATTCCTGGGCGGCCGTCCCGCGATGATCACCGCCGCGACGGGCGCCGTGGCGCTGGTGGTCGCGCCGATCGCTCCCCGATACGGCCTCGACATGCTGATCGCGACGATCCTGCTCGCCGGCGTGTTCCAGATCCTGCTCGCCGCCCTCGGCGTCGCGAAGCTCATGCGCTTCATCCCCCGCAGCGTGATGGTCGGCTTCATCAACTCCCTCGCGATCTTCGTGTTCATGGCCCAGATCCCGCACCTCATCGGCGTCCCCTGGGCGGTGTATCCCCTGGTCGTGGCCGGCATCCTCATCATCCTCATCGTGCCGCGCCTGACGCGCGCCATCCCCGCTCCCCTGGTCTCCGTGGCGCTCGTCACGGTCGCCGCGGTGGCCCTCTCCATCCACGTGCCGACCGTGGGCGACCAGGGCGAACTCCCGCGCAGCCTGCCGTCGTTCTTCCTCCCGGACGTCCCCCTGAGCTGGGAGACCCTGAGCATCATCGCCCCCTACGCCGCGGGGGTCGCGGTCGTCGGATTGATGGAGTCCCTGCTCACGGCGAAGCTCGTCGACGAGATCACCGATACCCGCTCGGACAAGACCCGCGAGTCGTGGGCGCAGGGCGCCGCCAACATCCTCTCCGGGTTCTTCGGCGGCATGGGCGGCTGCGCCGTCATCGGCCAGACCATGATGAATGTGCGGGTATCGGGGGCGCGCACGCGCATCTCCACATTCCTCGCCGGCGTGTTCCTGCTCGTGCTCGTCGTCCTCCTCGGAGATCTCGTCGCCGCGATCCCGATGGCGGCGCTCGTCGCGGTCATGATCATGGTCTCCGTGGCGTCATTCGACTGGCACAGCGTCCGCCCGGCGACCCTCCGGCGCATGCCGCTCAGCGAGACCGCCGTGATGCTCGCGACGGTGGCGTGCGTCGTGCTCACGCATAACCTCGCGATCGGCGTCATCGCGGGAGTGTTCTTCGCCTCGCTCCTGTTCGTGCGCAGGGTCGCGAGGTTCGTGGGCGTCGAGCGGCGGGTCGAAGTACGTGAGGGCGCTCCCCTGGCGCGCTACATCGTCACGGGCGAGCTGTTCTTCGCATCGAGCAACGATCTGACGACGCTCTTCGAGTACCGCGCGGACCCGCAGCGGGTGGAGATCGACATCTCCGGATCGCACGTCTGGGACGCATCGACGGTCGCGGCGCTGGACGCGATCGTGACGAAGTACGCGCAGCTCGGCACCGAGGTCGAGATCACCGGCATGAACGCCGCCACGAGCGCACTCCTCTCCCGGCTCTCGGAGCACCCCCGCTCGGACGACCCGCGCTCGGACGACCCGCGCTCGGCGGGCCCCGGCTCGGAGCAGGCTCCCGGCGCGGCCTAGACTGGAATCCATGTATGTCAAGATCTGCGGGCTGCGCGACGCAGCGACCGCACGGCACGCAGTGGCGAGCGGAGCAGACGCACTCGGCGTGGTGATGAGCGCTCGGAGCCCGCGCAACGCGGGCGTCGGCGAGGCGGCGGAAGTCGTCGCCGAAGCACGGCACGGAGGGATCGACGCGGTGCTCGTGGTCGACGCGATGCCCGCCGTCCGCGCCGCCGAGACCGCGCTCCGGCTGGGCTTCGAGGTGCTGCAGCTGCACGGCGACTACGATGCGGCGGACTTCGCAGCTGCGCAGCGGATCCTCCCACGGGTATGGCGTGCCGCCTCGCTGGCCCGGGATCCCGGACTGCGCGCGGGCGACCGCGGTGAGGAGCGCCTCCTGCTCGACGGGGCGGTGCCCGGCTCCGGAGCGGGCTGGGATCTGTCCCCCCTCGCGCCGGGGACCGCGCTGCGCGCTCGGATCGGCGAGGGATGGGTGCTCGCGGGAGGGCTGGATGCGCGGAATGTCGCCGACCGGGTCCGCGCAGTCATGCCCTGGGGCGTCGACGTGTCGAGCGGGGTCGAGCGCGAGCCGGGGCTGAAGGACCCGGCCCTGATCGAGCGATTCATCGTCGCCGCGCGCGGCGCGGCGGGCACGGAGGAACGATGAGCAAGCAGCATCACACTGGCAAGCGGACCATGAAGATCACGGTGCCGACGCCACCCCCGGTCCCCCACCCCGCACTTATCCCCGGCATCGGAGTGGAGCAGACCGGGCTCAGCTTCCGGACCAACTGGCTCGTCTTCTCCGTGACCGTCGTGCTCACCCTCTCCGTGATCGTCTGGGCCTTCGCCGCGCCCGACAGCGTCGGCGCAGTCGGCGCCGCCTCCCTCGCCTGGGTCAGCGGCAACTTCGGCTGGCTCTTCGGCGCACTCGCGATCCTCGTCGCGCTCTTCATGCTCGTCATCGGCTTCGGCCCGACCGGGGGCATCCGCCTCGGCGCAGACGACGAGCAGCCGGAGTTCTCAATGGGCTCGTGGATCTCGATGCTGTTCGCGGCCGGCCTGGGCATCGGGCTGCTGTTCTACGGCCCGCTCGAACCGCTCACCTACTTCCTCGATCCCGCGCCGGGCGTCGCCGCCCCCGCCGGCTCGACGGAGGCGGCGCTGCCGGCCCTCGCCCAGACCATCCTCCACTGGGGGCCGATCGCGTGGGCCTTTTACGCGCTCGTGGGCGGCGCTATCGCGTACAGCACCTACCGTCGCGGGCGCCCCCCGCTCATCTCGGCGCTCTTCGAGCCCGTCTTCCCCGGCGGCGGCAACCGGCTGCTCGGCCGGATCATCGACGTCTTCGCCATCATCGTCACGCTCTTCGGCACGGCGGTCTCCCTCGGCATCGGAGCGCTGCAGATCGAAAGCGGATTCCGCATTGTCACGGGCCTCGGGGACCTCGGGAACACCTTCCTCATCGGGGCGCTCGCGGTCCTCACCGCCTGCTTCATCGCCTCCGCGGTGTCCGGCGTGAAGCGCGGCATCCGACGGCTCTCCAACCTCAACATGATGTTCACCGGCGCGCTGGAACTGTTCGTCCTCGTGGTCGGCCCCACGGTCTTCCTGCTCAACTTCCTCCCCTCCGCCGTGGTGGAGTACTTCCAGGAGCTGCTCTTCATGCTCGCCCGCAATCCCAACGAGGGCCCGGAGACGGCGGAGTTCCTCGCGCAGTGGACGACCTACTACTGGGCATGGTGGGTGTCGTGGACGCCGTTCGTCGGCATGTTCATCGCGAAGATCTCCCGCGGGCGCAAGCTGCGCGAGTTCGTGGTGACGGTGATGCTCGTGCCCTCCGCCATCGTGATCGCGTGGTTCGTCGTGTACGGCGGCACCGCCATCTCCATGAGCCTCTCGGGCGAGGAGCTCAGCACGGGCGGCTCCGGCGAGGAGGTGCTCTTCGAGGTGCTCCAGCGCCTTCCCTTCGGCATGATCACCTCGGTGGTCGCGATGTTCGCGGTGCTCATCTTCTTCGTAACCGCCGCCGACTCGGCGTCGATCGTCATGGCCTCCATGTCGCAGGGGGGACGACCCGAACCCTCCAAGTGGGTCACGATCGTCTGGGGGCTGCTGCTCTCGCTCATCGCGGTCGCGCTGCTGCTCGCCGGAGGACGCGACACCCTCGGCGGCCTCCAGTCGCTGATGGTGGTCTCCGCGCTCCCCTTCGCGTTCGTCGTCATCGGGGTGATGATCTCCTGGGCGAAGGATCTGCGCACCGACCCCTACATCATCCGTCAGCGTTACGCGCGTGCCGCGATCGCCCAGGGGGTCCGCCGCGGCATCGACGAGTACGGCGACGACTTCGTCTTCGGCGCGAGCGAGGTGCCGGCGCACGAGGGCGCGGGGGCCGACTTCGACAGCGCCGACCCGGCGCTCACCGACTGGTACGTGGACGCGACGACAGGCCCCATCCAGCACGTGGCGCGGGAGGGCGGGGAGATCGCGCCCGGCCGCTCCTCCCGGGCCATCGAAGAGGCCGAGCGGAACTCCGCCGAGGAGCAGGCGCTCCCTCCCGGCAGGGACCCGCTCCCCGAGCTGACGCCCGGAACCGACGGGGCCGCGAGCTCGGCGAGCGCCGCGCGCGACGCCTCTCCCCCGCAGCGGTGAGCCGCGGCTCGAAGCTAGCGCTTCTCGGCACAACCTTGTAACCTGTTCGTTATCTTCTGCGCCCCCTCCCCACCCGGCGCCTCCCCCCCGGCGCCCCACGATCCGGAAGACTGCATGACCCAGCCCACACCCCCGAGCGGCACGAGCCCGTATCCGTCACGTCGATCGCTCCGCGAGGCACACGCCGCCGGAGCCGCCGGAGGCACCGGAGTCGAGCCCCCCTCCGAGGATCCCCTCCCCCGCAGCGGGCGCACCACGACGGCGCCCGCCTCCGCGGCCGCATCGTCGGATGCTCCCGGCACCGGGCCACGCGCGGCCGCGGATCCGCGGCCCGCCGAGACGCGCCTCGGGGCGACGCACTCGGGAACGAACGATTCCGAGCCGGCGTCGGTCCGGTCCCCCATCATCGAGCACACGCCCGCCACCGGCATTCCGCCCTCCGCCTTCCCGGCCCGCCGGGTGCCGGCACGCCGCCGGCTCGCCGCCGTCGCCGCCGCCGCGAGCGTGTGCGGCCTCACGCTGACGATCGCGCTTCCGCTGACGCAGGAGACGAGCGCCGCGTCGAGCAATGCGGCGGTGCACTCCGCGCAGCAGCTCTTCTCCGAGGTCTCCGTCGACGACATGCCGTCCTCGTTCACCGAGATCACCGCAGCGGTGCCGGACACCTCCTCCCCCACCGCGTTCGCCTTCAACGACCGGGTGCTGGTCAACTATCCGTTCACGAGCCCCGTCACGCTCACCGACGGCTTCGGCTACCGGACCGCGCCCGTCGCGCAGTTCCACGACGCCCAGGACTTCGCCGCGGCTGCGGGCACCCCGGTGCACGCGATCGCGGACGGCACCGTACTCGAGGCCGGCTTCGCGAGCGACGGCTGCGGGTTCGGCCTGAAACTGGAGCACGAGCTCGACGGCACGGAGGTGACGAGCCGCTACTGCCACATGGAGATGGGCTCGCACGAGCTCGCCGAGGGCGACACCGTCCGCATGGGCGAGCAGGTGGGTCGCGTCGGCAACACGGGCATGTCCTTCGGAGCGCATCTCCACCTCGCGATCCGCGTGGAGGACGAGCCGGTGGACCCCATGCCGTTCTTCGCCGAGTACACCCGCAAGCCGCGCACCGAGACCGCGACGGCCGCCAAGCCCGAGGCCTCGTCGAGTTCCGGGAACGTGACCGCCGGGGGCTCCTGAGCGGCTGACGAGTGCTCCTGAGCGGCAGCCGCAGCATCGCTCGGCACGGCCCCGGGCCCGCGGCCCGTCCTCCGCTCCGAGAACCTGGCGGGACGGCGCCGCGAAGCGGTCAGAGTCCCGCAGCCGCGGTGGTCGCCTCCGCCCAGGCGGCGAGCTTCGCCGCGGCCGCCCCCGAGTCGATCGCGGCTTCGGCCGCGCGCATCTGCTCACCGAGGCGCTCCAGCAGCGCGCGCTCCGCGGACTCGGGGCGCTCCGCCAGTTCGTAGGCCACGAGGCCGGCCGCGGCATTGAGCAGCACGATGTCACGGATCGGCCCGCGCTCCCCCGCGAACACGCGATGCACGACCGCCGCGTTCTCCTCGGGCGTACCGCCCACCAGCTCCGAGATCTCGGCTCGCGGGATACCGAGATCTCGCGGATCGATATCGTGCTCGGTGAGGCCGCCGCGGCTCACCTCCCACACCCGGGAGTGACCGGTGGTCGTGAGCTCGTCGAGTCCGTCATCGCCGCGGAAGACCAGTGCGGAAGCCCCCCGGAGCCTGAAGACGCCGACGAAGATCGGCACCCGATCGATGTCCGCGACGCCGACGGCCGATGCCTCTGGCCGCACCGGGTTGCAGAGGGGGCCGAGGAAGTTGAACACGGTGGGAATGCCCAGTTCTCCCCGCGCACCCGCCACATGGCGGAATCCGGGCAGGAACCGGGCGGCGTGGACGAAGGCGATCCCGGCACGGTCGAAGGCGCTCCGCAGCTGTTCGGCATCGAGCGAGAGATCGATCCCGAGCGCAGAGAGCACATCGGAGGATCCGGAGAGGCTGCTCGCAGCCCGATTGCCGTGCTTGACCACCGGCGCACCGGCCGCCGCGGCCGTGATCGACGCCATCGTCGACACATTGACGGTGCCGAAACGGTCGCCTCCGGTTCCGACGATGTCGAGCGCCATCGCCGGGAGGCTGATCGGCGCGGCCTCGGCGAGGATCGCATCGCGGAAGCCGATCACCTCCTCGACCGTGACCCCCTTGGATCGGAGCGCGACCAGAAAGCCGCCGATCTGGGCACCGCTGGCCTCGCCCGTCATGAAGCGAGACATGGCCCACTCGGCCTGAGCCACGCTCAGGTCGTGCCCGTCGAGCAGGGCGGTCAGCACAGTCGGCCAGTTGCGTTCGTCGATCATGCGGCGATTCTATCGATCAGGACCCTCGGGATCCGCGTCATCATCAGATGATTACGCGTGCGATTGTGCAAATCCGACGCGTCAAAACCGGTAGGCTATGGAGGAAACTTGCAGAAAGTTCGGCGCGCCGAGTCTAGGTGAAAACGCACACCAAACTTTCAGCCATAATAGAGGGGTGACTACGACCACTATGAATACCAAGGCAGCCGCACCCTCGGTGAAGCGGCCGAATATCGTCGCCGTGGGCACCATCGTGTGGCTCGGCAGTGAGGTCATGTTCTTCGCGGGTCTCTTCGCGATCTACTTCACCCTCCGCGCGATGAACCCCGAGTTGTGGGCCGAGCAGACGGTCAAGCACAACTTCCCCTTCGCGCTGGTCAACACCCTCATCCTGGTCGCCTCCTCATTCACCGCACAGGCCGGCGTCTTCGCAGCAGAGCGGATGCAGCCCCGCGGCACGGGATGGAGCCCGCGGAAGTGGGGCACTGTCGAGTGGTTCTACCTCACGGTCCTGCTCGGCGCGATCTTCGTCTCAGGCCAGGTCTGGGAGTACGCGACCTTCGTCTCCGAGGGCGTCACCCTCGCCTCGGACCCCTATGGCTCCGCCTTCTACATGACGACCGGCTTCCACGGCATCCACGTGACCCTGGGCCTCGCCGCGTTCCTGCTCGTCATCGGCCGGATCTACGCCGTCAAGAACTTCACGCACAAGGAGGAGACCAGCGCCGTCGTCGTGTCGTACTACTGGCACTTCGTCGACATCGTCTGGATCATCCTCTTCATCGTCATCTACGTCCTCAAGTAGGGTCAGGAGTAATCGAGATCATGGCTCGCGCCAAGAAGAACGTCCGCAAGTCGGGGCGTCGGCACCCGCTTGCCACCGCCGCGCTCGTCGCCGTCGGCCTGCTGGTCACCGGCGCCGCGTACACCGGCTTCAGCCAGACCTCGGCAACCGCCGAGATCGACCTCGAGTCCCCCGCGACCATTGAGGCCGGCGAGAAGCTGTTCGGCGCCAACTGCGCCACGTGCCACGGCGCGAGCGCCCAGGGCACCGACGACGGCCCCTCGCTCATCGGCGCGGGCGCCGCATCGGTCAACTTCCAGGTCGGCACCGGGCGCATGCCCCTCGCCTTCCAGGGCCCGCAGGGCATGGTGAAGCCGGCGCAGTTCACCGAGGACCAGACGCTGCAGATGGCGGCCTACGTCGCCTCGCTCGCCCCCGGGCCCGAGCTGCCGGACAGCCGCTACCTGCAGGGCGACGGCGACGTCGCGAACGGCGGCACCCTGTTCCGCATCAACTGCGCGATGTGCCACAACGTGGCGGCCGCCGGCGGTGCGCTCACCCAGGGCAAGTTCGCTCCGGCCCTCACCGGAGTCGCGCCGACCCACATCTACGAGGCGATGGTCACCGGGCCGCAGAACATGCCCGTGTTCAGCGACGCGAACATCAGCCCGCAGGAGAAGTCGGACATCATCTCCTACCTGAAGTACATCGAGGAGAAGCCCGCGGTCGGCGGCATCACCCTCGGATCGCTCGGCCCCGTGGCCGAAGGCCTCTTCATCTGGGTGATCGGTCTGGGCGCGATCGTCGGCCTCACCGTGTGGGTCACCGCGAAGTCCAACTAGTGCGGCGACGCGCAACGAGTTCATGAGTCAGGAATCAAGGAGCAACATGGCAGAGGAAGCGAAGAACAACGGTGGCCATGACGCCGTTGTCGCCGCTCAGGGCCACGATCACGTCGAGGCCGCGGTCGGCACCGCGGTGATCGCGTCCGACGCGGTGCAGAATCCGGGTCTTCCCCCGCACCGCAAGCGGGTGACGGATCTCGACCCGAAGAAGGCCAAGAACGCCGAGCGCGGGGTCTACTCGCTCTTCTACCTCTCGATCGCCGGCAGCCTCGGCGCCGTCATCGCCTACATGGCGATCCCGATCGAGACCGGCGACCTCATGGCGATCCGGCTGCAGACCCTCTTCGTGGGTCTCGGCATGGCGCTTGCGCTGCTCGCCATCGGCATCGGCGCGGTCCACTGGGGCAAGGCACTCATGGCCGATCACGAGTCCATCGACGTGCGCCACCCGGTGGCGAGCGACGAGCCGACGCGCGCCGCAGCGGCAGAGGTCTTCGAGCTCGCCGACAAGGAGTCCGGCTTCTCGCGCCGTACCCTCGTGCGCAACAGCCTCATCGGCGCGCTGATCGCATTCCCCCTCCCGGGCATCACGCTCCTCCGCGGTCTCGCGCCGCAGGATCGCAACCCGGTGCAGCTCCTCAAGCACACCATGTGGGCGGAGGGCGTGCGCCTGGCGCGCGACCCCTCGGGCGTGCCGATCAAGGCGAGCGAGGTCACCATCGGCTCCGCCTTCCACGTCATCCCCGAGACGCTCAACCACGAGGATTTCGAGAGCCTCTCGCTCGACGAGCGCGGCGGCAGCGAAACCCTGCTCGACGCCAAGGCGAAGGCCATCGTGCTGCTCATGCGTCTCGACCAGTCGGAGCTCAAGGAGCTGCCGGAGCGCAAGGACTGGTCCTACGACGGCATCGTGGCCTACTCCAAGGTCTGCACGCACGTGGGTTGCCCGGTGGCGCTCTACGAGCAGCACACGCACCATCTGCTCTGCCCCTGCCACCAGTCGCAGTTCGACGTCTCCGATCACGCGAAGGTCGTGTTCGGCCCGGCGAAGCGGCCGCTGCCCCAGCTCCCCATCACGGTGGACGATGAGGGCTACCTCGTGGCGCAGAGCGATTTCCATGAACCTGTCGGCCCGAGCTTCTGGGAGCGCCTCAAGTGAGCACCGTAACCGAATCCCCCGCGCAGAGCGGCACGGCGCAGAGCGGATCGAGCCGCTTCACCGCCGCGGCAGCCAACTATCTCGACGAGCGCACCAAGATCGGCGTCGCCGTCAAGGAGTTCGGTCGTAAGGTCTTCCCCGACCACTGGTCCTTCCTCCTCGGCGAGGTGGCCCTGTACAGCTTCGTGGTGATCCTGCTCTCGGGCACCTTCCTGACGCTGTTCTTCCAGGCATCGATGGCCGAGGTCCACTACAACGGTCCCTACGTGCCGATGAAGGGCCTCGAGATGTCCGTCGCCATGGCGTCGACGCTCGACATCTCCTTCTCGATCCGCGGTGGCCTGCTGATGCGTCACGTGCACCACTGGGCTGCGCTGCTCTTCGTCGCATCCATCGGCCTGCACATGCTCCGCATCTTCTTCACGGGCGCGTTCCGCAAGCCGCGCGAGCTCAACTGGGTGATCGGCTTCGTGCTGTTCATCCTCGCGATGGCCGAGGGCTTCACCGGCTACTCGCTCCCCGACGACGTGCTCTCCGGCAACGGCCTGCGCATCATCGACGGCATCATCAAGGCGATCCCGGTCATCGGCACCTACCTGTCGTACTTCTTCTTCGGAGGCGAGTTCCCGGGCACCGACATCGTCGGACGCCTGTACATGCTGCACATCATGCTCCTGCCGGCGCTCGTGATCCTCTTCGTGGCGCTGCACCTCGCCTTCGTCGTGATCCACAAGCACACCCAGTTCCCCGGGCCCGGCAAGACGCAGCAGAACGTCGTCGGCTTCCCGGTGCTGCCGGTGTACGCGGCGAAGGCCGGCGGCTTCTTCTTCATCGTCTTCGGCGTGATCGCGCTGATCTCCTCGCTCGTGGGGATCAACCCGATCTGGAACTACGGCCCCTACGACCCCTCCCCCGTGTCGGCCGGTACGCAGCCCGACTGGTACATCGGCTTCGCCGACGGCATGCTGCGACTCATCCCGCCGGGGTGGGAGACGGAGTGGTTCGGCTACACCTGGTCGTGGAACATGCTGGTGCCCGTCATCATCATGCTCGTCTTCCTCGTGCTCGTCGCGATCTACCCCTTCATCGAGGCCTGGGTCACCGGCGACAAGCGCGAGCACCACATCCTCGACCGTCCGCGGAACGCCCCCACCCGCACCGCGATCGGCGCCGCCGGCGTCACCTTCTACGCGGTCATGTGGGCGGGTGCGAGCTCGGACATCATGGCGACGCACTTCCAGCTGTCGATGGAGGGGGTCATCCACACCCTCCAGGCACTGCTGATCCTCGGCCCGATCATCGCGTACGTCGTGACGAAGCGCATCTGCCTCGGCCTGCAGAAGAAGGATCGCAGCATCGCGCTCCACGGCTACGAGTCCGGACGCATCGTGCGGCTCCCCGGCGGTGAGTACATCGAGGTGCACAAGCCCCTCGACGAGTACGAGCGCTGGCAGCTGGTCAGCTACCACGATTACGCACCGCTCATGCTGCGTCCCGACGACAACGGCCGGATTCCCTTCTCGAAGCGTCTTCGCGCTGGCTTCAGCCGCTGGTTCTTCGAGGACCGGATCGTTCCGCCCAGCCAGGGCGAGCTCGAGCAGGGCCACCACGAGGGCCACTGAAGCTGGCCTTTGTGAGCGGGGTCGCACCTTCGGGTGCGGCCCCGCTTTCGTGTGCTCCACGCCTTTCCCGGCATGTGCGGTGCCGGCGCCTGCCCCAGCTCGTGCACAGACCGTACCGCGCGCGGGCCGGCCGAGTGACCTTCCGCACCGGACGCGGAGCTGCCCACTGCGAAACGGATCCGCGAGAGCTCGGCTGCCGAGAAAGACCGGGAACGTGATCGCGCCGATACCGGGCACGATCCCCCGGTGCCTCTCGCCCCGGGGCCTCTCGCCCCGGTGCCTCTCCCAGCCCGCTGAATGATCAGGCCGGATCCTCGGAGGCACGCTCACGAGAGAGCCGGGTAGCAAGCCCGACGCACAACGACGCAGCCCAGAGGCCGCGCCCGAAGCAGATCGGCACACCGCTTGCCCCGCAGCTCGCAGCGCCGCGGTACCGGCAGGCACCCCCTTAGCCGGCGTGCGAGTCGGCCGCCCGCAGCGCCGCCATGCCGGCGAGCAGCACTGCCGCGAAGCTCTCCGACCCCAGCTCCCTCTCGACCGCGCTCAGCATGGTGCGCAGACGATCCCCCATGTCCGGGTCGCGGGAGCTGGCCACCGCTTGGACGACCAGGCGAGCTTGCTGCGCATCGGGGCGGAATGACGGAGCGTGCCCAGCGTCCACGAGCTGCGCGAGGGCCCCGTCGACGCAGGCGAGGAATAGCTCCTGCTTGGTGCTGAAGTTCGCATAGACGTGAGGTTGCGGCACTCCGGCGCGCTCGGCGATCGCCTTCGTGGAGGCGCCGTGAAAGCCGAAGAGGCCGAACTCGATGAGTCCGGCCTCCATCAGGTGCCTGCGGTTCTCGCCCGGCCTCCTGCGTGCGCGACGATCCGTCATGCGTTCACCGCAGATCGAGGATCTTGCGGTAGTGCTCGCCGACCGGCTCGAAGCCGCGGTGGTTGTAAAAGGATCCGATGCGGGCCGTCGAGGCGGAAAGCTGCCGCACCCCGCGACCCATGCAGTAGTGCTCGTTCGCCTGCATGAGCCGGTCGCCGACCCCGCTGCCACGGGAGGCCTCGTCGACCACGATCTCCTGGAGGTGAGCGGTCAGTCCGGGAGCGTGCAGGAGGCGCGAGACGGTCATCAGGGAGTATCCGACGACCACTCCGTCGAGCTCCGCGACGAAGAGCACGTTCGTCTCCTGGTCGCGGTGCCGGAGCACATTGTCGTAGGCGACGGAGAACTCGTCGCGGCCGATCGACTCGCGGCCCGTGGTGAACTGGCGGGCCAGGGCGAAGACCGCGGCAGCGTCCTCGCCCCGGCCCCGGCGTATGATGATGCTCACGCGCTGGATCCCTCTGCGAACGGCCCGCTCAGCGAGCGAAGTTCCCGCGGTAGTACTCGAACACCCAGCCGACCACGCCGATCGCAACCAGCGGCAGCGCGAGGAAGGACAGCCAGAAGTGGAAGCCGATGCAGAGGCCGACGATCACGAGCGCCGGGCCGAAGGCCAGGAAGATCGGCCACCAGCTCCAGGGGCTGAACTCCCCGAGCTCGGGGTCCCCGTCGTCGATGTCGGAGTCGAGTCGATCCTCGACCAGCACGCCGCCCTGCTTCCGCTGCACGAGCATGAGGTAGAAGGCGATGAAGCCGGTGAGCGCGCCGGAGAGCACGATCGCGGTCGAGCCGGCCCACTCGATCCGGTTTTCCACGATCCAGCTGAAGATCGTGTAGGCCGTTCCGACCACCACGAAGTACGCGGTGAGCACCCAGAAGATGACGATGTTGGATTTCATGATGCGATCTCCTCGGAGTTACTTCGCGACTTCGCTCACGCGAACCGGCTGCTCGATGCCGCTGACCTCGGGGTGATTGAGGTCGAAGGCGGGCGACTCGGAGCGGATGCGCGGGATCGAGGTGAAGTTGTGACGGGGCGGCGGGCAGGAGGTGGCCCACTCCAGCGAGCGACCGTAACCCCAGGGATCGTTGACCGTGATCTTCGGAGCACGACGCGCCGTCAGGTACACGTTCAGCAGGAACGGGATCATGGATGCGCCCAGGATCATCGCCCCGACCGTCGACACCTGATTGCCCCAGGTGATGCCGTCGCTGGGCAGGTAGGTGTAGTAGCGGCGCGGCATGGCCATGACGCCCAGCCAGTGCTGCACGAGGAAGGTCATGTGGAAGCCGACGAACAGGACCCAGAAGTGGATCTTGCCGAGGCGCTCGTTGAGCATCTTGCCGGTCCACTTGGGCCACCAGAAGTAGAAGCCGGCGAACATCGCGAAGACGACGGTGCCGAAGACCACGTAGTGGAAGTGCGCCACCACGAAGTAGGTGTCGGAGAGGTGGAAGTCGAGGGCCGGCGAGGCGAGGATGACGCCGGTGAGTCCGCCGAACACGAAGGTCACCAGGAAGCCGAGCGACCAGAGCATGGGGGTCTCGAAGGTGATCGAGCCGCGCCACATGGTGCCGAGCCAGTTGAAGATCTTCACACCGGTGGGCACCGCGATGAGCATGGTCATGAGCGCGAAGAACGGCAGCAGCACCGAGCCGGTGACGTACATGTGGTGCGCCCACACCGTCATCGAGAGCGCTGCGATCGAGATCGTCGCGTAGATGAGGGTCTTGTAGCCGAAGATGGGCTTGCGACTGAACACCGGGAAGATCTCGGACACGATCCCGAAGAACGGCAGGGCGATGATGTAGACCTCGGGGTGACCGAAGAACCAGAAGAGGTGCTGCCACAGAATGGCACCGCCCTCGCCGTTGTAGATCTGCGCGCCGAAGATGCGGTCTGCGGCCAGGCCGAAGAACGCGGCTGCGAGCACCGGGAACACGAGGAGCACGAGGATCGAGGTGATCAGGGTGTTCCAGGTGAACACCGACATGCGCCACATCGTCATGCCGGGGGCACGCATCGTGATGATCGTCGTGATGAAGTTCACGCCGCCCATGATCGTGCCGAAGCCGCTCACGCCCAGACCCAGGACCCAGAGGTTACCGCCGACGCCGGGCGAGTAGGTCATGTCCGACAGCGGGGCGTAGGCGAACCACCCGAAGGACGCGGCGCCCTGCGGGGTGAGGAAGCCGCCGACCGCGATGAGCGAGCCGAAGGTGTACAGCCAGAACGCGAAGGCGTTGAGCCGCGGGAACGCCACATCGGGCGCGCCGATCTGGAGCGGCATGATGACGTTCGCGAACCCCGCGAACAGCGGGGTCGCGAACATCAGCAGCATGATCGTGCCGTGCATCGTGAACAGCTGGTTGTACTGCTCCTTCGTCGCCACCACCTCGAGGTTCGGCGCGAACAGCTGGGCGCGGATGACCAGCGCCATCAGGCCGCCGATCAGGAACCACACGAAGGAGCTGATCAGATACATGTATCCGATCACCTTGTGGTCCGTGGATGTAATCCACGAGACGATGACATTGCCCTTCTTCATGTTCTGTTATCCCCAGTTCCCTCAGTAGTTCCCGCGATTACTCGTTGCTTGCTTGGGCGTTCTCGTTGTCCACGGCGAGATGCCCCTGGTTCGGGTTCGCCTCGGCACTCACCTGGCCCGTGTTCCCCGCAGCACGCAGCGAATCGATGTAGGCGTCGTATTCCGCCTGCTCCACGACCTTGACCTTGAAGAGCATCATCGAGTGGTACTCGCCGCAGAGCTCGGCGCACTTCCCCATGAATTCGCCGGTCTTGGTCGGGGTGAAGCTCATGTAGTTGGTCTGCCCGGGGATCATGTCCTTCTTGTAGAGGAACTCGACCACCCAGAACGAGTGGATGACGTCGCGGGTCTCGAGGCGGATCTCGGTGGTCTTGTCCACCGGGAGGTAGAGCACCGGCATGGTCTCTTCGGTGGCCTCGCCCTCGTCGTCGGTCTGCACCTGCACGCCCTGGAAGTAGACGTCCTCGTCCACGTAGTTGAAGTCCCAGGACCAGCGCTTGCCGAAGACCTCGACGACATTCTCGGGCGCGTCGTAGCGCTGCTCGATCTTGCTCATCTCCTGGGCGGTGAAGCCGAAGAAGCCGAGCACGAGGATGACCGGCACCACCGTGAAGAAGGTCTCGATGGGCATGTTGTAGCGAAGCTGGACCGGCAGGCCCGTCTGGCCCTTGCGGCGACGGTAGGCGATGGTGGCCCAGATGATGAGGCCCCACGTCACCACGCCCACGGCGAGCAGCACGATCCAGGAGGTGACCCAGAGGCCGGTGATCCCGTCGGTGTGGTTGGTGGCTCCTTCGGAGCCGTCGGGGAGGAAGCCGCGCTGCTGCTCGGGGGTGCAGCCGGCGAGCACGAGGGCCGCGGAGAGTACAACCGGGGCCGCAACCCATTTCATTCGACGATTGGAACGCACCGCATACCTTTCGAAACGTTTCTCGCCGGCACCGTGTGCGGCGAAGCTGATGACTCGCTGATAGCTTAGCGCGAAGCTGGGCATTTCCCGAACCAAGGAAGCACGGGTGTTGCGCCGGCTGTGCGCGGGCGCGGCGTCAGCTGAAGCTGTCGCCGCACGCGCAGCTGCCCTGCGCGTTGGGATTGTCGATGGTGAAGCCCTGTTTCTGGATGGTGTCCTCGAAATCGATCGATGCACCGTTGAGATACGGGACGCTCATCTGGTCCACGACCACCTCGACTCCCCCGAAGTCGACCACCGCGTCATTCTCGAGTTCCCGCTCGTCGAAGAACAGCTGGTAGATGAGTCCCGAGCAGCCCCCCGGCTGCACGGCGATGCGCAGACGCAGATCATCGCGTCCCTCCTGAGCGAGCAGGCTCCGCACCTTCTCCTGCGCCGCCTCGCTCAGCGAGACCCCGTGGGCCCGCTCAGGGGCTGCGACGCCGCCGGCCGCTGCGTTCGTGTCACTGCTCATGCCAACTCCTCGTCCAAGCGTCGATACCGTCTCCCCCAGTCTACCGCCCGGTACCGCCGCCCTGCGCCGTCCTCGGCGGCCCGCTCGCGCCCGGCTTCGCGCGGGAACGCAGATGGGGCGCGGTATCCTTGACGAGACCGCCGGCGTCGCGCCGGCACCGAGGGAATATCCGGCGCGATCCGCGCCGAGCGAGAGGAGTGGCGTGGCGAAGAAGCGCGTTGACAGCGCGGCCGGGAACGACGAGGCGGGGTCCGCGGAGCGCGAGGCGGTCGGCAAGGGCCGGCCGACGCCGTCCCGCAAGCAGGCGCAGGCCGCCAATGCCCGCCCCATCGTCGGTTCCAAGGACAAGTCCGTGCTCAAGGAGCAGCGCCGGCAGCAGGCCACCGCTCGCGAGCGCGCCCGGCTCGGCATGATGGAGGGTGACGAGCGCTACCTCGGGCCACGCGACCGGGGGCCGCAGCGGCGTTTCGTACGCGACTACGTCGACGCCCGGTGGAGCGTGGGCGAGATGCTCATCCCGATGATGCTCGTCGTGCTCGTGATGACCTTCATCCCGGGGATCGTCCAGGTCATCAGCCTCATCGTGATCTGGGCCTTCGTCGGCCTCGCGGTGATCGATGCCGTGCTGCTGGGCATGCGCCTGAAGCGGCTGCTGGGGCAGAAGTTCGGCGAGGATCGCGTGCAGCCGGGATTCCGCTGGTACGCGGCCATGCGCGCCTTCCAGTTCCGGCCGCTGCGCGTGCCGAAGCCGCAGGTCAAGCGGGGCCAGCGACCCGCCTGAGTCCCATCGCCGCAACCACGGCGGATGCAGAACGGCCCGCGGATCTCCGCGGGCCGTTCTGCATCGTCCCGCCGACTGCGGGACGAGGGAGCGGGGTCCGTCAGGACGGCACGCGCTCCCTCGGCTGCTGCCACCCGGCGCGCAGCAGTCCGCGGTTGATCGCGCGCACCCACAGCGGCCCCTCGTAGACGAACGCCGTGTACCCCTGTACGAGGGTCGCGCCGGATTCGAGCCGCTCGATGACGTCGGCGGCATCGGTCACTCCGCCGACCGCGATCACGCAGAACGCAGGGTCCGGCGCCACGGCCCTGATCCGGCGCAGCACCTCCAACGAGCGCCGCTTCAGCGGGGCTCCGGAGAGTCCGCCGGCTCCCATGCGCTCGATGTCCTCGTCGCTCGCCCACAGGCCGTCCCGTGACACCGTCGTGTTGTTCGCGATGATCCCCGCGAGGCCGAGTCGCTGCGCGAGCGCAACGATCCCGTCGATCTGCTCGTCCTCCATGTCCGGCGCGATCTTCACGAGCAGCGGGGTGCTTCCGGCCGCCTCGCGCACCGCGGCGAGCAGCGGCTCCAGCATCTCGAGCTCCTGCAGGCCGCGCAGTCCCGGCGTGTTGGGAGAGCTCACGTTGACCGCGAGATAGTCGGCGATCGGCGCGAGGCGCTGGGCACTCCAGACGTAGTCGCCGACGGCGTCCTCCACTTCGGTGACGCGGCTCTTGCCGATGTTCACGCCGATCACGGGGCGCCGGCGCGACAGCCGCGCGCGCTCGATGCGCGGTACGGCCGCGGCGGACCCCGCGTTGTTGAAGCCCATCCGGTTGATCAGTCCGCGGTCTTCGACGAGCCGGAAGAGGCGAGGCCGGGGGTTGCCGGGCTGGGCGTGCCGCGTGAGGGTGCCCACCTCGACGTGTCCGAAGCCGATGGCGCCGAGGCCCTGGATGGCCTCGGCGTTCTTGTCGAAGCCGGCGGCGAGCCCGAAGGGGCTCGGGAACTCGGTTCCGAGGGCGCGGACCCGCAGCGAGGGGTGGGGCGCGCAGAGCCGTCGCACCACTGCCCCGAGGAGCGGGGCCGCCCGGATCACCCGGAAGGCGAGGTGGTGCGCGGTTTCGGGGTCCATGCGCCGCAGCACGGTGTTGAACAGCAGCGGATACAGGCGCATGCGCGTCACTCCTCGGAGGCTCGGGCCGCGTCGCGGCCATGGTCGTGCGCGCGTGCCTCGTGCTCGCCGGTGCCGCGCGTCTCGCCCTCGTGGGCTTCGGCGGCGCCGCCGGGGTGGGCGCGCAGCTCGGCGATCGCGGCATCGAAGTCGGCGAGCGACTCGAAGGCCTGATACACGCTCGCGAAGCGCAGATAGGCCACTTCGTCGAGCTCTCGCAGGTGCGGGAGGATGGCGAGCCCGATCTCGTTCGCGTCGAACTGGGCGATTCCGCTGGAGCGCACCGACTCCTCGACCCGCTGGGCCAGCACGGCGAGGTCGCCCTCGGTCACGGGCCGGCCCTGGCACGCCTTGCGCACACCGCTCATCACCTTCTCCCGGCTGAAGGGCTCGACCACGCCGGAGCGCTTGATCACGGTGAGGCTCGCCGTCTCGGTCGTCGTGAAGCGACGGCCGCACTCGGGGCATTGGCGGCGGCGGCGGATCGACAGGCCGTCGTCCGCGGTGCGCGAGTCGATGACGCGCGAGTCGGGGTGGCGGCAGAACGGGCAGTGCATCAGCGCGCCCCCGCCTCTGCGGCGCGCGCGAAGCGCGCGCTGACGGCCTCGCCATGCGCGGGCAGCCCCTCCGCTCCGGCGAGGGCGAGCAGCGGCGCTTCGACCTCGGCGAGCGCAGCGCGGTCGTAGGCGATGATCTGCTGCGGGCGCAGGAAGGTGTGGGCACCGAGCCCGGAGGCGAAACGCGCGGTGCCACCCGTCGGGAGCACGTGGTTGGAACCGGCCAGGTAGTCGCCGAGGCTCACCGGCGTGTAGCCGCCGACGAAGATCGCACCGGCGTCGCTGATCGCCGCGAGCACCGCCGCGTCGTCGCCGGTCTGGATCTCCAGGTGCTCGGGACCATAGGCGTTGCTGACGCGGGCCGCGGCCGCGAGGTCATCGACGAGGATCACGGCGGACTGAGGACCGCCGAGAGCGGCGGCCACCCGCGCTGCGTGGCGGGTCCGGGGTGCGCGACGCGCCACCTCCGTGAGCACCCGCTCGGCGAGCGCCTCCGAATCGGTGACGAGCAGCGACGCCGCGGCCTCGTCGTGCTCGGCCTGACTGATGAGGTCGGCGGCGACGAACGCGGGCTCCGCCGTGGCGTCGGCGATGATCAGGATCTCCGTGGTGCCAGCCTCGGAGTCGATGCCCACCCTGCCGGAGACGACCCGCTTCGCGGCGGCCACGAAGACGTTGCCCGGGCCGGTCACCACGTCCACGGCTTCGAGGCCGATCTCGCTCACTCCGTGGGCGAACGCGGCGATCGCTCCGGCGCCGCCGATCGCGTACACCTCCTCGATGCCGCAGAGCGCCGCCGCCCACATGACCGCGGGGTGCGGCAGCCCGCCGTTGTCCCGCTGGGCGGGCGAGGCGAGCGCGAGCGTCGGCACGCCCGCGGTCTGCGCGGCGACCGCGTTCATGATCACGGATGAGGGATACGCGGCCTTCCCCCCGGGCGCGTACAGGCCGACGCGGGAGACCGGCTGCCAGCGCTGCGTGACCGTGGCTCCGTCGGCCATGCGGGTGATCTGCTCGGCGGGCACCTGGGCGGCGGAGGCACGGCGCAAGCGGGCGATGAGCTCGCGTAGCGCGGCCTCAACCTCGGCCGGGCAGTCCGCGAGCGAGGCGCCGATCGCTTCGACGGGTACGCGCAGGGCGTGCCCCTCGACGCGGTCGAACTCCCGGGCCTGCTCGCGCAGTGCCGCCGCTCCCCGCGCGGCGACGTCCGCAACGAGCGGGCGCACCCGCTCGACCGCCTCTTCGGCGCTCACGGCCGCGCGCGGAACGAGGTCCATCAGTTCGGCCCGGGAGAGTGCTCGGCCCCGCAGATCAATCGTTCGCATCACCGAACCAGTCTAGTGTCCCGTGCTTCAGCCGACGGCGGGGACGAGCATGCCGAACCAGGCGAGCTCGCGGGCGCTCGCCACGAGGGCCTCGGCGGCAGCCCCGGGGTCGACCTCGAGGAGGGTGGCGAGCGCGTCGGCGATCTGCGCCAGCGTCAACTCGCCATCGCACGCGCCGATGGCCGCCGCGAGCAGCGGGTCCGCGGTCACGCGGCGGGCGATGGGCCGGTCGGTGCCGAGAGTGATCGCCCGCGGCGCCTCCTCGCCAGGCCGGTGCGTGCGCTCCTCGCTCACCGCCGGATCGAGCAGCCAGCGAGCGGCCAGCGCCTCCGCGTCGCTCATGAGCGCGGCCGCGATGCCGGCGTCGCACGCGCCGGAGAGCGCGCGCCCCGGCGCCTCCGCGCTCCAGTAGGCGCCCGCTGCCTGTTCGACGTGCACGACCCCCCGCTCGCGCCAGGCCTCCGCCCGGCGCACGCGCACGGAACCGAGCCCCACCGCCACCGTGCGCCGGAGGGCGAAGTCTGCGAGCCACGCGTTCATCAGCGCGTCGAAGTCCTCGCTGCCCGGGCGCGCGCCGCCATCCCGCGCCCAGGTCTCGGCATAGCGCGCCGGGTCGACGCGGTCGCGCTCGATCACCCAGGCGTCGAGCGGGCCCGCCTCCTCCGCCGCTGCCGCGATCCAGGCGCGCACGCGTTCGAGGCCGTTCACCCCCCAGTGGGACTCCCAGTTGGCCAGGCACAGGAACTCGCCCCCTTCGCCCAGCCGCGCGGGCGCCTCGCGCACCACGCGCTCCGCGAGCCCGTCTCCCGCGACACCGCCGTCGCGGTACTCGTACACCGGAGCCTCGCTCCCCCGCGGCGAGATGACGAAGGGAGGATTCGAGAGGATGAGCGCGAAGCGCTCCTCCGCGACCGGCGCGAAAAGATCACCGTGCCGGAAGTCGATCCGGTCGGCGAGGCCGTTCAGCCGGGCGTTGGCCCGCGCGAGAGTGAGCGCCCGCTCGGAGATGTCGGTGGCGACGACGCGAGCGGATCCGGCCGCGGCGAGGTGGAGCGCCACGATGCCGCAGCCCGTGCCGAGGTCCAGGCTCGCGTCCCCCGATTCGCCCGCGAGGCGGTGCAGCGGCGCCTGCCCGATGAGGGATCGGGTGGCCCCTCCCACTCCCATGACGTGGTCGGGGCGCGCAGGGCCGAGGCGGAGCTGGTCGTCGAGGTCCGAGAGGATCCACCACCGGCGCGGATGCTGCGACGACGCGTCCGCGATCTCGACGGGGTTCAGCGACAGCGCCGCCCGCAGCGCGCCCGTACGGTCGGGGGCGAGCAGCCCGAGCTCGATAGCGCCAGCCGCGCCGAGCCGCGGCAGCGCTCGCTCGACGCAGCCCTCCGACAGCGCCTCGCCGAGCAGGAGGATCCGGATCAGCGCAGCGAGAGGCCGCCGTTCCGCCAGTGTCTCCCGCTCGCGCAGCCGCCGGGCGGGAGCGAAGACGCCCCGCAGGCGCGCGGACTCCGCTCCGTCCCCCAGCAGCGATGCGACCGTGTCGGCGCGATAGTCGGCGGCGTCCAGATCCCCGCGCAGCCGATCGATGAGTGCAGCATCCACCGCACCAGCCTACGGCGTATGCGCCGCGCCGGTCCCACCGGCGCGGCGCACTGGCTAGTAGGCGACCGTGAAGCGGGTACGGTGATGCCGGGGGTGCTCGATCTCGTCGGCGATCGCCACTCCGAAGTCGGCGCCCGAGATCTCGGAGTTCCCCTCCGCGTCGGTCAGCAGCACCTCGCCGCCGACCCGGTATTCGCCGCGGAACTCGCCGGCTGCCCACGCCCCGAAGGATCCCGCGGGGCTGACGTAGAACCAGTCGAGCGGCTCCGGGGCAGCCCGGAGATCATCGAGCACCCCGCCCATCTCGGCGGCCTCCGGCTTGATCTCGTCCGGGAACTCCGGAGTGTCCATCACCTTCGGCCCGCCGTCGGCCACGAGGAGCGAGCCAGCGCCGCCGATCACCCCGAGACGCACCCCGGCGGCCTCGGCCTCGCGCGCGAGCGCCGCGATCGCCGGCCGCACCTCACCCGCCATCTCACCGCGGGGCGAGACCGCCACCACGACCACGTCCGCGCCCTGCAGGGCCGCGGCCCGGTCAGCCGCCTCGGTGATGGAGCCCCGCACGTAGCGCACCCCCGCGATCTGCTGAGCGGCCTCGCCGCGGCTCACGCTCGTCACCGGGAGGCCGCGCACGGCGGCCGCCTCCACGATGTGCGAACCCGCGTAGCCGCTGCCGCCGATCACCGTTACCTGAGTCATGCCACTCCTCTCGTCGGGGGATGCCGGTCAGCGCTCCCTCCCCTGCGACAACCGGCGCAGGCGGGCGGCTATTCCCGCGTGTCCGGCGCGAAGAGCGGCCCCCCGGCACGGCTCAGGCGAAGGCGCGGTCCCGGGCGCTGACCGGGCTGGGCAGCACCGTGTCGCCCATGAGGTGGCGGTCGGCCGCCGCCGCTGCCGCGCGCCCTTCGGCGATCGCCCACACGATCAGCGACTGTCCCCGTCCCGCGTCCCCCGCGACGAACACGCCCGGCACCTCCGTCGCGAAGTCCGCGGTCCGGGCGAAGCCCCCGCGAGGCTCCCGATCGAGCGCGAGCGCCGGATCCCGCACCTCTTCCGGGCCGGTGAAGCCCATGGCGATGAGCACGAGATCCGCCTCCAGGAGGCGCTCCGTGCCGGGGATCGGCACGCGCCCCGCCTCGGTGAAGCCGGTCTCGGCGACCCGGAGACCACGCACCGCCCCAGCGCCGTCCGAGACGAACTCGACGGTGGAGGCGAGGTAGCGGCGCTCCCCTCCTTCCTCGTGGGAACTCGACACTTCGAAGAGCGTCGGGTGGATGGGCCACGGCTGCGTCTCGCCGCGGACCTCCGCCGGCTTGCGCCCGATCGCGAGGTTGGTGACCGACTTGGCGCCCTGACGGTGGGCGGTCCCGATGCAGTCGGCGCCCGTGTCGCCGCCGCCGATCACCACCACGTGCTTCCCGGCCGCATCGAAGGGCGTGGCGTCCAGTGCACCCGACTGCACCCGGTTCGAAGCGGTGAGGTAGTCCATCGCAAAGAGCACGCCGTCGAGCTCGCGCCCGGGAATCGGCAGATCCCGCGGCACCGTGGCACCGGTGGCGACGATCACGGCGTCGAAGCGCCGCCGCAGCTCGCTCCAGGACATGTCACGGCCGATCTCGATACCGCATCGGAAGCGGGTGCCCTCCTGCTTCAGCTGCTCGATCCGGCGCGCGACGAGCGCCTTCTCCAGCTTGAAGTCGGGGATGCCGAACCGCAGCAGGCCGCCGGGCTGCTCATCTCGCTCGTAGACCGCGACGGTGTGCCCGGCGCGTGTGAGCTGCTGCGCCGCGGCGAGCCCGGCGGGCCCGGAGCCCACGACGGCCACCGTCTTGCCCGTCAGCCGCGAGGGGGGCTGCGGTGCGACCCAGCCGTTCGCGTAGGCCTGATCGATGATGCTGTTCTCGACCTGCTTGATGGTGACCGCCGGCTGGTTGATGCCGAGCACGCACGCCGACTCGCAGGGCGCGGGGCACGCGCGGCCGGTGAACTCGGGGAAGTTGTTCGTCTCGTGCAGGCGCTCGATGGCTTCGCGCTCCCGGCCGCGGTAGACGAGGTCGTTCCACTCAGGGATGAGGTTGCCCAGCGGGCAGCCCTGGTGGCAGAAGGCCACGCCGCAGTCCATGCAGCGCGAGGCCTGCCGGGCGACCACCGTGGGGTCCGCGGGGTCCACGACCTCGCGCCAGTCCATCAGCCGCAGCGCGACCGGGCGCTTCGGCGCGAGTTCGCGCTCGCGCACCTTCAGGAATCCGCGGGGATCAGCCATGGGTCGCCTCCAGAATCTCGGTCCACACCCGTTCCCCGTCGGGGTCGATGCCTTGCTCATCGGCGCGCACCCGGATCTCGAGCACCCGGGAGTAGCCGCGCGGGATCAGCCTCGTGAGGCGTCCGTAGAAGCGCTCGGGGTCGGTGGCGAGCTCGGCGAGCAGCCCCGCTGCGAGCTCCGAGCCCGTCTGCTCGCGGTGACGGCGCAGGAGTTCGGCGACGCGCTCGCGCAGTTCGCGCTGCCCGGCGTCGAGGGGCTGGAGCATGAGCGCGCCGGAGGCGAGCTCGGCCGCGTTGATGTCTGACTGGTCGAGGTCGAGGATCACGGCCTCGCCACCGGACATCCCGGCACCGATGTTGCGGCCGGTCGGTCCGAGGATCAGCGCGAAACCTCCGGTGAAGTACTCCAGCGCGTGGTCTCCGGTGCCCTCGACCACGGCGGTGGCTCCCGAGCCGCGCACGAGGAAACGTTCCCCCACGGTGCCCGCGATCCACAGCTGGCCGCTCGTCGCGCCGTAGCCGATCGTGTTGCCCGCGATGACGTTGCCGAAGGCGGGATGGCCGGCGTCGGGATGCGGGCGGATCGCGATCTCTCCGCCCGAGAGGCCCTTGCCCACGTAGTCGTTCGCGTCGCCCACGAGGCGCAGCGTGATGCCGGAGGGCAGGAACGCGCCGAGCGACTGACCCGCCGAGCCGGTCAGGGTGACGTCGATCGTCCCGGGCGCGAGGCCCTCGGCGCCGTACCGGCGGGTGACCTCATGGCCGAGCATCGTCCCGACCGCGCGGTCGATGTTGCGGATCGGCAGGTCGATCACGACGGGCTCGCGCCGCTCCAGGGCGTCGGCGGCCATCGGCATGAGGCGGCCGTCGAAGTGCCGCTCCAGTTCGTGATCCTGCGCGGCGCCGTGGCGGCGCGGCTCCTCCGGAGCGAAGACGGGCCCGCGGAGGATCGGCGTCAGGTCGAGGCCCTCCGCCTTCCAGTGCCGGATCGCGTCGTCGACGTCGAGTGCGGCGGTGTCGCCGATGGCCTCGTCGAGGGATCGGTAGCCGAGCGAGGCGAGGATCTCGCGCACCTCCTCCGCGATGAAGCGGAAGAAGTTGACGACGTGCTCCGCCTTGCCGGTGAAGCGGTCGCGCAGCTCGGGGTTCTGCGTGGCGACCCCGACCGGGCAGGTGTCGAGGTGGCAGACGCGCATCATGATGCAGCCGGAGACCACGAGCGGCGCCGTCGCGAAGCCGAACTCCTCCGCGCCGAGCAGGGCGGCGACGACCACATCGCGGCCGGTCTTCAGCTGCCCGTCCGCCTGCAGCACGACACGCTCGCGCAAGCCGTTGAGCATGAGGGTCTGCTGCGCCTCGGCGAGTCCCAGCTCCCACGGCGAGCCGGCGTGCTTCAGCGAGTTCATGGGGCTCGCGCCCGTGCCGCCGTCGTGCCCCGAAATGAGGATCGCGTCGGAGAGCGCCTTCGCGACGCCCGCCGCGACGGGCCCGATCCCGCTCTGCGCGACGAGCTTCGTGGAGATGCGGGCGGAGGGATTGGCGCGCTTGAGGTCGAAGATCAGCTGCTTCAGGTCTTCGATGGAGTAGATGTCGTGGTGCGGCGGCGGCGAGATGAGGCCGACGCCGGGCGTCGCGTGACGGGTGCGCGCGATCCACGGGTACATCTTCTGCGGCGGCAGCTGGCCGCCCTCCCCCGGCTTGGCGCCCTGCGCGAGCTTGATCTGGATCTCGTCGGCGTGGGTGAGGTACATGGAGGTGACGCCGAAGCGCCCCGATGCGACCTGCTTGATGGCGCTGCGCCGTTCGGGGTCGAGCAGCCGTTCCTCGCTCTCCCCTCCCTCTCCGGTGTTCGAGCGCCCGCCGATCCGGTTCATCGCGATGGCGAGCGTCTCGTGCGCCTCCGGCGAGATCGATCCGTAGCTCATCGCGCCCGTCGCGAAGCGCCGCATGATCGCGCTGACGGGCTCGACCTCGTCGAGGCCGACCGGGGGGCGCTGGGGCGCGAAGCGGAAGAGGCCGCGCAGCGTCATGAGCCGCTCCTGCTGTTCGTTCACCCGCCGCGTGTACTCGGCGAAGATCTCGCGTCGCCCGGTGCGGGTGGCGTGCTGGAGCTTGAAGATGGTCTCGGGGTCGAAGAGATGCGGCTCTTCTCCGCGCCGCCAGCGGTACTCCCCGCCCGTCTCGAGCTTCTTGTGGGCGAGCGCCGCGGGATCGTCGGGGTAGGCGGCGCGGTGCCGCGCCGCGACCTCCGCCGCGAGGACGTCGAGGCCGACGCCGCCGAGCTTGCTCGCCGTGCCCGTGAAGTACCGCTCGACGAGTTCCGGTGCAAGGCCGATCGCCTCGAAGGTCTGAGCGCCGCAGTACGAGGCGACGGTGGAGATCCCCATCTTGCTCATCACCTTGAGCATGCCCTTGCCGAGCGCCTTGATGAGCTTGGCGATCGCCTCCTCCTCGGTGACGCCCGTGATGGAGCCGTTGCGCACCAGGAGTCCCGCCGACTCCATGGCGAGGTAGGGGTTGACGGCGGCGGCGCCATATCCGATGAGGGCGGCGACGTGGTGCACTTCGCGGACGTCGCCGGCCTCGGCGATGAGGGCGACGCGCATGCGCTGCCCCTCGCGGATGAGGTGGTGGTGCACCGCCGAGACGGCGAGCAGCGTGGGGACCGGGGCGAGGTCCTTGTTGGAATCGCGATCGGAGAGGATGATGAACTCCGCGCCGGCCTCGATCGCCGCACTCGCCTCCAGGCACATGGCCTCCAGGCGGTCCGCGAGGCCCTTCGCGCCGAAGTCGACCGGGTACAGGCCGCGGATCGTGACGGCGCGCTCCCGCTCGGGATCGTCACCGAAGTGCTGGATGCGGGCGAGCGCGTCGTTGTCGATCACGGGGAAGTCGAGGATCACCTGCCGCGCGTGCTCCACGGACTGCGCGAGCAGGTTCTCCTGCGGGCCGATGCTGGTCACCAGGCTGGTGACGAGCTCCTCGCGCAGGGCGTCCAGCGGCGGGTTCGTGACCTGGGCGAATTGCTGCACGAAGTAGTCGTAGACGAGTCGGGGCCGTGAGGAAAGCGCGGCGATGGGGGTGTCCGTGCCCATTGCCGCGATCGGCTCCACGCCGTGCTGGGCCATGGGGGTGAGGACCAGTCGCAGTTCCTCCTCCGTGTAGCCGAAGGTGCGCTGCCTGCGGCTGATGGAGGCCGGCGGGTGGACGAGGTGCTCGCGCTCGGGCTGTTCGGAGAGACGGATCCGCCCCGCCTCGAGCCAGTCGCCCCAGGGGGCGAGCTCGGCGAGCTCGGCCTTGACGGCCTCGTCGTCGCGCAGTTCACCCGTCGCCAGATCGACGGCGAGCATGCGGCCCGGCTGCAAGCGGCCGCGGCGGATCACCCGCTCGGGGGCGATGTCGAGCACGCCGGTCTCGCTGGCGATCACCATGATGCCGTCAGCCGTGACGAGGTAGCGGCCCGGCCGCAGACCGTTGCGATCGAGCGTGGCGACGAGCTCGCGCCCATCCGTCGCGATCATCGCCGCCGGCCCGTCCCACGGCTCCATCACGAGCGAGTGGTACTCGAGGAAGTCGACGAGCCGCGGGTGCAGGCCCGTCTCGGACTCCCAGGCCTCGGGCACCATCATCGCGAGGGCGTGCGGCAGGGAGCGGCCGGCCATCACCAGCAGCTCGAGCACCTCGTCGAAGCTCGCCGAGTCGCTGCCTCCCGGTGTGCAGATGGGCAGCAGGGGGCGCACATCGCCGAGCGCCTCGCTGGCGAGCTGCGCTTCGCGGGCACGCATCCAGTTGCGGTTTCCGCGCACCGTATTGATCTCCCCGTTGTGCGCGACCATGCGCAGCGGCTGGGCGAGGTGCCAGGAGGGGAAGGTGTTGGTGGAGTAGCGCGAGTGCACGATGGCGAAGCGGCTCTCGAAGCGCTCATCGGAGAGCTCCGGGTAGAAGGCGGGCAGCTGCAGGGTGGTGACCATGCCCTTGTAGACGATGGTGCGCGAGCTCAGCGAGGGCAGGTAGCACCCCGTCTCGTGCTGGATCCGCTTGCGGGTGCGGTAGGACTGCCGTTCGAGCTGATCGGGGCCCGGCACGCTGCCGGGGGCGGGTACGAGGATGAGCTGTTCGATTTCGGGGCTCGCGGCGAGGGCGCTCGCGCCGAGCACCTCGGGACGGACGGCGACGGGCCGCCAGGCGAGCACCGTGAGGCCCTCCTCGGCGGCGATGGCCGCGATCCGGTAGCGCGCCGCGCGGCGCTCGGTGCTGGCACGCGGCAGGAAGACGAGGCCCGCGGCGTATCCGCCGGCCTCGGGCAAGCGCAGGGCGGGATCGAGCTCGGCGAGCCGCGCTCGGATGAAGGTGTCGGGCAGGTCGCAGAGGATCCCGGCGCCGTCACCGGTGCCCGCGTCGGAGCCGACCGCGCCGCGATGCTCGAGGTGCTCCAGCGCGGCAAGCGCGAGCGACACGATGGAGTGGCTCGGCTCGCCGGTGAGGGAGACGACGGAGGCGAGACCGCAGGCGTCGCGCTCCTCGGCCGGATCGTAGAGGCCGACGGCCGTCGGCGCGTCGGGGCGGGCGGGCGTGGCGTTCGGGGATGCTGGGCGAACCGTCATCGACGTCCTCTCTCGGTCGGCGGGACGTCGGCGACCCGGGCGGTCCCACGCGCGCCGCACCGCGTCCCGCTGGGGTCGCGAGGCGGCGCGACGGTGGATGGAGACTCAAATTTACCACCCGTTTCTTCGGTGAAACGAATCCGTCATCGTACTTTCTACATCGGATTCGGAATTGCGCGCATATACACCGCATATCGTGCGGAATCGCTTGACATTCGCCGAACACCCGCGTTCGCCGTAACATTCTCGAAACACGGCCGTCGTGACCTCGAAATCGCGGCCGCGGGAAGGCCCGTTCGATACCCGCATCACCTCGCGCGCGATGTCCGATTATCGGACACGCATCGCAAGCCGCCGGCCCTTCCGGAGACGGCAAGGGCCCGGGAGACGCCGATCCCGGCGCCCCCGGGCCCTCCCGAGGACGAGCGCTCAGCCGCCGAAGCTCGCGGTGTCGCCGACGAGACGCGTGTGGTCCGCGGGAACCGGCTCGACCGCGGCGCGCGCCACCTCGGCCGCAAACTCGGAGACGTTGTAGAGGCGGCCGGCCTGCTCGCGGCGCTGCTCGATCGCGCCGGGGTTCAGGCGGTTCAGCAGCGTCGCCGTCACGGTGCCCTCGATCATGTCGCCCGAGACGACGACGAAGCCGATCCCGCGCTCGTCGAGCTCGGGGATCCGCTCCCGCAGCGCGTCCTCGCCCGCCCGCTTCGACAGGGCGACCGCCTCGTACTCGGGCATGGTCGGCGTGGTGCGGATGAAGTGGGCCTGGTGGCTCGTCACGAACACGACCCGTGATCCCTCGCCCATCAGCGGCAGGGCGGCGTCGAGCACCGAGAGCTGCGCGTCGCGGTTCAGCTTCAGCGCATAGTCCTCCCCCATCCCGCTCTCCATGCCCCCGGAGGCGTTGAGCACCAGGATGTCGAGGCCGCCGAACTCCTCCCGGACCGCCGTCATCATCACTGCGACCGACTCCGGATCGGTGAGGTCCGCGCCCTGCACGATGGCGCGCACCCCCAGTTCGCCGAGCTGCGCCGCGAGCTTCTCGGCCCGCGGGGCCTTGTTCCGGAAGTTGATGACCACATCGGCGCCGGCCTCCGCGAAGTAGCGCACCGTGTCCGCGCCGATGCCGCGGGACGAGCCCGTCACCAGGGCGCGGCGGCCGGCGAGCATGCCGGGTTCGAGAATCTGTGTCACAGGGGCTCCTCAATCGAGTGGACAGTCTGCCCTCCAGGGTAGTAGACACCATCCGTCTTCGGCGCTACGGGGTATCGGGACACGTGCGGAGCGAGTACGCTGCAACCACGGCGAGGGCGCTCGTCCAGTGACGACGCCGCAGTCTCCAGCGACCAGTCGAGGAGGTTTTCACCATGGCCGACCGAACGCTCCGAGGAACCCGCATCGGCGCCACGAGCCTGCAGGGCGAGGAGGGGGTGGAGCTTTCCCCCCGCAGGCCGGTCGAATACCTCACGGACCGGGGCAGGCGCTTCGCCGTCATGTTCGACGCGGACGCAGAACCCCCGGCGGAGTGGTTCGACCAGCGCACCGGCGAGATCGGATTCCTCGACGACGAAGCCGGCCGCGCCGCGCGCGCCGAGTTCGAAGAGAAGGAGACCACTCAGCGCACCCCCTGGGACATGCTGATCGAGCGGCGCACGCGCGAAGAGCTCGAAGAGCTGCTGGAGGAGCGCCTACAGCTGCTCCGCGCCCGCCGCGGCGGATCCTGACCGCGCGCTGCGGCGGGCCCGAGCGATCAGCGCCGCCGCCCCGAGCGCGAGGCCGGCGCCGCCCAGGAGCATGAAGCCGCCCGCCACGGGCGCGCCGATCACCAGCGCCGGGGTCGCGCCGTGCACGAGCGGCACCGTTGCGACCATCGCATCGGCCGTGTGCGGCACCAGACGGTCCAGCTCGCTGCCGTCGGGGGCCACGACCGCGCTGGTGCCGACGGTGGAGATGTTGACGAGCGCCCGTCCCGTCTCGACGGCGCGCAGGCGCGCGATGGCCAGCTGCTGGGCACTCTCATCGGTGCGACCGAAGTCGGCATTGTTGGTCTGGGCGAGGATCACCTCCGCACCCCCGTCCACCATCGCGACCGCCTGAGCGTCGAAGATGATGTCGAAGCAGATCGCCAGCCCTGCCCGGACCACCCCGGCCTGGGTGCTCAGATCGAGCGCCGAGGGCAGCGTGCCGGGCGCATACTCCAACTGCACCAGGTCCACGAGATCCGGGGCGAGCGCGTGGAAGAACTCGCGGTTCGGCATGTACTCGGCGAACGGCACCGGGTGGAGCTTGTCGTAGCGGCCGGGCAGCTGCCCCTCCGGACCCCACAGCAGCGAGCTGTTCGTGTACGTGCCGTCGTCGCTCGCGAGCACGGATCCGATGAGGATCGGCGCCCCGGCACGCTCGGAGAGCTTCGCCAGACGGTAGGAGCCGAGGGGGTTGTCCGGAATGCCGAACTCGGCGCTGTTCTCAGGCCACACGATCAGGTCGACCGACTCGTCCTCGGCCTCCAGCTGGTCGAGCATGGTCTGCGTTGCGGCGAGGTGGTCGCCGAGCACCGATCCGGAGTCGCGGTCGTCGAAGATCCCCGACTTCGAGTTGCCCTGCACCGCTCCGATCCTGACCGAGCCGGTGCGCTCCAGGGCGGTGGCGGGAAGCAGCGCGAGGACCAGGATCGCGACCGCCGATGCGGCGGTCGCGACGAGCAGCGGGCGGGTGGCGCGGCCTGTTGCCGCTGAGGCGCACGCGAAGGAGCAGGCGACGGGGACCGCGCACACCAGCGCCAGCACCCCCGACAGCCCCGCGAACCCCAGCCAGGACACCGACTGCAGCAGCGGCCCCTCGGCCTGGGTGTGGGCGAGCCGCCCCCAGGGGAATCCGCCGTATGGCCAGGAGCCCTGCACGCCCTCGCGCAGCACCCACAGCCCGGCCACCGCGAGCGCCTGAGCAAGAGGCAACGCGCGCAGCGCACGACGCCGGTGCCGCTCCGGAACGAACACGCCGCGGGCGAGCACCGCGAGCCCGCGCGTCGCCAGGGACGCGACGGCACCGAAGAGCGCGAACCACAGCAGCATCACGGTGCTCAGCGCCAACCACGGGACCGGCCCGAGGTAGAGGGTCAGCCACGAGATGTGCGGCATCCAGAACGCGGCCCCCGCCACCGCACCCAGCAGCAGGCCCAGCGGCCAGCGCTGCTGCCACACCGCGGCGACGATGAGCCCGACGCCCGGGAACGCCGCCCACCACCAGGCCAGGCCGGGGCTCGCGATGTCGAGCAGATAGCCGCCCGCAGCAGCGCACGCGAGCGCGAGCCACCACCTCAGGCGCGGCGGCTCCAGCGGCTCACTGCTCACTCGCGGCCTCCACGATGCCGCGGCGCACACCCCGCTTCGCCTGGCGGGCGAGCCGTGCCAGCTCTCCCAGGCGATCCTCATCGATGCCGGCGAGCGACGCCGACTCGCAGGCCTGCGCGATCTGGTCGAGCAGGTCGATGGTCTGCTTGCTCCACCGCACGAAGTCGCCCGCGCCGATGCCCGAGCGCTCCAGCACCTCCTCCACCGGCCGCCCCGAGGCCCAGGCGTGCATCGTCGCCGCCATACCGGCGTGCGGCATTTCGCTGCGCGGCAGCCGGCGGCGCTCCGCCAGCTCGTCGAGCTGCGCCCAGGCGTCGAGCACCCGCTCCGTCGCAGCGAGGAACGCCGCCCCGCCCGGCAGCCGCGGCTCCCCCTCGTCGTCCCGGCGCGGCTCGTAGCTGAGCACGCAGCACATGGCGGCGAGCCCCGGCGCGTCGAGGCCGCGCAGCAGATCGTGGCGCAGGCACTCGGCGACGAGGAGATCCCGCTCGCCGTAAATGCGGCGCAGCAACTCGCCCCAGCCGGTGACCACGAGCTCGCCTGAGGCGCCCCGGCCCACGGCCTGTCCGTGGTCCCGGGCCCCGCCTCGATCCTCGGCCGCCCCACGCTCCCGCTCCAGGTAGCCGAGCTCGAGGAGCAGCTCGACCACCCGATCGAAGGTGCGGGCGATGGTGCCCGTGCGCGAGGCGATCTGCCTGCGCCCGTGTTCGATGCGCCGCCGCAGCTTGCGCGCCCGGTCCTCCCAGCGTTTGCGGTCCGCGCCCTGCGAACGCGCGATCGCGGCGTCGTAGCCGGCTAGCGAGTCCTGCTCGGCGCGCAGTTCGCGCGCCTGATCCACCACCGCGCGGTCCGCCTGGAACTGCGCGAAGGACAGCTCCAGGGTTTCGCGCGCGAGCTCCTCGTCCATGCGCTGCAGCAGGTTCACGGCCATGTTCGGGGTGGGGCGGAAGCTCGACCGCACCGGGAAGGACCGGGCACCCGCCAGCTGCGCGAGCGCTTCGAGGTCGACGTCGTCGTTCCAGACGACCACGGCGTGCCCCTCGGTGTCGATGCCGCGCCGGCCGGCGCGACCCGTCAGCTGCGTGTACTCCCCCGAGGTCAGCGGCACGCGCTGCTCGCCGTTGAACTTGTCGAGGCGCTCGATCACCACGGCGCGCGCCGGCATGTTGATGCCGAGCGCCAGCGTCTCGGTGGCGAAGACGAGTTTCACCAGCCGGCGCTGGAAGAGTCGCTCGACCACCGACTTGAAGATGGGAAGCAGGCCCGCATGGTGCGCGGCGACACCGCGTTCGAGGCCGGCCAGCCACTCGCGCACGCCGAGCACGCGGCGCTCCTCCTCGCTCATGTCCGCGATCTCCGCCTGCGCGACCCTGCGGATCTCCTCGCGCTCCTCCCGGCTGGTCAGCGCGATCCCTTCGAAAAGGCACTGCCGTACCGCCTGGTCGCAGCCGTTGCGGCTGAATACGAAGACGATCGCGGGCAGCAGCCCCGTCTCGTCGAGCGCGCGGGCGATGTCGGCGCGCGAAATGCGGCGGCTGCGACGCACCGGAGGCCGGCCCCGGCTGCGCTCCCGGCCGCGGGCTCCGAAGGCGTCCGATCCACGTCCTCCCCGTCCGTTCGCTCCGCGCCCATCGCGCCCGCGATCGCCGCGCCCGCCGCCGTCACCGCGCCCGCCGCCCGCGAGCCGCCGCAGCTCCGGGTTGATCCGCCCGCCGCGCTCCCCCGGCCTGCCCGGCTCCGCGGCCTCGCCATCGCGTCCCACGTGGAGCGGCAGCAGGGCGCGATCGGTGAGCACGTGCTGGTAGAGCGGCACCGGCCGGTGCTCGGAGAGGATCACATCGGTGTCGCCGCGCACGGCGTGCATCCAGTCGCCGAACTCCTCGGCATTGGAGACGGTCGCCGAGAGCGCCACGAGGCGCACCTCGCGCGGCAGGTGCAGGATGATCTCCTCCCACACCGCGCCCCGGAAGCGATCGCCGAGGTAATGCACCTCGTCGAGCACCACGAAGGCGAGATCCGTGAGCGCCGAGGACTCCGCGTAGATCATGTTGCGCAGCACCTCCGTGGTCATCACCACGATGGGCGCGTCACCGCGCAGGTTCACGTCACCGGTGAGCAGCCCCACCTCGTCCTCGCCGTACTCCTCGCACAGCTCCCGGAACTTCTGATTCGACAGCGCCTTGATGGGCGCCGTGTAGAAGATCCGGGCGTCGCGCTCCCGCCGCGCGAGGGCGACGGCGAACTCGGCGACCGTCGTCTTGCCCGAACCCGTCGGCGCGGCGACCAGCACGCTGCGCCCCTCCTCCAGGCGCTCGCAGGCCGAGAGCTGGAAGCTGTCGAGCGGGTATCCGACACGACTGGCGAAGTGGTCGAGCGCGGTCCCCCCGCTCACTCGACGCTCCCCACGGTGTCATCGATGCCGTACTCCGCCAGTTCGCGCTCCCGGCGCTTGTCGACGCGCTTGTCGTGGACGATCGCAATCGTGGCCGCCGCGAAGTAGAGGACGATGATCGGGGCGGCGAGGAGGAACATGCTCATGAGGTCCGCGGCGGGCGTCGCGATGCCCGCGAAGAGGATGATGAGCAGGATCGCGAGCCGCCAGCTCTTCAGGATCGAACGGCCGCGCAGCACGCCGATGAAGTTGAGCATGACCAGGAACGCCGGCATCACGAATCCCACGCCGACCGCGAGCAGCAGCTTGATGGCGAAGTCGAGGTAGCTGCGCGCGGTCAGGTAGAAGGCGTCCTCCTCGGGCTGGAAGCTCGCCATGAGCCGCACGATGTTCGGCATCACGCTCCAGCCGGCGTAGGCGCCGCCGAGGAAGAGCGGCACGGCAGCCCCGAGGAAGGCGACCCCGTAGAGCTTCTCACGGCGCGTGAGACCGGGGGCGAGGAACGCCCAGATCTGGTAGAGCCACACGGGCGAGGCGATGAGGATCGCGATGAACAGCGAGATCTGGACCTTCGTGTCGAAGCCGCTGGTGATGTCGCCGTAGGCGATGATGGCGTCACGCCCCTGACCCTCGAGGTCGCGGATCGGCATCCGCAGCACATCCCACACCCAGGACGAGAGGAACCAGCCGGCGACGAGGGCAACGACGATCGCCGCCGCGGAGATCATCAGGCGCTTGCGGAGTTCGACGAGGTGCTCCCCGAGACTCATCCGCCCCTCGGAGTTGCGCTCCGTGCGCCCCAGTCGTGCCATTGCCTCAGTGTATCCCAGGCGGGCTGTGGGACTCGGTCTCGCGCGGGTGTGCGGCAGCTCCCCCAGAGCCCGGCTCGGCGGCACCAGGCCCGGCTTCGGCAGCGGCCAGTCCCGCCTCAGCCCAGCTTCGCACCGCCTCGCGGGCGCTCGCTGGAGCCTCGACGACGACCTCGCCAGGGGCCTGCTGCACGAGCCGCACCGCCGTGCCGGGATGCCAGGCCTCGACGCGCACGCGCACCCGCTCACCCTCGGCGCCGATCGGCTCGGGTGAAAAGCCCGCGATGCGGTCCAGCGCGCCCGCGCCGACGAGCGCCACGATCTCGGTGATGGCCCGCCGCGCTTCGCCCGGAGCCTCGCGATGCGTCGCGGCCTCGCCGAGCTGCCGGATCGAGCTCATCTGCTCGACACGGAAGGTGCGCTCCGCAGCCCGGTCCAGGCAGTAGGCGCGCAGGTACCACGCTCCGGACTCCTGCGAGAGCTGGATCGGCTCCGCCCGGCGCGAGGTGACGGCGCCTTCGGCGTCGCGGTAGTCGAAGGCGAGCACCCGCTCTGCGGCGATCGCGGCGACGACCGCGGCGACGCGCTCGTCCTCGGCGTCGGCCGTGACCGAGATGGGCTGCGGACCGAGCCCGCCCAGCGCCGAGCCCAGCCGGGCCGCGGTGCGCTGGGCCAGCGCGGCATCGTCGGGCGGCAGCACCGGGGTGAGGGCGTGGAGCCCCGCGATCAGCGCGGCGGTCTCCGTCTGAGCGAAGCGGGGCGCCTCGTCCACCGCGACGGTCTGCGTCAGGCTGACGACGTCGTCCCGCTCCAGCGCGTCCCAGTCGATGTCGAAGAGATCCTCGTGCTGGTAGCTGAGCGTCTCCCCGGGCACGCCCGCGGTGCCGAGGAAGCGCACGAGTCCGCGCAGCAGCTCGGCGGGGACGCCGAAGGCGGCCGCGAGCTCGGCAACCGGGGTCGGCCCGTGCTCCCGCAGATACGGCACGAGCGAGAGCAGCAGCAGCACGCGGTCGGGAGCGATGACGTTCTTATGCACGGGTCCCCTCCCGGCGGACGGGATCGACGCCCGCGGCACGGGCACCGGAAGCGGTGCCGTCTCCGGCGCGCTCATCGCCGTCGGCGGCGTGCTGCCGTGCGATGCGCCTGAGACCACCGGCGACGAGGCCGCGGAGCTGCTCGGGCTCCACGACCACCGCGTCGGCGCCGTAGCCGATCAGCTCCTCGGCGAAGAGATGCTGGTCGAGCACCCCGATCCCCATGTCGACGGCACCGTCGCCGGCCTCGCTCACCGTCGTGGCGCGCGGCCGCAGGCGCGCCTCCGCGGCAGAGCCGACGCGGACGCGCACGGTCGCCCGCTGCCGCTCGCGTACCCGGAGCAGCTCCTCCACCATGCCGTCGGCGCGGCCCAGCAGCGCCTCGTCGAAGCGCTCGCCCGTCACCTCCACCGCGCCCGCGATCCGCGCCAGCAGGAACACCCGCTCGGCATCGCGGTCGAGGTCGAGCGCGAGCAGGTGCCAGCGCCCGTCGGCACGGTGCAGCCGCAGCGGGGCGGCCCGGCGGGCGAGCGGCGCGAGGCGGCCAGGCAGCGCGTAGTCGAAGCGCACGACGCGGCGCTCCTCGATCGCGCGGCGCAGCGGGGCGGAGGCGGGCTCGGCCGAGCCGAGCTGGGGGGCCACGCCGAGCTGCCGCACGTCCAGGCCCGCGCCGAGCGCCTCCAGGCGCATGGCGGCGCGCCGCGACTCGGCGCTCAGGCTCCCCTCCCGCCAGGCGAGCGCGGCGAGCCGCAGCAGGGTCAGCTCGCGCTCGTCGAAGCGCAGCTCGGGCGGGAACTCCAGCGACTCCTTGGGGATCCGGTAGCGCGTGAGCTGATTGTTGCCCGGCTCCAGGGGCGAATCGCGGGTCTCGATCTGGATGCCGAGGGCGCGCAGCTGCTCCTTGTCCCGCTCGAACTGCCGGTCGAGGGCTCCGCTGGGACCGTCCTGGCGGTAGCGCTCGGCGTAGCCGTGAACGGACGAGAGCAGTTCCCGTTTCGTCAGTCCCTCCGGGCTGACGACGAGGGCGAGCACCAGGCTGAAGATGCGCTGCTCACCCGGCACCCGAGCTGCCATGCGACGCCTCAGTTGACTCCGACGATGTCGACCACCACGACACGGGCCTGCTCACCCTGCTCCCGGTCGATGACCACCACCTGCGAGCCGACGGGCTTGCCCGTGAGCTCGGCGCGGAAGGTGTAGCCGGACTGCGCCACCTGCTCCTCCGTGCCGATGGCCTGCAGGCCCGAGTCCCAGGTGTTCAGTCCCTCGGTCCCGTCCCAGCCGACGCTGAGCACCTGCGCGATCACGTTGTCGTCCGCAGCGACCTCGGGGCCGGAGCCCTCGATCCGCACCGCCGACTCCGTCTCTGCCGGGGCGGCCTGCGGCGGCAGCACCACGCCCGGGCGGCCCTCGTCGTTGGTCACCACGGCCGGGTAGCCGTTGGGCAGGCCGCGCACGCGGCCCTGCGAGGCGAGGGGCGCGACCGTCACCGTGTCGAGCACGCCGACCACCGGAGCGGTGAGCGCGGCGCCGAGCTGCATGCCGAACTGGGCGCTCTCCTCGGGAGACATCGCGAGCACCACGCGGTCGCCGGGCGCGGTGCACCGCACCGCATCGCTCAGCGGGTTCGCGGCCTCCTCCGAGATGAGGAGGAACTCGGGCGACTGCGCGCTGTCCGCGAAGCCGGGGCTCGCGTAGAGCTGCTCGCCGCTCTCCGAATCGAAGAACGCCATGTTGACGCCGACGAGGGTGTTCGCGCCGGCGACCTCGTCGCGATCCTCAGCCCGCTCGACGAAGCTGCGCTGCGAGCCGAGGATATCGTGCTCCTCGGGCATCGTCACCTGCGGCGCGGTGCCGAAGGCTCCGGAAACGGCGACACCGTCGCTGAGCACCCCCGGGGAGAGGGGCGACACGCAATCCTCCGCGGGATTCTGCGCGGCGCAGCCGGTCACGCCGGCGAGAATCAGCGCCGCCGCTGCGGACGCGGGGACGAGTCGACGAAGCATATGCACCTCTCGCGGAAGCCTGTGTGAACCCGGCAATCCTATCGAATCCAGATGGGGGCGATGCGCCGGCTCACCCGGCGTCGCCGCCCTCCGTCTCGGCGCCGCGGTCACGGGCGAAGCCGCGCGCCTCGCGCACCTTCTTCCGCAGCACCTTGTCGCTCTTGCCGCGTTCGCCGACCGCCTCCGGCGTCCACACCCGGTCGGGATCCTCTCCCCCGAGGTCGGGCAGCCAGCTCGCCAGGTCCTCGTCCGTGAACTCCCCCTTCGAGGCGCGGCGCTTCAACTCGGGGAGCACCGTCCCGGGCGCCAGCCTGCGCGCCGTGATGAGGAAGCCGGTGTGGGCGACCATGCGGTGATCGGGGCGCACCGCGAGTCCCTCGACATGCCAGCCCCGCACCATGGTCTCGCTGGACTGCGGGTGCGTGAAGGAGCCGCTGCGGCGGATCTGCTCGGCGGTGCGCGAGAGCTGCGTCACGGTCGCGACGTAGCAGATGAGCACGCCGCCCGGCGCGAGCGCCTCCGCCGCGACGTCGACGCACTCCCACGGGGCGAGCATGTCGAGCACGACCCGGTCGACGGTGCCGGCAGGGCAGCTGGAGGGCAGGGTCTCCTGGAGATCGCCCACCGTCACCGACCAGTTCTCGGGAAGCGTGCCGGCGAAGGCGGCGACGTTGGCGCGCGCGACCTCGGCGAACTCCTCGCGCCGCTCGAAGGAGTGCAGACGCCCCTCGGGTCCGATCCCGCGCAGCAGGTGCAGCGACAGCGCGCCCGATCCGACCCCCGCCTCGACGACGCGCGCGCCGGGGAAGATGTCCGCGAGCGACAGGATCTGCGCCGCGTCCTTCGGATACACGATCGCCGCGCCGCGGGGCATCGACATCACGAAGTCGGACAGCAGCGGGCGCAGCGCGAGGTACTCCTCGCCGCTGCTGTTCTGCACGACCGAGGCGTCGGGCAGGCCCACCAGCTCGGAGTGCCGGATCATGCCCCGGTGGCTGTGGAACTCGCCGTCCGGCACGAGGGTGATCGTGTTCAGGCGTCCCTTGGGGCCGGTGAGCTGCACGCGGTCGCCGTAGCGGAGCGGGCCGCGCGCGGCGGGCGCGTGGGAGCCCGGAGCGGCGGACGCTGCCCCCGCGCCGGCGCGGAGCGCTGCGAAGCGCTCAGACAGCCGGCCGGCGTCGACGCCGGCGAGGCTCGGCCAGAGCTCGTGCGCGTCGGCCCGCGAGAGGTCGACGAGATTCGGCACGCCGATCGCGATCGCGCCCGAGGCGTGCGCCGAGGCGACCCCTGGGGCCGAGTCCTCGATCGCCAGGCAGTCCTCCACGGCAACGCCCAGCAGTTCGGCGCCCCGCCGGTAGGGCTCGGGGTGCGGCTTCTCGTGGGCCACCTCCTCGCCCGTGACGCTCGCGGCGAAGAGGCCCGGCGGCAGCAGTTCCAGCACGGCATCGGCGATCGGGCGCACCGACATGGTGACGAGTGCACTCGGGATCCCCGCCTCGCCGAGCGATTCCAGCAGCTCGATCGCCCCGGGACGCCAGTCGGGCCCCCGCTCGCGCAGCCCGGAGGTCACGCCCGCCACCCACTCGGCGATGATCTCGTCGACGCCGAGCGGGACCCCGAGCTCCTGGAACATCCGGGCGCCCGCGCGCAGACCCGAGCCGACCAGACGCTCGCGCAGCTCCGGGCTGAGCTCGATGCCGTAGCGGTCGAGCATCGCCAGCTCGGCCTGCAGCCACAGCGGCTCGGAGTCGATCAGGGTGCCGTCCATGTCCCACAGCACTGCGGCGGGGGCGGTTCGTAGCTGGGTCGCGCTCATCCAGACGAGTTTAGCTGGCGCCCATGAACCCGCGGTGCTCAGCCGCTATCCTGGAGCCCACCCCGCCCCGAACCGAGGAGCTCAGCTTCGTGACCGCACCCGCAGGCCAGCACCCCCGCGTACTCATCGCCGCCTTCCAGGGCTGGAGCGACGCCGGCGACGCGACGACGGAGGTGCTGCAGCACCTCGGCGAGCTGCTCGACACGGAGGTGCTGCACGTCATCGGCTCCGAGGGGTACGTCGACTTCCAGGTCCACCGGCCTCGTCTCGTCATCGATGAGGCGGGCCGGCGCACGCTCGAGTGGCCGGACACCCGGCTCTACGGGCGCATCGAGCGGCCGGGAGAGCCCGGCGCCGCCGCACGCGAGGATGCCGGGGACGAGGCGGCGACCCCGGAACCGGAGCGCGTGCACCGGATCGACGGCAGCCCCGTCACCGAGCTCTTCCTGCTCGCGGGCGTCGAGCCGGCCCGCGACTGGCAGAACTTCGCGGACGAGATCGTCGAGCTCGCCGATGTCTGGGCGATCGACCTCGTGATCCTGCTCGGCTCCATGTTCTCGGACGCGCCCCACTCCCGGCCTATCGTCACGACCATCACCTCCGAGAACCCGGAGCTGCGGGAACGCTGCGGCGCGGAGCGCAGCAGCTACGAGGGACCTGCCGGCATCTCGGCCGTCGTGGACCTCGCGCTCGCGGAGGCGGGGATCCCGTCGATCTCGCTCTGGGCGCAGGTCCCCCATTACGTGCACAGCACCCCGTCTCCGAAGGCGACGCTCGCGCTGCTCGACAAGCTCGAAGAACTGCTCGACGTGGTGATCCCGCGGGGGGAGCTGCTCGTGCAGGCCAACGAGTGGGAGGCGAACATCAACCGGATCGCCGCGGCCGACGAGGAGATGTCACGCTACATCCGCCGGCTCGAAGAGTCGCGCGACGAGGCGCTTGCGGCCGAGACGAGCGGCGACGCCCTCGCCCGGGAGTTCGAGAAGTTCCTGGAGGGCGGATCGACGGGCCCGGAGCCTGGCGAGCCGCGACCCCAGGACGGCACCGACGACGAGCAGCCCCGCTAGCCGGTCCGCGCCCCGCCCGCCGCTCAGGAGCGCAGCTCGACGCCCAGGAGTGCGAGCGCCGCGTCGGCGATGAGATCGGGGTCGTCGACCCCTCGGTCGAGCGCCGCGTCGAGGCTCGCCAGCATCACGGGGGTGTCGAGGTCGTTCGCCAGTGAGGAGCGCAGCTGCTGCAGCACCGCAAGCGCCGGAACCGGCTCCTCCCCGCGACGGCGCAATCCCTCGCGCCACGCCTCCAGCCGGCGATGCGCCACGTCGAGGTCGCTGTCGTGCCACTCCCACTCCGAGCGGTAGTGGTGCGCGAGCAGGCCGAGCCGGATCGCCGAGGGGTCGGCCGCCGGGGCGCCGCCGTGGGTGCCGTCGAGCAGTTTCGACACGAAGACGAGGTTGCCGCGCGACTTCGACATCTTGTGGCCCTGATAGGAGACGAGCCCCGCGTGGCTGTAGAGGTGCGCCAGCGGCGTGTCGGAGATCGCGGTGGCGTGCGCCGCCGTGTACTCGTGGTGCGGGAAGATCAGATCCGATCCCCCGCCCTGCACCGTGAACGCTCCCCCGAGCGCGCCCGTGGCGATCACCGAGCACTCGATGTGCCAGCCCGGGCGCCCCTCGCCCACGGTCGACTCCCAGCTGGGCTCGCCCGCACGGGCCGCCCGCCACAGCAGCGGATCGAGCGGGTTGCGCTTGCCGGGCCGCTCGGGATCGCCGCCGCGCTCGGCGCTCAGCCGCAGCATCAGCTCGCGGTCGTAGGGCGCCACATCTCCCAGCCGCCACTGCGAGGCGCGCTCGGCCGCGTCCGTGTCGAAGTACACGTCGTCGCCGGCCGCATCACCCGTGGGCACCCGGTAGGCGAGGCCCCGGTCGAGCAGCGCGCGCACCGCAGCGGCGATCTCGTCGATCTGCTCCGTGACCGCCACATAGTGCTCCGGCGGGATCATGCCCAAGCGGTGCATATCGGATCGGAACAGGCCGATCTGCTCCTCGGCGAGATCGCGCCAGTCCACGCCGGTCTCGCGCGCCCGCTCCAGCAGCGGGTCGTCGACATCGGTGATGTTCTGCGCGTACACGGTGTCGATGCCGGCGTCGCGCCAGGCGCGCTGCATGATGTCGAAGGCGAGATAGGTGAAGGCGTGGCCGAGATGCGTCGCATCGTACGGGGTGATGCCGCAGACGTAGAGCATCGCCCGCCCCTCGGGGAAGGCCGGGTGCTCCAGGCGGCCGCTCGAGGTGTTGTGCAGCTTGGGTGCCGGGCCCTCGCCGGGAAGCGCCGGGATCTCCGGAGGCGTCCAGGTTCTCACTGCGCCGCTCCCATCGCCGCCGCGTCGCTCACGCTGGTCCCAGCATCCGTGGCGAGCGAGGCACCGCTCTCAGGAGTGAGCACGCCCGTCGCGAGCAGCACCATGATCGCGATCCCGAGCAGCACCCGGTAGATCACGAACGGCATGAAGCTGCGCTTCGAGATGTAGCTCATGAAGAACTTGATCACCACGATCGCCACGAGGAAGGCCACCACCGAGGCGACGAGCGTCATCAGCATCGGCGCGCCGCCGCTCGGCTCGCGGACCTCCTTCACGAGCTGATAGAACCCCGAGCCGAACACGGCGGGAATCGCCAGCAGGAAGGCATAGCGTGCGGCGGCTTCCCGCCGGTACCCCATGAGCAGGCCCGCCGTGATCGTGCCGCCCGAGCGAGAGACGCCAGGGATCAGCGCCATCGCCTGCGCGAAGCCGAAGATCAGGCCGTGCTTCCACGTGAGCTGCTCCAGTGGCCGGGTCTTGCGCCCCGCCCAGTCGGCGATGCCGAGCAGGATCCCGAAGACGATCAGCGTCGCGGCCACGAACCAGAGCGAACGCAGGGTCGTCTCGATCTGGTCCTGGAACAGCAGCCCGAGCACCACGATGGGCAACGTGCCGAGGATGATCCACCACCCCAGCAGCACATCCGGGTCGCGTCGCGGCACCCGTCCGGTGAAGGATCCGAACCACGCACCGACGATGCGCACGATGTCGCGCCAGAAGAACACGACCACGGCCGCCTCCGTGCCGATCTGCGTGATCGCCGTGAAGGCGGCGCCCGCGTCGCCGATGCCCATCAGCTCGCTCGCGATCCGCAGATGCGCGCTCGACGAGATCGGCAGAAACTCGGTGAGCCCCTGGATGATGCCGAGGAGGATCGCCTCGAAGATTCCCATCGTTTCCTTTCCTGGCAGCGCGAAGCCACCGATTCGGGCCGCCGTCCAGGATAGCCCAGACCGGCCCTCAGTAGCTGCGCAGCAGATCGAGCAGGACGCCGTGCCCGAAGTCGAGCGCATCCAGCGGCACGCGCTCGTCCACCCCGTGGAACATGCCGGGGAAGTCGAGCTCGGCGGGCAGCCGCAGCGGGGCGAAACCGTAGCCCGAGATGCCGAGCGAGGACAGCGCCTTGTTGTCCGTGCCGCCCGACAGCAGATAGGGCAGCACGCGAGCCTCGGGGTCTGCGCGCCGCAGGCTGGCCGTCATCGCCTCGACCAGCTCGCCGGAGAAGGGAACCTCCAGTCCGATGTCGGAGTGCACGGACTCGATCTCGATGTCCGGTCCGACGATGCGCTGGATCTCGGCCAGCACCTCCTCCTGCCGTCCCGGCAGCGGCCGCACGTCCACCAGTGCCTCCGCGGTGTCGGGAATGACGTTGTGCTTGTAGCCCGCGCTGAGCACCGTCGGGTTGCTCGTCGTGCGCAGGCTCGCCTGGATGAAGCCGCCTCCCTTCCCGAGCCGGAGCACCAGCTCGTCGGGCGTCACCTCGCGGGGATCCTCGCCGAGGATCGTCGCGAGCTCGTCGATCAGCTCGCGCGTCGTGTCGCACAGCAGCAGCGGCCACTCGTGCCGGCCCAGGGCCGCGATCGCCTCCGCGAGCCGGGTGACCGCGTTGTCGTCCCACTGGCGGGAGCCATGCGCGGCGGTGCCGCGGGCCCGCAGGCGGATCCAGTCGAGCGCCTTCTCGCCCGTCTGCACGAGGTAGGCGCGCGTGCCCGCGACGTCGATCGAATACCCGCCGACCTCGCTGATCGCCGTCCGGGCCCCAGCGAACAGCTCGGGGTGATGCCGCACCAGGTAGTGCGAGCCGAAGACGCCACCGTTCTCCTCGTCGGCGAAGAAGGCGAGGATCACCTCCCGCCGCGGCAGCTCCCCCGCCCGCAGCAGCGCCGCGACCGCCGTCAGGATCATGGCGTCCATGTCCTTCATGTCGACCGCCCCCCGGCCCCACAGCATCCCGTCCTTCACGACGCCCGCGAAGGGGTCGACGCTCCAGTTCGCCGGGTCGGCGGGCACCACGTCGAGATGACCGTGCAGCACCAGCGCCGGTAGCGAGGGGTCCGCCCCGGGAACACGCGCGACGACGCTCGCGCGACCCGGCTGCGACTCGATGATGCGCGGATCGAGGCCGAGCTCGCGCAGATAGGCGGCGACGTACTCCGCTGCGGGGCGCTCGGGTTCCGCGTCGCCGCCGCCGCGGTTCGTGGTGTCGATGCGGATCAGATCGCGCGCGATCCGTGCCGTCTCGGAGAGCTGCGGCTCTGGCGCTGCGGTGCTGGCGTCTTCGCGGGTCTCGTGGCTCATGCTCCCAGCGTAGCCGCCGCCCCCGACATGGGCGCTGCGGCCGCGTTTCGCGGCGTCATCTCGGCGCGCGCGGCCACCCCGATCACGGAGCCGCCGCGACACGATACGCTCGCAGGGGCGCCGGCGTGCGGCGCGGTCGGGATCGACGGAGGTGACCACGGTGCGTGCCGCTCAGCCGCCCTACACGGGCTTTCTGCTCGCCATCGGATCGGCGGCGAGCTTCGCCCTCTCCGGTATCTTCGCGAGCTCGCTGATCTCGGCCGGATGGAGTGCGGGAGCCGCGGCCACCGCCCGCATCACGGTCGCCGCACTCGTGCTCGCGGTGCCGAGCCTCATGATGCTCCGGGGACAGTGGGGACTGGTGCGCCGCGCGTGGCGCTCACTGCTGCTCTTCGGCCTGCTCGCCGTCGCCGGGTGCCAGCTCGCGTTCTTCCTGGCCGTCGGCTTCATCGCCCCCAGTCTCGCGCTGCTCATCGAGTTCATGGGACCGGTGCTGCTGGTGCTGTGGGTGTGGGCGCGCAGCCGGCTCGCGCCCTCGCGCCTCACGCTCCTCGGCGCCGGCCTCGCCGTGGTCGGCCTCATCGCCGTGTCCGGGGCCGGCCTCGAGGGGGCACTGCACCCGCTGGGGGTGCTCTTCGCCCTCGTCGCGGCCGTCGGCAACGCCGCCTACTATGCGACCGGGGCCGCGAGCGACCACGGCATCCCGCCTTTGCCCTTCGTCGGCCTCGGGCTCGCGGTCGCCGCGATCGCGCTGGGCCTCGTCTCCGCGATCGGGATTCTCCCCTTCGCCGTCACGAGCACCGCCCCCGTCATCGCGGGCGCCGAACTCTCACCGCTGGCCGTGGTCGCGGGCATGGCGCTCATCTCCACCGTGCTCGCCTACGTCCTCGGCGTCTCCGCCTCTCGACGGCTGGGCGCCACCATGGCCAGCTTCACCGGCTATTCCGAGCCCCTGTTCGGGATCGTGTGGACGATACTGCTGCTGGCCATTCTCCCGACGGGCATGCAGTGGCTCGGAGCCGCCCTCATCATCGCGGGCGTCATCACCGTGCGCCTCGGCGAGCTGCCGCGCCGCAGTCTCAGTCGAACATGAAGGTGGAGGCGCAGGTGCCGAACGCGACCACGAACGCGGCGAAGAGCACGAGCGTCACCCAGGCCTTCGGCGGGACGCTCTCAGGCCCCTCATCGGCACCTTCCGCCCCGGGAGCAGCCTCGCTCCTCAGCACCTCGTCCGCACGTGCCGCGCCAGCGGCCTCCTGTTCGCTCACCATTCCTCCTCGATCCCGGTCCGCCACAGGGCTCACAGCGCCCCCGCGATCCGGCTGACGTCCGTCACCAGCGCCACAGCCAGGATCGCGAACACCACGGCCATGAACCAGGTGTACATCCACCGCGAGCGGTGATCGCTGATCCAGAAACGGCGCACGCTGTAGATGCCGTTCAGCACGGCGACCACGCAGAGCAGGATCCCGACCGGAGCCGCGAAGACCCCCGCCACGCCCAGGATCGGGACGAGGATCGGGATCGCGAGGTAACTGATGAGGCAGCGCACTCCGGACACGATCAGCGAGGTGCGGAACCCTCGGTGCGCCTCGCGCTGCACCTTCGCCGAACGGTCGACTTCGCTCACGCGCAGCAGACGGCGCATGAAACGGTCCGCCGCGGAGCGCTCCGCACCCGGGGCGGCCGCCGCGGCGTCTCCCGTCACGCCGGTCGACGCATCCTGGGCGAGGGGGGCCTCACGCTCGGCGGGAGGCGCGCTCGCACTGTTCATCGTTGCTCCTCGATCGCTTCGGGGACGGGCCGGCCGGGCCGCGCTCGTCCATACACCCTATCAACCCCACATCGGATGTGGCCCGGCGCCTCAGGACTGGCAGCCCGCGCACCAATACAGCTTGCGGGCGCCGAACTCCTCGAGCAGGATGTTCGCCCCGCAGCGCTTGCACGGCGTACCCTCCAGCTTGTACACCCAGTGCCGCTCGTCCCGTTCGGCGAGCGCGCGGCGATAGTCCTCGCCCTCCAGCCCGTCGATCGTGATCATCTGCCCGACCGTGATCCCGATCTCCAGCAGATGAGCCCAGTCGTCCCACAGCGCTTCGAGCACCGTGCGGTCGAGCGTGTTCGCGGGAGTGTGCGGATCGAGGCCCGCGCGGAAGAGCAGCTCCGCGCGGTAGACGTTGCCGATCCCCGCGATCACCGACTGGTCCATGAGCACCAGCCCGATGGGGGTGCGCTTCTTGCGGGCGCGCTCCACGAAACGGTCGCGCTCAGCGGGAGTGTTCGCGTTCGCGGGATCCGGTCCGAGCCGCTGGACCACGGCGTCGACCTCCCCGGGGCTCAGCACCTCGCAGGCCGTCGGCCCGCGCAGATCGGCGCACACCCGCTCGTTCAGCAGGCGCACCCGCACCTGCCCGACCGGGTCAGGGGGAAAGGCGCTCGCGACCTCCCCCGCGCGGTCGTGCTCCGCCATCTGCACGCGCTGCAGACGCGCACGGCGCGGCGCGCCGATCGACGCCACCGAGTCCTCGCCTTCCTCGTCGACCACCCCCGCCATGCCGGTCTGCCCCAGCCGACCGCGCCCGAACTTGCTCGCGTGGATCTGGATCGCAGGATCCACGCGCACATCGCCCGCGAAATCCCACGCGCCGTAGATGCCCAGGTGGACCCGCAGCCAGCGCTCCCCCGCGAACTCCAGGAACATCTGCTTGCCCACGGCGCGCGCGTCCGTCATCTCACGCCCGCTCAGCAGTTCAGCGCCCTGCGCGAAACGGCCCTGCGGGCTCGTGACCTCCGGCGAGGTCCCCACGAAGTTGACGGAGAACTGACGGGCGATGCGATGGACGGAGTGACCCTCGGGCATTGCGGTGCGCGATCCCTACAGCTCGTCGATCTGCTTGCCCGCGATGGCACCCGTTCGCTCGTACTCGCCGAGCTGCGAGATACGGCGGACGTGCCGCTCGTCACCGGGGAAGGGCGTCGCGATGAACAGGTCGATGAACCGGATCGCATCCTCCACGGGGTGCTGACGCGCGCCGATGGAGATCACGTTCGCGTTGTTGTGCTCCCGGGCGAGCGTCGCCGTCGACTCGTTCCAGACCAGGGCGGCCCGGATCCCCTGCACCTTGTTCGCGGACATCTGCTCGCCGTTGCCGGAGCCCCCGAACACCACGCCCAGCGCCTCGACCCCGTCCCGCTCGTCGCGGGCGACCCCGATCGCGGCGTTGATGCAGAAGGAGGGGTAGTCGTCGAGCGCGTCGTATTCAGCGGGCCCGTGGTCGACGACCTCGTGTCCCTGCTCGCTCAAATGCTGCTGCAGTCGGTGGCTGAATTCGAGTCCGGCATGGTCCGTGGCGAGGTGAATGCGCATGCGCAACAGGATACCGGGACCGGGGGCCCCGCCTGCGCGCCAGGCCCTCCGTGCGGCGCCCCCGAGCCGGATCAGAGGATCCCCGGAGGAGGCGTGCGCCGAATGGAGACGCCTAGAACTGCGGGCCCCGGGTCCGGCCGCGCTTCAGCTCGTAGAAACCGGGCACGCTCGCAGCGGCCGCGATGCCGTCCCACAGGCGCAGCGCCTGCTCCCCCGTGGGCGCCGGGGTGACCACCGGGCCGAAGAACGACACACCGTCGATCGAGATGATCGGCACCCCCACATCGGGCCCCGCGATCTCCATCGCGTGATCCGTGTTCGCGCGCAGCGCGTCGTCGTGCTCTTCGGCGTCCGCCGCGGCCGCCAGCTCGGCGGGAAGGCCGATCTCGGCGAGCGCCTCGGCGATGATCCCGTCGGTGTCGGAGCGCCCGCCGGGGTGGATCCGCTCCCCCAGCGCCGTGTACAGCTCGCCGACCTTCGCCCCGCCGTGCGCGTCACGCACCGCGATCGCCACGCGGCCCATCCGCTTGCCCTGGAAGTGCGCTTCGCCGTACGCGCCGTGATCCTGCCCCTCGTTCAGGATCGCCAGGCTGATGGGGCGCCAGTCGATCTCGAAGCCGCGCACCGCGGACACCTCGGCAGCCCAGCGGCTCGTCATCCAGCACCACGGGCAGATGGGGTCGAAGTAGAACTCGACGGACGGTGACTGCGGCGCGCTTTCCTGGCTCATGCGCCCATGATAGCGACCCCGCCCCGGCACGTGAAGCGCCCCCCAGCGCACGCGCACAGCCCCCGGGCATAGGCTTGATCCCGTACCCATCGCCGCGGCCTCACGAGGGCCGCGCGCCGTCATCGATTCCCAGCCGAGGAGCACCAGTGCCAGGAACCAACCTCACCCGCGAAGAGGCCCGCGAGCGCGCGAGCATCGTCTCCACCGAGCGCTACGAGGTCGCGCTCGACCTCACCCAGGGCCCCGAGACCTTCGCCGCGGAGACGACGATCCACTTCTCCGCGCAGCCCGGTGCCGCCACCTTCGTCGACCTCATCGCCGACTCGGTCGAGCGCATCGAACTCAATGGCGAGTCCCTCGACCCGGCCGGGCTCTTCGCCGACTCCCGCGTGCAGCTCCCCGGCCTCGCGGCCGAGAACACGGTGAGGATCGTCTCCACGCAGCGGTACACCAACACCGGCGAGGGCCTGCACCGCTTCGTCGACCCCGCCGACGGCGAGGTCTACCTCTACTCGCAGTTCGAGGTGCCGGACTCGCGCCGCATGTTCGCCGTCTTCGAGCAGCCCGATCTGAAGGCCACCTTCCAGTTCACCGTCACCGCGCCCGCCCGCTGGCAGATCGTCAGCAACCAGCCCACGCCCGCGCCGGTCCCGGCCGGCCGCAAGGCGGGCGCCCAGGGCACGGACTGGACCGAGCAGGACATCGCGACGTGGACCTTCGAGCCCACTCCCGTCATGTCGAGCTACATCACCGCGCTCATCGCCGGCCCCTACTCGGTCGTGCGCTCCGAGCTGATCAGCCGTGACGGGCGCACGATCCCGCTCGGAGTGTTCTGCCGTGCATCCCTCTCCGAGTACCTCGACGCCGACTACATCTTCGAGAAGACCCGCGAGGGCTTCGCATTCTTCGAGGAGCAGTTCGACTACCCGTACCCCTTCGACAAGTACGACCAGCTCTTCGTGCCCGAGTACAACATGGGCGCGATGGAGAACGCGGGCGCCATCACCTTCACGGAGGCGTACGTGTTCCGCAGCCAGGTCACCGACGCCATGCGCGAGCGCCGCGTCGTCACGATCCTGCACGAACTCGCGCACATGTGGTTCGGCGACCTCGTGACCATGCGCTGGTGGAACGATCTGTGGCTCAACGAGTCCTTCGCGGAGTACATGTCGACGCTCGGCGTCGCGGAGGCCACCGAGTGGACCGAGTGCTGGACCACCTTCGTCGCCTCCGAGAAGTCGTGGGCCTACCGGCAGGATCAGCTCCCCTCCACCCACCCCATCGTCGCCCCCATCCGCGACCTCGAGGACGTGCTCGTCAACTTCGACGGCATCACCTACGCCAAGGGCGCCTCCGTGCTCAAGCAGCTCGTCGCCTGGGTGGGCCGTGAGCCCTTCATGCGCGGCGTCCACGACTACTTCGTGAAGCACCACCACGGCAACACCGAGCTCGGTGACCTGCTCGCGGAGCTCGAAGCGCACAGCGGCCGCAACCTCGCCGAGTGGTCGAAGCTGTGGCTCGAGACCGCCGGCGTCAACACGCTGCGCCCCGTCTTCGAGATCGACGCGGAGGGCCGCTACACGAGCTTCGCCATCGAGCAGACCGCCGCCCCCGACTACCCGACGCTGCGCCCCCACCGCATCGGCGTCGGCCTCTACGCGGCGAGCGAGGAGGGCGTGCGCCGCGTGCACCGCATCGAACTCGACGTGGACGGCGCACGCACCGAGGTTCCCGAGCTGGTGGGAACCGCACAGCCGGATCTGCTGCTGCTCAACGACGACGACCTGAGCTACGCCAAGATCCGGCTCGACGAGCGCTCGCTGGCCACCGCCGCCGAGCGGCTCGGGGACGTCGAGGACTCCCTCGCCCGCGCACTGCTCTGGGGCACACTCTGGGATGCCACCCGCGACGCCGAGCTTCCCGCGTCCCGCTTCGTCGACATCGTGCTCTCGCACATCGCCGCCGAGGACGCATCCACCACGCTGCGCACCCTGCTCGGGCAGCTGCTGCTCGCCGCATCCAGTTACGTCGACCCCTCGCGCCGCGCTGAGACCCTCGAACGGGTGGGCGACGCGCTGTGGCGTCTGGCGGTCGACGCGGAGCCCGGCTCGGACCGCCAGTTCCAGTTCGTGAAGTCGTTCGCGCAGCTCGCGGCAAGCGAAGACCAGCTCGATACCGTGCAGGGGCTGTTCGACGGCTCCCTGCCCCTCGACGGCCTCGACATCGACACGGACCTCGGCTGGGAGCTGCTCATCGCGCTCGCCGCCGGGGGCCGGGCGGGCGAAGAGCAGATCGAGAGCCGGCTCGCCGAGGACCGCACCGCCACAGGCAACCAGTCCGCCGCGCACGCCCGCGCGGCACTGCCCACCGCCGAGGACAAGGCCCGCGCCTGGGCCTCCGTCTTCGAAGAGAGCGACAAGCCCAATGCGATCGTGCGCGCCACCGGTCTCGGATTCGGCCGCGCCCACGACCGCGGCCTGCTCGAACCCTACGTGGAGCGCTTCTTCGAGGCGCTGCTTCCCGTGTGGGAGTCGCGCAGCTACGCCATCGCCGAGGAGCTGATCGAGGGCTTCTACCCTGCCGAGCTCGCCGACCAGCGACTCGCGGACGCGACCCGCGCCTGGCTCGACGCGCACGCCGACGCTCCCGCCGCCCCGCGCCGCATGGTTACCGAGCACCTCGCCGGCGTCGAGCGCGCCCTGCGCGCACAGCAGGCCGATCGGGAGGCCTGAGTGGAGGACGTCGAGGAGGTGGGGGCCACCGTGTGGCAGTCGATCGGCGACTTCCTCACGACGTATCAGCGCCCGCTGCTCATCGTGCTCATCGTCGTACTGGCGGTGCTCATCAACTGGCTGCTCCGGCGCCTGCTCATGCGCACCGTCACCAGGATCGTGAGCGGCGTCAAGCGTGCCCAGAACGTCGACACCACCTCCGAGATGCAGGCGGCCCCCTACGTGAACGCGCGCGCCGTGCAGCGCACCCGCACGCTGGGGGCCGTCGGCAGGCACATCATCAGCTGGACGGTCGTGGTCGTCGCGCTGATCCTCGTCCTCGGCCAGCTCGGCGTGAACCTCGGGGCGCTGCTCACCTCCGCCGGCATCGTGGCCGCAGGCCTCGCCTTCGGCGCCCAGAACGTCGTGAAGGACATCCTCAACGGCATCTTCATGGTGTTCGAGGACCAGCTGGGGGTGGGTGACTGGGTGACCGTCGGCGAGATCAGCGGAACGGTCGAGGACGTGGGGATCCGCGTCACGCAGGTGCGCGGCATCGACGGCACGCTCTGGTTCGTGCGCAACGGCGAGATCCTCACCCTCGGTAACGCCTCACAGGGCTGGGGTCGCGCGCTCATCGACATCACGGTGGAGGCGGACGCGGACCTCGACGAGGTGGAGCGGGTCGCGCTTGCCTCCGCCCGCTCACTCATGGAGCGCCCCGAGACCGCCCGCAAGATCATGGGCGCCCCCGAGGTGTGGGGCGTGGAGAGCGCCTTTGGCGACCGTGTCACCATGCGGCTCGCCATGCGCACGCGTCCCGAGGCCCAGTGGGCGGTTCAGCGCGCGCTGCGCCCCGTCTTGGTCCGCAACTTCGCCGAGGCGGGCATTCAGCTCGCCACCGAGCTGCCCCATTTCCCGGGAGGCAACAAGTGAACGAAACCCGCAGGCAAGGCGGTCAGCACGAGGCCGGAGCGCACCGGTTCCCGGGGGCCGCGCACCCGGGCGGCGGTCCCTCGGCTCCGAGGCAGGCGCATACCGGCATCCAGGCGCCCGCCGCGAACCCGCAACCGCGCCTCACCCTCCGCTCCGGCGAGCGCGGAGACGCCGTCACCGACACCGTGTGGGCGCAGCTGGGCGGCACGGAGACCTTCGAGCGGCTGGTGCGCGCCTTCTACCGCCGGGTGCGCGAAGACGAGGTGCTCGCGTCGATGTATCCCGAGGCGGACTGGGAGGGCGCGATCTGGCGGCTGCGCACCTTCTTCGAGCAGTACTGGGGCGGCCCGACGACATACTCCGAGCAGCGCGGCCACCCCCGGCTGCGCATGCGGCACGCCCCTTTCCCGGTGACGCCCGAGGCGAAGGAGCACTGGCTCGCCCACATGCACGCCGCCCTCGACGAGGTCGAACTGCCGCCCATGCACGACGCCGCTTTCCGCGACTACATCGAGCGCGCCGCCCTCGCCATGGTCAACCGCTTCGAGTAGCCGCGGGCGGCCCTCCGTAGCCGCCGTCCCGCGAACGCATCCCGCGTCCGGTCCGTCCCGCCCGCCTCCCAGCCGGGCGCTGCGCGATCGTAGACTGGTGGGCATGACGCTGCACCTCACCGACGATGCCGAAGCCGATGCGCTGCTGACGGAGAACCCGCTCGCGCTGCTCATCGGGATGCTGCTCGACCAGCAGATTGCGATGGAGGTGGCCTTCACCGGGCCGCTGAAGATCGCGCAGCGGGTGGGCGCGGTCGATGCGCGCACCATCGCGGAGACCGACGCCGACGACTTCGCTGCCGCCTTCAAGCAGACGCCCGCCGTGCACCGCTTCCCCGGCTCGATGGCCGAGCGTGTGCAGACGCTCTGCCGCGCGCTGCTCGATGACTGGGGCGGCGACGCCGCAGCGATCTGGACCGAGGGATCGCCCGACGGCCCCACGGTGCTGAAGCGCCTCAAGAAGCTCCCCGGCTTCGGGGAGCAGAAGGCGAAGATCTTCCTCGCGCTGCTCGGCAAGCAGTGCGGTTTCACCGGCGAGGGATGGCGTGAGGCCTCGGCCCCCTACGGCGAGGAGGGCTCCTTCCGCAGCGTCGCCGACATCACCTCCCCCGAGTCCCTGCTCAAGGTCCGCGAGACCAAGCGCGCCGCGAAGGCGGCCGCCAAGAAGAGCTGAGCCGGAATCGGCATAGTACGCTTGACGCGTCGCCTCCGTAGCTCAGTGGATAGAGCAACGGCCTTCTAATCCGTCGGTCGCAGGTTCGAATCCTGCCGGGGGCACTCGCTCCGCTCCGCGCTCAACGAATCCTCCAGGAGAGACCGACCGTCGACGATCCCGAGGAGGCCAGGAACCATGAAGCGATCCCGGGTGCATATCCTTGGGGCAAGCGGGACCGGGACGACCAGCCTCGCGCGGGCGCTCGCCGATGCCTGGTCGACGCCCCACGCGGACGCCGACGACTACTTCTGGCTTCCCACGGACCCGCCATACACCCGCAAGCGTCCCGAAGCAGAGCGGATCGCGCTCATGCGTCAGCTGTTCGTCCCGCGGGAGGCCTGGGTCCTCTCCGGGTCGATGCTCGGCTGGGGCGAGAGCATCGTCCAAGAGTGCGATGCGGTGGTCTTTCTCACGCTCGACCCCGCGGAGCGGCTCCGCCGACTTGAAGCGCGGGAACTGCGCCGACGGGCGGATGCCGCCTACGATCGCAACGCCTGGGAGACCTTCATGGAGTGGGCGCGGGGGTACGACGACCCAGAATTCATCGGCCGCAGCCGTGCCGCGCACGAGCAGTGGCTCGCTCGGCTCGAACAGCCTGTGCTCAGACTGGACAGCAGCGACTCACCGGCAGAACTCCTCGACCGCGTCCTCAGCTGGGATGGGCACGGACCGGAGTAGCCACGAGCCGGCCAGGCCGGGGCGTGATCGGCCGCCGAAGTGGCGGGCGGGGTCATCGCTCCCTCCGGCCGCGGCCCCGCCCCCTGCGGCGAGCGCGGGCATCTCGCGGCGCCGCGGCGATCCGTGTCCGAAGTGCGCGCAGGTCCCGGCTGAGTCCCACCCCGATGATGATCCCGATCGCGGCTCATCAGTCCCGGCGCGAGGAGCCGCAGCACGCTCTCGCCGACGTGAGGCTGCGCGAACTTCACGATCAGCACCGTCATCGCGAACGCGGTGAACACGTGGCGCTCTGCGCAGCCTCCCCCGTGCCCGGCACGTCCCTCAGCCCCTGCTATCCGCCGGGGGCGGAATGGGGGCGAAGCTCGCTTCGCCTCCGCGCTCGATGACGCCGATCGTGCCCGCGGGTACCTCCTCCCAGGTGCGCCGGCTCCAGTGCAGCTCCAGCGGCTCCGAGACGATCAGGTGGGCGTCGTCCGCGAGGCGATCGTCGAGGCCGTCCACGGTGCGCAGCTCGGCCCCGCCGCGGGAGGTGAACAGCGAGGGGGCGACGGCGCCGGAAGCCCCGGGGCTCAGCCACCGCAGCACGACGAGCCGCGTCCCGTCCGAGGCGCACATCGTCGCCCGGAAGGGTTCGGCGACGCCGAGCTCGCTCCGGGCCCGCTCCACCCGGTGCACCATGCGGGTGAGCGCCGCGACCGGATCGCCGGCGAGCCCGTAGCTGAGCGCGAGGAAGAAGCACACCTCGGTGTCGCCGTTGCCCTGGATGTACGGGTAGAGCTCCGGATCCACCTCCATCGTGAGCTCTCGTTTCAGACGCGAGAAGCCGCCGACCTCGCCGTTGTGCTGGAACATCCAGCCGCCATGCACGAAGGGGTGGCAGTTCTGCTCGGAAATCGTGCCTCCGGGCGCGGCACGCACGTGTGCGAGGAAGCAGTCCGACTCGATCTGGGATGCCAGATGCCGCAGGTTCTGGCTGTCCCACGCCGGGGTGGTCTGCCGGTACTGCCCCAGCGTCCCGTTCCTGCCGTGCCAGGCCAGGCCGAAACCGTCGCCGTTCGTGGGGAAGGCGCGGTCCCGGAACTGGGAGGCCATCGGATTGCCGGGAAGGAACAGATCCCGCGCCAGCAGGCTCTGGTCGATGAGGGAGTGATCGGGCCGCACGACGACATCCTCGATCGGAATCGCCGGGCCGAGATACGCGAGCCACCTGCACATGGGCCACCCTGCCAATCCGGGCGCACGCTCTGGCCCGCCCCCTCGGGAATCGCGTCCGCCAGCGGCGGCGCCACGCCCCGGCGGCCACCGAAGCCGATGGGATCCACCGGGGCCTGACCCCAGGCTAGGTCACTCGGGTGGAGGGTTCAAGGGGCGCGGCGGCGAGCGTTCCACCCGCATTCACGATTCGTTCACCGAGCGTTGGCTTCGTGTGCGACCCGTGATCGTCCTGTGATTTATAGGCTGAGTCCATGTCAGCGAGCTCGCCCCGCCGCACCAGCCTGGCCGACGAGATGGTGCACCGGATCCGGACGGGTGTCTGGCGACCGGGCGAGCGCGTGCCGCCCGAGAAGACCCTCCTCGCCGAGTTCGGCACCTCGCGCGCCGCGATCCGCCAGGCACTCGCAGAACTGCGCGAGGAAGGGATGATCGTGGGGCGCCGCGGCGCACCCCCGCGGGTGCAGCGGACCGCGATCCCGCAGTCCTTCGACACCTTCATCTCCTTCTCCGAGTGGGCGCGCGAGTTCGGCCTGGTGCCCGGCCAGCGGGTCGTGGAGGCCGAGACGCGGCCCGCGACCGAGCACATCGCCCGCGAACTGCGCGTCGAACCCGGCTCCCCGGTGGTGGAGGTGATCCGCCTGCGACTGCTCGGCGATCAGCCGGCCATGCTCGAACGCTCGGTGTTCCCTCAGCCGCTCGGCGAGCGGCTACTTACGAGCGATCTCTCGCACGGCAGCATCACGCACGCACTCGCCGAGGCCGGCGCCGCCCCGGTGCGCGCCCGCCATCTCATCGACGCCATCGGCGCGCATCCGCTCGAGGTCGAGCAGTTGGGCGTCTCACCCGGCACGCCGCTGCTGCGGGTGCGGCGCGTCTCCTTCGATGACACGGGCGCGGTGGTGGAGGCCGCCGACGACCGCTATCTGCCGGATATGGCCAGCTTCGCCGTTGAGAACTCCGCGCAGCGTCGCACCCGCTTCACCCGGCAGGCGGGAAACCCTGGTACCGAGCTGTTCGGAGCCGAGCGGGAGCCGCGCCCGCGCCGCCCATGAGCGGCGCGGGCGCCGCGTAGGATCGTGGGATGCGTGAAAGCTCCCGGACCCGCCTGCCCTTCGAGGTCTGGGCGCTCGTCGCCGGCGGCTTCACCGTCGCGCTCGGCTACGGGGTCGTGGCCCCTGCGATCCCCCAGTTCGCGCTCGAATTCGGCGTCTCGAACTTCGCCGCCTCCGCCATCGTCAGCGCCTTCGCGCTCATGCGGCTGCTCTCGGCGCCGCTCGCCGGCTGGGCGGTCGGGCGGCTCGGCGAGCGGCGCTGCTACACCGCCGGGATCCTCATCGTCGCGGTCTCGACGGGGGCCGCCGCCTTCGCGGCGGACTACGCCCAGTTCGTCGTGCTGCGGGGTCTCGGCGGAATCGGCTCGACGATGTTCACCGTCGCCGCCACCGCGCTGCTCATCAAGGTGAGCCCGCCGACGGCGCGCGCCAGGGTCGCGAGTCTCAACGCCGCCGGCTTCCTGCTCGGCGGACTGCTCGGGCCGGTGTTCGGAGGGGCCCTCGCGGCGCTCGGGCTGCGTGCGCCCTTCATCTTCTACTTCGTGACGCTCGTCGCGGCAGCCACCGTCGTCGCGGTCGCCCTGCGCGGCTCACGGGCGGCGGGCAGGCGGGATCCCGGGGAGCCCGGCGAGCACGCGGAAGTGACCGTGCGCGACGCCCTCGCGACACCGCACTTCCGCACGCTGCTGCTCTCGGTGTTCGCCTTCGGCTGGTCCTCCTACGGAGTCCGCGTCTCGGTCATCCCGATCTTCGTCGCCGTCGCGTTCCAGGGGGACGCGGCACTGGCCGCGTGGGTGCTCGCCGCTTACGCCGCAGGCAACGCGATCCTGATCTTCCCCTCCGGCCGCTGGAACGACACCCTCGGTCGGCGGCCCATGCTCGTCACGGGGGCCGCCGTGCTCGCGCTGAGCTACCTCGCGCTGCCGGCATCGCCGGAGATCTGGGTCGTCTTCGTGATCCTCTTCGTCGCCGGAGCGGGATCCGCGCTCGTGAACCCGGGGCAGCAGGCGGTGCTCGCGGACGTGCTCGCCCAGCGGCGCGGCGGCGGGGTCGTTGCGGCCTACTCGATGACGAGCGACCTCGGCGGGGTGATGGGTCCCCTTGTCGCCGGAGCGCTCGTGGACGCCGCGGGATTCGGCTGGGCCTTCGGCGTCACGGCCGCGCTGCTCGCCGCCGCCACGCTCGCCTGGCTGGCCGTGCCCGATTCGCGCCGTCTCGCCTCCGGCTGAGCGGCGTTCCGCTCAGCCTTCGAGATCGTCGACGCCCGGCAGCCAGCTCAGGCCGGGACGTCCCCAGCCGTTCTTCCGCTGCGCCTTCTGCGCGCCGCGGTTCTCGGGGTGGACGAGACGGTCAACGTAGAGGAGCCCGTTCAGGTGATCGAACTCGTGCTGCAGGATCCGCGCGAACCAGCCCTCCGCCTCCAGCTCGAAGGGCTTGCCCTCGATGTCCTGAGCCCGGAGCAGGGCACGCGGAGATCGCCGCAGGGCGAAGCGCTCCCCCGGGAACGAGAGACATCCCTCGACCTCGTCCTCACCCGGCAGGCCGGGCTCGGGCGGGGCGATCCAGAGCTCGGGGTTGATCGCCACTCCCCGCTCCGGTGCGACATCCTGATCCTCGTAGATCCACACGAACACCCGCAGGCCCACGCCCACCTGCGGTGCGGCGAGTCCCACTCCCGGGGCGGCCACGGTGGTGTCGAACATGTCGTCGACGAGGGCGCGCAGCGCGTCGTCGAACTCGGTCACGGGCTCGGCGGGCCGGTGCAGCACGGGCTCGCCGGAGATCACGATGGGGAGGACGGACATGGGCTCAAGCCTAGCGCGCACCGTCTAGACTGATTTGGATTGCCAGCCAGCGGTGAGGAGTCAGAGGTGTCGAACGTTCCAGCTGATCAGATCGTGTGGATCGACTGCGAGATGACCGGCCTCGACGTCGACCGCGACGGGCTCTGCGAGGTCGCCGTCATCGTCACCGACTTCGATCTCGTTCCGCTCGATCCGGGCTTCGAGATCGTGATCAACCCGGGTCCCGAGGCCCTCGCCCAGATGAACGACTTCGTGCGCGGCATGCACGAGGGCTCGGGGCTGCTGCCGCGAATCCAGCAGGGCGCCTCGCTGGAGGAAGCCGAGCAGGCGGTGCTCGACTATCTCGCCCGCTTCGTCACGGCGGGGCGCCGTCCGCTCGTCGCCGGAAACACGATCGGCATGGACCGGCGCTTCATCGCGAAGTACCTCCCCCGGCTGGAGGATCGGCTCCACTACCGCAGCATCGACGTGTCGACGATCAAGGAGCTGAGCCGCCGCTGGTATCCGGCCTCTTACTTCGGCGCGCCCGGTAAGAACGGCGGGCACCGCGCTCTCGCCGACATTGCCGAGTCGATCCGGGAGCTCGCCTACTTCCGCGATGCGGTGATGGTGGCGCAGCCGGGACCCGACAAGGACGAGGCCGAGCGGATCGCACGGGCTGTCGACGAGCGCTACTCGCCTGCTGCGAGCGTCGCGGGCGACGAAGACGGCGCGGCTCCCGCGAGCAGCTGAGCGCGGCGCCACGGGCCGCACGCCGACGCGGCGCGTGCCGGCGCCGGCCCCGAGCGCTCTCCCGCCGGAACGCGGCCCCACGGCAGGATTTCTTGGATCAGAATCCGATATTTTCCCTGATGAAGCCGGTGAAACCGTCGCGCGCCCTGATGTCCGGCGCTGCGGCAGCGTGACATAATGAACTGCGCTCGACCGCGGCTCCCCTGAGTCCGGACGCAGCCGCGGGACACATGGAGGGGGACCGTGTTCACAGGCATGGACGTCGCGAAGCGGGGTCGGCTCGTCGCCGTGCCGCTCTCCGTCGTCGCCCTCGGAGCCGTGGGATACGGCGCCTACCGCCTCGCCGGCACCGCCTCCGCCTCATGGACACTCGTCCTCGCCATGGTGGTGAGCGTCATCATCTGCTCCCCCTTCCAGTTGCGCATCGGCCGCAGTTCCGAGGCTCCCCGCATCGGCGTCGCCGTCGCGCTGCTCGCGGCGAACCCGGCCCCGCACGAACCGTTCCTCGGCGCGTGCATCTGGACCGTCGGCCTGCTCATCTCCCAGCTGTTCACCCGCCGCGGCCCGGTCGCTGCGTTCCGCGAGACCGGCATCGGCGCACTCTCCGCCTTCGCCTTCGTCGCCGTGCAGACCGGCCTCCAGGGGGCCGGCGCGTGGCCGGCGCTCGGCTACCTGGGCGCCGCAGTCGCCTCCTCACTGGTGGCGCTCGGACTGGAGGCACTGCAGCACTACGCCAACCCCGAGGAGGAGCGCGGCTTCGGCCCCTCCGAGATCAGCGCCGTCCGCCTCGGCCTCGCGACGCTCGTGATCGCGGGGGTCGCAACGGCCATGCACCACATCGACGCGGATCTCGTCCCCTGGCTCGAGGGCGATGCCCAGGCGAGCCGCCCCGCCGTGCTGCTCGTGCTCACCGCCTCCGTGTTCTATGTGATCGCGCAGCGGCGCCGCTACGCGGGCAACCAGCAGCGCCTCACGGAGCTCGTCGACGCCGCGGTCGCCTTGCCTCGCGCAAGCGGCGAGCAGCTCGCGGCGGAGCTGCGTCGTCGCGCGAAGGCGATCGTCGCCGCGCGCGAGGTCACCCTCCGCGCGGAACCGCCCGCCGCCGACGACATCGGTGCGAGCGTCCGGCTCGACGCGCACGACTCGCGCTACCTCGTCGCCTCCGCCAAGGTGGGCGGCGCGCCGTTCAGCCGCGAGGACGAGCACGCCCTCGGCGTGCTCGCGCACGTGGCCAGCGAGGCCTCGCGCTCGCAGGACGAGGTGGACCTGCTGGAGCGCCGCGCCAACACCGACCCCCTCACGGGGCTGCCCAACTACGGCGCCTTCGAGCGCGCCCTCGTCGAGGCGAACGAGTTCCGGGCCTACCATCCCGGGATCGCCCTGCTGTTCCTCGACATCGACAACTTCAAGGAGCTCAACGACACCCACGGGCACCGCGCCGGCGATGAACTCCTGCGGGTCATCGGCGACCGCCTGCAGGGGTCCGTCGGCAGCGGCGACTTCGTGTCCCGCGTCGGCGGTGACGAGTTCGTGGTGATCCTGACCGGCCTCGTCTCGCAAGATCAGGCGAAGGCGACGGCAGACCGCCTCCTGGAACGCGTCGTGCGGCCGCTCGCGATCGAGGGACGCGACATCCGCCCGCAGCTCAGCGCGGGGCTCGCTTATTCGAGCCACCGAGAACTCGACGCCCGCACGCTCGTCGAGGACGCGGACCGGACGATGCTCCAGGCGAAGCGCCTGCGGCGGGAGGGCCCGGGCGGCGAACCCCTCGGCGTCACGGTCTCCTCGCACCGCTCGACCCGCACGAACGACATCGTCGCCCGTGCGATCCGGGAGAACCGGCTGGGTCTCGCCTTCCAGCCCATCGTGAATATCGAGCAGGGCCAGATCTGGGCCTTCGAGGCGCTGGTGCGCTACATCGACCCCGAGCTCGGCCCCATCTCTCCCCCCTCGCTCGTCGCCCGGGCCAAGGGCCTCGGGCTGATGAACGAGCTGACCCGCCAGGTGATCGACAAGGCGCTCGATGCCGCCGAGGAGTTCCGCCGTCTCGAGCCGAGCATCGGCTGCATGACCGTCAATCTGGAGCTCGGCCAGATCAGCGACGATGAGCTGGGGGCGTTCATCCGCGACTCCGTCGCAGCCCACCCCGACATCTCACTGTGCGTCGAGCTCAACGAGCGCTCCCTGCGCGGAGCCACCGACGAGCTGCGCCGCGACGCCGAGCTCATGCAGCGATCCGGGGTCATCATCGCCCTCGATGACTACGGCTCGGACGACTCCCCGGTCGGCGCCCTCGTGCATTTCCCGATGAACATCCTGAAGATCGACAAGAGCCTCATCAGCAATCTCGACGACATCCGTCAGCGCGAGGTGATCCGGGCGCTGCAGGGCTTCGGCGACAGCCTGAACCACACGGTCGTCGTCGAGGGGATCGAGAACCAGGCGATGGCCGATGTGCTCGTCGAGCTGGGCGTGCGAAGCGCGCAGGGGTACTTCTTCGGGAGGCCCGCATCATTCGCGCACACCATGGAGCGCATTCAGAAGTGGAGCACGCGCGCCAGCATCTCGTGAGGCTCCGCCACGGTCGATCCGCGGCTCCGCGGTCACGCGCCTCAGAACTCCTCTTCGCCGGCGGAGGCTGGGGTGACGTCGACGCCGCCGTTCAGGCGCGCGATCGCCTCGTCGGGCTCGAAGTCGGGATCGAGCTCGAAGAATGCGTCCAGCACCCCCTTGAAGGCGAGAGCGGCGACCGACCACGTCTCGACCTCGTCGCCCTCAGTGATCTCGAAGTGCGCCTCGACGAGCGCGGGCACCGTGGAGCGCACCACCCCGAGGCCTTCGATGACGGACGCCGCGGCGACGACGAACGGCTGGTAGTCGTCGTGGAAGTCGTCGCGCAGGCGGTAGCCGATCGTGGGCAGCACGTTCCGGTAGAAGCTCTCCATGGTCTCCACGAAGGCGAGCTGGCTCGCCCGCAACGCCTCCAGCACACGGGCACGGGACTCTCCCTCCGGCCAGGAGAGGATCGTGGTCGACAGCGCCGCGTAGGTGCGCCACTTGCCGGACGCGGTCACGACGTCGAAGTTGTATTCGGCGGCGGTGCGGATCACGTCGATGAGCACGCCCCTGCGACCCTCCACCGAGCGCAGGTCCCCTCCGCGCGAGCTGAGGAACTGCCAGGTGGTCAGCAGTGTCTGCGTGTCGGCGCGGTCGATGCGGGCCTGAATCGCGAGGCCGGTGAAGAGCTCCGTCAGGAAGTCCGCCGTCGAGGGCCAGATCCGCGCGAACTGGCGGCTGGACACCCCGGCTTCCGCGCAGATCCGCTCGATCGTCGCGTCGTCACAGCCGAGCGTCAGCCCGACGGTGTCGGCGTGTTCGGTGGCGCTCCGGAGGATCCTGGCTCTGGCGTCATCGGGTTCCTGCTGTCCTCCGTGGCCGCCAGCGCGGTTCCATGTGTCTCGCGGCACTGCGCTCCCCATTCGCGACGGTGTATGAGTTGCCATGATAGCAAGTCGCCGCTTTCCGGCGGGAGCCTCCCCCGGCTTCCCTCCCCCGGCTTCCGGCTTCCGCCAGAACGAGAGAACCCCCTGCATCGCAGGGGGTTCTCGACCGAGGGTGGCTAACGGGACTTGAACCCGCGACCACCGGCACCACAAGCCGGTGCTCTACCAACTGAGCTATAGCCACCATGCTGACCTGTTCGCCGGAGCGGACGAGGCAACCCCACGATCATAGCCCATCTCGGCACCGGGGTGCGAACCGGCGCGCGCTCGGGTGTGTTCGGCCTTTCGTGGCCCGGGGCGGGTCACGGGGCGCTTCGGAGTCTCAGGCGGCGCGCCCCGATGCGGCCCCCGTCCGGGTGCGGCCGAAGGTGCTGATCGCCGGCTCCGCGTCCCGGTAGCGCTCCACGAGCGCGGGGTAGTGCTCGCCGACGCGCTCGATCGAGGCCGGCACGTCGACCTCGATGGGGACGTTGTCGTCGAGGTAGTGCTCGATGTAGCGGGGCTCGCCGAGCCTGGAGATGCTGAGGAGTCCTTTCACGTGGCGCTCGAGCCACGGCTCGAGGATCGCGAAGGTGCGTCCGAGCCGGTGGCGGGAGAGATGCGCGAGCATCAGCGCGAAGAGGTGCGCCTGCACGAGCGCCTGCACTCCCGCGGACTCGTGCCGTGCGATGACGCGGGACACCTCCACGCTCGTGGCGCCCGCTTCGCCGGGAAGGAGCGCATCCGGACAGTATTCCTCGATCGGGAGCGGCCGGTGTTCTCCGCGCAGGATCAGTCGCGCGACTCCTACGAGGCGGGTTCCGCTGCGGTGGTTCTCGAACACGCCGAAGGTGACGGAGCGCGCGTCGTCGGGGTCGCGGTCGGTGCCGTCGGCGTCGAGTTCGCTCACCGAGAGCTGGCCGGTCTGCTCCACGTACACTTTCCGGCGCAGCTGGAAGTGCGCCGCGAACTCGCGTTCGAAGCCGGGGAGCGCGATCCCGTCGCGGGCGATGAGCCCGCCTGCCAGCCGGGCGGTCGGCGCGTCGTCGAAGACGGTGGATTCGAGCACGGGAATGACGTCGTGGTTCGAGACGCTGCGATCGATCTGAGACAAGGCTGGCATCCTCCTGGGTTGCTGACGGCGCGAGGGCTCGCGCCTCCGGCGCGCTTCCGTCCCCCCGGCGATGCCCGGAACGCGTGAGGTCTCCCATTCTGCCGCAGGGCACGTCCCCCTGAGCCGAGTCCGGAGGGGTGTCGGGCGGCGGGCGGCGCATCCCGGGCGTGTCGGAGGGTGTCCCATGCGCCGCGCGGATCGTCGCACCGGGCACTGATCCCTCGCGCGACTCGGGGCCCGGTGTGTAGGGTGAAAGCATGCTCGAGGTGTCGCATGAGGAGTTCGAGTCGCTGGTCGCCGACGGCCTCGACTCGCTGCACGACGACATGCTGCAGCAGCTCGACAACGTCATCTTCCTGATCGAGGACCGGCCGGCAGACGGCAGTGATCTCCTCGGCGTGTACGAGGGTTTCTCGCTTGCGGAGCGGGACGCCTACGGCTACGGAGAGGAGCCGGATCGCATCACGCTCTTCCGCGAGAACCTGCTGGAGCACTGCGCAGACCGCGAGGAGCTCGTCGCGGAGATCCGGGTGACGCTCGTGCACGAGATCGCGCATTTCTACGGCATCTCGGAGGAGCGCATCCACGAGCTGGGGTGGGGCTGAGGCGGTGCTGGCGAGTGTTTCGGCGAGCGGGGGGATCGCACTCGGTTCCGCCGCGACCCTCGCGCCCGCGAGCCGCCTCGCCGAGCCGAGCGAGCTCACCGTCGCGGAGCACCGCGCGCTGCCCGAGGACGAGCGTCCGTGGCAGACGGTCGTCTGGGACGATCCGGTGAACCTCATGTCGTACGTGAGCTACGTCTTCCAGGTGCACTTCGGCTATGACCGAGCGCACGCGCAGCGGCTGATGCTGCGCGTGCATCACGAGGGCAGCGCGGTGGTGGCGGAGGGCGAGCGAGAGGCCATGGAGCTGCACGTCGAGGCGATGCACGGATACGGACTCTGGGCGACCGTGCGGCAGGCGGGTGCGGCATGAGGCTCAAACCTCTGCCCGGCGGTTCGCTCCGTCTGCGCTTGGAGGCCGATGAGGCGGCGATGCTGGATCAGCTGGTCTCACAGCTGACGCGGCTGCTGTCGAGCCACAGCGGCACAGCGCTCGACCCGGACCCGCTCTTCGCGAGCCTGGAGGTCGGCGGCTCGGATGAGCCGCCCGAGGATCCCGCGCTCGCCCGGCTGTTCCCCGATGCCTACGAGGGGGACGACGATGCGGCGCAGTTCCGCCGCGTCACCGAGCAGGGTCTGCTCAACCGGAAGCTCCAGGATGCGCTCGAGGTGACGGCGGCGCTGGGAGTGAGCGACGGCAGCGGACCTGCGTCCGCCCCGGTCGACGTGACGGTCACTCCGGCGACACTGCCGGCGTGGGTACGCACCCTGACGGCGCTCCGGCTGGCGATCGCCGCCCGCATCGGCCTCGATTCCGAGGAGGATCACGAGCGTCTCGCCGCCGATGAGGAGACGCGCGGCACGGTGCTCGTGTTCGACTGGCTCGCCGCGATCCTCGATTCGGTGCTCGCGATCATGTCCGCATCCGGCGAGGCCGCCGGGGGCTGAGGCGGTGGTGCGCCGCTCCCCCGGGGCTTCAGGCTCCGGGCGCCTCGAGCGAGCGCGGATCGACGACGGGTCCCCTGCCGGTGAGGAGGCTCGCCGGCGTGACGCCCGCGGCGCCGAAGCGGCCCCGCACCTCGTCCACCGCCTCGTCGACGGCCCGCCAGTCCTCGTCCTCGCTCCAGAGTGCGTCGCCGCCGGCGCGCTGCAGCTGCTCGGCGCGCACCCCGATGAGCCGCACCGGCCGGCCGTCGGCGCCGAGCGCGTCGAACAGCTCCGTCGCGGTGCGGTAGATGCGGCGGCTTGCGTTCGTCGGCTCACTCAGGGTGCGTGAGCGGGTCACCGTGTCGAAGTTCTCCCAGCGCACCTTGATCGAGACGGTGCGGGCCTCGATACCCGCGGCGCGAAGGCGCTCCCCGGTGCGGCTTGCGAGCCGGAGGAGTTCGCGCCGCAGCACGACCGGGTCGCCGGTGTCGCTCGCGAAGGTTTCCTCGTGGCCGATGCTCTTCTCGATCCGGGTGGTCTCGACGGCGCGCGCGTCGCGACCGTTCGCCAGTTCGTGCAGCCTGCGCGCACTGGCGCCTCCGACGATGCGCTCGAGCGACGGAAGGGGCTCCCGCGCGAGATCCGCGACGGTGCGGATCGCCCGGGAGTGCAGGGCCCGGGCCGTTGCCGCGCCCACGCCCCACATGGCCTCGACCGGGAGGGGGTGCAAGAACTCGAGGGTGCGCTGCGGGGGCACCTCGAGCACCCCGTCCGGCTTCGCCCGCTGCGAGGCGAGCTTCGCGACGAATTTGGTACCCGCCAGTCCCACCGAGGCCGGCAGGCCCGTGCGCTCGCGTACCCGCTCGCGGAGCCGTCTCGCGATCTCGGCCGGTGGTCCGAAAAGCCGCACGGAGCCGGCGACGTCGAGGAACGCCTCGTCGATGCTCAGCGGTTCGACGAGCGGGGTGAACTCCTCGAAGATCGCCATCACCTGACGCGAGGCGCGACGGTATTTCTCGAAGGTGGGCGGCACGAGCACGAGCTGCGGGCAGAGTTGCTTGGCGCGCGCGACCGGCATCGCGGATCGCACGCCGAAGCGGCGGGCCTCGTAGCTCGCGCTGGAGACGACCGATCGACCCGTGTCGTGGGCCGCGGCGACCGGCAGGCCGCGCAGCTCGGGACGGTCGAGCAGTTCGACGGATACGAAGAACGAGTCCATGTCGACGTGCAGGATCGTGGCGCTGTCGCGCGTCTGCGATCCCGAATCGGCTGGCATGCCTCCATTGGACCACACCCCTCCGACACCGCGCGGCCCGCCCCGCTGGACGCGCGAGTCTTGTAGCGTGGAGGTGACCGAATCCGCGTGCGTCCACGGAAGGCAGGCCGGAGTGTCCGAGCAGCGAGCCACCACCCCGCAATCCACCCCGCGGCGGGCTGTCGCCCGCCTGCGCGACCGTCCCGAGGCGGATGTGCTCGTCATCGGCGGCGGCATCAACGGCATCGCGACCTTCCGCGAGCTGGCCCTGCAGGGCGTCGACGTCGCGCTCGTCGAGCGTGCCGACTACGTCTCCGGAGCCTCAGCGGCGTCGAGCCACATGGTGCACGGCGGCATCCGGTATCTCGAGAACGGCGAGTTCCGCCTGGTGCGCGAGGCCGTCCAGGAGCGCAACCGCCTGGTGCGCAACGCCCCGCACTACGTGAAGCCGCTGCTGACCACGATCCCGATCTTCTCGACCTTCTCCGGCGTGCTCACCGCGCCCCTGCGCCTGCTCGTCACCCACGGCCGCGGCAAGCCCCGCGAGCGCGGTGCGCTGCTCATCAAGATCGGCCTGCTGCTCTACGACACCTTCTCCCGGGGCGGCGGCAGGGTCCCCCGGCATCGCTTCCGGGCGCGGGATCGCTCGCTGCGCGAGCTGCCCCGGCTCAATCCGTCCCTCAAGTACACCGCCAGCTACTTCGATGCCTCGATGCACAGCCCCGAGCGGCTCGCGCTCGACGTGCTCTCCGACGGCCTCGCGGCCGGCGGGGAGCGGGCCCGGGCGGCCAACTACCTCGCCGCCGCCGGCGCGGGCGACGCGGGCGTGCGGCTGCGCGACGAGACGACGGGCGAGGAGTTCGACTTCGCAGCGCGCGTCATCATCAACGCGAGCGGCCCCTGGACCGACCTCACCAATGCGGATCTGGGCCGTCCGACGGCGTTCATGGGCGGCACGAAGGGCTCGCACATCGTGCTCGACCACCCAGAACTGCTGGCCGCCACCGGCGGGCGCGAGATCTTCTTCGAGCACTCCGACGGCCGGATCGTGCTGATCTACCCGCTCAAGGACCGGGTGCTCGTGGGGACGACCGACATCGACGCCGACCCGCGCGAGCCGAGCCGCTGCACCGACGAGGAGGTGGACTACTTCTTCGAGCTGATCCGGCACGTCTTCACCACCGTCGCGGTGGAGCGCTCGCAGATCGTCTACACCTTCTCGGGCATCCGGCCGCTCCCCCGTCACGACGACACGGCGCCGGGATTCGTCTCGCGCGACTACCGCATCGAGCACGGCTGGGCCGGGCGGGTCCGCACGCTCAGCCTCGTGGGCGGCAAGTGGACCACCTTCCGCGCGCTGGGCGAGCATCTGGCCGACGAGGCGCTCGCGCTGCTCGGCGTCGCACGCGTCGGCGACACCCGCACCACCCCCATCGGCGGCGGCGCAGGCTTCCCCACTGATCGCTCCTCGCGGCGCATCTGGCTCGCCCGGCACGGTGGCGGCCACGATCCCGAACTCGTCGAGCGCATGCTGGACCGCTACGGCACGAATGCCGCCGAGCTGCTCGCCGCGCTGCCGGACCATCCGACCGAGCTGGCGCTGCTCCCCGGAGTCCTTGCCGAGGAGCTCGCGTGGCTCGCGGAGCGGGAGGCCGTCGTGCACCTGGACGACCTGCTGCTGCGCCGGAGCTCGCTCGCCTTCGTGGGCGGGCTGAGCCGCGAAGCGCTGGCGGAAGCCGCCGAGGCCATCGCGCCCGTGCTGGGCTGGGACACGGAGCGGGTCACCGCGGAGGTGGGCCGCACCGCCGGGATCCTGCTCCGCGAGCACCGGGTGATGCTCGGCGAGCCGGGGCTCGCGCCTGGGGGTGCCGCGGGGGGCTACTGCGAGGACGGGCGGGCCCCCGCGGCGGCCGTGTCTGCCGCCGCGGGCGGTGGAGGCGAGCGGCGCCCCAGCAGATCCGCGGGGCGTCATCTCGCCACACCGCAGCCGACGCAGCAAAGGAGCACCGCATGGCCGAGCACGTCATCGCGATCGACCAGGGCACCACCTCGACCCGCGCGATCATCTTCGACCGGAGCGGCGCCCCCGTCGCCACCGGCCAGAAGGAGCACGCGCAGATCATGCCGAGGCCCGGCTGGGTCGAGCACGATCCGGTGGAGATCTGGCAGAACGTGCAGGAGGTGATCGGGATCGCGCTCGGCCGCGCCGATCTCACCCGGCATGATCTGGCCGCCGTGGGCATCACCAACCAGCGCGAGACGACGGTGATGTGGGATCGCCGCACGGGCCGGCCGGTGTGCAACGCGATCGTGTGGCAGGACACGCGCACACAGGGCATCGTCGACCGGCTCGCAGCCGAGGGCGGCGTGGACCGCTTCGCGGACGCCGTGGGCCTGCCGCTGGCCACGTACTTCGCCGGGACCAAGATCGCCTGGATCCTGGAGAACGTCGCCGGCGCGCGCGAGGACGCAGAGGCGGGGCACCTGCTCTTCGGGACGACCGACTGCTGGGTGCTGTGGAACCTCACCGGCGGCGTCGACGGCGGAGTGCACGTGACGGACGTCACCAACGCCTCGCGCACCATGTTCATGGACCTGGAGACGCTGCAGTGGCGCGAGGACATCCTCGCGGAGTTCGGGGTGCCGCGGTCGATGCTGCCCGAGATCCGCTCCTCCTCCGAGGTCTACGGCCGGGCCGAGAGCTCCTCCCTGCTGCGCGAGACCCCCATCGCCGGCATCCTCGGCGACCAGCAGGCAGCCACCTTCGGCCAGGCCGCATTCGAGGCCGGCGAGTCGAAGAACACCTACGGCACCGGCTGCTTCCTGATCTTCAACACCGGGCGCGAGATGGTGCGCTCGCAGAACGGTCTGCTCACCACCGTGGGCTACAAGCTCGGCGAGGCTCCGGCGCACTACGCGCTGGAGGGCTCGATCGCGGTGACCGGTTCGCTGATCCAGTGGCTGCGCGATCAGCTCGGGATCATCTCCTCCGCGGAGGAGGTGGAGGCACTGGCCGCCCAGGTGCCCGACACCGGGGGCGTGGCGATCGTTCCCGCATTCTCGGGGCTCTTCGCCCCCTACTGGCGGCCGGACGCGCGCGGTGCGATCGTGGGCCTGACCCGTTACTCGGATCGCAGGCACCTGGCGCGCGCCGCTCTGGAGGCGGTGGCGCTGCAAACGCGCGACGTGCTCGACGCGGTGAACGCGGACGTGGCCGCGGCGGACGGGGTGCCGCTGAGCGAGCTGCGCGTGGACGGGGGCATGGTGGTCAATGACACGCTGATGCAGTGCCAGGCCGATGTGCTCGGGGTGCCCGTGGTGCGGCCGCGCGTCACCGAGACGACCGCGCTCGGCGCCGCCTACGCCGCCGGGCTCGCCGTGGGGTTCTGGGAGGGGCTCGACGAACTGCGCGCGAACTGGGACGAGGATCGGCGCTGGGTGCCCGGCATCGGGCCGGAGGAGCGCGAGCGGCGGGTGCGCCGCTGGCGGAAGGCCGTGGAGAAGTCGATGGACTGGGTCGACGCGGATCTGCGCGAGTAGACCGCAGGATGCGGGTCCCGAGCCCGGATCCTCCTCCATTGCCCGCAGAAGTCCCCCGTTTCAGCCGCGGGCCGGAGCCGGTCGGGCCGCGGTCGGCTCCCCCTGCGCGACATCGGGGCCGCTCTCATCCGTACGTCCCTCCTGGTCCGGCGGCGCGGCGCATCACTGCAGCGGACGGATCATGCGCGCCCCCACCGACTCGCTGCGTTCGGCCGCCCACACGGCGACCTTCAGATCCACCAGCCCGGCGAATGTGAGCGGATCACGCCCGCTCAGTTCGTGGATCCGGCCGAGGCGGTGCCGTACCGTGTTCACGTGCACCCGGAGCCGCGAGGCGGCTGCCTGCAACTGCCGGTCGCAGTCGAGGAACGTGGTGAGCGTGCGTATCAATTCGCCACGGCCTTCCGCGTCGGCGTCGCGCAGCGGCCCGAGGAGCTGCTCCACGAAAGGGGCGAGTTGCTCAGCGCTCTGCTGCTCCAGGAGCGCGTCGAAGTGCACCAGATGCTGCGGTCCCGCTACGCCGCCGCGGGTTCGTGCGAGGCGCAGCGCAGAGTGCGACTCGTTGAGCGCACGTCGCAGCTCGCGCAGCCCCACCACCGCGCTGTACCCGCACACCAGTCCGAGGGTGCCGAACTCGGCGACGTCGCCGGGAACCCCGATGCTCACCACTCGGCGCGCGGTAGCTCCGGTCAGCGCCTGCGGCCACCGCCGAGCGACCGTCCGCTCGCTTCCGCTCGGCCAGCTCGATACGCGGAGGCGATCCGACGCCAGGCCCACGCTCTCGAGCTCGGGCAGGATCGCCGCCGGGTGCGCGAGCCCCGTGGCGATGAGCTCGATCAGCTCGCCGACGCGCGCGTGATGCTCGGCGCGTTGCCGATCCTGCTCAAGCGCGGAGATCTCCAATACGCTCTCTAGCTGCTCCAGGAACGCCTCGGAGGGGCGGCCCTCCGAATCCGGGCAGTCGAGTCGCCCGGCCGGCGCATCTGGTCTACGCCGGACCTCCACACCCAGGGTGCTGCGTACATCTTCGAGCAGCTCCGGCTCGGGAGCTCCGGTGCGAGCTCGCACAAGCAGCTGGGTGATGAGCGCGGTCTCGCGCTTGCGCGCCTCGCTTGCGATCTGGCTGCGCCGCCGCACCACAGCGTCGTTGACCGCAAGGAAAGGGACGCCGTGGTCCATGAGCAGCAGTGGCAGCTGTGCGCGACGGCACGCGTCCAGGAGCTCGATCGGCGGTTCCAGATGCACCTCGCCCAAGCCGAGCACGATCCCGGAGACCCCGGTGTCCGTGAGCGCGGCCACGAACGGCTCCGCGGTGCCCGGTCGCACCAGTGCGCTGCCGAGCGTGCACACCAGCTCGTACTCGCGCAGGTGCGGCCGAGGGTCCAGCTGCTCCGTGGCGTGCACCCAGGAGACGTGACGCTGGATCGCGGACGGCGGGAGCACCGCCGGCGTGAGCGATAGCGAGCGATCCGCGATGAGGTCGGCCAGCGTCACGGGGGCGTCGGGGTGCTCCGCGCGATCAGCCGCGAATGACGTCGATTTCTCCTCATCGCCATTATAGATTCCTACAATTCAGAACGGTCCTGATTGCTCATCCTCCGGGGAATCTCGCCCGACTACTGGATGAGTGCATAATAAAACGGGTCACAGCGCCATCGCCAAAGGAGGACCGATGACCACACGCGCCCCCGCCGCCAAAGGACACACCCTGCGACGCGAATTCAGCTTTGGGGCTGCCTTCGCTTTCGCGTTCGCCTTCATCTCGCCCATCGTCGCCCTGTACGGCATCTTCGGGCTTGCGATCATGGCCGCCGGCCCCTCCTTCTGGTGGGGGTTCCTCATCGTGTTCGCCGGGCAGTTGCTCGTCGCGCTGGTCTTCGCCATGCTCGTATCCCGGTGGCCCTTGGAGGGGTCCATATACCAGTGGGCCAATCGTCTGCTCGGCTCGGGTTACGGCTGGTTCGCCGGATGGTTCTACATCTGGACGCTCACCATCGCGATGGCCACTGTGGCGCTCGGCGCGGCCGGTTTCATCGCGAACATCATCGGCCTTCACGACGCCAGCGGCACCGTGGTCGCTGGCATCGCCTTCATCGTGCTGATCCTCGGCACCCTGGTGAACCTCGCGGGGCGCGGTGTGCTCAAGGTGTTCATGATGGCCAGCATCGTCGCCGAGGTCGTCGGCTCGATCGGTCTCGGAACCTGGCTGCTCATCGCCCATCGCGAGCAGGACCTCTCCATCCTGTTCGACGGCGGCGCGAGCATTGACGCCTCCGAGGGCTTCTTCTCGCTTGGCGGCCCTTTCCTGCTGGCCGTGGTCTTCATCGGCTTCAGCTTCGTCGGCTTCGAGAGCGCCGGATCCATCGCCGAGGAGGTGCACGAACCGCGCCGTGCCCTGCCCAAGGCCATGCTCTTCTCCATCTGCTTCATCGCGCTCGTGGTCATGTTCTCCAGCCTCGCCATCATCCTCGCCACCCCCGAGAACGCCGCCGACCTGCCCGACTACGACGTCGACCCGGTCTACGCCGTGCTCACCGCGCAGCTCGGCTCAGCGATCGCCATCCCGTTGCAGGTACTCTTCGCGATCGGCTTCATCGCCAGCTTCCTGGCCCTGCAGACTTCTGCCTCGCGCCTCATCTGGGCCAAGGCGCGCGACGGTGCGCTCCCCTTCTCCGCGCAGCTCAGCCGGCTCAGCGCCAAGCAGCGTCAGCCGGTCGGGCCTCTGCTCGTCACCGCCGCGATCGGCACCGCACTGTTCCTGCTGAGCAATGTCGCCGAGAATCTCTACCTGATGATGGTGAACTTCACTTCTGGCGGCTTCTACCTGAGCTTCCTCTTCCCCGTCGCAGCGTTCGCGGTCACCGTGCTGCGCCGCCGCTGGCAGCCGGGCCCCTTCAGCCTCCGCGGCTGGACCGCGCCCGTCGCGGTGATCGCCCTCGTGTGGGTGGTGGCAGAGCTCATCAACATCGCCTGGCCCCGACCGCTGAACGGTAATGCGTGGCTCGACTGGTCGGTGATCATCGGCGCCGTCGCCCTGGCGGTCGCGGGCGCCGCCGTCTACGCTCGCGTGCGCCACCGCATCGACAACGTCGCCACTGCCGCCATCATGCAGCATCTCGACGAGGCGGATGCCACGTCGACCGACCACGTTGAGGCCCGCTGATGCGCGCCGCCGTGGTGACCGGCTCGGCCGGGGGCATGGGCGCCGCCATCGCCCACCGGCTGCGCGCCGCAGGCATGCTCGTCGCCGGCTTCGACCGCTCCCCCTCCCCGGCCTGCGAGCTGTGGCTCGAGGTCGACGTCACCTCGGCAGACGCCGTGCACGCGGCTGTTGCGCGGGTGACCGACGAGCTCGCGCCGATCACCGCCTATGTGAGCGCGGCCGGCCACTACGAGAGCCGACCGTTCACCGAGGTCACCGCTGCGCAAGCGCGGCGGATGCTGCAGGTGCACCTGGGCGGGCTCATGAACGGGGCGCGCGCCGTGCTGCCCGGGATGATCGCCCAGGGCACGGGCGCGATCGTGGCCATCTCGAGCGAGCTCGCCATCGGCGGGGGCGCCGCCGACTCGCACTACGCAGCGGCGAAGGGAGCCATGCTCGGTTTCGTGCGCAGTCTCGCCGCCGAGGTGGCGCCCACCGGAGTGCGCGTGAACGCCGTCGCCCCGGGCCCCACGGACACTCCTCTGCTGCCTCTGGATTCCCCGTGGCGCGATTCGGACTATCTGGCGATGCTGCCCACCGGCCGGCTCGCCACGCCCGAGGACGTGGCCGCCTGCGTCGATTACCTCGTCACCTCGGGCACCTTCACCATCGGTGAGACACTGCACCCGAACTCCGGGGCGGTGATCTGATGCGCACCGACCTCACCGGCCGGGTCGCGCTCGTCACGGGCGCCACCGGCGGCCTTGGCGTCGCACAGGTCGAGGCACTGGCCGGCCGGGGCGCCCGGGTGGTGGCCCACGCCCGCTCGACGCGCCAGGAGCTCACAGCGCTCACCGCACGCACCGAGGCACTCGGACTGGTGAAAAACCTCGCCGATCCCGAGCAGTGCCGCGCACTCGTGCGCGAGACGGCGGATGCTGCAGGCCATCTCGACATCCTCGTGGCCAACCACGCCACCATGACCATGGCTCCCCTCGTGGATGCCGATCCGGCCGACTGGTGGCGCGTGGTCGAGACGAACCTGCTTGGAACGTACGCGCTCATCCAGGAGGCAGTGCGGGTCATGCGAGCGCAGGGTTCCGGGGGCAGAATCGTGGTCATCGCGAGCGAGTGGGGGGTCATCGGCTGGCCGGAGGCCACCGCTTACGCCGCGTCGAAAGCGGGACTGATCAGTGTCGTGAAGTGTCTGGGGCGCGAGCTGGCCGGCGAGGGGATCCTGGTCAACGCCATCGCCCCCGGCGTGGTCGACACCCCGCAACTCGCGGTGGACGCCGCCGCCGCCGATGTCACCCTCGACGCGATGCACACGCGTTATGCCGCGGGGATCCCGCTCGGCCGGATCGGGCAGCCGCACGAGATCGCGCAGGCCGTGCTGCTGCTGTGCGACCCGGAGCTGCGCGCCATGGCCGGCCAGACCGTGCAGGTCAACGGCGGGTCGACGCGTGGCCGCGCCTAGTCCGCCGCAGCGGACGAGCTCCGCGCCCCGCGCCCCGCTCGCAGTCTCGTCATACCCACCACCGCAAAGGAGTCTCCGATGAACACGCACCCGCCGGTCCCGCCGATCGACGGTCAGGTCTCACCGCGCTACGCGGGATTCACCACCTTCGCCCGGCTGCCCCGCCGCAGCGACGTACCCGACCACGACATTGCCGTGGTCGGCGTCCCCTTCGACACCGGAGTGACCTTCCGACCCGGCGCCCGCTTCGGCCCCGGCGCCATCCGCGAGGCTTCTCGACTCCTGCGCCCCTTCAATCCGGCGCTGGAGGTGGCCCCCTTCTCTCGCGTGCAGGTGGTCGACGCGGGAGATATCGACTGCTCGCCCTTCGACATCACCACAGCGCTCGACCAGATCGAGGCCGGTGTCTCGGAACTCGCCAGCGGCGGGCGGCCTGTGCTGCTGCTCGGCGGCGATCATACGATCGCCCTCGCCTCGCTGCGCGCCCTGCACCGCGAGCACGGGCCTCTCGCGCTCGTGCACTTCGACGCCCACCTCGACACCTGGGGGACCTACTTCGACACCCCTGTCACGCACGGCACGCCGTTCCGTCGCGCCATCGAGGAGGGGCTCCTGATCAAAGAGCACTCTGCGCATGTCGGCATCCGCGGCTCCCTCTACAGCGCGGACGACCTGCGCGACGATGCGGAGCTGGGGTTCACCATCGTGCACGCGCGGGAATTCCACACCACGCCCTTCCGCGACCTCATTCAGCGCATCCACGAGCGGGTGGGCGATGCCCCGCTCTACATTTCGATCGACATCGATGTGCTCGATCCCGCGCACGCGCCCGGGACCGGCACGCCGGAGGCCGGAGGGCTCACCAGCCGGGAGCTGCTGGAGCTGCTGCGCGGGCTGCGCGGCAAGCGGCTCGTCGGAGCGGACGTCGTGGAGGTCTCTCCGCCCTACGACCACGCGAGCATCACCGCGGTTGCTGCGGCCCACTGCGCCTACGACCTCGTATCGATCATGAGCGAGCAGCGGCGGTGATGCGAGGATGGCTGCACCCATGCTGAGCTGGCCGAACGGCGCGCGGTGCGCCGCCGCATTCTCCTTCGACGTCGATGGCGAGTCCGCTGCACTCGCCGCCGATCCCGCCACTGCGCGCAGCCTCAGCACCATGACCCACCAGGCCTACGGGCCGCGGGTGGGCGTGCGACGACTGCTCGAGGTACTCGACCACTGCGGGGTGCGCGGAACCTTCTTCGTGCCGGGGTACACCGCCGATCTGCACCCCGGGACCGTGCGAGACATCGCGGCGGCTGGGCACGAAGTCGCCCACCACGGCTACGACCACGTGAAACCGGCCGGTCTCACCCTCGCCGAGCAGGCGGATCAGCTCGATCGCGGAAGCGATGCCCTCGAGCGCCTCACCGGCGCACGGCCACTGGGGTATCGCGCACCGATGTGGGATCTGTCCTGGGAGATGCCCGCGCTGCTGGCGGAGCGCGGATTCCTCTACGACTCCAGCCTGATGGATGACGATCTCCCGTATCATCTCGACTGCACGGGTGGCGAAGAGGGCATCGACTCGGGCAGAGAGGCTGGGGAATCCGCCACCGGCCGACTCGTGGAGATCCCCATCCACTGGGCGCTCGACGATTGGGAGCAGTACTGCTTCATTCCCGGCGTCGCCGAGCTGGGGCCCATCCAGACCCCAGAGCATGCGGTCGCTCTGTGGCATGCGGAGCTCGAAGGCATGCGCCGCTTCGGAGGTTGCTGGGTGCTCACCAACCACCCGTTCCTCTCGGGGCGCCCCGGGCGCGCAGCCGCGTTGGAGACCCTCGTACGCCAGGTCACGGAGCTACCGGATGTGTGGGTCGCCGCGCTCGATGAGATCGCCACGCACACAATGCGAACCGGGCTGCCACCTCGCCCGATGCCCCGTATTCACCCCGGCTGAAGCTCCGCCGGCAAGGGGCGTCGCGGGCGGCTCTTTCCGCCGCTCTTCTGATCGGAGAGCTCCCTGCGATTCGGCGCCTCTCGCGGACCCCGGTCCGCGAGGCTTCCACGGGCAGGGCCCGGCTCGCGGGTGTCCGCGCGCCGGGCCCTGACCCCGGGGTGAGGCTCAGCCCTCGGCGGAGCCGGCCCGCTCGAGCACCAGCTCGCGCACGCGGGCGGCGTCCGCCTGGCCGCGCATGGCCTTCATCACCGCACCGATGATGGCGCCGGCGGCCTGCACCTTGCCGTCGCGGATCTTCGCGAGCACCTCGGGCTGCTCGGCGAGCGCCGCGTCGACGGCGGCGATGAGGGCGCCGTCGTCCGAGACGATCGCGAGGCCGCGGGCCTCCACGATCTCGGCCGCAGTGCCCTCACCGTCGATGATGCCTGCGATGACCTGGCGCGCGAGCTTGTCGTTGAGGGTGCCCGCGTCCACGAGCTCGACGACGGAGGCCACCTGGGCGGGGGTGATCAGCTCGGCGGGCGCCGCGGAGCGCTCGTTCGCGATGCGGGCGATCTCCCCCGTCCACCACTTGCGCGCCGTCTGCGGCGGCACGCCCTCGCCCACGGTCGCCTCGATGAGCTCGGTGAGGCCCGCGTTGACGACGTCCTGGAACTCCAGGGCCGAGAAGCCCCACTCCTCGCGCAGCCTGCGGCGGCGCAGGGTCGGGTGCTCGGGCAGCGCGGCGCGCAGCTCCTCGATGAGCTCCCGCGAGGGTGTGAGCGGGGCGAGGTCGGGCTCCGGGAAGTAGCGGTAGTCGTCGGCGTCGCTCTTGGGGCGGCCGGGCGAGGTCTCGCCGGTGTCCTCGTGCCAGTGCCGCGTCTCCTGGGTGATCGTGCCGCCGTCGGCGAGGATCTGCGCCTGGCGCTGGATCTCGAAGCGCACGGCGCGCTCGACCGAGCGCAGCGAGTTCACGTTCTTCGTCTCGGTGCGGGTGCCGAGCACGCTCATGCCGGCGTCCTCGTTGCCGCGGGGGCGCAGGGAGACGTTGGCGTCGCAGCGCAGATTGCCGCGCTCCATGCGCGCGTCGGAGATGCCGAGCGCGATGACGATGTCGCGGATGGTGGCGACGTAGGCGGCCGCGATCTCGGGGGTGTCGGCCTCGCCGCCGAAGACGGGGCGGGTGACGATCTCCACGAGCGGCACGCCGGCGCGGTTGTAGTCGACGAGGGAATACTCGGCGCCCTGGATGCGGCCCGTCGATCCGCCGACGTGGGTGAGCTTGCCCGCGTCCTCCTCCATGTGCGCGCGCTCGATCGGGACGTGCACGACGCGCCCCGAGGCGAGCTCCACTTCGACCGAGCCGTCGAAGGCGATGGGGTCGTCGTACTGCGAGATCTGGTAGTTCTTCGCCATGTCGGGGTAGAAGTAGTTCTTCCGCGCGAAGCCCGACACCTCGGCGATCTCGCAGCCGAGCGCGAGGCCGAGGCTGAGCGAGTAACGCACGGCCTGCTCGTTGACCACGGGCAGGGAGCCGGGCAGCCCGAGGCACACGGGCGTGAGGTTGGTGTTCGGCTCGGCGCCGAAGGTGTTGGGCGCCGAGGAGAACATCTTCGTCTTCGTGTTGAGCTCCACGTGCACCTCGAGCCCGATGACCGGTTCGAAGAGCTCGAGCGCTCGGTCGAAGTCCATCAGCTTCGTCTTGGCCATCAGTTCGTCGCCTCTCCGGTCGATGCACCTGCAAGGGAGGGGGCCTGCGCCCAGAACGGCTTGCCGTCGCGCGCCGTGATGAGGCTCTCGATCGCCGCGCCGGCGCGGTAGAGCCGGGCGTCCTCGAATGCGGGGGCCATGAGCTGCAGGCCGACGGGGAGCCCGTCCTCGCTCGCGGTGCCCACGGGAAGGCTGAGGCCGGGGATCCCGGCCAGGTTCGCGGGGATCGTGGTCGCATCGTTGAGGTAGTCGGTGAGGGGGTCGCCGCCGTGCGCACCGAGTTTCCAGGCGGTCGTCGGCTCGGTCGGCGAGGCGATCACGTCGACCTGCGCGAAGGCGGCCGCGAAGTCGCGCTGGATGAGCGTGCGGACCTTCTGGGCGCTGCCGTAGTAGGCGTCGTAGTAGCCGGCGGAGAGCGCGTAGGTGCCGAGGATGATGCGGCGCTTCACCTCGGCGCCGAAGCCCGCAGCGCGGGTCTCGCTCATGACGCCCTCGACGGTGCCACCACCCTCGGGGGTGACGCGCAGGCCGAAGCGCACCGAGTCGTACTTCGCGAGGTTGCTGGACGCCTCGGCGGGCAGGATCAGGTAGTAGGCGGCGACCGCGTACTCGAAGTGCGGCGCGTCGATCTCCACGATCTCGGCGCCCTGCGCGGTGAGCAGCGCGAGCGCCTCGTCGAAGCGAGCCTTGACCCCGGCCTGCAGCCCGTCGACCATGAGCTGCTTCACGACGCCGACGCGCAGACCCTTGAGGCTTGCGGGATCGACGCCGGCGCGTGCGGCCTCGGCCATCGAGGGCCAGGCGTGGTCGAGGGAGGTGGAGTCGTGCCGGTCGTGGCCCGCGATGACGTCGTGCAGCAGCGCCGTGTCGAGCACGGTGCGCGCGCAGGGGCCGATCTGGTCGAGCGAGGAGGCGAGCGCGATGGCGCCATAGCGACTGACGCCGCCGTAGGTGGGCTTCGCGCCGACCGTGCCCGTGAGACCCGCGGGCTGGCGGATCGAGCCGCCGGTGTCGCTGCCGAGGGCGAGCGGGGCCTCGAAGGCGGCGACGGCCGCGGCGGAGCCGCCGCCGGAGCCGCCGGGGACGCGGTCGGTCGCCCACGGGTTGCGGGTCGGGCCGTAGGCGGAGTTCTCGGTGGAGGAGCCCATCGCGAACTCGTCCATGTTGGTCTTGCCGATGTTCACGAGGCCGGCGGCACGAGCCTTCGCCACCGCGGTCGCGTCGTAGGGCGAGCGGTATCCCTCGAGGATCTTCGACCCCGAAGTGGAGGGCATGTCGGTGGTGACGAGCACGTCCTTGATCGCGAGCGGCACGCCCGCGAGCGCTCCGAGCTGCTCGCCGGCGGCGCGCCGGGCGTCGAGAGCGCGGGCTGCGGCCAGCGAGGCATCGGCGTCGGTGGCGAGGAAGGCGTTCAGCTCCTCGTCCACCGCTGCGATGCGGTCGAGGTGGGCGCGGGTGACCTCCTCGGAGGACACCTCTCCCGAGCTCAGCTTCGCGGCCAGCTCGGCCGCGGTGAGGCGGATCAGATCACTCATCTGCGCGGCCCCCTACTGCTCTTCGCCGAGGATCGAGGACACCCGGAACATGCCGTCCGACGCCTCCGGCGCGTTCGCCAGGGCTTCCTCGCGGGTGAGCACGTCGGCGACCTCATCGGGCCGGGTGACGTTGCTCAGCGGGATCGGGTGGCTCGTGGCGGGCACATCGGCTCCGGCGACCTCGCCCACCTTCGCGATGTTCGCGAGGATCGAGTCGAGTTCGGTGGTGAGCGACGTGAGCTCGGCGTCGCTCAGTGCGATCCGGGCGAGTCCGGCGAGATGCTGCACGGTCTCGACCGTGATCTCTCCGCTCGCCGCGGCGCGGTTCGCCGCAGGGGTGTCAGGCATGCTGCTCCATCAAGACGTCGGGAGTGGGAAAGTCGGCGCCGGCGACCGCTGTGCGGCCGCGGCGAACCCCACCATCCTATCGAGGGGCGAACGGCAGCGGCTGCGCGCTGCGGCTGCCGTCAGGGTTCCACAGGCCCGAGCAGCCGCGACGGTGGCTCCACACGTGGTGCGCGTCGGCGACACCGACGGCGGTCATGAGCGCGTACACCGTGGTGGGGCCCACGAATGCGAAGCCGCGGCGCTTCAGCTCCCTCGCGAGCGCCTGCGACTCGGGCGACACGGCGGGCACCTCCGCGTCGCTCCCCGGAGCGGGCGAGCGCTCGGGCATGAAGGACCAGATCAGCTCCGGCAGATCGGGGCCCGGCTCCTCCCGCAGCCGCAGCACCGCGCGCGCGTTGCCGATGGTCGCCTCGATCTTGCGGCGGTTGCGGATGATGCCGGGATCCGCGAGCAGCCGCTCGACGTCGTCCTCGTTGAAGGCGGCGACGAGCTCGGGATCGAAGCCGCGGAACGCCGACCGGAAGGCCTCGCGCTTGCGGAGCACCGTCAGCCACGACAGTCCCGACTGGAAGGCTTCGAGGCTCAGCCGCTCGAACAGCCCGGTTTCGTCGAAGACGGGCATCCCCCACTCCGTGTCGTAGTAGGCCGTGAGCAGCGGATCGCTCTCCGCCCACCCGGCACGCCGCGGAGCCGTGCTCACTCCGGCGCCGGCTCTGCGGCGGCGTCGCCCGCATCGGCGTCCGCGGCGGCTTCGTCCGCGTCCCCGCCCGCGTCGGCTTCACCGAGGCCGAGCGCGGACGGCCCCTCGGTGACGAGCACGGCGAACTGGGCGGCGTCGAGCACGGGGATCCCGAGTTCTTCGGCCTTCGCGAGCTTGGAGCCGGCGCCCGGGCCCGCCGCCACGTAGTCGGTCTTCTTGGACACGCTCGAAGCCGCCTTGCCACCGGCCTGGATGATCGCCTCCTTCGCGCTGTCGCGGGTGAAGCCCTCGAGCGAGCCGGTGGCCACGACGGTCAGCCCGGCGAGCACCCCGCCGGCGGCCTGCGCGGCGCCCGGTCCGGGGTGCCCGGGCGTCGACCACTGCACGCCCGCCGCCGCCCAGCGCTCCACGATCTCGCGGTGCCAATCCGCTTCGAACCACTCCCGGAGCGACTCGGCGATGGTGCTTCCCACGCCGTCCACCTCGGCCAGCTCCTCCAGCGAGGCCGCGCGGATCGCGTCAAGCGAGCCAAACCAGTCTGCGAGGGCGCGCGCGGCGACCGGACCGACGTGACGGATGTTCAGCGCGACGAGCAAGCGCCACAGCGGCTTCGTCTTCGCCTTCTCCAGCTCGGCAAGGAAGGTCTCGGCGTCCTTCGAGGGCAGGATCACGCGGTGGTCCTTGCGGAACCCCGCCTTGCGCCGCTCGGCAGGGCTCAGGCCCGCCGCCTCGGGCGGGTACTCCGACGTCACCCGCTGGAAGGGCGAGCGGCGGCGCGGCTCCCCCGTCTCCTCATCGATGAGCGGCTCGCCGGTCTCGCTGTCCCGCACGACCACGGTGATGGGCACGAGCTCGTCGAGCGTCAGCTCGAACAGGCCCGCCTCGGTTTCGAGCGGCGGGGCGGCCGGGAACTCGGGCTGGGTGAGCGCGGCGGCGGTGATCTCCCCCAGCACCTCGATGTCGAGCGCCCCGCGCGAGCCGATGTGCTCGACGCGGCCGCGCACCTGCGCCGGGCACGCCCGCGCGTTGGGGCATCGCAGGTCGATGTCGCCCTCCTTCATGGGGCGCAGCGGAGTCCCGCACTCCGGGCAGTGCTCGGGCATCTGCCACTCGGTCTCGCTGCCGTCGCGCAGTTCCACGACAGCGCCCAGCACCTCGGGGATCACGTCGCCGGCCTTGCGCAGCACCACCGTGTCTCCGATGAGCACGCCCTTGGCCTGCACGACCTGCTGGTTGTGCAGCGTCGCCTGGCGCACGGTCGAGCCCGCCACCTTCACGGGCTCCATCACCGCGTAGGGCGTGGCCCTGCCGGTGCGTCCCACGCCGACGCGGATGTCGAGCAGCTTCGTGTGCACCTCCTCCGGCGGGTACTTGTAGGCGATCGCCCAGCGGGGCGCGCGGCTCGTCTCGCCCAGCTCGGCGTGCAGGGCGAGCTCGTCGACCTTCACCACAATGCCGTCGATCTCGTGCTCGACGTCGTGCCGGTGCTCGCCACGGTCCTCGATGAAGGCGACGACTTCCTCGACCGAGTCGAACACCCGCGAGTGCGGCGACACGGGCAGCCCCCACTCGGCGAGCAGGCGGTAGGCGTCGCTCTGGTTCGCGAAGGCGGGGTGCGACCAGGCGCCGATGCCGTGCACGTAGAGCGACAGGCGTCCCAGCCGCTCGCGCATCAGCTCGAGCTCGGCAGCGCTCTTCTTCTCTGCCCGCTGGCGCAGGCTGCCCGCCGCGGTGTTGCGGGCGTTCGCGAACTCGGGGTAGCGGACGGGGATCTGATCCTCGGCGCGCCCCTTCGCGAGCTGCTCCGCGGCGAAGGCGGCCTGCAGCTCGTGCTGCCGTTCGTTGAGCGCCTCGAAGTCCTCCCCGCGCAGGAACACCTCGCCGCGCGCCTCGAAGAACTCCGGGATGCCCTCGCCCCTGAGGCGCCGCGGGATCACCGGGATGAGGTCCACATTCTCGGTGATGTCCTCCCCCACCCGCCCGTCGCCGCGGGTCGTCGCGGTCTCGAGCACGCCGTCGCGGTAGGCGAGGCTGATCGCGAGGCCGTCGATCTTCAGCTCGCTCAGCCAGTGCACCTCGCGCCCCGCTGCGGCGCGGGTCTTCTCGGCCCACTCGCGGAACTCCTCGACCGAGAACACGTTGTCGAGGCTCAGCATCCGCTCAGCGTGCTCGTGCTCGGGGAATCCCGCGGAGACGACCGCAGCTCCCACCTCGCGCGTGGGGCTGTCCTGCCCTGCGAGCTCGGGGAACGCCCGCTCGATCGCCTCCAGCCGGTGGAACATCGCGTCGTACTCGGCGTCGGAGACGAGGCTCACGGCCTCGGAGTAGTAGGAGCGGCGGAGGCGCTCGATCTCGGCGGTCAGCCGTTCGGCCTCCGCGCGGGCGTCATCGAACTCGGCGGGGATGTCGGCGTTCTCGTTCACAGGACACAGTCTAGGAGCGCCCGCCGACATTCACGCCGAAGCGCTGGCCTCCGCCCGCCGACGTCCCGGCGCCATGGACGCGCCGGCCCCCGGGCTCGGCGTCCTCCCGCCCGCTCCCGCTCACCGGCACCGCGCGGTCGATGGTGAACTGGCCGAGCACGCGGGTGCCGCGATAGATCACCGCGGTCTGCCCCGGTGCCACGCCCAGCAGCGGCTCGGCGTGGCCGAGGTCGACGTCGGCCACCACCTCGTGCGTAGCGCCCGCGCGATGCTGCTCGGTGCGATCCGCCTCGTCGATCGCTTCGAGCCGGGCCACCGCCGGCACGGGGTCGGCGTGGGCGCGGATCTGCACCTCGCAGTCGAAGGGCTCCGCGAGCTCGATCCCGGGATCCCCCGCCCAGCTGTACCGTCCGCCCGCGATGCGGCCGATGGCGAGGCTCTCGCGCGGACCCACCACCACCTGGTTCGAGACCGGACGGATCGACAGCACATAGCGCGGGCGGCCATCGGCCGCGGGCCGCCCGAGCTGCAGGCCGCGCCGCTGGCCGACGGTGTAGCCGTGTGCTCCGTCGTGCCGCCCCACCACGCCGCCCGACTCGTCGACGATGTCCCCCGGCTCGCGCGACACGCGCTCGGAGAGCCACCCGCGGGTGTCGCCGTCCGGGATGAAGCAGATGTCGTGACTGTCGGGCTTCCGGGCGATCTGCAGGCCCCGCTCCGCGGCCTCGGTCCGCACCAGCTCCTTCGACGGCGTGTCGCCGAGCGGAAAGTAGCAGTGCGCGAGCTGCCGCTCCGTGAGCACCCCCAGCACATAGGACTGGTCCTTGGCCCACGCGCTCGCCCGGTGCAGCTCGCGGCCGCGGGGCCCGTCCACCAGCGTCGCGTAGTGGCCCGTCGCGACGGCGTCGAAGCCGAGCGCGATCGCCTTGTCGAGCAGCGCCGCGAACTTGATCTTCTCGTTGCAGCGCATGCACGGATTGGGCGTGCGGCCGGCGGCGTACTCGGCGACGAAGTCGTCGACCACGTCCTCCGCGAAGCGCTCGCTGAGGTCCCACACGTAGAACGGGATCCCGAGCAGCCCGGCGGCCCGGCGCGCGTCCATCGCATCCTCGATGGTGCAGCAGCCGCGCGATCCGGTGCGCAGCGTGCCCGGCATGCGGCTCAGCGCGAGGTGCACGCCGACGACCTCGTGCCCGGCGTCGACCGCGCGCGCGGCAGCCACCGCCGAGTCGACGCCCCCGCTCATCGCCGCCAGAATCCTCATCCGGGACAGTTTACGCGAGTCCGGCGGCGCGGGCACGCTCGAGCGCCCCGGGCAGCGCCGCGAGCAGCGCATCGACGTCCGCTTCCCGGGTCTCCGGACCGAGCGTGAAGCGCAGCGCCCCCGCGGCCTCGCGTTCGGGGACGCCCATCGCCAGGAGCACATGCGAGACCTCCGCGACGCCGGCCTGGCAAGCCGATCCGACCGACACGGAGATCCCGGCCGCATCGAGCAGGAACACGAGCGAGTCGCCCTGGCATCCCGGGAAGGTGAAGTGCGCGTTGCCGGGGAGCCGAGCGGGCTGCGGGACGGGCTGCGCAGCGGCGCCGGGGGCGTCCGCGGCACCGGGATCGCGGCCTGCCGATCCCGGCTCCCGGCCTTCCGATCCCGAATCCCGGCCATCCGATCCCGGCTCCCGGCCTTCCGATCCCGGATCGGCACCCCGCAGCACGGCCGCCGGGTCGATCCCGCGCACCCCCTCGATCAGCCGGTCGCGCAGCCGCGCGAGGCGCCTGACCCGCACAGGATCCGGCCGCCCCGCCGCGTCGAGAGCCAGATCGAGCGCCGCGGCGAAGGCCACGGCCCCCGCCGCGTCCTGCGTGCCAGAGCGGGCCCGCTGCTGCGAGCCGCCGTGCAGCAGTGCCTCGGCAGCGGCACGCCTGCCGAGCAGCAGCGCGCCGACGCCCACGGGCCCGCCGACCTTGTGGGCGGAAACGCTCAGCGCATCGGCCCCGCTCGCGGCGAAGCCGACGGGGATCTGCCCCAGCGCCGAGACCGCGTCGACGTGGGTGGCGACTCCCGCAGTGCGCGCCACAGCGCAGAGCGCGGCGACATCGTTGACCGTGCCCACCTCGTTGTTCGCCCACAGGAAGGAGGCGAGCGCGACCCGCTCCGCGCCGGCCGATGAGATGGCCAGCGCGAGCGTCTCCGGATGCAGCCGCCCCTCCGCGTCGACCGGCAGCCACCGCAGCTCGGCGCCCTGCTCATCGCGCAGCCACTCAGCGGCCTCGACGGTCGCGTGGTGCTCCCCCTCCGCCACGAGCAGCACCGTGCGCTCGGCGCCCGCCGCAGCGCCAGCCCGCCGCGCGGCCCAGAACATCCCCTTCAGCGCAGCGTTGATGGACTCGGTGCCGCCGCCGGTCAGGATCAACTCGGCGCGGTCGCAGCCGAGCGCGCGGGCGAGACGCTCCCGGGCTCCCTCGAGCACCTCGCTCGCCCGCTGCCCGTGCCCGTGCGTCGAAGCCGGATTGCCGACCGTGCGCAGCGCCTCGGCGTATGCGGCGAGCACGGGCTCGGGCATCGGCGAGGTGGCGGCGTGATCGAGGTAGACGCGCCCTCCGGCGAGCCGCGCGCCCGCCGCCTCAGAGACCTCAGGCACCGCGCCCCCGATCCCCTCGCTCAGTACAGCAGATTCGCGAGCCGGGCACGAGCGGCGATGACGCGCGGGTCCGCGACCCCCACGACCTCGAACAGTTCGAGCAGTCGCTCGCGGACCGGCCCGCGCGCCTCCGCGTCGCTCGCCGCGAAGAGGTCGAGCAGTCGCAGGAAGGCGTCCTCGACGTGCCCGCCCGAAACGTCGAGATCGGCGACGCGCATCTGCGCCTCGGCATCGGCGGGATCGGCCGCAGCCGCCGCTCGGATCTCCTCGGCGGTGCGTCCCTGCAGCCGCTGCAGCAGCTTCACCTGCACCAGCGCCGCACGCGCCTCGGCATCGGCGGGAGCCTTGGCGAGCACCGCCTCCCACTCGGTGACGGCGGCGTCGTAGTCTCCGCGCTCGGCAGCCTCGACGGCGGCGAGGTGCGCGGGCGGGATCGCGGGCTCGGCGGGCGGCTCCGCCGGCCCCTCGCCCGCGCCGGGGGCCGAGACACGGCCCACCACGCCCTGCTGCTCGGCCAGCTGGACGAGCTGCCCGAAGACCTCGCGGACCTGCGCCTCGGGCACCGCGCCCTGGAAGAGCGGCACGGGACGGCCCCCCACGAGCGCGACCACCGTGGGGATCGACTGGGCCTGGAACGCCTGCGCGAGGCCCGGGTTCGCGTCGACGTCGACCTTGGCCAGCAGCACCCGCCCGCCGAAGTCGCGCGTCACCCGCTCAATCACGGGGCTCAGCGTCTTGCACGGCTGGCACCACTCCGCCCACAGATCGAACACGACCGGCACCACGGCCGAGAGCTGCGCGATCTGCTCGAAAGACGCGTCGGTGACGTCGAGCACCAGGTCCGGGACCTCGACCGTCTGACCCCCCGGCGCGGATGCGCCCGCAGCTGCGCCGGGTGCTCCGCCGGGCCCCGCCGGCTGACCCGCCTGAGCGGGCTGCCCCGACTGCGCACGCGCCGCCAGGTGACTCAGATCGACACCGCCGCCGGGAATCCTCCCGGGCATCTGCTGACTCATCCTCAGTTCCTCACTCCCACCAGCTCGCTCGTCACGCCGAGCAGCTGGATCTTCGATCCGTCCGACTTGCTGGGCACGAAGAAGAGCAGCTGGTGCGCGACCTCCTGCACCAGGCGATCCTGCTCCCCCTCCAGACCCGAGAGCGCCGTCACGGCGTCCTGCGCCTGCGGCTTGTAGCGTCCGCCCTCGACGATCTGCTCCTCGATGACGGTCGTGGCCACCAGCGCTCCGCCGACGCCCGTCGAGAGCGCCACGGGCGGCTCGTCCCCCTGACGCGCTGCGACGGAGAACTTGAGGTCCTGTCCGTCAGCGTCAGACTTCTGCTGCGCCTGTTCGGCGCGCGCCTTGCCGTAGTTCTCGACGAGCGACTCGTCGCTCAGCTCGAAGTCCTCGGCCTCCGGGCCGTCCACGCCGTTCTGCAGCACCGAGGCGAAGGCGGCGCCCACCTCGCCCGGGGGAAGCACGAGGGTTTCGAGGTCATTGGAGAGCAGCGCCGTCCCCTCCTCTGCCGGAGCCGCCTGCGGCATGGAGATCCCGCCGCGCAGCGCGATCACCCGGGACACGAGGTAGTTCTCCTGAGGCGACTGCTGCGTGAGGATCAGCGCGAGCGACGGCGACGCGGCAGCGGGCTCCGTCTCGCTGTCCTTGCCCTCCGTGGGTTCGGGATCGCCGGCGGCGTCGGTCGCGCCCGAGGTCGAGGCGACCGTCACGAACAGGGTGCGTGGCCACGACTCGGTGCTCTGCACGAGCTCGTAGTCGAGTCCCTCGTCGGTGAGCCGCGGCGGGACGATCCCGTAGTCCGGCTTCGCCGCCCTGATCTTGTAGTTGGCGCTGCGCTGCGCGAGCGCGTCGCCCGTGAACCGCTCCTCCAGCACAGCGGCATCCAGCTCGTCGTCGGCCTCGTTCGCGACGGCGGCGACCCGCTGCACGATGCGGTCGAGCTGCGCGTCCTTCACGGGCACCGGCGCCACCGAGGAGCTCGTGGGCGACGGCGCAGGCTCCTCCTCGGCCTGCTCGCCGAACTGCGGCCAGTAGCTCGCCGAGCAGCCGCTCAGGCCGAGCGCCACCACGATGCCGAGCGCGGGCAGGGCGGTGACCCGGGCGCGACCGCGCACGGAGGAGGCGCGAAGCGGGCGGCCGGCTCCGAGAGCTCGCATCTGCGTTCCCCCGCTCGCCGCCTCCGGGGCCTCCGGGACCACCGGGGCCTCCCCTTCACGAGCACCAGCGGCACCGCCGCGACGGCCGCGCGGCGTGAAGATGTTCCGGATGCCCTGCAGCGGGCCGCGACGGCCGCGACGCGGTCCGAGACCGCGACGGTCGTGATCCACCGCCAGCAGGTAGAGCACCGCACCCACCACGGCGAGGACGCCGCCGGCCGCGAGCAGCGGACCCGCCCAGGGCGTGTTCTGGTCCTGCACCCACACGAGCGTGACGTCCTTGGGCACCGGTGCCGCTCCGTCCGCCGCGATCAGCACCGATTCCCCCTCGGCGAGCGCAACGGGAACGCGGAGGGTGCCGGTCTCCGCGCCGCTGCCGGCGTCATCGATCGACCGCTCCTCGAGCCACAGATCGCTGCCCCGGGGATCGACCGGCTTCCGCTCCTGCGTCGCCCCGGCCGCGTCGCCGCCCTGGGCGGCTCCGCCCTCCTCGGCACCCGCGGTCCCGTCCTCCGCGCCGTTCCCGGCCTCGGACTCGTCGGGCGCGGCCGCCACGAGCGCGCTCAGCAAGCGCTGCTGCTTCGCGTCCACGGTGAGATCGGCGTGCAGGAACGGGGCGACCCAGCCGCGCACATCGCGCGTGGCGCCCGTCGCGACGAAGGCCTGCTCGCCGCGCACCACGACGTTCGCCTGACCGGTCACCTTCGCGAACTCGGAGCCGTCGATCACGGCGTAGCCGGCCTCAGACTTCGTGTCCACGGGGAAACTGATCTCCGAGGGTCCTGCGAGAAAAGTGCGCTGGCCGATGCCGAGCAGGAGCAGGACTCCGGAGAGCACCAGCACCGCGATCGCGAGCACATAACGCACGGGGGCTCCTTCTGGGTAGGGGTCGCGAGGGACAGAGACGCTGTCCACGCTACCCGAGCTTCCCGGAAGCCACATGAACGAGCCCGGATCGCCGAAGTCGATTGCGGTATCGTAGGTGTCATCCTCCTCGGCCGTTCGCGAACGAACCCGCCCGGCCGTGGCGAGCTCGTTCCGATTCCGGAGGCACAGTGTCCGAATCCCCTCAGCAGTTCTCCCCTGCCTTCCGCGGATACAACCGCGAAGAGGTCGACGAGCGCGTCGCCGCCCTCACCGGGCACATCGCCACGCTGCAGTCGCACCTGCAGTCCCTGCAGGCCGCGCACCAGCAGGCCGCCCAGACCGGCGAAGAGCAGCGCCGCCTCATCGACGATCTGCAGGAGCAGGTCGCGGAGCTCGGCGCCACCGGCTACTCGGGTCTCGGGCTGCGCGTCGAGAAGAGCCTGCAGCTCGCCGAGGACCATGCGCAACGCCTCATGGCCCAGGCCGATCTCGATGCGGAGAAGCTGCGACGCAGCTCGGAGGAGGAGGCGAAGCGCGTGCTCACGCGCGCGCAGCAGCGCGCCGACGAGATGCTGAGCACCGCCGCCGAGCAGTCCGAGGTCATGCTGACCGGGGCCCGCAACGACCTGGCGGCGCAGGCCGCGGCCGCCAACGCCGAGCGGGAACGCCTGCTCGAGGAGGCCAGGCGGATCGCCGCGCTCGAGCGCAGCTCCGCGGAGCGCGAGATCACGTCCGAGCGCGAGACCGCTCACCGCGAGGCCGAGGCGACCCTCGCCGAGGCGCGGGCCGCCGCCGCGCTCGCGCTCACGGAGGCTCAGGAGCAGGCCGCGCAGCTGCGCGCAGAGACCGAGCTGCACGCGGAGGCCTTCGCCCGCCAGAAGGCCGAGAGCGAGCGCGAGGCGGAGCTCGAGCGGGCCCGCCTCGTCCGCGAGGGCGAACGCGCTCGCGCCGAGTTCGAGGCGAAGCGCCAGCGCGAAGAGGCCGAGCTCGAAGAACGCTTCACCGAACGCTCCCGCGAGCTCGAAGCCGACTTCGCCGCGCGCAGCCGTGAGCTCACCACCGAGATCGAGACGCTCAGAGGGCGGATCGCTCAGGAGCGCGCAGAGCACGACGCGGCGCTGCAGAGCGAGCGCGAGCACCATGACCGCAGGATCGCGGCGGAGCAGCAGGCGCACGCCGACCGAATCGCGCAGGAACGCCGGGAGCACGAAGCGGCACTCGCCCGGGAACTCGAAGCGCAGCGGGCCGAGCTCGCAACGCTGGCCGAGCAGGGGGCGCGGGAGCGGGCCCGCGCCGACGCGGAGTCGGCCCGCGAGCGCGATGAGCTCCGCGAGCGCACCGAGACGGAGCTCGCGGCGCGGCGCGAACAGCAGGAGTCGGCCCTCCGCGCGCAGCTCGCCGAGCATGAGGAGAGGATCGCGCGCGAGCGCGACGAGCACGAGCAGCGGATCTCCGAGGAGCGTGGTGCGCACGACGAGGCGATCCGCGCCGAACGCGTCTCGCACGAGGCGCGGCTGAAGAACGAGCGCGACGAGCAGGAGTCGCGGCTCTCGACCGAGCTCGAAGCCCATGTCTCCCGCCTGGCCCGCGAGCGCGGCACGCACGAGGCCACGCTGGCGGCGGAACGCCAGGAGCACGACGCCACGCTCGCCGCCGAGCGCGAGGAGCACGACGGCAGGATCGCGCGGGAGCGGGCACGCCACGAGTCGAGCCTGGCGGCGGAGCGGGAGGAGCACGACGCTGCCCTCGCGGCGGAGCGCGCCCAGCACGAGGCCGGCATCGGGCAGGAGCGGGCGAAGCACGAGGCCGCCCTGGCCGAGGAGCGCGCCCAGCACGAGGCGCGGATCTCCGCCGAGCGCGAAGCGCACGAGACGCGCATCGGGAGCGAGCTCGCCGCTCACCAGGATCGGCTCATCGCCGAGTGGGACGAGCACCGCTCCCGGATCGAGACCGAGCGCCGCGCGCACGAGGAGGCGCTGCTCGCGGCGGCGAAGGACCACGAGGCGGCTCTCGCCAAGGAGCGGGCTGCGCACGAGGCCAGGATCTCCGACGAGTCGACGATGCACGAGCAGCGGCTCACGGCGCAGCGCGAGGAGCACGAGCGAGCCGTGGCGGAGCTGCGGGAGGCCGAAGAGGAGCGGCTGCGCATCCAGCGCGAGGAGGCCGCCGAGGCGCTCGGGCTGCAGCGCGAGGAGCTCGAGCTGCGCATGGAGCGCGAGCGCGCAAGGCTCGACGCCGACATCGCGCGGGAGCGCGCCGAGCACGAGCGCGCGATCGCGAGCGCGCGCGCCCAGCACGAGGACGAACTGCGCAGGGAGCGGGAGGCGCAGGCCGCGGCGCTTGCGCGCGAGGTCGAGGCCACGCGCGCCGCGGTCACCGAGGAGACGGACCTGCTCCGTGCGGACACCGTCGCAGAACTCGCCGAATACCGGGCAAGCGAGGAAGCCGAGCTCTCCCGGCTGCGGGCCGAAGCGGAGGATGCGGCGCGCGAGCTCAGGCGCCGGATCGAGGCGGAGACGGCGGAGTTCACCGCGAGTGCCGCTCAGCAGCGGGAGCAGCTCGAGCGCGAACTCGCGGATCGCCAGCGCGAAGCCTCTGAGGCCGCCAGCCGTGAGGTCGCGGCGACACGGGCCGAGCTCGATGAACTGCGCGGCCAGCTCGAGACGGCGCGCACCGAGTACGAGCGCATCACCACCGAGGCCGAGCAGGAGGCTCGTGAGACGCGCGCGGAGGCCGAACGGCAGGCCGCAGAGACCGTGCTCGAAGCCGAGCGGCGCGCGCAGGCGACCTTCGCAGCAGCCGAAGACCGCGCCACGAAGGTGCTCGCAGCTGCCGAGGACCGCATGACGCAGCTGAAGGTCGAGCGCGGGGCGGTGGCACGCTACTTCGAAAGCCTCGGCGAGGTCATCACGAACGCGCAGAAGATGAGCACCGTCGCCGGAAGGCTCGTCGAGCAGCCCGTGGCGGAGGGCCTCGAGTCGCAGCAGTCCGAGGGGGCCGGCACCGCGTAGTCCCCGCCGGCCGCGTCAGCGCTGGAGGCGCTCCTCGTCGACCTCGACGGGCAGCGGCGTGCCCGCGGTGCCAACGGCCGCGACGATCTCATCGAGCACGCGGCGTGTCTGCTTCTCCCCCACCCACAGGTGCTTGCCGCCCTCCACGGCGATGAGCTCGGCGCGGGGCACCACGGCGAAGCGCTCGCGCGCCTCGTCGGGCCGCAGATAGTCGTCGAGCTCGGGGATCAGCGCGACCAGTCTCGGCGTCGCTTCCTGCCAGGCGGCGAGCTCACGCTGGCTCGTGCGGTGCAGGGGCGGCGAGAGCAGGACCGCTCCCTCGATCGGGTGCTCCAGGCCGTACTTCAGGCTCAGCTCGGTGCCGAACGACCAGCCCACGAGCCAGGGCGCGGGCAGTCCGCGCTCCGCGACGAAGCGCATCGCGGCGGCGAGATCGAGGCGTTCCGTCTCCCCCTCGCCGAACGTGCCCTCGCTCGTGCCCCGCGGCGAGGAGGTGCCCCGGGTGTTGAACCGCAGCACCGCGAGATCGGCGAGCTCCGGAAGCCGGTTGGCGGCCTTGCGCAGGATGTGTGAGTCCATGTACCCGCCCGCGGTGGGCAGCGGGTGCAGGGTCACGAGGCTCGCCCGGGGCGGGCGCCCAGCGGGCACGGCGAGCTCGCCGACGAGGGTGAGCCCGTCCTCGGTGCGCAACTCGACGTCTTCCCGCTGCGCCCGCAGCACGGTTCCGCTCGAGATCTCCGTCATCGCTTCATTCCTCCTGGTTCGCGGCTCGGATCCACCCCGGCCGGCTCGGGTCGGCGAGGATCGGGCAATGCCATCCAGCTTAGAGCCCGCCCGGCCGGCGCGCGTGACCTGCCGCCCGCCGACTGCCCGCGGCGGGAGCGGGGGGGGCGCGGGCACGCGGATCGACGCGCCCGCCGCTCCCGCGGACGCCTCACCGCGGATGGCTCTGGCAGGATGGTACGCATGACTCTCACCGCTGCGGCAGACGGCTCCGCTCTCGGCAACCCCGGTCCCGCCGGCTGGGCGTGGGTGATCGACGATCAGCGCTGGCGGGCAGGCGGCTGGCCGCGAGCCACGAATAACCAGGGCGAGCTCATGGCCGTGCTCGATCTGCTGCACGCCACCGCCCACCGCGCGGGCGAACCGCTGCACGTGCTCTGCGACAGCCAGTACGTCATCAACTCGGTGACGCAGTGGATGCCGGGCTGGAAGCGCCGGGGCTGGCGCAAGGCCGACGGCAAGCCCGTGCTCAACCGGGAGCTGCTCGAACAGCTCGATGCCGCGCTCGCGGGGCGCCAGGTCACCTTCGAGTGGGTTCGAGGCCACGCCGGGCACCTGCTCAACGAGGCCGCCGATCTGCGCGCGCGCTCCGCCGCAACCGCCTTCCAGGCTGGCCGCGAGCCGGAGCGCGGTCCGGGTCTCGGCGAGGAACACGCCCCGGGTCCGGAGGGCGTGCTCGAGCAGCCCGCCGCTCCCCCGACCCTTTTCTGAGCGCCCGCCCGCGAGCGACCATTCTGAGCGCCCGCCCGCGAGCGGACCCAGCGCCCGCCCGCCAGCGGACCCAGCGCCCGCCCGCGAGCGACCCGCATCGGGACGCGGGCGGAGCGATCAGGATCGCCAGCAGTGAAGATGGTGATGCCTGCGATCCCGCACGGCAGCCTCGTCACCGAAGAGATGATCCGCGCGCCAGGCCACCACGTGCGCCTGACCGACCGGGATCTCGGATCCGCAGTCCGGGCAGCGGTACGGCTTTTCAGCGCGGTGGGCGGGGATGTCGCGCACGAACCACTCGCTGCCCCTGCGCAGCTCCTTGCGGGCACCGCCGTAGGCGAGGCGCGTCACGTCACCCGGCGGTGCCGCCGCCGCACGCTGGTACTTGTTCACCCCTCGGCGTCGCCCCACGGGCGGATCACCACCAGTGGTTCGCGGTCCAGAAATCGTATGCCGCAGCCCAGCTCCCGTACCGGCCCACGGCGTAGCCGCTGGCCCAGCGGAGATTGTCGACCGGATCGTAGCCGTTGCCGGGCACCTTGCTGCAGGGGAGCGCCTGGATCAGGCCGCAGGCGCCGGAGCTCGCGTTCGTGGCGTTGGGATTCCAGCCGCTCTCCCGAGAGGCGATGTAGTCGACGTATCCCCAGTCGCTCTCGGCGATGCCGGCGGCGGCCATCCACTCTGCCGGCGAGCCGCCGCCCGTGTACTTCGGCGGCGCACCGGCCGAGCCGGACTGCTGACCGCCCCCGGCGGCCTGCTCGGCCTCCTTCGCAGCCTTCTCGGCCTTCTCGGCCTTCGCGGCAGCCTCCTCCTCGGCCTTGATCCGATCGCGCTCCACCTGCGAGAGGTCGCCCGACACATCGGTGAAGACCAGATCGGCCTCATCGCTCGCGTTGGGCGTGAACTCCTGATTGATGCGCTGCTCGAAGGCGAGCGTCTCGGCGTCGGCCTCCGCGCTCGGCATCGCGAAGGGCGCGACGACCGCGACGCCGAGGAATCCGACGACGGCGAGTGCGGCGAGCGGGGAACGCAGACGAGACCAGCGGGACACGGAGGCGGGCTTCAGGGTAGACACAATGTAACGATCCTATCTCAGGCCCGCCGGTCGCTCAATGCGCACCCGGCGATTCATGGCATGATCACTGCCGCGTCGACAGGATGAGCTCCACGACGGCGTCCAGCAGCGCATCGACCTGATCCTCGTCGTAGCCGCGCCACTCCGAGTGGAACACCACGTCGCGCACCTCGGCCGGGGAAAGGCCGAGCTCACGGCGTTCGAACATCTCCGAGATGCGGTCGAGGAAGGCGTCGACCTGGGAGCGCCGGTATCCGGTGGCGAAGATCCCCCGCCGGCGGAAGCGGCGGCCCCGGGTGCGCTGCAGGCGGCCGCGCACCTCCGACAGCAGTTCGCGCGTCTCCGCCCACCAGGCATCCTCGCCCTCGGCGCGCAGCCGCGCCCGCCGCTCACGCTCGAAGAACACCTCCTCGAGCCGGTCCATCGCCGCGTCCACGTGCCGCGTGGAGTATCCGCCCCGCTTCACCGGGAACGCCGTCCGCCGCACCTCCGCGGAGGACATCGGCTCCCCCGTCTCCGCCCCCTCGTAGGCGGCACGCGCTCGCGCGAGGAACGCGTCGACGGGCTCCGGATGGTACCCCCGCTGCGAACCGGAGACGAGCGGGAAGGCGGGGCGCTGCTCGGTGGCGCGCTGTTCACCGGGGCTCTGCGCCGCGCCCCGATTCCGGAGCGGCCCGGGCATCACACCACCCCCAGCACGAGCGCGACGCCGTACACGCCGACCGCGGACGGCAGCAGCGAGTCGAGCCGGTCGAGGAACCCGCCATGGCCCGGTATCCAGGAACTCATGTCTTTCACTCCCAGGTTGCGCTTGATGAGCGATTCGGTCAGGTCACCGCCCGTGGCAGTGAGGAGCACGACGAGGCCGAGCACGACGCCGACCCACCACGGCTGGTGGAGGGCGAGCAGCGCGACCCCGACGCCCGCCGCCATCGCGACGACCGCGGCTCCCGCGAAACCCTCCCAGGTCTTGTTCGGGCTGATGCGGGGCGTCATCTTGTGCCGGCCCAGCGTGACGCCCGCCGCATACGCCCCGATGTCGACCGAGACGACGACGAGCACGAGCGCGAACACCCACCACTCGCCGCGGTCGCCCGCGAGCAGCAGCACCGCGAAGGAGGCGAGGAAGGCGACGTAGACGAGTGTGAACAGGCCCGAGAACACATCGCGGATGAGGGTGCGCCGCGGCGTCTCCCAGGCCGGCACCAGGCTCTCGACGAGCCGCCACACGGTGAGGAGCGCGGAGCCGGCGAAGAGCCCGAGCAGCATGCCCTCCGGCCCCCATACGAAGGCGCCGACGACGACGACGAGGCCGCCCAGCACGACGCCGACGCGCGGCACGCGCCGTCCCGACACCCGGAACGCCGCCGCGAGCTCGACGAGCGCGATCGAGACGAGCGCCGCGACGAGCGCCACGAAGAGCTGCTTGACGAGCAGCAGGCTCGCGAGGAAGACGACCGCGAATACGAGTCCGGAGAGCAGCGCGAAGAACAGATTGCGGCCGGCACGGGCCTCGATCTTCGCGTTCGTCGCTTCGAGCTGGGCACGCGTCGACTCGATCGCGTGCCGGATCTCGTCGCGTCGATCCGGGCCCGGCATCCGCCTAGACCTCCAGGAGTTCGGCCTCTTTGCGCTTCAGCGCATCATCGACCTGATCGATGAACTGCTTGGTGACCGCCTCGAGCTCCTTCTCGGCGCGCACGATCTCGTCCTCGCCGATCTCGCTCTTGAGCGCGTCGAGATCGTCCTTCCCCGCGCGGCGCACATTGCGGATCGCCACCCGGGCGTCCTCCGCGCGGCCCTTCACGATCTTCACGAACTCCTTGCGGCGCTCCTCGGTGAGCTCAGGCAGGGACACGCGGATCACGTTGCCGTCATTGCTGGGGTTTGCGCCGAGATTCGGCATGTCGCGGATGGCCTGCTCGATGTCCTTCATCGCGCCCTTGTCGTAGGGCGTCACGATCAGGCTGCGCGCGTCCTGGTTCTGCACCGAGGCGAGCTGGGCGAGCGGGGTCGGCGTCCCGTAGTAGTCGACCTGGAGATTCTGCAGCAGCGACGGGTTGGCGCGGCCGGTGCGCACCGTGGCGAAGCCCTCCTTGGCCGCTTCGACCGCCTTGGTCATGCGGTCCTTGACATCGACGAAGACGTCTTCGATCACGGTGTTCTCCTTCTGAGTGCTTCGGGTCTCGCGCGTGGTTCCAGCTTAGCGGGCGGTGACGCCTCTCAGCTGTGCACGAGAGTGCCGAGACCGTCGCCGCGAATCGCGGCGGTCACGTTGCCGGCGGGCTCCATGCCGAAGACGCGCATCGGCATGCCATTGTCCATGCAGAGGCTGAAGGCGGTCGAGTCGACCACCTTGAGGCCGCGCACCAGCGCGTCGCTGTAGCTGATCTTCTCGATGCGGGTGGCGTCGGGATCCTTGCGGGGATCCGCCGTGTATACGCCGTCGACGCCGTTCTTCGCCACGAGCACCTCGTCGGCGTGGATCTCGAGCGCGCGCTGCGCCGCCACGGTGTCGGTGGAGAAGTAGGGCAGGCCTGCGCCCGCACCGAAGATCACGACACGCCCCTTCTCGAGGTGACGGATGGCGCGCAGCGGGATGTAGGTCTCGGCGACCTGGGTCATGGTGATCGCCGACTGGACGCGGCTGTCCACGCCGGCCTGCTCCAGGAAGTCCTGCAGGGCGAGCGCGTTCATCACCGTGCCGAGCATCCCCATGTAATCGGCCCTCGCGCGGTCCATCCCGCGCTGGGAGAGCTCGGCGCCACGGAAGAAGTTCCCGCCGCCGACGACCACCGCCACCTCTGCCTGCTCGACAGCCGCGGCGATCTCACGAGCGATCTGACTCACCACGTCGGGATTGACTCCGAGCGTCCCCCCACCAAACGCCTCCCCCGAGAGCTTCAGCATCACTCGGCGCTTGCGGTCGACGGTTTCGGTCATGGGGACTCCTTCGCGGTTCGAGTGATTCAGTGGTGGGGCTGGGGCAATGATACCGGGCAGCAGAAGGGGCCCGGATCGGCGTGCGATCCGGGCCCCGCGCGACCTCTTAGGCGCCGACCTTGCTGCGGGCGAAGCCCGTGACGGTGATACCGGCGGCCTCGGCGACCTTCTTCACCTCGCGCTTGTCCGCGTCGAGAGCGTGCACCTGCTCGTTCAGCGCGACCTGCTTGAAGAACGCCGTGAGACGCCCCTCGACGATCTTCGGCAGGGCGGCCTCGGGCTTGCCCTCGTTCTTCGAGATCTCGGTGACGAGCGCGCGCTCCTTCTCCACGTCGGCCTCGGGCACGTCCTCGCGGCTCAGGTAGAGCGGGTCGGCGAAGGAGATGTGCCGGGCGATGCTCAGCGCGGCCTCCGCGTCGTCGCCCTCGTATCCCACGACCACGCCGATCTGCGGGGGCAGATCCTTCGAGGTCTGGTGCAGGTAGACGGCGGTGGCGGGAGCCTCGACGCGCGAGACCTTCCGCAGCTCGATGCGCTCGCCGATGATCGCGGCCTCATCGGTGATGACGTCGGCGACGGTCTTCCCCTCGGCGGGCGCTGCGAGCGCCTCCTCGAGGGTCTTGGCGTCGGCGGCGACGATCGCGTCGAGCACGCGATCGGCGAGCGCGATGAACTTCTCGTTCTTCGCGACGAAGTCGGTCTCGCAGACGAGCTCGATCATGGTGGCGGCGCCCTCGCTCTGCTTGACCGCGACGAGACCCTCGCTCGCCTCGCGGTCGCCGCGCTTCGCAACGCCCTTCAGCCCCTTGAGACGCAGGATCTCGATCGCCTTCTCGATGTCGCCCTCGGCTTCGACGAGTGCGTTCTTGCTGTCGACCATGCCGGCGCCCAGTCGGTCGCGCAGCTCCTTCACAGCGGCCATGCTCACTGCAGCCATGTGTGACTCCTTATTGCTGTCATCCCGCACGCGGCGGCGCGGGAACTCCGTTGTGGTGGGTGTGCTCCGATTACTCGGCGGTCGCCTCGGCAGCCGGGGTCTCCTCGGCGGCGGGGGCCTCAGCGGCGGGGGCCTCAGCGGCAGCCGGCTCCTCGGCGGTCTCGGCAGCGGGCGCCTCGGCGGTCTCTGCGGCGGGGGCGTCGGCGTTCTCTGCGGCGGGGGCGTCGGCGTTCAGCAGCTCGACCTCCCACTCGGCGAGGGGCTCGGCAGCGGCCTCAGCGCCCTCGGCAGGCTTCTGGTGGCGCTCCATGAGGCCCTCGGCGGCGGCGTCGGCGATCACGCGGGTGAGAAGCGCGACCGAGCGGATAGCGTCGTCGTTGCCGGGGATCGGGTAGGTGACCTCATCGGGGTCGCAGTTGGTGTCGAGGATGGCGATCACGGGGATCCCGAGCTTCTTCGCCTCGTCGATCGCGAGGTGCTCCTTCTTGGTGTCGACCACCCAGAGCGCCGAAGGGGTCTTGGTCATGTGGCGGATGCCGCCGAGCGACTTCTGCAGCTTCTCGAGCTCGCGCTTCTTGAGCAGCAGCTCCTTCTTGGTGAAGCCGCTGGTGGTGCCCTCGAAGTCGAGCTGCTCGAGCTCCTTCATGCGCTCCAGACGGCCGGTGACGGTCTGGAAGTTGGTGAGCAGGCCGCCGAGCCAGCGCTGGTTGACGTAGGGCTGGTTGACGCGCGTCGCCTGCTCCGCGATGGCCTCCTGGGCCTGCTTCTTGGTGCCGACGAAGAGGATGTTGCCGCCGCGGGCGACGGTGTTCTTCACGAAATCGTACGCAGCGTCGATGTACCCGAGCGACTGCTGCAGGTCGATGATGTAGATGCCCGAGCGCTCGGTGAAGATGAAGCGCTTCATCTTCGGGTTCCAGCGGCGGGTCTGGTGTCCGAAGTGGACGCCGCTGTCGAGCAGCTGGCGCATGGTAACGACGGCCATTGCCGTTCTCCTGTTCTGCGCACCCCGAGGGCGCGCGCTTGCGGTTGTCATCGGTCACGGTCGCGACCAGATCCTGGTGCCCTCGGATTCCGCCGCCCCGACGCAGATGATCGTGAGATCTCCGAGCCGGGGACCGGTGGCGGTGCGCCGATGAGCGGGCACGCGAAGTCACCCCATACGGGATGCAAGGTCTACTTTAGCAGCTCGCTCACTGTTCGCGGAGCAGGCGAGGACGCTGCGTCCCCTCCAGCCGAGCCACCGCGACCTTCACCTCGACCACCTCAGCGCTCACGGCATCGATCTTGGCGTTCAATCGCTGCTCGGCGGCGTCACCGCGGTGCACGAGCCAGCCGAAGCCGCCCGCGAGCGCCAGCAGCAGGCAGATCGCGGTGAATAGCGTCGTCATCGCCTCCGCAGACACGGGCGGCCTCCTCTCAGCTCGCGCATCACCGTCTTTCCTCACAGAATACGCACGGAAACGGCGGCGTCGCACGACGGCGGGCCCCGCCTTCGCGAAGACTCAGGAATCACACCCCCGGCTGTGGATGGTTCGGCCCCCTCCGCCCAGATCGGCGTCCGCCCGATCTCACACGGAGGAACTCCGCGAGAAGGCAACACCTTCGCTCACATTGACGGTTTCGAGGTGGGCCGGATCACTTGTCCACATCTTGTGGTTCCGGGCATTCACCGAAGACATGCGCGGCGGAGGATGGGCGGGAAACAGGAGGTGCCGCATGAACCCAACGGCAGAACACGCCCCGCACAACCAGACGCTCGGAGCCCGGGGCGAATCGATCGCTGCGCGCTACCTGGAAGGGCTCGGCTACCGGATCGTCGATCGCAACTGGAGAACGCGACAGGGGGAACTCGACATCGTCGCCTTCGACGACGGCACGCTCGTCGCGGTCGAGGTGAAGACCCGGGGCGGAGCCGGCTGCGGCCACCCGCTGGAGGCCATCACCGCGCGCAAGGCGGCACGCCTGCGCCGCTTGCTGCTCGACTGGGCGCGCACGCACGCGTCGCGGGGAATCGGACTGCGGATCGACGCCGTGGGCATCACCCTCCGCTGGGAGCAGAAACCGCGCATCGATCACCTGCGGGGCATTCTGTGAGTGCTCCGGTGTGCCGGGCCGCCTCGGTTGCGCTGACCGGCCTGCAGGGCACCGCGGTGATGGTCGAGACCGCGCTCTCCCAGCAACTCCCCGGCATGGCGATCATCGGCCTGCCTGACACCGCGCTGGCCGAGGCGAAGCTGCGGGTGCGCTCGGCGACCGCGCAGATCGGGCTGCCCCTGTCGAGCCGTTTCCTCACCATCAACCGGCGTTAACTCCCTGTGCCTGCTCGAGCACGATTGGTTCCCCGCCCCACTGTGGGAGCACCTCGATGAGGCCGTCGTCTCGGATCGTGATGGAGCGGACTACACCCCTGAGTACGGCCTGCTTGTCGGCGACCTGCAGGTCATCCCAGGAGTCCAGCGCGTCGGCGTGCGCGTCCAGGTAAGCCGACGGCGGAAGCATGGTCTGCAATGCGGCCTCTCGCTGTGCGGCTTGGAGGCGGTTGATCTCCGTGAGCAGCGAGTCACGGGTTCGCTCGTACGATGCCTTCGGGATGATGTCCTGCGCGAGCTGCAGCGTGAGGCGGTCCATAGTGCGTTCGGCGTCGAGGATCTCCCTCGCGATGGCATCGGCGTCGGCCTGGGCTGAGACAGGGGGTGCCGGGGCCGGCGAAACCTTGAAGCTTCGCAGCCATTCGACGACGGGGATCTCGACTCGCCATGCGGCCACAGACTTCGTGTGCTCGGTGGCGGCGGGGCACTTGTAGCTGTAGTAGCTGACGGTGCGTCCACTCTGGCGGCGCTCAGTGAGGGTGCTCCCGGCACGTTTGAGGCCGCAGTGACAGACCACGAGGGTGGACAACAGGTAGGTGCTGCGGCGCGGCTTCTTCGGGGTGCTGCGATCGTCGCGCATTCGTCGGTACTTCGCGTACTCGGCCTCGCTGATGATCCCCTCGTGGGCGCCCTTGCGGGTTTCGCCGAGATAGCTGACAAGGCCGGCGTGGATGGGCGAGTCGAGGCAGGATGTGACCGTAACGGGCCGCCAGTCCCCTCCGCGGGGCGCTGGGATTCCTTGGGCGTTCAGCCAGTAGGCGATGTACGCGGCGCCTCTCCCCTCACCGTAGAGCCGGTACATAGTGCGCACGATCGGCACTTGCTCGGGGATGCTCTCGATGTGCGTTTTCCTGCTCACCCACCCCCATGGAACCTTGCCCGCCGGGGGTAGGCCGAGGCTGAATCGGCGGGCCCGGACCTCTGCCCATTGCTCACCGATTTGCTCGGACTGGAAGGCGGCGTACTCGGTCATGACGCCGCGCGCAAACCGTCCCGATGCGGTGGCGGTGTCGATGGGTTCGGTTGCGGACTCGATGCGGCCACCGGCAACGTCGACGCGATCGGCTGCGACAGCCCAGTCCTTCCGGCTTCGGCTGAGGCGCGACCACTTCCAGAGCACGATGACGTCGGCTTCGCGGGACTCGATCATGTCTATGACGCGCTGCACAGCGGGACGCTTCGTCCATGTCCGGCCCGAGATGCCCTCGTCGATCTCCACCGCGACGACGTCATAACCGTGCTGCGCGCAGTAGTCACGCCCGGCGATCTCCTGCAGTTCGATCGAGATCGAGTCGTCGCGGGCGACGGACTGGCGCAGGTAGAGCACCGCCCGCGGCGGCGTGTCCGGTACAGGGCGTAGGCGGGCGACCATCAGGCGACCTCGCAGCGGAAGGCCCACTGCCCGGCGCCCATCTTGGGGTCGAGGTAAGTGACGTCTCCGAGGCGCAGCAGCAGCGACTGGTACACCTCAACGCATTCGAGGGCGACACCGAGGTCGTGTGCCATTGACGCGAGGTGCCCGTCGCGGAGCATTTCAGCTTCGCGGTACGCGTCGAGGTTGATGAGGCGGAGCGCAGCCCACTCGCTCGCGCGCCGCTCCATCTTCGCGCTTGCAGGCCCGAAATAGCTGGGCTGGTCCCCGAATGCGGCGTGCCCGAGCTCGTGCGCGAGAGTCCACCTGATGAGCCGCTCCGTCATGCCGTGACGAAGACGGATGCGCTTGAGGTCGTGCCGGTACTCACCGTTGCGCTTCTTGAGCGGCCACCACTCGATCGTCAGGCCCATGGCTGCGGCGAAGTCGTAGAGGTCCTGCACGATCACGCACCGTCGTAGAGAGAGTCGGGGTCCTCCTCCGTGATCGGGGAGGCGGCGGCCAGGTGGTCATCCTCGGCCGGCTCGCGAGTGAAATCCGGGCGGTGGACGATGGCGTCCGCGCGCTCGACAGCCTCGCTGATCGGAGCATCCCAGAGCATAGACGGCGCGACGTCGAGACGACGCGAGACCTCAAGCACGAGCTGCGCATCGGTAGCTGAGTGCAGAGCTCGCTCAACGCCCTCGATGCCGGCGTCGGACTCGGTGAGGTGGCCGAGGGCGATCAGGTCGGCGAGCACGGGGCGCTCGTACGCCCGGGCAACATCCCGGACAGTCTCAAAGGTCACCTGATTCTCATTGACCTGGCGGATGAGCTTGGCGGAGGTGATACCCGCTCGGCGTGCAGCCGCCCGCAGAGAATCTGTCCCTCGAACCTGGTCGATCCACTTCTGTGCGCCATTCATGACTCAAGAATAAGTCACTCGCGTATCGCGCGCAACCCATTTGCTCCATGTGCTTGACAGCGCGAATTGACGGCGTCACCATTGACTCATGAGCACAGCAACTGACACGGCGGCACAGCACCCCGCGGCGATCATTCGTCCTGGCCTGCTCGACCGCCTCAAGATCCACAACGGTATCCGCTCCGACGACGCACTCGCCCGCCTCATGGGCATCTCCCGCGGCACGCTGCAGCGCTACCGCAACGGGGAAGAGCCCTCGCTCGGCCCTGTGGTCCGGCTCGCCGACGCGTTCGGCATGGCGCTCGGGGAAATCGTCGTCAAGCCCGAACCCGTCGACGCCGACGAGCAGCACGAGGCGGCGGCATCGTGACCGTTCCACCCCCGTCGCGCGAAGAGGTGCTCAGGGGCATCGGCGAGACCGTCACGGCCGGCTTGATCCGGACTATGTCCATGGACCCGCACGAAGCGGCGCTCGGCGCCTACGTGCCCAACGTCACCCCCTCTGTCGAGGTTCTGGAAGCCCGCATCCGGGCCCGCCACGCAGAGGCAGAGCGCCGCTACAGGGCGAGCGCCTAGCCCTTCTGACCACCTGGTCGACCCGTCCCCTGCCGGATGGGCAGGCCGCTGCATACCCACTTCCCGGAAGGAAGCCCTCATGGAACTCGTCATTGGTGCCGTGCTCGCCGCTACCGGTGTCACGGCCTACGCGCTCAGCCGAAGAGCATTGCGCCTTGCGAATGCCCGGATGAAAGCCACCCGCGGCCTGCTTGAGCAAGCTGCCGAAGCGCTTGCCGCGTCAGCAGGCCTCAGCGTTCGTGCGGTCCCTGTCGATTCTCCGGAGGGGCGGGCGCTTTTGGACCGGCTTCGCTTGTCCTGCGAATGCCGGGACTGTGAGGAGGAGCGGCGCATCGCGCACGCCGAGCAGCAGCGGGGCGAGAAGTGAATGCGTCGGGACCGGACTGGATGGACGACTGCCGCCTGGCGGCTCCTGTGCCTGCTCACCGTCATGTCGGGGCTCGCCGCGGCGAGCGGCCTTCTCTGGACGCTCTCGCCCCTGTGCCAGGCCCTCGCCGTAGCGCCCGGGCTGCTCGTCGTCCTGCTCGTCTGCGTCGCCTCCTGGGCCGACTGGCAGCAGCGGCTCGGCGTGCGGCGGGAGCGCTGAGCGCAGGCCGGCCGTGAAGTTCAAGCCGCGCGCCGCGCTCGTGGTCAACGGCGAGCCGATCCCCAAGGGTCGACCGCGCGCGAAGGCCGGTCAGCGAGCGTTCACGCCGAAACGGACTGTGGACGCGGAGAAGCGCGTCGCCGCCGCGTTCGCCGCCACTCACCCCGGGTTCGCACCCCTGAAGGGCCGGCTGATGTTCATCGCCACCTTCTACCGCTCCACGCGGCACCGGGTGGACACCGACAACCTCGTGAAGCTCTGCACCGACGCGCTCAACGGCATCGCGTACGTCGACGACGAACAGATCGAGGAGATCCACGCCAAGCGCATCTACGGCGCGGGCGAACGCGCTCGAACGATCATCCGGATCTTCGAGCACACAGACTCCCCCGCCAAGCCGGCGGAGGACACCGAGAAGGAATGAGGAGAGCAGATGGTGCTCAAGTACACGGCCAAGCGGCCGGACGAAGAACTGGACGGGCTGCAGGCCCTCGAGGACCACTTCACGGCCGGGGCCCCTGACGACGTCGTGGTGGTCGGCATCGTGTCCCGGCACGCGGTCGCGAAGACTGACCCGTCCGACCAGTGGCAGGCGACGGTGCGGTTCAAGCACGTCGAGCAGGTGACGGGCGCAGACGCCGAGCAGGTGAAGCAGCTGCTCCGCGGACAGTACGAGAAGCGCACCGGGAACGCGACGCTGCCGCTCGACGGAGAGGACGAGGCGTAGACATGGCTGCGAAGAAGAAGGCCGCGGCGCCGGCGTCGGGATTCCGCAAGCGGAAGTACGGGCGCAATCACGCCTACTACCTCGGCGAGCGGAAGCTCGACGGCGTGACGACGCTGCTCGGGAACGGGCTGCCGAAGCCCGCACTCGTGAACTGGGCGGCGAACTCGACCGCGGAGTACGCCGTCGACCACTGGGACGAACTCGCGGAACTCTCGCACTCGAAGCGGCTCGAGACGTTGAAGAAGTCTCGGTACGCAATCTCGGACGAGGCGAAGCATCGCGGCACCGAGGTCCACGATCTCGCCGAGAAGCTCGCACTCGGCGAGGACGTCGAGGTGCCCGACGAGATCGCAGGTCATGTGTCTTCGGCGCTGCGCTTCCTCGACGAGTTCAAGGTCGAGACGATCCTCACCGAGGCGTCGGTCTACCACGAGAAGGCGCTCTACGGCGGCACCTTCGACCTGCTGCTCCGGTCGAAGCTCCCGGAGCACGCCGGGAAGGTGATCCTCGGGGACTGGAAGACGAACCGCACCGGCATCTACCCGGAGACGGCGCTGCAGCTGACGGCGTACGCGAAGGCGACGCACTACCTCGACCAGGAAGGAGTCGAGCGGCGCGTCGCCGAACTGGGAATCACGGACCTCTGGGCCATCTGGATCCGCTCCGACGGCTACGAGGTCTACCCGATGGAGTTCTCCGACCGCACCTGGCAGGCGTTCGGGAACGTCGTCTCGGTCGCTCGCGGCGCCGCGAACCGGGACGTGGCGGACGAGTGGAAGGGCCGGGCGCTGCGCGCCGGTGAGGCCGCATGAACGAAGGAAGAAACGAGGCGATGAGCACCGAGATCGAGCAGCACGAGGGCCGACCGACAGCCGAGCAGGAGGTCGTCCTCGCGAACGAGCACGGGTCAGTCGACCTGCTGCAGTTCACCCGCGACCTGCAGCTCTGCTACAACTTCGCGCGGTCGCTCGTCACGACGCCGTTCGTACCGCAGCAGTACCAGGGCAACCCGGGCCACGCGGCCGCGGCGATCATGACGGCGCGCGGCGTCGGAATCATGGACCCGATGGCGGCACTCCGGTCGCTCGACGTGATCCAGGGCACGCCGGCGTTCCGCGCGAACACGCTCCGGGCTCTCGCGCAGCGCGACGGGCACGAGATCTGGGTCGAGGAGGCCAACTCCCAGCGCGTGGTGATGCGCGGCCGGCGCCGCGGGGACGACCGCATCCAGGAGTCCATGTGGGACATGGACCGGGCCCGTGCGATGGGCCTGACGAACAAGGACAACTGGAAGAAGCAGCCGCAGGCGATGCTCACCGCTCGCGCGACGTCCGAGCTCGTGCGCCTGATCGCGGCCGACACGGTCGCGGGCCTCTACTCGGTGGAGGAGCTCGCCGACGGCGAGCAGCCCCCGGAGGCGCCCGCTGTCGAGGCGAAGCCGACGGCGAAGCGGACGATGCGACGTCGCCGTGTCGAGCCGAAGCGGGCCGAGGAGCCTGCACCGGCGCCCGCGGCCGAGGCGAAGGGAGAGCCCGAGCCGGAAGTCGCCGCGGCCGCACCGGAGGAGCCGAGCGAGGAGCCCTCGCCGGAGGCCGTCGAGACGAGCGAGGCGTTCGAGGGCGACCCGATGAAGCCGACGACGGAAGAGGCCGCCGAGTGGGGGCACATGCCGGAGGGCTTCGGTGACTGAGATGCCGAGCGCGGCCGACATTGAGGGCTGGGTGGCGTCGATGCGGCAGGAGCTCGCGATCGGCGCGCCCGCCCCCGGCGGGGTCCGCACCCCCGACCAGATCCTGCACGAGCTCGAGCGGGTCGACGGCGTAGCGGCGCAGGCGATCCGGGTGGTGAAGGAGGCCGACAAGGTGCGGGCCGCGACCTCGGAGGCGCTCGTGCTCGCCCGGGCGAAGACCACGGGACGGGTGCAGGGCGCGACCGCGGCTGAGCGGGCGGCGGCGCTCGATCTGGAAATCGCTGAGGAGCGCGTCGCGAACGCCGCTGCGCAGATCGCATACCGGTACGCGAAGGACCTCGCAGACCTGGTGGACAGCAGGAAGAGCAGCTTGCAGACACAAGCGAAGTTGGTGCTCGCCACATACCAGCTGGCGGGACTCCCGAGGAGGGGATGAGAGACATGGACGGCTACGAGAAGATGCGCTCGGGCGCCGAGCGACTGCAGCAGTTCGCAACGGGATATGCGATTGGTGTCGTCGCCGTGACGAACGCGCTCACGCGGCACTGCGAGGACGCGTTCGCCGACCTGGCGCCTGAGCCCCCACAGGAGCGCCCCGACTGGGCTGATGTTGCGCAGTTCGCTGACATCAGCGCCGAGTGCGAGCGGGCGCGCGCGACCGCGGTGCGGCTCGAGCAGGAGCTCGCGGAGAAGCAGCGCGAGCTCGACGATGCTCGAGCGAACCTCGTGAAGGGCGCCCTGATGTCGGTGCTCATGCAATCCCGCATGGCCCCCGGACAATCGGCCACATGGTGCGTTCGGCAGGCCGGCGAGAAGCTCGGGGTGACGCTGTGACGTTGCAGGAGATCCACGTCGGCGACGTCGTGCGCGTCGACGACGACCCGAAGCCGTACCGTGTCGACGGCCGGACCCGGGACGGCATACTGACGCTCGAGTCGCTGCATGCTTATCCCCGCGTGGTGTGGGACGGCGTGTACGAGTTCCGCGTCACGAAGTCGAGGACGTTCCAGTGAGGGCGACCACGAGCACGTGGCGCGACACCAAGGAGCGCGACGGGGACAGGTGCGCGGCATGCGGTGCCCGTGTTGGGCTGACGCATCAGCACCGGCGCGCGGTGGGCATGGGCGGCTCGAAGACCCCGCCGTCGATCGAGGACTCGCTCGCCCTGTGCGGGGACTGCAACGGGCGATGCGAGTCGGACCTGCAGAAGTACGCCCTCGTCTTCGGATGGAAGGTGCGGCGCTGGGTGAAGGACCCCTCTCGGGTCCCTGCGTTCTACCCGCACCTCTGGGGATGGGCGCGGCTCACGCCAGCGGGCGCGGCGCTCCCAATCCACGCCGCTGAGGCGGCGGCGATGATGCGCGACGTGTACGGCGAGGAGTGGAACGCATGGTGCAAGGAAGTCGGGGTTCAGACCCCAGAGAGGAGGTGATCGAGGTGGCGAAGATCCGAAGCCTGAAGCCTGAGTTCTTCAGCAGTGAGCAGATCGTGAGTGTCTCGATCCCGGCACGCTACCTGTTCGAGGGCATCTGGGTCTTCGGCGACGACGAGGGCCTCATCAAGCACTCCCCGATGTCGCTCAAGATGAAGGTCTTCCCCGGCGACTCCATCGAAGTGGAGCCGCTCGTCTGCGAGTTACTTCGCGAGGGTCTCGTGATCGAGGTCTCCTCAGACCAGGGCCCCCTTCTTTGGGCGCCTAACGTGCAGGTGCATCAGTCCCCCAAGCGGCCGACGCCGACGAAGTTCACGAGGGTCACTCCCCCATTCTCCGCACGCTATTCCGCGGCGGAGAGCGGAAATGTTCCCCCCGTGAGGGGAACACGCGGGGAACAAGGGACCGCCGAGGCCCCTCCCGAGCCCCCTCTTGTGGCCCTGGAGAGGAGTGGAGAGGAGAGGAAGGGAGAGGAGGGGAACACGTCGGAAGTCGCTGACGCGACCCGACCCGACGTTGAACGCCTCCTGGATCTTCTGGATGAGGAGCTGCAGAAGAACGGCGTGAAGAGGCTCCCGAAGCGGAACAAGGCGAACCGAGACGCGATGCGTCTTCTGCTCGACCGAGACGGACGCTCCGAGGAGCAGGTCGCGAACGCGATCCGGTGGGCGCAGTCGAACGAGTTCTGGCGGAGCAACATCCTCTCGGCCTCGAAGCTGCGGGAGAAGTACGAGACGCTCCGCGCGCAGGCCGCTCGTGGGCGCCGGGCGCCGGCGGTCGTCGAGAACATCTCGCTCGCCGAGCGCTACGAGGCCGAGGAGCGGAAGGAGCTGGGCGCATGAAGAAGTCAGAGGTTGCGAAGCTTCTCGCGATCGTGTCGGCGTTCGACCACCGGCGCGTCGCCGCGGAGCACGTCGAGGCGTGGGCGGCCGTGATCGGGCATCTGCCGTTCGGCGATGCCGAGGAGGCCGTGCGCCGGCATCTGCAGACCTCGCACGAGTGGCTGATGCCAGTGCATGTCGTGGAGGGTGTCGCCGCGCTGCGGAGAGAGCGCGCGTGGGAGCCGCCCGTGCTCACGCCGGAGGAGCGTCAGCTGTGCGCCGCGGCAGGGGTGCCCGCCGAGGAGTTCGTCGAGCGACGAGACGAGCCGGGATGGGTCGACCACCTCCGGGGGAAGTGGTTGGGGATCGAGCAGTGAACGACTTTAACCCCGCGACCGAGGACCCCTGGTCGAACTCCCAACAGGGACCGACCGAACGCACCGCGCCGCACGACCGTGTGGCCGAGCAGTCGGTGCTCGGCGCGATGATGCTCTCCGCTCGCGCGCTCTCCGAGGTGTCCGACGTGCTGTCGGGCCGCGACTTCTACGAGCCTGCACACGAGACTATTTTCGACGCGGCGCGGACGCTCGCCGGTGCCGGGCACCCCGTCGACGCGATCACCGTCGGCGACGAGCTCGCCCGCACCGGAAAGCTATCGGAGGTGCCGCAGGGCGCCGTCTACCTGCACGAGCTCGCTGCGGTGGTTCCCTCGGCGGCGAACGCTGTCTTCTACGCGGAGATTGTCCGCGAGAAGGCTGTCCACCGCCGCATGATCGAGTTCGGCGAGAAGACCGCGCGCGCCGGCTATCAGGGCGAGGGCGACCCGAGCGAACGCATCGAGGAGCTTCGCGCCGAGATGGAGGGCCTGCTCGGCGAGCGCACCGTCGCGGTGGAAGCGATCGGTGAGGGATGGGATGCCTGGGAAGCGACACTCGAAACACCCCCGGTGTACATCCCGACACCCTGGCACGAAATCAACGACCTCGTCGGAGGGTTTGAGCCGGGCGGTCTTTACGTCGTCGGCGCCCGTCCCGGCGGGGGTAAGTCGAACGCCGGCCTGCAAATCGCCGCCTTGCTGGCAGAGCACGGTCCAGTCGCGTTCTCCGCGCTCGAGATGAGCAAAGACCAGCTCCGCGAGAGGTTGGCGGCGCAAAGGGGGCAGATCCCCATGTCGTCGCTGAAGAGACACGACTTGTCCACGAGCGATAAGGCGCAGCTCGGTCTCGCACGAGCCGCGGTGAAGCGTCTACCGATCTTCGTTGACGACCGCTCAGGCGTGACCGTGCAGCAGGTGAAGGGCTTCGGGCGAGGGGTTGCTCGAAAGGGCGAGATCGCCGGGGTCGTCGTCGACTATCTGCAGCTGATCAGCTCTCACGACTCGCGGATGGCGGTGCACGAGATGGTGGGCGAGATCACGCGCCAGTTGAAGATCCTCGCCCGAGAACTCAACTGCCCGGTGATCGTGCTGTCGCAGCTTACGAGGGAGAGCGCGCAGGCCAAGGGCAAGGGTGGTCAGCCGTCCCAGCGGCCACCCACGCTCGCGGACCTCTCGGCATCGGACAAGATCGGCCACCACGCCGACGTCGTCCTGATGATGCAGCGCAAGCTCGAGGCCGACGGAGAGCCCGGGGACGTCTTGGAAATGTACGTGGTGAAGAACCGCCACGGCCGAGTGGGACGCCGACAGCTTCGGTGGGAGGGCCGCTTCGCGCGGGTCACCTCGCAGCCGATCGGCCTGTACTGAGGAAGGAACGGATCATGGCGATTCGGGAACACATCACCGTCGACATCGCGACGGTCGACATCAACGACGAGTACCGCGTCGAGTTGCGGCAGCGCCGAAAGCGGCAGGACTACTCCCCCGCGCAGGCGCGAGCCCTCGCGGCCGAACTCATCTACCAGGCACTCGCCGCGGAGAACGCGATCGACGAGGACATGCACGAGCGGCGTGGCCGCCTCGTCGAGGGCCAGATCCGCACCCTGTCCGGGGAGGTCGTGCTGTGAAGATCGGCCCTAGCACCTGCCACCTGGGAACCCGATCCACTATCAACAGTTACGGGGAAACCTGGTATCCGCTGCGGATCGCAACACGGTTCCAAGCACACATGACCGTGGCGACCCAGGTCACCGCTGACACCTTCTCTGCTGTGAGGGCGTCCTCGCTGTCCTCATCGCACACAGAATGTGACAGTCGCGCAACGTCTTCAGCGATCGACAGTGCCGCTACTTCCTCAGCAGAGAAATACTGCGACTCTCGCCAAGCGGGTAGAACAGCGAGACGATCAGCAGTCTCTCCGGCTCGCAGAGCGGCACGAGAGTGCAAACGACAACAGAACGCGCATCCATTGATCTGCGAAACGCGCAGCTTTACGAGCTCGATTAGCTTTCGATCTAACCCAGCGTCGAATGCTGCTCCCTCAGCAGCTCCGCTGAGAGTCGCGAGCTGCTCGTAGACGTCCGGGTGTTGCTTGCCGACGTTGATTCGAGTCATGTGGCGATCATCTCATGCTCCCCATCGTCGCTCGGCGTCCGGAGCTGCTGGCTGGCCTGCCATGCCCGAGAAACTCATCCTCCGCGCTCGAGTGTCCAGTCCCCGGCGCACCTTTCCACCGCCCGACCCCGACGGCACTACCTCGCAGGCATCGTCCCCCGACCCGAACGAGGACGAAACCCACCCCTTCTGAACGGAGACACCATGACCAAACCCAAGTCCCCAACGGCCTGCCTCGCGTCTCCGGTTTCGTGGCGGGCCTCGTACTGCGGCAGTACCCGCAACCCGATCGCGCCGCTCAGCGGCGACACATGCCCGAACTGTCTGGCCGCGTTCCGTGCAGACGAGCTCGCGAGCAAGACCCGAGAGGACCAGACACGATGAGCACATATGCAGCGAAGACCGACGTGACGAGCGACCGTTCACGGGGCGAGATCGAGAAGACGCTCTCCCGCTACGGCGCGACGCACTTCGCCTACATGACGGAGCCGGGCGCCGCCCGGATCGCGTTCCAAGCGTCCGGCCGGCAGGTGCGGTTCACTATCCCGCTGCCCGACCCCGCGGCGCGCGAGTTCACGCACCACTCCCGCGGCGTCCGCACAGCGTCGGCGCGGGAGGCAGCATACGAGCAGGCGACGCGGCAGCGGTGGCGGGCACTCGCGCTCGTCGTGAAGGCGAAACTCGAGGCGATTGAGTCCGGGATCGCGACGTTCGAGCAGGAGTTCTACGCGCACACCGTGCTCCCCTCAGGGCGGACCGTGTTCGAGGAGACCGGCGAGCAGGTCGCGCAGATGATCGCGACCGGAATGCCCGGCCGACTCATGCTCGAAGGTGGCACATGCTGAGCAGATTCGCCCCTCGGTTGCGGCATTCCCAACATTCTGGTCAGCCGACAGACTCTCAAGCTCCAGCAATCACCGCGGCAGAATCGAGCTCGACACTCGATGGGTCGCTTACCCACGCGTCGATGGTTGTAATCAATTGCTCAGCGAAGGCCCCGAGCCCGTCGCGATCTTTGGGCGCGGGCAGCTTGAAGACGAGCGAGGTCGCAACGAAGGATGCGAGGCGATCATGGGTTCTCTCGTCGGTTAGAGCACCGAGGCGGGCAACTTCGTTCTCAGCTGCACTGGTTCGACTGTGCCCGTTCGGTCGTCCGTGCGCTCTGTCGGCGATCGCTTCAATCACCCAGGCTTTCAGCGCAGCGCCGTACTCGGCCCGTCTCACCCGGCCTTCCTTTCGAAGGGTGTCAACTTGGAGACGATGCTGCTTCATCAACAGAAATACGTTAAGGAGAGCGATTGCGAGAGTTCCGGCTGCAGAGGCAACAGCAACGACCAGTGCTGCCTCTTCAATGGCGGATGGCTCACTGATGGCAGCTGCTATCTCATCGAGGTTGCAGGTGATCGTCGCGCATTCCATGAGACAGCAGCGTAGCGGTTGCAAGGTCGCCGCATGACCGCGATCGACCGTTCCCGCATTGACCACGCCGCGCTCCCGAGCACCCTCTCCCCGTCCGACATCGCCGTCCTCGCCCGGTTCGGCGTGCCGGCATCCGCTCTCACCCTGAAGGACAGGAGGACGTTGAAACTGAAGATCCAGCCGATCGGACTGCGCGCGGCGAACGCCTACGTCGAGCAGCATCACCGCCACCACAAGGCCAGCCGCGGGCACAAGTTCAGCGTGAGCGTCGTCGACGAGGCGGGACGGATCCGCGGGGTCGGGATCGCGGGGCGACCGGTGTCTCGGATGCTCGACCAGGACCAGCACCTCGAGGTGGTGAGGGTCTGCACGGACGGCACCCGGAACGCATGCAGCATGATCTACGGCGCGCTCCGCAGAGCCGGGATCGCGCTCGGCTATGAGCCGCACAAGATCATCACCTACACGCTCGCCACCGAGCCGGGCGGGTCGCTCCGCGCGGCCGGGTGGCACGACGACGGAATCGCCGGCGGCGGGGAGTGGGGGCGCGAGGACCCCCACCGTGAAGTCGTCGCCCCAACCGAGAAGAAGAGGCGGTGGCGTGCTGCGCTGTCGGCAGGAGGTGAGGGCGATGGGGAGTGACGACGACTTCAATATCGCAGACACCTGCTGTGGGAAATGCCCCGGCGCTACCTGCTACGTGGACTACCTGACAGGAGAACGAGAATGACCGCGATTACCGAGTACCTGGCCGAGCAGAAGCGCCTCGCAGGTGCCGCGACCGAAGGGCCGTGGGCTTTCGCCGCTGCGCCCGCAGAGGGTAGCGATGAGACCGCCGCCGAGTACCTGGAAGGCGCGCTGACGGGTGACGGGCCGCTGTTCGTCGTGTGGGTGCCCGAGACCCAGGGCGACCCTGGCGGGTATCGCCTTACCGCGGCGACCGGTGACGGCCCACATGCTTCGATGGACGCCGAATTCATCGCCGCAGCCCGGGAGTCGGTGCCGCGGATGGTCGCCGCGCTCGAAGCGGTGACGGCGCTGCATCAGCCCGTGGAGATCGAGCCAAGCGACACCATCTGCCGCGAGTGCTCCTTCCAACTGCCCAACGGGCGCTACTTCGGGATGTTGACGGAGTGGCCGTGCCCGACGATCCACGCCGTTGAGGCAGCGCTGGGAGGTGAGGGCGGTGGGGAGTGAACGCGAGATCAGCGAGGCACTTCGGCGACGGATTCGGGCTGCTGCGCATGCCGCGTCGGTGAACCGGTTCGAGGTCGAGTTCGACTGGCCCGAGTGCCACAAGCCGAGATGCCCTCACGAGCACGGCGAGCCGGAGCGCGCACTCGGCCTGATGCAGCAAGCCGTCATCGAGTCGATCGAGAACGAACTGCGATTCGAGACGGTGACCAGACCCGACCGTTCGTGCGACGACGACAGCCCCGAGGACACGGCGATGTACACACTCGCCTCGCTCCTGAATACCTACAACGTCCATCACGCGGGCACGTTCGTGAAGGCGGCCCGTCTTCTGCTCGACGCTTACCCGGCGCTCGTGCCCGCACTCGCTTCCATCGGAGGGAACTGACCATGACGAACACAGCTGAACGCGCACCGATCCCGGTAGCGATCCCGACCGTGCCTTTCGGGCCCGAGACGAGCACGCGAGACTCCGCGGACGCCGGCTACTACCGCGAGGCGGCGCGCAACATTCGGTATCAGGCGATGCGTGGGAACGCATTCTCAGGATCGCATGTCACGGAGGCTGTCGCGCAGCTCTGTGACGCTGTGGCCGATGCGCTGAGTTCGCCTGGTCTGCTCGTGGGCGCTCCCACCGAGGAGTTGCGCATCGATGACGACTTCCTCCACATCTACTGGCGCGACCCGGTCGAAGGCTGCTGGGTCGCATATCGGCGGGTGGACTGCGTGGGCGAGGAAGAGCTGCCAACGAATCGCCTCGCTGCTGCTGGTGTCGCCCCGCAGAAGCCGTCACCGGTCGCGTCGACTCCGACGGTAAGCGACGATAGCGGTCACGGCGGAGATGACGATCGCGGCGGCCGTGAAGATGGTCCAGAAGACGAGGGGCGCAGTCACCAGGCAACGGTAGCAGGCACCCCGCAGGAGCCGAGCGGATGCGCTGTGTGCCATCGCGCCGATGGGCACAAGATGGACTGCTCACTGCGTGCCACTCTGTCCCCCGACCGCGAGAAGCTGATCGCGGAGGCGCGAGAGGCCGCTATCGAGGTGGACTGGTATCACACCCGAGGTGCTGAGCTTTTGCGGGAAGCAGCGGACGCTCTCGCCGCTCCGCCCGAGGTAGATGAGGCGAAGCTGGCTGAGCTGCTGGCGTCGGCTGCCAACCACGAGGTGCTGTCGAGCGGGGGTACTCTCGGGGCCGGGGTGTCAGCGGAAGGCATGAGCCACCTTGCTCGCGACGTGGCCGAGTGGCTGCGAGGGGATGAGCTGTCGTGAATGATCGCGAGAAGCTGAGGAGTGACGCCGAAACGATGTCGCTCTACTGGCGGGACCGAGGCGAGACGAGAACCGCTGATCTCATCGACGCTCTCGCTGCTCAGCCCACGGTGGATGAGGCGAAGCTGGCTGAGGTGATCCGGGGATCCATGACCTACAAGCGCGAGTTCGAGGGCGGTCAGACCTCGCTCGGGTGGAACTCCTACCCAGAGGTCGCCCGCCTAGTCAACGAGCGTCGCGAGGAGTGGCTGCGATGTGGTGGGCGATGAGCGAGAAGTTCGTCCCGTCGACTGACATGGTCCGTAGCGGCTATGCGAACGACCCTGTCGGCGAGTACCACGACCCGGTCAACTCAGCATCGCGCGAACGGGCGCTCGGGCGGGCCTTCGATCGCTGGCTTGAGTCGGTGCGACGCCAGGCGAGCGAAGCCGCATGGGACGAAGGCGCACGCACCGGCTACCGCCTGTACGAGGAGCGACCGGCGGTCGTCCTCCGCCGCAACCCCTACCGAACCAAGGAGACCCCCGATGCAGGCTGAACGCTCCTGGTCCGAGCACTTCGAGTGGCACCTGCGCCAGGTCCCGTTCCAGCTCCTCCACATGCGCGAGCTCGCTGAGTCCGCGGTTGCCGCGCAGGACACAGCCGCTGTCAAGGTGTCGGGCGGCTCCGAGCAGGCGCGCCTCCCGTACCGGGTCGATCCCGCCGACGACGCGGACCTGGTCTACGCGACCATGATCATCTTCGGCCGCGAGGTCGCGGAGAAGGTCGGAGGTGCCTCCCCCCGCCCACTCCGCGAGCGCATGTGGCGGGGACGGGACGAACCCCAAGGGCTGCCCCTCTGCACTCCCAGTGAGGCGTTCGAGCTGTCCACTGAGATCGTGACCTGGCTGATCGCATGCACCCACCAGATCGCGCACGACGGAACACTCAACGACGCCCCGGACGATCTCATCGATCTCATCCGACAGATGCGCGGCCGCTACCCGCGCGCCGAGCCCAAGTTCAAGGCGTACCGACCCCGCCCCTGCCCGACCTGCGGCGAGCGCACCATCCGGCCGCTCTGGGGCCCCGACGGTCTCGCCGGCGCGATCTGCGACACCTGCCAACGCACATGGGAGAAGAAGCCCGCGTGATCGAGAACCGCCCCTGGTACACCTACCGGCAAGCCGCGAAGCGCACCGGGAAGCACGTCCAGACGATGAAGAAGTGGCGCCAGCGGTCTCCGGCTGGCTGGTCGTGGGACAACCAGGGGCGGCGCGTCGTCGAGCACCAGGCGCTCATGGCCTACTGGCGAGGCTGCATCGACCGCGACAACCGCAACCGCCACGTCGTCGAACTCACCCTCGAACAGCTCCTCGACTTTGATGAGACGACAGGCGACACGCCGTGACAAGGAATATTTCGCAGCGGAAGGGGGTACCGCTTAACTTAAGTATCGAGCAAGTGGGCCGGAACGCGAACATCGTGACTCCGGCCCTTTCTCATTCCACCTCGCGGGGGCGGGAACCACGACCACTCGCGGCACCCCGCCCCCACCGCTATCTTGGAGCTATGAAGCGCACCCTCGCCGCCGCGGCAATCGCCCTCCTCGCCCTCACCGGATGCTCCTCGTCCGACACCGACACCGACGCCGCACCGGCCTCCGAGGAGACCACCACCGAGGAACCAGCGACCCCCGCCGACCTCACCGGCTCCTGGAAGCAAACCAACTCCAACTCGCCGACGAACTACCAGCAGGCGACCATCACCGCGGAAACGATCTCGATCGACTGGGTGAACGAGGAGAACGACAGCACCTCGATCTACTGGGTCGGCACCTACACCGCCCCTACTGAAGCCGGCGACACATGGACCTGGACATCTACCCGCGACGCGGCCGCGACTGACACCGCGATGATGGCCTCCACCGACGACACCAAGGATTTCACCTACACCGACGGCGTCATCAGCTACGAGGTCACGGCGATGGGCACCACCGTCACCGTCGAACTCGAGAAGCAGTAGCCGCCCCACGACCCGCACCTGCAGAGCCCCGGAGCCCAACAGCTCCGGGGCTTCGTCGTTCCCGGGAGGAGAGACGGTGGGCACGCAGCAGATCCGCAACGGCGCCGGCCACCGCGCGTACCGCCGCAAGCAGGCCGCCCTCAAGCGACGCACCGCCCGAGAGGGCCTCCCCTGCGGATGGGGCAGCGACTACGGATGCGGCGAGCCCATCGACACGACGCTCCCCCACACCGATCCGATGTCGTTCACCGCGGACCACCCGAACGCGCTCGGGAACGGCGGCCACCTCGTCCGGCAGGACCTGCACCCGTTCCACCGCCGCTGCAACACGATGAAGGGCGACGCCGCTCAAGTTGAGATCTGGAAGGCCAGTTAGCAACCCGACCCAGCTACGCCGCGCGAGTACTCTATAACGCCGCTCCGCGCGGGGTAACGTCATCAACCGTGGGTGACGTCTTCCCCTGCCCGCCCCTGTAAAGGCGCCAAGCAGAGAAATCACCCGCGTCATCGCGGAAGGTCAGATACCAAGGGTGGTTACCTTGCCCTGAGGGACGCCATGCTCCGACGAGGTTCCCAACTGACCAACGACCTTCGTTTCGTTTGGGTGTTCCACCCTTCCTGTCGTTCTCTCGCCAACCGATGAGTAGGTCGGCGATGACATTGAGCGGAATCTCATCTATCGCTAGGTACCGCCCGTCACGGTCCCCGATCTTGATAATCTGACCTCTCCCCTCCGCGACGTCGCTGTCTGCTCGTGCGTCTTTTCCTTCTTCTTCCGATTCATCTACTTCGGAAGGCCCCTCCTGAATGAGCGCGCTCCTAAGGTAAGCGACACTCTCGCCGATCACATTGAGTTGTTGACCCTGAGCGCGCTCGGCATGGACTGTCCTCCGATGCTGCCGTTCGTATACCAGGAGAGTTGCGGCGACGCCTCCCAGGGAGACGGCGCAACTCAGGAGAGCAAGAGCGTTCCAACCGTCGTTCTCTGGGGGCCCGACCAGCGGCAGCGGCGTGAGGACACCCGCGATGATCGTTGCCATCACAAGCGCGAATCTCAGAGGCTTCACCCACCGCGGTGGCGTGGTGCCTCGGTCGTCGTATTCGACGGGTTCCCGACTGGGCACATGCGGCTGTGTCATGTGATCACACTAGGCCGTTAGGGGGAAACGCTTCAAAAGCGTCTCGACCCGTGACCCAAAAATCCAGCAACACAGACCAGCCGCCAACCTCCCGCGCGGCCGTGGCGGAAATCCCCCCGCGCGAATTGCTCGGGGGTGCGAATTGATCGGAGGGGTGCGATATGGCTCGTCCGAAGGCCCCATGCGGGACGTACGCGGCGTACCGGCGGCACCTGCGGGAGGGCACGGAGGTGTGTGAGGCGTGCCGGGAGGCGAAGCGGGAGAACTCGCGGGCCCGGTCACACTCGGCTAAGGCACGGCGCGAGAAGCAGGTCGATCGGCAGGCGGCGCGCGCTGCGGCTCAGGTGCGGCCGACACCGCGCACCGACGAGGGGCACGTCTCTCGTCTCGAGACGCTGCGGGACATGCTGCAGACCTCGCGCGAGCTCGTGGCCGAGCTCCGGGTGAGGGATCCGGCGCGCGCGTACCTGCAGATGCGGGAGCAGCGGGAGATCCTGCGCGAGATCGCTGAGATCCAGGGCAACGGCCAGTCGACGAAGGGGGTCACCCTTGAAGACCAGCTTGCTGCTGCCAGGGCAGAGCGGGAGCAGCGAGAAGCTGCTCGGAGTGCAGGAGCCTAGCCTCCTCCGCATCCCCGAGCGTGCCGGCTCGCGCGCGGGCGAGGCCCTCGACCTCGCGGCCGTGGCCGGCCTGCGGGAGGACCCGTGGCAGGAGCTCACGCTCGACGCGATCCTCTCGGTCGACGGCTCCGGGCGGTGGGTGTGCACCGAGTTCGGTGTGCTCGTGAGCCGGCAGAACGGCAAGGGCAACATCATCCTGCCGTACGAGCTCGCGCACCTCTTCCTGTGGCCGAAGGCCGACGGCGAGCCGAAGACGATCCTGCACTCGGCGCACGAGGTGAAGACCGCGGTCGAGGCGTTCCGGCGCCTGAAGCGCGTCATCACCTCGTCGCCGTTGCTGATGGGTGAGCTGCTCGGCGGCGAGCGGGGCATCAAGGACAACAACCAGTGGCGCGGCTTCGAGCTCGCGAACGGGAACCGGCTGATCTTCATGGCGCGCTCACGGAACGCGGGCGTCGGATTCACGGTCGACGTGCTCGTCGTCGACGAGGCGCAGGAGACGCCCCAGGCGGCGATGGACGCGCTCCTCCCAACGATGTCGGCGGTCGACAACACGCAGGTGCTGTTCACGGGGACCGTGCCGGATGAGCTGAACAACTCGGAATACTTCGAAGGTGTGCGCGACCGCGGGCGCTCGGGTACGGATCCGCGCACCGGCTGGGCGGAGTTCAATCCGAAGGGCTCGCAGGATCCTGATGTCGCGGCGAAGATCAACATCCGTGATCCCGAGGTATGGAAGCAGGGCAACCCCGGCCTGGGGTACCGGCCGGGCCTGACGCGCGCGACCATCGAGGACGAGCTCTCGAGGCTCGACCCCGAGGCCGTGAAGCGCCTGCGGTTCTCGATCTGGCCGAACCGCCGCGAGGAGGTGGCCGAGAAGCTCTCGGAGCTCGACCTCGAGGTGTGGAAGCGGCACGCAGGCGACTATCCGGTGCAGGGTGACGGCGGTGTCATCGCTATCGCGGTCGGCCGGGGCGGGGGCTACGCGACGATTTCGAAGGCTATCCGCCTCGACTCCGATCACATTGCCGTCGAGCACCACAAGACGGACCGCAAGGTGCGCTGGGTGGCCGACGAGGTGAAGGCCCTGAAGGCCGAGCTCGGGAACGCGCTCGTCGTCGTCGACCCGAAGAACGCCGCGATGATCCTCGCGGATCTCGACCGCGCCGGCGTGAAGTACCTCGCCATGAATCTCGACGAGCTCGCCGCCGCGCACTCGATCTTCATCGAGATGTCGAACGACGGCCTCCTGCTGCACCGTGACCAGGCCGAGGTGACGAAGTCGCTCGAGCTCGCGACGACCCGTGCGATCGGTCGCGCCGGGTTCACGTGGGAGCCGTCCGATCCGACGAAGCCGATCTCGCACGCTCAGTCAGTCACCTGGGCCGTGTGGGGCGTCATCA
>NZ_MWZD01000012.1 GCF_002982315.1 Leucobacter massiliensis | reverse complement strand
CCGGAGAAGATGACGGGCTTGGGGGTGCTTGCGTTCATGGGGACTTTCGTCCGGGCCGCGCCCGTCCCGGAAGAAAGTCCCCATGAACGCAAGCACCCCCAAGCCCGTCATCTTCTCCGGCATGCAGCCGTCGAGCGACTCACTGCACCTCGGCAACTACATCGGCGCGCTCAGCCAGTGGACCCGCATGCAGGAGGAGTACGACGCGTTCTTCTGCGTGGTGAACCTGCACGCGATCACGGTGCCGCAGGATCCCGCCGAACTGGCCGAGCGCACCCGCGCCACGGCGGCGCAGTACATCGCGGCCGGGATCGACCCCGCGAAGTCGACGCTGTTCGTGCAGTCGCACGTGCCGGCGCACGCCGAGCTGGCGTGGGTGCTCAACACGCTCACCGGCTTCGGCGAGGCGAGCCGCATGACCCAGTTCAAGGACAAGTCGCAGCGCTACGGCGCCGACACGACCTCGGTGGGCCTCTTCACCTATCCGATCCTGATGGCGGCGGACATCCTGCTCTACCAGGCGGACGTCGTGCCCGTGGGCGAGGACCAGCGGCAGCACGTCGAGCTGACTCGCGACCTGGCGAACCGCTTCAACTCGCGCTTCGGCGAGACGTTCCGCGTCCCCGAGGCGCAGATCCAGCGCGAGACCGCGAAGATCTACGATCTGCAGGAGCCCACGGCGAAGATGTCGAAGTCGGCGGCGACCGAGGCGGGCCTGATCAAGGTGCTCGACCCGGCGAACGTGACGAGGAAGAAGATCATGCGCGCCGTCACCGACGCCGACGGCGAGATCCGCTTCGACCGCGAGGCGAAGCCCGGGGTGTCGAATCTGCTGACGATCTTCTCGGTGCTCACCGGCCGCGAGCTCTCCTCGATCGAGCAGGAGTTCGCGGGCCGCGGCTACGGCGACCTCAAGAAGGCGCTCGCCGAGGTCGTCGAGGAGACCTTCGCCCCCGTGCGGGCGCGCACGGAGGAGCTGCTCGCGGATCGCGCCGAGCTGGATCGGCTGCTGCTCGCCGCCGGCGACCGCGCGAACGAGATCGCCGCCCGCACGCTTGACCGCGTGTACGACCGCATCGGGCTACTGCGACGCTAGGGGCGAAGCGGGGCCGGACTGCGGGCTGCGGGCTGCGTGCGCCCGGCGCTCCGTGCGGGCCGCTCCCCCGCGCCCGGCGCTGAGCCGGTTCCCGCGCTGCCGGGCACGGCGCCGCGGGATCAGGCGGCGTCTGCGCGGAGCTCGCCCTCGGCGTCGAGCGGGAAGGCGGGGTCGCTGCACGCGCGGATGAGCTCGACGAGCAGCGCGAGCCGCTGCGGCACGCTCGCGACGTCGAGCCACTCGCCGGGGGTGTGATCGCCGCCGCCGACGGGTCCGAGACCGTCGAGGGTGGGCACACCGCGCGCTGCGACCCGGTTGCCGTCGGAAACGCCGCCCGTGCGCGCGAGCGCGGTCCGGAAGCCGATGCGGCCGGCGAGCTCGACCGCGAGATTCCCGAGGCGCGCGATCGCGGGCGTCTCCTCGAGCGGCGGGCAGCTGTCGGTGACGATGGTCTCGACTCGGGTGCCGTCCACCTCCGGGGCGGCGGCACGAGCCTCGATCCGCGCCAGGGCATCGGCGAGCACGGCGGATCGGGTCGCGCGCAGTTCGACGCGCAGCGAGGCACGGTCCGGCACGATGTTCGTGCGCTCACCGGAGCGGAGCACGCCGACGTTCGCGGTGAGACCGGTGGCCGGGTCGGCGAGCCGCTGGACGAAGACGGTCAGGTGCGCCGCCTCCAGGCCCGCGTGGGCGCCGCGTTCCGGCTCGATGCCCGAGTGGGCCGCGCGCCCGTAGACCTCGAGCTCCAGGTCGATGGCTCCCTTGCGCGCAACCACCAGGTCACCGTTCTCGCGCGCGCATTCCATGCAGAAGGCGACATCCGCCTCGGCGGCGAGCGCTTCGAGGAACGGTCCGCCGACGGCGGAGCCGGTCTCCTCGTCCGGGGTGAAGGCGAGCATCAGCTCGCCGTACTCTTCGGCGCCGGCGGCGATGAGCTGCGCTGCGGCGTGCAGCGCAGCGACCACACCCGCCTTGTCGTCGGTGACGCCGGGGCCGTGCGCGCGGCCGTCCGCGCCGATGGAGAAGGGGCGTGCGTCGGCCTCGCCGCGCGCGAAGACGGTGTCCATGTGCGCGAAGAGAAGGATGCGCCGCCGCCCGGTTCCGGCCCGTCGGCCGAGGAGGGTGTCTCCGGAGCGGCCGCGGGGGTCGGAGCTGCGCTCGGTGGTGAAGCCGATCGCCTCCAGGCGGCCCTCGACCCAGTCGGCGACGCGATTGACGCCCGCGGGGTCGTCGGAACCGGAGTCGATGGCGACGAGCTGGGCGAGGTCTTCGAGGTAGGCGGCGCGGGCCGTCTCCGCTCCTCGGAGCAGTTCGCTCGTCTTCAGGCTGGGCAACAGCTCGCTCGCGTCCACGCGGGCCTCCGATTCTCAGGGGTGACGTCCGTTCCGCCGGGCAGTGCCCGGGAACGCAGGGAAATGCGGCGCCACCGGCCGCGCTGCGATCCGGCCCCGAGCAGTGACGCGGGAATGGCTCGCGCACGGCTCGGCCGGCGGCGATGCCGCGCGACACGGCGCGGCACGTTAGAAACAACTATTTCATACATTGCGTGTTTAGCAAGCTTATGAAATGATTCCTTCACCCTCACCGTCGAGATTCAGGAGACACCATGGCACTTTCCCGATTCGCCTCCGCGGCCGCGCTCGCCGCCGCGTTCGCCCTCGTCCTCGCCGGATGCACGAACGCCGCGGAAGAACTGGCGGCCGGCGATCCCACCGCGTCGCAGGGCCCGGAACTGCCCAGCGAGAAGATCTCCGAACTGGCCGCCGACCCCGAGCTGCAGGCTCTGCTTCCCGAGGACGTCGCCGAGTCCGGAGTGCTGCGCGTGGCCACCGATCCGACCTACGCCCCATTCGAGGTCTACGCCTCGGACAATCAGACGGTCGTCGGGCTCGACGCGGATCTCGCCGCCTCGCTCGGACAGCTGCTCGGCCTCCGGATCGAGTTCGTGCCCTCCGGCTTCGACGCGATCATCCCGGGACTCTCCTCCGGGAAATACGACCTCGCCATGTCTGCGTTCTCGGTGACCGATGAGCGGAAGCAGAACGCGGACTTCGTGATCTACCACCAGTCGGGCAGCGGCGTCGCCGTCCCCCTCGGCAACCCGGAGCAGCTCTCAATGGATCCCGCCTCCCTCTGCGGGCACACCATCGGCGCCGAGAAGGGCACCACCCAGGGCATGGAGATCCTCCCCGAGTTCAGCAAGCAGTGCGAGTCGGCCGGTGCAGCCGCGATCGACATCAAGCTCTTCCCCGGCACCGACAAGGCGATCACCGCGCTCTCCTCCGGCCGGGTCGACGGCGTCGTCTCGGGCGCCACCGGCCTCGGATACCAGGCGAAGATCACCGGCGCCTTCGAGCTCGCAGAGGGCGGTGACTACGCTTCCAAGCCGACCGGTCTCGTGCTTCCCAAGGGCTCGCCGCTCACGCCCGCCATCACCGCAGCCATGCAGCGGCTCGTCACCCTCGAGCCCTACGAGGAGGCCTTCGCGAAGTGGGGCGTGAACCCGAGCAACTACGTGACCGCCGAGCAGGTGCCGGTCTCCTGAATCGGCTCGGACCATCCTCCAGAGAAAGGGACGCACGACCATGCGCACGACCGTCACCGCGCCGCCTGCCCTGAGCGACGAGGACATTCCGATCGCGCACAAGCGGCACCCGTGGCGCTGGATCTCGGGCACCGTCATCCTCGCGATCCTCGGCATGCTCGCGTACTCGGCGATCACGAACCCCCGCTTCCGCTGGGACGTGATCGGCCTGTACTTCCGCGACACCTCGATCGCGCAGGGCATCCAGATCACCCTCCTGCTCACCGTCGTCTGCATGCTGCTCGGCATCGCCCTCGGCATCGTGCTCGCGGTCATGCGCCTCTCCGCAAACCCCGTGGTCCGCGGCGCCGCGGGTCTCTACGTCTTCTTCTTCCGCGGCACGCCGGTGCTCGTGCAGTTGCTCCTCTGGTACAATCTCGCCGCGCTCTACCCCGACATCACCTTCGGGATCCCGGGTGTGCACCTCGACGCGAACCAGCTCGTCACCCCGATGATGGCGGCGATCCTGGGGCTCGGCCTGAACGAGGCCGCCTACATGTCCGAGATCGTGCGCGCGGGGATCCTCTCGGTTGACCAGGGCCAATCGGAGGCAGCCGGCGCTCTCGGCCTGAACCGCCTGCAGACCATGGTCAAGGTGGTGCTGCCGCAGGCCATGCGGGTCATCATCCCGCCGACGGGCAACGAGACCATCGGGATGCTCAAGCAGACCTCGCTCGTCAGCGTGCTCGCCGTCTCCGAGCTGCTCTACTCGACGCAGGTGATCTACGCGAAGAACTTCCAGGTGATCCCGATGCTCATCGTCGCGAGCCTCTGGTACATCATCCTCACCACGGTGTTCACCCTCGGGCAGACGTGGCTGGAGCAGCGCTTCTCGCGCGGCAGCACGCGGCACGTGCCGCAGAGCTGGAGCGAGCGACTGCGGCGGGCGATGCGCATTCACGCACCCGAGGCGACGGGAAAGGGGAACACGGCATGACCGGGACGACGGAGCCGATGGTGCGCGCACGCCAGGTGCGCAAGAGCTTCGGGGCCCTGCAGGTCCTGCAGGGAGTCGATCTGGAGGTGCAGCGGGGCGAGGTGGTCTGCCTCATCGGCGCCTCCGGCTCGGGCAAGAGCACGTTGCTGCGCTGCATCAACCACCTCGAGAGCCTCGACGGAGGCCGGATCTGGGTCGACGGCCAGGTGGTCGGTTACGAGCTGCGCGGCGGCAGGCTGCACGAGAAGAGCTCGGCCGGGATCTGCCGCGATCGCACGCAGACGGGGATGGTGTTCCAGCACTTCAACCTCTTCGCGCACATGACCGTGCTGGAGAACGTCATGCTGGCACCGCGGACCGTGCTGCGGCAGCGGCCCGCCGAGATCCTCCCGCGAGCCCTGGCACTGCTGGAGCGCGTGGGCCTCGCGGACAAGGCGAAGGCATATCCGCGGCAGCTCTCCGGTGGCCAGCAGCAGCGCGTCGCCATCGCGCGAGCCCTCTGCATGGAGCCGAAGCTGATGCTCTTCGATGAGCCCACGAGCGCCCTCGATCCGGAGCTGGTCGGCGACGTGCTGCAGGTGATGCGCGACCTCGCGGCCTCCGGCATGACGATGATCGTCGTGACGCACGAGATGGGATTCGCCCGCGAGGTGGCCGACCGGGTCGTCTTCATGCACGGCGGGCAGATCGTGGAGCAGGGCCCGCCCGCCCAGCTGCTGGGCGATCCGCAGCACGAGCGCACGCGCGCGTTCCTCTCGGCTGTCCGCTAGGAGCGGAGAGGATCGGGATCGCCGCTGTGCCGCCCGGATCCGGCGGCGCTGCGGCGGCCGAGCTGCCGCGCAGCGGCCTCCCCTCAGATCAGCTCAAGGCGCTGGACGGTCTGCTCGATGCGCTCGATCCGCTCGCGGGCCGGCAAGCCGATGCGGGTCAGAAGCTCCTCGAACAGCGCCTCGATCAGCGCCATCACCGGTACGACCGAGTCGAAGGCGCCCCGCTCGGCTGCCACGCTCGTGAGCACGGCGTCCGCGTCGCTCGCGCACGGCGACACCCACTTGTCGGTGACGACGATCACGGTCGCCTTGCGAGACTTCGCGTGCTGCACGAGGTTGCGCGTCTCGGACTCGTAGCGACGGAAGTCGAAGGCGATGAGCACGTGCTTCGCGTCGAAGTCGGACATGGCGGCACCGCGCGTGCTCGCCATCTGCGGCACCATCTGCACTCCGGCTCGCAGCTGCTGCAGGCTCGCAGCGAAGTACTCCGCCAAGTACGAGCTATAGCGGCCGCCGACGATCCAGACGCGCCGCTTCGGGTCGGCGAGCGCCGCGAGCGTGGTTTCGAAGTCGTGCTCGGAAAGACCAGCGAACGTCGCACGCAGATCGTCCACCAGCGGGTCGGCGAGCGCCTCCAGGTCGTCGGGACTCGTGGCCCGGCGCCCGCGGTTGCTGCGCTCGGAGAGGGTGCTCGGTGAGGCGCTGCGCTGGTCGAGCTCCTCGCGCAGGGCTCGCTGGAAGTCGGGGAAGCCCCGATAGCCGAGGCGCGTCGTGAAGCGCACAACGGTCGCCCCGCTCACCTCGGCCAGCTCGGCGAGCCCGGCAACGGTCTCGAAACCGGCGACCGGATATGCCGCGAGCAGCGTTCGAGCGACCTTTCGCTCCGAGGGCGTGCACTTGCCCATGCGCTCCCGGATACGCGATGCAACGGTGTCGTCGCTCGCTGCGCGGTGAGCCGACGGCGGCTGCCGCGGAGATTCAGCGGTCACGTGGGGTTCCTCCGTCTGCGGGCTCTTCGCCGGGCTTCGGCGAGCGCGAACGGCTCGCCCCGTCAGCGGCGACTGCGGGCGCCGACGAGTCTAGCAACCGAGAGCCGGATCCGAAATGAAATAGTGAAATGTTCGTTTCTGTCTTGCAAAATTTCATCGTAGATGAAACACTTGCGTCGGAACCCCCTCATCGCTCAACGTCGAGACAGGAGCCCGCCTTGACAGCATCCGCCCCCCGCGCCCGCCGCATTGGCATCGGCCTGCTGACCGCTTCCCTCGCGGCCGGGCTCGCCGGCACCACCGCGACCCCCGCCCTCGCTGAGCCCGCAGGCGGATACGTGGTCGCGATCGGCGGCGCCGTATCCCCCGGCGACCCCGCGAGCGACGCCATCATGCAGCGCATCGTCGACCTCGCCCAGCAGCACGCCGGCCCCGGGGCCACGCCGCGCATCGCGGTGCTGACCACCGCCTCGCAGGTCGCCACCGACGCAGAAGTCGCCGCCGACTGGCAGAACGAGGACAACGCGACCGCCAACGGCCTCTACTACGCCGACTGGCTCGAACGCTTCGGCGTCGAGGTGTACCCCGTCCCCATCGACGTGAACCCCGGCGAGGACTACCCCGGAGACCCCTACAGCGCCGACAATGCCGACGACCCCGAGGTCGCCGCCCAGATCGCCGCCTCCGACGCGGTCTATTTCGGCGGCGGCGACCAGGTCAACTACGTGCGCGCCCTCATGGACTGCACCGGAGCCGACGCCGCGACCGAGGCGGTCTACGCGTACACCGCGTGCACCGACACCCCGGCGATGGCGGCGATCCGCTCGGTCGTCGACTCCGGCGGGGTGAGCGCCGGCACCAGCGCCGGACTCACCATCCAGCAGGGTGCAGAGATGATCTCCGGCGGAAACTCCCACGAATCGTGGCGAGACGGCGCCACCGCCGGCTGGTACGAGGACGGGCGCCTCGCCTACATCCCCTCCGGCGGCTTCGGCTTCTTCTCCGAGGGGATGCTCGACTCCCACTTCGCCCGCCGCGACCGGCAGCCCCGCATCGTGCGCCTCGCCATCCAGCTGCAGCGCCCGCTCGCCTTCGGCGTCGAGGAGAAGACGGCGCTCGTCGTCGACCGCGCCGCCCGGACCGGCGAAGTCATCGGCGAGCTCGGCACGAGCGTGCTCGACGTGAGCGGCGCGACAAGCGACGGCACCAACGCCGACGGCGTCCGCTACTCGTACCTCAGCCCGGGATCCACGATCGACTTCGCGAGCGGCACCATGACGCTCGCCGGAGAGGTGCGCACCGAGCCCGGCACGGCGCCTGCGCCCACGCGGCCCACCGACATCTGGGGCTCCTCGGAGTGCGACTACGGCATCTTCGGAACCCTCGACCTCGCGCAGAAGCTCGTCGCTTCGGGCGAACGCACCGCCTCCGGCGACAGCTGCGACACGCCCGCCGAGGCGCCCAGCTTCCGCACCACCTTCACCCGGAGCGAGCGGACCGCCTGGAACGCCGAAGGCGGCTTCACCGATCTGGAGATGGCGATCACCGGCATCCCGGCCCTCTCGGCGAGCGCCCGGGTGCTCGGCGCAGGCCCCGACGGCGCGCTCCCCGCCGGAAGCGAGGCGGAGATCGAGGTCACCGTCACGAACACCGGCGGAACGCCCCTCGCCGCTCCGAGCCTCGCCGACGCGGACGGCACGCGGGCTGCCGCGGAGGCGGATCCGCTCCAGCCCGGCGCCAGCACCACGCTGCGCGCGGTCACGCCGGTGGCCGAAGGAGCCCAGACCTTCTCCGCCGAGGTGCGAGCGGAGCCGCTCAACGCAGACGGCGTCCGCCTGCGCATCGCTCCCGCGGCGGGCGGCGTCCCCGCCCGGATCGTCGGCGCCGGCGAGACGGCCCCGCCCGCCGAAGAGCCGGAAGGCCCCGAGCCGCCGCGCGGCGGTGACGCCCCCGCACCCCAGCCGGCCCCGCAGGAGAGACTCGCCCGCACCGGCGGAGCCGGTACCGCCTGGCAGATCGGCGCAGCGGGAGCAGCGCTCGTCGCAGCCGGTCTCGCGCTGAGCGGTGCGCGGCGACTTCGCCGCCGCTGAGATCCGCCCACGGCGCCCGTGCGTCACGCCGCCGGGAGCGCCCCCGTCCCCCATACTTCATCCAGACCGGACCACCGCAGAAGGAGCCGCAGAGCATGACCCCCTCAGAAACCCATCCCCGCGCGCGGCGGGGCGGCGCACCCCGCGCCGCCGTCGCCACCGCGGTCCTCGCCGCGGGCGCGCTCATGCTCAGCGGATGCGGCTCCTCCGACGGCGGCGCGGGCGGCGCCCGGGACGCCGTCAACGTCGTCGCCCCGGCGCAGCCCGAGAGCCTCGACCCGCAGATCGCGACCGACGCGATCATGGCGGAGATCACGCTTCCCGTCTACGAGACCCTCGTCACGGCGGACGCCGATCTGCAGGCGAAGCCGATGCTCGCCGAGTCCTTCGAGAGCAGCGAAGACGGTCGCGAGTACACCTTCCACCTCCGCGAAGGACTCACCTTCCAGGACGGCAGTGACCTCGACGCTGACGACGTCGTCGCCTCGATGAACCGCTGGAACCGGGTCTCGATCGCCGCCCAGGAGGCCTTCGCGGGGACCGAGTGGAGCAAGGTCGACCAGTACACGGTCAAGCTCACCGCCCCCTCGGCCAGCTTCCTCCACCTGCTCTACCTCTCCCAAGTCACGACCGCATATCCGGCGATCATGCCCTCCGAGGTCATCGATCGGGTCGGCGACGAGCCGATCAGCGACGTCGCCGACGTGATCGGCACCGGCCCCTACCAGCTCGAAAGCTGGGACGCAGACCGCTCCATCGTGATCTCGAAGTGGGACGGCTACCAGTCGCGCGAGGAGGCCTCGAGCGGCTTCGCGGGCGCCAAGAACGCGCAGCTCGAGCAGATCGTGTTCAACTTCGTGGCAGACGCCTCCACGCGCGCGCTCGGCGTGCAGTCGGGTCAGTACGATGCGACCACCGAGCTGCCCTTCGACAGCCTCGAACAGTTCGCGGACGACCCCAATCTCGTGCTCGACACCTACCTCGTCGGTCCCATCAACCTCGTCTACAGCGACGACCCGTCGAGCCCCTTCTCGAAGCTCGAGAACCGGCAAGCGATCAACGCCGCGCTCGATCGCGACCCCATCATGCTGGCCGCCGTGGGCTCCGAGAAGCTCTACGACCTCGTCCACCACAACATGACCGAGAACCAGCAGGCCATCTGGGACACCGAGGTCGGCAAGGCCGAGTTCAATCGGCACGACGCAGAGCGGGCGAAGGAGATGCTCGCCGAGGGCGGCTACGCGGGCGAGACGGTCACGCTGCTCGCCAACAAGGACTACAGCGAGGCCTACAACGCGGCCGTCGTCGTCGCCGAGCAGCTGAAGTCCCTCGGCGTGGACGTGCAGCTTGACGCCTACGAGTGGGGCGCCTTCAGCGAGAAGTACCGCGAGAACCGTGACGAGTGGGACCTGGTCGTGTTCCCCTTCAGCACCGAGGTGGATCCGACCCAGACCATCGGGTTCCTCCCGGACCGCGCCGGCTACTTCGACGGCCCCGAGCTGCAGGAGCTGCTGCAGCGCTTCCGATCCGCCCCCACCCAGGCGGAGGCGAGCGCGCTCTACGACGACATGCAGGGCTACATCGAGCAGACCCGCCCGATGAGCCGCATCGGAGACGCGCACAACGTCTACGCTGCGAACAAGGACCTCGAGCTGCCCTGGTTCAGCGAGCACTTCGTGTGGTGGAACGCCGCCTGGAAGCAGAGCTCCTGACCATCTGAGGCCCCGCCACGCGGGGGCGGCGGCGCACGGTGCCCCGCCTCGGTCTCGGGGGCTGGGAGAGGTGTATAAGAGACACCCCCCCCGTCGTCCCCGATCCGGAACCCCGATGCTGAAATTCATCCTCCGCAGGCTGCTCAGCCTGATCCCCGTACTGTTCGTGGTGTCGGTCGTGATCTTCTCACTGATCCACCTCACCCCGGGAGACCCGGCCCGCCGCATCCTCGGGCAGAAAGCCCCGGACGAGCAGGTCGCCGCGCTGCGCGAGACGATGGGCCTCGAGCAGCCGGTCGTCACGCAGTACCTCAACTGGGTGGGCGGCGTCCTCCGCGGCGACCTCGGCGACTCCTACTTCCTGCACAAGAGCGTCGTCGAGGCGATCGGCGACAACGCGGTGCCGACGATCCAGCTCGCGCTCATCGCGATCCTCGTCGCGCTCCTGCTCTCCGTGCCCTTCGGCACCCTCGCCGCCCGGTACCGGGGAGGCGGGCTCGACCGCGCCGTCACCGGCTTCACCCTCGTGGGCATGACCGTCCCGAGCTTCGTGCTCGCCCTCGCGATGATGCTGCTCTTCGGGCTCGCCCTGCGCTGGCTCCCGCTCTCGGGCTACGTCAACCCGTTCGACGACTTCGCCGCAGGCATCAAGACGCTCATCATGCCGGGCGTCGCGCTGGGCGCCATCACCGCTGCGCTCATCACCCGCACCACCCGCGCCGCCGTGCTCGACGTGCTCAGCGCCGACTACATCGAGGCCGCCCGATCACGTGGCGTCACCGAGGCGCGGCTGCTGTTCTCGCACACCCTGAAGAACGCGAGCCTGCCGATCCTCACCATCGTCGGGCTCTCACTCGGCGGGCTCGTCACGGGAGCCGCGGTCACCGAGACGATCTTCAACATCCCCGGCCTCGGGCAGCTGCTCGTCACCGCGATCTCACGGCGCGACTACCCCGTCATCCAGGGCGTCATCCTGTTCGTCACCCTCATCTACCTGCTCACGAACCTGCTCATCGACCTGCTCTACGGCATCGTCGACCCGCGGGTCCGCGTCGGAAAGGCCTGAACCGATGGCCGAGAATCCCCCCTCGACACAGCGCACGACGGTACCGAGCACCACGATGCTGTCCCTGCAAGCGGAGCCGAAGCGCATCAGCCTCTGGCAGCGCATCCTCGGCAGCACCGGCCTCGTGACCGGCGCCATCGTGATCCTCGCCATCATCGTCGTCTCCTCTCTCCTGCCGCCCCTGCTGCACCTCGACCCCTACGCCGTCGACCCCGCGCAGCGACTCGGCGCCCCCTCCGCAAGCCACCTCTTCGGCACCGACAACTTCGGCCGCGACCTCTTCGCCCGCATCGTCTCCGGCGCCTCGACCTCGCTGCTCGTCGGCTTCGTGGTCGCGCTCGTGAGCAGCGTGCTCGGCGCGATCATCGGGGTCGCGGCAGTGTTCTCACCGGTGCTCGACGCGATCCTCATGCGGATCTGCGACGGGCTCATGGCGATCCCCGCGATCCTGCTCGCGGTCGCCCTCGCCGCCGCGCTCGGGCCGAGCGTCACCAACCTCATCATCGCGCTCGCGATCGTCTACACACCGGGGATCGCGCGCCTCGTCCGAGCGCGCGCCCTCGCCGTCACCTCCGAGACCTTCGTGACCGCCAGCACCATGCAGGGCGCCGGAATGCTCCACATCATGTGGCGGCACATCCTGCCCAACACCCTCTCGGTGCTCGTCGTGCAGGCGACCTTCACCTTCGCCGAGTCCATCATCACCGAGGCCGCCATGAGCTTCCTCGGCGCAGGGGTCCCGGCCCCGCACGCCAGCTGGGGCAACATCCTCTACGACGGCAAGGCCGTCATCATGCAGGCACCCCAGATGATCCTCGTCACCAGCGCGTTCCTCATCGTCACCGTGCTCGCGCTCAATCTCATCGGAGACGGGCTCCGCGACCTCGTCGATCAACGCTCCCGGGCGCTCGTCGGCAGGCCCGGACTCTTCGCACGGCTCGCAGCCACCGTCGTCCCCCGCCGCACCACCACCGAGGAGCCGCAGCGATGAGCACACCCGCCTCCCCTCCCGCAGACCGTCGAGCCGTGACCGCCGCCGGCCCGGCCGGTGCTCCGCTCAGCATCCAGCGCCTGAGCCTCGACATCGACTCGCCCCAGGGGACCGTCCACGCCGTCGCAGGGATAAGCCTCGAACTGCGGCCGCGCGAGATCCTGGCCGTCGTCGGCGAATCGGGATCCGGGAAGACGCTCACCGCCCGCGCCGCGCTCGGCCTCCTGCCACCGCGCACGCGCGCGGGCGGCGCGGTGCTGCTCTCCGGCACCGGGGTGCTCACCGCGAGCCGGCAGCGCCTGCGCGAGCTCCGCGGCAGCGACGCGGCAATGATCTTCCAGGAGCCGTCGACCGCACTGAACCCGGTGTTCCGAGTGGGGTGGCAGCTGGAGGAGGGACTGCGCGCGCACGGCATGTCCGACCGTCGCGAGCGACGGACGCGCGCGGTCGCCATGCTCCGCGCGGTGGGCATCCCCGATCCTGAGCGACGCATCGACGACTACCCGCACCAGTTCTCGGGGGGCCAGAAGCAGCGGATCGTCATCGCGATGGCGCTCGCCCTACGGCCCGCTGTGATCATCGCCGACGAGCCGACGACCGCGCTCGACGTCACCGTGCAGGCCGAGATCCTCGAGCTGCTGCGCGAGTGCCGCGACGAGTTCGGCGCCGCGATCATGCTCATCACCCACAACATGGGCGTCGTCGCCGACATCGCGGATCGCGTCGCCGTGATGCACCGCGGCCGGCTCGTCGAGCAGGCCCCCGTCGATCAGCTCTTCGCCGCGCCGCGCGAGGCGTACACGCGTGAGCTGCTCGCCGCCGTGCCGAGGCTGGGTGCGGGGCGCGACGGCGCGGCCGACGGGCTGCCCCGGGTGGCGGAGCGCGCGGCCGCGGCGGCGAGCGCATCCGAGGCGGACCCCGCAGTGCGGGTCACCGGCCTCGAGGTCATCTACCGCGGCGGTTTCGGCAAGGATCCCGTGCGGGCGGTCGGCGACGTGAGCTTCGAGATCGGGCGCGGCGAGGTGCTGGGCCTCGTCGGCGAGTCGGGCTCGGGCAAGTCGACGATCGGTCGCGCGATCGGCGGACTCGAGGCGATCGCTGCGGGATCGGTGCGCGTCCTCGGCGCCGAGATGCGGCGGTTGCGCGGGCGGTCGCTGCGGGAGCTGCGGCGCCGGATCGGTTTCGTCTTCCAGGACCCGGCTGCCTCGTTCAACTCCTTCATGACGGTCGAGGAGTGCATCGTCGAGCCGCTCCGCGTGCACCGCGAACCCGGCGGCACCGCCGCCTACCGCGCCCGTGCCGCCGAGCTGCTCGACGCCGTGGAGCTGCCCGCCGGCTTCGCCACCCGCTACCCCTTCGAGCTCTCCGGCGGCCAGCGGCAGCGCGTCGGCCTCGCGCGGGCGCTCGCCCTCCGTCCCGAACTGGTCATCGCCGACGAACCCACCTCCGCGCTCGACGTCTCGGTGCAGGCACGGGTCCTCGAGATCTTCACCGCGCTCCAAGCGGAACTGGGCTTCGCCGCGCTGTTCATCAGCCACGACCTCGCCGTGGTGGAGCTGCTCGCGCACCGCGTCGGCGTGCTGCGGCGCGGCGAGCTGGTGGAGCTGGGGCCGACCGAGCGCGTGCTGCACGAACCCCGGCACGAGTACACGCAGCGCCTCATCGCAGCCGTGCCGGTGCCCGATCCCGTCGTGCAGCGGAGGCGCCGGAGGCAGCACGACGCCGAGCACCCGATCCTGCTCGGAGAGGAGACCGCATGACCCCCGAAAGCCCGGTCCCGGGCCCCGTCCGCGCCGAGCTGGTGCTGCTCGGCGGACGCGTCCGCACGGGTGCGCCCGAGCACACCGGCACCGTCGCACCCCCCGGAGCGCCGGGAACGCCACAGGCGGTCGCCGTCAGCGGGCGCCGCATCGTCGCCGTCGGCACCCGTGCCGAGGCGGCCGACTGGGACGCCGAAGGGGGCGAGGTGATCGACCTCGGCGACGCGACGATCACCGCGGGCTTCGTCGACGCACACGTCCACCCGCTCTCGGGAGCCGAGTCGCGGCACCGCGCCCTCATGCTGCACGACTGCGAGAGCCTGGAGGAGGTGGCGGAGCGGATCGCCGCCTTTGTCGCGGACCGGGGGCCAGATGAGTGGGTGCGCGGCTTCGGCCTCTCCTTCGACCTGTTCGTGGGCCGAGAGGTGACGAACGAGCCCTTCGCCGACGCCTTCGGCGGGCGCCCCGGCTACCTGCTGCTCTTCGACGGCCACTCCGTCATCGCGAGCCCCCGGGCACTGGAGCTCGCCGGCATCGACGGTCCCCGCGACTTCGGCAACAACTCCTCGATCGAGGTGCACCCGGACGGCTCCCCCACGGGCTACCTCATCGAGTCCGACGCGGAGATGCTCGTCACGGAGCTCTTCCCGCGAATGCCCTTCCCGCAGCGGGTCGAGGCGGTGCGCGACAAGCTCGCCGAGTTCGCAGCCACCGGCTACACATCGCTCCACCAGATGAACATGGAGGACGGCGACATCGAGGTGCTGGGCGCCATCGAGGAGGACGGGGAGCTGCCGGTGCGCCTGCGCGTCTCGCCGCTGTGGCGCGCCACGGAGCCGTGGGCGGAGACCCTGCAGCGCATGCTCGCGCTGCAGGGCGCCGGAGGCCGCCGCTGGCGGATCGAGGGCGTGAAGTTCATGCTCGACGGCAGCATCGACAACGGCTCGGCGTGGTTGTTCGAGCCGGACACGCGCGGCGGCGGGCGAGAGCCCTACTGGGTGCCCGGCGAGCGCTTCACCCGCACGATCCACGCGCTCGCCGAGCGCGGCGTGCCGACCGCGACCCACGCGATCGGCGACCGGGCCGTCGAGTTCGTGCTCGACGCCGTCGCCTCGATCCCCGCTCACGCCCCGCGGGTCACGCACCGCGTCGAGCACCTGGAGACGATCCCGGACCGGCTCGTGCCGCGCTTCGCCGAACTCGGCGTGCCCGCAAGCATGCAACCGATCCACGCCTTCACCCAGCGGCCCGACGGCTGCGACATGTGGACGACCCTGCTGGGCCGCGGTTCGGAGCGGGCGGGCCACGGCTGGCGGGTCGCGGATCTCGACGCCGCCGGGGCGACGGTGGCTCTCGGCTCCGACTGGCCCGTCGAGGAGTTCGATGCGCGGCGGGTGTTCTCGGCGACGGTGACCCGCCGCAGGCACGGCTCCGACCGGCCCGCCGTCGACCCCCACCAGGCGCTCAGCCCCGAGCGCGCGCTGGCCGGGCTCACCCGGAACTGCTGGGCGGCGATCGGGCGACCGCAGGAGGGCGTGGTCACCCCCGGCGCACTCGCCGACCTCACCGTGTTCGCCGCCGACCCGCTCGCGGCCAACCCGGACGACTTCGCGCAGAGCGCCGTGCTGCTCACCGTGGTGGACGGGCGGATCGCCCACCGGGGCTGAAGGCGGGTGGACGCCTCGCCGTCTGCGGGCTCGATCCGGATCGCCCCTCGAGGATCAGCGGGTCTCCGGGGCCGCCTCGATCGCCGCTTCCAGCCGCTCCAGCTTCCCGTCGAGCTCCCCCTCGTACCCGGGCCGGATGTCTGCCTTCATGACGAGCGACACCCGCGAACCGAAGGGAAGGACAGCTTCCGTCGCACGCTTCACCACGTCGAAGACCTCGTCCCACTCCCCCTCGATCTCGGTGAACATGGACGAGGTGCGGTTCGGCAGCCCGGACTCGCGGACCACGCGCACGGCGGCCGCGACGGCCTCGTGCACCGATCCGTCGGGCGAGCTGCCCGCGCCGGATGGGGCGACTGAGAATGCGAGGATCATGGAGCTTCCTTCCGCCTGGGTCGTTCGCAAGCCGCCGCGGTCACCCGCGGCCGCCCGCAGCCGTCTTCGTCCAGGCTACCGGCCCGCCACCGGTCCGCACCGGAGCGGCTGCGGATGGCGGGGGCCGGTGCTCTGGCAGGGCGGGGCGCGGGAAACATAAACTGTGTCCATGAGCATGGGGGTTGCACGGGAGCCGGACGCCGACGGCCGCGCGCCGGGCGGGACGAGCACGGACAGGCGACAGCCCTCCTGGGCGGCCAGGGTGATCCGCCGCACGCCCCTCACCATCGGGCTCGTGCTCGCCCTGCTCGTCGTCGGCGCCTCGACCGGCTCGCTGCTCGCCCCCGCCTCCCGGCAGCCCTGGTACCCGGAGATCGCGACCGGCCTGCCCGCCCTCGCAGAGGGCCACTGGTGGAGCCTCTTCACCGCCATCTTCTTCCTCGACCGCCCGATCGTCTACCTCGTGCTGCTGCCCCTCGTCGTGGGCGGCATCGGCTGGGGAGAGTGGCGCTTCGGCTCGCTGCGCACCGCCGGCATCTTCATCGCCGGTCATCTCGTCGGCGTGCTCGGCGGAGCGGGGGTCCTCGCCCTCGTCTCCCGCACCGGCTGGCCCTGGGCCGAGCGGCTCGCAACCGAGCTCGACGTGGGGCCCTCCTGCGGCGCGCTCGCGGTCCTCGTATTCGCGATCGCGACGCTCCCCGCGCCGTGGCGCCTGCGGGCGCGCATCGCGGTCGGCACCTGGGCGGGAGTCTCCCTGCTGTACCTCGGCCAGCTGCACGACCTCGAGCACGCAATCTCGGTGCTCGTCGCGCTGCTCGCCAGCGGGTGGCTGCCGGCCTTCCGGCGACCGGCGGGCCGCCCCACCCAGCGCGAGTGGCGGCTCATCGGGCTCGCCGGGCTGATCACGGTCGGCGCCGTCCAGGTGTTCGACCTCATCGTCCCCTTCGACGGACCTCTCGGCAGCAACGACCCCACCGCCTCCCTCGTCGACGTCGCCGTCGACGTGGTCGTGATCCTCGTCATCGCGAACGGCATCCGGCAGGGGTACCGGCTCGCGTGGCTCGCGGCGATCCTGCTCGGCGCCTACAACCTCGCCGCGGCCGCGCTCGGTTTCGCGATCCTGCCCCTGCTCGTCGACGCCGGCGTGCTCTCGGGACCGGGAGACGTGCTGGGGCTGCTCATCGCCCCGACCATCCTCTGGATCGGGATGATGCTGCTGCTCATCTTCGGCCGGGGCGCCTGGCGTGTACGGCTGCGCGCCTCCCGCCGCAAGCTCGACGCCCAGCCGCTCACCCGGCAGGAGCTGATCGAGCGCCTGCGACGGCACGGAGGAGACACCATCTCGTGGATGACGAGCTGGGACGCGAACACCCGGATCGCCGCGGCGGGCGACGGCGCCATCGCCTATCAGGCGCACGCCGGCGTCGCAATCATGCTCGGCGACCCGATCGTGCCCGACGGGACCCGCGCCCAGGCACTCTCCGACTTCGAGCGCATCGCCCAGCAGGCGGGACTCATCCCGTGCGTCTTCTCCGCGAGCGGGGCGAGCGCCGCCGCCCGCCCGGCGGGCTGGCGCTCCGTGATCGTCGCGGAGGACACCATCGTCGACCTGCCGGGCCTCGCCTTCACCGGCAAGGCCTGGGGCGCCGTGCGCACCGCGATGAACCGCGCCGCTCGTGAGGGGGTCGAGTTCCGCATGGTGAGACTCGCCGAGGAGCCGTGGAACGTGCTCGCCCAGGTGCGTGCGATCTCGGAGCAGTGGACGGGCGACAAGGGCCTGCCCGAGATGCGCTTCACGCTGGGCACCGTTGAGGAGGCCCTGGATCCCGAAGTCCGCGTCGGCATCGCCGTCGACGGCGAGGGCAATCTGCACGGCGTCACCTCGTGGCTGCCCGTCTACGGACCCGCCGACCCCGAGACCGGCGCCGCGCAGGTCGCCGGCTGGACGCTCGACCTGATGCGGCGGCGCGACGGCGGCTTCGGTCCCGTCATGGAGTTCCTCATCGCGGCATCCGCGCAGCACTTCTCGGAGGAAGGGTACGCCTTCGTGTCGCTCTCGGGGGCGCCGCTCGTCCGCCCCGAGCAGGCCGACGCCGGACCCGTCGATCTCGTGCTCGAACGGATCGGCGGCCTCATCGAGCCGCTCTACGGCTTCAAGTCGCTGCACCGCTTCAAGCAGAAGTTCAACCCGCGCCACGAGTCCCTGCACCTGCTCTACCGCGACGAGGGCGACCTGCCGCGCATCGGCATCGCCCTCACCAGGGCCTACCTCCCCGACGCCTCGCTGCGCGACCTCGTCGCGTCCGCCACCGCCGCCGGAAAAGAACGATGAGCGCGGGATGAGCGCCCCCGGCGCGGACGGCGAGACCAGCCGGGACGACAGGCAGCGGGGGCACCGCTTCCGCCCGGTCGCGGGGGCGGTCGTCAGCATCGGAGCCGAGGCTTTCGGTCTCCTCCTGCAACTGCTGCTCGTCGGCCTCGGCTGGCAGATCATCTGGGGCAGCGAGGGCGAGCTCGCCGAGGACGAGGCGCTGCTGCTGATCCTGTGGTGCCTGGTCGCCACGCTGTACCTGGGTCTGACGCTGATCTGGCTCAACGTGCTCGTCCGCCTCGACACCCCCGACCCGGCCGTCGCCCGGCTGATGGTGGGCCACCCGATCACCCGCCTGCTCTCGATGGCGTTCACCTTCGGCGCGAGCCTGCTCGGCCTCACCGTCGCGCTCGACCTGATCACGAGCATCGGGAAGGACATCCACGATCCGCTGCTCGAGGGAAGCGCCGTGTGGGCGATGCTGCTCTCGTGGGTGCTCTTCAACTGGGGCTACGCGCGCATCTACTTCTCACGCTTCCACCGGTCCGCGCGGCCCCCGCTGGAGTTCCCGGACACCGATCAGCCGCGCATCGTCGACTTCGCCTACTTCGCGTTCACGAACGCGACCACCTTCGCCGTGTCCGATGTGCGGGTGCTGGACACCCGCATGCGCTGGACGGTGGTGTGGCACACCACCCTCGCCTTCTTCTTCAACGCGCTGATCATCGTGCTCACCATGAACGTGATCGCGAACGGATCACTGTTCGCCGCCCTGTTCGACTAGTGATCGGGCGTCACCGAGGATCGCCCTGAGCGAACCCGGCGCGAAATGGGTCTACAGTAGAGCTGTTCCGGGGTCGGTGAGAATCCGAACCGGCGGTCACAGCCCGCGAACCTCGCACCCGCGAGGCCGAACCGGTGGGATTCCGGTGCCGACAGTGATGGCCGCGACACGTGTCGCGGTCGAGTCTGGATGAGAGGAGCGCTGCCTTCGCGCACGCGAAGGCCGGCTGAGGCAACCCGGGCACGGAAGAAACGGCGAACGGGATGCTGGAGCGGACGCTCATCGAAGACGCGATGCGGCGCGCCCTGCTCATCGCGCGCCGAGGTCCCGCCGACGATCCGAACCCGCAGGTCGGCTCGGTGATCCTCGCACCGGACGGCCGCATCGTCGCCGAGGGCTGGCATCGCGGTTCGGGTTCCCCGCACGCGGAGGTCGACGCCCTCGCGCAGCTGCCGGAGCACTGGCGGGGGCGCACCGCAGAACTCACCGCCGTCGTCACTCTCGAACCCTGCAACCACACCGGGCGCACCGGGCCGTGCGCCCGGGCGCTGATCGAGGCGGGAGTCGGAGCGGTGGCGTTCGCGCTCGCAGATCCCGGCGCCGAGTCGAGCGGGGGTGCGGACACGCTCCGGGCCGCCGGCGTCGAGGTCCTCGGGGGCGTGCTCCCCGGCGAGGCGCGTGCGCTACTCGGGCCGTGGCTGGCCCGGCAGGCCGGCGCCTCGGGATCGCAGCCGAGCGCGGGATCGCAGCCGGCTCCCTCACGAACGGCTGCCTCCGCGCCGCAGCCGCGACCCCGGGTCACCGTGAAGTGGGCGCAGAGCCTCGACGGGCGGGCGGCGGCGGCCGATGGTTCGAGCCGGTGGATCACGGGCCCCGAGGCGCGCGCCGACGTGCACCGGCGGCGCGCCGAGGCCGACGCGATCCTCGTCGGCACCGGCCCCCTCATCGCCGACGACCCCGCGCTCACGGCCCGCGACGCGCGCGGCGGGCTGCTCGTGCCCGCCGCCGATCAGCCGCTTCCCGTGATCCTCGGGCACCGGCCGATCCCCGCCGGCTCGCGCGTGCTCTCCCATCCGGCGCTCGCCGCCCGCGGTCTCGACCGCCCCCTGCGCGCCGGGGGCGACGATCTCGCCTCCGATCTCGCGGCCCTGCACGCCGACGGGATCCGCAGCCTCTTCGTGGAGGGGGGGCCCGCCGTGGCGAGCGCAATCATCGCGGCCGGCCTCGCCGACGAACTGCTCGTGTACCTCGCCCCCGCGCTGCTCGGCGGGCCGCGCCTCGCGCTCGGTGATCTCGGCATCGCCGGCATGGACGCGATCCTGCGGCTGCGCGTCTCGCAGCGCAGCATGCTCGGCGCCGACCAGCTCATCATCGCCACCGTCACCCCGGCTCAGGCCGCAGCACCCGAGGAGGACTGATCCATGTTCACCGGACTCATCGAGGAAATCGGCGAGATCATCGCCGTGGAACCCGTGGGCGACTCGCTGCGCTTCACCGTGGCCGGTCCGCTCGTCACCTCCGACGCCACCCACGGTGCGTCGATCTGCGTGTCGGGCGTGTGCCTCACCGTGATCGAGCTGGGCGAGACGGATGACGGACGCGGCACCTTCACGGCCGATGTGATGGAGCAGTCGATCCGCATGTCCACCCTGGGCGAACTGGGCCCGGGCAGCCCGGTCAACCTGGAGCGCGCGGTGCGCGTCGACACGCGACTCGGCGGCCACATCGTGCAGGGCCACGTCGACGGCACCGCGACGCTGCTGTCGGTCACGCCGCACGAGGCGTGGCGCACGCTGCGCTTCTCGCTCGCCCCCGAGCTCGCGCCGCTGCTCGTCGACAAGGGCTCGGTCACGCTCTCCGGGGTCTCGCTCACGGTCTCCGCAATCGCGGACGAAACGGATCCGGAGCCGTGGTTCGAGGTCTCCCTCATCCCCGAGACCCTCACCGCGACGATCCTCGGCCGGCTGAGCCCGGGCGACCGTGTCAACGTCGAGACCGACATCCTGGCCCGTCACGTCGCGCGCATGCTGCGCCTCGGCGCGGCCGCCGCCCCCGCAGTTCCCACGAGCGAAGGACTCCCCGCATGAGCGACACCGCACCCACCCCGGCGATCTCGACCATCGAGGAGGCGGTCGCGGCGATCCGCGCCGGCCGGCCCGTCATCGTCGCGGACAACGAGGACCGCGAGAACGAGGGCGATGTGATCCTCTCGGCGGAGCTCGCCACCCCCGAGACCGTGGCCTGGACCGTGCAGTGGTCCTCGGGCCTGCTCTGCGCACCCATGACGAACGAGATCGCCGACCAGCTCGAACTCCCCATGATGGTCGAGTTCAACGAGGACGTGCGCGGCACCGCCTACACCGTGACGGTCGACGCCGCAGAGGGGATCACGACCGGGATCAGCGCCAGCGACCGCGCCACCACGGTGCGCGCGCTCGCCAACCCCGACGCGGTTCCCGGCGACGTGCGGCGCCCCGGCCACGTGCTGCCGCTGCGCGCCGTGGACGGCGGGGTGCGCGCCCGCGACGGGCACACGGAGGCCGCGGTCGAGCTGATGCGCCTCGCCGGGCTGCGGCCCGTCGCCGTGATCGCCGAGATCGTCGCCGATGACGGCGAGATGATGCGGATGCCCGGACTGCTCGAACTCGGCGCACGCGAGGGCATCCCGGTCATCACGATCGAGCGCCTCATCGCGTACCTCGACGGGCGCGAGCCCGACGAGGCGGCCCCCGACGCGGCGACCGGCCAGCGCCGCAGCGTCAGCCTGCGCGCCAACACGCTGCTGCCCACCACGCACGGCGACTTCCGCGCCCTCGCCTACCGCGATCGCCGCAGGGGTATCGACCACATCGCACTCGTGGCGCCCGCGCCCGACGGCACGATGCCCGGGCCGGAGGCGCTCGTGCGCGTGCACTCGGAGTGCATCACCGGCGAGGCTTTCGGCTCGCTGAAGTGCGAGTGCGGGCCGCAGCTCGACGCCGCGCTCGACATGGTGCAGCAGCGCGGCGGCATGGTCATCTACCTGCGCGGGCACGAAGGCCGCGGGATCGGCCTCGCCAACAAGCTGCGCGCCTACCAGCTGCAGGAGCAGGGCGTCGACACGCTCGACGCGAACCTCCAGCTGGGGCTCCCCGCGGACGCGAGAGACTACTCGGCAGCGGCGGAGATCCTCGCCGACCTCGGGATCGAACGCGTGCGCCTCATCACCAACAACCCCGAGAAGGTGGCGCAGCTGCGCGCGCACGGCATCGAGGTCGCGGAGCGGGTCCCGCTGCTCGTGGGCGTGACCGAGCAGAACGTCGGCTACCTGTCGGCGAAGCGCGACCGGATGGGGCACGAGCTGCCCGAGGACGTGCGCCACGCCTGAGCCGAGCGCCCGGCCGCACCCGGGCCGCGCCGGAGCCCCGGCCGCGCCCGGTCCGCGGCCTCAGAACCCGAACCCCCACCCCGAAGGAGCACACCCCATGAGCGGAGCAGGAGCCCCCGAACTCAGCGTCGACGCGAGCGAGCTGCGGGTCGCCGTGATCGCCGGCAGCTGGCACGAGGAGATCATGTCGGCACTGATCGACGGCGCGCGCGCGACCCTCTCGGAGTCCGGCGCCGCGCACGAGCTGTTCCGCGTCGCGGGCGCCTTCGAACTGCCGCTCGCGGCGCAGGCGGCGCTGACCCCCGCGGCGCAGGGCGGCGGCGGGTACGACGCGGTGGTGTGCCTCGGGGTCATCATCCGCGGCGGCACCCCGCACTTCGAGTACGTCTGCAATGCGGTGACGGACGGCCTCGGCCGCGTGCAGCTCGACACCGGGCGCCCCGTGGGCTTCGGGGTGCTCACCACCGACACGGAGCAGCAGGCGCTCGACCGTTCGGGCCGCCCGGGCGCCCCCGAGTCGAAGGGCCGCGAGGCCGCGGAGGCCGCCCTGCACCTCGCGGTCGTCGCGCAGCGCATCCGCGAGTCGGCGCCGCACCTCGCCTGAGCGCTCGCGCGGGGCTCGCCTCTCCCCCGGTACTCCGGCCGGTCTTCTGCGCCCCGGCTCCCCCGCACCCGCGCCGCTGGGGCGGGGGAGCCGCTCAGCGTTGAGGCCTAGAGTGGGGGCCGTGGCAGACGCATCCGACGACACCCGCCCCGACCCATCCCGCGCGCGGCGCCGACGAGTATCCCGCCCCCGTACCGCCGCGCCTCGCGGCCCCCGGGCCACCCTCGGGCAGCTGCTCCCCTACCTCTTCGAGCAGCGCGGCAAGCTGCTCTTCATCGCCGGGCTGAGCGTGCTCGGCGCGCTCGCCTCGCTCGCGCAGCCGCTGCTCGTCGGCTCCGTGATCGAGCGCGTGCAGCAGTCGCTGCCGCTCGGGGCGCTGCTCTGGGCGCTCGTCGGCCTCGTCCTCGCGAGCGCCCTGCTGAACAGCTACCAGCACTACCTCCTGCAGTGCATGGGCGAGGGCGTGGTCCTCTCCAGCCGCAAGCGCCTGATCGCGAAGATCCTGCACCTGCCCATCTCGGAGTTCGACCGCCGCCGCACCGGCGATCTCGTCTCCCGCGTCGGCAGCGACACGACGCTGCTGCGCGCGGTGCTCACGCAGGGGCTCGTCGAGGCGGTGGGCGGCGCGCTGCTCTTCGTCGGCGCGCTCGTCGGCATGCTCGTCATCGACCCCCTGCTGTTCGCGGTGACCTTCGGGGTCGTCGCGCTGGCGATCGTGGTGGTCGTCGCGCTGTCGGCGCGGATCCGCCCGGCGGTGGCGCGCTCGCAGGAGAAGGTGGGCGATCTGGCCGCCGCCGTGGACCGCGCGATCGGCTCGGTGCGGACGATCCGCGCGGCGGGCGCGGCGCAGCGCGAGCAGGCCGGCATCGAGGGCGAGGCCGAGGAGGCGTACCGGCTCGGGATCAAGGTCGCCCGCATCTCCGCGCTGATCGTGCCGGTGTCGTTCATCGCCATGCAGGTGTCGTTCCTCGCGGTGCTGGGCATCGGCGGCTACCGGGTGGCGACGGGTGCCATCTCCATCGCCGAGCTGGTCACCTTCATCATCTTCCTGTTCCTCATGGTGATGCCGCTGGGGCAGGCGCTCGGCGCGGTCTCCGCGGTGAACCAGGCGCTCGGCGCGCTCGGGCGCATCCAGGAGATCACGGAGCTGCCGACGGAGACGGCCCGGGATCCGCAGCTCTCGCCCACCGGCGCGCTCGCTCCGCTGCCCGAACCCGGCGCTCCCGCGGCGGGCACGACGCCCGCGATCCGCTTCGAGGAGGTGCGCTTCACCTACCGCTCCGCCGCCCCCGAGCGCGCCGACGCCCGCGAGCTGGTGCGCGGCGCCCGCGGCGCGGCGCGGCGCGACGCCGAGGCCGCGCCGGCCGAGATCGTGGAGACGCCGGTGCTGCACGGGGTCAGCTTCGAGGTGCCGCGCGGCGCGCGCGTGGCGCTGGTGGGCCCCTCGGGCGCGGGCAAGTCGACGATCCTCGCCCTGGTGGAGCGCTTCTACGACCCCGACAGCGGCTCGGTCTCGCTCTACGGAGCGGACCTGCGAACCCTCGACCGCGGCGAGCTGCGCGCGCAGTTCGGATATGTCGAGCAGGACGCCCCCGTCCTGGCGGGAAGCCTGCGGGACAATCTCCGCATCGCGGCGCCCGACGCCTCGGATGCGGCGTGCGAGCGGGTGCTGCGCGCCGTCAACCTGGGCGGACTGCTCGACCGGGCGGGCGGCGACCCCGCGAGCGCCCTCGGCACGCAGGTGGGCGAGAACGGGATCATGCTCTCGGGCGGCGAGAAACAGCGTCTGGCCATTGCGCGGGCGCTGCTGACGGCACCCCCGATCCTGCTCCTCGACGAGTCGACCGCGAGCCTCGACGGCGTGAACGAGCGGCTGATGCGCGACGCGCTCGACTCGGTGGCGACGGGGCGCACGCTCGTGGTGATCGCGCACCGCCTCTCGACGGTCGTCGACTCGGACAAGATCGTGGTGCTCGACGGCGGCCGTGTCGTCGGCGAGGGCACGCACGCCGAGCTGCTGCGCTCGACGCCGCTCTACCGCGAGCTCGCCCGGCACCAGCTGCTGGTGCCGGAGGAGGCCTAGCGGCGGCTGACCGCGTCGTCCGTCTCGCCGCGGGCCTGCGGCGGGCCGGGCTGATCGCGGCGCAGCAGCCAGTCGATGCGGGGCTCGATGAGGGGCCGGAAGATCCGGGGCACCCAGGCCATCGACAGCAGGATCGCGAGCGCGATCCCGAAACAGGCAATCGCGAGCACGCCCGCCGTCCCGAGCCGCCCGACGGCCGCGACGGTGCCCGTCTCGCGCAGCACCCAGATCACGGGGCCGTGCAGCAGGTAGACGTAGAGCGTGCGCGTGCCCCACTCCGTGACGGCGCTGCGCCCGCGAGGCGTCACCAGCAGCAGAGCGAGGGTCAGCGCCGCCGCCAGGGCGAGCAGCACCGCGGAGACCGCGACACCACTGAGCGTCACCCAGAACCACTGCTGCGGAGCCCAGTCGCCGAGGGGTGCGTGCGCGAACAGCCAGGCGTAGTCGTCACGCCAGGTGAGCCAGCGGTCGATGCGCCAGAACTCGCGCAGCTGCGGCGTGAGGGCGAAGGCGAGCGCGAGCGCCGCGAGGCCGGCCCAGGCGAGAGCGCGGCTGCGCCGGGAGGGCCGCGCGAACCAGTCGTCGTCGAGCCAGCCCCGCTCGCGGATCAACCAGCCGGCCACGAAGAACGGGAGGAAGCAGAGCGTGCGCGAGGCCGAGAAGGGCGTGCCGACGGCGGGCAGGATCCCCGCTGCGAGCGCGATGATGATCGAGGTGAGCAACGGCCGCCGGAGCTGCGCGACATAGGGGAGCAGGATCCGCATGGTCGCGAGCGTGACGAGGAACCAGAGCGTCCAGGCGGGCGAGACGAGCCAGTTCGGTCCCGGGGCTCTGCCGTTGACGAAAAAGTGGATCGCGGCCCAGATGCCCTCCCAGCCGAGCCACACCACGATCAGCTGCAGGGAGGAGCGGATCGCCTTCGGTGTGGCCTCGGCGCGCGAGAACAGGCCGGAGAGCAGGATCATGGCCGGCATGTGGAAGAGGTAGATGTAGGCGTAGAGCGCGAAGCCGAGGCTCGTATCCGTGCGGATCGTGGAGATGGCGTGACCGATGACCACGAGCGTCATGATCAGGAAGCGGGCGTTGTCCCAGACGGCGATGCGCGGCTTCTTCGCCGGGCTCTGGGGGGTGATCGCGGACTCTGCGCTCATCCCCACAGCATAGGCGATCCTCAGCTTTCCGGAAGGGGCTGCGCCCCGTAGCCCAGTGATCGGTTCTCAGGAAATCCGGCAGGCGGACGGAAAAGCCCCCGCCGAATGGCGGGGGCTGTGGAGCCGCCTGTCGGATTTGAACTGCGGCCGCGCGCTTGAAGCAACGCATCGCGTTGCGCGCGCACGTCGCTGGGCTGCGCCCCGCAGCCCAGTGATCGGTTCTCAGGAAATCCGGCAGGCGGACGGAAAAGCCCCCGCCGAATGGCGGGGGCTGTGGAGCCGCCTGTCGGATTTGAACCGACGACCTGTTCTTTACGAGGGAACTGCTCTACCCCTGAGCTAAGGCGGCCTGGCGCGGGATCGCTCTCGCGCACAAGCACACACTCTACCACGGCGCAGCCCGCCCTTCACACTCGCGCCGTCGCCGCGCGCGCGGTGGCGGCGAGCCGGGAGACGGGGCGCAGGCGGTCACTCGGGAGCGAGGCCCCGCGCCGCAGTCCCGCTCAGGAGCAGTGCGGATCCGCCGCCGGCACGGACCCGGTGAGGAGGTAGTCGTCGACGATGTCGCGCACGCACGCGCTCGAGGTGTAGGCGGTGTGCCCCTCCCCCTCGAAGGTGAGCAGCACGCCGCTGTCGAGCTGCCGCGCGAGCGACTCCGCCCAGCGGTACGGCGTCGCCGGGTCACCGGTCGTTCCCACCACCAGGATGGGGGCCGCCCCGCTCGCCGTCACCGGGCTGCGATCCGCGACCCCCTGCACGGGCCACGCCGCGCAGGAGATGTCGCCGTAGCCCTGGTAGCGGCCGATCGTGGGCGCGATGCGCTCCAGCTCGGCGGCTTCTTCGCGCATCCGGTCCGCGTCGGGCTCGTTCGGGTAGTCGAGGCAGTTGATCGCCGAGAACGCCTCGGTCGAGTTGCTCTGGTAGCTGCCGTCCGAGCGGTCGTAGTAGAAGTCGGCGAGTTCGAGCGCGACGTCCGCGTTCCCGTTCGACACCGTGCGCCACAGCTCGTCGAGGTAGCCCCAGTTGTCCTGCGAGTAGAGCGGGGTGATGATCGCCGTGAGCATGGTGCTGACGGAGAGCATGCGGCCGTCGGATCCGCGCAGCGGCTCGGCTTCCACGCGGGCGAGCAGCTCGCCGATGCTCGCCATCGCCTCGTCGACGGTGCCGCTCAGCGGGCAGTCGGAGCGATTCAGGCAGTCGCTTGCGTAGGCGCGCAGCGCGAGCTCGAAGCCGCGGGTCTGCTCCCGCACGACGTCGTCGAGGCCCGTGGTCGGGTCCATCGCGCCGTCGAGCACCATGCGGCCCACGCGCTCGGGATAGGCGTCCGCGTACCGCGCTCCGATGTAGGTGCCGTAGGAGAAGCCCAGGTAGTTGAGCGTGTCGTCGCCGACGATCGCGCGCAGCATGTCGAGGTCGCGCACCGTCGACGCGGTGTCGACGTGCCCGAGCAGCGCACCGGTGCCCTGCTCGCAGGCCTCACCGAAGGCCCGCGACTCGTCGAGCGCTGCGGCGATCCACTCGTCGCTGCCGGGTTCGAGCTGCGCGGTCTCGTCGACGCCGAACAGGTACTCGTCCATGCCCGCCGCATCGAAGCACGTCACCGGCGACGATTCTCCGACGCCGCGCGGATCCCAGCCGATCACGTCATAGGCGCGCTGCACTTCGGCGGGGATCGCGTAGTCGATGTTGTCGGCGACGTACTGAGCCCCGGAGGCTCCGGGACCGCCGGGGTTGACGAACAGGGTGCCGAGCGGATCGCCTCCGGTGGCCGGGTGCTTCACCATGCGCAGCGTGATCCGCTCACCCGCCGGGTCTTCCCAGTCGAGCGGCGCGTACACGTCAGCGCACTCCATGCCCTCACCGCAGGCGACCCAGTGCGGGCGCTGCGCGCCGAAGCCCTCGACGGTGCCCTGCGGTTCATCGGGCAGCGGGCCGGTGCCGTCCGTGGCGGAGTCGGGCAGCAGCTGCGGGAGGAGGCCGCAGCCCGAGAGCGCGAGGGCGGCCGCGGCGAGCAGGGCTGCGGGCAGGAGGACGGCACGGCGAGTCCGTGGGCGTCGCCTGCCGGACGTGGTCGCGCCCGCCCCGGTCCCCGCTGCCGCGACGTCCGCGCCCGCGATCCCGCTCATGCTCGCTCCCCCGTCCATTCCCGATCCCGCGCTCACGCGCTCTCCCTTCATGCCCGGTCTCCGCCTGCGAGCAGGCGCGCGAACAGCGCTTCGAGCACGAGCGCCGGCGTGATGCCGCGCCCCAGCCGCTCGCGCGCCGTCTCGACGGCCGTCACGGCGGCGAGCGCCCGTCGCGCTCCCCACCCCTCCGCCAGTTCGCTGACGCGCGCGGCCTGCTCACGGTTGACGAGCTCGACCGGCGCCGCCCCGCCGCCATCGCCCGCCTCCGAGAGGAGCGCGGTCAGCAGCACATCGCGGTAGAGGGAGAGGAGGTCGGTGAGGATCCGGTCGATGCCGTCGCGCAGGCTGCGGGTGGCTCGGCGCTTCTGGTCCTCTTCGAGCGCACGCATCTGGGCGCGCATCTGCGGCGGGATCGCGGCGCCCGGCGCCAGGCCCAGGCTCCGCATCGCGTCCTCCCGCTCCCGCGCGTCGAGCTGCTCGGTGAGCGCGTCGGCGTCGGCCTTCGCGACCCCCGCGAGCGAGGCCGCGGCCGCCATCGCCTCTCCGAGCGTGCCGACGCTCAGCGCGATCCCGATGGTGCGGTCCCGCCGCTGCATCGCCTCCGGGTCGCTGGCGAGCCGCCGCGCCATGCCGATGTGGCTCTGTGCGAGTCGCGCCGCCCGCTCGGCGGCCTCCGCGTCGATGCCGTCGCGCTCGTGCAGCAGTCCGGCGATCTCGGCGGCGCTCGGCGTGACGAGCCGCAGGGAGCGGGAGCGGGAGCGGATCGTGGGCAGCAGATCCGCCTCGCTCGGGGCGCAGAGGATCCAGATGGTGCGCTCCGGCGGCTCCTCCAGGGCTTTCAGGAGGACGTTGGAGGTGCGCTCGGGCATCCGGTCGGCGTCCTCGATCACGATGACCCGGTAGCGGCCCTCGGCGGGCGCGTAGTGGGCGGTGGTGACGATGTCGCGCGCGGCACGGATGTCGATGAGCAGTTTCTGCGTGGTGAGGACGCCGAGGTCCGGGTGGGTGCGGGCCCGCACCTGCGCCCACACCGCCTCGCGTTCGCTCTCGTCACGGGCGATCAGCGCCGCCGCGAAGCGGAAGGCGAGGTTGGAGCGGCCCGAGCCGGGAGGGCCGGTGATGAGCCAGGCGTGCGCCGGGGCGCCGTCGGCCGCCGCCGCCCGGTGCAGGATGCGCGTCGCCTCGCCCTGGCCCACGATCTCCGCCCAGAAGTCCACGGGGCAAGCGTATCGTGCGGGGCTGACACCGGCCCCGGGTGCGGCCGGGGCACGGCGCCCTGAGGCTCCGGCGTCCCGGCGCCCGGGCAAAGACAAGCCCCCGGTGGCCTGGGGGACAGGGCCGGGGGCGGGTCTTTGATCCTCGGCGACGGGGGGATTGTCGCCTCGGCTTCGATCGCCGCCCGGGGGGATTGGGCTGCGATCATTTCCATCATCACCGATTCGCGCGGAATTCGGGCGGGATCCGGGCGACCTTCACCCGGATCTTCACCTGTGCGCCGACCTCCCTCACCCTCCGCGAGCCGGGTGCTCCCCGTCGGCTCGGACCCGGCTCTCAGAGGTCGACGGTGCGGGCCTCGCCAGGCTGCACGCGCGCGTCCCCGCCGCTCAGTTCCGCGGCGAGCGCGGCGAGCGCGGCGATGTCGCTCTCGGCGACCATGAAGCACTGCGCGACGCGCGAGCCGTACTCCGCCGCGCCCACCGCGTAGCCGCGGCGGCGCGCCTCCGCCTCGATGTGCGCCGCGGCCTCGTAGCCGCTGTCGACGAGCACCTCGCGGCGGAGGCCGCGGCGGGCCCGCCGCGCACCGGCGACCGCTTCGGCCACCGCGGCCCGGTAGGCGCGGGGGAGCCCGCCGGCGCCGAGCAGCACGCCCCCGAAGTACCGGGTGACCACCGCGACCACGTCGCTCAGTCCCGCGGAGACGAGCGCATCGAGCATGGGGGCGCCTGCCGTGCCGCTCGGCTCGCCGTCGTCGTTGGAGCGCCGCACCCGGCCGTCCCAGCCGAGCACGAACGCCGAACAGTGGTGGCGCGCCCGCGGATGCGCGGCGCGGGCCCGCGCGATCGCCTCGCGCGCCGCAGTCTCGTCGTCGGCCCGCTCCAGGCGGGCGATGAAGCGGGATCGCGAGATCTCGAGCTCCGCCTCGGCGGGGCCGGCGATGGTCTCGTAGTCGGCGGTCACCCAGCCATCCTCTCAGGCGGGAGTTCCGGAGGCCGCAGCCCGCAAGCGTGTACCTCTTTCGCTGGCGTGTACCTTGCGCACGGTACTTGGGATACACGCTCGCGAGAAAGGTACACGCCCGCCTCGCAGAGGCCGCCGGTGCCAGGGACACTAGCATCGAGGCATGGGCGAGAGCGTGCGGGTGGACACCTGGGTGTGGGGCGTGCGCCTCGCCAAGACCCGCAGCCAGGCCACGGCCGCCTGCCGGGCGGGGCACGTGCGGGTGAACGGCGCGACGGCGAAGGCGGCGCAGCCGGTGCGGCTGGGCGATGAGGTGCGGGTGCGCCTGCACGGCTTCGACCGCGTGTACCGGGTCACCGGCCTGCCGCTGCGCCGGGGAAGCGCCGCCGAGGCGGCGAAGCACTTCGAGGATCTCACCCCGCCCGCGCCTCCTCGCGTCGAGCGGCCGGCACCGGTGCTGCGGGATCGCGGCGCCGGAAGGCCGACGAAGCGGGAGCGCCGCGAGCTGGATCGCCTGCGCGGTCGCGACGTCGAGAGCTGAGCCGGCGGGCTCTCCCACGGGATCCCGGACTCGGTGCCCGGGATCCCGTGAGCGCTATGCCGCGTCCGGGCGACGGCGCCGGGCTGCCAGGAGCAGCGCCGCCGCGAGGCACAGCAGCAGGGCCCCGAGCACGGCCAGTGCCGCGAGATCGGCGCCTGTGACGGCGAGCGGCGGCACCGGCTCGGCCGCCGCAACCCGCACCACCGCGTCGTCGCTCGTTCGCGACTCCGGCGTCAGTTCCGCGCCGCTCGACACCTGCACGACGTTCGTCACCGAGGGGTACGCTGCGGCGCCCACGGACACCCGCAGCGTCAGCTCGGCCCGCTCCCCCACGGCGAGGCCCTCGGGCAGGAGCCAGCTCACCACTTCGCCGTCGACCGTGACGCCGGCGTCGGGCGAGTCGTGGAAGCTGAGGCCGGCGGGGAGCGCGTCGGTCACCGTGATCGGCCCGGGATCGGCGGTCGGTCCCGCGTTCTCCACGACGATGCGATACTCGCCGACCTCGCCGACCGCGAACGGCCCCACGGCGGTCTTCTCGGTGAGCAGGGTGACGAGGGGCGGCACCGCCACGGGATCCTCGGCGCGATTGTTCGCGGGATCCCGGTCCGGCTCCGCGCCGTCCACCGTCGCAACGTTCGTCACGGCGGGGTAGGCGGACTCGAGCACGCGCGTCAGCACCGTGAGGGGCGGCGTCGCCGCGCCGGGAGCGAGCTGCTCCTCCGCGTCCGCGCGCTGCGCGACCACCGTGGTCCCGCCGTCCGCCTCCGGTGCGAGCGACACGATCGTCCATCCCTCGGCGCTGTCGCCCACCGCGCTGAGCACCTCGAGCCCCGCCGGCACCCGGTCGGTGACGGTCACCCCGCTCGCCGCCGACGGGCCGTTGTTCGACACGACGATGCCGAAGGGCAGCTCGTCGCCGATCCGGACCCGCTCGGGCGCGTGGTTCTTGACGACTGCGAGGTCGGCCTCGCGAGTCACCTGCAGCTCCGCCGTGTCGGTGTTGTTCTCCTCCCGGCTGTCCCGGGTGCCGGAGCTCACGGTCGCCGAGTTCACGAGCGCGGAGGCTTCGGCGCCGGAGGTGGGCTGCAGCGCAGGATCGAGTTGCACGTCGAACAGGATCGGGGGCGCGTCCTGTCCGGCCGCGAGGCCGGTGCCGTCGGGCAGCAGGGTGAACACGATCCGCTGCCGGGCGCCGGGATCCGCCGGAGCGGCGGGATCCTCGGCCTCCGCACGCGCGCTCCAGGCGCCCGAGGCACCGCCCGCGAGCCCCGCGAAGCTGAGTCCGGCGGGCAGCGTATCGGTCACGGTGATCGGAGCGAGCGCGTCGCTGGGACCGAGGTTGCGCACCTCCAGGCGGTAGCGCGCCCGCTCGCCGGCGACGGCCCCCGTCACCTCGCTGACGTCGTCGGACGGGTCCACGACGGTTTTGGCGAGCGCGAGGTCCGCGTCGCTCGTGACCCGGATCTCGGCCGTGTCGTCGACGCGCTTCGGCCCCTCGCCGTCGACCCAGCCGAGTTCGGCAACGTTCGTCAGCGGCGACTCGCCCTCCGCCGTCTCCGGCGCGTTCGACGCGATCCGCGCGACGACCGTGATCGTCGTGGACGCGCCGGCGCCGACCGCGTGCAGTCCGTCGTTCGCCGCGTAGTCGCAGTTCGCGACGGTCGCACCTTCGGTGACCGGAGCGCACTCCCATCCCTCGCCGGAGACGGAGCGCAGCGTCAGTCCCGCCGGAAGGGCGTCCGTCACCGAGGCGGCCACCGCGGAGGGGCCCTCGTTGGTGACGGTGAGGGTGTAGGCGACGTCCGTTCCCGCGATCCACGGGCCCGGCGCGACCTCCTTCACGATGGTCATGGCCGCGCGCGTCTCGACGTCCACCGGGTCGTCCCAGAAGTCGTTGCCCGGGTTGGGGTCGCCGGGTGCGTCGACCGTCGCACGATTCACGACTCCCCGCTGGGCGCCGAGCTGCGCGTCGATCGAGGCGGTCAGCGAGATCTCGATCGTCGCCCCGCTCGCGAGCGTCCCGCCCTCCGCCACGGGCGTCCAGCTGAGGCGCCGGCCGTCGACGGCCGGCTCGATGGCGAGCGGCTCGGCCCCGGCGACGCGCACGCGCGCGGAGCCGGGCACGTAGCCGAAGCCTGCCGGCAGCTCGTCGGCGATCTCGATCGGGCCGTCCGACACGCTCGGGCCGTTGTTCGTCGCCACGATCGTGAAGTCGAGGGTGGAGCCCGCGACGGCGAGCCCCTCGTGCGACTTCACGACGCCGAGATCCGCGACCCGGGAAGAGCCGGTCGTGCTGAGCGCGCGCGGCTTGCCGAGCGCGTTCGCCGCGGACTCCTCCACCCAGTTGTCGATGACGGTGCCCGCCGGCATCCCCGGATCCGTGTTGTAGCTCACCACGAAGGAGCGCGCATGCTCCTCGCCCGCCGCCTGCGCGCCGTCGAGGGTGAAGGTGTCCCAGCCCTCCTTCGTCGTGCCGGCCGCGTTCTTCCCGCCGCCCGTGTGACCCCACTCGCCGGCGACGCTGCGGTGCTCGCGATAGCTGAGCCCGTCGGGGGCCTCCTCCACGACGGTCACCTCGCGCGCCATCGCGGGACCCGCGTTGACGACGGTCACGAGATAGCTGACGGGGGCTCCCCACTCGACGGCCGCGGTCGTCGGCAGCCACGCCCCCGCCGCCTGGTCCCAGACGACGCGGGTCTTAGAGACGGCGATGTCGGTGGCGTCGCCGGGGGTGACCGAGACGACCGAGCGGTTGTTCTGCCGCTCGTATCCGGGTGCGGCCGGGTCGCCGGCGAAGTCCGGGTCCGGCGTGGCGCCCGGGCTGAGGAGCGCCGTGTTGCTGATGGCGCCCTCGGTCCAGCCGGCATCGATCGTGCCGGTGAGGGTGATGGCGGGGGCCGCGCCGAGCGGCATCGCGGAGCCGGTGTACGTCCAGGTGATCGTGTCGCCCGCGCTCCACGAGCCCGCGGCCGGCGGGGTCGCCGACCAGCTGCCCGAGGCGTCCGCGAAGGTGACGCCGCTCACGCCCCGCGGCACCGTGTCGGTGATCGTGATCGGGCGCTCGGAGGTGCTCACCGACACCGAGGGGCCGAGGTTGCGGGGGCTGAGCTGCCAGGTGATGCGCGCCCCCGCGTTCGGCGCGGCGGTCGTCACGGTCTTCTCGAGCGCCAGATCGGCGCTGGCGGCGACCGTGATGCCGGCCGAGTCCGTGTTGTTGCCGGGGTCGGGATCGTGCGTGCGACCGGCCCGCACCTCCGCCGTGTTGCTCAGCGCGTCTGCTGCGCTCACCGGCGCCTGCGCGGCGTCGACGCTCACGCGGACCTCGATCGGCGGGAACTCGGCCCCCGCCGCGAGGGACTCAGTGGCGTCGCTGCGCGTGCAGCTGAAGCCGGTGGCACCGGATCCGGCGTCCCGCGCCGGAGCCTCGCAGTTCCAGCCGGCGCCGCTCACGCCGCTCACCGTCACGCCCGCGGGCAGCTCGCCGGTGGTGTCGCGCACCGTGATCGGACCCTCGGCCGTGTCGGGGCCGCGGTTCTCGACCACGATGCTCCAGGCGGGCGCGTCGCTCGTGCCCGCGAGGATCGGATCGGCGGCGCCCGTCTTCGTGACGGCGAGGTCGGCCGAGCCGAGGAAGGCGTCGGCGGTGTCCGGTGCGCCCGCGTACGCGGCGGCCGAGGCGTTCCCGGTGGCGCCCGCCGTGTCGGTGACGACCGCGCGCAGGGCGTTGGTGTGCGGGACGGTCAGCCCGGCACCGGCGTCGCTCGTCGCCTCGGCCTGCGGGGTCGCGGTGAAGGTGATGACGACCGTCCGCTGCGTCGCCGTCGCGCCGGACGCGGAGCCGGGGATGATGGGCGAAGCCGGGGCATCGGCGCCGAGGTGCCAGCTCAGGATGGTCCGCCCGGCCTCGCCGCCCTCACCGGCGCCCGTCACCGGCTCCGCGAGCGGCACCGCGGGGGCGCCTCCCACGCTGATCGGGGCCGAACCGGGGTCGTAGCTCCAGTGCTTCGGCAGCACATCGTTCACGTCCACCGTCTGCGCGGCGCCCTGGCCGCCGTTCACGAGGGTGAGCGTCCAACCGAAGCTCTCACCGACGTGGGCGAGGGTGACGTCGGAGGCGCGCTTGTCGAGGCTGACGCTGGGGAAGAGGGCGCGGGCCTCGGCGGTGTCGCGCACCGCGGGCTGTCCGCCCTGGCCCGGCGTGTAGCTCCGGCCCACGGCCGTCCCCGGCTCCTCCGGGTCGCGGGGGAACGACTCGAAGCCGGTGACGCTCGCGGTGTTGACGAGCGCCGAGCCGAGCCCGTCCGCGGAAGCCTGCAGCGCGCCGGGCGCGGCGAACTCCGCCGCGTAGGCGAGGACGATCTGCTTGTTGCCTCCGGTGCCGCTCTGAGGATCGAGCGGGCCCTCCAGGGTCCAGCTGATCGTGCCGCCCCCGTTCGCCCCGGCGCCGGAGATCGTGCCCCCGTGGGAGATGCTCGCGGGATCCACCACGACGCCCGCCGGCACCGCGTCCGTGACGGTCACGTGGTGCGCAGGCGTACTGCCCGTGTTGGTCACCGTCAGCGTGTAGGGCAGTGCGGCGTCGGGGGCCCGCTTCACCGCGTCCTGCCCGTCGAGCTGCTTCACGATCCTGAGCTGCGGGTTCTGCACGTTCACGGTCGCCGCCTGCTGGAGCGTCGTCCGCGTGCTGTCGTCGCCCTTCACCCGATCCCAGCTGAAACGAGCGGTGTTGGGCAGCGCGTTCGTCGAGAACGGCACGGCATTCGTCAGATCGACGCGGTAGCTGAGGCGCAGGACACGCTCGGACTGCGCGGATCCGATGTCTCCGTCGTAGTTCCAGCTGTGCGTCGAACCCGAGCGGGAGTGGGTCCAGGATCCGCCCAGCGGCTCACCGTCGCCCACGACCTCCGGGCCGAGGATCGACGCCTCGTCCAGCACGGCGCCTGCGGGCAGCTGGTCGGTGATGCGCGGCGCGTAGTAGTGGACGTTCGCGCGCAGGGTCACATCGACCTGGTACTCCATCGTCTGCCCGATCGGCGCTGAGGCGGAGCGGCCGAACGCCGCGGAGGAGCCGGCGATCCGCACGCCCTTCGCGATCGCAGCGGTGATGGCGGTCACGGTCGCGCTCGCCGTGTGCGTGCGGTCGCCGCGCCGGGCGTCTGCGCCGGGCAGGGTGCCGGGCAGCGTGGCGCCGGTGACCCGCACCGTGTTCGTGTAGCTGCGGCCCGCGCCCGTCGTCGGGTCGATCACGGCCGTGTAGCTCAGTCCCGCGGTGTTCGGCACGCGGGCCAGCTGCGGGAACTGCTCGGCGCGCCACGTGATCGTGCCGCCGAGCCCGTCGCGCAGCGCCTGCGCGTCGTCGAAGCTCGCTCCGGCGAGCGCGGCCTGCGCCGGGTCGACCTTGAGGCCCGCGGGCACCGTGTCGACCACGACGTTGTCGTAGCTCGCGACACGTCCCGTGTTCGTGACCGAGAGGGTGAAGGTGATCGACTCGCCCGCGCGCACGTTACTCGCGGGGCTCGCGGACTTCGTGACCCGCAGATCGGGCTCGCGGTACTGCACCTCGGCGCTGTCCGAGACGCGGTCGTTCTGGCCGCCCGCCGTGTTCTTCGAGTCGAAGTGCGCCGTGTTGCGCAGCGTCTCGCCATTCGCGATCTGGGGTCGGTCGGCGTTCGGCAGCGGGCTCTGCGCCGGATGCGAGGCGTCGATGTCGGGCGTCCAGACGACGAGCCTGACGGTGAAGGTGCGCGGCTGCTCGCCCGAGCTGTAGTACCCGGGGAAGCTCAGCTTCCCCTGCTCGTCGAGGGTGAACCCCGCAGGCACGTCGATCGGGGCCCCGTCGCCGTCGACGAGGGTGGCCGAGCGCACCTGGTACTTCGCCGAGCCGGGGGTCATGGCGCTCCCGCCGGTGCCCTGGCCCACGAAGCGGCCCGCGTCGAAGAGCAGGCCGTCGCGCACGGTGGCGTGCGCGGGGACCGTCACCGAGTAGTCGAAGGTCGCATACTCGCCCTGCACGATGACGCCGGGCAGGTTGAGCGGGTCGGTGTCCGTGCCGAGTTCGGTGGCGACGAGTGTCTTCTCGACGGAGGCGTTCGGCAGCTGGAAGCCGGAGGGATCGCTCGCGAGGTCTGCGGGGATGGCGAGCTCGCCGGAGGCGGGGTCCGCCTGGCGGGCGGACACGGGGATCGTCGTGTCCGCCGGAGACCCGCCGCCCCACGCGGCGCCGGTCTCGACGCGGCCCTGGCCCGGCTCGCGGCTGGGCACGACGGTCGTGGTGCCGCCGGACACGTTCCGGTAGTCGAACTGGACGATCGATGCGGTGTTCTCGTAGCGCTGCTGCAACAGGGCGGCCGGGCCGGCGCTCCCGTCGGGGACGACGAGCGTGTAGCCGAGGGTCACGCCGCGCTCCTTCGCCGGCGCGTCGGCCGTGGCGCGGGTGGTGCCGGGCACGGCCCCGTTCACCGCGAACACGACGATCGAGCGGCCCGCGTAGGCGGGGTCGACGTCGTCCTTCACGCTCGCCGGCAGCTCAGCCCAGTCGTAGGCGCGCGCGGAGAGGCCGACCGGCGCGTCACCGCTGCCCTCGCCCCAGAGCCTGGCCGTCGCGGAGACCGCGGCCGGGTCGCCGGCGTCCTCCCCGTATCCCGCGAGGTCGGCCGCGTGCACGCCCTCGGGCAGCGCATCCCAGATCTCGTAGCCGTCCGTGGTCGTCGCGGGCGCGGTCACGTCGAGACGGAAGGCAACCCGGTTCCGCTGCACCGCCGTGTCACCGTCCGCGTTCGTGTTGACGCCGGCGTTCCGCGTGGCGGCGGGGCTCCCCGCGTAGTCGTTGTCGGCGATGCCCTTCACGAGGCGGGCGCCCGTGTCGAGCGCGATACCGGCCTGGTCGCGCTGGAAGAAGATCTCGCCGTCAACGTTGTTCTGCTGGTACTTGGCGAGGTTCTGGCTCAGATCGCTCACGCCGAATGCCTCGGCGTCGGTTACGGTGACCCGCACGTACAGGTCGAGCGTCACCCCGGTGGGCCAGAAGCGGTCGGGAGAGGCGCTGGGGGCGTCGTTCGGGAAGCAGGCGTCCGAGCCGAGCTTCCAGCTCAGCTTGCGGTCCCCGTCCCCGAGCTCGATGGGACCCACCAGCTCCGCATACGCCTGCTGCGGCGAGGTGATGTCGCAGCTCCCCATCTCAATGGGCAGCCGGGCGTCGACGGGAGCGTTCCCGTCGGAGCTGAGCACGGCCCGGAAGTTCGGCGAGTCCTGCCACTGGTTGCCCGCATCGAGCAGATCACGGTCGAACTCGACGCCCTCGGGGAGGAAATCGCTGAGCGCGGGGTTGCGCACATCCGCGCCGACGGCGGGCCGCCAGTGGATCTTGAACCAGACCTCGTCCCCCACGGCGAACGGCGTCGCCTCGTCCTTCGTCCAGATATCCGCCGGCGCACCCTGCTCGGGGTGGTCCAGCGCAAGGAGCTGCGCGGCGTCCGCCACGCCGGCGTCGTGCCGGAGCACGGTCTTCTCCATGGCGCTCAGGCGCGCTTCGACGCGCGCCGCCGAGGTGTCGGAAACCCGGAAGCGGTCGCCCGCGCTCGCGCCGCCCGCGGCGAGGAGCCCGTTCACGCCGGTGCGGGCGGTCGTCGTCGCCCGCACCGTCGCGTCGTTGCGCACCGTGTCGCCCGAGCTCGTCGCTCCGTCCTGGCCGTCGGTGTCGAGGTAGCTGGCGTTCTGCCGGGCCGAGTAGATCACGTCGTGCGTGGCGTTCGGATCCGCCAGCGCCCCGGACGGCGCCAGCGAGAACCGCTGCACGAAGTGGCCGCTGGTGGTGTCGAAGGAGAGCGCGAGCAGCTGGGCACCCGCGAAGCGCGCGTCGGCGGTGAAACGGTCGCCCCAGGTGCACACTCCGAGGCCGAGCTCGCGCAGCTTCGCGTTGTAGGCGTCGCGATCCACGACCGTGCTGGTGCCGTCGGCACCGATCAGCGCGAACTCGGGGTCGCCGTCGCCGGCGACAGCGGCACTCGGGAACACCGGGCACATGCCGTTCGCGAGATCATCGGTCACCACGTCACCGCTCGCGGCATCCCCGTCGAGCTCGGCGCCCACGTACTCGCTGGTCTGGAGCCGCAGGCGGTAGTCGGCGATGTCGCCCTTCTCGAACGACGCCGTCGAGCCCCAGCCGCCGCTCACATCGGGGAAGTCGCCGATGCGCACGCGCTTCACCATCCGCACGTCGACCGCCTGCACGGTCTCCGCACCGGCGTCGGAGGACTCCTCGCCCTTCCACACGCCCGTGGCGACGGCGACGTTGGTGAGCGCGCGGGCGGCCCGTGCGCTCGGGTCCGCTGCGTCGCCGCTCGCCGCATCGGCGCCGTGCCGCGTCGACGCGCCGCGGTTGTTGTCCAGATTCGCGGTCTGCGCTCCGTCGGTGCCGGGCTGTGCTCCGTCGCCGAAGTCGAGGGTGTTCTCGAAGAGCGGGATCCCGGCGCGGTAGCTGATGCGCGTCGTGGCGGTCTCGCCCGCCGTGCCCGGGAAGACCTGCGGAGATCCGCCTCCGCTCGCCGCCTCCCAGGTACCCAGATCCCAGGTCACCCGGGTGTAGACCTTGCCGGCCTCAAGGCCCCGATCCGGGAACGCGTCGGCGATCTCCCGGGTCATCTCGATCGCCTCCACCGTCTGCGCGGGCAGGCAGCCGTCGACGGCCGGCGTCGCATCGAGGCGGCCGGCGCCGTCGTACTCGGTGGAGGCCGCGCCGCCTCCCCGGTTTCCGTTCGCGTTCGTCGTGTGGTCGACGGCGCCGCAGCCGAGGAACTCGAGACCGGCGGGAAGGTAGTCGACCACGGTCGCCGAGCCGAGATCGCCCTCGCCGGTGTGGTGGACCGTGATCGTGTACACGGTGCTCTGCTCGTGGACGCCGCGCAGCAGCTTGCCCTCGTCGCTCGGCTCGGACTTGCTCACGCGCAGCGCTCGCACGGGCGGCGCGATGTCGGCGGCGCCCCGCGGCGAGGTCGCCGCCTCCGCGACGGCCCCGCCCTTGCCGGTGGCGCCCGGGAACACCGGAACGTAGCGCTCATCGGAGCTCGTGTAGGCGCCGATGCGCACCGGAACCGTGTCGCCGACGCGGAAGCCGTCGGCCGGCTGCCCCTCGGGTGCTGAGTCGACACGGGGCCGCAGGCGCAGCACGGAGTCGAAGCGCGCGCCCGCCGGCAGATCGGAGACGTTCTCGAAGACGAGCAGCCGCATTCCGGCAGGCACGGAGCAGGCGGTGGCGGCGGAGCCGCCGTCCAGGCCGAGCGCGGCGCAGTTCTCGCCGGCGGGAATCCGGCCGGCGAGGGGGGTGCCCGCCTCGTAGCTGCTCGTGGGCTCGCCCAGGCGCTCGGCGCCGGCGAGCACCACCGTGTCGGGGACGAGCACCGTCACGGAGAGGTTGTAGATCGAGTCAGCGCCCTGGGGGTTCGAGACCGTCACGTCCACCGTTGCATCCTCGCCGAGCACCAGGGTGCCGGCGGGCTCGGCCGAGACGAGCGGCCGCAGCTGCTCGGCGAGCGCGCTCTGCGCCCCCACGCCCACGGCGATGAACGACCCCGCGATCAGCGCCCCCGCCACGGTCGCGGCGATGAGCGAACGAAGCCGGACGCGCCTCGGCGTCGGTGCGTGATTGGTCATGGCTGGCGTTCCCCTACGTCTTCCCTGAACTCCGGCCGGCGCGATGCGACCGGCCCGTGATGCGCGCCGGATGACGGCCCGGACGCACGCGAAGGGCCCCCGCGTCGCGCTGACGCAAGGACCCCCCACCGTCCACCTCAGCACCCGCCGGCGCGAATCCGCGCACCTTTCCGGCGATCTTCACCCGGATCTTCCACCCGGGCCCCGCGCCCCTCACCCCACCCCTCGCCCCGTCCGCGCCCTGCGTCTCTGCGTCGGACACGGGCGCCGAGTGGGGAGAAAAGCAGCTCGGATGGACTGAGGATCCTGCGCTCTTCCCCTCTCGGCATCGGCGCGGCGGGAGAAGGGGGAGAGAGGGAGAGGGAGAGGATCGGGAGAGGGAGAGGATCGGGAGGGAGTGGCTGGGAGCGCTACACTCGCAGCGTGTTCTCTGCCGTTCTCGCCGCCCCCGAGTGGCGCGCCCGGGAGCGCGCGCACCGGGAGCGGGCCGACGCCCTGACCGCCGGGCACCGGGAGCGGAAGCGGCGAGGCGAGGCGCACCCGGTCGAGGACTTCCTCTGGACGTACTACTCGGTGCGCCCGGATGCCAGCGGCGGAACGGTCGACTACGTGGAGCGCCTGCTCGCGGCGACCCTGCAGCACACGCCGCGCTACGGCTGCTTCGGGCTGCACGAGTGGGCCATGGTCTACCGCATGTCCCCCGAGCAGCTGCGGCACTCGGCGCTCCCCCTGCGCATCGGCCACGCCGAGACCGACCGCGTCGTCGAGTCGCACCCGATCGGCTGCTCGCACTTCGACGCCTACCGCTTCTTCACCGAGGAGGCGGCGCCGCTCAACGCGCTCCGCCCCACCCGCGAGACGCAGCCCGCCCTCGAGCAGTCCGCCTGCCTGCACGCCGGCATGGACGTCTACAAGTGGGCGGCGAAGCTGGGCCCGATCGTGCCCGGCGAGATCCTGCTCGACGCCTTCGTCCTCGCGCGCGACATCCGCGAGGTCGACATGCGGGCCTCGCCCTACGACGTCAGCGGGATCCTCGGAGCCTCGGGTGCGCCGCTGACCCCGATTCCCATCGAGATCCCGGAGGGCAAGCGGGAGTACGTGCGCCTGCAGCGCGGATTCGCCGCCAGGGGGAACGCGCTGCGCGAGCGGGTGCTCACGGCGATCGCCGCGGCCCGCGCGGCGGCCCCCGCCTAGGGTGTGCCTGGCACACCCTGCGCCTCCTGCACGGCCCTAGAACAGGGTGGGCGCGGGGAGGCCGGGCGCCGCGGCGAGCCGCTCGGGCTCGCGCGGGGCGGCGGGCGCGGAGCGCGGGCCGCGATCCCGAGCCGTCTGCTCCAGGCCGTACCGCCGGATCAGGGGGCGGATGCGCGCCGCGAGCTCCATGCGATACGCCTGCGGCGCGCGGCTCGCGCTCCCGGGGTAGAGCGAACGATAGGCGGGGAGCAGCTCGGGGTGCTCGCGCTCCAGCCACGCGAAGAACCACGGCTTCACGTGACTGCGCAGGTGGAGGGGGCCGTAGATCACCGAGCGGGCGCCCGCGTCGCGGATGTCGCGCAGCAGGGCGGCCAGCTGTGCCGGTGAGTCGGTGAGGTGGGGCAGCACCGGCATGATGAACACGTCGGGAGCGAAGCCCGCTTCGCGTGCGGCGGCGACGGTGGCGAGCCGGGCCCGCGTGCTCGGCGTGCCCGGCTCGATCGAACGCTGCAGATCGGGATCGCCCACCGCGATCGACAGCGCGAGGCTCACGGGCACCCGTTCGGCCGCCTCGGCGAGCGCCGGAAGGTCCCGCCGCAGCAGCGTGCCCTTCGTCAGGATCGAGAACGGGGTGCCGCCGCGCGCGAGCGCCGCGATGACGCCGGGCATGAGCCGGTACCGGCCTTCCGCCCGCTGGTAGGGATCCGTGTTGGTGCCGAGCGCCACCCGCTCGCGGCCCCAGGAGGGGCGGGCCAGCTCCCGGCCGAGCACCTCGGCGACGTTCACCTTGACGACGAGCTGGGCGTCGAAGTCGGCTCCCGTGTCGAGGTCGAGGTAGCGGTGCGAGCCGCGCGCGAAGCAGTAGACGCAGGCGTGCGAGCAGCCGCGGTAGGGGTTGATCGTCCACGAGAAGGGCATGGACGACTCGCCGGGCACCCGGTTCAGCGCGCTCTTCGCGAGCACCTCGTGGAAGACGAGACCGGCGAACTCGGGAGCGCGGACCGTGCGCAGGTGCCCGGGCAGGGCGGCCACCCGTGCCCGTTCCAGCCCCGGCAGGGCCGCATCCCCTTCAGGATCCGCCCCCACCCTCTGCCCGCTCCACCTCACCCGTTCATTCGAACATATCTTCGATCGATCCGCAACTCCCGCGTCCCGCACAAGCCCACGGATACGGCCTGGTTCCTCCGAGGCGCCCCGCGAAGCCGGACAAGCCGGGGCGGATTCGAAGCGCGGGGGAAGGGGCGGGGCAGGGGCTACTCGGCGGCGTCGGCGAGGCGGGGGGGGGGGGGGGGGGGGGCCCCCGGGGGGCCCGGGGGGGGCCCCCCCCGGGGGCCCGGGGGGGGCAGGGGCTACTCGGCGGCGTCGGCGAGGCGGGTGTGGTGGCGGATCACCTCGGCGACGACGAAGTTGAACCACTTCTCGGCGAACTCGGGATCCAGGTGCGCCTCCTCGGCGAGCGCGCGCAGCCGGGCGATCTGCCGCGCCTCCCGCGCCGGATCCGAGGCGGGCATCTCGTGCCGCGCCTTCAGCACGCCGACCTCCTGCGTGCAGCGGAATCGCTCCGCGAGCATGTGGATGAGCGCGGCGTCGATGTTGTCGATGCTGGCGCGCAGCTGCTCGAGCCGCTCCTGCGGGGTGGGATCGCTCACGGCCGCTCCTCAGTCGAGCAGGTCGTGACGCACCACGACCTGCTCCCGCTCGGGGCCGACGCCGATCGCCGAGATGCGCGAGCCGCTCATCTCCTCCAGCGCGAGGATGTAATCCTGCGCGTTCTGCGGCAGCTCCTCGAAGCGGCGCGCCCCCGAGATGTCCTCGCTCCAGCCGGGGAACTCCCGGTAGATCGGCTTCGCGTGGTGGAAGTCGCTCTGGTTCACGGGCATCTCGTCGTGCCGCTCGCCGTTCACGTCGTAGGCGACGCAGACGGGGATCGTGTCGAGCCCGGAGAGGACGTCGAGCTTGGTGAGCACGAAGTCGGTGACGCCGTTGATGCGGGCCGCGTATCGCGCGATCGGCGCGTCGTACCAGCCGCAGCGGCGCGCGCGCCCGGTCGTCGTGCCGTACTCGTGGCCGACCCGCGCCAGGTGCTCGCCGTTCTCGTCGAAGAGCTCCGTGGGGAAGGGGCCGGCGCCCACGCGCGTCGTGTACGCCTTGATCACCGAGATGACGCGGTCGAGCCGCGCGGGCGGAAGGCCGGATCCGGTGCTCGCGCCGCCGGCGGTCGCGTTCGAGGAGGTGACGAACGGGTAGGTGCCGTGGTCGATGTCGAGCATCGTCGCCTGGCCCGCCTCGAAGAGCACGTTCTTGCCCGCGCTCATCGCCTCGTGCAGCAGCAGCCCGGTGTCGCACACCATCGGCTCCAGCATCTCGCGGAAGCCGAGCAGCTCGTCGATCACCTCGTCGGGCTCGATCGCCCGCCGGTTGTAGATCTTCACCAGCACCTGGTTCTTGAACTCGAGCGCGGCCTCCACCTTCTGGCGGAGGATGCTCTCGTCGAAGAGGTCCTGGATGCGGATCCCGACCCGGTTGATCTTGTCGGCGTAGGCGGGGCCGATCCCGCGACCCGTCGTACCGATCTGGCGCTTGCCCAGGAAGCGCTCGGTCACCTTGTCGAGCGTGCGGTGGTAGGCGGTGATGACGTGCGCGTTGGCGCTCACCTGCAGGCGCGAGACGTCGACGCCGCGGCTGCTCAGCGCGTCGAGCTCCTGCCGCAGCACGCCGAGGTCGACGACGACGCCGTTGCCGATCACCGGCACGACTCCGGGGGTGAGGATGCCGGAGGGCAGCAGGTGCAGGGCGTACTTCTCCTCGCCGATGACCACGGTGTGGCCCGCGTTGTTGCCGCCGTTGAACTTGACGACGTAGTCGACACGGCTGCCGAGCAGATCGGTCGCTCGCCCCTTCCCCTCGTCGCCCCACTGGGCACCGGTGATGAGCACTGCGGGCATTTCAGCCCCTTCCTTCGGCGTCGGCAGTTACCGAGCCAGTCTAGCGAGGACCCTCAGGAGGAGCCGCGGTCGATGACGGTGGAGAGCGAGAAGGAGGTGACGGTGTTGACGACGCCGGGGATCCGGCTCACGGTCTCCCAGATCTCCTGCACCCGGTCGACGGTCTGCGCGTCGATCCGCACCAGCAGGTCGAACTCCCCGGTCAGGATGTCGCAGCGCACCACCTCGGGCACCTTCGCGAGCTGCGCAAGCACCTCGGCGCCGCGCATGCGGTCGGCGCGGTAGACGAAGAGCACGGCCGACACCCGGTCCCGGACCGTCTTGCGGCCGCGCACCATCGTGTAGCCCTGGATCACGCCGTCGCGCTCCATGCGCTCGATGCGCTGCCGCACCGCGTTGCGCGAGAGGCGCACCCGCTCGCTGAGCGCCACCAGCGAGATGCGCGCGTTGGCGGTCAGCTCCGCGAGGATGTGATCGTCGATGTCGTCACGCTGCGTCACCGAGGGCCCCCTCGTCGCGGGTCCCGCCGGCCTCGGGACCGCCGAAGGTGCGATCGAGCGCCGCCGCGAGGTCGGCGATCAGGTCGGCCGTGTCCTCGAGCCCGACCGAGAGCCGCAGGTGCCCGAATCTGCGGAAGGGCTCCGGGTAGGTGGCGACGCGCCCGCCCTCGGTGCCGACGTGGACGATCAGCGAGTCGTCGTGCCCGAGGGAGAAGCCGGAGGTGATGAGCCGCAGCTCGGCGACGAAGCGGTTCTGCGTGTCGGGCGTGCCGCGCACGGCGAAGGCGATCATGCCGCCGAAGCCGGCTCCGCCGAACTGGCGCCGGGCCAGCTCGTGCTCGGGATGCTCGGGCAGCCCGGGGTAGGTGATGTACTCGATGCGCGGGTCGGACGCGAGGAACTCCGCGATGGCCTGCGCGGAGGCGAAGTGCTGGCCGAGGCGCAGCGGCAGGGTGACGGAACCGCGCTGGATCTGCCAGGCGTTGAAGGGCGAGATGATGCCGCCGACATCGACCATGGCGTCGGCCTTGATGGGCTGGATCAGCTCGCGGGATCCGATCACCGCGCCGCCCATGGCGTCGCCGTGGCCGTTGATGTACTTGGTGAGGGAGTGCACCACCAGGTCGGCCCCGTGGTCGAGGGGCCGGAAGAAGGGCGGCGGCGTGAAGGTCGAGTCGACCATCAGGATCGCGTCGTTCTCGTGGGCGATCCCGGCGATCGCGCGCACATCGGCGACCTTCGTGGTGGGGTTGGCGATCGCCTCGATGCAGACGAGGCGCGTGTTCGGGCGCATCGCCGCGCGCACCGCGTCGAGGTCGGAGACGTCCACGAAGGTGGCCTCGATGCCGTAGCGGCCGGGGAGGAGCTCGGTCCAGAGCCGCCAGGTCGCCTCGTAGGTGACATCGCTCACGAGCACGTGGTCGCCGACGCGCACGTGGGTGAAGAAGACGGCGTGGAGCGCCGCGACTCCGCTGGCGAGCGCGACCGCTTCCTCGCCGTGCTCGAGCGCCACGAGCTTCTCTTCGAGGGCGACCTGGTTGACGCCGCTGTTGCGCGTGTAGAGGCCCGGCGCGGTCGCCGACCAGCTGATCTCGCTCGGGTCCTCGGGCAGCTGATACGAGTTCGCCATGACGAGCGGGGTGCGCAGCGCCTGCGTGCTGTCGAGCCGGTTTCCGCCGTGCACCGCGAGGCTCTGGGAGGAGAGGGTCTCCGCGTGGCGGCGATCCGGACGTGATGCGGGCATGGGCACTCCTTCGGGACGTGGGCCGGTCTCGCGATCAGCGAGCTTCGTGCAGTATAGACATATTCTGCTGCCTATATTGCACTAATCTCCGAAATGTCGTCCTCATGTCCTTCGCCGGCCCCGTGGTCCCCTGCCGGGGTCCGGCGCGCCCCGGCCTCCGCCCGCCGCCCCTCCCGGATCCCCCACGATCTGCGGAGCAGGGGCAGCCCGGGGGCCCTAGGGTTGAGGCATGACCAGGACGTCGAGCATGGGCCGCGCAATGGAGGCGCTGCGCGGCCTCGGCGCCGCCGCAAGCGACGAGCCCGGCGGCACCACCGCGACCCGCCTCGCCGAGCGGCTCGAACGCGAGCGCTCGCAGCTCTCCCGCACGCTCGCCGCGCTCGCGCGCCTCGGATACGCCGAGCGCCTCGGATCCGCCTACCGCGTCTCCCCCGCGCTCTACGCCACGGCGCTCGCCCTCACCGAGCGCCGGCTGCGCACCGACGGCCTCACCGCACTCGAAGCGCTCAGCGAGCGCAGCGGCGAAGCGGCCTTCCTCGGCACGCTCTCGGGCGACAGCACCGTCACGATCGTCGAAGCCATCCCGCCGCAGAAGGGGCTCTTCGGCTCCTGGGTGGGGCGCAGCTACCCCGCGTTCTGCAGCGACGCGGGGCAGGCCGTGCTGTGGGACGCGAGCGACGCCGAGGTGCGCGATGTGCTCGGCTCGAGCGACTTCGGCTTCGGCGGCCCGAACGCGGCGCGCAGCGTCGAGGAGTTCCTGGGCCGGCTGCGCGCCGCACGCGCCCGCGGCTACTCGATCGTCGACGAGGAGGCGGAGCCCGGGCTCCTGTCGGTGGCCGCACCGGTGCTCGACTTCCGCGGCGAGGTCGTCGCCGCCATGCAGATCGTCGGAGTGAAGCGCGCGCTCGCGCCGCGGATCCCCGAACTCGGCGATCTCTGCCGCACGGCCGCGGCCGAGCTCAGCCGCCGGCTCCGCAGCGGCGCGGCCGCAGGGTGACGCGCCTCCGCGCGACGCGCGATCAGCCGGAGGCCGACCCCAGCCGCTTCGCCACCGCGCGCACCTCCTCGCCGAGCACGGGGACCAGATCCGCGTCGTCGGAGCGGCAGGCGACGCTCACCGCTCCGCGCAGCCGTCCTGCGACCAGCACCGGCGCCGCGATCTCGCGCACGCCGTACTCGAACTCCTGATCCGCCGAGACGAAGCCGCGCGCACGATCCCGCTCCATCAGCTCCCACACCCCCGCCGCCGAGTGCGCGGCCCGCGGACCGCCGACACCGACGAACTCCACGCCGCGCAGCCGCTCCTCCAGCCGCGCGCGCGAGTCGAGCCAGAGCAGGGCCCGCCCGCCCCCGGTGCACCAGATCGGCGTCACCATGCCCGGGGTCGCCGCCGTCTCGGGCGCTCCGGAGGCCGTTTCCAGCCGCAGCAGCACCGCCCTCGGTCCGTCCGCAGCGAGCACCCGCGCGCTCACGCGGAAGCGCGCCACCAGCGAACGCAGCGCCCCGCGCGCCGCGCGCAGCCACTCCTCCTGGCGCGAGGCGGCCAGCTCGAAATACGCGGGACCCGCCCGGAAGGTGGCGTCCTCATCCCGCTGCAGGAAGCCGAGTTCGACGAGCTCCTGCGTGAGCCGCGAGGTGCGGCTGCGCTCGATCCCCGTCTGCTCCGCGAGCCGCGAGGCGGAGAGGCCCGCACGTCCGCTGCGCTCACGGTCCGCGACGGCGGAGAGCAGCGCCGCGCCCTGACGCAGGGCGGAGGGCAGCGCCGCGCCGGACCCGTCTGTGCTCACCCAGCCAGACTAGAGGATCCCGACCGCAGCACCCGGAGCCGGCGGCTCACGCGCCCACCGCGACCCGGGGAACGATGCGGCCCCAGGCGGAGTAGGCGACCGCGGCGATATCGCCTGCGGCGCGCTCGAACTCGGCTCCGGTGATCTCCAGCGCGCCCTGCCGCCCCAGCAGCACCGCCTCGTCGCCCGGCTGCACACCCGGGATGGCGGTCACGTCGACGCTCAGGGCGTTCATGGCGATCGCGCCGACGACCGGGGCCCGTCGCCCGCGGACGAGCACGGCACCGCGGCCGCCGAGGCTGCGCGGAACGCCGTCGCCGTAGCCGATCGGGACGGAGGCGATCAGGGTGTCGCGCTCGAGCACGTGCGTGCGGTCGTAGCTGACGCTGCGCCCGGCGGGGTAGCGGTTCACCCCCGTGACCGGGGCGAGCAGCCGCATCGCGCGCCGCTGCCAGGGCGCATCGGCTGAGGAGTCGCCGTAGAGGGCGGCGCCGATGCGCACCAGATCGAAGCGCGAGCCGGGGACGGAGAGCGCGGCGAAGGACGTGGCGCAGTGGCGCTGCACCGCGGCCGCGCGCTCCGGGCCGAGCGCCCGGAGCACCGTCTCGGCGTCGGCGGCGAAGGCAGCGGCGCCGGCCTCCGTGTCGGCCACCTCCTCGCAGGGGAAGTGCGCGCACACGCCGCGCAGCTGCAGCCCGCGGAGGGCGAGGATCGCTGCCAGCTCGCGCGCGCCCTCCTCGCCGCCGAGGTCGAGGCACTCGCGCGAGATGCCCGGGCCGTTGGTGGCGAGATGGACCGGGACGGACGCGCCGTGCGCCAGCGCCAGCTCGGCGAGTGCCCGTGCCTGGGCGAAGCCGCCCACCCACTCCTCGACGCCGAAGCGCAACGCCTCGGCTGCCTCCTGCGGGGCGGCCGCACGCACGCGCAGGAGGCGCCCGGCGAAGCCCAGCTCCCGCGCCTCGGCGGCCTCGCGATTGCTCGCGATCCCGATCGATCCGACGCCCTCACTCATGAGTACCGGCAGCACGAGCGACAGGCCGTGGCCGTAGGCGTCGGCCTTCAGCACCGGGCAGAGTTCTGGGCCGGGGCCGATCTCGGCGCGGATCCTCCGCAGATTCGCGCGGATCGCGTCGAGATCGACCTCGATCACGGCTCCGGGACGGGTCACGCCCCGGCGCTCCCCTCTCGGCTCTCCGGAGCGGCGCCCGCGGCAGCCGCAACACCCGCGGCAGCCGCCTCCTCGGCGCCCGTCGCCGGTCCGGCCGAGCGCGCCCCACGGCCCTTGCGTCCGTGCCGCCACCAGAAGAACAGGTAGCAGAGGCCGACGAACGGCACCCCGAAGTAGAGCGCGGCGACCTGGTTCGGGTCGAAGGCGACGGCCACCATCGAGATCGCGAGCAGCACGAAGGCAAGGATCGGCACCAGCGGGTAGAGCGGGGTGCGGTAGGCGAGCTTCGACACGTCACCGCCGTCGCGCACGAACTGGCGACGGTGGAAGAACTGCGAGGCGACGATCGACATCCACACCGCGACGACCGCGAAGCCCGCGACCGAGACGAGCACGAGATAGACCGTCTCCGGTGCGATGATGCTGGAGATCAGGGCCGCGAGACCGCCGACGATGCTCACCGAGAGCGCGATGAGCGGGATGCCGCGCTTCGTCAGGCGGGTGAAGATCCGGGGCGCGTGCCCCTCATCGGCCAGCGAGAAGAGCATGCGGGCGCAGGAGAACAGTCCCGAGTTGCCGGCCGAGAGCAGCGCCGTGATGATGACGAAGTTCATGATGTCGGCCGCGAAGGGGATGCCGATGTAGTCGTAGACCGCCACGAACGGGGAGTCGGTCACGCCGGTCTGCTCGTAGGGGATGATCGCCGCGATCACGGCGATCGCGCAGATGAAGAACAGCACCAGGCGCAGCACCGTCGAGCGCAGGGCGCGCGGGATGTTCTTGCCCGGATCCTTCGTCTCTCCGGCGGCGGTGCCGATGAGCTCCGTGCCGCTGAAGGCGTAGAAGACGGCGAGCGAGGTGATGACGATGCCCGAGACGCCGGTCGGGAAGAGCCCCTCGGCGGTCGTGTAGTTGCTGAAGAAGACGGCCGCGCGCGGCTCCTCGGAGAGCGGCGTGAAGCCGAAGATCGCGGCGCCGCCGAGCACGATGAGCACGATGATGGCCGCCACCTTCACCAGCGAGAACCAGAACTCGGTCTCGCCGAAGACCCGCGCGGAGATCGCGTTGATCGTGAAGAGCATGCCCGCGAAGAGCACCACCCACACCCACACCGGCACGGCGGGGAACCAGCGCTGCATGAGGATGCCGGCGGCCGCGAACTCGGATCCGAGCGCTGCCACCCAGCACAGCCAGTAGAGCCAGGCCGTGGTGAATCCGGTGGCGGGGCCGATGGAGCGCGAGGCGTAGATGTGGAACGCGCCAGAGACGGGGTAGGCGACGGCCAGCTCGCCGAGGCACGCCATCACGAGCCACACCACCACCGCCCCCACGCCGTAGGCGATGACGGCGCCGAGCGGCCCCGCCTGCGAGATGGTGTAGCCCGAGCTGAGGAACAGCCCCGAGCCGATCACGCCGCCCAGCGCGATCATGACGAGGTGCCTGGCGCCCATGGAGCGCTGCATCCTCCGCAGCGGGACCTGGGTCGCCGTCGTGTGCGGCAGCCGGTTGGGCAGTGTCTGGTCGGTCTGTGTCGCTGTCATCTGCGCTCACCTTCGAGTCTGGTGCGGAAGCGGTCGCACCCGGGGGGTCGTTCTGCGGGTCGCGCATGAGCGGCGCTCGGTGCGACCGACGTCAACGCTACGACGACCGCGGCCCCCGCCGCAGCGTTCCCGTCACGCTTGGTCTTTTCGTCCGCAGCGCTGACACATCGCACACCCCGATCGCCGTTTCGGAGGCCCCGCGTGGACAGGGTTTGCGGCGAGGCTGGATCCGGCGGCAGCGACCGCGGAACCAGCGCGGGATCCCGCGGGTCCGCGCGCGCCGCACTCCCGACCCGCACCCACTGCAAAGGAACGTCATGCGCTGCTACGACCTCGCCCTCATCGGCTTCGGAGGAGTCGCCCGCGCGCTCGCCGAGCTCATCCGCGACGATTCGGCGCGCCTCGAGGCCACGCTCGGCTTCTCGCTCCGCGTCGTCGCCATCACCGATCTGAACCTGGGCAGCCTGCTGCAGCCCGAGGGCATCGACCTCGCCGAGGTGCTCGCCATGCCCCGCGGCGCGAACTTCTCCGGCATGCCCGGCGGCGACCGCGACGCCGACAACGAGCGCGTGATCCGCGAGTCCGCCGCGGACATCGTCGTCGAGGCCACGTTCACGAACCCCGCGACGGGCGAGCCGGCCCTGTCGCACGTGCGCTCGGCGCTGCAGTCGGGCAAGCACGTCGTGACCACCAACAAGGGGCCCGTGGCGCTCGCCGGCGCCGAGCTGGCGGAGCTCGCCGGCGTGCACGGCCGCCGCTTCGAGTTCGAGGGCGCCGTGATGAGCGGCACTCCGGTGATCCGCTTCGCGCAGACGCAGCTCGCGGGCACCCGGATCGCCTCGGTCACCGGCATCCTCAACGGGACCTCGAACTACATCCTCGGCCGCCTCGGCGACGGGCTCGCCCTGCAGGAGGCCATCGGCGAGGCGCAGGCACTGGGCTACGCCGAGGCGGATCCGACCGCCGACATCGGCGGATCCGATGTGCGGCTGAAGGTCGCGATCCTGGCCGAGCAGGTGATGGGGGTGCGGATCCCCGTCGAGCAGATCCCCACCACCGGCATCACCGAGATCACGGGCGCCGAGGTGACGGCCGCGGCCGCCGAGGGCAAGCGCTGGAAGCTGCTCGGCACGGTCGAGCGCCATGAGGACGGCACCGTGGAGGCGCGGGTGGCCCCCGTCGCGCTCGGCGAGGAGCACCCCCTGGCGGGCGTCTCGGGTGCCACGAATGCGGTGACCTTCGACACCGATCTGCTGGGGCAGGTGACCGTCTCGGGCCCGGGAGCCGGCCGCGTCGAGACCGCCTACGCGCTGCTCTCCGACATCATCGCGATCGACCGGGCGGGCGGGCGATGAGCGCCGGCGTCATGACGGCGGAGCGCACCGGCACCGGGCGCGCCCAGGACGCCGCCAGCTCGCCCCTGCCCGAGCTCGTCGTCACCGATCCCGCGACCGGCGCCGTGATCGGCTCGCTGCCGCAGTGCGGCCCGGCCGATGTGCCCGCGATCCTCGAAACGGCGGGCGCCGGCCGGGAGCTCAGCCGCGCGCTCTCCCGCCACCGCCGCGCCGAGATCCTCGACGAGACGGCGCGGCTGCTGCGGGAGCGCGCCGAGCGCTTCGCCGAGACGATCGTCGCCGAGGCGGGCAAGACGATCCGCCAGGCGCGCAAGGAGGTGGCGCGCGCCGCCAACACGATCGCGCTCTCGGCCGCCGAGGCCCGTCGCGGCGGCGGCGAGGTGATCCCCTTCGACGCCTTCGCCGGAGCGGAGGACCGCCGCGGCTGGTTCACGCGGGAGCCGCTCGGCATCATCCTCGCGATCACGCCGTACAACGACGCCCTCAACCTGGTGGCGCACAAGATCGGCCCGGCGATCGCGGGCGGCAATTCGGTGATCCTGAAGCCCGCGCAGCAGACCCCGTATTCGGCTCGCATGCTCACCGAGCTGCTGCGCGAGTGCGGCCTGCCCGAGGCATCGATCACGGTGGTGCACGGCGACCGCGAGCTGACGCAGGCCCTCGTGGCGGCGCGCGAGGTGCGCATGGTGTCCTTCACGGGAGGTTTCCGCACCGGCGAGGCGATCTCGCGCTCGGCCGGCATCAAGAAGCTGGCGATGGAGCTCGGCGGCAACGCCCCCGTGCTCGTGTTCGCGGATGCCGATGTGGACGCGGCCGTGGATGCCTGCGTCTCCGGCGCCTTCTGGGCGGCCGGCCAGAACTGCATCGGCACCCAGCGGATCCTCGTGCACCGCTCGATCGCGGAGCGCTTCACGGAGGACTTCGTCGCGCGCACGCGGCGGCTCGTGACCGGCGATCCGCGCTCCGAGACGAGCGACGTGGGTCCCATGATCAGCCCCGAGGCCGCCGCGCGCGCCGCCGCGACCGTCGCCTCGGCGCGGCGGGCGGGGGCGACCGTACACTGCGGCGGCGAGGCCGAGGGGCCGTTCATGCCCCCGACGGTGCTCACCGGGGTGCCGGAGGGGCACGAGCTGTGCACCGAGGAGGTGTTCGCACCCGTCGTGATCATCGACGTCTTCGACGCGTACGAGGAGGCGATCGCCGCGGCGAACGCGCTCGACTACGCGCTGCACGCGGCGCTGTTCACCGGCAGCCTCGACATCGCGCTGCGCGCCTCGGCCGAGATCGAGGCCGGGGGCGTGATGATCAACGACTCCTCCGACTTCCGGATCGACGCGATGCCGTTCGGGGGCGCGAAGCACGGCAGCATGGGCCGCGAGGGCGTGCGCTTCGCCTACGAGGAGATGACGCAGCCGAAGGTGGTCTGCCTGCGCTGAGCCGGTGGCGGATCGAAGACGGGGGCGGACCGCTCAGCGCGCGGCGGCCTCGATCGCGGGAATCGCTGCCGGGTCGGCGCCGTCGAGGAAGTCGGTGAGGCGTTCGACCTCCGCCTGCTCGCCGATGCTCGCTGCGGCGCGGCGCAGCGCGTAGAGCGCGCGCAGCACGCCGCGGTTCGCTTCGTGCGCCCACGGCACGGGGCCCGCGCCCCGCCACCCGGCCTTGCGCAGCGCGTCGAGCCCGCGGTGGTAGCCGACGCGGGCATAGGCGTAGGCCTCGATCTCACGCCCGGCGGCGGCGGCCTCGTCCGCGAGCAGCGCCCACGCGAGCGGCGACTCGGGATGTGCCCGCACCGCCGCCTCGGGGGCCGCGCCCGCGGCGAGCGCGGCGGCGGCCGGATCCGTGCCGAGCCGCGTCGGCTCGGGCTCCAGCAGGTTCTCTCCGATGACCATCGGCGTCTAGCGGAAGTTCACGAATTGCAGGGCGACATCCACGTCGGCGTCCTTGAGCAGCGCGATGGTGGCCTGCAGCTCGTCGCGGCTCTTGGAGCTGACACGCAATTCGTCCCCCTGGATCTGCGACTTCACGCCCTTGGGGGCCTCGTCGCGGATGAGCTTGTTCAGCTTCTTCGCGGTGGCCTGGTCGATGCCCTCCTTGAGCTTCGAGTCGATGCGGTACTCCTTGCCGCTCGCGTAGGGCTCGCCGCTGTCGAGCGCCTTGAGCGAGAGGCCGCGCTTGATGAACTTCGACTGCAGCACGTCGAGCACGGCGTTGGCGCGCTCCTCGGTGCTGGCCTTGATCTGGATGCTCTCGCCCGAGAGCGTCACCTCGGCGCCGACGCCCTTGAAGTCGTAGCGCTGCTCGACCTCCTTGCGCGCCTGGTTCACGGCGTTCTCGACCTCCATCGAGTCGATCTTGCTCACCACGTCAAACGAAGAATCAGCCATGCCGCAAGCCTACCCGCGTTGCCCGTGCGCGCCCAGGCGCCTCCGAGCCGGCGGCGCGCCCCGGGGCGAAATCTGCAATGCCTGGCATAACTCAGCCGAATAGTTTGTTAGGGTGTGTGACGGCTCGGGCGCGGAGGCTCCGTGCGCGAGACTCGCGCTCGTGGTTCCGGCGCCCCGAATACGCAGCACCGAAAGGAAACCACGTGTCCGCTCCCTCCGCTGAGCCCGGCCACGGCCAGGGCCAGACCCGCCAGGCTCCGCGGGCCCACCAGGCCCGCCGACTGCCCCGGTGGCTCACCTCCTTCGGCTGGCAGATCCTCGCCGCCCTGATCCTCGGCCTCGTGCTCGGCGGGGTCGCGATGTCGCTCGGCCCCGACGCCGCCGGCAATCCGAACGGACTGCAGGCCACGCTCTCGACCATCGGCGGCGGTTACGTCTCGCTGCTGCGCGCCGCGGTCGTGCCGCTCATCTTCACCGCGATCGTGTCGAGCATCGTCGGCCTCCGCCAGGTCACCAACGCCGCCCGGCTCGCCGGTCAGACGCTGCTGTGGTTCGCGATCACCGCGCTGATCGCCGTGACCATCGGCATCGCCCTGGGGGTTGCGCTGCGCCCCGGCGCGGCCGCCTCGCAGGCAGAGCTGCAGGAGGGGGATCCCTCGACGGTCGGCACCTGGTGGAACTTCCTCACCGGGCTGATCCCCTCGAACTTCCTCGGCCTCTCGGTCAGCGGCTCCGCCGATCCGGAGACGGGCGTCCTGAGCGCGAGCCCCGGCTTCAACGTGCTGCAGGTCATCGTGATCTCGGTCGCCGTCGGCATCGCGGCGCTGAAGATCGGCGAGAAGGCGGAGCCATTCATCCGCCTCACGGAGTCCGCGCTCGCCGTCATCCAGAAGGTGCTGTGGTGGATCATCCGCATCGCGCCGATCGGCACCCTCGGGCTCATCGGCAACGCGGTCGCCGAGTACGGCTGGGACACGATGGGCTCCCTGACCGCCTTCGTCGGCGTGCTCTACCTCGGCCTCGTGCTCGTGCTCTTCGTCGTCTACCCGATCCTGGTGAAGTCGCACGGTCTCTCCGTGAAGCAGTACTTCTCGGGCGTGTGGCCCGCCGTCCAGCTCGGCTTCGTCAGCCGCTCCTCCATCGGCACGCTCCCGCTCACGCAGCGCGTGACCGAGCGCAATCTGGGCGTGCCGCGCGGCTACGCCTCCTTCGCGGTGCCGCTGGGCGCGACGACGAAGATGGACGGCTGCGCCGCGGTCTACCCGGCCGTCGCCGCGATCTTCATCGCGCAGTTCTTCGGGATCGAGCTGACGATCGTCCAGTATCTGCTGATCGTCCTCGTCTCGGTCGTGGGCTCCGCGGCCACCGCCGGCACGACCGGCGCCACCGTGATGCTGACGCTCACGCTGTCGACCCTGGGGCTCCCGCTGGAGGGGGTCGGCCTCCTGCTGGCGGTCGACCCGATCATCGACATGGGCCGCACCGCGGTGAACGTCGCCGGCCAGGCCCTCGTCCCCGCGATCGTCGCGAAGCGCGAGGGGATCCTCGACACGGATCTCTACAACGCCCCGCGGAAGGGCCAGGCCTTCGACAACTCGGACGTGGAGACGGGCGCGAGCGAGACGGTTCCCGCGGGCGCGGAGCGGTAGTCCGGCCCGCGGACGACGGCGCGGACGACGGCGGGGCCCCCGAACCGGGGAGCCCCGCCGTGCGTTATCGGACGGAGGCGCGGCGCATCGCCAGCCAGGTGCCCGCGAGCGAGACCGCGATCACGGCGAGCGCCACGATGGACAGCGCACCGCGGCTCAGCCCGGAGACGATGTCGCCGAGCCGCGGTGCCAGCACCAGCAGGGCGATCGCGAGCGCGAGCCCCAGTACGATCCCGAGGATCGCGGGACCGCGATTGCCGAAGCGCACCCACATCGCCCCGAAGAGGCCGCCCGCGGTGAGGAAGAACCAGACGCCGAGGAAGGCGCTGAGGCCGAGCACGGCGAGATTCCCCGCACCGAGCAGGTACACGTCGAAGACGTAGAGCCCCATGAACCAGTGGCCGCTCGCGAGCTCGATCCCGAGCAGCGCCATCATCAGCACCGCCATGTAGAGGGCCTGCAGCACATTGGCGAGCATCGTGCCGAGCACGAAATTGCGGCGGGTGGTGCCGAGGGCGAGGGCGAATGGGTAGGTGGTGGCGACCGCCTGCACCCCGTAGTAGACGAGGAAGCCGGGAAGCGACCAGACCGCGGCCTGGTTCCAGCGCGCGCCCTCGATGTACTCGGGGGCGGACGCCGGCACCCCGGTGGCGCGCATGACCGCGAACTGGATCACGACGCTCAGGACGAAGACGAATGCCAGGATGAACACCGGCACGATCGCGAAGCTCGAGAGCTTGTTGAGGTGCAGTCTCGTCACCTTGAGGATGCGGGTCATGATGCGCTCCTTGCGGTCGGCGCGCTCGCGGGCGCGGTGGCTTCGGGCTCGGCCGCGGCCGCGGGGCCTTCGCCGTTCGGGGTTGCGGCTTTTCCGGCGCCGGAGGGCTCTCCCAGCCCGTAGGCAGCGACGAGCTCCTGCAGCGAGACGTGGGAGAGCTCCAGGCCTTGCGCGGCGGCGCTCGCGCGATCCTCCTCGCCGAGACGACCCGCGACGACGGCCGTCGCGAGCCCGCCGATGGAACGCCGGGTGAGCACCTCGCGGCCGCGCACGAAGTCCTCGACGGCGGTGGCGCGCCCGGCGAGCTGGAAGGCGGCTCCGCGCAGATCCTCCACCTCGGCGTGCGTGACGACTCGGCCGCGCTCCAGGATCACCACGCGCTCCAGCAGGCGGTCCATCTCGTCGATGAGGTGGGTCGAGAGGATCACCGTGCGGGGCTGCTCGGCGTAGTCGCGCAGCAGCTCGTCGTAGAAGACGGTGCGCGCCGTCGCGTCGAGACCCAGGTAGGGCTCGTCGAAGAAGGTGATCGGCGCGCGGGAGGCGAGGCCGAGCACGATCCCGAGCGCCGAGAGCTGTCCGCGCGAGAACTTCTTGACCTCCGTCTTCGCCGGGATGCGGAAGAGCTCGGCGAGCCGCTCCGCGGTCTCGCTCGACCAGTTCGGGAAGCAGATCGCGGCGGCACGCATGGCGTGGCGGAGCCGGTAGTCGTCGGGGTATCGCTGGTTGTCGCGGATGAAGCACATCTGCTCGATGACCCCGGCGCGCTCGAAGGGGTCGCGTCCGTTCACGCGCACGCTGCCGCTGCTCGGGCGGTCCTGCGCGGTGATGAGCGACATGAGCGTGGTCTTTCCCGCGCCGTTGCGGCCGAGCAGGCCGGTGATGACGTTCGGCTGGATGTCGAGGGTGACGTCCTCGAGGGCGGCTGCGCCGCGGTAGCGGCGGGTGAGGCCGCGCGTTTCGATGGCTGCGGTCATGATGGGTCCTTCGCTTTCTCCGCCTCCCGCTCGAGGAGGCTCACGATCTCTGGAGTGGAGAGGCCGAGCGCTCGTCCCTCGGCGAGCAGCGGGGCGAGGTATCGGTCGACGAAGCCCTGCTGACGCTCGCGGGCGATCAGCGCCTTCGCGCCGTCGGAGACGAACATGCCGATCCCGCGGCGCTTCGTGAGCACCCCCGCATCGACGAGCCGGTTGAGGGCCTTCCCCGCGGTCGCGGGGTTGATGCGCAGGAAGGCGGCGAGCTCGTTGGTAGAGGGCACCTGCTGCCCCTCCGCGTAGACGCCGCGCAGCACCTCGTCGGCGATGCGATCGGCGAGCTGGATGAAGATGGGGCGCGTCTCGTCGAACACCCGTCACCTCCGTTCCTCGCGGCGGGATCGCCCTCGCCTCACTGGTTCATTACTTCACTAATGAACCTAGGGACCGTTGGACGCCCTGTCAAGCCGGGCAGGGGCGAGAGTTATCCACAGGCGCGCCCCCCACTTTCTCCACAGCCCGCCGATCCCTGTGCATAAGTTCCCGGAAGCGGGCGTGCCCGACACCGCAGAACCCCCCGGCTTCGTTGATCTCACGCGGATCCCGGCGCGCGCCACCGACGAACTACAGCCGTGTAATTCATCCACAGCCGGCTGCCGCTCGCGCCCGCCACGGCACACGAGCGCGGGCCCGCCCTCAGATCAGGCGGAGTTCGAGGGCGCGGATCGCGGCACGCGTGCGGTCGGACACGCCGAGCTTCTCGAAGACGTGCAGCAGATGGGTCTTCACGGTGGACTCGCCGATGAAGAGGCGAGCGGCGATCTGCGGGTTGCTCAGGCCCTGCGCCACGAGCGTCAGGATCTCGCGCTCCCGCGGCGTCAGATTCGGCACGGGATCTGGCGCCGCGCCCGTGTCCGCGGCGGCACCCGGGTCGCCCACGCCGCCCCGTGCGGCCTGAGCCAGCGCGACCGCCACCGAGGGCGCGAGCACCGTCTGCCCCGCGACGACGGCGCGGACTCCCGCCGCCACCTCCTCCGCGGGGGCCGCCTTCACGAGGTAGCCGCTCGCTCCGGCCTCGATGGCCGCGAGGATCTGGTCGTCGTCCTCGTAGGTGGTGAAGACGAGCACCCGTGGCGCGCTCGCGTGGCCCGAGCGCACGATGCGGCGCGTCGCCTCCACTCCGCCCATGCCGGGCATCCGCAGATCCATGAGCACCACGTGCGGCGCGGTCTCGGCGGCGAGCGCGATCGCCTCCTCGCCGGAAGCGGCCTCTCCGACCACCTCGAAGTCGGGCTCGGTGTCGAGCAGTCCCGCGATCCCGGTGCGCACGATGGGGTGGTCGTCGGCCACCACGACCCGGATCACGTCCCGGCCCCCTCGACCGCCGCAGCACCGGCTCCGGCCCGCTCGCCGGCGGGCCCCGTCCGGCTCGGGAGCGCGGGCAGGCGCACCACCAGCCGGGCCCCGCCCGCCGATCCGGCGCCGAAGACGAGCTCGCCGCCCACGGCCCGCGCCCGCCCGGCCAGCCCGCTCAGGCCGAAGCCACCGCGCCGATCCCAGTCCGGATCCGGTCCCGCACCGTCGTCCTCGATCACCAGCACCGCTCCCCCTTCGCCCACGGCCGCAAGGCGCACCGCGACCCGTTCCGCGGCGGCGTGCCGCCACGCGTTCGCGAGCCCCTCCTGCGCGGCGCGCAGCAGCACCACCTGGCGCTCACGCCCGAGCGGCACCGACGCCAGCTCGCACTCCACGCGCAAGCCGGAATCGGCGACGAAGCGCTCCGTCACCCGTTCGAGCGCCGCCTCCAGCCCGCCGTCGCCGATAGGATGACTCGCCGCGACCAGCGCACGCGCCTCGCCCACGGCCTCCCTGGCGGCGGCGCCCACCCGGGCGACCCGATCCCGGGCCCGCTCCACGTCCCCCGCGTCGAGCGCTCGCTCCGCCTGCTCGCTGAGCATCACCAGGCCGGCGAGGGTCTGCGTGAGGGTGTCGTGCAGCTCGCGCGACAGTCGCTCCCGCTCGGCGGCCGCGCCGCTCTGCGCCGAGAGGGCTGCGACCTCGGCCTGCGAGGCGCGCAGCCGCTCAGCCAGCACCCGGTACTGCTCCCCGCGCGCGAAGATGCGCGTGATCCACGTGCCCATCGCCACCGCGAATCCGAAGGACAGCAGCGCGATGATCAGAATCGCGAGCGGGCCGTCCGGCGTGTCCGCGCGCGCATCCGCCACCGCGTAGCCGCCGGCCACGGCGAGGGCGAGCACCGCGCTCCACAGCACCGCGTCGCGGTAGCGCGCGATCACGCTCCAGACCACCGGGTAGGCGATCACCTGCAGCGTCGCGTAGCTCGGCACCACCGACACCGCGTACCCGACGACGAGCACCAGCGCGGCGACCGCCACGAGGTCGATGCGGCGAGCGGGCTCGTCGCGCATGGCGCGGGCGAGCGCTCGCCGCCCGAGGCCGAGGTACCAGACCGGCAGCAGCGCGATCGCGGCAGAAGCCCCCCAGGCCTCGGCCGCAGCCCCCGGCTCGGCGCCGCCGAACCACGGCAGCAGCCCCACCCCGCCGAGCACCGCGGTGACGAGCCCCACGCCGAGATCCCACCACAGCAGGAGCCGCCGTGGCTGCGGGGACCCCTCGCGCTCTTCCTCCGTCATGCCACCCATTCTCCCGTCTCCCGGTGCGCACCGCGCCGGCCGTCGCCGGGCGCGGTGCGCGGGCCGGGGCCTCAGCTGCGCCGCTGCCAGCGGAAGGTCAGCAGGCTCGCCACGAGGCCCGCCACGAGCCAGCCGGCGAGCACGAGGACCACGAGGCCGAGGTCCCAGGCGCCGCCCGGCTCCATCGCGGCGAAGTGCTCCGGGAGGAACACCGAGCGCATGCCCTGCGCCAGCCACTTCAGCGGGAACGCTGCGGCGATGTTCTGCAGCCACTCCGGCAGCATGGTGAACTGCAGGTATACGCCCGAGATGAACTGCAGCACCAGGACGATCGGCAGCACGACCGCGGTCGCGCTGCGCGAGGACCGCGGCACCGCGGAGAGCGCCACTCCCAGCAGCGTCATCGTCGCGATCCCGAGCACGAACAGCCACGCGAAGCGCAGCCACAGCGCGGGCTCACTCGGCAGCTCGACCCCCATCACGAAGACGCCGAAGGCGATGAGCAGTGCCGTCTGCGCGAGCGCGGTGACCAGCGTCATCCCCGCCTTCCCGATGAAGTACGCGACGGGCGACATGGGCGTGCCGCCGAGCCGGCGCAGCCACCCCTCGCTGCGCTCGCGCGCGATGTCGATGGCGAGGTTCTGCACGCCCGAGAGCAGGATGCCGGCCGCGACCAGTCCCGGCAGGTAGTAGGTGGACATCGAAACGCCGCCGGTGCCGTCGGGCAGGGTGCCCACATCGCCGCTGGAGTCGAAGGCCGCGCCGAAGATGCCCAGCAGCAGGACGGGGAAGAGGAAGGTGAAGAACACCGTGTCGGGCGTGCGGAAGTACCCGCGCAGCTCAAGCCGCATCGCGCTCAGGCCGGAGCGCAGGATCCCGCTGCCGCCGCGCGCGCCGTCGCGGACCGGGCCCCGCGTCCCGGCCGGCTCGGCCGGCCCCCCGTGGCTCTCCGGCCGCGGGATCCCCGCCCGGGTTCCGGGAGCCCCCGCCGCCACCGCGGCCGGCGCCTCCTCCGTGCCTCCCGTTGCTGTCGTCTTCATGCTGTGGCTCCGATCAGTTCGAGGTAGATCTCTTCGAGCGATGGCCTGCGGACCTCCAGCTCGGCCGGCTCGCCGCCGGGCGCTCCCGCCGCGGCCGCCGCCGCGCACAGCTGCCCGACGAGGCGGCCCGGCTCGCGCGTGCGCTCCTCGCGCAGCTCCCCGGCGCCGTCGCGCCACCGCACCACCGGCACTCGCGCCTCCTCGCCGCCGAGCGCGCCCGGCGGAGCCTCGGCGACGATGCGGCCGCCGGTGAGCACGCCCACCCGGTCGGCGAGCCTGGCGGCCTCATCGAGGTAGTGGGTGGTGAGCAGGATCGCGGTGCCCTCCCCGGTGAGCCCCTCGAGCATGGCCCAGAACTGGGCGCGCGCCTCCGGATCGAAGCCGGTGGTCGGCTCGTCGAGGAAGAGCATCTCCGGCCGGCCCACGATGCCGAGCGCCACGTCGAGACGGCGCTGCTGCCCGCCGGAGAGCTTGCTCGCCCGCCGGTCCGCGTGCTCGGTGAGCCCGACGAGCCGCAGCACCTCGTCGACGCCGCGCGGCCGCGGGTACAGGGCGCCGAAGTGGGCGATCAGCTCGCGCGGGGTGAAGGGGCCGAGATCGCCGGTGCTCTGCGCGACGATGCCGACCCGTGCGCGCCACGAGCGGTCCGCCCCGAGCGGCTCGTCGCCGAGCACGCGGACCTCGCCTCCCGAGGGGCGCCGCACCCCCTCCAGGATCTCGATGCAGGTGCTCTTGCCCGCGCCGTTCGGGCCGAGCAGCGCGTAGGTCTCGCCGCGGGCGATGTCGAGGTCGATGCCGGAGAGGATCTCCCGCGATCCGTAGTGCTTCGCGAGGCCGCGCACGCGCACGGCCGGTGCCGCCGGTGCGCGAGATGCTGATGCTGATGCTGATGATGACATGCTCTCAGCCTGCCGGGCGCGGGCGAGGCGCACCAGCGACCGGGAGTGCGATCTTCCGCATCCACCGGTCGGTGGATGCGCGGTGCGGATCAGGCCGTGACGCCGCCGACGGCGAGGCGCGCGGCGATCACCAGCATGGTCGCCGCGACGACGCCGTCGAGGATCCGCCAGGAGCGGGGCGTGGCGAAGAAGCGGGTGAGCGCGCGCGCCCCGTAGCCGAGGAGGAAGAACCAGGCGATGCTCGCGAGGGCACCGCCGAGCACGAACCACCAGCGGGCCGGATCGCCCTGTGCGTTGCCGATCGAGCCCATGAGCACCATGGTGTCGAGATAGACGTGCGGGTTGAGGTAGGTGATCGCGAGACAGGCGAGCACCGTGCGTCGCAGCGACCCGCCGGAGCCCTCGGCGGCGAGGAGGGCGCCGGGCCGCATGGCGCGGCGCGCTGCCGTCCAGGCGTACCACAGCAGGAAGGCGACGCCGCCCCAGCGCACGATCTCCAGCACGAGCGGCGCGCGCTCGACGATCAGGCCGATCCCCGCCACCCCGAGCAGTTCGAGCACCGCGTCGGTGAGCCCGCAGATGAGCACCACCGGCAGCACGTGCTCGCGGCGGATGCCCTGGCGCAGCACGAAGGCGTTCTGCGCGCCGATGGCGACGATGAGGGAGAGGCCGGTGCCGATGCCGATGAGCAGTGGAAGGATCACCCAGTGAACGCTACGCGCCGGCCCGCTCGGCTTTCCACTTCAGCGTGCCTATAGTTTCTGATGTAGCTGAAGTTCTGCTTCATAAGGGAGGCACGCGTGGATCTGCCGGTCGAGCACCTGTCCACTTTCGCGGCGATCCTCGAGGAGGGAAGCCTGGAGGGCGCGGCGCGGCGCCTGCACGTCACCCCTTCGGCGGTGAGCCAGCGCGTGCGCGCCATGGAACAGCGCGTGGGGGCGGTGCTGCTGCGCCGCTCGCGACCCGTCGAGGTGACCGCGGCGGGCGCCGCGGTGCTGCGCGCCGCCCGGCAGGTGGAGCGCATCGCGGCGGACGTGGCGGCCGAGCTGGGGCAGGGCGCACCCGGCGGCTCGCTGATCCCCATCGTGGTCAACGCCGACTCGCTCGCCACCTGGTTCGTCCCGGCGATCGCCCGTGCCGCCCGCGAGACGGGGGCGCGCTTCGAACTCGTGCGCGCCGACGAGACGCTCTCCACGGAGCAGCTGCGCCGGGGCTCGGCCATGGCCGCGGTGACGGCCACTCGCGAGCCCGTTCCCGGCTGCACCGCCACCCGTCTCGGCGTCGACCGCTACCGGGCGGTCGCCAGCCCCGCCTTCGCCTCCCGCCACTTCCCCGACGGGCTCAGCGTCGACGCCCTGCGCACGGCGCCGATCGTCGAGTTCGACCGGCAGGACGTCTTCCAGCAGCGCTTCCTGCGGCGGATCAGCCGCGCCGCGATCACCCCGCCCCGGCACTACGTGCCCTCCTCCGCCGAGTTCGCGAGAGCCGTGGAGCTCGGGATGGGGTGGGGCATGCTCCCCGCCCTCCAGTGCTCCCCCGCCCTCGACGAGGGCCGGCTCATCGAGCTCGCGCCCGGCACCGCGATCGAGCTGCCGCTCTACTGGCAGCGGTGGCGGCTCGACTCCCCCGTGCTCGACACGCTGACGGAGATCGTCTCGGAGGAGGCGGCCGCCGCGCTCGGCTGAGGCCCCGATACGCTGGAGGACGCACCACCCGAGGAGGATCCATGACGCACGCGCCCGCCGGCACGCCGAGTCCACGCTGATGCTGGGGGTGCTGCAGGGTTTCGCGCTGATCCTCGGCGTCATCGGCGCCGGCTATCTGGCTGCGCGGTTCGGCGTCGTCGAGGGCGAGCAGCGCCGCGTGCTCAACAACGTCGCCTTCTTCGTGGCGACGCCGGCGCTACTGTTCTCGGTGCTGCGGCAGAGCGACCCCTCGGTGATGCTGTCCCCGGTGATCCTCGTGACCACGGCGGCCACGCTGCTCGTCGCCGCCGTGTTCGTGCTCGCCTCACGGCTGTGGTTCAGACGTGACCTCGCCGGCACCACGCTCGGGGCGACCACCGCCGGATACGTCAACGCGAACAATCTGGGCCTGCCCGTCGCCGTCTACATCCTCGGCGACGCGGCCTATGTGGCGCCCCTGATGCTCGTGCAGCTGCTCGTCTTCGCACCGACGATCCTCACGATCCTGGAGTCGACGCGGGACGCGCCGCGCCGCGCCGGGGACGCGGGGTCGGGCTCGGGTGACGGAGCGGGTTCGGGATCGCGCGGTTCGGGATCCGACGGCTCGGGATCGCGCGGTGGACGCAGCGCTCTGCGGGGACTGTCGATCGCACTCGGCCGCGCCGCCTCGAACCCGATCATCGCCGCCTCGCTCCTCGGCCTGCTCGTCGCGCTCACCGGCCTGCCCATGCCCGAGCTGGTGATGGGACCGATCGACATGCTCGGCTCGGCGGCGATCCCGATGGTGCTGCTGAGCTTCGGCATGTCGCTGAGCGGACAGCGCGCCCTGCGGGCCGGCACCGGCCGACGTGCCGTCTTCGCGGCCGCCGGCCTCAAGGTGCTCGCGATGCCGCTCCTCGCCTGGGGCATCGCGCGGCTGGCGGGGCTGCCCCCGCACGAGACCTTCGTGGCGACGACGATCGCGGCGCTCCCCACGGCGCAGAACATCTACAACTACGCGGCGACGTACCGCCGTTCGGAGACGATGGTGCGGGACACGATCTTCCTCACCACCTTCGCCTCCCTCCCCGTCATCGCGGTGATCGCCTGGCTGCTCGGCTAGGGCAGCAGCGCGCCGTCATCTTCCGCGGAGCTGGAATAGCGCGAGGGCACGGTGCGTTCCACCGGGGCGACAGACACTTCCCCCGTCCCGAGGAGCACCGTGAGCACCCGAACCGCCCAGACCAGCGCCCCCGTACTCGACGCCCTCGCCGAGCGGTGGAGCCCGCGCGCCTTCGACACGGAGCATCGCTTCCCCGAGGGGGCGCTGCGCGGCATGCTGGAGGCGGCTCGCTGGGCGCCCAGCGCCAGCAACACGCAGCCCCGGCGCTTCATCGTGGGCCGGCGCGGCAGCGAGCACTTCGCCCGGATCGAGCGGGCGCTCGTCGGCTTCAACCGCCAGTGGGCGGGAGCGGCGGCCGCGCTGATCGTGAACGTCGCGGAGGTGGTCGACGCCGAGGGCCAGGAGCGCCCCTGGGCCGAGTACGATCTCGGGCAGGCGGTGGCTCATCTGACCGTGCAGGCGCAGGCTGAGGGCTACCACACGCACCAGATGGGCGGCTTCGATCGCGAGGCGATCAGGGAGGCCTTCGGCCTCGAGGAGCGTCTGCGTCCGGTGTCGGTCACCGCGATCGGTGCACTGGGCGCGCTCGATCAGCTGCCGGAGCCGCTGCGCGAGCGGGAGACGGCGCCGCGCGAGCGACGCGCCCTCGACGAGCTCATCCTCGCGCGGGACTGAGCCCGCGAGCCAGCCGGCAGCTGTCAGCCCGGCGAGCCGCAGCCGGTTGTGGACCCGGCGCGGAACGCCCTCCGGAGCGGCTCAGTCGAGCATGTCGCTCTGATCGATGACCGACTCCACGGTCTCGATCAGGGCGCGCTTCTGCGGGTGCAGGGGGTGCGAAGGCTCATCCGCCTCCACCGGAAGCCCCAGCACCGCCGCCGCCTCGACGGCGTTGTCCCCCACGCACGCGACGAGCGTGTCGGCGGGAAGCCGGGGAAACTGCTCCGCGACCTGCTCCGCGATCTTCGCTGAGGCCACGAGGAGCGCGTTGATCCGCCCCGAGTCGATGTCCTCCCGGATGTGCACCGATGCCGGCACGCCGACCGTGCGGAAGGCGAGCACCTGCGTCACGTCGTGCCCGCGGCCGATGAGGCCCTGAGTGAGCACCGGCACGGCGACGTCCGAGCGCAGGGTGAGCACCCGCAGGCGCTCGCCTCGGTCGATCTCCTCCCACTCCTCGAGGAGCGCGTGCGTGCTGTTCTCCCGCTCGGGGGTGCGGGTGACGTGGTAGCCGGCGTCCCGGAAGGCGACCGCCGTCGCCTCGCCGACGACCGCGACGCGGGTCTCGGGCGGGATGACCGCGTTGTGGTGGGTGAGCACATCGGCGACGGTCGAGCTGGTGGCGGTCATCCAGTCGAAATGGCCGGCTTCGAGTTGCTTCAGCGCTTCGACCAGCTTCTCTTCCTCGCTGGTGTGCGCGAAGTCGACGAGCGGTGCGATGACCGTGTGGGCTCCCTGCCGGCGGAGCGCCTTCGAGACCAGGTCGCCCCAGGTTCCTCCCCTGGGCACCAGGACACGCAGACCACTGAGTGGTTTCGCCTCAGCCGACATACACCCCACTCACTCGTCACCAACAGAAGAGGCCATACGATCAGTCATTCGCGGACCTGGTGCATGGCCGACAGCGGGAAACCGCTGGTCCCTATTCTGACCCCGCGGCACGCAGGAAGCAAAACGAGGACCACGGCCGCCGCGAACGCAATCGAAATGTGACCTCGCCATGCGCGCTCAGCGAAGCCGCCGCGCGATCAGGCTCGCAACGCCCCAGACGGCGAGCCCCGCGGCCGCCGCGACGCCGGTGACTCCGGCCGCGAAGGCGAGCGGATTCCGGCGCTTCTCCTCGGCGATGCGGAGCCTCGCCTCGGCGAGCGCGTCATCGACGCGCTGCGCATAGTTGAGCCGGTCCTTGAGCTGCCCCAGCGTGTCGTACAGTTCGGCCCTCGCGGATGCAGCGGCCGCCACACCCTGCCGTCGCTCTTCTGCGCTCATCGCCAGTTCCCCTCTTCGCCGACCCGCGGCATCCTGGCGGGACGCGGAGCCGGAGGCTCCGCGTTCACCCGCACCTCGCCCATCGCGCTGAGGTCGCCGCCCACTCGTTCCAGGGTCTCCTCGGGCACCGGATTGCCGCGCTTGATGAGCGCGATCCCCCCGAGGATCGACACCGCCGCGAGCAGCAGCAGAGCGGCGGCGACGACCAGGGCGGCAAGCCACCAGGGCCATACGAGCGCGAGGGCCGCGATTGCGGCGATGACGAGCGCTTCGAGCATGAAGAACAGGAAGAAGAGGGCGATGACGATCGCTCCGGCACCGATGCCGGCCCGCTTCGCCTTCGCGATGACCTCCCGCTTCGCATTCTCGTACTCGATCTTCGCGAGGGAGACGATCTGCTGCGGCAGACGCGCCAGCAGCTCGAATGTGCCGGCCTGGTCCTTCCGGCGGCTCACGAGTCACCGTCCGCGTCGGACGGCTTCCCGGACCCGGCGCGGTCGCCCTCGGCGGTGGAGCCGTTCGCGGTCCCAGTGGCCTGCTTCGCGCCGGAGGACGCCTGCTTCGAGCCGGAGGACGCCTGCTTCGAGCCGGAGGACGCCTGCTTCGAGCCTCCCGGCGTCTGATCCGAGCCGGACGACGCCTCCTCCGAGGCCGCCGCCGACGTGCCCCGCGCCCCGAAGTCGGAGGGCTTCGGCGCCGTCCGGGCGCCTGCGGCGCCGCGCGATCCCGAGCCGCTCGAGTCGCTGAACAGCGCGCTCATCGCACCCTTCCCGGCCCGGGCCAGCACCGCCTTGACCTCGTCGAGGCGGGTCTGCGCCACGCCCTGCACCAGTTCGACGCCCTTCTGGACGGGTTCCGTGCTCCAGAGCTTCTGGGCTCCCTGCTTGATCTGCTCATAGCGCTCGCGACCCGCGCGTGTGCCCAGCACGTATCCGACCGCCGCGCCGACAACGAATGCGACCTTGCCCTTCATGATTTGCCTCCCGCCGATGGCGTTCCGTGGTCTTCGCCTAGCCTACTCCGCTGGTCTCCACCCTCGCATTCCACTCCAGCCATATAGGGGGGCTTGCGACTAGCCGGAGATTCCGGTAAGCCTGCGGCGCAGCTGCACCGTCTCGGACCGCGCGGCGGCGAGCGCCTGCGCGAGATCGCCGCCGTGCAGCTCGGATCCGACGAGCACGACGCTCGGTTCCTCGGCGTGCAGCTCCCGCAGGGCGGAAAGCATGGCATCGCGCTGCCCGATCGACCCGTGCGCGGCGGTGCTGACCCCCTGCTGCGGCGCCCGCTCGCCGGCGGCGTCGGCGCCGCGGGGCTCACGCGCCCGGAGCCCCGCGGCGGCGAGGACGGCCTGGAGCCGCTCGCGGGCGGCCGCGGGGCTCGGCGCCGTCGCCTCGGCGGGCAGCACCGGGCCCGCGAGCCGGGCCGACCATCCTTCTGCGTCCCGCTCGAGGCGCAGCGACCAGCGCTCTCCCTCCGGGGACTCGATCGTCTCGACCGCGTCGAGGTCGCCGGGCTCCGCAGGCAGGGCCGGAGCCTCGATCGGGATCCTCCCGGACACGCGCAGCCTGCGCTGGGCGAGCACCGCGGGGAGCTGCGCGAGCCCGGGGACGGCGATCGACGCCGCGGAGGCCCCTATCACGAGCGCCCGCGCACGCATCGCCTCCGCCGGATGCGCGACGGCTTCCGGCGCGCTGCCTGCCGGGTACTCGGCTCCGGACGGCGTCTCCCCGGTGAGCTCCCACTCGCCCTGCTCCGAACGGTGCGCGACACCGGCCGTGCACGGCGCGAAGCCGACGTCGTAGAGCGCGAGACGCTGCAGCAGCGCCTCCCGCAGCTCCAGCCAGCCCCCGGCGGGCGCAACCCGGGTTTCACGTGCAACATCACGATCCGCGAGCGCGAGCACGGCGCCCGAGAGCGAGCCGACGCGGGTGAGGGCCTCATTCAGTCCCGGCGCGGCGATCGGCACCTCCACCGCGTCCGCGTCGGCGCCGAAGCGCTCACGCACGAGCGGCTCCACCAGCCGGTCGAGGGCGACCTTCCCCATCCTGCTGCGCACGAGCGCGCCGAGGGAGTGGGTCTTGCCGATCGTGAGCACCGGCTTGAGGCGATCCAGGTAGGCGCGCAGCGCCGCCCCGGCCCCCAGGAGCGCAATGGCGCGCGTCGAAACCGGCACGGCCGGGATACCGAGCACGGAGGGCTCCGACTGGGGCGCCCACTCACCGCGCGGCCCGCGCAGCAGCACGGGGCGGGGCACCCGCTCCACGGCTCGCACCGTCTCGTGAGCGACGGCGCCGGGCGCGAGGGGTGCGGCGAGATGGGTGAGCAGTTCACGCAGAGCGCCATCGGGATCGGGCACGCCGCGCGGGTCGAGCGCGGTCCACGCCGCCTCCGCCGCCTCGGGAGCCGATGTCAGCACCCGCACCGAGAGGCCCACCTCGGCGAGATCGAGCGCGGCGACGAGCTCGGGCAGCCCGTCGCCGAGCACGCAGACGTCAACCATGCCGCTGCTCCTCTTCGGGGCGCCCCGTGCCCGAGGGGCGCTCCGCAACGTCGGGAGAGTCCCCAGCATCGGGAGAGCCCGCCTCGGCGGGCACCTCCGCGCCTGGCTGGGCCGCCGGTGCACCGGGCTGGGGCGCCGGTGCCGGGTGCGAGCCGGGCATCGCCTGCGGAAGCTCCGCCATCGACGGGGGCTGCGTCGGAGCCGCCGCGGGGACCGGCACCTGCATCAAGTCGATCCGCGTTCGGCCGTAGCCGTGGCGCCGGAACGTCCGCAGCGTCAGCCAGATGAAGACCGCGTAGCCCGCGAGCGCGCCGAGCAGCGTGCCGGGCCCGCCGCTCTCCTCCACCTGCGCCGTCTCGCCCCCGAAGGCGAAGGTCATGAAGCCGAATGCGATGAGGTTGTTGATGACGTGAATCGCGATCGCCGCCTCGAGGCCGCCGGTGCGCCACGTCAGCCACGCTGCGACGACCCCGAGCAGGCCGACCGAGAGCAGTCCCCAGACGTCGTAGATGTGCAGCAGGGCGAAGCCGAGCGACGGGATCAGGATCCCGAACCACGGACTCCTCAGCCAGGAGCCGATGACCTGCATGAAGAGCCCGCGGAACACCACCTCCTCGGCGGTGGCCTGCAGCGGGACGAGCAGCACGACGATCACGAGCGAGGTCCACGCTGCGGCCCAGTCGAAGCCCTGATCCGGGGCCGGAGCCGTTTCCGAGAGCGACGCCGGGTCCCCGGCAAGGCTCAGCGCCATCCCGAACGCGATGCCCACCACGTTCATCACCACGACCGCGAGCAGCGCCGCCACGGAGAGCCGGCCCAGCAGACCCCAGCGGATGCGGGCCGCCACCGACCAGATGCGGCCGACCGGGCGCATGCCGAGCGACAGCATCGCGAGGATCACGGCGGGCATCATGATGATGATGGACACGAGGCTCAGCAGCACCGAGATCGGGACCTGGGTGTCGAGCATCTCGCCCGAGCCCGTCATGACCCCCTCGAGGTAGTCCGGGCTGAGCGCGAGCAACGGAATGAATGCGAGGCTCACGATCACCGTGAAGACGCCGAAGTAGACCCCCGAGAGCAGCAGGAGCAGCAGCGGCTTCCACCAGCGGTAGCCCGCGACGCCGCGGAGCAGCCGGTGATACTCGAGCGGTTCGGTCTCCACAGTCTGCAGCGCCATCGCGGGCTGCGCCCAGGCCCAGTTCGCGGGTGCGCCCGCCCCGGGCACCCCGTGCCCGCCAGCGGCTCCCTGCCCGGGCGACGCCGGTCCGGGCATCTGGCCGGGCATCGGGGACGCTGCGGGCTGGGGAGGCTCGTGCTGCTCGGATCCGGTGCTCGTCATGGGATCCATCCTCTCATCACCCTCCGACACGGGGCCGGACGGCGAAGGGCACCGCAGCGGCCGCAGCGCGCACCCCGCAGCCCGCGGAAGCGACGCTTCCGCGTACGGTCACGCGCCCCTGAGCCGCTCGGCGAGGAAGGCGTGCAGCTCGGCGCGCGGCACGCGCACCTGCTCCATCGTGTCGCGCTCGCGCACCGTCACCGCGTCGTCGTCGAGCGAATCGAAGTCGACGGTGACGCAGAACGGCGTGCCGATCTCGTCCTGCCGGCGGTACCGGCGGCCGATCGCACCCGAGTCGTCGAAGTCGACGTTCCAGTCCTCGCGCAGCTCCTGGGCGATGGAGCGGGCGAGCGGCGAGAGCTTCTCGTTGCGGCTCAGCGGCAGCACGGCAGCCTTCACCGGCGCGAGACGCGGGTCGAGGGCGAGCAGGGTGCGGGTGTCGGTGCCGCCCTTCGCGTTCGGCACCTCCTCCTCGCGGTAGGCGTCGACGAGGAACGCCATCAGCGAGCGGGTCAGCCCCGCCGCGGGCTCGATGACGTATGGCGTGTAGCGCTCGTTCTTCGCCTGGTCGAAGAAGCTGAGGTCCTTGCCCGAGTGCTTCGAGTGGGTGGAGAGGTCGAAGTCGGTGCGGTTCGCGATGCCCTCGAGCTCGCCCCACTCGCCGCCCGCGAATCCGAAGCGGTATTCGATGTCGGCGGTGCGCTTCGAGTAGTGCGAGAGCTTCTCCTGCGGGTGCTCGTAGAAGCGCAGGTTCTCGGGGTCGATGCCGAGGTCGACGTACCACGCCATCCGCTCGTTCATCCAGTACTCCTGCCACTCCTCATCCGTTCCGGGCTCGACGAAGAACTCCATCTCCATCTGCTCGAACTCGCGGGTGCGGAAGATGAAGTTGCCGGGCGTGATCTCGTTGCGGAAGCTCTTGCCGATCTGGCCGATCCCGAACGGGGGCTTCATGCGCGCCGACTGCAGCACGTTCGCGAAGTTCACGAAGATGCCCTGCGCGGTCTCGGGCCGCAGGTAGTGCATGCCGGCCTCGTCGTCGACCGGGCCGAGGTAGGTCTTCAGCAGGCCCGAGAAGGCGCGCGGCTCGGTCCACTGGCCGCGGGTGCCGCAGTTCGTGCAGACGATCTCGGCGAGGCCGCCCTCGGGCGCGCGGCCCTTCTTCTCCTCGAAGGCCTCGATCAGGTGATCCTCACGGAAGCGCTTGTGGCACTGCAGGCACTCCACGAGCGGGTCGCTGAAGACCTCGACGTGCCCCGAGGCCTCCCAGACCTGCTTCGGCAGGATGACGCTGGAGTCGATGCCGACGACGTCCTCGCGCCGCTGCACCATCGCCTTCCACCACTGGCGCTTGATGTTCTCCTTCAGCGCGGTGCCGAGGGGGCCGTAGTCCCAGGCCGAGCGCGATCCGCCGTAGATCTCACCCGCCTGGAAGACGAAGCCGCGGTGGCGGGCGAGGGCGATGACCTTGTCGAGGCGGGACTGTTCAGCCATGTTCGAGTTTCACTCCAAGGGGCGAGCGGGGATCTTGGGATCGCGCGCGGGCCGAGGCGGGGATCCGGATCCCGCACGCATACCCGTCCAGTCTAGGGCCGCCCCCGGTCCGTCAGCCGCCCAGCACGAGGTTCTCGGGCCCCTCACCCGAGCGCATCCGCTCGATCTGCCTGCGGATCAGGGCGGCCATGCGCGGCAGCATCGCGCTGGAGTCGCCGCCGACGTGCGGGGTGACCAGCAGATTCGGGCAGTCCCACAGCTCGTGCTCAGCGGGCAGCGGCTCGGGATCGGTGACGTCGAGGGCCGCGCGCAGACGGCCCGCGCGCAGCTCTGCGACGAGCGCGGCGGTGTCCACGACGGGGCCGCGCGCGACGTTCACGACGAGCGCATCATCGGGCAGTGCCGCGAGCGCCGCGGCGCCGAGGAGGCCGCGCGTCTCCTCCGTGAGCGGAACGGCGAGGATCACGACCTCGGCCTCGGCGAGCCGGGCGTGCAGCTCCTCGAAGCCGTGCACCTGCACCGGTTCCCCAGCGAGGTTCCGTTCCTCGCGCGCCGTGCGCGCCAGCCGGGTGATCCGCGTCTCGAACCCCGAGAGCCGCGCCTCGATCGCTTTCGACACCCCGCCGTAGCCCACGAGCAGCACGCGGCGGTCCGCGAGGCTCGGATAGGAGCGCAGATCCCAGCGGTGCGCGTCGCCGTCGCGCACGAAGCCGGGGATGCCCCGCTGCGCCGCCAGCGCGAGCGCCAGTGCGAGCTCCGCCGTCGAGGTCTCGTGCACGGTCGCGGCGTTCGCGAGCGGCACTCCGGCAGGCAGATGCCGGGGCACATTGTCGTATCCGATCGACTGCCACTGCACGAGCCGCACCCGCACCTCCGCGAGGCGGGCCAGGCGGCGGGCGCCTCCCCAGTACGGCGGAACGACGATGTCGAGGCGCTCACGCGGGGCATCCGAGTCGAGATCCCAGGTCACGAACTCGACGCCCTCGACGTCGCCGATCGCCTCGCGGAGCCCGGGATCGGTGGGCAGGGATACCGTCAGAGCGCTCATGCCCCGAGTGTATCCGTGCGTGCGGACGAGCGGCGTGCACCCGGCGACTGGCCTCTTGCCGCGGATCCGGTGTAGCGTTGCCGCCATGGACACTTCGGGATTTCAGCGTCTTCCGCATGCCGTGCAGCAGCTCGTGCTCGACGGGCTCGACAACGAGGTTCAGGCCGGACTCGAGCGCCTCGAGGAGAGCAAGAAGGCCGGCTCGCTCGGTGCCGAGCAGACCGCCTCGCTCGAGGGCGACATCCGTCGCGCAGCAGAGCTGCGGGGCCGCTTCTCCCCGGCCTGAGGCCGCAGGAGGTACGCCGTCGCAACTCTGAGGACGGCGCAGGAACGCTGTCGCAGGCCTGATGACGGCGCACGCGCAGGGAAACTGCGACCCGAGCCGCGAACACCGCTTTCGCGGCCGCGTCACGAACGCGCCGCGTCGCACGCCGGACACGGAGCAGCCCCCGCCACACCGAACTCTCGGGGCGGCGGGGGCCGGCCGGCGCGAGCGCCGAAGGCGGGCTACTGCTCTTCGGTGCTGCCCGGAATCGGCGCCTTCTTCTCGCCGGACTCGGTGTCGCGGATGAGCCCGGGATCCTCCATGCCGTAGCGGGGGTTCTTCTCCTCGCCCTCCCCCGAGTAGTCCTCCGTGGAACCGTCGAGCACGGGGTGGTCGAGGGTGTGGCCCTCGGCGGGCGTCGACACGGTGCCCTCGCCGTTGCTGGCCTCCGTCTGCGAGGCCGGGTGGGGCTCGTGGGCGTCGTGCGTCTCATTCGTCTCGCGGTCGGACATGACTTCCTCCTCAGGTCGTTGCGCCCAGGATAGCGTCGCCGCAGCCGCCCGCGCGAGGCCGGAGCCCCGAGGCGGGAGGGCCTTGACTCGACGCGATCCGATGGTGCCGCGCGCTGCCCGCCCCGTGCATCCCGCCACCTGGGGCCTCCCCCAGCAGCGGCCGAGAGCTTGCCCGCGCGACTTGACCGGCCTCCTGCCGGCGTGGGAGCCTGCAGTTCCATTCGAACAGGAGGGGGTACGCCATGGGTTTCCTGGATGACGCGAAGGAGACCGCCGAAGCGGCGGCGAAGAAGGTCGGCCGGGCCGTCGAGGACGGCATCGACCGGGCCAAGGACAAGGTCGACGAACTGAAGGCCGAGGGCGAGGTCAAGAAGGCCGAGGCCGAGCGCGACGCCGTCAAGGCGCGCAACGACGCGAAGGAAGGCCTCCGCGAGGACCAGTAGGGCCCGCGCCCCAGCGGGGACCGACGCGCGAGGCCCGGCTGGGTGCGGAACCCGCCGGGCCTCGCCGCGTTTCCGGAGCGCCCCATCCGTTCCCGCGGCAGGGGAGTACGATGCGGAACATGGGCAATGCAGATGACCGCTTCACGCGGCTCCGCTGGTGGGGGCTCGCCGCGATATCGTTCGCCGTCGCGATCATCATCATGGACGCGACGATCGTGTCGGTCGCGACGCCCGACATCATCACCTCCCTGGGCCTCAGCACCACGCAGGTGCAGTGGGTGCAGGAGGTCTACACGCTCGTGTTCGCCTCCCTGCTCCTGGTCTGGGGCACGACGAGCGACCGGATCGGGCGTCGCCGGCTGCTCCTCACGGGCCTCGTGATCTTCATCGGCGCGAGCGTGCTGTGCGCGTTCTCGCCGACGGGGCCCCTGCTCATCGGCGCGCGGGCCGTCCAGGGCCTCGGCGGCTCCATGATCCTGCCGACCACCCTCGCGCTCGTCAACGCGAACTTCCGCGGCAAGGAGCGCGGGATCGCGTTCGCGGTGTGGGGCGCGACGATCGGCTCGATGGCAGCCGTGGGGCCCGTGCTCGGGGGCTGGCTCACCTCGGCGTTCTCCTGGCACTGGGCGTTCTGGATCAACGTGCCGATCGGCGTGCTCGTCATCGCCGGGCTGCTGGTGTGCGTTCCGGAGTCGCGCACCGAGGGCGCCGGCCGCTTCACTGACTGGGTCGGCGCCCTCGCCTCCGTCCTCGGCTTCGGACTGCTCGTGTTCGCCCTCATCGAGGGCCGCAGCTATGGGTGGTGGACCGCCACGGAGGCCGCCCCCGTGAGCCTGGGCGGCCTGAGCGTGATCCCGGTGATGCTCGCCCTGGGTGTCCTCGTGCTCGGCGCGCTGCTGCTGCGCGAACGGGCCCGCGTCGCCGCCGGCCGCTCCGTGCTGCTGGACGTGTCGCTCTTCCGCATCCGCTCCTTCCGCAACGGCAATGTAACGGCGCTCACCGTGTCCCTCGGGGAGTTCGGGCTGATCCTGTCGCTCCCGCTCTGGTTCCAGTACGCGCGCGACATGGACGCCCTGCACGCCGGGCTCGCGCTGCTGCCGCTGGCGGTCGGCTCCTTCGTGGCGAGCGGCGCGATCCAGCCGCTCTCCCGGCACCTCACGGCGGTGCAGCTCGTGCGGCTCGGGCTCGTCCTGGAGATCGGGGCGCTCGTGGCTCTCGCGCTGCTGATCCGACCGGACGGCTCGCTGTGGGTGACGGGGGTCACGCTGTTCGTCTACGGTGCGGGCGTCGGCTTCGCGACGGCGCAGCTGACGCAGCTGATCCTCGCCGATGTTCCGATGGAGAAGTCGGGTCAGGCCTCGTCGACGCAGTCGACGGCGCGGCAGGTGGGCTCGGCCCTGGGCATCGCGATCCTCGGCACCGCGCTGTTCTCCACCCTGCGTCTGGGGACTGAGGCGCGGCTCTCGGAGCAGATCGCCGCCGACCCCGGCGTCGAGAAGCTCGTGAGCGGTGTTTCCGACTCCGCCGGTGCGCTCATCGCGCAGCTCGCGGCCTCCCCCGCGACCGCGGAGATCGCGACCGCGGCGCGCGAGGCCCTCACGCAGGGCGTCTCGGTGGCCGCGTGGGTGGGGACCGGCGCGCTGCTGATCGGCCTGCTCACGACCCTCCGGCTGGGCGGCTCGGAACCCGCTGCCGCCCGGCCCCCGCGGGACTGAGCCGCGAGCCGCGACGCGCGGGGCCTGCGTCTCGAAAGCTCCGTCGCTCAGCGACGGGTCGAGCAGAGCGCGGCAGCCACGAGCACCGGCTGGAAGAAGAGCCGCACGAGCCGCTTGCGGTCCGTGTCGAGCCCGAAACCGTCCCGGCGATGGACGTACTGGGCGAGATTGCCGGGAAACACGGCGACGAAGAACGCGGCGGCGAGGACGCCGATCCGGCGCGCACGACGTCCCTGGGCGACGGCGAGCGCCGTTCCGAGCGCGACCTCTGCGATACCCGAGGCGACGACGGTGGTGTCGGGGTCGAGCGGCACGAAGTCGGGCACCTGAGCCCGGAACTCGGTGCGCGCCCACGTGAGGTGCGCAGTCCCGGCGAAGACCAGACCGGCCCCGAGGAGCCCCTTCGCGACCAGCCGCCCCCGTCTTCCGCGTTCCCTCATGACTTCACCCTACGCCTCCGGGCGCAGCGAGGGCACCCCGCGCGCCCGGCCTGATCCGCACGCGGCATCCCTGGACATATTAAGAATCTCGACCAATAATTGGGAGCGGGAACACCACGCAGAGGGTCAAGGGGGACAGGGACGATGTGCACAGGCTTGAGCTTCACCACGCACGACCACTACTTCGGGAGGAACCTGGACCTGGAGTTCTCGTACCACGAGACGGTGACGGTGACGCCGCGTCGCTTCCCCTTCGACTTCCGCATGCAGCCGAGCTCGAAGGAGCACTACGCCATGATCGGCATGGCGACCGTGGCGGACGGCTACCCCCTCTACTACGACGCGAGCAACGAGGCGGGCTTGAGCATGGCGGGGCTCAACTTCCCCGACAACGCAGACTACAAGCCCGTCGACCCGGAGCGGACGAACATCGCGCCGTTCGAGTTCATTCCGTGGATCCTGGGCTCCTGCGCTTCGGTCGAGGAGGCCGAGCGGGCGCTGGAGAGCGTGAACCTCGCCGACATCCCCTTCAGCGAGGAGTACCCGCAGTCGCCGCTCCACTGGATCATCGCCGACCGGGAGCGGAGCCTCACCGTGGAGAGCGTGCGGGAGGGCCTCAAGGTGTACCAGAACCCGTACGGGGTGCTCACCAACAACCCCACCTTCGACATCCAGAGCTTCTCGCTCAACGACTACATGCACCTGTCGCCCCGGCAGCCGCGCAACTCCTTCGCCGAGTCGCTCTCATTCGACGCGTACAGCCGCGGCATGGGGGCGATCGGCCTGCCGGGGGACCTCTCGTCGAAGTCGCGGTTCGTCCGGGCGGTCTTCACGAAGATGAACTCCGTGTGCGGGGAGTCCGAGTCGGAGTCGCTGAGCCAGTTCTTCCAGATCCTGGGGTCCGTCGCACAGCAGCGTGGCTGCGTGCTCGTCGAGGACGACGACAAGTACGAGATCACCATCTACTCCTCCTGCTGCAACACCGATCGCGGGATCTACTACTACCGGACATACGAGAACAGCCAGCTCAGCGCCGTCGACATGCACCGGGAGGACCTCGACTCGGACGCGCTCGTCACCTACCCCCTCGTCACGGGACAGCAGATCAACTTCCAGAACTGAGCCGCGGGCCGGCCCGCCCGTCCGCTCGCTCGGGGTGCAACGCGGTGCGCGCGCCTGCCGCTGGCGCCGCCCTCGGCGCCAGTCAGGGGTTCTCGATGAGCTCGCACCCGGCACGAAAGAGGCCCGCTCCGAAGGAGCGAGCCTCTGCAGTGGCGGGTGAGGGATTCGAACCCCCGTAGGCAGTGCCAGCTGATTTACAGTCAGCCCCCTTTGGCCGCTCGGGTAACCCGCCGTCGGTCGCGCGAACACGACCGAGAGATCACATTACCAGTGTCGCGCGGCCGAAGGGAAATCGGGATCGGGGCGGCGGGGTCGGGGCGGGGCGTGAAAGAATCGCCTGATGACCCAGCTTCCTGCCGGCCTGCGCTTGTGCCGCGCGCACGACATCGGCGAGATCCCCACGACCACCTTCTACCGCATCGCGCAGCTGCGTCAGCAGGTGTTCGGCGTCGAGCAGGAGTGCGCCTACCTGGACCTCGACGGCCGCGATCTCGAAGCGGGCTGCGCGCAGCTGTGGGCCGAGGACGCAGAGGGCGCGGTGGTCGCAACGATGCGGGTACTCGACGAGCAGGGCCGGGAGCCCGGCATGCACAGCATCGGCCGCGTCGCCACGGCCACCGCCTGGCGCGGGCGGGGCGTGGCGGCCGCGCTGCTGGAGGCCGCGATCGCAGAGTGCGGCGACGGGCCGATCCTGATCCATGCGCAGGCCCACCTCGCGGAGTGGTACGGCCGCTTCGGCTTCGTGGTCTGCGGCGCGGAGTTCCTGGAGGACGGGATCCCGCACCTGCCGATGCGCATCCGCTAGTCTCGCCGTCGCCGCCCCCGGCCCCGGCCCTGGACCGCGCCGGCCCCGCACCCGCCCGGGGCGGGCGCCTACCCCAGCTCGAGTTCGGGGTCCACGAGCCCGTGCCGGTGCGCACGCGCCGACACGGCCTGCTCGCGCAGCAGGGTGAGCAGCTCCACCGGCCCCGCCATCGTCACGGGCTCCGCCCAGAGCGCGGTGCGGTCGAGTCCGCCGAGCCACTCCGCCGTGCGCACGGGGTCACCGCCGATGAGCCGTACGCGGGAGGCGGTCGCGCCGTCGGCGCCCACGGGACCGGCCACCGCGAGCCGCTGCACCCAGTCGTCGTCGCGCTCGAGCGAGCGTTCGATCCCGAGCCGGTCGAGCAGCGCGCTCAACTCGGCGGGCAGCACTTCCCCGGTGGAGACGGTGACCGGCGCGCGCACCAGCAGCGCCGCCGCAAGGACCCGCACGAGGGAGGCCATCCGCGCCCCCTCGGCGAGCCGCAGCTGCGTGGGCACCGGGCGGTAGCGGATCAGATTGCGCTCGATCCCGAGCCCCGCGGTGTCGCGTTCTGCGGCGAAGACGGTGCGCCACGCGAGCGCGTCGGAGAGTGCGGCGCGGCGCACCTCGTCGAAGGACTCGTAGTCGAGGAGGGGCTGGGCGGCTTCGACGAGCATCCGCACTTCGGGCTCCAGCCCGCGCAGGTGGAGGGTCTCGCTGCGGGTGCCCGGCCGGGGCAGCCACGAACCCAGCGGAAGCAGCCGGTTCGGGCCGCCGCTCATGGCGGCCATCCCCATCGAGGCGTCGTTCCAGCCGCCACCGGGCTGGCGCTCGATGCGGGCCGCCGTGGTCGGGCGGTTGATCGAGACGGAGGCCGCCTCGATGCCGCCCAGCCAGGCAAGGATCTCCTCGGGGTCGTGCGACTGCAGTCCCGCGGCGACCCCGCTGCCGGGGGCGTTCTGCAGGGCGAGCGCCTCGCCGAGGGTGTGCACGTGGGCGACGCCGAGCACCGGCACGCCGCGGGCGTCGTCCCAGAAGCGCGAGCGGGCGGGCACGCCGAGCCGCACGCCAGGACTCCACAGCAGCCCCTCCTCGTCGAGGCGGCGCGGTTCGACCAGCCACTCCTCCCCGCGCCCGAGTTCGGTCAGCGCCCGCCGACCGGCCTCGTCGGGCGGGGCGGGCAGCGGTCCGACGTCGAAGGACAGCGGATCCGCGGGCCCGGGGCGGGCGGTGTCGCCGGGGCGCAGCGCTCGCACCGCGTCGGCGAGCGCGTCCCGCAGGCGGCGTGAGCGGGCCGCGCCCCCGAGCAGCACGAGGGCGTGGGCGGCGCGCGGATCCGAGCCGGCGCCGCGGAACGCCGATGCGACGACATCGGTGACGGCGCGGTCGACCTCCGCCGAGGAGGTGACGAGGATGGACCCGCGCGCGTGGAAGCGTCCCTCGACGCGCAGATCGGGCCGGCGCCGCGCAAGCTCGCGGGCGGCGGCCCGTTCGCCGAGCACCACCGCGCGGTCCACCTCGGGGTGGGCCGCGAGCTCGGCGAGCGTGCGGCCGATGCTCACGGCTTCCAGGCGCACCGCTCCGGCCGTCAGCCCGGCCGCCTCCCACTCTTCGAGCAGCGCTTCGGCGGAGCGGCGCAGCCGTTCCGGCACCGCCCAGAGCGCCCCGCTGCCGGCTGCGAGCGCCGAGAGCACCGCCTCCGCCTGCTCCGAGAGCGGCGCCCGGGCGTCCGCGGCCACCAGGGTGAGGCGCTGGGGGACGAAGGCGGCGCCGCGCACGGCGGCGAGCCCCTCCGCGAGCTGCCCGGTGTAGCGGGCGGCGTCCACGATGTCGTTGATCTCGGCGTCGAGTTCGCCGATCGGGGCGCCCGTGTCGGCGGCGAGGGCCGGCAGGAGCCGATCGCGCGCGGCGACGACGCCGAGAGCGGCCCGGCGCAGGCGGGCGGCTCGGGCGTGGTGCGGCAGATCCGTCCAGCGGAGGGCGGCTTCGCGCGCCTCGTGGGCGGCGTGCCCGGGATCGAGGTCCGCCGGCGACAGGGCCACGGTCTCGTTGATCGCGTCGCGCTGGGCGACCGCGGCTGCGGCCTCCGCGAGCAGCTCCCGCGCCCAGTCCCGGTTCGCGGAGAGGCTGCCGTCGGTCTCGGGCTCGTTCGCGAAGCCGGAGGGGGAGACGACCGGGATGGGGATGGCGGGGTTGATCTCCTCGATGGCCAGTTCGCCGGTGGCGTCGCGCGTGAGGCCGAGGACCGCCGCGGTGAGCCCGCCCGTGTCGTGTCGCGACGGCTCGTCGGGGGCACGGTAGAAGAGCGCGCTGTCGCGCTCGCTCGGATCCCACTCCCGCGCACGCAGCTGGGTGCGATGCGAGGCGGGGGCCGGCTCGGCGGCGAGCGCGACGGCTTCACGGAAGAGGACGCGGTCGGCCCGCAGTTCGGGCTGCCCCTCCAGGTCCGGGTCGCGCACGAGGGCGGTGAGCCGCCCGAGCGCGGAGTCGGGGTCGGCGGCTTCCGCGAGAAGACCGACGAGGGGTTCGACCGCCCCGGCGAACTCCCGGGGTGCCACGACGGGGATGGCCACCCGCACCTCGGAGACGAAGCCGGCGAGGCTTTCGGCGAGGCCGGGGGCGACGCCGGCGCGCAACTGCACGGAGCACAGAGCGGCGACGTCGAGGTGCTCGGCGAGGGCGGACACGGCGCCCAGCACGAGCGGATCCTCCGTCGCGATCACGGGTCGCAGCACGGCCGCCCGGCCGGGATGGAGCGCGAGCTCGGTGAGGCGCAGCAGCTGCGCGACCGTGTCACGGCGCCCCTCGATGACGGGCACGGGCAGGCCGCTCTGCAGGGACGCGATGCGCTCCGCCCCGGCGACGCCGGAGACCCCGATCACGATCTCGGGCGGGGCGCCGCCGTCGGCGACGCGCCGCTGCGCCCAGCGGCTCAGCCGATCGTAGTGCTCGCGCGACTCGGGCAGCTCCGCCATGAGCCGCACGGCGACGCGGGCCCGGTCGAGTTCTGCGTCGATGAGGGCGCGCACGGCCAGCTCGGGCAGGAGTCTCGCCCAGCGCACGCTCCGCGCCTCCAGGTGCACGGTGGTGTCGTGCGCGATCGCCGCCTCGAGCACGGGCCGCAGGGCTCGCGCGGCACGGGCCACGTCGTCCTCCGCGGACCAGTCGCTCCCGCCGGGGGCGATGCGGGCGGGGTCGACGACGAGGTGCGTGACGGTGGGGACGGCGGCGAGCGCGGCGAGGCGCTCCGCCTCCGCTGCTGCGGCGTCGGGGCCGTGGACGGTCTCGCCGAGCGGCACGGTGACGGGGACCAGGCCGGCGTCGGAGTGACGACGCAGTGCGTCGGTGAGCCGGCTCAGCCGCGCCGGGGAAGCTGGTGGCAGCCTGGCGGCGACCACCAGCTTCGCGACCCGCTCGCGCAGCCATCGACGCGCGACGGGCACCACCGCCCACGGCAGCCCGAGCGACGCGGCGCCGCCCGCGCGCACCGCCAGCCGGTCGCGGGCGGGCAGCGAGCGGGGGACGTCCTGCGCGGCGCCGTGGAGGCCGAGGGCGGAGGTCATCGCGTCCTCGGTCTCGCCGATGAGCTTGAGCAGGCGGCGGGCGAACTCGAGCGATTCGGGGTCGCCGCCGAGCAGGTCCCGTCCGCGCGTGTCGAGCGCGCCCGGGTGCTCGCGCAGGGCGGCGACGAGCGCGGCGGTCCGGCTCTCGGCCCGGTCGGCGACGACGGCCCACACCTCGCCCGGAGTTTCAGCAGCCATGTTCCCCACTGTAGGCGGAGGCGAGGCGGATCATGCTCCCCCGCGCCGCGTCCGACGGAGCTCTGAGGACGCTCGCCCCCGGCCGTCGCGGGCCGCAGGGACACGCCCCCGCCCCCGCCCCGCCGCCACTCGCAGCCAGCGAGGAGCAGGAGGGTTGGGAGGGGGATTGGGTGGAAGGTGGGAGGCTAGGCTGCGCCGCCGAACTCCCCCGTCGCGACGATGACGGCACGGGCGATGACCGCGTCCCGCATCATGAAGCCGAGCACGGCGGGCGTGGCCTGCGGGTCGACATCGATGTGCTCGACGTCGAGCGCGGGGACCACGAACCAGTAGTGGTGCACGCCGGTGCCCTCGGGCGGTGCGGCGCCGGTGAAGGCGGGCTCCCGCATCTCGTTGGGGAGCATGACGGCGCCCTCCGGCAGCAGTCCGCCGCCGAGCGAGCCGGCGTCCGCCGGCAGCTCCGTGACGCCCACCGGGATGTTGGCGACGGCCCAGTGCCAGAAGCCGGAGCCGGTGGGCGCATCGGGGTCGAAGCAGGTGAGCGCGAAGCTCTTCGTCTCCGCCGGGAAGCCCGACCAGCTCAGCTGCGGCGAACGGTTCGATCCCCCCGCGTCGGCCGCGTACACCTCGGCCGGCAGGGGCTCTCCGTCCTGGATCTCGTCGCTGTGGAGGGCGAAGGCGGGCACCTCGCGCATGCCCGCGTAGGGGTTGATCGGTCCTCGGCTCGGCTGCGTCATGGCTCTCCCTCGTGTGTCGATGTCCACGGCGTCCGCGCGATGGGCCCCGCGGTCGGTGCCCCCAGCTTAGGCCTCCGGCACTCCCCGCTCCAGGGGGCGGTCGGCGGCGCTCGATATACTCGTGTTCTCAGACGATGGGGCCTCGATCGGAGCGGAGTGAGCATGGCGATGACCACGGGATCCGAGCGTGCTCGCGCAACGCTCGCCTACCTGCGGCGCAAGATCACGACCGGCGAGTGGCCCGTGGGCAGCCGGATCCCGATCGAGCCGGAGCTCGCGGAGCAGACGGGCGTGGGCCGCTCCACGGTGCGGGAGGCGGTGCGCTCCCTCGCGAGCGTGGGCATGCTCGAGACGCTGCCCGGGCGGGGCACCTTCGTGCGATCGGCCGCGCCGACGAGCACGCTGCTGAATGAGTTCCTCGCCGACTTCACCCTCGAGGAGATCCTCAGCTACCGGCGGGCACTGGAGATCGAGGCCGCGCAGCAGGCGACGATCCATCGCACGGAGGAGGATCTCGCCGCGCTCGAGCGGGCCGCCGCCGAAGAGGTGGGCTGCACGCGCTGCCCGGTGCTGGGCCTTGCCACGGGCGGGGAGGACAGCGCCTTCGACAGCAAGTTCCACCGCCTCATCTTCGACTCGGCCAAGAACCGGCTGCTGGCGTCGCTCTACGCGGGGATCAACGACCAGCTGCGCACGCCCGAGCATCGCGGACGCCTCGCGAACGTGGCGACCGGCTCTGAGATGGAGCGCGACCACGCGCGCGTGCTCGACGCGATCCGCCGCCGCGACTTCATCGACGCGGTGCACGCGATGGCCGAGCACGTGGACCACGACGTCGTCATCGTCACCGACCAGCATCAGGTGATCCCCCCGCTCACCCGGACGCCCGAGCAGCAGCTGCGCATCGATCAGGTGCGGGAGGCCGCGGATGTGCGCGAGGCGAGCGGGGCGCGGGAGGCCGAGCTGCGGGAGGCCGAGGGAAGGGCCCGGGCCTGAGCCGCGCGGCGGAGGCTGAGGGGGGCCCGATCGTCGAGACCCCCTCCGGCGCGGTGCGCGGGACGTGGGAGCGCGCTGATCCGGGCGCTGCCGGCTCCGGGGCCGCCGTCGAGACCGAGGGACGCGGCAGGATCGCGGTGTTCCGCGGCATTCCCTACGCCGAGCCGCCGGTGGGGTCGCTGCGCTTCGCCCGGCCACAGCCCCGGGCGGCCTGGACGGGCGTGCGCGAGGCGCGGGCGTTCGGGCCGACCCCGCAGCGCGGCGAGACGGGGATGACGCTGATCCCGGAGCACAGCGTGCCGGGCGACGACACGCTGAGCGTCAACGTGTGGACGCCGGATCCCGATCCCGCGGCCGCGTTGCCGGTGCTCGTGTGGATTCACGGCGGCGGCTACATCTCGGGGTCTCCGGCGAGTCCCTGGTACGACGGGCGGGCCTTCGCCCGGGACGGCGTGGTGCTCGTCACGGTCTCCTACCGGCTCGGCTTCGCGGGCTTCGGCTGGGTGGAGGACGCGACGCCGAATCGCGGGGTGCTCGACTGGGTATGCGCGCTGCGGTGGGTGCGGGACCACATCGCGGCCTTCGGGGGCGACCCCTCGCGGGTGACGATCGCCGGCCAGTCGGCGGGCGGCGGGGCCGTGCTCACCCTGCTCGGGGTGCCGGACGCGGCCGGGCTGTTCTCCGGCGGATATGCGATCTCGCCCGCGGTGGCGGACCCCTCTGCCGCGGCCGCCAGGCGGAGGGCGCTGCGACTGGCCCGCCTGGCCGGGGTGACCGCCGACGCCGCTGGCTTCGCCTCGGTCCCCGAGTCGAAGCTGCTCGCCCTGCAGCCCCGCATCACCTCACCCGCCGCCCCGCACCTGCTGCACGATGTGCACGCCATCGTGCGTGCGGGCCTGCTGCTCGGGCCCGTCGCGGACGGGGACGTGGTGCCCGTCGACACCCTCGCGGCGCTCACTGAGGGACCGAGCGCCGGGGTGCCGCTCGTGCTCGGCACGGCGGACGACGAGCTGACGGGGCTGTTCCGCCCGGGCGGGCTGCTCGACCGGGCTCCCCGGCGTGTGCTGCTGCGCGCGCTGGGCGCCTCACGGGAGGCGGCGGAGGCCTGGCTGCGGACGCGCCGCGCCGCGGAGTGCACCGGAAGCGCGGAGCTGCTGGGGCGCTACCTCAGCGACGCGGTGTTCCGCTCCTGGGTGCCGCGTGCGGCCGAGGCCCGTGCGGTCTCGGCCGTGGCTGGGCCCACCTGGAGCTACCGTTTCGCCTGGCATCCCGACGATCCGCCGCGGGCGGGGCACTGCGGCGACGTGCCGTTCGTCTTCGACCGCCTCGACGCGGCCGGCGTGGAGCGGGTGGCGGGACCGCAGCCCCCGCAGGCGCTCGCCGACGCGATCCACGGGGCGGTGGTCGCCTTCGCCCGCGACCGCGACCCCGGCTGGCCGGCCGACACCGCGGGCAGCGGGCCGAGCCGCATCTTCGACCTGCCGGTCCGGGACGAGCCGGGCGCCTACGACGACGCACGCACCCTGCTCGCCGCGCCGCCGGCCCAGCACGAGCCCGCGTAGCATGGTCGGGTGAGCGAGCCCAAGATCCTGCTGTACTACGCCTTCGCGCCGATCCCGGATCCCGAGGCGGTGCGGCTGTGGCAGCGGGAGCTGTGCGAGTCGCTGGGGCTGCGGGGCCGGATCATCGTCTCGCCGCACGGGATCAACGGCACCGTGGGGGGCGAGCTCGACGCGTGCAAGCGGTATCTACGGCGCACGCGCGAGTACGGCCCCTTCGCCCGTCTCGACGCGAAGTGGAGCGACGGCAGCGGTTTCGTCGCGAGCGCGCCCGAGCGCCTGCACGGCGTCGACCGCTCGGCGCCGTGGGCGCGCATCGCCGACTTCCCGAAGCTCAGCGTGAAGGTGCGGGAGGAGCTCGTCGCCTTCGGGATCCCCGAGGAGCTGCGCGTCGACGCCGACGGGGTCGTGGGCGGCGGCGAGCACCTCTCGCCGGAGGCGGTGCACCGGCTGGTCGAGGAGCGCGGCGAGGAGGTCGTGTTCTTCGACGGGCGCAACGCCTGGGAAGCGGAGATCGGCCGCTTCCGCGGGGCGGTGGTGCCCGAGACCCGCACCACCCACGATTTCATCGCGCAGATCGACGCCGGAGCCTTCGATGAGCTGAAGGAGCGGCCGGTCGTCACCTACTGCACGGGCGGGATCCGCTGCGAGATCCTCTCGGCGGCGATGCGGGATCGCGGATTCACGGAGGTGTACCAGCTCGACGGCGGGATCGTGCGCTACGGCGAGGCCTTCGGCAACGAGGGGCTGTGGGAGGGGTCGCTCGCCGTGTTCGACGGGCGCGAGACGATGGACTTCGCTCCCGGGGCCGCGGTGCTGGGCCGCTGCGCCGTCTGCGGCACCGCCACGAAGCGGCTCGCGAACTGCGCCGAGCCCTCGTGCCGGAGCCGCTTCGTCGCCTGCGACGCCCACGCGGGCGCGGCCTGCGCCCTCCACCGGCCGGTCGCGGCGACGCCCCGCTGAGCCACGGGCGCAGCGCCCGGAGCCGTTCCCGCGCTCCGCGCCCGCGCTCCGCAGCCTCCGCGCGGAAACCGCCGGAGCATCCCCGCGGAGCCGCATTCCGCGCAGCCGTGACGGCATTCGGCGCATCGCGATTCCGCCGCGCACCGTCCTTTTCTAGCGTGCTCTCAGACCACAGGGGTCGGGGAACAGCTGGGGAGCACGGTTATGCCGAAACGGGGACGTTCGTGGTGCGATCACACGGAGGAGGAACTGCTGGCCGCGGCGCGGCGGGCCGAGCGCGGCGCGTACGCGGAACTGTGGCGGCGTCACGTCGGCGCCGCCATCGCCGCGGTGCGCACGCTCGCTCGCGACGCCGCGGAAGACATGGTGGCGGAGGCCTTCGCACAGCTGTGGAGCCAGCTGCTCGCGGGCGGAGGCCCGCGGCAGTACTTCCGCGCGTACCTGATCGCGGTCTCCCGCAACCTCACCGCCCGCCACTTCCAGCAGCGCCGTCACGAGGTCTCCGGCCTCGACGGTGAGCAGCTCGACGCGCTGACCGGAGCGCGAGCCGCCGGAGCCGACGAAGCGCTGCTGCGGGCCGAGGAGCAGCGGCTGCTGCGCGCCGCGTTCGACGCGATGCCGGAGCGCTGGCGGACGGTGCTGCGCTTGCAGCTCGTGGAGGGGCACTCGCGCGGAGAGATCGCCCGGCAGCTCTCGCTCGAGCCGAACGCGGTATCGGCGCTCGGCCGGCGGGCGCGGGCGGGCCTGCGCAGCGCGTGGCTCGCCGAGGGGGCGGGCGTCTCAGGACACGTGATCCCGGCGCCGCACCGCGTTCCGGGCGCGTTCGAGCGCGTCGACGGAGCCGAAGCCGGTGAGCTCGGCGATCCTCGCTCGGCGCAACTCCGGCTGCTCCCGCGCGATGCGCGCGGCAGCGGCGGCGCGCACGCGGCGGATCGTCCCGGACACGGTGGTCCCCTCGGCCTGGAAGGCGAGCTGGACCGTACGGGATGAGACCTTCAGCCGTTCCGCGAGGCGCGCGCTGTTGAGGGCACGATCGGGGTATTCGTCGAGGATCAGCTCCACGGCGGTGCTGAAAAGCGACGGGGATCTGCGTTCCGGGAGGCCGACGATGAGTCGCACGGTGGAGCGGGCGATCTCCTCCGCCGCCGACTCCAGCGGAGAGAAGTCGTCGATGTCCGTGAGCGACAGGGCGCAGAGGTTCGCCGCGAAGGCATACATGGGGGCCAGCAGCGCGCTCGGCAGCGGAGTCGGCGAGACGGATGCCTCCCCGGCGTCGAGCACCCCCCGGACGAAGCGCGCGGGCACGCTGAAGTAGACGACCTCCGTCCGCGGACGGGTGGCCGTGATCTCCACGGGGGTGTCCCCCGGGAGCACGAGGTAGGCGCCCGGTTCGCGGCGCACCACGGGCGCTCCGTCCGGGAACTCGAGGCCGCCGTCGCGCACGAGCAGCACGAGGGCGCGGCCGATCGAGAGGCGGTCCCGTCTCCAGACGATCGTGAGCGGCGGCACCACGGCGTGCACGAAGGTGAACTCGGGGAAGTGCGCGATGCGCGCGCGCAGTGCGTGCGCGGCCTCGATGCGGGAGATCTCGATGCCGGCGGTGTAGAGGTACTCCTGCAGGTGGGGGTTGTGCGGGATGTCCTGCAGACCGTGGAACTGCACGTCGAGACGGTGGAAAGGACGCTCCGAGAACAGACGGTTCCGCCGCTCGAAGCGGTCCGTCCGCGACACTTCTGCTCCCGGCATCACAGCCTCCCCTCCGCTCGGCCACCCTCAGCGTAGCGAAGGGGCCGCGGCAGGGCCATTCGCGGCCGCGCACCCGCTGCCGCAGGGTCTGCCCCTGCCGCTGCCGATGCGTCTGGCCGCGCGCGGCGACAGCCGGCCGCTCTGCCCGGGTCAGCGAGCGCCCGCGCGGCGTCGCCGGCGCTGCCACAGCACACCGCCGGCCGCGAGCACGCTCAGCAGTCCCGTCCCGACCCAGAAGCCGAGGGTGCCCACCCCGCCGGTGAGCGGCAGCTCCGGTCCCTCCTGCAGGACGTTCTCGATGGGCTGCTCCAGGGCGGTCTCGCCGAGCACCTCGACGAAGCGGGGCGTCGCGTCGAGCTGGTAGCCGGCGGGCGCCCGCGTCTCGACGAGACGGTAGCGGCCGTCGTCGAGCGGGTCGATGCGGAATGCGCCCGCGGCGGGATCGACATCGGGTCCGTCGCACGCTGCGGCGGAGTCGGCCACGCAATCGGTCACCGGGACCGGGTCGCCGACGGGCTCGTCGTTCTCGTCGACGGGGGTGAGCTCCCACTCGGAGCCGGCGAGACGCTCGGTGTCGGGCGTACCCGCCGCGACCTTCTCCCAGGACAGCGAGGAGGGCTGCACGATCACGACCGCCGGATCGCAGTCCTCCTCGGCGGGAACCGAGGGGGCGGTCTCGTCATCGGGGTCGACGGGCTGCGGCACCACGCAGGCGGTGTTGACCAGGTTGCCGGCGGGCGTTCCCGCAGCGACCGGCACCTGGTACTCGACCACGAGCTGGTTCTCCTCGCCGGGTTGCAGCTCCGGGATCACGGCCTTGCCGTCGACGACGGTGAGGCCCTCCGGCAGCGGGTCGAGCTTCGCGAGATCCACCCGGTCGTCGGTGACGACGACGTTCTGCAGCGGCTGGTCGCCGGTGTTCGTGATGACGAGACGATAGGGCAGGGTGTCGCCGGTGTGGACGCTCGGTGCGTCGTCGATGTCGTTGGCGTCGTGCCACTCCTGCTCAGCGTCAGCGACGTACTTCTTGATCGTCACCGAGTTCACGGCGCCGATCTCGAAGGCTCCGGAGGTGCGCATGCGCAGCTCCTGGCGGGAGGCGCGCGACTCGGCGCGGTTGACGTAGCGGTCGCCGTGGGTGGCGCCCTCGGTGACGACGGCGACGACGAACTCCTGGGTGGAGCCACCGGCGAGCGCCGGACCGATCACGCGCACGGCCGTGGCCTCGGCGGTGAAGTCGGTCGACCAGCCGACGGTGTTGCCGCTGACGTTGCCGGCCGAGCCGTTCGAGGCGTGGGCGGGATCGTCGACGAGCGTCGCCGGATCGGCCGTCGTGTAGTAGACGGTCGCGTTCGCAGCCGCCTGCACCGGGCCGCTCAGCCGGTAGCCGCCGGTGAAGGAGGTGCCTCGGCCGTCACCGTTGTAGGGCAGGACGTCGATGGTGTCCGTGAAGGCCGAGCTGCGGGTGTCCGTCGAGGTGAGTCGCACGGTCCACGAGTCCTCGGCGGCTCCGCCGTTGTGCGGCACCTTGCTGGCCGCCGCGGTCTTGGTGAGCAGCACGAGGCCGCCGTCGCGGATGCGCACCGTGTCCGTCGCCGTCGCGGTCGAGCCGCTGATGTTCGCCGTCACCTCGTTCGTGAAGGCCGACCCCGGTTCGGCGTCCGCGGGCAGGCGCACGCTGTACGTCATGACGTAGTCGGTGTTCGTCTGAACGTTCGCGAGATTCCAGGTGAGCTTCTGCCCGCTCTGGCTGGACGGCGCCGTCGAGGCGCTGCCCGGCACATAACTGGTGCCCGCGGGCAGGGTGTCCGTGAGGGTGTAGTTCGGAACCGTCACGTTCGAGCCCGCCTCGGCACGATAGGTCACGGTGTACTGCACGGTGGCTCCCGGAACCGAGTAGTCCTGGTCCGCGACCTTGGTGACCCGCGGGTTCGCCGCGATCACGCGCATGATGTCACGCCCGGACGAGGTGAAGGGGTACCGGGTGCCCGGGGTCAATGTGCCCGTCGCCGGCACGTCGCTCGGATTGGTGGACCGGGTCGGGTTCTGCCAGCTCGTGCCGCCGTTCCGGTTGTAGGACATCCAGGTCCAGATGTCCTGGCCCACGGGCACATTGCTCTTGATCCGGCTGTGCACGTACAGCATGGCCAGGCTCTCGGTGACGTTCGCTCCTGCGGCGGCGGTGATCTCTGCGCGGACGGCACGGATCGAGGCGGGATTGCTCGGCTTGGTGGTGGTCCAGCCGCTCCCGTCGCAGGTGAAGGTGTTCGGGTTGTAGCTGGTGCTGTTGGGGTTGAGGTTGTTGTTCACGCCCGTGCCGGTGTAGTACCAGTAGGTGATGCCCGGGTAGGGCGTGACGACCCCTTCTTCGAGACTTCCCACGACCGCATCCACGAAGTCGACGTACTTGGAGTCCATGATGACGCAGAGTCCGGCGGAGGGCTCCCCAGGCGCCGGAGGCAGGACGCCGGCATTCGCGAGAATCGTGTCGCCGGCCATCGCCCGGGAGGTATCCGTCCACTGCGTTCCCGGCAGCTGCGGCCGCAGGCCGCTGAAGCGCCAGCCGCCCGTGAAGATACCGCGCGTGACGGCGCGGCTCGTCGAGTTGTTGTTCGTCAGGTCGTTCGAAGTCGCGCCGTCGACCGAGACATAGGGGCCGGTCGGCTTCGCGTCGATGGTGAGGGTGGTGGTGCCCTTCCACGTCCACTGGACGTTCACTTCACCGGCGGCGACCACGTCCCAGTCGGTGGGCAACGGCGCTCCGCCGGAGTCCTCCGTCGGCAGGAGCGTCTTCGAGTAGTCGATGCCCGTGAGGGTGAGCCGCATGGTGTTCGTGCCGGTCGGCTCCAGCTTGCACTGGGTGACGAACGGCGCGCGTCGCGGGGGGCTCGAATCAGCATCGGACCGCGGATGCCCGGCGAAGTAGCCGGGTATCACGTCACAGCCGTCCGCGTGCGGGAGCAGGACCTCCCCGCCGGAGGCGGTGAACGTGAGGTCGTAGGTGATCGTCTGGGGTCCCGGCTCGCCGCCGGGTGCGTGCCGCAGCGACCACGGGAAGTTCGCCTTCTGCTGGGTTCCCTCGTTCAGGGTTCCCGTGCCGCCGTCCCACTTCATATCCATGGCGAACACGTTCTTGATGGGGATCTCAGGCAGCTGCGCCGTGACGCCGCCGATCTCGGCGCCCACGCTCACCCGATCACCGCTGTTGCCGACCGCGCGGATCCCCGCGAGGAGCAGCTCGGCACTCCCCTGATCGCGCGTGCCGAGATTGCAGCGCAGGGAGCTGCCGTCGGCCGAGATCTGGGAGGCGGGGTCGACGCCCTCGACGAGGCAGGCCTCCGGCAGCACGGTGAACACGCCGTGCTGCACCGTGAAGTTCACGGTCACATTGTCGACGGGCGCGTTGCCGGGTGCGGGTGCGTCGTCATTGATGTTGTAGCGCCACACCGAGACGATGTTGTCGCCGGTCTTCACCGGGTTCGGGGTGCCCGCCTGCCACTCGCCCTCGATCTCGTAGACCGTGGCCGCCGTGGCCGGGGCGGTCTGCGCCCAGCCCAGCCCCCCGGCCAGGGCGAGTGCGACGGCTCCGGCCCCGATCCGGCGCCATCCCTTGCGTGCGGGTGCGGCGCCGCGCGCTCGTCTCCCGCCGCTCGTCCTGCTGAACAACATCCTCATCCGTCTCTCCGCTCCGTTCCCACGTTCCTGGCGTCCCTGCTCTTCGATCTCTCGGCTCATGTGCCGCTTCCCCTCCGATGTCCCGCCCGCGCGTCGGCGGCGCCCTGCCACACCACGTAGCCGGCGACCAGTGCCAGCCCGGCCGAGCCGTACACCAGCCACCACGGGAAGCCCGGCACGGTGGGCGCAGCGCCCGCCGAGAGGAGGTCCCGTTCGGGCGTGGGGGTGATCCGCTCGCCCGTCACGATGATCCGGTGGGTGTTGATGCCCAGCGGGGTGCAGGTGATCAGGGTCACGAGGTCCTCCCCCGGCTCCGCACGAAGGGTGTCCGTCTGCTCCGGCGCGATCACCCGCGTCTCGCGGACGCGGTAGGTGAGCACCTCGCCGAAGACCTCGACGGTGAAGGTGTCTCCCAGCTGCACCCGGTCGAGGTTGCTGAACATCGTCGCGTTCGCGAGGCCCCGGTGCGCGGTGATGACCGAGCGGGTGCCGGGACCGCCGACCGGGAGGTGCGACCCCTCCAGGTGACCGGCGCCGAGGTCGAGCACCGCGTCGCTCGTGCCGTGGTAGATCGGCAGGTCGACGTCGATGCTCGGGATCTTGACCCTGGCCATGGTGCCCTCGGCGTTCGCGCGCAGCATGCGCTGGTAGTCGGGCGACGCGTCCGCGAGGGAGCCGTCCCCGACGGGCACCGAGGCGTTGCGGCCGAGGACGACCCCCGCGCTCAGCGCCTCGTTGTAGCGGCGGGCCTCGGCGAGCTGCTGCTCGGCCGAGGGCCGCACCGTTGCCAGATCGGAGGTGTAGCCGCGCACCACCTGCGACTGGTTGTAGGCCGACAGCCAGGCCGCGCTCATGGGGTAGAGCCCGGCCACGAGCCCGCCGATCGCGAGCAGCGCGATGCACACGGTGAGGGCGCTGGGCCTCCACCGTCGGCGCGTGCGCCGCACCGCGCTGCTCGCGAGGAGCATCAGCGCTCGACCGAGCCGCGTCGGCGGTTCATCAGGACGAGGCCGAGTGCGATGGCGATCGCCGCCACCCCGCCCGCGATCAGGAGCACCTGGCCGGCCGCACCGGTCAGGGGCAGCTCGGGCACCTCCTGCTGCGTGTTGATGATCTCGACGTTGTCGGAGACGGCGGTCTGGCCCGCCTGCACCGCGACGCCCGTGAAGGGCTCCGCCGGGAGTACGTAGCCCGCGGGGGCCGCGACCTCCTTCAGCACGTAGCAGCGCTGCTCCGCATCCACGGGGGCCTGCACGCTGTCACTGACGAAGAGGCCCGAGACCGAGATCACGCCGGTGCCGGCCGAGGTGAAGCGGGTCTCGCCCTGCACGGAGATCGGATCGCCGGCGGCCTCGGCCTGCGAGCAGTCGGCGGCGTAGGGGTCGGCGGCGTTGTAGACCTCGAAGACCGCACCGTTCAGGCGGCCCTCGGTGCCGCTCGTGCCGTCGGCCCGCTTCTGCACCTCGAGGGCGCCCCAGTGCGTGCGCACCTCGTTCGAGGGGAGCGGCGGCGTGACGTCGGGATCGAAGCCGGGGTTGTTGGTCCACAGCTCGGCCCGGTTGGGGATCGTCCCGTCACCGGGGGCGTTCACCACACCGGCGAACACGACCTGGATCTTCTTGCCGATCTGTGCGCCCGGGCCCTCGTTGAGCCATGCGACGCCCGCGGCGGTGAAGTTCATCGTGATCTGCTGACCCTCGATGGTGACCTCGTAGAAGGAGGGGTCGAGTGCGGCGCCGTCGACCGTCACGGCGATGTCGGCCGCAGCGACCGGCGTGAGACGGGTGTCGAGCGTGTCACGGATCGCGAAGGCGGTCCACTTCTGTGCCATCGTCGGCACGGGCACGGTCACGGGGAAGCGCACGGTGGAGCCGAGCCCGGTGTTCTGCTGGGGCTCGACGGACTTGACGATCTCGCCCTCGCCGTTCTTGGGGTAGGCGTGCACGTCGTACACCCAGCCGTTCTCGTGCGGCATGGGGATGGCCAGGATGAAGGGGATCGCACGGTCGACGATCTTCGGCGGGGCCGAGGTCTCGCAGACCTGGTAGACGCCGACGGGGAGGGCGGCGGTCGCGGTGCCCGCCGCGTCGGTCGCGGGAAGCGCCTGGGGGGTGCCGAGGGTGAAGCCCGCGGGGGCGGTGCACGCGTCTCCCGGGGTGAGGTCCTTCAGCTGGTCCCAGTTGCCGGGGACGGTGAGGTCGATGGGCTCGCCGTTCTGCAGCAGCGGGTAGACGGTGAAGACCACGTCGGCGACCGGGTCCGAGAAGTCGCCGTCGGCCGGGGTCTCACTGACGTCGCCCTCGGTGCCGCCGTCCTGGTGCAGGTACTTGTGCACCGTGAGCGAGCCCTGGCGGTCGGCGTCGATGTTGCCGTAGTCGTTGGGCGCCGCATGCGCGGCGGTCCCCACCCCGGTGAGGGCGAGCAGGCCTGCGGCAGCCACCCCGATCGCGGCCGCGAAGCGGCGCTGCTTATTACGTTCAGCCACGTGAACGTCTCCTTTCCCGAACCACCGCAGCTCGCGGGATTCACTCCTGGCATACGGAGGTCCGGGATCGGCCTCCGCTTGACACGTGCCGGCGCTGCGGGAAAAGTGACACCCGGCCGGCTTCCGTTATCGAACTGTGATACATCTGCCGCGCGCCGGCTTGACTCGCTCGCGCGGCACCCTGACTCGCACCCCTGGACCGCGTCACCGGATATCGGTCGCGACGTGGACGCCCGGCAGCAGCGCCGCACGCCCGAGTGGGTGCCGGGCGGGCACGGGGAGTGCGCCCGCCCGGCGCGGGCGCCGGGGAGCGGCGACCGCCAGGGGTGAGAAGGCGGCCACGCGCCTCGCGGCGGTGGCGGGGAGTGCCTTCCCGCCTCATATGTGCGGGGGACGGGAGAAAAGTGACGCGAGATCCTCGTTTTTTCCGTGAAGCTGAAGAATCCCTGGGAATTGCCCGCGCTGCGCGCTCCGGCCCGTCACATTTTCCTCCCCCTGCGCACATGTTCTCGGGCGGCGCCCGCGGTGAGCGCCCGCAGCGTCGCACACAGCGCAGGGAGGCAGGGAGCGGCATGAGCTCTGGGGATCGGGAAACGGCGGACGGTGGGCGGAGCACCCCGGCACCGTTCGACGCGCCCGCGCACGCATCGCACGATCACGGGCGAACAGCGCCGGACGGCACGCCCCCGGCACCCGACGCCGACGACGAAGCCGAACTGCTGCTGGCCGCCCGATCCGGGGACCGTGCCGCATTCGCTGAACTCTGGCGACGCCACGCCGCCGTGGCCGAGCGGGTGGTGCGCCCCTTCGCACGCTCCGACGCCGAGGACGTCGTCTCCGAAGCCTTCGAATCCCTCTGGGAACAGCTGCAGCGGGGCGTCGGCCCGCAGCAGGCGTTCCGCCCCTATCTGCTGCGCGTCGCCCGCAACATCGCGGCACGGCGCTACCGTGAACAGCAGTGGCAGCTCACCAACGTCGAGCTCGACGGGGAGCCCACCGCCGCGAGCGACGAGCCCGTGCTCAGAGCCGAAGAACACTCCGAGATCGTCGCCGCGTTCCGCGCGCTTCCCGAGCGCTGGCAGCGGGTGCTGTGGCTCAGCGAGGTCGACGACGCGCCACGGGCACGCGTGGCCGAGCAGCTCGAGCTCAGCCCCAACGCCGTCTCGGTGACACTGCGCCGAGCGCGTGAGGGGCTCCGGCTCTCATGGCTGCGCCACAAACTGCCGCCCGCAGACGTCGCGAGCCATCCGGAGGTGGCCGAGGCCCTTCCGCGCTACGTGCGCGGATCCCTGCCCCGGCCGCGGGCGCGCACCCTCGACGCGCACCTGCGGGACTGCCCGGAGTGCACGGCCCTGCGCGACGAACTGCGACGCGAGGACCGCAGGCTCGGCGGACGGCGCGGCCTGCTCGTACTGCTCGCCGCGGCGCTGCCGCTCAGCCCCGGCCTGCTGCCGATCCCCGGCGGCGCCACGGCCGCCCACGCCGCCGTCGGCTTGCGCCCGCTGCGCGCCACAGCCCTGCTCGGCGGTGCCGCCGCGGCGAGCGTCGGCATCGCCGCACTGATCGTGTCACTCGCCTTCCCCGACCCCCTGCCGGGCTCCGCCCCGGGCCCGTCCTCCGTCTCGGAGCCGGCCCGTCCCGCACCCGGCGGCGCAGGCCCCGGATCAGCCCGGGCGGCGGAGCCAAGCCCCGCGACGGACGCTCCCGCCGACGGCGACGGGTCTCCCTCGGCCCTTCCGCACGGCGCGGGGCCCTCGCAGGACAGCGGGGCACCGGGCTCGGACGCCCAGCCGGGCAATGACGGCACCCCCGCGACGGAGGAGCCGGATCCCGATCCCGGTCCCGAGCCGGGTCCCGATCCCGAGCCGGACCCCGATCCCGGATCGCCCCCCGCCACGCTCACGGTGCAGGCCCGGGACACGCGCGGCGGCTCGGTGGCGCCACGGCTCGTCGGCACCGCCGAACCCGGCTCGGCCGTCGCCGTGACCCTCGGGGAACACCGTCTCGACGTCCACGCCGACACCGGAGGCGCGTGGCAGGCGGACCTCGCGAGCCTCCCCCTCCCCGTCGGCGCGCACACGGCCGTGGTGAGCCAGGCGGCGCTCCCGGGGGAGCCTCCGCAGCGGGTCTCCTTCTCGCTCTCGGCGCCCGAGGCGGAGCTGAGCGCCTGGCCCGAAGACCCCGGTGCGCCGGGGGTGTTTCCGCCCTTCGTGGTCGGCTTCAGCGGCATTCCCGGCGCCTCCGTCTGCGCACGGCCGTCCACCCGGCTGTGGACGCCCATCGAACTCGACGCCGAGGGACGGGCGAGCACCCCCCTGTTCTACGCTTGGCCCTTCCGGAGCTTCGGCTTCGGCTACTGCGACGGCGACCGCCTGGGGCCCGCATCGAGCCTGCCGACCGTGACCTCCGCGGCCGCGCCCGCCGGCTGATCGTCCCGCCGCCCGGCACCGCCGTCCCCGCGCACCGCGCGGTTCTGCTGCGCTTCGGGCGCCGTGTGAAGTCCGCCGCGCGCCCAGAGCCCCGCGAAGTGGTGCACCGGTCCGCTGCCGCCGCCGACGTCGAGGGTGTCCGCGGCGGCGAGGCTCTCACGCAGCCACGCCTTCGTCTCACGCGCCGCGCGCACCCAGTCCCCGCCGTGACGCGCCACCCGGGTTGCGATGCCCGCAGAGAGGGAGCAACCGGTGCCGTGCGTGTTCCGTGTCGCGATCCGCACCCCGGGGAACTCGATCGTGTCGCCCTCGGGGGTGACGAGTGCATCCGGCGTGCGCTCCCCCGGCAGGTGGCCCGCCTTCGCGAGCACCCGGACGCCGTGGGCGGAAGCCACCAGGCGAGCCTGCTCCAGCGCGGCCTCCCAGGTGTCCGCGGGCCCGGCGGCGCCGGCGCCCGCCGCGCCCGCGAGGACGGCGAGCTCGGGGAGGTTCGGCGTGATCAGCCCGGCCTGCGGGATCAGCCCGCGCAGCGCCGTGACCGCCTCGGGGTCGAGCAGCGCGTCACCGCTCGCCGCGATCATCACCGGGTCGAGCACCACGAGCGGGGGACGCACCCGGCGCAGCCACGCGGCGACGGCCCCGATCACCTCGGCGTTCGCGAGCATCCCGATCTTCACGGCGTCGATGCGCACATCATCGGAGACGGCGTCGAGCTGGGCGGTGAGGAACGGGATCGGCGGCACGTGCACCGCGCGCACGCCCCGGGTGTTCTGCGCGACGAGCGCGGTCACCACGGCCATGCCATAACCGCCGCCCGCGGCGATCGCCTTCAGATCGGCCTGGATGCCGGCTCCCCCGGTCGGGTCGGTGCCGGCGACGGACAGGACGTTGACGATGCGCTGCTGCCGGCTCATCGGCCGGCTCCGTTCGCGTGGCCGGCACCCGCGTTCCGCCAGGCCGCGAGCAGTTCGCGGGCCGCACGCTCGGGATCCTGCGCCGCGCACACCGCCGAGACCACCGCGAGGCCCGCCGCCCCCGCTCTGCGGAGGGCTCCGGCGTCCGCCGCACGGACTCCGCCGATCGCCACGCACGGCACGGGCGCGGCGGCTGCGAAGCGCGCGAAGCCGGCGACGCCGATGGCCGGCGGATGATCGCGCTTGGTGCTGGTGGGCCGGATCACGCCGACACCCAGGTAGTCGACGGTGCCTCGCGGCAGTGCGGCGAGCGCCGCCAGGTGGGCCGGCGTGTGAGCAGTGAGCCCGACCACGGCGGCAGGGCCGAGTGCGTCCCGGGCGCGCACCACGTCGACGTCGCCCTGCCCCAGGTGCACGCCGTCGACGGGGATGCCGCGCTCGCGCGCCGCGAGCACGACGTCGAGGCGGTCGTTGATGACGAACGCGGCCCGGCCGTCGATGGCGCCGGCGATCTGCTCGGCCTGCCGCAGCAGCTCGCCGGCACCGGCCCGCTTGTCGCGCAGCTGCACGGTTCCGGCGCCCCCGTCGACGGCGCGCCGCACGGTCTCGCCGACCCCGCGGATGCCGCACAGTGCGCGGTCGGTCACCAGCATGACTTCGAGCCTCACGCCCGCCCCTCCCCCGCGGTCCGCGCCGCGGCGACGCGCAGCCGCGCCCCGGCGCTCACCTCGTCCGGTGAGAGCGCGCCCAGCGCGTCGATGAAGCGAACGGCGAAGCTCCCGGGCCCCGCGGCTCCCTCGGCCGCCCGCTCGGCGGCGAGGCCGTAGACGAGGTGCGCGGCGACCACCGCTTCGAGCGCCGGGCGGTCGCCGCGCACGCCGAGGAACGCCGCGCACACCGCCCCGAGCGCGCAACCCCCGCCGGTGACCCGGGTCAGCAGCGGGTGACCGTTCTCCACACGCACGATCGACGCACCGTCCGTGATGAGGTCCGCGGGCCCGGAGACGGCGACGACGGCGTCATGCGCGAGCGCGAGCGTCAGCGCGGCCTCGCGCGCCGCATCGGGCCCGTCCGCGGAGTCCACGCCGCGGCCCCCTCCGCCGCGGCCGGCGAGTGCGAGGATCTCGGAGGCGTTGCCGCGGACGGCCGCGGGGCCAGCCGCCAGGAGCTCAGCCGCGAGGGCGGTGCGCACCGGCAGCGCGCCGACGGCGACCGGGTCGAGCACCCACGGCGTTCCGGCCCGGGCGGCTCCGGCGACGGCCTCCCGCATGGCGCGGCGCTGCTCGGGCGCCGGGGTGCCGAGGTTGAGCAGCACGCCGTCGGCAATACCCGCGAACACGCCGGCCTCACCCGCGATGTCCACCATCGCCGGGGAGGCACCGAGCGCGAGCAGCGCGTTCGCGGTGAAACCCGTCACCACGCTGTTCGTGATGCTGTGCGTCAGCGGCTCGCGCAGCCGCAGCTCCGCGAGCCGTGCGGCCGCCGCTGCGGCGAGGGCCGCTGCGGGCGGGCCTGACGGTGGCTCAGCGGTGCCGGAGACCCGGCCGGCTTCCTCGGGCGTGCGGAAATCAGGGTCGCTCACGAGCAACATCCCTTCGCTAGTACGAACTAGATCAGGTTCGACGGGTGTGATCTCAGCCGCTGGGCGGCACCCCGTGTCACTGCCCGCGAGTCTAGCCCAGGCTCCGCACGCCCGGCACGCGCCCGGCACCGACCGGCACCGGCCGGCCAGCGCACGCCCGCCGCGTCACGGCATCGACGAGCACCGGAATACGCGCTGCCCCCGCATCCGGAGGGGTGCGGGGGCAGTGCGCGAGGCTGGATCGCGCCGGCGGAGCGGCTGGCGGGTCTACCAGATGCTCACGCGCTCCTCGGGGGCGAGCCAGAGGCCGTCGCCGGGCTTCGTGGCGTAGGCCTCGTGGAAGGGGGCGAGGTTGCGCACGATCTGGTTGCAGCGGAACTCGTTGGGCGAGTGGGGGTCGATGGTGAGCAGCCGCACGGTCTCCTCGGGACGCGACTTCTGCTGCCAGGCCTGCGCCCAGGCGAGGAAGAAGCGCTCGGCGCCCGTCAGCCCGTCGATGACGGGCGGTTCGGCGCCGTGGAGGGAGCGCAGGTAGGCCTTCCAGGCGATCTCCAGCCCGCTGAGGTCGCCGATGTTCTCGCCGATGGTGAGCTCGCCGTTGACGGTCTGGCCCTCGGCGCCCTCCGGCGAGAGCGCGTTGTACTGGCCGATGAGCGCCTTCGTGCGCGCTTCGAAGGCCTCCCGGTCGGCCTCGGTCCACCAGTCGGTGAGCTTGCCGTCGCCGTCGTAGCGGGAGCCCTGATCGTCGAAGCCGTGGCCGATCTCGTGACCGATGACCGCTCCGATCGCGCCGAAGTTCGCGGCGGCGTCCCACGAGGCGTCGAAGAAGGGCGGCTGCAGAATCGCCGCAGGGAAGACGATCTCGTTGAAGCCGGGGTTGTAGTAGGCGTTGACGGTCTGCGGCGTCATGAACCACTCGTCGCGGTCGATGGGCTTGCCCACCTTGCCCAGTTCGCGTGCGAATTCGAACTCGGCGACGCGGCGCGAGTTCCCCAGCAGATCGCCGGCGTCGGCGGCGAGCGCCGAGTAGTCGCGCCACTTCACCGGGTAGCCGATCTTGGGCGTGAAGCGGTCGAGCTTGTCGAGCGCGCGGGCGCGGGTCTCGGGGCCCATCCAGTCGAGCTGGCGGATGGAGTCGCGGTAGGCCTCGATGAGGTGCCCGACGAGCTCGTCCATGGCGCTCTTGGAGCGCTCGTCGAAGTGCCGCTCGACGTAGAGCCGGCCCACGGCCTCGCCCATCGCCCCCTCCACGAAGGAGACGCCGCGGCGCCAGCGCTCGCGCTGCTCGGGAGCGCCGGTGAGCGCGGTGCCGTAGAAGTCGAAGTTGGCGCGCGAGATCTCCTGCGAGAGCAGCGCCGCGGATCCGCGCACGATCGACCAGGCGAGCCACGCCCGCCAGCTCTCCAGCTCGTCCTCGACGAGCAGCTCCGAGAGGCCGGCGAGCGCTTCGGGCTGGGCGGCGACGACCTCGGCGAAGGCCTCCTGCGGGGCGCCCATGGCGGCGAGGTAGGCGGGCCAGTCGAGCCCGGGGGTGATCTCGCGCAGGCCCTCGAAGGTGCGCAGATTGTAGAGCTTCTGGATGTCGCGGCTGGCGACCTTGTCCCAGTGCGCGGCGGCGATGCGGCGCTCGAGATCGTAGGCGAGCGCCGAGAGGTGCTCGGCCTCGCCCTCGGCGATGCCGGCGAGCCGCAGCATGCGGGCGATGTGGGCGCGGTACTGCTCGCGGATCCCCGCGAACTGCTCCTCACGGTAGTAGGACTCGTCGGGCAGCCCGATCCCGCCCTGCATGACGAAGACGATGTAGCGCGAGGGATCGCCGGGGTCGTTGTCGACGAACATGCCGAAGAAGCCTCCGAGGCCCTGGCGTTCGAGTTCGCCGACCAGCGCGATCAATTCGGGAACCGAGGCGACACGGAGCGCCCGGTCGAGATCGCCCGCGATGGGGCTCGCGCCGAGCGCGTCGGCCCGCTCCACGTCCATGAAACTCGCGTAGAGCGCGGCGACCTTGTCGGCCTCACGATCCGCGCCCCCCTCGATGAGCCCGGGAGCGGGCGCGCTGGTGCCGGTGATGATGTCGCGCACGGCCTCCTCGGCGTTCTCGGCGAGCACCGCGAAGGAGCCGTATCGGGCCTTGTCGGCCGGGATCTCCGTGCGCGCGATCCACTTGCCGTTGACGTGGCGGAAGAGGTCGTCCTGCGGCCGGATCGCGGGGTCGAGTTCTGCGAGGTCGATGCCTGAGCTGAGCACTGCGCTGGTCATGCCCCCACCCTAGTGTCCCGTCCCGGCTTCCCGCCGCGAATGTCCCGGGTCACCGGTAGCGTGATGCGCATGCAGGAACGCAGGAGAGTCGACCGCAGCATTGCGCACCTCGCGGTGCCGGCGCTCGGCGCGCTCATCGCGGAGCCGCTGTTCCTCGTGGTCGACTCGGCCCTCGTGGGGCACCTCGGCGCGGCGCCGCTCGCGGGCCTCGCGGTCGCGGCGGCGATCCTGCAGACCGCGGTGGGGCTGATGATCTTCCTCGCCTACTCGACCACGCCGCTCGTGGCGCGCCGCCGCGGGGCGGGCGATCTGCGCGGAGCGGTGCAGGCCGGGGTCGACGGCCTGTGGCTGGCGCTCGGGATCGGGATCGCAGTGGGCGCGCTGCTGTGGGCGGTGAGCGGGCCGCTCGTGGCGTCGTTCGGCGTCGACGCCGCGACGGCGGGGCAGGCGCTCGCCTACCTGAGCGTCTCCTGCCTCGGGATCCCGGCCATGCTGCTGGTGTTCGCCGCGAGCGGCCTGCTGCGCGGACTGCTCGACACGCGCACCCCGCTCGCGGTCGCCGTGCTCGGCTTCACCGCGAATGCGCTGCTCAACTGGTGGTTCATCTACGGGCTCGGCTGGGGCATCGCGGGCAGCGCCTGGGGCACGGTGGTGGCGCAGTGGGGCATGGTCCTCGTGTACGCGGCGGTGATCGCGCGGCACGTGCGCCGGGCCGGTTCGAGCCTGCTTCCCCGGCGCGACGGCGTGCTGTACGCGAGCCGCAGCGGCGGCTGGCTGTTCGTGCGCACGGTCGGGCTGCGTGCGGCGCTGCTGGCGACCGTGTTCGCCGCGACGAGCCACGGCACGGTGGCCACGGCGGGATACCAGGTGGTGTTCACGGTCTTCTCGACGGCGGCGTTCGCGCTCGACGCGCTCGCCATCGCCGCCCAGGCGCTGGTGGGCGAGGCACTGGGTCGCCGCGATCCCGAGGGGGTCCGGCTGATCGTGCGGCGCACCGTGTTCTGGGGCGTGAGCTGCGGGGCGGTGTTCGGCCTGCTGCTGGCGGCCGGGAGCCCCGTGATCGGCCGGGTGTTCACGAGCGATGCCGGGGTGCTCGCGATCCTGCCGCCTGCGCTCCTGGTGCTCGGGATCTCGCTGCCGCTCGGTGGCCTCGTGTTCGTGCTCGACGGGGTGCTCATGGGTGGTGGGGACGCGCGGTACCTGGCCTGGACGAGCCTGGTGAACCTCGCCGTCTACGTGCCGGCGCTGTGGGCGCTCACGGTGCTCGTGCCGAGCGGCACCGCGGCACTCGTCGCGCTCACGGCGGGGTTCACCATCGTGTTCATGCTGGCGCGCGCGGTCACCCTGGGGCTGCGCGCCCGCGGCGAGCGCTGGATGGTGCTGGGGGCGTGAGGGCGCCGAGCGAAGGAGCGCTTCCGGCTGGCGCCACTGCGCTCCGGGCAGCCCGGCGTGGCCTCTAGACTCGATCCGTGCAACGAGTGTCCTCGGCGGAGCGCGTCCAGGCCGGGCGCTGGGTGGGTGCCGTCACCGTCATCTTCGTGGTGGTGGGCCTGGGCTTCGGCACCTGGCTGAGCCGCATCCCCGCGATCCGCGATGAGCTGGGCGCCACGCCCAGCGAGATGAGCGTCTACGGTCTCTGCCTCGCGGTCGGCAGCGTCGCCGGCCTCGCGATCTCGGGCCGGCTCATCGAGCGCTTCGGGCCGCGGCGCACGCTCGCCGTCTTCGCCGTCCTGGCGGCGCTGGCTCTCCCGGCGGCGGCGGCGATCATCCTGGCCGGGGCGCTGCCTGCGGGTCTCGCGGTGCTCTTCGGCTACGGCTTCGCATTCAGCGTCTGCGATGTCGCGATGAATGTGAGCGGCGCGAACGCGGAGCGGGCGCTGGGCCGCCCCCGGATGCCGCTGATGCACGGCGGCTACAGTCTCGGCGCGGTCGCCGCGACGGGGATCGGCGCTGCCGCGGAGGCGGCGGGGGTGCCCGTGCCGCTGCACTTCCTCGCCGTCATGGTGGGCGGGGCGGTCGTGCTCCTCGCCCTGCTACCGGCCCTCCCGCGCGACGAGCGAGCGGCGCGGATCGCGGCCGAGCGACGGCGGGGTGCTCCGGCAAGCGGCTGCGGTGCATCCGGGACGGACGAGGGGGCGAGCGCAGGTGCGGCCGGAGGCCCGGGGGCACCGGAGGCACCGGAGGGCGAGGTTCCGGCGTCCGCGGCGGCTGCGGGTGCCGGCCCGGCCCGAGCCTCTACCCCGTGGCGGGATCCCCGTATCGTCGTCATCGGCGTGATGACGCTCTCCTTCGGCCTGTTCGAGGGTACGGCGAGCGACTGGCTGCCGCTCGCACTCGTCGACGGGCACGGCGTGAGCAACCAGCTCGGAGCGGCGATGCTCAGCGTGTTCTTCGCCGCGGTGATGCTGGTGCGGCTTATCGGCTCGCCGCTCATCTTGCGCTTCGGCCGCAGCGGGGTGCTGCGGGCTTCGGCGGCGCTCGCGATGGCCGGGGTCGTGGTGACGATCCTGGCGCCGGGCACGCCGCTGGTGATCGTGGGCGTGGTGCTGTGGGGCGTGGGCACGAGCCTGGGCTGGCCGACGGGCATCTCGGCGGCGGCGGACCGCGTGGAGACGGCCGCCCGCGATGTGGCGGCGGTCTCGGCTCTGGGCTACGGCAGCATGCTGCTCGGGCCGATGGCGTTCGGCTTTCTCGGCGAGCACGTGGGCCTGCTCACCGCGTTCTGGGCGCTGCTGCCCTTCGGTGTCTACGTGGTCTTCGCGGCGGCCTCCGCCCGGCAGCGAAGCGCGGGCGCGGGACACTAGACTACGGCGAGTGCGAATCGTTGTTGCTGACTGCTCCGTCGACTATGCGGGTCGCCTCTCGGCGCACCTGCCACGGGCCCGCCGGGTGCTCATGCTCAAGAGCGACGGCAGCGTCCTCGTGCACTCGGACGGCGGCTCCTACAAGCCGCTGAACTGGATGAGCCCGCCGTGCACGCTCACGGCGGTGGAGCTCGACGAGGAGCAGACGGCGGCGGGCATCGTCGAGGCGTGGCAGGTCACCCATCAGAAGACGGCGGACAAGCTCGTCGTGTCGCTGTACGAGATCCTGCACGACTCCTCCCATGAGCTCGGCGTCGATCCGGGGCTCATCAAGGACGGCGTCGAGGCGCACCTGCAGGAGCTGCTCGCCGATCAGATCGAGCTGGTCGGCGAGGGGCACACCCTGGTGCGCCGTGAGTACATGACGGCGATCGGCCCGGTGGACATCCTCGCGAGGGACGCCTCGGGCGCCTCGGTCGCCATCGAGATCAAGCGACGCGGCGGGATCGACGGCGTGGAGCAGCTCACGCGCTATCTCGAGCTGATGAACCGGGATCCGAAGCTCGCGCCGGTGAGCGGCGTGTTCGCGGCGCAGGAGATCAAGCCACAGGCGCGCACCCTCGCCGAGGACCGGGGGATCCGGTGCCTCCTCCTCGACTACGACGCGATGCGCGGCATGGAGGACCAGAACACCCTGTTCTGAAAAACTACATACGGGGACTAAGGCGCAGTTTGAATTGGAGTCGAAGACTCTGGGAACGACTACGGCTGCCGCTAACTTCGAGGCGCGGCTATCTGCTGGGCGTCAGCAGATCTACGACACTGCGCTGGCTCTTACCGGGAGCGCTGACGAAGCGCAGAAACTCACGGACAAGATCCTTGCGATGCCGGATCAGAAGGACATTGACGTGCTCCTTCGAGGCGCGCAGGACGCGGAAAACGCGCTCAACAACCTCGCCCGATACCGGGAGACCACTATCGGGATCCGGTACGAAGGCGAAAAGGGCGTGCACATGCGCGCGAACGGGGGCACGATTGGCTACGCCAGTGGCGGGACGATCGGTCTGGCGGCCGGCGGTCTCGTGCCCGGTATCGGAGGCGGTATCGCCTCTGGGACGGTGTTCGGACGCGGCACGGGAACGTCCGACTCGGTGCTCGTGCGCCTCTCACGCGGTGAAGAAGTGATCCGTGCCTCTGAAGCCAGAAAGCACCGGGGGCTACTGAAGCAGATCAACGCGGGCATGTACTCGCCGGGCCTGCAGGCGAGTAACTTCGCACCGTCCGCACCGCAAACCATTGTGGTCGAACGGACTGTGGTGGAACACGTGCCGGCGAGCATCACCGTGAAGGACGCCAACAACGCCCTGATCGGGACGATGGCGGTCGTCGCTGACGGTCGTATCGACGTCTCACTCCAGCAGCAGGCACGAGCGAACCGACGCGCAGGACTCTAAACAACGAAGTGTCACACCCCAGTGCCCCTCCCCAGCTAAGGCTGCGGGAGGGGCACTCTTCGCGTTTCTAGACGGCGATTGCTTCAGCGGTAAGAGCGGCGCGGATGCTCTGGCTCTCCCTGAACTCTTCAGCGTCAGGGTCGACGGTGAACTCGAGCACTTCTACTTGGTGCTGTTTGAGAACTTCGAGCACTTCTTCCGGAGTGATCTGGAAGTATTCGCGTCGGTAGTTGACCTGGTTGATGCGGTGGTGTGAGAACTCCTTGTGGAGCATGTTCTCGACCGATACTGCGTCGTCGGCGAAGAAGAGCGCGTGCACGTCGAATCGGAACGGAACGGACGCGTCCCCGAGCTCTCGGACACGGTCCATTGGGTCGAGTCGACGCGTCATACCGATCTTGACGACATCGGGGCCGAACGAGCCGATGTTCGAGATGACGTACACGTAGCCGGCCCGGATATTCGCGGCCCGGTAATCGACGTCATGGATAGCGCGGTCGACGTCCTCGATCTTCGCGAGTAGCCGCTCGACACCTTCCTCGTCGCCCTTGGCGCGCAGCGTGGCGAGCGTAGCTTGGTAGTGCGCTTTCTCCTTCTCGAGGCGCTCCTGCTCCTTCTTCAGCTCGAGCTCTGCCTTGCGTTGTTCGCGCAGTTCGGCTCGATGCTCGCGTTCGAGTTCCTTCTCACGCTGCACAGCCTTCAGGTGACGATGCGCGAGTTCGATCTCCTGCAGGCGAAGGTGATGGAAGTGATCGGTGATCTGCAGCTGGATCATCGCACCGTTCTTCGCGATCTGCTCGGCCGCACGACTGAGGCGGGCTTGAGCGGTTGCGAGGTTGCCGGCTTTGGTGGTCTTGATCGCATTCTCCGCTTCCGCATTGTAGGCGCGCAGCATGAGCTTCGCGAGCGCGTTCGAGAACCGGGTGCCCTGTGCTACTGAGTTGTTGAACGTGAAACCCTCCACTGAGGTGGTCGCGTACTTGTTGCGGATCGCGCTCTTGATCTTCATGCGCACCGCCTCAAGCTCGGTGGCGAGCTGCGTGGACGACTCGGCCGGATGCTCGTAGTCGAACAGTCCCACTTCCTGGAAGCCGCGCGAAGTGGTAAGCGACACCACCTCTTCCCTAAGGGCCTCGACCTCTGTTTGCACGCTGTCGCGCTCCTGCTTCAGACGAGCAACTTCCTGGTCAATCTCGGCATGGCGCTTAGTGAGGCCTTCAAGGCGTTCTTGCCGCCACTGCGTGAAGTCCTCGAACTTTCGCAGGCCGTGCCGATTGATGATGCTCTCCAGGGTGTGGATGCTCTGCTGCATCTGCCCGATCATGGCGCGAGCGTCTCGCTTGGAGATCCGCGTGGGATCGATGCTCGAGAAGTCGGTGTGCTCGTGCTCGGTCCACTCGCTGCCGTCCCACCATCGAACCATGCCGGGCTTATTCGCGTCAGGGTTTGGGTACCAGCCCGCAGGGGTCTCAGTCATGACGCGATCCTGCCAGAGGGGCATTCCGAGATCACTCACGATTTAGAAACCGTGTCCAATTAGTTACGCACTTGCCCCCTGTGGTGTCCTTCGGGATGCTGCAGGGGGCTTTTCGTCGCTTCAGGACGGTGTGGAGTCGACAGACGTCGAGGGAACCTCTGTGGTCAATGCTCGTGAGATCTCGTCGCTCGCATGCTGCACCTCAGCGACCAGCGTCTCGTCGCCGGCGCGTCCAGGGTCGAGCCATTCGTCGTGCTGATCGCGCGGGAGTACGAGAGGCATGCGGGGCCAGTACTCGGCGGCTTCACTGCCCTCTGGTGCGTCGCGGGTGACCATCGAGTAGGTGACGAACTCCGTGCCGTCGTCCAGTTCGACGGTCGAGGTGACGGCCGCGATCCCGAACTGCTCGCCACTAGGCAGCGTGAAGCGGCCCTTCTTCTCGACATACCAGGATGCGGGGAGCAGTGCGCGGTGCTGGAACGGCTTCTTCTACGACCGCAACAGCTTATCGTCGCGGCTGTTGAACGCCGAGAACTTCACCGGCCCGGACCCGTCGAGCCATATCCACCACCACGCGAACTCCAACCGCCGCTCACCGCCAGCGTCAGCGCGGATAATGGGGTTCAGGTTCCGGGACTTCGCGCCCGTGATCGCAGCACGCCCACCCAGCTCACGAGCCCACTCGGCGATTGCGCGTTCGTTCTCGCGTTGGTCGAGAGGCCGCAGCGGGCTACTAGGCTCCTCCCCATCGCGGAGATAGCCGCCGAGACCGTAGCTGTTGCACATATGGTCAGGCTACGCCGCGTCGGCCGCCGCCGTCCCCGAACGGCCAGGGCGAGAGCAGTCACAGCGATGGTTCTACGAGCAGGGCAGCCCACCGCCGTCAGTTTCCGAGTACGCACCGCCGGCAATGGGCTTCAGCCCTGGATAAGTCACAGACCCGTTTGCGACCATCCGGAAGTGGTTGTATGGCGAGGCCTTCTTGCAGGCGTACTCGACCTGCTTCTGCTCGAGCTTCTTCACTCCAGCGTTCGCGCTGTTGAAGGGTCCGGCAACTTTGCCCCAGCCAAACATCGTCTTGATGTAGAGAGTCGTGCTCAACGAGAGTGCGGTGACGTTCGTGTTGCATGTGATCGATGGCTTACCTCCGATCGTCCCGTACTTGTGGATGCTGCCAGAGGTGCGCTTCCAAATCCGACCGGTGTCTTGCGTGCATAGTGGGGTTACTGCTTTTGCCTGAACTCTTGGCGATCCCGGAGCCTCGAACACCAGCGGACCTTCGTTCAGGTTCTGCATGTCAGAGGTGAGCTCGTCCATCTGCTCGTCGGTCAGGACATCAGGAAGCTCTTGGACTGCGGCGGTCATTGTGGGAGGTCCTACCCGCTCGAGGTCTGACGCCATCGCCGAGGCGGGGAGACCAATCACGAGGCCGCCGACAAGGAGGCTAGCAATTGAAACTAATATTGATTTCTTACTCACCTTGCGAGTGTATTGTTCAGACGTGCCTGCTAGTCAATCAAGGAGTCACGCCCAATGAACGCCATCCCCAATCGTGCCCAGGACGGCGTTTGGATTGTCGTGTCTGACTACGAAAACGAGAGCAGGATCGTCGCGTTGTGCAACAGCGCGGAAGAAGCTGACGACTTCTGCGAACAGCACAAGGACACCCTGGAGGACCTGGCCTTCACGTTCTTTCCTTTCGGATATCGCTTCGGCGGCGGTTCGCGACGCCAGCAGTAGTCCCCGAGCCGCTGTGCGGCGCACTGCCACTGAGGGGTTCCCTGACCCCAGCCAGACGCGTAGCCTGGCCCCATGTGCGGGAGAGTCATCCGCTGAGCCGTCCTGTCAGCACTCAGGAAGCACGCTGATGAGCAAGCCGAAATCAGACGTCGGCCTACTCTCTAATCTCCCTCGAGCCCGAGCACCTGCGCGCGTTACGCGGACACCTCCGACGGAATGAACGCGTTCAAGCGGTCCTGCTTGCGGGGCTTCAGCTCGCCTGCATGGACGAGGTTAAAGATGGTCTTGGCCTTCAGGCCGAGGAACTCCGCAACCTGCTTCGTCGTCCAGGTAGGCTCGTATTCCCCAAAGTTCTGTGAGTGGATCTGCCCAGTGCAGTGCGCGCAGCACTGTGGTCTCTCGAGAGCGTGAACGAGGTGTGCAGTATTGTCCATCCGGATGCCTTGAAGTCGTGCCGCGGCTTCCTCACGAACGATCTTTCGAATAGCTGCAGTAGCGGCGCCTTCCATGCCTCGATTCTGTCGCTGTGTCACAGAACGTGGGACGCGGTTATCCACCAATGCCAGTGGTGTGCGCAGAAGCTCCTTGACGGTGCTCTTCGCGGTTGGAAGAACGCCGCCAGCGCGCGCGGAACAGCGCAGCATCGCGTTGTCAGCGCGATGCTGCGCTCGGGTAGGTCGGATTTGAAATCGCACCAAGATCGGCAGCAAAGGGTCGGACCTGAGATCGGACCCTTGTTGTCCGCAGCGAGTCCGCAGAAGTGTCAGTTTTGGCCAGCACTCCCCTATCGCCACCAATCACTACTTCCGCATGATTCCGGGCCAGACGGGCACTCACCATCGATACCAATCACCCATCGATCTAACACCCTGTTCTGAACCGGATCAGGCGGCGAGGAGGGCCGCACGGAGTTTCTCCGTTTCGTCCTGGGTGAGTCCGCCGGCACGCAGATAGCCAGGGGCGCCGCTGTACTGCGCCTCGACCCAGTCGAGTGCGGACGCCATCGCCGCCTCGGGCGCGCGCGTCGCGAGCGTCTCGAGCCGCGGCGTGAGTGGCACGCCCAGCGAGGTGACGAGGGCCGTGAGCTCCGCACCGAAGGGACCGGCCAGCTTCTCGTCGGTGACGGCGTAGTCGGCGAGGATGTCCTCTCGCGAGACGCCCGCGAGCGAGAGCAGCAGGGCGCTCGCCAACCCCGTGCGGTCCTTCCCCGCGGTGCAGTGGACGAGCACGCCGGGCGACTCCTCGGTGGCGGCCGCGACGACGATCCGGGCGAGCTCCGCGAACTGCCTCCCGCTCGCCTCGAGCATGGAGCGGTACAGCTCCTCCAGCGTGGGGAGGCGGCTCATCACCTGGTCGATCAGCGCCGGTGTGAGGGCTCGAGGCGCCTCGTCGTTCGTGGGCAGCAGGCTCTGCACGAGCCCGTCCATCGCACCGCCCAGGATCGGCAGCGGGGTGAACGCGGGGCCGCCCGCAGCGGGGAGCACATCGGCGGCGCGCCGGCGCTCGGCCTCCGTCCGCAGATCGACGACGTGGCCGATCCCGAGCTCCGTGAGCCCCCGCTGCCCCTCGGGGGTGAGCGCCGTCAGCGCGTCCGCCCGGAAGAGCACCGGGGCGACCGTCCCGCCGCCCGCCGCGAGGCCGCCCAGAGCCCGCGCGTTGTAGGTCACCGGTATCGACCCCGTGATGTCCATGCCGCCCCCTCGCCCGTCTCGCCCCACGGTATCGCACCGCAGGGCCGTTCCCTGCGAGGCCGGGGCGGCGGGGATCAGCGCAGGCCGGCGAGGATGATGTCGAGGCCGCGGCCGAAGGAGGCTTCCAGCTCCGCCTCCGCGACGGCCGCGGGCGTCGCCGTCTGGCCTGCTGCAGCGGCGACGGCAGGGCCACCGGCCGGAGGCCCGGCGGCGAAGGCGGCGAGCGCGCCGAGGGCGGCCGCCTGCAGGTGGGTCTGGGTCGACTGCGCGTGCCCGAAGGTGTAGAGCAGGAGGGTGCGCGCCCCGTCGGCGCCGACGAGCGCGGCGAGGCGCTCCTCGATCTCCGAGGCGCCGAGGCGGAAGGCCGCGGCCGTCGCGACCACGTCGGCGCCGTCGCGTACCGCCAGCATGGCGTCCCGCAGCGCGACGCAGAAGCGGCGCGGATCACCCTCCGCCGCGCCCGCGCCCGCGACGATGCGGTCCGCCATGAGCGCCAGCAGCGTCTGCTTGTCGGGCACGTGGTGGTAGAGCGCGCTCGGCTGCACCCCGAGCTCCGCGGCGACGCGGCGCATCGAGCACCCCTCGAGGCCCTGCGCCTCCAGCACGCGCAGGGCCGCTGAGACGACATCGGCGAGGGAGTTGCGCATGCTCCCAGCCTAACGCTAACCTGCGGCCGCCCCCCCATACCCCCACCCCCGGCATCCGCGGGGCGCGGACGGGGGGGGGGGGGGCCGCCCCGGGGGCCCCCCCCCCCCCCCCCCCCCCCCCCCCCCGCCCCCCCCCCCCCCCGCCCCCGCCGGCACGGCACTGCCCGCGAGCACCGCCGTCGACGCCGAACCGGCGGGGCGACGCCCCGCCCGGCGCGGCAGCGTCGCCACCGACATCGCGCTCATCGCCGCCTTCGCCGCGCTGATCGCCGTCTGCGCCCTGCTGCCCGCGATCAGCGTCGGCGGCGCCGTGCCGATCACGCTGCAGACCTTCGCGGTGATGCTCGCCGGGGCCGTACTCGGCGCCCGCCGCGGCTTCCTCGCTGTGCTCCTCTACCTCGCCGTCGGCGCCATCGGGCTGCCCGTCTTCTCCGGGGGCGCGGCGGGCCTCGCCCCCTTCGCGGGACCCACGGCCGGTTACCTGCTCGGCTTCCCGCTCGCGGCGCTCGCCACCGGATTCATCGTGGAGCGCCTGCCGCGGCGCAAGATCGCGAGCAGCGTCCCGCTGATCTTCGCCGCCGGCCTCCTTTCCAGCCTCGTGTTCATCCACCCGCTCGGGATCCTCGGCATGTCCTGGCGCGCCGATCTCACCATCGGCCAGGCCTTCCTCGCGGATCTGGCCTTCCTGCCTGGCGATATCGTGAAGAATCTGCTCATGGCCCTCGTGGCCACCGCCGTGCACCGCGCCTTTCCCGCGCTGCTGCCGCCCCGGCGCCGCCCCCCGCGCCGCCCCGGCGGCAGGCCCGCGGATCGAACTGCGCAACGCCGGCGTGACCGCCCCCTCCGCCACGGGCGCGGTCACGATCCTGCACCCCACCACGCTCACGCTCACGGAGCGGCGCATCTCGATCATCGGTGGCAACGGCTCGGGCAAATCGACCCTGGCACGCCTCATCAACGGGCTCGTGGAGCCGAGCACGGGGAGCGTGCGGATCACGGTCGGGCCGGCCGGGAGCGCGGGGGAACCGGATCGCGCTCTCGACACCCGCCGCGACGGACCGGCCGTGCGCAGAAGCGTCGGCTTCGTCTTCACCGACCCGAGCGCCCAGCTCATCATGCCGACCGCGGCGGAGGACGTCGCCCTCTCGCTGCGGCGCACGCACCCGGGCAAGCGCGAGCGCCGCGCCGCCGCGGTGGCGGTCCTCGAACGCTTCGGGATCGCGGGCCTCGCCGAGCAGAGCGTGCACTCGCTCTCGGGCGGCCAGAAGCAGCTGCTCGCGATCGCCGCGGTGCTCGCCGCGGATCCCGCGATCCTCGTCGCCGATGAGCCCACCACGCTGCTCGATCTGCGGAACGCGAGGCGCATCGGGGAGCTGCTGATGGCACTGCCGCAGCAGCTCGTGCTGGTCACGCACGAGCTGGAGCTTGCCGCGCAGGCCGACCGCAGCCTCGTGGTGGACGGTGGGCGCGTGGTGTTCGACGGGGACCCGCGGGACGCCGTGGCCCACTATCGTGCACTCGCGGAGCGGCCGTGAGCGCCCCGTCGCCGCTCGGGGCATACCGCCCCGGCACGGGACCGCTGCACCGGGCGGCCCCGGGTGTGAAGCTGCTCGGCCTCTTCACGCTCGCGATCGCGGTGGTGTGGACGCGCGGCGCGGCGTTCACCGCGCTGTGGCTCGGGATCGCGGTCGCCCTGGCCCTGCTCGCCGGGCTACGCGGCCGCGACTTCTGGCGGGTCACGCGCGGCTTCGCCCTCGTCGCGGTGCCGCTCTTCGCCTTCCAGGCCTGGCAGCAGGGCTGGGAGCGCGGCTTCGAGGTGGTGGGCGACCTCTTCGCGCTGATCCTCGCGGCGAGCGCCCTCACGGCGAGCACCTCGGTCGACGACATGCTCGACACGGTCGCCGGTGCCCTCGGCCCGCTGCGGCGTTTCGGGGTGCGCCCGGAGCGGGTGGCGCTCGCCTTCTCCCTCGTGATCCGCGCGATCCCGAGCACGCTGGAGATCGCCCGCGAGACGCAGGCCGCCGCCCGCGCCCGCGGCCTGGAACGAAGCCCGCGCGCCCGTGCCGTCCCGCTCGTGCTGCGCACCGTCGCCCACGCGCAGGCCACCGGGGAAGCGCTGGCCGCGCGAGGCGTGGGCGAGGAGTGAGCCTGCCGGGGAACGGGCCGACCGCCCGGCCGGGGCGGTCGCCGCGCACGCCCTAGGCTAGACGCATGGCACACGACGACGCACAGCGGCCCGAGGCCGGCACGGCGAGCGATCCCGCACCCGAGGAGACGGACGCGCAGGCGGCGGCGATCCCCCCCGAGGTGCACGCCGACTACGCGAACGAGACCGCGCGCGCGGCCCTCGACGCCTTCCGGGCGACACCCGACTACGAGCACCTCGCCGCCTTTCTGAGCTCGCTGCGCGAGGGGTACCTCGTGGTCGACGTCTCCGGCGCACCCTCGAAGCGCAAGGGGCCGAGGGTGCGCACGATCCGCTCGACGAGCGGGCAGCTCGTGCTGCCCCTGTTCACCTCGATGGACGAGCTCCGCGCGGTGGTTCCGGCGGAGCGACGCGGCGAGCTGCGCGGCGCGGTGATGCCCGCCCGCGGTGCGCTCGCGCTGATCGCCACCGACCGCTTCGTGGCGGCCGAGTTCGACAAGGCCTCGGCTTCGCTCGTGGTGCTGCGCAAGTACGTCTCCCTCGCAGCGGGCGAGGAGCCGATCACCGCGGAGGGGCTCGAAGCGCTGCGCTGAGGCGGATCGGGCCGGCCCGGGCGGAGCTGCGCGGGATCCCGGCGGAGCTGCGCGGGATCCTGGCGGACCGCCCGCGAGCACACGAAGGGGCCGGCTCCCCCCAGAGCCGACCCCGTTCGCGGAGGCCCGGTGCTACACCGAGGGCCTCAGTGTGAGGGCGCGCACCATCTGCACGACACCCATCACAACCATTGCGACGCCGAGCAGCAGCCACAGCGTGACCGCTCCCAGCAGCGGCAGCAGAATGAGGCTGAGACCGGCGATCACGCTGATCACCCCGTAGACGATGGTCCACACCTTGCTGTCGCTCTCGGAGACGACGGTGAAGGCCATGATCCCCTCGAGCACCCACAGGGCGCCGATGGTGATGGACAGGAAGAGCGCGATCACCGCGGCGGCCGCGCCGAGATTCAGCATCACCACGACGCCGCCGGCGAGATAGAGCAGGCCGAGCAGGATGTGTCCCACGCGGGCCCACCCGCCTCTGCTCCTGCTGAAGATCGAGGAGCCGATGTAGACGACGCCGGCGGCCAGGGCATAGGCGGCGGTGAGCGCCGCCACGATCTGCATGGTGATCTCGCCGGACTTCGCGGGGAACAGCAGGATCAGCATCCCGAGCACCACCGCGATGAGGCCGCCGACTCCGAGCGCCGTGCGGACGCCGTCACCGAATCGGCTCTGCGTGCCTGTCGCTTCCGTCATGGCCGGCCCTCCCCCGAATGCGATCCGTTCCAGGATACTTGGAACACATTCTTAATTATGCTCCATGCGGCACGCAAGCGCCACTCCCGTGACGCTCTGTGACACGGGCCGCACCCCGCCCGAGGTCACCGGGCGCGAATGCCCCTCCGCCCGCCGGGCCGGCGCCCGAGACCCCGGGAACCGCGCCGCTCGCCCGCCGCGGGGCTCAGCGCCGCTGCCGCAAACGCTCCGTACCCTCGGTGGCGTTCTCGCGGCCGTGGACGACGGGGCGGCCCGCATCGTCGACGGCGACGAAGACGATGCGCTCCAGGGTCAGCACCTCCTCACCCGTGACCGCGTTCTCCACGCGGCAGCCGAGTGTGATGGAGGTGCGGCCGAAGCCGACGACCCGGTACTCCAGCTCGAGCAGATCGCCGCGGTCGGCGCGGGCCGCGAAGTCGATGGCCGACATGTGGCGGGTGACCACGTCCTTCGTCCCGAGCTGGGCGACCGCCACGATCGCGGCCTCCTCGTCCACCCACTGCAGCAGGCGCCCCCCGAAGAGCGCGCCGTGCTGATTGAGATCCTCGGGCTTGACCCACTTGCGCACGACGTGACGGTACTCGCTCATACGGTCAGCCTACGCGGCGTCACGCCACGCGCCGCGCCCGTAGACTTACCGCATGATCGTGCTCGCGGGGATCCTGCTGCTGGTGAACGCCCTCTACAACGTCGTGGTCTGGCCGCGCTTCTGGACGCGGGTGAAGCTCGACCCGCGCGCCCGCGACGAGCAGGGCCGGCCGACCCGCTTCTACACCGTGCACGCGGTGCTCATCGGCATCGCGCTGCTGCTCGCGCTCGTCTCGGCGGTCGCCGGCGTCGTGCTGCTCCTCCCCTAGGCGGCGCATGAGGCCGGAGTTCACGCTCGTCCAGCTGCGCTACTTCGCCGCCGTCGCGCGACGAGAGCACATGACCGCCGCCGCCGCCGAGCTGAACGTGACGCAGTCGACGCTCTCCAGCGCCATCGCCCAGCTCGAGCGGGAGTTCGGGGTGCCGCTGTTCGAGCGCCTCCCGCGCCGCGGCCTGCGGCTCACCCCGGCCGGGCACACCCTGCTGGCTCGCAGCGCAGCCTTCCTGGAGGAGGCCGAGCTCATCTCGCGTTCGGTCCGCGAGGAGACGGAGCAGCTCACCGGGGAGCTCGTCGTCGGCATGTACTCTCCGCTGGCCCCCTTCCGCGCCCCCGTGCTGCTGCAGCACTTCGAGCGACTGCATCCGCACGTGAACCTCGTGTTCCTGGAGGGCGATCAGGGCTCCCTGCAGCAGGCGCTCCTCGACGGCCACTGCGAGCTCGCGCTGATGTACGACCTCGGAGTCGGCGAGCGCTTCAGCAGGCGGCTGATCGAGCAGATCCCGCCGCACGCGATCGTTCCCGCGGATCACCCGATCGCCCGCTCCCGCCGGCGCGAGATCAGCCTCCTGGAGCTCGCCGAGGAGCCGCTGATCCTGCTGAACCTGCCGCACACGCGCGAGTACTACCTGGGGCTCTTCAAGCAGCTGGGCGTCACGCCCCGCGTGCGCCACGTCTCTCTCGGCTACGAGACGGTGCGCTCCTTCGTCGCCCTCGGCCACGGCTACTCGCTCCTGAATCACTGGGTCGGGCACGGGATGACCTACGCCGGGGATCACGTGGTCCCCATTCGGCTCACCGATCCGCTGCCACCGACGGAGGCCTCGCTGGTGCGCCTCCGGGGGGCCCGGCCGACGCGGAGATCACTGGCCTTCGAGGAGGTGTGCCTCGCCCTCGCAGGCCGGGGCGAGGCATCGGAGGCCTCGCCGGACGCAACGAGAACGGGAGCCTGAACCCGGCTTCTCATCGACCGAGTCGATGGGAATGAGCGAGAGAAACCATTGGACCGCACCCGAGGCCGCGCCCAAAGATGGGGTCAGTCCTATCGAGGCCCGGCAATGCCGCCGGGTCCACGCCGCCGGACCCACAGGAGCACGCAATGACGCAGCACCCCCCACCGACCCGTATCGACTCCCCCACCGACCCCGTCGACATCCCCACCGGCCCGCTCCCCGTCGCCGAGCGACGTCGCCTCGACCGCGGCAAGCGCCGGGTGCTGCTCGCCGGAAGCGTCGGCCAGTTCATCGAGTTCTACGACTTCAGCCTCTACGGGCTCTCGGCGATCACGCTCTCCCGGCTGTTCTTCCCGGGCGAGAGCCCGGTGCTCGCCCTGCTCGCCACCTTCGCCACCTTCGGCGTGGCGTTCCTCATCCGTCCGCTCGGCGGCCTCTTCTTCGGCGCCCTCGGCGACCGCTACGGTCGCCGGCCGGTGCTCTACGTCACGCTGCTCACCATCGGCGCGGCCACCGCGGCGATCGGGCTGCTGCCCACCTACGCGCAGATCGGCATCTTCGCCCCCGCGCTGCTGGTGCTCTGCCGCCTGCTGCAGGGCTTCTCGGCCGGAGGCGAGTCCGTCGGCGCTCCCGCCTTCGTGTTCGAGCACGCGCCGAAGAACCGGCGGGGGCTGTGGCTGAACATCACGCTCGCGGCGACCGCCCTGCCCTCCGTCGTCGGCGGAACCCTCATCCTGCTGCTGTCCACGAGCATGAGCGCCGAGGCGTTCGAGGCCTGGGGCTGGCGCGTCCCGTTCCTCATCGCACTGCCGCTCGCGTTCTTCGGCCTCTGGATCCGCTCGCGCACCGAGGAGTCGGAGGCGTTCAAGCAGGTCCAGGCCAAGCACGCCGGCAAGGAGCACACGCCGATCCGCGACGCCTTCCGCGAGAACCGCGTGAAGATGCTGCAGGTCATCATGGTCATGGGCCTCACGGCGATGGGCTTCTACTTCCTCACGGGCTACTTCGTCTCCTACGTGCAGACGGCCGGTGAGCTCGGCCGCGAGCAGTCGCTGCTCATCAACGCCGCGGCGATGCTGCTGTACGCGCTGGTGCTCCCGATCGGCGGCGTCATCGGCGACCGCGTCGGCCGCAAGCCCATGCTCATCGCGGGCTCCCTCGTCATCGCAGTGCTGGCGATCCCCTCCTTCATGCTCGTGACCTCGGGGACGCTGGCGCTCGCGCTGCTCGGCCAGTTCGTGTTCGTCATCTGCATCTGCGTCTACGGTGGCGGCTGCTACACCTTCTTCGTCGAGATCTTCACCACCCGCACCCGCTTCACCTCCGCCGCCATCAGCTACAACGTCGGCTACGCCGTCTTCGGCGGGACCGCGCCGTTCATCGGCACCTGGCTGGTGGAGGCGACCGGGCTGAGCTTCAGCCCCGGCGTCTACGTGGCGCTCGCGGCGGCACTCGTCTTCCTCGTCCTCATCTGCACCCGTGTCCCCGAAACCCACCCGCTGAAGCGGCGAAGCACCCCAGGAGCCCCTGAATGAGCACCCCCGACTTCCTCACCGATTTCCACGAGGTCGCCCGCATCGGCGCCACCGAGAACGGCGGCGTCGATCGGCAGGCCGCGACCGAGGAGGACCGCCGCACCCGCGAGTGGTTCCGCGAGTTCGCGCAGCGGCGCGGCTGGGAGGTGCGGGTCGACGGGATCGGCAACCAGTTCGCCCTCGTCGAGTTCACACCGGGCGCGCCGCACATCCTCCTCGGATCGCATCTCGACTCGCAACCGCTCGGCGGACGCTTCGACGGCGCCTACGGCGTGATCGCGGGCCTCCACGCGGCGGACCGGATCGCCCGACGCGTCGCCGAGGGCGGCGAACGACCGGCGGTCAACCTCGCCGTCGTCAACTGGTTCAACGAGGAGGGCGGCCGCTTCGCCCCCTCCATCATGGGCAGTTCCGTCTTCGCCGGGCTCATGGACGAGCAGCTCATGCTCGAGGTCCGCGACCTCGCCGGGGTGCGTGTCCGCGATGCGCTCGAAGCCATCGGCTATCTCGGCAGCGACGCGCGCCCGCAGATCTGCGGTTACGCCGAGATCCACATCGAGCAGGGGCGGATCCTGGAGCGCGAGGCCACGCCCATCGGCGCCGTCGACTACAGCTGGTTCACGCAGAAGCTCGACATCGAGGTGCTCGGCGAGCAATCGCACACGGGAGCCACGGCCATGGCCGACCGGCATGACGCGCTCGTGGGCGCCGCGCAGGTCATCATGAAGGTGCACGAGGTCACCGGATGCTTCGAGCCCGAGACCCTCGTCTCCTCCGTCGGGCAGCTCACCCTCGAGCCGAACTCCCCCATCGTCGTGGCGCGGCGGGTGCACCTCGTCGCGGATCTGCGTGCCGCGGAGGAGCGCGTGGTGCGGGAGGCCCGGGCGCGGCTGCTCGACGACTTCGCCGGGATCGCGTCCGCGAGCGGCCTCACGATCAACGCCACGGACTTCGACGTGCGGGACAACCAGCACTACCCCGAGGACGGGCTGGCGCTCACGGAGCGCGTGGCCGCCGATCTGGGCCTCGGCGCGCGCCGGATCCGCACCATGGCGGGTCACGACTCGGTCGCGATGAACCGTATCGCGCCCACCGTGATGATGTTCATCCCCTCGGTCGACGGCGTGAGCCACTGCGAGCGGGAGTTCAGCCGCGACGAGGACATGCTGGCCGGCCTGGACGTGCTCACCGAGGTGGGGTGGCGCATGCTGCACGGCGCCCTCGCCTGCACGCCGAACGGCGGGGCGCCGGTCTCGCGATGAGCACGCGCACCCTCCCGCCCGAGTCCGTCGTTCCCGGCGCCTCGCGCACCGCCCCCGGAGACCCGTCGCCGTGCGCCGGTTCCGCAGCGCTGACCGCGCTCAGCGCCACCGACGCGCTCGCGGGCTTCGCCGCCGGCGATTTCTCCCCGAGCGAGCTCTTCGCCGCGACCGCGGAACGGATCGCGGCGGGCGCCGGGGACCGCGAGCACGGCGTCAACCCCTTCACGGAGCTGCTGCTCGACGAGGCGGCGGAGCGTGCCCGCGCGGCCGACGACGCCTACTGCGCGGCGCGACGCAGCGGCACTCCGGTGCCTCCGCTGCTGGGACTCCCGGTCGCGACGAAGGAGAAGCACGGGATCGCGGGCCGCCGTCTGGAGCAGGGCCTCGCCGCCTGCCGGGGCCAGCGCGCCGAGGCGGATCATCCCGTGGTGGAGCGGATCCTCGCGGCCGGCGGGATCATCCACGCCCGGACGACCTCGCCGGAGTTCTCCTGCGCGACCGTCACCCACTCCCCCGCCTGGGGCGTCACGCGCAACCCGTGGAACCTCGCCGCCTCGCCCGGCGGCTCTTCCGGCGGCGCGGGGGCGGCGCTGGCGGCAGGCATGGCGCAGCTCGCCACGGCCTCCGACATCGCCGGCAGCACCCGCATCCCCGCGGGATTCACCGGCACGGTCGGCTACAAGGCCCCCTACGGCCGGATCCCCGGCCTGCCGCCGCTCGCGGCCGACTGGTACCGCGGCGACGGACCGATGGGGCGCACCGTCGCCGACACGGCGCTGTTCGCGGCCGTGATGAGCGGACGTCACCCGGTCGACCACCGCTCCTGGGGAGCGCACGGGGAGCGGCCCGATCGCGGAGTGCCCCACGGCGCCGAGGCCGTGCGCGGATTGCGGATCGGCTACGACCCGACGCTGGGCGACTACCCGGTGGCCGCGAGCATCCGGGCGAACACCGACCGGGTCGCGCGCGCCCTCGAGGAGGCGGGTGCGGTGATCGTCCCCGTCAGCCTGCCCTGGACGAGCGAGCGCATCACCCGCGTCACCTTCGCCCACTTCGGCCACATCCTCGGGCCCGCGATGGCGGCGCTCACCGCCGGCACCGAGGATCGACTCGCCCCGTACACCCGCCGCTTCATCGCCGACGCGGCCGCCGCCGCGGCACGCACTCCGCTCACGGAGTCGCTGGCGCTCGACGCCGAGCTGCAGCGCGAGCTCGCCGAGGCGATGGCCGGGCTCGACGCCCTCATCACCCCCACGCAGGCCGTCGAGATGCTCGACGCGGACGGGGACTACCTCGACGGCATCGCGGTCCGCGCGGCGGACGGCCGGATCCGGCAGCTCTCGCACTACTGGGAGGCGCATCTGACGAGCCCCTTCAACGTGGCCAACCACTGCCCGGTGCTCTCCGTTCCGAGCGGGATGTCGGCCGTCGGAGTGCCCACCGGGGTGCAGGTGGTCGGCCAGCCGGGGGACGAGGCGACGGTGTTCAGGATCGGCAGCGCCGTGGAGGCACTGACCGAGATGCCGCCCTTCCCGGAGCTCGCGCGGCTGAGGGGCTGAGAGTTCCCGGGGGCCGCGGGCGGCGGTGCTCATACGATAGAGGCATGAAGCGGATCCTCACCTACGGCACCTTCGACCTCCTGCACTGGGGACACATCCGCCTGCTGCGGCGCGCCCGCTCCCTCGGCGACTATCTCGTCGTGGCCGCGTCCACCGAGGAGTTCAACGCCGGGAAGGGCAAGAAGACCTACCACGACTTCGAGACGCGCAAGAACATGCTCGAGGCGGTGCGCTACGTCGACCTGGTGATCCCCGAGGAACGGTGGGACCAGAAGATCGACGACGTGCGGAAGTACGAGATCGACGCCGTGGTGATGGGCGGCGACTGGGAGGGCGACGAGCGATTCGAGATCCTGCGCCCCTACTGCGAGGTCATCTACCTCGACCGCACCGAGGGCGTCTCCACGACGAAGATCAAGCAGGATCTCGGCGAGGGCGCCTGAGCGGCGTCCGCGAGCGCCGTCGAATCCCACCCGGAGGAGCACCGTGACTGATCCGGCCGAGAGCCCCGTCATCCAGCAGCAGCACCGGCACCGCTCGGTGCGGCGATTCCTGCCCGAGCCGGTCGGCGATGCCCAGCTCGAGGCGATCGTGGGCGCCGCCCAGCGCGCCTCGAGCTCCTCGAATCTGCAGGCCTGGTCGGTGGTGGCGGTGCGGGACGCGGATCGCCGCTTGCGGCTCTCGCGGGCGCTCGGCGGGCACCCCTACATCGAGCAGGCACCGGTGTTCCTGGTCTGGCTCGCCGACCTCGCCCGCAACGCGCAGCTGCTCCGCTCGCGCGGGGTCGAGCCGGAGACGCTGCGCTACATCGAGACGACGCTGCTCGGCGCCATCGACGTGGGGATCGCCGCGCAGAACGCCCTCCTCGCCGCGGAGTCGCTGGGCCTCGGCGGCGTGTTCGTCGGCGGGATCCGCAACGACCCCGAGGCGGTGAGCGAGGAGCTCGGGCTGCCGGAGCACACCTTCGCGATCGTCGGCATGGCCCTCGGCGTGCCCGATCCTGCCGAGGGCACGGGGATCAAGCCCCGTCTGCCACTGCACGGCGTGCTGCACCACGAGCGCTACGACCCCGAGGCCTGGCGCGATGCGACCGTCGAGTACGAGACGCGCTATCGCGCCTATTTCGAGACCCAGGGCGCGCCGGATCGCAGCTGGGCGGAGACCACGAGCCGCCGTCTCGGCCCCGTCACGGGCCTGCACGGGCGCGACACCATGCGCGCCTCCCTGCGCACCCAGGGCTTCCCCTCCGAGTAGCCGCGCCCCGTCCCCGCGCCGAGTCCGCACGCTTCCCTCGCACCGCAATGGGTGCTCTCGGCGGAACGGTGCGGACTCGGCGGTGCGCGGGGCTACAGGACCTTGGAGAGGAAGGCCTTGGTGCGTTCCCGCTGGGGGTTCGTCAGGACCTGCACGGGATCCCCGGCCTCGACGACCACGCCGCCGTCCATGAACACCAGCTCGTCGGCCACCTCGCGGGCGAAACCCATCTCGTGGGTGACCACGATCATGGTCATGCCGCTCTCGGCAAGCCCCTGCATGACGTCGAGCACCTCGCCCACGAGCTCGGGATCGAGCGCGCTGGTGGGCTCGTCGAACAGCATCAGCTTGGGTTCCATCGCCAGCGCACGGGCGATCGCGACGCGCTGCTGCTGCCCGCCCGAGAGGTGCGCGGGGTAGTAGTCGTGCCGGTCGGCGAGCCCCACGCGGGCGAGGAGCTCCATGGCGCGCGCCTTCAGCTGCGCCTTTCCGCCCTTGCCCAGCAGGGTCGGTGCGAGCATCACGTTCTCCAGCGCCGTCATGTGCGGGAACAGGTTGAAGCGCTGGAACACCATGCCGATGTCGCGCCGCTGCTTCGCGGCCTCCTTCGGGTGCATCTCGTAGAGCTTGTCGCCCTTCTGGCGATAGCCGACGAGCTGCCCGTCGACCGAGAGGCGTCCCGCGTTCACGGTCTCGAGGTGATTGATGCAGCGCAGGAACGTCGACTTGCCCGAGCCGGAGGGGCCGACGAGGCAGAGCACCTCGCCGCGCTGCACCTCCAGCGAGATCGACTTGAGCACCATGTTCGAGCCGTAGGACTTCGACACGGCCTCGGCCTTCACCATCGGGGTGCTCGGCGGGACGGCCCCGGGAGCTGCGGACTGGGTGTGCGTGTTCGGGTTCATGCTCCGCCTCCGGGTCGCTGATGCGGGGGAACGATCTCATCCTCGCCCCCCGGTTCCCGGTATGTGGGGTGCGCGCCGCGCCGGCTCGCCACGTCGCCGCCCTCGGCGGGTTCCCCCACCACGTCCACGGCAGCGGTCTCCACGCTGGGCTTCATCACGTCGGGCCGCCGGGTGACGCCCTTCGAGAAGTGCCGTTCCAGGTAGTACTGGCCCACCATCAGGATCGAGGTCGCCGCCAGGTACCAGATCGAGGCGACGATCAGCATCGGCACCGGCTGATACGTCACCGCCGAGATGTCCTTCGCCCGCCCGTAGAGATCCAGCGTGAAGGGCACCGCCGTGACCAGCGAGGTGGTCTTCAGCATCGAGATCACCTCGTTGCCCGTGGGCGGGATGATCACGCGCATCGCCTGCGGGAGGATCACCCGGCTCATCGTGTGCCACCATCCGAGCCCGAGCGCGGTGGAGGCCTCGTGCTGGCCCTGGTCGACGGAGAGCAGGCCGGCGCGCACGATCTCCGCCATGTACGCCGCCTCGTTCAGCGCCAGGCCGATCACGGCCAGGGTGAAGTAGCTCAGCAGCTCCTTCGTCGTGAGGCTCAGCACGGCTTCCGTGAACGGAATGCCGAGCTCGATGGACTTGTAGATGACCGGCACGAGGCCCCAGAAGGTCAGCTGCACATAGACCGGGGTGCCTCGGAACAGCCAGAGATACACCCACGCGACCGAGCGCACCACGGGGTTCGGGGACTGCCGCATCACGGCGAGGGCGACGCCGAGCAGGATCGCGATGACCATCGAGTAGACCGTCAGCTGCAGCGTGTACCAGGCGCCGGTCACGATCCGCACGTCGAAGAGGTACTTGCCGACTTCCGGCCAGCCGTAGACGGGCCGGTTGAAGGCGGTGTCGTACAGGAACAGCGCCGCGATGATCACGAGCACCGCGGCGAACACGGTGCGCCAGGGGTGCCGCAGCCGGATCGCCTGGATCTGCTCCGGGGTCGCGTGAGCAGCGGGCCCCGAGGGGGTCTCCCCCGACGGGGCCCGCGATGCCGTATCCGTCATGCCGCAGCGCCTACTCGGTGCCGGCGTTGATGGTGGCCTCGGTCAGCGCACCCGACTCGACTCCGGCGCCGGTGAGGATCTCGAGGTAGGTGCCATCGTCGATGAGCGACTGCAGCGCCGCCTGCACGGCCTGGGTGGTGTCGCTGCCCTTCTGCGTCGCGAAGCCGTACGGTGCCGCGTCGAAGACGTCACCGATGGTCTCGAGCTGGCCCTTCAGCTTGGCGACGGCGTCGCCCGTCACCGGCAGATCGGCGGAGAAGGCGTCGGCGCGGCCGTCGACCACGGCCTGGGTGGCCTCGGGCTGGCCGTCGAAGCGCAGGATCTCGATCGCGGGCTTGCCGGCGTCGGTGCACGCCTTGGACTTCGCGGGGAGCTCCTCGGTGTCCTGCACGGTGGTCGCCTGCACGGCGATGGTGAGGCCGCAGGCGTCGTCGGGGTCGACGTCGCTGCCGACGGGGGCGGCCCACTGCGTGCCCGCGTTGAGGAAGTTGACGAAGTCGACGGACTGCTGGCGCTCGACGGTGTCGGTGAAGGAGGAGGAGCCCATGTCGAGCGCACCCTCCTGGATGCGCGGGATGATGCTGTCGAAGCTCAGGATCTCCCACTCGGGCTCGAGGCCGAGCTTCGCGGAGACCGCCTCGGCGAGCTCGACGCCCCAGCCGGTCGGGTTGCCGTCGGCGTCCTTGTACTCGTTCGGCGGGTACTCGGCGTCGGTGCCGATGCGCAGCACGCCCGAGTCCTTCAGCTCCGCGGGCAGCAGATCGACGGCGGCCTGATCGGGCTGGATGCTCGCCGTCGAGCCGCCCTGCTCACCGCCGGATCCGCCGCCCTCGTTCTCGGCGTTGTTGACGCACCCCGTCAGCGCGAGCACGGCTGCGGCGGCGATTGCGGGGATCGCGTATCGAATCTTCATTGACCCTCCAGGTTGCGAAGTCCGGGTCTCGCCCGGATATGGAATCTCGCCCCCGAGTGTAGTGCGCGGATGTCTCGGATGAATTACGGCATCTCTCCCCCGCTCCATACGGCATCTGGAGCTGGGTCAGGCTCCCGCGGGCGCGATGCGCTGCCCCGGCGGCGGGCGGCGGGCGTCCTCCGTGACACCGCTCGCGCGAGCGGGACCTCGCCCGTGATCGCGCGGAAGCGCGCCTCCGGCGAGCCCGGCCGGGAGGGTCCGATGATCCGGACGCCGATCCGCGCCCGAAACGCAAGCGCCTTGATCCCCATGCGACTTCGGCCGTATAGTACCCAGAGTTCGTCCCGTCGAACTTTTAACTTCATCCTGCCGAGAAGGGACCGTCCATGCGCTTCCGCCCCCGCCCGCTCACCGCCATCGCCACCGCCGCGCTCGCCGCGATCGGGCTCACCGCGTGCGCCGGCGGCGGAGCGCCGGGGGCCGGAGGAGCAGCCACCGGCCAGGGCGGCAAGCCCGTCGTGCTCACCACCTTCACGGTGCTGGCCGACATCGGCCAGCAGGTCGCCGGGGAGCATCTTGAAGTGCAGTCGATCACCAAGGCCGGGGCCGAGGTCCACGGCTACGAACCCACCCCGGGCGACATCGCCCGGGCCTCGAAGGCCGAGCTGATCCTCGACAATGGGCTCGGCCTCGAATCGTGGTTCGCGCAGTTCGTCGAACCGCTCGACGTGCCGCACGTGGTCGTCTCCGAGGGCGTCGAGACGATCGACATCACCGAGGACGCCTACGCCGGCAAGCCCAACCCGCACGCCTGGATGAGCCCGCTGAACGCGCAGATCTACGTCGACAACATGGTCGAGGCGTTCAGCGAGCTCGCCCCCGAGCACGCCGACGACTTCGCGGCGAACGGCGAGGCGTACCGCGCCGAGCTCCAGCAGATCCACGACGAGCTCACGAGCGAGCTCGCCGCCCTGCCCGAGCGGCAGCGCGCGCTGGTCAGCTGCGAGGGCGCCTTCTCGTACCTCGCCCGCGACGCCGGACTCGAGGAGCGCTACATCTGGGCCGTCAACGCCGAGCAGCAGGCCACCCCCCAGCAGATCGCCACGACCATCGAGTTCGTGCGCGAGAACGAGGTGCCGGCCGTGTTCTGCGAGTCGACCGTCTCGGACAAGCCCATGCGGCAGGTCGTCGAGGCGAGCGACGCCGTCTTCGGCGGCACCCTCTACGTCGACTCGCTCTCCGAGCCCGACGGGCCAGTGCCCAGCTACCTCGAGCTGATCCGCCACGACACCGAGGTGATCCTCGCCGGCCTCACCGGGGAGACGCGATGAACGCCCGGGCGGAGCGGGTGGGCGATCCGGGCCCGGACAGCGGGAGCGGTGCCGCGGGAGGCGGGATCTCGGTGCGGAACCTCGCGGTGCGCTACGGCGAGCACCTCGCCCTCGACGGCGTCACCGTCGAGGTGCCCGCCGGACGGGTGACCGGCCTGATCGGGATGAACGGCTCGGGTAAGTCGACGCTGTTCAAGGCGATCATGGGCATGGTGCGACCCGATGCGGGGAGCGTGCGGATCGCCGGAGACGGGCAGGCCGCCGCGCGCAGGGGCGGGCTCGTCGGCTACGTGCCGCAGAGCGAGGACGTGGACTGGGCCTTCCCCGTGTCGGTGCGGGACGTGGTGATGATGGGCCGCTACGGGCACCAGGGCCGGACCCGCCGCCCCCGAGCCGCCGACCACGCCGCCGTCGACGCGGCGCTCGCCCGTGTCGAGCTGAGCGAGCTCGCGGACCGGCAGATCGGGCAGCTCTCGGGCGGGCAGAAGAAGCGGGCCTTCGTGGCGCGCGGGATCGCGCAGGAGGCGCGGATCCTCCTCCTCGACGAGCCCTTCGCCGGCGTCGACAAGCGCAGCGAGGCGACCATCGTGCGCCTGCTGCGCGAGCTCGCCGACGACGGACGCACCGTCCTCGTCTCCACCCACGATCTGCACGCGCTGCCGCAGCTCGCCGACGAGGCCGTGCTGCTCCTGCGCCGCGTGCTCTTCCACGGCACGGTGGCGGAGGCGCTGCGCCCGGAGCGGCTCGCGCTCGCCTTCGGCCTCGACGTGCTCGGGGGTGCGTCCTCGTGAACCCCATCGAGCTGATCCTGGAACCCCTGCAGTACGACTTCATGCTGCGCGCCCTGCTCACCACGGTGATCGCGGCGGTCGTGTGCGCGCTGCTCTCGTGCTGGCTCGTGCTCATCGGCTGGTCGCTGATGGGCGACGCCGTCTCGCACGCCGTGCTGCCCGGCGTGGTGATCGCCTACATCTTCGGGGCGCCCTTCGCGCTCGGTGCGCTCGCCTTCGGCTTCCTGTCGGTCGCGCTGATCGGGGCGATCCGCGGCACGAGCCGCGTGAAGGAGGACGCGGCGATCGGCATCGTCTTCACCACGCTCTTCGCGCTCGGCCTCGTGCTCATCTCGGTGACCCCCAGCCAGACCGATCTCAACCACATCATCTTCGGCAACATCCTCGGGGTCTCGAACGGGGACCTGCTGCAGATCGGCGTGCTGGCGGCGATCGCCTTCGTCGTGCTCGTGGCCAAGCGCCGCGATCTCACGCTCTACGCCTTCGATCCCACGCACGCGCACGCGATCGGCCTGTCACCGCGCTTCCTCGGCGCGCTGCTGCTGGGCCTGCTCGCGCTCACCTCGGTGGTCGCGATCCAGCTCGTCGGCGTGATCCTCGTCGTCGCCATGCTCATCATCCCGGGCGCCACGGCCTACCTGCTGACCGATCGCTTCGGGCGCATGCTCGTGATCGCGCCCGCCGTCTCCGCGCTGTGCTCCGTGCTGGGCATCTACCTGAGCTACTGGCTCGACGCCTCCCCGGGCGGGCTCGTCGTCGTGGTGCAGGGCTGCGCCTTCGCGCTCGTCTACCTGCTCAGCCCGCGCCACGGGCTGCTCGGCAAGCGGCTCGCGGCGCGGCGCCGGGGTGCGCGGCAGGCGGGGGGGCGGGATCGCGCCGCGCGCTGATACCGCACCCCCGCCTCCGGCCGAGAGGCCCGATCACGGGCCCGGCCCGCCTACTTCGCGACGAAGTAGAGCCGCTTGTTGGCGAACTCTCCGATGCCCAGCGGCCCCATCTCGCGGCCGAAGCCGGAGCGCTTCACGCCACCGAAGGGCAGCTCGGCCGCCTCGGCGGCGATCGTGTTGACGTGCGCCATGCCCACCTCGAGCCGCGAGGCCACCCGTGCGGCCCGCGCCTCATCCGTGGAGAACACCGAACCGCCCAGGCCGAGCGCGCAGTCGTTGGCAAGCTCCAGCGCCTCCTCGTCGCTGTGCACCCGGTAGACCGTCGCGACCGGGCCGAAGATCTCCTCGCCGTACGACTTCGAGTCGCGGGGCACGTCGACGAGCACGGCCGGCGAGTAGTAGGCGCCCGGCCCCTCGGAGAGCTCGCCGCCGGCGAGCAGCCTCGCCCCCTCCGCGACGGCCTGCTGCACCTGCGCGTGGACCGTCTCGGCGGCGGCGCGGGTCGACAGCGGCACGTACTCGCCCTCGCCGAGGTTCAGCTGGTCGCCGGGCTTCAGGCCTTCGGCGAGCTGCACCAGCTCGGCGACGAACTCGTCATAGATGTCGTCCATCACGATGAGGCGCTTGTTCGAGTTGCAGACCTGACCGCCGTTGTAGGTGCGGAACTCCCACGCCGCCTTCGCCACCGCCGCGACGTCGTCGCTATCGAGCACGACCATCGGGTCGATGCCGCCGAGTTCGAGCACGCACTTCTTCAGGTGGGTGCCGGCCTGCGCGCCGATGATCGCACCCGCCCGCTCCGAGCCGGTCAGCGAGACGCCCTGGACGCGCGGATCCGCGATCATCGTCGCGATCTGGTCGTGCGAGGTGAAGAGTGCCTGGTAGCCGCCGGCGGGCACCCCCGCCTCCTCCATGATCTCCTGGATCGCGAGGTTCGAGCGCGCGCAGATATCGGCGTGCTTGAGGAGGATCGTGTTGCCGAGCACCAGATTGGGGGCGGCGAAGCGCGCCACCTGGTAGTAGGGGAAGTTCCAGGGCATCACGCCGAGCAGCGCGCCCACCGGCAGCTGCTCGATGATGGCCTTGCCCGGGATCGTGCTCGGGATCTCGGCATCGGTGATGAGGCCGGGCCCGTAGACCGCGTAGTACTCGATGATGTCCGTCGCGAAGTCCACCTCGTCGAGGCTCTCCGCGATCGACTTGCCCATCTCGGTCGCGATGATCCGGGCGAGCTCCTCGCGGCGCTCCGCGAAGAGCTCCGCGACGCGCTTCACGATCGCGGCGCGCTCCTGCACGCTCCGCTCCCGCCACTCGCGATAGGCGGCGTCGGCGGCCGCGAGCTGCTGCTCGACCCGCTCGTCGCTGGCTGATTCGAAGGTCTCGACAATCTCCCCCGTCGCGGGGTTCTGAACTCGATACTTCGCCATGATTTATCATTTCCCGTCGTGATGATCGGCGCGCGTGTGCGCACCGTCTCTATCGTTGCATCTGCCGGATGCTCGGCGCATCCACCCGGGCCCGCCCGCACCCGCCACCGCATGCGCTGCCCGCTCCGAAGCGCGCAATTTCATGATTGAGACGGTCGCCACGTTCTTGATACGCTCGGCGCAGCGGCGGAAGGCGCCGCCGAGCGGCACTGCAGCCGGCGAAGGAGCAGCGATGACGATCCAGGACGGCGTACGCGATCTCGAGGGCGGGATCCAGACCGACTTCAGCAGCGACATGGACTACGGCAGCTACCTCGGCCTCGACACCCTGCTCTCCGCGCAGTCGCCGGTGAGCCGGCCCGAGCACCACGACGAGCTGCTGTTCATCATCCAGCACCAGACCACCGAGCTCTGGCTCAAGCTCGTGCTGCACGAGCTGCGCGCCGTGCGCCGTTTCCTCGACGAGGACCGGCTCACCCGCGCACTGAAGGCCCTCTCCCGCGTCAAGCACATCCAGCGCACCCTCGCCGAGCAGTGGTCGGTGCTCGCCACCCTCACACCCGCCGAGTACGCGGAGTTCCGCAGCGTGCTCGGCCCGTCCAGCGGCTTCCAGTCGTACCAGTACCGCGCGATCGAGTTCCTCCTCGGCAACAAGAACGCCGCCATGCTCGCCGTCTTCGAGGGCAGGCCGCAGCACGCCGAACTCGAAGCCCTGCTGCACGAGCCGACGGTCTACGACTGCTTCCTGCGCCTCCTCGCCCGCCGCGGCTACGCCATCCCCGCATCGGTGCTGCAGCGCGATGTCTCCGAGGCCTGGACGGAGCGCCCCGAGCTGATCCCGGTGCTCAAGGCGATCTACGAGGACGTGGACGGGCACTGGGACGTGTACGAGGCCTGCGAGACGCTCGTCGACATCGAGGACGCGTTCCAGTTCTGGCGCTTCCGCCACATGAGCACCGTGCAGCGCACCATCGGCTTCAAGCGCGGCACCGGCGGGTCGAGCGGCGTCGGCTTCCTGAAGCGGGCGCTCGACCTCACCTTCTTCCCCGAACTCATCTCGGTGCGCACCGAGATCGAGGAGCTGCGTGGCTGAGGCCGTGGCTGGCTCGGGAGCCGGCGCGGGTTCGGGATCGCACGGCGATCCGGGATCCGGGTCGCAAATCGGTCCGGGATCCGACGCCCCGGTGATCGCGCCCGGGGTGGTGGACCGCCACGTGCACCTCGGGCTCGTCGCCGCACCGGAGCTGCGCGGCGGGCCCGTCGTGGAGGTGCACGACCTGGGCTGGGATCCCGTCGCGATCCGGCGCATCGCGACGGAGCTGGGCCGCGGTCCCCGGGCCACGCGCGTGCGCTACGCCGGCCCGTTCCACTCGGCGCCGGGCGGGTACCCGAGCGGGCGGGCGTGGGCGCCCACCGGCGCGGTGCGCGGGATCGCCTCGCCCGCCGACGCCGAGGCCGCGGTGCAGGAGGCCCGGGCATCGGGGTCCTCGGCGATCAAGATCACCCTGCACGCGGACTTCCCCCAGCTCTCCGACGAAGCGCTCGCCGCACTCATCGCCGCGGCGCGCGCGGCCGGGCTGCCTGCGCTCGCCCACGCCGAGGGCGCCGGCCAGGCGCAGCGGGCGATCGCGGCGGGAGTCGACGTGCTCGTTCACGTCCCGTGGACCGAGCGCCTGCCGGACGCACTGCTCGAGGACGCGGCCGAGCGGGGCGTCGAGTGGATCTCGACGCTCGCCATCCACTCGGGCGCCGAGCTCGACCGCGCCCTCGGCAACGCCGCCCGCTACGCGGCGATCGGCGGCCGCATCGCCTACGGCACCGACCTCGGCAACGGGCCGGCACCGCCCGGCGTCAACGAGCGCGAGATCGAGTTGCTGGGCCAGATCGGCCTGGACGGCGCACGCCTCCGCGAGGCGGTGATGCCCGCCACGGCTCCGGCGGGCCTGATCGCGGCTCCCGGCCCCCTGCCGCACACCGCGGCCGAACTCGTCGCGTGGCTCGCCTTCGCCGAGCGCTGCGACGAAGCAGCCGCGGCCCCGCCGGGTGCGCGGCAGTGACCGCCTCGGCCCTTCCCGGCTCGGACCCCGCGCCTCCGGCCGCGGCCGGGACCGCGCCGGAGCTGCTCGACGACCTCGACTCCCGCCCCGGCAGCGCCACCTCGCTCGTGCGCACGATCGCGGGCGAGGTGCTGCGCGAGCACGGCGACTGGCTGCCGAGCACCGTCCTCGTCGAACTGCTGCGCGGCGTGGGCGTGAGCCCGGAACGCGGCCGCACGGCCCTCGCCCGCGTGCGCGCGAAGGGGCTGATCGTCGCCGAACGGCGAGGACCGCGCGCGGGGTACGCGCTGAGCCCCGCCGCGAGCGAACTGCTGGCGCGCGGCGACCGGCGCATTCGCGAGCCGCGCGCCATGCGCGACGGCGACCCGTGGTGCCTCGTGTCGTTCAGCGTGCCCGAGAGCCTGCGGCACCAGCGGCATCAACTACGCCGCAGGCTGTCGTGGATCGGCGCCGGCAACGTCTCCCAGGGCCTGTGGATCCTGCCCGCCGTCCTGCTCGCGGAGGCGGAGGGGATCGTGCGGCGTCTGGGCCTCGCGGATCGGGTGACGCTGTTCGTGAGCCACGAGGTGCGCGGCGCGCTCTCACCGCGCGAGCTCGCCGGGCAGTGGTGGGATCTCGCGGCGATCCGCCTGCTGCACGAGCGCTTCCTCGCCGCGCACGCGACCGCCCTCGACGCCTGGGAGGCGGAGCCCTCGGACGCGCACGCGTTCAGGCTGTGGATCGCCGCGCTCGACGCGTGGCGGCCCATCCCCTACCTGGACCCGGGCCTGCCGCCCGCCATGCTGCCGCCCGACTGGCCCGGCGCCCGCAGCGCGGAGTGCTATCTGCGCCTGCGCCGCACGCTCGCGACCCCCGCCGCCGCCCACGCGGCGGCGCTCGCCCGCGGGTGACGCGAGCTCAGCCGGCGCCCCGCTCCTCCGGCCCGAGGAACATCTCGCCGTAGTGCGAGAGCAGGCTCAGGAATGTCGACTCGGCAACCACGCGCTGCTCCCGCTGCCCGCGCGTGACCTCGGCGAGCAGCGGGAGCCGCCGCCCGGCGATGAGCTCGTGATCGAGCAGGACATCCTCGGCATTCCAGTCGTAGGCGAAGCCGAGGGCGAGGTATTCGAGCCCGATCAGTGCCTCAAAGGCGCTCGCGACCTCCCAGCCGTCACGGACGAGCATGCCGAGGAAGGCCTCGTACATGCGTAGTGTCTCCGCGTTGCGGACCGGCGTCGTGCTGAGCACCTGAATCGCGTTCGGGTGCCGCGAGAACGCGCGGTAGTAGGCGACGCCGAAGCTCTGGATGCCTGCGCGCCACGGGAGACTGAGATCCGCGGCATCCGTGATCTCGCGCACGATCAGTCCCCGCACCAGCTCGATGACGCCGCGCTGCCCGTCCACATGGTGGTAGAGCGAGGGCGCGCGCACCCCCAGGCGCTCGGCGAGGCGCGCCATCGTGCACGCCGCCCAGCCGCGCTCATCGATGATCGCGAGCGCCGCCCGTGCGATGTCCTCCTCGGTGAGCGGGGGCCGCGACGGTCGGCCCGTGCGACGCGGCGCCCGCTGCGGGGCGGCCCTGTGCTCCATCGTTCTTCCCTTCACCCGCGCCGACGCCCGCGGGCCCCGGTTTCGGGGCCGAGTCGGAACGGGAACGCTTCGATAACGGCTCTTGCGCTCTAAATCTAATGACATTAGCTTTATGCGACAACACCGTGCATCGACGCAGGAATGGGGACCGCATGTCGCTGTCGAACACCGCCATGACCGCGGCCGGAACCGCGCACCTCCCGGAGCCGCCCACGAGATCCCTCACCATCTCGGGGGCGCGCAAGACCTTCGTCACGCCGGAGAAGACGCACGTCAACGCGATCGACGAGGTCACCTTCACGATCGCGCAGGGCGAGTTCTTCGTGATGCTCGGCCCCTCAGGCTGCGGCAAGACGACGCTCCTGCGCGCCATCGCGGGACTGGAGAGCCTCGACGCCGGCGAGATCCGGATCGGCGACCGGCGCATCGACCAGCTCGCCCCGCACGCGCGGCCGGTGAACACCGTATTCCAGTCCTACGCGCTGTTCCCGCACCTCACCATCGCCGAGAACATCGCCTTCGGACTCGAGATGGAGCGGCGGCCGAAGCCGCAGATCCGCGAACGCGTCGCCGCGATGCTCGAGCTCGTCCGCCTGGAGGGCATGGCCAAGCGCAAGCCCGCGCAGCTCTCGGGCGGGCAGCAGCAGCGCGTAGCCCTCGCCCGCGCCCTCGCGAAAGAGCCCGAGGTGCTGCTGCTCGACGAGCCCCTCGCCGCGCTCGATCTGAAGCTGCGGCGCAGCATGCAGTCGGAGCTGAAACGCCTGCAGCGCACCACGGGGGTCACCTTCGTGTTCGTCACGCATGATCAGGAGGAGGCGCTGAGCATGGGCGACCGCATCGCCGTCTTCAACCAGGGCAAGATCGAGCAGATCGGCTCCCCTGAGGATCTCTACGAGCGGCCCGTCAGCCGCTTCGTCGCCGACTTCATCGGGGAGACCAACTTCGTCGACGCCCCGGTCGTGCGGCAGCCCGGCGACGGGAGCGACGGGAGCGAGGGAAGCGAACGCCTCGTCGCCGCCCTCCCGGGCGGCGACCCCGTCGTGCTGCCGAAGACGGTCCCCGCCCCCGACGGCACCGTCACCCTCACGATCCGGCCCGAGCGCATCCGCTTCAGTCCCGGCGGCGAGCGCTTCGCGAGCGGGCGCATCGTGAAGCTCGTCTACATGGGGACCGACCTGCGCTGCACGGTGCGGCTGGAGGACGGCACCGAACTCGCGGTCCGGATCCCTCCGCCCTTCGACGCGACGATCCGACCCGATGCGACGGTGTCCCTCTACGCGGAGGCGGAGGCGCTGCGCCCACTCGCCCCCGCCTCCACCGCGCCGCTCCCGATCGACCCCGACGCCGCACCGGAGGCCGCATGAGCACCCGGCTCGACGACCGTACGGGCGTCAACATGGTGCCACTGAGCGGGTCGCACCGACGGCGGCGCGCCCCCGGCCGCTTCCCCTGGCCCTGGGTGACGCCAGCGCTCCTGGTCGCCGCGCTGTTCACGGTCGGCCCGCTCATCGTCATCATCGTGTTCTCCGTGATGTCACGTCCCCCACAGGGCGGCGGAGTCGTGTACGAGTTCACGCTCGCCCCCTACGTAGACTTCCTGTTCCAGACGAACTTCCTCGGCGAGACCAGCTTCGACCCGCGCTATCTCTCCGTGTTCGGAGACTCGCTTCTGCAGGGCGGGATCACGACGCTCGTGTGCCTCGTGCTCGCGTTCCCCATCGCCCTGTGGATCGCCACCCGCGCCGAACGGCTGCAGAACGTGCTCGTGCTGCTCATCACGATCCCCTTCTGGACGAACCTGCTCGTGCGCACCTATGCGTGGATGCTGATCCTCAACGACAACGGCATCATCAACAGCGGCCTCGAACTCGTGGGCCTGCCCCCGCTCGAACTGCTGTACACGCCGCTCGCCTCGCAGCTCGGCCTGATCTACACCTTCCTGCCCTTCATGGTGCTGCCGATATACGCCTCGCTCGCGAGCTTCGACTTCCGACTCGCCGAAGCCGCCTACGACCTCGGCGCGCGGAAGGCGACCGTGATGCGGCGCGTGATCCTCCCCCTGGCGACCCCGGGGATCGTTTCCGGGGTGCTGCTCGTGTTCATGCCGGCCTTCGGCTCCTATGTGCAGCCGGTGCTCCTGGGCGGCGGCAAGGTCCTGCTGATCGGCAATCTCATCGCCTCCCAGTTCGGCGACGCCCGCAACTGGCCGTTCGGGGCCGCGCTGTCCGTCGTCATCCTGATCGTGCTGATGCTCGCGCTGATCGCGATCGCGCTCTACTCCCGGCGCTCCGGGAAGAAGGTGGAGATCTCGCTGTGACCATCGCCCGCTCCCGCCCCGTCCGCGACGCATCGCCGGAGGAGGCCGCAGCCCCGTCGCCCGGCCCGCGCCCCCCGGTCCGCAGGCCCGCGCGCGCTCTCCGGCTCCGCGACTTCCCCGGGGTCGCACCAGTCGCCGTCTTCGGGATCGTGTTCCTGTACCTGCCGATCCTCATCACGACCGTCTACGCCTTCAACGACGGCGACTCGGCGCTCGTGTGGAGGGGCTTCAGCCTTCGCTGGTTCGGTGAGGTCGCCCAGAATGCGAACCTCGTGAACTCCCTCGTGGTCTCCCTGCAGATCGCGATCGTCGCGACCCTCGTGTCGACGGTCTTCGCGATCCTGTTCGCGCTCTCCGTCGACCAGCTCCGCGCCCGCGGCAGCGGGATCGCGACCGCCGTGCTGGCCGCGCCGCTCGTCATCCCCGAGATCGTGCTCGCGGTCGCGACGCTCGGGTTCATCCGCATGATCGGGCTTCAGCCGGGTCTCCTCGCGCTCATGCTCGCGCACACCTCGTTCTGCATCCCCTTCGCACTGATGCCGGTCCGGGCCCGCCTGAAGGGCCTCGGCGGGTCCTACTTCGAGGCCGCCACGGATCTCGGAGCGAGCACCTGGCAGATGTTCCGTCGCATCACGCTGCCGCTGCTGGTACCGGGAATCATCTCGGGGGCGGTGCTCGCCTTCGTCATCTCGCTCGACGACTTCATCATCTCGAACTTCCTCTCGGCCTCGGGCGCGACCCCGCTGCCGGTGTTCCTCTTCAGCCTGATCCGGCGCGGGGCCAGCCCGGCGGTCAACGTCATCGCGACGCTGCTGCTGGTGCTCGCGATCGTCGTCACCACCATCACATTCCTGCAATCACAACGAAGGAGCAGACAGCATGCGTAGAACACGAAGGGCGCGCATCGGCACCGCGCTGGCGCTGACCGCCGCCGGGGCGCTCGCGCTCACCGCCTGCGGCGGCGGCGTCAGCGACAGCGGCGGCGAGGCGGGCGGCGGCGCGGCGGCAGGCGAATACGTCGAGGCGAGCAGCGGCGAGCTCAACCTCTACACCTGGAGCGACTACTACCCCGAGGAACTGGTGAAGAAGTTCACCGAGGACACGGGCATCACCCTCAACGTCGACTACTACGACAGCAACGAGAGCCTGGAGGCGAAACTGCGCGCCTCCGACGGAGCGGGTTACGACGTCGTGGTCCCCACGGACTACATGGTGGAGATCCTGAAGAATGACGGCCTGCTGCTCGAGTTCGATGCGAGCAGCCTGCCCAACGGCGGAAACATCGAGGACGACTTCATGGACGTCTACTTCGATGAGGGGCGCAAGTACTCCACTCCGTACCTGTACGGCACCACCTCCTTCGCCTACGACACCGAGGTCATCGACGAAGAGCTGACGTCCTGGGCCGACTACTTCGACCCGCCCGAGTCCGCCGGCAAGGTCGGCACCATGAACGACCAGAGCGAGGTCGTCAACTCCGCGCTGCGCGTCACCGGCGGGGAGTTCTGCACCACCGACGGCGCAGAGCTCCAGGCGGCGCAGGATCTGCTCGTCGACTTCAAGCCACGCGTCGCGACGATCAACAGCGACGGGATCCTGGAGCGTCTCGCAAACGGCGAGCAGGCCATGGCGATGATCTGGAACGGCGCCGCGCACCGCGCCATGCAGGAGCGCCCGTCACTGCGCTACGTCTACCCGGAGGAGGGGATCGCACTCTGGCAGGACAACTTCACCATCCCGGTGGGCGCGCAGAACGTCGACCAGGCGAAGACCTTCCTGAACTGGATGCTCGATCCCGAGAACATGGCAGTGGCGGTGAACTACCAGGCGTACGCCTCAGGAGTGGAGGGCACGCAAGAGCTCATGGATCCGGAGCTCGCGGACAGCGAGGCGATCGTGATCCCGGAGGACTACGAGCTCGCGAAGCCGGTGCGGCCCTGCAACAACGAGGAGATGACGAACTACACGAAGATCTTCGAGACCTTCAAGGGCTGAGGCCCGGCGCCGGGGTGCGCCTCACGGCGGGGCGGACCCCCGCGGCGGCCCCCCCCCCCGCGGGCCACGCAACCGTGCACCACGATCGCTTGTCGGCCGCCCCGCGCTTCAGATAATCTGGCGAAGAGACGGCCTCTCGACGGCGCCCGAACCGCCGCGAGCGATGAGGGGCACCGTCCCCGGAGGCTGAGCAGCGCTCGGCAGATTGGCAGCACACTGATGAGCCCCGTCCGCACCGCCGCGGTCACCGAGAACCCACGCGAGATCGAAGCCCGGCTCGGCCTGCCAGCCGAGAGCCTCGACGCGCGCTACGCGCCAGAGCTGCACTCCCTGGGTGACGAGCCGGGCGCACCGGGCGCCTGGCTGCTCGAATCGGGTCGCCCCGGCACGCTGAGCCGCAAGTTCTCCCGGGTGGAGGGGGACCCGGAGGGCATTGCCGCACTCATCGCTGACCGCGCGCGGATCTGCTTCGAGAACGGAGCCGTGAGCGTGAAGTGGGAGGACCCGGGGTCTGCCTGGGCCGAGCTTGCGGCGGAACTCGGCTTCGAGCGCATGCCCGCTCCGGCCGTCTCCGGCCCGGGCACCGAAGCACCCGCGACGGCATGGGTGCGCTACGCCGAACCGTGGCCACATACCGCGGCTCCCTACTACCGGCAGACGACGGACTTCAGCTGCGGTCCTGCGTCACTCCTCATGGCCGAGGCCCACCGGCGGGGAGGCCCGTCCATGAACCGCGAACGTGAACGCGCCATCTGGCGTCGGGCCACGCGGTTCACGGGCTGCGGCGTCTGGGCACTCGCGCTGCAGGTCGACCGCGACCGCTTCGCCATGCGCGCCTACGACACCGAGTTCCTGGCGCCGCAGCTGAACCCGATGGAACCCCGCGACGCCCGGGCCTTTGCCAACGAGGAGGACGTCCGTCTCGTCGCGGAGGCAGGGATCGAGATCGAGCAACGGGTGTTCGGGATCGCCGAGATCATCGCCGCCATCGACCGGGGCAGCCGCGTGCTCGTGCTCGTCGACGAGGCGCGCTTCCACGGCGAGCCGGTTCCGCACTGGGTCATGGCGCACGCGCACCGCGATGGCGTCCTGCTCGTCAACGACCCGTGGGCCGAGACGGCGCACGGCGAGAGCTGGGTGGACGCGAGCGACATCCCGATGGCTGCCGCCGAGCTCGACGCGATGGCATGGTGGGGGGATCCGCGATACCGCTCGGTCCTGGTGCTCTCAGAGCCTTGAGCCCCTCATCCGCGCACCACGGATTCGAGCGCTGCGAGCGTCGCGCGCACCGCCGGTCGTTCCGCCGCACTGCGGCGCGTCAGTGCGACGAGCGTCCGGGCGTGGCCGCGTGGCAGAGGCACGCAGTGCACTCCCCCGCGCAATGACTCGGGGGTGAGGGCAGGAATCAGCGCCGCCGCAGCTCCGGAGGCCGCGAGCGCGCACTGCACGACGACGTCGGAGGTCTCGTGCGCAATCCGCGGCGCGAACCCCGCCTCGTGGCAGAGCGACTCCGCCCACGCACGAGCCGGGCTGCCCTGCGGCTCGAACACCCACGGGCGCTCCGAAAGCCCGGCAAGCCCCTCCGATGGCCTCCACGCCTCTGGGGCCGCGAGCAGCATGCCGTCTTCGCCGAGCGGCGTCTCGGCGAGCTCCGGATGCGGCTCCACTGGGCGTCCCGGGTAGCGCTCGACGACGGCGATGTCGATCTCGCGCGCTCGCAGCGCCGGCAACGATCGCTCCGGTTCCGCCTGCACGCAGCCGAGCTCGATCCCCGGCGCCCGCTGGCGCAGCGCGGCGATGAGCGCGGGGAAGAACGCCAGGCATCCCGTCTGGAAGGCGGCCACGGCCACCGTGCCCAGCAGCTCTCCCCGCGTGGCGTCGAGCCGTGCACGCATCAGCTCCCAGTCGCCCAGCAGCCCGGGGGCGAGTTCGGCGAGGACCTCGCCCGCCGGGGTGAGGCGCAGGCCCCGGCCATCGGCTTCGAGCAGCTGCACCCCGAACCCGGCCGCGAGCCGCTCGAGCTGCTGGGACACCGCAGAGGTGCTGTACTGCGAGGCCTCGGCAACGGCCGCCACCGTCCCGAGCCGAACGAACTCGAGGAACGTCTGCAGACGACGGATCTCCGACACGCCCCACCTCCCACTATCATCCGCATTCAGCGGACGGTATCCGCCGATAATATCCGCTGTTGTCGAATGGAGTTCTCCGGCACACTGCAGGCATGGAAACCACCGACACCGTCTATCTCAATCCGCCGGCGCGACAGCACCGGCTCACCGGCCCCGGCGAGCAGGTGCTTGCCTACCACCGCTCACTGCCGGGCTACGCCCCGACGCCGCTGATCGAGCTGCCCGCCATCGCCTCCGCCCTCGGCGTGCGCCGCGTGCTGCTGAAGGACGAATCCTCACGGCTCGGGCTTCCCGCCTTCAAGATCCTCGGCGCCTCCTACGCCATCGCCCGCGCCCTCGCAGCGCGGTGGGGACTCGGTGCCGCAGTGACCGTGGAGCGGCTCCGAGCCGCGGCGGCGGAACACCCTCCCGTGACGCTGATCTGCGCCACCGACGGGAACCACGGCCGCGCGGTGGCACGCACCGCCGCCGCGATCGGCCTCGGCTGCCGCGTGTTCATCCCGGGCACGCTCACCGCGCAGGCGAAGCGGGCGATCGCCGCGGAAGGGGCCGAGGTGCGCGAACTCGACGCCCCCTACGACGATGTCGTCGCCGCCATGCGCGAGCACGCCTCCGAGCAAGCAACGGACGGACTCGTGATCCAGGACACCGCCTGGCCCGGCTACCACGAGATCCCGGGCTGGATCGTCGACGGCTACAGCACCATGCTCGCCGAACTCGAGTGCCAGCTCAGCGAGACGGGCGATGCGCGCGTCGACCTCGCCCTCGCGCCCGCAGGGGTCGGCTCGCTGGCGCAGGCGATCGTCACGCATTTCCGCGGCGTCGAGGAGCCGCCCGTCGTCGCGGTCGTCGAGCCCGTCGCGGCCCCCGCGATCCTGCACGCCCTCACCACCGGGGTGCCCCGGGCCGTGCCCACCGGACGCACGGTGATGCTCGGGCTCAACTGCGGCACCCCGTCCGAACTGGCCTGGCCGGTGCTCCGCGACGGAGTGGACGCGGCGGTGCTCGTCGACGACGATGAGGCGCTGTGCGCCGTGCGCGAGCTGCGTGAGGCAGGGGTCGACAGCGGGCCCTGCGGCGCTGCGACGCTCGCCGGTGCGCGCCGGGTGCTGGACCGCGCCCGTGGACCGCTCGGCCTCGACGGCGACAGCACCGTCGTGCTCTTCAACACGGAGAGCCTCGCGGCGAACCCCGTCTAGCCGGGGACCCGGTTCGGCGGGGCGCCAGCGGGACGCACCGCCGAACCGGGTCCTCAGCGCAGCTCGGAGACGCGGCTCAGCCGCCGCACCAGGGCCGACGCGCCGCTGAGCTCGCCCAGCAGGCCCCCGGCCTCGATCGCCCGCAGCAGTTCGGGCTCCTCCGCATCGTCCTCGCGTGCCGTCCCTGCCACGCCGTCGAGCCTGCCGCGCGAGGCGATGAGCACCCCGTTCTCGTCCGCGAGCACCACATGGCCCGGCTCCACGCTCACCCCGCCGCAGACGAGCGGCCCCCCGATCCCGCCGCCGCCGCTGCCGTGCAGCTTGGTCGTCAGCAGGCTCGTCCCCCGGGCGTAGACGGGCACGCCGATCCGGCGTAGCTCCCGGATATCGGTCACGACGCCGTCGACGACGACCCCAGCCGCACCCCGCACCTTGAGCTGGGTGGCCACGACCTCCCCGAGCGGCGCATGCCTGTGGTCCCCGCCGGTGTCGATGACCATCACCTGACCCGGCAAGATCATGCCGGCCGCGTGGTGCAGGGCCGTCGAGTCGCTCGCCGTCGTGCGCACGGTCATGGCAGTCCCCACCACGGTCGTCTCAGGGCGGACCAGACAGCGGATCGCCGGTTCCACGAATCCGTCTTCCAGGTAGTGGCCGAGGGTGGGCAGGCTCAGGGCGGCGAAGGACTCGGCCTCGGCGCGCGGCAGCGCCGGTGGCACCGGATTGACCACGAGCTCCATCACTTGCGCTCCTCCTGCCCGGAGTCTGCGGCAGCCAGGCCGCCTGACGGGCCGCCCGGCTCGGCCCGCCCGCTTCCGGGCCGGCGCCGCAGCGCGCGGCGCAGCTTGTTCAACCGGCGTGATGTGGCGAGCGCCCCCTCGGGGTCGACGTGCCCGAGCGCGAGCACGAGCGAGTCGACCGCGACCATGGCCGGGAAGTTCTCGCCCGTGAGCCCGCCCGCCGAGCTCGCCGTGCGCAGCACGCAGTCGACGCGGTCGAGGTACGCGTCGCGGTACTTGTCGGTGAACAGCAGCGTCGACACGCCGAGACGCCTCGCCTCTGCGAAGGCGACATCGAGCTCCGTGAACTCCCGGCCGGGGGCGAAGGCGACGAGCAGATCGCCCTCGCGCAGCGCCAGCAGCGCATCTGCGAACGCGAAGCCCATGTTCTTCGCGTGCCTCGCGAGCACGCCCTCCCGCAGCAGCTTCACGGTCAGGTACTCGGCCGAGACCGATGACACGCCGACGCCGAAGACGTGGACGGTCGAGGCCGCGCTGACCATCCGCACCGCCCGCGAGAACTCGCTCGCGTCGAGCGCGGCCCGCGAGGTGGCGAGGCGCTCGCGCGCCTCCTCGAACACGATGTCGAGCAGGCTCGCGTGCGATTCGCGCTTGGTCACCGTGAGCCGCGTCGAGAGGCGCTTAGCCGGGTGCACGGTGAGCGCGAGCTGCGAGCCGAGGGCGCGTCGCAGCTCCGGCCAGCCGGCGTAGCCCAGTGATCGTGCGGTGCGCAGCACGGTCATGTCGCTGGCGCCGAGCGTCTCGCCGATCTGCACGGCGCTCATGAGCAGCGCCTGCTCGGGCTGCTCGGCGATGTACTGCGCGATCCGCGACTCGCCGGCCGTGAGGCGTGGCAGCCGCTCGCGGATGCGCTCGAGCACGTCACCGGGATTGTCGGGCTGCGCCTCGCCGGGCTCATGCTTCATGACTGCACCTGCGTCTCCTGCTCCGTTCCGCGGGCCTCGCGCAGCAGGGTGCGCAGTGCCCGGAAGGTCGGTTTGAGGAGATGGTATCCCTCGTGCGCCACGCCGGGGACGATATCGACAGTAACCGCGTTGCCGTTGCGTCGCAGGGAGTCGGCGAGCGCATCGAGCCGGGTGATGCGCGTCACCCCGGCGGCATTCACCCCGGGGATGTAGGCGGGGCTTCCCGGAGCGACCGAGATCTCCCAGGTCTCCGTGTCCTCGTCGCCGACGACGAGGTTGGTCGGCACGCGGGCGACGGCGTCCGCGTCGAAGGCGCGGCCGAACTCGGATTCGAGGCCGGAGACGCCCGCGGGCCAGGGAAGCTCCGGATCGCAGAGGGTCACCACGCCCGGCGACACGATCGAGACGCCGAACAGCCGCTCCGGGTGGGCGTAGAGGAAGCGGTGCGTGAAGTGCGCTCCGCCGGAGAATCCCGTCAGGAAGAAGGTCTCGAAGCTGAGCCGGTACGTCTCCTCGACCTCCGCCACCATATCGAGCAGTACCAGGTCGTAGCGCACGTCCGGCCCGACCAGGTACTTGTAGGCATTCAGCTCCCCCGGCTCACCGATCCCCGCGGGAAACAGGGGCACGAGCACCACGCACTGCTCGGCTTCGGCGAACTCGATGAACTCGTTGCGCAGCCGTGGCGCGTCGCGCCCCGTGCCGTGGATGGCGACGACCAGCGAGTACCTTCCCGGCCGCTGCTCGTCGTAGCTCTCCGGCACATAGAGGCAGTAGGAGAAGCGCTGGTCCATGCGGCTCGCGAACATCGTCGTCGCACCGAACTGGTAGAAGGAGAGGCGCTCTCCGTGGGTGGTGGGCTTCATCGGTCACTCCAGTGGTCTCGTGCGGCCGCTCAGGCCGCGGTGGGGTCGAGGGCGGTGTCGGCGGCGCGGAGCTCCGCGTCGTCGAAGGCGTAGCGCTGGTAGGCGAAGCGCGACGGGGGGCCGCTCGCGACCCAGATCTGCCCGCGCCCCGGCTCCGCGATCACCGAGGTGACCGTCATGTTCCGGTCCTCGGGGTCGATGTCGCGCCGGTCGTCCTCGGGGTGGATCGAGAGCTCGTCCCCGGCATCGCTCCGGTCGCGCAGCATCGCCGCGATCTCCTCCTCCCCGATCACCGCACCGGCCTCCTCGATCTGCGTGCGCAGCCGACGGTACCGGATCCGCGAGTTCTCGGCCCAGGGATTCGACTCGTTCACGGCGTAGTCCTCGTGCAGGTAGTGATTCGCGTGGACGAGCACGCCGTGCTCGGGGTGCAGCGCGGTCATCGTCTCCGGCGTGTTCTCGAGGTCGACCGAGCGGCCGCCGGAGTCCAGCATGATGATGTTGCGCGAGGAGGCCCGGTGCAGCCCGCGCAGCGCCTCCTCCGCGGCGGCGACCGTGCGCTCCAGCAGGGCGATGCGCGTGTAGAGGTAACGGGGGAAGCCCTCCCGCCAGCGCTGGCAGTGGAGGTAGTTCGCGAAGACGCCGAGCCCGGCGTCGTTGATGCCGATGTAGGAGATCTGCCCGGCGGGGGTGACCATCAGCACCTCCGGCTCACCGTCCACGGCGATGCGGACCACCGTCATCAGATCGTGGTACATGGCCGGCAGATCCGCGTTCTGGCCGACGAATCCGCGCCCCTTGCCGGCACGCTCCGGCAGGATCGCGAAGGTCGTGCACTCCTGCTCTGCGCCGTGGCGGCCGACGAGTTCGACGAAAACCTCGGCGCGCAGCTGCAGCAGGAACGCGGCGCCGAGCGAGATCCCCGCGCCCGCCGAGAGGCCGTTGATCTCCTCGTCGAGGCCGGCCGAGGCGGAACGGATGCCCTCCCGGTAGCCGAGGGCGGCCTGCTCGGCCTGCTCGAGCGTGAAGCCCTGCCGCGCGAAGCGCCGCTCCAGGCGTTCGAGGTGCAGCTGGATCCTCGGCCGCAGCGCCTCCCCGTGCTGACGGCCCACCTCGAAGTGGGAGCCTGCGAAGCGGTGGAATGGGAAGCTGTCGGTCACGGAGCGGTCCTTTCGATGGTGGTGGGGGTGGTGGAGCGTGTGTCCTCCTGCGCGGCGTGTCCCTGGCGTGCGAGGCGCTCCCGCTGCCTGGCGCGAGCCAGCACGGGATCCGCGATGGGCACCGCGTCGATGAGGGCGCGGGTGTAGGCGTCGCGCGGTGCGCGGATCACCGCGTCGGTCGCGCCCTCCTCGACGATGCGCCCGCGGTTGAGCACGATGATCCGGGAGGCGAGCCTGCGCGCCATCGCCAGATCGTGCGTGATGAAGAGCATCGACAGCCCCTCCTCGGCGTTCAGCTCGGCGAAGACCTGGGCGAGCTGCGCCTGGATCGAGACGTCGAGCGAGGCGAGCGCCTCGTCGGCGACGATCAGCTTGGGGCGTGCAGCGAGCGCCCGGGCGATGCCGACGCGTTGCCGCTGCCCGCCCGAGAGCTCAGCGGGCAGGCGCTCGAAGATCTCCGCGTCGAGATGGACACGGCGCAGCAGCGCCTCTGCCTGCTCGCGGCGCGCCGAGGCGTCCAGCTCGCTCGTGATCGCCAGCGCCTCGCTCACCGCGTCGCCGACGCGCATGCGCGGATTGAGCGAGGAGTAGGGGTCCTGGAACACCATCTGGTAGTTGTGGCGGTGGGCACGGCTGGCACGGCGGCCGAGCGCGTGCACGTCCTGGCCCTCGAAGCGGACGCTGCCGCCGTCCGGGCGCAGCATGCCGAGGATGAGCCGCCCGATCGTCGACTTGCCGGAGCCGCTCTCACCCACGAGCGCGACGACCTCGCCGCGCCCGATCGTGAAGCCGACCTCGTCGACGGCGAGCGCGGGCTGCCGCCTGCGGGCGAGCAGCTTGCGGCGCGCGGGGTAGGCGTAGCGGAGGTCTTCCACCTCGACCAGCGTTTCTGCGTCGTTCATGCGCTATGCCTCCGTTCCGGCTTCGACTGGATCCCCGGGCGCGGGCCCCGGCCCGGGGTCGAGCTCCGGATCCGGGTCGAAGAGGGTGGGGGTCGCGGCGAGCAGCTGCCGGGTGTAGGGCTGCGCGGGCCGATAGAAGATCTGCTCCGCCGTGCCCGATTCGACCATGCGCCCGTGACGCAGCACGGCGACCCGGTCCGCCAGGCCGGCCACCACGCCGAGGTCGTGCGTGATCCACAGCACCGTCATGTCGATCTCCTCCCGCAGACGCGCGACGAGGTCGAGGATCTGCTGCTGGATCGTGACGTCGAGCGCGGTGGTCGGCTCATCGGCGATCAGCAGTTCCGGCCCGCAGCTGAGTGCGAGCGCGATCATGACGCGCTGACGCTGGCCGCCCGAGAACTCGTGCGGGTAGCTGCGCAGTCGCGACGCCGCGGAGGGGATCCCGACCTGGTCGAGCAGCTCGATCGTGCGCGCCCGGGCGGCCGAGCCGCCGATGCGCTGGTGCGCGCGGAGCACGAGCTCGAACTGGCTCTGGATGTCGAGGGTCGGGTTCAGCGCGGCCATGGCGTCCTGCGGGATCAGCGCGACCCGGCTGCCGTTCATGCGGCGCCTGGCGCGCGGCGGGAGCGAGAGCAGATCGACCCCGCCGAGCCGGGCGGCGCCGCCGAGCACGCTGATCCCCGGCGGGAGCAGCCCCATGACGGCGAGCATGCTCAGGGTCTTGCCGGATCCGCTCTCGCCCACGAGCGCGGTCGCCGATCCCGCGTCCACTGAGAGCGACACCTCGTCGACGAGCACGCGTCGCGGCTCGGCGAAGCCGACGGTGAGACGGTCGATTTCGAGCAGCGGCGTGTTCATGAGCGGTGCTCCTTCCGGCCGAGGATCGCCTTGTTCAGCCCCTCGCCGATGAAGTTCACGGAGAGGATGACGAGGAAGATCATGACCCCGGGGAAGAAGCCGCGCCACCACTGGCCGCCGCTGATGACCGCCCGCTGGGCCTCTTCGAGCAGGCCGCCCCAGGTCGCCTGCGGGGCTTGGAAGCCGAGCCCGAGGAACGACAGCGCGGACTCGGTGAGCACGGCCGAGGCGATGCCGAGGGTTGCCGCGACGAAGATCGGCGCGAGCGCATTGGGCAGGATGTGCGCGACGATGAGGCGCAGATCGCTCGCGCCGAGCCCCCGGGCGGCCTGCACGAAGTCGGACTTCTTGAGGCTCAGGATGCTCGCCCGCAGCAGCCGCGCGGTGGTCATCCAGCTGAAGGCGGAGATCGCGAGGATGATCGAGGCGAATCCGGGACCGATCAGCGCGACGAGCAGGATCACCACGAACAACGCCGGCATCGAGTAGAAGACGTCCGCGATCCGCATGAGCACGTTGTCGACCCAGCCGCCGAAGTAGCCGGCGATCGCGCCGACGACCACGCCGACCACGATGGCCACCGCCACCGCGATCAGCGCGACGAGGATGGTCAGGCGCCCGCCGTCGAGCACCCGTGCGAGCACGTCGCGTCCGAGCTCGTCGGTGCCCATGAGATGCACGAGCGAGGGGGCCTGCCCCTTCGCCGAGAGGTCGATCTGCTCCGGCGTGAAGGGCACGAAGACCGGCCCGAGGGCGACGAGCAGGAGGATGGCGGCGAAGGTGACGAGGCCGAATCGCGCCGGTCCGCTCGCCCAGTAGAGCGAGAAGAACCCGGGCTGCGCGGCGCGTGCGGGTCGGGCGATCCGCACGACGCGGGTTTTCGGGGCACTGATCCTATTCATAACTGATCCTTGGATCGAGCCGACTGTAGACGAGGTCGGCGAGCAGATTGGCGAGGAGCACGAGCAGGGCCGCGATCATGAGGATCCCCAGCAGCACCGGGTAGTCGCGCAGATCGGCCGACTCCACGAAGAGGCGGCCCATGCCGGGCAGGCCGAAGATGGTCTCGGTGATGACGGCGCCGAGGAACAGCTCGGGCAGCATCAGCACGGCGATCGTGACGACCGGCAGGGAGGCGTTCTTCAGGACGTGCTTGCGGATGACGACGCCCTCCGGCAGCCCGCTCGCGCGAGCGGAGCGGATGTAGTCCTTGTCGAGCACCTCGATGACGGAGGAGCGGACGTGCCGGGCCAGGCCCGCGATCGAGACGAGCAAGAGTGAGAGCACCGGCAGCACGAGGTGGCGGACGAGATCGAGGAACGCCCCGGCGCCGTGGTGCGAGGCGCGCAGATCGCGCAGACCCGAGCTCGGCAGCCAGCCGAGACTGTAGGAGAAGATGAAGATCAGCATGAGCGCCAGCCAGAAACCGGGCACGGCGAGACCGCCGTAGGTGAGGGCCGTGGCGATGTGATCGAACCAGCCGTCCTTGCGGATTCCCGATCGCACGCCGATCAGCAGGGCGAAGACGAGGGAGAGGACGAAGGCGGTCAGGGTCAGCATCAGCGTGGTCGGCACCCGCTCGCCGATCACCTCGAGGACGGGTCTTCCCGTCTGGTACGAACTCCCCCAGTCGCCGGTGACGACGCCCCACAGCCAGTTGAAGTACTGCACGAGGATGGGGTCGTTCAGGCCGTACCGGCCGCGCAACCGTTCGAGTTGCGCGGCCGTGGCGCCGGAGGCTCCGCCCTCGCCCACCGACATCGGCCCGCCCGGCGTCATCTGCATGAGCAGGAAGACGAGCACGCTGATGCCGAAGAGAAGCGGGATCGACTGCAGGAGTCGCCGCAGCAGGTACGAAGCCACGGTGACTACTCGCCCGTTCCCGAGAAGCTCCAGTGCACCGAGCTCGTGGTGTCCCACGGCCCGTTCCAGGAGTCGTCGGTGACGCCCTGCAGCTTCGAGGACCAGGCCCACGCGGTCGGGGAGGCATAGATGGGGATCGCCGGGCGTTCGGCCGCGAAGAGCTCGTTGGCGGCGTGCACCGCCTCTTCGCGCAGCTCCGGATCCAGCTCCGAGGTGACGGTGTCGACGAGGGCGTCGTACTCGGGGTTGCTCCACCAGGCGTAGGAGTAGCCGGGCGCGTCGGGGCCGGCCGGGATGTTCGCCGTCCGGAACTCCATCATCCACTCCGAGGGGTCGGGCAGCTTGCCCGCCCGTGACATCATGAGGTCGAAGTCGCCCGTGGCGAGCAGGCCGCCGTCGGCCGCGTCGCCGAACATGATGTTGGAGGGGACGTTCTCGATGGTGGTCTCGATCCCGATGTCCTTCAGGTTCTGCTGAATGACCTGCTGGTAGAGGGCGCGCACCTCGTCGCCGCTGATCGTCTGGAACTTCAGCGAGGCGCGCACGCCGTCCTTCGTGCGCACGCCGTCGCTGCCGAGGGTCCAGCCGGCCTCGTCGAGCAGCTTCCGCGCAGCCTCGGGGTCGTAAGGCACGGTCTCGGTGAGCTCGCCGCCGAAGCCGGAGTAGACAAGGGAATTGCTGAGCGTGCCGAAGCCGCCGAGCACGTCGTTCAGCACGCCCTCGCGATCGATCCCGCGGTCGATGGCCTCGCGGATCGCGGGATCGCCGAGCACGGGGTGCGGCGTGCCGAGCTGCCCGCTGTCCGAGTTGTTCAGCCACAGCCACTCGACGAAGCCCGTGTTCTCCGGCTTCTCGTGCAGCTCGATGGGGGCGCCCGACTCGACCGCTTCGGCGACCTCGTCGAGATCGCCCGCGGTGAGCCCGAAGACGAGATCGAACTCGCCGCGGGTGAAGCCGCCCACCGCGGTGGTCAGATCGGGGTTGATCTTGACGGTGACGCCGTCGAGCAGCGGCTGCGTGTCCGGTCGCCAGTAGTTGTCGTTGCGGACGAAGGCGATCTCGTCTCCGGAGGTCCACTTCTCGATCTTGAAGGGGCCGGTGCCGGTGGGCTCCCGCAGCTCGGGATGGTCCTCGGCGATGCTCGGGCCGTCGAAGCGGTGCTGGGGCAGCACCTGCGTGAAGAGGTTCAGGTAGTTGGGCTGGGGCGCCGTGAAGGTCACGTCGATCGTCTGCGGGTCCTTCACGGCGTAGGAGGCGATGGAGGCGTATTCCGCGTCGGGGATCGCGAGGGTGCCGGGCTCCTTCGTGACGTCGATCGTGAACGCCAGGTCGTCGGTGGTGAAGGGCTCGCCGTCGGACCAGGTGATCCCCTCGCGCACGGTGTAGGTGACGGTGAGGCCGTCCTCGCTCACCATGCCGTTCTCCTGAGTGGGGATCTCCGCGGCAAGATTTGCGACCCGCTCGCCGGTGTCGAGGGTCGTGAAGAGGGGCTCGACGACGAAGGCGAGGGCGAGGGTCGATCCGCTCTGCGTGCTGAACATCGGGCTGAGCATGCCGGGTTCCTGGGTGAGCGCGACGACCGCGATGCCGCCGGACGCTGGGGCTGCGCCCCCGCCGGGCGAGGCCGAGCAGCCGGCCGCCGCCAGGGCGATCGCCGCACCCGCGGCCACCGCCTGCGCGGCCCGCCGAGCGCGGGACGAGCTGTTGATCTGTTTCAAGGCTCCGTTACCTTTCCTGCTGCGTTCGCGGGCGATGCCCGTGCGTCCGGCGATGAGGCCGCGGACGCCTGAACTGACGATGTTGGGGGCTCCACAAACTCATCAATGTGGAGGTGTTCATCATATGCTCGGCGTTGATCACCGCATATGCCTCGTCTTGGCGAATGTTGGTGGTAATGCGAGCTTCGTGGATTTCCGGGCTCAAGACCACGCAAATCGTAATCCGTCCTGTACCACGGGACACCTCGGAGACAGAATTGAGGCCGCTCCCGCGGGTGCTGTCGGCCCCACAGCACCCGCTCCCACCCCCAGAACGGAGACCCGCTTGAGAATCGCAGCCGCACAGTTCGCGCCGACGACCGACCCCGCGTCGAACCTCTCCACCATCGACGCGCTCGCGGCCGAGGCCGCCGCCGCCGGCGTCTCGATCCTCGTGCTGCCAGAGGAGTCGATGGCGCACACCGGCGACATCGACGGATCGCTCGCCCCCGTCGCCGAGGCTCACTGGGAACGCTTCCGGGACGGCCTCGCTGGCATCGCCGCCGCCCGCCGCATCGCCCTCGTCGCCTCGGGCCTCGAACCGAGCGGGCGGCGGCGTCCCTTCAACACGGTGCTCGCCGTCGACGCCGACGGCCGGATCGCCGGCAGCTACCGCAAACTCCACCTCTACGACGCCTTCGCCTACCAGGAGTCGGCGCGCGTACAAGCCGGCGACGCGATCCCCCCGGTCGTCCAGCTCGCCGGCCGCGCCGTCGGGCTCATCAACTGCTACGACCTGCGCTTCCCCGAGCTCTCTCGCGCCCTCATCGACGCCGGCGCCGAGATCCTCGCGGTCACCGCCGCCTGGATGCGCGGCCGCTGCAAGGAGGACCACTGGAGCACGCTGCTACGCGCCCGAGCCATCGAGAACACGGTGTGGGTGGTCGCGAGCGGCAACGCCTGCGAAGAGTGCGTGGCCGGCAGCAAGGTGGTCGACCCCATGGGCGTCGTCATCGCCGATGCCGGCGAGGTGAACGAGGGCTGGTGCTCGGCCGAACTCCCGAGCGAGCGGGTGGCGAGCGTGCGGCGCTCGCTGCCCGCGCTGGCGAACCGCAGGATCGCCCTGCGCTACACGGTCTCGCGGGCGCTGTTCCTGAAGGCCGCCGTGAACGGCGGCCGTGGGCGCGAGGAGAGCCCGCACGTGCCCCTCACCCCCGAGGAGATCGCGGCCGAGGCCGAGGCCGTCGTGCGCAGCGGCGCGGATGTGGTGCATGCGCACGCGCGCACCCCGGACGGCAGCCAGACGATCGACCCCGAGCACGTCGCCGCGATGGTGCGCGCGGTGCGCGAGCGCGACCCCCGCATCATCGTCGGCACGACCACCGGACTGTGGACGTGTGCGGGACACGCGGACCGCATGGCGAAGATCGCCGGGTGGCCCGAGGAGTGGCTGCCCGATTTCGCCTCGGTCGCGTTCTGCGAGGAGGGGGCCGCAGAGGCGGCGCAGGCGGTGGTCGACCGCGGCATGATGCTGGAAAGCGCGGTCTGGTCGATGGATGACGTGTCGGCGCTGCTCGCCTCACCCACCCTGCACGACAATGTGCGGGTCCTCATCGAGCCGCTCGATGAGGACCCCGAGCGCGCCGTCGCCGACTGCCGCGAAATGGCGGATGCCCTGCGAGCCGGAGGGGTGACCGCACCGCTGCTGTACCACGGGCTCGAGGGCTCGACGTGGGCGGTCGTCCGCGCCGCCATCGAGGACGGGGCGGAGGTCCGCGTCGGGATCGAGGACGTCACGGTGGACGAGCGGGGTGCGCTCGCCTCGAATAGGATGCAGATCGCGGAGGCGCTGCGGATCTCCGACGAGCTGCGCGCCCCCCGCGTCTGATCGCGGGCCGGTCCCTGGCTTGCCGGCCGCGGGGACCGCCGGCCCGGGACAGCGGCGGAGCGATGGAGAAGGGTGACGGCGCGATGGACGAGATCGACACGACGATCCTCGCACTGCTCGGGCGCGACGGCAGGCGTCCCTTCACCTCCATCGCGAGCCAGCTCGGACTGAGCGAGGGCACGGTGCGCAATCGCGTGCAGCGCATGAGCGACAGTGGCATGCTCGTCTTCGTGGCCCTGTGCAACCCGCTCTCGCTCGGGCTCCAGGCGCTGCGCCTGTTCATCTCGGTCGACCGGGCCGCGCACATCGAGGCGGTCTGCCGGGCGCTTGCCGAGCTGCCCCACACCAACCGCGTCTCCGCCGGCACCGGTTCTCGCGACATCTACGTCGAGCTCACCTGCCGTGATCTCACTGAGGCGCAGCGCGCCCTCGATCAGATCCGATCCATCGACGGCATCGCCGACATGCAGACCTCGGTGCTCACCAGCTTCGACAAGGACCACTCCTGGGGAGGCCTGCGGGGCGGGAGCGGCCAGGCGCTCGCGCGCCCCGGCTCCTCAGCCCTGCCAGACGTATGAGTCCTTGACGACCTCTCCGGTGCGCAGGAACTCGACACGACGCACCCCCTCGAGCGCTGGCAGCTCACTCGTGATGAACCGCTGGAACGCCGCGAGGTTGGGGAACACGACGTCGAGCACCAGGTCCGCCGAGCCCACCGCCTCCGCAATGAGCTTCACCTCGGGCCTGCGGCCGAGCTCGGCGGCGACACGCCGGGCTTCGCCGCCGAGGACCTGCACGGAGACATGACCTTCGACGGCGCCCACCGTGTGCAGGTCCGCGAGGCCGACGACCTGCAGGATGCCGAGCGAGGAGAGCCGGGCGTAGCGGGCCCGCACCGTCGACTCGCTCACGCCGAGCTCCGCAGCGATCTTGCGGAACGGCCTCCGCCCGTCGGCGCGGAGCGCGTCGATGATCCGGCGGTCGACCTCGTCCGCGATCCGCACGTCCACCATTCCGTCCGCCCTCCGCGTCGATGCACGATGCCACCGGCGGCACCGCCTCCACCCCATCATTGTCGCAGCGCTTGACCCCGCCCCTGCGTCAGGGTGCTGACTGGGGCTATGAAGTCCATCCCCGCCGTCTATCTCGCATCCTCGTTCCTGTCGCTGCTGGGCAACTCGATCGCCGGCGTCGCGTTGCCGCTGCTGGTCCTCCAGATCACGGGCAGCGCGCTCGGAGCCGGAGCGGTCGCTGCGGCCTCGGCCGTCCCCGCCGTCTTCGCGGGGCTCGTCATGGGCGTCGTCATCGACCGGATCAACCGGCGCACGGCCTCGTGCATCACAGATCTCGTCTCGGGGGCCTCGGTCGCCGCCCTCCCCCTCGTCGACGCCGTCACCGGGCTGAGCATCGGGTGGTTCGTGCTGTTCGGGATCATCGGCTCGCTCGGCGATGTGCCGGGCCTGACCGCGCGCGAGGCGCTGCTCCCGGCGGTCGTCCGCAGCGGCGGGCTCTCCGCGGAGCGGCTGATGGGTCTGCGCGAGGCGCTCAGCGCCGTCGCGCTCCTGCTCGGGCCGGCGGTCGCCGGCACGCTGCTCGTGCTGTGGGACGCATCGGCGGCGCTCTGGGTGACCGCGGCGACCTCGCTGGCGGCCGCCCTCCTCACGCTGCTCATCCCCCGCCGGGTCGGGGAGATCCCGGCCGCGGGGCGCGCGGAGGGGACCGCTCCCCGGGGCGGCTGGCGGATGCTCCGTGACGGGTGGCGGGTGCTGCTCGGCAGCCCGTTCCTCCTGCTCACCACCGCGCTCAGCCTCGTCTCGGCGCTGCTGCTCGCCGCGCTGCAGGCGCTGATCCTTCCCGTCTACTTCACGCAGATCGGGCGCCCCGAGCTGCTCGGCTTCGTCCTCACGGCGCTGGCTGCGGGAATGCTCCTCGGCGGCGGCGGTTACGCGCTGGCCGGTACGCGGCTGAGCCGCCGCGGCTGGCTGCTCGCAGGCGTGCTCGGCAGCGGCGCGGGTTTCGGGGTGATCGCCGCCCTCGCTTCTCCCGGAGCAGTGCTCGCCGGCGCGGCCCTCCTGGGCGCGGCGAGCGGGGTGTTCGGCAGCCTCGTGGGGGTGCTCATGATCGAGCGCATTCCGGAGGCGATGCGCGGGCGCATCATGGGCACGCAGAACGCGCTGCTGACCGCGGCGCCGCCGCTCGGGATCGTCGCGGCGGCGCTACTCACGGAGTTCGCGGGCCTCGGGGCCGCGGCGATCGCGATCGCCGCGATCTGGATCGGGCCGCTGCTGCTGGGGGTGTTCGCGCCTCCGCTCCGTAGTCTTGACCGGGAGGGGGCGGGCGACGACGGAGACCACGGCAACGATCATGACACCGCTGCCGGCGCCGGCCCGGCTCGGAATGGGGAGGCGCACGGTGCATAGCGGAGAACTCGCGCGGCTCGCCGGAGTGACGGTGCGCGCACTGCGCCACTACCACCAGCGGGGCCTCCTCCCCGAGCCGAGGCGCCGCGCGAACGGCTATCGCGAGTACGATGTGCATCACCTCGTGCGGGTGCTGCGGATCCGTCGCCTCGCCTCGATCGGCGTTCCCCTCGATCGCATGCCGCAACTGCTCGACGAGGCCGCGGCGCCCTGCGGCGACGCGGACGGAGACGCCGCCGTGCTGGAGGAGCTCGATGCCGAGCTCGCCGCGCAGATCGAGCGGCTCACCCGCCAGCGCGCGGTCATCGCAACCCTCCGGGAGCACCGGGCCGCGCTCGACGCCCCGCCCGAACTCGCCCCGTTCCTCTCGGTGCTCCGATCGGCCCGGCTGCCGGCCGAGCTCATCGAGATGGACCGCGACCAGTCGGTGCTGCTCGCGCATCTCGCCGGCGAGAGCGGCCTGCCCTGGCTCAGCTCCGTCTACTCGCGTCTCAGCGACGACGCGCACGCGCAGGCCATCGCCGAACTCACCGGCCGCTTCGCTCGCCTCGACGCCGAAACGCCGGCCGGGGAGGTCGCCGAGCTGATCGAGCGCTTCAGTTCCCTGCTCGGTGAAGCGCTGGCGGGGCTCGCCGACGCCGAAGGGGGCCTGGAACTGGGGGCGGCCGGGGAACTGGTCGACGCCTACGTGCGGGACCGCCTGAACCCCGCGCAGCGGCAGATGCTCGCCGAGCTGCGGCGGCGAACCACGGAGCAGGCCGACGACGGCGCGTGACGCTTCGGCCGGCCCGGGCGCGGACGAGCTCAGAGGTCGCGGCGCGCGTACAGCCGCACGGACACCGCCGCCGAGCCCGCGACCGCGACGGCGAGGACCAGGAGCGCGAGCAGCATCAGGATGCCAGCGCTCGCTCCGGCGACCCACTCCAGTGCGGCTGCGGCGAGTTCGGGAGACAGCAGGGCTGGGGCGAGGAACGCGGCGACGACGAGTGCGAGGGCGAGGAAGGTGATGGGGCGGGCGCGGGTGAACCCGACCGCGAAGAACACCGGGAGCTGCACGCACATCACCAGCCCGGCGAGGGCGATGCCCCCGACGGCGAGCGGCCCGAGCAGCTCGAGATCGAGCGAGGATCCCAGGATCTCGGCCAGACCCCAGGAGAGGAGCAGGGCGACGGCGGCGAGACCGATCACGAGCAGCAGGCAGCTCGCATACCGGCCCCACACGGTGCGGGCGCGGGGGACGCCGAGCGCCGCGTAAAGGGTGTCGAGGCGGCCACGCTCGTCATTGCTGAAGAGATACTGCGGGCCGATGGCCGCGGCGAGCACGACGGCTGCGAAGACCATGCCGGAGGTGTCGTGCTCCGGTGAGACGAGCACGGGCAGGAAGATGATGACGAGAGCGAACAGGCCCTGCCGTGCGTAGGGGCGCAGGGAGCGCAGATCCAGGCCGATCCGGCGCGCGAGGACGGTCATGACAGCGGTGCTCCTTCCCGGTGCTGTTGATGGTGGACGACGATCTGCTCGATGCTGGGGGCGTCGAGCTGCACTGCGGAGCCGAACGCGGCGGAGTCTCGCGTGCGGATGATCCCGTCGAAGCTTCCCTGCCCGCGGCGCAGGCCCCGGATCAGCGGAGCGTTCTCGGCGGTGAGACCGTCGAGGGTGCCGTGGACGTAGGCGAAGTCGGCCGCGAGCTCGTCGAGCGTGCCCGCGTAGACGAGCTGACCACCGTCGATGAACACGAGGTGATCCGCGAAGTGCTCCAGGTCGCTGGTGATGTGCGTGGAGAACAGCACGGTCGCGTCCTCGCGCTGCATGTGCTCGCGCAGCAGATCGATGAGGTCGGCGCGGGCGGCGGGGTCGAGACCGCTCGTCGGCTCGTCGAGGATCAGCAGCTCGGGGTGGTTGCCCATCGCCAGGGCGATCATGAGCTTGTTGCCCTCGCCGCGCGAGAGATCCTTCACCTTCGCGGCCGGATCGATCCCGAACCGCCGGCACAAGCCCTCGAAGTGCGGCCCGTCCCAGCCGGAGCGGAATGCGGCGTAGGCGGCTGCTGCGTCGCGCACCCGCCAGTCGGGCAGCACGAAGGGCTGGTCGAACACGATCCCCACGCGCTCGAGCGGTGGCATCGACACGGTTCCCGCGTCGGGGCGCATCAGCCCGAGCAGCGTGCGTAGCGTGGTGGTCTTGCCGGAGCCGTTCGCGCCGACCATGCCCGTGACGAAGCCGCGCGGGATCGTCAGATCGAGCGGCCCGAGGGTGAAGGTGCCCCGGTGCTTCGCGAGCCCCTCGGCTCGCACGGCCGCTTCGGTTGCGATGGCGTTCATCTCTCCCACTCCTCCTTCAGCATCCGGGTCAGTTCTTCGAGGCTCACCAGCCCGGTCGGGCGGGCGCGGGCGACGAGCTGCCGCAGTCCGTCGCGTGCGTGATTCAGCGCGCCCTGCCGGGCTCGATCCGGATCGAGCTCAGCGACGAACGATCCGCGGGCGGGGACGTTGACGATCAGCCCCTCGGCGGCGAGCTCGTTGTACGCGCGGGTCGTCGTGATGAGGCTCACCCGCAGCTCGGCGGCGAGCGCGCGCAGTGACGGGAGCGCCGCGCCCGCCTCCAGCTCGCCGGCCAGGATCTGCTGCCGCAGCTGCTCGACGATCTGCTCGTAGAGGGGCACGCCCGAGGTCTGCGAGACGAGCACGCGCAGTTCCATCCGGCCTCCGATCACCAACTATCTATACCCAATATAGACAGTAGTGACGAGCCTCGCAAGCCTCCCGGCTCGCGTCGGCCTCACGCGGCGAACCGGGACGCCGGGACGCCGGGACGCCGGGACCAGGCGCATCAGCCGATGCGGGAGGCGATCCGCACAGCCGGCACGCGAGCTGGCGACTGCCGGCGCCCCTCCATACACTTCTGGTATCGCATTCTCCGCAAGGGCTCACTCAGCGAACGTCACATCATCGGCGAGGACGCCGGACGGGAGGAACGCATGGAACCGGGTCGCAGCTCGGCGATCGTCACGGGGGCGGCATCCGGCCTGGGCGCGGCCTCAGCGGCGGCGCTCGCAGCGCACGGCGCCACGGTGATCGGCCTGGATCTGGCGGACTCCATCGATAAACCGGTTCCGCCACCCGGCGTGCGGCTCGTCTCCGCCGACGTGACCTCCGAGGCGGAGGTGCGTGCAGCGCTCGACACCCTCTCGGACGAGCAACCGCTGCGCATCGCCGTCAACTGCGCCGGGATCGCCCCCGCGCAGCGCATCCTGTCGAGCCGCGGCCCGCACGACCTCGGACTCTTCCGCAGCACCGTCGAGGTGAATCTGGTCGACACCTTCAACGTGCTCCGCCTCGCGGCGGAGCGGATCGCAGCCGCCCCGCCCGACGCGCAGGGCCAGCGCGGGGTCATCGTCAACACCGCCTCGGTGGCCGCCTTCGAGGGCCAGATCGGTCAGGCCGCCTACGCCGCATCCAAGGGCGGCGTCGCGAGCCTCACCATCCAGGCGGCGCGGGATCTCGCCAGAAACGGGATCCGCGTGAACACGATCGCGCCCGGCATCGTCGACACTCCGATGATGGCGTCCCTCAGCGAGGAAGTCCGTCAGGGTCTCGCAGAGAGCGTCGTCTTCCCGCAGCGGCTCGCAGCCCCCGGGGAGTACGCGAAGATGGTGCTCGCCATCATCGACAACGACTACCTCAACGGCGAGACGATCCGCCTCGACGGCGCGATCCGGATGGGGCCGCGATGAGCGGGGAGACGACAGCCCGGCTGGGAGGCGCCGCGATCCGCGCCGTCGGCTCCCGCGCGACGGCACCGGCGGCGCTGGCCCAGCGTGGCCGAGCCGGATCCGCGCACGCTCGAATCCGGCCGTTCGATCCGCCGCCGCCGCGTTGAAAGGTCGTTGAATCATGCCCACCGCCGTCATCGTCGACGCCGTCCGCTCCGCCTTCGGCCGGGGCAAGCCCGGCGGAGCCCTCTCGGGCGTGCACCCCGTTGACCTCGCCGCCCACGTGCTGCGCTCCCTGCTCGAACGCAACGCGCTCGACTCCGCGCAGGTGGACGACGTGATCATGGGCACCTTCGGGCAGGTCGGCGAGCAGAGCTGGAACGTGGGGCGGCACGCGCTGCTCTCCGCCGGCTTCGCCGAGACCGTGCCCGCGACCACGGTGGACCGGCAGTGCGGCTCAAGCCAGCAGGCCGCCCACTTCGCCGCGCAGGGCGTGATCGCCGGTGCCTACGACATCGTCATCGCCGCCGGCGTGGAGTCCATGAGCCGGGTGCCGCTCGGCACGTCCGACGCCGCAGGCGATCCGCACTCCCCCGGCATCCGCGCCCGCTACCCGGAGGGGCTCGTGCACCAGGGCATCTCCGCGGAGCTGATCGCCGCGAAGTGGGGGTTCAGCCGCGACACGCTCGACGCCTTCGCCGCCGAGAGCCATCGCCGCGCGGCAGCAGCAGGCGCCGAGGGGCGCTTCGCCGGGACGATCGTGCCGATCGAGGTCACCGGAGCCGATGGCGGGGCCCGCCTGCACTCCTCCGACGAGACCGTGCGGCCGGGCACCACCGTCGAGGCGCTTGCGGGCCTGAAGCCCGCCTACTACAGCGAGGCGATGGCGGCACGGTTTCCGCAGATCGCGTGGAACATCACCGCGGGCAACGCCTCCCCGCTCACCGACGGGGCGAGCGCGCTCCTCATCATGAGCGAGGAGAAGGCCGGCGAACTCGGTCTCACCCCCCGGGCCCGCTTCCACGCCTTCGCCGTGGTCGGCGACGATCCGCTCTTCATGCTGACCGGCCCGATCCCCGCAACCCGCAAGATCCTCCAGCGCACCGGCCTCACCATCGAAGACATGGACGCCTACGAGGTGAACGAGGCCTTCGCCTCCGTGCCGCTGGCGTGGGCGACAGAGGTGGGCGCTGACCCCGCGAAGCTCAACCCGTGGGGAGGGGCGATCGCGATCGGGCACCCGCTGGGCGCCTCCGGTGCCAGGCTGATGGGCAACCTCCTCGCATACCTCGAAGCCACTGGCGGGCGCTACGGCCTGCAGGCGGTCTGCGAGGGTGGCGGCATGGCGAACGCGACCATCATCGAACGCCTCTGAGCCACCGCGAACGACGGCGCGGAGTCGTGACCGCCGCGTCCCAGGGCGGGGGCTCAAGTCCTCCCGCGCGCACGCACACACGAAAAAGAGGCAGGATCTGCGATCCTGCCTCTTATACTCTCGTGCGCGAGGGGGGACTTGAACCCCCACGCCCTTGCGGGCACTGGCACCTGAAGCCAGCGCGTCTGCCAATTCCGCCACTCGCGCGAGTCGCCGTCCGGCACCGGAGCGCTGGACAACTCCCCTAGCCTATCAGGACCGGGGCCCTCACACCAAAGCGGGCTACACTGCTGGCTAAACTAGGGCCATACCGGCGTGCCGACACGTGCGCCGAGCAGGACCGATCGACATCGAGCAGGCGGGAGGGAGCGGCGCGTGGGCATTCTGGACAGCGTCGAGCGCGGCCTCGAACGCGCCGTCAACGGCGCCTTCGCGCGTACCTTCCGCTCCGGCGTGCAGCCCGTCGAGATCGCCTCGGCGCTGAAGCGGGAGCTCGACATCGGCGCGGTCGTCGTCGACCGCGACCGGGTCCTCGCGCCGAACCGTTTCACGGTGCGCGTCGCCCCGAAGGACGCCGAGCGGCTCCGCGGCCTGGGCAGCACCCTGGAGCAGGAGCTGCGAGGCGTGGTCCTGAAGCACGCGAAGCGGCAGAGCTATCAGCTGATGGGCGACGCCGACGTCGAGCTCCGCCCCGACCCGTCGCTGACCCCTGGCGTGCTCGAGATCGACGCCTCCCGCGTGGAGGGCGACGTCGACTGGGTCGCGGTGATCGAGGTCGACGGCGCTCGGCACGAGCTGGCGCGCGGCGTGACGACGGTGGGCCGCGGCAGCGACTGCGGGATCCGGATCACCGACAGCGCGGCCTCCCGCAAGCACCTCGAGATCGTGTGGGACGGCAAGGCCGGGATCGCCCGAGACCTGGGGTCGACGAACGGCTCCAAGATCGACGGGCAGCGCTTCCGCGAGGCGGCGCTCGCCCCCGGCATCGTCATCACCATCGGGCAGACGGCGCTGCGCTTCCAGCTCGCGCCGTCCCGCTCGACGCAGCCTCGCGGCGGCGGGCGCGCTGCCTCCGCGCCTCCTGCCGCACCGCACACCGCCCCCGCGCGGTCCGCGGCACCCGGGGAGGCACCGGGCATCGACCAGGACTTCTGGAGGGGCCTGTGAGCGAACTCACTCTGCTCGTGCTGCGCATCGGCTTCCTGCTGCTGCTCTGGTTCTTCATCTTCGGAATCGTGTACGCGCTGCGCAGCGACCTCTTCGGGGCGCCCGTCCGCCGGCTGAAGAGCGGCGACGGGCCGGGAAGCGGCTCTGGCGCGGCCCAGGTCTCCGCGGTCGTCGCGGCCGCCCCGCAGGCGCCGCCGGCCCCGCAGCCGCCGCCGACCCCGCTTCGCGACTCCGGCATCGCGCCGGGCGACGCGCTCCCCTCGGCCGGCGGGGCTCTCCCCTCGGCCGCCGGTGCCGGCCCCGCCCGGCACCTCGTGATCACCTCCGGCGTGGCCGACGGCACCTCCATCGCCCTCGACGAGGATCTCATCACGATCGGCCGCAGCAGCGACTCCACCCTCGTCATCGTCGACGACTACACCTCGACCTACCACGCACGCCTCTCGCGCAGCGGCGATCAGTGGATCCTCACCGACCTCGACTCCACGAACGGCACCCGCCTCGACGGCGAGCGCATCACGAAGCCCGTCGTCGTCCCGCCGTTCACGCCCGTCACCATCGGCACCACGACCTTCGAGCTGAGGCCCTGAGCGTGCGAGTGCGGTACGACAGCGCCATCGGCTCCCACGTGGGCATGGTGCGATCGAACAACCAGGACTCGGGCTTCGCCGGGGACCACCTCTATCTCGTCGCCGACGGCATGGGCGGCCACGCCGGAGGCGACGTCGCCTCCGCGGTCGCCGCGAAGTCGATGGCGGCGCTCGACGTCCCCCCCTCCTCCAGCCCGGAGGCGACGACGAACTCGCTGCGCACCGCGATCCTCGAAACCAACACGAAGCTTCGCAACGTGGTCAAGGACCGCCCGGAGCTCGCGGGCCTCGGCACCACCTTCACGGGTTTCATCACGGTCGGCGATCGCCTCGCCCTCGCGCACATCGGCGACTCGCGCCTCTACCTGCTGCGCGACAACCAGCTGCGCCAGATCACGAAGGATCACACCTTCGTGCAGCGGCTCGTCGACAGCGGCAAGATCACCGAGGAGGAGGCGAAGACGCACCCGCGGCGCTCCGTGCTGATGCGCGTGCTCGGCGACGTCGACGCCTCCCCGCAGATCGACACCGATGTGCTCGACACGCGCCCCGGCGACGTCTGGCTACTGTGTTCCGACGGCCTCTGCGGCTACGTCGAAGACCACGACATCGAGAAGATCCTGCGCCGCCGCAGCTCCCTGCAGGGCGCGGTCGACGCCCTCATCGACAAGAGCCTCGCGCACGGCGCACCCGACAATGTGACGGTGGTGCTCGTGGAGACCGAGGCCGCCGAGGAGGCCGACCCGCACGTCACCGCCGAGCTCCCCGAGCCCAACCGCCGTTTCGCGGGCTCCGCGGCGACCACCCCGGACCTGCGCGACGGCGACACCTCGACCGCGCGCACGCGCCTGATGGTGCGCCGCCGCCTGGTGCGCCGCGCGCCCGTGATCGCGGAGAGCCAGTTCGAGCCCCGCGTCGACGAATACCTCGCGGAGCTCATCGCCGAGACCCGCCGCCGCAACCGCAGGCGCCGGCTGCTCTGGGCGCTCGGCGTCGCCGGGGTGCTGATCGCGCTGGCCGGTGCGCTGCTCTTCGGCTACCAGTGGACGCAGAGCCGCTACTTCGTCGGCACCGACGGCGAGACCGTGATCATCTACCGCGGCGTGCAGCAGAACATCGGCTCCCTGTCACTGCACTCGGTGGCGGAGAACACCGAGATCCCGCTCTCCGAGCTCGACGGCCTGGAGCAGCGGCAGGTGAAGCGCACCCTCGGCGCCGGTTCCCTGGAGGAGGCGCGCGAGATCGTGCTGCGGCTGGGGGTGAGCGATGAGTGACGCCAGGGGTGGCGACGCCCGCACCTTCCAGAAGACCCGCACGAGCGAGACGGTGCTGCAGCGCATCACCGCGCTGCGCGCCCCCCGCAAGCTCCTCGGCCTGGAACTCTTCCTGCTACTCTTCGCGATCGCGGTCGGGATCGCGGCGGTCGTCATCATCGATCTGACGGTGAAGGGCGCCCCCACGACCACGCTGCTGCCGATGGGCATCCCCTACGTGCTCGCGCTCTTCGCGCTGCACATCACCATCCGCCGGGTCACGCCCGACGCGGACCCGCTGATCATGCCGATCGCGGCGCTGCTCAACTCGATCGGCGTGGCGATGATCTACCGGATCTCCTTCGCCGACGACGATGCGGATCCGTCCCGGCAGCTGCTGTGGTCGACGATCGCGATCGTCGCCGCGATCGTGCTGCTCGTGGTGATCCGCAACCACATGGTGCTGTTCCGCTACACCTACCTGATGGGGCTCGGCGCGGTGATCCTGCTGCTGCTGCCGATGCTGCCCGGCATCGGCCGCACCATCAACGGCGCGCGCGTGTGGATCGGCATCGGCGGCTTCTCGTTCCAGCCGGGTGAGATCGCGAAGATCCTCCTCGCGATCTTCTTCGCCGGCTACCTGGTGCGCAACCGCGACTCGCTCGCGATGGTGGGCAAGAAGGTGCTCGGGATCCGCTTCCCGCGGGCGCGGGATCTCGGACCGCTGCTCGTGTTCTGGCTGGCGGCGATGTCGGTGCTCGTGTTCCAGCGCGACCTCGGCACCTCACTGCTCTACTTCGGCCTGTTCCTCACGATGCTGTACCTGGCGACCGGGCGTATCGGGTGGATCATCCTCGGGGTGGGCCTGTTCCTCGTCGGGGGGCTCGCGGCGAGCCAGACCCTCGCCTATGTGAACAGCCGCTTCGTGAACTGGCTCGACCCCTTCGCGGACCCGCGCGGCGCGAGCTATCAGATGGTGCAGGGCCTCTTCGGCCTCGCGAACGGCGGCATGACCGGCACCGGCCTCGGGCAGGGGTACCCGGCCGACACGCCGCTCTCGTTCAGCGACTACATCATCCCGAGCCTCGGCGAGGAGCTGGGGCTGATCGGCCTGTTCGTGATCCTCGCCGCCTACCTCCTGCTCGTCGGCCGCGGCCTGCGCATCGGCTTCGCCGGCCAGGACGACTTCGGCAAGCTCCTCGCCGCCGGCCTCGCCTTCACGATCGCGCTGCAGGTGTTCATCGTGGTCGGCGGCGTGACGCGGGTGATCCCCCTGACCGGTCTCACGGCGCCGTTCCTCGCGGCCGGCGGCTCCTCGCTGGTGTCGAACTGGATCATCATCGCGCTGCTGATCCTGCTCTCCAATTCGGTGCGCAACCGACCGAAACTGGTGATCCGCACATGAACAAGCAGCTCAAGTTCCTCACACGCACCGTGTTCGCGATGTTCCTGGTGCTGTTCTTCTCGGTGACCATGGTGCAGTTCGTGCAGGCCGACGAGCTGCGCGCGAACGAGCTCAACGGCCGCACCGTGAAGAACGGGTACAAGGTGGAGCGGGGATCGATCCTCGTGGACGGCGACCCGGTCGCGTACTCCACGCCGACCGGCGACTCCTTCCGCTTCGTGCGCCAGTACGCCGACGGCCCGCTCTATGCCCCGGTCACGGGCTACTTCACGCACACCCAGGGCCGCACCGGTCTCGAGTCCGCGATGAACCAGGACCTCTCGGGCATCGGCAACGCGCAGTTCTTCACGCGGATCATGAACACCCTCAACGGCGTCGCCCCGCAGGGCAGCTCCGTGCAGACCACCATCGACCCCGCCGCGCAGACCGCCGCCGCAGAGGCGATGGCGGAGGGCGGCTTCGAGGGCGCCGTCGTGGCGCTCGAACCGAAGACGGGACGGATCCTGGCGCTCGTCTCCTCGCCGAGCTTCGACGCGAACCTGTTCGCGACGAACAGCGACGCGGAGATCATCGCGAACTACCGCAAGCTCGAGGAGGACCCGACGAAGCCGCTCGTCAACCGGGCCATCGCCGGCGACCTCTACCACCCGGGTTCGGTGTACAAGCTCGTCTCGGCGGCCGCGGCGATCGAGGCGGGCAAGGCGACGCCCTCGACCGAGTTCCCCAATCCCGCGCAGCTCAAGCTGCCGCAGTCCAGCCACGAGATGCAGAACGCCTCGCGCACCTCCTGCGGACCCGGCGAGAAGGCGACGCTGCAGCAGGCGATCGTCATGTCGTGCAACATCCCCATCGCCGAGATGGCGATGGGCATGGACCGCGACACGATCCCCGACATGGCGCGGGGCTTCGGCTTCGATCAGGAGCTGTCCGTGCCGCTCAAGGTGACGCCCAGCACCTCGCCGGTGCCGGAGGACCAGGCGCAGACGGCGCTCGCCTCCATCGGCCAGCTGGACGTGCGAGTGACCCCGCTGCAGGTCGCGATGGTGTCGGCGGGGATCGCCAACGGGGGCGTCGTGATGAAGCCCTCCCTCGTGGACCAGGTCATCACCCCCGATCTGCGGGTCGAGAAGGAGTACACTCCGGAGGAGCTCTCGCGGCCCATCTCGGAGCGAACGGCGAATGCGGTGGCTGGCATGATGGAAGCCGGCGTCTCCAGCCCCGAGGGACTCGCGAAGAACGCGGGCATCGACGGGGTGCGGGTGGCCGGGAAGACCGGCACCGCCGAGAACGGAACGGCCGAGGACGGAAGCGATCTGCCGTTCACCCTGTGGTTCACCGGTTTCGCGCCGGTGGACGACCCGCAGGTCGCGGTGGCAGTGGTGATCGAGGACGGCGGCGGCGAGGCCTTCGGATTTCAGGGCGGCTCGTACGAGCTGCCCACGGCAGTCGGAAAACGAGTAATGGAAGCGGTGTTGAGCGAATGAGGCCAGCGGCAGGGATCACATTCGGCGGACGCTACGAGCTGAGCTCGAGGATCGCCGTCGGAGGCATGGGCGAGGTGTGGAAGGCGACCGACAGCATCATCGGCCGCACCGTCGCCATCAAGATCCTCAAAGACGAGTACATGGGCGATCCGGGCTTCCTCGAACGCTTCCGCGCCGAAGCACGCCACGCCGCGCTGGTCAATCACGAGGGCATCGCGAACGTCTTCGACTACGGCGAGGAGCAGGGCTCCGCATACATCGTCATGGAGCTGGTGCCCGGCGAGCCGCTGTCGGCGATCATCGAGCGCGAGGGGCGGTTGCCGGCGAACCGCGTACTCGGGATCGTGGCTCAGACGGCCACCTCGCTGCAGGCCGCCCACGACGCGGGTCTCGTACACCGCGACATCAAGCCGGGGAACCTGCTCATCACCCCCGAGGGACGCGTGAAGATCACCGACTTCGGGATCGCCCGGATCGCCGATCAGGTGCCGCTGACCGCCACCGGCCAGGTGATGGGCACCGTGCAGTACCTGGCGCCGGAGCAGGCGAGCGGCCACACCGCCACCGCGGCGACCGACATCTACTCCCTCGGTGTCGTGGCCTACGAGTGCCTCGCGGGGAAGCGTCCCTTCACCGGCGAGTCGCAGGTGGCCATCGCGATGGCGCAGATCAACGACACCCCGCCGGATCTGCCGGCGGACGTCCCCGAGCCCGTCCGCAACCTCGTGATGGCGTGCCTCGCGAAGGATGCCGCCGGACGGCCGGCGACCGCCGCGAAGCTCGCCCAGGCGGCGACGGCGCTCCACCGGGGCGATGTGCAGCTCGCCGCGAGCTATGTGCCGCAGGTGCTCGGCGACGCCGAGCCAGCAACCGCGGTGATGCCGCAGCAGACCCGCGTGATGGACGCCGCGACGACGGCGCTGCCGCAGACCACCGTCATGCCCGGCACGGCCGCGCAGCCCGCTGCGGCGGATGCGGGCGAGGCGGAGACCGAGGCCGAGGAGCCCGGCAAGAAGAAGCGCAGCCGCTGGACGTGGCCGCTGATCACGCTGCTCGCCCTGCTCCTCATCATCGGTGCGGGCACCGCGTACGCGCTGTGGGGCAACCGCGGCGGCGAGCCTGCCGCGACGACCACGCCGCCCCCGACGAAGACCACGACCACGACGACGACCACGCCGCCCCCCGCCACGACCGGCGAGATCGACCCGGGGGCGATCGTCGGCATGAACGTCGACGAGGCCGTGGGGTACCTGCAGGGCCTCGGCTTCACGAACATCACCCCGCAGGCGGGCAACCCGGCGCCGGACGACCAGGAGAACCTGGTCACGGCCGTCAACCCGACCGGTGCGAAGGTTCCGCTCGATCAGCCCATCACGCTCACCTACGCCGTCCGCTACCCGGATGCGAGCCAGCCCGGAGCGCCGACCGGTCGCAGCGAGGTGAACTCGGGCCAGGCGTTCACCGTGCAGCTGGCGGAGGCGGGCAGCTTCTGCCCGACCGGTTTCACGGTGAGCAACTACGCCGTGAACGTCGAGGGCGACGGTTCGCTCTCGGGCGTCTCCGGCGCGACCGCGAATCTGCAGGCGAACTCGCTGCGCGCGGGCGACCCGAACGGCACGATCACCATCAGCTACTCGGCGAGCTGCCAGAACAGCGCGGGCGTCACGCGCGAGGCTCCTGCCTCGCCGGCGCTCACGGTGACCGTGAAGGCGCCCTCGTCCTCGGACGGCGCCAGCGACAACGGCGGGAGCGGCGGAAACGGCGGAAACGGCAGCGGGGGCAACGGCTCGAACCCCGGTGGCGGCCCGAGCGGCGGCAGCGGCAACTGAGCCGTGTGAGATCGCGGGACGGCGATCCCGATAAACTTGGAGACAGTCCTTGGGTGCGGAAGAGGTGATCATGCCCGAAACGAGCGATGCGAACGGTGAGCAGCGTATTCTCGCCGGCCGCTACGCCATCGGCGAATTCGTCGGGCAGGGTGGGATGGCCACCGTGTATCGCGGCACCGACACGAAGCTGGGACGCCAGGTCGCGATCAAGGTGATGAAGGCGGATCTCGCCGGCGACGAGCAGTTCCGCTCCCGCTTCCGGCAGGAGGCGCAGTCGGCCTCGCGGATGGCGCATCCGACGGTCGTGCGCGTCTTCGACGCCGGCGACGACCTCATCCAGACGGCGGACGGCCCGAAGCGCCTCCCGTTCATCGTGATGGAGTACGTGGAGGGCACGAACCTCCGGCAGCTGCTCGCGGAGGGCGGTCTCTCGCAGAGCGAGGCCTGCCGCGTCGTCGACTCCGTGCTCACGGCCCTTGAGTACTCGCACCGCGCGGGTATCGTGCATCGCGACATCAAGCCCGCGAACATCATGATCACCAAGAGCGGCCAGGTCAAGGTGATGGACTTCGGGATCGCGCGCGCGGTCTCCGAGACCTCGTCCACCCTGCAGCAGACGACCGCGATCCTCGGCACCGCCGCCTACTTCTCCCCCGAGCAGGCCAAGGGCGAGTCGATCGACGCGCGCACCGATCTCTATTCCACCGCCGTGCTGCTCTACGAGCTGCTCGCGGGCGACGTCCCCTTCCGGGGCGACACCGCGGTGGCGGTGGCCTACCAGCACGTGAGCGAGCGGCCGACGCCGCCGAGCGACCGGAACCCCGAAGTGCCGCCCGAGCTCGACCGGGTGGTGCTCTACGGTCTCGCGAAGGACCGCTCGAAGCGCTTCCAGTCCGCTTCGGAGTTCCGCGACGCGCTGCGCGTTGCGGCCAGCGGCCAGATGCCCCGTCTTGCGCTGCAGCAGCAGGACACCGTCCTGTTCACCGGGGGGGAGGAGATCTCCGAGTCGGATCTCGCGCTCCGGCAGCTCTCGGAGAGCGGCGGCGCGGCGCGCACGCAGAGCCGCCCGCCCGTCATGTGGACGTGGGCGGCGATCCTCACCGTCGGCGCCGTGATCGTGGCGGTCGTGTTCTGGCTGGTCACCCTCGCGCCGCAGCAGTTCGTTCCGGACAACTCGCGCGAGGTGTCGGCCGAGCTCGTCGGCATGGACCGCGCGGAGGCGATGGAACTGCTGCAGAAGCAGGGTCTGCTCCCGCTGACGATCGACGAGACGAGTGACGAGGTGCCCGCCGGGCACGTCGTCTCGACCGACCCGGAACCCGGCACCGTGCTCACGGTCGGGGACACGATCACCCTGCACATCTCGACCGGTCCCGAGACCGCGAAGGTGCCCGAGCCCGACAGCCTCTCGATCGAGGACTACAAGAAGGAGCTCTCGGACCTGGGCCTCACCGTGGGCGTGGAGACGAGCGTGGACGATCCCGTGGCGCCCGCTGGCCGCGTGCTGGACGTGACCCCCGCCCCCGGCACGGACCTGGCCTCCGGGGAGAGCGTCTCGGTCCGGGTCGCCAGCGGCAAGGTGAAGGTGCCCGATGTGGTGGGGCATCCTCTGGAGGGCGCCCGAGCGCTCCTCAGCGGCAACGGGCTCAGCGTCACCTACACGGCGGATCCCTGCCCCGCCGCGGACGGCTTCCCCGTCACCTGGCAGTCGATCGTCGGTGAGCAGCCGCAGGGCGCGGTGCTCGAGATCAAGTACTGCGGCTCCTGATCCGCCGCCTCCCGCTCAGCGTGAGAGCAGGGGGGAGAGCGTCGCCGCGACGCGGGCGGCGTTCGGCAGTCCCGCGAGACTCAGCCAGTTGCCGAGCTGCTGGTACCCGCCCTCGGTGAGCACCGACTCGGGATGGTACTGGACGCCGTAGATCGGCAGTTCGCGGTGACGCAGCGCCATCACGATCCCGCTCGCCGTCTCCGCCGTGACCTCCAGGACCTCGGGCACCGTGTCGCGGACGACGGCGAGGGAGTGGTAGCGCGTCGCGTCGAACTCCGCCGCCACGCCATCGAAGAAGGGGTCGCCGGAGTGGCGGACGCGGGAGATCTTGCCGTGCATGAGCTCCTCGGCGTGGGTGACGGTGGCTCCCATCGCCTCGGCGATCGCCTGGTGCCCGAGGCAGACCCCCAGGAGCGGCACTCCGGTGCGGAGGGCGAGGCCGACCATCGCGATGGAGACGCCGGCGTCGCCCGGCGAGCCGGGGCCCGGGGAGATCAGCACGCCGTCGTACTCGGTGACCAGCTGCTCGAGCTCGCCGGTGCTCACCTCGTCATTGCGGATCACCCGGGTCGAGGCCCCGAGTTGCTGCAGGTATCCGTTCAGCGTGTACACGAAGCTGTCGTAGTTGTCGATGATGAGTATCTGCGTCATGGTCCGACCGTCGCCTCGTCAGTTTGGAAGAACAGGGCCGCCCACGGGTAGACGTAGGCGATGAGCACGTAGACGAGGGCGGCGGCCGCGGCGAGCAGCACGATCACCCGCAGCCACGCGGGGCCGGGGAAGAATCTCCACAGCAGTGAGAACATCAGGCCTCCTGATCCCCTCTCGGCGCCTGCGTGGCGCCCATGGTGGGGTTGAGTTTCAGCAGCTCCGCCGGAGGACCGGCGCTGCGCGGCTGGAACCCCTCGAACACGGAGTAGGCGATGGCGCGCTCGTCGCTGCCCGCCCACTTGGGGTGGCAGGTGGTGAGGGTGAGGATCTGGTCCTCGCCCGGGGATCCTTCGAGGCGCGGGAACGTGTTCGTCACGTCGACCTCGGTGGGGAGCACGTACTCGATCGAGCGGAAGCGGTAGGTGTACCAGCCGTCCTGCGTCTCGACGAAGAGCGGATCGCCGACGCGCAGGTTCATGACCTCGCGGAAGGAGTTGATGAGCGGCCCGGAGCGGTGGCCGGCGAGCACGAAGTTGCCGGGCTCGCCCGGCAGTTGGGTGTTCTCGTAGTGCCCGATCCCCTTCTCGTCGAGGTTGAGCACCGTCCACCAGTCGGTGGTCTCGGCGACGACGTTCGCGTAGGTGGTGCCGAAGGAGGGCACGTGCAGCACCGCGAAGTCCTCGGCCGGATCCGGCTTCGCCGTGACCGGGACGCCGTCCGTCTGCTGGGGCCGCTCCTGCGCATCCCACTGTGCGGAGCGCTCCGCCGAGAGGGCCTCCTGTTTCGAGGTCACCGCGAGGCCCGTGTGCCACGGCTGCCACACGATGTACCCGAGCACTCCGAGGCCCCCGAGCAGCAGAAGCTCACCGATCACCGTGAGCGGACTCAGTCGTGCCCGCCGGCGCCGGCCACCTGCGTTGCGGGACTCGGTCACGTTCGTCATCTTACGCCGCCGGGGCTGAGTGGCAGCTTGGGGATTCCGGTGCCGGGCGACGTCCGGGGCGTTCCGGGGTGTCCCGGGGTGCCGGGACCGGCGGGGCTCCAGGCCACCGGGGCTCGTTCGAGCAGGCGCACACCTCGGATTGCGGGATTCCCGGTAGACTCAGGAGCATGGCAGCAGCTGGGAAGAACGTACGCAAGCGCAAGTCCGCGGAGCTGACGCAGGATCGCGCCGCGACCTCGTCGGCCAGGAACGACGCGCCGAACCCGGTGTGGTTCAAGCCGCTCATGTTCGGCTTCATGCTGCTCGGCCTCATCTGGATCGTGCTCTACTACATCACGAGTTCGACGGCGCTGCCGCTGCCCGTTCCGGCGCTCGGCCAGGCGAACCTCTTCGTCGGCTTCGGGCTCGTGCTGGTGGGCTTCCTGATGACGCCCTGGTGGAAGTAGCACCGTGAGCCTCGCGCGGCGGTGCGGCCGCTGACCAGAATTACACCGGTGTGATTCCTCCCCAGCTGGGGAAAGACCTGTGGATAAACGGCTGCGGCCCCGGCAACACCGGGGCCGCAGCCGTTTCCCCTTCCGGCGCTGCCAGGCGCGGGAGGGCGCGGGGCTGGTCCTAGAAGACCGCGGGCAACGCCACGAAGTACGCGAAGCCGAGCGCCACGAGCACCACGCCCATGCCCGTCAATGCGAGCACCCGGAGCGCACGACGGCGCGGTCCGCGCGTCGCGAGGAGCACGCCCATCACCGCCGCCCCGAGGATCGCGCCGCCGAGGTGCGCCTGCCACGAGATGTTCGCGCCCGGCAGGAGCCCGATCCCGAAGTTGATCGCGATGAGCACCGCCAGCGACGCGATGCTCACCTTCGCCGCACGGTACGCGACGAGCGTGGCGGTCAGCAGGCCGAAGATCGCCCCCGACGCTCCCACGGTCGGCACGAGCAGGGTCGCCGGCTCGGCGTACACCCAGAACATCACGAACAGCGAGCCGCCCAGACCCGAGAAGAGGTACAGCGTCAGGAACGCCGCGCGCCCGATCATCTGCTCGAGATTGCGCCCGAACAGCCACAGCGCGTACATGTTGAAGAGGATGTGGAGCAGGAAGCCCGTCGAGTGCGTGAACATCGCCGTGAGCATGCGCCACGGCTCGAAACCGACTCCCGCGGTCGCGTCCATCGGCGGCAGCGAGTAGAGCGGTGCGTACCACAGCGCCCTCGTCACCTCGTCGGCGCCGAAATAGCGCGTCAGGAGCTGAGCGACGAACACCAGCACGCACAGCAGCATGATGCCGTACGTCACCGGCGCATCGAGCGCCGCGATGCGCCGGCTCGTCACCCTGGCCGAGCGTCCCGCCCGCCGCGCAGTGCCCGGCTGGGCCTGCTTGACGCACTCCGGGCAGAGCACGCCCACGGCCGACACCACCTGGCACTCGGGGCAGATGGTGCGGCCGCAGCGCTGGCAGAGCGTGAAGCTGTGCACCCGGGGATGGCGATAGCAGACGTCGTCGGGTCCGTAGGCGACGCGCTCGCCGTACGTCGGGCCCTGTCCGTTCGCCATCGGCTGCCTAGGCCTTGACGACGTCGACGCCGCTGATCACGACGTCCTCGACCGGCCGGTCCATCGCGCCCGTCTGCACCGCCGAGATCGCATCGACCACGGCCTTCGAGTCGTCGTCCGCGACGACGCCGAAGATGGTGTGCTTGCCGTTGAGCCAGTCCGGCGCGGTCGTCGTGATGAAGAACTGCGAGCCGTTCGTGCCGGCGAGCCGCCCCGTCATGTCGGGGCGCTTGCCGGCGTTGGCCATGGCCAGCTGGTACGGCTGATCGAAGACGAGCTCGGGGTGAATCTCGTCGTCGAAGGTGTAGCCGGGGCCGCCGGTGCCGGTGCCCGTGGGGTCGCCGCCCTGGATCATGAAGCCCGGGATGATGCGGTGGAAGATCACCCCGTCGTAGAAGCCCTTCTCGGCGAGGTCGACGAAGTTCTTCACCGTCTTCGGCGCGTGATCGCCGAAGAGGTTGAGGACGATGTCGCCGTGATTGGTGTGGATGGTCGCTACCGCGGTGTGAATGGTCATGCGCTCTAGTGTATGGCGGCTGCCCGGCTCGCGCGCTGAGCGGGAGGATGGTACCAGCCTGAGAATGACGCGCAAGCGCTGCGGCGCGTCCGGCCGGCGCGGCCCCGTTCGGTGTAGCGTTGAGGCAAGAGCGATGTCGCTCTGAAGCATCGCATCGCCGAGCAAGGAGGACAGGTATGAAACTCTCACGCAAGCGCCGCCGCGAACTCCGCCGACTGCGGAACGACGCCCAGGAGCTGCTCGAGCAGCAGCGCGTCGTGCTCGGGCACGCCGGCGAGGTGCTGCAGAAGGCGGGCCGTCAGGCGAAGCACCTGAGCGACGAGCATCTCGCCCCGCGCGTCGACGAGACGCTGGAGGCGGTGCGCCCCACCGTGGATCGCGGAGTCGCCTCCGCCCGCCGCGCGGCAGACAACGTGCGCCGCTTCACGGCGCCCTTCGTCGCCAGCGCCCTCGCGCGCACGATCAGCACCCTGGACGAGCTCGACAACCCGAAGGCGGCCAAGCAGGTGCGCAGCTTCGGCGAGCGCTCGGGCTACCTCAAGAAGAAGCGCAGCGCCGGGGGGATCGTCGCCATCGGCCTCGGCGTCGTCGCCGCCGCGGGCGTGGGCTACGCCCTCTGGCAGGCCTTCCGCACCGACGACGAGCTCTGGGTCTCGCCCGAGAGCTGAGCGGCCTTCGCGTCGAGGGGCGCCGCGGCAGGGACGCGCCGCCCCTCGCGAGTGACCCCCTCGGGGGACGCTAGGGCTTGCCGGTCTTGCCGCCCGCTTTGCCGCCCTGACGGCCCGAGGACCGCCCGCCCTGCCGGCTCTGCGGCCGCCGGCCACCGCCGATACCCGCCATCCGCAGGCCGGTCTGCACGAGCGAGAGCGTGCGCAGCGCGCGGATGTCACGAATGGGGACCCAGCGAGCCTCATCCGAGGAGCCGCCCACCTCATTGCGCAGCGGCCCGTCCTTCACGGTCGCCCGGTACACGATCCTGATCGTGTGCAGTTCGGGATCCCGTCCCTCGCACACCTCTTCGCGCACCATCACGCGGGAGTCGACGCCGAGGAGCTTCCCGACCTTCGCCTCCAGACCCGTCTCCTCCAGCACCTCGCGCACCACCGCGTCGCGAGGGTCCTCTCCGGCCTCGAGGCCACCGCCCGGCAGCGTCCACCCGTGCAGGTGCCCACGGCGCCAGTGGGTCAGGAGAATCTGCCCGCGACGCTCCACGACGGCGTATGCGGCCACTCTCAGGTCCATGCGCTCACCGTCCCCGCCCGCCGCGCGCGGCCTCGCAGGGCGGCCGGCGGCGTCCCCGCCGCGCACCCGAGAGCCCTGAGATCCATGATGAGAGCCTATCCGGTCTCAGCCGGCTGCGCCGCTGCACGGCCGGCCGCCTGCCAGCCGATGAGCCAGCGCTCCATCCGCGCATACGCCTCCCGGCGCACCGCCTCGCGTGAGAGGAAGACGTCGTGCAGCGCACCGTCGAGCCGCTCGACCGTGACGCTCGACCCCAGCCTGAGGGACGATCTGGCGACGGCCTCGACGTCGAGCACGGAGTCCGCGCGGGTCATCTCCTCCCCCCACCGAGCCGGGAGGGCAGAGCGGGCCGAGAGCATCACCTGCACGGGGGCGTCGATGGCGAGACCCCGGCTCACCCGCGCGTGCCCCTCGAGGACCGCCCGCAGCCAGCCGTTGAGCACCGCGTGCGTGCGCTCCGGCCGCCACCGCTCATCGACGAGCGCGAGATCCTCCGCCGGCCCCACCTCGCGCTGCGCGCGCGAGTAGAAGCCGTAGTCGAGCTGGGGCGCGACCTCGCGCGAGTTGAAGCGGACCCCCAGGTTGATGATGGGCATGAGCATCTGCCGGACCGCCCCGGAGAGCTGGAACTCGAGCCAGGGACTGTTGAGGATCAGCGCCTCCGCGCACCCCGGGTGCGCAGCGGCCCAGAGGCTCAGCACGAGCCCGCCGGTTGAGTGCCCGAGGAGCACGAGCCGTCGTGCCGGGCCCTCGACGTCCCCCGCGATCACCTGGAGACCGAGCTCGATCTCGGCGTGGTAGTCGTCCAGGTTCTCGATGTAGCCCGCCGTCTGACCCTCCCGGAGACTGCGGCCGTACTTGCGCAGATCGAGCGCGAAGAAGCGGGCGCCGCGGCTCGTCCAGAAGCGGGCGAGCTCCCGCTGGAAGAAGTAGTCGGACCAGCCGTGCACGTAGAGCACGTCGACGTCCTCGAGCGGGCGACTCCGCCCGAGGAGGCGCGCGGCGAGGGGGCGCCGGGCTGGCAGCGAACGCACCAGCGTGGCCACCAGCGGACCCTCCTCGTCCTCGCCGAGGTCCAGGTCGAGGCACTCGAAGCCGGGCCCGAGCACGTCCTCCCGCCACTGCCGCATGCGGCCAGTCTAGAGCGACGCGGGGCGCGGCGCGGGAGCCCGCTCCCGGCGCCGCGCGCGCTCAGCGCAGCGTGATCTCGGCCGCCGTGCCGCGCACCCGGACCACCTGGGACGACTTCGGGTCCTCGGTGAGCTGGTTGTCGATCGCCCCCAGCGTCCCCGCCTGATCCACGCGGTACCCGCCCTCGGGAAGCTGCAGCGATACCGCGCCCATCTCGGCGTTCAGCTCGACGCTGCGGGGCGCCGTGCCCGTCAGCTTGAGCGTCGCGTCACCGGTCTGCACGTCGATCTCCGCCTCGTCCACGTCGGCGAGCTCGACCCTCGCCTCGCCCACGCTGAGGCCGAGGTCGAGGGTGCGCGCCGATCCGGTGAACTCCAGGCTGCCCGCGTCGACGTCGATCCCGAGCTCGCGGAAGGAGCCCTCACCGCGCAGTTCGCCGCCGGCGAGCGAGATGTCGGCCTCGAGCCTGCCGCTCTCCAGCAGCTCGCGCGGCAGTGTCAGCGTGACCTCTCCCGCGCCGCTGTTCGGGCTGCATCCGAAGAGGCAGCCGCCCGTCACCGCGCCCGCCCCCAGCTCGGGGGCCTCGACCACCAGCTCGTCGCCGTCACGGTACATCGACCACTGGTCCGCGAAGTCGCTGCCCTCGACCGTCAACTCCGCATCCTCCTGGTCACCTGCCTCGATCCTGAACGACGAGACGGCCGCGGAGATCTCGAGCCCCCGGACGCCGTCGACGCTCTCGAAGAACCCGTACTCCGACTGCGCGGGAACGAGGCCGACGCCGATCATGTCCTCGCTCACCACCGCGGGCGCGAAGTGCTGCACGGTCGTGGAGACGCCCACGGCGAGCAGGGCGATGCCGCCCGCGACCGCCGTCGCCGTGACGATCGCGGTCGTCGCCGCGCTGCGTGGCGCGGCGGCGGGGCTCGGGGGCGGGGTCTGCGTCGGTGCCGTCATGATGCGGTTCCCATCTGTGCGTTCGGTTCGGGGGCGCCCGGCGGGGTCGCGGGGATGCTGCCCGTGCTCTCGAGGTGCGCGATCGCGGCGAGCACGCGCCGGTTGCCGCCCTCATCGGGTTCGAGGCCGAGCTTCTGGAAGATCGCGGTGATGTGCTTCTCCACACTCGCCTCGGAGAGGAAGAGCAGGGCCGCGATGGCCTGGTTGGAGCGGCCCTCGGCGAGCGCCGCGAGCACCGTGCGTTCGCGGTCCGTGAGCGCCTGCATGCGGTCGTCGCGGCTGCGGCGCGTGAGCAGCTGCGCCACCACCTCGGGGTCGAGCACGGTGGCGCCGGAGGCGATCCGCTGGATCGACTCGACGAACTCGCTCACGTCGGCGACCCGGTCCTTCAGCAGGTAGCCGAAGGCGGCGCCCTGCGCGGCGATGAGCTCGCTGGCGTAGCGCTCTTCGACGTACTGGGAGAGCACGAGGAGCGGCAGGCCGGGCCGGGTGCGGCGCAGTTCGAGCGCGGCCCGGATTCCCTCGTCGGAGTAGCTCGGCGGCAGGCGCACGTCGAGGATGCAGAGCTCGGGATCGGTCTCGGCCACGCGCGCGGGGAGCTCTTCGGCGTCGGGCAGCGCGGCGACCACCTCGTGGCCGCCGTGCTCCAGCAGGCGGACGAGGCCCTCGCGCAGCAGCACGGAGTCTTCGCAGATCAGGATGCGCACGGGACGCTCACCTCCAGCGAGGTCGGCCCGCCCTGGGGGCTGTCGAGCCGGGTGGTGCCGCCGGCGGCGAGCACGCGGTTCATCACGCCGTCGAGTCCGCCACCGGGGGCGACGGTGGCGCCGCCGATGCCGTTGTCCTCCACGCGCGCCCAGAGTGCGCCGTCCTCGCGCAGCCGCACCACCACGCGGCACTCGCTCGCGCGGGAGTGCTTCGCCGCGTTCGTCAGCGACTCCGCGATCGTGAAGTAGACGGCCGCCTCGGCGTCGCGCGAGCAGCGGCGCGGCAGTCGCACGTCGAGCTGCACGGGGATGTGCGAGCGGGCGGCGAGCGCGGAGAGCGCGGCATCGAGGCCGCGGTCGTCGAGCACGGAGGCGTAGATCCCGCGAGCGAGCTGCCGCAGCTCCGTGATCGCGGCCTTCGTGGAGGTGTGCGCCTCGGAGACGAGCTCCTTCGCGGCGGCGGGATCGGTGTCGATCTTCTGCTGGGCGAGACCGAGGGTCATCGCGACCGAGACGAGCCGGGGCTGCACGCCGTCGTGCAGATCCCGTTCGATGCGCGTACGCTCCACATCGGCGGCCCGCACCGCGCCCTCGCGCTGCCGTGCGGACACCTGCGCCTGCTCGACGAGCTCCGTGTGCTGCGCCTCGGAGCCGATGATCGCCACGGACACCAGTCGGTGCAGCAGGGCAAGGCCGACGATGCCTGCGGCGCTGAGGAGCACGCCGACGAAGCCCGGCTGCCACCAGATGCTGACCGTGTCGAAGATCGACACGAGAGACCCGACGAACCACTGGGCAAGCCCGAGCAGCGCCGTGCCCATCACGCTCGCGATGCCGAAGTTGGCGAGCGCGCGCCACATGCGGCCGTCGACCGACTGCCGGCCGAGCGAACGCAGCCAGCCCTTGAAACCGGGCTCGCTGCGCGGCTGCCAGCGCAGCGGGATGACGCCGAGTCGGTAGAGTCCGCCGACCCGCACCGTCTCGAACCAGGCGATCCCGAAGAGCGCGTAGGCGAGACCGACGAGCACGAGCAGGCCGACGCCGAGCAGGAAGAGCATCCCGATGCCGGCCGCAAGAGCGCCGAAGAGCAGGCCGATGGTGGCGAGGCCCACCAGGCCGTAGGCGGCGAGGTGGAGGATCGTGAGGAGGAGGCGGAACGGCGGGCGTCGGCGCTGGGTCGTCTGCGGGGCGGGCTGCGGGCCCGGCTGCCTGGCCGTCGTCGGCATCGTGTCCGGCAGCGGGAGGGTCGGCTGGGCGCCGGCCGCCGCGATGCCTCCGGCGGGGCCCGGCGGAAGCGGCACGGTCGCCGCGGTCGCGGCGGGGGGCTCGGTGCCCGGTGTGGCGTCGTCCTCCCGCGGGGAGGCGGCGCTCTCGACTGGTGTCTGCATGCTTCTACGCTAGGTGCTGCGCCGTTCCCCCGGCACCGAGGCAGCCCGATTCACCGGTTCCGGTTTTCCCGAAGCGTGGGGGCTGGGCTCCGGGGCCCGGTCGCGCCATCCGGTATCCCGACCGAGCATCCCCCGGCTGGTGACTTCCCGTCCGAGCGCACGGGGGACGCCACCGGGCCGATCGCAGATGTCGACGCGGCGTGCCCCGCACCCGGCGCAGCGCACGTAGACGACGGTGCCGGCGGAGCTCGGGTGCCGCGATTCGGTGCACCAGCCGTGCTCATGGCTCGGCGAGGCGGTGTTCGCGGGGGTGATGGCTGCGGTGCTGGATGACATGCTTCCACTGTGGTGTAATGGCCTTATGCATCTCAACCCTTACGGAGAGTACGCGGTGGTCCTCGCCGGATCCCTTGTCAACGACTGGCCGGAAGATCGCGAGGGGATCGTGTCGCGGGCACGGGAGGTGGGGATGACGGTCGACTTCCCGGAGGAACCCCGCGATCACGAACGGGTGCGACGCTTTCTCGACCGCTGGCTGACGGTCGTCGACGCCACCGAACCGCAGCATCGGGCGCGCCTGCTCAATGCGCTGATGGCCGAGGCCTCCGCCTACCCGCGCCTCACCGACCACCACGACGAGGGCTGGCACCTCCACTACCGCGACGACGACGCGAGCTCGCTCCCCGATGTGCTCGCCGCCGTCATCAGCGTGGGCACCGCCCTGCACCTCACGACCCGCGGCATGCACCGGCTCGCCCGCTGCGCCGCGGGCATCGAGGACGAGGCGGATCCCTGCACCGCGGTCGTCGTCGACGTGACCCGCAATGGACGCCAGCGCTACTGCTCGGTGCGCTGCGCCAACCGTGCTGCGGTCCGCCGGCACCGCGCCCGCGCGGGCTCACCCGGCGGAGCGTAGCTCCCGGCGCGGCTCACCCCGCCTATCTGCCGCGCTCCCCGACGCGGGCGGTGAGTGAGGCGGGCAGGATCCGCGCAAGTCCGGCCAGCAGCTTATAGCGCCGGGAGGGAATCGACACCGCCAGCCCGCGCGCCGCATCGCGGAGCGACTCGGCGACGACCCGCGGCGCATCGAGCCACATCCACCCGGGTATCCCCTCCTCTCCGGGCGGCAGGCCGAGCCGCTCGTGGAAGTTCGTGTGGGTGAAGCCGGGGCAGACCGCGGTGACGGTCACCCCGCGCGGGGCATAGCGGACATTCGCCCAGCGGGAGAACAGCACGAGCCACTGCTTCACCGCCGAGTAGGTACTGCGCGGGATGAACGCCGCCACCGAGGCGACATTGATGATGCGCCCCGCCCCCCGCGCGAGCATGCCCTGCAGGGCGGCGTGGGTGAGCCGCAGCGGCACCTCGTCGTGGATGCGCAGATGCCGGACCTCCGCTTCGACGTCGTTGTTCTCGAAGTCGAGGGCGAGGCCGTAACCGGCGTTGTTGACGAGGATGTCGATCGGGTGCGCGGCATCCTGCAGGCGTGCCACGACCCGCGCGATCCCGTCCTCGCTGAGCAGATCGGCCGCGAGGACCTCGACGCCCGTGCCGCGGGTCTCGCGCAGCCGCGCCGCGAGCGCGTCGAGCGCGTCCTCGTCACGAGCGACGAGTACGAGGTCCCCGCCGCGGGCCGCGAGCTGCCGCGCGTACTCGGCCCCGAGGCCCGAGCTCGCGCCGGTGATGAGTGCTGTGGGTCTCATGCACACAGGCTATCCGCCAGCCGCGGCCCGGTCGATGGCCTGAAGGACCGGCCCCGCGCGCTCAGCTCAGGCGCTCGACCTCGACGAACACGACGGCGTCGGCGCTCCCCCGGTTCTCGATGCGGTGCTCGGCACCGGCCGGGCGGGTGTAGCTCTGGCCGGTGACGAGCTCGGCGTCGAACTCTCCGCCGTCGGCGTTCACCACGCGCATCGTTCCCGTGACCAGCGGAACGACGACGTACTCGGAGTCGTGACGGTGCATGGGGATGTGACCGCCCGGTTCGATGGTCCAGCGGGTGACCCTGAAGAACTCGTTCTCGAGTTGCCGTTCGGCGTGCGCTCCGGTGCTCATGCGGGCAGTGTAGCGAGCGAGCCGCCGTGGTGGAAGCGGTCGTTCGCCTGCGCCGGACCCCCTCGCCGTTCGCCGGCACCCGCCTCAGCCTTCGGCGCGTTCCCGCCACTCCTCGGCGAGCAGCGCGTACAGCACGCCGTCGACCCACCCGAGCTCGCGATGCAGCGAGTCCCGCACGGCATACCCCTCGCGCCGCATCCCCACCCGCTCCATGAGCCGCCAGGACGGCTCGTTCGCTGCGAAGGCGCCCGCCTCCACCCGGCGCAGCCCGAGTTCCTCGAAGCAGAGCCGCAGCAGGGCCTCGACGGCCTCGGTGGCGAAGCCCTGCCCTGCCGCCGAGGGTGCGAAGGCCCAGCCCAGCTCGGCCTGCACCGAGACGGCGCGGTCGGCCGCTTCGCGCTGGGCCCAGCCGTCGACGATCCGCAGCATCAGGTCGCCGATCACGGCGCCATCGCGCTCGACGATGAGGTAGTCGTGCCACTTCTCCGCGTAGAGGCCTTCCCAGTCGGCGCGGTCGGCGGGCCACCAGCCGAGCCACTGCCCCACCTCGGGAAGACGGTAGATCTCCCAGAGGGCGTCCGCGTCGCCCGGCTCGGCCGGACGGATCGCGAGGCGCTCGGTCGTGAGCGGCCAGATGTCGAGGTCACGGGGTCGAGGTCGGTTCTGCGGCTGCTCGGGCATCCCTCCAGGGTAGCGAGGCCGCAACGGAGGAGCTCTCAGGCTCCTGCGGGTCCCGCCCCCTCGGCGGCAGCACCGTGATCCACCGCGATCGTGAAGCCGCCGCCCTCGGCGCGGGGCCCTACGCGTGCTCGATGGGCAGCCACAGCTCGCAGCTCGCGGTGCTGAAGTCGGCGCTGCGGCCGAGGATCGCGACGATCGACGGGCCGGGCGCCAGCCGCCACGGGTTGGATGGGAACCAGTCGCTCGCGGTCGCCGCCCACATCGACTGCAGAGCCTCCGGGTACGGCCCCTCGCAGTGGAACACGCCCCAGGTTCCGGCCGGAACCTCGATCACGTCGAGATCCTCGGGCAGCGGTGCCTCCGTGTCGACGACGACCCCGTGGAGGTAGCTCAGATCGCTTCCCTCTGCGAAGTCGGGGTCCACATCGGCGGTCACCTGGAGCAGCCCTGCCGGCTCCGTGTTGCCGAGTGCTTTGAGCCGCAGGTGCTCTGTCTCGGGCAGGGAGGCGATGTGCGCCTGAATGTGAGGATTGACGCCTCGGTGGATGAGCGGCACGCGCGTGGCATGGCCGGCGAGGCGGAAAGCCGGCCGGTGGATGATGCGGGTGTCCATGGGGGTGCTCCCTTCGACGGTCAGGCGGAACCTGAGCAGTGCTTGCGTGCGAAGGGGGCCGCCGTTGCTGCGCACCTCGGCAGGGCCGGCACCGTGGACCGCGCGGAACGCCCGTCCGAACGCCTCGGCAGAGCCGTAGCCGTACCGCACCGCGATGCCCAGCAGCTCGCCGCCACCGATGATCTCGGCAGCCGCGGCCGTCATGCGGCGCCGCCGGATGTACTCCGACAGCGGCATCCCCGCCAGGGAGGAGAACATCCGCCGAAGGTGGTATTCCGTGGTGCCGAGAGTGCTCGACAGGCGCTCGACATCGATCTCCTCTGCGCCGGGTCCCCCGGCGAGGCGATCCTCGATGTGCTCGACGAGGCGATTGAGATCTGCGATCACGGCCACTCCCTTCGACACCCAGCCTGCCCCTCGATCCCACCACACACCCGACTATCCCGGTCGGATTCGATCGGCCGGCCGGGCTTCCCCCGAGCCGCGCACCCTGCCGCGCACCCCCGACGGCATCGCGCTCGCGGCCTGCGGCGCCCGCGTGGAGCTCAGCGCCGCGCAACCGCCGGCCCCGGAGACGAGAAAAGCCCCGCTCTCGCGGGGCTTTCGTGGTGGATCCTGGGAGAATCGAACTCCCGACATCCTGCTTGCAAAGCAGGCGCTCTACCAACTGAGCTAAGGACCCAGAACGCCGCGTGAAGCGGCATTCGGTGGGGCTACCAGGACTTGAACCTGGGACCTCTTCATTATCAGTGAAGCGCTCTAACCGCCTGAGCTATAGCCCCTTGACCAATCAACGACTCTACCCGATCCGGGGAGGAAACCGAAATCCTCCCCGGAAGCCGGGCGAGTTGCCCGGGCCGCGGCGGGCGCGCCGCAGGCCCGGGGGCGATCAGTTGCTCGTGAAGCCGAGCTGGAACCCGCCGACGACGCGCACCAGCAGGTTGTACACCAGCGAGGCCACGGCACCGAGCGCCGTTCCCACGATCGTGTTGAGGATCCCCACCACGACGGCGAAGCCCAGCACCTGCGGGAAGCCGATGATCTTCATCAGGCTGTTGTCGTCTCCGACGATGTCGCGGAACAGCGTGTCGACCTGCGCGAAGACTCCCGTCTGGGTGAGCACCGTGTAGATGAGGATCGTGGAGACCACGCCGACGATCGCCAGGCAGATCGACACGAGGAAGGAGAACTTCACCGACGACCAGAAGTCGATGTATACGAGCTTCAGCCGGACCTGCTTCGCGGGTGCCTTCTTGCGGGTCTTCTTTGCCAGCTTGTCGGCGACAGTGTTACTCATTCACGTCTTCCTTGTTGTCTGCGTTCTCGGGCCCCCGGGCCTCGGACTCCTCGTCGTCGAGCCCGCGCTCCGAATTTCGCGCGATGCCAATGATACGGTCCTGCTCTGGGAATCGCGCGAACACGACCCCCATCGTGTTGCGTCCCTTTGCGGGAACCTCGGCCACGTTCGACCGGACGACCTTCCCGCTCGCGAGCACCGCGAGCACCTCGTCGCTCTCCCCCACGATGAGCGCGCCGACCAGATCGCCGCGGTTCTCGTCGAGCTTCGCGACCTTGATGCCGTACCCGCCCCGGTTCTGCACGCGATACTCCTCGACGGCGGTCCGCTTCGCGTAGCCCCCCTCGGTGACCACGAAGACGTAGCCCTCGCTGCCGTCGATCCGCGAAGCGGAGAGCAGCGCATCACCGTCCCGGAAGTTCATGCCGCGAACCCCGCTGGTGGACCGGCCCATCGGGCGAAGCGCCTGATCGGACGCCGTGAAGCGGACGGACATGCCGTGGCGGGAGACCAGCAGCACGTCGTCCCGCGACTCGGCCAGGAGCGCCGAGACGAGTTCGTCGCCCTCACGCAGCTTGATCGCGATGATGCCGCCGGTGCGGTTCGTGTCGTACTCCTGGAGGGCGGTCTTCTTCACGAGGCCGTCGCGGGTCGCGAGCACGAGGTAGACTCCCCCGTCGAAGTCGCGCACGTCGAGGATCTGCGTCACGGTCTCATCGGGAGCCAGCGCGAGGAGGTTCGCGAGGTGCTGGCCCTTCGAGTCACGGCCTCCCTCGGGGATCTCGTAGGTCTTCGCGCGATACACGCGGCCGGTGTTCGTGAAGAACAGCAGCCAGTGGTGCGTCGTCGTCACGAAGAAGTGCTCGACGATGTCGTCGGCGCGCAGCTGCGCCCCCTTGACGCCCTTCCCGCCGCGGTGCTGAGAGCGGTAGTTGTCGATGCGCGTGCGCTTGACGTAGCCGCCGCGCGTCACGGTGACCACCATCTCCTCCTCGGGGATGAGGTCCTCCATCGACATATCGCCGTCGAATCCGTGCAGGATCGTCGTGCGCCGTTCGTCGCCGAACTTGTCGACGATGTCCCCGAGCTCGGCGATGACGATGCTCCGCTGCTGCGCCGGCGACTCGAGGATCCCCTCGTACTCCTTGATCTGCGCCTCCAGCTTCGCGGCGAGATCGAGGATCTTCTGACGCTCCAGCGCGGCGAGCCGGCGCAGCTGCAGGCCGAGGATCGCGTCGGCCTGGATCTGGTCGACGCCGAGGAGGCCCATGAGCCCCTCGCGCGCTTCCTCCACCGTGGGCGAGCGGCGGATCAGGGCGATGACCTCGTCGAGGGCGTCGAGCGCCTTGAGGTAGCCGCGCTGGATGTGCGCCTCGGCCTCGGCCTTCTTCAGGCGGTAGGCGGTGCGGCGGACGATGACCTCGACCTGGTGCTTCGCCCATGCCGTGATGAATCCGTCGAGCGAGAGCGTCCTGGGCACCCCGTCGACGATCGCCAGCATGTTCGCACCGAAGTTCTCCTGCAGCTGCGTGTGCTTGTAGAGGTTGTTGAGCACGACCTTCGCGATGGCGTCCCGCTTGAGGACGATGACGAGCCGCTGGCCGGTGCGCCCGCTAGACTCGTCTCGGATGTCCGCGATCCCCTGGACCTTGCCGTCCTTCACGAGGTCGGCGATCTTGATCGCGAGGTTGTCGGGGTTCACCTGATACGGGAGCTCCGTCACGACGAGGCAGCTGCGCCCCTGGATCTCCTCGATGTTCACCACGGCCCGCATGGTGATGGAGCCGCGTCCGGTGCGGTAGGCCTCTCGGATCCCCTTCGTGCCGAGGATCTGGGCGCCGGTGGGGAAATCGGGGCCGTGCACGCGCTCCATGAGCGCGTCCAGCAGCTCCTCCCGGCTCGCCTCCGGATGCTCGAGGTGCCAGATCGCAGCCTCTGAGACCTCGCGCAGATTGTGCGGCGGGATATTGGTGGCCATGCCGACGGCGATGCCGACCGAGCCGTTCACGAGGAGGTTCGGGAAGCGGCTGGTGAGAACCGTCGGTTCCTGGGTGCGGCCGTCGTAGTTGTCCTGGAAGTCGACCGTGTCCTCGTCGATGTCACGCACCATCTCCATGGCGAGCGGGGACATCTTGGTCTCGGTGTACCGGTGGGCGGCCGCGCCGTCGTTTCCTGGGGAACCGAAGTTCCCCTGGCCGAGAGCGAGCGGATAGCGCAGCGACCACGGCTGCACGAGGCGCACGAGCGAGTCGTAGACCGCTCCGTCGCCGTGGGGGTGGAACTGCCCCATGACGTCGCCGATCACGCGCGTGCACTTCGAGAACGCCTTGTCGGGGCGGTATCCCCCGTCGTACATGGTGTAGATCACGCGCCGGTGAACGGGCTTGAGCCCGTCGCGCACATCGGGAAGCGCGCGTCCCACGATGACGCTCATGGCGTAGTCGAGATACGAGCGCTGCATCTCGAGCTGCAGATCGACCTGGTCGATCTTGCCGTGGTGGGCCTCGCCCGCCCCGATATCCTCGGGGCGCTCGTCGGTGTCGGGGGTCTGGTTCTCAGATGTCAAGGAAGCGCACGTCCTTTGCGTTCTGCTGGATGAAGGTGCGGCGGGCATCGACGTCCTCGCCCATCAGGGTCGCGAAGATCTCGTCGGCCTGCGCCGCGTCGTCGAGGGTGACCTGCCGCAGGGTCCGGCTCTCGGGGTTCATCGTGGTGTCCCACAGCTCCTCGTGGTTCATCTCCCCGAGTCCCTTGTAGCGCTGCACGCCGCTCTCCTTCTGGAGCCGCTTGCCGCTCTCAGCGCCGGCCGCGAGCCGTGCATCGCGTTCCTCGTCGCTGAAGACGTACTCGTGATCCGCGTTCGTCCACTTGATGCGATAGAGGGGAGGCTGCGCGAGGTAGACGTAGCCGAAGTCGATGAGGGGGCGCATGTAGCGGAACAGGAGCGTGAGCAGCAGCGTCGTGATGTGCTGTCCGTCCACGTCGGCGTCGGCCATCAGCACGATCTTGTGGTAGCGCGCCTTCTCCGGGTCGAAGTCCTCGCCGATGCCGGCGCCGAAGGCGGTGATCATCGCCTGCACCTCTGCGTTGCCGAGCGCTCGATCGAGGCGGGCCTTCTCGACGTTCAGGATCTTCCCGCGCAGCGGCAGAATGGCCTGCGTCTCGGGGTTGCGCCCCTGCACGGCGGAGCCTCCCGCCGAGTCGCCCTCGACGATGAAGATCTCGGAGATCGAGGGATCCTTTGAGGAGCAGTCCTTGAGCTTGCCCGGCATGCCACCCGATTCGAGCAGGCCCTTGCGTCGCGCGGTCTCCCGCGCCTTGCGTGCGGCGAGACGTGCCGTCGCCGCCTGGATCGCCTTGCGGATGATGTCTTTCGCCGGCCCCGGATTGCGTTCGAACCAGTCGCCCAGCTGATCGCCCACGACCTTCTGCACGAAGGCCTTGGCCTCGGTATTGCCGAGCTTGGTCTTGGTCTGCCCCTCGAACTGCGGCTCGCCGAGCTTCACCGAGACCACTGCGGTGAGACCCTCGCGCACATCGTCTCCCGAGAGATTGTCGTCCTTCTCGCGGAGGATGTTCTTCTCGCGGGCGTAGCGGTTCACGAGTGTCGTGAGCGCCGCGCGGAAGCCCTCCTCGTGCGTACCGCCCTCGTGCGTGTTGATCGTGTTCGCGTAGGTGTGCACGCTCTCCGTGTACGCCGTCGTCCACTGCATCGCGATCTCAGCGGAGATCCTGCGCTCGCTGTCCTCCTGCTCGAAGGAGATGATGTCCTCGTGCACGAGCTCGGCGCGCTTGCTGGAGTTGAGGTGACGCACGTAGTCTTCGATGCCGCGCTCATAGAGGAACTCGTCGTGCGGCGCGCGCGGCGCCACGAGCTCCCCGGCCTCGTTCTCGACGGGTTCCTGGGCTCGGAGGTCGGTGAGGACGATCTTGAGGCCCTTGTTGAGGAAGGCCATCTGCTGGAAGCGGGTGCGGAGCGTCTGGTAGTCGAACTCGACGGTCTCGAAGATCTCATCGCTGGGCCAGAACGTGATGGTGGTGCCGGTTTCCTCGCTCGGCTCGCCCTGGCGCAGCGGCCCGTCGGGCACGCTTCCGGTGAACGACATGTTCCACGTGAAACCCTGGCGCTTGACCTCGACTTCGAAGCGGCTGGAGAGCGCGTTCACCACGGAGGAGCCGACGCCGTGGAGGCCGCCGGAGACGGCGTAGCCGCCACCGCCGAACTTACCGCCCGCGTGGAGGACGGTGAGCACGACCTCGACGGTCGACTTCGTGGGATCGGAGGAGTGCGGATCGACCGGGATGCCGCGGCCGTTGTCGATGACGCGGACCCCGCCGTCCTCGAGGATCGTGACGTCGATGGTGTCGCAGTAGCCCGCGAGCGCCTCGTCCACCGAGTTGTCGACGATCTCGTACACGAGGTGGTGGAGTCCTCGGGGGCCGGTCGAGCCGATGTACATGCCGGGTCGCTTGCGCACCGCCTCAAGGCCCTCGAGCACCTGGATCGCTCCGGCGCCGTAGTCTTCCGCGGCCGCAGCCTGTTCTGAACTCATGCCTTGAATAATCCTTTTCTGGGCCTCTCAGAGCGTTTCTCCACGCCGGACACGTCCGCACACCAGCTTATCAAGGTTCAGCCGCCGAAAGGCCGATTGCGGGCCGCTCACGCACGATTCCGGCAGGGGGACGCCCCCTCGCGGGATGTCTCCCTGCATACCGGGGCGGCCGAAGGGCCCGCCATGAAGGCTGATCGCGCCGGCGTCATCCGTAGGTGTCTCGCGGTCCCCTCCCCCGCACGGTGCGCGGCCCGTGCCGCCAGCTCGGCGCGCCGGGCGCAAGGAAACGGAGGTCGCGCACCTCGGCATCCGGATACTCCCGCAGCAGCCGGGTGAGCATCTCCGCCCGAAGCCGGCGCAGCTCCGTGGCCCAGCTCGTCGAATCGCACTGCACCTGGAGGATGCCGTTGCTGATGCCCAGGACAGTGGTGTGCTCAGCCGTGGCGCTTCCCGCGAACTGGGGCCACTCGGCGATCACCCTGGCCTGCTCCAGCTCCACGCTCCATCCCATATCGACGGAGACGGCAGTGAGCACGTCGCCGAGCGCACGTGGGTCACGCCCTCCTCCGAATGGCCGCGCACCAGGAAGGTCCGGATCGACGCTGGCCCGGCGCCTGCGACGCAGGGGGGCACCTCTCCACACGGACTTCGCGCGGAGATAGGCCTCGGTGGCGAAACCCTCCTCGGGTCGCACGCTCACCCTGAGCCACCGCCATGCTCGTCCGCTCCCCCGAGCCCGGACCCGTGAGCAGCTTCGCTCTCTCCCGACCGTGGCTCCGCAGAGCTCCGCTCGTCCCGGCTCTGCGCATCGTCATGGTCCGCCTCCGCGGGGACTCCGGACGCCCCCACGCCCGCGCCGATGCCCGGCCTCTCCGCGTCGAGGACCGTCCCGGCCTCGATCCCCACCCGGCGCCAGCGCACGCCACCGCCCGGCACGTCGTCCTCCACGGCCGCCGTCACGATCACCTGCTCGAAATCACTCACCGCCGACATGAGACGTTCTCGGCGACGCTCGTCCAGCTCCGCGAAGACGTCATCGAGGATGATGACGGGATCACCGGCGGCAGACCCTTCTCGGAGGATCGTTGCGAGTGCGATCTTCAGCGAGAGCGCAAAGGACCAGGATTCCCCGTGACTCGCGTAGCCCTTGACGGGGAGCTCGTTCAGCGAGAGCACGAGCTCGTCCCGATGCGGTCCGACCAGTGTCACACCTCGTTCGATCTCTCGGGCACGCACACGCGCAAGCGCGGCACGGAAGTCCTCCGCGAGCGTTTCACGTGAAACAGCCTCCCTCGCGGAGGATTCCATCGGCGTTTCACGTGAAACGGCCGCGTCGAGCGTGGCGCTGACGGATTCAGCCAATCGCAGAGTGGGCCGGTGATCCTGTTCGACCAGACGCGCATAGCTCCGTCGAAGCGGCTCGGCGAGATCGCTGACGAGCGCGCGCCGCGCCAGCATGATCTGCGTGCCGAATTCGACCAGCTGGTCATCCCAGATCTGGAGGGTCGATTCGAGAGCACCGGATCCGTGACGGGCGGATTTCAACAGTGAGGTGCGCTGCCGCAGGACACGCTCGTAATCCCCCAGCGCGCCCGCAGCGACCGGATGACGCGCCACGAGTGCGTCATCGAGGAACCGACGGCGTCCTGAAGGCTCTCCACGAACGATCGCAAGATCCTCCGGGAAGAATCCCACGGCCGTGAACCAGCGCGTCACCTCCCGCGGCCGGACCCCGTGCCGGTTCACCTGAGCCCGGTTCGCCCGCTCGCGATTCAACTGCAGTTCGAGCACGACCTCACGGTCCTGCGAGGCCACCCGCATTCTTGCCACGGCCGCCTCGGCCCCCGCGCGGATCAAGGGGCCGTCGCCCGTCACCCGATGCGAACGGAGAGTCGCAAAGTACCCGATGGCCTCGACGAGGTTGGTCTTCCCCTGGCCGTTGCGGCCGATGAGGAGATTCGGGCCGGCGGCGAGCTCGAGCTCCGCTGTCGCATAGTTGCGGAAATCGGCGAGCGAGAGATGGGCGACCCGCACCGCGTTCTCCCCCTACCGCAGCAGGAGATTCGGCTGCAAGAGGTAGCGGAAGCTCTCCTCGTCGGCCTCATCCTTGCTGCGCTGGCTGGTGATGAGCACCGGACCCGGCTTCCCCGGGTTATCGGTCCGGGTGAAGGCGATGCGGGCGAACTCCGCGTGCGTCGAACGCAGGCCATCGAGCAGGAACTGTGGCTTCAACGACACGACCATGTCGTCCCCCACCAGGTGGGCGTCGACGGTCTCCACAGCGTGCGCCGACTCGGTGCCCGCGGCCTCCAGGGTCACCGAGCCCTCCACGAAGGAGAAACGGAGCGCAGCTTCACGTTCGAGGACGAGACCAACGCGGCCCACCGCCTCGACCAGCTCGCCCGTGTTGACGACGGCGTAGTTGTCGACCCGCTCCGGGAAGAGCCTGCCGACCGGCGGGTAGTTGCCCTTGATCAGCAGCGAGGTCACGGTCTTCGCTCCCCCGGTGAATGCGATCAGCTCGCGCTCCGCGTCCTTGATCACGGACACCTGCACCTGTCCGTCGCCGGAGAAGTTCTTGCCCACCTCGGTGACGATCTTCGAGGGGACGAGCGCCGTGAGATGCGCTTGCTCGCCCGTGCCCTCCCAGTCGATGCTCCGGGTCGCCACGCGGTAGCGGTCCGTCGCGGTGAGCGTGAGCGAGTTCTCGTTGACCTCGAACTGCACGCCCGTGATCACCGGGGTGACGTCGTCCTTCGAAGCGGCGAGAGAGACCTGAGCGATCGCGTCCGCGAAGAGATCGGCGGGAACGGCACCCGAGACCAAGTCCACTCGGGGGATCTGCGGATACTCCTCCACCGGCATCGCGGGAAGGCTGAAGGACGCGGAGCCGCAGCGCACCTCCACACGGCTCTCCAGCAGCGTCACCTCCACATCGGCGTGAGGCAGACGCTGCGCGATCTCGCTGAGCAGCCTCCCCGATACCAGGGCACGGCCGGCCTCGCTGATCACCGCCGACACGCTGGTGCGCGCGGAGACCTCGTAGTCGAAGGAGGAGACCGTGAGCTGCTCGCCCTCGGCTTCGATGAGCGCTCCGCTCAGCAGCGGCTGGGTGGGGCGCTGAGGGAGGAGCTTCACGGCGAACGACACGGCTTCGCTGAACACGTCTCGGTTGACGGTGAATCGCATCTGAGGTCCCTCCCACGCACACCTGCGCGCGCCTGATCTTCGGATCACAATCTTTGCACACTCGCCGGGGCGCAGCATCCGGGGCTGCCGTCGCTCACCGGGCCGCTGCTTTCGGAGTGCGTGATCGAGTGCCCTGAAAACAGATTGAGGTGTTAACAGTGTTAACAGCTGTGGATACTGTGGATAACTCTCATGCGCCCAGTGTTTCCTAAAGAACTACACGCGTGTGAGTTGTTGGCGAGGTCCGCGAAGCCGGGATCCGCGGGATGACGCGGTAATCCGGGCCGCGAGCCGATTCCACAGGCGGGCGTCATCCCTCCACAGAAATGCCCGGGTTCTCCCCATCCATCCACAGGGAGGGCGCGATCTGTGGAAAACCTCCCCCTGAGCGCGGGGCCACGGATCAGCGAGACCCCTGCTTGATCCGGGTGGTGAGCTCCTGCACCTGGTTGTAGATCGAGCGTCGCTCGGCAATGAGCTGCGAGATCTTCTTGTGGGCGTACATCACGGTCGTGTGATCGCGGCCCCCGAAGAGCTGACCGATCTTGGGCAGCGAAAGCGGGGTCAGCTCGCGGCAGAGATACATGGCGATCTGGCGCGCAGTCGCGATCTGCTGGGCACGGGTGGGCCCGTAGAGATCGTCGACGGACAGATCGAAGTACTCCGCGGTGCGACTGATGATGTCGGAGGGCTGCACTTCATTGTCGGCGTCCAGCGTGATGAGATCCTTGAGCACCGTGTGCACGAGGGGCATGTCGATGCGCTGCTGATTGAGGCTCGCGTAGGCGGTCACGCGGATGAGCGTCCCCTCCAGCTCGCGGATGTTCGAGGAGAACTTGCTCGCGATGAACTCGAGGATGCTGTGGTCGATCTCGAGATTCTCACGCTGCGCCTTCTTGCGCAGGATCGCGATGCGTGTCTCGAGATCCGGGGCCTGGATATCGGTGAGCAGCCCCCACTCGAAGCGGGAGAGCATCCGCTCCTCGAAGCCGCGCAGCTGCTTCGGCTGCACATCGCTCGTGATGACCACCTGCTTGTTGTGGTCGTGAAGGGTGTTAAAGGTATGGAAGAAGGCCTCCTGCGTCTCGACCTTGTCCTCCAGGAACTGGATGTCGTCGACGAGCAGGATGTCGACGCTGCGATAGCGAGCGTGGAACGCAGCGCCCTGGTTGTTCGCGATCGAGTTGATGAAGTCGTTGGTGAAGTCCTCGGAGCTCACGTAGCGGACGCGGACCTCGGGGAAGAGCTCGCGCGCGTAGTGGCCGATCGCGTGGAGCAGGTGCGTCTTTCCCAGCCCGGAGTCGCCGTAGATGAACAGCGGGTTATAGGCGCGGGCAGGCGCCTCCGCCACGGCGACCGCTGCGGCGTGGGCGAAGCGGTTGGACTGTCCGATGACGAAACTGTCGAAGCGGTACTTGTCGTTCAGCCTGCTGTCGACCGGGGCGTCGGCACCGTGGCGCCGGCGCGGCTCATCCACCGGACGCGGCGTGTCGGACCGCGCCATGTGAGCGGATCCCGCGGAGTGCGCCCCACCCGATCCCGAGGGCATCCCCTCGGAGGCGTGCGCGCCGGAGTCCCGCTCATCCGCGACCGGGTCGGCGTCGAGAGAGGGGTGAGCCTCTTCGTCGACGATGACCACGAAGTTCTCGATCTCCTCCGCCTCGGGGATCGCCGAGATGGCGGCCATGATGGCCGGCCGCAGGCGGCTCTCCAGGAGCTTCAGCGTGAACTCGTAGGGGACCGCGAGATACAGGGTGCCCGCCGCGATCCCCCGGGGCATCGCGAGAGCCACCTGCGCGCCGTTCGCCGGGCCCACCGAGGGGTCCGCCATCACCGCGCGGGTCACACTGGCCCAGACGTCCAGCAGTTCGTCATCAGTCACGCGTGCACCCGGCTCGGAATCGTAGGTTTCAGGAGGCGGCCGTTATACCCAGAGTTATCCACAGGGAGAATCGGAGAGATCGCTGATATTCCGCGAGAGGCGCGGAACCGGCAGACGGCCTGCGCCCACGTTAGTCACAGTTTTCTCCACAGGCAAGTCCCGGCGTCTGGAGCGCCGCGCTCCTGGGTGAATGCTCGACGACCGAGGCTTCGCTTTGACGGAGCAGTTCTCCTCGCGTAGAGTAAGTACCTTGTATGGGCGGCCCGTGCGAACAGTGCGTCGTGCTTGCGCGTGCGGCGCGGAGGGCTTCGCTCCTCCGGCGGCCGCGCCCGCTCGCCCAGAATCCGACTTCCTCGAAGCGATCGAAGCCCGGGGATCTATTCCATAAGTCACGGAGTCTGTCATGAGCAAGCGTACGTTCCAGCCCAACAACCGCCGCCGCGCGAAGGTCCACGGCTTCCGCGCCCGGATGCGCACCCGCGCCGGCCGCGCCATCGTCGCGGCCCGCCGTGGCAAGGGCCGCTCCAAGCTGACTGCGTAGTCGCCAGTCCCCGGAACCCGGTCATGCCTGCACGGCAGCATCGTGTCATCCGGGGTGAGGACTACCGGCGCGTCGTGCGCGCCGGCCGGCGCGTGGGTGGTGCCTTCTGCATCACCCACGCGCTCGTGCGTTCGGAAGGCGAAGCGGCGCGCTTCGGCTTCATCGTGTCGAAGGCAGTGGGCAACGCCGTCACTCGCAATCTGATCCGTCGCAGGATGAAGACCGTCGCGGAGCGCCGGCTGAGCGACGGATTCACCGGGATCGACGTCGTGTTCCGGGCCCTCCCCGCGGCGGCGACCGCCAGTTTCCGGGAGCTCGAGCGCGAGATGGATCGGGCGATCGACCGCGTGCAGCGCGAGCTGGCCCCTGGAGTGCAGGGATCATGAGCGTGCTGCTCGAGTGCTGGCTCCTCCCCCGCAACGCGGCGATCGCCGTGATGCTCCTGTACCGGCGCCTGATCTCACCGCTCTACGGCCAGGTGTGCAGGTATCATCCATCGTGTTCCCGGTACGCTGTGGAGGCGTACCAGCTGCGCGGCTTCGTCGTGGGCACCGTCCTCACCGCCTGGAGACTGCTCCGGTGCAATCCCTTCACCCCCGGTGGGATCGACGATGTGCCGGCGCCGCGTCATCAGAACTTCGAGACCAATCCCCGCGGCTTCGTCCGCCCCACTGAGCGAAAGGCCTAACCCGGTGGACTTCTTCGAAACCATACTCTGGCCGCTGCGCTGGCTCGTCGAGCTCGTGCTGTGGGCCTGGCACTGGCTCTTCACCGCCATCGGCATGGATCCCGCATCCGGCGTGACCTGGGTGCTGTCGATCATCGGCCTGGTCGTCGTCGTCCGATCCGCGCTGATCCCGGTGACGTTGCGCCAGATCAAGTCGCAGCGCCGCATGATGGATCTCGCCCCCGAGATGAAGAAGATCCAGGACAAGTACAAGGGCAAGAAGGATCAGTTCTCGCGTGAGGCCATGAGCCGCGAGACCATGGCCCTGTACAAGAAGCACGGCACCAACCCCTTCGCCTCGTGCCTCCCGATCCTCATCCAGATGCCGATCTTCTTCTCGCTGTTCTACGTGCTGCGGCACGCCGCCGAGAACCGCACCGGCATCGGTTTCATGGACGACGAGATGACGCAGAGCTTCAACGCCGCGAGCATCTTCGGAGCGCCGCTGAAGATGACCTTCACCCAGGGGTGGGAGAACGGCAACTGGATGGTCGTGGCACTGCTCGGAGCGATCATGGTCCTCATGATCGCCTCGCAGTTCTTCACCCAGCTGCAGATCATGTCGAAGAACGTCTCGGACGAGACGAAGGCCTCCCCGATGTACCGTCAGCAGCGCATCCTGCTCTACATCATCCCCTTCGCCTTCCTCTTCTCGGGCGTCGCCTTCCCGCTCGCGCTGAACATCTACTGGTTCAGCTCGAACCTCTGGACCATGGGGCAGCAGGGCATCGTGATCCGGAACATGCCCACGCCCGGAAGCCAGGCCTGGCGTCAGCGCCAGGAGCGCCTGAAGGCCAAGGGTAAGATGACCGACGACGAGAAGCGCGCCAAGGCGCTGGGCCAGGACCCGTCGGCGCGGCAGCCCGCGGCGCCGCAGGGGCAGCGTCAGCAGCCGATCGGCAAGAAGCGCGCCAAGAAGAAGGGCAAGTGAGGGCATCGTGAGCACTGACAGCGTCGAAGCGCACGCCCAGGACGCCGAACCCGATCTCGAGGTGCTCGAGGCCGAGGGCGATCTGGCCGCCGACTACATCGAAGGGCTGCTCGACATCGCGGATCTGGACGGCGACATCGACATCGACGTCGCCAACGGCCGCGCCTATGTCTCGGTGACCGGAGGCGGTGCCGAGCTGGACCGTATCGCGAGCCCCGATGCCGTGCAGGCCCTGCAGGATCTCACCCGACTCGCCGTCCAGGCGAAGACCGGGCACTTCACGCGGCTCATCGTCGATGTCGCCGGCTCGCGAAGCGCGCGTGCGCTCGAGCTCAAGGGCATGGTCGACGCCGCCGTCGCGCAGATCGCCGCCGGACGCGAAGCGGTGGAGCTCGAGCCGATGTCCTCCTACGAGCGCAAGCTCGTGCACGACGAGGTCGCCGAGCGCGGATACCACTCGGAGTCCCGCGGCGAGGGCAGGGACCGGCGCCTCGTCATCAGCCGCGGCTGATCCCGTCGTTTCACGTGAAACCCGCACTGGCCGGGGACTCGGGCGAGCCGGGAGAAGTTGAGGAGACCATGACTACTGCAATCGAAGCGGAACCTCCGAGCGCCGCGGAGATCGCGGGAGACAGGATCTCCGTGCTCCGTCGTTTCGCCCGCGATCTGGGCGAGCGCGGCGAGGAGCTCGGACTCATCGGCCCTCTCGAAGCCCCCCGGCTGTGGACCAGGCACCTGCTCAACAGCGCCGTGCTGGCGCCGCTCATCGACTCGGGGGCGCGGGTCGCCGACATCGGCACCGGCGGCGGCATGCCCGGACTGGTGCTCGCGATCGTCAGGCCCGACGCGAGCTTCCGGCTGATCGAGCCGATGGAACGTCGTTGCAGCTGGCTGCGCGAGCAAGCCGAGCAGCTCGGGCTGGAGAACGTCGAAGTGCTGCGCGGCCGGGCCGAGGAGTACCACGGGGCGTTCGAGGTGGATCAGGTGACGGCGCGCGCGGTGACCGCGTTGCGCAAGCTCGTGCCGATCGCCGCTCCCCTGCTCGCGGACGGCGGTGAGCTCCTCCTGCTCAAGGGAAGCTCGGTGCAGAGCGAGATCGACGCCGCCCGGAAGCAGCTGCGGCACTCCGGCGTGAAGGACTTCACGATCGAGGAGCTGGGTGCCGGCCTCCTGAGCGAGACGACCCGCGTCTTTCGGGCTAAAATCGATAGACATGGCTGAAGCGGAGAAGTCGCTCGTCGGCGACCACCTCGTCGATAAGATCCGGCGACGCCGCAAACTCGCCGAGACCGTCTCGCCCCTCCCCGATCGACCGCGCGTCATCACGGTGTCGAATCAGAAGGGCGGGGTCGGCAAGACGACCACCACGGTCAATCTCGCCTCCGCGCTGGCCCGCCGCGGTGCCAACGTCCTCGTCATCGATCTCGACCCCCAGGGCAATGCCTCGACAGCCCTCGGCGTGCCCCACCGGCCCGAGGTGACGAGCGTGTACGACGTGCTGCTCGGAGACACCGGCCTGGGCGAGGCGCTGCAGCCCACCACCGATCACGAGAATCTCGCCTGCGTGCCGTCCACGATCAACCTGGCCGGCGCCGAGATCGAGCTCGTCTCCCTCGTGGCACGCGAGCAGCGACTGCGCACCGCACTGCAGGCGTTCCTCGCGGAATCGGAGCGCGAATACCACTACGTCTTCATCGACTGCCCGCCCTCACTGGGGCTGCTGACCGTCAACGCCTTCGTGGCCGCCGACGAGGTGCTCATCCCGATCCAGTGCGAGTACTACGCGCTCGAGGGCTTGAGCCAGCTGCTGGGCAACATCCAGCTCATCCAGAAGCACCTCAACCCCGGCCTGCGCATCTCCACGATCCTGCTGACGATGTACGACGCGCGCACCAATCTCGCGCAGGAGGTGGCCGGAGAGGTGCGGGCCCACTTCCCGGATCAGGTGCTGGCGGCGGTCATCCCGCGCTCCGTGCGCATCTCGGAGGCTCCGAGCTACGGACAGACGGTGCACGCCTACGACGGTGCCTCGATCGGGGCGCTCGCCTATCTGGAGGCGGCGGCGGAGATGGCGGAGCGCGGCCCCGGCGTGGGGAACGGCACAGTCGGCACGGAACAGGGAAAGGCGTAGCGCATGGCGACGAAGAAGCGAGGCGGGCTCGGTCGCGGGATCGGTGCGCTCATCCCTCAGCCCCCGACGGGCGGTGAGCGCCCCGTGGACGTGTTCTTCCCCGAGGGCGGTTCCGTCGCATCGGACGCTCCGGCTGCCGTGAGGGATGAAGCGGACACCGCGGGCTCGGAACTGCAGGAGGTCCCCGGCGCGCAGCTCACGCGGCTGCGGGTCGAGGAGATCGTCCCCAACCGCGCACAGCCCCGGACCGAGTTCGACGAGGACGCCCTCGAGGAGCTCACGCACAGCGTCCGAGAGTTCGGGGTGTTCCAGCCGATCGTCGTGCGCGCCATCGAGCCGACGCCCCAGGAGGGCGAGCCGCGCTACGAGCTGATCATGGGCGAGCGGCGTCTGCGCGCCTCCAAGCGCGCCGGACTCGAGACGATCCCCGCGATCGTGCGCAGCACGGCCGACGAGCACATGCTCCGAGACGCGCTCCTCGAGAACCTGCACCGCGCTCAGCTCAACCCGCTCGAGGAGGCGTCTGCCTACCAGCAGCTCCTCGCGGACTTCGGCATCACGCAGGAGCAGCTCGCCGAGCGGATCGGACGATCGCGACCCCAGGTGTCCAACACGATCCGCCTGCTGCGCCTGCCGGAACCGGTGCAGGCCCGGGTGGCCGCCGGCGTGCTGACGGCCGGGCACGCGCGCGCGATCCTGTCGCTCGACGGTGACGGTGAGGCCATGCAGCGCCTCGCCGACAAGATCGTCAACGAGGGGCTCTCAGTGCGGGCCGCCGAAGCGGCCGCCGCCGAAGAGCCGAAGCGCCGGCTCCCCAAGCCGCGCGCCGGAGGGGTGCAAGCCCAGCTCGGCGAGATCGCCGAGCGGCTCGGCGATCGCTTCGACACGCGGGTCGCGGTGAAGCTCGGCGCGAAGAAGGGGCAGATCATCATCGACTTCGCGACGATCGCCGACCTCAAGCGGATCCTCTCGGAACTCGACGACCCGGGCTTCGGGTAACGTCGTCGCCGGCCTCCGCTGTCGCGGAGCCGCGGGATGTGCTTGACTGAATCCGTGACCCAGGAACAGCGCATCGTCAGCGTCGAGCGTCTCGTGCAGGCCGAGGCGGCGTCCATCTTCGAGCTCATCGCCGACCCGGCGCAGCAGCCGAGCTGGGACGGCAACGACAACCTCGCCTCGGCGGAGCCGGGGCAGCGGGTGCGGCGCGCCGGTGACGTCTTCGTCATGCACAACACGGGCGGGCACATCCGCGAGAACCGCGTCGTCGAGTTCGAGGAGGGACTGCGCATCGCGTGGAAGCCCTCCCCCGTCGGCGGGCCGGCTCCCGGCCACCTGTGGCGATGGGAGCTCGAGCCCCGGCCCGAGGGCGGCACGCTCGTGCGGCACAGCTACGACTGGACCGAGCTCGACGACCCCTCCCGCTTCCCGCGTGCGCGCTCCTTCGACGCCGCAGCGCTTCGCGCCTCGCTCGACCGGCTCGCGGCGCTCGCCGAGTCCCGCTGAGCGGGCGGCGAGCCGGACACGAAAGGGCGGAACGGAGCCGATGCTCCGTCCCGCCCCTGCGAGCCTGGCGCCCGGGCTCAGATGATCCCGTTCAGCTGCTCCTCGATCATCGGCTTCGGCATGGCGCCGATGATCTCCCGCACCTCCTCGCCCCCCTTGAAGACCTTCATCGCGGGAATCGAGGTGATGCGGTACTGCGCCGCGAGATTGGGGTTCTCGTCGACGTTGAGCTTGGCGATGACGAGCTTGCCGTCCTGCTCGGAGGCGATCTCGTCGAGCACCGGAGCCACGGCGCGACAGGGGCCGCACCAGGCCGCCCAGAAGTCGACGAGGACGGGGACCTCGCTCTGCAGGACGAGCTGCTCGAAGTTCTGCTCGTCCACGGTGATGGCTGCGCTCATGGTGTTCCCCTTTCGGTGGGCGGTCGTGCGGGCCGCTCGGCGAGCGACCGGTGGTTCAGAGGGCGGCGGCCGGCTCCTCGGCAGGCAGCGCGGCCAGGAAGTGCTCGGCGTCCAGCGCGGCGACCGTGCCGGAGGCGGCGGCGGTGATGGCCTGGCGATAGCTCGGATCGATCACGTCGCCCGCGGCGAAGACGCCGGGGGCGGAGGTGCGTGAACTGCGTCCCTCGACGGCGATCGTGCCCTCCGGAGTGAGCTCGAGCTTGCCGTGGACGAGGTGCGTGCGCGGATCGTTGCCGATGGCGATGAAGAGGCCCTCCACCGGGAGCTCGCGCTCGGTGCCGTCGACGGTGTCGCGCAGGGTGATGCCGGAAACCTGAGCCTCGCCGTGGATCGCGGTGACCTCTGCGTTCCAGACGAACTCGATCTTCTCGTTGTCGAAGGCGCGCTGCTGCATGATCTTCGAGGCCTTCAGCTCCTCGCGGCGGTGGATCACGTACACCTTGTCCGCGAAGCGCGTGAGGAAGGTGGCCTCCTCCATCGCCGAGTCGCCGCCGCCGACCACGGCGATCGTCTTCTCCCGGAAGAAGAACCCGTCGCAGGTGGCGCACCACGAGACGCCGTGACCGGAGAGGCGATCCTCATCGGGCAGGCCGAGCTTCCGGTAGGCCGAGCCGGTCGCGTACACGACGGTGCGCGCCTCGTGGACGGCGCCGTCTCCCGTCGTCACGCGCTTCACCTCGCCCGAGAAGTCGACGTCGACGACGTCCTCGTACGCCACCTGGGTGCCGAAGCGCTCGGCCTGCTCCTGCATCTTCTGCATGAGCTCCGGTCCCTGCACGCCCTCCGGGAAGCCGGGGAAGTTCTCGACGTCCGTCGTGTTCATCAGCTCCCCGCCGATCGCGACCGAGCTCGCGAAGAGCAGGGGCTTCAGGCCGGCGCGCGCGGCGTAGATCGCCGCGGTGAAGCCGGCCGGTCCGGAACCGATGATGATGATCTGGTGCATGAGGCTCCTCGCTCGATGCGGTACGGGGCGGACGGGCCTCCCCGAGCGGGATGGTGCACGGCGGACCGCGCTGAGAGTACAACCCATCCTAGGGCCGGGCTATTCCGCGCCCCCGGGGCCGGCGGCGCGGCGGCGGACGCTCCGCCACGTTCCGAAGCCGAGCAGCAGCGCGGCGAGCACGCCCAGCACCCACAGCGCGATCGTCTCGAAGCTGCTGCGGATCGTCACGGGGAGGGTGCTCGTGAAGACCGTCGGATCGCCGGAGGCCGCGGACACCGTCACGACGATCCCCGACTCCCCCGAGGACACGCGGCTGCGCACGGGGACGAGCAGGCGGTCGTTCGACTCGGCCGCCACTGCGACGTCGGCGAAGCGACGCTCCTCGACCGCGAGCGCGGCAGAGGACGGAGCCACCTCCACCGTGACGAGCGCATCGAAGGGGAGGGCGTTGCGCAGCTGCACCGGAAGGCGGGTCGAGCTGCCCACCAGCTGGGTGTGTTCTGTGCTGATGACGCGGACGCCGCCGAGGAGCTCGGAGTCACGCTCGCGGAACTGCGCCGCCACCGTCTCGAACTCCGCCTCCGCGTCGGCGTAGCGCGTCGCGAAGAGGTCGAGCAGGCGCGCGCGCTGATATCCGCTCAGGTACTCGGGATGGACGAGGACCGCGCCGAGCTCCGTGATCGAGGACTCGCGCGCGGCGGCGGCGCGCAGCAGCTCGAGCCGTGACTCGTCGGTGCCGCCCGCGCGCAACTCGATATCGCCCTCCGGCAGCGCCGACACCGGAGCCGGGGAGAGCCAGTCGAGGGACGCGAGCAGATCGAGGACGGCAGCCGGCTCGGAGGCGTCGGCGACGGCTCCGCGATCGAGGCCGAGCAGCACCGGATCGGAGCCGCCGCTCGCTGCGAGCGCGAGTCGGGAGCTGAGCTCGGCGGCGCCGGCGGCGCGTTCGGGCTCCGTCGCGCCGGCGAGCGCAGCGCGCGCCGCCGCTCCGAGCGCGTCATCGGTGACGAGGGCCTCGGAGCGCTCGATCCGGCCGCGGCTCGCAGATCCTTCGACATTGCCCGAGCCGAGCACCACGGTGGACAGCCCCGAGTCGCGCAGCAGCGCCAGGGTCTCACTGTCGACGGCGCCGTTCGCCGGCCACGCCGCGGCCAGGCCCTGCGGCCAGCTGAGCAGCTCGTCGAGGCTCGGGAGCTGCGGCCGCGACGGAGTGCCGTCCTGAGCGTCGTCGTCGCCCTTCTCGCCCTCCTCGCCCGGCGTGGCGTCGGTGCTTCCGCTTCCCTCCTGCGCGCCGGATGCGGCGTCGTCGCTCGCAGAGGAGCCGCCCGCGGCCTCGGAGCCGTTCGCGTCCTCCGGCTTCGGGGTGCCCGAGCGCGGGGTGGGCGAGGGCGTGCTGGGCTCGAAGTCGCCGAAGCGGGAGACGAAGTCGAGGCTGCTCGGCGCGAGCAGCGAGGTGTATCCGAGCGCTGCCTGGGCGGCCGGGTCGGCGTCGGCGAACTGCAGTAGGAAGCTGGGGAGGGTGCTCTGCTCCAGACGTGTCAGGAAACGGGAGGCGCTCTCGGGGACATCGGCGCCGTAGGCACGGATTCCCGCGATCACCCGCGGGTCGATGGCGAGCGTCGCCTCCTGTGCCCGTGCGCGGGTGAGCAGCTCGTCCCAGGCGGGGACGATCTCCTCGAGCTGGCGGCGCGTCGGCAGGGTGCGGATCTCGGAGGGCAGCACGATCGGGACGATCACGGCGAGGCGGAGGCCGGGCGAGGCCGCGGATGCCCCCTCTCCCGATCCGGCTGTGCCGCCGGCCGCGGCCCCGGGACTCCGCCACACGAGCGAGGTCGTGCCGCTCAGCGAGACCTCCTTCCCGGCGTCCCCGGCGTCGCTCACGAAGGAGCCCTCCACCACGTAGACGCCGGCATCGCTCAGCGGAGGCAGTTCGGCCTGGGGCACCGAGACGGTCGCGAGCTGCTCCCCTTCGGCGGCGGTCTCTCCGAGCGTCGACTCGGCGAGACGCAGCGTGGCCGAGGGGGGCGCTGCGTCGAGCGCGGCGGCGTCCCGCAGCGGGGCCGCCGAGATCCGCAGCTCCAGCCGTCCGCCCGGAACGGGATCTTCGCCCGGATTGCGCAGCAGCACCTCGAAGGCGAGATCGGTGTTCTCCCGGATCACCGACTCACGGGGAGCGAGCACGAGAACGGGTCCGGAGCCGTCCGTCCCTTCCTCCTGAGCCGGAGCGGGAGCGGGCGCGGGAACCGCGGCGGCGGGGCGTGCGAGTGCGGGACTCGCGGAGGTGCCGATGATGCCGAGCGCCAGCAGAGCCGCGAGGGCTGCCCGCACATGGCGCCGTCGAGCTGGAGACATGTGGCTCAGTCTAAGAGGTCGCCCCGGGAGCTCAGGTCTCCTGCGGTGCGCCGGGCGCCGCCCGGGGCGCCCGCGGCCTCTGCCGCCCCGGGCGCCCCGGTACGCTTGAGGGATGCCCACCCTCGCCGAATCCATGCAGGCGCTGCGGACCATCGCGGCCTCCGAGCCGGTCGCCACCCTCGCCGCCGCCTTCGCAGCACGCGGCCACGAGTTCGCCCTGGTCGGGGGGCCGGTGCGCGACGCCCTGCTGGGCCGCCCCGTCACCGACCTCGACTTCACGACCTCGGCCCGTCCCGAGGAGACGCGCGAGATCCTCGACTCCCTGACCCGGAGCGTCTGGGACGTCGGCCGCGACTTCGGCACCATCGCCGCACGGCTCGGGGGCGAGGACGTCGAGATCACCACCTACCGCGCGGAGAGCTACCGCGAGGACTCGCGCAAGCCCGAGGTCCGTTACGGCGACACCATCGAGGCGGATCTGGTGCGACGCGACTTCACGATCAACGCCCTCGCGCTCATGCTCCCCGATCTCCGCCTCGTCGATGTCGGTGCCTCCTCGGAGAGCGGCGCCGGCGGCGTCGAGGACCTGCTGGCCGGGGTGATCCGCACGCCCGGCCCGCCGGAGGACTCATTCACCGACGATCCGCTCCGCATGCTGCGCGCCGCACGCTTCGCCTCCCAGCTGGGCTTCACGGTCGCTGCCGAGACGCAGGAGGCGATGGCGGAGTTCGCCGAGCGGCTCGACATCGTGTCGGCGGAGCGCGTGCGGGACGAGTTCGTGAAGCTGCTGCGCACCGCCGACCCGGATCCCGGCCTCCGGCTGCTCGTCGACACGGGGCTCGCCGAGCGCTTCCTCCCCGAGTTCACCGCGCTGCGCGCCACGCAGGACGATCACGGACGGCACAAGGACGTGTACGAGCACAGCCTCACGGTGCTGCGTCAGGCCATCGAGCTCGAGCACTCCCGCGCCCACGAGCCCTCCCCCGACGTCGTGCTCCGCATCGCGGCGCTGCTCCACGACATCGGCAAGCCGGCCACGCGCCGCTTCGAGCGCGGCGGCGTCACCTTCCACCACCACGACGTGGTCGGCGCCAAGCTCGCCCGCAAGCGCCTGCGGGAGCTGCGCTTCGACAACGACACGGTGAAGCGCGTGTCGCGGCTGGTGGAGCTGCACCTGCGCTTCTTCGGCTACAGCGACCAGCAGTGGACCGACTCGGCGGTGCGCCGCTACGTGCGTGATGCCGGGGAGGAGCTGGAGCGCCTGCACATCCTCACGCGCGCGGATGTGACGACCCGAAACCGGCGCAAGGCGGAGCGCCTGGAGCACGCCTACGACGACATCGAGCGGCGGATCGGCGAGCTCGCGGAGGCCGAGGAGCTGGCCGCCGTGCGGCCCGAGCTCGACGGCGAGCGGATCATGGCGATCCTGGGGGTGCCCCCGGGACCGATGGTGGGCCGGGCCTACAAGTTCCTGCTCGAGCTGCGCCTCGACGAGGGTCCGATCGGCGAGGCGGCGGCCGAGGAGCGACTGCGGCAGTGGTGGGCGGAGCAGGGGGCATGACGGTGCAGGATCCGGCGGAGTGGTTCAACGGGCGGCCGCGCATCATGTTCGTGCACGCGCACCCCGACGACGAGTCCATCACGACCGGCGGCACGCTGGCGGCGCTCGCCGCGGCGGGCCGGGAGCCGCTGCTCGTCACGCTGACGCGCGGCGAGCGGGGCGAGGTCGTGCCGGGGCCGCTCCAGGCGCTCGCGGGCACGCACGGCCTCGCGATCGTGCGCCAGAACGAGCTGCGCACCGCCCTCGACATGCTGGGGGTGGTCCGCCACGCCTTTCTCGGCGTGGAGCCCGCGCGTGCAGCGGGCCTCTCCCCCGTCATCTACGAGGACTCGGGGATGGCGTGGGGGGCGGATGGCCGTGCCACGGCCGCGCCGTCGTCGGGAGCCGAGGCGCTGACGAGCGTCCCCGCGGTCGAGGCACTGAACGATCTGCTCGCCGCCGCCTCCCGCGCCGGCGCGCAGGGCATCGTCAGCTATGACGACGGGGGCGGATACGGCCATCCCGACCACGTCCTCGCCCACCGCCTCTCCCGGGCGGTCGCCCAGGGGCTCGGGATCCCGTTCTGGGAGATCGTCACGGCCGGGACCGGGAGCGCGGGCGAGGAGGCCTCGCCCGCGTGCGAGTCCCACGACGTGACTGCCTGGCTCGAGCGGAAGCGGGCGGCGCTGCGCGCCCACGGCACCCAGCTGACCGTCGACGGTGATGACATCGTGCACGTGGGCGGGCAGCGCGAGCCGATCGGCCGCATCGAGACCTTCCGCAGGATTCCGGGAGCCGATCCGGCCTGAAAGTGGTAGGCTGTTCAAGTTGTCTGCGCGCGGAACGATCCGTTCGGCTCGCGGGCACGATGCACAAGCACCCTCCTGCCGCAGAAAGCCTGCGGCCGTGAAGTCCGAAGGAGGTGGGTCAGTAATGCATCCGTACGAACTCATGGTGATCCTCGATCCCGGTATCGACGAGCGCACCGTGGCCCCCAGTCTGGAGAAGTTCCTCGGCGTCATCCGCACTGCGGGCGGCGAGATCGAGAACGTCGACATCTGGGGCAAGCGCCGTCTGGCCTACGAGATCAAGAAGCAGTCCGAGGGCATCTACGCCGTCGTGAACTTCACCGCGAGCCCCGAGGCGACCGCCGAGCTCGACCGTCAGCTGGGTCTCTCCGAGGCCGTGCTGCGCACGAAGGTGCTGCGTGCGGACGAGCTCATCGCCCAGCGCGCCGCCCAGGCCAAGCACGATCAGGCCAAGGCCGCTCGCGCAGCCGCGAAGGCGGGCGCGTAGCTCATGGCCGGCGAGCCGCTGATCACCGTGGTCGGCAACCTGGTTGCCGATCCCGAGCCTCGCGTGAGCCAGGCGGGCAAGTCGTGGGTGACCTTCCGGATCGCCTCGACGCCGCGCGTGCGCGACCGTCAGTCCGGCGAGTGGTCGGACGGCGAACCGCTGTGGCTGGGGTGCCGCGCGTACGGTGAGTACGCCGACAACATCGCAGCCTCGCTCACGAAGGGCATGCGCGTCATCGTGCAGGGCCGCCTCACCCAGCGCAGCTACACCGACAACCAGGGGCAGCAGCGCACCTCGCTCGACCTCGAGGTCGAAGAGGTCGGGCCGTCGCTCCGCTTCGCCACCGCTCAGGTGACCCGCGGGCAGGCTCGCGGTCAGGTCGGAGGCTTCGGCGGCGGACAGCCGCAGGGCCAGAGCAGCTGGGGCAAGCCCGCCGGGCAGCAGCAGGACAACCCCTGGACCAACTCGGGCCAGGGCGGTGCCGGCGGCGGCGACTTCGGTGGCGGGTTCGACGACGAGCAGCCCTTCTAAGGCAGAACACTTCTTGATCCGGCAGCCCCGGATCGCATCACGAAAAGAGACCACATATGGCAGGCAAGTCCAGCGGCGCAGGCCGCAAGCCGGGTCGCGGCAAGAACGCCAAGACCCTCGCACCCGCGAAGAAGCAGACCGTCGGCGTCATCGACTACAAGGATGTCGCGACGCTGCGCAAGTTCATCTCTGAGCGCGGCAAGATCCGCGCCCGCCGCATCACCGGCGTGTCCGTGCAGGAGCAGCGTCTGATCGCGAAGGCCGTGAAGAACGCCCGCGAGATGGCTCTCCTCCCCTACGCCGGCTCCGGCCGCTAAGGAGTAGACCATCATGGCGAAGGTAATTCTCACGAACGAGGTCCAGGGCCTCGGTTCCGCCGGTGACGTCGTCGACGTCAAGAACGGCTACGCCCGCAACTACCTCGTGCCCCAGGGCTACGCGGTGCACTGGACCCGCGGTGGCGAGGCCCAGGTCGCTCAGCTGCGTGCGGCGCGCGAGGCCCGCGCGCTCGCCTCGGTCGAGGACGCGCAGGCGCTGAAGGCGAAGCTGCAGGAGGGCAAGATCCGCCTGCAGGCCAAGACCGGCACCGGTGGCCGTCTCTTCGGCTCCGTCAAGCCGGCTGCGGTCGCCGCGGCCGTGTCCGAGGCGGGCCTGGGCGAGATCGACAAGCGCAAGATCACGGTTCCGTCGATCAAGACGACCGGCGAGTACCGCGCGATCGTGCACCTGCACGACGGCGTCGACGCCGAGGTGACCCTGCAGGTCATCGCGCAGCGCTGAACGCCCTCCGCGAAGGCGGGGCGGGGAGCTCTCGGGCACCCCGCCCCGCCTTCGCGTGTCCGCGCTCGGAGCGGGCGCCTGAGGGGGTGCTGCGGCCGGCGGAACCGGCTCGCACCGAATGCGCTGCGGAACCGAACCGCCGGTGAACATCGCGAAACGCCCGGCCGCGGGTGCGTCTTGACAAACAGCCTCTGCCCACCGATTTCTCCACACCCCGCGCCCTCCCCCAAGCCTCAAGTTCTACCTGAAACTTGAATAACTTTTCGGCTGTGGATTTTGAAAACACCTGATCAAGGCCGAATATCTCACTATCCTCCACAAGCCATCCACAGTTTGTCCCCAAGCGTGTGGACAAGCCGCGGCGCGAAGGGGTGAGTTGTCCACGAAGTTATCCACAGGATCGATCCCCCGCTTCCGGCGGACATTTGAACCCCGCGCGCAGCGGCCCTACGGTGAATGTCCGGGGTCCGGTGTCTGATGGTTCGGTAACCACCCCGACGACGTGAAGGAGTGAGCGAGTGTCCATCGCACACCTGGGGATCAGCGATCCCTTCGCGGAGGAAGAGGCCCGCGGCCACGAACGCACGCCGCCCTACGACCTCCTCGCAGAGCAGAGCGCGCTCGGCGGCATGCTGCTCTCGAAAGACGCCGTCGCCGACGTCACCGGCCTCCTCAAAGGGCCCGACTTCTATGTGCCCAAGCACGAGGTCATCTACGAGGCGGTGCTCGCGCTCTACTCCCGGGGCGAGCCCACCGACGTCATCACCGTCACCGACGAGCTCACCAAGAGCGGGGAGTTGCAGCGCGCCGGAGGCGCCGAGTACCTCCACACGCTCACCAGCATCGTCCCCACCGCCGCGAACGCGAGCTTCTACGCCGAGATCGTCGCCGAGAAAGCGCTCCTCAGGCGGCTCGTCGAAGCAGGTACCCGCATCGTCCAGATGGGCTACGCGGGCGAGGGCGAGGCCATCGACCTCGTCAACGTCGCCCAGTCCGAGATCTACGGGGTCACCGGCGAGAGTCAGGGCGAGGACTACGTCCCCCTCTCGCTCGCCGTCGACGCGGCCCTCGAAGAGATCAACAAGGCGAACGCCGCCGCCGACGGCATGCTCGGCGTGCCCACCGGCTTCAGCGAACTCGACGCCATGACGAACGGCTTCGCCGGCGGGCAGATGATCATCATCGCCGCCCGTCCCGCCATGGGAAAATCGACCCTCGCCCTCGACGTGGCACGCAACGCCTCCGTCCACGCCGATGCCCCCACCGTCTTCTTCTCCCTCGAAATGGGCCGCGCCGAGATCGCCATGCGGCTCCTCGCCGCCGAAGCCACCATCCCCATGCAGACCCTCCGCAAGGGCGCCCTCGACAACCGGGACTTCCAGAAGCTCGCCGCCACGCAGGCCCGCATCGCGGAGAAGCCGCTCTTCATCGACGACAGCCCCAACCTCACCCTCGTCGAGATCCGCGCCAAATGCCGGCGTCTCAAGCAGCAGCACGGGCTGCGCATGGTCGTCATCGACTACCTCCAGCTGCTCTCCAGCGGCAAGAAAGCCGAAAGCCGCCAGCAGGAAGTCAGCGAGTTCTCCCGCGCCCTCAAGCTCCTCTCCAAAGAGCTCGACGTGCCCGTCATCGCGCTCTCCCAGCTCAACCGAGCCTCCGAGCAGCGCGCGGACAAAATGCCCGCCATCAGCGACCTCCGCGAATCCGGCTCACTCGAGCAGGACGCCGACATGGTCATCCTCCTCCACCGCGAAGCCGTCGGCGACCGGGACAGCCCACGAGCCGGCGAAGCCGACTTCATCCTCGCCAAGCAGCGCAACGGTCCCACCGGCACCGTCACCGTCGCCTTCCAGGGCCACTACTCCCGCTTCCAGGACATGCCGCAGGGCGTATGAGCCCTGACGCATCCGCGAGCGGAGATGCGCGCCAGGAAGGCAGCGCGGATCGAGAGCCGGGGGCGGGGACCGACCCTGCGGGGCGGGGATCGGCGGTCAGGATGCGCCGGTGCGGCCGGGGTAGACTGAAGGCGAAGAAAGGGGAGTGATGGCCGCCGCAGCGACGAGCACCGGACCGTCGACGACCCCGGAAACTCCGGTGCCCCGCACCGTCCGGCTGGTGCGGGTGGGCGCGCTGCTCGCCTCCGGCATGGCCATCGCATTCACCGCCCCGCTGCACGAGCAGCTCGGCTTCGACCGAGGCGTGTCCGCCATCGCCCTCGGCGCACTCGGGATCGCCCACCTCATCGAGTGGCGTGCGCGCCGCGGAGTGCCGGCGTATCCGGTACCGCTGCTGCTCGGCCTCGCCGCCGTGCTCGCGGCCCTCGCCCTCCCCTTCGCCGGAACCCCGATCCTGTTCGCGTGCGTCATCGCGGCGTGGGGGCTCGTGAGCGGGCTGCTCGAACTCGTGGGCAACGCGCTCATGCGCACCGACGGCCGCTCCGACCGGGTGCTGCTCGGGGCCTCCGGGATCCTGCTCGCCCTCCTGTGCCTGCTGGTCAGGGAGGATCCCGTCGCGGTACTCGGCTTCTTCGGCGCCTACGCCATCGTCGCCGGCGTCTTCCTGGGCATCTCCGCCTTCGACGTCCGGCGCCCGGAGCCCGCGCGCGACGACCACTGACACCGACAGGAAAGCAGACGATGAGCATGCCGCCCGAGCCCGCAGAGCAGAGCCCCGTGACCCCGTCGCGACGGGACCGCCTGCGGCCCCTCGAACTCGTCGGCTTCGCCGGGGTGCTCGGAGTGTTCGCGGGGCTCGTCGTCCTCATGGCGACGCGCGACTGGCTGCTCGCACTCGTCTTCCTCGGCCTCGGCTTCATCGTTTCCGTCGTGATGGTCGCCCTCGTCGGGCTCGGCGGGAAGCCCAGCCAGGAAGACCTCGACGCGCGCAAGGACCTCCAGCGCCCCGACAGCGACACCTGGCACTGAGCCCCCCTCCCCGCGCCGGGAGCTTACGCTTCTGGCACCACCCTCCCCGAGAGGCCGGCTCCCTCGCCGCGCGGAGCTCCAGGGTCCGGCGCGCCGCCGCCTGGAGAAGAGAGCGGTAACATCGGCGGCGTTGCGCCACCTATAGTGGTCTTCGTGAGGTCGCGGCCTCTGCCGCCCTACGCGGCCGCGCGGACCGTAGCCGCGCCACACGGAGCAGTGAGGGAGGTGCCGATGAGCGACACGCGAAACACGGCGCGCCCCAACATCTACGACGTCGCGAAGCGAGCGGGCGTATCGCATATGACCGTCTCCCGCGTGCTCAACGAGCACCCGAACATCCGCGAGAGCACGCGCGCCAGGGTGCACTCCGCGATCGAGGAGCTCGGGTACCAGCGCAGCGCCACCGCCCGTGCCCTCGCCACACGCCGGGCCATGCGGCTGGGCGCGCTCGTCGACAACCCCGTCGAGTACGGCCCGAACAGCATGCTGCGCGCCTTCGAGACCGCCGCGCACGATGCCGGATACTCCGTGGGATCGTTCACGGCCACCGATGAGGAGGCCCGGGGGGTGGACGCGGCGATCGAGCGCCTGCTCGCCCAGGATCTCGACGGCCTCTGCGTGATCGCGCCGCGCGCCTCGTCGACGCGCAAACTGCAGCGTCGCAAGCTCGCCGTTCCGACGATCCTGCTGATCCCGGAGCGGGTGCCCGGGGCCGCGACGGCCTCCGTGGACCAGTACGGCGGTGCCGGGCTCGCCATGGCCCACCTCGTGGAGCTCGGCCACCGCCGCATCGCACACCTCTCGGGCCCGCTCGACTGGTACGACGCGCGAGAGCGCCGCCGCGCCTGGGAAGACGCGCTCGCCGGACTGCCGGATTCCGCCGCTCCCGAGACGCTTCTCGCGGAGGGCGACTGGACGGCCGACTGCGGCTATCGCTGGGCGCTGGAGCTCGAGCCGGGAGCGTGCACCGCGGTGTTCGCGGCGAACGACCAGATGGCCCTCGGCGTCATCCACGGCCTCACCGAGCGCGGGATCCGCGTCCCCGAGGACGTGAGCGTCGTCGGCTTCGACGACATCCCGGACTCCCGGCACTACCTGCCGCCGCTCACCACCGTGCGGCAGGACTTCTCGTCGCTCGGCGCCCTCGCCCTGCAGCTGCTGCTCGCCACGATGGCCGGGGAGGGAGCCGAGGGACTGACCGTCATCCCTCCCGAGCTGGTCGTGCGCGGGTCGACCGCCGCGCCGGCGTGGCCCCTGGGGAGCTGAACTGTTCGCGGTAACAGTCTCGTAACGAAGCGGAAAGAACCACGAAACCCCACTTGCCACGTCAAGTGTTAGCGCGCACAATTTGGAACAGGATCAATTCGGGGTGATGCCGATCACGGCGCCTGCGACCAGGCGCCGCACACAATCCTGAATCTCGAGGAGGAGAACACCATGACACGCAGCAAGCGCATTCTGGGCGTTGCCGGTCTGCTGGCGTCGAGCGCGCTGGTGCTCGGCCTTGCCGGCTGCTCGACGGGCGACGGCAACGGCGGCGGCGCGGGCGACGGCGGCGCCGAGGACACCGTCAACATCGGCTTCGTCGCGGTCGGTCCCGAGGGCGGCTGGCGCGAGGCCAACGAGAAGAACATCCAGGAGACCTTCTCCGCCGACGAGGGCTACAACCTCAAGTACGCCCCGGCCACGAACCTGGACCAGAAGTCGCAGATCGACGCATTCACCTCCTTCGTCGACGAGGGGGTCGATGTGATCCTGCTCTCCGCCACGGAGGCCACCGGCTGGGAGGAGTCGCTCAAGCGCGCGCAGGAGGCGGAGATCCCCGTCATCCTGCTCGACCGCGGCATCGAGCCCGACGACACCGATCTGTACGTCACCCGCATCGCGCCCGACAACGCCACCGTCGCCGAGGCCGTCGGCGACTGGGCCGTCAAGCAGTTCCCCGACGGCGGGAAGTACGTCGTGCTGGAGGGCCCCGCCGGCGTCGGCGTGGTGAACGAGCGCAACGCCGGCTGGGACAAGGCCGTCGAGGGATCCAAGCTCACCAAGGTCGCCGCGCAGACCGCGAACTGGTCGACTGAGGAGGGCAAGAGCGTCACGGAGACGCTGCTGAAGTCGAACGGCAACGACATCCAGCTCATCTTCGCCCAGAACGACGAGATGGGCCTCGGCGCCGTGCAGGCCGTCGAAGAGGCCGGGCTCACCCCCGGCGAGGACGTGAAGATCGCGACCATCGACGGCACCAAGCCCGCACTCGAAGCCCTCGCCGCCGGCAAGCTGAGCTTCGTGCACGAGTACAACCCGCTGTTCGGCGAGCAGGCCGTCGAAGCCGTCAAGGCCGCGCTCGACGGCGAGCAGATCGACTCCTACGTGCTGGTGCCGAGCCAGGCCTTCGACTCGCCCGAGGCCGCCGAGGCGGCCCTGCCCGACCGCAAGTACTGATCACCGGGGCCCGGGGGCTCGCAGCCGGCGAGTCCCCGGGCCCTTTCCACCCCTCCCGGAGGAGCAGGAGCCATGACACAGCACGTCGCACCCAGCGTGGAGATGCGCGGGATCACCGTGGAGTTTCCCGGAGTGAAGGCGCTCGACGGCGTCGGCCTCCGGCTCTTCCCCGGCGAGGTGCACGCCCTGATGGGCGAGAACGGCGCCGGCAAGTCCACCCTCATCAAGGCGCTCACGGGCGTCTATCGCACGAGCGCCGGCACGATCACGGTCGGCGGCGAGGAGCGCAGCTTCACCGGCACCGCCGACGCGCAGGCGGCCGGCATCGCCACCGTCTACCAAGAGGTCAACCTCGTCACCAACCTCTCCATCGGGGAGAACGTCATGCTCGGCCACGAGCGCCGCGGCCCCTTCGGCGTGAACTGGCGCGCCACGCACCGCGCCGCCGCCGAGGCGCTGGGCCGGCTCGGACTCGGGCACCTCGACACCCGCAAGCAGCTGTCGTCGCTCTCCATCGCGGTCCAGCAGCTCGTCGCCATCTGCCGCGCCATGGTGATCGACGCGCGGGTCCTCATCCTCGACGAGCCCACCTCGAGCCTCGACGCGAATGAGGTGGCCGGACTCTTCACCGTGCTGCGCAAGCTGCGCGACGAGGGCGTGGCGATCCTCTTCGTCTCCCACTTCCTCGACCAGATCTACGAGATCAGCGACCGCATGACGATCCTCCGCAACGGGGAGTTCGTCGGCGAGTACGCGACCGCCGAGCTGGACCGGCACGAGCTGATCGCTCGCATGATCGGCAAGGATCTCGGAGCCCTCTCGGCACTGGGCGGCAACCGTCGCTCCGAGCAGCGCGACCACGCCAGCGAGGCACCGCTCGTCGCAGCGGAGGGCATCGGCCGCCGTGGCGCCCTCGCGCCCACCGACGTCGAGGTATACCCCGGTGAGGTCCTCGGCGTCGCAGGCCTCCTCGGCTCGGGACGCACCGAGCTCGCCCGGCTGCTCGCCGGCGCAGACCGTGCCGAAAGCGGTGAGCTGCGCATGCACGGCGAGCGGATCGAGCTGCGCTCACCGGCGCAGGGGCTCGCGCACCGGATCGCCTACTCCACCGAGAACCGCCGCGACGAGGGGATCGTCGGCGAGCTCACCGTGCGCGAGAACATGATCCTCGGCCTGCAGGCGCAGCGGGGATGGGCCCGCCCGATCCCGCGACGGGAGCAGAACGAGATCGTCTCCCGCTACATGACGGCGCTCGGCGTGCGCCCGGCGGATCCGGAGCGGATGATCAAGAACCTCTCCGGCGGCAACCAGCAGAAGGTGCTGCTGGGGCGCTGGCTCGCCACGCAGCCCGAGCTGCTCATCCTCGACGAGCCCACCCGCGGGATCGACGTGGGCGCGAAGGCGGAGATCCAGGAGGCCGTCGCGGAGCTCGCCGAGAGCGGCGTCTCCGTCGTCTTCATCTCCTCCGAGCTCGAGGAGGTCGTGCGGCTGAGCGAGCGCATCGTCGTGCTCAAAGACCATCGGAAGATCGGCGAGATCGTCAACGGGCCTGAAGTCACGGCCCAGACCATCGTCGACGTGATCGCAGCGGAGGACCAGCGATGAACGGCTCGAAGGGGAGCGGCGGCGCGCTGCGTCGCTGGGTGCAGAGTCCGATCTTCTGGGGGGCGGTCGCGATCCTCGTGCTGCTCGCCCTCAACGTGGCCAAGGACCCGGGCTACCTCGCGATCTCGGTCAACCCGGCGAACGGCAATCTCGTCGGCAATCTCATCGACATCCTCCGTGCCTCGGCGCCGATCCTCATGATCGCACTCGGCATGGCGCTCGTGATCGCGACGGGCGGCATCGACCTCTCGGTGGGCTCGGTGATGGCCGTATCGGGCGCCACCTCCATGGTCTTCCTGAAGGGGGCAGGCGCGGACCCCGGAGCCGCCTTCGCGGCCCTCGGCCTCGCCCTCGGCATCAGCGCGGTGCTCGGCCTCGTGAACGGCGTGCTCGTCGCGTACGTCGGACTGCAGCCCTTCATCAGCACCCTCGTCATGATGCTCGCCGGGCGCGGACTCGCGAAGGTCATCACCGGAGGCCAGAACACGAACGCCGAAAACGGCCTGTTCCGCTGGATCGCGAACGGCTACGTCTTCGGCATTCCCGTGGTCTTCCTGCTCGCCGCCGCGGTCGTCGTCATCGTGGGGCTCGTCGTGCGCCGGAGCGCACTCGGCCTCATGGTCGAGGCCATCGGCATCAACCCCCGCGCCAGCCGCATGGCCGGCGTGAAGCCGCGCGGGCTCCTCCTCGCGGTGTACACGCTCAGCGGGATCCTGGCGGGCGTCGCCGGTGTCTTCGCCGTCTCGACGGTGATGACGGTCGACGTCTCCCGCACCGGCTATCAGATGGAACTCGACGCGATTCTCGCGGTCGTGATCGGCGGGACGGCGCTCACCGGCGGCAAGTTCTCGATCGCGGGCGCCGCCGTCGGGGCGCTGCTCATCGCCACCCTCGACAAGACGGTGCTCTTCCTCGGCGTCTCCTCCTCGGCGACCCCGGCCTTCAAGGCGGTCGTGATCGTGGTGCTGTGCCTCGCCCAGTCCGAGCGGGTGCGCGCCTGGTTCGTGCGGCGCCGGCGAGCGGAGGGAGCCGGCCAGCCGGGCCAGCTGCCGCAGACCGCGCTGTTGAAACTCGCCGGCGAGCGGAAGGAGACCGAGGCATGAGCGACACCCTGACCCCCGCGGAGGTGCGCAATCCCCGTGCGGCCGATGAGCCCGGCGCGCTCGAGCGGTTCCGCCGCGCGGTGACGACGAACCTCGCGATCCTGCCCACGATCGCCTCGCTCGTCATCTTCGTCGCCATGATCGTGTTCGGCGAGATCTCCTACGGCCGCATCGTGCAGATGGGCACCATCTCCAATCTGCTCATCAACAACGCGCACCTGATCGTGCTCGCCATCGGCCTCACCTTCGTGATCCTCACCGGCGGCATCGACCTCTCCGTCGGCGCGATCGTCGCCTTCTCGAGCGTCGCCGGCGTCATGCTCGCGCAGGCGGGATGGCCGCCGCTGCTCGCGATCGTCGCCATGATCGGCATCGGCAGCCTCTTCGGCCTCGTCTCGGGCATCCTCATCCAGTACTTCCATGTGCAGCCCTTCATCGCGACCCTCGCGACCATGTTCCTCGGCCGCGGCCTCGCGTCGCTGCTGAGTACCCAGCCCGAGCGGCTCCCCGACGAGTCCGGCGTGCTGTGGCTCGCGACGAAGTGGAAGATCATCGACGGGCCCAAGGTCAACGACCTCGTGGTCACCCCCGGCCTGCTGCTCGCCGTCGCGATCGTGCTGCTCGCGCTCTTCGTGCTGCATCGCACCCGCACCGGGCGCACCGTCTACGCGATCGGCGGCTCCGAGGCCTCCGCGAAGCTCATGGGGCTTCCCGTCGCACGCACGAAGGTGCTCGTCTACGTGATCAGCGGGACGCTCGCCGGCATCGCCGCGGTGATCTATACGGCGCGACTCGGCACGGCCCAGAACATCACCGGCATCGGCTGGGAGCTGGACGCGATCGCCGCGGCCGTCATCGGCGGCACGCTCCTCACCGGCGGCTTCGGCTACGTCCTCGGATCGGTGGTCGGGGCGCTCGTGCTCGGTCTCATGACCGTGCTCATCACGCGCGACGGCGGCATCCCGCCCGAGATGACGACGATCATCACCGGCGGGATCCTGCTGGTCTTCGTGCTGCTGCAGCGCGTGGTCACCCGGGCGAGACACTAGGAGGGGGAGAGCATGTCAGCATCGCGATTCAGTCCCGAGGTCGAGGCGGCGATCCGTGAGGTGCGCGCGGAGGTGGCGCGGCTCCACGCCGAGCTCGTGCGCTACGGGCTCGTCGTGTGGACGGGAGGCAATGTGTCCGGCCGGGTGCCCGGCGCCGATCTCTTCGTCATCAAGCCCTCGGGCGTCTCCTACGACGAGATCACCCCCGAGAACCTCGTGCTCTGCGAGCTCGACGGCACCGTGGTACCCGGTACGCCCGGAAGCGAGCGCAACCCCTCCTCGGACACCGCCGCGCACGCATACGTCTACCGGCATATGCCAGAGGTGGGCGGGGTCGTCCACACCCACTCGAGCTACGCGGTCGCCTGGGCGGCGCGCGGCGAGGAGATCCCCTGCGTCATCACCGGCATGGCCGACGAATTCGGCGGACCGGTGCCGGTCGGGCCGTTCGCGATCATCGGCGACGACTCGATCGGCCGCGGGATCGTGGAAACGCTCCGGGGGCACCGGTCCCGAGCCGTGCTCATGCAGAACCACGGCCCCTTCACGATCGGCGTCACCGCGAAGGACGCCGTCAAGGCCGCGGTGCTGCTCGAGGACGTCGCGCGCTCCGTGCATCTCGCGCGGGAGGCGGGGCCGCTGATCCCCATCCCGCAGGACGACATCGACCGGCTCTACGCGCGCTACCAGAACGTGTACGGCCAGGCGGAGGACGACCGGCGATGAGCGGCAAGGGGGGAACCGCGCGAGGCGGGGCCGGGACGGCGCCGCTCGGCACCGCGCTCGGGATCGAGCTCGGTTCGACGCGCATCAAGGCCTGCCTCATCGACGACGCGAGCGGCGAGGTGCTCGCCACCGGATCCTTCGCGTGGGAGAACCGATACGTCGACGGCCTCTGGAGCTACGATCTCGACGAGGTGTGGGCCGGCGTGTCGGGAGCCTTCGCCGCGCTCGCCGAGCAGCTGCGGGAGCGCACGGGCGTCCGCCTCGAGCGAGTGGGCGCGATCGGCGTCTCCGCCATGATGCACGGCTACCTCGCCTTCGATGCGCGCGGCGAGCAGCTCGTGCCGTTCCGCAGCTGGCGGAACACGAACACGGGTCCCGCCGCCGAGCGGCTCTCGGCGCTGTTCGGGCGCAACATCCCCCTGCGCTGGTCCATCGCCCACCTCTACCAGGCGATGCTCGACGCGGAGCCCCACCTGCCCGAGCTCGACTTCTGCACCACCCTCGCGGGCTATGTGCACTGGCGGCTGACGGGGGAGCGGGTGCTCGGCGTCGGCGACGCCTCCGGCATGTTCCCGATCGACGGGGCGGGACGCGACTACGACCCCGCGTGCCTCGCCGCCTTCGACGCGCTCGCGGGGGATGCGCTGCCGCCTGCCGCACGCGGTGGCGGGGTGCGCGCGCTCCTGCCGAGCGTGCTCCCGGCAGGAGCGCCGGCCGGCCGGCTCACGGCCGAGGGTGCGCGCCTCCTCGACCCCAGCGGCGTGCTCCAGCCGGGAGCGCCGCTCTGCCCGCCCGAGGGCGACGCGGGCACCGGCATGGTCGCGACGGGCGCCGTCGCGCCCCGCACCGCCAACGTCAGCGTGGGCACCAGCGTCTTCGCCATGGTGGTGCTCGAGCGCCCGCTGCGCGGCGCCCATCCCGAGGTCGACCCGGTGACCACCCCCGCCGGTCACCCCGTCGCGATGGTGCACTGCAACAACGGGGCGAGCGAGCTCGCCGCCTGGGCCGAGGTCTTCGGGCAGTTCGCCGCCGCGCTCGGCCACCCGGCCGGCAGCGACGAGGTGTTCCGCGCGCTGTACGCCGCCGCCGGGACCGGCGCCGCGGACGCCGGCGGGATCCTCACCTACAACCAGATCTCCGGTGAGCCCGTGGCGGGCCTCGCCGAGGGACGGCCCCTGATCGTCCGCACCCCCGGATCCGAGCTGAGCCTCGCGAACCTCATGCGCGCGCAGCTCTACGGCGTCTTCGCGGCGCTGAGCCTCGGCCTGGAAGCGCTGAGCGAGGAGAGCGTCGAGATCGACCGCATGCACGCCCACGGCGGCGTCTTCCGCACCGCCGGCGTCGCCCAGCAGGCGCTCGCCGATGCGCTCGACGCGCCCGTGTCGGTCGCCGAGACCGCATCTGAGGGCGGTGCCTGGGGGATGGCGCTGCTCGCCGCGTACCTCGGCGCCGCGGCGGAACGGCCACTGGGGGAGTACCTGGACCGGATCGTGCGCACGCGCAGCGAGAGCGCGATCCGCGATCCGCATCCCGAGAGCGTCGCCGCCTACCGCCGCTTCCTCGCCCGATACCGCTCCGGGCTCGCGGCGGTCGCCGCCGCCGCCGCCCTCCCCGCGAACTGATGCACGACCCGAACCGCAAAGGACCCCACATGCCCACCACCCCCGCCGGCCCGATGAACCGCCTCGACGGATACGAGGTGTGGTTCGCCACGGGCAGCCAGCTCCTCTACGGCGAGGAGACGCTGCGGCAGGTCGCCGATCAGTCGCGCGAGGTCGCGGCCGGACTCCGCGAGCTGCCGGTCCGCGTCGTGTGGAAGCCCGTCCTGACCGACAGCGAGTCCATCCGGCGCCTCGCGCTGGAGGCCAACGCCGAGGACCGGGTGATCGGCGTGATCGCCTGGATGCACACCTTCAGCCCCGCGAAGATGTGGATCGCGGGACTCGACGCGCTGCGTAAGCCGCTGCTGCACCTGCACACGCAGGCGAACGTCGCGCTGCCGTGGGACGAGATCGACTTCGACTTCATGAACCTGAACCAGGCGGCGCACGGAGACCGGGAGTTCGGCTACATCCAGACCCGGCTCGGCGTTCACCGCAAGACGGTCTCGGGGCACGTCTCCGATCCGCGCGTCCGCGCCGAGGTGGAGCAGTGGCAGCGGGCTGCGGCCGGCGTGGCAACGGCACGCTCGCTGCGCCTCGCACGATTCGGCGACAACATGCGCTACGTCGCCGTGACCGAGGGCGACAAGACCGAGGCGGAGCTCGTCTTCGGAGCGCAGGTGAACACCTGGAGCGTCAACGAGCTCGCCGAGGCGGTCGCGGCGGCGGGGGAGCGGCAGATCGATGCCCTCGTGGAGGAGTACGCGGAGCGCTACGAGGTGGCGCCCGAGCTGCTGCCGGGCGGCGAGCGACACGCCTCCCTGCGCGACGGCGCCGCGATCGAGCTGGGCCTGCGCTCCTTCCTGGAGGAGGGCGGCTTCGGCGCCTTCACCACGAGCTTCGAGGACCTCGGCGCGCTCCGGCAGCTGCCGGGCCTCGCCGTGCAGCGGTTGCAGGCCGAGGGCTACGGCTTCGGCGCCGAGGGCGACTGGAAGACCGCGCTCCTCACCCGCGTCGCCAACGTGATGGGCGCCGGCCTGCCGGGCGGCGTCAGCCTCATGGAGGACTACACCTACGATCTGATCCCGGGTGCGGAGCGGATCCTCGGCGCGCACATGCTCGAGGTGTCGCCGTCGCTCACCACCGCGCGCCCGCGGCTCGAGGTGCACCCGCTCGGCATCGGCGGCAAGGACGATCCGGTTCGCCTGGTCTTCACCGCGGATCCCGGGCCCGCTCTCGTGGTCGCGCTGAGCGATATGCGCGAGCGCTTCCGGCTCGTCGCGAACACCGTCCAGAACGTCGAGGCGCCGGAGCTCCCGAAGCTGCCCGTCGGCCGCGCGGTGTGGCGCCCCGAGCCCGACTTCGCGACCTCGACCGCGTGCTGGCTCGCGGCGGGCGGTGCGCATCACACCGCCATGACCACGCAGATCGGCGTCGAGGTGTTCCGCGACTTCGCCGACATGCTCGGGGTGGAGCTGCTCGAGATCGGAGCGGACACCACCGAGCGGGCCTTCCACCGCGAACTGCAGTGGAACCAGGCGTACTATCGACTCGCGCAGGGCTTCTGAGCCGCGGCGCCCGACCCGAGGAGCACTCGACGATGAGCCAGCATCCCCGTTCGCCCCGTACCGCCCGCCGCCGCGCGCTCGGGCTCGTCCTCGCGGCGGCGCTCGCGGTTCCGCTCGGCGGCTTCGGCATCACGGCCGCGGCCGCCGAAGCGCCGCAGCCGAGCGCCCACTACGACATGTCGCATCGCGGCGGAACCCTGCTCGACGTGTCCGGCAACGAGCGCCACGCCTCGCTCACCGGCTTCGGCGACGGCTCCTTCGTGCGCGCGGGCGAGGACGAGGTGCTGCGCTTCGCCGGTGACGGCTACGCGGCGCTGCCGCAGGGCATCGTGACGGGAAGCGACAACGACTTCACCGTGGAGTACACCGTCACCACGCGCACCGCCGCCAACCACTTCGGCTGGGTGCTCGGCGACGGTGTCGGACCCTGGAACACGAGCGAGCTCGGCAACCACGTCTTCCTCAGCCCGCGCAGTGCGCAGAGCGGCTACGGCGATCAGGTGCTCTCCGCGATCCGCGTGAAGCGCGACGGAGGGAACGGCGAGGTGCGCCTCCCGGCCGGCGGCGGTCTGGGTGCCGGCTTCACCACCCTGACCATGGTGGGCGAGGGGGACCGCCTCACCGTGTATCGCGACGGGGAGCAGATCTCCACGGTGCAGCACCCGTATGAGCTGTCGAGCATCATCCCCTCCGGCGAGGTGCTCGGGTATCTCGGCCGCTCGCTCTACGCGGGGGACCCGCTCTTCGTCGGCGATGTGAGCGATGTGAAGTTCTGGGACGAGGCCCTGAGCGCCGAGCAGCTCGCCGCCGCGCAGCCCACCGCCGCGGAGAAAGCCGCGGCCAGCGAGGGCATCCTGCGCCTCGACCTCGGCGCGATCGTGCTCGGATCGAACCCCTCCTTCGACCGGGTCACGCGGAAGCTCAGCCTGCCGTCCGCGGTCAACGGGGTCGCCCTCGGCTGGGCCTCCTCCGATGAGTCGGTCGTCGCGCTCGACGGGCGCGTGTCGCGCGAGATCGCCGTGGACACCCCGGTGACCCTGACGGCGACGCTCGCCGGCGGGGCGCGGCTCGAGTTCGCGGTGACGGTGCTCGCGCCGTCGATCGAGGCGGACCTCGACGCCATCGTGCTGGCGGAGCGCAGCGGCGAGCACCTGCCGCTCGCGGTCACGGGTGCCGTCGAGGGTTCGCGCATCACCTGGACCTCCTCGGATCCTGCGCTCGTCACGCCGACGGATCCCGCCTATGCGCCGCCCGCGGTGGGCATGGCCGACCCCTTCGCGGGGGGCGGCGTGGTGACCCGGCCCGCCTACGGCGAGGGGGACCGCGAGGTCGTGCTCACCGCGACCGCGCAGCTCGGCGAGCGCAGCGTGTCCCGGGACTACGCCGTGACGATCGCCGAGCGCGGCCGCTCCGCGCCCGACGCGGGATACGCCTCGGCGTACTTCCGCTCGGACGGCGACGAGCGGATCTACGCCGCCGCCACGGAGGGCAACGACTTCTTCTCCTTCTCAGAGGTGAACGACGGGCGGCCGATCGTGGACAACTCCGCCGACACGACCGGGCACCGCGATCCGTACATCCTGCGCTCGCACGGCGGCGACACGTACTACATGATCGCCACCGACCTCTGCATCGGCTGCGGCACGAGCTGGGGCGAGGCCCAGTCGAACGGCAGCCTCAAGGTGAACGTCTGGGAGTCGAGCGACCTCGTCCACTGGAGCCGCACGAACGGCGACGAGAACGGCGGCATCACGATCAACCGGCCCGAGGCCGGAATGACGTGGGCGCCCGAAGCCTACTGGGATGACGAACTGCAGTCGTACGTGGTGTTCTTCGCCTCGCGCATGTACGACGACGAGGCGCACACCTCGGGGCCCGGCCACGCGCGCATGTTCGCGGTGCTGACCCGTGACTTCGTGAGCTTCACCTCGCCGCCCGAGACGTGGCAGGACACCGGCTTCGCGCGCATCGACTCGACCGTGCAGAAGATCGGGGACACGTACTATCGCTTCACGAAGAACGAGGAGGGCGGCGCCGCAGACGGACTGGAGCGCGGCAAGGACATCTTCATGGAGCGCTCCCGGGTGCTCACGGCGCCCACGACCCGCTCCGATTGGGACGCGGATCCCGCGACCGGTTGGCAGCTCGTCGACACCGCCATGACCACCCCGATCACCGGCCACGCCGGCGAGGGCCCGCAGATCATCCGCCTCAACGAGGGCGACCCGGCGAACCAGGACGGCGACGGCTATGTCTTCCTCGTCGACAACTACGGCGACGGCGGCTACCGCGCCTTCGTGACGAGCGGCGCCGCGCTCGCCGCGAGCGAGCGGGGGCAGCGGATCTCGCAGCAGCCGGAGTGGAGCGTGCGCGAGCGCGGCGGGCTGCCGCCGAGCCCGCGCCACGGCGCCTTCGTCAGCGTCACCCGGCAGGTGCTCGATGCGATGCACGCGTGGAGCGAGGTGCGGCCGGCCGAGTCGCGGACGGAGGTCTCCGTGGAGGGCCGTGAGCTCACGGCGCGGGTCTCCGCGCTCGACGGGGGAGAGGTGGCCGGCACCGTGACCTTCGCCGGCGGCTCGTGGCGCGAGACGGTCACCGTGCAGCCGGCGGAGCGCGCCGCACCCGGCTCGGCGGAGGCGGGTGACGCCGATGCCGTGGCGGGTGACGCCGATGCTGCGGCGGCCGTCGCCGCGGTGCGCGTGCCCGCGGGCGTCACCGAGGTGTCGGTGCGCTACGACGGGTATCGCGACGGCCTCGTCGCGCCCTCGGCGGCCGAGCCGGTGAGCCTTCCCGGGGGCGGCACGGCGGATGCCGGCGGCGCGACCGCGGATGCCGGCGGTGGCACGGCAGCTGCTGCCGGCTCCGGTTCGAGCGACGGCTCAGAGGCGGGCGCGAGCGCGGCGGGGGGGGGGGCGCGGCCGGCGGTTTCTTCACCCATCCCGGCTCCGGAGCAAATTAGGTGCTAGAGGGTAGTGGTTGGGTCTTCTCTGATAGGGATCCCGAGCTCGCCGCGACGGGGGCGCCGGGGCGGGGCTCGGTGCTGCTCACGGCGGCGCTGCTGCTCGGGCTCGGTGCCGCGCTCGTGCTCGTGCGTCAACGGCGGGCGCGCTCGTGAAGGGGAGAAGCGGCGAGCCCCGCTCCGGCGAGCAGTGGTCGATCGCGTATGGCGAGCAGCGCGCCGTCATCGCCGGGGTGGGGGCCAGCCTGCGCGGTTACCGCGCGGGCGGGCGCGATCTCGTCGTGCCCTTCGGGGCCGACGAGCTGCGGCCGGCGTTCCGCGGCGTCACGGTGGCGCCCTGGCCCAACCGCGTGGTCGACGGGAGTTTCACGTGGAACGGCGAGCGGTTGCAGCTGCCGCTGACCGAGCCCTCGCGGGGTCACGCGCTGCACGGCTGCACGCCCTGGCTGCGCTTCGCCGGGGAGCGGCAGGGGCCGCACGCGGTGGTGCTGCGCGCCGTGATCGAGCCGCAGGCCGGGTACCCCTGGAGGATCGCCGTCGAGACCCGCTACGCGCTCGGCCCGCTCGGGCTCACGCAGGAGGTCGTCGGGACGAACCTCAGTCCCGAGGCGGCGCCGTACGGCGTGTGCCCGCACCCCTACCTCGTCGCGGGGGCGGGCGGAGTGGACGACTGGACGCTGCGCCTGCCCGCCTCGCGGGTGCTCCTCGTCGACGAGCACCGGCTCGTGCCGGAGAGCCTCGCGGAGGTGAGCGTCGACCCTGAACGCTTCGACTTCCGCGAGCCGCGGCGCATCGGCGAGGCGCGGATCGACCACGCCTTCACGCAGCTGGAGCGCGGGGAGGACGGCCGGGCGCGGGCGGAGCTGCGGGCCCCGGACGGCGGCGGGGTCGCGATGAGCTGGGGACCGGAGTGCGCCTGGCTGCAGATCCACACGGCGGATCTCGCGGACTCCGGGGCGCACGGGCACCGGGCGGGGCTCGCCGTGGAGCCCATGAGCTGCGGGCCCGACGCCTTCAACCACGGGACGGAGCGGAACCTCGTCGAGCTGGCCCCGGGCGAGGCGCACCGTGCGGAGTGGCGGATCGAAGCGCTGGACGCGTCGTGAGTCCCGTTCCGCAGCCGGTCCCGGTCAGTCGTCGGGATCGGCCGGGTCGATGGGCGCGTGGTGATCGAAGGCGGCGTCTCCGCGTCGCCAGTAGCCCGTGATCGCGTACTGCTCGCGGGGCAGGCCGAGTTCGTAGCGCAGCAGACGGCGCAGCGGGATGAGCCGGTTCGCCTCGCCCGCGGCGAACACGTAGGTGCCGGCGTCGATGCCCGCCTCGCGCGCCGCCGTGGCGAGCCCGTCGGGCTCGGCGCGTGCGGCGCTGACAGGCACGTCGCGCCCGCCCTGGGCCGCGAGGTAGGCCCGCACCCAGTTGGGATCGTCGACGTCCGCGATGACCTCGATCCTCGCACCGGACGGCATCTCCGCGATCCAGCGAGCGGTCGCGGGGAGCGCGCTCGCGTCGGCCACGCAGAGCACGCGCGGCGCAGCGGCGGCGACCGAGACGGAACCGCGCGGCCCCACGATCACGAGCTCCTCGCCGGGCGCTGCCCGGGTCGCCCAGGCCGCCGCAGGGCCGGGGTCCGCGTGACGCAGGATGTCGATGTCGAAGGCGCGATGCCCGGAACCGGACACGGTGCGCACATTGAGCGGGGTGAAGTCCCTGCCGAAGGCGGGACCGTCGGGTCTGACGATGCCGCTCTCCTCGGGTCCGAGAGGAGCGGGGGCGATCAGCTCGCCGGTCTCAGGATCGGGGAAGAAGACGCGGGCGTGATCCCCGGGCCCGATGCTCGCCCAGTCCCCGAGCTCCTCGCCGGAGAGCGTGACCCGCGTGAAGTGCTCGATCTCGACGACCGCGGTCACGGTCACCCGCCGCGCGGTGAATCGGTGCATGGTGCGCGGGCGGGCGAAGAGCTCGGCTGGGCTGGGCGCGGCTTCGGTCACGGACATCCTCTCCTCAGATGCCCCCACTCTGACACAGCCGCGCCGTGACCCGCCAGGGGGTCGCTGCCGCTCAGGGGGCAGCTCACGAGGCGGCCGGCAGGCGGAGCGCCGGCGAAGGCGCGGTCAGCGCTGCAGGTAGTCCAGCAGACGCGCTGCGTCTCCGGTATAGCTCGCGGGCGTCAGCGCGAGCAGGCGCTGCTTGGCGGCCTCCCCGATCTCGAGCCCCTGCACGAACTCGGCCAGTTCGGCCTGACCGATCCGGCGCCCGCGCGTGAGCTCCTTGAGGGCCGCATAGGGGTCGCTGATGGTGGAGCGCCCCGCGGTCACCTCGGCACGGATGACGGTCTGGATCGCCTCGCCCAGCACCTCCCAGTTCGCATCGAGGTCGGCGGCGAGCACCTCCGGCGCCGCGTCGATCTGAGCGAGGCCCTTCAGGATGTTGTCGAGGGCGAGCACCGAGTGGCCGAGGCCCACGCCGATATTGCGCTGCGCCGAGGAGTCGGTGAGGTCGCGCTGCCAGCGGCTCGTCACGAGGGTGGCGGCGAGCGAGTCGAGGATCGCGTTCGAGAGTTCGAGATTGGCCTCCGCGTTTTCGAAGCGGATCGGGTTGACCTTGTGCGGCATGGTGGAGGAGCCGGTCGCGCCGGCGACGGGGATCTGCCGGAAGTAGCCGATGGAGATGTAGCTCCAGATGTCGGTCGCGAGATTGTGCAGGATGCGGTTCGCGTGTGCGACGCGGGTGTAGAGCTCCGCCTGCCAGTCATGCGACTCGATCTGGGTGGTGAGCGGGTTCCAGTCGAGCCCGAGTCCCTCGACGAACTCCTGCGAGACGCGCGCCCAGTCGGTCTCCGGGTCGGCGGCGAGGTGCGCCGCGAAGGTGCCGGTGGCACCGGAGAACTTGCCGAGGTACTCGATGTCGTCGATCTGGTTCAGCTGTCGTTCCAGGCGGTGCACGAACACCGCGAGCTCCTTGCCGAGCGTCGTGGGCGTGGCGGGCTGGCCGTGGGTGCGGCTCATCATGGGCAGCTCGCGGTACTGCTCCGCCTGACGGGCGAGCTCGCCGATGACCCGCGCGAAGCGCGGACGCCAGACCTCGGCGATCGCCTGCTTCACGGTGAGCGCGTAGGAGAGGTTGTTGATGTCCTCGCTGGTGCAGCAGACGTGCGTGAGCTCGGCGAGGTGGCCGAGGCCCTGCTGCTCGAGCCGCGCACGCACCAGGTACTCGACCGCCTTCACGTCGTGCTGCGTGGTCTTCTCCGTCTCCGCCAGCTCGTCGATCTCGGCCTGGCCGAAGTTCGCCGCCCACTCGCGCAGGGAGGCGAGCTGCTCGGCTCCCATCGGAGAGCCGCCGAGCAGCGAGTGCTCGGTGAGGTACGCCAGCCACTCCACCTCGACGTGGACGCGCGCCCGGTTCAGCCCCGCCTCGGAGAGCGTGTCGCCGAGCTCGGCGACCTGCGCGCGGTAGCGGCCGTCGAGCGGGCTGATGGGCTGCGGGGGAAGCGGGGTCATGGGTGCCTCTCGGTGTGTCGGGATCCTGGCCGCCCCCATTCTCCCACGCGACGGCAAGCCGCCGGGGCGGCTCAGACCGCCGCCGGGGCGGCGCTCGCCAGGCGAGCGAGCAGCGGTCGAGTGGTGGCGATCCCGAGCCGCACGAGCAGGATCCCCGCGGCGAGCGAGGAGAACACCACGGCGAGCGACACCGGCGCGACGATGAGGGCGATCCCCAGCAGCGGCAGCACCAGTGCGGCTGCCACGCCCGCGGAGCCGAGCGCGGCGAGCAGCAGCGGCAGCATCACCGCACTGCGGCGCGCCTCGTCCTGCGCGGCGAGCGGGGCGCCGAGCATGTCGAGCGAGCGGATCACGTCGCGGCGGTCCAGCAGCGCCGCCGCCTGGCCGACGCCCACGGAGGCGGCGACCGTGAGGAAGGCGCCCACGACCGTGATGAGGATCCCGGTGCGGATGTCCGCGGGCAGGTGGAGCACGGCGGGGTCCGCGTCGGCCGCGGGGGCCGAGGCGTCCATCGCGCCGAGCAGCGCCATGCCCGAGCCGGCGAAGACCGCCATGAAGCTGGCCATCGCCACCCCCGAGACCTGCCGCCACGCCGCTCGCGGGTCCTCGAGGATCATGCGGGCCGAGAGCAGGGCGCGTGGCGTCTGCGCACGGCGGGCGCGCCCCCGTGCGAGCACCCCGATGAGCCAGGGGCCCACGAGGCCGAGCACGGCCAGCACCGCCGCGAACAGGCCCCCGAAGAAGAGGGCCGGTCCCACTGCGCCGAGGAGCGCCGGATTGATGCTGGTGAGCAGGCCGAGGGCCGCGGCGATCACGAGCACCGCGATGAGAGCGCGCAGCCATGAGAGGCGCGGCGCCCCGTGCTTGAGGGCGACGCCCAGCGGGGAGATCACCACGCGCCGCAGGCTGACGACGGCGCTCACCGCCGCGAGGGAGGTGACGCCGGCCACGAGGGCCGCGGCGACCCCGGCGTGCAGCGCCGCACCGGAGGTTCCGAGCGCCTCGCCCCGGAAGTGGATCAGGCCGATCAGCGGCGAGGCCGCGTAGGCGAGTGCGAGCCCGAGGAGCGCCCCGCAGAGGGCGACCGCTGCCGACTCGATCACGGTCATCGCCGAAACCTGCCGGCCCGTCGCCCCCAGCAAGCGGAGCGTGGACAGCCGCTCGTCCCGGCGGCGCACCGACAGGCGCGCAGCCGCACCGGCGAGGGTGACCAACGGCACGACCAGCAGCGCCAGGGCGATCGCCGCGAGCACCCGATAGAGGTCTCCGAGTTCGTCGGTGTACCCCCAGAAGCGCTGCGCACCCCCGAGCACGATGCCGAGGAGGGCCGTCACGGCCGCGTAGGCGATCACGGGGAGGAGCAGTGCGGTGCGGCCCTGGGCCGCTGGGCGCGAGAGCAGCCAGAGCACCCGGGCGATCATCGCTCGCCCCGCAGCCCCTCGGCGCCGGGCCATGATCCGGACGCGTCGCCGGACGGCGCGGCCGGGTACGCCGCCGCCGGGCCCTCGCCCGCGGGGGCGCTGTCGCGCACGACGCGCCCGTCGCGCATCTCGACGGTGCGCTGGCACTGCGCGGCGACCTCGCGGTCGTGGGTGACGACGACGAGCGTGCGGCCCTGCCCCACGGTCGCGGCGAGCAGCGCCTGCATCACCTCCTGCGAGGTCTGCGAGTCGAGGGCGCCCGTCGGCTCGTCCGCGAAGACGATCTGCGCGCCCGTCACCTGCGCCCGTGCGATCGCGACGCGCTGCGCCTGCCCTCCGGACAGCTCGCCGATCCGCCGCTCCTCCAGGCCCTGCAAGCCGAGGGCCGCCAGCCAGCCCGCCGCATACGGCAGCGACTCCCGCTTCGAACGGCCCGTGAGCATGAGGGCGAGCGCCACGTTCTCGATCGCGGTCAGCTCCGGCACGAGCAGGCCCTGCTGGAACACGAAGCCGAAGTGCTCGCGCCGCAGCCGGCTGCGTTCGGCGTCGCCGAGGTGCGAGATGTCGGCGCCGCCGAAGCGCACCTGCCCCATGCCGGGGACGAGGATGCCCGCCAGCGTGTGCAGCAGTGTGGTCTTGCCCGATCCCGAGGCCCCCATGACGGCCGTCGAGGTGCCCGCCGCGAAGGCGAGCGAGACGCCGTCGAGGGCGCGGGTGGGTCCGTAATGCTGGGAGAGGCCCTCGGCCTCGAGCAGTGGTGTGTGCATGCGTCCAGCCTCGCCCGCCGACGCGCCCGCCGCATCGACCCGGAGTGCCGCCCGCGTGGTACCCGGGTCTCACGCCAGCTCGCTGCCGGGTCACTGCCGGCGAGCCCGGCTCAGCGGCCCATGGGCTGGCGGTGCCGGCCTCAGCGGTCCTTGCGCCGGCCGGTGCCCAGGAGGCCGTTCATGATGCCGGCGAGCACGGACATCACGAGGGCCGCGAGCACACCCCACCAGAAGCTCTCGATCCGCAGGCCGAAACCGGCGAGCTCGGAGAGCCAGGCGACGACGGCGAAGAGAAAGCCGTTGACGATCAGCCCGAAGAGGCCCAGCGTGAGAATGTAGAGCGGAATCGACACGAAGCGCACGACGCGGCCCAGGGTCGCGTTGACGAGACCGAAGACGAGCGCGACGAGCAGCAGGGTGATCAGCGGTGCGTAGTCGTCACCGCTGATGGGGACGATCCACACCCCGTGCGGGCCGTTCCCGCCGACGATCAGCGTCGTCAGCCACAGCGCGAAGGCGCCGACGAGAACCCTGATGATGCTGCGCATGCTCCCAGTCTCGCACGTCCGCGGCGGCCGCGCAGCAGGCGCCCGCCACGGTGCGAGGGACGCGGACGACGCGGATGGGCGCCCATCCGCCGGGGCCTGGCGCTCTACACTGGCCTCTATGAGCGACACCCCCGCCCCGCCCGTGCGCCTGCGCGCCGATGTGCTCGCCACCCCCGCCTACCGGCAGGGGGCGACGCCAACGAAGCCCGGCTTCAAGCTGTCGAGCAATGAGAACCCCTTCGAGCCGCTGCCGGGTGTGCTCGCCGCGATCACGGAGCGGGCGGGGCTGAGCCACCGCTACGCCGCGGCGGGGATGCCGGAACTGCGTGCGGCCATCGCCGAGCCCTTCGGCGTGGACGCCGGATCGGTGCACCTCGGCGCGGGATCGGTCACGATCCTCTATCAGCTCGTGCACGCCGCGGCCGGCCCGGGCGACGAGTACCTCTACGCGTGGCCCAGCTTCGAGGCCTACCCGGCGCTCGGGCTCGCGTCGGGGGCGACGCCCGTCGCCGTCCCGCTGAACGCGCGCGCCGAGCATGCACTCGATGCGTTCGCCGCAGCGATCACCGAGCGCACCCGGGTGGTGCTGCTGTGCAGCCCCAACAACCCGACCGGGCCCGCGATCGGACGCGCCGACTTCGACCGCTTCATGGCGCGCGTGCCCGCCGACACCCTCGTGGTCCTCGACGAGGCGTACCGCGAGTTCGTCACCGATCCGCAGGCCGTGCGCGGCGAGGACGTGCTGCGCGAGCACCCGAACCTCGTGGTGCTGCGCACCTTCTCGAAGGCGTACGGGCTGGCGGGGCTGCGCATCGGCTACGGCGTCGGCGACCCCGCGATCCTGGGGGCCGCAGCGAGCGTGGCGGTCCCGCTCTCGGTGACCGGCATCGCGGAGAGCGCCGCGCTGGCCGTGCTCGCACCCGAGGCCCGTGAGGCCGGCGCGGAACGCATCGCGGCGCTCGCCGAGCGGCGCGATGGGCTTGCGGCCTCCCTGCGCGAGCTCGGACTGGACGTGCCCGAGGCGCAGGGCAACTTCGTCTGGATCCGCGAGACGGCTGCGGGCGAAGGGGGCGTGGAGAGCGCGCTCGCGCTCGCGGCCGACTTCGCCGAGGCGGGCACCCTCGTGCGTCCCTTCGCCGGCCACGGCGTGCGCATCTCCGTCGGAGAGGCCGAGAGCGTGCCGGAGGTGCTGCGCGTCGTCGCCGCCCACCTCGGGCGATAGCGCGCGGCTGCGCCGCCGGGGAGACGCGGTTGCCTGGTCCCGCTGAGCACTCTGCCTCCTCCCCGGACACCGGCCCGCGACTTCGCGGCGCGGGTATATCCGGGGATGCGGGCGGGGCCTCATTACACTGGGTCGGGATGAGCGAACAGACCTCCATTGAGCCCCTGCTGAGCGGGGTGGATCCCGAGCCGATCCGCTTCCTCGACGAGCAGGGCCGGTACGCACCCTCGGCCACCGCGGCGGAGTTCGCCGACGAGCTCGCGGCAGTGGGGGCCGACGACTTCGCGCAGTGGTATCGCGACATGGTCTCCACGCGCGCCTTCGACACCGAGTGCACGCATCTGCAGCGCCAGGGCCAGCTCGCGCTGTGGGTGCCGAGCGTCGGCCAGGAGGGGTGCCAGGCGGGCCTCGCCCACGCCACGGAGCCCCAGGACCACATCTTCCCCGCCTACCGCGAGCACACCGTCGCGCGGGTCCGGGGCCTCCCGCTCGTGCAGCTCGCCCGCCTCTTCCGCGGCCTCACCCACGGCGGCTGGGACGTCACCGACCCCGCCAACGGCAACTTCCACCTCTACACGCTCGTGCTCGGCGCGCAGGCGCAGCACGCCACCGGTTACGCCCTCGCCCAGGTGCTCGACGCGAAGCGCCGCGCCGGCGACGGCGCGCTCGACGCGGGGGAGCCGGGCACCGCCACCGGCGAGGCCACCATGGTCTTCTACGGGGACGGCACCAGCAGCCAGGGCGACGCCAACGAGGCCCTCATCTTCGCGGCGAGCTACCAGACCCCCGAGGTGTTCGTCGTGCAGAACAACCAGTGGGCGATCTCCGTGCCCGTCACCCGGCAGTCCCGCACCCCGCTCTACCGCCGCGCCCTCGGCTTCGGCCTGCGCAGCGTGCAGATCGACGGCAACGACCCGCTCGCCGCCTACGCCGTCGGACGCCGTTTCCTCCGCGACGCCCGCGAGGGCCGGGGCCCGGGCTACATCGAGGCGCTCACCTACCGCATCGGCGCGCACACCACGAGCGACGACCCGACCCGCTACCGGGCCGAGGGCGAGCTGGAGGCGTGGCAGCGGCGGGATCCGATCGCGCGGCTCGAGACCCACCTGCGCTCGCTCGGCCTCGGCGACGACTTCTTCGAGGAGGTGCGCGCCACCGCCGACCGGGAGGCGAAGCAGATCCGCGACGAGATCCTCGCCCTGCCGGTGCCGGAGGCGGACAGCATGTTCGCGCACGTCTACTCCGAGCCGCACCCGCGCATTGAGGAGCAGCGCGCCTGGCTCGCGCACTACGAGGCCTCGTTCACCGAAGGGAGCGCCGAATGAGCGCCGTCACCACCCTCGCCGAACGCACCACGCTGCCGCTCGCGAAGGCCATCAACGAGGGCCTGCGCACCGCGATGGCCGCCGATGACCGCGTGCTGCTCATGGGCGAGGACATCGGCCCGCTCGGCGGCGTCTTCCGCGTCACCGACCGCCTGCACGCGGAGTTCGGCTCGGCCCGGGTGCTCGACACCCCGCTCGCCGAGGCCGGCATCGTCGGCGGCGCGATCGGGCTCGCCATGCGCGGCTACCGGCCGGTGATCGAGATCCAGTTCGACGGCTTCATCTCCCCCGCCGTCAACCAGATCGTCACCCAGCTCGCCAAGTTCACCAGCCGGCACGACGGCGCGGTGCCGATGCCCGTCGTGATCCGCGTGCCCTACGGCGGTCACATCGGCGCCGTGGAGCACCACCAGGAGAGCCCCGAGGCCTACTTCGCCCATACGCCGGGCCTGCGCGTCGTCGCGCCCTCCACGCCGAACGACGCCTACTGGATGATCCAGCAGGCGATCGCCTCGCCCGATCCGGTGCTCTTCTTCGAGCCGAAGGCGAAGTACTGGCACAAGGGGGAGGTCGACCCCGTCGACGGCGCCTTCGAGCTGCACCGCAGCCGCGTCGCCCGTCCCGGCACCGACTGCACCGTGGCCGGCTGGGGGGCGATGACCACGACCCTGCTGCAGGCCGCAGAGATCGCGCAGAGCGAGGGCACCAGCCTCGAGGTCGTGGATCTGCGCAGCCTCTCGCCCATCGACTACGGGCCGCTGCTCGACTCGGTGCGGCGGACGGGCCGCCTCGTCGTCGCGCAGGAGGCGCAGGGCAGCGTGAGCCTGGGCAGCGAGATCGCCGCCCACGTCGCCGAGCACGCCTTCTACTCGCTGCAGGCGCCCGTGCTCCGGGTGGCCGGCTACGACGTGCCCTTCCCGCCCGCGCGGCTCGAGGGACTGTACCTGCCCGACGCCGACCGGGTGCTCGAGGCCGTCGACCGCACCATGCACTACTGAGGCGCGGCGCCGCCGTCCGCGGGACGACCGGCGCGCCGGCCCCATCGCCCCGCTGCCGTCCCGCCCGAGACCGACACGCGCAGGATCGCCT
>NZ_MWZD01000011.1 GCF_002982315.1 Leucobacter massiliensis | reverse complement strand
TCACCGCGAAGTACACCGTCACACAGGCCGATGTGGACGCGGGTTCGATCACGAACTCCGCAACCGCTACGGGCACCCCGCCCGGTGGTGGCGACGTTCCCCCGCCGCCACCCTCGGACGTGGTAGTTCTCACGCCTGCGGATCCGGGCCTGTCGATCGTGAAGTCCTCCGACGTGGAGGAAGTCACGGCCGCTGGTGATGTCATCACCTACTCCTTCCTGGTCACCAACACGGGCAACGTCACGTTGACCGACGTGGTGCCCGTGGAAGGCGAGTTCTCCGGTACCGGTGAGCTGGGTGCATTCGATCCCGAGTCAGCAACCCTGGCACCGGGCGAGAACGCGACCTTCACCGCGAAGTACACCGTCACACAGGCCGATGTGGACGCGGGTTCGATCACGAACTCCGCAACCGCTACGGGCACCCCGCCCGAGGGTGGCGACGTTCCCCCGCCGCCACCCTCGGACGTGGTAGTTCTCACGCCTGCGGATCCGGGCCTGTCGATCGTGAAGTCCTCCGACGTGGAGGAAGTCACGGCCGCTGGTGATGTCATCACCTACTCCTTCCTGGTCACCAACACGGGCAACGTCACGTTGACCGACGTGGTGCCCGTGGAAGGCGAGTTCTCCGGTACCGGTGAGCTGGGCGCATTCGATCCCGAGTCAGCAACCCTGGCACCGGGCGAGAACGCGACCTTCACCGCGAAGTACACCGTCACACAGGCCGATGTGGACGCGGGTTCGATCACGAACTCCGCAACCGCTACGGGCACCCCGCCCGGTGGTGGCGACGTTCCCCCGCCGCCACCCTCGGACGTGGTAGTCCTCACGCCTGCGGATCCGAGCCTGTCGATCATGAAGTCCGCAGACATGACCGACCCGGATAACTTCCGGTCTGGTGAGGTCGTGACGTACACCTTCGTGATGACGAACACGGGCAACGTGACTCTGACCGATGTCGCCCCAATCGAGGCTGAGTTCTCCGGTACCGGTGAGCTTGGTCCGATCACGCCAGCTTCGGTGGAGTCATTGGCTCCGGGTGAGCAGGCGACGTTTACGGCTGAGTACACGCTGACGCAGGCCGATATCGACGCGGGTTCGGTCACGAACTCCGCAACCGGTACCGGTACCCCGCCCTCGGGTGACCCGGTGGAGCCGCCACCCTCGGACGTCGAGATCCCGACGCCTGCGGATCCGGGCCTGTCGATCGTGAAGTCCTCCGACGTGGAGGAAGTCACGGTCGCTGGTGATGTCATCACCTACTCCTTCCTGGTCACCAACACGGGCAACGTCACGTTGACCGACGTGGTGCCCGTGGAAGGCGAGTTCTCCGGTACCGGTGAGCTGGGTGCATTCGATCCCGAGTCAGCAACCCTGGCACCGGGCGAGAACGCGACCTTCACCGCGAAGTACACCGTCACACAGGCCGATGTGGACGCGGGTTCGATCACGAACTCCGCAACCGCTACGGGCACCCCGCCCGGTGGTGGCGACGTTCCCCCGCCGCCACCCTCGGACGTGGTAGTCCTCACGCCTGCGGATCCGGGCCTGTCGATCGTGAAGACAGCTGACGTCGACGAGGTACGTGAAGTCGGAGATATTGTCACCTACACCTTCGTGGTTACGAACACGGGCAACGTCACGCTGACTGATGTTGCACCCGAAGAGACCGCGTTCTCTGGTGCAGGACGCATGGGTCCGATCATGCCCGCTTCGATCGACAACCTCGCCCCGGGCGAGACGGCGACCTTCACGGCGAAGTATGAAGTGGTCCTTGCCGATCTCACCGGTGAACCCCTGACCAATGAAGCGATTGCGGCAGGTACCCCACCCGGTGGTGGCGTGGTGGAAGCACCGCCATCATTGGTCGAAGTGCCCACCGTACACGATCCCGGCAGTGATCTGCCGATTACGGGCACTCAGGTCATGATGGGCGCAGCGGCACTGGCAGTCCTGCTGCTCATCGGTGGCACGCTGCTGCTGGCACGAAGGAGATTCGCAACGAACTAACCCTCACTTAAATAGACCCGAGTGGCGGTTCGGTGCATCCCCCAATGCACCGGCCCGCCACTCGTTTGTCTCGACATCAAACTAAACATGGACATTCGCCTTTCGACTAAGAGTGCCACCGAGCTACCTTGACGCTTGTAAGAGCAATCGTTACTTACAGCCTGACAAAAGCCGAGATTAGGGCCGCTATGTATCCCGCTTGAGAATACGCCGAAACCGACCGAAGGGAAAACGACAGTGAGCGCAGACGGCAAGCAAGACCTTCAACAAACGATCATTTCGGGGTACCAGAGCCTCGTCGATGAAGTGTCCGGCCTCGTAGACGCTCAGAAGCTCCAACCCGCCACTGACGCGGACATAACGGCCCTTGAAGCACTCGGAGAAGAACTCCGCGAACAAGTCGCAGTCACAGCCGTGCAACCGATCAAGCTCCCAACCGGTGTCATCACGGTCGTCGTCACCCAAGACCTGGAAAGCACAACAGCCTTCATTCAATCTTGCGGACACGAGAAACACTGCACCGTGAGGCGCGCTCGCTGGGGAAACGATGACATCGAAGAAGCCGGAAAGCTACTCACAGCACTCGACGATGCCGACATTATAGAGACCGGCGGTGGAGTGTCAGCATCAGGAGACTTCGCCTATACAGTGATGCTGGCTCGGGAAGTCCCCGAGCTGTCGGAGCAGCTATCGACGCTTCCTGAGGAGCTGGTCACTGTGCGGGTCGTCGCCGAGTCACGATAGGCGCTACCCGTTTGAACTAGCTTCTGTGTAGGCCGATGCTTTTCTGTTTTTCTCAACCGTATACACAACGCAAAGCGGCCCCCGAGTTCTTCCGGGGGGCCGCTTTGCGTTGTGTGGTGGATTATGCGCTGATGATGGAATTTCGCCACGCATCACGTTGTTCGCTCTCGGAGCGGTACCGGTTTTCGCGTGTTGCGCGCCAGTCCTCGGTGGAAGGCAGGCCCGCTCGGATTGGGAACGGTGCGCGTCGAGTGAGCGAGCGTTCGTGTCAACGATTCGACTTCGCGGTCGATTTCGAGTTGTCGTGTTTCTTCGTTGAAAGCCATTGGCCTGTCAATCCTTCGTTGTGGGATCGTAGCCGGCTTCCCTCAGGAGTCCCTGCGCGTCCTCGGCAGCTTTTGGGCCGCGCCGTGCTGTGCCTGGTATCGACCTAAGTTCGCCGCGCTCCGCGCGCTCGGCCAGATCCTCATATTTCGCGTCCTCGGCCTCGGTGTACGGGGCGTAGAGGATTGCGACCTGTTGGGGATCGTCGACGAGCAATGTGGTGATGCGCTGCACGGTTTCCTTGGTGAGCGGGAAGCCGTCTTTGAGTACGTACCAGCACGCTCCGATGGCTTGTCCCAGCTGCTGCGGCGTGAGGGGCTCGAACAGCTCTGGCCAGCGTGCCTCGAAGCCGGTATCGGTGTTCATCGCGTCATCCTTTCGCGGATATCGAACAGTAGGCCGTTATTCGAGGGGGCGGCCTCGGGAGATGGAGCCGGGGTGCACGGGTTCGAACGGGACTCCCCCGTTGAACTCGCGCTCTAGCTGTTCCACGTGCTGCATGATGATCTGATTCTGCATGTCGGTGAGGGTTTGCCATCCGTACGTGTCGCGACCGGCGTAGTAGGCGGCGCGGATGCGGCCCTGTTGGTCTTCATCCGCGTAGTAGTTCATCTTGCGGCTTCCCTTTGAGCCCTGCGCTTTCGGCCGCGGGCGGGGCGCTGCGGGTGCCTGGACTGCAGGAGCCTCGGCCGCCGGCTCTGGGGTCGGCGGTGCGGTTACTGGCGTGAGCCCTGCCAGGCTCGATGTGCGCCTCTTGCGTTCAGTGCTCATCGTTCGTTCCTTCCGGTCAGCTCGGCCAGGTAGCCGGCGTAGATCTTCGCAAGTTCGCGTGCATCGTTGTCGCCTTCATCGAGGCCACGTGATTCTTCGGTGGCGTCGGCGATCGCCTGGCGCTTGGGCACTGGCGGCGCGAGCAGCGGCAGGCCTCGGGCTTCCGCTGCGGCCGTGATTTCCTCGGCCCAGTGGCCGCCGCCGATGGTGCGCGCCTCGTGCTGGTTGAGCACGATTCCTGCGACGCGCAAGCGGGGGTTGTAGCTCTGGGTGACCGCGGTAACGGTATCGAGCAGCTTTGCGAGGCCGTTTGCTGACCAGAGCTTGGTCTGAGTGACCACGAGAGCGCCGTCAGCGGCCGTGAGAGCGTTGATGACGAGCTGATCGAGGTTTGGTCCGCAGTCGATCAAGATCAGGTCGTAGCGGCCGCGTACGGGCTCTAGCACCTTCCGCATGCGGGCCTCGCGGCCGGCTCCGGCGACGACGAGCTGGTCACGGACGACGCCGAGTGTTTCGCCTGTGGTGGGCACGACGTCGACGCCTTCCCAGATTGCCGGCACGATGACATCTTCGAGGGTTTCGCTGGCGTATTCGCTGAGCACGTCAGCGAGGCCGGGTTCTTCCTCCCCGACTCCCTCGGTGAGCACTTGGGTGATATTGCCCTGCGGGTCGGCGTCGACGACGAGCACGCGCAGACCGGCGATCACCGCGGCGCGGGTGAGGTGGTACAGCGTGGTTGATTTGCCCACGCCGCCTTTCTGGTTGCAGGCGGTCAGGATGACGGCCTCACGGGTTGCGCTCATGGGTTCCAACTCTCTATCTCTAATGCCTCTATTGTACCTAATAGGTCTAATGCCTCTATTAGCCCTATTTATTGGGAGGACCGCGGGTTGCGGCCTCCCCTGGGGGCGCTCGTCAGTCACCCTGGCGGATCTTCGAAACGGTGACGCGCTGGTTTCGGAGACTGACTCCCACCTCATCCGCTCGCACCTCGTGCTGCACGCGCTCCTCGCCGCCCTCGGGCTTGTACGAGGTGACGCGGTAATCGCCGGAGAAGGTGACGCGGATGTTGCCGGAGATCTCGGCCGCCTCGACGAGCTGTTCCGCCTGCTGGCCGGTCACGTTCACGGAGTAGAAGATCGTGGGGCCGTCGTACCATTCGCCGGTGTCCTTGTCCCTGAGCCGGTCGGAGACGGCGACGCGGGCGTAGGTGTACGGCGTGTCCTTGTCGTTGCGGCGAAGGGTCGGGGCTTCGGTGAGGTTTCCGGTGCGGGTGATGTAGCTCATGGTCATTCCTCTCGCGATGGGCTGTCGTTTGGTTAGTTCTATTATACCTAATGCCTCCATTAGGGACAATAGAGGCATTAATGATTCAGGATTCGTTCGGGAGCATGATGGTGATGACGGGTTCTGCGTTGTCGCCGGGACCGATGTGCAGGGCCAGCTCGATCGGCTCGGGCTGGTTCCAGTCGTGGCCGCGGTTCTCGTTGGGCACACGCAGCACTTTGAAGGTCACGCGGTTACTGCCGGCCGTTCTCGATGCGGCATGGCCTGCGAGGTAGAGAACATCCCAGAGCCGGCCGCTTTCATCCTGCGGCTCGGGCCTGTCGTCATCCCACGCGACCGCCTCGGCCCACGCTGCTCGCGTGAGCGCGACGGGTACACGGAATCGCGCGTCTTGCGCCATCTGGGTAACGTCGACGAGCGCTCCGTCATCGAGCGCCTGGGCTCGGGTGTAGCTGGCGATGGTGGGACCGAAGGTCTCGTGTGTAGTCATGGTGTCTCCATTGTCTCTATTAGGGATAATGCCTCTATTGAAGGCTGGGGTTACTCGGCGAGGCGTGCGGCGAGCTGTTCGGTGAGGTCGATTCGGAACCCGCCCCAGTGCTCGTGCTCGTTGACGACGACAACGGGGGCGCTGAGGTAGCCGAGCTGCTTCACGTACTCCGTGGCGGTGTCGTTCTCGCTGAGGTCGATGACGTCGTACGGGATCCCATTTGTGTCGAGTGCGCGGTACGTCGCGGTGCACTGCACGCATCCGGGCTTGGTGTAGACCGTCAGGCTGTCGGTGTTCATGGTGCTCATTCTCTCTTCACCCCTCATATTTTTTTGCCGTTGATGGCACCCTGTGCCAGCGCGAGCGCGGCAGCGGAACGCAACCGTAGTGACGAACCCGCACGGCCGAGCGCAGCGAGAGACGGGCGAGAGCGTCGCGTCAAGGAAGGCCGCGCAGCGGCCGACCGGACGGATGCGAGGAGCAGAGCGGTCGCTATGCTGCCGAAGGCATCAACGGCAATAAATTGGGCGCTTGCGCCTGCTGCGGCCGGCTTGCCGGCCGTCGTCATGTTCGGGCCGCTCCGTCGGCTCGAACTGGGGGAGTGCGAGGGGGTCGCACCCTCGCACCGCGCCCCGTGAGGGGCGCGGTTTCGGTTCACCGGGTGGCCCATGTCCAGGCGGCCTCGACGAGTGCGGATAGGTCGTCGTCGGTCGTCTCCCCTTCCGCGTCGGTGGTCCAGCCTCCTGCTTGGTAGCGCTCGGCGCACCAGTGCCAGCCGATGACTTCGCGGGTGTCGTCGTCCTCGGGCTTGTCGGTGCGCTCGGTGATCGCGAATCGGCGGGTCTTGTCGTCGGCGCGGTAGAGCACCAGGTGCCCGGCACCGAATGCGCTGGGGTCTTCCTCGTTCAGTTCGACCACGGCGACTGATTCGGTGATGGTGGCTAGCTCGTAGCGGATGCCCTGGCCTGTGCTGCGGTGGTGGCTGTCGCCTGAGTCGTCGGTGTAGCTGTGCTGGTTGATCCACTCGGCCGCGAGGTCGCGGCGCTCGTGTGCGGTGAACAGATCCGCGATCGCCTCGGTTTCGCCGCATGTGAGCCTGGGAGCGAGGTCGGCGGCCATCCCTTCATCCCAGTAGGCGATGAATCGTTCGATGGCCTGCTGCTGATCGGTGTTCGTCATCTCTAATGCCTCCATTGTCTCTATTAGGGATAATGCCTCTATTAGTTGCTGGTTTCGTTGTCGCGGGTGAGCGTGTCAACGAACGTGGTGAAGTCTGGGCCGGTGATGGTTGCGGTGTGCGCGAGCGTGTATCCGGCGCGGGCGTGGTGGGCGAGGTCTTCTTCGCGCTCGCCGAGCTTGCGCAACTGCCGCTGAATCTCGGTGTCGTCGACGACGGGCACGAACGTGGTGATAGTGGTGATGCTCTGCATGGGTTCTCTCCCTCTCATTTTTTGCCGTTGATGGCACGTAGTGCCACAGCGAGCGCGGCAGCGGAGTGCAGGAGTAGTGCTGGCCCTGCGCGGCCGAGCGGAGCGAGAGACGGGCGAGGCCGGCGCGTCAAGGAAGGCCGCGCAGCGGCTGCCCGGACGGATGCGCGTAGCAGAGCGGTTGCTACAGTGCCGAAGGCATCACGGCAATAAATGGGGCGCTTGCGCCTACTGCGGCCGGCTTGCCGGCCGGCGTCTCGCTCGGGCCGCTCCGTCGGTTCGAGCTGGGGGAGCGCGAGGGGGCCGCACCCTCGCGCCGCGCCCCGGCGGGGTGCGGCTGGGGCCACGCTCTGCGCGCGGCCCCTATTGCCTCCATTGGGGATAATGCCTCTATTCTGCGGCGGGGCGGTGGTCCTGCACCTCGGCCCATGCGTAGGCCAGATCCCATCCGGCTTCGACTTGAATGCGCACGGTCTTGGGGTTGGCGCGCTGCACGAGTGACCAGGTGCCGCGGATCTTCACGGCGTCGCCTTTCTTGACGGTCTCGCGGCTGTAGTTGGTGGCCTGGCCGGTGGCGATCTGGTCGGCGCGGATCTGCTGCCAGTAGGCGAGCTGGTCGCGCAGCTCGTCGAGTTGGGGCGCGTAGTGCTCGGCGCGCTTGGCCCGCTGCTCTGCGGTGGCGGGCTTGTAGCCGGTTTCGCGGTCGTAGACGTCGGCCGAGATGCTGCGCTCGACTCGGCGAATGTCGGCGGTGATTTTCTCGATGCGGTTCGCGACGGTCACGGGCTTGTAGCGGGCGCTCGTGGTGGCGGCTGCGACGCGGGCGCGGCGTGCGGTTTCCTCGGCCTCGGCGTCGGCTGCGATGGCCTGACCCATGCGGCGGTGCGCCTTCTCGATGGCGTTGCGGTGGCGCTGCTCGGAGTGGTGGCCGATCTTGATGGGTTCGCCGCCCTCGGGGAGCGCGTTACCGGCCGCGTCTGCCCGGTTCCATGCCTGCTGTGCGTCGGCGCTCTTGCGCAGCGCCTTCGCTTCGAGCGCGTCGGCGCGGTTGGCCTGGCGCATGGCCTTGCCTGCTTCGACTTCTCCGGTGCTGCGGGTGGTGCGGTCGATTTCGAGGGCCAGCGCGTAGCCTGCGGTTTCGAGCGCTGAGGCGGTGCGGGTGATGACGTAATCCTTGGGCAGGCGGTCGCGGCTGTGCGGCACGTACCAGGCGGAGATGCTGCGACCCCAGCGCCACCCGTTCGCCTTGAGGATCTGCGCGGTGCCGTCGCCGCGCTCGGTGCCTTCGATGATGGTTCCGGCTTCGTGCGTGTGGGTGATGGTCAGCATGTCAATGTCTCCATTGTCTCTATTAGGGATAATGCCTCTATTTGGTGGGCTTGTCGGGTGTTCCCGGTTCTCCCTCGATTTCTTTTTGCCGTTGATGGCACCCTGTGCCAGCGCGAGCGCGGCAGCGGAACGCAACCGTAGTGACGCACCCGCACGGCCGAGCGCAGCGAGAGACGGGCGAGAGCGTCGCGTCAAGGGAAGCCGCGCAGCGGGTGACCGGACGGATGCGTGAAGCAGAGCGGTCGCTATGCTGCCGAAGGCATCAACGGCAAAAGAATGAGCGCGTCAGCGCGGGGGAGTGCGGCCGCGCAGCGGCCTGCTCGAACTCGGCCGGCCTCGGTCGCCGGCCGTCGGCCGCAGCCGCGGCCGGTTCAGCTCGACGAGCTGCGGGAGGCCTGCGGCCGACCATGACGATGCTCGGCCGTCCACACTGGGTGCAGGTCAGCCCTGCGATAGCTGAGCTGTGCCCATTGTGCGGCGGGCGAGCCGAACAGTCGTCGTCACCAGGTGGTCGGGTGCGTGCAGCCGTCCACGTGTTGGCGCACGACAACGGGTGCGGTGGGGCTGCCGCGCGATCGCAAGCGATCACTTGCCCTCGAATGGGGCTTTGGTTGCGGTGGAGCTGTGCAGGGCAGTTATGCGGCGAGTTCGTAGAACTGGGGGAGTAGGCCAGTTCGGATGGCGATTTTGGCGGCGTCGTGATCGGGCCGGCCGTCGGGTGTGCGGGGGTAGGCGGGGTAGCGATCCCATGCGCGGCCGAGTACGAATGCTTGCTGTTCGTGTCGGGCTGGGCGTTTGTTCGCGTTCTTGCCGGGGCTGCTGAGTCTGAGCACTTCTGCTTGCCACCATCCCCAATGCACGCGCTCGACGGTGTAGGCGTCGGCCCGTGCAGCCAGGCGGCCGTCGACGCCGAGCTGCACGGCTACGCGGTCGCGCTCGGCCGGGTCTGTCGACGTCCAGCCGGCGCGGGTGAGGTGCACGAGTCCGTGAGCTGCGAGGCGGTGGAGAGTGTGCTGAGCGCTGAGCATGGTTTGAGCGGTGGCCAGGGCGACGTCTTCGAGCGTGAGGGGGAGGGAGAGCCGAGCATAGGTGTTTCCAGCGTGGAGTCCGAGAGCCCGAGTGCAGGTGAAGACGTCGTGACGTGCGCGCTGCAGTCGGGTGGTCAAGGTCGTGATGAGTAGATCCCGGTGTGCGGCCGCCGCCCCTGCGGGGCGTGCGCCCGCTTGTGACCGGGCAATGTCCGAGTGGTTGTGGATAGCGTTTTGGGGGTCGATAGTCCAGTGCGCTCCGTTGGGGCCATCGGCGCCCAGAGTGCGGGTGATCCATCCGCTTTCCGCGAGGCGCAGAAGCGCAGTGCGCGCGGTTTCTCGGCCGACGCCTGCTAGGTCACCAAGACGGCGGGTATCGGCCTCCACAGAGCCGCTGACGGCCTGTAGTGCGAGGAGGCAGAGGGTATCGAGGATGCGGCGGTCTGAGGGGCCGCCGCCGCGCGTCCAGCGTCCTACGGAGGCGTCAGCGCGGGTCTGCACCAGGTCGACGTGCTCGGCGATCGCCTGGGCGCGGGGCTCGAACGTGGGGTCTTCTCCGACCTGGCGGGGCGTCGTGGCCACGCGGCGCACTGCGCGGGTCCATTGTGCGCGGAGAACACCTTGTGAGGAGTGCGAGCCGTGCGAGGGGCGGGGGCGGCGCTGTGCGGAGCCCTTGCTGCGACGCTCGGTGCGGGCGTGCTCTAGGCCGGGTGCGGTGGGCAGGAGTGCTGCGACGTCGGCGTAGCGCCACCTGGCGGCCGCGGCACCGATGAGCACGCGCCAGAGCACTGCTGAGGCGTCTGTGTCGCGGGTGACGTCCTGGGCCAGTGCTTCGGCGCTTCCGGCCGGCAGGGGCCGGCGTGGGCCGGGGAGGTACACCTGCCCGGTCTCGTCCACGGGCAGCGGGCCGGCTTCCGAGCGGGCAGCGGCGCTGCTGTCGGTCGGGTAGTCGGTGTTGAGCTGTGAAGCGAGCTGCACGAGCTGCGCGGGGGTGGTCGTGGGCGTGGTGAGAGCGGCGACGTCGCCGCTGAGCACGCGGGAGTGCCCGCCGAGTCGGTGGGGTGCTCCTGGGGGCCGCACTGAGCCCGTCGACGGGTTGCTGATGGGCGTGCGGTCCAGGCTCGGGCAGGCGCGTGCGAATGAGATGCCGAGGTCTTTCACGAGCTGCGCGTCTGCGGGCTCTGCGAGCGCGATCCATACGTGGCGGCCGCCTGTCGGCCCGGACTCGCAAATCACGTGCTCGATGCCGAATCGTGTGAGGTATTCGGAGATGGTGCGGGCGTCTTCGGCGGCCGCGGCCGAGCCTGCTTTCGCGTCGAGGTCGAATGCGATCAGGTGGAATCGGCCGTCGCGGTCGGCGAGCATGACTGCCCACGGTCCGGCGGGGGCAGGGCCGGTGATCGCCGCGGTGGAGGCGTAGAGGTTCAGTGTCGTGCCCTCGACGTCTTCGACGGCGACGCGCACGCGCGGCCGTGGGCTCAGCTCAGCGGTGAGCGCCCACGCCGACACGTTAGTCCTACGTGTACCACAAGTTGGTTCTGGTGTTATGATGGTGCCATCCTTCAAGTCACTGCTTGTAGGCATGCGGAAGCCCCGCGGGGCTTTTGTTCACCTGATCCGGTTCTGTCGCCAAACTTCTTCGGCTCAGGTACTGACTTCTGATCCCCCACTCCCCGGAGTGGGGGATCACTCATTTACGCGGTGTCGATAGGCAACTCCCCGTCTTTCAGTTCTGGTTGCGGCCACCAATTCGGCAGTCCGCGGTCTGTGAGTTCGTCTTCCAAGTGCTCGATTACTCGCTCTAGGAAAACGGCTGCGGATACACCTGCGTGTTCCGCGAGCTTTTCGAAGCGCTCCTTGTACGCTCCCTCGATCATCCAGCTCACGCGCTTGGGGTCGGTGCGTTCGCCCCAGGGTGCTCGTTGGATAGTCGACATGCCCCCATCTTATGGTGCATGAACACAATTTCGGTAGAACGCGCCGTTCGTGTTGCTGAAATCAACGGTTCACCTGAGTTCGATTCGGCATGTGACGTCGCCGAGCACGAGCGTGGTTCCTGGTTGCACGACGTAGGGGCGTCCGGGCTGGAAGATCATGGGGGGCTCGGTGGCGGTCTGTACGCCGTTGCCGCTGTGGTGGTCGGTGACGAGGATCTGGCCTGCGTTGTCGACGTCGACGAGTGCGTGGGTGCGGGAGAGCATGCGGCCGGGGCTGTGTACGGCGATAGGCCGGCGGCCGTCGACGGGTTCGGGCCGTCGACCGATCGCGGCGCTGTCGACGTCGACGGGTTCGTGGGCCGTGCTGAGGAAGAGGCGCAGCGTCGGCCGGGTAGCCGGCGCTGGCGTGCCCGTGGGCGGCGTCTGCTCGATAACGTGCTCGGCGGGCGGGCCGACTACCTGCACGTCGACGCGATGCGGGCCGGCGATGCCGCACTGCTCGCACTTTGCCGCGGTGATGGGCTGGGTGTGCCGGCAGATGCGGCAGGGGCCGGTATGGACGGTGAGCCCGTCTGCGGGCGGGATCTTGCCGGCGTCGTCGATGAGCTGCACGTAGCCCTCGGGCCGGATGGCGAGCTGCCATGTCTGGGTGTCGTCGGTGACCTCGAACCGTACGGGGCGGCGGAGCTGCTGCGCGATCACTGCGCAGCGGGCGATCATGCCGGTGCGCAGTGCGTCGACGCTGGCAGCGTGGCAGAGCCGGTCGGTTTTGTTGATGGTGAGCACACCTGACCCATCGGGGCGGACGGTCGCGCTGATGCGCGGCCAGTCCGCTACCCGGTGGGTCTTATCGGGGGTGGTCATAGTCCGCGTGCGACGGCGGCTCCGGCGGCGAGCCAGGCACGCTGTGTCGCGGGTCGGAGGGAGCCGTAGCGCAGCACCCCATCGACCATTGCCGGGTCGTGGGGGATCGTGATGGCGTCGCGTGCGAACGTGCGGTAGGCGGCTGCGACACGGGCGGCGTTGTTGGCTTTGGGGTCGGCCTGGTTCACGACGACAACGGCATTTTCGGCGAGCTGCGCGGTGCGCTCGTCGCGCTCGGCGAGGGCTTCGAGGAGAAGCGCGCCGGCCTCTGTGTGATCGTCGCGAGTCGTAGTTGCGACCACGAGCTGGTCGGTGTGGTCGATCATGCGCCGCCACATCGGGTCGGACTCATCGTTGCCGCTGTCGATGAAGATTAGCCGGTAATACTTGCTGGCCACCTGGTGGATGGCGTCGACGTCGGCGGCGTCGACGCGCTGCGCGCTCGCTAGCTCCATCGGCTTGGAGCGCAGCACGTCGTAGCGGTCGCGCGTCTGGTGGTGCACGAAATGGGCGAGGTCGGCCGACTGCGCACCCGTGCTCAGCAGTCGGTCGGTCTGGGGGAGTAGGTCAAGCAACGTGGCCTCGTGCGGCCCCTGCTCGGTCCGCCATCCGAGTGTGCCCCTTGTCTGGTTGTTGTCCCACGTGAGAACACCGGCACCGCCGTAGCGAGCGAACACCGCTGCGAGGAGGACCGTTGTTGGCGTCTTCGATGCTCCGCCCTTGCCGTTGACGATGGCGATTGTGCGGGGTCCGGGCCAGTGCTGGCTTACCTCGTGGACGTCGGCGCGCTCGGCGCGCTCGGCGTCGCTTGGGCTCATTCGGAGCCCGACCCGGGAGAGCGCACCGCGCCATCCGCGAGTCGCTGGTTCCTCGGTCTGCTCCTGGGTGAGGAACGACTGTCGGGCCTCGCGCCTGGTGGTCGGCGTCGCCGTGGCGATTGCCGGCGCTTCGGCATGGCCGGGAGACGGCGCGACGGTGGCGGCGGCCGCCGGAGTGTCTGTGGCGATCGCGGGCTCTTCGGCCAGCGGCGCTTCGTCGTGCTCGGCGTCGTGCTCGGCGTCGCGCTCACGCGGCCGCGCGGGTGCGCTGTCGTCGGCTTCGACGGTGCCGTCTGCGGCGATAATGAGGGGCCAATCGCCGTCGGGGTCAGTCATCGTGGCGCGGACGCTGCGGCCGAGCTTGTCGGCTGTTTCAGCGACGAGCTCGACGACTGCAGCTCGAGCTCCGGGGAGGTCTTTGGCCTGTACCGGGTGAGTTTTCCCGCTGATGTTGACCTCTCCGCTGCCGTCGTCTTTGATGACGGCAGCGACGCGGGGCCATGCGGCCGTGGTGTCTGTGCTCATGGTGTCGCTCCTTCTCCTAGTAAGTGATTCCGCGTTCGGCGAGGAATGGTTCGGGGTCGGTGAATTCGCCGTCGATCTGCACCTCGAAGTGGAGGTGGCAGCCGGAGCTTGCGCCGCTCGATCCGGTGCGGGCGATCTGTTCGCCGGCTTTTACCTTGTCGCCGGTCTTCGCGATCAGCCCATCGGCGTACATGTGGACGTAGTGCGTGATGACGCCTCCGCCGTGGTCGACGACGAGGAACCAGTTACCGAGAGAGTCAATGAAGACGTTACTCACGGTGCCGTCGTGGGCGGCCCAGATGGGGCCGTAGCAGCCACCTGCTTCAAGATCGAGGCCAGTGTGGAACCCTGCGCCAATGACTCCGGGGATTGCGGCGCGGGGTCCGTATCGGTCGTTGATCGGCCCGTCTCCGGGGCTTGCCCAGCCGTCCTTGCCGACGTGCCCTGGCGTGGTGTCGTCCTTGCAGGTTGCGCCACCAGCGCCGAGCTGAGTGGTCTTTCCGGACAGCTCCTCGACGATCTGAACGGCCGTATCCCAGTACTTTTCATAGTGGTACGGGTCCGCATTGATCTGGGTACGGTGCGCAACGATCGTCGGCGCGAGGCTCTCACGCTCTGCTTCGGGCACGTTCCTAAGCATTGCTTCAAAGAACATGGTGGCGCTCTTGTAGGGGTCCATCCGTTCCGCGGCCGTCCCCCATCCATCTTGCTGCTGGAAGAGCCCTATTGAGCTAGTTGCGGAACCGTCGGGGTTAGTGACCCCGCCAGTTTCCCAGTCGCCATAGTCAATGTTGGTGAGGCTCGACTCGCCCATAGCGGTCATCACTCCGATGGTCTGGTCTCGGGCGTTCAGCCCGAGGTCTTTGCCGGCTGTGATGATGTGGGCGGCGTTGACGAGTTGTGCGTGACCGTAACCGCCGATGTTGATGTCAGGCACGCTGTCCGGGTCGACGGACACGCTACTGCCTGATCCCGATGGACCGCAGTTCGCGGTGCTGCCCGTCAACACGACGGTGAACACGAGTGCCACGATGAACAGTGGCACCGTGAGAATCGCGATGGGGCCGAGCTTCTTCTGACTGTCGCTGGCCATCAGTTCCCCGCTGACTCCGGGGGAACAAACCGGGCGATGAGCCACGGTTCCCCTGCGCCGTCGCGGTTCAAAATGATGTTGTACGTACCGGCATCCGTGGGCACGTCAACGAACACGACTAGAGCGCTTTCGTCATCGGTGATGGTGCCAGGCCCGGTCACCTTGGTTGCCGGAATGGACTGAGGCTGCACGTACGCGTAGTCGAGACTAGCCTGCTGGTTCAGCAGCGGCTCTATATCTCCCCACCATTCGTCTTGGGTGATGGTGGGCCGCGCAAACGCGCGCATCGCAGCTTCTGCCGCTGCGATCGCAGCGGCACGGTCCGAGTCCCCCCATGAAGGGGAGGGAATCGGACCGTAATCGTCCTCGAAATGCTCGTGTGCGTGCGCGTCTGCACTCGGCGACGGAGCGGTATTAACGGGGTCTGGATCGCCCGCGCATCCTGTCACGAGAACGGCGCTAAGCATCAGAGCCGTCGCAAGAAAACTCCGCCGCATACTGTCTCCTACTCTTGAGGTTCCTCTTCTTCGTCCACCTGACCGATCGAGGCTCCCTGTCGCATCTGCTCTTTGAGCGCGTCACGGAGGATCAGCCAGTGGCCGGCGATCTGGTAAGCCGGAAGTTTGCCGGGACCGTATCGACGCGCTGACGCGCCTGAACCGTCAGTTCGGTGTCGGGCAGGCGATGATTACGCACACAATGCACGATCTTGAAGGGCTCCCCGAGGAAGATCGCGCGAAAGCCCGTGGTTTCGTCGAGCGCGCCGGCATGCTCATCTGTGGCGGCCTCCCACAGGCTGAAATGCCGCTCCTGACGGCCGCTGTGCCGTTCTCACGCGCTGAACAGCGCCTCCTCACCGGATGGTCTGCCCCTCCCTCCTGGGACTCCGCTACGGGCCGTGAGAGCGAGCCTCCCGGCCGTGGCCGGTTCCTCGTGAAGGTCGGCGGCCGCCCCGGTATCCCGTTGGCGGTGAAGCTGACCGAGGCGGAGCGAGCCATCAACGACACAAACAAGCGGTGGGCGGCGCAGTCGCGCGTCGGCCGGCGCGCGCACGAAGAGGCAACGATCCTAGAGGAGGTCAACGCATGAGCAGCCCGAACAACAACCGCAGACGTGATCCCGGCGGCCTCAGCTCAGAAGCGGTCCTGGGCCTGGTCGCGATCTTCGGCCTGGCCGTGGTCGTCGCAGCTCTCTACGCTGCGATGCACCTCGGGCACCGCCTCGCCGGTACGGGCGTGGAGGTGCCCGCCGACCCGTTCGGGGTGGTGTTCGGCCTGTTCGGTGGCAAGTACGAGTGGCCGGGTGCGGCAGGCTGGTGGGTGCTCGGCGGCCTCGTCGCCGTGGTGGTCACGCTCGGCACTCTGGTGCTCGTATGGCGGGCACGCAGCGCCAAGCGACGTACTCGCGTTGATCGGCAAGCCGCCTACATGGGGCGCGGCCGAGACATTGAGGATCTGAGCCGTAAAGCCGTCACCGCGAAAGCGGAACGGCTGGGCGTCACCGCGGCACCTGGCCTCCCGATTGGGTTGACGGTCGCGACGCGGCAGCAGCTCCTCAGCTCATGGGAAGACATGCGGATCACTATTGCCGGCCCCCGTACCGGAAAGACCACCTCGATGGTCGTGCCGTGTATCCTCGACGCTCCTGGTTCGGTGCTTACGACGTCGAACAAGCGAGACATTGTGGATCACACCCGCGGGCCGCGCGCAGAGCGTGGCCCGGTTTGGGTGTTTGATCCGCAGTCGGTCGCGAATGAGCCTCCGTCGTGGTGGTGGAACCCGCTTACATACGTCACTGACGAAGTGAAGGCGGCAAAGCTCGCCGATCACTTCGCCGCCGGCTCACGTGACCCCGGCGCGAAAGCCGATGCGTACTTCGACACCGCGGCGCAAGATCTGCTTGCTGGACTCCTCCTCGCCGCGGCGCTCGGCGGTCGACCGATCACGCAAGTGTTTACGTGGATCACCCGTCCGACCGAGGAAGAGCCGGTGGAGATTCTGCGCGAGCACGGGCAGCGGCTCATCGCCGATCAGGTGGCCGGCGTCATCACAGCTCCCGAGAAGCAGCGTGGCGGCGTGTACGGGTCTGCGCAGCAGATGGTCTCCTGCTTGACGAATCGCCAGGTCGCCCAGTGGGTGAACCCGTTGGGCGACGACGATAAGCGCCCGCAGTTCAGCCCCGAGGAGTTTGTGAAGGCTGACGGTGGCACGCTCTACTCCCTCTCTCGTGAGGGGCGCGGCACCGCCGGCCCGCTCGTGACCGCGCTCACTGTTGCGGTGGTCGAGGCCGCCGAGGAGCTGGCAGCTCGCTCGAGGGGCGGTCGCCTGGAAATGCCCCTCGTGGGCGTGCTCGATGAGGCAGCGAACGTATGCCGGTGGCGGGATCTTCCGAACCTCTACTCGCACTACGGCTCACGCGGAATCGTGCTCGATACCGTTCTGCAGTCCTGGTCACAGGGCGCAGAGGTCTGGGGCGAGGCCGGCATCAAGAAGCTGTGGTCGGCCTCGAACGTGAAGGTGTACGGCGGTGGTGTCGCCGAGGTTGGGTTCCTGAAAGAGCTTGCCGAGCTGATCGGTGATTACGATCGTCTCTCCTCGTCCTCGTCGACGTCGCGCGGTCAGCGCACCGTCTCCACGCAGCTCCATCGCGAACGCATCCTCGACGTCGACGCGCTCTCGGCGCTTCCGAAGGGGCGCGCCGTGGTGCTCGCGTCGGGCTCACGGCCGACGCTGATTCGCACGGTGCCGTGGATGGGTGGCCCGCACGATGCCGCTGTACGCGCGTCTCTGGCAGCGAATGACCCGCAAGCCGAGTACACGATGCAGCAAGCGGATCAGGAGTTGGCGGCCGTGGCCGCAGCGGAGGCGACCCGATGAGCAACTGGGGCGATGATGAGAGCTGGGGTGAATCGCCGTCGCAGAATGAAGAATTCTATGCTGGCGCGCCAAGCAACGGGAACGGTTCCCAGTCCAGCGATTCGGGTTTCGTGCCGGATGCCGCCGCGGTCCTCATAGCTGAAACTGCCGTGGCAGAGGCTCAGCACTTGTTCAATGTTGCTGAGGACAAGCTCAGCGCGGCAGAGGACGCGCTTGCCGATGCCGAAGATGAAGTCGGTGTCGCCGAGGTCAAGGCCGCTGACTACGAAGCTGACGATGGCAAACTTCCGTGGCAACGTGCCGCGGCCACTCGTGATGTTGCTAAACGAAAGCGGGCCCAGCGGCGCGCTGAAAAGGCCGTGGGTAAGGCGCAGGCTGCTGTTGCGGATGCCCGCGCTGCTTTAAATGATGCCGCGGAAAATCTGCGAGCTGCGCTCGTCACACCTGCGCCTCCCGAGTCCGATGATCAACCGTTGTACTACGGTTCTGTCGACGAGTTCTTCCGCGAGTACCTACGTCTCGCGTACCGTCGGCCGATCAACGGCCGCGCTCGCGTGTGGGCGGCCGACTGGTGGAACTATGACGAAGCGGTGATCCGCCTCGAAGCTCTGTGGCGGTCCTGGGAGGAGTTGCGCCAGGACGCGAGCACGGGCATGAGTGTGTGGTGGCGGGATCACGCCGACCACCACATGGCCGTGCTTATGGACCCTGACGGACCGTTCGCGGCCGCCGACGCGAACAACGAAGCCAACCAGTCGCGCAAGGGTGATCCGCTGCCGTACACCGCACCGCCAGAGGGGTTGTTCCGCGACGTGCGGCTGCCTGACGAACCCGTTGAGCTCAACGACGCCGGCTAAGCGATCGCCACCACAAACGACGGAGGGCCGCACCCGATTGGGTGCGGCCCTCCGTCGTTGTAGTTGGCTACCGTTCGAGGCCGGCACGCTGCACCTGAGCGCCGCGGCCACGTGAGGGTCGAGCCTTCGCGCTCGTCTTCTTCGCTGCCCCGTTGCGGGCCGCCTCAGTAGCCGGCTTCGCGTTGCTGACGTCGGAGCGCATGCGCGCTCCGATCGCCTGTTCGCTGATTCCCTGCCGCTCCAAGCTTGCAGCCGTAGCATCGCGGCGTTGCGAGCTGTCGTAGGTGTTCTGGGAGTCCTCCCGATACCGGGAAGCCTCTCGTTCGCGTAGCTCGGCGTCGGCGATGAATGCTTCGCTGTCGTGGCCCGGTTCTGATGCGATCGCACGCGCGTTCTCGGCCGCCTGCTCAGCCTGGTTCGCATCGGCCATCAGCCGTGCTGCTTCGGCCTCCTCAGTGGCCGCACGGTGTCGCTCCTCAGCAGCGCTTGCGAGGTCGCGTTCTGCGCGTTCCATCTGTAGGCGCACCATCTGCTGTACCGAGCTGGGATCTGCGCCTGTGTTGTTGACGTCGATCGCGTAGCGGCTTTGCAGTTCGTCACGCATGCGCTGCTCGGCGCGAGCTGCTTCCTGGTCCTCGCCGGCCCAGCCCCGAGCAACCTGGTAGGAATGGCCAATCTGTTCCGGGGTTGCTCGATCCCACCAGTCCGGCTGATGCACGTTGCTTAGCTCTGCGCGTGCCGCTGCACGTTCCGCATCGAGGCGGGATTGCAGCTCGCGGTGCTCCTGGATGCTGTGCTCACGTGCACGGCGCAGTGCCTCCTCGCGTAGGCGCGTCATCATCTGGCCAACCTGCGAGGCTGCTGTTACAAGGATGCGTAGCTGCCCCTCCATTGCCTCTTCGATGCCGTCGCTTTCAGCCATGATGGGATCTCCTCTCGTTGTGTTCTATCGCTCGATGCCGTCGCGGCCCGGGAGCCTCGGCTGAGTAGTCTTGGGTCGCTCGTTCGGGCGTACTCGGGTCGGTACCGGCGACCCGATTTCGGTAGCCGGTCGCGCCTGGCTCGCGCGCACACGGTCAAGTACCGCTTGCGTCTCAGCATCGAGCGGTGCACGCTCGGTTGTCGCCGTGGCCGTCTGCTGCTGCGCCGCCGCATCGGTGCCCTTCATGGGAGCCGGCAGCGCCGCACGAACGCGGCTCAGGCGAGCGCGCGTATCCTCCGCAAGCAATCGAGCCTGGCGCTCCTGCGACGCCGCGACGGATGCCGCGTACACCGCCTGAGTGAGGGTCAGCAATGACCGAATCATCGCCGCCTGCGCGACCGCACCTTGCCCGCCACGCGCTGCGCTTGCAAGTAGCATTGCTGCACCCGATATGGCTACCGTGCCGGCCTGCTGTGGGCGCACGGTGCGCTGGTACGTCTGAGCGGATCGTGACAGCGCCTCCGATGCCGCAGCGAGGTCGCCTGGCGTCTCCTCGGTCGCGTTCGACCATGCAGCCAGCGCGCCGGCTGTCTGCCTCGCGACGGTCGCCCATGTGCTCCGATCCTCGATCGGCACAGATCGCAGTCGGTCAACGAGAGCGGTCAGCTCTTCACTGCTGCGTGTCCACTGTTCAGGGTTGGGATCTTGCGTCTCCCGGCCCGGTGCGACTACGCGCCGGCCCCGCTTCGCGGCGTTCCATTCCGCTGCCGCAGTAGTGGCACCAGTCGGGGTGTCCGGCCACCCGTCACGCAGCCGTGGAAGTGTCAGGTCGCGGCCGAGATTGCCGCCGCCGTACCAGATAGGCCGCTCGCCTGCAGTCGGACGTTCAGCGACCGAGTACCCCGTGATGACGTCCGTGCGGCCGTCTGCGTAGCGGGGTCGAACGATGAGCCCTTCACGCCGCATTCGGCGTACGAACTCGCCCTCATCAGCGCTGGCTTCCGCACAGCCGCGCACCTTCAAGCTGAGCAAATATCGCGGTTGATCTGCGCGCATCTCTGCACCGATCAATACCTGCCGCTGAGCGCCGTCAAGCTTCGCCCACTCAGGGGTATCAGTACCGGCAGATTGGCGGTTCCGTTCGTACTTTGAGCGTGCGCGCCAGCGTGCTTGTGCCTCGCGTTCAGCGGGGTCATACCCACGGGTCGCGCGATCAGCCTGCACCGATTCCAGCGACTCCAAACCGTGCGCAACTTCGAGCGCACGCGCTACGGTCTGTGCCCGCTTGTAATCCATGTGAATGGGAGCCTTGGTCCCATCCTCACGCACGAGATTCACGGCAATGTGAATGTGATCGTTCCCGTTCTTCGAGACACCATGACGCACGGCAACCCAACGGCATGGTGCCTTGGTTCCCTCGTGATCGTCGAAACCCATCTCCCGCACAAAGTCGTTAGCGATGGCATTCCACTGCTCATCGGTAAGCGTGCCCTCTTCGGCACGCAATGACAGTGAGCAATGCCAGACGTGACCGCCCTTCACGTCAACATCGAAAGCCTTACGTGGGCGGTCCAAGTGACGCGCGATCGCCAGTGCAGAATCGCGGCCCAACTCGGCATCATCATGCCAAGCCATCATCGCGGAATCCCCCGCAACAAGGTGAGGCTCAGTGTGCTCGTTGGCACGTCCCGCTCCGACAAGATACGTCATGAGACCGGCCATGCGATCGCCGCGCGTGATGTTCGGCATCATGACGATGCCTCGCTCAGCTCATCCACGAATCGGTCAATGTGATCGGCAACCTCGCGTACCTTCGCGAGCGTCGCCACCATCTCCGCCTGCACCGAGCCCGTCGCGTTCGTGGCCTTCGCCATCTGGTTCACGTTGTTCGCCAGACCCGCAAGTAAACGATGCGTCGCGAACATCTGCGCAATGACCTCGTGACGCACCGACTCATTCGCCGCAGCCGCAGCCGCTCCCCCAGCCAATGCCGAGTCAACCAGCAGCTTTGGAACGGTCACCTTGTACTGCAACGCGAGCGCCAGAAGCTGACCCTTTTCCTCCGGGGTGACTCGCACAACATGCCGAGCAATCCGGCCACCCTCGACACGCTTACGACGAGTCTGGGAGCGTTCGGGCTTCCAACTCTTGCTGTCCTCAGTAGACACCCAAACACCTCCTCCCGGCCCAGCGCAGCGACACCGCAACCGCGGTGACCACACTTCCAGTGTGCCGCATCCTCGAACGTAAGTCGAGGGTCAAGCCTAGATCAGGGCACCTGATCTTATAGCTTGCTCCGTCTGGGGCACCGCTTAGGATCGCTCACGGTGGCAGCCGTGGGCGATCGCGGCTTCGCCGCGGCGTGCTCGCATCATGTCGACATACGTCGACGCGAGCAGTCTTCATCCGTAGGATGAAGACATGGCTAAGGAACTCTCAATTGAAGAAGCAATGGACCGTGCTCGACGTGCTCAGGAGGATCGCATCGACGCAATCCGTGTGCTCGCTGAGGCGCGGAACGAACTCGATACGATCCGCGAGGATGGCGCTCGTGAGCTGGCAGAGCTGCAAGCACGAATCAGCGAGCGCGTGACGTCCGCTGAGCGCGATGATGTGAAGGCGTATAATGCGGCCGTCAGTGCCGGTTGGAGCGCAGATGAGCTGCGCAAGATCGGGTTTGCAGAGCCCGATAAGAAGGCTCGCACGCGCAAGCGGGCACCGCGTAAGAACACGGCTCAGACTCCGACTCGTACCCCTGCTGTATCGACGACTGCTTCGGGTCTCGAATCTAATTTCAAGCTCTCCGAAGATGCTGCAACGCCGCAGCCGACGGGCGTCTAGCTCGTCACTTCCGGCAGGGGCTTTCCCCTCCCCCTGAGCCCGAGATACTGGCACAAGATAGCCACCTGTCAAGGGCGCTTCGCGTCACTCCGTGATGCGGCTGCGCCGCACCCTTGACAGGTGGCTATCTTGTTCGGAGCGGCTTTTATCAGGGGAAGAGAAAAGAACGGTTGGTCATCGTTCGATGCCGTTCTCTGGTGCTCGTTCAGAACGCGGAACAGGCCGCTGTGCTTGTGCACCTGCGCTACGCGGTGCGGATCTATCGGTACTGAAACTGGCCGCGGATAGTCGGCTCACCGACTGCTCTGCTTCGAGCTTCCCGCCAGGTTTAGATCGAACCATCGCGGCTTCACAGACGGGCACGGCATACCTGCCCTCGCTCGTTGCTGCTCGATGTTCCTCAACACTGGTGTAGTGCCTCTCGTATCGCCTCACTCGTGAACACGATTCAGCGAGCACCTGGGCGGCATCCTGAGACTTCGAGCGACCATGTTCTGTATCGAACAGCGGGCGCGTGTATGCACTCGGCACCCATCGCCCACCGAGCGCTTCTATCTTGCCCGACTCGAACTCTCGCATCCCCTTTTGCCAACGTTCCACGATGCGGTCTTCTGATACTTCGAACGGAACCTCAACATCGACAACTGAAACCTCATAGCCGGCCTCTGAGAGCTGCCGCCCTAGATCCACAGCCTTACCCGGATCGCTCAGCACCGTGTCAACAATGACGTTGGTTCCTTCGTCGATCAGTTCGTCACGCAGGGCGGTTGCCAGTATCGATGATTCTTCGTGCACGAGTGACGCTAGTTCGAGCGGATAGAACGGTTCCCCCTGTGCTTCCAACTCGTGCACCTCGACCGGCTTAATGTGACTCTCTAAGCTGCCGTCAGCGATTGCTTCGCGCAGCAACAGCTTCTTAAACTCGTCCGCATCAACGTTCACATACAGGTCAACGTCTTTCTTCAAAGCAGTGTCTTTAACAGTCCCTTTACCTGCACCAGGCGGGCCTGCCAACACGAGTGCCTGGCCACCCTGCACAGCATTCGGGAACGCGTTTCGAACCTCTCGTTTGAGCTTGGCGTGCAGCGCTGCACGGTCGCGCCGCGGTCTCTTACCACCGGGGTAGAACCACTGCGGATTATTGACCGTGGCATGCGGCCCTTTCTTATCGAGCACACCCCCTGGCTTCGACAGCTCGCGGATGAAATCGATGTGTCTCCGCTGCTCCTCAGGGGTCACTCGGCCGTCATCCGCGGCTCGATGCGATCAAGAACCTCGTAGAACGTGTCCTCATCAATCAGCCCACGCCGCCGAGCCCGCTCTAGATCATCCGTCGACCCAGGCGCATCGAACAACAAATCGTCAAAGTAATCATTGGTTCGAGCCGGCGGTGCATACTCCCAGCGCGTCAGCTCATCCATGAGCTGCGCTCGGTCAATCAAACCTGCCGCGTACCGCTCGCAAATCTCATAAGGATCTGCGCCCGCAAACCCTTCGGCCGGCATCTTGACCGTAGCAGCGCGAGCCAAGAGCTTCTGCACAGTCGGCTGCGCGACACCCACCATCGCCGCAATCGACTTCTGGGTCAACCCGCCCTGTTTCAGACGGACAATGCTCCGCCGATAGTCAAGGTCTGCCACCTCTCTCCGATACCTGGCTTTCCGAGCCTCGTGTGCCGCATCAGGCACCTCAGTGATTGCCATAGTCACCACCTCCTACCCCCATCGTACCCTAAATATAGCCGCGGCTATAATTATTTTGAGAGCGCGCGCATGACGCTCGATGCGCCGACTCCAAGCACGCGCCCGATCCTGGCGTAGCTCAGGTTCTCTGATCGCATCTTCTTCGCCTCCGCGATCCGCTCGGCCGTCATCACGGTTGGGCGGCCGCCGACCCTCCCCTGGCTCCTGGCGTGCTCCAACCCAAGGCGCGTGTTCTCTCTGATCGTGTCGACGCGGAGCTGCGCGAAGACCACGACGATGCCATAGAGCGCCTTCCCCATCGGTGTAGTGGTGTCGATGGCGGGCTCAGTGAGACTCACGATGTTCAGGCCGCGGTCGTTCAGCTCGGACAGTACCTCGATCATCAGACGCTCACTGCCGGCAAGTCGATCTAGCTTGCGGACCTTGATCGTGTCGCCTGGGCGCGCAGCTACGTCGATGAGCTTGCGCCACTCGGGGCGATCGGCGATGCGGCTCGATTCGCCGTGGTCGACGAACACACGACTGCAGCCGGCCGCGCGCAGCTCGGCTTCCTGCGCGCCCGGATCTTGCTCTTTGCGCGAAACACGCGCGTACCCAAATACTTCGGCCATGCCATAAACGGTACGCGCTCAGTATCGGTGCGATTCAGTTTCGGTGGGGGGTTTCGGTGTGTCGTGTCTCGGCGTGTCGTGCAGCTCGGCGACGTCGCCGAGCTGCGCACCGAAAACGACCGTTTCCGGTGGGTCGTGACGACCCGAATCATACTACGATGACCGTCGCAAAGAACTCGATGCCACTCGAAGCTCAAGCGAGCCCGACGACGACCATCGACGACCATCGAGAGAACTTACGAACGGTGTGAGGTAAGCAACGAAATCACACACATGGAGATCAAACCCACGCATTTGCGTCGCAGCGCCATCCATTAATGAATTTGTGACGAATGCTATTCAAATCTCAGTCACTACTGAGGGGCGGTTCGACCACAGGGGGTACCGACAAACAACATTCGATTCTGAGGAGAGACTTGTCATGGGTACGGAAATCGCCATCACACCTATTCTCAACCGGTCACGTCCGATTGAAATGGTGAATGGTACTGAATCCTTTACCGACTTCTCCGAACACTTCATACGGTTCTTGAGCGAGCACAGTCCTCTCCCTGACTGGGCAGTTTCTCGCGTGGCCAATGACGAACATCTTCTCGTTCATGTCCTTCATCAGGATCTTGTCTCAAAAAGGCGACCGGCCCTCATGGCAAGACTCATACTGCAGCCGCATGAGCGACGGGGCTGATCACATCGCTGCGCGACATGGCGTGGGGGTGGCAACGATCATTTACGACGTCCGCGAAGGATTCGAAGCAATAAGCCAAGAACATACATCGAAGACAGTCGATTACGGCTTGGCTAGCTTCAAGTGATTGATGAAGATCTCTGCATCATCGCTCGCGAGGGTGCCTCCTGGCCAATCAAGGAGCTGTGCAATCGGTATTTTTCACTGCCCCGCGCCTGGGCGATAAACAAGGCCCCGGACCCGAGCGAAGACGCGGTAGCGGAGGCCTGCACTCGCATCTTCCAGGCAATCCGATCGGGATGGGGCCCCATAACGTCGTTTCGCGCGTGCCTGTTCAAGACGGTGCACTCCGCACCCATCGATCATTGGAACACCGCGCGACGCATCAGTTCACTCGATGATTTTGGCTAGCTTGAAGACGATGCCTCTGATCACGCCGATGCCCTGATCGAGGACGAAGAACGCAAAGCCGCGACCGTTGCGTTGCAGGACATTCCAGAGCGCTGGCACGAGATCATCATCGCGGTCTACGTCGAACGGCACCCGGTGCAAGAGGTCGCGGCGGGGCTCGGGCTCACCCCGAGCTCCGCCTCCGTCCTGCTGAAGCGCACGCGAGCAGGTCTGCGGAAGGCGTGGATGGAGCGGTTGCACGCGCCGACCGAATCGTTACCTCATGACTGCGCGACAGCGGTGCGGTACTTCGGAACGCTGCGATGGGGCAAGCAGAGCACTCGGGTACGGTCGTCCACCGAAGGTCACCTGGAGAGGTGTGAATCTTGCCATTCCAGCTATCGTCTGTTTCTCGAGTGGGCAACAGCGGTCGGACTCGACAGGTCCGGTGTCTAGCTCATATGGGATCCGTACCTCAATTTAAGGGAACACAGCGATCGTCACTTTGGTTCGTGTCGGCGCACTTTTCCAACCTGCTGTTCGTTCCTCGAAGCGAGCGGTCGCAGGAATCGGCTACGGGTATGCGGCCGCCATTGCTATTTATTGCCGGAACGTTCTGCTCATCGGCTGATCCGGTGCACCTGATCAGCCGATATTCTCTACAATTGAGACAATCGTTGAGGGACTCGCGAGTCACAGCAAGCAGTGGGGCGCGCTGACCCGCAGCGCGAACCGAAGGCAGCCTCACCATCCCTGAGGCCCTTCTTGACAGTCCTACGAATTAATTTCATATCGATACCTTTTCTTTCCCGAGAGTTGACCATAGGCTCTCTGGGAAAAGGCGAAGATAGCAACTATTCGGTTGTGCGGCCAGAGACGCTGCGATCGTCGCCTTTCAAGCGAAGGGGTTTAGCTTGTCTCAACAAAAAACAAGAAAGTCACCCAGGTGGCACCTGGGTCGAGTACTGACCGGGGCGGTGGTCGGAGCTTTAATCCTGCCGCTCTACGCTCCTCCATCTGCAGAAGCCGCCCGTGTTGCGGGCGTGGTACCGCAGGGGGCCGGTTACTCGCAGACGTTCACACAGCCGGGCGCAGAACCAGTCGTGGCTACTTATACGCTTTCGGGGCAGACCGTTCAGGCAGCTGCCAACACCGCTACCTTTCCCACGAAAGCATCTAATGCGGGGATGTACTCGGAAGCAATCCCGGCTGGCACGGCGGCGGCACAAATCGAGACTGGGACCGCCGGGTGCTTCACCGGTGTAGGGAACTTTGAGTGCGTCAATCGGGGCTCCGTTAAGATCCAATTCGACCGGCCCGTAGATAACCCTGTACTTCATATTGCCGGAATTGGGGCACAACGAGACGGTGGCACTGACCGCTACGGTGCAACGGGAAGCATTAGCTCCGTGCCCGCAGGTGCGACGATGGCAGTCGCGCCTGGTGCCACCAACCTTCAGGTAATCAACAGCGGGACCAAGTTCCAGACAATTTCGACACGCCCCGATACGGTCTGTAACGTTACCTCCGGCAATGCAAATGGACCCGCCGGGTGCGGAAGCATCCAGGTGAACGGTACCGGTCTGACCGAAATTACTCTCGCTCTTACATTGCGCGGAAACAAGGGTGGGAACGGTGCTCTTCCTGCTGCAGATGAGTGGACAATCCTCACCACGCTTCAAGATGCTCCAGTGCCCTCTCTGGAGATTGTGAAGACGTCGAACGTAGAGGAAATCACTGCGGCGGGTCAGACCATAACCTACTCTTTTGAAATCACCAATACGGGAAATGTTCCTTTGACGGACGTTGTCCCCAATGAGACCAGTTTCACCGGCTCGGGTGACATCGGAGCCTTCGAGCCTGCGTCCGCGAATCTTGCCGCAGGTGAAAGTCAAACCTTCACCGCCACTTACACCACTACGCAGGCCGATGTCGATGCGGGGGCCTTGAACAACGTCGCAATCGCTACTGGCAACGACCCTGGTGGAACACCGGTCCAGTCACCTCCGTCTGAAGTGGACGTTCCAGCGCCCGCCTCGCCAGGACTTTCGGTTGTGAAGTCAGCAACGCCCTCTGACCCTGACTCGTACGTCGTTGGGCAGGAGATTGAGTACTCATTCCTCGTAACGAATACAGGGAATACGACTCTTACCGATGTGATCCCTGTTGAGGGGGAATTCACGGGAACAGGTGACTTAAGTGACTTTTCACCCGGGCCAGTCACCCTCGGGCCGGGCGAAGAACAGATCTTCACCGCCGACTACACCCTGACGCAAGCCGATGTTGATGCAGGGAACGTTGAGAACTCAGCAATTGCGTCAGGAAATCCGCCGAACGGACCTCCGACCGAAGCTCCGCCCTCTGAGTTCGAAATCCCCGTGGTCCCAGAGCCCAGCCTGACTGTAGAAAAGACTTCAGACGTTGAAGAAGTTTCCGCAGCCGGTGACGTGATCACTTACTCATTCCTTCTCACAAACACCGGCAACGTCACCATCCAAGATGCGCAGCCTGTTGAATCAGCATTCTCAGGCACGGGCGAACTTGGAGACTTGACCCCGGAATCCGCGACTCTGCTTCCCAACCAGAGCGCGACGTTCACAGCGGAATACACCGTCACGCAGGCCGATATCGATGCTGGCGGGGGTGAGAATACCGCGACCGCCACTGGAACACCGCCCCCCGGCAGCGAGCTGCCTCCAACACCGCCATCGGAAGTGGAAGTCCCAGCGACTCCAGAACCCGGATTGTCGATCGTGAAGAGTGCCGATCCCTCTGACGCTGCATCATTCACTGTCGGGCAGGAAATCACATACACCTTCCTGATCACCAACACCGGCAACGTCACTATGAAAGACGTAGCACCCGTCGAAACCGAATTCTCAGGAACCGGTGAGCTCGGCCCCATCACACCTGAGTCTGCAACCCTGGCACCAGGTGAAGAAGCGGCGTTCACCGCCGAATACACGTTGACGCAAGCCGATGTCGACGCCGGAAGCGTCCAGAACGCTGCAATCGCGGAAGGCACGCCCCCCACGGGCCCACCCACGGAGACACCCCCATCGGAATTCGAGATCCCCGTGATCCCGGATCCGGGTCTGTCGATCGTGAAGTCCTCCGACGTGGAGGAAGTCACGGCCGCTGGTGATGTCATCACCTACTCCTTCCTGGTCACCAACACGGGCAACGTCACGTTGACCGACGTGGTGCCCGTGGAAGGCGAGTTCTCCGGTACCGGTGAGCTGGGCGCATTCGATCCCGAGTCAGCAACCCTGGCACCGGGCGAGAACGCGACCTTCACCGCGAAGTACACCGTCACACAGGCCGATGTGGACGCGGGTTCGATCACGAACTCCGCAACCGCTACGGGCACCCCGCCCGGTGGTGGCGACGTTCCCCCGCCGCCACCCTCGGACGTGGTAGTCCTCACGCCTGCGGATCCG
>NZ_MWZD01000010.1 GCF_002982315.1 Leucobacter massiliensis | reverse complement strand
TTTCTTCCGCGCGCTATCGAATACGTTGCTGGAGCTCATTTCACGAGTCCTTTCAGCTCCGCGAGCACGTCAGCATAGACGCCCGCATCGGTGATCTTCTGCCCGTAGGCCATTGCGAGTGCCTGAGCTTGTGGCACTTCGGTGTCGAGTACCGGGATACCGAACGGCTCCAGCGCTTCGCGCACCTGAGCGGCAGCAACCGTGCGCTTCACCACTCGCGTGAGCAACACAACGGCCGTCGCATCGGTGAGCGCCTGCACTTCCTCGACGAGCTGTACGGTCTCGGCGTACTGCGCGAAGTCGCCGCCCGTGGGCTGCATCGGGATTACGACCAGATCGGCTGCGCGCAGCGCAGATGTCGTTACGCTCAGGTCGCCGGGCGGGGTGTCAATTACGACGTGATCGTGCGAGGCGCCGAGCCACGTCTGTTTATGGATCGTGGGTTTCGGGTGCGCGGTCACATCCCATTCCAGCGTGTTCGCCCAGTTGAGCGCGTCTCCCTGCGGGTCAGCATCGACCACGAGCACGCTATCGCCCGCCATCTTGAGCACGGCCGCCAGGTGCATGACGGTCGAGGTTTTCCCCGTGCCGCCTTTCAGGTTCACTATTGCGATCTTCATGGTGCAAGTTTACATGTAGACATGTCTGCTTGTAAATGCATTGATATTTATACCAGCAACACGATTACATGTAGACATGTAAACATCTTCCGTGTGTGCCATAGGATAAAAGCGAGCCGCCCCCGTTGGCACCGGGAACGGCTCGCCGCACCGACGAAAGCCGCCGGCGCGTTACACCACCTGATACGACCAGGAGGCGCATATGAGCGTACCTAACGAGAACCCCTTGGAGATGCCCGGATGGATGCGCCGGCAGCTCGAACATGCCACCGCCGTTGAGCACGGCGAAGCGAACGAGCGCCGCGGCATCGTGCTTGGCAACGGCTACTTCTCGCTGACACCGATGGACGAGCAACCCTCTCGAAAGTGGGATGCCTCTAACTCATTCACGTCATGGAAGATCACCGCAGGCGAAGTGCTCACCAAGCGCGGGGAATGGGTCGAGGCTCCCGTGCCCTCGGGGAAGCCGGCGTTGTTGATCGGTGCGGCGATTGCCACGAAGATCCGCTCGACCGTCAAGGCTGGCGGTAACCCACTCGACGGGATCGGCCTCGAAGAGACGCAGCGCGCTCTCGCGGCCGACCTCGGCTACACATCGAGCGGCGGCCGGATGCACCAGGAACTCACCCGTCAAGTCACCGGGTTCGCTGTAGCGACGTTCCACATGGCCGAGTGGGGGCCGGAGAACGCCGAGGGCGGCCGCCGCTACCGCCAGCAGTCGACGACGCTTGCGAGTGATGTGCAGCTCTACGTGCCCGGCTGGGGCGACGTGCTCGACGGCCTCGATTCCTACATCGTGCCCTCGCAGCTCCTTATCGACCTGGCTCTCGATCCGAAGACCCCTCCGGCACGCCTCGACGCACTCGCGCGCATGTCGGGGCCGTTCCCGATGCAGGTTGCCGCGTGGCTTGAGAAAGTGCTGTTCTCGATCAAGGACGGCCCCAACCGCGAGCGAATCTTCGAGTGGGCAGACCTCTACAACGAACTCACCCACGGCTACAAACGCCTCGATAACTTCCGGGCGAAGTTCCGCGTCGCGCTCGACGAAGCGGCAGCAACCCGCCGGATTCACGGCAACAGCATCGAGACGAACTTCACTATCGAGCGGGTGCCCGGTCGACGCGGCGGGGGAACCGTGCTCGTCATCCGGCGCAGCCCGCTACTCAGACTGCCCGCCGACGAGCTGTAGCAACTCATATGGCGGGACGCTCACTACACAAATCGAAAGCCGTCTTTTCCCTACTGACCGTCTCGCTCCCGAGCTTGTGGATAAGTACCCCTGCGAGACGGTCAGTAGGGAAATGATGAGACGGTCAGTAGGGAAATACCTGCGCCTCGCTCTACTCCCGCATGGACTGTCGTTCTTCCCTAGTTCTTTCTCTTACTAGTTCTCTCTCTTAGTTACTTAATTACGTACCCCAAGATCGCGCGCGTGCGCGAAGCTAGAACGTCTCGACAAGTGCTCAACGGGCTACGCCCCTTCCGGGCTGCCGCGGGTTTCGCAAGCGAAACCCTTGCCTTCAGAGGAGTTGGTTACGCCCATGCTTCCCACGGATTGGCGTAAAGATGCATCATCAAGTGCAGCTCACACTCACAGCGGAACACCCCCAGAGACGCACGAGAGCGGCCCTGAGAGCGATGCGAGTGCGTTTCCGGTTGGGGTCCAGGTCGAGAAGCTTTTGAGAGCGGCAGAGACGAGCCAGCGAAGTCTACGACCCAAACAGAACGTGACACATTTGTGTGCCTATTCGTGTCGCATCAGGTATGCTGGCGTTATGTCTATCGCTCATGTTCTCCCCAGCCGGGAAGCTCGCACCGAGATTCCCAAAGCGCTGCGCCGATTCCGCACAGAGGGTGCGACGGCCGATCCTGTCGTGTTCGGCTCACACCGCCGCCCAGAAGCTGTGGTGATCCCGTTCGAGCTGTACACGTCGCTGTTGCCCGCGATTGAGGAAATCGAGATCGCCCAGATTGTGCGCGAGCGCAACGCTGAGCAGGCCCGCCCGCTCAGCGTACTTGCGGCCGAGCTGGGTCTTGACGCGGCCGACTACGAGTAAGTGGCGCGCCGTAAGCTGGCACTGACCAGCCTCCCCGGTTTCGACCGCGATGTTTACGCGCTGCCCGACCTACGCACGCGGAAAATGGCGCTCGATATGCTCACGTTCATTCGCGACGGCCGCGTGCAAGGCCAACCCCTCGGCCAGCACGTCAAGACTGGCGACCTCTCGGACTGCTACAAGTTCTACTTCGACCCCAACGGTGTCGGAAAACCCCGTTACCGGCTTGTGTACCGCTACACCCCGAACGAGGTGGAAGCCGTCGCAGTCGAGGCCGTCGCCGTGGGCGAGCGCAGCGGCCTCGACGTGTACCTAACCGCTGCCGAGCGGCTTGGACGGCAGTCGGAGGCGTGACAGATATGGGTATCTGGCGCTATGTCGTTTCTCGCTCGAATGATTCGACGAACCCTGACGCCGATCCGGGCGGTGAAGCATTCGAGATTCGAGAGTTGTACCCTCTCGACGACAGCAAGAAACCGCTCTACACTACCGATCCAGTCGCACCCATCGGTGCGACCCTCGACGAGCTGCGCGAGGAACTGCTGCACATGCTCGCCGCGCTCGATCAGCCGCTCCTCGACCTCACCACCGACCCGCCTACGCTACGCCCCTAGCCACCTACCGCACCCGCTCGCCCTTTGCTAGCTCCGCAGGCAAACCCACACTCACAGTCCGCTCGCTAATATTGAAGCACGTAATCTAGTGAACTAGCTGCGCCGCTGTGCGGCGCTGTACCGGACGGAGTGAGGACAGTGAGTAAGGGCGGTTTCAAGGCGTTTCGCGGCTCGGCCGCGACCGCTGAGAGCTACCTGCTCGAACGCGATACTGACCGGCTCGACGACTACTACCGGGAGGGTACCGAGCGCACCGTCGAGCACGGCGTGATCGGTGCCGGCGGTATTGAAATGGGGGAGCTGTCGGCCGAGCAGTTCCGGGCGTGGATGGAGCACCGCGACCCCGTGACCGACGAGGTGCGCGGCACGTTCCGGCAGCGCCGGTTTATCAACTCCGAGGGCGTCGAGGAAGTCGGCGGGACGCCGCTCTACCAAGAAACGATTATCAGCGTGGATAAGACGCTGAGCCTCGCGGCGGCCGCGAACCCGAGGGTTGCGGCCGCGCTCGAACAGGCCATGAGTCGCGCCTGCACCGCTGCGGCCGAGGCGGTGAGCGAGCACGCCGTGACCCGTGTGGGTGACATTGGGAAGCAGCGGCAAGTGAAGTTCGAGCGTATGGAGTTCACGAGCGTGCAGCACACCACGAGTCGCACAGGTGACCCGCACTACCACCGGCACATGCAGATTCTTCCCGTAGGTGTAGCTGAGGGGCGGTGGCGTGCGGTCGACGGACGCACGCTGTACCGGCTCGCGGAGCGTGTGAACGCGGCCGCCGACCTCTCACTCTCGACCGATATGGAGCTGCGCCAGGTGCTCGCGGCCGAGGGACTGTCGTGGGAGCCGGCGCAGGGCGGCGGCCGCATCACCGAGTTCGCGGCCCTCGTCGACGAGCATTCGGCTCGCCGCGATCAGGTCGCGCAGAATCGTGAAGCGCTCGAAATGGAATGGCGGATCGCGCACCCAGGCGTCGAGCCTGGGCCGCGGCAGTGGCAGGCGTGGGATACGCACGCTTGGGCGCAGGAGCGGCCGACGAAGAAACCCGACGCGGAACTCACCCCCGAGGGGCTGGCCCGCACCGTGGGCGAGGTCACCCCGCAGAACGTCGACCGCACGCTGTACGGGCAGGAAGCCTCACAGATCGACCCGGCCGTGATCGGGGATGGGGCGCTCGACGACCTCGGCCGGCAGCGTTCCGCGTGGTCGCTGGCCGACGTTGAGGCCGCCGTCGACCGACGCCTCGCACAGACGTACCTCATCAGCTCCGAGGGTGTGGCCGAGCTGCGGCAGGCAGCTATCGACACCGCCATGCAGCGCAGCGTCTCGTTCCTCGACCACGGCGTGAACGTCGAGGGCGTCAGGCACTACACGAGCGACCAGGTGCTCGCGGTCGACCAGCAGCTCACCGACGCACTCACCGCTCGCGCGGTAATGCCTGGTGAGGCCGGCACCGTGACCGTCGAGCGGGAGGGGTTCACGCTCTCGGCCGAGCAGCAGACGGCGGCCGAAGCGATAGCCGGCACACACGAGCTGGTCGTGATCCAGGGTGCTGCCGGGGCTGGGAAAACCACGATGCTCGAAGCGGCCGCCGACTCCCTTACCGGGCAGGGCCGGCGGCTGGTCGTTGTCTCCCCGACCAAGCGCGGCGCGCTCGAAGCTGGTGACGTGCTCGGCGTCGACGGTGAGAGTGTCCACGCTCTGCTGTACCGTGCCGGCGCCAGGGTCGACGACACCGGCCGTTGGCAGCTCCCCGAACAGTGGCGCACCCAGCCCGAGGGGTGGCGGCTCGACGAGCGCACAGTGCTCGTCGTTGACGAGGCCGGGATGCTCGACCAAGACACCGCCCAAGCGCTGCACCAGTACGTCGACGATATGCGCCTCGGATCACTCGTGCTCTCCGGGGACGCGGCGCAGCTCGCAGCCGTCGGCCGCGGCGGATACCTCGCACGGGCCGCGCAGCTCGCCACCGCATCCCTCGACCTCACCGACGTGCGCCGATTCCGCACCCCAGACGGCCAGATCGACGAGGGGTACGCCGACCTCTCGCTCAGGATGCGCGACCGCGAGGACGCCGGCCAGATCTTCGACGAACTCGCAGCGCGTGGCCTGATCCAGACCGGCACCCCCGACGAGCTACGGGTACGGCTTTCCGAAACCCTCGCGCTCGAACACACGGCTGGCCGCTCCACTATCGCGGTCACAGCAACGAACGCGGCCGCGCAGCAGATCAACCACGCCGTCTACGAGCGACTGGTCGCCGCCGGCATCATCGACCCCAGTACGGTTACGCACGGGCGAGACGGCGACCCCATCGCCGCAGGCGCGCAGGTGGCGACTCGTGAGAACGACCGCGAGCTCGGCGTCGCCAACCGGCAGACCTGGACCGTGCGGAGCGTGAACGCTGACGGCCGGATCACCGTGGCCGACCCGAAGACCGGGCACCACCGCACCCTCGACGCCGAATACGTGGCCGAGCATGTGCAGCTCGCCTACGCGGTCACCGGGCACGGCGCGCAGGGCATGACCGTCGATACCGCGCACGCGGTGCTCTCCGACGAGATGGAAGCCGCCGGCGTCTACGTCGGCATGACCCGCGGCCGCACCGCAAACGTGCTGCACGTCGTCGCCACAGGCCACGACGAGGCGCGCGAGCAGTTCATTGATGCATTTGCGCGCGACAGCGCCGACCGAGGCCTCGACGAAGCCCGAAAACAGGTCGAGCGCGACATGCGCGGCATCGTCACCGGCCACGATGCGACCGTGGCCGCCGAGGTCGACCAGCTCACCCAAGAAGCCGCGAAAGCCGAACGGCAGGCCACCGTTTGGGATGATGCCGCTGCCCAGTTTGCCCGGCTGCGCGAGCAGCAGGCCGTCGAGCTGCACCAGCTCGAACAGGCCGCGGAAACGACGCAGGACACCGCACAGCAGATGCACGCCCAAGTGCTCGCCCCGCTGCGCACTGAAGCCCAGACCGATGGGGCTGAGATTGCTGCGCTGCGCGAGCGAGCGACGCAGGCGCACCAGGAAGCGCGCAGCGCCGGCCGGTTCAGTCGCCGACGTGCCGAGCGCGACGCCCAGACCGCCACAAGCGAGTGGGAACAGGCCCGAGACAGTGCCACGCAGCGCTGGGGCAGCGCCCCGTGGGGTGCCGGCGAGGTCGAGAGCTGGGCCGAGCGCGTCAGCCAGCAGGCCGCCGGCCAAGACCCGCGGGTGCGCGACGCAAGCAAGGCCGCGACCGCTGCGAAGATCGAGCTGGGCGCTGCCAGCAAGCGACATCCGCTAGAAGCATCCAGCCTCGCCCGCCAAGTGTTCCGCAATGACCCCGCCGCGTATGTGATGACGGCCGAGAGCGGGGAACGCCGTGCGATACGGTACGCGGAACAATGGCGCGACCGTGCCACCACCGCCCGCGCCGAGGTCGTTGAGCTGCGCCAGCTCCCCACTGCTCAAGCCGCCGAGCGAGTGCAGGCGAAGCACCAGGCCGCGGCCGAGCAAGCCGCCCGCGACAAACAGCTCGCCCACGAGCGTGCCGAACGACTCCGGCAGGAACAGCCTCATCGATCACGGGCATATCCTTCGGTCCCGCACCGTGGCCCAAATATCGGCAGATAAGACTCCAAACAGTAAGCGCCGGAGACTACTGAGATAACGCACGTCGCACGCTTGATGCGCCGACTCCGAGCACGCGCCCGATACGTGCGTAGCTCTGGTTCTCTGCGCGCATTTTCTGGGCCGCGGCGAGCCGCTCGGCCGTCATCACGGTTGGGCGGCCGCCGACCCTCCCCTGGCTCCTGGCGTGCTCTAACCCAAGGCGCGTGTTCTCTCTGATCGTGTCGACACGGAGCTGCGCGAAGACAACGACGATGCCATAGAGCGCCTTCCCCATCGGTGTAGTGGTGTCGATGGTGGGCTCCGTGAGACTCACGATATTCAGGCCGCGGTCATTCAGCTCGGACAGCACCTCGATCATGAGGCGCTCACTGCCGGCAAGTCGATCGAGCTTGCGGACCTTGATCGTGTCGCCGGGGCGCGCAGCTACGTCAATGAGCTTGCGCCACTCGGGGCGATCAGCGATGCGGCTCGATTCGCCATGGTCGACGAACACGCGATTGCAGCCGGCCGCGCGCAGCTCGGCTTCCTGCGCGCCTGGATCTTGCTCTTTGCGCGAGACTCGCGCATACCCAAATACTTCGGCCATGCCATAAACGGTACGCGCTCAGTATCGGTGCGATTCAGTTTCGGTAGGGGGTTTCGGTGCGCCGCTTCTCGGCGTGTCGTGCAGCTCTGCGACGTCGACGAACTGCGCACCGAAAACGACCGTTTTCGGTGCGCACAAGTTCGTTGAGCTCAACAGGAAATTCTTTACTCCTGTAGAGTCCGCCACCATGTACGCCTAGGGCCTTCGGAGGTATCTCCTTGCCAGAACCGGAGATCACCCAACGTCGAGCGAGCATATGGAACTGTGATGACAACTTCCCCCGGCGCTGTGGCAGGGAAATGCTTAGCGAGCGTGCCATGAGTAGTGGATTCAATATTTACCACTTGGTTTTTCGTGGGTGCTGCGAGACCACTCAACCGGATGGTGGTCTGCTGGGGGCCGGTAGCATCCACCTGAATGTCGAGACCGTAACCGACTTCATGCACGCCGAGAGACACCACGCTATCTTTGCGTGGTTCTCCCGAGAACGAGTATTCCTGGTATCCAGTTATTGTGACTTGACCCATTAACTGTGTCGGGGTGTACACCCAACGGCCTTGAGCATCCGCAGTAACCGTATGCTCAGCAGTTTGCCCGTTTTGGTTGATCATCGTTAAGTTCACGGTCGCATGTGGAGCGGCGACTCCAATAAGCCGAGGATAGACACCTACTTCCACTCCGTCAGCTGGTGTGGCTGTCAGGTTGTTCGGAGCGTTCGGGGGTTCCTCAGTGGGCTTGTCAGTATTGTCGTCAGAGGCCTTATCTGTCTCCGGTTCAGTCTCGTTCGCTGTGTCCTTCGTGTCGTCGACCTGGTTCTCCTCATTACTGTCAACGGTCTCGACCACTGCATCGTCTGTGCCAGCTGTCGTGTCATGGTCGTCAGTGTCTGCTACGTGGGAGTCCTTGGTGTCGCTTTCATTCCCAGACGCCGCCGAAGGCATCGCCGGAGCATCTTCTGCATGTGTGGAGGGTGGAACAGACGAGCCAGGAGGCACTGAGAACGCGATAGAGACCGCCAACGCTCCTGCCGAGAGCACCGCGAGTGGAACCACAGCGCCCTTGGCTAAGCCGCCGCCGACACCCATCTGCACAGTGTGCGCGCTTCCCTGTGCGACCGTCACCGCTGCCGCTGATGACGCCCCGGACTGCAGCCATGCCGCATACCCAGTAAAAGCAGAACCACCGAACAACACGGGCAGTAACACCATCGCAAGGCGCTCGTGCAACTTTTCGGCCTCGCTAGAGAGGATCGAGCATCTCGTGCAGGACTCAAAATGCGAGGCAAGCTTCCGTTCTGTTCGAGCGGAAGCTTTTCCCCGCGCGAATTGTGGGAGCTTCTCCACCACCCACCGACAATCGGGGGACAGGCCAGATGCAGGTTCAAGATTCGCAGCGATCCACGCCTGTTTGAAGCCCTCACGGGCGCGTTTCAGGAGCACGGACGCCGTGTTCTCGCTCATCCCCAGGTAAGCACAGAGCTCCTGGACCTGGAGGCCTTCTACTTCCCGGTACCAGAGCGCTTCCTGCCACCGTGTCGGCAACGATGAGAACACTTGCTGGGTAAACGCACTCTTCAGTACCGCATCACCCGAATCCGGTTCAGGTGGGGCTTGGGTATCGAAAACATAGTCTTCAACACCAGTGATCTCGTCACCACTACGATCACGGGCCATGTTTCTCGCGACATTGCGGGCCGCCATAATCGCATAGGCACGAAAAGCTGTCTCCGGACCACGCCCCTCCTGGAGCTGCTGCAACACCCGAAGGAAAGTCTCCTGGACCACATCGTCAGGATCAAACCCCGTGAAACAACGCACCGCAACAAGCAACGCGGAACTATGACGTCGCCACAACTCCCCATACGCATCCATATTTCCACTGCGCGTCAGCTCAACTAGGACCATGTCAGATGCAACAGCAACTTCAACGCTCTTCAACGCTCTACCCCCATCCCGGCGGCTCATACTGCGCGCAAGCTATGCGTCACAGCCCCATAGCTTGCAATATTCTTCACAATACTTTGGAACATCAGTCAGAAAACCAGCCCACATCGTGTCTATATACCTGAGCGGCTGAACTCCCCCTACCAGCCGCTCCCCATGAGCAACATAATCCTGAAGCCACACTCTTGTCGTTCAGATTCTTTGTTGCTCATGACTTTGCCCACCATGCCGCTCCCACCCTAAGGTCCCGGCATGGTGGGCAAAGTCATTCTCGCTGCGCACCACGCCTCTGTCTTCCTCTGAAAGCGGCAGGAGGGGGTGGGTTCTGTTTCATTGCTGAAACTCACCACACCCCCTCCGCCAGGAGACGTCATTCCTCCTAGCTGATGGCTATCCGGGAGCGACGCCGCTGCATCCACAAGGCGAACGCGACCAAGAGACCAACACTGCCAGCCCCGAGGAAGATCGCAAACGTTCCCATCCCACCGGTGAGCGGCAGCTGCGGAACATCCGACTGCGTGTTCTCAATAGGAACCTCGAACTCGGTGTCACCACGCACGGTGATCTCACGCTGGGTATCATCAAGAACATACCCAGCCGGGGCACGCGTCTCCGTCAGCACATAATCACCCGCAGCAAGCTCGGCGATCTTGAATTTCCCTGGCTCCGGGTTCACATCAGGACCACTGCAATCAGCCGCAGCGTCTTCGATACAATCCGTCACCGCAATCACAGAACCGACCGGGTCCCCGTTCTCGTCGACGCGCACCAACGACCACTCCGAGCCCGCCAGATACTCACTCACGTCTCCCGCATTCACCTTCTCCCACGAAAGCGTCGACGTTTCGACCAGGATCCCTGCGGGATCACAGGACTCCTCAACACCCGCGTCTTCCGGGATCGCGCACGCGTTGTTGATCAGCGAACCTCCGGCCGCTTCATCGCCGAGCACAATCGAGTACTCGATCGTGACCGCGTTATCCTCACCCGGAAGCAACTCCGGGATCACAGCTCCAGCTTCGAGGCCATCCGGCAGCGGATCCAGCCCTGCAAGATCGACCCGGTCATCCGTGATCTGCACATCGGTCAGCGTCTCATCACCAGTGTTGGTCACCACGAGCCGGTAAGGAACCGTGTCTCCCGCGTAATGCGTCGGGTAATCGTCCACATTTTGCGCGTCATGCCAGTTCCCGTCGGAGTCCTGCACGTACTTTTTGATCGAAACTGATTTCACAGCGGCGATCTGGAACATGCTTGAGGTGCGCATCTTGAGTTTGGTTCTCTCGGCACGGGCCTCTGCGACGTTAACGTAGAGATCTTCAGCCGTTGCTCCCGTAGTGATCACGGGGATACTGAATTCCTGCTGCGCAGACGGAGCCAGCGCCGGCCCAATAACGCGTACTGCCGTCGCGTCGGGTATGAACGTGGTACCCCATCCCACAGTGTTTGTACTCGGGTCGTTCGCCGCACCATTTGATGGATCAGCAGGGTCAGCCTTCAGCGTCGTGGGGTCTGCGTTAGTGTAATAAACGGTTGCACCGGCGACAGCTTGAACGGGTCCATTGAGCTCGTAACTCCCGGAGAAGCTGGTACCTCGGCCGTCGCCGTTATATGGGAGCACATCAATGGTGTCCGTAAACGCTTGCGTTTTGACGTCGGCTGAGGTGATTCGAACTGTCCATGAATCCGTTGCGACACCATCCTCGTGCGGGACCTTCGCGTGTTCTGCTGACTTTGTGAGTAGGGTCAGACCACTCTCACGAATCGTGGTGGTGGCGTCCGCTGTCGCCTGGTGTGTACCGATGCTTGAAGTTGCCGTGTTCACAAACTTCGCTCCGGGCTCAGCGTCGCCCGGGATGGTTGCTTGGAATGTGATGACGTAGTCCGTATTCGTATTAATGGTTGCGAAGTCCCAGCTAAGGGTTTGGCCGCTCACAGTGGTCGGGGCCACCGATGCGCTGCCGGGTACGAAATTCATCCCTGCGGGGAGGGTATCGACGACCTTGTAGTTCGGTACGGCGATATCCGTCGCGCCTTCGGCGCGATAGCGCAGCGTATAGGTAACCGTTGCTCCAGGGATGGTTTCGGCCGCGTCTACCTGCTTCTCGATCGTTGGTTGGGCCACGATCACCCGCATCACATCACGTTGCGGCGCGGCGAAGGGGTAGCGCGAGTTGGGTGTGAGTGTACCGGTGGCGGGTTTCGCGGCCGAATTCATCTCACGGTGAGGGGACTGCCAGGCATTTGATCCGTACTTGTAGGAGCCCCACTGCCAAATGTCTTGTCCTTCCGGAACTCCAGCTTTGATCTTTGAATCGACATACAACATCACGAGATTGCGGTCGCTCATATCGAAGCCGCTCTGGTTGCCGATTGTTGCGCGGACAGCTTTTACTTGGCTCAGATCCGCTGGTGGGGTGGAAACCCAGGCGTTGCTTCCCCAGCCGGTTTCGCAGCTGAAACTGTTCGGGTTATAGGACGGGCTGCTCGGATTCACACTGGGATCAGAGCCTATGTAGTACCACTCAGTTACGTCCGGATCCGACAAGATCGTCCCTGCACTCGTAGACCGGCCTACAGCGGCCCCTTCGAACTCGACATACTTGGTGTCAAGAATGCTGCACACCTGGTTCGTGGTGGTGTTCGTGGTCGGCACGATTCCAACACCTTGACGCACCGGCCCGCCCACCAGCTGTCGGAACGTATCGTTCCAATAGCTCCCAATTGGGCGCGGTCTCATGGTTTGAGGCTGCCATCCGCTTGTGTGACTGCCACGGGTGTAGGGCACGGAGTGAGTGTTGTTACTCCCGTCATCAGCGGAAGCTTGACCGGAGACTGGGGAAGTGTAAGTCGGCGCGTTTACAGTGACCGTGAGGTTCCCTGGTTCGGTGTACGGGAAGTACATGCTGATCTTTCCCGACGCAATGACATTCCATTCTGACGGCAGGTCGACACCAGCGCCGTCCTTTGTGGGATAAGACGATTGCGCATAGTCAAGCCCACTCAGCGTAAGCCTAAAATTGTTCTTCGAGCTGCGGGTGATCGTACATGTTGGGAAGGCAGCTTTTTGGTCCGATCCAGCAGCACTATCAGATCTTGGATATCCGGAGAAAGTTAAGTCCAATGCATTGCAAGCTTGACCAGCGAAAAGCTGGATGTCCTGATTGAGTGAATCGGTAATTTGGATGTTATATGAAACGGAGGCAGGCCCCGCGGGACCATTTGGCCCGTGCTGAAGCGACCACGGGAGCCAAAACTCTTGATATGTTCCGTTGGAGCTTGGAGCGCTCCTAACCGAACCATCGAACTTCAGATCCATCGCAAACACGTTCTTTACCGATAGAGGGGGCAACCCTGCGGTTACGTCGCCCACACTTCCGGAAACGGTAACTTGCTCGCCATCGGTTGCCTGCACAGATAGACCTGTGATTACGAGTTCTGCTGTGCCCTGATCGCGTGTTCCGAGGTTGCAAGTCATCGTCTTACCGTCTGCTGATATCGACGAATCGGGAGTGACGCCGCCGACCAGGCATACGCTGGGAAGAGTTGTAAAGACGGCCCCCTGGGAAACGAACGTAAGGGTGACGTTATCAACGGGGTCATTGGTTGGCGCGGCACTGTCATCGTTGATGTTGTAGCGCCACGTAGTACTGACCACGTCACCGGTCTTGACCTCGTTCGGCGTGTCTTCCCCCCAGTTGCCCTCGATCTCGTACACAGTGGCAGCCTGAGCGGGCGAGGATGCTTGTACAAAAGGTAGACCAGCCACAACAGCTGCAGCCAGGAGTGCCGCCCCGAGCCTCCTCAACGGCGCTCGCAATCCTTTTGAACGTGAAAGCGTCGAATCGGGCAGGGGCAATAGTTTGGCATTTGGTGTGGCCATAGTTCCGTTCCTCAAAGCTGTGTGGAGCACCAACTCGGGCAAATAGACTGCATCGCCCGCAGAGGGGCAAGGTGCTGTGCAGGTTCGATTTATGACTGTACGAGTTAGAGACTCCGTGTCCGTGCGGGCCGCGGCTTCGCGGCCCGCACGGACACTCATCTTGTTAGGCGTCCAGGCGCTGTCGGCGGCGGTTCATCATCACGAGGCCCGCAGCAACGGCGACCGCTGCGACACCACCAGCGATAAGCATGACCTGACCCGCGGCACCCGTCAGCGGCAGCTCAGGTACGTCCTGCTGCGTGTTCACAATCTCGACGTTATCCGAGACTGTGGTCTCACCGATCTTCACTGTGACCGCAGTGAACGGATCAGCGGGGAGCACGTATCCTGCGGGAGCTGCGACCTCTTTGAGGACGTAGCAGCGCTGCTCAGCGTTGATCACCGGGTTCACGCTGTCACTGACGAACAGACCAGGAACCGAGATGACACCGGTACCTGCCGAGGTGAACTCAGTAGCACCATTGACGGTAACCGGGTCACCAGCAGCTTCCGCGGTCGAGCAATCAGCAGCATACGGGTCAACAGCGTTGTATACCTCGAACACCGCACCATTCAGGCGGCCCTCGTTGCCGGTGGTACCGGCGGCACGCTTCTGCACTTCAAGGCTGCCCCAGTGCGTTTCGACCTCGTTCGACGGAATCGGCGGGTTCGTGCTCGGGTCGAACCCCGGGTTGTTCGGCCACAGTTCAGCCTCGTTAGTGATCGAACCATTCCCCAGCGTCGTCACCGTACCTGCGAACACGACCTGGATCTTCTTCCCAGCCTGGGCGTTCGGGCCCTGATTCAGCCACGCGAGCCCGGCGGGGGTGAAGTTCATCGTGATCTGCTGGCCGGAGACAGTCAGCTCGTAGTAGGACGAGTCGAGCGCAGCGCCATCAACAGTGACTGCCATATCTGCGGGGTCCACCGGAGTCAGGCGATCGTCGAGGGTATCGCGGATCGCGAACCCGGTCCACTCATCACCAGTGGTCGGGATCGGTGCGGTCACAGGGAACTTCACGACCGACCCGAGGCCGGTGTCCTGCTGCTCCTCGATCGTCTTCTCGATCGTCGCTTCACCGTTCTTCGGGTAGGCGTGTACGTCGTACACCCACCCGTTCTCGTGCGGCATCGGCACCGTCACGATAAACGGAGACGCGGAATCGATGATCTGTGCGGGAGCCGAGGTCTCACACACCTGGTACGCGCCGATCGGAAGCGCAACATTCGCGGCACCATTCGCACCGGTAGCAGGCATCGCCTGCCCCGCACCAAGCGTGTACCCGGCAGGTGCCGTGCACGCAGCACCGGGCGTAAGGTCACCCAAAGCGTCCCAGTTCGCCGGCACAGACAGGTCAACCGGCTGACCGTCCTTCAGCAGCGGGTACACCGTGAACACCACACCCTCAACCGGGTCAGTGAAATCACCCGCAGCAGGAGCCGCACTAATATCACCGTCAGTGCCATTGACCTGGTGCAAGTACTTATGCACCGTCAACGACCCGTCCCGATCAAAATCAATGTCGCCGTAGCCCTGCGGCGCAGCAAACGCGGCAGAACTCGCACCGACCATGGCAGTCATACCGACAGCCACAGCCCCGACCATCGCGGCCACACGCCGCATCGTTTTCCGTTCAGCCACCCGAACGTCTCCTTTCGTAACCGCAGAAGACGACCGTCCCCTACGTCATGACACGCCGCCGGCTAAACTGCAGCGCTCACCTGATATAGACACTAACTAGTGACCACATATGACGATGTTACTTTTTCGTTACAAAACTCGTTAGCGTGACTCAAACGCTCTGCGCTTCGAAAGCATCACTCTGCCGCCGACGCTCCCTAACGCGCGCGTCAACGAACCCCTGGCGAATGGTATAAGCGCCGATCAGGAGCACACCCGCCCCACCAATGACCGCCCACCACGGAAACCCCGGAATCGTCGGCGCTGCGCCAGCGCTGGCAAGGTCTTCTGGAGGTGTCGGGGTGATCCTCTCACCGGTGACCACAATCCGTTGAGAGTTAATCCCTAGGGGAGTACACGTGATCAGCGTGACCAGGTCACGACCTGGCTGCACCCGCAACGAGCTTGTTTCATCAGGATCAATCACCTGAATGTCAAACACGCGATATGTGAGGATTTCCCCAAGCACTTCAACGGTAAACGTGTCCCCGGAGCCAACCTTGTCGAGATTCGTGAACATCGTCGAGTTCGCCAAACCACGGTGAGCAGTCACCACTGACCGCGTATTCTCACCACCTACCGGAAGATGACTCCCCTCAAGATGCCCCGCACCTTTCAAAAGAGCAGCATCAGACGTGCCATGGTAAATGGGCAGATCAACGGAAATTCCAGGGATCTTGATACGCCCCATCAACCCTTCCTCATTGGAGTTGAGAAGCTCGTCATACCGAAGATCACCACCAGACAGATTGCCCGTCCCGACGGGCACGTTGCCTCCTGCTTCAAGCCTCACACCAGCGGAAAGTGCGTCATTGTAGGCGTGTGCCGCAGCAAGTTGGTCTTCCTTGCCAGGAGAGAGCGAATCAATGCTCGTTTCAGCATTTTTGATCACTTGAGACTGATTGTAAGAAGACAGCCAGGCTGCGGTCATCGGGTACAACCCCGCGACCATACCGGCGACCGCAAGTACAGCAATAGACCAGGTTAGAACGCTCGGACGCCACTGACGCCGAGCCCTACGCCTTACCATTCGCTCATCCTCCGCCATGGTGCCCTCCTTAATCACGGCTTAGCCACCGACTCACTATTCCAGACACCTCAGGAACCTAAAATCTGATGCCGTAATTACGGCTGGAACGCTCGGCGTCATAGCTAGTCCTCCCGCTCGGCAATGCCTGTAACCCGAATGCACACCGTTCGGGAGCCTGGTGTCAACCGGGCCTGCCCTCGAGTCTCGCCGAGCTTCGAATCGTAGCCCGGCAGCTGATGCGTTTTGCCGGCCTCATCGACCCAGTTGAAGTAGCTGCAGAACGCGAGCATCAGTTGGTCTCGTCGTCAGTCTCGGAGAGGCGTCCAAGCGCAATCTGGGTCGCTTCTTTCAACACTGGTTGCTCCGGTAGCTTCCATGAGAAGACGTTGCCCCTCGGCGGCGGCACCCTGCACGCTGATACCGTCGGGTTTCACGCGCAGCTCACCGTGTTCGGCACGTTCGGCCAGTTCTGCGTAATCGCTTTGCTCAAGGCGTTTCAGCTCGGTCGCCAGAGCACTCCGCATACGTTCTTTCATCTCCCGCCAAGCCTCAACGTCGACCTGCCCGCCCGGTTTCGCTTCGATGTATGGTCCGTACAGAATCGCGAACTGCTGCGGGTCGTCGACGAGCAGCGTCGTGATCCTCTCGACGGATTCCCGTTCAAGGGGAAAACCATCGTTCAGAACGTGCCAACACGCTGCCGCCACCTGCTCGTGTTGCGCCGGAGTGAGACTGGCAAACAACTCGGGCTGACGCTTCTCTGGGTCAACCTCATGTAACGCTTCGAGGCGATCCGCTATCTCGCAAAACGTATCCTCATCAATCAGTCCACGCCGCCGAGCCCGCTCTAGATCATCGGTCGAGCCAGGCGCATCGAACAAAAGATCGTCAAAGTAATCCTTGGTTCGAGCCGGCGGTGCATATTCCCAGCGCGTCAGCTCGTCGCCGAGCTGGGCCCCGTCGATCTTGCCTGCTGCGTACTGCTCGCAGATCGCATAGGGTGTCTCGCCGGAGAACGGTTTGTGCGGCATTCCTGTTCTTCGTCTTCCCCGGTTACCGAGACTCGGGGTACCAGAGCACCACGCCATTCGCGGTGTACGCCTTGCTGATCGCTTCTGACGCGGTGCGCAGCGCCTGCCGAGCCTCGTTCAGCGCGCTCCCCGCGGCGTGGGTACTCCCGGTCGTGCCGCCGTCTTCCCCGGCGTAGTGGGTGCCGTCCTCAGCGCCAGCGTGCCAGTGGGCGAGCTGCCGGGTGACTTGGGTGAGATGATCGACCATCGCCACCAGTTCACCCAGCAGGGGGTACGAGTCTTGCGGGTTCGGCACGGCACGGGTCGAGCGCGCGAGAGTGCGTAGCAGTTCCTCAGCTTCGCGGGCGACTTCGAGCTGCCGCCCTTGTTCGTTGATAGCCATAGCACCGTTCCTCTCGTCGTTGTCGACTGTACGGGTGACCGCCGACAAATACACTCACTTACAAGCTGACATGCCTACATGTAGACATGTCAGCTTTCGCTCTTGCCTCGCAGTTTCAGCAGCGTCTCTAGCGCCTCGATAGTGAGCGCCTGCAATGTGGCCTGCTCGTCGACGGCGAGTTTCTTGATTGCCTTGTTCAGCGACACGGGCACGCGGGTCGAGTGCATCACCATCGGCTCGGCCAGCGCGCCGCCGGCTTTGAGGTCGCCCACCCGCGTTGGCGGGGTTTTCTTCCGCGCGCTATCGAATACGTTGCTGGAGCTCATTTCACGAGTCCTTTCAGCTCCGCGAGCACGTCAGCATAGACGCCCGCATCGGTGATCTTCTGCCCGTAGGCCATTGCGAGTGCCTGAG
>NZ_MWZD01000001.1 GCF_002982315.1 Leucobacter massiliensis | reverse complement strand
GGGCGGGCCTGGCGTCGGGACTGCTGCGCAGTGCTCCGGAGAGCGGCGGCGACGCCCGGCTGGGTGCCGGCTGATCACGCCGGAAAAAATCTTCCGATGTAGGTAAGCATGACCTAATATGGAGGCGTGACCCCAGATCCCGTGACGCCCGAGCCCGGCGGCGAGCCCGAGGCGGTCTCCGTGCTCGATCCCGCCGGGATCGACTGCGTCCTGGCGGCGGGCGACGCCTCCGACCTCGAGGAACTGCGTGCCTGGCTGCGCGCGCTGCCCGAGGACGCCTACGGGCGCGTCTTCGTCGAGGTCTTCGCGGAGATGCAGATCGAGCCGCTGCCGGTCCCGGCACACGTGGGCGTGACCTGGCTGGTCCGCGAGCAGCGGGAGGAGAGCCCGCGGCCGGGCCTCGGCCGTCGTCGCGGCGAGGCGCTCGCGAGCGCCGTGGACGCATGGTTCGACGAGTGGCTGTGGGCGGACAGCGAGGCGGTGCGCAACATCCAGCTCTGGATGGGGGCCCGCACGAGCCCGGTGATGCAGAGCTACTGGGCGGCGCTCGACCGCCGGCTCGAGAAGCGCTGGCCCGGCACCTGTCAGCAGGCCTGCCGCAACGCCTGCCCGCGCAGGCACTGAGCGGCGCCGCGCGCGGCGAGGGCGGACGCAGAGCCGCGCTCAGTCATCCCCGTAGACTGGTGGGCATGGCGAAAGCGTATGAACGGAAGCATCGCATCGCGGTGCTCGGCGGCGGTCCGGGCGGGTACGAGGCGGCGCTCGCGGGGGCGCAGCTGGGGGCCGAGGTGACTCTGGTGGAGCGTGCCGGCGTCGGCGGCTCCGCGGTCCTCACCGACGTCGTGCCGTCGAAGAGCCTCATCGCGACGGCGGGCGGCGTGCAGGCCGTGCGGGACGGCGGCAGGCTCGGCGTGCAGGCCTTCGTGCCCGGCGGCGACGGCAAGCCGGTGCGCCCGGAGATCGCGGTCAATCTCGCGGCGGTGAACCAGCGGCTGATGGCGATGGCCGGCGCCCAGTCGGTCGACATGCTGCGCTCGCTGGAGGACGCGGGGGTGCGCGTGGTGCAGGGCGAGGGCCGGCTCGACGGGCCGAACGCCGTGCTGGTGTCGACTGCGGCGGGCGGCACCGACTTCGACCGCATCGAGGCGGATACGATCGTGGTGGCCGTGGGGGCGAGTCCCCGCGAGCTCGACTCGGCGAAGCCAGACGGCGAGCGGATCCTCAGCTGGAAGCAGCTCTACGATCTGCCGGCGATCCCGGAGCACCTCGTGGTGGTGGGTTCGGGGGTGACGGGCGCCGAGTTCGCGAACGCCTACCGCACCCTGGGCGCCGAGGTGACGCTGGTGTCGAGCCGCGAGCAGGTGCTGCCCGGCGAGGATCCAGACGCGGCGGCCGTGATCGAGCGGGAGTTCAAGCGGCTCGGCATGCGCGTCATGTCGAAGTCGCGCGCGGAGTCGGTGGTGCGCACCGAGACGGGGGTGCTGGTCACCCTGGCGGACGGGCGCACGGTGGAGGCGTCGCACTGCCTCATGGCGGTCGGCTCCGTGCCGAACACGGCGGGCCTCGGCCTGGAGGAGGCGGGCATCGCGCTCACCGAGAGCGGCCACATCCGGGTCAACAAGGTGGCGCGAACGAATGTGCCCTCCGTCTACGCGGCGGGCGACTGCACGGATTTCTTCCCGCTCGCCTCGGTGGCGTCGATGCAGGGGCACACGGCGATCATGCACGCGCTGGGCGACTTCGTGCGGCCCATCGAGCTGCGCAATGTCGCGGCGAACGTCTTCACCTACCCGGAGATCGCGACGGTGGGCTGGAATGAGCGCACGCTGGCGGAGGCCTCGGATCTCGCGCAGCACGTCACGCACACGGTGCCGCTGAGCGTGAACCCGCGCGCGAAGATGATCGGCTTCACCGACGGCTTCGTGAAGCTGTTCGCGTGGAAGGCCTCGGGCACGGTGATCGGCGGCGTGATCGTGGCGCACCGGGCGAGCGAGCTGATCTTCTCGCTGGCGCTCGCGGTGGAGCACCGGCTGACGGTCGACCAGGTGGCCTCGGCCTTCGCCGTCTACCCGTCGATGACGGGCGCGATCACGGATGCGGCGCGAGCACTGCACCGCCACTGAGAGCCGGAGGAGGAGTCATGGAGCTGTCGCGACGCGGAGTGCTGGGCGGCCTCGCCGGGGTGCTCGGGATCGGGGCCGTAGCGGCGCTGGCCGGATGCACGCCCGAGAAGCCCGAACCGGTGCCCTCCGACGACGAGGTGAAGGCCGCGGTGACGGTCACGGTGGTCGACAACCGCTATGAGCCGGCCGAGGTGGAGATCACGCGTGGCCAGGCGGTGCGCTGGGTCTTCGAGGGCACCGCCGAGCACGACGTGGTCGCCGAGGACGGCAGCTTCGTGAGCGAGCTCATGGTCTCGGGCAGTTACACGCACCTCTTCGGGGAGAGCGGCGAGTTCGCCTACGACTGCTCCATCCACCCCGAGATGCGCGGCGTGGTGCGCGTCACCGCCTGATTCCCGCGGTTGCGCAGCGGATCGCGGGGTCGCGCCTCCGCACGGGAGAGGGATTGCTCGGCCGGGGGGGGGCGCCGCCTGCCGGACGACGGTACGGCACCGATTCGAGCGACGAACGGCCCGCGGTCACGAAGGCCGACTCCGTCATCGCTCCACCTCCGCGAGCACCAGTGTCCCGTCCTCCCGGCGCACCTTGCCGTCGCGCTCCAGCTCCGCGAGGAAGCGTGCCATGCCGCGTTCGCCGCGTCGCCGGAAGAGCCGCATGAGCCGCGGCAGCGCATTCGGCATGAGCATCGCGAAGCGCACCAGCAGTGACTCCGAGACCCGCGGGTACGCCTCCAGCCGCGGGCGGTCGAGCAGTCGCATCATGGCGCGTGCGACCGACTCGGGCGGCTGAGGCGGATCCTGGAACTGCAAGGAGTTGCCGCCGTCGATGGCCTCCTGCCGCAGCATGCGCGTGTCCGTGGCGGAGGGCAGCACCGAGCCCGCGCGGATTCCCTTGCCCGCGAGGTCGAGGCCGATGGAGAGCATGGCGCCGCGCAGGCCGAACTTCGACGCCGTGTAGATGGGGGTCTCGCCGAGCGGGAAGATGCCCCCGAGCGACACCGTCGTGATGACGCGCGGGTCGCGGGAGGCGCGCAGCAGGGGGATCGCGAGCCGCGTGAGCACCAGCGGGGAGAGCAGGTTGACCTCGATCTCCGTGCGGATGCTCTCGACCGAGCGCTCGTCGAAGCGTTCGGAGCTCGTCATACCGACGTTGTTGACGAGGACGTCGATGCGTCCGTGGTCGGCCGCGAGGCGCTCGACGAGCCCGCGCACCGCGGCCTCGTCGGTGAGGTCGCAGGCGTAGCCGCGGTGGGCTGCGCCTGGCAGGGCGGCGGCGGCGCGCTCGGCCTGCTCACCGCGGATGTCGACCACGGCGATGCGTGCGCCGCGCGCCGCCGCCGGGACGATGAATGCTCCCGCGATGTCTCCTGCGCCGCCGGTGACCACGATCACGCGGTCGCGGTAGTCATAGCTCATGCCGGGACCCCCGCACGTGCGCGGGCCGGGGTGGCTGCGGCAGCCGGTGGCCTGCCGGAGAGAGGCCAGCCCTGCCGCTTCGCGAGCCGCTCGATGTGCTTCACGTAGGCGTCGGAGTCGACGTAGCCGCGGTGCCTCGGCGAGGCGTCGAAGCGGAGGCCGCCAGACAGCTCGGGGCGGTCGGTGCGGATCCGTTCGGCGAAGGCACGTGCCGCGGCGGGGCGGCTGGCCTGGTCGTCGAGGTAGCCCGCAATGAGGTGCGCTTGCCGGTCGAAGAGCTGGTAGGCGCCGCTGTTCGTCTCGATGAAGCCGACGCCGTAGAGGCCGGGGTGCTCGCGCGAGCAGCAGTTGAGGTAGAGATCGGGGTGCTGCTCGTCGCCGAAGTAGCGCTGGGCGACGGGCACGCGATGCTGGTAGCCGGTGGCGAGCAGGATCAGGTCGAACTCCTCGCGGCTGCCGTCGGTGAATTCGACGGTGCTGCCCGAGGTGGTGCGGATGCCCGGGCGGGCGTGGATGTCGCCGTGCTGCAGGTGGTGCAGCAGCATCGAGTTGACGACCGGGTGCGTCTCGAAGAGCTTGTGGTCGGGTCGCTGCAGGCCGAGCCGAGTGGGATCGCCGTTGAGGAGCCGGAGGATGGGCTGCAGGATGGCGCGCTCCAGGGGTTTCGGCAGGAACGAGCCCTTGCCGCCGACGATGTCGGAGGGCAGGCCGAAGACGTGCTTCGGGATGAACCAGTAGCCGCGTCGCAGGCTGATCGCCGCGGTGTCCGCGGTGCGGGCCGCGTCGCACGCGATGTCGCAGCCGGAGTTGCCGCCGCCGACGACGAGCACCCGCTTGCCCGCGAACTCCTGCGGGCTGCGGTATTCGACGCTGTGCCGCACCTCACCGGTGAAGTCACCGGGGATCTCGGGTGAGTACGGGTGCCACTGGCTGCCGGTGCAGACGACCACGGCCCGGTGCCGGGAGACGGTGCCGTCGGCGAGGCTGACCTCCCAGAGCGTGCCGGCGCGCTCCACGCTCGCGACCTCGGCGCCGAACTCGATCCGCTCGGTGAGGCCGTAGGCGTCGGCGAAGCCACGCAGATAGGTGAGGATCTGCCGGTGGTCGGGATAGTCGGGGTAGTCGTCGGGCATGGGATAGCCGCTGAAGCCGGAGACCGTGCGGCTGGAGATGAAGTGCGCGGACTCGTACATGGGGGTGCCGGGCGCGTCGATGTCCCAGAGCCCGCCGACACCGCTGTGGCGTTCGAGGTGCCGGTAGGGGATGCCGCGCTCGGCGAGGGCGCGGGCGACGGCGAGGCCTGCGGGTCCGGCCCCGATGATGCAGACCGGCGCGGCCGCGGTCTCGGGAGCGGGCGCGGATGCGGATCCGGGCGCGGGCGGGGGAGACGGTGCGGCTGCGGAGACGGGGCGGCGCTCGCGCGGGGAGGAAGCTCTGGGCATCGTGACGCTCCTTCGGGTCGGTCCCCACACCGTAGGCCGCGCGATTCCCGGCCCAGGAGACACCCTCCGGCCGCGCACCGGACACTCCCGGCCAGGACCGTGGCCGCCCGAGAGCCCCGTTACCCCTCTTCCCTCTCCTCCGATGCCGAGTGGCGAAAAGCGCAGCGAGATCCCGTCGGCGAGCCTGCGTTGTCCCCCGCTCGGCGAGGTCAGGACGCGGGGGACAAGGGGGAGGGGAAGAG